>NZ_MQMF01000002.1 GCF_001999465.1 Fictibacillus arsenicus
TTTTTTTACAGTTCATTTAGACGTGCAGCGAGTGAAGCCCTCTCAGCTTGATTTAACGGCAATAATGGAAGTCTAACTCCTCCGACATCAAGACCTTTTAACTGTAATGCAGTTTTTACAGGAGCTGGGCTCGGAGCTTTAAACAACTCATTCATTACCGGAAGCAACTTACGGTGAATACGTGCAGCTTCAAGGTTTTCGCCATTTTTAAAGCTGCTGATCATCGACTGCATTTCATTTCCGATTACATGTGATGCTACAGACACGATCCCTGCACTGCCGATTGCTAAGGATGGTAATGTCAAACCATCATCTCCGCTGTACAGTAAAAAGTCATCAGGTGTTTTCTCAATGATTTCAGCCATGAAATCCAAGTTGCCGCCCGCATCCTTTAAAGCAGTAACGTTTGGGATCTCAGCTAATCTTAGAACAGTATCTGCCGCAAACGAAACGACAGATCTTCCTGGAATGTTATATGCCATGACAGGGAGGCTTACAGAGCTCGCGATAGCTTTGTAATGTGCAACAATACCGTCTTGGCTTGGTTTGTTGTAATATGGAGCAACAATCATGATGGCATCAACACCAACATCTTCTGCCTTCTTGGAAAGATCGATTGAAGCTTTTGTATTGTTGCTGCCTGTGCCAGCAATTACAGGTACCCTGCCGTTTACAGCTTTAACAACATGCTTAAAGAGCGCAACTTTCTCTTCTGTTGTAAGTGTTGGTGATTCTCCAGTAGTGCCTGCAACAACCAGACTGTCACTGCCGTTATCTATCAAGTGGTTAATCAGCTTTGTTGTTCTTGCAAAATCAACATTCCCTTTACTGTCAAAAGGTGTAACCATTGCAGTGCTAATACTTCCAAAATTCATTACTTTCACTCCTCAATACTCATTAAACTGCTGCTGTACAATTTCTTGCAAGTTTGTGGTAATCCCTTCTTCATTTAAGCGGAAAGTTGTATGAAGAGCATTTACGGATTCAATCAAATCTTCTTTTTTAACCAATACCCAGATCGTTGTATGGGAATCAGCAGATTGGAGAATCTGGATATTCCTGCTCGAAAGAGATTCCACGATTGCAGCTGTTACACCTGGGGTACCTGCAATTCCAGCACCTACCGCTGATACTTTTGCACAGTTTCTTGTTACATCAGGTTCATAGCCGATCTCTTTTAGTTTACGCAGCGCCAACTCAGTTTTGTCTTCCATGATCGTGTAGACAACACCTTTTGGAGAGATGTTAATAAAATCGACTGAAATTTGTTCTTGCGCCATTGCTTTAAATACCTTTGTCTGGAGATCATACTGGCCATCATTTGCATAAACTTTTATCTGTGTAATGTTTGAAACATGTGCTATTCCAGTAATGATTGATTCCTGCACGTCTTTTCCTGCCGGACCTTTTAATGAAGAGGTTACAAGAGTCCCAGGAAGGTCTGAATAGGTAGAACGGATCCGGAGCGGAATTTTCGCCTGCATAGCAATCTCCACGGCTCTTGGATGGATAACCTTTGCTCCCTGATACGCCATATTGCAGATTTCGGCATATGTCACAACAGAAAGAGGTCTTGCATCTTTAACAAGTCTTGGATCAGCTGTCATAACTCCTTCTACATCAGTAAAGATATCAATGAATTCCGCTTGAAGAGCTGCACCAAGCGCTGAAGCACTCGTATCACTGCCTCCTCTTCCAAGAGTTGCGATATCTCCGCTCTTTGATTGACCCTGAAAGCCAGCTACAACCACTACAGAATAATTTTCAAGTTCTGCTCTTATTCGCTCACATTTCATATCAATGATTCTCGCATTAGAAAAATCATCGTTAGTACGGAAACCTGCCTGCGGTCCTGTTAATGCAGAAGCAGATAAGCCTGAAGCATTCAGCAGACCTGAAAATACCACCGAAGAAATAATTTCTCCGCAAGATAAAAGCAGATCCTGTTCACGATTGGATATTTTGTTGTTATCACCTAACAGGCTTAACAAAGTATCAGTTGCATAAGGGTCACCAAATCTTCCCATTGCAGAAACCACACATACTACTTTATAGCCTTCATCAACTGCTTTTTTTATATGACGGACTGCTTCTAAGCGGCCCGTATCTTCTTTTAAAGAAGTTCCTCCAAATTTTTGAACGATAATCTTCATGAATGCACCTTCTTTATGAAATTAAAGCAAGTTTAACTTGATCAAACTTTCTGCGATCTGTACAGAATTGTATGCAGCACCTTTTAATAGATTATCTGACACTACCCACATATGGTATGCGTTATCACGGTCTAAGTCTTTACGAATTCTGCCTACAAATACGTCTGGCAATCCTGCTGCTAGAGCCGGCATCGGATAAATCTGTTCTTCTGGCTGATCTTGCATTGTTACACCTGGTGCTGACTTTAATACTTCTCTTATTTCCTGTACAGATGGGTTGCCATTTTCAAACTCTGCATATAAAGATTCAGAGTGCCCTGTTTCAACTGGCAGTCTTACACAAGTGGCAGCGATCTCCAAGTTTTCTAAGTGCATGATTTTCTTTGTTTCATTCATCATTTTTAATTCTTCAAATGTATAGCCGTTCTCTTCAAATTTATCGATCTGAGGAACTGCATTAAACGCGATTTGATAATGTTTTTTATCTGAAGCACATGGCATGATTGACGCTTCAAAAGGTTCATCGTTTAAAACCGCTTTAGATTGCTCTTTTAATTCCTCAACTGCTTTAGCACCTGCTCCTGAAACAGCCTGGTAAGTAGAAACGATCACCTTTTTTAGTCCATACTTTTCATGAAGGGGCTGAAGCGCCACTACCATTTGAATAGTAGAGCAGTTTGGATTTGCGATGATTCCATTATGCTTCAATAGATCTTGTTCGTTAACTTCAGGTACAACCAAGGGCACATTTGGATCCATACGGAATGCGCTCGTATTATCTACAACGATCGCACCTCTCTTCACTGCCTCATGGGCAAGCTGCTTTGAAACAGATCCACCGGCAGAAAATAAAGCAAGGTCAACCCCTTCGAATGCATCTGGCGTTGCTTCCTGTATCGTATGGGATTCCCCATTAAATGTGACGACCTGTCCTGCAGACCTTTTACTAGCAAGAAGCGATAACTTGCCGATCGGAAAATTCTTTTCACTTAAAGTATTTAACATTTGCTGGCCGACTGCTCCAGTCGCACCTACTACGGCTACATGAAATGATTTTTGGCTCATCTTTTATTGACTCCTTTATTGTTTAAGGTAAGCAAGCTACAACAGAAGGAGAAACACAATTTTATGGTTTCTCCTTGTTAATCCATATAATTTATCATATTTTATCATAAACTGGGCTGTTATGAACGGATTTTCTTCTGTTGTATTAATCTATCATCCTGAGTACAGGCTGAAGCTGCTTACCTTGCAGAGCGAGATCAATTGTTTCTATTAATGTATCCATATGTGCAACCAATGAATTTTGCTTTTTAACGGGATCGTCCTGGCTGAATGGAATGAAATATATATTTTTAGTTGCCATAAGTCTCATTATGTTAACACCGTTCAAACCTAAACCATCGTTTGTTGAAATGCCAAGAACTACAGGCTTTTGATTTCTTAGCGTTGCTTTCGCTCCCATAAGTACTGGAGAATCTGTCATTGCGTTGGCAAATTTACTGATGGAGTTTCCAGTAAGAGGAGCAATAACCATACAATCTAAGGGAGTCTTTGGTCCAAACGGTTCAGCTTTTACAATAGAGTCCACAGGTTCATTGCCCGTAATTTCTTTGATTTTTTCAACCCATTCTCCTTCTGCACCAAAACGCGTAGTCGTTTGCATTACAGTATGCGTGAAAAAAGGCGTCACTTTTGCACCAAGGTTCACAAGCTTTTGGATTTGAGGAAAAACCGCGTCATAGGTGCAATGTGAACCGGTTAATCCAAAGCCGATATGCTTCCCATTAAAATCCATAAAAACTACCCCTTCCGCTTATAAAATTCATTGATTAACAGCTGCGAAAGTACATTAGCGACAATTTTCCCTGCTGTTTTAGGAGCTACTATTCCAGGTAATCCCGGAGCCAGCAAAGCTTTAATACCTCGCTTTTCCGCATACCGGAAATCTGTACCGCCTGGTTTTGAAGCCAAATCAACAATTAACGTATGAGACGGGAATTTTGATATGACATCTGCATTTACAATCTGTGTAGGAATCGTGTTAATGCATACATCCGTCTCATAAACTTCATTCTTCAAATCATCTAAATGAAAAGGAATCATTCCCATTTCTGAAATTCTTGCCATATGTTCCGATTTTCTTGCTCCTACTTTTACATGTGCTCCTAATGCCTGAAAAGTTCTTGCTACACTCATACCAACTCTGCCGAATCCAAGTACAACCGTGTTGGATTGATGTATGGTTATATCCGTATGCTGGATTACCATCATGATCGTACCTTCAACAGTAGGAATGCTATTATAGATAGCTACATCGTCTCTTTCGAACAATTTTGTAAGCTTACGATTGCTGTTTGCTGTGATCGTATCAAGATAAGAATTGCTTATGCCTGAAAAAACCTGACAATGACTCTTTGTTTTTTTCAGCATATCTTCTGTTAAAACAATTTTCCGGTTTGAGAAAATAGTATCAATCTCTCCCTGCAGCCCCGTTCCACTTACAGGCAATATAATGCTGTCTAACTTTGAGAAATCAACTTCATCTATATCCATTTTTGATGCGCCAGTAAAACCATGATCGAGCTGGTCATAGCCAATAAGTGTAAGTGCCGCGTCTAATTCTGTTAACTTCCTGATTACTTCTAGCTGCCTCGCATCGCCGCCAAATACAGCGATATGCAAATCCGTTAACATTCTTTCTCCCCTTTCTCCGTTGTTCCTTTACTGCAGGGGAATTGCTTTCCACGTTCATCATAATATGAACGCTCCGCCTATCTGGTTACTCAAAACCCCATTTTACAACGGCATTACTTTTATCATTACGGTCACAAATTATAATTTTTACGAACTATTGGTATCAATCAACATCATTATATTCAGGAGTATCTGCCTTGTTTGGGGCATTAGTTAAACGCAACGCCCATTTTTATTTGTAAAGAACTTGCCTGTGAAAGCAGTTGATCTCCGCTTCAGGATGCTTACTTTCCGGGGAGTGCGGTGAGCCTCAGTGAAAGATGTGAAATGCTGCCTGCGTCTACAAGAAAATCTCACAGCAGCGAGCTTTCTCGTCGCATGCCTTGCGAGAAGAATAGTCAGGTAGATGGCACGCTGATCCCCCAGGAGTCTCGCACCTTACGCTCCAATCAACTTGTCAATGAAGTTTCTTTACTCAAAAAAATCATTAGCAAAAATTTTTAAAAACAGAGACAAAAATAAAAAATCCGAGAAAGGTTCCCGGATTCTAAAATGTATTCGTTATTTTATTGCAATCCCTTCGGCAGCTCTCCTGAAGGACTGACAAGTGATGCTGAGCAGCCTTCATTGAAAATAGAATGAATCAGCTGGTTAACATCTTCTTTTGAAACTTTATCGATAGATTCTACCATATCGTCCAATGTACGATGATAGCCTAAGATAAGCTCGTGTTTGCCGTTTCGGCTCATGCGGCTGTTCGTGCTCTCTAGGCTTAGCATTAAGTTTCCTTTTATCTGTTCTTTGGAATTTTTTAATTCTTTGTCAGTGATCCCATTTTCGTTCAAGTCATCGACGATATTTGTGATTGTTTCATACAATTCATCGAGTTGATGAGGTGCGGTACCGCCATAAATTGTGAAAATTCCATTATCCTGAAACGCGGAATGATAGGAAAAGACAGAGTATGCCAGACCTTTTTGCTCTCGCACTTCCTGAAAAAGCCGGCTAGACATGCTCGAGCCAAAAATATTGTTAAGTATGATCAAGCTGTAGCTTCTTTTATCTTTTAAAGAAAGGCCAGGAAAGCCTAAACATAAATGAGCCTGTTCCGTTTCTTTCCTCCGAGCCAATTTTTCAGGATGGAATATTGGAGAATTCATTTCAGCTTTAGTTATGGAACTCGTCTTGTAGCTGCCGAAAAATTCCTCTACATCTTTAATAAAAGATTCATCAATATTCCCAGCTACCGAAATAACAACTTCTTCGGGAACATAATGTGTATTCATATAATCACGCAAAGTATTATTTGTAAAAGTATGAAGCGTCTCTTCCGTACCTAAGATAGGAAAACCGAGTTCATGGTTTTGGAAGCTTGCACGGCTTAGCATGTCATGAACGATATCATCAGGTGTATCTTCATACATTTTTATCTCTTCTAATACAACATTCTTTTCTTTTAACAATTCACCTTCGTCAAATGTTGAATTAAAAAACATGTCAGCTAACACTTCAAGCGCATATGGAGCATGTGTATCAAGAACTTTTGCATAATAACATGTATATTCTTTTGAAGTAAATGCATTCACTTGACCGCCTATGCTATCAAACGATTCAGCAATTTCTCTAGCTGTTCTTGTTTTTGTCCCTTTGAAAAACATGTGCTCCAAAAAGTGAGAAATACCGTTGTTCTTCGTATTTTCAAACCTGGATCCTGTTCCAATCCATACCCCTATCGCTACCGAACGTACGGTTGGAATATTCTCCAAAACGACGCGGACGCCGTTTGAACATGTATGTCTTTTAATCAAACTTGTTTCCCCCTAGCTGTCAAATCTGCCACTATTAATCATAGGAACAATATACCATTATCATAACTCCTATACAACTTTACTTGATTGATTTTGGCAGCAGTCTTTTTTCATCCATGAGATCTGAGACAGTTCCGATGCTGAGCCCCTTATCTTTAATTCCTTTAATCAGCTTATCTAACCCCTGGGCTGATGAGGCTGTTGGATGCATAAGAATCATGGCTCCAGGATGTACCTTATTTAGAACTCTTTCAACCATCTCATCAGGATTTGGATTCCTCCAGTCTACTGTGTCCACAGACCAAAGAATCGTTTTCATATTAAGGTCAGCAGCTATTTGAACAACATCGTTCCGGTAGCTTCCGCTTGGCGGTGCAAACCATTTTGGTGACTTATCCAACGTAGCATTTATGACTTCATTTGTTTGTTTGAGTTCTTCAGTAATCCTCGTATTCGTCATTTTTTTCAAATCCGGATGAGAATATGCATGGTTGCCAATTTCATGGTTTTCTTCAGCGATCATTTTTGCCAGAGAAGGATTTTTCTTAACCCATGAACCGTCCAGAAAGAATGTTGAATGCACATTATTCTTCTTCATTGTTTGCAGCATACCCGGCAGATGCTCGTTGCCCCAAGCTACATTTACAAGAAGAGTTACCATAGGTTTCTCCGGATTTCCTCGATAGATGGGAGAAGCAGGCAAGTTTTCTAAATGTATGGTTGGTTCTATTTGTTTTACTACTAATTTATTTTCATCGAATTTATTTATTTTTTTCATCGCCTTAAATGATTCTTCCATATCTACAACTAGTCCATTGTAGCCGGGAGTGGCTTTCCATACAGGGTCGATTTCAGCGTTCTTAGGCGGCTTGTTTAATTCCTTAGCTTTTTCTTTAATCTGTGCATAGATTGAATTTGATTTCATTTGTGAAACAGCCGTACTCTGAGCTTTAATACTTTCGATATAAGTGCTCGTAAATGGGTTATGCACCGAAATAGCAGTTGCAGTAATGATTAACACGATGACGGACCAGTGAAGAATTGATTTTTTCACATAACTCCCCTCCCTGTAATCAAGTTATGTACAACCTGTACAAGTTAGAACGTTATTGGAACATTAAGAGTGCATGAAAAAAGCCAGCCTTGATTCAAGGCTGGCTGTTAGTTCAAATAATATTAAACATTTTGCTGCTGTTCATTTTTCGCTTTTTCTTCTTTTAATACAACTTTGCGTGATAAGTTTACACGGCCCTGGTTGTCGATCTCCATAACTTTTACAAGGATTTCATCACCAAGCTTCACCACATCTTCAACTTTACCTACACGCTCTTCAGCCAGTTCTGAAATATGGACTAACCCATCTTTGCCGCTGAACAGTTCTACGAAAGCACCGAATTTTTCAATACGCTTCACTTTGCCCATGTAGTATTCGCCAACTTGAACTTCTCTTACGATATCTTCAATAATCTTCTTCGCCTTGTTGTTCATCGGCTCATCAGTTGAAGCAATAAAGATTGTACCATCTTGTTCGATGTCGATCTTAACTCCAGTTTCTTCAATGATTTTATTAATGATTTTCCCGCTTGGTCCAATAACATCACGGATTTTGTCAGGATTTATCTTCATTGTTAAAATCTTTGGAGCATACTGAGATAAGTGCGTACGAGACTCAGAAAGTGTAGATAGCATGGACTTCAAGATAATCATACGGCCTTCTTTGGCTTGTGTAAGTGCCTCTTGAAGGATTTCACGATTGATACCTGAAATTTTAATATCCATCTGAAGAGCAGTGATGCCGTTTGGTGTACCTGCTACTTTAAAGTCCATATCTCCAAGGTGATCTTCCATACCTTGAATATCTGTAAGAACAGTAACATCCTCGCCATCTGAGATCAGACCCATCGCAATACCAGCAACTGGTGCTTTAATCGGTACACCAGCATCCATCAATGCTAGCGTACTTGCACAAATACTGGCTTGTGATGTAGAACCGTTTGATTCTAATACTTCCGAAACAAGACGAATTGTGTACGGGAATTCCTCTTCATTAGGAATTACTTGTTCTAAAGCGCGTTCTCCCAATGCCCCATGGCCGATTTCACGTCTGCCTGGTCCGCGCATAAAGCCCGTTTCTCCAACACTGAACGGAGGGAAGTTGTATTGGTGCATAAAGCGCTTAGACTCTTCCACACCAAGACCATCAAGAACTTGAACATCGCCAAGTGCTCCCAATGTACAAATGCTTAGCGCTTGAGTTTGTCCACGTGTAAATAGACCTGAACCATGAGTTCTTGCTAAAATGCCTACTGTTGAAGAAAGTTTACGAATTTCATCTGTTTTTCTTCCGTCAGGACGTACTTTTTCTTTCAAAATTAAGCGTCTAACTTCTTCCTTGATAAGTTTATGTAAAACTTCTTTAGCTTCGCTTGCTTTTTCTTCATCTTCTTCGTAACGAGAAGCTACGTTTGCACTTACGGCATCAAGAGCTTCTTGACGTGCATGCTTTTCAACAACTTTAACCGCTTCTTTTACATCGTTTCCGACAAATTCACGGACTTCTTGTTCAACATCTTTATCAAGTTCATGAAGAACTACTTCCATCTTTTCTTTGCCGATTTCAGCAACGATCTCTTCTTGGAAAGCGATTAATTTCTTGATCTCTTCATGACCGAACATGATTGCTTCAAGCATTGCTTCCTCAGAAACTTCTTCTGCACCAGCTTCAACCATGTTAATCGCATGTTTTGTTCCTGCTACAATTAATTGAATATCACTTTTTTCATTTTGTTCAACAGTCGGATTGATAACAAACTCTCCGTCAATACGCCCGACAGTAACACCCGCGATGGGTCCTTGAAAAGGAATATCGGAAATAGACAATGCAAGAGATGATCCAATCATTGCGGCCATTTCAGAAGAACAGTTTTGATCAACACTCATTACAGTGCTGACAACTTGTACTTCGTTACGGAAACCATCAGCAAACAAAGGACGGATCGGACGGTCGATCAAGCGGCTTGCCAACACAGCTTTTTCACTTGGACGGCCCTCACGTTTAATAAATCCACCAGGGATTTTACCAACTGCGTATAAACGTTCTTCGTAGTTTACTGTCAGTGGGAAAAAACTTAAATTTTTGGGCTGTTTTGAAGCTACAGCAGTAGAAAGTACTGCAGTATCACCATATCTGACCATAACAGCACCATTTGCTTGTTTTGCTAATTCTCCAATTTCGAACGTAAGCGTTCTGCCCGCCCAGTCCATGGTAAAAGTTCGTTTTTGTTGATCCATTTTACTTGGTACTCCTCTCAACACTTAAAAAATCCTAGTATTTTATGGTTCTATTATATCCTAACGTAGTCCTTCCTAAAAAGAAAAACTGTAAAGAATTTAGTAACCCGTTTAAAACATTTCTAATATGTCCGATATCGTATTGCTTGCAATAAAAAAAGCGGGATTAAATCCCGCTTTTGTTGGATTAACGACGTAATCCTAGTCTTCCGATCAATTCGCGGTAACGCGTGATGTCCTTGTTACGTAGGTACGTTAACAAGTTACGGCGCTTACCAACCATTTTTAATAGACCACGACGTGAGTGGTGATCTTTCTTGTGTGTACGCAAGTGATCATTCAACTCATTAATTTGTTCAGTAAGGATAGCGATTTGAACTTCTGGAGATCCAGTGTCCGTATCATGTACCTTATACTCGCTGATTAGTTCGTTTTTACGCTCTTGAGTAATAGCCATCCTTTTCACCTCCTTAATATTAGAAACACCTATTACCGAGCAAGCGTCGGTGACTCGACTTGCCAAGCAACGGTTATTAGTACATTAAAAATGTACATGTATTAGCATAGCTTGTTTAAGAAATAATTGCAAGTTTTTTTAACACATTGACTGTATGATTGATAATGTCTCGTTCTTATCTGTTTTTAGCTGTTCGATCAATTCCTCAATAGAGTTGAATTTCTTTTCATCCCTAATCCGTTTAAGCCAAGTGACACTTATCGTTTTCCCATAAATTTCTTTTTGAAAATTAAAAATGTGGACTTCTAAAGAAGGCCTTTTTTGATCATTTTTAAAAGTCGGCTTATACCCTACATTTGCCATCGCATAGTACTTTTCATCATCAACACTAATTTCAACAGCGTAAACCCCTACTTTTGGAAGGGTATAGACATCCGTGTCAAGATTTGCTGTAGGAAAACCTATTGTACGGCCGCGTTTATCTCCATGTATGACAGTACCATTGAGTTTATATCTTCTACCGAGATAATGAACGATGCTCTCAACTAGGCCTTCTCTAAGGCATTGTCGAATAAGGGTAGAGCTTATTTTCTGGCCGTTTTCTTCGATCTTCTCAATTACGGTTTGACCGAACTTACCATCAGCTTCATGAACCAATGTTTCCACATTCCCTTTTCCATACTTTCCGTATGTAAAATCAAAACCTGTTACAACATGCTTTACATTTAAACCGATAATATACTGGTCAACAAATTCCTTCGTAGAGAGTGAAGCAAAATCAAGATCGAATTTCACAAGATAAAAACGTTTAACTCCCATACCTTCTAAAATCTTTTTCTTTTCTTCAAGTGGTGTGATATAAGTCCAAGTTTCATCGGCTTTTCCTAAAACTACAGAAGGATGTGGATGAAAACTCATTACAGCTGGAATTGCTCCATTTCTTTCTGCAAGTTCAACAGCTGTATTGATCACACGCTGATGTCCGATGTGGATTCCGTCGAAATAGCCTAATGCCAAGATTAATGGCGGGAGACTCTCTTTTTTATAATAATGAGGATGATTAATGACGATCGTTTCCAAAAACTCACCTACTAACCTGTTTCGTTATTCAATGGCTAACACTTTCGCTGGTTTTATCAAACCAGGTTTAGAAGGATGCAGCTGATAGATGGCTAGACATTTTCCTTCTTCATTATAAACACCAAATGGGCTTTGTTCCAACTCTTTTGGTTTTGGAAGCACTGATCCATTTCTAACTTGAGCTTCAGTCTCTTCATCCACTGTCCATTTTGGAAAATGCGTAATTCCTTCCTCTAGAGGAAATAAGTAATTATCCAAAAATGACGACTCTGTGTTTTCCAGTTCTTCAAAGGTTACGCAATCGTTTAAAGTAAATGGACCAGAAGCTGTTCTGATAAGAGAAGACATATGAGCGGGGTAACCTAGCTTTTCACCAATCGCAACAGCGAGAGTTCGGACGTAAGTCCCTTTCGAACATTTGACTCTGAATGAAAATACAGGATTTTCTTTACGTAAAATATCCTCTTTATTAAGCAGTTCAAGCTCATATATCGTGACTTTCCGTTTAGGTCTTTCAACTTGAATTCCCTGTCTTGCGTATTCATAAAGTTTTTTACCATTAACTTTAACAGCTGAATACATGGGAGGAACTTGTTCGATCTCGCCTGTAAGAGACTTTATTATCTCTTTTATTTTCCCAAAATCAATATCTTCCTCTACCAGTTTTTCCATTACTTTTTCGCCGTGTGCATCTTCGGTCTCAGTTGAAAAGCCAAGTGTTACTTCTCCAATATATTCCTTACCGAAGTCAGACATATATTCAGCAATTTTTGTCGCTCTTCCAATACAGATAGGCAGCACTCCCGTAACTTCCGGGTCGAGGGTTCCAGTGTGTCCCACTTTTTTGGTTGAAAAGATTCTGCGTATTTTTCCTACACAGTCATGTGATGTCATTCCGGCAGGTTTTTTCAGTGCTAAAATTCCTTGCCTAGCAGTCATATCAATTTCTCCTTTTACATACCTGCATTCAAGCAAAAAATGGATAGACAATTTATTTAATTGCCTATCCATTTGCTATTATGGTTTCGGATGATCTTCGTTTTCTTCGCTGTCTTCGTCATCTCGTTTAATCTCAGATAAAAGACTTTCGATCTTGCTTCCATAATTTAAAGATTCATCAAATTTAAAGAAGATGTCTGGTGTTTTACGCATGCGAATACGTTTTCCAATCTCAGTCCTGATAAAACCAGTAGCTTTAGCAAGACTGCGCAAAGTCTGTTCCTTTTGTTCACTGTCGCCAAAAACAGAAACGTATACAGTCGCTTGCTGCAGGTCACCAGTTACATCAACCGCCGTAACAGTTACAAAACCAACGCGGGGATCTTTAAGTTTCCGGCCAATAATATCTGTAAGCTCTTTTTTCATCTGTTCCCCAACACGGTTGGAACGGATTGTGCCCATAATTTATACACCCCGTTTCTTGCCACTTGCCTTATAGCCACTCCACTTTAGAATCGGTTACTTCCAATTCGGTAATAGATGTAATCATTGCAAGTGCTCTTTGCAATTCTTTTTCTGCTATTATTTTGTCCGAAGAAACGGTTACCATACTTATTTCTGCCCGCTGCCATAAATCTTGGAATCCAGTTTCAGAAACAGCAAGATTAAAGCGCTGCCGAAGTCTGTTAACCGCTTTTTGAACAACTGAACGCTTATCTTTTAACGACTGTGCTTCATATATGAAAAACTCAACCGTTAATAATCCGATCATTTTACTTTAATTTCTTCCATAATATAAGCTTCAATGATGTCGCCTTCTTTAATATCATTGAACTTTTCAAGAGTAATACCACATTCATACCCAGCAGAAACTTCTTTGGCATCATCTTTAAATCGTTTAAGCGCATCAATCTTGCCCTCGTAAGAAACAACACCATCACGGATTAAACGTACTGTGGAATCTCTCGTGATTTTACCTTCTGTAACATAACACCCGGCGATCGTACCAACTTTAGACACTTTAAAGGTTGTTCTGACTTCAACCTGGCCGATAACTTTTTCTTCGAATTCAGGATCAAGCATACCTTTCATCGCTGATTCGATTTCTTCAATAACGTTGTAGATGATGCGGTGAAGGCGTACATCAACCTTTTCAGCGTCTGCAGTACGTTTGGCACCTGCATCCGGGCGAACGTTAAAACCGATTACGATTGCATTTGAAGCAGAAGCAAGCATGATATCATACTCGTTGATCGCCCCAACACCTGAGTGAATGATTTTAACTTTAACACCTTCAACATCGATCTTTTGAAGAGAACCTGCTAGTGCTTCTACAGAACCTTGTACATCTCCTTTAATGATGACGTTGATATCTTTAATCTCACCTTCTTTAATCTGATTAAAGAGGTCATCAAGGTTAAGTTTAGAAGATTCTTTACGCTGAGCATCCTGTTGTTTCTTAAAACGGGATTCTCCGACTTGGCGAGCTTTTTTCTCATCAGCAAATACCATGAATGGGTCTCCAGCTTGCGGAACATCATTTAATCCCGTAATTTCAACAGGAGTAGATGGTCCCACAGATTTAACACGGCGACCAAGGTCATTTACCATCGCACGAACACGTCCGTACGTATGTCCAACTACGATAGGATCTCCAACATTTAATGTACCTGACTGAACTAGAAGCGTTGCAACTGAACCACGGCCTTTGTCAAGCTGTGCTTCAATTACCGTTCCAGCTGCAGTTCGGTTAGGATTTGCTTTTAATTCTTCTACTTCTGAAACAAGGTTGATCATTTCAAGAAGGTCATCAATTCCGTCACCTTTGATAGCTGAAACGTTAACGAAAATTGTATCTCCGCCCCATGCTTCAGAAACTAGTCCATGTTCAGTAAGTTCTTGCATAACTCGGTCTGGGTTAGCAGCTTCTTTATCCATTTTGTTAACAGCAACGATAATCGGTACTTCAGCGGCTTTTGCATGGTTGATCGCTTCAACTGTCTGCGGCATTACACCATCATCAGCAGCTACAACAAGAATTGTAATATCCGTTACTTGAGCTCCGCGTGCACGCATAGTTGTAAACGCAGCATGGCCTGGTGTATCAAGGAATGTAATTTGTTTTCCGTTGTTTGTGATTTGGTATGCACCGATGTGCTGAGTAATACCACCAGCTTCTCCTGCAGTTACTTTCGTGTTTCGAATAGCATCAAGAAGCGTAGTTTTACCATGGTCAACGTGCCCCATGATTGTTACAACCGGCGGACGTACTTGCATATCTTTTTCATCGTCAACAACTTCATAATTTTCGAACTCGGTTTCATCAACGATAATTTCTTCTTCCACTTCAACATCATAATCAGCGGCGATTAGTTCAATTGCTTCTTTATCTAGCTCTTGATTGATCGTTGCCATGATGCCAAGACCCATAAGCTTTTTGATGATTTCAGAAGTATCTTTATTTAACTTTTTCGCAAGTTCACCTACTTGAAGTGTATCAGTAAAAGTGATTTTGCTCGGAGTTTCAAGAACCTTCTTTTGAGGAGCTTGCTGCTGACTGCCTCCGCCTCTGTTTTGCTTATTTCTGTTCTGGTTCTTGTTGTTATTATTTCGGTTATTGTTATTTCTGTTGTTGTTATTCTGGTTTCTGTTATTGCTGTTTTTAGCATTGTTATTCTTTGGAGCATTTTGGCTATTTGAATTGCCTGGCTTCGCCCCTTGAGTTTGCGGGCTTTTTGATTGTGATGAGTTACGATTATCGGTCTCTTTTTTAATTTTCATATTACTCTCTTTTTGAACTTCCTTTTTATTAGATTTGGTGTCGTTACCAGAGTTGTTTCTATTCTTATCTGTTTTAGGGAGTTGATTCTGATTTTTTGGTTTTTTAGGCTGATCTTTTTTTGCTTTTGAACTATAAGCTTCATCGAGCTTTGTTAAAGCAGCCTGATCGATCATAGACATATGATTCGCCACATGGACATCCATTGTTTTTAGCTTCTCGATAATGTCTTTACTTTGAACATTTTTCTGTTTCGCATATTCGTATACGCGTATTTTACTCATATGTTCACCCCCGTGTTAGTGATCAAGAAGTTCCTTTAAACGCTTTGAAAATCCTTGATCATTGACAGCAACTACAACTCGCTGTTCTTTTCCGATTGCTTTGCCTAAAACATTTCGATCTTCTATCCAAAAATAATCGACTTTATAGAAAAGACACTTATCTGTTACCTTTTTCTTTGTGTTCTCAGAAGCATCTTTTGATAATAAAACGATTTTTGCATTCTGTTTTTGTATACTTTTTACGACAAGCTCTTCACCAGATATTACTTTTCCAGCACGAGCTGCTATTCCAAGAAAGTTTTCCCACCGGCTTGTTTTCAAGATGTATGACTTCCTTTTTCAAGCTGTTCGTATAATTCAGCCGGAATTTTCGATTTCAAGTGTGTCTCTAGGATCTTTTTCTTTTTTGCTTGTTCAACACAAACAAGTTCATGACAAAGATAAGCTCCTCTTCCGGATTTTTTTCCGGTTGAGTCGACAGAGACTTCCCCTTCAGGTGAGCGGACAATACGTGTTAATTCTTTTTTCGCCTTCATCTCTTGACAGGCTACGCATTTTCTCATTGGAATTTTGCGGGTTTTCATTGTCTCCACCTCGTCTTCTCTTACTCTTCATCCTCGACAGAGTCGTTATAAAAAGAATCATTTGCTGAATTGGCAGGGTTATAGACACCTGACTCTACTGCTTCTGATTCACTTTTAATATCAATCTTCCAACCTGTTAACTTGGCAGCAAGACGTGCATTCTGGCCACGTTTGCCGATTGCGAGTGAAAGCTGATAATCAGGTACGATTACTGTCGTCATCTTATCTTCTTCGTTCACTTGTACTTCTAATACTTTTGCAGGACTTAAAGAGTTTGCGACGTAAACGACAGGATCTTCACTCCAGCGGACAATATCAATCTTTTCCCCGTTAAGTTCGTTAACGATCGTTTGCACACGTGCACCTTTTTGCCCAACACATGAACCTACAGGATCAACTTCTGGATCTGCTGCATGAACAGCAATTTTAGAACGGTCTCCCGCTTCACGAGCAATAGATTTAATCTCAACAGTACCATCATAAATCTCCGGCACTTCAAGTTCGAACAATCGTTTTAAAAGTCCAGGGTGAGTACGTGAAACTAAGATTTGAGGTCCTTTAGTCGTTTTCTCAACTTTGGTGATATATACTTTAATGCGGTCATTCGTAGTGTGGGATTCACCAGGCATCTGCTCTGCTGCAGGTAATAATGCTTCAACACGTCCAAGACTGACATACATATAACGATGGTCCTGACGCTGTACGATACCTGTAATAATGTCTTCTTCACGATCGATAAATTCTGAGAAGATGATTCCTCGTTCTGCTTCACGTACACGCTGTGTAACAACTTGTTTAGCAGTTTGAGCGGCAATACGTCCAAAATCCTTTGGTGTTACTTCCTCTTCTACAATATCATCGATCTCATAACCAGGGTTGATCGCTTGTGCTTCAGTAACTGAAATCTCTTGACGATCGTCCTCAACCTCAGCAACCACGTTTTTTCTAGAAAACACACGGATACTGCCAGTATCTCTGTTAAAATCCACACGTACATTTTGCGCTTGATGAAAATTGCGTTTATAAGCTGAAATAAGGGCTGCTTCAATTGCTTCAATAATTACTTCTTTGCTGATCCCTTTTTCTTTTTCCAGTAATGTAAGTGCATCCAAAAGCTCGGTACTCATTTTTTTACTCCCCTCTTCATTAAAAAACAACCGCAAGACGAGCGTTTGCCACTTTTTTATATGGCAACTCTACCTTCTTGACTTGGGTTTTTACTTTAATCTCCATAAACAGCGTTTCACCGTCAAAGTCTTTTAAAAGTCCTTCATATACTTTTTCACCATTAATAGGCTCATAAAGTTTTATGTTTACATTTTTGCCAATTGCATTTTTCACATCTTCTGGCTTCTTAAGCGGTCTTTCCACTCCTGGAGAAGATACTTCTAAAAAGTAGGGCTGTTCAATCGGATCAAGTTCATCTAATTTTTCACTTAACTGTTCACTGACGGTTCCGCATTCTTCGATATCAACACCGCCGGTTGAGTCGATATAAACACGGAGGAACCAGTTTTTACCCTCTTTAACAAATTCAACGTCAACAAGTTCAAGTCCTAGTTTTTCAACGATTGGGGTTACAAGCTCGGTCGTGAGCTCTGTAATCTTCTGACTCATTGCTGCCCTCCTTCTGGCTGAATGACCTTAAAACGTAACGAAAGAGTGGGGAGCCCCACTCTTTCGCCGACAGTTATTCATTCAACAGTATTTCCAAAAATACTATACCATAACCAATAAAATACTGCAACTTTCTTCCTGCTCAAACCCTTGTGCTAGAAGAGAGAAAGCTGATTTGCATCGGGCAGTCCTTCCAGACATCCCTGGTCATCTAAATACTCAATAATGGTCTTCGATAATTTTGCACGCTGCTGAAGATCCTCTTTAGATAAGAACTCTCCGTCTTCTCTAGCTTTTACAATATTTAGAGCAGCGTTTGTTCCAAGTCCAGCAATGGAATTGAATGGCGGAATCAGAGTATCCCCTTCTACTAGAAAATCAGTAGCACTTGAGCGGTATAAGTCTATCTTTTGGAATGAAAGACCCCTTTCGCACATCTCAAGCGCAAGTTCCAATACTGTCTGCAAGTTCTTCTCTTTCGTTGAAGCATCAAGACCTTTTGCAGAGATCTCTTCAATTTTTGCACGAAGAGCTTTTGAACCGCGAATCATAGACTCAACGTCAAAGTCATCCGCTCTTACCGTAAAGTATGCTGCATAGAACCAGATTGGATAATGCACTTTAAAATATGCGATCCGCACAGCCATTAATACATAAGCCGCAGCATGGGCTTTCGGGAACATATATTTGATCTTAAGACATGAACCGATATACCAGTCAGGTACATCGTTGTTTTTCATTTCTTCGATCCATTCATCTGGAAGACCTTTACCTTTACGGACGCTCTCCATAATTTTAAAAGCGAGGGATGGCTCCAGTCCTTTGTAGATCAGGTAGACCATGATGTCATCACGGCAGCCGATAACGTCTTTTAAGACACATGTACCATTTGCGATAAGTTCGTTTGCATTATTCAGCCAAACATCGGTACCATGTGACAATCCAGAGATCTGTACGAGTTCTGAGAAAGTGCTTGGCTTTGTTTCTTCTAACATCTGTCTTACAAACTTAGTGCCAAATTCAGGGATTCCTAATGTTCCTGTTTTACACATTATCTGTTCGTCGGTTACCCCAAGCACTTCAGGACCTGAAAAGATTTTCATAACTTCAGGGTCGGAAGCAGGAATTGTTTTAGGATCAATTCCGCTTAAATCTTGAAGCATACGGATCACCGTCGGATCATCGTGTCCTAATATATCCAGCTTGAGCAAGTTATCATGGATAGAATGGAAATCAAAATGTGTTGTCTTCCACTCAGATGAACTGTCATCAGCAGGGAACTGAACTGGACAAAAATCATATATATCCATGTAGTCAGGTACTACAATTATTCCGCCAGGATGCTGTCCAGTGGTTCTTTTTACTCCTGTGCATCCTGACACTAAACGATCTACTTCCGCCGATCGGATTGTGAGATTATTATCACTTGCATACCCTTTTACATAGCCATATGCTGTTTTTTCCGCAACAGTTCCAATCGTACCTGCACGATATACATAATCGACACCGAAAAGCTCTTTCGTATAATTATGTGCTCTTGGCTGATATTCTCCTGAGAAGTTCAAATCGATATCAGGTACTTTATCCCCCTTAAAGCCAAGGAATGTTTCAAAGGGAATGTCCTGTCCGTCTTTAATATATAGAACATTACATTTCGTACATTCTTTATCTGGCAGGTCGAAGCCAGAGCCGACTGATCCATCGTTAAAGAAATGCGACTCTTTGCAGCTTGGGCAAACATAGTGCGGCGGCAGAGGATTAACTTCTGTAATTTCAGTCATAGTAGCAACAAATGAAGATCCTACTGATCCACGTGATCCTACAAGATATCCGTCAATCAATGACTTTTTAACAAGCTTATGCGAAATTAAGTAGATTACTGCAAAACCATGACCGATGATGCTTGTAAGTTCTTTTTCGAGCCTCTTCTCCACTAGTTCAGGAAGGCTTTCTCCGTAGATGCTTCTCGCACGGTTATAACTCATTGACCGGACTTCTTCATCTGCTCCCTCAATTTTTGGAGTATAGAGGTCATCCGGAATCGGCTTAATTTCTGCTATTGAATCTGCTATCTGTCTAGTATTGTGACAAACTACTTTTTCTGCAGTCTCCTCACCCAAAAAAGAGAACAAATTCAGCATTTCATCTGTCGTCCTAAAGTGAACTTCAGGAAGTGTCTGTCTGTTCAGCGGGTTGGCTCCGCCTTGAGATGATATTAGGATTTTCCTGTATATCGCATCTTCCGGGTTCAAATAATGGACATTACCTGTGGCAACCACCGGTTTATCCAATTTCTCACCTAGCTGTACGATATTTGAAAGGATCTCTCTCAGGTTCATCTCATCTGATACAAGCTCTCTTTCGATCAGATGATAATAATTGCTTGGCGGCTGAATTTCTAAATAATCATAAAAGGAAGCAATCTTTTCTACTTCTTCTATCGGTTTTTGCATCATGCCCTCAAAAACTTCGCCTTTATCACATGCGGAGCCTACTAATATCCCTTCACGAAGCTTGCTTAAACGAGACCGCGGAATACGCGGTGTTCTGTAGAAATACGATAAATGAGACTCTGAAACTAGCTTATATAAGTTCTTCAATCCCTCTTGGGTAGCAGCGAGCAGCGTACAATGAAAAGGACGTGAACGCTGGAAACCACCTTGTCCCATATTATCGTTCAGCCTGTCATGATAAAAGATCTCTTTTTCAAAGGTTTCCTTAAGAAGTTTCCATAAAAGATAGCCAGTTGCTTCAGCATCATAGATGGCACGGTGATGCTGTGTAAGTTCAATATCAAACCGTTTACAGAGTGTGTTCAATCTATGATTCTTTAACTGAGGCAGCAAGAACCTGGCAAGTTCTAGTGTGTCGATTACAGGGTTCTTTGCTTCTCCTAAGCCGATCTTGCGCAAACCTTCATTCAGGAAGCCCATATCGAAGCTTGCATTATGCGCAACAAGGATATCATCACCCATAAACGTATAAAAATCTCGAAGGACTTCTTCGATCTCAGGAGCATTCTCCACCATATCATCAGTAATACCTGTTAATTCAATAGTAGTCTGAGACAAAGATTCATGCGGATTCGCGAAAGCTTCAAATCTGTCAACGATCTCCCCACCTCTAATCTTAACTGCTGCAAGTTCAATGATCTTATTATAAACGGCTGACAGACCCGTTGTTTCTACGTCAAACACAACATATGTTTCTTCAGAAAGCTTTCTAGGTGCTTCATTATAAGCAATCGGCACTCCATCATCTACTAGATTCGCTTCGAGCCCGTACAAAATTTTGATATCGTTTTTCTTCCCTGCACTGTATGCTTCAGGGAAGGACTGTACACCTGCATGGTCAGTAATGGCGATCGCTGGATGCCCCCACTTCTTAGCTTGTCCAACCAGCGCAGAAACTGATGATACTGCATCCATTTGACTCATCGGTGTATGCATATGAAGTTCTACACGCTTATTATCTTCTTCAGCAAGATCTTTCCTTGTTTCAGGTTTTATCTCATTTATATCGTTTGCGATCATTACCAGATCTCTGACAAACGTATCATTTTGAATGCCTCCGCGAACCTTTAGCCACATTCCCTTCTGAATACCCTGCAGAATCGGAATATCTTCTTTATCACGTGAGAAAATCTTAATAAGAAGCGAATCTGTATAATCTGTAATCTTAAACGTTAATAGTGTTCTTCCGCTGCGAAGTTCTCTTGTTTCAGAATGAAATACATATCCCTGAATGGTGATCCTTCGTTCTTCATCTTGTATAGTTTGAATCGGGACTGGTTCATCCTTGATCGAATAGCCGATCATAATGTCAGTTCTAGCAGCAGGCGAGTCGGCTCTTTTAGAAGCTTTCTCTTTTTCTACAAGAGCTTCCATAATTTTATGTTCGTCTTCTTGTTTCTTTTGTTCTATAAACTTCTGATAATCTTCTTCAGAGTGATTAATTTCAGTTTTTAAAAGGACAGAATGAAACCCAAACTGTTGGTACATATCTTTTATGATTGGAGATAGCTTTCGATGTACAAGTGCCTCTTCTGCATCATTTCTTACAGTTAGACATAAAAAATTACCTTCCGCTGAAGGTTCTTGTGTTGAAAGCATACTTCCGAGACTCGGACCAGCTGTATTTACGAGCTGTTCTTTGCACAATGGCCAATAAGCAAGCAGTTCTTCAGACTGAAAGCTTTCTGTACATTGTATGGAAAAAGTAACTTTTGCAATATGCTCAAATGTTTGCTGTAAACTTGAACTGAACCAAGCATAGCTGTTAGAAGATAAAGGACGTTTAATTCCAATTAAAAAATGCCAGCTTCTATTCGCCTTATCAATGGTCAGTTTTTCAATCGTTCCACCTAAAAAGCCAGTTTTCATCTCGTCAGGAATTCCAAGTTGTTCTAAAAGAAGCGACAGACGTTCTTGTCTGATTTGCTGATCATTACCGCTCATAAGAACCTCCTTTTTTAAGGGGTTTATTTAACTATTTCATAACTTCGCAGCTTTTGGAAGTGTTGACTTCCGCTCCAGATGCTCGCTTTCCGCGGGGCGGGCGGTGAGCCTCCTGGCGCTTAGCGCCATCAGGAGTCTCACCTGTCCCACTCGTCCCGCAGGACAAGGAAGGCTTCGGCAGCGTTACATCGCACGAAGAAAATGTGATTTTTCATTTTCGAGGAGTCTCGCACCTTGCGCTCCAATCAACTAATCAATGTAGCGTTTTCAATACCAACTCAAAAGCAAAGATCATTAAGAAAAATATATTTCGTTTAAATAGGAAAGGCACCTCATAAAAGAGGCACCTGGATATAATTAAACGAGTTTATCCCATTCACGCTTTAAGACACTCTTCAGTTCTGAAACAGGGACTTCATATGATTCACCGCTTCTGCGGATTTTCATTTCTACAATACCTTCAGCTGCCTTCTTACCTACCATAACACGAATAGGTAAACCGATTAAATCACTGTCTGCAAATTTTACACCGGCACGTTCCGGACGATCATCATATAAACAATCGTACCCTTCACTTTTCAGCTGTTCATACAATTCATCAGAAAGAGCAGATTGTTCGGCATTTTTGCTGTTAACAGCAATTAAGTGAACATCATATGGTGTTAGCGATAAAGGCCAAATTAAGCCATTTTCATCGTTATTTTCTTCTGCTACTGCAGCTAACGTTCTGGAAACTCCGATGCCATAGCAGCCCATTGACATAATCTGATTCTTTCCGTTTTCATCTAAGTATGATGCTTTCATAGGTTCACTATAAACTTTTCCGAGTTTGAATACATGACCTACCTCAATACCTTTTGCAAAAACAATTGCACCTTTTCCATCTGGAGAAATGTCTCCTTCAATTACAAAACGAAGGTCTGCTGTCTGATCGATCTTGAAGTCTCTGTTTGCGTTCGCATTCACAAAATGATAGCCTTCTTCATTAGCACCGCATACAGCATTAGCCATAAGAGGAACAGCTTGATCAGCAATTACCTTTACGTCTGAAACTGAAACTGGTCCGATTGAACCTGGTTTAGTATTAAGCCACTTGAGTGCGTCTTCTTCACTAGCCATGACTACTTCAGAAGCTGATAACTCATTTTTCAATTTAATCTCATTAACTTCATGATCACCGCGTACCAAGACAAGTACTGGCTCCTCATCTGCCATATAGAGAAGAGATTTAATAATTTTTGAAGAAGGAACATTTAAAAATGCTGAAACTTCTTCTATATTCTTGGCTGTCTGTGTTTCTACCTTTTCAAGATCTAACGGACTTTCAGATGATGCTTCTTCCTTTAATACTACAGGAGCCATTTCAATGTTGGCAGCAAAATCTGACTCAGTAGAATAGGCAATTAAATCTTCTCCAATTTCAGATAAAACCATGAATTCATGATTATCTTTGCCGCCGATAGCTCCGGAGTCTGCCAAAACGGCCCGGAAATTTAAGCCGCATCGGCTGAAGATAGCAGAATAAGCGTCTTTCATTGTTTCATAAGTTTCATCCAGACTTTCTTGTTTATCATGAAAGGAATAAGCATCTTTCATAATAAACTCACGCCCGCGCAATAGTCCAAAACGAGGACGTTTTTCATCTCTGAATTTAGTTTGAATCTGATAAAGATTCAATGGAAGCTTTTTGTATGATTTAACTTCGTCACGAATAATGCTTGTAATTACTTCTTCATGTGTAGCACCAAGCGCAAAGTCCCGATCGTGACGATCTTTTAGTCTCATCAGTTCTGGTCCGTAGCTGTACCATCTGCCGCTTTCCTGCCATAGCTCGGCTAGCTGAAGGGCCGGCATCATCATTTCCTGAGAACCGGCACGGTTCATTTCCTCACGTACAATGTTTTCAATTTTATGAAGTACTTTTTTCCCCAGAGGCAAAAATGAATAGATTCCTGCTGCATTTTGTCTGATAAACCCTGCTCTCAAAAGCAGCTGATGACTCTTTACATCTGCATCTGCTGGCACTTCTCTTAGTGTCGGCATAAACAACTGGCTTTGTCTCATATTCTCTACTCCTCAAAAAATCCCTAATTAACTAAGAAATATTTTTTGTATATCATTCCATGTTACTACTAGCATCAGCAGCATTAAGAAAGCAAATCCAATAAAGTGGACCAATCCTTCTTTTTGAGGATCGATCGGCTTCCCTCTAAGTGCTTCAACACCTAAGAAAAGAAGTCTTCCTCCGTCCAATGCAGGCAAAGGCAGAAGGTTAAAAATCCCTAAGTTAATACTTAATATAGCAGCCCATTGCAGCAGCATATAAACACCGGCTTTTGCTGCTTGATCTGTATACTCATAAATACCAAGCGGTCCAGAAAGCTGATCAATACCATGCTGGCCTGTAACAAGCTGGCCGATACCTGTAAAGATCGCAGTGGTCATAAACCATGTTTGTTTCGCACCATACTCCAGTGATCCCACAAATGAAGATTCAGTAAATGGATGAGCTCCAATAAATCCTTCATTCTTGTTGTCAGGTCCCTTTCTTGAACCTAAAGTTACCGGAACAACTTTTTCTTCTCCACCACGATTAATGGTGAACATCAATTTCTCTCCAGGATTTTGCTGAATAACTGAAACAAGTTCTTTCCAGTCATCCATTTTTTCTCCTTGGATCGCTATAATTTTGTCTCCCTCAACTAAACCTGCTTTATCTGCAGCAGCGCCTTCCTGAAGTGTTCCAAGTCTTGATTCATTTGTAGGAATACCTTGCATTAAAGAAAATGCAACAAGAATAATGAACGCAAGCAAGAAGTTCATCGCAGGACCTGCAAAGATCGCAAGCGTTCTTTGCATAATTGTCTTAGATCCAAATTGACGGTTATAAGGAGCGATCTGCATTTCTTGATGATCTGAAACAAATAGAGCATCTTCTTTAACTTTATAAGTAGCTGGTCCGGACTCTTCGTTCTCAAATCCGGTTAAGTATAATTCACGTTCAAGATCTGCTTTTTCGATCGTAATGGTTTTTTGCACCGGGTATTTTTCACGATGATTAACAATTATCTTTTCTACTTCATTTGCATTATTAAAAATTAAACCAACTCTGTGACCTGCCTTCAACTCGATGCCTTCAGGATCTTCCCCAGCCATTCGTACAAATCCTCCAAGAGGCAACAGACGAATCGTATAGACTGTTTCTCCTTTTTTAAAGGCAAACACTTTCGGGCCAAATCCTATTGCAAATTCCCGGCATAGAATACCAGCTCTTTTTGCCAGCAAAAGATGTCCTAGTTCATGAAAGAATATTAAAGCCCCTAAAATGATGATAATGGCTATCACAGTGTTCATTTCCATTACCTGCCTTTGTTTAGTAGTGACTCTACAAAATCACGAGTCCTTTTATCCGTTTCTTGGATAGCATCCAATTCAGGCTTGTTTATATTTTCCGCCTGCAGCATTGCACGTTCAATCATTTCCTCAATTTCCAGGAATGATATTTTTCCGTCTAAAAATAATTCCACTGCTTTTTCATTTGCAGCATTTAATACAGTTGGCATTAAGCCGCCCATGTTTCCTGCTTCAAATGCTAACTTCAAACATCTGAAACGGTCGTAATCCATCTTCTGAAAATGGAGTTTGCCGGCTTCCCATAAGTTTAACCTTTTCCCATTTACTAATTCAAGTCTTTCAGGGTGTGTAAGAGCATACTGAATCGGCACACGCATATCAGGTTGTCCAAGATGTGCGATCACGCTTGTATCAACAAACTCTACCATAGAGTGTATGATACTCTCCTTATGTAAAATGACGTCTATTTTCGAATAATCAAAGGAAAATAGCCAATGAGCTTCAATTACTTCTAGTCCCTTGTTCATCATTGTCGCTGAATCAATGGTAATCTTAGCTCCCATCGACCAGTTTGGATGATTCAAAGCCTCTTTAACGGTAACGTTTTTCAGCTCATCACGTGTTTTATCTCTAAAACTCCCGCCAGATGCCGTGAGAATCAATTTTTCTACGCGGTTTATATCTTCACCATTCAGACACTGGTATATAGCAGAATGCTCTGAGTCTACAGGCAAAATGGCAATATTGTGCTTTTTAGCTTTTTCCATTACAAGATGACCAGCAGTAACGAGAGTCTCCTTATTCGCCAAAGCAATCGTCTTATTAGCTTCAATGGCTTTTAAGGTGGGCAATAGTCCGACACTGCCTATAACAGAGTTAACGACTACAGTTGATTTAGTAGAAACCGCAGCTTCTATTAGTCCTTCCATCCCATGAACAACCTTTGTTGAGTTGTCTACTCGCTCCTTTAGTGTCTGAGCATCAGCTTCGTTCTGTACCGCACAGATTTCAGGTTTGAATGTCCGGATGATTTCTTCAGCTGCCTCAATATTTTTCCCGACTGACATTGAACTTAATCGAAATTGTTCTGGATGGGAAGCAATAACATCAAGAGTCTGTTTACCGATTGACCCTGTTGCACCTAATAAACTAACAAACTTCATATGATCCCCCTTAATGTTATCCTAACAAGTGGAGTACGTGCAGCAAAGGGAATACAAACAATGCACTGTCCAGTCTGTCCAAGATTCCCCCATGTCCTGGCAGAAGGCTGCCCGAATCTTTTACATCATATATTCTTTTAAACGCAGATTCAGCCAAGTCTCCAATCTGACCAAAGACTCCGACTAATACAGAAATAATTAGTATTGGTAAAAGAGACAGATCAACAAAACTTGCAGCATAATAGATAATTGCTACTAAAATACTGAAGAATATGCCGCCAACCGCCCCTTCTATCGTTTTGTTTGGTGAAATAATAGGCCACAGCTTTCGTTTCCCCATTGATTTCCCTACGAAATAAGCACCAGAATCCGTTGCCCAAATCATAAATAGAATAAAGAACAACAACTCGACACCATTTTCTAATATTCTAGTTTCAACTAAATAGAAAAAACCAAATCCTACATAAAGCGAACTAAACAAAACGAATGAAATATCATTATATTCCGTTTTGTTTTTATGAATGACCGTTACAACTAATAGCAACAGCACTGCAAGTATAATTGCATCTGTTTTAGTAAATGGCTCAATCGCTTTCATCCATTGTTCGGGCAAAGCAATTACGATCGTCAATAAATAGCTGATCAACCCGATAAATGTCCGTTCCATTCTCTTCATTCGCAACAGTTCGTACATGCCGATTCCTGCAAGTAAAAGGATTAATAATGAGAATGGCCAGCTGCCGTAAAGGGTAATCCCAATAAATAAAACGGCTGCGATTACACCTGTAATAATCCGTTGTTTCATAAGTCCTCCTTAATCAAACCCCGCCAAATCTTCTGCCTCGCTGAGCAAACTGTGACACAGCTTCTCGCAAATGATCTTCTGAAAAATCTGGCCAATAAACTTCAGTAAACCAGAATTCCGAATAAGCCAGCTGCCAAAGCATAAAGTTGCTTAAGCGTACTTCACCACTCGTACGGATTAGTAGATCTGGATCACTAAGTCCTTGCGTCATTAGATGATTTTCAATAGTAGATTCATTAATATGAGAGGGATCAAGCGTTCCATTTTTAATTTCCTTCCCAATCGCTTTAACTGCAGCGGTGATTTCATCTCTGCTTCCATAATTTAAAGCAAAGTTCAAAATTAGCCCTGTATTGCTTTCGGTTTGGCTGATTGCTTGATCGACTGCCTTTACAGTATGCATTGGCAGCAATTCTTTTTTACCCATTATTCTCACTTGTACATTCTCTTTAATCAAATCTGGCAAAAACGTGTTCAGAAATTCACCGGGAAGCTTCATAAGGAAGTCCACTTCCTCACGAGGTCTTTTCCAGTTCTCAGTTGAAAAAGCATATAGGGTAAGGACTTTAATTCCGATTCTATTCGCTTCTTTTACGATTTTCCTGACGGTTTTCATGCCTTCATGATGGCCTGCGATTCGCGGCAATGCTCTTTTTCTAGCCCAGCGGCCATTTCCATCCATTATTATTGCTACATGTGATGGAATATTTGTGTAAAGATCCCATTTCTGTTCATGACTTTTTTTTCTAAAGAAAAGCTTGTCAAGCATGTATAAGCCTCCATCTTTCCAGACTTCATAAAGAAACCAGCGGCTATTTAAATAAAAGCATTCTGCCGGGTCAGGATCTCTTTAATGCTGAAATCAACAACTAGCCAGGAATCATTTATTCCTGCCGCTGCGTTGATATAGTCTAATAAAAAAGCCCCCTTTATAGAGGGCTTTTTTTATTTAATTGTACATGGAAAAGCTTTATACTTCCATGATTTCTTTTTCTTTATTTGAACTTACAGAGTCAACCTCAGCTGTATACTTGTCAGTAAGCTTTTGAACGTCATCGTTGTAGCGGCGAAGTTCATCTTCAGTGATCTCTGCTTCTTTTTCAAGCTTCTTTAAATCATCGTTTGCATCACGGCGAATGTTGCGAAGTGCAACTTTTGCTTCTTCTGCAAACTTCTTAACTAGTTTAACTAATTCTTTTCTTCTTTCTTCAGTAAGCGCCGGAATAGCAATACGAATCACTTGACCATCGTTTGAAGGAGTAAGACCAAGATCAGACTTTAAGATCGCCTTTTCGATATCACCCATTGCAGTTTTATCATAAGGCTGGATCACTAACAGTCTTGCTTCTGGAGTAGTCACACCCGCTAATTGATTGATCGGAGTTGGTGTACCATAATAATCAACTTGAACTCTGTCTAATAATGAAGGATTTGCTCTTCCTGCACGAAGCGTAGAGTATTCACGTCTTAATGCTCCGATTGCTTTTTGCATCTTTTCTTCAGCTTGAGTTAAAACTTCTTTAGCCATTTAGTTTTTCCCCCTTATTACCGTTCCAATTTTTTCACCAGCGACAGCACGTTTAATGTTTCCTTCTTCCATGATCGAGAATACAACTAAAGGAATATCATTATCCATACATAAAGAAGAAGCTGTTGTATCCATCACGGCTAATCCGTCTTTTAACAAGTCAAGATATGATAACGTTGTATATTTAACTGCATTTTCATCTAGTTTTGGATCAGCTGAATAAACACCATCAACATTATTCTTAGCCATTAAAATAACTTCTGCTTCGATCTCAGCCGCTCTAAGTGCTGCAGTAGTATCTGTAGAGAAATAAGGATTCCCCGTTCCAGCTGCAAAAATAACTACTCGCTTTTTTTCAAGGTGACGAATGGCTTTTCTTCTGATATAAGGTTCAGCAACCTGTCGCATTTCAATTGATGTCTGTACTCTTGTTTGAACCCCGATATTTTCAAGACTGTCTTGAAGAGCCAATGAATTCATCACAGTAGCAAGCATGCCCATGTAATCTGCAGATGCACGGTCCATGCCCATCTCGCTGCCTGTTTTACCGCGCCATAGGTTTCCACCACCTACAACTACAGCAACTTCTACATCTAATTCTACAATTTCTTTCACTTGCTCAGCTATGGATTGAACAATCTTTGGATCGATTCCAGATGTTTGTTCACCAGCTAGCGCTTCTCCGCTAAGTTTCAAGACAACTCGTTTATATTTTGAAGTAGTCATTTGTCCCTCCATCACCTAAAAAATGTATTTACTTGGTTTTTAAGGCTATTTTGTATAATGTTTCGTTTCTCTTGAAAGTGTTGATTTCCGTTTCAGGTGCTCGCTTTCCGGGGGGCGTGCGGTGAGCCTCTTAGCGCTTTGCGCAGTTAAGAGTCTCACCTGTCCCGCTGATCCCCCAGGAGTCTCGCACCTTACACTCCAATCAACTAGTCAATGATGTCTTTTAAAAACAAGCTTAAGCAACAACCTTTTAAAGTAGAGTTATTAAAAACCCAGGTTATTTCTGTAAAAAAAGAGGAACACAACGTGCTCCCCTCTTTTTAATCCTTGTGCTTACTTTTTCACTTGAGACATAACTTCTTCAGCAAAGTTGTCTTCACGCTTTTCAAGACCTTCTCCAACTTCAAAACGTACGAAGGCTTTAACAGTAGCACCTTTGGAAGCTACATATTTACCTACTTTTTGATCTGGATCTTTAATAAAAGACTGATCGTTTAAGCAGATATCTTCGAAGTATTTACCAAGACGTCCTTCAACCATTTTAGCAACGATGTTTTCAGGCTTTCCTTCGTTAAGAGCTTGCTCAGTCAACACTTTGCGCTCGCGAGAAACTTCTTCTTCGCTAACTTCATCACGAGAGATATACTTAGGGTTTACAGCTGCTACGTGCATTGCTACGTCTTTAGCAACTTCTTCGTCAGTCGTTCCTTCAACTACAGAAAGAACACCGATTCGTCCACCCATGTGCAAGTATGCACCAAATGCTGCGTTTTCACCTTTTTTCAAGATTTCAAAACGGCGAAGGGTAATCTTCTCACCAATTTTAGCGATTGCACTGTTAATATAGTCATTAACTGTAGTGCCGTTGTAATCAGAAGCTAATGCATCCTCAACAGAAGCAGGCTCTGTAGCTAGTAAGTGGTTACCTAATTCAGAGATAAGGTTCTTGAAGTTTTCGTTCTTAGCAACGAAATCCGTTTCAGAGTTTACTTCTAGAATAACCGCTTTGTCACCGTCAACGATAACAGAAGTTAAACCTTCTGCTGCAATACGATCGGCTTTTTTAGCTGCTTTAGCGATTCCTTTTTCACGAAGGTAGTCTACCGCTGCTTCCATGTTTCCATCAGTTTCAGTTAGTGCTTTTTTACAATCCATCATACCTGCGCCAGTCTTTTCACGCAATTCTTTAACCATTTGAGCTGTAATAGCCATGTGTTTTGCCTCCTTGTGTGATATGTAGTGCTTTTTAAACATTAGGCTGTTTTAACAAGTTGCTTTTGAAAGTAGTTGATTTCCGTTACAGAATGCTCGCTTTCCGCGGGGCGTGCGGTGATCCCGCTGGAGTCTCGCATCTTGCACTCAAATCAACTTGTCAACGAAGAGAAAATGACCTAAGCAACAAGCTTTTACATTAAAAAGGGTGATAAAGGGTCATCCCCTCTACCACCCTTGAGCATTCCATTAAATTAATTAAGCAGTTGTTTCTTCTTCAGCTGCTTCTGCTGTTTCTTCTCCGCCTTGGTTAGCTTCGATGATAGCATCAGCCATTTTTCCAGTTAGAAGTTTAACTGCACGGATAGCATCGTCGTTACCAGGAATAACGTGATCTACTTCATCCGGGTCACAGTTAGTATCAACAATAGCGATGATCGGAATGTTTAATTTACGAGCTTCAGCAATCGCAATACGCTCTTTACGAGGGTCAACTACGAATAATGCATCAGGAAGCTTGTTCATTTCTTTAATTCCGCCTAAGAACTTTTCAAGACGTTCCATTTCTTTTTTAAGAAGGATTACTTCTTTCTTAGGAAGAACATCAAAAGTACCGTCTTCCTGCATTCTTTCAAGATCCTTCAAGCGGTTGATACGCTTGCGGATTGTACCGAAGTTTGTTAAAGTTCCACCCAACCAGCGTTGGTTGATGTAGTACATGTCAGAACGTTCAGCTTCTTCCTTCACTGAATCTTGAGCTTGCTTTTTAGTACCAACGAAAAGAATCTTTCCGCCGTCTGCTGCGATGTTACGCATAACATTGTAGCATTCTTCTACTTTCTTTACCGTCTTTTGAAGATCGATAATGTAGATACCGTTTCTTTCTGTGAAAATGTAACGAGACATTTTCGGATTCCAACGGCGAGTCTGATGACCAAAGTGTACACCAGCTTCTAACAATTGTTTCATTGAAATTACTGCCATAATGGCACCTCCTAGGTTTTTTCCCTCCGTTTGTTTCACCTTTGAACAATAACTGCATTTATTGCAGCACCACATTGTTCAAATCCGCAAACGTGTGTGATTAACACCGAGAAATAATATAACATATTTCGCGTTAATTCTGCAAGTCATTTTGGCATGTTAAGCATAAAATTTTAAAAGCAGCTCAACTTCACCTTTTCCCCTATTCAGCATTTTAGCTATTTGTTCTGCATTATAACCTTGCTTTGCTAAAATAATCACCTTATTTGTATCAGTTTTTGTTTCTGACTGATTATGTACTTCATCAATTTGATCATTATTTTCATTCTTTAATGCCATACTGTTAATAGCTTCAATTCCTATTTCATTTGTTTTTTCTTGAATTTCACGTTTATCCTGCTCATTTTTGCTGCTAAAGTCAGAGATTAGTTTGTAGAGCTGCTCATTCTCGTATCGCATCTCCTGTGAAAAAAGCTCCAGCATCTCTTCAATATGATCAGTTGATTCAGCGTTTTTATGATTCTCATCAAGCTTTTTCCAAAGTAAATATATTAAATAAATACAGACAACATTTAATAATAGACTAATAAATATAATACCGTTCACAGCTTTTCACCTATCCTGAATAATCAATTTCCTGCCCTTTAAACGGATGCTTTGCATACATCGGGGTTGATTTACTTGTTTGATGTTCCCCCGTGTGCAAAACACTATTCTCTGTTCGTTCTTTTGCAGAGACCCTTCTGGATTCAGTTAATTGTTTTTTACGATCTTGTTCTAAAAGTTGAGCTTGGTGAATCATGCCTCTTTGCGCTAAATCAGAAGCGGCTTTTCCAGCATCCATAGTTCGCGGGATTGCTACTTGAAGTTCTATTAATTTCAAGCTCATATTCAACACCCGTTCTTTATAAGGAATTAATAATTATTTCTTTCTCTTCCATATAAACTTTCGCTGATTGAAATGGAGACTGAACTCTTCGTTTATATTTCCCCATACTAATTTCTACATTTGGATGCAATGTTCCTTTAATTATGACATAAGACGATTTACTGTGATCTTTTATAGCAAAGTTATTTTTCTCTATATAAAGGTCTGATAATTTTGCAGAAGTTTGATTGATCGTATTGTCTATTTTACCGACCGTTGCCTGATCTATTCTATTACTATTTCCTGCTTGTCTGATCAAAGCATCTTTTAGCTGCTGCAGCTTTTCAAGGTTAGTCTGCAATTCATTTATTTTTTCATCATCAATAAATACTTGATTGAGTTGCGGTTCCTGCAATTTCATATATATCAACGTTTTTGAATACGTTTCATTTCCAATTTCATTAGCAGTTATCATGTTCTGGGCGATACATGTACCACCTGCTATGTTCCCTTTTCCGTTTACACAAATGATGCTTTTTCCTGCTTCACAGTAACTGTGCAAAATAGATTGGACAGCTTCAATATTTTCGCCTGCCATTATGTTCCCTTGATTAATATACAGACTAGTGAAGTTTCCTCCGCAGCGTATTGATCCTTTTCCCTGACCGAGTACCCCGCCGCCCACGACAATATTGCCGCCAGCTGTAACTTCTGCTGCCTCAACTAATCCTTCTATCCTCACATCACCTTGTGCATTAATTTTGAAGCCCGACGGTACATCACCTGTAACATGAACATTTCCAACAAAATCAATGTGTCCCGTTTTCAATGACAGATCTCCGTCCACTTTATAAACGGGAAAAACATTCACACAGTTTGATCTATAACTCACTTCACCGCTCGCGGCTGCATAAACTCCTAAATTGTCTTCATTAAAAACGGTATTCTCCCCATTTTTAACTTTTAAGTCTTTTCCTCTTTTGGCTGGAATAGTTTCACCAAAAACAGTAATCCCGGGTGTACCATCAGAAGCTTTTCGTTTCCGCGCAATCAGCTGTCCAAATGAAACAGTTGGAATTGTGAAAAGACGCTTAAAATCAACCTTCGCATTTTCTGAATCATTTATAGATGATTCCGCCTCTGCAGCAGGAATCAACATGGCAGGTTTACCATGAACAGGAAGTATTCCTTTTGCAATCTCCAATGGAAAGTATACGGTCTCGATATTTCCTGCAATCTCATGAATGATCTCACTCTTCAAACCGTGCTTAATTTTCTTTGATTTAATCCAGGCGGCTAGACGATCATAGGTTACTTCTTCAGGATTAATTTCAACGTCGCTCTTTTTTACTAAAATCGCTATCGTATCTTTTTCTAAAAATTTTATAGTGAACCACTGATCCATTACTCTAACCCCTTACATGTATCGTTGTAGAACCTGCCTGATTCTAAAAAGTGCTTTTGAATGAATTTGAGAAATTCTTGATGTAGATAAACCAAGCACTTGTCCAATTTCAGTCAGAGTTAACTCCTCAAAGTAAAACAAACTTACAACAAGTTGCTCTTTTTCAGATAGTTCTTTTATAACGAGAGCAAGTTCACCGTGAAGTTCTTCCTGAAGCAAACTATTTTCAGGAGTTATTGCTTTTTTATCTTCTATTGTATAACTTACTTTTTCCCTGCTCTCAGTTTCCTTGTTTTCTTCATCAATGGATAATACATTAGCCATGAAACTTTCGGACATTACGGTTGTAACATCATTCTCTGAGAGACCGAGCTCATCTGCAACTTCTTTCGCACTTACAGAACGAAGATTCTCTTGTTCTAGTTTTTCTATTGCAGCTTCTACTTTTTTTGTTTTCTCCCGAAGACTGCGTGGCAGCCAATCTTCTCTTCGAAGACCATCTAATATTGCTCCCCGGATTCGAAAGGAAGCATAAGTATCAAATTTCAGATCACGCTCTGGCTCGAATTTCTTTAGAGCATCATACAAACCGAGCATCCCGAGGGACCGGAGTTCATCTTTATTGACGCTTTTTGGCAGTCCAACCGATATTCTTTGAACATGATAATTAACAAGAGGCAGATAGGCACGAAGCAATTCGTCACCTGCTTCTCGATCACGGCTAGTATTCCACTTTTCCCAGCAAGTTTGTTCTTCTACTAAAGATGACTCCGTCATGGTAATCCTCCTCGTTTTATTACCGATTTTCTCGGCTTAGATAATTTTTGTGCCTTTGTTTACTGTTTTTATTGTCAATTGATAATCTGCCGGATTAAATTCAATTGTTCTCCCGCTGTTTCCCCCGACATCACTTGATATAAGCGGAATACCAAGTTGGTTAAGTTGAAGCTTTACACTTTCAACATTTCTAGGACCGATCCTCATCATTTCGCTTCCCGAAGAAAATTGAAACATTTGAGCTCCTCCCGCAATTTTCGCTTTAATGCTTTTTGCAGAAGCACCTTTTTTTATAAGCATGTCATATAGTGCGTTTACAGCGGTATCCGCGAATTTTCCTAATTTAGTGGTATTTGATTTGATCAAAGCAGATTCAGGAAGCATCACATGTGCCATTCCGGCTATTTTTCTGCCTTCATCGTATATAATAACTCCTACGCAAGAACCAAGACCTGTTGTTCTTATTGTGTCGGGAGGGGATACGAGGTTGATATCCGCTATCCCAACTTTTATAATTTCACTCATCCATCGGAACTCCCAGTGCATTAAAAATTTTTGCGAATGACTCAGGATCAGGCAATAAGAAAAAGTGTCCTTTTACTTCATCCAATTTTTTTATATCTGTAAAAGCTGTATCAATTACAATTGCAAAATCGCTTACTGCAGATATTTCTAAAAGCCCAAAACTAAGGATTGCTCCAGCCATATCTATACTCGTTGCCGGAACAGATGGCTGCAGATTGAGTCCTGTAAAATCCGAAAATGATGTAAGGTATGACCCTGAAAGGATATTGCCTACTTCTTGAAGAGCAGAAATTGTCATTTCTGAGTGTACTCCTTCAGTTAACTGGACAACTTCTCCCCCTAATAGGTCCCCTAAAAGCTTTTCAGCTTGTTCAATAGGAAGCATAAAAAACATACAACCTGGTGCATCTCCAACAATCCTCAAAAAAACAGATGCTACAATATTTTCGGAACCGCCAACCATCTCCGTTATTTCCTCGAAAGAAATAACTTTTACAGAAGGTACTTTCATATCAACCGCTTTATTCAGCATGGTAGACAAAGCAGTTGCTGCATGTCCCGCTCCAATGTTGCCAATCTCCCGAAGAATATCTAGATGAATATGATTAATTTTTGTAAAATCCATATTACTTTCCGCTTTCTAAAGGTTGAAGCACAGCAAGCTTTTCGGGATTTAACACTTTAGTTAGATTCAATAAGATAAGAAGACGTTTCTCTATCTTGGCAACTCCTTGTATATATTCAGCATCTACCCCTCCAACAACTTCGGGAGGAGGTTCTATTGAATCAGCTTCAAGATCTATAACGTCATTTGCAGAATCTACGATAAGTCCAGCTTCAATAGTACCCACTGATACGATGATAATTCGTGTTCTGTCGGTATAACCGGTTTCCTCTATGTCAAAGCGTGAACGTAAATCAATGATAGGAGTTACTACACCCCGTAAATTGATGACTCCTTTTACAAAAGAAACTGTCCTTGGAATCCTTGTAATATGCTGCATTCTTTCAATGGACTTTACTTCTTGAACAGGTACAGCATATTCTTCATCTTTTAATTGAAATATGATTACTTTTTGCTCGTTTAACATATTTGGACACCCACCTAATTATTTGATTAGTGCATTGCAATCTAGAATTAATGCTACTTGTCCATCACCCAGTATGGTTGCACCAGATATAGCGAACACCGATGACAGGTATTGACCGAGAGATTTGAGAACGATCTCTTGCTGTCCAATGAACGAATCAACAACAAGAGCTGCCATTTTATCCCCTTTTCTCACTACAACTACCGGAACATACTCACTCGCTTCCATTGCAGATGGCACTTCGAATATTTCTTTCATAAATACTAAAGGTACAACTCTTCCGCGGAAATCCATTACCTTTTGATTATGGGCAGATAATACCTCATCCTTTTTAATAATTGCCGTCTCGATAATAGAAGAAAGCGGAATAGCATATTTTTCTTTTTGAACTTCAACAAGCATGACCGACATGATCGATAGTGTTAAAGGAAGCTGAATGGAAAAAATCGTACCAAACCCTGCTGTTGAATCTACAGAGATCGAACCTCCTAATGACTCGATCTTGTTCTTAACAACATCCAGTCCTACTCCGCGCCCAGAAATGTCAGAAATAACTTCTGCTGTTGAAAAGCCTGAAGCGAACAATAATTCAAAACACTGTTTATCGCTCAAATTTTCAGACATTTCTTTTGTGATAATTCCATTTTCTAAAGCTTTTTCTAATACTTTTTGACGATTGATACCTGCTCCATCATCTTCAATCTCAATAAAGACGTGGTTACCGCTATGATAAGCCCTTAAGTAGATCGTTCCTGTTTCACTTTTTCCTGATGCGCTTCGAACTGATGGCTTCTCAATGCCATGGTCTATAGAATTACGCAGTAAATGTACGAGAGGATCACCGATTTCATCTATCACAGTACGGTCTAATTCTGTTTCTGCACCAACAATCTCCAGGTTTACGTTTTTGCCCAAGTCTTTTGCAAGACCGCGAACCATGCGTGGAAATCTATTAAATACTTGTTCAACTGGCACCATGCGCATTGTAAGGATAATATTTTGCAAGTCCCCTGAAACACGAGACATCCGTTCTACAGTTTCATTAAGTTCTGTACTTTTCAGCATTTTAGAAATTTCTTCAAGGCGTCCGCGGTCGATAACTAATTCTTCAAAAAGGTTCATTAATTGATCAAGTCTTTCAATATTAACCCTGATTGTTTTTCCAGCAGCTGAACCGCCAGCACTGGTGGCTGAAGCGTCGTCTTTTTTTGCTTCTGGTGCAGCGTTAAGTTTTTCTGAGGAATGATCACTTTCAGTAAGTACGGAGTCGTTAAGCCTTTCCGTATTTATCTCTGAAACAACCACTTCCGCAACTTCAGAAACTTTCAAAATCCGCTGTTTTAATTCTTCTCCATTTTCTTTAGTAAGAATTGAGAGTTTGAAGTCTGATTCAAACTGTTCTGCTTCAAGCATGTCTACAGATGGGATGGATTTTATAATCTCACCGATTTGCTCTATCACTTCAAATACCATATAAACTCTGGCTGCCTTTAAAATACAGTCCTTGCGAAGACTGATAGAAAGTTCGTATGCGTGAAAGCCTTGTTCTTTTGATTGTAAGATGATCTGTTTTTCGTATTGATCAAATGACTGAGACAAAGCAGCAGGTTTATCATCTTGATGAGCCGCAGACATTGTTATTTCACCTTTTTCAAGAGCTTCCAGATCCCTGACGGTTTCAGAGACATCACGCTTTCCGCTGCCCCCTTCTGAAATCTCAACTACCATTGCTTCTAAGTGATCAAGTGATGTGAACAGTACATCAAGTACTTGTGTAGTCACTATAATTTTTTTGTTGCGGATGGCATCAAGCACATTTTCCATGCAATGTGTTAAGTTTGCCAGGTCTTCATAACCCATCGTTGCCGACATCCCTTTTAGCGTATGTGCAGAACGAAAAATTTCATTAACGATTGATAATTCTTCAGGTGATTTTTCAAGCAGAAGCACCTGCTGATTAATAGCTTGAAGGTGTTCTTTGCTTTCCTCTATAAATATGTCTAGATATTGAGTCATTTCCATTGTTAAAACCCTCCCATTTTACAAATTGTTCTGAATAGCACGGGCAATTGAATCTAGATGTACGACTTCATCTACTTTTTTACTCAGCACAGCTGCTTTCGGCATTCCGTATACAATGCACGATTCCTCCGCTTCAGCTATGACCGTTGTCTGACCCGAATTCTTTAACTCTTCGATACCAAGCGTGCCGTCAGATCCCATACCTGTCATAATGACTGCTACTTTATGGTAGTTTTTTAGTTTTGCAGCGCTTTCAAACAGCACGTTAACAGCTGGTCTGTGCCCGCCTACCGGGGGTTCCTGATCGATGGTGAGATATGCTTGTCCCAGCTTTTCCTGCAGGCGTACATGGTACCCTCCAGGTGCGATATAAACGGTTCCCTTTTTTATAGATTCATTTTGTTCCGCTTCTTTCACCTTCACTTCAGAAAGTGTATCAAGCCTGTTGGCTAACGACTGTGTAAAGCCCGGCGGCATATGCTGAACAACAATTATTGGTGCATCAATATGTGCCGGTAGACTAGAAATCACTTCCTGCAATGCACGTGGTCCGCCAGTGGAAGTTCCTATTAATACAAGATTAGAAAGATTGTTTTTCTCTTTCATTTCTATGCGCTGTTTCGTTCTATTCTTATTTGGTATACGCGCTTGTATTACTGGTTTGAGCTTAGCTTGTGACGATGTAATGACCTTTTCAATTAATGCAGCCTTTACTTTGTGAAGATCCAGTGAGATTGCTCCAGAAGGTTTTGCAATAAAATCTATTGCACCAGCTTCCATTGCTAAAATCGTATTTTCAGCGCCCTCTTTTGTTGTACTTGAAAGCATAATAATCGGTACAGGATGCTGTTTCATAATTATTTTCACTGCTTCTATCCCATTTAAGACAGGCATTTCCACATCCATCGTCACAACATCAGGCTCTAGTTTTTTGATTTTATCAATGGCCTCTTGACCATTTCTCGCTGTATCTAAAACGTTTATCCTCGGGTCTTCTGATAAAAATTCTTTGATCAGCTTTCTCATAAACGCAGAATCATCAACTACAAGAACCGAAATTTGTTTCACTTTAGCATCTACCTCTCACTAAATAATGACTTTAACCTGCTGATAAATGATTTATAGGATGCTTTTTGCTGCTGTGCTGCTCCTGTATAAGTTCTTGCTAGATCAGCAACTGCACGTGATGCTTGAGAAGCCGGCTTATTTAAGGTGAATGGAACTTGTTTCTTTACCGATTCCAGCACTGATTGGTCTAACGGGATCATTCCTAAATGCATAAGTTCTTTATTTAAGAATTGCTTGCATACATTCATTAATCTATGAAAAGTTTCTCGCCCTTCATCCTCATTTTCACAGCGGTTAACCGCCAGATAGAATGGAAGAGAACTATCCTTCGCATGAATGAACTTCATCATCGAGTATGCATCTGTAATAGATGTGATTTCAGGCGTCGCAATCACTAGTATTTCATGGCTGGACAGAATAAACTTCAATCCAGATTCAGTAGCCCCGGCTCCCATATCAAGAAAGATAAAGTCGTAGAATGTTTCAAGTTCTTCAAGCTGACTAAGAAAATGATCCAGCATTTCATCTGTTATATGGGCAAGCGAACCAAAATTCCTGCCCCCGGCAATCGTATGCAAACCTTCTTTGCCTTCTTCTATGATCTCCCAAACTGACAATTGATTTTGAAGCATATCCATAATATGCTTAGGAGCTCTTCTCCCTAAAATTAAATCCACATTGCCCATTCCAACATCGAGATCCATAACGAGTACTCTTTTCCCCATTTTTATAAGGGAGAGAGCCAGGTTCACCGTGATATTTGTTTTGCCCACTCCGCCTTTTCCGCTTACAACAGATATAACCCTTGCGCTTTCAGCGGATGATACCATTAACTGCTTTCTAAGACTCTCGGCTTGATCAATCATGTTTCAGCTTTTCCTTTAATAGCATCTCGACCAGTTCTTCTGCGTCTGCCTCAAACATATCATCTGGCACATTTTGTCCGTTTGTTATATAGCCGATTGGAACGCCATGATTGATGGAAAGATTTAAAATAGCACCAAATGTTGTCGTTTCATCTTTTTTTGTAAAAATCACTTTATGAACAGGAAGACTCTTAAACTGACTGTATATTGTTTCCATGTCTTTATATTTTGAAGTAAGCGACAATACGAGATAATTTTTCATATCTTTATCAAAATGAACGATTCTTTGAAGCTCTTCGATATAAAAACGGTTTAAGAAATTTCTTCCTGCTGAATCAACAAGTACTAAATCATAATCATTAAATTTTTCTTTTGCTTTTTTAAAGTCATCAGCTGTATAAGCTACTTCACAAGGAATGTTTAAGATTTCAGCATACGTTTTCAGCTGCTCAATCGCTGCAATTCTATATGTATCAGTTGTTATAAAAGCAACTTTTTTGCCGTCCTTCAGAACCGCTTTTGCCCCAATTTTAGCGATTGTGGTCGTTTTACCAACACCTGTAGGTCCTATCAAATTTAGAAATTTCGTTTCATAATGAAAACCGCCAAAATCACTTTTTTTCATACGCGAACTGAGCCAGTCTGTCATCCATTTATTCCAGTCATAACCTAGTGCTTCATCTGATTCAAACGAACGATATTTGCTGGTTAATTGGGTTATAAGGTCTTCTGAAATACTCGTGTCAAGTTCTTGAAGCTGGAGAAAAGATCGCCATTCTTCAGCGAATTCGGGTAATGGCTCACTATTCTTGTTCTGAACAGTCATGTTGTGAACCATTTTTTTCAGCTGACGAATTTCCTCTGTAAGTTCTTCATCTTTAACGGAAGTTTGAACAGGTTCAATACTTATTGCGGCTGGCTTTTTTGGAGCATGGAAATCTATGTCTTGATCTAAGCCTGCAAAAATCTCGATATTCTTTTTTGTAAAAAATCCAAGGAACCCTCCAGCCTGGACTTCCCTTGTATTTAATATGACTGCGCCGCTTCCAAGATCTGCTCTTACTAGTTTCATAGCTTCTGGCAAGCTGTTTGCTGTATACTTTTTAACCTTCATTAAATATTCACCACCCCAACACTTTTGACCTCAAGTTCAGGCTCTAATTCGTTATATGACAATACTGCTACATCCGGGAGGTAGCGTTCGATCAGCTGGCGGACATACATCCTTACCGCTGGAGAACACAAAATGACGATCGACTGATCAAAGCTTCTTCCAGATTCTAATTCCCTTGTGATGCTGTCAAAGATTGATTGTGAATCATGCGGATCGAGTGACAGATAATTGCCGTGCTCGGTTTGCTGAACAGAATCTGCTATCTTTTTTTCAACTGATCCCCCAAGCGTAATAACATGCAACGGTTCGTTTTCTGCTACATAGCTTTTAGAAATTTGCCGGGATAATCCTTGTCTGACATACTCCGTTAGAAGATCTGTGTCTTTAGTCATCTTGGCAAAATCCGCTAAAGTCTCAAAAATTATGGCTAGGTTGCGTATTGAGATGCGCTCTTTAAGCAATTTGGACAAAACTTTTTGAATTTCTCCGATCGTCAGTGCATCTGGAGTAACTTCTTCCACGATCGCCGGATAGGATTCTTTTAGATGTTCTACAAGCTGTTTCGTTTCCTGTCTTCCAATTAGTTCATGTGCATGCTTCTTAATGATTTCAGTTAAATGAGTAGACACCACAGATGGCGGATCAACAACTGTATAGCCCGAGAATTCTGCCCTTTCTTTCATTTCCTCACCAATCCAGATAGCTGGGAGGCCGAAAGCAGGTTCTACAGTTTCAATTCCTGTGATTTCTTCATCATCGATACCTGGGCTCATCGCAAGATAATGGTCAAGCAGCAGCTCACCTTTTGCGACTTGGCTGCCTTTAATTTTTATTCTGTATTCATTCGGCTGAAGCTGGATGTTGTCTCTGATTCTGACAACCGGTACGATCATTCCGAGTTCCAGCGCGAGCTGTCTTCTGATCATCACGATCCTGTCTAACAAGTCACCGCCTTGAGACGTATCAGCGAGCGGTATTAAACTGTACCCGAATTCAAACTCGATCGGGTCGATCTGCAGAAGATTAACGACGGACTCTGGACTCTTAAGCTGTTCTGTCTGAATATCTTCTTCCACAACTTCTTCTTTTTCTTTTTGTTCCCGCTCTGCTTTTAAGAGTAAATATCCTCCAACTGACAGCAATCCTCCGATAGTAATGGTGAAAAAATCATTGATTGGTGTGAAAAGTCCAAGCATTATGATCGTTCCGCCAGCTACAAAAAGCATGATTGGATAAGCCAGAAGCTGTTTGCTGATATCGAAACCAAGATTTCCTTCTGATGCTGCGCGTGTAACGATAATACCTGTGGCAGTAGATATGATAAGTGCTGGTATTTGCGACACTAATCCGTCACCAACAGTCATACGGGTAAACATCTCCGCACTCTCACCAAAGCCTAGACCCATTTGAACCATTCCAATAATAATTCCAAAGAGCATGTTAATCAGAACGATGATAATACCAGCAATCGCATCTCCTTTTACAAACTTGCTTGCACCGTCCATTGCTCCATAAAAATCCGCTTCGCGCTCTATCGTTTCGCGTCTTTCTTTCGCTTCCCGATCTGATATCATACCGGCATTTAAATCAGCATCAATACTCATTTGTTTACCAGGCATGGCATCAAGTGTGAATCTTGCTGCCACTTCGGATACACGTTCCGATCCTTTCGTAATAACGATAAATTGAATGATTATAAGTATGAAAAATACGACTATACCTACGAGAATATTTCCTCCGACGACAAATTCTCCAAAGGTATGAACAACATTTCCGGCATCTCCTTTAGATAAGATGCTTCTTGTTGTTGAAACATTCAGCCCTAGCCTGAAAAGTGTCACCAATAAAAGTAATGACGGGAATATAGAGAACTGGAGAGGCTGTGTTGTATTCATGGCAATCAATATAATTAAAAGTGCCAGAGAAATATTTACTATGATAAAGAAGTCCAACATAAAAGTCGGCATTGGTATGACCAGCATGGCGATAATTAAGATTACACCCGCTAATACACTTATGTCTCTAGCTTTCATCTGTATACTCTCCTATTCATTCCTTACACTTTTTTCTTGATGCGATAAACAAAGGCTAAAATCTCTGCAACGGCTTTAAACAGATCCTCTGGTATCACGTGCCCGATGTCGACCCTGGCATAAAGCGTTCTAGCTAAAGGTTTATTTTCAATTGTCACGACATTATGTTCTTTGCCGATTTCTTTAATTCTTTGTGCGATCAAGTCAACACCTTTTGCTACAACGACAGGTGCATCCATTCCAGAATCATCATATTTTAAGCAAATTGCGTAATGAGTAGGGTTCGTGATGATCACATCTGCTTTTGGTACTTCCTGCATCATCCGCCTCATTCCCATCTGCCTTTGTTTTTCCTTAATCTTTCCTTTGATTTTCGGGTCACCTTCAGACTTTTTGTATTCATCCTTTATATCTTGTTTAGACATTCGAATGTTTTTCTCAAAGTCGTATTTTTGATACATATAATCGAGAAACGCAAGAAACAGTAAAACGAGCGAAGCAGCAAATCCCATCTTAATGGCCAGTCCGCCAAAAACAGGAAGTGAGGCTTCAATACTTACAAGTGACATTCTTAAGTAAACATCCCGCTCCATCCATAAGACGAAAAAGGTCACACCGCCAATCAGCAAAATCTTCAATAATGATTTTGACAGTTCAACAAGCGCACGCACCGAATAAATCCTTTTAAAACCTGACAAGGGGTTGATGCGTTCGAGTTTCATCTGAATCGCTTCGGTTGAAAGTAAGAATCCAACCTGCAGGTAGTTTCCAATGACACCAGCCGCCATTGCCGCTATCATTACCGGAGCCAGAATGATTGCAACTTCGATCGACAATTCCCAAAACAGCTTTGGGATACTTGTTTCTGTTACGTCATATAAAAGATTTTTGTCCAGGCTATGTGTGAAGAGGTGCTTTAATCTTTCGCCCATCCAGCCGCCCATGAATGAAAGAAACATGACAGACACAAATAATACGATTGCAGCGTTAATATCAGCACTTTTTGCTACTTGTCCTTTTTTCCGGCTTTCCTGACGCTTTTTCGGGGTCGCTTTTTCTGTTTTTTCTTGTGAAAAATACTGTAAATTCATTTGGTATCTCATCTGACTAAGCAGCCCCTAACAATTCCATTAAATTAACCATGGTATCTCGCATCTGTTCGATCAGCATTTGAATCGACACAAAAAAGGCGGGCATAACAACTAAAAATAAAACAAGAGCTATCAATATTTTTACCGGAAGACCGATAACAAAGATGTTCATCTGCGGAACCGTCCTTGCCACGATTCCCAGTGCCAAATCCGCTAAAAACAGCGTTCCGACAATCGGTATAGCCATCTGCAGTGCTACTAGAAACATCCCGGAAAGGACACTGACCACAAATTTAGTCATACTTCCGTTCCCGAAATTGGCGATCGGTGATTCCAGCGGAAGAAAGTTATAGCTATAAAAGATTCCATCTAAAAGCATATGATGCCCGTCTACCGCCAGCAGAAAGAGCATGGCAAATGTATAAAGGTATCTCCCCATCAAGGGCGTTTGAATGCCTGTCTGAGGATCAAAAACGTTTGCCATCGCAAATCCCATCTGCAGATCTATGAATCCTCCTGCTACTTGAAGTGCGTAAAAGACGACAGCTGCAATAAATCCGATCGATAGCCCTATCATGGCCTCTTTAATGACAAGAAGAAGAAAGAAACCGTTTATAGGGACAGGATCTGGACTGATGGCGTACAGCATGATCCATGATAAGAAAAGAGAAAGTCCGATTTTGTGCATAACCGGTAAATTTTTATTCGAAAACACAGGAATCGTTAAAAAAAATGCCGATACTCTAGTTAGTATTAATAAAAATGCCGGAAAAGAAAGTAAATCTATCATGTTATAAACCTATGTACGTATGCAGATTCTGAAAAATATTCGCTGTAAACGCAAGGATTTGTGATAACATCCATGGCCCAAAAAAAACGAGACCTACCAGAACGGCGACAATCTTAGGAATAAATGCAAGAGTCTGTTCTTGTATTTGTGTAGTTGCTTGAAAGATACTGACGATCAAACCGACGACTAATGCTAAAGCAAGCAAAGGTCCACATAAGAGAAGTGTTATGTATACTCCTTTTTCTGCTAAAGATATAACAAATTGAGAATCCATGTTTCCACCTGCCCGTTTTAATAGCTTAATAACAATGACTTAACGATTAAATGCCAGCCATCCACCAGCACAAACAACAATATTTTGAATGGCAGTGAAATCATAACAGGCGGCAGCATCATCATCCCCATCGCCATTAATACAGAAGCTACGACCATATCAATGATCAGAAACGGCACAAAAATCATGAAGCCCATCTGAAAAGCCGTTTTCAATTCACTGATCGCAAACGCAGGTACGAGTGTTGTTAAAGGGATATCCTGAATACTCTCTGGCTTCTTCGCTCCTGAATATTCCAGAAATAGCATCAAATCCTTCTGCCTTGTATGTTTTGCCATAAATTCTTTTATAGGAAGACTTCCTTTATTAAAAGCTTCTTTTTGTGTTATTTCACCTTTCACAAGAGGCTGTATGGCTTCTTTATTCACATCATGCATAACAGGTGCCATGATAAAAAATGTAAGAAAAAGTGCAATTCCGATTAATACCTGATTCGGCGGCATCTGCTGTGTTGCAAGTGAAGTTCTTACAAATGAAAGAACAATTATGATTCTTGTAAAAGAAGTCATCAGGATAAGAATACTTGGCGCGAGTGAAAGAACCGTTAAGAGCAGCAGCAACTGAATCGTTGTTTCCATGTTTGCTGGATCGCTATTATTGATAAAATCCAAATCTAGACCTGGAATAAATTCATTCATGATGTTTACCTTCCTCAAACGCCTTCTGTATTTCTTTACGCTGTTCTTTTCTTTCGTTTGTTAGCGAAGCCAGTAAATTCTTAAAGTTCACCGTTTGATCTTTAGAAACCTCATCTGGCTTATGTAATGATTCCTCGCGATTCAACCATTTTGATTTCAGCTGAATTGCCATTGAACTTACTTGTTGGGCAGGACGCTGTTCAAGCATCATCTTCACTTCTTCTTCATTCGTTATTTCTTTTAATAAGGTAACGGTATCTCCAACACCTACTACCAGCACAGAATTCCCTGTCTTTATCAGCTGGACAGACCGGTTTTGACCGACCCCGATCCCCCCGAGCGATTGAAGATTCTTACCATCTTGAAAGCTGACTGATTTCTTTTGAATAAATCGCAAGACGAAAAACAAGATTGCAAGGACGATCCCAAGCATGAAGATAAGTTTAACGAGCATGAAAAATGTACTTTCATTCTCAGACGGCTCATTAATTTCTGGACTATTGTTTTCACTCTTTTTATCGTTTTTCTTAGAATCATTTACTGTATCCCATACGGTTTTCCCTTGACTGCTGCCTTCCGCTTGTACGCTATGAGGTACAAACGAAAGGCAAACTGCTGCAAACAAACATATAATCCATTTCGACATCGGTATGCTGCTTATCCCAAGGTTTTCTTTATAGCTTCAATTACACGGTCTGCTGCAAAAGGCTTAACGATGAAATCTTTCGCTCCAGCCTGAATCGCATCAATAACCATTGCTTGCTGGCCCATAGCAGAACACATAATGATTTTTGCATCAGGATGTGATTTTTTAATTTCTTTTAATGCTGTAATACCATCCATTTCAGGCATTGTGATATCCATTGTAACTAAATCAGGTTTCAGATCCTGAAATTTTTCAATAGCTTGAGCTCCATCAGCAGCTTCTCCTACTACATCAAAACCATTTTTCACTAATATGTCTTTAATCATCATTCTCATAAATGCTGCATCATCAACAACTAAAATACGCTCTCCCATTTCAATTACCTCCATTGTTTATTTCAGTTTTTCTAAACGATCACGCTGACTTAAAATCTCGGTTACACGAACTCCAAAATTCTCATCTATTACAACTACTTCACCTTTTGCTATCATCTTATGATTCACAAAGATATCTACTGGTTCTCCTGCTAACTTATCCAGCTCTACAATGGATCCGGCTGACATCTCTAAAATATCCTTAATCGTTTTCTTAGTGCGTCCTAATTCCACCGTTACTTGTAACGGAATATCTAAAAGCATATCCAGGTTCTTCGTTTCAGTCTGGCTGGAACCAAAATCGCTGAAATCTGAAAAACTTGCAGGTTTTACAGAAACATCTCTCATCTGCGGCTTATAAGATGGTGAAGGTTCTGGTCTCGTTTCCCTTTGTACATAAGATTCTTCATGATCCTGTAAAGAAGGCTGTTTAACAGGCTGCTTATCCTCTTGAGGCTTATAATCTGCAACAGGTGCCTGTTCGGCTGTAGGTTCAGGATTCATCAATTTGTGTACAAGGTCCTTTGAAAACTCAGCATCAATCAATTGCATGATATTAGAATCTATTAATTCTCCTACTTTTAAACGGAACGAAACTTTCACTAGAATTTCTTCATCTGGTATCAAGCTCGTGTTCGATTCAACATCCAGAAAATCAATCTTTGGCGGAGAAATATCTACCTTTTTATTAAAGATCGTTGACATAGATGTAGATGCAGAACCCATCATCTGGTTCATTGCTTCACCAACTGCACTTAACTGCAGTTCTCCAAAATCTGGCGAAGGGTTAGTCCCTTCACCGCCAAGCATGAGGTCTGCGATGATCTGTGCATCCGACTTGCGAATAACTAATAGATTTGCGCCTTCAATACCTTCTGTATATGTAACCTGCACGGCAACATGCGGAATTGGGAATTCGTCTTTTAGTTCTGTTCTTTTCACAACGCTGACAGTAGGTGTCGTTATCTCTACTTTTTGATTTAAAAGTGTTGACAGCGCGGTAGCTGCACTTCCAAATGAGATGTTTCCGATTTCACCTAATGCATCTTGTTCAATAGTAGATAAGTAGTCTTCGGTTTCTGTCGTTCCGGACGAGGAAGGACTTCCACCATTCAGCAAAGCATCAATTTCATCTTGTGAAAGCATATCTCCACTTACCATTGATCCTCATCCTCCTTAATGGTTTCTAATATTTGTACAGCTAGCTTTTTCTTCACCTTTCCAGGCTGACCATAAAACTTAGGATTGTTTTCCACTTTAATAACAAGCGGCTGTCCGATCCTCTGGTCCAGTTCAATGCAGTCTCCTGGAGCAAGATGAAGAAATTCCTCGATCGACATCTCTGAAGACCCTAATTCAACTTTAAAAGGAAGAAATGCATTTTTTAATTTTTGTTCAATAAACTCTGATTCACCGGGAGTCCGCACTTTCTTCTTGTTCTGCATCCAATGGCTTACAGAAAGCTTTGGAATGATCGGTTCAATCACAACATGCGGCAAACAAATATTGATCATACCGCTCGTCTCTCCGATCGTCGTATTCAGTGAAATCACTACCACTGTTTCGTTTGGGGAAACCATCTGTAAAAATTGCGGATTGACCTCCAGATCAAGCATGAAAGGATCCAATTCAATAACGCTTGTCCACGCTTCCCTAAAACTATCAAGCGTATTTTCGAAGAGCTGACTCATAATTCTCGTTTCGATTTCCGTCAAATTCTCGATCTTATTCATACCAGTACCGCTGCCGCCCATTACTCTGTCCAGCATTGCATATGCAATATTCGGATTCACTTCCATCAAAATTCTGCCTTCAAATGGGTGAGCTTCAAACACATTTAAAAGAGTCATCTTTGGAACCGACCGGATAAATTCTTCGTATGGCAGCTGATCAACTGAAGCCACTCCGATTTGTACATATGTTCTTAACTGTGCTGAAAAATACGTTGTTAACAATCTTGCGAAATTTTCATGCAAGCGAGTTAAACTTCGAATCTGCTCTTTCGAAAACCGAAGGGCTCTTTTAAAATCGTAAACTTTTACTTTTTTCTCTGACTCTTCCTTTTTCAGCTCTTCTGCATCCATTTCACCTGTAGAAAGGGCGGATAGAAGAGCATCAATTTCGTTTTGCGACAAAACATCTACCAAGAGTCTCACCTCTTTTCATGCTCGTATTTAATGATTATTGAATGATCTTTTGAGTAGTGTAGACTCTTACTACTTTCCCATCTTGCATCACTTTATTAATCTCTGTTTTCAAGGTGTTTTCCAGTGAGATCAACCCTTTTTGTCCTGAAAGTTCTTCTGTTATCTTGTTTGAAATTTCATAGATGATCAGGTTATTAACTTGGAACAATCTTTTTTCAAGTTCCTTTTTAGCATCCTTATTATCTGCTTGAATCTTAAACTTGATTTTGACATAAGACTTATCAGCCAAATTAGTCGTGATCTCATCTGTTTCGACCATCAGCTTATCAAGCTCTTCAGCAGTTGGTTCAGAAGCTTCGGTTTTAGGTGAGAAGTATTGAAAACCAAAGTATCCAGCTGCGCCTACAAGGCCAATAGCTACAACCATGGAAAGCATGATCGTTACCGCTTTATTTTTACCCATCTATTGACCCTCCACTTTATTGCCATTCAGAGGCAGCAATGTGATACCTCTGTAAAATGAGGCAACTTTTTGAGCAACTATTTCTTCACTTTCCTTCACAACAAATTTTTTCCCTGTGGTTAAGGTAATCGTCGTATCAGGAAACGATTGAACTTGCTCAATATAAATTGCATTTAAAGTAAACGTATTACCATTTAGCTGAGTTAAAGAAATCATATGAATTCAGGGCTAAGCAGCTGAATGCTTAACCCTTCCTCCCTTCATTAGCGTTTTAAATTCACCAGTTCTTGAAGGATCTCATCAGATGTTGTAATAATTCTAGTATTCGCCTGGAATCCACGCTGAGCCACGATCATTTCAGTGAATTCTTCAGATAAGTCGACGTTGGACATTTCGAGTGCGCCGGCTACTACTTCACCGGCACCTGCAGATCCAGGAGGAGCAACATTTGTATAGTCAGCTCCATTTTTAATAGTTCCAGAGTTACTAGTTTCTCTATATAAATTACCGCCTGCTTTTTCTAAACCACCTGTATTAGCAAATTTCGCTAATAAAATTTGACCCGCTACTAATGGTGTACTTGTACCTTCTTCTATATATGTCACCATCCCATCCGGTCCGATACTGAAACTTTTAGCATCTGTTGGAATTGCAATTTTACCTGCTGTTCCTAAAACCCCAGTATTTGTTGCATTTGGTTCAGCTGCAATCACAAACATTCCATCTGAATTAACTAAGTTTCCACTTTTATCTAAATAAAAGTTTCCTGCTCTTGTTACGTAGTCATTAGTTCCATCATTTACTATAAAAAAACCATCCCCAGAAATTCCTAAATCAAGTGGTCGTCCTGTTGTTTGTAAGCTTCCTTGTGTATGAACTGTATCGATTGTAGCCATTTGGGAACCCAATCCTACTTGTTTAGGATTCACTCCACCTCTTCCATTTGCGCCTGCAGTTGGAGCACTTGCCCCAGCAATCTGCTGACTCACTAGATCTTTAAACGTTGTACGGCCTTTTTTGAAGCCATATGTATTTACGTTTGCGATGTTGTTTCCGATTACATCAAGCTTTACCTGAAAATTTTTCATACCGCTGATTCCTGAGTACATAGAACGTAACATTTGTTTTTATCTCCCTTACTTGGTTTAGTAAACTGCTTCAATCAATCGGCAGTTTTTGTGAGCCTCCTGTAAAGGTCCAGCTCGTTTAATCGTCTATTACGATGGCACCATTTATATTTGTGAAGATCTGGGATGCGGATTCATTTCTTCCTAAAGCTGTGATCACGGTCTGGTTTGGCGCATTTACTACAAGGGTTACATCTCTCAATATCACAAGAGAGTCTTTTACGCCTTTTTTGCCCGCTTCTTTTATCTTTTCACCAATTTTGTTCCAGTTAACGTCAGTTATTTCTATATTCCTGTCTTCCAGCCGCTTTTTTGCGTGCTTGCTGATCGTGAGTGATGAATCTAACTCTTTATCAAAAAGTGACTTGAACGAATTTTGACTAACTTGCTGTTGTTGAGCTCGTGCTGGGTAAAGGGTTGGCTGGTACAATTGATGAGCGGTTATACGTTCGCTCATAGCATCAACTCCTCTTATTTTGCTGGGTCTGTAATCTTAATAACTTGGAAACTCGTTATCTTTGATCCGTCACTCATTTCGAGCATGACAGAGCCTTTTTCAAACAATACAGCTTTAACAGTGCCTTTTTTCTCTTCTAGCACTTTTTCGCCTTCTTCATCTACAGTTTCCGATTCAAATGTCACTTGCTTCCCAATCATCTGGCTTTGCTGAAGAAGTGATGATTCTGTCTGGAATGTTAGAAATTGCTGCATCGTCTGGTTCATGTTTGTCATCTGCTCAAGTGAGGAGAAACTCGCCATCTGAGCGATAAATTCCCGGTCCTGCATAGGACTAGTCGGATCTTGGTTTTGCAGCTGGGTAATAAGAATCTTAAGAAAATCATCTTTCCCTAAAATATTTGATCCTGTTTGTTTTGTCTTAGCCTGGTAGTTGGATAACATGAGATTTTCTGATACTTTCGACACTATTCATCACACCTCTTCATTTAAAACCATTTGCGAGAGCTGTTCTTCAAATGAAAGATTGCTGTTATCGGAGTCATCCGTTCCTTTATCATTTGGCTGATGCTGCTCTTCATGGTTTTGTCTTTCCTGATCATGAAATTGAAATGATTGCTCTTCCTTTTGAAAAATAACTTCAAGCTTTTCGAACTCAATATTTTGACCTGCAAAAGCTTGTTTCAGCTGAGCAAGCTGGCCATCCAGCACATCTTTCGCTGCCTGAGAGGATGCTATAATCTTTGCTGCGATCTCACCATGTTTTTGAATCAGCTGAATTTCAATCGTGCCCAGATTTTCTGGTGTCAGCTTAATCTGCATCTTCGTAAAACCAGCTTCAGTTACCATCAGCTTTCCTCTTGTAATGATCTGCTGTATTTCTCGAACGAATTGCTGCTTTTGTCCTTCTTCCGAAGAAGCAGGTACTTTTAACGTCCACTGTTCTAATGGAGATAACGGACTTTGGACAGTTTGAAACTCTTTTGATACATGTTCTGTCTGTTTTACAGGTACGTATCTCTGAAATGCTTGTTCAGCAAAAGTCTGCACTTTTTTCACAGTGGAAAGCTGTTCCATGATTTTGTGAAAATTGTTTTTATCTGCTGAACCACTCTCATTCATCAGCTTTTTTACGTTGTTAAAAATTTGCTCAACTTGTTTCGGCAGGGAATCTTTGTTTTCCAGCTTTAATGCAGGAAACCATTTTTCAATCAACTGAGTAAGTTCTTTTTTCTGCGGCTGTGATAACAAGTGCTGCTGGTCATTGAACATTGCTTGTATAAGGAAAGCTATTTTCATCTCAGGTGCAGGGGTGTAAATATTTTCTGTATCGTTGATCTGTTCATTAATCAATGCCTCAATCATTTCTTTTATTTCTGCAGGCAGTTCGTTCAACAATGCTTGTACATCTTGATCCTCAGCTGCTTCAGGATTCCAGAATTGCTCTATTTCTTCCATACTTGAGAACAGGTTCGCAATAATTTCAGCTAAGTTACCGCCTGCCGCGTCACTCGTGTTGGTTGGCATTTGTTCTGGAACTAACAGAAACTGCGAAAAAAGAGCTTGTGTACTGCTAGTTTGTTTGCTGCCTTGTGTCATTTGAACCGGTGCTGAAACTTGCGCCATCATCACTTGCATGCTTTTCACCTCCTTTTAAAGAGAATTACTTGCCATTAATACGGTTAACTCTGCAGCTCTTTTCGCATCAAGCTTTGCTAGTATGGCAGCTTGTGTTTCTGCTTGTAATAGTGTGAGAATCCCGAGTACTTCATTATTGTTCATCTCAGTCATTACGGCTGCAGCATCTTTTGCTGACATAGCTTCATACAATTTTTTTAATTGCTCATCCTCATCTGCTTTAACAGACGTTTCAGCATCCTCTACTTGTTTTTCCAGCAAAGCAATATCACTCTTTAGAGCAGTGACTTCTTTTTCTTTCTTTTGAAGGTCAGCGGAAAGAATTTTAATGTACTCTTCTTGCTCTTTGAACTTACCTTCCCATTGATTTTCAGTATTCTGACTTACAGAAACTGCTGGCGCTTCATCGTTAAAAACATTTTTCACAATCGGAATTTTCTTCCCACTGTTTTTGGCTTCTTCAATCACGTTTACTCCCATAAAAGAAAGAACTATTCCAAATACTGTTACAGCGAAAATTGCCGGAACAGCAATAACGAGGAGAAACCATACAAACTTGCTTGATTTTTCATTTTGTTTCATAAGCTCACCTGTTTTCACGACTTCGCATAGCGCAATACGGAGAATTCATCATTCTGTTTGTTTTCATACCAAGTCAGTTCCATTTCATAGGTATTCAATTGTTTTTCTTTTAATTTTTCATACTTTTTCACTTCGATCGTCTGTTGAAGCAGTTTTTGCTGGATGACCTGCATTCTTTCTCTGGCCCTTTGCAGAACCGGCTGCAATTCTTTAATCTTATTTGACATAGATAGAAGAAAACGCTGCGTATTTTGAAGATCATTGACGACGATTCTTTGCTGGAACTGCTGATTTGAGAGATTTTCAATATCTTCTTTACGTTTTAATAGACTATAAATTTCTTCTGCAATACTCTCGAATGCCTGAACGGCTTCACCAAGCTCAAGTTCAATGGATTCTTTTTCTTTTTGTTTAACTGAAAGAACTTTTTCCATTGAAAATTGAAACGACATTACAGATCATCCTTTCCGAATTCCATAAGAAGCCTCCCAACGGCTTCATCAAAACTTACATCCTCATCTACTTGCTGTTTTAAAAATGTTAAAATGCTTGGGTAGATCTGAATGGCTTCATCGACTGATTTAGAAGAGCCTCTCTTGTACGCTCCAATGCTAATGAGATCTTCTGCATCAACATAGGATGAGAGTAATTCTCTAAACCGGTCTGCAGCATGCCGATGTTCTTTTGATACGATATCATTCATAACCCGGCTGATGCTTTTCAAAATATTCACTGCCGGGAATTGACCTTTATTTGCAAGGTTCCGATCTAAGATAAAGTGCCCATCCAATATCCCGCGGACCGTATCAGAAATCGGTTCGTTAAAGTCATCTCCATCTACAAGCACTGTATAAAAAGCTGTAATCGTGCCTTTTCTATTTGTTCCTGAGCGCTCTAACAGCTTAGGAAGGACAGCGAATACGCTTGGTGTGTAGCCTTTTGTTGTAGGAGGCTCACCTACTGCAAGCCCGATTTCCCGCTGCGCCATGGCTACACGTGTTACCGAATCCATCATGAGCATGACATTCTTCCCTTGATCTCTGAAGTATTCAGCAATAGCTGTAGCTGTCTGTGCACCTTTTATTCGCATCAACGCTGGCTGATCAGAAGTAGCAACGATTACAACCGATCGTTTTAACCCTTCTTCACCGAGATCTCTTTCGATAAAATCCAGAACTTCGCGGCCTCGTTCACCTATAAGGGCTATCACGTTCAGATCCGCTGTAGAATTTCGCGCCACCATACCAAGCAAAGTACTTTTTCCTACACCGCTTCCAGCAAAAATCCCTACTCGCTGTCCTTTGCCTACTGTCAAAAGACTGTCAATGGAACGTATACCTAACTGAATGCTCTCATGAATTCTAGGACGTTCCATCGGATTTGGCGGCTCATTCTCTGTAGGATACCGGAATAATCCTTTAGGAAGAGATGCTCCATCCAGCGGGACGCCCATCCCGTCTAAAACTTTGCCGATTAATGATTGACCCACTTTAATTTCTAAAGGTCTGTCTGTTGCCTCAACAAGAGAGCCGACGGTAATATCCTTCACGTATGTAAAAGGCATTAACAGCACATTCTCTTCTTGGAATCCGACTACTTCTGCTTTTATTTTTTGCTTTCTGCCATTAGCCGTATGAATATAGCAAACATCGCCAATGGAAGTTTTCGGTCCTTTAGATTCGATCATCAGACCGATAACGCGGATCACCTTTCCGTATCTTTTAAAAGAATCTAGCGATTGCAATGATTCCAGCAGGTAATCAACGTTCATTTTCTGTCACCTCAATTTGTTCCAGCAGCTTATCTCTTATCTCTTTCAGCTGCACATCAAGAGTGGCATCAATTTTTCCGAACGGAAATTCAATAACAGCTCCATTTTCTTTTAATGTTTCATCAGGATAGATGAATAGAGAAGCAGTGGATTGAAGCACATTTTTCAATTCATCACGATGTTGGAGAGTCAAATCGAACCAATTAACCGGAACATATAATTTTACCTCTTCAAACTCACGTGCTTCTTTAACAAGCTGCTTTACGATCGATATCCACGTTTGAGGTGTCTCCTCAAGCTTTTGTCCGATAATCTTTTCTGCTGCTTTCATCGCTAATAAAATTATCTGTGGTTCTGCTTCACTTAAAACTTGATAATAGTCTTGTTTTGTCTTTTCAATAAATTGCTTTACTTCTTCCAATTGTTTCTTCCAATCTTCAAGCCCTTGGTTTACACCATTCTGAAAACCATTTTCATAGCCTTCTTGTTTCGCCATCTCAAGTTCTTGTTCCATCTTTAAGCGCCATTCTTGTTCTTCTGCTGCAAGTCTTTTTTGTTGTTCCTGAAGAAGCATTTCAGCTTCCGCTTTTATTATGTCTGCTTCGCTCTCTGCTTTTTCTAGAAGATCAGCTGCCTCTTTTTTTAATCGCTGAATCTTGGCTTCATCATCTTCTTCAATAAGACTGCTCGATGGAGCAGTAAATATAGAAACAGGCTGGATACCTATTACGACATCAGTTTCGATCTCTTTTTTGTTAGCCGTGCGATTGTTAAAAGATTTTATTACCTTAGACAATCACATCATCTCCTCCGCCTCTAGCGATGACCAGTTCTCCTGCTTCTTCAAGTCTGCGGATCGTTCCAACAATTCTAGATTGAGCTTCCTCAACGTCACGCAGACGTACAGGACCCATGAATTCCATCTCTTCTTTAAAGTTCTCAGCCATACGCTGTGACATGTTTTTAAACATAACTTCTTTCACTTCTTCACTAGATGCACGCAGAGCGAGAAGCAAGTCTTCGTTCTGCACTTCTCGTATTACGCGCTGAATCGCACGATTATCGAGTGTGACAATGTCTTCAAATACGAACATTCTCTTCTTAATTTCTTCTGCAAGTTCAGGATCTTGAATCTCTAAAGCATCAAGTATCGTTCTTTCTGTACTGCGGTCAACACCATTGAGCACTTCAACAACAGCTTCTACACCGCCTGCCTGAGTGAAGTCTTGAGTTACTGTAGCTGACAGCTTTCTCTCCAAGATCTGTTCAACTTCATTGATCACTTCCGGTGAAGTCCTGTCCATCAGTGCGATTCTTTTTGCAACATCAGCCTGCATTTCCTGCGGCAATTCAGATAAGATCTGCCCTGCCTGTGATGAATCTAAGTAAGCTAATATAAGTGCAATCGTCTGCGGATGCTCATTTTGAATAAAATTAAGAATCTGACCAGGATCAGCTTTGCGTGCAAAGTCGAACGGTCTAACTTGCAGTGTGGAAGTAAGCCTGTTAATAATCTGCATCGCTTCATCCTTGCCGACTGCTTTTTCCAGAACCGTTTTGGCGTACCCAATACCACCTTGAGTAATATAGTCTTGCGCAAGCGCCAATTGGTGAAACTGAGTGATAATCTCTTCTTTTAAGGTTGAATCTACTTTTCTCACTTGAGAGATCTGCAGAGTCAATCTTTCAATTTCTTCTTCGCTCAAATGCTTGTACACTTGAGCTGCTACATCAGGACCTAAAGAGATAACGAGGATCGCTGCTTTCTCTTTTCCTGACAGCTCTTTTACACCTTTTGCCATCGTTCGTTACCTCCTATTCCTCTGACAACCACGTTCGTACTAGTTTTGCAAACTCTTCTGGTTTTTCTTTAGCCATTCTTTCTAGCTGTTCTTTGCGCACGGTGCCTTCTGAACCCTGCTCTTTATTCACATCAGGTACATAATATGTCTGCTGTTCTTCCATCTCGTACTCTTCTATCGTGCCTTTATCTTCGTCCGCTCTTCTTTTTCGTGTCAGCAAGAAGATTAATAGAATAATAATGATCAGCAGGATACCGCCTGTAATATAGATCCATAATGGAATACCAGCTTTTACAGTCTCCATGTCTGGCTTGCCGTTAAAAGGCTGTGCAGAAACAAAGATCTTCTCTTGAATCTGCTCTTCTGTTAACTCGCTATTAACATCTTTTGAAATACTCGTTCTAACGATCGCACTCAAAATCTGTTCAATATCATCTAATCTTTCTTGCGGCAATGAATCGGGTTGTTTTGGATTAGGAGGTTCGACCATTACTTGAATTCCTAAATCGCGAATCTGATAAGGACTCTCCACAATTTCTTTTCGGATCTTATTTACTTCATTATTGATACGTTCTTCTACTTTTTCGTAATCTCCGTTAGATCCAGCAGCTGACCCAGGGTAAGTTGGCACTTCCTGATCACCTGTTCCGGATACCCCCCCTGCAGCCGCACCCTCGCCGGTAAATGTTTCACGAATGCGTTCAACACTTATTTCAATGCCTTTCATGTTTTCTTTATCTACAGGTTCTATTAAGGTTTCTTCGCGTTTCTCTTCAGTAAAATCAATATCAGTAGTTACAGTTGCTACAACTTTCCCCTGACCCATGATCGTAGCTAGCATTTGCTGCACTCTGCGCTGAAGGTCTCTCTCTACATCCTGTTTAATTTTTCTTTGCTCTTCATATTTAGATGCTGAAGAAGTAGAGTTCACTGAGTTTAAATCATAATAATTAAAGTATTGGTCTGTGATGACGATATTTTCCATAGGAAGATCTGCAACACTTTTAGATACAAGGTGATACAGCGCTTTCACTTGTTCTTCATCTAGCCGAGCCCCAGCACCTAATGAAAGAACTACAGAAGCAGATGCTTTTTCTTCTTCCTGATTCACCCAGACACTGCTCTCCGGAAGTGTAATCATTACACTTGCATCATCCACTCCATTAATACTCTTTATTAAGTTAGCAATTTCCGTTTGTGTTGCTTCTCTTTCAAGCACTCCGAATTCTTTATCTGTAATTCCAAAACCCGATTTTTCTCCAAAGTAAGAAAAATCTATGTTTCCGCTTTTAGGAAGACCTTCAGCAGCAAGCTGTACCTGAAGATTATTTACCTGCTCTTGTGGAACCAGTATTGTTTTCCCGCCATCCTGTACTTCATTGGCAATCCCTTTACTGTTTAAGTTCTCTTGGATCTGCCCAGCTTCTTGCGGAGAAAGATTCGTATATAAAGGTACAAGATTCGGACTGGACATCATCACGGTCAGAAAAATAAAGCCTGCTATAAAAATGAATATCCCGCCAAGAATTAGTCCTTTTTGTGTATTAGAACGCGATTTGAAACGTTCAGTGATTTGCTTGGTGACTTGTTTCCATTTTTCTTTCATTTTTTCCCCCGATAAACACAATAAAAATTTTTTTGAAGCTACCCCCAAAATAGAATGCACACTTCGAATTATGTATTAGCTATTAAACTTGCATCCTCATGATTTCTTGGTACGCTTCAACCACTTTATTGCGAATTTCAAGAGTGGTCTGCAATGTTACACTCGCTTTTTCTGCCGTTATCATGACTTGATGAAGATTATCCATTTTGCCATTCATCAACGCTTGTGTAGCTGCGTTAGACTGTGCTTGTGTCTCGCTTATATTCTCCAATGCACCCTGCAGATAATTTTTGAAGCTTTCTTGAGCTTCAAAAGGTGTTGTTTTTACAGATGGAGATATACTGTTCATGCTTTGAATCGTTCCTAAAGAAATTTTATCCATGTGCTACCTCTCCTAACGGCCGATTTCAAGGGCTTTTAAATACATTCCTTTTGCTGCATTCAATGCTGTAACATTTGCTTCGTATGAACGTGTCGCACTCATTAAATCAACCATCTCTTTTAGAGGATCCACATTTGGAAGTTGTACAAATCCATCTTCTCCTGCATCCGGATGATCTGGCTGATAAACAGATTTAAAAGGTGTCTCATCATTTTTAATTTCACTTACCTTAACACCATTAAGATTTCCATTATGATTCACTGCTTTATTAAACATGCTTTTAAAACTGGACTCTCCTGAACCCAGCACCACCATTTTTCGTCTATAGGGTTCCCACTCCCCATTTTCTAATAACCTGCCTCTTGTCGAATCAACATTTGCCATGTTGGAAGAAGCTACATCCATTCTCAATCGCTGTGCTGTTAATCCAGATGCAGAAAAATTCAGTGCATCAAACATACCCATATTTTATCTCCCGCCTTTAACAACCATCTTAATTGAATTGAACTTTCCGTTTATTCGCTGTACAAGTGTCTGATAATACAATTGATTCTTTGCCAGTTCAGCCATCTCTTTGTCAACATCCACATTATTTCCGTTATGGTTCATAGTTGTGCCGCCTTGCTCTTTTACATAAAAAGAGGATGGTCTATCCGTACTAAAAGTAAAATGGCGCTGATTTGTACGGTATGCATTTAAGCTTCTTTCAAATTCCTGTTTAAAAACGGCTTCTTTCGCTTTATATCCAGGAGTGTCCACATTAGCCAAATTATTTGAAATGGTTTTCTGTTTTAACGCTGATCCATCTAATGCCATTTCCAAGTTTTTCATGACAGGGCTAGAGAACAAGTTGATCACTTCCCTCTTTTTTACTATAGATGTTTCAATTAATGTTAAATCTTACCGCTATATCATATTTTAAGTGATATATCCAAAAAGTGTCTATGTATTTTTTCCCAAAATGACTTTTTTCGATAGAAAGCACTATGTTTCGACCGTGACTTTATACCTAATTCTGCATCTAGTAATAAAATCCCTGTCGTATTTAGCCGAACAGTACAACTTTACTAATCTTTTTTTATCGACATTTTTTTTAACAGATAAGCAAAAATGTCCATGTCTTAACAAAAGAAGGCTTTTTTCTGAATGAATGTTGATTTTGGGATTATTTATAATGTACATCTTTGAAAAACGTGCATCCTGGAAACCAATGACTTTTAAGAGCAACAAGGATTCAGCAGGCTCTAATCTAAAAGATAGCTCTGCTTTCTTTTTTATTTTCTTTATAGAATTGCTTTCTATCTTTTTTATTCTCTTCCTGACAGGTTGATTGGAGAGCAAGGTGCGTGCCTACCACCTGAGAAGCTTCTCGTTGGGCATGCGACGAGGAAGCTCACATCGGTAGCATTTACTTGTAGACGCAGGAGCAAGGATACTTCCATGAAGCGGGACAAGTGAGACCATTCAATGTCGCAGAGCGACGAGTGGGCTCACCGCACGCCCCGCGGAAAGCGAGCATCCTGGAACGGAAATCAACCACTTTCAAGAACTGCTTGAATTGCAAAAAAGTCCAATAAAAAAACCAACCCTGTCTGGATTGGTTTTTTGATCTTTATGATTAAGAAGTTTTTAATTTTTCAAGTTCAAGCAAGAATTTATCATTTAATACCTTAATGTACGTTCCCTTCATTCCAAGTGAACGAGACTCGATAACTCCCGCACTCTCCAGCTTGCGAAGCGCGTTAACGATTACTGATCTTGTAATCCCCACACGGTCAGCAATTTTACTCGCTACAAGCAAGCCTTCATTACCTTCCAATTCTTCAAAGATGTGTTCGATCGCTTCAAGCTCACTATATGATAATGAACTGATCGCCATTTGAACAACAGCTTTATTTCTAGCTTCTTCTTCAATCTCTTCCGCTTTCTCGCGAAGAATCTCCATACCAACTACTGTTGCACCATACTCTGCTAATACTAGATCATCTTCTTCAAACGATGTTGACAGTCTGGATAAAATAAGAGTTCCTAATCTTTCTCCGCCACCAACAATAGGAACCACTGTCGTTAAGCCCGTAGAGAATAAATCTTTGTTCTCAACAGGGAAAGCTGTGTAATCACTTTCAACATCAATGTTAGCCATTGATTCTGTGATGTTAAAAAGATTCTTCGTGTAATCAGTAGGAAATTGACGATCTTGAATCATCTTTTTCATACGCTCGTTTTCAATATCCTGTTTTAGAGCAGTTCCTAATAATTTTCCTCTGCGGCTGACTACGAATATGTTAGCACCAATTACTGAGCTAAGTGTTTCAGCCATTTCTTTAAAGTTTACTTGTTTTCCACCTGTTTGCTGCAGCATTGAGTTAATGCTTCTTGCTTTGTTTAATAAATTCATTGTATTTCTTCCTCCTAGTGCATCCTATAAAATGTATTGGCTTAAATCCTTATTCTTTGCGATATTAGCCAGTTTTTCTTCTACATACTCGGGTGTAATGGTAATTTGATCTAAACTGATATCTGGCGCTTCAAAAGACAAGTCTTCGAGTAAGCGCTCCAATATGGTATGAAGTCTTCTTGCACCTATATTGTCGGTGTCTTGATTGACTTCAAATGCGATACTTGCAATCTTAGCAATAGCATCGTCAGAAAATTCAACATTTATACCTTCTGTACTTAATAGAGCTTTGTACTGTTTTACAATCGCATTATCAGGCTCTATTAATATACGTGTAAAATCTTCAACAGACAAGCTATTTAATTCTACTCTGATCGGAAATCTTCCTTGAAGCTCGGGAATGAGATCTGAAGGTTTTGCCATGTGAAAAGCTCCTGCTGCAATAAATAGAATATGATCAGTCTTAATCGAGCCATATTTCGTCATGACAGTGGATCCTTCTACGATGGGAAGAATATCCCTTTGAACACCTTCTCTGCTGACATCTGCAGAGTTTTGATTCTTTCCGGCAATCTTATCAATCTCATCTATAAATATAATACCTGTTTGTTCTGTCTTATAAACAGCTTCACTCGTTACGTCATCCATATCGATCAATTTCGCTGCTTCGTCCTGTGTCAGAACTTTTCTCGCTTCACGTACTGTAAGCTTTCTTTTTTTCTTTTTCTTAGGCATAATCCCACCTAGCATGTCTTGCATATTCATGCCTACCTGTTCAAGACCAGAGCCTTGAAACATATCAAGCATTGAAGGGTTTTGCTCATCGACTTCTACTGTTACTAGATGATCTTCCATTTCCCCAAGAGCTAATTTTTGAGCCATTTGGTTTCGTCTTTGCTTTAAGTTCCCTTCGTCATCCTGCTCTGATGACTGTTCCTGGTTTTGATTACCTCCGCCAAAAAACATTTCTAGAGGATTTTTATAGCTTGTTTCTGTCTTTTTACCAGGGACGAGAAGTTCGACTAGACGCTTATTCGCATTCTGCTCGGCCTTGTCTTTGACTTCATTCATCTTAAGCTCTTTAACAAGCCTTACAGATGTTTCAACCAGATCACGAACCATGGAATCGACATCACGACCAACATAGCCGACTTCAGTAAATTTCGTAGCTTCTATTTTAATAAAAGGAGCTTGAGCAAGTTTTGCAAGTCTTCTTGCAATCTCTGTTTTACCGACACCAGTCGGACCAATCATTAAAATATTTTTTGGAGATACCTCGTCGCGAAGTTTATCATCCAGGAGACTTCTTCTGTAACGGTTTCTGAGAGCCACCGCCACTGCTTTTTTAGCATCTTTTTGTCCAATAATGTATTGATCGAGTTTTTCAACGATCTGCCTTGGAGTTAGTTGACTGTTCAAACAAAATCACTCCTTATATAGGATTTTACAGTTCCTCTAATACGATCTCCGTATTTGTGTAAACACAAATCTCGCCGGCTGTTTGCAATGAAGCAAGCGCTATTTCTTTAGCAGAAAGCTGAGAAGCATTATTTTTCAATGCTCTTCCTGCAGCTAGCGCATAATTTCCGCCTGAGCCAATAGCTAGAATGCCGTCATCAGGTTCAATGACTTCACCTGTTCCTGAAATAAGCAGCATATGCTCTTTGTTCATTACGATCAGCAATGCCTCGAGTTTCCTTAAGACTTGATCAGTACGCCATTCTTTTGCCATTTCAACAGATGCACGCTGTAAGTTGCCGCTGTACTCTTCAAGTTTGCTTTCAAACTTTTCGTAAAGAGTAAATGCATCTGCTACAGAACCGGCAAAACCAGCAAGTACCTTCCCGCCATACAGCTTTCTTACTTTTTTAGCCGTATGTTTCATTACGACTGCATTGCCGAACGTTACCTGGCCATCTCCAGTCATTGCTGCTTCCCCATTGTGCTGAATTGCAAAGATTGTGGTTGCATGAAAAGTTGACATCGAAAAATCCCTCCCTTTTTGTTTTTTATGCTCGAGGATGCGCATTATTATAGATTTTTTTTAAATGGTCTTTCGTAACGTGTGTGTAAACTTGTGTTGATGAGAGCTGTGAATGTCCCAGAAGTTCCTGAACTGCTCGTAAATCTGCACCTTCATTGAGCATGTGTGTCGCAAAAGTATGCCTTAAAACGTGTGGACTGATATGTATATTGAGCGACGATTCTTCAATGATTTTATTCAATATGTTTCTTACGCTTCTCGCACTTAAAGGTTCCCCTTTATAATTCAAAAACAGGGAATCCGTTTTATTTTCTGTTTTTTCTAGTAAAAGTTTACGCCCATCGCTAATATATCTTTCTAATGCTTCTTTGGCAAAAGAACCGATAGGAACATACCTTTCCTTTTTCCCTTTACCCTTGACTAATGCAGCCTCTACAAAAAGATCAAGATCCTTCAATTGCAGTTTGCAGCATTCGCTCACACGTATACCCGTACCATAGAGCAATTCGAGAATGGCCTGATTTCTTTGTCCGATTGGCGTACTGACGTCAGACACATTAAAAAGCTTCTCCAACTCTTTTTCATAAAGAAATTGAGGAAGCATTTTTGCTTTTTTAGGCAAAGAGGCCATTGCAAAAGGATTTTGTTCCACGACTTTTTCCCGATTTAAGAAACGGTAAAAACTTCTCATGGAAGATATCTTTCTAGCAACGGTATTTCTAGCATACTTCTTTTCATGAAGCGTCACGAGATAATGTCTAACTAAAACATAAGAAACAGCAGCGAATCCTTCGATTGCTTGCTGTTTCAAAAAAGAAGTAAAATCATTAATATCTTTTTCATAGTGTTCGATCGTATATGGCGAACTGTTCTTCTCAATCATCAAGTAATTAAGAAAATCCACCACGAGCTGGCGTTCTGATTCCATTTCATACACCTCACAAAGCCCCTAAATCGTATCACAACTTAGGGGCTAAAGCAATAGATGTTCACAAATTTGTTATAAAATTCTGAATTGTTTCCAATGCTCGTTCTGCGATTGCCTTGTTTCTTTCCTGCTTATTTTTAATCCTTGTTTCGAGCAAGGGCAGCAGGCCAAAGTTTGCATTCATCGGCTGGAAATTATCAGGGTTGGCAGTCGTAATATAATATGCCATACTTCCGATTGCAGTTTCTCTAGGAAAAACAGCTAACTCCTCGCCTTTTACGAGTTTTGCCGCATTTATGCCAGCGATCAATCCTGATGCAGCACTTTCCACATATCCTTCAACACCTGTCATCTGCCCTGCAAAGAAAAGATCATCTCTTTCTTTTAGCTGATATGTGTCTCTTAAAAGTTTAGGGGAATTTAAGAATGTATTCCGGTGCATAACACCGAAACGCACAACCTCTGCATTTTCTAAACCGGGAATAAGCTGAATAAGTTCTTTTTGAGGTCCCCATTTCAAGTGAGTTTGAAACCCTACAATATTATATAGCGTTCCTGCACTATTGTCTTGTCTTAACTGAACGACAGCATATGGGATCTTTCCAGTTTTCGGATCTTCTAGGCCAACGGGTTTCATCGGTCCGAAAAGGAGAGTCTTCTTACCTCGCTTAGCCATTACTTCAACAGGCATACAGCCCTCAAAAAAGATTTCTTTTTCAAACTCTTTTAAAGGAACAGTTTCAGAAGAAATAAGAGCTTCGTAAAAACGATCGAATTCCTCTTCAGTCATCGGACAGTTTAAATAAGCTGCTTCACCTTTATCGTAGCGAGATTTTAAATAGACCTTATCCATATTGATACTATCCACTTCAATGATAGGAGCTGCAGCATCGTAAAAATATAAATATTCTTCGCCAGTTAAAGAGTTTAAAGCTTTTGATAAATGATCAGAAGTTAAAGGACCGGTTGCGATAATTGTCGGACCATCAGGAATTTCTGTTACTTCTTCTGTTATTACTTCTACATTAGGGTGATTCTTTACGCGTTCTGTTACAAGCCCTGCAAACTCGTGACGGTCGACAGCTAATGCGCCGCCTGCAGGAACTGCACAATCATCTGCAGATGAAATGATAACAGAATTCAATTTTCTCATTTCTTCTTTTAATACACCAACAGCATTTGTTAATGTATTCGCCCGCAATGAGTTTGAACATACAAGCTCTGCAAATTTTTCAGTGTGATGAGCCGGGGTCTGTCTAACCGGTCTCATCTCATATAATTTAACTTTTATTCCTCGGCTTGCGATCTGCCAAGCAGCTTCACTGCCGGCAAGACCCGCTCCGATTACGTTAACATGTTGATGGCTCATGGTAAACTCCTTACTTTGCTTCCTCTTCGGAATAGTCGCAAGACACGCATTGAACGACTTTTCCTTTTTTCGTTTTCTTTTCTACTAGCATACTATTACATTTCGGACATGTTCTTGCAATTGGTTTGTCCCATGAAACGAACTCACAGTCAGGATATCTGTTGCAGCCATAGAAAACTCGTTTCTTTTTGCTTTTTCGTTCGACAATTGATCCTTTATGACAAGAAGGACATTCGACGCCAATATCTTTAACGATTGGTTTGGTGTTTCTGCAATCCGGGAAATTGGAGCATGCCATGAACTTGCCGAAGCGGCCCATCTTATAGACCATTTCATGTCCGCATTTCTCGCAGTTTTCCCCTGCTGGCTCGTCTTTAATTTCTACTTTTTGCATTTCTTCTTCTGCAATTTTAAGCTTCTTCTCAAAATTTTTATAGAATTCGTCAATGATCTTGATCCAATCGATATTTCCGTCTTCAACTTCATCGAGATCACTTTCCATCTTGGCAGTAAATTCGACGTTAAAGACCTCAGGGAAAAACTCAAGGGTCATCTCTAATACAAGTTCTCCAAGCTCAGTTGGAACGAATTTCTTGTCGTCTAAAGCAACATAGCCTCTCTTTTGAATCGTATCGAGAGTCGGAGCATAAGTAGAAGGTCTGCCTATCCCCAATTCTTCCATCGTCCGTACTAATCTAGCTTCGGTATAGCGCGGCGGCGGCTGGGTAAAGTGCTGTGTGGGCTCTAAATCTTTCTTATCAGCCTTCATACCTTCTTGTACATCAGGAAGGATGCGGTCTTCTTCTTTTTTACCGTCATCATTGCCCTCTACATAAACCTTCATGAATCCAGGGAACTTTACTTTTGACCCTGTTGCACGGAATGTTACACCATTGTTTTGAAGGTCTACAGTCATTGTGTCCAGTACTGCAGAGGACATCTGACTTGCAAGGAAACGTTCCCATATTAGCTTGTAAAGACGGAGCTGGTCTCTGGATAAATAAGTTTTCAAATCTTTTGGATGATACATGACTGAGGTAGGACGAATAGCTTCATGTGCATCTTGAGCATTCTTACCTGACTTCTTTTCAGCTCTTGAGGTGTTCACGTATTGTTTTCCAAATTCATTTGCGATAAACTCTGAAGCTTCACCTTTTGCAGTATCCGAGATCCGGGTAGAATCAGTACGCATATAAGTGATTAAACCGACTGTACCTTCTTTCCCAAGGTCAATCCCTTCATATAGCTGCTGTGCGAGCATCATCGTTTTCTTCGCTCTGAAGTTAAGCTTTCTAGCAGCTTCCTGCTGCAGGGAAGAAGTAATGAAAGGCGGAGAAGGATTTCTTTTCCGTTCTTTCTTCTGTACGGAATCAATCGTAAAAGATTTCCCTTTAATTTTACTCAGGATATCTTTTACTTCTTCTTCATTAGAGAGCTCTTGTTTCTTGCCGTTAAGCCCATAGAACTGGGCTTCAAAGTCTTCGCCTGAAGCACTGAATATCCCTTTGATCTTCCAATATTCTTCTGGCTGAAAAGCTTCAATTTCTTTTTCGCGTTCAACAATCAAGCGGACTGCTACAGTCTGAACCCGTCCTGCACTTAAACCTTTTTTAATTTTCTTCCATAATAGCGGACTGACTTTGTACCCAACAAGTCTGTCAAGAACTCTTCTGGCTTGCTGAGCATCTACTAAATCCATATTGATTTTTCTTGGTTTCTTAAATGAATCTTTTATCGCGGTTTTAGTAATCTCATTAAATACAACTCGGCAATCAGAATCTAAATCCATATCTAAACTGTGAGCAAGATGCCATGCGATTGCTTCACCTTCACGATCCGGGTCAGCTGCGAGAAAGATTTGTTTCGCTTTTTTGGCTGCTGTTTTCAAGTCCTTTAATATTGGACCTTTTCCTCGGATAGTAATGTATTTAGGTTCATAATTTGCATCTACATCTACGCCGGTCTGGCTTCTAGGCAAATCACGAACATGTCCCATAGATGCTTTTACGTCATATTTGCTCCCTAAATATTTTTTTATCGTCTTTGCTTTTGCGGGAGACTCAACAATGACTAAGTATTTTTCCATTTACAGTTTATCCCCCTTTAAGGGTTTAGTGAAATCTTCCCTATTATTAAATAATGTATCTGCTTTTGTCAAACTGTTTCCTAATTTAATGAAAACGGTTTAGTCCATTCATCTGCTATATCCTCTGCACACATTACGAGTTTCGCACCGTTCTGAATCAAAAAATTTGTACCTGCTGCACAATCTTCAAGGATTGAACCTGGAATGGCAAAGACATCTCTTCCTTGTTCCAGAGCTTGATCGGCTGTAATGAGCGACCCGCTCTTCGTTCTCGCTTCAGCAACAAGAGTTGCTTTGCCGAGACCGCTAATTATACGGTTACGCAATGGGAAATGCCAGCGTTTTGGCTGAACATAAGGCGGAAACTCTGAAATAAGAATACCTTGACTGCTAATTTCTTCTGCCAATTTGTTATTTTCGGTGGGGTATACGCATTTTATTCCAGAACCTAATACTGCAGCCGTTCGCGTCCCATTTAATAGACAAAGCCGGTGTGCATATGTATCTATCCCTCTTGCAAGCCCGCTTACTACTACCCATTTATTCTTCAGCAGAGGAGTAAGAACTTTGCTTAAGGCACCCAATCCATCAGAGCTCGGGTTTCTCGTCCCTACCACACTTATTATTTTATCCTGTTTCAGCGTACTCCAATCTCCTCTTCCATAAAGTACCCAAGGGGGATCAAATATTGTTTTCAAACTAGAAGGATAATCTTTATGAAAATAAGGTAATGCAGTTATTGAATTTTTCTTTAAAACATTCATTATGTATGTACTGTTTTTTTGATTCATAAAGGTATAAAGACGTACTGCCATTTTCTCGCTTAACGCAAATGACATCATCAGGCTCTTGACATCCATTTTAAATATATCAGCTAATTCCGGATCGGCTGTTAAAATATTCTTGAAATGATTCCATGTAAGACCCTCACAATGATGAAGAAAAATTAAGCGTTCATAATCCAAATTCTTTTCCTCCTCATGAACCAATGGTTAATTAAAGTGAAAAAGCTCCCTATTGCTGGGAGCTTCTCACGTTGCTAGAGATGCAGTACACACCTCTTATGGTATTTATGCTTTTGATGCTTTTTCTTTGTTTGTTACACAAACATCGTAAAGATCGTTTTCTTTAAGTGCTTCAACTAAAGTTTCACCCATTACTGAAGGTGTTGCTGCAACTTTAATTCCGCATGCCTTCATTGTTTTAATCTTTTCGTCTGCAGTACCTTTACCGCCAGAAATGATCGCACCGGCATGACCCATACGTTTTCCAGGAGGTGCTGTTTGTCCGCCGATGAACCCAACAACAGGTTTAGTCATATTAGCTTTTACCCATTCTGCAGCTTCTTCTTCTGCAGTTCCGCCAATTTCACCAATCATGATGACTGCATACGTATCTTCATCTTCATTAAACGCCTTTAGAACGTCAATGAAGTCCGTACCGTTAACTGGGTCTCCACCGATACCAACAGCTGTAGATTGTCCAATTCCGCGCTCTGAGAGCTGATGAACAGCTTCATATGTTAATGTTCCAGAGCGGGAAACAACACCTACGTGTCCTTTCGTGTGGATGTAGCCAGGCATGATACCAATCTTACATTCTTCAGGAGTGATAACACCCGGGCAGTTTGGTCCAACTAAGCGAGTTTTCTTGCCTTCCATATAACGCTTAACTTTAACCATATCCATTACAGGAATACCTTCTGTAATACAAATAGCTAGATCAAGTTCTGCATCAACAGCTTCGATGATTGCTTCGGCAGCAAATGCTGGAGGAACATAAATAACAGAAGCGTTAGCTCCAGTTTCTTTAACTGCATCAGCAACTGTGTTGAATACAGGAAGTCCTTCAACTTCAGTTCCGCCTTTACCAGGTGTAACTCCGCCCACAATTTTCGTACCATATTCAAGCATTTGTTTCGTATGGAAAAGACCAACGGAACCTGTAATACCCTGAACGATGACTTTTGTGTCTTTATTAATAAAAATGCTCATGCTTTAAATTCCCATCCTTCCTGCAATGTTTTCTTTGTTACTTAACCAATGCGACGATTTTTTCTGCACCGTCAGCCATTGAATCAGCAGCTGTAATATTAAGACCGGATTCTTTTAGGATCTTTTTACCAAGATCAACGTTTGTACCTTCTAGTCGAACGACTAAAGGCAGTTCAAGACCAACTTGTTTCGTAGCTTCCACAACACCATTTGCAATGATGTCACATTTCATAATACCTCCAAAGATGTTAACGAAAATCCCTTTAACATTTTTGTCGGAAAGAATAATCTTGAAAGCTTCTGTTACTTTCTCAGTTGTAGCGCCGCCCCCAACATCAAGGAAGTTAGCAGGGTCACCGCCATAATGCTTAATGATGTCCATTGTCGCCATAGCTAGACCAGCACCATTAACCATACAGCCGATATTTCCATCAAGTGAGATATAGCTTAGATCATATTTAGAAGCTTCAATCTCTTTTGGATCTTCTTCTTCTAAATCTCTGTATTCTAAGATGTCTTTATGACGGTATAAAGCATTTGAATCAAAGTTCATTTTCGCATCAAGTGCCATTACGTTTCCGTCTCCAGTAACAACTAATGGATTAATTTCAGCGATAGAGCAGTCTTTTTCTACGAATGCAGTATATAATCCCATCATGAACTTAACAGCTTTACCTACTAGTTCCGTTGGAATGTTAATGTTATAAGCTAAACGTCTTGCCTGGAATGCCTGAAGACCGATCGCAGGGTCGATTACTTCTTTGAAGATTTTTTCAGGTGTTTCTTCTGCCACTTCTTCAATTTCAGTACCGCCTTCTTCAGATCCCATCATTACTACACTTGAAGTTGCACGATCAAGCACAAGACCAATGTAATATTCCTTTTTAATGTCACAGCCTTCTTCGATAAGTAAGCGCTTAACTTCCTTACCTTCTGGGCCTGTTTGGTGAGTGACTAGAACTTTACCTAAAATTTCATTTGCGTATGTACGCACTTCATCAATATTCTTGGCAACTTTTACGCCACCCGCTTTACCGCGGCCGCCTGCATGAATCTGTGCTTTAACAACAGATACAGCGCTCCCCAGTTCTTTAGCAGCTTCTACAGCTTCTTCAACTGAAAATGCCACTTTTCCGTTTGGAACAGCCACACCATATTTTCTAAGTATCTCTTTACCTTGGTATTCGTGGATATTCATTTACTCTCCATCCTCCTATCATGGTGAAAACTTAAAGTACCGTTATCATTGTATAAGACCAAGCGTCTTATGTCTACTATTCTTCAGAAAATTGCAAGCGCATTCAGGATTTATGGCCAATAAAAAAACCAAAACCTTCATGCTACGGTTTTGGTTTTACTGCTTTTTACCTTTGGAAAATAGGAGCTTCCAAAGCTTATTTCATTTGTTTTTCTCGTTTTCCTGTTTTTTAATAAGCTTTGGTGTAATCGCTTCTTTTTCCGCAGCAGGACGGTACAGTCCAAATTCTTCAGCCATCTCTTCTCTAAATTGATTAACTAATTGCTCAGATTGCTGTACGACAAGTTTATTTTTTGGCATTGTGCACACTCCTTTATGTTAGCAATGCCCGTTTAAACAAGAATTATGTTTATCATTTTGCTTCTTGATCGATTTGATAAATAAAAGCAAAAAGTTCTGCAACGACTTCATACAGCTCCTCTGGTATGCTTTCATCGATTTCTAATTTTGATAATAAGTGCACAAGTGAAGGGTCTTCCTGAATCGGAATATTGTGCTCTGATGCAGTTTGAACGATCCGATCTGCTGTTTCACCTTTTCCTTTGGCCGTTACTATGGGAGAACTTGATTCTTCGGGATTATATTTAAGTGCTACAGCTTCTTTTATGTTTTTCCTCATATGCGCAAATCCATCCCTTTATATCCTGTGTTCGACTCAGGGATTTTTATTTCATTTTTTGGTTTTTGTGCAAAAGTTATTGAAGATAGCGTATAGTTCATTTCACTTAAGCTTTTCTTTAATGATGGAAGAAATGCTTTTGAAAGATTCTCGATTTGTGGATGACCGCTGAAAACCTTTAAAGACAAAATTCTGTTTTGAATCTGAACATCAACAGCAATATCTTTTAAATTTTTCATCTCCAGCCAAAACACCATTCTGCAATGGTCCGGGTCTAATGATTGACCGTTTTGTTTTTTTCCTTCCCATCGGATTGAAATCTCTCTTGGGTTTTCATTCTGCCCAAGTGGAATCTGCAAAACAAACTGATGCAGGTGTTCGTTAGCTGGAATGTTTTGAATCTGCTGACTCGTAAGTTTGTTGAGCGCTTGTTCAGCCTTTAGTGAGATACTTTCAGGCAGTCCAAGTGATTCTAAATTTTGTTTTAAAGTCATAATGTGTGATTTTAAGGTTTCTGTTTGTGTTACTTGAAAGGGATCTTTCAAAAAATTCCTTTCGTGCAGCAGCCCTGATTTTTGAAACCATTTTTGAACAGCTTGTAAGAAATCATTTGAAACTTGGCGTTTTGTATCATTAACTGAAGCTTCCGCTTTTTGTGCCGGAGGCTGGTTTATTTGGCTTGTTTTCACTTCATCTTTAGGTTCTTTATGCAATCCTTTTATTTCTATACCAGAATTTCCAGGCTGAACGATAGGTTCTTTTGATACGTGTATTGTGTTTGTCGAGCTGGCAGATACTTGTGGACTTTCTTTTGAAACTGAATGATTGGTTTTAAAACCATATAAGCTTTGAAGCAAATCAACCGTTTTTGCTATGATTTTATCTTTATGTACATACGGTTTAAGAGAATCGAACAATTGTTTCATCTCAGGTTGATCTGGTTTATTTTGAATACTAGCTATGACCGCATTAACCGAAGCAGGCTTAGCTGGAAGCTGAAGTTCTTGCATCCTATGAATGACTTCTTTCTTCTCTTTAAAGGGAATATTTGCTGCAAGCTGAAGAATATCAGAAACCTGTTTAACATTTTCTTTTGTTACTGGCATTTTTTCTGAGACAACAAACTCAGCAGCTTTTTTGTTACTTTCGGTTTGAGGAAGATTTAACTTTTGCAGCATTTGTTCAGTCGTTGATTTTAAGGGATCTACATCTATTTTTTTTAAGATTATTGTTCCGTTCTTATCTCCAACTTCGAACAAATAATGGTTCCCTTTCTTTAAAGGAGCCTCTAATTTGGCATGCAAAGCTGCTCCATTATATAAAATCTTTGCCGTTTGATCGGGAAAAATCTCTAAAATTTTTGCAGTTAACAATTGGTTTAGTTTCAGATTGATACCTGTTGCTGAATTTTGTGTAAGCGGCTGTGGATTGATGATGTTGTTAATCGATAACACCTTATTCACTCCCGGTAAACTTAATAATTTCTCCCACTGGACTAAACGTTTTGCGATGTATTTCAGTTGCACCGAATGTTCTCAGCGCTTCAAGATGCTCTTTTGTGCCGTAGCCCATATTTGTTTTAAAACCATAATGAGGATACATTTGGTCTAGTTTTTTCATGTATCGATCCCGTGTAACTTTTGCAATTATAGAAGCTGCTGCAATAGAGATGCTTTTTTCATCTCCTTTTATAATTTTTAACTGATCGATCGGCAGAGCGATTTCCATAGCATCGATCAAAAGCTGATCTGGCTCTACCTTTAGCTTGCAAACTGCCTCAGACATGGCTAGTTTAGATGCCTGATAGATGTTGATTTCGTCGATCTTGTCAGGCTGAACTAAATGAATACTGTAGCAAACAGCATCTTCTACGATTCTTTTATATAAATCTTCTCGTTTTTTCTCCGAGAGCTTTTTGGAGTCATTTATACCTTCTAGAATATAGCCTTCTGGTAAAATAACGGCAGCAGCTACTACAGGTCCTGCTAACGGGCCACGGCCAACTTCATCCACACCAGCGATTAATTTTTTGCCGTTTGCTGCACATTGTTTTTCAAAACTGCACATGATTTCAAGTCTTCTTAATTCCGCTTCCGCTTCTAACAAACGGCTTGTATAAGTTTTAAATAATTTTTTAGCACCTTGTCTCTCATCTGAAGCAAGAAGCTTAAGAAGCCCGCTTATTTCTTCGATAGAACTGTCTCTTAATTTCTGATTCCATTCTTTTAAGGAAAGCTTCATTTTTTTCACACTCTTTATGTATTATTTATCGGCACGCTAAACTGTCTTTAAAGACTTTATCGAGTCAAAGAAAACAGGCACATAGAATATACGTGCCTGTACCCCAAATTATTCAGTTATTGCTGATGGCAGCTCATAAGACAAGCGGCCCAATTTTTCTGAACGAAGGTCGCGAAGCACAATCTCTGCCGTTTTTTCGAGATCAACTTCACCACCACTCATGATGCAACCTCTTTTTTTTCCAATCTCTTCAAATAAACGAAGAGGATCATCGGGTATGTCTGATAATTTATAACGCTCAATCAGGCGTTCTTGATAATGTTCATTTAAATATTTCACAGCAAACAAAACAACTTCTGTAAAATCAAATAAAGTTTCTTTAATCGCTCCTGTTACAGCAAGCTTGAGACCTATCGACGGATCCTCAAACTTCGGCCATAGAATACCTGGTGTGTCCAGGAGTTCAAGAGTCTTACCTGCTTTGATCCACTGCTGTTTTTTTGTTACGCCTGGCTTATCTCCAGTAACAGCAATGTTCTTACCTGCCATCCTATTAATAATTGTAGATTTCCCGACATTAGGGATTCCAACGATTAAAGCACGAACAGCACGCGGTTTAACGATTCCCTTTGCTCTCATTTTATCAAACTTTTCTTTTACAAGTTCGTGTGCAATAGGTTCTATTTTTTTAATCCCTTTTCCGTCTTGTGAGTTTATTGCCAGAGATGGAATTCCTTTATCTGAAAAATAGCTTTGCCAATTCGAGGTTACTTTTGGATCTGCCAAGTCTGCTTTGTTTAATAAAACAATTCGCGGCTTTTCTCCAAGTATCTCATCTATCATCGGGTTACGTGATGCTAATGGAATTCTGGCGTCTACAAGTTCGAAAACGACATCGATCATTTTTAGTTTTTCAGTTATTTCCCGGCGCGCTTTTGCCATATGGCCCGGAAACCATTGAATGGTCATGTTAGTTCACCCTACTTTACAAATCCTATATCCGATAACGGCCAGAAACGGAATGATGCTTTTCCTAAGATTTCATCTTCACTAACAGTACCGATGTTCCGGCTGTCACTGGAGTTCCGGCGATTATCACCTAGAACAAACAATTGGCCTTCTGGAACCTTTTGTTTAGCGGTCACTTCCAGTAAAGTGAAGTCATATGTGAAATTTCCGTCTTTTGTTTTTTTCTTATATGCTTCTAAGTATTCTTCTTTCACCTTTTTGCCATTCACATAAAGAGTATCATCTTTATACTCGATCGTATCTCCTGGCAAACCAATTACTCTTTTTATGTAATCTTTTTCTTCTGTAGCGTGAAAGACTACAATATCGAATCTGTTTGGTTCTCCAATCATATAGCTGAACTTATTAACAATTAATCGATCTCCATCATGAAGAGTCGGCATCATTGATTGTCCATCTACTACCACAGGGGCAAAAAGGAAGAACCGGATGATACCTGCCAATAACAATGCTGCAGCTAATGCTTTAATCCATTCCCACGTTTCGTTTTTTGTACGAGCCATTCTTAATCCTCACCATCTGTAGAAATTCCTTACTTATAATATGGAAAAAGGAGCTTGAGTAAGTCAAGCTCCTTTCGAGAATTATTAGCGAATTTCTTTAATACGAGCTGCTTTACCACGAAGTGCACGCAAGTAGTATAGCTTAGCACGGCGTACTTTACCGCGACGTACAACTTCAAGGTTCGCAATCTTAGGTGAATGTACAGGGAACGCACGCTCCACACCTACACCGTAAGAAATTTTACGAACAGTAAACGTTTCAGAAATCCCAGACCCACGCTTTTTGATAACAACACCTTCAAAAAGCTGGATACGCTCACGAGTACCCTCGATTACTTTCACGTGTACACGTACAGTGTCACCTGAACGGAATTTTGGTAAATCTGATTTTAATTGATCTTTTGCAAGATCTGCAATAAGCTGTTGCATAGTTTATTGCCTCCCTTCCCATGGATGTTCTTGCGTGATTATCAAGCAGCGGAACACCGGATTAAACGGGCATAAGCCACAAACAATATAATACCATATAAATCAGACGAGTATCAAGTTGTTTTATTATCTTTTATTTCTCTCAGCCAATTTTCTTCTTCTTTGGTTAACTCTATGTGTTTCAAGAGATCAGGACGTCTTTCATAAGTCCTTTTTAAAGACTCTTTCTTTCGCCATTCTTCAATATTTTTATGGTTCCCAGACATAAGAACATCAGGAACCTTCATACCTCTGAAGTCTGCCGGCCTCGTATATTGAGGGTGTTCTAAAAGACCTGTACTGAATGAATCCTGAAGATGTGATTCTTCTTTTCCAAGCACACCAGGAAGCAATCTTGTTACAGCGTCAATTACTACCATCGCACCAAGCTCTCCGCCTGTTAAGACATAGTCTCCGATTGAAATCTCATCTGTAACTAAATGTTCTCTGATTCGCTCGTCGTAGCCTTCGTAATGGCCGCATAAAAAGATCAGGTGCTTTTCTTTAGAAAGTTCTTCCGCCTTTCTTTGAGAAAACCTCTCGCCTTGTGGACAAAGCAGTATGACCCTTGGTTTCTCAGAGGTTTCTTTCGTAATGGTTTCAACTGCATCAAATAACGGCTGGGGAGTCAACACCATCCCAGCTCCTCCGCCATAAGGGTAATCATCAACATTTCTATGTTTGTTTGTTGAGAATTCACGGAAATCGAGTACCTGAAACTGAACGGCACTTTTTTCTTGTGCTTTTTTTAAAATAGACTGGCCAAAAACACCTGAAAACATATCTGGGAACAGGCTTAATACATCTATTTTCATTTAGAAAAGTCCTTCTAAAGGTTCGATTGAAATCTTTTTAGAGTCTAAATCAACCGTCTTAACAACTGACGGAATATAAGGTATTAAAATGTCGGAGCCAAACCCTTTGCGTTTAACCACCCACACATCATTTGCACCTGGCGACAAAATTTCTTTCACTTTCCCTAATTCTTCCCCATCAACCGTATAAACAGCACACCCAATGATGTCATGATAAAAGAACTCTCCCTCTTCTAAAGACACTTGCTGTTCTTTTGGTACTTTTAACAAATATCCTTTAAAGGGTTCAACATCATTAATGTTATTTAGACCTTCAAACGTTAAGAGATCGAACTGTTTATGTTTGCGATGAGATTCAATTGTTACAGGGATAAGATTTCCTGGATCTTTTTCTACATACAATGTATTACCTGTCTTATAACGTTCTTCCGGAAAGTCTGTTCTAGAAATAACACGCACTTCTCCTCTTATTCCGTGTGTGTTAACAATTTTTCCGACATTTAGCCATTTGTCTGTCATTTAAAAACCTTCTCTCGTACGTCTTATTCATATTATTATCTAGTCTAAAGTTTATCATAAATGGAGATATGTATACTTTTTAAATGACTTTTTTCATAAGCTTTGTTGCTCTTTGAAAGTAGTTGATTTCCGCTCCAGGATGCTCGCTTTGTGCCTTCAGGAGTCTCACCCTTAAGGCAGTATATGTGCTCCTGCGTCTGCAAGCAAAACAACATCGAAGCTTGTTCCTCGTCGCATGCCTTGCAAGATGTATTTTCAGGTGGCTGGCACGCTGGAGTCTCGCACCTTGCGCTCCAATCAACTTTTCAATGAAGAAGAATTTAAAAATGATCAAAAGCAACAATCTTTTAGATAAGAGTCTTTTTAAAAGATAAAAAAAGGAAGAGGGAGTCCCTCATCCTTTTTTAGACGATTTCGATTGAAATCCTTTTATTTTGATTCGTGCCTGCTGCATTCACAACGGTACGAATCGCTTTGGCCACTCTGCCTTGTTTTCCGATTACTTTCCCCATATCAGTCTGGTTCACGGATAATTGATAAACAAGGCGATGTCCTTCTTTTACCTCTTTGACGCTAACTTCTTCTGGGTGATCAACTAGAGCTTTCACAATCGCTTCGATCAACTCTGTCATATCAGTTCCCCTTCGTCAAAATTATTTTTGGCTTTTAGCGTTATGGAATTTCTCCATAAGACCAGCTTTTGAGAATAGGTTACGAACTGTGTCAGATGGCTTCGCACCGTTTGTCATCCACTCAAGAGCTTTTTCTTCGTTAATTTTAACTTCAGCTGGGTTAGCAACTGGGTTGTAAGTTCCGATCTCTTCGATGAAACGTCCATCACGAGGAGAACGAGAATCTGCTACTACTACACGATAAAAAGGAGCTCTTTTAGCACCCATACGTTTTAAACGAATTTTTACTGCCATTATAACTTGCACCTCCGAAAATTGTTCACACAAAATAATATGATAGTATAAATTGACAGGTTTGTAAACCTGAAAATTCAGTTTACATAAAAGGGAATTTAAATCCACCTTTTTTCTTCTTGCCATTCATCATTCCGGACATTTGTTTCATCATTTTCTTCATGTCCTCGAATTGTTTGATAAGGCGGTTTACTTCTTGTACTGAACGTCCGCTGCCTTTAGCGATACGTCTTTTACGGCTGGCATTGATAATCTCCGGCTGTTCTCTTTCATGAAGAGTCATCGAACGAATGATAGCTTCAACGTGACCGATTTGTTTTTCATCGATCTGGACGTTCTTAAGGCCTTTCATCTTGTTCGCGCCAGGAAGCATGCCAAGCACTTCATCTAATGGGCCAAGATTTCTTACTTGTCCCATCTGATCAAGAAAATCATCAAATGTGAACGACATATCACGCATCTTCTTTTGAAGGTCGCGAGCTTTTTCTTCATCTACTGAGGACTGCGCCTTTTCAATAAGTGTCAGCATGTCGCCCATTCCTAATATTCTGGAAGCCATTCGATCCGGATGGAACGGCTCTAGAGCATCCATCTTTTCACCAAGACCTACAAATTTAATAGGAAGTCCTGTAACAGCTTTAATTGAAAGCGCGGCACCACCGCGTGTGTCACCATCAAGCTTCGTAAGAATCACACCTGTAATACCAAGTGCCTCATTAAAACTTTCTGCAACATTTACTGCGTCTTGACCTGTCATCGCATCAACAACAAGGAAAATTTCATCAGGTTTTGCTGTTTCTTTAACCTGCTTCAATTCATCCATGAGCGTTTCATCAATATGCAAACGCCCCGCTGTATCAATGAGCACATAGTCATGATGCTCTTCTTTCGCTTTCGCAATTGCTGTTTCAGCAATTTTTACAGGGCTAACTTGGTCTCCCAATTGATGTACTGGAAAATCAAGCTGTTTCCCGAGTGTTTCTAGCTGCTTTATCGCAGCGGGACGGTATATGTCAGCTGCAGCAAGAAGCGGTTTGCGATTTTGTTTTTTACGCAAATGATTCGCAAGCTTTCCTGTAGTGGTTGTTTTACCTGCACCTTGAAGACCAACCATCATAATAACCGTCGGGGGCTTGTTAGAAACAGCAATTTTGCTCTGTTCTCCGCCCATCAAAGCTGTAAGTTCATCATTAACCACTTTTACAACTTGCTGTCCAGGTGTCAGGCTTTTTAGCACTTCCTGACCAACTGCACGTTCAGATACCTTTTTCACAAAATCCTTTACCACTTTAAAGTTAACATCCGCCTCAAGAAGAGCAAGGCGTACTTCCCTCATCATTTCCTTTACATCCGCTTCATTTACTTTCCCTTTTCCGCGGATTTTTTGTAAAGTGTTCTGAAGACGGTCGGCTAAACCTTCAAATGCCATCTCACTGAACGCCTCCTATTCCATATTTTCAAGGCGATCGATAATTGCAATTACGTTATCAGGTTCAGTTTTCAGCAGCTCTCTTAAAGATGACAGCAACTGTTCACGTTCCTGAAACTTTGCAAAAAGCCCTAACTTCTCTTCGTATTCTTCCAGCATCGCCTCTGTCCGTTTAATATTATCATAAACGGCCTGGCGGCTGACATTATATTGTTCAGCAATTTCACCGAGAGAATAATCGTCTAAATAATATAAGCCCATATAATTCTTTTGCTTAGGGGTTAACAGTGATTGGTAAAAATCAAAAAGATAATTAATTCTCATCGTTTTATCAAGCATACTTTCACAACCCTTGTTAAGTGAAATGCCTTTACGTGAATACTATACAACCAGAAAAAAAAGATGTCAAGTTTTTTTCTTAACAGAAAAGATTGTTGCTAGCTGCTGTAGTTTATATGAGATAAACAACGATCATAATTAATTTCCATTTTTATGCGATTATTAATTTCCCTTTCGAAATATGTCTTCCTCAGATGAAATTTTTGCTTTTTTGTCTTCCCAAAAGAAAAAAGCAGAGATTACTCTGCTTCTTCCTCTTCTGTTCCAGCGAATAATCCGTACACAAACTGTTCCGGATCGAATTCCTGAAGGTCATCAATTTTTTCTCCAAGTCCAACAAATTTTACTGGGATATCCAATTCGTGGCGGATCGCTAGTACGATTCCACCTTTTGCTGTTCCATCAAGTTTTGTTAAAACAAGTCCCGTAACATCTGTTGATTGACCGAATGTTTTAGCTTGGTTCATCGCGTTCTGTCCGGTCGTCGCATCTACAACTAGCAGCACTTCGTGTGGCGCACCTGGTATTTCGCGTTCGATCACTCGTTTTACTTTTGAAAGTTCGTTCATTAAGTTTACTTTATTTTGGAGACGCCCGGCTGTATCACATAAAAGCACATCCGCTTTTCTTGATTTTGCTGCCTGGATGCTGTCATAGATTACCGCGGCTGGATCGGCACCTTCATGATGTTTGATAACATCTACACCCGCACGCTCTCCCCATACTTCCAGCTGGTCGATCGCACCTGCACGGAACGTATCTCCAGCAGCCAGAATAACTTTCTTGCCGTCATTTTTGAGTTGGTGGGCCAGTTTCCCGATCGTAGTTGTCTTCCCCACTCCGTTAACACCAACGAACAATATGACTGTCATTCCATCTGCTTGTAAATTTAGCTTGTTGTCACCATCATCTTTTTGAAGCATCTCAGCAAGTTTTTCTGTGATTGCTGAACGAAGCTCTTGAGGATCCTTAATGTTTCTTGTGCGGGCTACATCTTTAAGTTCATCAATGATATTAAGAACTGTATGCACTCCCACATCTGCACCGATTAAGATCTCTTCAAGTTCTTCAAAAAACTCTTCATCTACTTTACGATACCTTTTTAAAAGGTCATTTACTTTAAATGAAAAAGAACTCCTTGTTTTTTCTAATCCATCCTTAAATTTTTCAGAAGAGGATTCTGTTGGCTGATTCGAAAATTTTTCTTTTAGCTTCTTTAAAAAACTCACTTTATTTCCTCCCTACGATGTTACCAGTTCTTTTGTTTCTTCTAAGCGTACTGAAACAAGTTTTGAAACGCCAGATTCTTGCATGGTCACCCCATACAATACGTCGGCTTCTTCCATTGTACCCTTTCGATGGGTTACAACGATAAACTGTGTTTCTTTACTGAATGCCCTCAAGTATTTTGCAAAACGGTTCACGTTTGCATCATCCAATGCTGCTTCGACTTCATCCAAAATACAAAACGGAACAGGACGCACCTTAAGGATGGCAAACAATAATGCTATTGCAGTTAAAGCACGCTCTCCTCCAGATAACAGCCCTAATTGCTGAAGCTTTTTACCAGGAGGCTGCGCCATGATATCAACACCTGTTGCAAGCATGTCGTCTGGCTGTGTCAAAACAAGGTCTGCGCGGCCGCCGCCGAATAACTCTTTAAAAATGACCCCAAAATGCGATCGGATGGCTGTAAAGGTCTCCTCAAAACGATTCTTCATTTCTTCATCCATCTCTGAGATTACACCATACAGTGTATTTTTAGCTTCCGTCAGGTCATCCCTTTGTTCTGTAAGGAAATTAAAACGCTGACTGACTCTGTCATATTCCTCAATGGCACCAATGTTTACAACACCAAGCTCTTCAATTGCCATTTTGATCAGCTTTACTTTTCGTTTAGCATCTTCTAATGGCATCTCAAGTTTGTGTTTTTGTTTAGCACCTTCATATGACAGCTCATATTCTTCACGAAGATGGGTCAGGCGGGTTTCAAGCTCCACATCAAGTCTGTTTATGCTTACTTCTTCTGTTCTTAATCCATCACTTAACTGTTTGTATTGGCGTTTCGCTTCTTTAAGCTCAACTTCCATTGCTTCGATAGAACGGAATGACTCTGTTCTTTCTTGTCTGCGTTCAGCTATCAGTTGTAATGCAGTATTTTTTTCGTGTCTCTTTTGCTTAATCTGTTCATCGAGAGAATCCTCGCCAGACGAGCTTGAGTTCATCTCTTCTTCAAGGAGCCAGTAATCTTCCTCTGTTTCCTTGCTTTTAGCACGGACACCTGCAAACTCTTCTTCGAACCGCAGACTTTTTTCTTTTTGATTTGACACTTGCTGCTCAAGTTCGGCAGCTTTAATTTTTAATTGTGTCAAAGTTTCTCTGAGCTCTTCTTTAGAAGATTGATGCATCTTCTTCTTTTCTGTCAAATCAGCGATTGTTTTCTCTAGTTCAATACCAGATTTCACTGCTTTATCAAGCCTCTTCTTAAGATCCATTAATCTTGTGTCAGCGGCCGATCGCTCAGACTCAAACGTATGTTTTTCACGATCATACAATTGCAGCCTGTCGTTCAAACTTTTTTCTTGGATCTCAAGCTCACGGAGATTACTTTTGAGTTCTTGTTCAAGTTCCTTTAACTGCTCACCTTCAGCTTGAAGACTGTCTAAAGCTTCTTTGTTTTTTGTAACTTTTGCTTTTAGATTAGTAACTTTTTCTTCTAAGCTAAGAGTTTGTTTCTCCATTGCAGCTAATTTTTCAGTCAGGACTTCAACTTCTCTTTGTCTGCTTAAAAGAGATGAACTCTTCTGTTTAAGGCTCCCCCCCGACATTGACCCGCCTGGGCTGACAATATCCCCCTCGAGGGTAACGATTCGATAGCGATAGTTCACTTGCTTTGCAATCGCGTTTGCTCCAGCCAGATCCCTTGAAATAATAATATTACCTAATAAGTTGCCAACGATGTTCTTATACTTTTGATCAAATTGAACGAGGTCAGCTGCGACTCCAACAAAAGAATCAACTGAGCGTGCATTATGAACATCCGCACTTGAAACATTGCGGCTTTTAATGACGTTCAACGGTAAAAATGTTGCTCTTCCAGCTCTTGTTTGTTTTAAGAATTGGATGGCTTTCATTGCGTTCTGTTCATGATCGACAACAACATGCTGCATGGAAGCACCTAAGGCTGTCTCAATAGCAGTTTCAACCTCAGGCGGAACTGAAAGAAGTTCGGCCACGGCACCCTCAATTCCAGCTAACCGCGTCTCCTTTGACTTTAGTACTTCTTTTACTCCTTGCATAAAGCCGGCATATTCATCTTGCATCGATTCCAGCATTTCTTTCTTCGATTTAAATTGCTGAATATACTGATAAGCTTGATACAATTTCTCCTGATTTGAACGGCTTTCTTGTTCTTCTAAAGATACAGCAGATTTTAAGTCCTGGTACTCTTCCTGTTTCTTCTTCAGTTGAGTTTCAGCTTCTTTATAGCTCTTTTCTGCCAGTTCTTTTTTATTCTTTAATTCTTCCCTTTGCTGAAGAAATCTATTGTTCTCTTCATCCAGCCTGCTGCTTTTGAAGTTTTGCTGTTTAGACTGATCTTCAATATAACGCATTTCATTTTTGATAGTCGTTTGTTCATTTAGGCGTTCAAAATAATCACTTTTTAGTTTTTCAAGCTCTGCTTCCACATCCATTTCAAGGACACTCAAACGGCTTTCTTCCTCAGCAACTTGTTTTCGAACCGTTTTTAATTGCTTTTCTTTATCTGCTAAAATACTCTTCTCCGAGAGCAATTGTGTTTCTAGTTGCTCTTTTTTTACTTTCAGCTGCTGAATCTGCTCTAAAAGTGAAGTTTTATTTTGATCATAGTTTTTCTTTCTCTCTTTTAAAACTTCTTTTTTCCCTTCAAGTTTTTCCAGCGTTTCACTTGCTGAGAGGAGAGCACCTTGAAGTTCATCAATAGATTCATCCATTGCCTGCATATCAAGTCGGGCTCTTTCAATCGCAGATTCACCCTGCTTAACTTTAATAGAAAGTGCAGAGTCTTGTTTCTGTAATTCTGCCACCCAAGTTTTTTGTTTTTCCCAGCGTTCATGAAGGTCTTCTATCTCCTGAACGAGAACAGCAGTCTCAACGATTTCTAATTCCTGTTTCTTTTCTAGATAATCTTTTGCAATTGATGCTTGTATTTTTAGAGGTTCAACCTGCCCTTCAAGTTCATGAAGGATGTCTTCAACTCTGTTTAAGTTTTCCTGAGTTTCAAATAGTTTTTGTTCAGCCTTTTGTTTTCTTGTTTTATATTTCAAAACTCCTGCTGCTTCTTCAAAAATCTTTCTTCTCTCATCAGATTTACTGCTTAAGATTTCTTCTACTCGGCCTTGTCCAATAATAGAAAAAGCTTCTCTTCCAAGTCCAGAGTCCATGAACAATTCAACAATGTCCTTTAAGCGGCATTGCTGCTTATTGATTAAGTATTCACTATCACCTGAGCGAAAAACTCTTCTTGTAATAGAAATCTCATTATAATCAAGAGGAAGATGCTGGTCTTCGTTATCTAAAGTGAGCGTTACTTCAGCAACATTCAGCGCTTTGCGGTTATCACTGCCGGCAAAAATGATGTCCTCCATTTTAGAGCCACGAAGCGACTTGGCAGACTGTTCGCCAAGCACCCATCTTACCGCATCTGATATATTGCTTTTTCCGCTTCCGTTAGGGCCAACAACAGCAGTTACGCCCTGAACAAATTCTACTTGGATCCGCTCTGCAAATGATTTAAATCCTGCTACATCAATTCGTTTGAGGAACATCTTTAAATCCCCCTTTTTTCATGCTTTATATAAGCGTTCGTGTTCAAACGGTTATTTCAGTATTTTTATAGAAGTGGTTGATTTCCGCTTCAGGTGCTCGCTTTCCACGGGGCGCGCAGTGAGCCCATTCGTCGCTTTATGACATTGAATGATCTCACCTGTCTGTTTCATGGAAGTATTATTGCTCCTGCGTCTATGAGTAATGCTATCGATGTGAGCTTCCTCGTCGCATGCCTAACGAGAAGCTTTTCAGGTGGTAGGCACGCACCTTCCGCTCCAATCAACTTATCGTCGAAGGAACTTCAAATTCTTAAATTATGTAAAAAAAATTCTTTAACTGTTTTATTTTATCATAGATTTACTCTCTCATAGTCACAAAGATTACAGTATGCTAAAATAGAGAAAGTTATTTGAACGGTCTCAGACACAAATATTAGTTTTCACTAAATACATGCTAAAGGAGCTTCACTATGGACTTAACGAATGAAAATCATGAAAATCTAGCTTTTATGATTGAAAGCTTAAAAAAGAAACTGCAGCTGGTTAACGGCGGTTTAATCCAGCCTGAAGATTACGAACTGAACAAATACGACGATATTAAAGAACTATATGACATGGTAATGAAAATGCCTTCATTCAGCATCAGAGATATGGAAGGCATCGTCGAAGAACTTGCTTCTCTTAAAAAGAAATAACAGAAACCCCCTTGCCTGGCAATCGCCATTTAAAGGGGGTTTTCATTATTCATTGGCATTTTTAGTAACTTTTTCAATCGCTTCTTGTGCGGCGTGCTGTTCGGCTTCTTTTTTAGACCTTCCATATCCGATTCCAAAAGCAGCATCATTTAATCTGACCTCAGAAACAAATTCCCTGTTATGCGCAGGTCCTTTTTCCTGTACGATTTTATAATCGATATGACCTAACCCTTCACGCTGAACAAATTCTTGCAGCTGGCTCTTAAAATCCATCACATGAGAAAAAGCACCTTCGTTAATCCGTGGTACAACGTACTGATTTAAAAACTCTTTTACCTTGTCGAGTCCTTGATCAAGATACAGCGCTCCTATAAATGCCTCGAAGACATCCGCTAAAAGGGCAGGCCGTGAGCGTCCACCAGTGTTTTCTTCTCCTTTTCCCAATAGTACAAAGTCACCAAAGTGCAGGTCGTTAGCAAACAGCACCAATGATGGTTCACAAACGATAGCCGCTCTAAGTTTTGTGAGCTCACCTTCACTCATGCTTGTAAACTTGCTGTACAAATATTGAGAAATTGTCAGTTCTAGAACAGCATCGCCTAGAAATTCCAGTCTTTCATTATCCTCGAACGTTCTTCCTCGATGCTCATTCACATATGATGAATGCGTAAAAGCTTGTGCTAATAGTTTTACATTTTCAAATTGAATGTTTAAACGGTCCTGAAGAGGGGCTACTTTCTGAATGCGCAATTTGTCATCCATGCCCTTTTTGGAAGCCGATTTAAACCGGTTTTTAACTGTTTTCTTTTGAGTTGATTGATGTTTTGAACCTTTCATAAACTTCCTCCAAAAATCTCGTAAAAGGGCTATTTGCTGTTTTCTCCCCAGAAAGGGAAGAAAGCCCCGCATTTATAAACGGGACTTTATCCGTAAAACCTTATTGTTTGCTGTTTATGTAATCTACAACGTCACCAACAGTTGCAATTTTCTCAGCATCTTCATCAGAAATTTCTAATTCGAACTCGTCCTCAAGTTCCATAACAAGTTCCACTACATCAAGAGAGTCTGCACCTAGATCCTCTTTAAAGGAAGCTTCAGGCTTAACCTCAGACGCGTCAACACCTAGACGGTCAACAACAATCTTTGAAACTCTTTCTAAAACGTCTGCCATTTTGTGTGTCACCTCCTTTCAATAGTATATGCTTTTTCCTCTAAAAAAACTAGAGGGATTCGTTCTAAAAATAAGGGTGTTTTGGGTAGACTTTGTTGCCCTTGAAAGTGGTTGATTTCCGTTCCAGGTGCTCGCTTTCCGGGAGGCGTGCGGTGAGCCCACTCGTCGCCTTGCGACATTGCTTGGTCTCACCTGTCCCGCTGATCCCCCAGGAGTCTCACACCTTGCACTCCAATCAACTTTTCAATGAAGAGAAAAAAGTCAAGACAAAGCAATAATTTTTCAGAGACTATCCTTTTGTAAAAGCCTCTTAATTATCAAGTTAACCAGCAGGATTACATCACCATTCCGCCGTCAACGTGAAGTGTCTGGCCTGTAATGTATGAACTAGAATCACTTGCTAGAAACGCTGCAGCGGCTGCGATATCATCAGGCTGACCGAAGCGAGCAAGCGGAATATTTCTTAGCATATCTTCTTTAATACCTTCTTCAAGCTTGCCTGTCATATCTGTTTCAATGAAACCAGGAGCAATTGCGTTAACCGTAATTCCTCTTGAAGAGAGCTCCTTCGCTGTTGTTTTTGTAAGCCCGATAACACCTGCTTTAGCTGCTACATAGTTTGCCTGCCCTGCGTTTCCTGAAACACCGACGATTGAAGCAATATTTATAATACGGCCGTTTCTTTGTTTCATCATCTGTCTTGTAACAGCTTTTGTTGTTAAGAATACACCTTTTAAATTTGTGTTTATGACTGCGTCCCAGTCCTCTTCCTTCATTCGCATTAAAAGGTTATCTCTCGTAATTCCCGCGTTGTTCACAAGTACATCAAGGCTTCCAAATTCACCTAAGACAGACTTAACCATGTTCGTTACGTCTTCTGAACTTGAAATATCAGCCTTAATCGCAAAGGCAGTTCCGCCGTTTGCTTTAATTTCTTCAACTACCTCATTGGCTTTTGCTTCGCTTCCAGAATAGTTGACCGCTACTTTCGCGCCATTTTTTGCAAAATAAAGGGCAATTGCACGTCCAATACCTCGTGAAGCACCTGTTATTAACACAGATTTATCTTTAAGCATCAACAGATTCTCCTTTCAGTTTTTCCAAAGCTTGCATCATTGAATCCATATCTCCAATTGCGAATACGTTAGCTCGGCGATTTACCTTTTTTACAAGACCGCATAAAACTTTACCAGGTCCGATCTCAATGAATGTATCAACACCCGAATCCATTAATTCTCTAATCGTTTCCTCCCAGCGTACAGGAGAATATAGCTGTTCAATCAGCTTGGACTTAATTTCTTCTTTCGATGTAACAGGTTTCGCCGTAACGTTCGCGATTACAGGCGTTTTCGCGTCATGTATTGTAATCTTTGATAAAACTTCTGCAAATTTTTCCGCAGCGGGTTTCATTAATGCAGAGTGAAAGGGACCGCTGACTTGTAAAGGAATAACCTTTGCGCCTTCTTCTTTTGCTTTGCTGCCTGCTTCTTCAACACCTTTTACAGTACCAGAAATAACAATTTGACCAGGACAATTTAAATTAGCCACTTGTACACTGTCTCCAGACCCTGATATTTCTGCAGTAATTGCCTCAAGACGTTCTTGATCGAAACCGATGACCGCTGCCATTGTTCCTACACCAGCAGGAACAGCTTCTTCCATTAGGAGCCCGCGGTGTCTAACAGCATAAACTGCATCTTCAAACGAAATACTTTCAGCTGCAACAAGTGCTGAGTATTCCCCAAGACTATGACCTGCTGTGTAATCAGCAGAGATACCATGCTTTTTAAAAACTTCAAGTACAGCTGTTGAAACCGTCAGCAATGCTGGCTGAGTATTCTCTGTTTTCTTTAACAGATCTTCAGGACCTTCAAAAATGATAGTTGAAAGATCGTATTTCAAAACTTCGTCTGCTTTATTAAAAATATCATTTGCAAGCGTTTCTTGATCTGCTAATTGTTTTCCCATCCCCGCGAATTGAGAACCTTGTCCAGGAAAAAGAAAGGCGATTTTACCCATAAGTTATTCCTCCTTTTGGCTGTCAGGCTGAATATGGCTCAATATAGTGTTAACAACACTTTTTTCTACCATATCTTTAGTTTGTCTGATTGCGTTTAACATTGCATTTGCATTGGATGAACCGTGTGCTTTAATAACTGGTGCGGCTAATCCGAACAATCCTGCTCCGCCATATTCTGTATAATCAAGTTTATCTTTAATTCCTTTAAGCTTCGGTTTTAATACACCTGCTGCAATTTTGCTGGTAAAGCTTGATGTAAGAGTTTCTTTTATCATTGAGAATATGCTCATCGCAGTACCTTCAATAGACTTTAAGACAAGATTGCCCGCAAAACCATCACATACGACAACGTCTGCTGCGCCCATTAAAAGATCTCTAGATTCAACGTTACCCACAAAATTAATGTTTGCTTCCTGGAGCAAAGGAAAAGCAGCTTTAGTTAAAGCATTGCCTTTTTCACTTTCAGTACCAACGTTAAGCAGTCCTACACGTGGGTTATCGATTCCTCTAACTTCCTTACAGTAGACTGATCCCATCAGTGCATATTGCAATAGATGCTCTGGTTTTGCATCCATGTTTGCGCCTACGTCTAGGAATAAGAATCCTTTTCCATCGAGTGTAGGAAGCGTTGGAGCCAACGCTGGGCGTTCAATCCCTTTAATTCTTCCCACATAAAAAAGACCGCTTGCCATCAGTGCTCCCGTATTTCCCGCAGAAATATAAGCATCTGCATTGCCAGTCTTCACTTCATTTGCTGCCAATACCATCGAAGCATCCTTTTTTCGGCGTACAGCACGAACTGGCTCCTCAGCTGTTTCAATCACTTCTGTTGTATGGATAATTTTAAAAGAATGATCGCTAGGTAAATGTTCATTGATTTTATCTTGGTCACCAACCAAGGTAATCTTTAGCTCAGGATATTGTTCAACAGCCAGCAATGCACCTTTTACTATTTCCTTCGGTGCATTGTCACCGCCCATTGCATCTATTGCGATAATCATGCTGATTTAACTTCCTTCCTTTGAATCTTGTTTTGATCTATACATCGTAAACTCACCATTAAAAACAAGCTCTTTTTCTACATAGCTATTAACTTCAACGGTTGTCCGTTCTGAGCCTTTTTCTGTAACTTTCGCTTTTGCTACTATCCTTTCGCCAACTTTTACAGTACGCGAAAAGCGAATGTTTGCCCTGGCAGTTAAAGCGAGTTCATCATTAATAATAGCAACTGCAAGCGAGTTCGCCTGGGCAAAGACATGGTGTCCTCTCGCTATTTTGTTGCGTGAAAATACATGTTCTTCTTTTATATCAAGAATTGAGATAGCTGACTCATCTAACTGAAGATCAATAATCTCACCGATTACTTCCTCAAGAGGCAATGCTTTAACATCATCCAGCTTCGTTTCGGCTACAGTTTTAATCCTCTCCCGAAGCTCTGGTATGGAAAGTTCCAGTCGGTCAAGACGTATTGTCTGTACACTTACACTGAATTTGTCCGCAAGTTCCTCATCAGTAATAAAAGGGGTTTGTTTTATCGTTTCCTTTAGCAGCTCTTGCCGCTCCCGTTTTGTTTTTTTCATAAATACTTTCCTTCTTCCGTTAAAAAGGTCCCATTTATGAGAAAGATATTCTCTCTGCAAATGAAGGGCGTTAGAAAAGCAGGCGCCATTTGTATTGGCGTACCTGCTGTATGTTCTTTCCGCTATTAAGAGCTGGTACTAATAGTAGTATATAGTATCAGTATCCATCTTTCAAGAATTAATCAAGTCTTTCCTTATCCAGCACCCCTTCATCGGTAAGTATCTCTCTTATTAATGCATATGAATCGTCTGTCCAAAATTCATCTGAATTTACGAGTTTAGCAGCATCATTTCTCGCTGTCTCTAAAATCCGATAATCATGTACAAGATCGGCAACTTTAAATGCTGGCAAACCGCTTTGTTTATTGCCAAAGAAATCTCCTGGTCCGCGAAGTTCTAAGTCTTTTTCCGAAAGCTCAAAACCATTTGTCGTTTCGGTCATAATTCTCATGCGTTCTTGGCCTTCTTCTGTTTTAGGATCAGCGATAAGCACACAATATGATTGTTCACTGCCGCGGCCTACCCTTCCTCGTAACTGGTGAAGCTGTGATAAACCAAATCTTTCAGCATCATATATGACCATAATCGTAGCATTAGGTACATTAACACCTACTTCAACGACGGTTGTTGAAACGAGGATCTGGCATTGATTAGCAGCGAACTGCCGCATCACTTCATCTTTCTCCGAAGAATGTAGTCTGCCATGCATTAACCCAACTTCGTATTCATGAAAGTATTGGCTTAATTGTGCATGTACATCAATCGCGTTTTGAACATCTACTTTTTCTGATTCTTCTATAAGAGGACAAATAACGTATGCTTGTCGGCCGTTGATAATCTCTTTTCTAATAAAATCAAGAACACGTTCTAACATTCCGTGCTTTGCCCAATGCGTAATGATAGGTTTTCTTCCTGCTGGCATAACATCAATTGTAGAAACATCCATATCGCCGAACGCAGATATGGCGAGTGTACGAGGTATAGGAGTAGCCGTCATAAAGAGTACATCCGGCTTTTCTCCTTTTTCTCTAAGAACTCTTCGCTGGTTCACACCAAATCTATGCTGCTCATCAGTTATGACCAATCCGAGATTTTTAAAATTCACTTCTTCTTGAATCAAGGCATGTGTTCCTACCATGATCTGAATCTCACCTTCACTTAACAAGCTAAGTGTTTCTTTTCGAAGTTTTCCTTTCACTGAACTTGTTAACAAAGCGACGGTTATGCCAAATGGCTTAAAAAGCTCTTTTAAAGATTGAAAATGTTGTTCTGCAAGGATTTCAGTAGGTACCATCAGTGCACCCTGTCTGTTTGCAGTGACAACAGCATATAATGCAATCGCAGCGACTACGGTTTTTCCGGAACCGACATCACCTTGTAAAAGTCTATTCATTCTGCTCGTATCAGAAAGATCCTTTAATATTTCTTCTACCACCCGCTGCTGTGCTTCTGTAAGCTGAAATGGAAGCGACTGAATAAACAGATCTACTTTAGACCTCTCATATAAAAGAGAAGCACCTTCAGATTGCTGTCTGTTCCACTTTCTGAATATCTGCATCTTAAACTGAAAAAATAAAAGCTCCTCGTAAGCAAGCCTTCTCCTACCAGCCTTTAGCACTTGAAAGCTCTCAGGAAAATGCATCATTTTTAATGCAGCTTCTTTTTCAGGCAAACGATAGGCTTCACGCAGTTTTTCTGGCAAAGGGTCTGGAATCTGGCCGGAAAATTGCTTGAACGCTTGAAAAATGAATTTCCGCATGGTTTTTCCATGCAATGTACCTTTAACAGAATAAACAGGTTCTATTTTTCTGTCTTCGGAAAATGTCCCAAAATGAACATCGCTCACTGTTAACGTCATTTTATTTCGGTCCCATTTACCTGTAATGGTTAAGGATTGCCCGAGGCTTATTTGACTTTTTAAAAATGGACGATTAAAGATTACAGCAGTAATTAAATACTTGCCGATCAGCATACGAAATGAGAGTCTTGATTTTTTCTTCGGAAAATAACGCAAAGAAGGCTCAGAATGAACCTTCCCTTCAATAGTAGCTTTTTCGTCATGTGCGATCTCTGATAAATCCTTTTTCTGATAATCTTCGTATCGATAAGGCAAGTACTCAATTAAGTCCTGGACATTAAAAATGCCCATACTTGCTAATTCTTCTGCTTTTTTGTCACCGATTCCTTGAACAGCAGTTATTGGCTCCAAAATCATAATTACTTCTCGTTTAGTGGAATGCCGAATATTTTTGCCTCAAGCTCTCTTCCAGTTGGTGTAGCAGCAAGACCGCCTTGAGCGGTTTCACGAAGTGCTGAAGGCATTGACAAACCGATCTTATACATAGCATCTATTACTTCATCACAAGGAATTCTGCTTACGATACCAGCTAAAGCCATGTCTGCTGCAACAATTGCATTGCTTGCTCCCATCGCGTTTCTTTTTACACACGGAACCTCTACAAGTCCTGCTACTGGATCACAAACTAGTCCAAGCATGTTCTTCAAAGCAATGGCCATTGCCTCAGCTGCCTGTGAAGGTGTTCCGCCAGCTAATTCTACAATTGCCGCCGCTGCCATACCAGTTGCGGACCCAACCTCTGCTTGACAGCCACCTGCTGCGCCTGAAATAGATGCATTATTAGCTACAACAAATCCAAAAGCTCCTGCTGTAAATAAATACTCAATCATCTGTTCCCTTGTAGGATTAAGCTTTCCTTTTAATGCAAATAAAGTTCCTGGAACAACTCCTGCAGACCCGGCAGTCGGCGTCGCACAGATTGTTCCCATTGCAGCATTTACTTCATTTGTTGCCATTGCTTTACTTACAGCATCAAGCATCAGATCTCCGGAAAGGGACTTGCCGGACTTAATGTATTCCTGCAAAAGCTTTCCATCTCCTCCAGTTAACCCAGAATGAGACTTAACGTCTTCTGTAATCCCTCGTAAAACCGCCTCTTCCATAACAGTTAAATTCCGGTCCATGAACGAAGTAACTTCTTCTCTTGAACGGCCTGTTACTTCCATCTCTTGTTCAATCATAATATCTGCAATTTTACATTTCTTTGATTCAGCTAATTCTATTAATTCAGCTACATTACGAAACATTCGTTCCTCACCTCTTAATCATGTATCTTTACGACTTGCTGGACGATAGGAAGAGAATTCAATTCATTGATGATCACTTCATCTGCATTCTGATCGATTTCAATCACCATTAATGCTTCTTTTCCTTTTTCCTTGCGTGAAACTTCCATATGTCCAATGTTAATCTCATGCTTCGCTAATATATTCGCAACACCTGCGATAGCTCCGTACTTATCATTATGGACGATAAGAAGTGCTGGATGGTTGCCTGACAGCCTCAGACTGAATCCGTTCAATTCTGTGATTTCGATTTTTCCTCCGCCAATTGAAATTCCTACAACTTCAATCTGGCCTTCCTTATCACCAATAATGACTCGTGCTGTATTTGGGTGGTCTGTGACTGCGTCCTCTTCAGTCATCGACACTTCAATACCTTCTTGCTTCGCTATTGTAAGCGCATCCACAATCCGGGTATCAAAGGTGTCATAATCTAATATTCCGCCGACTATAGCAACATCAGTTCCGTGACCGCGGTATGTTTTCGCAAATGAGCCATAAAAAGAAATCTTGGCAAACTCCGGCTTTCTGCCAAATAAATGTCTTGCTACTCTTCCAATTCTAGCAGCACCGGCTGTATGTGAACTTGATGGTCCAATCATGATGGGACCGATAATATCAAAAACACTTTTATATTTCATGACGATCTCCTTCGATTGCGTTTTTTCCCATTAAAATAAGTATTCCCTCTTAACTTTATCACACTTTAAGTTTAAGAGAGAATACTTTCATTTTGTCTGTATCACAAATTTGTTGCTTTGTAAGAAATTAATTTCCGTTCCAGGATGCTCGCTTTCCGCGGGGCGGGCGGTGAGCCTCCTAGCGCTTTGCGCCATCAGGAGTCTCACCTGTCCCACTCGTGTGCAACAATCTTTTAGACTAAGATATTAGAATTTATTCAACTGAAAGAATAAATGAATAGATCGGCTGTTTTCCGTCATGGATCTCAGCTTCAGCATCCGGGAATTTTTCTTCGATGAAATCAGCAAGCTCTTGTGCTTCATCTTCTGAAGAATCTTCACCATAAATGAGGGTTACAATCTCTGAATCTTCATCCATCATTTTTTCTAAAAGCTCTTTCGTTACTTCTAGCTTATTTTTCTTTGAAGAGATGATTTTACCTTCTGATATTCCCATAAAGTCACCTTTAGCAATCTCAACACCATCAATTGATGTGTCTCTTACAGCATAAGTTACTTGCCCTGACTTTACAGAAGTAATAGCTTCGTTCATTTTCTTTTCGTTTTCCTTCATGTCTGAAGAAGGGTTGAACGCCAAGATAGAAGCGATGCCTTGTGGAACAGTCTTCGTGCGGATGATGACAACTTCTTCATCAACAACGCTTGCAGCCTGTTCAGAAGCCATGATGATATTGCTGTTGTTAGGAAGAATGAATACTTTTTCTGCATTCACTTCAGAAATTGCTCGTACGATGTCTTCCGTACTTGGGTTCATCGTTTGTCCGCCTTGGATAACGGATGCTCCCATAGAAGAAAACATTTCTTCGATTCCTTCTCCCATAGCTACTGTAACAATTCCGTATTCTTTCTTTTTCTCAGCAGTCTGAGAATATGAAGGAATTACTTCATTTTCACTTTCTAAGATTGCCGAATGCTGTTCACGCATATTTTCAATCTTTATGTTGATCAAACTTCCGTAACGGTGAGCGAGTGTTAGCATGTTACCTGGCTGTTCTGTATGAATGTGTACTTTAACCACATCATCATCAGCAACAACTAAAAGAGAATCTCCATGCTCAGCAAGCTCGTTTCGGAAATTCGTTTCATCAAATGGATTGTTTTTAATCTTGTTTCCTTCAAATTTAACCATGAACTCTGTGCAGTATCCAAAGTGGATATCTTCCGTTTTCATGTGAATTTGAGCTTTGTGATGTTCTGCGTTGACAAGTTCACCCATGGAAGGAGCATTTACTGAAACTTTAGGCAGCTCTCTTCCTTCTAATACAGCTAAAAAGCCTTCATATACAGTGACTAGACCTTGTCCGCCTGAATCTACTACCCCTACTTCTTTTAAAACAGGAAGCAGATCTGGCGTACGGTTTAAGGAAGCTTTAGATTCTTTAACGAGTTCCTTCATAATATAAAGGACATCATCTGATTTTTTTGCTTCTTTAACTGCTTTTTTTGCAGCATCTTTTGCAACTGTTAAAATGGTACCTTCGACAGGCTTCATAACAGCTTTGTATGCAGTTTCTACACCTTTGTCAAACGCATTAGCAAACTCTGCAGCTGTAATGGATTCTTTGCCTTCAATAGCTTTAGAAAAACCTCTGAACAACTGAGATAGAATCACGCCAGAGTTCCCTCTTGCTCCCATTAAAAGCCCTTTAGCGAACGCGTTTGCTACAGCGCCAATTTGACTTGAAGTGTTTTTCTCAACTTCTTTTGCACCAGATGTAATCGTTAAGTTCATGTTTGTCCCTGTATCACCATCTGGTACAGGAAACACATTAAGTGCATCGACCATTGCTGCATTTCTTGATAAGTTTGAAGCACCCTCGAGCACCATTTTTGCAAACTTTTTTCCGTCTAATACTTTTAAAGACACAAAACTTCCTCCTAACTAAGGGGTTGTCACCCTGACACCCTGAACATAGATATTGACTGAGTCAACCGCCAATCCAAGCATTTGATCCAGGGTATATTTCACTTTGTTCTGAACATTATGAGCCACTTCAGAAATCTTTGTTCCGTAGCTTACAATGATATACATATCAATATGTACTTCATCTTCCTCTTGTCGGACAACGATCCCTCGGGAGAAATTTTCACGTCCTAAAAGTTCAGTTAATCCATCCTTTAATTGCTTTCTTGATGCCATGCCAACAATTCCGTAACAATCAATTGCTGCACCGCCAGCGATAGTAGCAATCACTTCATTAGAAATATCAATTTGACCATAGGTTGTTTTCATTTCAATGGACATGCTTACATCCCCCTTTAAATTGTTAAATGGCTAACAAATATTTTACTATACATTAAGTTTTTTTGAAAGGACTACTACATTTCACACTATGTAAAAAGTATTGTCAAGGAAATTTACTTGAAAACCATAATGAATATGTTGCAATGCTCCGAGAGTCATGCTAATATTATTTAGTATTTAACATACGATTGAATTGATGCAAAGCTTTTTTGCTGTAAAGGAGGTTCATCTACTATGGCTCGTAAATGTTTTATTACTGGAAAAGGACCTAAAACTGGTAACAAGCGTTCTCACGCAATGAACAAATCAAAGAAAAGCTGGGGAGCTAATGTCCAAAAGGTTCGCATTCTTGTGGACGGAAAGCCTAAGCGCGTATACGTATCTGCTCGTGCACTTAAATCAGGTAAAGTAGAACGCGTTTAATAAAAGAACGGCAGCAGAAGCTGCTGTTTTTTTTATTCCAATAAATATGTGGCTGCCGTACAATTTTTAGTGCAGATTTATGATATTAATTACATATCGTGCGTGAAACTAGACCAGTACTGCGTGGTCATAAAGAGATTCCGCGTGAAATTTATTAGTTTCTACGTGAAGCAAAGAACTGTTTGCGTGGAAACGCAGTGTTTTTGCGCGAACGTGTAATAAATTTAAGAACACGTACCGTAGCATCCTCTCCTAATATCTTTATCTACACAAAAAAAGCGCACAGGGCGCTTTTTTTGTTTGTTATCCTTTTTTAAAAGAACCTAAGATGGCACGTACGAATCCTCCTAAAAATCTAGGAAGTTTAATGGTATAAAATTTCATCTTACCCCTCCTCCAGGCCCATAAAAAATGATAAGAGCAAAAACCTAACATACAATATTCCCCGTCTTATAAAAAGGTGTCTCGGGGCCTGTTTTCCATGATTTTAATTAATCATGGCTCTTTACCATCAATATTATGCCAGAGTCGAAAGAATAAGTACCACTTTTATTTACAAGCTCATTTGATATACAGAGCGAAGAGCCCATCATCAAGGAAGCTTTTTCTAAAGGATATTTAAATCCATTAAGTGTGATGCCATTAACTTCTCCCTGAAATGCTAAGAAAGAAATATAGGTGTAATGGTCTTCTCTTTCAATCGTATATGTTCCAGGCAGCTTTAGCGAGATTTCATTTTTAATATCTATTATCTTCACTTCAGCATTGCTAGTTATCGTTCTATAGAGCAGCTGGATATTCATCATCTCATGATCCAGCCTTCCTCCAGTTGCCCCAAACAAAAGTATTTCTTCCGGCTTTTGATCCATAGCCCATTGTAGTGCTAATTCCATATCAGTTTGATCTTTTTCTGACTGATATTGATTTAAAGCGATATCTGACTTTAGTATTATCTCTTTTTCTGCTGCAGAAACCGAATCAAAATCACCGAATGCATAATCAGGCTTAATCCCTTTTTCTAAAATTATGAATGTACCTCTGTCAACGCCAACCCACAGATCTTCGGACGAGGTTCCAAAGCTTTTAAGTTCTGGAATCAGATGATCTGGACCACCGGCAACAATTCTTATTTTCATGCTGCTTGATGATATCCCTTTCTTGCCGCATGCAATAATCGTGGAGCAGTGTTAGTTATAAAAATTACGATGAGAGATGTAATACCAAAAATGACAACCATAAACGAACCGTTGTACATAATTGAATAAAGCCATACATTCATCTCTTCGGCAAAATCACTAAAGAAAATAACACCGGATAATACATGCGAAGTAAGTCTCAATGCACATCCAATAAAGATTCCTGTAACCATCAGTAAGGTTCTTTTCGTCTTATTTTGTGTGATTGAAGGCGCAAATGCACCTGCAACACCTGCTAAGGCAAAAGCAAGCGGGTAATCTAAAATCAGCTGAGCAGGGTGAACAATATATGGGTTCACAAGCAATTGAAGCAAGCCTACAGCTAATCCTGTAAAAACACCAGCTTTTAATCCCCTTCTGAATGCGATAAGAAAAATCGGCACCATTTCTAGAGAAACAGAACCCCCTTGCGGCCAGACACCATTAAATTTTATAAGTCCTAAAATCAATGAAAGTGCCGCCATAATAGCAATCTCAGTTAATAGTGCAACGTTGTTGTTTTTCATATTTATCCTCCTCTTTTATAGTTTTGAAGAAAATAAAAAAAGCAACCGGCATGTGAGTGCGGTTGCTTTAAGATTCATATCATCTGAATGCAAAAAGTCATACGACTCCACATCCCTACGCAGGCATTATCCAGCTTCAGGTTCAAAGGGTCGGGAGAACACTCCCCTCTCAGCCCATTAATAGGACTCCCCCTGTGGTTACTTATTTTATTAACACTTTAATTATACACCACGTATGACGCTTATTGCATCTTTTAAATCTTTTTTCCCATATATGGCAGATCCGGCTACTAAAACGTTGGCACCAGCTTCAATGCATAATGGCGCAGTTTCTGCATTAACACCGCCATCCACCTCAATTTCTACATTAAGCCCATGAGTCTGTACTAGTTCAGAAACTTCTTTGATCTTAGGGACAACATTTTGGATAAATGACTGTCCGCCAAATCCAGGATTAACGGTCATAAGCAATACCATATCGATATCATGAATGATATGTTTTATTAAATCAACTGGTGTAGCTGGGTTTAATACAACACCTGCTTTAACACCTTTAGCTTTAATCAGTTGTATCGTTCTGTGAAGGTGAGTTGCCGCTTCAACATGAACAGTAATAATATCTGCTCCTGCATCAGCAAATTCTTCAATATATGAATCGGGATTCTCTATCATTAAATGAACGTCCAGCGGCAGTTCAGTCAATGGACGTATTGCTTTAAGAACGAGAGGACCCATCGTAATATTCGGTACAAAATGTCCGTCCATAACATCTACATGGATGTAATCGGCACCGGCCATCTCAACCGCTTTTATTTCTTCGCCTAACTTTGAAAAGTCAGCTGATAAAATGGAAGGAGCTATTTTAACCATTTAGTACCTCCGTTTTTGATCTTTTATTTCCTGTAAAAAGCTCACGTAGTGGTCATATCGAAATTGTGGAATTGCGCCTTCTTCGACACCCTGTTTGACAGCACATTTAGGTTCTGAAGTATGTGAACACACGCGGAACTTACAATTTCCGCGCCTCTCATTCATCTCTGGAAAATACATAGACAAGTCTTCAGCCTCAATGTTCATGAAATCCAAGGAACTGAAACCGGGTGTATCAGCGACAAGACCGTTGCCAAACAAGATAAGCTCAACATGGCGAGTTGTATGTTTCCCCCGTCCTAAGTGACTTGATATCTCGTTCGTTTCAAGCATAAGCTCTGGATTAATAGCATTTAATAACGACGATTTTCCGACACCTGATTGCCCCGCAAATACCGTTACTTTATCTTTAAAAAGCGGGTAGAACATCTCCAGACTGTCGTCTGTTTTTGTAGAAGTCGGAAACACATCGTAGCCTAATTTTTTATATGTTTCAATATATTTGTTTATCTCGTCCAGGTCATCAGTACCCTGGACGAGATCCATCTTCGAAATACAGATTACAGGCAAAATATCATTTGCCTCTATATGAACTAGAAACCTGTCTAAGAGAAGCGTGCTAAAATCAGGTTCGGTTGCCGAAAAAACGAGTATTGCCTGGTCTACGTTTGCGATGGGCGGACGGACTAATTCATTTTTTCTTTCTTTCACATCAAGAATATAGCCATCCGTAACATTGCTGGATTCATATTCTACCCAGTCACCAACAAGCGGGTTCACTTTCTTCTTTCGAAAGTTTCCTCTTCCCCTGCATTGGAAAACTTCAGTCTTGCCTTGTTCCTTTACGTAATAAAAACCAGCCAGCGCTTTAACGATTCTTCCTTCAGGCATGCTTAATCACCATCGTCCCCTTCCTGAATATCATCATAATTTATTGTTTCTTTCTTTGCTTCTTTTTCATTTATATAAACAACATAAGAAGCTGTGCCGCCTTCAGCAATAGTTAAAGGAAGAGTATACTCCTTTGATTCTGTTATTTCTTCTTCCACAAAAACTTCATTTGCTGCATTTTTGTCTGAATAAACAATTCTTACTCGGGCAGGCTCTTTTTTCTCTTTTTTGCCTAGCTTAACTTCGATCTTTTCCGTGGTGGTTCGGTCTCCTGAAGTTTCATCAGATTCAGCTGGCTCTTCTTCTTTATTTGGATCAGGGCCATCGGATAGAACTACAGTAATCGTTGCTCCCTTTTCAACTTGTGTAAAAGGAGCTGGGTCTTGAGAAATAACTTTTCCTTTTTCTACTGTATCCGAATACTCAGATGTAAATTCAGCTATCAATCCCTCATTATCTGCAAATGTTTGAACAACCTGCTGAGTTAATCCGATTAAATTCGAAATTTGTACCGTCGGTGTACCCGAACTGACTGTTAAAGTAACGGTAGTCTCAGCAGGAGTTACCTTCTCATCTCTGTCAGGACTTTGAGTAAGCACCGTCCCTTCTGGCTCTGAATCAGATTCCTCATAATTGATATCAATATCCGTAAATCCTTTATCTTTTAAAAGTGCCTGTGCTGATTCGATGTTGTAGCCTTCTACATCAGGCATATCTTCCTTTTCCGGACCTTTTGAAACATGAAGTGTAATAACTGCATGTTCTTTTACAACCGTTCCACCAGAAGGATTCTGCCGGATTACATGGCCGTCTTCAACTTCAGGATCAAAAATTTCTTCGCGCTTTACATCCAGATTTTTTGCTTTTAATTGATCAAATGCATCCTCATAATCGTCTCCAACTACATCTGGAACATTGACTTCTTGTACAGAAAATACAGATGACCATATGGTAAATGCAGCGATTGCCGCTCCGCCTAGTAAAAGAAAGGTAATCAAAAGAATCAGCCACCATTTCTTTTTCTTCTTTTGTGGCGTTTTCACTTCTTCATTGATAACTGGTTTTTCTTCAACAGGAGGTGGAACTACTGGTGGGATGAATTTAGTTTTTTCATCCTCATCGCTGTCCTCATTCCATTTTTGCACATACATTCGTTCCGGCAAAAGTGCAGAGTTCATATCAATTAATAGCTCTTGTGCACTGTTATACCTTTTTAGAGGATTTTTTGCCAATGCTTTTAAAATGATGTTCTCAACACTTTGAGGAATCTCAGGATTAAGCCTGCGTGGCTCTATCACATTTTCCTGCAGGTGTTTTAACGCAACCGAAACCGGAGATTCACCAACAAACGGTACTCTGCCTGTAACCATTTCATATAAAACTGCTCCGAACGAATAAATATCAGACTTTGCATTGGCAATTCCACCGCGAGCTTGTTCAGGAGAAAAATAATGAACAGAACCCAATATTGAATTAGTATGTGTAATGGTTGCAGAAGTAATAGCCAGCGCAATCCCGAAATCAGTAAGTTTCGCTGTTCCATTTTCAGTAATTAAGATATTGTGCGGTTTAATATCACGATGAATAATTCCATGATCATGGGCAACTGCCATACCTGAAACAATTTGCTTCATAATGTGCAAGGATTCTTCTACAGATATTTTCCCATGTTCTTTTATGTATTGTTTAAGTGTCTTTCCTTGCACGTACTCCATAACAATAAAATAGATCTCTTCGTCTTCTCCGACATCATATATACTCACAATGTTCGGATGGTCCAGACTTGTAGCTGATTCTGCTTCCCTTTTAAAACGTCTAATAAAATCTTCATCCTTATTAAACTCTGAACGAAGAACTTTTACAGCAACATCCCGATCGAGAATTAAATCTTTTGCTCGATAAACGATGGCCATTCCGCCGTCACCAATTACTTCTAAAAGTTTGTAGCGGCCACTGACTCTTTTTCCAATCATGCTTTTGCTTCCCCTTTTGTTTCTGTGTCAGAACTATTTTGAATAAGGATAGCAGTTATGTTATCTTCTCCACCCGCATCTTTTGCCCAGGTTATTAGTTTTTCAACCTTTTCGACAACGGTTTCCATTGAGTTATCCAATGCTTCTTTAATTTTTTTAAAAGAAACTTTGTCTGATAATCCATCTGAACAAAGCAAGAGATAATCACCAGAGTTCCAAGTGATCACATTTAATTCTGCCTCAACGGTTTCATCGGTTCCAACAGCTTTCATAATCATGTTTCGTCTTGGGTGAATTTCAGCTTCATCTTCTGTGATCTGACCTGATTTTACGAGCTCTTGAACAAGAGAATGATCGTCTGTAACCCTTTTTAATTCACCTTTTGAATACAAATAACATCTGCTGTCACCAATGTGAGCAACTGTAATCTCACTCTTCGTTCCCAAGGCAGCTACAATCGTTGTACCCATGCCTCTAGTCTCAGGGTTAACTTGAGAAAATTGAAAAATGTGTTTATTTGTATCGCTCAGTACATTTTGAATCCAATCTTTTATATTTCCTACGTTTTCTTCAAAATGAACCCAAGCTTCTTTAATCACTTTAAGGGCTTCCTGACTTGCGATATCCCCCGCCTTATGACCGCCCATACCATCAGCAATAACTGCAAGAAAGTGCTCACCCTTTGTGAACACTTCCCCGCTGTCTTCATTATGCTTCCTTACCATTCCAACATCCGTTTGAAAGGCAATTTGCATATCCCCGTCACCTCGTCTCTTCTTTACGTTCCTTCGCACGCAGCTGACCGCATGCTGCGTCAATGTCATGTCCTTGTTCTCTTCTGATGGTGGCATTAATGCCTCTTGAGGTTAACGTCTCTAAGAACTTAAATATTTGTGTTTTCGGTGTTCTTACATAATCTCTTTCTGGTACATAGTTAACGGGAATCAAGTTAACATGGCACTTGATATCTTTAATAAGATCTGCAAGCTCATTTGCGTGTTCCACTGTATCGTTAACTTTTCCAAATAACCCATATTCAAATGTTACGCGTCTGCCGGTCTTCTTAATGTAATAACGAATAGAATCCATTAATTCGTTTAAAGGATACATTCTGTTTACTGGCATTAAGCGGCTTCTTGTTTCTGTGTTCGGCGCATGAAGAGAGATGGCAAAATTAATCTGCATTCCTTCATCAGCAAATTTATAAATATAAGGAACCACACCGCTTGTTGAAATCGTGATATGGCGCGCTCCTATATTAAGGCCAAGATCATGGTTGATAATCTTAAGGAATGACATAAGTCCTTCATAATTATCAAACGGTTCTCCAATTCCCATGACAACAACAGAACTTACTCTTTCTTCTGTTACATCTAGAGCTCTTTGAACCTGAAGAACCTGGGCAACAATTTCACCTGCTTGCAGATTGCGCTTCAATCCACCCAAAGTAGACGCACAGAAGGTACAGCCAAGTCGGCACCCAACTTGTGTTGTTACACAAATACTGTTTCCATACTCATGTCTCATAAGTACAGTCTCGATTGAATAGCCATCTTGCAGTTCAAATAAGAATTTGATCGTGCCATCGGCTGATTCCTGGCGTACCACTTCTTTTAATGGTTTGATATAAAAATCTTTTTCCAGCTTCTCACGTAAACCTGTTGGAAGGTTTGTCATCTCCTCAAAAGAAGACACACGTTTTTTATACAGCCATTCAAAGATTTGTTTGCCTCTGAATTTAGGCTCTCTAATATCCGTCAGCCAAGCTTCAAGTTCATGAAGCTCCAATGAGAATATAGAAGGTTTAATATTAGGCTTTGTCTGTTTATCTGTTAACGGTTTAAGCATGTTTCTCACCACCTGTTGTCTTTTTTCTGAAAGCCGCAATGTAAAAGCCGTCACTATTAAAATAATGAGGCATAATTTGCAGATCTGATCGTCCTTCTATTATAAAGGTTTTCACATTTTCTGGCATCTTTTCGGAAAAATCAGAATCCCATTCAAATTCCGGGTGATTTTGCAGGAACCATTCTGCTATTTCACTGTTTTCTTCCTGATCTACAGTACAAGTGCTGTAGACAAGGGTGCCTCCAGCTTTCACCATTTGAGAGGCAGATTCCAATATATCCTTTTGAATAGAAGCAAGCTTTAGTACATCTTCTTCTGTTTTAGACCATTTAAGATCCGGTTTCTTGCGTATTACCCCAAAACCGCTGCAGGGGGCATCAACAAGAACTCTGTCAAAAGATGCAGCATCAAATTTTTCTCCAGCATTTCTAGCATCCAAAACTGAAGCCTCGATATTCTTAAGTCCCAGTCTTTCTGCTTGTTTATTAATCAATTTAATCTTATGGGCATGAAGGTCCAGAGAAACAACTTTCCCATTTCCATTCATCATTTCTGACATATGGGTTGATTTGCCGCCTGGAGCAGCACATGCATCGAGAATGGTTTCTCCAGGTAAAGGAGCGACAACTCTTGCAACAAGCATAGAGCTTTCATCCTGAATCGTAACAAATCCTTTATCATATACTTCTGTTCCGGGAAGATAGCCGTCTTTTATTATGATACCCTCAGGAGACAATTCTCCTTCTTCTGCAGAAACTCCTTCTTCTTTCAGCTTCTGAAGAACTTCGTCTCTTGTTGTCAGCATCGTATTTACCCTCGCTGTAACCGGTGACGGCAAAAGGTTTGATTCTGCCATTTTTTCTGCATCTTCATTTCCGAACTGAGAGCTCCAGCGTTCAAAAAGCCACTGTGGCATGCTGTAAGTTAAAGCCGATTTTTCTGAACCGGCACCTGCTTTTTTATCCATCTCAGCTGTTCCCTCACGCTGTAATTTGCGCAGAATACCGTTTACAAGACCTGCTAGACCTTGATGTCCTCTTTGTTTAGCGATTTCTGCTGCTTCATGGATGATTGCATGATCAGGAACACGGTCCATGTAAAGCATCTGAAAAATAGACAATCTGAGCAATGATAGAACCCAGCGGTCTTTTTTCTTAATTGGTTTATTCAGCAGTTGATCCAAATAAAAATCGATCGTGTTTTTACGCTGAATCGTACCATAAACGATGCTCGTTAAAAGACCTTTATCAATATCTTTTACATTTGCTTTTTGAAGCGCCTGATTCAGCTGTAAATTTGAGTAAGCCTGATTTTGTTCTATTTTGATTAAAACGTCCAGGGCGATTGCCCGTATGTTGTTTTCCAACTTTATTCACCTAATTTCAAGCCTTGTGGTATGCTTGCTCCTTTAAGATAATCACTTGCAAGCATTCTCTTTTTCCCAGAAAGCTGTAAGTCTGTAATTATAATGCTTGTTTGGTCTCCTGCGGCAACTTGAAGTCCATTTTCATGTATGCCGATAACAGTACCAGGTTCTGTAGATGCATTCGTTTTTTGCTTTTCTGCCCACCAAACTTTAAGAGGCTGACCGTTTAATAACGTATAAGCAACAGGCCACGGATGGAGACCGCGAATATGGTTATAGATCTCATCCCCTGAGCGGGTCCAATCGATCTTCTCCTGTTCTCGAGTTATGTTCCAGGCAAAAGTTACTTCATCTTCCTTTTGAGGGACTGGGGTAATTTTCCCTTCAACAAGCAAAGGTATGGTTTCTGATAACAATTTTGCACCAGCAGCACTTAATTTGTCATGCATGGAACCTACATGGTCATTTTCTTCGATCGGTACTTCAACTTGGGTAAGTATATCACCTGCGTCTAATTTTTCAACCATGTACATAATCGTGATGCCAGTTTTATCATTTCCGTCGATTATACTTTTATGGATCGGCGCTCCGCCTCTGTATTTCGGTAGCAATGAGGCATGGACATTGATGCAGCCATGTTGAGGTGTTTCTAAAATTGCATTAGGCAGAATCTGTCCATAAGCGGCCGTAACAATCAGATCAGGTTGAAGAGCCAGAATCTCTTCATAGCTTTCACGCAGCTTTACGGGTTGATACACTGGAATGCCATGTTTGATCGCTTCTTCTTTAACAGGTGTCTGCTTAATTTCTTTTTTTCTGCCTACTGGCTTGTCCGGCTGTGTAACAACGCCAATAACGTCATAGCCATCTTCCACTAACTGACGAAGTACGGGTACGGAAAAGTCAGGTGTTCCCATAAATAATATCTTCATGTTATCCTATCTCTCCATTTCCTCGTTTTCGTAATATGCGATAACTTTAGATGTAAACAAAATACCGTGCAGATGATCAATCTCATGGAGAAGTGCCCTGGCAAGAAAATCGTTTGCTTTTATAGTAAATTCTTTTCCGTTCTCATCTTGTGCTTTTACCGTTACATCAAAAGGGCGTTCTACTTCACCGAAAAGACCCGGGAAGCTCAAGCAGCCTTCTGGTCCCGTCTGGCTTCCGGATGATGCTTTTACTACCGGATTGATCAACACGATCTGCCCCTTTTCATCACCAACATCTACAACTGCAATCTGTTTAGCAATCCCGATCTGAGGGGCTGCAAGCCCTACTCCTTCTGCATCGTACATCGTATCAAACATATCGTTTACAAGTTTTTTTAGTTTTTTATCAAACACTGTTACCGGTTTACATTCTGTTTCTAAAACTGGATCTGGGTGTTCTACAATCTTTAGAATTGTCATCGTATTCTCCTAACTGCTACATGAGTGTCTGGGCATTTAACTCTCCAGTAATCTGCAGATCTTTAATACTTTTATCTTTTTGAAAATGAGCTATTATTTCTTCAAACCAGCTTCTCAGCTCTGGTTCATTTTTGTATTTTATCATTACCTGGTAGCGATATCTATCCTTCACACGCGCTATCGGTGATGTAACAGGACCAAGCATGAGACTTTCAGATGACAGTCTTTTTGATAGAAAGCTTGCTGCCTTTTCGCTTGCTTCAACAACCTGCATCAATTCCAAATGACTGAAGGTTAGAAGGCCCAAATAATAAAACGGCGGATATTGATGCAGTTTTCTTGTTTTCATTTCATGATTATAAAAACTGAGATAGTCATGCTGTGAAGCTAACTGGATACTGTAATGTTCTATGTCATATCCTTGAACAATAACTTTCCCTTCCAGCTCATGCCTCCCTGCACGGCCACTCACTTGTGTTAGCAGCTGAAATGTTTTTTCTGACGCTCTGAAATCAGGTAGATGCAGCATCGTATCAGCAGCCAAAACGCCTACTAATGTTACTTTTGGGAAATCAAGTCCTTTTGCGATCATCTGTGTGCCAAGCAAAATATCTGCTTCACCATTCCCAAAAGAAGTTAGCAGTTTTTCATGGCTTCCTTTTTTTGAAGTTGTATCTACGTCCATCCTGATCACTCTAGCTTCAGGCAAAACTTTAGCAAGCTCTTCTTCCACCTTTTGTGTACCTGTTCCAAAAAAACGAATGTGCTCTGAGGAACACGAAGGACATGCTGAAGGGGTAATCTCTTTATAGCCGCAATAGTGGCATTTTAATTCACCGTATCTTTTATGATAGGTTAAAGAAATATCGCAATGCGGACATTGTGCTACATATCCGCAATCTCTGCACAAAATGAATGAGGCATAACCGCGCCGGTTAAGAAAAAGAACAGATTGCTCTCCTTTTTCAATTCCCGCTTTTAGTTTTTCCATTAATTCATTAGAAAACATCGAGCGGTTTCCGTTCTTCAACTCATCCCTCATGTCCACAATGGTCACTTCTGGCATCGGATTTGAATGAACACGGGAGCTTAGTTCAGCAAGTTTGTACCGCCCTTTTTGGGCTCTAGCATAAGTTTCCAAAGCCGGTGTTGCACTCCCAAGTACAATCGGACAAGAATGATACTTTCCTCTCCATATCGCTACATCTCTAGCATGATATCGCGGATGATCTTCTTGCTTATAGCTTGATTCATGTTCTTCGTCTATGATGACGATCCCTAAATTTTCAAAAGGAGCGAAAACAGCAGAACGAGCGCCAACAACTACAGAAACTTCTTTTCGAAGAATCTTTCTCCATTCATCGTATTTCTCTCCGATAGACAAAGCACTGTGCAATACTGCAACAGAACTTCCAAAACGCCCTTTAAATCTGTTGACCATCTGAGGAGTGAGCGAGATCTCAGGAACTAAAACGATTGCTTCCTTCCCTTTATCTAAAACAGACTGAATAGATTGAAGGTAGATCTCTGTCTTTCCGCTACCTGTAACTCCATGAACAAGTATGGTTTGATGTTCATTGTTTTCGATAGAATCTAAAATCGGAGTGATAGCGTTTTGCTGGTTTTCCGTTAAAGGAAGCGGCTGTGTCTGTTTTATGTTTCTCCCTTGGAAAGGGTCTCTATATACTTCCTTTTCTTCCATATAAACAGCGCCCTTTTTACAAAGCGACTGAACGGAAGATAAAGAAGCACCTGTCTCATGAAGAATTTCCTGCAGGGAGTATTCGCCTGGCGGTCTGCTTAAAAGCTCTGAAATTACAGCTCTTTGTTTTTCGGCTCTTCTCCCATTCTGTTTCAGGAGCTCTTCGGCTTTCGTTTTGTCTGTCAGTGAAACAAATTTAACTTTCTTTTTATTAGCTTTATCTTTTACTTTATAGACAACATCCAAGACACCTGTTTTTGTCAGTTCCTGAAGTTCCTTAAGCAGATGAGAGTGATTTTTTGTTACTTCGTTTAAACTAAGTTCTCCACTTGCCGAGAAAAGAACAGACACTTCACTAGATAAAATTTCAGGCTTAAGGACTGTGAAAAATTTTTCATACGTCGCTTTCATTGCTGCAGGAAGCATCGCCTGATAAGCAGTGATATAAAAACTTAGTGTGTTTTCTGCCAGCCATTGACCTAGATCTATTAGTTCCGGTGTAAGGACAGGAAGAGGATCAAGTATTTCTGTGATGTTTTTTGTACCTTTTACAGAAGACGATTCCTTAAGAGCTAAAATAAATCCTTGCAGTTTTCTTGGTCCAAATGGAACGATAACACGCATACCCGGCTCTGCCCAATTCTCCAACTCATGAGGAACCTTATAATCAAACGTCTTATTGACACTTCCTGAAGGGACATCAACAACGACTGCCGCGATCATCGTTTCATCAGTTCCATCACTTCTTCTAGTATTTCATTCGCTGCTTGTTCTTTTGAAAGAATTGGAAGCGGACGAATGGAACCATCTTTTTTAATCATAACAATCTCGTTTGTATCACTCCCAAACCCTGATCCTTCTTTTGATACATCGTTTCCAACTACCATATCCAAATTCTTTCTTACTAATTTATCTTTTGCATAGTCTTCAAGATTTTCAGTTTCGGCGGCGAATCCAACAAGAATTTGATGTTCTTTTCTCTCACCGAGCTCTTTTAAAATATCATCTGTTTTCTTAAGTTCAATCGTCCACGTATCATTCTTTTTCTTGAACTTATTTGAATGAACTGTAACAGGTGTATAATCTGCTACAGCTGCACATTTAATGACAATATCCTGTTCTCCATAAAGACTGATTGCTTTATCAAACATTTCTTTTGCAGAAATGACTCTTTCAACTTGTACTCCTGATGGTACTTCAAGAGATGTAGGACCCGTTACTAATGTTACGTCTGCTCCAAGTTTTTTTGCTGCAGAAGCAATCGCATAACCCATCTTACCTGAGGAATGGTTTGTAAAATAACGGACTGGGTCCAGTTCCTCCCTTGTCGGACCGGCTGTTACCATGACATTCTTTCCTTTAAGAGGAAGAGATTGACCTTCTCTGTTCTCTTTAAAATACATATGAACAGCATTTATGAGTTCCTCTGGTTCAGCAAGCCTTCCTTTGCCAATCCATCCGCAGGCAAGCAGCCCTTCATTCGGCTCTATAAATCTCCACCCGAACCCAGCAAGGGTTTGCATGTTCTTTTTAACAGCTGGATGATTAAACATATTTACATTCATAGCAGGTGCAATCAGCACATCTGCTTTTGTTGCAAGTAATGTAGTTGAGAGCATATCGTCCGCGATGCCGTTTGCCAGTTTCCCGATAACGTTTGCCGTAGCAGGAGCTATCAGTACAAGATCTGCCCAATCTGCGATATCGATATGACTAACAACTGCAGGTTCTTTTTCCTCAAACGTATCTGTATATACGGCTTGTCTTGTCAGCGTTTGAAAGGTTAACGGTGTAATGAATTTCTGAGCAGACTCTGTGAGTATAACCTTCACATCATATCCGCTTTGATATAATTTACTTGCCACAGGTGCTGCTTTATAGGCAGCGATTCCGCCTGAAACAGCAAGCAATATTTTTTTCTTTTCCATAATAAACCCCTTCCGCCGCTCATTTGCTTAACAATTCACATCTATTTTACAGCATTTATATGTATTAAAAAACTTTATGGATTTTTATAAAGAAAACGTTGATGATGCCACGCATTTCGCGTCAGCCTTAGTTGTTGCTTTTTTATACTACCAACCTCATGCTAGCAATGTACATTTTCTGAAAGCAGAACAAAAAAATAACAACCTTTAGACAAGGTTGTATATTTTTTCAGGCTCTATATATTAATCAGCAGGTGTTTCCCCAACTTTTGTTAAGATACCAGATTGAATTTCTTCAAGTGCTTTACCAACAAACTTATGTGATACAGGTTTAGCAATCTGCTGGTTGCCATGCTTTTGAATTTCTCTCGCACGTTTTGAACTAAGTGTTACAAGAGAGTATTTTGAGTCTATCTTTTCCATAAGAGAATCGATGGATGGATATAGCATTATTGGTCATCTCCTAAAATTTTTTGGTATTTCGGACGAACTCTGTCTACACGGCAATGTTCTGTTGTAATGATCGCTTTAATACGGTTACAAGCTGAATCAATCTCGTCATTTACTACAGAATAGTCATAGTGCTTCATAAGCTCGATCTCTTCTTTGGCCACTGACATGCGATTGTTTATCAAATCTTCGGTTTCAGTGCCCCGTCCGACAATACGGTTTCTTAGTTCATCAAGACTAGGTGGTGTTAAGAAGATAAATACACCTTCTGGAAAAATATTTTTCACTTGAAGTGCACCTTGAACTTCAATCTCTAAAATAACGTCCTTGCCTTCATCAAGTGTGCGGTTCACATATTCGATCGGCGTTCCATAGTAGTTGCCGACATATTCTGCCCACTCAAGCAATTCTTTATTTTCAATCATGCGTAAAAACTCTTCTTTTGATTTAAAGAAGTATTCTACCCCATGTCGTTCGCCTTCACGCGGCTGCCTTGTAGTTGCTGAAACTGAATATTGAATGTCCAGCTTTTGTTCTCGGAGCGCCTTACAAACAGTACCCTTTCCTACACCAGAAGGGCCGGAAAGCACAAACAGAATGCCTCTTTCTTTTTCCATATAAACCTCCACAACCTAACTTTCTTCTGAGCCCTCATCAACTGACATCAGTCTGTGAGCCACAGTTTCTGGCTGTACAGCCGACAGAATCACATGATCACTGTCGGTCACAACGACCGCTCTCGTTCTGCGGCCATATGTAGCATCAATCAGCATGTTCTTCTCTCTTGCGACCGTGATTAATCGTTTTATCGGTGCAGATTCTGGACTGACTACCGCAATAATCCGGTGAGCAGCAACAATATTTCCGTAACCAATATTAATTAATTTCATCTTTAACCGCCCCTAACCTGCTACTATTCTAGCCAAATGGAATAACGGGTCATACGCTAATTGCACGATATTGTGAAAAACTGTACACATGTTCCTATATTTTAGCACACAAAATCGAGAATCTAAACTATTTTCCCTTATTTTGAGGAAATATCGTGAAAATTAGTAAGGGACTCTTTGGTGGAGTGGTCCGTGAAAGCCCCTATATTTCGTTGAACGCAGTAACGCTTATGAATCGCTCGTAATATTAGAAAATCGCTCGTATATTTTAAAAAGCGCTCGTAAATCCTGAGAACCGTTCATAAATCTTCCTGAGCGCGCATAAATCTTCCCGAGCGCGCATAAACCTCCCCGGGCGCGCATAAATCTTCCCGACCGCGCATAAATCTTCCCGACCGCGCATAAATCTTCCCGACCGCGCATAAATCTTCCCGACCGCGCATAAATCTTCCCGACCGCGTATAAATCTTCCCGAGCGCGTATAAATCTTCCCGACCGCGTATAAATCAGCAAATTCTTTTCAGAATTTGCTTGTTTTTATAAAAACAAACGAAGCTAGCTCCTAAAAATAGTGAGCCAGCTCTCTTTTTATCTTATTTCTCTTTTAAACAGCTGAAAACCTGCTAATGCAAATGTTGGTATAGATGCCATGCCTAGTACAAGCAGCCATTGTCTCAGTGAAAGCGGTACAGTGTGGAAAATCTCTTGTAACGGCTGAACATACATTACGACAAGCAGCAATAAAACAGATGAGATAACTGCTAGAACAAGATATCCGTTTTGAAAAGGATTTCTGTGGAAGACCGAACGTTCACTTCTGCAGTCAAATACATGAATTAATTGTGCCATTACTAGTGTAGCAAATGCCACTGACTGTGCCACGATCAGCTGATCTGGATTTTCTTTTAACGTTACCCAGAATGCTAGGATGGTTGCTGCACCGATTAAAAACCCACGAGAAACGATCTTCCATCCAAGGCCTCTTGAGAAAACCCCTTCTTTTGCCTGCCGCGGTTTTCGTCTCATTACGTCTTCTTCCGCCTGATCCACACCCAACGCCATTGCAGGGAGTCCGTCTGTTACGAGGTTTACCCACAAAATTTGGATCGGTACGAGCGGGAGAGGTAGTCCCATGATCATCGCAAAAAGCATTACAAGAATTTCTCCTACATTGGAAGCCAATAGATATCGAATAAACTTACGGATATTTTCATAGATGTTTCTTCCTTCTTCAATGGCCGAACGAATGGTTGCAAAGTTATCATCTCCCAATACAAGAGAAGAAGCTTCTTTCGCTACATCTGTTCCGGTGATCCCCATAGCAATTCCGATATTAGCAGACTTAATGGCAGGCGCGTCATTCACGCCGTCCCCTGTCATCGCAACCACATGGCCTTTTCTTTGCAGAGACTTTACGATTTTTAATTTATGTTCAGGAGATACTCGTGCATATACGTAAACATTCTCTGAAACTTTGTCCAGTTCTTCATCATTAAGCTGTGCTAACTCTGCACCTTCCATTACTCGGCCGCCTTCAGGGAGCATGTTCAGCTTTTTGGCGATGCTCGCTGCAGTTACTACATGGTCACCTGTGATCATAATGGTTTTAATGCCCGCAGTCTGACAGTCTCTAATACTATCTTCTACCTCTGGACGAGGGGGATCCATCATTCCTTGAAGTCCGATAAAAGTCAGGCTTCTCTCTGCAAAGGAGGCTTGTGCGTAATATTCCCCCTCTTTTAGAGGACGGACAGCAACAGCAATCGTTCTCAGAGCTTGGCTTCCTAGTGCGTATATCGCTTCTTTAATTCGCTCTTTGTGCGCTTGCTTGATTAACTGTTTCTTATCATCCCACACAATATAATCGCTTTTTTCCATTAATACGTCAGGAGCACCTTTTACAACGAGCATCTGATTTCCTTCTGTATCCTGAACAATGACACTCATCATTTTTCTTGTTGAATCAAAAGGAAACTCATGCTGAATTGTAAACTGTTCACTTAAAGATTCTTTTGTAATTCCAGCTTTATAGGCGCTTACTAATAATGCCGTCTCTGTCGGATCACCAACCTCTACAAACGAACCATTCTTTCCTTCTTCAAGTGTAGCGTTATTACAAAGAGCAGCATAAGCTAAAACTTCCGTCAGCTTATCTCCTCGTTTACCGTCTTCATTAATTCCTGATCCTGCGACTTCAAAACCATCATCAGTGACGGACCAGGTTCTGCCTTGTGACCAGATACGGCTTACCGTCATTTTATTTTGTGTAAGTGTTCCTGTTTTGTCTGAACAGATCACAGTAGCACATCCAAGTGTTTCAACTGAAGGAAGCTTACGTACAATCGCTCGTTTACGGATCATCTTTTGCACACCTAGCGCGAGAGCAATCGTAACAATAGCAGGCAGCCCTTCAGGAATAGCTGCTACAGCTAGTGAAACCCCTGCTAGAATCATGCTGTATAGATCGTGCCCCTGCAAAACCCCAGCTATTACAACTAGGACTGTTAACAGCAATGCTAAAGCTATCAATATTTTCCCGAGCTGTTCAAGTTTCATCTGAAGGGGAGTTGCCAAGTTCTCAGCCGATTGTATTAGGTGCGCGATCTTCCCCATCTCAGTCTTCATGCCAGTTGCTACTACGATTCCTTGTCCGGTTCCGCGAGTTACCATGGTTCCCATAAATGCCATGTTATCCTGGTCTCCAAGTGTAAGCTCGTCTGCAGTTAAAATATTGTTATGCTTTTGGGCAGGAACGGATTCACCCGTTAAAGCAGACTCTTCAATTTGAAGGCCTGATGTTTTGAGCAAGCGAATGTCTGCCCCAACTCTGTCTCCACTTTTAATTTTAACTACATCACCTGCAACCACATCTTTTGCTGCGATCGAAACCCATTTACCTTCTCTTAAAACTTGTGCAGTCGGAGCGGATAATTCTTTTAGAGAAGCAAGGGATTTCTCTGCTTTTCTTTCTTGAATAAACCCTAGAATTCCGTTCATCACAACGATTAAGATTATAGCAATCGCATCCAGATACTCGCCTAAAAAACCAGAAAGCAATGTTGCTGCCAAAAGCACGAGCACCATAAAATCCTTAAACTGTGCAAGGAACATCAGGATAGCTGATTGCTTTTTACCTTCTTCTAGCTGATTGGGTCCATCAAGCTTCAATCGCTTTTCTTGCTCATTCTTCGTTAGACCTTCATCTAACCTGCTGTTGAGTATTGATTCAATTTCGTCTTGCGGCAGCTGGTACCAATTCATAGCTTCCACCTCTAATAAGATTAGTTAAAGCCATTTATATGCAGGCATGTCCGCAAAAATGCTATACTATGAATCAGAAATAAGAGGTGAACTTATCATGAGTTTTGATGGAATAATGACACGTGCTGTAACTGCTGAACTTCAGGAGACTTTAACATCCGGAAGAATTTCAAAAGTTTATCAGCCGCATAAAACAGATCTTGTATTTACCATTCGTTCAAACGGGAAAAATCATAAACTATTGATATCCGCAAATCCATCATTTGCACGGATACATCTAACAGAACACCAATACGAAAATCCTGACACTCCACCTATGTTTTGTATGCTGCTCAGAAAACATCTAGAAGGTGCTTTTATTGAAAAAATCGAACAGCTTGATGTGGAACGAATAATAAAGATCACCGTAAAAAACAGGGATGAAATTGGAGATGAGACCACAAAAGTACTTTATGTGGAAATTATGGGAAGGCACTCAAACATTATTTTGACTGATGAAATGTCTGAGAAAATAATAGACAGCATCAAACATATTCCTAGTTTCCAGAACAGGCATAGAACCATCTTGCCTGGTTTTACGTATGTACTTCCTCCTGCACAGGAAAAAATAGACCCCTTTTCTGTTTCTGAGAAAGAAGAATTTATTACTAAGATATCTTGGAATGAAGGAAAATTGGACAAACAGCTTGTTGCAGGATTCAGCGGTCTCTCGCCTTTAATCGCAAAAGAAATACTAGAACGTGCCGGCTTATCTATTAAAGAACAAGTAGCTGACGCCTTTTTATCAGTGATGAATCAATTGGCTGAAAAACGTTATGAACCGCAGATGATAACAAATGAGAAGAAAGAATACTTTTCGGTCATTTCTTTAACCCATATTGAGGGTGAAGTTCGACCGTTTGAAACCGTCAGTAAACTGCTGGACCGTTTCTTTTATGGAAAAGCTGACCGCGATCGAATAAAACAACAAGCGAACGACCTTGAGAAATATCTTTCTAATGAATATGAAAAGATTATCAAAAAGATCGGAAAACTAGAACGCGAACTTGAACAAACCGTCAATGCTGAAGAATATCAGCGTAAAGGAGAACTTCTCACTGCATATATGTACATGGCTAAAAAAGGCGATAAAGCAATTGAAGTTGAGGATTACTTTAGTAAAGACCAGCCTCTAGTTAAAATTGAACTTGATCCTTTAAAAACACCAGCTGAAAATGCCCAGAGCTATTTTAAAAAATATGGAAAGCTTAAAAAATCGGTATCTATCATAAAAGATCAGATCGAAAAATCCAAGAACGAACTTCTCTATTTTGAGCGTCTCATCGTTCAGATGGATTCTGCATCGATGAAAGATGTTGAAGAAATACGAGAAGAACTTGGTGAAGGCGGTTATTTAAAACATCGTCAGAGCAAGCAAAAGAAAAAACAAAACCAAACACCACAGCCTGAAAAATTCATCTCCAGTGATGGAACAGAAATATTAGTCGGAAAGAACAATAAACAAAACGACTACTTAACATTCAAACTATCTCGCGCAAACGAAACATGGCTTCACACAAAAGACATCCCTGGATCGCATGTGCTAATACGTTCAACTGAACCTAGTGAAACAGATATAAAAGAGGCTGCAGTCTTAGCTGGATTTTACAGCAAAGCAAAAAACTCCAGTTCAGTACCAGTTGATTTCACGCTTGTGAAGCATGTTAAGAAACCTAGCGGAGCAAAACCGGGATTTGTTATTTATGATAATCAGCAGACATTGTATGTAACACCTGATGAAGATCTCGTTTTCAAGTTAAAAAAGTAAGTTTGCTAAAACTATGTTGTATTTGAAAGAGTTGATTTCCGCTCCAGGCACTCGCTTTCCGCGGGGCGGGCGGTGAGCCTCCTGACGCTATGCGCCGTTAGGAGTCTCACCTGTCCCACTCGTCCCGCAGGAGTCTCGCACCTTGCGCTCCAATCAACTTGTCAATGAAGTGTTTTCGTTACAATCATTAAATCAAAAAAGCAGGACCGCTATTGATTAGCTGTCCTGCTCTTTTTTTGCCTTGCTTATAATGGCAAGTCCGCCGAGTACTTCTTTATGTGTTACCTCTGAAAAATGAAGTTCTTCCAGCAATGCAGTCATTTCATCCGCCGTATATCGGTGTCTTCTTGTACTGACATTCGACCATTTCAATAGAGCAGTTCTCTCGAAACCAGAAATATCATTTTCTTTTGTGTACTGAGCAGCACTTTCTTGACTCATCTTTTCGCTTGGATTAAGCATGGCGATATATCCGTCTTTTTTGAGCACACGATTTATTTCCTTGATACCTTTTGATGGATCAGGCAATAAAAACATTACGCAAGTAGACAATGCAAGATGAAAAGAATCATCTTCAAAAGGCAGGTTTTCTGCATCCGCTACTAAAAACTCGCTCTTTCCGCTTAGATCATGATAGAAAAATTGCTGAATGCTCGCTTTCACCATTTCTGATGAAAGATCAACCCCTACAAGTTTATTTGCTTCTTGTGCCCCTCGCAGCAACAACCTGCCCGTTCCGCAACCAACATCTAAAATGTCCTTATCTTCCCAAGATCCTGTCGTTTCTTTCAAAGTATCATGAACACTTTTTAGCCAAGATGTTCGTGCCATGCTGTCAAAAAATGATACTAGCTCATCAAATTCTTCACCGTTCATTTTTCTCAAAATCGTATTCTCCTTAGAAAACTATTTGGAAAAAGTGGCCGCTCCCCAATTCTCAGGGTCTTGCTGCCATTCTTTTAATAAAGAAAGACCTTGTTCACTAATCGTACCGCTTTCTTGTGCTTCCTTTATTAATGTACTAAAATTTGTGACCGTTTGAAAGGAAAGACCTTCTTTTTCAAAAGCTTCAGACCCTTTTTCAAGTCCATAGCTGAATATTGCTGCTACACCTAATACTTCCACTCCAGCTTCTTGAAGTGCCTGACAGGCTTGAATCGAGCTTTTGCCTGTAGATATTAAGTCTTCGACAACAACTGCTTTTTTCGTTTTTTCTGTTAGACCCTCAATTTGTTTTCCTTTACCATGCGCTTTAGCACTTGATCTTACGTAGCACATCGGTAAATTCATTTGATCTGCAACGAATGCAGCATGCGGGATTCCAGCAGTAGCTGTACCAGCAATAACATCGGCTTCAGGATAATGCCTCTTGATCAGTGATACTAACTCTTCAGCAACTTGTTTGCGCAGTTCAGGATAAGCCAGAATCAACCGGTTATCACAATAGATTGGAGATTTCATTCCTGAAGACCACGTGTATGGTTCCTCTGGTGAAAGTGTAACAGCTTTGATATTAAGCAAATGTTTTGCGATTGTTGTTTTCATAGCTTTCTCTCCATTCGTTTAAAATTTCTTTATATGTGTTAACTGGCTGATTCGACTGTGTAATGCTTCTTCCGATAACCATAAAATCCGAACCCATTCTAGCTGCTTCTGCTGGTGTAGCAATTCGCGCCTGATCGTGAGTATCTGCGCCTTGAGGTCTGATGCCTGGCGTTACTGTTAAAAAATCGTCTCCGCAAATTTTTTTAATAGAATTTGCTTCTTGAACAGAACAAACTACTCCGTCTAATCCTGAATCCTTTGCCAGCTTTGCATAATGAGCAACACAATCGTTTAAGCTTGTATCTTTTATTAAAAGTTCATCGCTCAGTACTTTCTCAGTAGTACTCGTAAGCTGAGTAACGGCGATCAATTTCGTGTGATGAGCACCAGCTGCCAACAGACCTTCCTTAGCAGCTTTCAGCATCGCAGTCCCCCCTGCAGCATGTACGTTGACAATATCTACCTTCAGCCCTCCAAGGACTTTCATTGCTTTATGAACGGTAGTCGGAATATCATGAAGCTTTAAATCCAGGAAAATACGAAAGTTTCTTTCTTTAAGCCATTTGATAAACGATGGTCCTTCTGCATAAAAAAGTTCCATTCCTACTTTTACGTATGGTGATCGTCCTTCAAAACTTGATAGAAACTCTTTTGCTTTATCGGCATTCTCAAAGTCTAACGCGATGATAACGGGGTTTTCCATTGCCTCAAACTCCTTCCAGTCATTTCACTGATTTGTTCGACGCCTATTTCATCTAACAGCTTGGGAAGTTTCTCAATAATTTCCGGACACACATATGGATTTACAAAGTTTGCCGTTCCAACTGCAACAGCGGAAGCTCCCGCTGACATCATTTCCATAACATCCTCAGCTGAACTTACACCGCCCATCCCTATGATTGGCAGCGAAACTTTTTGACTCACTTCATAGATCATGCGGATTGCTACCGGTTTAATCGCGGGTCCTGAAAGACCGCCTGTCTTGTTAGCCAAAATAGGGTTTCCTGTTCTCCAATCAAGCTTCATGCCCACAAGCGTGTTGATCATAGATAAACCGTCAGCTCCTGCCTCTTCAACGGCTTCAGCCATTTCTGTAATATTTGATACGTTCGGAGAAAGCTTAACGTATACAGGTTTTTCAGAGACACTTTTCACTTTTCTAGTTAAATCAGCAGCAGATTTATAATGAGTTCCGAACTGGATTCCGCCCTCTTTAACATTGGGACAAGAAATATTCAATTCTACCGCAGATACTAGTGGTGAAGCTGAGATTTGCTTCGTCACTTCTATATACTCTTCTTCAGTCGATCCCGCAATGTTTGCAAGGATGGGAATGTTATAAGGCTCTAACGCAGGAAGTTCATTTTCTATAATTCCTTTAACCCCCGGGTTTTGAAGTCCTATTGCATTCAGCATACCGCTTTCGGTTTCCGCTACACGGGGTGTAGGATTTCCAAACCTTCCTTCTAAAGTTGCAGCCTTTATCGTGATCCCGCCTAAAAGGCTTAAGTCATACCATTTTGCGTATTCTTTTCCGAACCCAAAACAGCCTGATGCTGGGAGGATTGGATTTTTCATGTTCAATCCTGGCAACGAAACACTTAACCGGCTCATAAAACAACCTCCCCCATTTTAAAGACTGGCCCATCGCTGCAAATTTTCACGTAGCCTGATTGTCTGGTTTCAGTCGGGCAGACACACGCGAAACAAGCTCCTATTCCACAGCCCATTCTTTCTTCTAAAGAGATGAATCCATTTAATCCCGGTGCTTTTTGTTCAACTGCTTTGAGCATTACAGCAGGTCCAACCGAATAGATAACTGGTTCCTCTGAAGTAAGCTGATTCATTGCATCTGTTACAAATCCTTTAATGCCGAGAGATCCATCAACGGTCGTAACGATTGTTTCTCCTATCTCTTGAAACTGTTCGATATAAAAGCTGTCTTCAAGAGATTGATAACCTAAAATGAATGTAACTTTCATCCCTTTTTCTCTCAATTTCTTGCCTAGATAATAGAGTGGAGGTACACCTATGCCGCCTCCGACTAGCAATGCTGTTTTACTTTCATCAATGGATTCAAGAGAAAAACCGTTTCCCAATGGTCCTAATACATCAACAATCTCACCAGTTTGTTTTTGGCTTAGTTGCTTTGTTCCGTCTCCTTGTGCTCTGTACAAAAGTGTGACTTCTTCTTTCTCAAGATCAACATCACAAATTGAAAGGGGACGGCGCAGCAGTTTTGATGTATGTTTTCCGACACTGACATGGAGAAACTGACCAGGTACAGTCATTGTTGCTGTACCGGGGCCAGTCAGTTTCATCTCAAAGATGTTTCGTGCAATTTCCGTATTAGAAGTAATGCTTAGCAAATGTTTCTTCATACGAGCACCTTTTCATTTTTTGTGAAGGATGAAAGAGCATGAGCTGAGAATGAAATAGATTCAAGAACTTCTAACAGTGCTACTGAAGTATCCAAGTTTGTCAGACAAACTACTCCGTTTTCAGCACACTCTCTTCGGATTCGGAATCCGTCTCTTGCCGGGATCTTTCCTTTAGTCAGTGTGTTTACAACGAACTGTGCTTCACCTTTTCGAATAACATCAAGCAGGTTTCTTCCTTCAGAACCGATCTTGCCGACTACATCTACAGGAATCCCTTCTTTTTCGATAATGCTTGCTGTTCCTTCTGTTGCCATAATGGTGTATCCGATTTCGTAAAATCTTTTAACCATATCAAGTGCTTCAGCTTTATCTTTATCAGCAACCGTAAAGAGCACAGTTCCGTATGCCGGAATCTTCATTCCAGATGCGATAAGACCCTTGTAAAGCGCTTTTTGAAGATTCTTATCTCTTCCCATTACTTCCCCAGTTGATTTCATTTCAGGTCCTAAATACGTATCGACCCTGCGCAGTTTTGCGAATGAGAACACTGGAACTTTAACGGACACCTCATCTGCTTCCTTTTGATAACCCGTTTCATACCCTTGTTTCTTCAGGCTTTCACCTAAGATCACTTTTGTTGCTGTGTTCGCCATCGGCACACCAGTGATCTTGCTTAAGAATGGAACTGTGCGGCTGGAACGAGGGTTCACTTCAAGTACGTAAACTTCATCTTTATGCCATACAAATTGGATGTTCAAAAGACCGACTATATTTAAGCCTTTTGCAATAGCTATCGTTCTGTCTATAATTTTTTGTTTAATCTCTTCAGGAAGTGTTTGAGGAGGATAAACGGCGATCGAGTCACCTGAGTGAACTCCTGCGCGTTCTATATGCTCCATCATTCCTGGGATAAAGACGTCTGTTCCGTCAGAGATCGCGTCAACTTCAATCTCTTTTCCTTCAAGGTATCTATCTACTAAAACGGGATGATCTGGATTAACTCTTGCTGCATTCTCCATGTACTGCAGGAGTTCGCTTTCCTGATAAACAATCTCCATCGCACGTCCGCCAAGTACATAAGATGGACGAACGAGCACCGGATAACCGATTGATGATGCTATAGCTACCGCGTCTGTTACTGAAAAAGCGGTTTTTCCTGCAGGCTGAGGAATGTTAAGCTTTTGCATCACTTTTTCAAAACGTTCTCTGTCTTCTGCCAAATCCATACTGTCGAGCGAAGTTCCAAGAATTTTGATTCCTCTTCTCTCAAGCTCTTCAGAAAGGTTGATCGCTGTTTGTCCCCCAAACTGGACGATAACTCCTTCCGGCTTTTCATGCTGAATGACATGCATAACATCTTCTACAGTCAATGGCTCAAAATAAAGCTTGTCAGACATGCTAAAGTCTGTAGAAACCGTCTCAGGGTTATTATTAATGATGATTGCTTCATAACCTGCTTCTTGAATCGCCCATACTGTATGAACAGTCGCATAGTCGAATTCAATTCCCTGCCCGATTCTGATCGGCCCTGAGCCTAGTACAACTACACTCTTTTTATCTGTGATGACCGACTCATCTTCATCACCATATGTTCCGTAGTAGTAGGGTGTAGCTGATTCGAATTCGGCTGCACAAGTATCTACCATTTTAAAAACTGGCATGATTTTTTCATTTTGTCTGAATTTATAAAGGTCGTATTCATCCATTCCCCAAGCTTCTGCAATCCATCTGTCGCTGAATCCTTTTTCCTTAGCTTTTTGTAAGATTCCAGCATCATGCTTACGTTCCTTCACCCTGTCTTCCAGTAAAATAATACCGTGCAATTTTTCAAGGAAGAAGAGATCCATCTTCGTCCATTCTTGAATTTGCTCAACTGTGATTCCCATTCTGAATGCTTCTGCGATATAGAATAATCTTTCATCATCCGCTCTTAGAATTTTTTCTTCGACTTCTGATTCTGTAAGGTGATTTTCTTTCACTTCCAGGTGGAAAGCCGAGATTTCAAGCGAACGAACTGCTTTTAAAAGTGATTCTTCAAAGTTGCGCCCGATTGCCATAACCTCTCCTGTTGCCTTCATTTGAGTTCCAAGTTTTCGGTTCGCACCTTCGAACTTATCAAACGGCCATCTTGGAATCTTCGTTACGATGTAATCAAGTGCAGGTTCAAAACAAGCGTATGTGGTACCTGTTACTGGGTTTTTAACCTCATCTAACGTGTAGCCGACAGCGATTTTAGCTGCAAGCTTTGCGATTGGATAACCAGTAGCTTTGGATGCTAAGGCTGATGAACGGCTTACCCTCGGATTTACTTCGATTACATAATATTGTGAGCTATCTGGATCAAGTGCCAGCTGAACGTTGCATCCGCCTTCGATTTTTAATGCTCTAATAATTTTTAATGAAGCGTTGCGCAGCAGCTGATAGTCTCGGTCTGTTAACGTTTGACTAGGTGCAACAACGATTGAATCTCCTGTATGGATCCCCACTGGATCAATGTTTTCCATGTTGCATACAACGATTGCAGTGTCGTTCTTATCTCTCATCACTTCATATTCAATTTCTTTAAATCCTGCGATACTCTTTTCAATCAATACTTGTCCAACCGGACTAGCATGCAGCCCTGCCGGTGTGATTTCTAAGAACTCTTCTTCATCGTTTACGATACCGCCCCCAGTTCCACCTAGTGTGAAAGCAGGTCGGATGATCACCGGGTATCCATGTTCTTCAACAAACTCCCTAGCCTCATCCATGTTATGGACAATCGCGCTCTCAGGAACTGGTTCATTCAGCTCTCTCATTAGCTCTCTAAACAGGTCACGGTCTTCTGCCTGCTGAATTGAAGGCAGTTTTGTACCTAATAGTTCCACGTTATATTCTTCTAAAATACCGGAATTGTCGAGTTCGACGGCCATGTTTAGGCCAGTTTGTCCCCCAAGTGTTGCAAGAAGACCATCCGGGCGTTCCTGACGGATAATTCTTGATACAAACTCAAGTGTTAAAGGTTCGATGTATACCTTATCCGCCATGTTCGGATCTGTCATAATGGTTGCCGGATTTGAGTTTACAAGTACAACTTCATATCCTTCTTCTTTTAATGCTTGGCAAGCCTGTGTTCCTGCATAATCAAACTCCGCTGCTTGTCCAATTACAATCGGTCCTGATCCAATTACTAAAATTTTTCGGATATCATGTCGTTTAGGCATTCTGCATCAAACCTTCTTTCTTTGTTGTTTTAATCATATTCATGAAGTCATCAAAGATCGGATTAGAATCTTGCGGTCCAGGTGACGCTTCGGGATGATATTGGATAGAAAACGCGGGTTTCACTTTATGTTTCAACCCTTCAACTGTTCCATCGTTTACAGCCTGATGAGTAAGTTCCAAAGAAGTGTTCATTAATGAATCTTCAGTAACTGCGTATCCGTGGTTTTGTGAAGTAAGGGCAATCTTACCTGTTTCAAGATCTCTTACAGGATGATTCGATCCGCGATGTCCAAACTTCAGCTTTTCAGTATTGCCGCCGCAAGCTAGGGCTAGAAGCTGGTGACCTAGGCAGATTCCTAAAATCGGGATGTTGTAGTTTAAAAGCTCTTGTATCATCGTGATGCCTTCAGGGACATCTTTTGGATCTCCAGGTCCGTTGCTCAAAAGAACACCGTCTGGCTGAAGACGGATTATATCGGCTGCAGGCGTATTATACGGTACTACGATAACGTCGCATAATCTTCTTGATAATTCTCTCAGCATACCTGTCTTTACTCCAAAATCCACTACAACCACTCTATTTCCGCTGTTCGGAAGGTGATATGGTGAATTAGCCGAAACTTTTGATACTTGATCAGTGGTTAAAGGGGCTGAGTTCATTTCGTCGATGATTTTTTGAGCATTTTCAATCGTATTGGACAATCTTCCCTTTAACGTTCCGTGCTGTCTGATTTTTCTTGTTAATTTTCTTGTATCTATTCCGTATAGCCCTGGAATATCTTTAGCCGTCAGCCAGCTGCTTAAGGATTGAATTCCTTCATGATGGTTAGGAAATTCCGCATGTTCATTTACAATGATTCCGCTTGCCGCCGGGCGAATGGATTCATAATCAGAACGATTGATGCCATAATTCCCTACTAGCGGATAAGTGAAAGTGATAATTTGGTCGCAGTATGAAGGATCTGTCAGAACTTCCTGATAGCCTGTCATACTTGTTGTAAAAACAACCTCTCCGTTCGCTTCACGGTTTGATCCAAATGCTAAACCATTAAAAATTGTGCCATCTTCTAAGATTAAGTAACGTTTCATACGAAGCTCTCCTCCTTGTTGTAAACAAGCTTTCCTTCAAAAATTGTTGCGACCGGCCATCCTTTGCATACTCGTCCATCAAATGGTGTATTTTTACCTTTAGAAACAAATGTTTTTGCATCAATTGCTTCTTCTTTATTTAAATCAACAATTGTTAAATCTGCTTTTGCTCCTTCTAAAAGTGTTCCGTATGGAAGATTAAAGCTCTCAGCAGGTTTGTTGGTCATCATGTCAACCAGCTCTTGCAGTGTTAAAATGCCTTGGTTTAAAACAAGCTCCGTGTATAGAAGCGGAAAAGCAGTCTCGAGTCCTACGATACCGAACGGTGCAAGTTCAACATCCTGTTTTTTCTCTTCAGCACTGTGCGGAGCATGATCAGTTGCGATAAAGTCAATCGTTCCTTCTTTTAAGCCTTGTATTAGTGCCTCGCGGTCACTTTCGCTTCTTAAAGGCGGGTTCATCTTATAATGAGTGTCATTACTCTTAATATCTTTATCACTTAAGATGAGGTGATGAGGTGTTACTTCTGCCGTCACTTTAATACCGGCACGTTTTGCGTCTTTTATTACTCTTACGGATTCCTTTGTACTTACATGGCAGACATGATACCTTGCGTTTGCTGCTTCAGCTAGCAGAACATCACGCGCGATATGCACAGATTCACTTACAGATGGTATGCCAGGCAGCCCTTCCTTTTCAGTGAAATGTCCTTCATGAAATGCTCCTCCTTTTGGCAGGAGTGAATTGTCTTCACAATGCGCAACGATTACAGCATTGTTCTTTTTTGCTTCTTTCATCGCCTTTAGCATCATACCTGCTGATTGAACTCCTACTCCATCATCTGTAAATGCAAAGGCTCCTTTTTTTAATAGCCCGCTAAAATCGGTTAATTCTTTGCCGATCTGGCGAGTAGTGATTGAAGCATAAGGCAAAACTCTGCAGCTCGCCGTTTCTTTAATTCTTTGCTGAACAAATTCCATCGTTTCAATCGTATCTGGAACTGGCCGTGTATTCGGCATGGCAGCCAGCGTTGTATACCCGCCTTTTACAGCCGCTTTTGTTCCAGTCTCAATCGTTTCTTTATTTTCACCGCCGGGCTCTCTTAAATGAACATGCAGATCTACAAAACCAGGTGTAACAAGTTTTCCTTCTGCTTCGACAACTTCATGCTGATCAGGTGGAATGTTCACTACAATTTTTTTAATCACATCTTTTTCAATCAGGATATCTGTTTTGATCAATTTGTTATTCCCGTCTAAAATACTAGCGTTTTTCAATAAATAACCCATTGTTTACCGCCTCCTGGTTTGATTGTAGTGACCAATTAAGTACAGCCATCCGGATGAAGACTCCATTTTGAACTTGCTTAAATATTCTGGAGCGATCACATTCCACAAGTTCATCCGCTATTTCAACTCCGCGGTTTACTGGAGCTGGATGCATGATAATGCTATGTTCCTTCATTCTTCGTTCGCGTTCTACCGTTAAACCATATTGCTTGTGATATTCTTCCTTTGTCAGCAGCATGCTTGCACTGTGTCTTTCATGCTGTATTCTTAGCATCATTACTACATCAGCCGCTTCCACTGCTTCATCCATCGGAATGAAATCATCTTTCCATTCATCAACAAACCATTCTTCAGGTCCAGAAAATAGCACTCTCGCACCCATTTTCCGAAGAACTTCCGCATTAGAGCGAGCAACTCGGCTGTGAAGAATATCTCCGACAATGACCACAGTTAAGCCCTGTATGACGATAAATTCTTGTTGAATCGTTAACAGATCTAAAAGTGATTGAGTCGGATGATTGCCGCATCCATCACCTGCATTGATAATCGGCACGTTTATTTTTTCAGCTAAGCCATCAAAGTAGCGGTCTTCGGGATGTCTGATTACAAACCCGGAAACTCCAATTTCCTCAAGTGTTCGTAACGTGTCGTAAAGTGATTCTCCTTTTTGAACACTTGATCCGCTTACTTCAACATTCATAGGCTTCATACCAAGCTTGTGTTCAGCAGCTTCAAAACTAAACCTTGTTCTCGTACTTGGCTCAAAAAATAAATTTGCGATCAGCTTCTGATCAAAGGCTTTCTCTTGTTTACCGCCTTTAAATTCTTCAGCAAGATTTAAAATATACTGGATTTCTTCTATAGACAATTCATTCATTGATAGCAGATGATTCATCCAAAACTCTCCTTTTACATAAAAATAGCACCCTGAAAGTTTTTTCAGGGTGCTCTTAACAAAAGAATCAACGTTCTCTTATTAAAGTTCACCCTTTTAAGTCTCTCGTACTTAATTAAAAGGTGTATTATGCAGCTGTGTCGTTACCGTTCGTTTTAAACATTTTATTCATTAACTCATTGTCATCTTCTTTGCCTGGCAGTACCAGATTCAAGAAGATTCCGATCAATGTTGCGAGTGCCATTCCAGCGATCTCAAAGTTTGCATTAATCTTAAGTGCCGCTCCTCCGATTCCAGTCACAAGAATGACAGATGAAATAATCAGGTTTCTTTTATTTCCAAAGTCGATGTTGTTATCTACAAGCATTCTTAATCCAGATGAAGCGATGATTCCAAACAAGAGAATCGATACTCCGCCCATTACAGCAGTTGGGATCGTGCTGATTAAGGCTGTTACTTTCCCTGAGAATCCGAACAGGATAGCTGTCACTGCAGCACCTCCTATTACGAAAACCGAGTAAACTCGAGTGATTGCTAATACTCCAATGTTCTCGCCGTAAGTCGTTACTGGCGGTCCGCCGATCATGGAACCAATCATGACTCCAAGTCCATCTCCTAAAATAGAGCGATGAAGTCCTGGCTTTTCAATAAAATTGCGTCCGACTACTTTTGATAATACAAGCTGATGTCCGATATGTTCAGCAATCGTTACTGCTGCAACAGGCATCATGATCATCGCGATACTCCATGAAAAGTCAGGAGTGTACGATACGAACGGTACGATGAAATCAGGAGCTTGAATCCATTTTGCTTCTGCTACTTTTGTAAAATCAACAAGGCCTCTAAAGTAAGCGAATGTATATCCAGCGATAATTCCGATTAAGATTGGAATGATTCCTAAGATTCCTCTAAAAAAGATGGAGCAAATGATTGTCACTGCCAGTGTAAATAGGGCAACCGTAAAGTGAGTTAAGCTGTAGTTTTCAGTTCCGGGTACATTCATTGCCATTCCTACAGCAACATTTGCAAGTCCAAGTCCGATTACGATAATGACAGGTCCGACCACTACTGGAGGCAGAATACGCATCAGCCACTTAAATCCGAAACCTTTAATGAGCAGTGCGACCACTCCGTATACTAGACCTGCAAGGAAGCTTCCAAGCATAGCTGCTTCAGGACCCCCAAATGCTTTAACAGTTAAGATCGGCGTTATAAATGCGAAGCTCGATCCGAGGTAGGCAGGAATCTGCCCTCTAGTTACAAGGAGGTACGCAAGTGTTGCCAGTCCGCTTGATACAAGTGCTACTCCAGGATGAAGTCCTACTAAGAACGGTACAAGCACTGTTGCACCAAACATTGCGAACAAGTGCTGCAGGCTTAATGTAAGCCATTGAACCGGTGATGGTTTTTCATGTACATCTAAAATTGCCTTTGTATTGTTATCCATTATGAATGACCTCCCATTTTTAAAAGCATTCTTTCCATAAAAAAACCTCTCTTGCTTTAGCAAAAGAGGCCGTGGAGGCACACGCACACACAGATCTTTCAGTGCGTGTTTTATTACCTCCCTTGCCAGCCTCTCTGGACTGAATTTAAAGGGTCAATTATTTATTTGTTGAGATTGCTACTTCATCAAGTCCGTCCACTTCGATCAGTGAAGCTGAAATAACTTCTTCACTTGAAGTTGGAACGTTTTTGCCAACATAGTCTGCTCTGATCGGCAGTTCCCGGTGTCCTCTGTCAATTAATACGGCAAGCTGTATGCTGGAAGCTCGTCCAAGATCCATAATTGCATCCATTGCAGCTCTTACGGTTCTTCCTGTATAAAGAACATCATCTACTAAGATAATTTTTTTGTCTGATACTTCTACAGGAATATCAGTTCCTTTTAGCTCAGGCTCCTGATTTTCTGTCTTGATTCTCAGATCATCTCTGTAAAGCGTAATATCAATCACACCTACTGAAACTGCATTGCCTTCAATTTGCTCGATTCTTTCAGCAAGTCTTTTTGCAAGAAACTCGCCACGGGTTTTTATGCCGGCTAATACAATGTTCTTGACTCCTTTGTTTCGCTCGATAATTTCATGAGCGATTCGAGTCAACGCTCTTCTGATTGCCTGGTCATCCATTAAAACTGTCTTTGACATAATGCCCCCTCCTTTTTTCCAAGATCCCTTTAACAGTCATCGTTTGCATAAAAAAATCCCCCCGTCACGCATGACGAGAGGATAGAGTAATCCCTGTTGGATTCTCTTTAACAACGTTTCCTTCTCAGCCTCACGGGACTAAAGTTAAAGGACTATTTAAGTTACATTGATTATGACAAACAGTGTTCCCTTTGTCAACTTCTTTTCTCTAACAAATCCAATAGCTCGCTCATTTCAGAAGGAATTTCTCTTTCAAATTCCATATATTCACCTGTTCTTGGGTGATTGAAGCCCAAAGTTTGAGCATGAAGTGCCTGTCCTTCAATTGGAAGTGTTTTAGATGGACCGTATTTCGGATCTCCTGCTAATGGGAAACCAATATACTTCATATGAACACGGATCTGGTGCGTTCTACCAGTCTCAAGCTGGCATTCAACAAATGTATAGTTAGTAAATCGTTTTATAACATTAAAATGTGTAACAGCATTTCGGCTATTGTCATCCGTTACGGTCATTTTTTGGCGGTCACTTTTATCCCGGCCGATCGGAGCATCAATTGTTCCTTGATCATGAGGCATAACCCCGTGAACGATCGCTTTGTAAATTCTTGTTGTTGTTTTGTCCTTAAGCTGGCTAACGAGTGATTCGTGGGCCATATCATTTTTGGCAACCATTAATAATCCTGATGTATCCTTATCAATACGATGTACGATACCAGGGCGCAGAACACCGTTGATACCAGATAAATCTTTGCAATGTGCCATCAGACCATTAACAAGTGTACCGTTATAGTGTCCTGGCGCAGGGTGTACAACCATCCCTCTTGGTTTATTCACAACAAGGACATCTGAGTCTTCATAAACAACATCAAGATCCATTTCCTCTGGAACAACGTCCAGTTCCTGAGGTTCAGGAATTTCGATTTCAACAATATCACCTGTTACACATTTATAATTTGATTTAACGGGTTTATCGTTCAGCAATACAATTTTATCTTTAATCCAATTTTGAATCTGAGACCGTGACCATTCATCCTGGACATCAGATAAAACTTTATCAATACGGTTCCCTTCTTGTTCAGTGGTTACCGTATATTCAAATTTACTCATTTTCTGTCTCCTTCTGTTTGCTTTCCATAAAACTTTGAATAAAAATCAAACCTACACCGATTACTAAGGCACTGTCTGCCACATTAAAAATTGGGAAATCATAGCTTCCGATATATACATCAACAAAATCAACGACTTCTCCGCGAAGAAGACGATCGATAAAGTTTCCTAATGCGCCTCCAAGAACAAGGGCAAGTGCTGTTTTAAGCAATCTGTCAGTAGCATGCTTCTGTAAATAATAGATGACAGCTCCGACTACAATAATCGTTATGATAATAAAAAAGTACCGCTGATCTTGTAGAATACCGAATGCAGCCCCTTTGTTTCGATGTGAGGTTATGTATAATACTTGATCAATGACAGGTATAGACTGGCCGAGGTCCATTTTTTTAACAATCATCCATTTTGTCGCTTGATCAGCCGCGAACATTAACAAGGCCAAAAGATAATAAAACAATAGAACTCCTCCGATATATTAAATATGTCTTTTTGAATTGTAGCACAGCCATCGGATGTTCTACAATTTAATTTACCCATTCACCGGATTATTTCTGCACTATCTTAAAAAGAAAAATCCCGCGCTAGCGCGGGATTTCTTTAACAGTTATGCATAATTCTTTTCAACGATTTCTGCACAGCTTGCACAAAGTGTTGGATGATTGTCATTTTTGCCAACTTCTTCTGAAACAACCCAGCAGCGTTCACATGTTTCACCTTCCGCTGAAGTTACTGATACAGCCACATGTTCAAAGGAAGACGCATTTTCTGGTGCTTCCGATTTCACGCCGCCAACTTCCGCTTTTGAAACGATAAATAATTTATTTAAATCTTCAACGCTCTTAAGCCAAGGCTTAAGCGATTCAGTTGGATAAAGCGTAATAGATGCAGTAAGTGATTTACCGATCGTCTTTTGGCTTCTCGCTTCTTCAAGAGCTTTTAGCACTTCATCACGCACATCCATAAACAGATCCCAATCTTTTTCAAGCTGCTCAGTACCTTTGTAGTTCTTCTCTTCTGGCACAGAAGTCAGTTGAACACTCACTTCTTCAACTCCAGGAATGTATTCCCAAACTTCATCTGCAGTGTGAGATAAAATAGGTGCAGAAAGTTTTGTTAAAGCCATGAGTGACTCATATAACACAGTCTGAATGCTTCTGCGTTTATGATCATCTTCAGCTTGGATATAAAGCGTGTCTTTTGCCATATCCAGATAGAAAGAACTTAACTCGATCGTACAGAAGTTATGGATCGTATTATAAACAGTAATGAACTGATACTCTTCGTAAGCTTTTTTAACTTTTGCAACGACTTGATCCAGCTTAACCATCATATATTTTTCAAGGTCAGGCATATCTTCAAATGCAACTGCATGCTGTTTTGGATCAAATCCGTGCAGGTTTCCTAATAAGAAACGAAGTGTATTTCTAATTTTACGGTAAACCTCAGCTACCTGCTTTAAAATATCATCAGATACACGCACATCTGACTGATAATCTACAGAAGAAACCCAAAGTCTGATGATATCAGCACCTAGCTGCTTCATCACCTTGATCGGATCCAAAGTATTACCGATTGATTTACTCATCTTCCTTCCTTCACCATCGAGAACAAATCCATGGCTGAGTACTGCTTTATAAGGAGCTTTTCCAGTGATCGCAACAGATGTAGAAAGTGACGAGTTAAACCAGCCGCGATATTGGTCAGATCCTTCAAGATAAAGGTCTGCCGGACGAACTAAGTTCTCTCTTTCTTCTAGAACACCCCAGTGTGATGTTCCAGAATCAAACCAAACATCCATGATATCTGTTTCTTTAGAAAAACGGCCATTTGGACTATGAGGTGAAGTGAACCCTTCAGGAAGAAGATCTTTCGCTTCTCTTTCGAACCACACGTTAGAACCATGCTCTCTAAACAGTTCTACAACGTGAGCGATCGTTTCTTCAGTAAGGATCGCTTCGCCATCTTCACCATAGAATACCGGAATCGGCACACCCCATGCACGCTGACGGGAAATACACCAGTCTTCACGATCTTTGATCATGTTGTGAAGTCGAGTCTCACCCCAAGTAGGAACCCAGTTCACTTCTTCAATCGCACGAAGCATATCATCACGAATTCCTTTAATAGAAGCGAACCATTGAGCAGTTGCTCGGAAAATTACTGGTTTCTTCGTTCTCCAGTCATGAGGATAGGAGTGAGTGATAAACGAAAGCTTTAATAATGCACCTTTTTCCTGCAGCTGCTCAGTAATTGGTTTATTTGCTTCATCATAGAACAGACCTTCAAAACCAGGAGCGTCTTTTGTCATTACACCTCGGTCGTCTACAGGGCATAATACGTCTAATCCGTAGCGTTTACCTACAAGGAAGTCATCTTCTCCGTGTCCTGGAGCTGTATGAACACACCCTGTACCTGCATCAGTTGTTACGTGATCACCAAGCATAACAAGTGAATCACGTCCATAAAGCGGATGGCTTGCAATCGCATGTTCAATTTCTGCACCTTTAAATCGCTTAACAATTTCAGCTTGTTCCCACTCAAATTCTTTCTTAAGAGATTCTACTAAAGCTTCAGCTACAACATATTTTCCGTTCTCTGTTTGAACAGAAACATAATCTAATTCAGGGTGAACAGAAATACCTAGGTTTGCAGGAATCGTCCATGGAGTAGTTGTCCAGATCACGAGTTTTTCATCTGCATCCAAAACTCCCTTTCCATCTTTCACATCAAATGCTACATAGATGGAAGCAGAACGCTTATCTTGATACTCGATCTCAGCCTCAGCTAACGCTGATTCTGATGAAGGCGACCAGTAAACAGGCTTTAATCCTTTGTAAATAAGATCTCTTTTAGCCATCTCACCAAAAACTTCGATCTGTCTAGCTTCATATCCTTTATTAAGCGTGATATAAGGATTCTCCCAATCACCGCGAACACCTAGACGTTTAAATTGTTCACGCTGATGATCCACTTGCTTTAATGCATACTCTTCACAAAGTTTACGGAACTCAGCAACTGTGAGCTCTTTTCTTTTTACTTTTCCGCTCTTTGTCAGAGCCGTTTCAATCGGCAGCCCATGTGTATCCCATCCAGGAACATATGGAGAATAGTGGCCGGTCATCGATTTAAAACGGACGATGATATCTTTTAAAATCTTATTCTCAGCGTGGCCGATATGAATATCACCATTTGCATAAGGAGGACCATCATGAAGGATAAAAGGCGGCAGATCCTTCGTTTTTTCCATAACTTTTTCGTAGATATTTAATTCATTCCATTTCTCCTGAACAACAGGTTCACGCTGCGGAAGATTTCCGCGCATAGGGAACTCCGTTTTAGGCATCAAAAGAGTGTCTTTATAATTCATTGCTTTTCCTCCTTAATATCGTTACCGTAAAAATAAAAGGCTGTTTTCCGCAATATATGTTGTCCTTGTAAGTGGTTGATTTCCGCTCCAGGATGCTCGCTTTCCGCGGGGCGGGCGGTGAGCCTCCTTGCGCTTTGCGCCATTAGGAGTCTCACCTGTCCCACTGATCCCGCAGGAGTCTCACATCCTTCTGCTCCAATCAACTTGCCCATGAAGAAAAGTGACAAAATACTTCGCAACTATTTTTCAGAAAAAGAGCCAAATAAAAAACCTTCTCGCCCACTACTATTACAGTAGGGACGAGAAGGTTAACCCGCGGTACCACCCTAATAGGCTCTGATTAGTCAAAACCCGCTTAGTCATCCGTAGCGTGGATGAAGCGCCTGAACTTACTAATGTTTTTCAGTACAGGAACTCAGGGGTGATCTTCAAATACCACTCTATACCAGGCTTGCACCTTTTCCTGGTTCGCTATAAATAGAGAAAAGTATCTTACTGTCCCCGTCTTCGTCACATATTAATCTTACAAAAGTATATGCGATTTTTTAAATGAATGTCAAGCTTCTGTCTTTACTTCCTGAAGTTCATAGCCTTCAAGATTTTCAGGAGCGTTTAAAGAATCCCAGTCATCATTCTTTAGCATCTCTAACTGTGCTTCGATCAACATTCTAAATCGTGTGCGATATACAGATGATTGCTTCTTCAATTCATCGATTTCCATTGAAATCTTTCTAGACTTCGATAACGATTCATTGATAATTCTGTCAGCGTTCTTTTCGGCTTCTTTTACGATCAAACGTGCTTCTTTTGAAGCTGTACGCTTAACCTCTTCACCAGTTTCTTGTGCAATTAGAATGGATTTATTCAACGTTTCTTCAATGTTTTTAAAGTATGAAATCTTTTCTTCAAGCTTGGAAACTGTTTCCTCTAAATCTTTCTTTTCACGAATAACCGCTTCGTAATCTTTGATGACTTGATCTAAAAAGTCATTCACTTCATCTTCACTATACCCTCTGAAACCTCTTGTAAATTCCTTATTATGAATATCCAACGGCGTTAAAGGCAAAACAGCCACCTCCATAGATGCATTATTTTCTACCTAATTTCGACAAAATGTCTGTCATTCCTTCTATTCCCAGAAATTATTTTAAAAGTCCGTACCGGATCCGCCATTTTTCTTTCTTAGTCATACCTTCAATAGCGAATAATTTACTCCTGCCAAAACCTCTTACTGAGAGTTCATCACCTTCCATTACTTCTGCCGCAGCCTGGTCTGTAATTTTATGATTTAATTTAACGCGGCCTTGCTGTATTAAAGGCGATGCTTTAGAACGTGACAGGTTATAGATCTCTGCAACAATAACATCCAACCGGAGAGAAGAAACCGTTCCATTTCTTTCATCGTAATCTGTTTTAATTTCCATCAAGTCATTACTTTTTATATGATGCAGCTTAATTCCTGATTTACCAATTTTGGTAAGGTTCAGTTCGATAAAACCTGATATTTCAGCTGCACAGACAAATTGCACCTTATCTCCGGTTATAAGGATATCGCCATACTTGCCTCTTTTTACTCCTATATTCATCAAAGCGCCAAGTACGTCGCGATGCTCGATTTGAGTGAACTTTGATGGATAGACAATATCATAAAAGACGAGTTGAAAATCATCTTGTGCTGCTTCATAATACTCCGGGAAAAGAAGTGCTCTTTTTCGTTCGGAAAAAGAAGAGCCTCCCCATAAAGAGAGGCGTACGTCTGAATCGTTTCCTACGATCGTTTTAACAATTTCCTGTTCACGCGGATCAAGGAAATCAGTCAGCTTCGGACTGTATCGTTCCACAGTTTCCGATTTCCATCTCATTACACGATCAACAAACTCATGTTCCTCTGGCCGGTAGTGCTGATAAATGCTCATAAAGAAGCCTTAAAAGGAGCCAGCGAGCATTCTAGCAACAGCTCTTACACCATATTGTGCAAAGTGAAGTGACATCAGCGCTACGATTGGTGAAAGGTCAATCATCCCTAAAGGCGGAATAATCTTTCGGAACGGAGAGAGATAAGGTTCTACAAGCCTTCCAATAACTTGACCGATTGAAGACTCTCTAGCGTTTGGAAACCAAGATAGAAGTATGTACCCTATTATCATGTAATAGTAGATTTGTATAAGCGTCTGAACTACGTTTGCAATTTCGTATACCAATAAATTTCACCTGCCTGATTTAGTCTTCGTCCATCATTTCTGAGATCGTACCGGAAACATCTACGTTTTCAGGCGTGCACAAAAATGTATTTGGTCCGAGCTTTTGGATATCTCCGCCTATCGCATAAACAGTCCCTGATAAGAAGTCTACGATTCGTTTTGCTTGATCATGCGGAATTCTTTGCAAATTCATAACTACCGCTCTTCGATTTTTCAGCTGATCTGCTATATCTTGAGCTTCAGCATAAACGCGCGGCTCAACAAGAACAACCTTAACCTGCTGCTGGATACTTTGCAAGCTCACAACATTCGGCTTGCCTTTTTTCGTATGAGATGGTGTAATCTCTTCCTCTTCAGCCAAAGACTCTTCTTCATATTCATTTTCATATTCATAATCATCTTCTAGATCAAAAAAACGCTTAAACTTTGTTTTGATTCCCATCGATTCCACCTCCTAAAATTCTTTTCCTACTAAGTCTGTTCCAATTCGAACAAAGGTTGCTCCTTCTTCAACTGCTATCACATAGTCATTTGACATTCCCATAGAAAGCTCCTCACATGGTGCATGAGAAAAATCTTTATTTTGAATGTCTATTTGCAATTGTTTTAACGTTGAGAATACATTTCTTACGACCGATTCATCTTCTGTAAAAGGTGCCATTGTCATAAGGCCTACAACTTTAATTTTATCGTAGTCTTTTAGTTTATCGACAAAACTAATCACTTCTTTTACTGCTAGACCATGTTTTGAATCTTCTTCAGCTACATTAACTTGTACAAAACAGGAAATCGTCTTGTCAGCTCTTTTTTGAATTTCCTTTGCCAAGCTGAGCCGGTCTAAGGAATGGATAAAATCAACATGATTAATAATGTCTTTTACTTTACGAGACTGAAGTGTGCCGATAAAATGCCATTTCACATTCATGTCTGCCAGATATTCCTTTTTTTCAATCAATCCTTCAATACGGTTCTCACCGATATGTTCCACGCCTGCCAATGCAGCATTCTTCGTCGTTTCGTTACTTACATATTTCGTTACTGCAACTAGATTAACGCCCTTTGAAGACCTGTTTTTTTTCATGCATGCAGCTTGAATCTTATCTAATATCTTTTCTTTATTTTCTAATATGTTCAAACGATTACTTAACTCCTTTCCTGCCTATAAAACTCATCATTCTGCCCGTCTTGCCATTATCTTTCCGGTGTGAAAAGAACAAAGAATTTTCACAGCTCGTACATTGCTGGGAGACTATGATGTTTTCTGGAAGTACTCCGGCTTGCAAAAGTAGGATCTCATTTAATTTTTGTAAGTTTAATTGATATCTTTCATTATTATTTGCTGTGAATACATCAGGATCTTCATCTTTCTTCAATGCTTCTTTCACTTCACGAATAACCTTTTCATCCACTTCATAACAGCATTCACCTATTGCTGGGCCGATTGCTGCCCTAATGTCATGAATGTCTGCATTCTCTTTTTCACACCAAAGCTCGACCATTTTAGGGCCGATTTTCCCAACTGTCCCACGCCATCCAGCATGAGCAAGACCGACCAAGTTGTTTTTTGGTGAATAAAAGTACAGCGGAACACAATCAGCATATAGAGAAGTTAATAGTACGTTCTCATCTTTTGTGTACAAACCGTCCGCATCTGAGATAGCAGTTTCAAAATCCATTGAGCCTTTGCCTCGGTCTTCTTCTGTAACTTTTTCAATATGAGTGCCATGAACCTGTTTTGAACCTACCCAATATTGAACCGGGAAATTAATTTCATCGGCAAATGCTTTGCGGTTATCTTGTACATAGCGGGGATCATCATTAACATGAAATCCCATGTTCAATGAGTTGAAAGGCATTGGACTATACCCTCCATCACGCATCGTGAAACCAGCGGTAATAAATGAATTCTCTTTTTGCCATTCTTCTATAACAAGGTGCTTTCCAGTTTGTTTAAATGTCTTCATTTCTATGTATTCCTCCTGGAAAGTTTTATCTTTATTTTACCACAATTTTAACGAATAAAGAAAAAAAGAACCGTTTATTTCAATTGATCAAACGGCTCTTTTACGTATTCGTTTAATTCACTTGCTTCCATATGCCTGACGAGTATTACGTCTGCACCTATTTTAACGATGTTGCGCCATGGAATGACAATATCATTTTCTCTTGCAAAAAAGCCAAGCATTTTCCCTGCACCAGGAATGATGATTGCGTCAATCTTTCCTGTATTTAAATTAATTTCAAGATCAGCAATATGACCTAGTTTTTTTCCGTTTGCTACGTTAACAACGTCTTTAACTTGAAAGTCTGATATTTTGTTCATGTCACAACCCGCCTTTCTGTTTTCATTATATGAAGGACCAAGCAGTTTCATGTTCACAGTAATAAAAAAAACCCGTAAATCTACGGGTTTTAGCTGCTTTGTATATTTTTGTTCATCTGTGATATCGCTGCTTTTTCAAGTCTTGACACTTGGGCCTGGGAGATGCCAATTTCATCTGCCACTTCCATCTGTGTCTTCCCTTGAAAGAACCGCATAGTTAATATCATTTTTTCTCTGTCGTTTAAACGTCTCATACCTTCTTTTAAAGCGATTTCTTCGATCCATTGCATGTCTTTCGCTTTATCATCACTGATCTGATCCATTACAAAAATTGGATCTCCTCCATCATTATAGATGGGTTCAAACAATGATACAGGATCTTGGATGGCATCAAGTGCAAAAACGACTTCTTCTTTTGGTACATCCAGTGCTTCTGCAATCTGCTGTGCTGTTGGCTCCCGGGATAATTTATTCATGAGCTGGTCACGAACTTGCAATGCTTTATAAGCAATATCTCTTAAGCTTCTCGAAACACGTATTGGGTTATTGTCCCGAAGATAACGCCGAATTTCACCAATAATCATCGGTACAGCATAGGTAGAAAACTTAACATTTTGACCAAGATCAAAATTGTCAATTGACTTCATGAGGCCAATACACCCTACTTGAAATAAATCATCAACATGCTCTCCGCGGTTGTTGAATCGCTGAATCACACTCAGTACGAGCCTGAGGTTTCCATTCACCAGAGTTTCTCGCGCATCGGGATCACCCTTATGCATTTTATCAAACAAGATCCGCATCTCTGGATTTTTTAAAACAGGAAGCTTTGATGTGTCAACTCCGCAAATCTCAACTTTATTTCTTGTCAAGTCTTTTCCCTCCTGCCGGGAGCTAATTTCAAATTAAGTATCACCGAATGGAGGGAAATTTATGCAATTGTAAATTTGATTAAAGTAGTTAATGATTCAATAACCTATATAGAATAATGTCTAAACCATTTTATTAAATTCTTTTTGTAGCCTTTTAATAATTCTCTTCTCTAGCCTAGAGATATAAGATTGAGAAATACCCAGCATATCCGCTACATCTTTTTGTGTTTTTTCTTCTCCACCTGAGAGGCCGAATCGGAGTTCCATGATCTGTTTCTCTCTGTCATTGAGTGTAAATAGAGCTTTTAATAAAAGTTTCCGGTCAACATTTGCTTCGATTCTTCTCGTAATAATATCGTCTTCAGTCCCCAGAACATCTGAAAGCAGCAGTTCATTGCCATCCCAATCCACATTTAAAGGTTCGTCAAAGGATACTTCAGAACGTGTTTTGTTATTTCGCCGCAGGTACATCAATATTTCATTCTCAATACATCTGGAGGCATATGTGGCAAGCTTTATCTTTTTTTCTGGATTAAACGTATTTACAGCTTTAATTAAACCTATCGTACCTATACTTATTAAGTCCTCGATATTTATTCCTGTGTTTTCAAACTTTCTGGCAATGTAAACAACAAGACGCAAGTTTCTTTCGATTAAAAGAGACTTGGCAGCTTGATCACCTGAAGGCAGTTTTTCGAGCAAAACTGCTTCTTCTTCTTTACTTAATGGAGGAGGCAGCGCCTCATTGCCGCCAATGTAATAAATTTCATCTGATTTTAAGCCAAGCTTAAATAAAAGCTTATACCAAAACATCGTTACCCTTAGTCGCAATTTGCTGATCATTTTTACTCCCCTTTCACATCAAGTGATTTCTATGACGCTTGTACATGTTGAAGATACATTTTCGGATGCACAATGGCATCGAACTGGCCCTCGCTTGATAATGAAGTCCAGCTTAATCCAACAAGGCCTGGCGGTGAGCAAACTGTAATATCATCTTTTTCAATTTCAATCCGATCTGGCTTTAAGCACGCAAGAAATTGCTGATGTCCTACAGAACGATACGGAACGATTCGCAATCTGCTGATCCAAGGATGATCATCATCCTCAGTACCAATTGACATCACATCTTTTGCAGCTGATTGAATGGCGTCTGGAAATTCAGAACTGTGGATGTTCATGTCTAAAATCATAACGGGCATTTTTGAAATGGGATCGTATAATTTATTACCTGTATCAATAAGTCCATTTGCGTAAATAATGATTTCTCCAATAGAGATTTTCACTTTGACAAGACTGTTGGAATCCATTTTTTCCACAGTAATGTCATCCACTCTTTTCTTAGAAAAATACCATAAAGCTGGTACACCTGCCGCTACAAATAACCAGCTTACCGGATCACCCATTCCTGTACTTTTGGTTGAAATCACACCATTCATAATCACGGCATCACTCTGCATAAAATAGTGAAGTGCAAAAATTCCGCCACCCGTTACAAAGGAAACAAAATAGAACATCGCTACATTTTTCACCACAAATCGAATACGTTTAAAGCCAAAAGCAGTAATCATGATAGCTATAGACAAAATAAACTTTACTAAAGGCTGTGAGAAAACCAACAGTTCTGGATAGACAACTAAAACGACGTAACTGGATGCAAGAAGAGAGGCAAGAAGGATTCTCTTTTTCGATGCATTGCGTTTTAAAACATAGGCTGTTAACGAGATCAATACATAATCAATGCAGAAATTAAGAAACCAAATGACATCCAAATATAGGGTCATTGGTTTTCTCCTTTCTTAATTTTGAAATTAGTATAACGTATAGGTTGTTTGAAAGTCTGTCAGTTTATGAGAGAAGTATTGTTCTTATTTTCTCTTTTTTTGTCAAAAAAGCTTATATGCTAGATATACGTTTTTGGGACAAGAATATGACAAATACTAAAGAATATTTTTGTAATCCTTACTGTTCTTGAATGAGGTTAATTTCCGCTCCAGGGCTCCCTTTCCACAGGGTGTGCGGTGAGCCTATTCGCAGCTCTGCGTCATTAATGGTCTCACCTGTCCCACTCATCCTGCTGGAGTCTCGCCCTTCCGCTCCAATTAACTTTCAAAGAGGAACTTCTTACATATCTCTTTGTTGCAACGATCTTTTTATCATCATCTTCTAGAAGATTGTTACTTCTAAATTTTTACTGTATTTTTGTTTTCTTCTTATGCAAGTTGATTGGAGCGCAAGGTTGCCGACTCCTGCCGGACGAGCGGTCAGGTGGAGACTTCTAATGGCGAAAAGCGGGAGGAGGTTCACCGCACGCCCCGCAGAAAGCGTGCAACCTGGAGCGGAAATCAACTACTAACAAAACAACCATGAATACGAAGACTTCTTTTAGATAAGTGGTTTTAAAAATAAAAAAAGCATGCTCTCTATTGAAGAGAACATGCTTTTATTTTTGTATCTATCTTCTTCTGTTACGGCTGCGGTTACGCAAGAATGTCGGGATATCCAACGTATCTGAATCAGCATTTGAATAAGAGTTATTGCTTCTTGATTCAGACTGGCTTTCCTCACGTGACTGTGATTGAGACTGACCTTGTGATTGCGGCTGGCTTTGGGTTGAATGAGATTGATTAGATGCCGGAGATTGCTGCATTCTTGGACGCTCAGCTCTTTGCTGATTGTTCACAAGCTTTTCGTTCTCATCAAAACCAGTTGCGATTACAGTAACAAGGATTTCATCTTTTAATTCTTCGTTAATTACAGAACCAAAGATCATGTTTACTTCTGGGTCGGATGCTGATGAAACAATATCAGCAGCTTCGTTTACTTCGTAGAGACTTAAGTTAGCTCCACCAGTAATGTTCATCAATACACCTTTTGCTCCGTCGATTGACGTTTCAAGAAGCGGAGATGAAATGGCTTTTTTTGCTGCTTCTGCTGCACGGTTTTCACCTGTGCCAACACCGATACCCATCAGTGCAGATCCGCGTTCAGTCATAATTGTCTTAACGTCTGCAAAGTCCAGATTAATCAAACCTGGTACAGCGATTAAGTCAGAGATACCTTGTACACCTTGACGAAGTACGTTATCTGCTTCACGGAATGCTTCAAGCATTGGTGTATTTTTATCAACGATTTCTAATAGTCGATCATTCGGAATTACGATAAGTGTATCCACTTTTTCTTTTAATACAGAAATTCCTCCAACTGCCTGCGTAGAACGTTTACGGCCTTCAAAAGTAAAAGGTCTCGTTACAACACCAACTGTTAATGCGCCTAAATCTTTAGCGATTTCAGCAACTACTGGCGCTGCACCTGTTCCAGTTCCTCCGCCCATTCCAGCCGTTACGAACACCATATCTGCCCCAGCAAGAGCTTCTTCGATCTGTTCGCGGCTTTCTTCAGCAGCCTTTTTACCGATATCAGGATTTGCTCCTGCTCCAAGTCCTCTTGTTAACTTTGTGCCAATCTGCATTTTTACAGGCGCCTTTGAAAGGTTCAAAGCTTGAGCGTCTGTATTCACACAAATAAATTCTACACCTTGTACTCCGTGTTCAATCATTCGGTTAACAGCATTGCTTCCGCCGCCGCCAACACCAATAACTTTAATCGTTGCCAATTGATCCATATTCATATCAAACTCTAACATGAGCGTTCCTCCTAATGACTAGTTCCTTAAGTTATTCGAAAAATAAACCAAACCAGTCTTTCACTTTTGATTTCATTCCGCCGGGTTGTTTCTCTTGTGCCGGCTTCTGGCTGGACTGTTTTTTCTTTGGCAAAGGCTCCCCTGCATCTTCAGCTAATGCAGAAGCAACTTCTTTTCCTTGTACTTTAATATTTTTGTGGGTAAATTGTATCAGCCCAACTCCAGCAGTAAACTTCGGTTCTCTTACACCGATGTAATCAGGTAATGAAACCCTTACATTCTGCTGGAATATATCCTGGGCTAATTCCAATACTCCTGGAATAGCTGCAACTCCACCAGTAATGACAAAACCGCCTGGGAGTTCAGAATATCCGCGCTGATGCAATTCATCATCAATCATTTCAAAAATTTCAGCCATACGCGCCTCGATGATTAATGAAAGCTCATATTGTGAAATTTCCTGTTCTTGTGAAGAGCCAATCTGCGACACGGTGAATGTTTCATCTTTAGAAGCATAATCGACAAAAGAATGACCGTGTTTTAGTTTAATTTTTTCTGCATCTTCAGCAGATGTTCTTAAACCGATTGAAATATCCTTTGTAATAAAGTCTCCGCCAATCGGAAGAACTGAAGTTAATTGCATCGTCCCCTGATCGAAAACGGAAAGCGTAGTTGAACCACCGCCGATATCAATCAGTGCCACACCAAGCTCCATTTCATCGCGTGAAAGAGCGATTGATGAAGTAGCTAACGGTTCAAGACAAATATCAGCTACTGTAAGTCCTGCTCGTTCCACACATCGAAGTAAGTTATGTAAGATGGTTTTAGAACCGGTAATAACCGTTCCTTCCATTTCCAATCGTACCCCAAGCATTCCTCTTGGATCAATGATTTCATCTGTTCCATCAACAATGAACTGCCGTGGAATAACATCGATGATTTCTCTTTCTGGAGGCACTGACATGACCTGAGCTGCCTCTATTACCCTAGCAATATCCTCATCGCCAATTTCACGATCTTCTCTCGATACTGCAACAACTCCGTGACAAGGCTGAAGCTGGATATGGTTTCCTTTAACACCTACGATAACGGCATTAATTGGGATACCTAGCATTCTTTCTGCCTGTTCAACGGCTTTTCTAATGGAACGAACAGTTTCATCAATATCTACAATGGAACCTTTTCGGATTCCAGCTGATTTCGCATGGCCAACACCAATAACATTAAAGGATTCACTGGTCATTTCTCCAATAATCACTTTAATATTGGATGTACCGATGTCTAAACTTACATAAATTTCATTGCTGTTCATTCTGTGGCACCTCCTAACCTTTCATCCATTAAATCTTCATCTGTTAAAGATGAACAAAATTCCTTCATTTTCGCTTATTTATGGAATAAATTCCACAAACAACGGGTTATCCCTCTTTTTTTTACCGTTTTTTCAAATTTTTTAGGCCTTTTTACGTGAGTCTGACCATTTTGAGATTAATAGTCGCCTGATAACAGCGATATTGTTAAACAGCCTTACTCCAAATGCAAAAATTGCAGCTAGATACAGGTCAATACCTAAGTGGACACCTAGATAAGCCAGACCGGCAGCCAGTAAAATATTGAAGAAAAAACCTGTAATGAACACTTTATCTTCAAAACTGCCTTGGAGATGAGCACGGATACCTCCAAACAATGTATCCAATGCTGCCAGCACAGCTATTGATAAATAGTTTGAGTATTCAGGAGGGACCCGGATATCAGACATGAAACCTAATAATAGACCAAGTAAAAGTCCAAGTACCGGTAACCACATCTTATGTTTCCTCCTTTGCCGGTTTCATAAACTTCACCTTTATTTCTTTATCAAATGCTGGCAGTATTACCTTTTCTGCCGGAGCAGATTCTACAAGGAAGTCTTCCCTTATAAACTCTTCAACAGCAAGCGAAGCAATAATCTTTTGATGCAGTTTCTCATTGTTTTTAGCCAGTACTTTGATTTCTATAGGAAAAGTTGAAATAGGCTCGTTGTTTATGTAAATGTCACCATTTACTTCCCGGATCGGTGTTTTCGATACAATGCGCTGTCCATCGATGCTGATCTCTCTCGCGTCATATCTATTCAATTCATTAACAAGTCTTCTAAGCATATCAGGGTCAATCTGTGGCAGAGGGCGATCTACTCCAATTAGCTCGTCATTAAAAGGTTCGATAGTCATTACGATTCCTTGACCGCTCACTGTAGTTAATCCTGCCTGTTTTTTTAAATCTGCCAAAGCTTTTTCCATTGCTTCGATTTTTTCGTCTTTTCCTTCAGTCTTATACTTATTCAAAAGCTCGCTATAACGCTGTAGTTCCTCATTAAGCTCCTGCTGACGCTGTTTTTCTTTCTCCAGATCAGCTCTTAGTTCCCAAAGATCTCGTGTGTCTCTTGTGATCGGATTATTTGTGGTCTCAAACTGGATCGCCAGCATTCCGCCTATAATGAGGGCAATAGTTGCAAACATAAATTGTTTATCTTTCAACTTACTCATCCCTCTTCTGTTATAAATGGCTCCATCTCGATCGCGCTTTCCTGTTCCACTCTTACTTCCACACCATCATTTACAATTTTATCTACAATATATAGATTTAGAGATTTATCCAGTGCGGATGAGTTACCAATGGCTGTAATAACAAATGGTGCTGGGTACTGATTTCCATCAACACTTACAACAGGTCCAATGCAAGCAATATAAGTATCATGTGAAATTCTCTGGCCATTGATTGCAATTGCTTCTGCCCCTGATACATGAAGTTCATCTATTACACTTCTAATATGTTCTTCATGGACAATATAATTATTCGGGTTCTCACCTTCTGGAATATAAGAGGAGTCTTGAAGTGTTACTTCTACACCCTCCCCTTTCACTTTTACATTCCCTACTACCATTCGCAGTTCTTTCAATTCTTCTACGAGTTTAGAAGAGATCTCTTCCTGATCAGCAAATTTATTTTCTTTCTTTTCAACGCTCTGCTGCAAACCTTTAAGTTCATTTGCCAGTTCACGGTTTGTTTTTTGAAGATTTAATATTTGGCTGCGTAAAGAATCTTCTTTTCTCCACTCGTCAGTTTGAACGGCTTCCTTCTGTTCTTCTTGAGCTCTCTGGTAGGAGAAGGATAAAATGAAACCGGTAACTAGAAGGATAAGAGACAAAAAGAGATGCATCCCTTTAATTTTCCTCATTTTTTTCCTCCGTAACTTCTCGGTTGTATCGTTCAAATCGCGTACTTATTCCTAAGTAAAATGTACCTTTTTCATCTGGCTTTATTTCGCTTATCAAAGAAGGATAAGCAGAAATTCTTTCAGAAAACTTAGAAATTGAAGTAACTACTTTATTTCCGTCTGTCATAAATAATGTCAGTTTACTAGGGTTGTCCGATTCAGGCGTATGAGTAATTTCTGAAATGCGGTGAATGATTCCCTCTGGCAGCTTTTGCAGTTCCTGTGCCATCGTCTCCAGTTGCTCAGGATCTTTCCAGCTTACAATAACAGGAGCATTTACCGGCCGCTCATTTTTATTAAGAGGTTCAAGCATCTTTCCATTTTGCAGCATCGGATAATATGTATTGTCTTTTTTAAAATAACCAACCCGCTGATATTCTTTAACATTGATCACAACATGATTAAAGAATTTCTTTTCAATGGAAACAGAACTTATCTCAGAAATTGAATCAATTCTTTTTTGTATGTTTTCTTCCGATATATTTAAGTACTTTGTATTGGTTGATATCTGGCTCTTTTTTAAAATCTCATCATCCGTTACAAAGTAATTTCCTGAAACCGTGATTTTTTTAACATGGCTCAAATCAGATTGAAAATATACAACGACCACTAATAACAGGAAGAAAAAGGACAAGTAATATATCAGGCGGCGATTCGCTTTTTGTTTACGATGTTCTTTCAGCTTCGGAATTCGGTCCTCAATCTTGACAACCTTCACCTTGTCCATCCTCTTCCTCCGTTTTATCATATAGTACAAGAAAAAACCAAATGCCCAACAATCTTAATCAAATAAAAGAACTTGGCTAAAGACGCCAAGCCCTACATATAAAGGCTTCATATACAGCCGATTTATCAGGATTAAACGAAACTGATTCTTCGCTTACAACGTCGTTGGTCATTTTTCTCTTGTTCTCTGTATTATAGCACGGATAAGTCCCAATTTAGCACTATTTATCCAATTTTTTGTTATTCATTTCGCCCTATGATTTCAACTTCTGTTTCAATGTCAATTCCATGCTTTTCTTTAATTGTCTTTTGGATAAAACGAATAAGTTCCAGAACATCTTGTGCTTTAGCATCACCGGTATTTACTATGAAGTTAGCATGCATTTCAGATATTTGCGCACCGCCGATCTTCGTACCTTTAAGACCTGACGATTCAATCAGCTGACCAGCGTAATTAGGCAGAGGATTCCGAAAAACACTTCCGCAGCATGGGAAATTCCAAGGCTGTGTATTCCTTCTATAATCTTTATTCTTTTTAAGTTCAGCCATAATTGTTTCCTTATCGCCTTTTTCTAACACCAAAACAGCTTCAACACAGATTCCGCCTGTTTCCTGAAGCACAGATGTACGATATGAAAAACCTAGTTCTTCGTTCGACAGCCATTTCAGTTCTCCGTCAGGAAAAAGAACAAGTGCTTTTTCAACGATTTGAGACATATCAGAACCATGCGCTCCCGCATTCATGAATACAGCACCGCCTACAGAGCCAGGAATCCCTGCAGCGAATTCAAGTCCTGTAAAAGCTTCTCGGGACATTAAAGTAGCAAGAGGTATTAAAGAGTATCCTCCTCCAACTGTAATCTTGTTATCATCTTGTTTTAAGTGATTCAGCCCCTCCCCTACTTTGATGACTGCACCTTCAATACCGCCGTCTGCGACAAGGAGATTAGAACCTCTTCCGATTGCACGAATAGGAACATTTGCTTCCTTTAAGTAAACAACTGCTTTTTTAAGAGCGTCAATATTCTTCGGTTCGAAATAAAGATCTGCTGGACCGCCGATTTTTAGTGTTGTGTGGTTCTTTAACGGTTCATTTAATAATACGGTTCCTAAGTCTTCATTCTTTAACTTATCTGCTAATTGGTTTAACATGCTAAAACCCCCTACATTCATCACGCATAACTCTATTTATATGTTATGCACTATTCTTTTCAATGTTTAAACGATTGATAAACATCAACAAAGTAGTATTCGAAATAAGAATTATGTTTATTGCTATGTTGTCTTAAGAAATGATATTGGAAGTAGTTGATTTCCGCTCCAGGATGCTCGCTTTCCGGGGGGGCGTGCGGTGAGCCTCCTCTGCGCTTTGCGCCGATAGGAGTCTCACCTGTCCCGCTGATCCCCCAGGAGTCTCGCACCTTCCGCTCCAACCAACTTATCAAAGAAGCATCTTGAAAAAATATCCAATAACTGGAATCTTTTAAAAAAGACACTTAAGAAAAAGAAGATACCCTGTCATATGCGACAGGGTAGCCTTGAATCTTCACTATGTTTAGAATAAGAGAATTTCCTTTGAAACTCAAGTATTAATACCGCGCGTAGCGGCTGATATTCAATATTACTCCGATCGAGGCAAGCATCAGGGTCAGGGAAGAGCCTCCATAGCTTAAAAATGGAAGGGTAATCCCGGTTACCGGCATAAGTCCTGTCACAACTCCAATGTTGATCATTACTTGAATTGCGACCATTCCTATGATGCCAATTGCTAAAAAGGATCCAAAAAGGTCAGGTGCTCCAAGCGCAATTCTAATACCTCTCCATAAAAGCAAACTGAACAGGATTAATACAAAAACAGCACCGATAAACCCTAGTTCTTCTGATATAATTGCGAAAATAAAATCAGTTTGCGGTTCTGGCAAATATCCAAACTTTTGCCTGCTCTGTCCCAGACCTAGTCCTAACAGTCCCCCTGGACCCAGAGCATACAGTGACTGAATGATCTGAAAACCGCTGCCTAATGGATCGCTCCAAGGATCTAAAAATGAGGTTATCCGTTTAATTCGGTACGGAGCTGAAATAATTAATCCTGCAAAGCCAATCAATCCTATTAGCCCCATTCCAACGAAATGAGAGATTCGAGCACCGGCAACGAAAAGCATAACAATACTCGTTCCAACCATAACTGCACCTGTACCGAGATCAGGCTGAAGCATGATCATTCCGAAGGCGACCATCACTAATGAAAGCGTAGGAAGCAACCCTTTTTTAAGTGATGTGATCTTTTTTTGGTGTTCGGATAAATATTTTGCCAAAAAGACAATCATGGCTAACTTCATAAATTCAGAGGGCTGAATAGAAAAAGCACCAACGCCGATCCAGCTTCTTGCACCTCCGCGAACCATTCCTACACCTGGAATTAATACAGCGATTAATAGGAAAAAACAAATGATAAGAAGAATTTTCGACCATACTCTCCAAGTCATATAGTTGATATTCATAATAAAGAACATCGCTGCAATTCCAACTCCAGCAAATAACATTTGCCGTTTCACAAAAAAGAATGAATCATCCATCTTATACTGTCCCAAATCTGCGCTAGCACTATAGACCATTATGATTCCTACGGATAACAGCATAAGTGTAACAATAATCATGATCATATCAGGGGTTGATCTCGTTGCAGGCAAAGGGAAACACCTCAACTCTTGTTATTTGTACAAACCTTATTTAAGTTTATGCACGGAGTTGATAAACATGTCCCCTCTTTGTTCAAAAGTCTTATATTGATCCCAGCTTGCACAAGCAGGTGAAAGCAATATAACGTCACCATCTTTTGAATGGCTGTATGCCATGGGAACAGCATCTTCCACATTATCAGCACGTTTTATCGTTTCTATTCCTGCTTGTCTTCCTGCATCAGCCATTTTTTCTGCCGTCTGACCGAATGTGACAAGTACTTTTACATTTTTCAAAGATGGAATGAGATCATCGAATGAATTTCCTCTGTCAAGACCTCCAGCCAGGAGGATAACATCCTTTTCAAAAGCTGAAAGTGCGGCTTTTGTTGCTAATATATTCGTAGCTTTTGAGTCATTATAAAAACGCCTTCCATCAACCTCTCCCACATATTGAAGACGGTGAGTTACACCAGTAAAGGTTGTTAACACTTTACCAATTTGTTCTGTTGATGCACCTGCAAGCATAGACGCTGCAACTGCCGCCATAATATTTGATAAGTTATGGTCTCCAGGTAGTACGATTTCTTTCAGTTCAATGACCTTTCTATCCTGGAAATAAAGAGCATCTTCGTTAATATACGCTCCTTCTTTCAGCTGTTTTTTAACCGAAAAAGGAATATGCTTTGCTCTTGAATGTTTCATAAGCTCTGTTACACGCTGATCATCGGCATTGTAGATAACAAAATCGTTCTGATCTTGATTCTCGGTAATCTTCGCTTTAGCTTTTCCATACTCAACAACTGAGCCATGATAGTCCAAATGCGCTTCAAATAAATTCAAAAAGACAGAGATCTGCGGTTTGAATTTTTCAGTACCCATCAGCTGAAAGCTTGATAATTCAGCAACCAAAATCTCTTGAGGAGTTGATTTTGCAGCAACCTCTGAGAATACTGTGCCGATATTGCCCGCAACAACTGGTGTTTTATTGCTGTTCTTTAGCATCTCTCCAATAAGTGTCGTAGTTGTTGTTTTTCCATTAGATCCTGTTATGGCAATAATAGATGCTTCAGAAATAAGACCCGCGATCTCTACTTCTGTATATACTGGAATATTGCGTTTTACAGCTTCCGCAATTATGGGATTTTCATAAGGGATACCAGGATTCTTTACTAAAAAATCAAGGTCATCGTCAAGCAGGCTTAATGGATGTCCGCCGCACTCTACAAAAATACCGATCTGCTCGAGCATTTCTGCTTCCGCATTTCCTTCTCTTGGCTGTCTGTCGTTTACTGCAACATTCGCCCCAAAAGAATGAAGCAGTTTTGCTGCAGCAAAACCGCTTTTGGCCAATCCAACGATTAAAATGTTTTTACCTTTAAAAAACTCTTTGTTTTTCATTTAAATCCACACCTCTAAATAAATTCCTAAAGCAGCAAAAACAAGTCCAACAAGCCAGAAAGTAACAACGATGCGCCATTCACTCCAGCCGGATAGTTCATAATGATGGTGAAGCGGGCTCATTTTAAAGACCCTTCTGCCTGTAAGCTTAAAAGAAGTGACTTGAATCATAACGGAAAGCGTTTCGATTACAAAAACTCCACCAATGATAACAAGCAAAATTTCCATCTTCGTTAAAATTGCAACCGCGCTTATAGCACCACCTAGTGCAAGTGAACCTGTATCACCCATAAACACTTTTGCAGGATGAGCATTAAAAACTAAGAATCCTAAAACCGCACCAACAACTGCAACACAGAAGATTGCCGCTTCAAATTGAAGCATTGTTGAAGCTAATACTGCAAATGCTCCGAATGCGATAGCAGCCGTTCCCGCAAGAAGACCATCAAGGCCGTCTGTAAGATTTACAGCATTAGAAGCACCAATCAGCATAAATAATACAAAGATTGGATAAAACCACCCAAGGTCAAACGAAATTTCTGTTCCTGGAATTTCAACTTCCGTCGAAAAATCAATTAATTTTAACCCTAAATAGAAAAGGGCCGCAATGATAAGCTGTCCGATAAGCTTTTGCTTAGAAGTTAATCCTAGATTTCTTTTCTTTACAACTTTAATAAAATCATCTAAAAATCCTATGAGTGCATAGCCAAAAGTAACAAGCAGAAGAAGATGTGTTTCCGTTGTAATCGTAAAAAACTTTGCAGTCATCGCATATGTAGCAACAATTAGAGCTAATACGATAACAATTCCACCCATGGTAGGTGTTCCTTGTTTCTTCTGATGAGATTTCGGTCCTTCATCCCGAATGCTTTGTCCGAACTTTAGCCTTCTTAAAAAAGGTATAAAAAAAGGTGAGCTTAATACCGCTATTAAAAAGGATGAAACTAATGTAAATAGTAAAACTTGCTCAATCATTTTTTCGACTCCTGTTCTTCTTCTGTAAATGTAGAAATTAGGGTTTCTAAAATCATCCCTCTTGATGCTTTAAAAAGAATAGCAGTGTCTTTCGATAAGAGCTTTTCAATTGGTTCCTGCGCTTCTTCTTTTGTCAGACATTGAACAATTTCAAGGTCTTCTCGTTTTTGTTCCTTTAATTCATCTGCGATCCAGCCGCCTTTTTCTCCTATGGTAATCACATGCTTAATGGAAGGAGCAACATGATCGGCTACTTTTCTGTGCATTTCCTCTTCAGCAGAACCGAGTTCATACATATCTCCGAGTACAGCAACTTTGTTGGAGATATCATTTAATTCTGCAAGCGTTGAAAGTGCAGCTATCATACTCGTGGGACTCGCATTATACGCATCGTTAATCAGGAGCGTACCATTTCGGCCCTTTTTCATCTCTAATCTCATTGAAGTAACTTTCAGGTTTTCAAGTCCTTCTTGGATCTTATTTTCTTCTATATTTAAGTAATGCCCAATTGCAATTGCATATGCCGCATTTTTAATATTATGGCGCCCAAGCATTGGGATTCGATACACAGATGTACCCTCTTCTAATGTAAAAGATACACCTTGTGCGTCGGTATGCAAGTTGGATAATTTAAGCGTACATGAATCTCCGAAACCGACTTTAAGAACATTTTCACCTTTTACATGTGAAAGAAGCGGTTCATCACCATCAATAATGAGCAGACCGCCTTGCTTTAACCCGTCAGCAATCTCAAGTTTTGCTTTTGCAATGCCTTCTCGGCTGCCAAGCTGTTCAAGATGACTCTCGCCGATGTTTGTAATAACTGCAGCATCTGGTTCAGCAATTTTACTTAAAAGGGAAATTTCATCAAAATTGCTCATTCCCATTTCGAGTATTAAAACTTCCGTTGTTTCTTCCATAGCGAGGATGGTTAAAGGAAGACCAATATGATTGTTATAATTTCCTTGTGTCTTAAATGTTTTGAAATTTGTAGAAGACACGCTTTCAATCATGTCCTTAGTTGTAGTTTTACCATTACTGCCCGTTACAGCAACTACAACAGGATTAACTTTTTTCAAGAAATACTTAGATATTTTTTGCAAGTAATCTATTGTATCTTTTGTGTAAAGTACAGGGAATTCCTCTGGAAGCCCGGCAGGAAGTTCTTTACCCTCTTGCCAGACTGTAGCGATGCACCCTTGTTTAATAGCATCCATTAAAAAGTCGTGTCCATCAAACCGCTCTCCTGCTATTGGCAGGTATAGTGCGTTTTCAGTTTTTTGTCTCGTATCCTTTGAAACACTTTCTAATACAATATTTTCTTTTTTACCGGATGAGCGGTCCGCTAATGCGACCAGTTCCTTAATATCCAGTTTCATTTTTTCACCGCCTTAATCGCATCACGTGCAACGATTCTATCATCGAATTCAAACACGTCTTTTCCAATTATTTGATAAGTCTCGTGGCCTTTACCGGCTATAAGTATAACATCATTAGTTTTTGCACGCTCAACTGCATATTCGATTGCTTTTTTTCGGTCAGGAATCGTCACATAACTTCCTTCGTCTGCTCCCTCTTCCATATCCCTTAGAATCTGAAGCGGGTCCTCTGTGCGCGGATTATCACTCGTGAAAATAGCTGAGTCCGCTAAGTCTGCAGCAATGCCTGCCATTAAAGGACGCTTTGTTTTGTCCCGGTCGCCTCCGCAGCCTACAATCGCGGTGATACTTCCTTTTGCAAATTCTTTGATCGTTCTTAGGACATTTTCCAAACTGTCAGGTGTATGTGCATAGTCAACTATAACAGTAAAATCCTGCCCTGCTATTACAGGTTCGAACCTGCCTGAAACGCCAGTTACTTCTTCAAGAGATGAAATAATCTGATCAAGTTCTAACCCTGATAATAAGCATGCTGTAATAGCTGCTAGTACATTATAAACGGAAAATTTTCCGATAAGTTTAAGCTTAACTTCCCTAGAACCTCTCGGAGTATTCAAGGTAAATGAAGTTCCATGTGAGCCAATCGTTATGTTTGAGGCACGAACATCGCTATCATTGTCGATTCCGTAAGAAATCACTTGAGCGGATGTAACTCTCTCAAAAATTTTAGAAGCTGGATCATCGTTGTTAAGAACGGCAACCTTACGATCTGCTTTATGATAAGTATTGCCCATTTGAGAGAACAAAAGACTTTTAGCAAACTGATATTCTTCCATGTTCTTATGGTAGTCCAAGTGGTCCTGTGTAAGGTTCGTAAAGATGGCAATATCAAAGTCACATCCCCATACACGTCCCTGATCAAGAGCATGTGAAGATACTTCCATTACTGCTGCATCAACTTTTTCCTGAGTCATTCTATAGAAAGCGTTTTGAAGAAATAATGAATCAGGTGTAGTATTCGCTACTTTAAAGCTTTGATCTTTAATTTTCATTTCAATCGTACCGATCATACCCGTACTTCTGCCTGCATCACGAAATACTTTTTCAATAAGATGTGATGTTGTTGTTTTGCCATTTGTTCCAGTGATTCCGATTAAGTGCAATTTTTGTGAGGGATGTCCATAAAAAGCATCTGCCAAAACAGCGAGCGCCTTTTTAGAGTTCTTAACTTTAATTACAGGAATGTTAACATCTATATCCTTCTCAGCTAATATAGCCGCTGCACCATTTTTAGCAGCAGTGTCAGCAAAATTATGGCCGTCAAATATTACTCCTTCAATGCAAACAAACAGACAGCCCTTCCCCGCTTTCCTCGAGTCCATTTCAACAGAGGTAATTTCAGGATTGGCTTCAATATCCATTTCATAATTCACTAAATATGTAAGCAATTCTCTTAATTCCATTAATCCTGATCTCTCCTCTAATCATCGTTAAAAAGTAATTTAAGGCTTTTACCGTAGACCTTGTTGCTCTTGGAAGTAGTTGATCTCCGTTTCAGATGCTCGCTTTCCGGGGGGCGTCCGGTAAGCCACTTTGGCGCTATGCACCTGCTGTGTCTCACCTGGAACGCAAATCCCCAGGAGTCTCGCATCTTACACTCCAATCAACTTCTCAATGAAGATAATGAGCAATCCAAGCCAAAGACAATAATCGTTCAGAAAAGTGCCCCTAGATAAAACCTACTTCTTAAGAAAAATAAGCCAAGGCAAGATTACGCGCTTGGCTATGTGTACATCTTCCATTTTAATCTTCCACATCTTTTTTGTCACCCAAAAATAAACGGATCGTTTTTCCTGCTTGAAGCTTTACTCCTGGTTGCGGAGCCTGCTGCACGATGTAATTCCCTTTGCCAGATGTTTCAATTTTTAAATTGTATAATAGATTTGTCAGCTCTTTTGTTTTCTTTCCTACTAAATTAGGAACGATCACTTCAGGGGCATCCAGCCATGTCTTTTCTTTCTCGATCTGCCCTTTTTGTTTTTCCACGCCCATTGCGGAAAGACTGTCTTCAATGATATTACCAACGATTGGAGCCGCTACAATCCCCCCGAACTGCAATGTTTCTTTCGGGTTATCAATCGCAACGTATACGACAATCTCAGGCTTGTTCGCAGGTGCCAATCCTATAAAGGAAACGATATGATTATTTTTTAAATAGACGCCGCCTTCTGCTTTCTGTGCAGTACCTGTTTTACCCCCGACACGGTAACCATCAACAAATGCATTTTTCCCTGTACCTTGAGCAACTACACTTTCTAGTGCGTGTCTGACTTCTTTGGATGTTTCTTCTGAAATTACTTTTCTTTTAAGTTTTGGAGTTTGCTTACTGACTACTTTACCCGTTACAGGGTCTACTAACTCTTTAGCTATATATGGTTCGTACAAGTAACCACCATTTACGGCCGCAGAAACGGCAGCAACTTGCTGAATAGGTGTTACGGAAACCCCTTGACCGAAAGCAGTTGTTGCTAGTTCTAACGGACCCACACGATCAATAGAAAATAGGATCCCTTTTCCTTCACCTGCAAGGTCAACCCCCGTTTTTTCGCCAAATCCAAAATCTTTTATATACGAGAATAGTTTATCTTTTCCTAATCGCTGTCCTAAAATAACAAAGCCTGGGTTACAAGAGTTTTGAACACCTTCTAAAAAGCTCTGGCTGCCATGGCCGCCTGCTTTCCAGCACTTAAGCTTTCGCCCTGCAACTTCAATAGAGCCCGGATCATGAAAGTGATCATTTTCAAGGTCTACTTTCCCTTCTTCTAGTGCAGCTGCAAGTGTAATAATCTTAAAAGTGGAACCAGGCTCATACTGAGCCCAAACCGGCAAGTTGCGGTTATAAACTTCAGGAGCTACACGTTTGTATTCTTCCGGGTCAAAATCCGGTCTAGAACTCATACCTAAAATTTCACCCGTGTTAGGGTTCATAGCGATTGCGATCGCTCCATCTGCATTGTAAGTGGCTTGTGCAATATCCAATTCTCGCTCTATGATTGTCTGAACTCTTGAATCTGTTGTTAGACGCAGATCGTACCCGTCTTTTGGCTTTTCATATTTATCGGATAAAGAGGGCATTCTCCTGCCGCGGGCATCAGAGAAAAAAGAAACATGTCCTTTTTTACCATTTAATTGATCATCATAATATAGTTCCAGACCTGTTAAGCCTTGACTGTCAATACCTGCAAATCCCAGCACATGGGAAAGATAGGCTCCGTAAGGATAATGACGCTTGCTGTCTTCAGCTACAAACACCCCTGAAAGATTTAATGCTTCTACTTCTTTCGCTTTGTTGTTGCTGATCTTCCTGCCGCCATTATCAATTCTTACAATCGATTCTTTTTTAGTAATTCTCTTATAAACTTCGGTTTTTGAAATATTCAGGACTGCCGCTAGCTTTCCAGCTGTTTCTTCCGGCTCCTTCACCTGCCTCGGCACAACAAATACTGTTGGAGCACTGATATTAGTAGCGAGTACAACATCATTTCTATCAAGAATCTTACCTCGCTTAGGTTCAAAAGGAATATTCCGGCTCCATGAATCCAGCGCTTGATCTGTAAGCATATTCCCTAAAACGAACTGTACATATCCAAGACGGACCGATATTACAAAAAAGAATGCTAGTCCAAATACAAGAACAAAAATTAAGCGCCTGCGTACTGTTACATTTGAAACTCGCACATACAATACCTCCTCTGTATGGTTCGTTTCAAATATATGCTTGTACACAAGCGCATAGAACATATAGTCACTTAGTCGGTTACTATGGTTTCCTCTTCGCTGTTTTGTTCCGTTCCTTCACCGTTCTGTTCTGTCTCTTCACTATCTTCTTCTAATTCAGGTTCTGTTTCCTTTGGCGCTTCAAGCTGAACCACTAGGAAATCTCCTGCTTTTACCGGACTTCCTGCCTTAACGTTTTGTTTGACAGCAAATCCGCTGCCTGTGATGGTTTCTTTCAGTCCTATAAGTTTGCTCAGTCGAAGTATGTCCATATAGGACCAGTTTGTTAAATCTGGCATTTTAGCATCGCCAGAGGTTCGCAAAATAACACGCTCTCCTTTGATGACATAAGCTCCCTCATATGGCTCTTGCTTTATGACCTCATCTCCAGAGCCAATAACTGAAACTTGCATGCCTAACTTTTCAAGTTCGGATTTAGCTTCCTTAGCAGATTTTCCTGTGTAATCATCCAATTCCTTGCCGTATGTTTTTTTCATTTTGGATTTATTTTGTTTTTCTTTCGCTTCCGGCTGGATATTTAAATATTGCAGGCTGCTTTTCATAACACTTGTAAAAATATTCGCCGTTGGTGTAGAGCCCATTTCCGGAAACTCAACCTTTGGACGTTCGACTGCGACATAGACTAGTAGTTTTGGGTCATCTTTCGGCGCCATCCCAATAAAGGAAAAGACATTCTCACCCCATCCTGAAATGTATTTTCCATCTTTCCCTGGAATCTGAGCAGTACCTGTCTTACCTGCAACACTATAGCCATCAATCATGTATGGCTTACCTGTTCCTTCCGTTACAACTGTCTCTAAAATGTCTCTGACTTGTTTGGAAGTGCCTTCTGAAATTGGCTTCCCTTTAACTTTAGGTTCATTATCTAGAACCACCTTTTTGGTTTCAGGGTTCATAATTTTATCGATTACGTATGGCTGCATCATCTTGCCGCCATTAGCAATCGCTGTTGCTGCCTGTATCTGTTGAATTGGTGTAATGGTAGAACCTTGTCCAAACGCAGTTGTTACTTTTTCAATTTCATAGTTATATAGGATAGAACCGTTCTTCTCATTAGGAAGATCAATGTTTGTTTTTTGATCCAAACCAAATTTAGAGATGTAGCTTCTAAATTTTTCATAGCCTAATTTTTCCCGCACTAATTTTGAGAATGCTACGTTTGAAGAGTTTTGAACCCCTTCATTGTAAGTGATCGTTCCCCAGCCCTTCCGGTTATGATCATAGATCGGGCGTCCGATATTCGGAAGTTTGTATGAACCCGATTGGAACTGTTCATTTCCGTTATATTTGCCTTCCTCAATAGCTGCTGCCAATGTGAAGATCTTCATGGTGGATCCTGGTTCAAAAGGATACGAAACCGCAAAGTTTGTATAGTTTTTAATATCTTTTTCATTCGGATTAAACGCCGGGTAGTTGCTCATCGCCAGAATTCTTCCCGTTTTAGGATCTGCAACAATACCTGTGATTTTTTCCGGTTCATATTCTTTTGCCGCTTCCTGCATAGCTTCATCCAGGTATAGCTGTATTTTTTCATCAATTGTCAGATAGACATCCTGACCATGTTTAGGCTTCTCAACCGATTCTTTATTCGCAGGAATCGCCCGGCTGAAAGCATCTCCAAGAAACGTGATTTTCCCGTCTTTTTCCTGCAAATAGTTGTTCAATGATTTTTCAAGACCCATCAAGCCAGCTTGAACGCCCTTTCCTCCATTTCCTGTATAGCCGATAACATGGGAGGCAAATGTTTGATTCGGGTAATAGCGTCTGGATTCTCTCAGAAAATCAATTCCAGGTATCTTCAGGTCTTCAATCTGTTCTTTTTTACGGTAAGAAACCTTCCGTCCTGAAGGAATCTCAACCTGAAATCGTCCTTCTTTGCTTAATAGTTCAACTAAGTTTTCCTTATCAGTGTCCAGAACCTTGGCTAACTTTCCTGCGGCTTCTTCTGGATCCTTGATGTGATTTGGATAGTTCTTATCAAGGATCGCGATAACACTGTAAGAAGGAATATCTTGTGCAACTACCTCACCATTCCTGTCAAACATCGTCCCTCGCTTCGCATCAAGAACATCGCTCTTCATCCATTTTCGTTGACCATATTCTATTAAATCTACACCTTCAGCAGATTGAGAAGATGCCACGAGAAAGAACTTGCTTGTTAAAACAAAAAAGAGCACGGTAAACAAAAACATAAGAATACCCGCTCCCACATTTTTTCTTTTCAGCTTCATAACAACACCTGCTTTTTAGTCCTGAACAACTTTTACGTTTTTATCATCGAAAATGAAACCTTGTTCCTTAGCGATTTTCATGATGCGCTCAGGGTTGCTTAATTCTGTTACCTGTAGGTGATAATCTTCTACGATCTTTGTTTCAGCAGCTATATCTCTTTGGATGGTTTCAACCTTAGCAGTTGTTTGATATACAGATGCGTATAGTGAAATAAGCCATACAAGACCAGCTACTAGAACAACTCCCATCATTCCCCACAGGATTACTTCACCTTTTGTAAAAAGCTTGCGTGATGGCTGTTCGACCGGTCTAGGATTTCTTTGCGGCTGTGATTGTGTTTGTATTTGTTGTTTTTGAACTTGGTATGCTAAATTACTCAATACTATTTCTCCTCTCTATTTCTGCTTTTCGGCAATTCTAAGTTTCGCTGATCGAGATCTTCTGTTCTCTTCAAGCTCGTTTTCTGTTGGCACTATTGGTTTCCGTGTGATCAGTTTTAAAGTTGGTTTGTATTCCTCTGGTATGACAGGCAGCCCTGGAGGGAGTTCCGGGCCAGTACTCGCTCTTTTTAGTATATTTTTACACGCACGATCTTCAAGTGAATGAAACGTGATGACCGCAATACGTCCACCGATATTCAATAGTTCAATGGAGTCTTTAAGTGCATCTTCAAAGGCGTTCAGTTCATCATTAACTGCAATGCGAATGGCTTGAAATGTCCTTTTTGCCGGATGGCCACCTGTTCTTCTTGCAGGTGCAGGTATAGCGTCCTTTATTATTTCGACAAGTTCACCGGTTGTTTGAATCTCTTTTTTCTCTCTAGCCGCTTCAATTTTCCTAGCAATCTGCTTAGCGAACTTCTCTTCGCCATATCGAGAAATAATCTTCATCAACTCGTTAAAAGACCATTCATTTACAATTTGTTTCGCTGTAAGTTCACTAGTCTGATCCATTCGCATATCTAATTCAGAATCATGCTGATAACTGAATCCCCTGTCTGCTTCGTCAAGCTGCGGTGATGAAACCCCAAGATCGAAAAGAATCCCATCTACTTCATGCACCCCAAGGCGGTTCAGCTCTTCTTTTATGTACCGGAAATTACTGCGGACGATCGTGAACTTTCCTTCATATTCTTTCAACACCTGCCGTGCATTTTCGATCGCTTTGTCATCTTGATCAAAAGCATATAATTGCCCTGTTTCTAATTGGGACAGAATAAGTGCACTATGGCCTGCCCCTCCCAACGTACAATCAACATAAATTCCATCTGGTTTAATGTTTAATGCATCTACTGATTCTTGTTTTAAAACGGTTATATGGTCAAACAATGGAAAATTCCTTTCTGCTGTAAACTTAAGGGTTTATAGATCAAAGTCCATAAGACTCTCTGCAATTTCTCCGAAAGAGTCTTCAGATTTCGAGAAATATTCTTCCCAAACGGATTTGCTCCAAATCTCAATTCTATTCGACACACCTATAACTACGCAATCCTTTTCTAGTTTTGCATAGTCTCTGAGCGGGGATGCAATGTTCACTCTTCCCTGTTTATCAAGCTGGCATTCAGCAGCTCCAGAAAAGAAAAACCGTGTAAATGCCCGGGCATCCTTTTTAGTGAACGGAAGAGCTTTTAATTTTTCCTCAATGATCTTCCACTCACTTAAAGGATAGCCGAATACACATTGATCCAATCCGCGAGTCAAAATAAACTCTGTGCCAAGTTCTTCACGAAACTTGGAGGGGATGATCATACGTCCTTTCTCATCGATGCTGTGCTGATACTCTCCCATGAACATATGATCACCCCACTTTCTCCCCTAAATCTACCACAACGCTCCACTTTTCACCACTACAAGTATTATTCGTTTACAAAAAAAAAATCCTGCTGTCTCACAGGATTTTTTCTTAATTATTTTTTATTTTTTATAAGAAGACAATTTTATGTTTTTCATTGAAACTATAAGGGAACTCTAAGAGGCATTTTATTAAATCTGAACCTTCTTCGTTCATATATTGATAAACGTTCCAGACTCTTTCTTGCAATACTCCGCCTGGTTTTAACTGCAGCATTATGTCATCAAATTCAGCTAGCGGAATCTTTACTTTTTTTCTAACACGCTGTTCCATCTTCTGTTCGATATAATCAACCTCAGATAATATACGGTTCAAGTTTTGCTCAGCGACGGGAAGCAGTTTAGGATCTATTTCTTCAGCAAGCTTTACCAGCTGAGAATATGACTTTGCAATATCGGATTTAACAGTCTCTATTGAATCGTTCGTCTCAACAGGTCTGTTTTCATTGAACCAATCTCTTTTGTACTTTTCGGTCCCTTCCACTAAAACCTGATCTGCTTTAAGATTTTTAGAAGATAAGAGTCCATTAATCTTTTGCGGAATAAGTGTTATAGACAATCTTGGCATCAACACAGGCATCTTACGGTCAAAATGACGGAATACCTTCCCGAGTGCAGCCCAATAGGATATCTCTCCTGGACCTGCGATAAAAGATAGTGTCGGCAGCAAGAACTCCTGCATTAAAGGACGAGTAACAACATTATTACTGAATTTTTCTGGATAAAGTTCAGCTTCTTTCAGTAATTCATCCTCAGAAATAATAAAGTCCTTTTCTTTAGAAGTGAAGCCAAATTCATCTCGAAATAACAGAATACGCTCCCCGTTTTTTGTATAAAAAAGATGAGCATTGTTTTCTTGAACCTCAATCGGATCATTGAATCCCTTCTCGTTCAGTTTCTTTGTCTGTAATCTAAAAGCCTGATCGATATCAAGATTGTTGCGTATCATCTGTTCAAGAAAATCGGATTGAAGCTTTTTAAATTCGGAATCACCTGAATCCAGTAGTATTAATCCTTCTTCTGAAAACCAGTGTGAAAGCAGCTTTGCAAAAAAGGTTACGATAGAGTCTGATTCGTAAAGAAAACGTTCAGTTTGTGCAAGGAAATCATTCGTGAAAGCAGTTTCTCCGAACGAACGGAAAACATCTTGGAGCCAAGGCTTCACATCATCAGGATTCCATTGCCACAGTGAAGCAGATGATTTTACTGATGACGCAGCTTTTAATGAAATTTTCTTAGCAGTATCATTCTTAGGTACCATAACATGATTAATCTCATCCATATCATGATCTTCACCTGCTATCCAAAATACAGGAACCACAGGAACCCCAAGCTCTTTTTCTGCCTGCTTGGCTAACTGAATGGTGCTTATACATTTATAAATTACGAGAAGCGGTCCGGTAAGAAGACCTGCTTGCTGGCCTCCGACCACTGCTAAACCATTACTGCTTTTTAATTTTTTTATATTATTAATTGTTTTGTCTGAAGTACCAATCTTTCGGTTGTATGAATACAAGTATTCAGTCAGTTCGTTTCTTGGAAAAGTATAATTCTTTAACTCCTGCTGTCTAGCTAAAAATTCTCTGTTGTTAAAAGGCTCTTTATAATCAAAAAAACTGGCAGCATCTTCATCTCCATTCAAGTACTTCTCTAGAAATGGCGATGTCTGAAGTTTTATTTCCTCCAGTCTCATTCATGTACTTCCTTTCTGCATATCAATTACATCCTTAACGAGTATAGCAAAGAAACAGCTATGGTTATAAAAGATATGCTCTAAGCCTCAAGTATGCGATCTATTATTCCATATGTCATGAGTGAAAAATAAACAAATGTAAGGATTAAAAACTGCAGTCGCCAGTTCAGCCTGATGATTTTCCCCAGCGACAGGTCCAAATCATTTTTCCAGATAAATAATGTGAACATTACACAGCCGGATAGAAACAATAAGATTAATACCCAATAATAAGATTGGCCCCAAATTTCAACTGTCATTCTTTCGATGGAAAGAAATAAGAAAAAGGTTGTTACATCCGTACTAACTTTAAAAGCTTTTCTTTTCTTCTTAGTTACTTTAAAGATGCTTTTTCTAACCACAAAAAAGACTAGATACGGTACAGTTATGAATGTAGCAATAACCGCACCTAAAACACTAGACAATTACTCATCCTCTCCAATCCAATGCTTTAACAGTTTTAAACATATGCATAGAACATGGAACCAGTATGTTTCTATTTTTTGCACGCTCTATAATTTCACCTGTTATGCTGTCTATTTCGGTTTGCTGTCCACTTTCGACGCTCTTTAGCATAGAAGAACGGTTAAAGGAAGTATTTCTGCAAAGGACTAACAATTCCTTCCATAATTCTTCTCGATTATTATTCATCTCCAAAACTAAGATTGTTTCTTCAAAAAGTTCTTTCATAATTGAAAGAGCATATTCATTTTCTATCAATTGACCGTTCGGTATTCTAAGGACTGCAGTTAATGGATTTATACAGGCATTCATTATTAATTTTATGTATAGCATTTCTTTCCAATCTCTCTCTGCAGTGACAGGAAAATTTAATGCGTGAAGGATTTCAACCCACTCAGATGATGAATCACCTTTAAAAGATGAAACTTTAATTCTGCCTTCTCCCAGGTGATTAACAGATGAGTATCCATCTTTAAGTGCTCCGTGCTCCACTACTCCCACTGAGAGGTTTTTTTGGGGAAGACTTTCTAAGAATTTCAAATGGCTGATTCCGTTCTGTAAGAACAAATATGATACATCTTCGAATTTTTCATCTTTTAAAAAGAATAATTCCGAGATTGAAGTTTGTTTCACCGAAACGATACAGTACGCTTCTTCACCTGAATATTCCTGCACGCAGCGCGCTTGAACATTAACTTTATTTTCATTGCTTGATTGATTCCTATATGTAATTCCATTTTGATTTAAAAATTTAGCTTGTGCAGTGGTTCGTGTATATATAACAGGTTCTTGCCCGTTTAATTTGAGGAAATAAGAGATTAATAAGCCAATTGCGCCCCCGCCAATCACACCGACTTCCATAGAATGCCTCCCTGCCTTCAATTTTCTTAGTATGATTTTACCATATAAAAGTAATTACCATAACGACAAGGACCATGTCTCGTCAGAATTCGCTTGTAGACGCAGGAGTACATTTACTTGCTTGAAATAAAACTCCTGAACGCACAAAGCACGAGGACGCTCACCTTACCACTCGCGGAAAGCGAGCAACCTGGAGCGGAAATCAATCACTTCCAAGAACTTCGTAGATTACTTAAAAACACCCCTCCTTCAAAAGGAGGGGTGCATTTTATACAGGATAAACTGGGTGCTTGCGTTCACTGAAAATCATTTCTTTGTTTTCATAGAAACTAAACCGGTTCTTAAGTTCGTCTCTAAGTGATGCAGGCGAAACGATATCATCAATGATCATTTCTGATGCAAGCTTGTAAATATCAATATGCTCTTTATATTCCTGCTGTTTTTGCTGGACGAATTGAATTCGCTCTTTCACATCTTCAATCTCGTTAATTTTATTGGAATAAACCGCATTTACTGCTGCTTCTGGTCCCATGACGGCAATCTGCGCTGTCGGAAGCGCCAAACAGCAGTCCGGTTCAAAAGCAGGACCTGCCATTGCATAAAGGCCAGCACCATATGCTTTACGAACGATTACTGAGATTTTCGGAACCGTCACATCGCTCATCGCAGCTATCAATTTTGCTCCGTGTCTGATAATTCCTGCTCGCTCAACTTTTGTCCCAATCATGAAGCCAGGAACATCTGATAAGAAAAGAAGCGGAATGGAGAAAGCATCACAGAGAGTAATAAAACGTGCAGCTTTATCGGCTGAATCTACAAATAATACGCCGCCTTTCACCTTCGGCTGATTGGCAATAATACCAACAGGCTTTCCGTCAATACGTCCAAATCCTGTAACAATTTCTTGCGCGAACAGCTTTTTCATCTCAAAGAAGCTGCCTTCATCAATCAAACCATCAATAAACTCGTACATATCAAAAGGAACGTTTTGATTTTCTGGAACAATCTCCTCTAGCTCTCTTCCTGCTTTTGGAGAAAGAGCTTCGGAAACCGGCGCTTTTTCTTTATAGTTGCTAGGAAAATAAGAAAGATAACGGCGAGCTTCTTCTATAGCTTCTGTCTCATCGAGAGCCAGAACATCACCGCATCCACTTATTGAACAATGCATTCTTGCTCCGCCCATTTCTTCAAGAGTTACTTTTTCACCAATAACTTTTTCAGCCATTCGCGGACTTCCTAAATACATAGAAGCATTTTGGTCAACCATGATAACGACATCACAGAATGCTGGAATGTAAGCTCCGCCTGCAGCAGAAGGGCCAAATAAGATACAGATTTGAGGAATCATCCCAGACATTTTTACTTGGTTATAAAAGATTTTCCCTGCTCCGCGTCGGTTTGGAAACATGTCGATCTGATCAGTTATTCTTGCACCAGCTGAGTCAACAAGATACAGCATAGGCACTTTAAGTTTTTGAGCCGTTTCTTGAATTCGGATTATTTTTTCTACAGTTCGAGCTCCCCAAGACCCCGCTTTTACTGTAGAATCATTTGCCATAACACAAACTGTTTTTCCGCCAATCTTTCCGATAGCAGTAACAACACCATCTGCAGGAAGATCACCTGCTTGATTGTTGGCAAACTTGGCATCTTCTACTGTGTATTCACCATTATCAAATAATTGTTTTAGACGGTCACGGACGAACATTTTGTTTTGAGCACTGTTTTTTTCATGATACTTTTGTGCTCCTCCAGCTTCTATCTGTTCAATTTTCTCTTTTAGCTGATTTTCTAATTTTGCTACCATCGTGTACCTCCTTCAAGAGAGTGAGCGCTCGCTCAGAATGTAGGCATAACTTTTATTTTAACGTAACGAGTACGTCTCCCTCATTTACAAAATCTCCAGATGCAAACTTGATGCTTTCTACTGTTCCTGCATCTGCAGCATCAACCGGAATCTCCATTTTCATAGATTCCAAAATAATAACAGTTTGTCCCGCTGTAATTTCTTCGCCTACACTAACTAATACTTGCCATACTGTTCCTGCCATAGATGCTGTAATTTCTTTCATGTTTCTCTCTCCTTTTTTGTTTACGGTTTACTTACTGATCTTTTGCTAAGGAAATCTGTTGTGTAGTTCCCTTTTCTGAATCCATCTTCTTCTAAAAGCTGCTGAAAAAGGGGTATGTTTGTTTTAAGCCCTTTAATCTGAATGCTGTCAAAGAAATGCTTTGCACTTTTTAGACATTCAGCACGATTGGAATCGCTTACAATAATCTTCGCGATCATTGGATCATAAAAAGGTGTAACTTGGTTTCCGCTTTCATACCCTGTATCAATTCTCACGTTTTCCATCTCTGGCCATACCAATTCTTCAATATTACCTGGCGCTGGGAAGAAGGTAACTGGATCTTCAGCATACAGTCTGAATTCCATCGCATGCCCTTTGCTCACGATTTCATTTTGAGCAAGCGGCAAAGCTTCACCTTGTGCGATCTGAATCTGCCATCTGACTAAATCAAGCCCAGTAATACATTCTGTCACGGGATGCTCAACTTGAAGACGTGTATTCATTTCAAGGAAGTAGAAATCTCCGTTCTCACTTACAACAAACTCAACTGTTCCTGCATTCACATAATTAACAGCTTTTGCTGCTTCAACCGCAGCTTCTGTAATTTTCGAGCGCAGACTTTCAGTTAAAAAAGGTGAAGGAGATTCTTCTACCACTTTCTGATTTCGGCGCTGGATGCTGCAGTCGCGTTCAAAGAGGTGAACGATATTTCCATGTGTATCACCCATCACCTGAACTTCGATATGTCTTGCGTTTTCAATGCATTTCTCAATAAACATTCTTCCCGAGCCAAAATAGTTCTTTGCCCGCTGTTGCGAGGAAACGAAATGCTTATGAAGATCTTCTTTGTTTTCACATTTTACCATCCCGATTCCGCCACCCCCGCTGCTTGCTTTAAGCATTACAGGATAACCGATCTGTTCAGCTAGTTTCACGCCTTCTTCGACATCCTCGATCGGTTCGATAGTACCCGGAACGATAGGAACGCGTGCTTGCTGCATCGTTTTGCGTGCCATGATTTTGTCACCCATCCACTCGATCGTTTGAGGTGAGGGGCCAATAAATTTAATACCTGCTTCTTCTATTTTTTTAGCAAACTCGTCATTTTCAGATAGAAGGCCATACCCAGGGTGTACAGCATCCACTTTTAGCTCGATAGCGGCTTTTAAAATGGCATCACTTTGCAAATAAGATTTGGCAACCGGTGACTCCCCAATATGTATTGCCTCATCAGCAGCCTTTACAAAAGGGAGGTCTTTGTCTGCATCAGAATAAACGGCAACTGTTTCAATATTCATTTCTTTACACGTTTGAATAATTCGTAGTGCAATTTCTCCACGGTTAGCGATTAAGATTTTTTTCATGTTAATCCTCCTTCCTGTTGTCAACATTACCTTTTTCGACAAAAAGGCTTTTTTTCCTTTTTTGAAAGCGCAAACTAAACGAATATTTTATTTTTAAAGAATTTTTAGCCTAATTAGTATATACTATAAGTATAGAGAAAAGTACAGAATGACTGGGGGAGAGAAGATGTTTCAATATGAAGTTAAGAAATTATTAGTTAACTATAAAACATTGGAAGAGTTTAAACAGTTCAAAGAATATGGTGTACAAGAACTGTCAATGCTCGAGGACCTTCAAGAAAATATGATCGAAAACGACAGCGAGTCCCCTTTCTATGGAATTTATTACGGTGATAAGTTAGTCGCACGAATGAGTTTATATCAGATTGAAGCGGCATATGATCAATATTTTGATCCACCTCAAGATTATTTGGAGCTCTGGAAACTGGAAGTGCTTCCGCATTACCAGACAAAAGGACTTGGAAGAGCACTTGTGGAGTTTGCCAAAACGTTTAATTTGCCTATCAAAACCAACGGAAGACAGCAATCAGGCAGCTTTTGGGAGAAGATGGGATTTGAGGCAGTAACATATAATCAAGACCGTGACCGCGGACAAAACCCTTATGTATGGTATCCATCTGGAGTAAGTGAACAGAGACTTGCATAAAATGCAAAAAAGATGGCATATGCCATCTTTTTTTAATTTCTAACAGGTACTTCCGTCATTTTTCTTGCTCTTTCCATGAGCTGCAGTATTTCTTTATAATCACGGCAAACAGATTCATAATCTTTATTAATCTTATCCAGTTTATTTTTTAGTGAGCCGTTTTCTTTTTTCATATGCTGCAGTCTTGAAAGCAGGGCTTTGTTTTCTGCTTCTAAATTTTTTGCGGATGGCCCTTCTGATTGAAGCTGCTGTAAAAATAAAATGATTTCATTCAGTGAGAGACTATTCTCTCCTTCATTTCTGCTGTAGACATCTGTATTGAAAGAAAATGAATTATCACCGGATTGTGAAACTAGCTGTTTACCTTTTCTCTTGTTGCGTTCTTTGCGAACCTTTTTCGCTTCTGCAATCGCCTTTTCATATTGTTTACGTATTAGTGAGTTCCATCTAAAACCGCAGGCGGCAGGAGTTCTTGATAATTTCTCTCCCACTTCCTCAAACGCAACAAGCTGTGTACTGCCTTCACGTATGTGCCTTAGTGTAACTTCTGCAAGAATCGCATCTTCGTCTTTTGTCCAGGCATCCTGGCGCAAATTGGTCATTATGATCCCCCCATTTTAGTGGTTTGTAATATGAATATGCTAGTGCTAGAAAAGATAGACTTTTTATTCTACTAAAATAGGGGGAAGTTTATTTTTAAAGGCTGTTTTCTTAACCTATTTTGCTGCTAGATGATGTTGATTTCCGCTCCAGGATGCTCGCTTCCCGCGGGGCGTGCGGTGAGCCCCCTAGGCTATTCAAGCCTGTCGTGGTCTCACCTGTCCCGCTAATCCCGCAGGACAAGGAAGGCTTCGACAGCGTTACATCGCACGAAGAAAATATGATTTTCATTTTCGAGGAGTCTCACACCTTTCGCTCCAATCAATTATTCAAAGATGTTTATTCACAATCTTTTAGATTTTAGCCTTCTTTAAGAAAGCCTCTACTCTTCTATGATGTTCATCAGAAGCCCAGAGCTTTGCACATCTTCTTATTTCATGCTGCACATTTTGCTTAATTTTCTGCTGGTCAAGCCTACTTAGCTGCAGGGTTTTATATGAAGTGATGACACTAAGAGGCTGAGCCGTGTATCTCTTTAAATAACGTTCTGTTTCCTTTTTACTGCTTCCTTTAATTACATATTGTAAGAATCCGAGGTCCATTCCCTGTTTAGCTGTAACTGGAGAGGAACTATAGAGAAGATCCATTGCTTCCGGCTGACCAATTCTTTCTAAGAGATAACTGCCTCCACCCCAGCCAGTTGTAATTCCAAGTTTGCCCTGTATAAAACCAACTTTTGATTCAGCCCGCGCTAGTCTGATATCACAAGCAGCAGCAATCTCACAGCCTCCGCCAACAGCTGACCCATTTATTAGAGCTGCTGTTGGTTTCGGAAAGAAAAAGATTTTATCCAGTACATCTCCCATTTTAGAGAGCATCCCAAATGCTTCTTCTTCTGTTTTTAATGAGTGAAAAGCACTTAGATCCCCGCCGGAACAAAAAGCTTTTGATCCTGCTCCCGTAATAATCAGTACTTTTACATCATCATCCATTTTTGCTGTATTCAAAAGTGCTGATAGTTTTTCCATCACTTCAAAATTAATTGCATTTCTTACGGAAGGCCGGTTTATCGTTATCCATCCTATATTATTTGCTTTATGCCAAAGTACAGTCTGCTCACTCATTTTTACACCTCCAAAAGAAAGCGCTTCTTTTTATGTATATGAAAAAACAGGAAGCATAAGGCTTCCTGTTTTTCATTACTTGCTAACTACTTCTTTTCCTTTGTAAGATCCACACTCACGACAAACACGGTGAGATAACTTGTATTCTCCGCACTGTGGACACTTTACCATACCAGGCATGGAAAGCTTATAGTGTGTACGACGCTTCGCTTGGCGAGTTTGTGATGTTCTGCGAAAAGGTACTGCCATTTTGTATCCACCTCCTTAAAGGTCTTGAAAGAATCATTATAACCTATTCTTTCATTCATTGTCTTTGTCAAAAAAATTAGCCAGACCAGCCAATCTCGGGTCAACCCGGTTTTGACGGTCTTCATCCGTTATCCTTTGCCATCCTTTTCCCTCTTTGGGAGCAGGACCATCTGTGACATCTCCAGCCGTTATTTTCAGCGGCTTTTCAAGCAGAATATGCTCTTCGATGACAGGGAGAAGATCAACGTAATGTCCTTCGACTTTATGAAGGCTTTCTTCATCTTCAAATTCCGTGTAATTCGGGTCGAAAATGAAAATTTCCGTCGTTTTTACCGAAAATGGAAATTCCACATCCACCAATGTGCTTGCACAAGGAAGCACCATTTTTCCTTTTATGGTCAAATAAAAAGTGGCTTTTTGTTGAGTAACATCTGCATGTCCTTCTACGTAAACAGGATCAATGCTTCTGATCTCCGGGTCTTTTTCCATCACACCGCTCGCATCAACATTTTGTTCAAACGTTAACGGTTTACGGTAAAAATTCTTTAATTCCTGTAGTGACCATTTCATGTCTTTATCACCTCAAGGCAACAGTAGTAATTATATCGGTCAAAATATAAAATGTCAATATTATATCTTTACAGTGATGCTTTTGATTTTAAACTGTTTTTAGTACAATGTAAACGTAAAAGATTCAAGGTCTGTTAAAGGGAGTGGAAATATTGAGAGCTACCGGTGTTGTTGTAGAATATAACCCTTTTCACAATGGTCATTATTATCATTTGCAGGAATCCAGGAATATAACACAAGCTGACTGTATTATCGCGGTTATGAGCGGAAATTTTCTTCAGCGCGGGGAACCTGCTCTTCTTTCTAAATGGAAAAGAACGAAAATGGCTCTTTTAGGAGGCGCTGATCTTGTGATTGAGCTTCCTTATGCTTATGCCACAAGCCACGCACCACGGTTTGCTTTCGGAAGCATCTTTTTGCTTCAGGCTGCAGGTGCTGATTCCTTCTGTTTTGGGAGTGAATCTGGCAATGTCTCGGTTTTTCATGAAACGCTTGATTTAGCAAATTCTCAAGACCAAGATTACCAAGCAAATGTAAGCGAATATATGTCACAAGGCTTTTCCTATCCTTCAGCTGCTGCCAAAGCTTATGGACAGCTTAATATACCACTGACCCTTGACCTCAGCAAGCCAAATAATATATTAGGGTATGAATACATACGTGCAAGCCGGGAACTAGGTTCAGCCATAAAGCCGTTTACTATAAAACGAAAAAATGCGGATTATCATGATGTTGTTCTAGGAAAAGGAGACATCGCAAGTGCAACTGCTATCCGGGAAGCTGTATTCTCTCATGATATTGAAAAGGCCGCTAGCTATATGCCTGCTTTCACCTTTGACTTAGTTAAAGAAGAAAAACAGAATAAGGGTGCTTTGATGAACTGGGAACGTTTTTACCCGTTGCTTCGTTATCAACTATTATCTTCAAGTCCTTGTGAATTAAACAGGTTTTATGAAGTGGAAGAAGGATTAGAAAATAGAATGATCGAGGCAATGAAGGAATCTGAAAGCTTTCAATCGTTCATGACCCGGTTGAAAACAAAGCGATATACATGGACAAGACTGCAGCGAGCATGTCTTCATGTGCTGAATAAGATTCAGAAAGATGATATGCATCGTATATTGGATGCCCCTCCTGCATACCTGCGAATCTTAGGGATGACAGAAACAGGACGGGAATATCTCGGTTCAGTGAAAAAATCTTTAGAACTGCCTTTGGTGACGACGGTCTCGAAACATGATTTTGAAGGTTTAAAGATGGAGGCGAAAACTTCCCTTGTATATGCTCAAGGAGCATCATTAAACAGGCTAGATGCCGAGAAGGAAGAGTATAATACTCCGCCGGTGATGGTGAAGTAATATCGCTCATAAATTTCTTATGGCGTTCGTTTAGCTAGGATAAATCCTGCTAAACGAGCTACTTATTCTTTTATACGATTAAAAAACCCCAATAACAATAAAAAAGGATGCAGTTCCCATCAAATCGAACCCTGCATCCTTTTTTTAATTAAAGCTTCTCCAAATACTCCAAAGCATCATCTAAAGTCTTTACTGGCACGATCTTCATCTTCGAACCGATGTCCTTTTGCGCTTTAACAGCATCACGATAGTTGTTGGCTTCAACAGGCGCAAAGAATATTTCTGCTCCGGCATCGTCAGCAGCTACTATCTTCTGCTGAATCCCTCCAATTGGACCTACGTTTCTCTGAAGGTCCATCGTGCCTGTTCCAGCAATTTTTTTGCCATGAGTTAAATCTTCTTTTGTAAGCTGATCTAAGATTTCAAGAGTAAACATAAGACCAGCAGACGGTCCTCCGATCTGAGAAGTGTCAATTTTAACTATAGGATTCGTTACGATTGATACATCTGCTACAGGTGAAGTGATTCCAAGTCCTGCTTTTGGACCCTCATCTTGCACATACTTTTTTGGAAACTCTTCAATGTTTAAAGCGACTCTCATCTTTTTGTCACCGCGTAAAATAGTCAGGTCTACTTTGTCCCCTGCTTTTTTCGGACTTAACACTTCTAAAAGTTTTTTAGTTTCCATAACAGGTTTATGGTCAACTGCTACTATCTTATCTCCAACTTTTAATTTTTCTTCTGCTGGCATCCCAGACATGATTCCAGTCACATACACACCATGATATTCTATGTCGACTTTCTTTCCTGCTTCTTGATAAGCAACAATGGTTGCAGCATGCTGAGAATCTTCCATCATTTGCAGCTGTCTCTGGTTATATTCCTCATCTGTTTCATCTTCGCTTCTGATTTGATCTGCAGGTATTACTTCTCGGTAATCGCTGAATTTTGCCCATATGTACTGTGGTATATTTGCTGTTCCGACCGATACGGTTGTAAGCATAAAGACCCCTTCATCTTCATCACCATCTTCTACATGGATGATCGGATCCAGCTCCCTTGCATCTCCAGGAGAAGTAATGTAGTAAGGAAGAGGATAAAAAGCGATGAATGCAAATGCGATTAAAAACAAGATTACAAACTTATTTTGCGAGAAAAAATTTTTCTTCTTCTCTTCTCTATTGATGGTCATTCGATGACTCCTTCCACGTCTTAATCTTTTCTAATATTTTCGGAACCTGCTTTCTGCCAGCTTCCTCTCCTATAGCAATAATGTCATTAACATCTTTAAACGCCGTGGAGCTGAATTGCTCTACCATTGGACGTATCATAATATCGGCAGATACTTCATGCCACCTGACCATTTCGCGCTGCATGATATCTATGCTTTGGATAATCACATCGAAAATAGATGATACCTCATGCTCAGCTTTAAAATGAGATATATCCACCGCAATAACCAAATCTGCTCCCATCTCTCGAACAACAGATACGGGCACACGGTCAATTACCCCGCCATCCACTAACAGCTTTCCATTTATCTTTTCAGGAACCATAATTCCAGGAATAGATATGCTCGCTCTTACAGCGTCAGCTATAGGACCTGTTCTGAATACTATTTTTTCACCATGCAGCAAGTCTGTTGCTACGATCGCCAAAGGAATTTCCGTTTGTTCGATATGTTTTTGCTTTGTAAGAAGGTTTATTAATTCTTTAATTTTTTTGCCTGTAATGAAGCCCATTTTAGGAACCGTGTAGTCCATATAATATTTCCGCTTAAAAAGATTTGCCATTTTATATAGGTTTTCGTCACTTTGTCCTATGCAAACCATTGCACCGACAAGTGCTCCCATACTGCTTCCAGCTACCATATCAATTGGAATTCTAGCTTCTCTTAACGCTTTTACCACTCCAAGATGCGCAAAGCCTCTGGCACCGCCAGATCCTAGAGCAAGTCCGATTTTGGGTTCAGTCATCCTTTGCTCCTCCTTTGGAAGCATCGTCTTTTTTTAACATATGGTCTAAAGAGATTCGCTATACGTATAAATAAGGATGAGGACAAGTAAGCATTGCGTAATATTTGGTGAGAGGAGTACCTCCCTTATGAATAAAGCACATTTAAAATCATTAATACTGGCTGTATCAGCAATCATTATTGCCTTCTCCATTATTATATACCCAAAAGATACCTATATGGCATCCGTGACCGGACTTAAAATGTGGTGGGATGTTGTCTTTCCTTCTCTAATGCCTTTTTTTATTTTATCAGAAGTCTTGATGGGTTTTGGTGTCGTACATCTTATTGGTGTCTTATTTGAACCTCTCATGCGGCCTCTCTTTCGAGTACCTGGTTCTGGAGGATTCGTCTGGGCGATGGGGATCTCATCAGGCTTTCCTGCAGGCGCGAAATTAACAGCCCGACTATGGCATCAAAAACAAATTACTACCTTAGAAGCAGAACGTCTCGTTTCTTTTACTAACTGTTCAAACCCTCTTTTTATGTTCAGTGCAATCGCTGTTGGCTTTTTCCATAATGCTGCTCTTGGCATTGTTCTTGCCGTCAGTCATTATTTAGGCAATTTCATAGTTGGCTTGATCATGAGATTTCATGGCTGGAAAAAAGACGAAAGAACCCAAACTGATACTTATCGCGGGAAAGGAATCAAAAATGCTTTTAAACACATGCATGAGGCAAGGTTGGCTGATAACCGCCCTATAGGTCAGCTACTAGGAGATGCGGTTCAGCAATCCACTAAAACCCTTTTAATGATAGGCGGTTTTATCATTCTGTTTTCGGTATTAAGCCGCATGATGGATCTTCTGCATGTTGCAGATCTTTTATCAAAGCTCATGAGCTATATCTTCCTTCTGTTTTCACTATCGGAAACATTAAGTCTTCCATTAATAAAAGGAATTTTTGAAATTACCCTTGGCAGCAATTTAACAAGCCTTGCTCAGTCCTCTATTTTACAGCAGGCTGCGATTACAAGTTTCATCCTGGCATTTAGCGGTTTTTCTGTACAGGCACAAGTTGCCAGTATTCTTGCAGATACGGATATAAAGTTTAAACCTTTCTTTATTGCGAGAATCATGCATGGATTTTTGTCTGCCATTATTTGTGTTTTAGTATTCCCTTATTTGTACCACGTTAAAAGCGGAGCTGCTCCAGCATTTGCCTTCATTACAGATAAAAGTGTTGATTTTGGAAATTACGGTATGACAATTCTGGCACATAGCCACTATGTTACTCTCGGGTTTTTATTGCTTTCCATATTTATTTGGCATCGAAACCATATGAAGAAAAACAGCCTCCGTTACTAACGGGGGCTGTTATATTTTTCTTTAAGAGCTTCTTCTACAACTTCTGGAACTAAATCGGATACATTAGCATGATATTTTGCTGCTTCTTTTACAATACTTGAACTTAAGAAGGAATATTGGTTGTTGGTCATCATGAAGAATGTTTCGACCTCATCGTCCAATTTTTTATTGATAGATGCTATTTTCATTTCATATTCAAAATCCGAAACGGCTCTTAGTCCTCTTAAGATGACATTCGCACCAATACTTTTAACATAATCGATCAAAAGGCCATTGAAAGAATCTACTTTAACATTAGGAAACTTTTGTGTAACTTCATTTAATAAAGCGATTCTTTCATCTACTGTAAACAAAGGATCTTTGCTCTGGTTGTTGGCTACTACTACAATTACCTCATCGAATACTTTTGCTCCGCGTTTAATAATGTCCAGATGACCTCTTGTAACAGGATCAAAGCTTCCAGGACACACTGCAGTCGTTGGCATAATCTTCACCTCATATTTTCTTAAATGCGTCTATAAATAGAAATCGTCGTCGTTTTCCCGTAGGTTTCCTGTCTTATACAATGAAAGCTGCCAACCTGCTCAGGCAGTGAAACGTCTAATCCATGTTCCGTTACAATGCTTCCATCATCTGCAAGCAGTTCAAGCTTATCAATTTCTTCTATATCTTTCATTAGCATCTGTTTTGCATATGGAGGGTCGAGAAATATCATGTTAAATTGAACTTCTCTTTTATGAAGCGCTTTCAACGCACGTTTTGCATCATTTCTAAATACTTCAGTTTTTTCTTCATAGTTGCATTGTTTAATATTTTCTTTAATAGTATGTATAGCTTTTTGGTCTTTATCAATGAATATGAAATGATTCATACCGCGGCTCAATGCTTCAAGTCCAAGACCTCCGCTTCCGCCATAAAGATCAAGACCTGTTCCCCCCTCAAAAAAAGGACCGATCATGTTAAAAATGGATTCCTTAATCTTATCTGTAGTCGGTCTCGTATTTGTTCCTGGTACAGCCTTAAGTGGTCTTCCTTTGCATTCTCCTGCTATTACTCTCACGTTTTTTCACCTGATTCTTTTTATCCTTTTTTCCATTACCTATCCTATCACAAGTAAACACGTAATCAAACAATCAAATCTTTTACTAATAAGTATAGAGCAAAATAAAAGAGGTCATACTACATATAACAACATCACGAACGATGTTGTTGCCAACCGCGGAGAAGACTTACTCCCCATAAGTTCTTCATCCGGTTTCTCCTCTCCCATCGCCTTTGAACAGAAGTGATTTTGTTTTAAAGGCAACCTGCAGCAGATGCTGCAGGTTTTTTTTCATGCATAAATCCCTTTATAACGGCTTTTTGTTATGCTACATTGAGGAAGGAGAAAGGAGCAATCTAATATGATTCAACGATTTATTGAGCTTGGCGAAGGGTATTCTGATTTATATGAGCTTTTTGAAATTATGGAAACAAATCAAAATAGAGTTTCACAGCTTTTGTGTTTGAGGGTAAAAAAAGAAGACAAAGAATATGCATCAGTTGCAGCAGTTCTTAATCCTGCATCAGAGGGCAAATTTCAGCCTTTATACATATGCCGTGAAGGAATTCCTATACCTTCGAAACGCTACAGCCTGTTTGAAGCAAAAGCGGCTGAAATCAATAAGGAGATTATATCTTTTGACGTTAAACCATCAACAGATTTTGCTGAAACCGAGCTCTATTTCCATTATCTGACCGGCATCTTGAGGCTTAACTATTTAATCCCGCCTTTAACGTAAAGAAAACAGGCAGCAGCTATTCAGCTTTGCTTGCCTGTTTTTTAAATACCCATTTTATAATCATATTCTTTGGCTTTATCAGCAATTTTACTTTCATACTCAGTTTTGATTTCCTGTTTGTGCGATTTTTTAACTTCTTTTACGAAGTGCAGTGATTCAAGCTTAGCTGCAATCTCATCTGCCTTATTTCCATCACAATATAAAACAGCATATTTAAGTCTTCTGGAAACGTAATGAACATTTCCGTAGCGCCGCAGCTGCTTAGAGAATTTTAATGAATGGAGAAAGACAGAAAGTCCACGACGGTTACCAATCATAACATAAGCCCCTTTATAAAAATTTCATACCTTCTTTAATTACACACACATTAGTAAAACAGAGATAATATATTTTACCCTAATACTTCTTGAATAAGGATGTGATGATGTATGGACTTAAATATCATATGGGAAGATTTTTTAAATCGTACCAAACCAGACCCTGAAGTTATCAATATTGAAAAAAAAATTATGGCAGGCATCCCTTTTGTATATGTATCAGTTGTTCCAAACACATCACTTGAAGCCGCAACAGATATTTTGAAAAAACATGCAGTAAAATCAATGAAAGGAAAACGTCTGACCCTGGAACTGAATTTTGTAAGATCAGAAGAAAATCTATATATTTTCCGCATGCGTTTCCTGGTTCCGCAGGAAAAAATGTTCTGTTGCGGCAACTTATGTTTTGATTGTATCAGACTAAGGAATCCTTAAAAACCTATGCACACCCGCAAGATCCCCCAGATCCACAGCCTCCGCTGCAAGAACTCTCATCAAAAAACGGATTGCCTGTCGGTACTTTAATCTGCTCCGAAACACTGTGGGCGATTATTCTGCTGCACTCAATAAGAAGCTTTTCAAGCTCTTTTTCAGCCTTCTTAAAGTTTGCTATGTTCTCATGAAAATCAAGTTCCCTTTTAAGCGTACGCACTTGTGCAGAAACTGTATGAAAGTCAGGATGATATTTGCCAAACCTTTGTACTTCTTCATATTTCTCTTTCATATCTGCAAAGCGTGATATCATCTCCTGAGCTTGTTTATCTTGTTCCAAAATATATTTGGATTTTTTATATTCTGATGCAACGCTGGAACTCGAAACCATTTCGGCTAATGTTAAAGACTCTTCCAGCAATACAACTTGATCTAAACTCATACAACACACCTCCCTTTAGGTATGAGGTTTCTTTTACATTATAGCGGATAATGATTCTAGTTAAAAGCACAGGCGTCTATTTGAAGTAAATAAAAGGCTGTTCTCTTCTATAAGATTGTAGCTTTTGAGTATTTTGTTACCTTTCTTCATTGACAAGTTGATTGGAGCGCAAGGTGCGAGACTCCTGCGGGATCAGCGTGACAGGTGAGACCCTGGCAGGCTTGATTAGCCTAAGGGGCTCACCGCACGCCCTGCGGAAAGCGAGCATACTGGAGCGGAAATTAACAACTTACAAGACCCAAACAAAAAAACCCTTCGGATAGAAGAGTCAGCGAATATGAACATATATATTTTTTTTAATTCCGTAATCTGATCCGTCTTTTTTCTTAAGCTGAAGTGTAATCGTATGTTTACCCACGCTCATATTTTTCAATACAAAGATAGACTTATTTGCATTCATCGTCCATTTCCCATCTACAAAAACAGCCATATACCCATTCAAACGATCCATACCTTTTGAAGCATTCTCTTGAAAAGAAAATCGAGGAATAATATTTTCTACATAGATGTGCTGTTTTTTTACACGGTAGTTAATAGCCCAGTCTTTCTCCATCAACGGATATACACCTGATGCTTCAACTGCTTCAAAATTATCTAACTCATTTTGCTTTGCAGAATCTCTATAGTTAAACCCTAATATAACTATAGATACAATAAATATGAAACAGGCGGCTAGTAACATTGCCTTTCTTTTATTCATAAAAAAACCACTCCTTATAGGAATAGTTTTTTCCAAATTTTATTATATTATCCGCCTGTTGTTTGATTACCCTTCAGGCATAGGAGGATTAAATCCATCTGGCTGCATTGCATCATCTGACGTCTCCCCCATAACAGAGATTAATTCCATTAAAAGTCCAAAGTTTTGCAGCTGCTGGTGAAACCGGTCTACTCTCTGGCCAAATGTACGGCCGTAAAATACTTTCGCGCTTTCTTCCAGTTCTGCCACCGAAAAAGGATTGCGGCTTAACTTTCTATACCATTCCGGTTTTTCTCTAATATAGTATTTGAGGTCAGGTCTTGTATTTAAGTAATCCTGGATTTCTCTCCGCACAACACACACATCCTTTTAATCTTTGTAAGAAGGATAATCATTTATCTTTTTTTCCGGCAGCTGGTTTGGTCTGTCAGACTGATTATTAAACTGCTGTAAAAGTTCCTGAACCGCGTCCATTAAACTGCCAAATTGGGATAAGTATTTCTGAACATCGTTGATTTGAAGTTTGCTAAGCCCAGCGATAATATCTCCGATCGTTAGCTCTGCTTTCATCTTTTTTGCAGATGAAGTCCGTTTATCATGCTGTTTTTTCTTTTCCTTAGAATATTGATTCCAGCTTTCATGCTCTTCTCCTAACACAATCCAATCCTGATAAACTTCTTTCCAAGGCCGTTTATTTTTTTGTACTTCTTTTATTAATTCAGGATGTTTGTGCACAAATTCCTTAAAACTTTCGATATCAGTCTTTACCACAGAATCCACCCCCAGCCGTCCACTGACGAATCATGTTTTACTACATGATACATAAATGCCCAGTAATTGGTGCGCCCATTTTTCGTAAAATTTATAAGTTGATTCTGTTTACTTTATTCCGCAGTGCCTAAAAAGGTACAATAAAAATAAAAGGCTGTTTTCTAAAAGATTGCAATTTGAAGAGGTTGATTTCCGCTACAGGTGCTCGCTTTCCGCGGGGCGTGCGGTGAGCCTCCTTGCGCATTGCGCCATCAGGAGTCTCACCTGTCCCGCTGATCCCGCAGGAGTCTCGCACCTTGCGCTCCAATCAACATATCAAAGAAGTGCAAAAACAAAAGCAACATTCTTTAGAAAATGGCCAAAAAAAGATTGAGGGAATGCATCTGTGGATATTAAAGACGAATTGAACCGTTTTATTGATGAAAGCAGCGATCAAGAAAAAAAGGCTATGAAAATATTTTTAAACAGCCTGATAGCTAAACGAGAAAATACAAACCTTACTCATATCGCTTCCTTATTGCAATTCAAAACTACACTTATAGATGAGAAAACTTTGGAAATGGAAATGCCAAATTCACCTTTGCTTGATAACTCTATTGGAATTGTTCACGGCGGACTTACTGCAACATTGCTTGACACAGCCTTAGGCACTTTAGCAAGCCATGTCCCTGGAAATAAAAAGGGAGCAGTAACTGTTGAGTTAAAAGTCGATTATCTAAGCCCAGGTATTGGTGAAAAATTCATTTGCAGAGCCGAAGTGGTTCATAATGGACGTCAATTGGTGCGAATGGAAGGGAAAGTAAGAAATGAAAAAGGCAACTTAATAGCTTCAGCTTCTGGAACATTCTTTAAGCTTCCAGAATGAAACCTCGTAAATAAAGAAGAGCTGAGACATCAAGTCAGCTCTTCTTTATTATTCAGCAGGAATAAGGAAGTTTTGCGTATAGTACTTCTTATAAGCTCCTACCCCTAAATGGGTATATTCATCGTTGAGCATTGTCTTTCGATGTCCCTCACTGTTCATCCAGCCCTCAACTGCTGCGATGCCATCAGTGTAGTTTGCAGCAATGTTTTCCCCAGCTTGCTGAAACTCAACATTTCCTTCTTGCAGCCGGTCAGAAAGAGTTCTTCCATCTTTGCTCTCATGTGAAAAATATTGCTGGTCCAACATATCCTTAGAATGTAAGAAGGAAACATCCGATGCACTTTCATCCCATTGCAGCGGGTTCTTACTATATTTTAATCTGATAATATTCGTCAGTTCAAAAATTTGCTGTTCTTCTGAATGATCAATTTTATTTTGTTTTTCTTCAGATATTTCAGCAGTTTCTGGAAGGTCTCCCCTGTAAACAATAGAATATGGCTTTTGTTTTAATAAAATATCGGAGGTGGTGTATCTAACACTTGATAATTTATTTGTAAATTTATCAAAGTACAATTGCACCCACATATCTTCTCCAACATTAATAAGCGGTCTAAGCATAACTTCCTGTTCGGAAAGTTCGAATCTGAAAAAATCTGCGCCATCGTTAATCGTAACGTCACTTTCAATAGGAAATTGCTGAATGATGCTGTTAGAAGAATCGCCAATTGTGAAAGGTTTCGTATTCAACTCAGAACCAATAGCAAAAATGGTAACTACTTTGCCATTTTGAACGCCAGCCTGCATGTATCCTTTAGGACTCCTGCTGCCATATATCAGCCACTCATAATCATATGCTGACGGGTCAACTCTTTCAGGTTCCCCCCATTGCTTTTTAAAAGTGTCTACATCTTTGCCAAGCCAATTAGATAAAGCTTCTTCTGGAATTTTTAATGGTTCTTCTACGTATTTTAATTTAGTTTCAGATGGCTCTTTTTCAAGTGAAAATTCCGGCAGTACATCATAAAAAAACAAACCAATCAAGATCACTACAGATAGAAAAAAAGTAACCAATCCACGCATAATGGTTCCCCCTGTGTCTTTCATCTCCTTATAGTTTAGCATATAGAGGGATTTACAGGGTTAATAAAAGAAACGAGGCTGACTCAAAATTAAAAACCTTTTAAGTCATGCCTCATTTTATTTAAACCTATTTAGATAACGTACATTGTTATATAATAGCAGGTTATCTAATAAACTCGATTAGAATGTTGACGATTTTATTTATTTTTTATTTTGACAAAAATAAAAAATTAGCGGCTGCCAAAAGTAAGTTTACCTTACTTTTGGGATAGTCCCATTTTATTGCAATTGATCTCTCTGTTCTGAAACTTCACTTAAAGTATGTCCTGCCGCATTATCACTTTCTTTATTAAGAGAAATATCACCTAAAGAAATGATTCCTACCAATTTATTGTTCTCTACGATCGGAAGTCTTCTGATTTGTTTATCTGCCATAAGCTCAGCAGCTTCCTTCACGCTCATTTCAGGTGATCCCGTATACAAATCTTCACTCATGATATCAGAAACTTGAGTAGAGCCTGGGCGTTTCTCTGCTACGCCTCTTACTACGATATCGCGGTCTGTAATTACCCCTATTATCTGTTCGTTTTCACAAACTGGGATAACACCTACATTATCTTGTTTCATTTTTACAGCTACTTCGTAAACATTGTCCAAAGGCGTTACAAAGTCTACATCTCTAGTCATAATATCACTTAATTTTTTCATGAATATTGCCTCCATTTATATTAATATTGATACCTTTTATCTTTTGCGTTAGAAGGACAAATATGCATGTTTTTGACAATGATTGCATCTTTAGCGCTTTCATAATATCATTAAGAAGTGATTGTTATTTTTTATTGAATTTTCCTAGGAGGTTTCACAATGAAATTTGAAGAAAGCGGCTTAAACGGGAAGGTAATTGAATTCTCACTTTTAGAACATGTCATGGACAGCCACGGAATGATCCGCGCAGGGCAATGGGACTATGACCGTATTACATACGATTACAAATTTGAAGACATGACAAACGGCGATGTTTATTATTTCCGTTTTCCTTGCCATGTGGTTGAAGGAGAAACTGAAACACCGCATGCTAAGATTGAACTTGGCACTCCATATTTAGGCAAGCATTATTATCCGCACGGTGTCGAATATGATGAAGAGTTTCCAAAACATGTCGTTAACCAATGCAACAAGTTGATTGAAGCACTTCATAATGAACTCCATGTATAACATAAAAAAATCCCTCTGATCATGAGGGATTTTTTTCTATTCAGCTGCGATTTCAGGTGCATGTGAGGAATAACCTTCAAAAAGCCTGCCGCCGTATGGAGAGATTGTTTCATCAACAAATTGAATCACACCTGCTTTTTCACGGCTGCTATAATAAAGGTTAAAAACCTCGGCAAAATCATCTGCAAATGATTCATCGAACTCCTTTAATGCCCTAATAATCCACTTACCTTCTCCAATCCAATGACCGTTGACCCTAAGCACAAATTCATGCGTTAAGTCGGCTAGCTTTGACACAATAAATAGATCCTCAATCTCATTTTTGGATCCTTCAAGATCATTTAGTAGGTCTGTTATATGATATCTTGCCTTCTCAATTTCATTTGATTTCCACGGTGTGGGTCCTGCTTTTAAAATCTGGAGCGCTTCATTTTTTATCCGGGAAGCATGTCCCGTATCACGAAGAATGATGCCTTCTGCACACATTTGAGGAAGAGATGGCCTCGCTCTATCAATATTTTCCTTGAAAAAATTTTTATAAGTAAACATATTATGGACGAATACTTCTATGGGCCAACCAAATTCAAAAAGAGATTGGCGATACGATTCTCCAACCGTGCTGTCGATAATAATGATATCCAGATCGGAACTTTCCGTTTCTTCTCCTCTGACGACACTGCCAGCCAAATATGCTATTTCACAGTTTGGAAAATAAGATTCTATAAATTTGCTTGCTGCCTGTCTTGCGCTGATTCTCATAATTTTCTTCTCCTTCACAATTGGCTTCTATATATCATTCTACATAAAGCATGCCGTTTCATTTTTTTTGACAAAAAAATAACCAGAACATAGGCTGGTTATTTCATCTCGGGATTAAGTCTGTTATTTTGGCTTTTTATCATTTCTAAATCGGCTTTATCACGGGCTCGTTCTTTTTTCACCCATCTGAAGAATATTAAGCCCAATACAAATGCATAAATGACTTCTTGGAAAATCTTCATGGTAACACCGCCAACGTGCTGATCCTCGGATGGAGTCATTGCAGCGTAAAGCTGAGGAACATTTCTGTATGTCTCATATAGCTGATAATCAGCAAACATGATCAATGCACAGGCTGGTGTCATCAAAACTCCATTCGCAAAAACATATCCTACCTTCTTTATATCCGAAAGCGTATCAAGCTCCTTTACAGGACAAAGAACCGGCCACCACATCGTGAAAGCAGTCACGATAAGAACAAAGTGATAAGTATAATGCAGAAATACATTTGATACAGCAGCATCAAATACTACCGGTATATGATAAAAAGAAAAAAGAGTATTAAATACTAACAATGCTATTAAAGGTTTTGTGAGTGCTTTAAAAACACTTAAAATCAAAGGGCTTCTATCTAGCCAATTTTTCCATTTTTGTTTTGGAACAGCCAATATGACCAAAGGTGCTATCATCAGGTATAATACAGCCATTTGTGCCATATGAACACTAAAGAGATAATGGTGCCCTAATATCTGAATAGGCGTTCCTTTTATAGCTATATATAGAACAATAGCTGATACCATTGCAGCTATATTCCACTTAGTCGCGATATTACTTCCGTCTTTTCCTTTCATGATCCATCGGAAATAAAGTATGGCAAGCAGGATTGAAATGATATATACAGATGGCGGATAAAGCTCACTCCAGCTAAACTCACTTAAACTTGAAGGCATATGATGATTATGATGCAATTTTGTCATCTCCTTTAGGGGTACTGCTCGTCTTAACTATAACAGTATTTAGAAGCCTTGTAATGTCAATACAGAAACAATTCTTAATTTTGTAACAAATAAAAAAGGGCTGCATTTAAGCAGCCCCATTGATTATTACGATGTCCAGATCATTCCCATTAAGGATGCTACTGTAATTGCTGCAACTAAAACACCGCTTGCCATTCCCCAAATTGGGAAGTCATGGCCTTTGTGGCTTAAGTGCATCCAGATATACAGCTGGAAGAACACTTGCACAACAGCCAAAGTAAGGATAAAGATGACAGCGAATGAATCACTGATCTTGTCACTCCAAATCGCGAAAAACGCAACGATCGTAAGAAGAATCATCATAACAAAGGAAACGTTATGGTGCTTTCGTTCCTCTTTTAAGGCAAGTTTACGCTGAATCTCCTCATGACGATGTACGGTTGGTTCAGTAGTTTTATGGTGATCAGCCATTGCTTACCCCACCTTTCCCATTAGATAAACAACTGTAAAAATGAATACCCATACAACATCGACAAAGTGCCAGTATAGTGCAAACAAATAATACTTAGGTGCGTTAGCTAATGTGATGCCTCTGTTCCAGTTTCTAGCTAATAATGTAGAAATCCATAAGATCCCGAATAGTACGTGTCCTCCGTGGAACCCAACTAGTGTATAGAAAGCAGAACCAAATGCGGAGCTGGTAAATGTATGTCCTTCGTGAACATAGTGGATGAACTCGTAAATTTCAAGGCCCAGGAATCCAAGTCCTAATAGTAATGTTACGATAAACCATCCTTGCAAAGAACGTACTTTGTTTTGTTTTAATGAAAGAACTGCATATACACTTGTAAGTGAGCTTGTTAAAAGCAGCATGGTTGCAAGAAATACTAATGGCAGTGAAAATAATTCTTCACCAGACGGACCATCTAAATGCATATTTCTAAGACCAAGATACGTTCCAAAAAGAGTAGCAAATAGGACAGTTTCTCCACCTAGGAAAAGCCAGAATCCTACAAACTTATTTTTACCTTCAAGGGTAGCTTTTTCCGGGTGTGCAGGAAAATTAGCATCTGTTAAACGTTCTCCAGCATTCATTAAGCTCTACCCCCTTTAATGTCAGCTTCAACTTCTTCTTTATGGATATGATATCCATGGTCGTCTATAACAGAGCGAAGGAACATTGTGATTAATACTAATCCTAAACCAGCCCCGGCAACAATCCAGTTCGCATAAATAAATCCAAAACCAGAAATAAACAAACCTAATGACATTATAAACGGAAGAATCGAGCCATTTGGCATATGAATTTCTCCTACAGGTTCAGCTGGTGTCATTTCACCATTGCCAGCTGCCTTTTCTACATACAATGCATCCAGACCACGAACAAGCGGTGTTTGTGCAAAGTTGTATTCAGGTGTTGGAACTGGCATTGCCCATTCAAGCGTACGCCCATCCCAAGGATCTTTAGTTGTTGCATATTTAGATGAAGCAGAAATAATGATATTAATTAATAGTACAATTGTTCCAGCACCCATAAGAATAGCACCGATCGTACTAACGAAGTTTGCTCCATCTAGTTCCTGACCAGACATATATGTATATACACGTCTAGGCATACCCATCAATCCTAACCAGTGCTGTGGAAAGAACGTTAGGTGGAATCCGATAAAGAACAACCAGAAGTTCCATTTTCCAAGAGTTTCATTCAGTACACGGTTAAACATTCTTGGATACCAGTAGTATAACCCGGCGAACAATCCTAAAATCAAACCTCCAACGATAACATAATGGAAGTGAGCTACTACGAAATAACTGTCATGGTACTGATAGTCTGCCGCGGGAACAGATAGCATAACCCCTGTAACTCCACCCATAACGAACGTAGGAATAAAGCCAACTGCGAACAGCATGGCTGTTGTAAAACGGATTTGTCCCCCCCACATCGTGAAGATCCAGTTGAAGATCTTAACACCTGTAGGAATCGCAATTGCCATTGTTGCTACTGCAAAGATTGAGTTCGCAACCGGTCCAAGACCAACAGTAAACATGTGGTGGACCCATACCATAAATCCTAAGAAACCGATGAGTACTGTCGCAAATACCATTGCACTGTAACCAAACAAACGTTTGCTAGAGAAGGTAGATACGATTTCAGAGATAATACCAAATGCAGGTAAGATCAAAATATATACTTCTGGGTGTCCAAATATCCAGAAAATATGCTCCCAGATTAATACGTTTCCGCCCATGTCCGCATTAAAGAAATTAGCATCAAAAACACGTTCAAACATGAGTAGGAAAATACCTACTGTCAAAGCAGGGAATGCGAACAAAATAAGTCCAGAGGTTACGAATGAAGCCCATGTAAACAACGGCATACGCATAAATGTCATACCAGGTGCCCGCATATTAATAACAGTTACCAGGAAGTTAATACCCCCAGCAAGTGTCCCTGCCCCTGCAATCTGAAGACCCAGTACGTAGAAATCCACTCCAGTATCTTCCGCAACAGTTGACAATGGTGCGTAAGCTGTCCATCCAGCTTCAGGTGCTCCGCCTAAGAACCAGCTTAGGTTCAGCAATAGACCGCCAAAGAAAAATAACCAAAAACCTACTGCATTCACAAATGGGAATGCTACGTCACGCGCTCCGATCTGCAATGGAAGGATCGCGTTCATAAAACCAAAGATGATCGGCATCGCTGCCAAGAAGATCATCGTTGTTCCGTGCATCGTTAATAATTGATTGTAAAGTTCACCAGTGAAGATTTTGCTATCTGGTTCCATTAACTGAATACGCATTAAGATGGCTTCAAGTCCTCCGATTAAGAAGAAGAACCCGCCAGCCAAAAGATACAAAATACCGATTTTTTTATGGTCAACGGTAGTGAGCCAATCCATTAGCCCACTTCTCTTTTTGTGACTTTCGTGAGTTGCCACGGTGTAACCTCCTTTTTTCAATGCTTAAGACTATTTCAATTTAAGACCTAACAAGTAATCTGAAACAGCATCAATTTCCTCATCAGAAAGGTTCACTTTTGGCATGTTGTTGCCTGGTTTCACTTCTTGAGGATCTTTTATCCATGCTTTCAGATTTTCTTTGTTATGTTCTAAGATACCTGCTACACGGTCTTTATCACCAAAACCAGTTAAGCTTGGTCCTGTGTTACCGCCTTCTTGTCCAACAGCGTGGCAAGATAAGCAGTTCTTTTCAAAGACTTGTTGTCCATTAGCATTAGCAGAAGATTTACCGTCTGCAGCCTTATAGCTTGCAACCCAGTTCTTATAGTCTTCTTTAGAAACAACTCTTACTTTGAAATCCATTAAAGCATGTGATGCACCACAAAGCTCGGCACACTTACCTTTGTAAACAACATCTGTCTTGCTTCCAGTATCAAACCACATATAGTTCTTGTTTTTATCCCCAGGGTTTGTATCTGTTTTACCAGCTAATGACGGAATCCAGAATGAGTGGATAACATCAGCTGAAGATAGTTCCACGTGAACTTTTGTATCTGCAGGAAGTACTAATTCCTGTGAAGTAATTAACTCTTCTTTTGGATACTCAAATTCCCACCAATATTGGTGTCCAGTTACTTTAATGCTCAATTCATTTTTTGAAGCTGGTTTCGCATCTGCAGAAAATTCAAACGTTCTCATAACAGTTGGCACCGCTAAAATGATTAGCAAAAGAATAGGGATCACTGTCCATAACAACTCAAGCATGTGGTTACCTTCCACTTGCTTAGGTGTTGAAGTATCTCCTTTTTTCTTTCTAAACTTTAATAATACAAATGCATAAAGAACGAAAACTACCACTAGAACCAGAATCATAATACTAATTGAAATCAGCATTAGCTGGAACTGTTTGTCAGCAACTTCACCTTGCGGAATTAACGCCGATAGAGTCGGATCTCCGCACCCCATCAATAAGAGTGCCAACATGGCAAATAAGGAAACCAGACGTCCTTTTTGTAGCCATTTTTTCATCACTACATATACCCCACTTTCTCGTTGTAGTCTGTCTTGACTGATCTTCTTTCTATTCAATTCAAATAATTATATTTGAATGGAAATAGCTAAATAGCTTTTTGAAAGCCCTTTTATGTAAAGGCAATTACAGGAACAGCGCAGATTTACGCTGTTCCAGAGAGTAAACAAAGATTTTATATATTAACTAGAATCATAGCGACAAACATGATTGTCATGTAATTCAATGAATAAACAAACATCATACGGGCCCATTTCATATCATCTTTCGTTTTTAATCCTGAAAGTGCTAAGATTAGCCATCCTGTACCTAATACAGCTGCCAAAATTAGATATAACATTCCAAAATCAAATAAGTAAAGAGATACTGGAAGCAATGCAGCTACATACCAGATCATCTGACGCTTAGTAATCCCAAAACCGGATACTACTGGAAGCATTGGTATGCCTGCTTTTCGATAATCTTCGCAGCGTTTCATGGCAAGTGCCAGAAAATGCGGCGGCTGCCATAAGAACATGATAAGGAATAGAATCCATGCTACCCAATGAAGGTTAGCATCTACTGCAGCCCAGCCGATTAGCGGAGGTACTGCTCCCGAAATCCCTCCAACAACCGTGTTAATTGAGTGAGTGCGCTTCAGCCACAATGTATATACGATAACATATACAAAGAGTCCGATTAATCCAATTACTGCAGCTGTGGGCGTTGTCATTGCAAGCATTACAGTTCCTATAGCTGATAGAATAATTCCCACCCAAAGGACCTGACTCGCAGAAATACGGCCTGTAACAGTTGGTCTTTCAATTGTTCTTTCCATAAGCTGATCGATATCTCTGTCAATATAGTTATTTAAACAGCATCCTCCGGCAATAACTAAAGCAGCACCAAGTATACACAATACTAATGTAAGAATGTTGTCAGTAAACAAATAACCGTTATACTTTAGGGCCAGGAAGAATCCTGCAAAAGTTGTAATCAGATTGCTCATTACAATACCGAGTTTGGCGATGGTTAAAAAATCTTTCCAAGTACCCGTTGGATTTGCTTCTGAAAGAGGTCCTGGTTCCATAACCTTGTTAGCGGCTTCATATGCAGTTGGTGTTTTGCTCAACACAGATACACCTCCTTCTAAGGAAAAATTCAGTTCCAATTCTTTCTTCAAGTGTAAGATAAGCCCTCATTCATTCTATATGGGCTTGTAAGTAAAATCAACGGTTAAAAATTGTCTCTATCTGTTCACAATATGTAAAGTAGATTGATTTACCCATATGATAGGATAAGATTATACAAAGAAAGTAAAGAAAATGTCCTTTAACATTATAAAACAAAACATGTACTTTGTATACTTCGACTAATACTGACAGTACCTTATATTATTTGTACTATCAGGCTGACATGAATACCAGCAAATTTTTTTACAATTTTGTGAAGTTTATAGAACTCTAAAGCAGGTGAATGAAATTGAAAAGAGCTTATCAAATTTTCTCTATTATTACATCATTCGGTATGCTGCTCGTTTTACTTATGGGAGCAGTTGTCACAAAAACAGATTCAGGCGACGGCTGCGGTAATTCTTGGCCCCTTTGCTATGGTGAATTGCTGCCGACTCAGCCTAAGCTTGAAACGATCATTGAAGTCAGTCACCGCTATGTATCTGCATGGCTAGGAATTTTAGTTATCATTTTAGCAATATGGGCGTGGAAAAGAGATCCACATAGAAAAGAAATTAAAATACTGGCTGGATCTGCTGTGTTTTTCATTGTTCTTCAAGGTCTTCTAGGAGCCGCAGCAGTTATATGGAGTCAGTCATCAGCTGTACTTGCTTCTCATTTTGGTTTCTCACTCGTATCATTTGCCAGTGTGGTGCTTCTTGCACTGCTATCTTTTGAGAAACGTGAAGATCCCTTTGTGGCAAGAGTTTCTACAGCATTTAAAAAGAATCTTTATTGGCTCTTTGCTTACCTATATGCAGTAGTTTATACAGGCGCGCTAGTAAGGCACACAGGCTCAAGCATGGGATGCGGACCAGAGTTCCCGTCCTGCAGCGGTACAATAGCTGAATTTGGTTCTCAAGCGAGCATACATCTTCTCCACCGAATTGCAGCTATCGTATTATTCCTGTGGATCGTATACTCGTGGTACCACGCTAGGAAGCATTATAGAAATCAAAAAGCATTAAATAAAGGTTTACAGTTTGCTGCACTATTTGTTTTACTTCAAGGGGTTTCTGGCGCAATGATCGTCTTATCAAACTTAAACTTATTTGTAGCATTATCACACGGATTAATTATTTCTTTCTTGTTCGGAGCACTTAGTTTCGTAACTTTAATCGTTTATCGAAAATAATTATTAAAAAGCTGACAGAGGTTCTTTTTAAGGACTTTTCTGTCAGCTTTTTTGTACTATTCACTTACTATCAGAGGTATTTTTAAACGCAATTTGAAGAAATCTGCGAATATATTCACCAATTATTGTAATAATTTCACCCTTTAGGGCAATAATTTCACCCATTAACAAGATATATTGACGAACGTGGAAATTTCACAACATCCCCCTATTAAAATCACCCTACATACAACAAAAAGACGTCTCTTATTGAGACGCCTTTTTTAGTGATTATTTTTCCAATTCGATCAATAGGTCTCCAGCGCTGATGCCTTCTCCATTTTGTACAGAAATGGATTTAACGCGGCCGTCGAATGGTGCTTGAACGGTTGTTTCCATTTTCATGGCTTCCGTAATCATCAAATGATCACCCTTCTTCACTTTTTCACCTTGCTCAACCAGCACTTTAATTACTGTTCCTGGCATACTAGCACCGATTTGTGAAGGATTTGAAGGATCTACCTTTTGTTTAGCTGTAACGGTTACTTTTGCACTTTCGTCAATTACTACAATCTCACGTGACTGTCCGTTAAGCTCAAAATAGAGAACTCTAGATCCATCACTTTGAGCTTCCCCAATCGAAACCAGTTTTACGATAAGGGTTTTTCCTTGTTCAATTTCAACTTCAATTTCTTCGCCTAATGTCATGCCATAGAAAAATGTCGGAGTATCCAGCACAGATATATCTCCAAATTGAGCATACATCTTCTCACGGTCTAAGAAAACCTTCGGATACAAAGCATAGGCGAGAACATCAAAGCTTGTAACTTGGCGGTTGATCTTATGGAATAACGTCTCTTTAATGTCATTAAAATCAGCAGCTTCAAGTGTTTCGCCAGGTCTTACAGTTAATGGCTCTCTGCCTTTTAAGATAATCTGCTGAAGTTCTCGTGGGAATCCTTGATACGGCTGACCGAGGTGACCTTGGAAGAATTCCACTACTGAATCAGGGAAGTCCAGTGATTCTCCTCTTTCATACACCTCATCCTCGGTTAAGTTGTTTTGAACCATATAAAGTGCCATGTCCCCCACTACTTTAGATGACGGTGTAACTTTAACAACATCGCCGAACATGTCATTAACTCTTCTGTACATCTGCTTCACTTCATCCCAGCGTTCTCCTAGACCAACAGCTTTCGCTTGCTGCTGAAGATTACTGAACTGGCCGCCAGGCATTTCATGTTCATATACCTCAGGATCTGGAGCATTCATACCGTTTTCAAAGCCAGAGTAATACTTTCTGATATCTTCCCAATATGCGGAAAGCTGATTTGCACTTTGAATGTTTAAGTCAGGCTGTCTTTCGTTTCCAGTTAAAGCGTAATATAAAGAGTTAGCGCTTGGCTGTGATGTTTGACCTGACATTGAGCTTACTGCAACATCCACAATATCTACACCCGCTTCTGCAGCTTTCGCATAGGTATAAATACCATTTCCGCTCGTATCATGCGTATGCAGATGGATTGGAATGTTAATTGAATCTTTCAGGGCCGAAACAAGATCATAAGCAGCCTGCGGCTTTAACAGACCTGCCATATCTTTAATAGCAAGAATATGTGCTCCTTCTTGTTCAAGTTCCTTGGCAAGATTCACATAATAGTTCAGATCATATTTCGTACGGCTTGCATCTAGAATATCACCTGTATAGCAAATAGCTGCTTCGGCAATTTTACCTGTTTCACGAACTGCGTGAATAGCAACTTTCATGCCTTCAAGCCAGTTTAAACTGTCAAAGATTCTAAAGACATCTATCCCGGCCATTGCAGATTTTTTAACAAATTCTTCAATGACGTTGTCAGGATAATTTTTATAGCCGACTGCATTCGATGCCCTTAAAAGCATTTGGAACAATACATTTGGAGCTTTTTCTCTAAGCTTTAAAAGCCTGTCCCACGGATCCTCATTTAAGAAACGGTATGCAACATCAAACGTTGCTCCACCCCACATTTCCATTGAGAACATATCTGGCCAAAGTCTTGCAGTTGGCTCTGCGATATGAAGGAGGTCATTCGTTCTAACACGTGTTGCCAGCAGCGACTGATGCCCGTCTCGGAATGTAGTATCTGTAAGCAGCAGCTTCTTTTGATCTTTAACCCATTGAGCTACTGCTTCCGGGCCTTCACTGTCCAGCAATTGTTTAGTGCCATTAGGAATTGGCTCAGAATTTTTTACTTTCGGTATGCGTGGTTGATCAAACGATGGCTTCTCTTGTTTTTGAAGACCAGGGAATCCATTAATCGTTGTCGCTCCAATATATGAAAGCATCTTTGTTCCTCTATCCTTGCGTTTAGGGAACACAAATAATTCACTGCTCGTATCAATAAAGGAAGTATCATAGTCTCCCGATAAGAATTTTTGGTGAGTTACAACGTTCTCAAGGAAAGCTATGTTAGTCTTGATCCCGCGAATACGGAATTCTTTTAAATTTCTTAACATTTTAGATGCAGCTTGTTCATAGGACAACGCCCATGTTGAAACTTTCACAAGCAACGAATCATAAAATGGCGTGATGACTGCACCTTGGTAGCCATTGCCTGCGTCGAGTCTTACTCCAAAACCGCCGCCTGAACGGTACGCCATGATTTTTCCTGTATCTGGCATGAACTGATTTGCTGGATCTTCTGTAGTAACACGTGATTGAATGGCATAACCATGACAATAAATATCCTGTTGCTGCGGGATTCCTAATTCTTTACTATGCAGAGAGAAGCCCTGAGCAATCAGAATTTGTGATTGTACAATGTCAATACCTGTTACCATCTCAGTAATGGTATGCTCTACCTGTACACGGGGATTTACTTCGATAAAATAAAACTCACCGGATGGAGTAACAAGATACTCTACAGTGCCTGCATTCACGTATCCAACATGCTCCATTAAGGAAACGGCTGATTCGCAAATTTCGTGGCGCAATTCCTCGGTCAATGAAACGCTTGGTGCTACCTCGACTACTTTTTGATGTCTTCTCTGAACGGAACAGTCACGCTCATATAAATGAACGAGATTTCCTTCATAGTCTCCAAGGATCTGTACTTCAATATGTTTTGGTTTATCTAAGAATTTTTCAACATAAACTTCGTCTTTACCAAAAGCGGCTTTTGCTTCAGATTTTGCTCTATCAAAGCTTTCAGCTAATGAATTCTCACTTCTTACGATTCGCATACCTCGGCCGCCGCCGCCCATGGATGCTTTAATAATTATTGGAAAACCATGTTGTTCTGCAAAAGACCTTACCTCATCTAAAGAGTTAACAGGACCATCACTTCCTGGGATAACCGGAATGTTCGCATCAATAGCTGCTTGTCTTGCTTTAACTTTATCCCCGAAAACATCCAGATGTTTTTCTTCTGGTCCGATAAAGATAATTCCCTCTTCACGGCATCGCTCTGCAAACTCTTTATTCTCTGATAAGAAACCATAACCCGGATGAATTCCATCTACTCCATTTGCCTTTGCGATTTCAATAATTCCTTCGATATCGAGATAAGCATCTATCGGTTTTTTTCCTTCCCCGACAAGGTAGGCTTCATCTGCTTTATAACGATGGTAGGAACCAGTATCTTCCTTTGAATATATTGCTACTGTTCGAATATCCAGTTCTGTACATGCTCTGAAAATTCGGATTGCAATTTCTCCTCGGTTTGCTACTAAGACTTTGCTAATTTTTCTGCTCATACAAGTTCCTCTCCTTTTACCGTTACAAGATTGCTTTTAAGCTTTTGTTCTTTACACTCGGTTGTTTTTCAGGCACTTTCTTATTCAGTTTTACTTTTGCAGAAATATTTATTAGAATCCCCATCGATGTCAGAAACAAGAGAAGGGAAGATCCACCATAAGATATAAAAGGAAGCGGGACACCAGTAATAGGCAATAAACCTACTGCAGCTCCTAAGTTAACAACTGTTTGAATACCGATCATTCCAGATATTCCGAAAGCTAGGAGGCTCGTGTAAGTATCGTCGCTCTGCATACCGATCCAGAATCCCCTCAATACGATATACCCCAAAAGAGCAATAATTAAAAACACTCCTATGAAACCTAATTCCTCTGCAATGATCGCTATAATGAAATCGGTATGGGGTTCAGGCAAAAAGCCGTACTTTTGAATGCTTTGTCCTAGACCGCTTCCCGTAATACCCCCAGCTGCTATAGAAATATAGCCGTTAACGAGTTGATATCCATCACCAGCTGGATTTTTAAAGGGTGCATACGCGGCATCAAAACGTGAAAGCTGTTCCTCGCTCAGCTGAAAATAAATGCCGAGCCCCACGATTCCGGCTAAAGCTGCCATTGAAAAGATATGTTTAAATTTAATCCCTGAACAGAAAAGGATAATTCCTGCTACTCCTGCGACAATTAGCGCCGTTCCTAGATCCGGCTGTAAAATGATCAAAATAAACATTATGGCAAAGATGCTAAGAGGAGGAATGACTCCTTTTTTAAAGTCATGCATTTTGCCTTGCTTTTTTGAATAGATCGCAGCCAAATAAATGGCAAGAGTTAATTTAATGAACTCTGCAGGCTGAATTCCGACAGGTCCTATGTATAACCAGCTTTTTGCATTATTTACTTCCCGGCCAAAAATTAAAACGGCAACTAGCACTCCAATGGACACCAGTACGATAGGCAGCATCATTTTTTTATAGATTTGTACATTGAATCTCATTGTAAAGTACATGAAAAGCAGCCCTGCAATTAAAAAGATGAGCTGTCTAGTAAAGAAAAAACTGCTGCTATAATCGTATTTATTTATCGTTACCCCTATACTTGCACTGTAGATCATGACTAAACCAGAACTGCACAACAAAAGTACGGCCACTAAAAGAGAATAGTCATAGGGTCTTACTGCTTTTTTCACGTTTTCCACCTTTCTCCTCTCTAAATTCATAATTATTAGATATTGTAACACATAAAACCTTTTTTCTTATTGATTCAGCCCGGAGACATTCTCTTAAACATATTATTTCGTAACATTGTATCAGTTTTTGATTAAAAATAAAGATTTCTTCATAAATATAAAAAAATCCAGTCCAAATGTTTTTCGGACTGGCTGTGTATCATTTTTTCATCGATGCATCGTGCAATGCAGTAAGCTGCTTTTCGAGCGACTCTAATAATTGTTTCCCCGCTTCTTCTTCTACCAGATTTAAGCGGACTGCAAAATCTATTTCACGGGATAAACCAAACATTTGCGTATCCAATACTTCCTCATAGAGGGGACATTGTGGCATTGTTAAGTTTTCCATTTGAACTTCAATTAATTTCAGGATTTTATCTGCATCTGCTTTTAAGAGTTCAAATGCCCTTTCCCGATGTCCAGTTGCCATCTCAGCTGACAATGATCATCCCTCCGTTCGCACGAATTTCTACCTTTAAATATAAAGGTTTGTCTAAAAAAAATCAACATATTACAGTATTCACATAATCATGCTATGCTTTTAATAGCGTTTTCAAATCAAGGAGGTACATATGGAATTCATAGTTGCACTTAACGGGAAAGTAAACTACCCGCTTACTTTAGATCCTGGTGTTTGGATTTTTGATGATAGAAAAGAAGATCTGGACACGTTGTTCGATAAGAAAGGAGACAAAGAAAGCGAGCAAGAGAAATACTTAAAAGACGTTTCTGCCCACTGGGACAGAGAATTGCAGGAAGGTGCTGTCCCTCCATCTGAAAAAGAGAAGCAAAAACCTAAGACGACTTTAAAAGAAACTCTTCTTACAAGTTCTTTCGCTATATCTTTATCTTATTTTATCTATAATGCACAACCGCACCCTGACGCAGAAAGAGTACTCATTGAATCAGGGGACGGAAATGTTGAAATCACAATTAAAGAAGCTCAAGATGGTTACCTGGCTTTTTCTGAAAACGGCAAACCATTAAAAACAGATGGACCTGTTCACTTTTATTTTGGAGATGGACGAAACAAAGAAAATCCAATTAAGCGCATTACATCTATCACTCTTCTATAAACACTCTTCTATAAAAAATTATCTGGAATAATGAAAGGCAGCTCTTTTCGGAGCTGTCTTTTTCGTTTAAAGCAGATCTGCTGCTATTTGTGCCAATGAAGATCGTTCACCTTTTTCCAGTCGCACATGACCGCTGACTGCCTGATCTTTAAATTTTTCCACCACATATGTTAATCCGTTTGTAAATTCATCTAAATAAGGATGATCAATTTGCTGAGGATCACCGAGCAAAACAATTTTGCTTCCTTCCCCTACCCTTGTAAGAATGGTTTTCACTTCATGTTTAGTCAGGTTTTGAGCTTCATCTATAATGATAAACTGATCTGGCAGACTTCTTCCTCTGATGTAAGTGAGTGCTTCAACATGTATAGAACCAATGCCAGCTAGAATTTTTTCCAGTTCACCTTGTTTTTTTGTATTGAACAGATATTCAAGATTATCATAGACAGGCTGCATCCAAGGTTTGAGCTTTTCTTCTTTTTCCCCTGGCAGATAACCGATATCTTTTCCTACTGGTACAATCGGACGAGCGATAAATAATTTGATATAATCCTTCAAGTCTTCTGTCTGAAGCAATGCTGCAGCCAGTGTTATAAGTGTTTTACCAGTGCCTGCTTTTCCAATCAGTGTAACCAGGGGAAGGTCTTTTCGAAGCAAAAGTTCAAATGCCATTTTTTGCTGAACATTTCTAGCCCGGATTCCCCATATCTGCTCAGAATCATAACGCAAGGGTTTTAGAGTCTTACCGAACTCGTCTACTTTCCCAAGAGCCGAAACGGACGACCTGAATACATCCTTTAAGATCACAAACTGATGGGGATAAAAGGAGTGCCCTGTAAGTTCGATCAGCTGCAGTTCATTCTTCTCATAAAATTTACTCAGAAGTTCACCTTGTACATAAATTTCTTTATACCCTGTATACGTCTGGTCATTCTTATCGATAACCCTGTCGCTTAAAAAATCTTCTGCTTCTATACCAAGAGCATCTGCTTTAACACGGACCAATACATCTTTTGAAACTAATATCACTTTCATGCCGCTTTTTTTTGCCTCTTCTTCTTGTTTTAAATTCAAAGTAACAGCTAATATGCGATTATCGTTTGTGGGTTCAACAAACGTTTCCTGAAGCCTCTGAAAAGATTTATGGTTAAGCTCAACACGAAGTTTTCCTCCATTTTCAAGAGGAACACCTTGATGCAGTTTTCCATTCTGTCTTACACGGTCAATTAAACGGGAAACTTCTCTTGCATTCCTTCCAATTTCGTCCATATAACGTTTCTTGGAATCCACTTCTTCTAAAACTACGGCAGGTATTATGACTTCACTGTCTCCAAAAGATTGTATGGAATAAGGATCCTGCAAAAGCACGTTTGTATCTAGGACGTATCGTTTATTCAACATTCAGCCTCCTGACTTAAATGTAATCCTATCTATTAAGTGCATTTTTATGGACTGCCTATTAAAAATGTATGTTTGAAGGAATAAAGTTAGAAGAATGAACAAAAAATAACGGAAATGACTTGGAAGGACTGATATTCATTGAAAACATTACGAATAGTTGCAGTCTTAAGTGCAATCTTTGTTCTATTTGGCTGCATGAATGAAAATAATAACGATAATGCTCAGCAAGCTGATAAAAATACGCCACGTCTTACTAAAGTAAATCAAACGGCAGAAAGTAAAAAACCAGATCAGCCAAAAGGCTCTCAAGAAATATCACGTCATCTCGTCGGATTAGCTACAGGAATTCCTGGTGTTGAAGATGCTACAGCTGTTGTTTTAGGCCCATATGCTGTTGTAGGTATAGATGTAGACCGTAAGCTTGATAATTCACGAGTTGGTTCGATTAAATATTCCGTTGCTGAAGCTCTTAAAAACGATCCTAATGGCAAAAATGCAGTTGTAACTGCCGACCCTGATGTTGTTGAAAGACTCCGTCAAATGGGAAGACAGATTCGACAAGGACATCCGATCGGGGGAATCGCTAAAGAACTAGCAGGGATTGTCGGCCGTTTAATGCCGCAAGTTCCGCACAGCCTTCAAACGGATAAACCTTCTCCAACTGAAACAAATAACAGTCAGCTTTCTGAAAAAGAGGAGCGCCAGTTGAAAAATGACCAGCAAAAGCAAGAAAAAGCAGATAAAAACCAGCCGCAGCGTTTGAATGAAAGCTGAAATTAATGAGACTGATGAGGGAATTCCCATGTCAGTCTTTTTTATCTTGATTAGTGTGGCTTTTGTCGAAAATCGTGTATTTATCATTTAACGTGCGATTTTCCAAATTAACGTGCGATTATTAAAAAGTACTGCATATTCAAAATAGTTTGTCTTTTTAAGTCGTACATCTTTTGTTAGAGTCCTCTTGGAAAACACAGTGACCACCAAGCTCCACTACAGTGCTCCAATTCCTTTACTTAATTTACATTTTTCTTTATGGTATACTGTTTGAAAGAGGTGAAATACGATGCGTGTAAAATGCGTATTATGCGATAATATTGAAGTTATTGAAAATGAATGTTCACTTGCAAAGAAATTGCGAAATAGACCGATACACACCTTTATGTGCGAACCATGCAAAGAGCGAATCACTAGAAAAACTGCCCAGCGGGAAGCTACAGGTAATTTTACTTTATACAAAAGTCCAGATACGAACAATGACTGGTAACCGTTTATTGGATTGGACTTTTTATGGTACAATTGCCGGCACCTTGCTGGCTTGTTTTTTTTATACAATAGAACGAGGATTTGGAATAAACCTTTATACGTTTTTAGTGAATATTGACTTTTTGCCTTTACTTGATTACATTATTTATTCTTTACTGATCCAGTTCGTATCGCATATTTTGATTTCTGTGATCTTGATTGCTTTAGTTGATATTTTGTCTGCAGCATTTAATCACCCATACCTTATTTCTGTAATCATAAACGCTTTTATGTCCTTTACCTTTTTTCCTCTTTATCATGTCGCTGTCACAAAGCCTTTTCACCCCCCATTTATCTTGCCATTTTTACTTTGGTTTATCGGACACCTTTTATTTGCTGTCTTAATTGGATATTTTGTTTCATTTCTCCATAAAAAAAGAAGCGCTGACTAATCAGCACTCCTCGTTAAACCTTGGTTCATTTTGAATTCCTTCGTATAAAGCATCCACTGCGTCAACAAAGAATCGTTCTGTGTATTCAACCCCATCTACCTCGAATAAGACGATGTAGAAAGGTCCTTGAACGGAAACAGATTGTATGTTTACCCGGTGATCTTCTCTTAATATCTCACTAAAAAATTCAAAAGTATCTTCTGCAGCTAAATCATTGGGACGTTCTTCATGTACTTTTTTAATGCTTAGCCAGTTGGAAAGAGCATCTGTGAGTTTCATGTTGAACCTCCTGTTTTAGCCGTTTTCTTTTTTGCTTTGATATAATCTTACTTTGTAAATAATTAAGATGAGCGCAGCCACAATCAATCCTTCAGCAACGGGAAGGCCTATTCCAAAGAAGGCTAAAGGCATACAGCCGATTATTAAAAACAAATAGATCAATGCTGATTTTAAAGGCGGCAGTTTTTTTGCGAATCCTAATTTAAAAACAATAATGCTAAGCACTGTAATGATTAAATACAACAGCAAGAAAGCTCTGACAGGGTCATTTTCAATCCCCAGCAGCAAAGCCATTGAGGATGAATCTTCACCTGTCGCTTTCATAATTTCTTGTTCTTTCACGATTCCCACTCCCGCTTCTTAAAAGTTAAGTTTAGCCTTGAGCAAGTTTCTTTTTCTTCTCTACTCTTTCACGTTCGTTCTTATCTAGAATCTTCTTACGAAGACGGATGCTCTCTGGTGTTACTTCGCAATACTCATCATCGTTCAAGTACTCTAATGCTTCTTCAAGCGTCATAACACGAGGCTTTTTCATTGTTACAGTCTGATCTTTGTTCGCTGAACGCATGTTAGTCATCTGCTTCACTTTTACAATGTTTACAGTAATATCGTTCTCACGAGTATGTTCTCCAACGATCATTCCCATGTAAACTTCTGTACCAGGCTCTACGAAAATTGTTCCGCGATCCTCAACACCCATGATTCCGTATTGAGATGCTTTTCCGTTTTCCATTGAAACAAGAACACCCTGACGGCGTCCGCCAACATTTCCAGCAACCATTGGCTTATAACTGTCGAATGTATGGTTTAGAATTCCGTATCCGCGAGTTTGTGTTAAAAATTCAGTTGTGTAGCCGATCAATCCACGAGCTGGAACCATGAACTCTAAACGAACTTGTCCTGACCCATTGTTGATCATATTTAGCATTTCACCTTTACGGTCTCCAAGAGATTCCATGATCGCACCTGTGTATTCTTCAGGAATATCGATCTGAACACGTTCAACAGGCTCACACTTCACTCCGTCAATTTCACGGATGATTACTTCAGGTTTTGATACTTGAAGTTCAAATCCTTCACGTCGGAGGTTTTCGATTAAGATTGAAAGGTGAAGCTCACCGCGTCCTGATACTGTCCATACATCTGGTGAATCTGTATTCTCAACACGTAAACTTACGTCAGTTTCTAATTCTGCCATTAAACGTTCTTCAATCTTACGGCTAGTTACCCATTTACCTTCACGGCCAGCGAATGGAGAGTTGTTAACCAAGAACGTCATCTTAAGTGTAGGCTCATCGATACGTAGTACCGGAAGCGCTTCTTCTTGACCTTCAGGACATACTGTTTCTCCAACATTGATTTCTTCCATTCCAGAAACTGCGATAAGATCTCCTGCCTTTGCTTCTTCGATCTCAATACGCTTCAGCCCTAAGAAACCGAAAAGTTTAGTTACTCGGAACTTTTTCACAGAACCATCAAGCTTCATAAGTGATACTGCTTGTCCAACTTTGATTGTACCGCGGAATACACGTCCGATACCGATACGGCCAAGATAGTCATTATAGTCAAGCATTGTGATCTGGAATTGAAGCGGATCAGCACTGTTATCTACTGGTGCAGGAATCGTTTCAATAATTGTATCAAGCAATGCTGTCATATCTTCATCTTGCTTGTTTGGATCTGGATCCATAGAAGCTGTCCCTTTTAATGCTGACGCATAAACAACCGGGAATTCAAGCTGTTCTTCTTCTGCTCCAAGGTCGATAAATAGATCGATTACTTCGTCTACTACTTCTTCAGGACGAGCAAAATCACGGTCAATTTTGTTTACTACTACGATCGGTGTTAACTTTTGCTCAAGCGCTTTTTTTAGTACAAAACGTGTTTGAGGCATACAGCCCTCATAAGCATCAACTACTAATAAAACACCGTCTACCATTTTCATGATACGTTCTACTTCACCGCCAAAGTCAGCGTGTCCAGGAGTATCCATGATATTAATGCGTTTGTTGTTATAATTAATGGCTGTGTTTTTCGCCAAGATTGTAATACCGCGTTCACGTTCTAAATCGTTTGAGTCCATTGCACGTTCATGTACTTGCTCATTGTCACGGAAAGTTCCTGATTGATGAAGCAGTTTATCAACCAGAGTTGTTTTTCCGTGGTCAACGTGGGCGATAATCGCTATATTGCGTAAATCATCTCTTATATTCAAAATTATTCTCTCCTTATATCCTATCTCTTTTTCTTATCTTTTTTTGTTCAACTTGACTATTATATCACAAATTTATTTAAAGGCTTTTTCTTTTTATGTAAATTCGTTACACTTATTATGCAGCATCGAGTGATTTATTTACATTTGGAGGTCATTATGAACGGAGTTTTCTTTATTATTGCCTTTCTAACAGCTCTTGCTATATGCGGAGTGGGTGTGGCTATCGGCGAAAAAAGTTTACTTATTTTTATCATATCCATCATTTCTGTTTTCATTTTGATGGGATATGGATTTTCATTAAAGAAAAAACAAAGAGAGCGTTCATAAAGAAAGCTCTCTTTCTTTTTGGCTTTTTTTAAAGGCTGATTTCATAAGCTTTGTTGCTCTTGTAAGTGATTAATTTCCGTTGCAGAACTCGCTTTCCGCAGGTGTGCGGTGAGCCCATTCATCGCCTTGCGACATTGAATAGTCTCACCTGTCCCACTCATTCTGCAGGACAAGGAAGGCTCCGGCAGCGATAAATCGCACGAAGAAAATATGATTTTCATTTTCGAGGAGTCTCATCCTTCCACTCCAATTAACTTTTCATTGAAGAACAAAGCCTTCGAGAACAACCATTTATTTAATGAGATGTTCTAACATCTCTTCATGCAAACCAGGTTTTGCAGCTAGGATGCTGTTCTGTTTCAGCAGCTGGATCGGTTTGCCATCTGTATTTGTCGCAATTCCTCCAACTTCATTCAGTAGAATTAGACCCGCTGCAAAATCCCAGGGTGACAATCTCATTGTCATATAAGCATCCAGTTTACCGGATGCCACATATGCAAGTTCGATTGCAGCAGAACCGTACGAACGTGTCCCTCTAGATTTCCTTACGATTTCCTGTACGTTCTCGTGATTAATTCTTTTGTTGGGACCTACCCAAGTAGCATTCACTCCCACAACCGCTTCAGAAAGCGTTGCCTCGTCTAATTTAGAGAGCTTCAAATCATTTAAAAATGCACCTTCTCCATTTTTAGCAAAATAGAGATTTCTGCTGCCTACATCATATATCAAACCCATTTTTCCCGAACCGTTTTCATAGATGCCAATAGAAATTGCAAAATTTGATTGCTGATGGATAAAATTTGTCGTTCCATCAATCGGGTCAATAATCCAAATAATACCCGACATATCTTGAATATCATCTCCATACCCTTCTTCACCTAGTACTCTGTGTTCAGGGAATGTTTTTTGTATTTTATCAATAAAAAACTTCTCGATATTCTTATCCATATTAGTGACAAGGTCAGCAATATGTGATTTATATGTAATCGTCAGTGTATTTTCAAACGACTTCTGTAATAGTTCTGCGGCTTCAACGGTCCAAGCTTTAGCTAACTGTTCTATCTTTCTCCACTTTTCATTTTCCATCGTCTCACTCCTTGCCTTTCCTATAGTATATGTCAATTCGGGTTTGTTCACAAAAAAACGAACCATCCGTTCATGATGGATTCGTTTTTGCTACCCGCTATTTCTTTGAATCATGCCTCAAGTCTCACGAGCTCCAGCCTTAATCTTTCGAGCTTACGTTTAGAATCATTGATTTGTTTCTGATCTTTTGATTTTAAGGCATCAAACAAGGTAGCTAATTCATAGTCGATCTCAAGTTTTAAAACTGGAATTCTTCTTTCTGCATCCGTTCTTTTTAATGTATTCATTACTTGTTTCATATCGCTGGCACATCCTTTCTTTTTTCGTTTTCATGTTTTATATATTTTATGAATGACTAAGGTATATTGAAACGGCACTTTGCGGAATCTAATGCAAACATTTTTTTAAAAATTAGCTTCTGTGATAAACTTTTTTGTATCGTTTTCTAATCAGGAGGAACCATTCATGACATTCACTGGATTTAAAGAGCAGGATTTTAATGTTTTTAAGACAGATGGTCTTGAGCAGCGTATGGATCAAATCATTACCCATATACGGCCTAAACTCGAGGCACTTGGCGATAAGTATGCTGATGAACTTACAGGTTTAACAGGAGAGGAAATGTTCTATCATGTAGCAAAACACGCAAGACGTACAGTAAATCCGCCAAAAGATACATGGGTAGCCTTTGCTCCGAATAAAAGAGGATACAAAATGCTGCCACATTTTCAGATTGGATTATTTGAAACACATGTTTTTATCTGGTTTGCTCTTATATATGAGTCACCAATAAAAGATTCGTATGGCAAAACATTTCTAAAGAAACTTAGTAAGATAAAAAAGGAGATTCCCGATACCTTTGTTTGGTCTGACGATCACACAAAACCAGATAGCTATAAACATAGCGAAGTAAAAAAGAAAAGATTAAAGGAAATGGCTGAACGTTTAAGTTCTGTTAAAAAAGCTGAATTGCTTTGCGGTGTTCATATCTTAAAAGATGAAGCTGTTGCTATGACGGAAGAGGAATGGTATACACGTATTTCTGAAACATTTAAAACCCTTTTACCTCTTTATAACTTGAAGAAACAACTGTAATAAAAAAGTGGCAGGAAGCAGAAGTTCAGCTGCTTCTTACCACTAGTATATTGCCGTACTGCTTAAATGTATGGGTATGTATCACTATTGTAAGAAAAGTGTTAGAAAAGGCTGTTCCATTTTTGATGGACAGCTTTTGCTTCTTCTTTTATTTGCTGGAACAATTCACTGACAGATATAACTTCATTGATCCTCCCAGCTCCTTGACCAGCCCAGCCGAATCCTTCCTCACTTTTACCTTCATAAATGAATTTCTGATTCGCTTCCCCGCTGATAAAATCCTTTAGATGCTCATAAGAACCGTTTTTATTTTCTTCTTCAACAATCTTTAATGCAAAAGGTGTATTAAGTGTCCTGCCTGGCATACCTAACTTTCTTTTGATCACAACCGTATCGTTTTCGGAACTTTCAAGAATCCATTTTTTATAGGCTGGATGAGCATGCACGCATTCTTTCACTGCAATGAACCTTGTCCCCATTTCTATCCCTTCTGCACCAAGAGCAAGTGCAGCCATCATCCCTTTTCCATCGACGATCCCCCCAGATCCGATAACGGGTATCGATAAGACCTCAGCTATCTCGGGAATCAAAACGAAGGTACCCGTATCCTCTTTTCCAATATGTCCTCCACCCTCCTGACCAACAGCCATTACCGCATCAGCTCCAAGCTGTTCAGCTTTTAGCGCTTGGCGTTTACTTGAGACCAATACAAGAGTCTTTATGTCTGTATTCTCCAATCTTTTTAAAACAGGTGCTGGATTCCCGCCAGTTATACTAATAACCTTTACACCTTCTTCAATAGCTGTTTCCATTTGTTCCTCATAAGTTCTGCCGTGCTGACCAATTGCAAAATTCACTCCAAATGGCCGGGTTGTCATCTGCTTTGTTTTCTTGATTTCGATTCTCAATGCATCACTATTTGGAAGTGACATAGCTGTAATTTGTCCCAGTCCTCCTGCATTAGAAACGGCGGCAGCAAGGTCTGAATATGCTAAATATGCCAGACCCCCTTGAATGATTGGTAAATCAATATTTAACAAAGTTGTTACACGAGTTTTAAACACAAGATCTCTCCTCCTGAAAATCAAATCATTTACTTACATCTTCATGCATTTTCTGTTATACTTCTTTTGTTTTATAAATAATTGATTTTGATTTTAGTTAATTATAGATGAGGTGTAGTAAAAATTGTCTCAACATGAAACTCCTTTATTTACTGGCTTGCGTGAACATGCAAATAAAAATCCATTGCAATTCCATATTCCCGGTCATAAAAAAGGCCAAGGAATGGATGAAGAGTTCAAGAATTTCATTGGACCTAATGCTCTTTCAATCGATCTTATAAATATCACACCACTCGATGACCTTCATCACCCGAAAGGCATGATAAAAAAAGCTCAAGATCTTGCTGCACAAGCGTTTGGTGCGGATCATACCTTTTTCTCTGTTCAAGGTACAAGCGGAGCGATTATGACGATGATCATGTCTGTTGTATCTCCTGGAGATAAGATTCTTGTACCGAGAAATGTGCATAAATCTATTATGACGGCCATCGTATTTTCAGGTGCAACACCTATATTTATCCACCCGGAAATCGATCCTGAATTAGGGATTTCACATGGGATTACACCTGACAGCGTAGAGAAAGCGTTGAACCAGCACCCAGAGACAAAAGCGGTTCTTGTAATTAACCCGACTTATTTTGGATTTGCAGCAGATTTAAAAGGTATTGTTAATGTTGCTCACCGTTTTAATGTACCTGTTCTTGTAGATGAAGCACATGGCGTCCTTATCCATTTTCATGACCATATGCCACTGTCAGCTATGCAGGCTGGTGCCGATATGGCTGCAACAAGTGTCCATAAACTTGGGGGTTCACTTACAGGCAGTTCTATTTTAAATGTTAAAGAAGGACTTGTCTCGCCAGAACGTGTTCAAACTATATTAAGTATGATGACAACAACATCTACTTCTTATATCCTGTTAGCTTCTTTGGATGCTGCACGCAGACGTTTAGCAACAGAAGGGTATACACTAATTGAAAAAACAATCCGCCTTGCAAACCAAACGAGAGAAAAAATAAACGAAATACCAAAGCTTTATTGTGTAGGCGAAGAAAAGCTTGGTACTTCTGCTACCTTTGATTACGACCCGTCTAAACTCCTAATCTCAGTAAAAGATCTTGGAATTACAGGTTATGAAGCTGAAACTTGGCTTCGAGATCATTATAACATCGAGGTAGAATTGTCGGATCTATATAACATTTTGTGTCTGATTACTACTGCTGACCATGAAAAAGACACTATGATTCTGGTTGAAGCATTAACTAAGCTTTCAAATGAAAAAAGCTCCTCAAAAACGGAAGAGATTAAATCCTTGCCGGTACATGTTCCTGATATTCCGGTTCTTGCCCTCTCTCCTCGTGATGCTTTTTATGCAAATACAGAAAGTGTTCCTTTCGAAGAATCAGCTGGTAGAATCATCGCAGAATTTGTTATGGTATATCCGCCAGGGATTCCAATCTTCATTCCTGGAGAAATCATTACAAAAGAAAACCTTGCATATATAAAAGAGAACCTTGAGGCAGGCTTGCCTGTTCAAGGTCCAGAGGATGCCAATTTAAATTATCTTAAAGTGATTCAAGAACAAGTAGCGATACGATAGTACAAAAAAAGAAGACCCCAGAAGGTCTTCTTTTTATTTGTTTAATTTAGCTTGCTCTTGGCAATGCGGACATGTTTTAGAATACAATGTTGTTACCTTTTCCTCTTCAAAATGTTCAATTGTTGTCTCACACGTTTGGCAAATGATTACTCCCATCCGTTCCATCTCCCTTCGCATTTTGAAAGCGCTTACGTTTATATCTGTATAATATTATGTCACAATTCGTTTGTCAACACTTTTAGTATAACACATTAAAAAAATGTGCTCATTAATCATATTGTTCGATAACCGGAAGATGAGGAACAGCTTCTTCAAAGAAAAGCGCTAAATCTTCAGCTTCTTTCAGGCTCTTTATATGAAATACCTGTTTAATATATTCAAGATTTCTCATATCATTCGAGTCAAGCAGCGCTGATCTGCCAGTTTGCATACACACGACCATCGGTTTTCCGAAAAACATATTTGTGTACACAATACCAAAATCATATCTCACCGTATCTGTTGTAAAACCTACAAACCTAACCTTAACGGACTCACTCTCGTCATACAATTTTTCAAACCATTCCATGTTATCCCTCCTCGTATGATAAAACATTGTTCATCGATCGGGTTGTTCAAACCTAGCCGTTTAATGACTTGATATCCTGTTAAGTTCAAAATTGATGTAAGAGCAATTCCCTTTTGTAATGAATTTCAAACTTATATTGTCAAAATCTTCTTGAAATATGATAAACTATTGTATGAACAAATATTGTTAAAAATGACTAACTGGAGTGAGTCCGAATGTCCCAAAATGCATACATAAAGCTTGTTCCTGCATCCGAAAAACAAATAATTACAATAGAAGAAATTAAAGACATGTTCCATTATTACAAATCAATTACTAGTAAAACAGGAGAACAGCTTTCATGGGGATACTCCGAAGCAGCTTTTCCTTATACGATTGAGGAGAAAGAAGAAGCTAACAATGAATGGTTCTATTTAAAAGGAATTGATTCAAGAAAAAACAGATATATTCTGATTGGAGTCGGCTTTGAACAAAAATATTCCGAAACAGACTCTTCAGAAAATCAGCAATGTTATATCCAAGTACAACTTACAGATATCTCAACACATGGCGACAAAGGAAAAGCGAATGAATTTTGTAAGTTCTTAGCTGCAAAATTAAAGGGTGAACTTCATCTTTTTAACGGCAGGGTTATGTATTATTATCCTAAAAAATAATAAAGGCTTATCATTTAAGACTTGCATTTCGTTAGGAAGTTCAATCATATGATTGGACTTCCTATTTTATTTCAACTACAATGTAAACTTTCGGCCCCTTAGGGAAAAATAAAAAAGATACATACTCAGAAAGGTTGGTGAAGGAATGAAAAAACAAACGAATACTGTTTTTATCGTTTCATTACTCATTTCAATTGTTTTTATTGTCATAGGATTTTTATTTCCAGAAGAATTTCAAGCAAGAGCGACGACGGTTCAAAATTTTCTTCAAGAAAAATTTGGATGGTTCTATTTGCTTTCAGCAACTAGCTTTTTAATTTTCGTGCTATATCTGGCATTCAGTAAATTTGGAAAAATTAAGCTGGGTGAGCCGGATGACCAACCAGATTACAGCACGATTACCTGGTTTGCGATGTTATTTAGTGCCGGAATGGGTATTGGTCTCGTTTTTTGGGGCGTAGCAGAGCCTATAAGCCACTTCTATACCCCGCCTAGCGGTGAAGGCGGAAATGCAGCCTCAGCACAAGCAGCATTGCGCTACAGCTTTTTTCACTGGGGTCTGCACCCTTGGGCAATTTATACGCTGATCGGATTGTCTCTAGCCTATTTCAAATTTAGAAAAGGTGCACCGGGTCTTATTAGTGCAATCTTTACTCCTTTAATTGGAGATAAAGTTAATGGACCAATAGGAAAGACAATTGATATCATCGCTGTATTTGCAACGATTTTCGGTGTTGCTACGTCTCTTGGACTTGGCGCCGTACAAATAAGCGGCGGACTTTCTTATGTGACGGACATCGCGAATAATTTCACTACACAACTTATAATTATTGCTGTAGTAACCGTTTTGTTTACACTTTCCGCACAAACAGGACTTAATAAAGGAATTAAATATTTGAGCAACCTGAATATAATGCTCGCTGTAGTATTGATGGTGTTTCTGCTGTTCGCATCATCTACTAATTTCATCATGGATGTTTTTGTACAATCTTTAGGTAATTATCTGCAATATTTACCTAGTATGAGTTTAAAACTAAGTCCTTTCCGACCTAGTGAAGCCGGATGGATACAAGGCTGGACCGTTTTCTATTGGGCTTGGTGGATCGCTTGGGCACCTTTTGTCGGTACTTTTATAGCACGTGTATCAAAAGGAAGAACAATTCGGGAATTCATTTTAGGCGTATTGCTTGTCCCTACTCTATTTGGAGCACTTTGGTTCTCGATCTTCGGAGGCGCAGCACTGCACCTTGAAATTTTTAACAATGTTGCGCTTAATAAAATTATTACAGACAAAGGTACTGAAGTTGCGTTATTTGCCTTATTTGAAAATCTGCCCTTCGGGATGATTATGTCTCTGCTTGCTATTTTCTTAATCAGTACATTTTTTATCACATCAGCAGACTCTGCAACCTTTGTATTGGGGATGCAAACACGTCATGGTAGATTAGATCCTTCTTCTAAGACGAAGTTTGTCTGGGGTATGGTTATAGCGGCTGCAGCGGCTATATTACTTTATTCCGGGGGACTTGAAGCATTGCAGACAGCTTCTATCATTGCAGCTTTTCCATTTGCATTTGTAATGATATTCATGATGATTTCTCTGCAAAAAGCTCTGTCAGAAGAAAAACCTAAATCATAAAAACACAATTCTTCCTGCAACATAAATTGCTGTAAATAAAATCGTTACATGTATACCAATTGTCCTATTTGAAATAAATCTCACAGCAATAAGAAAATTAAAATAAGAAAACATTACTAAGAGTACGGTTTCATAAAATGAATGATCATGATGTGACAGATAAAGAACTAGCGAATATCCGCACCATACCAGAATTTGAATGATAATACACAAAAATACATTCATAGCATCCTCCACGTATATCTTTATACTAAATGTTATGAACAGATTTGTTTTATATGTAGAAATCAAAAAAACCCCTTGTAAGCCGCTTCCGCGGATACAAGGGGTTTTAAATGTTTTATTTTACGATGTGAACAGGAAGTCCGATCGCAACTTCTGCTGCTTCCATTGAAATTTCTCCGAAAGTTGGATGCGCATGAATTGTCATAGCAATATCTTCTGCAGTCATTCCTGCTTCAATAGCTAATCCAAGTTCTGCGATCATATCAGATGCGTTTCCGCCAGCAATTTGTGCACCTAAAACAAGTCCATCTTCTTTACGAGTGATAAGCTTCATGAAGCCATCCGTTTCGTTCATAGATAGTGCTCGTCCATTAGCTGCAAATGGGAATTTAGAAGCTTTCACTTCATACCCTGCTTCTTTTGCTGACTTTTCATCATAACCTACAGAAGCTAGTTCTGGATCTGTGAATACGACTGCTGGAATCGCTAAGTAATCAATTTCAGCCGCATGTCCGCTGATTACTTCAGCTGCTACTTTACCTTCATAAGAAGCCTTATGAGCAAGAGCTGGACCTTCTACTACATCACCGATTGCATAGATGCCGCTAACGCTTGTTTGAGCTTTTTTGTTGATCTTGATAAGACCGCGTTCAGTCATTTCAACACCAACTTGCTCAAGACCAAGTTCTTCAGTGTTTGGTCGGCGTCCAACTGTTACAAGTACATAATCTGCTTCAAAAGTTTTTGACTCACCTTTGATTTCAGCTGTTACCGTAACACCGTCTTTTGTTTCTTCTACGCCTTTAGCCATTGCTTCAGTAAATACTTCCACATTGCCTTTTTTCTTTAAGCGCTTAGAAACAACTTGGCTCATTTGCTTTTCGAACCCTGGAAGGATTTGTTTTCCGCCTTCAAGGATTGTTACTTCAGTACCAAAGTTAGCATAAGCCGTTCCAAGCTCCATTCCAATATATCCGCCGCCGATAACAACAAGCTTCTTAGGAACTTCCTTAAGAGCTAGTGCACCAGTGGAAGAAATTACACGGTCACTCCATTTGAATCCTGGGATTTCAATAGGACGAGAACCTGTTGCAATAATTGCATTTTTAAACGTATATGTTTGAGAGTTCTTCTCGTCCATGATACGAACTGTGTTTTCATTTACGAAATAAGCTTCGCCACGAATAATCTCAACTTTGTTTCCTTTTAAAAGCCCTTCAACACCGCCAGTAAGCTTCTTAACGATGCCAGCTTTCCATTCTTGAACTTTGCTGAAATCAACTTTTACGTTTTCAACAGTAATACCCATATCTTCTGAGTGATTAGCATGTTCAACACGGTGACCTGCATTAATAAGAGCTTTAGATGGAATACAACCAACGTTTAAGCAAACGCCTCCCATTTCTGCCTTTTCCGCAATAGCCACTTTTTGTCCTAATTGTGCAGCGCGAATTGCCGCTACATATCCCCCAGGACCTGAACCAATGACAAGTGTGTCTAACTCAATTGGAAAATCTCCTACTACCATCGAATTACGCCTCCATTACTAATAGTTGTGGATCGTTCAACAAACGCTTAATGTGATTCAATGCATTTTGTGCAGTTGCACCATCGATCAGACGATGGTCAAAGCTTAGAGAAAGAGCTAATACTGGAGCTACAACTACCTCTCCATCTTTAACAACTGCTTTTTCAGCGATACGGCCGATACCAAGGATAGCTACTTCAGGGTGATTAATTACTGGAGTGAACCATTGTCCACCAGCAGATCCGATGTTAGTGATCGTGCAAGATCCGCCCTTCATTTCTTCTCCAGAAAGTTTACCATCACGTGCTTTTGTAGCCAATTCGTTGATTTCAGAAGAGATCTTGAAGATAGACTTGCGATCTGCTTCTTTTACAACGGGAACCATTAATCCGTTATCTGTATCTGCAGCAATTCCGATGTTGTAATAGTGCTTGTAAACGATTTCTTCGTTCGCATCATCGATTGATGCGTTGAGCACTGGGAACTCACGAAGTGCAGATGTTAATGCTTTCACCACATACGGAAGATAAGTAAGTTTAATACCTTTATCCATCGCTACTTGTTTGAACTTCTTACGGTGTGCAACAAGATCAGTAACGTCCACTTCATCCATAAGTGTAACATGTGGAGCTGTATGTTTGGAGTTAACCATCGCTTTTGAGATCGCTTTTCTGATGCCTTTGATCTTCTCGCGTGTTTCCATTTCTCCAGCAGGAATAGCTTTAGGAGCTTCTTTTTTAGCAGCATCCGCCTTAGGTGCTTCTTTATCAGCTGCTGGTGCTTCTGCTGCAGCTTCTCCACCGCCGCTTACAAACTTATCGATATCTTCTTTAAGTACACGTCCGTTATCTCCAGAGCCTTGTACTTTACGGATATCTACTTCTTTCTCACGAGCATATTTACGAACAGAAGGCATAGCGATTACACGTTTTGTATCATCAGCAGGCTCTTCTTTAGCAGTGTCTTCAGTATTATCTGTTTTAGCTTCAGGTTTGTCGCTTTCTTTTGCTTGGTCAGCTGTAACTTCTTTTTCTTCTTCAGCTTTCGGCTGCTCTGGTGCTTCTTCGCTTCCGCCATGTGCATCTGCAGGAATCTCACCTTCTGCCTCAATCGTTAGAAGGACATCACCTACAACAGATACAGTACCTTCATCTACTTTCAACTCTAAAACTTTACCGTCTACAGGAGAAGGAATTTCAACAACGGCTTTGTCATTTTGGACTTCAAGCAGGATGTCATCTTCTTTAATAGCGTCCCCTGCTTTTACAAACCACTTTACAATTTCACCTTCGTGAATTCCTTCACCAATATCGGGAAGCTTAAATTCATATGCCACGATTAACGCCTCCAATTTTTCAATCTATTTTACTCGTTTATGTGAAAAGGCTGAAAGAAGCAGTCTTTAATAACTACCCTTTCAGCTGACATTCAATTATATTTTAGAAATTGTAGACTTTCTTTGCTTTGTCTACAATATCACGATGATCTGGAATCCAAACATCTTCTGCAGATGCATATGGGAATACTGTATCTGGTGCTGTTACACGCAGTACAGGAGCTTCCAGGTTTAAAATAGCGCGGTCATTAATTTCAGCTACAACAAACGCTCCGATACCTGCTTGCTTCTGAGCTTCTTGAACAACAATCGCACGGCCTGTTTTTTCAACAGATGCAATAATTGTGTCAATATCAAGCGGGCTGATCGTACGAAGGTCGATAACTTCAGCAGAGATGCCATCTTTCTCAAGCTCATCAGCAGCTTTTAATGAAGCGTGAACCATAGCACCATAAGTAATAATGGAAACGTCTTTACCTTCACGTTTCACATCCGCTTTACCTAGTTCAATCGTGTATTCTTCTTCAGGAACTTCACCACGGAACGAACGATATAATTTCATATGCTCTAAGTAAACAACAGGGTCGTTGTCACGGATTGCAGAAATCAATAGCCCTTTTGCGTCATATGGAGTTGCAGGAATTACTACTTTAATCCCTGGAGTTTGATACATTAATCCTTCTAAGCTATCTGCGTGAAGTTCTGGTGTTTTAACTCCTCCACCAAATGGAGAACGAATTGTAACAGGAGAGTTATAAACTCCTCCAGAACGATAGCGCATACGAGCCATTTGAGCAGCAATTGAATCAAACACTTCGAATACGAATCCAAAGAATTGAATCTCCATTACTGGACGGAAACCTGTAAGCCCTAGACCTATCGCCAGTCCCCCAATTCCAGACTCGGCAAGCGGAGTATCAAAAACACGATCTTCTCCAAATTCTTTTTGAAGACCTTCAGTCGCACGGAAAACTCCGCCGTTTTGACCTACGTCTTCACCGAAAACAAGTACGTTTTCATTGTTTTTTAATTCATTGCGCATTGCGTCTGTAATTGCTTGAATCATAGTCATTTGAGCCATATTATTTCGACTCCTTTGCTGTATATTGTTCTAATTGCTCGCGAAGGTTGTACGGAAGCTCTTCGAACATAAAGTTGATAAGGTCAGTAACCTTTTGCTTAGGCGCTCCATCAGCTTTTTTAATAGAAGCTTTAATATCTTCCTTCGCTTCTTCTACCACTTTGTTTTCTTGCTCTTCAGACCAAAGGTTCTTCTTTTCTAAGAACTTTCTGAAACGAACTAGAGGATCTTTCTTCTCCCATTCACTGTCTAAATCTTTTGTACGGTAGCGTGTAGGATCGTCCCCTGCCATCGTATGAGGACCATAACGGTAAGTAAGAGTCTCGATTAATGTTGGACCTTCACCTGCAATCGCACGCTCACGAGCTTGTTGTGTTGCTGCGTAAACAGCAAGTACATCCATACCATCTACTTGAATACCTTCAATACCAGCTGCAACTGCTTTTTGTGCAATGGTTTTTGCAGCAGATTGCTTTTCCACTGGAACTGAAATCGCAAATCGGTTGTTTTGAACAACAAAAATTGCGTTAGCAGCATATGCACCAGCAAAGTTTAATCCTTCGTAGAAGTCACCTTGAGATGCTCCGCCATCACCTGTGTAAGTGATACAAACGTTTTTCTTGCCTTGTTTCTTTAAACCAAATCCTACACCAGCAGCTTGAATAATTTGAGCCCCGATGATAATTTGCGGCATTAATACGTTTACACCTTCAGGAATCTGTCCGCCTTGGAAGTGTCCACGTGACCATAAGAATGCTTGATATAATGGGAAACCATGAAATACGATTTGAGGAATATCACGGTATCCTGGAAGAATCCAGTCTTCTTTATCTAATGCAAAGTGACTCCCTAGCATTGAAGCCTCTTGCCCAGCAACTGGAGCATAGAAACCAAGACGTCCTTGTCTGTTTAGAGAGATTGCACGCTGATCCCAAATTCGCGTATAAACCATACGGCGCATTAATTCTTGGAGCTGGTCATCAGACAACTTAGGCATTGCTGATTCGTTAACTACTTCTCCATCTTCAGAAAGAATCTGAAACGTTTCAAATTGATCTTGAACAGCATCAATTGTTTTCGTCATGAAAAGTCACCTCTTCCTTTCTTTTACCCTGTCAATTTACCCTTATCTTAAAAACACACACATACATAACAGGTTGCCCAAAGTGCCACATTTTTAAGACAGGATTATATTTTTTAAAAGGCCATTAGGCGTACCTTTGTGTCCCCACTCAAGTTTTCCCTTGTATTCAGGAGCTAAACCATCATATGGCATCCTAACTGTATTACTTAAATATGTATTTATAGTAACACAACAACCCTTTTCACGTAAATTAGTTTACACCACCTGTTAAATGCCGTCAATCTATAGAATCATTGTAGTTTACAGTTACTTTAAAGCTATGGCTTCCTATTCCTGTAATCATTGTAAAACATAACTGTTTCATTAAATACGACTCCCTGTATCAGTCGGTAGTTGAAACGAACGATATTCTCGAAAGTAAACAATATATAGCCACAAAAAATAACCCTATAAATTAATTTCAGTTCTTTTTCTATAAATTTTCTCTATGTTATGATAAGAGGAAATTACTATTAAACGAATAAACGAATTTTTTAGGCACGGAGGTTTTGCTTGTGTTAATGATGAAAGATATTGTCAGGGAAGGAAATCCGGTTCTTAGGCAAAAAGCTGCAGAGGTATCCTCACCATTCTCTGAAGAAGATATTGAAACAGCTAAAAAGCTCTTGGAGTTTGTAAAGAACAGTCAGGATCCTGAGATTGCCGGAAAATATAATTTGAGGCCAGGTATTGGTCTAGCTGCTCCGCAAATCGGAGTTTCAAAACGAATATTTGCAATGCATTTGACAGATGAACAGGGACAACTGTACAGCTATGCTCTATTAAACCCAAAGATAATCAGCCATTCGGTGCAAATGACGTACTTAGATGGGGGCGAAGGTTGTCTGTCTGTTGACAGAGATGTCCCAGGATTAGTACCTCGTTATGCAAAAGTAACTGTAAAAGGCTTTACACCCGATGGTTCTCTCGTTGAATTGAAATTAAAAGGACTCCCGGGCATTTGCTTCCAACATGAACTAGATCACCTTGATGGAATTATGTTCTATGATCGAATCAATGAAAAACAGCCATTTGAGCCTCCTTCAAACTTAGTAACTTTTAGATAAAACATTGATGTTTTTGTAAGTGGTTGATTTCCGCTCCAGGTACTCGCTTTCCGCGGGGCGTGCGGTGAGCCTCCTAGCGCTTTGCGCTGTTAGGAGTCTCACACCTCCAATCAACATGTCAATGAAGATAATCTAAATGATCTAAAAGAAAAAGAGTCAAATAAAAAAGCTGAGTTCTGCCCGTAAAAGGCAGAATTCAGCTTTTTCGTTATTATTAAGCAACCTCACGATCGTCGTCGACTGTTAATGCTTCTTTTTCATCAAATTTACTTCTAAAGAACAGTACAGTTACGAGTACAGTTACTATCCCAGCAATAAGATAAGATACATTCATCGACAATCCTAATCCAATTGGAGCATTGCATATATAAGTTGTGGTTACGACTGTCATGAAGATCGCAGGGATTGTAGCAATCCAATGATTTTTTCTTGAACGCTTCAGATACATCGCCCCAACCCATAATGCTAGCATTGCAGTAGACTGGTTAGCCCACGAGAAGTAACGCCATAATAAAGTGAAATCAATCTTTGTTAAAAGGAATGAAACTACAAACATAGGAATTGCAATCCAAAGTCTTGAAGAAAATTTCTTCTGCCCAATGTTAAAGTAATCAGCTAAAATCATTCTTGCACTTCTAAACGAAGTATCCCCTGATGTTATCGGCAAGATGATTACTCCTATTACAGCAAGCGTTCCACCAACTGCTCCAAGCATCGTTACTGAAACTTCACTTACTACAGCAGCTGGACCTCCGTCAGCAATTATCGCTGATAAAGATTTCCCGTCAAACAAGCTCATTGCAGCTGCCGCCCAGATCATAGCAATAATTGCCTCAGCAATCATCATGCCATAAAAGATTTTTCTTCCAGCCTTCTCATTTTTTGTTGTTCTTGAAATGATTGGTGACTGTGTGGCATGAAAACCTGAAAGAGCACCGCAAGAAATCGTTAAGAATAATAACGGGAAGATCGGAACATTATCTGGGTGCATATTTTCAAGGGTTAATTCTGGAATTGGTGCCCCTGTAATCACAAGACCCCCACCGATTCCAATCGCACTTATTACAAGAAGTGCACCGAAAATCGGATAAACCCGTCCTATGATTTTATCAATTGGCAATAGAGTTGCCAAAATGTAATAAACAAATATAAGACCTACGATAACGCTTAAACTCATCCAATTCCCGGTTAGATTATGAATGAGTGCAGCGGGAGCGCTTACAAAAACTGTACCAACCAAAAGAAGCAATAAAAGAGTAAATCCGTTAACTACATGCTTCATAATATTTCCTAAGAATTTCCCTGCTAATTGAGGCAAGTGCGCACCACGGTTTCGTATAGAAATCATACCCGTCAAATAATCATGGACGGCACCTGCGAAAATTGCACCTAATACAATCCAAAGAAATGCAACTGGCCCATATAAAGCTCCTAAAATCGGTCCAAAGATCGGACCAACACCTGCTATATTCAATAACTGAATGAGGGAATTCGATTTAGTTCCCATCGGAACGTAATCAATACCGTCTTCTTGTGCATAAGCCGGTGTTTTTCTTTCTTGCTTTATTCCAAAAACTTTTTCAACATATTTCCCATACGTAAAATATCCAACAACTAATAAAACAATAGAAATTAAGAATGTAACCAACCTTTTCCCTCCTTTTGTTCAAACAAAGATGCATTTTTGAATGCGTTTTCATTATAACACACAAAGAAAAAAACACTCAATTTTAAACTGAGTGTTTACGCTGTACGGTTCTGCTTTATTTTAATTGTTGAATTACGCTTTTTTCTCCCAGTCAGATAAACACCGAAAAAGATCAAAAATAAACCAAAATAAGCAATCGTCGGAATCTTCTCATTTAAAAGGACACTTCCCCATACCACTGCTGAAACTGGTACTAGATAAGTTACGAGAGTAGCAAATTCGGCTGAGCCTGCTGAGATCATGTAATAATACAACAAGTACGCTAAGCCTGAACCAAACATCCCCAGTCCTATTAAAGACAAAATCACGTTTCCTTCTAAAGCATTGTCTGGCAGATACCATCCTCCTGTAAAACTCATGATTAATCCACTTAAAACCGAACCTGTCAACAGAGTAGTTGAAGCTGTAATCCAAACTGTCGTTTCTTGAAGATGTTTTTTAGCATATTGTGAACTGAAACCATAACAGCAAGTAGCAATGAGCATAAGAACAAATCCTAGAAGGAGTTGTTCTTGAGTTAAACCTGGTGCATCGGCATCCATTAAAAAAATAATTCCTATAAATCCGACCATGACGCCGATCCATTGTTTCCACTGCATTTTAACAGAAAAAAATAAAACACCCATCATCGCTGTCCATATAGGAGTTGTTGCATTTAATATCGCGGTATAGCCGCTGTCTAAGAAAGTTTCACTCCAAGCGATCAAACCCCATGGAAGACCAGCATTCAGCAATCCAACAATAATTAAAGACTTAAGAGGCAGTCCTCTCCACTTGAGTTTTTGTTTACTCAAGAGAAAAAGCGGAATTATCGTAATTATGCCGAGCACACATCTTATGAATACAATCTGCCAAGGATCAAATACATCCAGCAGTACCTTAATAAACAGAAAAGACATTCCCCAGATTAAACTTAAAACAAAAAGTGCTGTATAAAGTTTCATGTAATCCTCCTGCGGATAAAAATATAAAAGATTGTTTCTATAGGCTCTTTTCTTCATTTGCAAGTTGATTGAAGCGCAAGGTGCGTGCCTACCACATGAGGAGCTTCTCGTTAGGCATGCGACGAGGAATCACACATCGATGCATTTTCTTGTAGACGCAGGAGCAAGTATACTTCCCTGAAGCGGTCAGGTGGAGACTCCTAATGGCGCAAAGCGGCAGGAGGCTCACCGCACGCCCCGTGGAAAGCGAGCAACCTGGAGCGGAAATCAATTACATTCAAGAGCACCAATGTATACGAAAACAGCCAAATAAAATGACACAATTTCCCTCTCTGAATAACTTCTATTTTACACATACTAAGTAATAAAAAATGGAACGGAGGGCAATAAATGAAAAAGAGAATACGTTTATTAAAGAAATTTAAAAAGTGGGTAAAGCAGCAAAACAATAACGGAAAACTCATCCTTAACTAATAAACCATTCTTATTGTCATTATAAGGGTAAAAGTCTCATCCCGGACAGTAAATATTTTTCACTTTTCATCGTCAAAAACGAAGAGTAATGAAAAACACATGAAAAACATGTCACTTTCCTTTATAATAGAACGAAGATACTCAAATACTAAAGACCGGTAAGGAGACATGAAACATGATTTTCAAAGTATTTTTTCAAACAAGCTTAACTGAAGTACCAATCCGTGAACATACACAATCGGTTTACGTAGAAGCAGAAACTATAAATGATGTTCGTAAAAAACTAGCTGACCGCAAGTACAATATTGAATACATACAAGAAATTAACGGTAAATTTCTTGAGTATGAAAAAGAAACGAACTCATTGGAATTGGAGAATGTGTAACATATGAAATTTGTAAAAAATCATCAAGCCGCCGTTTTCGCCCTCGGTGGTTTAGGGGAAATCGGCAAAAATACGTATGCCGTTCAATTTCAGGATGAAATTATCCTTATCGATGCAGGAATTAAATTTCCTGAAGATGAATTGCTTGGAATTGATTACGTAATCCCTGATTACACCTATCTAGTAAAAAACGAGGAAAAAATTAAAGGACTCTTCATCACTCACGGACATGAAGATCATATTGGCGGAATCCCTTATTTATTAAGACAAGTGAATATTCCGATCTATGGCGGTAAACTCGCACTTGCACTAATTAAAAATAAATTAGAAGAACATGGTCTTCTCCGCAGCACACAGATGCATGAAATCACTGAGGATGATGTGATTAAGTTCAGAAAAACGTCTGTGAGCTTTTTCAGAACAACTCACAGTATTCCTGACGCTTATGGAATCGTAGTGAAGACACCTCCAGGAAATATCGTTCATACAGGTGACTTCAAATTCGATTTTACGCCAGTAGGTGAACCTGCGAACATTACGAAAATGGCTGAAATCGGTAAAGAAGGCGTGCTTTGTTTGCTTTCTGACAGCACCAACAGTGAAGTTCCTGGTTTTACTTTATCTGAAAGACGTGTTGGTGAAAGCATCCAAGATATTTTCAGAAAAATGGAAGGCCGAGTTATTTTCGCTACGTTCGCTTCCAATATTCATAGATTGCAGCAAGTTGTAGAAGCATCTGTCGCTAACAACCGCAAAATCGCTGTATTTGGACGAAGCATGGACTCGGCAATTACAGTTGGTCAAGAACTTGGGTTTATTAAAGCACCTAAGAACACATTTGTAGACGCGAATTCGATCAACCGTCTTCCTGACAATCAGGTAACGATACTATGTACAGGAAGCCAGGGAGAGCCTATGGCGGCACTTTCAAGAATCGCTAACGGAACTCACCGTCAGATTCAAATCATTCCAGGAGATACAGTTGTTTTCTCTTCTTCACCTATTCCTGGAAACGCTCTTAGCGTAAGTAAGACAATCAATCAATTGTATCGCGCCGGTGCAGAAGTTATTCATGGTTCACTTAATGACATTCATACCTCAGGTCACGGCGGACAGCAAGAACAAAAATTAATGCTTCGTTTAATGAAGCCTAAATACTTCCTTCCGATCCATGGTGAGTACAGAATGCTGAAAATGCATACTAAACTTGCTGCTGATTGTGATGTACCGCCTCAAAATTCATTTATTATGGATAACGGCGAAGTATTAGCTCTTTCTCAAAACGATGCTATGATCGCAGGAAAAATACCGTCTGGCTCTGTCTATGTAGACGGAAGCGGAATTGGCGATATCGGAAACATCGTACTTCGCGATCGCAAGATTCTTTCAGAAGAAGGTCTTGTCGTTGTTGTTGTAAGTATGGATATGAAAGAATTCACGATTGAAGCAGGTCCAGACATCATATCTCGCGGATTTGTATATATGCGTGAATCCGGTGATCTTATCCATGATGCTCAAAGCTTGTTAAGCAAGCATCTACAGAACATCATGAGTGAAAAACGCACGACTCAATGGTCTGAAATCAAGAATGAAATTACAGACACATTAGCACCGTTCTTATACGAAAAAACAAAAAGACGTCCTATGATCTTGCCGATCATAATGGAAATCTAATAGACAAACAAAAACCGTTACCCCTTTTTAGAGGGAAACGGTTTTTTTATTCTTCATTTGCCATTTGTTTTTCTAACCGGTTTATATCCTTATCTCCGCCAATCACAATTAAAACATCGCCCTGCCTGATCGACTGGTCAGCTTGCGGGGAGACATAAATATCCTTTCCCCTTTTCACTGCTACAACGTTACATCCAAACCTTGCTCGTATATCTAGTTCGATTAAAGTCTTTCCATCCATTTTCTGTGTTGCTACCAGTTCTACGATACTATGTTCATCAGATAACTCCAAATAATCCAAGACGTTGTTAGAAACAATCTGGTGAGCAATGCGGACACCCATGTCTCTCTCGGGATGAATAATCTTATCTGCTCCAATTTTTCGCAGCACTTTTTCGTGATAATCATTTTGTGCTTTTACAGTGATTTTTTCAACACCAATCTCTTTCAAAATCAGTGTCGTCAGTATACTGGATTGAAGATTATCACCTATCGCAACAACAACATGCTGAAAGTTTCGTATCCCAAGACTTTTTAATACCCCTTCGTCTGTTGAGTCAGCAATTACAGCATGTGTTACAATATTTGAAAATTCGTTTACTCGGTCTTCATCAATATCAATTGCTAAGACTTCCATGCCTTGATCTGACAAAGCCTTGCACATACTTCCCCCGAAACGACCCAGACCAATAACAGCAAATTGTTTTTTCAAATGAATCACTCCGTTTCCTGTCCTAGCCTTATTTTACCATATATTATTCATTTCAAAACACAGCTTAAAAGCATCATATGTATTTCATTTATAAAGGAAACTTCTATAACCATTTCCTATAACCCTGCTTGAAAAAAATTAATATAGAAAAATAACCCAAGAACATGTCCTGGGTTATTCTTATAATAGTTTTTATTAAACTTCTAGAGTTTTTTGACCTGGTTTCCAGTTTGCTGGGCAAAGTCCGCCAGTTTGAAGTGCTTGAAGTACACGTAATGTTTCATCAACGTCACGGCCAATGTTGTTGTGGTTAACAACAGAGTACATCAATTCACCTTCAGGAGAAATGATGAAAAGACCACGAAGTGCGATACCTTCTTCTTCAATTAGAACACCGTAGTCACGTGCTACTGTGTGGTTAGTATCAGCTGCCAAAGCATATTTTAACTCTCCAAGACCGTTCATATCACGCGGAGTGTTGATCCAAGCTTTGTGCGTGTGGATTGTATCAGTAGAAACACCGATAACTTCAGCATCAAGATCTTCAAACTCATCAAAACGATCGCTTAAAGATGTAATTTCTGTAGGGCATACAAATGTGAAGTCCATTGGATAGAAAAAAAGAACAGTCCACTTGTCGTTCTTCATGTTCTCTTCAAGACTTACTTTTCCAAATTCTTTATTTGGTAATACTGCATCCATTTCAAATCGAGGTGCTTGTTTTGCTACCATACGTTCTGCCATAGGTAAATATCCCTCCAAAAACTAATTTTTTTACATGGTTCATTATAGTACAAGCCTTATTTTTAGTCAATATTAAATAATAATTAATTTAAATAAGGTTCTTGTCCCCACTTCTTAATTTCTCCTTAATCATAGCAAGTTAAACGCAAAATGTGAAATCATCCGCTCAAAATAACATGTTTACATTCTCAATAACAGTGTTTAAATTGAGGATTGCTTGGGAAATCATACAGTAAGGAGGTGCATTTTTAATGCCGTATGATTCATTAAAAGATTTACCGGAAAGAGTCAGGGATAACCTCCCTCACCATGGTCAAGAAATCTATAAAGAAGCATTCAACTCTGCACTGGAAGAATATAAAGAAGAAGAAACAGCGCATAAAGTTGCCTGGAGTGCTGTAAAGAACAAATATGAAAAAGATGAAGATGGTGAATGGAAAAGCAAAGACTCCTGATTAGCTCAGGAGTCTTTATTTATGCTTTCATCAACTTCTGAATCAGGTAATTTTTCAATGCCGATTTTCTTAATCTGTCTGCCTTCTAAATCTAAAATCGTGAAACGGTAGCTTTCATAATTAAATGAGTGCTCTTTTTCTAAATCGATGGATCTCGTTAAAACCCACCCGCCGATTGTATCGATTTCTCTGTTATCAATATCTAGTGCAAACATATCATTAATTTGTGAAAGCAGAACTTTTCCATCTACAACAGTTTTGTCTTTTGAAATCTGCTGTATTTCAGGTTCTTCATCTACATCAAACTCATCTCTAATTTCCCCGACAATTTCTTCTAAGATATCTTCTACGGTAACTATACCAGCTGTACCGCCGTATTCATCAACTAAAACAGCCATATGCGTTTGATCTTTTTGCATTTTCACAAGTAATTTTTGAATAGGTATCGTTTCATGAACAGTGATGATAGGACGAATATAATCTTTTAGTTCAAACTGCTGATTACTGAAATGTTCATTAAAAAATTCTTTAATATTAACAAGACCAACAATGTGATCTTTGTCATCTTTCCCTACAGGGTACCTTGTGAACTTTTCTTCACGCATAATGGCTAAGTTTTCTTCACATGTATTTTCTATAAACAAACAGACCATTTCTGTTCTAGGTATCATAATTTCTTTAGCTACTCGATCATCAAACTCAAAGATACGGTTAACATACCTATATTCAGACTGATTGATTTCTCCGCCTTGAAGGCTCTCAGAAAGGATTAGCCTTAATTCTTCTTCTGTATGTACAACCTCATGCTCACTTGCTGGACTGATTCCAAATAAACGCGTCAGCATGTTTGCGGATCCATTCAATAAAAAAATAAACGGATACATGATTTTGTAAAACATAATTATCGGCTTAGCTGTTGCAAGACTGATGGTTTCAGCCTTTTGAATCGCCACCGTTTTTGGTGCGAGCTCACCTAAAACAACATGAAGAAATGTAATAAGAAAAAAGGCAATTGAAAATGATAACGTGTGGGTTAACGCTTCAGATAATCCAGCATTTTCGAAAAGCGGCCTTAAAAATATTTCAACAGTCGGCTCCCCAAGCCACCCTAGACCTAATGCAGTAATCGTTATCCCAAGCTGACAGGCTGAAAGATACCCATCCAGGTTTCCCAGCACTTTCTGAGCGGCTAATGCCTTGCTGTTCCCTTCTGAAGCTAAATGGTCAATCCGCGTTTTGCGAACTTTTACGATTGCAAATTCAGTCACAACGAAAAATGCCGTTAGAATGATGAGTAAAATGATCATGAGTACATTGAAGATTGGCATAAGATCCTCCCCATCTTTATTTACATTACATTTTATTGAGATTGCTCAACTAATTCCCTTTTCAAACTTACGCTAAACAGAAATAAAGGGGCAGCATGGCTGTCCCCGGGAATGCTACGATTGTAATCTGCTTTCAACAGCCTGACACACTTCATCTGCTGACATACCATGAGCATTCAAGACAGACCCTTGTGTCACCGCGTTTTGCATGCCCATAACATTCTCATCCTGTCCGGAAATTACACAGCAATCACAGCCGTTTGCATCTTGTTCCTGACGAAGTTCCACTACTTCATGCCCTGCAGCTCTTAGAGCATCAGAAACATTCGTTAATGATTGTTCAACACCAATTCTAGCCATATTCCCACCTCCTTACTTTTGTTAATGTTTCCAACTCAGAGAGGGAATATGTAATGACATATCAAGTGATTGCAACAGGTCGGTTTATGGGTGGCTGTGTCGACTCGAGGATAAATCACAAAAACTTTTGGATTGAGGGCAAAAATATGTGGATTGGCAGCTATAATTTTTGAATTGAGATAGATTTTTTGCTCCAACGAGTAACAAAAAAACGACCGCAGCGGCCGTTTTCCTAATTTCTATTCCCTTTAAAGATGAAATATTGAATTAATAGGTCTACCGCAAGCTGAATAGCTTCTTCTTGCGGCTTTAATTTTGAATGATGAAGACCGAATGGCGTATCTACCCCTAGCCAAAACATGAAACCAGGAATTTTTTCTAAAAAATATCCATAGTCTTCCCCTGTCATGGCTTCTTTACATTCAATAACATTCACAGTCCCTTGCTGCTTTGCAAATTCCATGAATTCTCTAGTCAGGCTTGGCTCATTATCTACTTGACGATAGTTCGAACCATAATCGATCACCATCTCACAGTCAAAACCGCGAGAAATACCTTCGACAAGTGCTTCAATCCGCTTTTTAACTTTATCCATTGCTTCAGGAGACAACGTTCGAATTGTACCTTCGAGTCTTGCTTTTTCAGCAATGATATTTTGCTTTGTTCCCCCGGTGATCTTCCCGATTGTAACAACAGCTGAATCCAGCGGATCAATATTACGAGAAACGATCGACTGCATCTGTGTAACAAGATGGCTTGCTGCGACTACCATGTCATTGCTTAAATGCGGGTAAGCAGCATGACCGCCTTTTCCTGTTAGATCTATAAAAAGTTCTGACGTATTGGCAAATAGCAATCCTTCTTTAACAGCAATAGTTCCAACTGGATATTCCGGTGCGATATGAAGCGCCGTTATCTGATCTGGCTTCAGATGTTGAAACAGCTCACTCTCACGCATAGGCAATGCTCCGCCCGGTCCTTCTTCTGCTGGCTGAAAAATAAACAGCAAATTATCATCTACCGGATCTTCTGCAAAACAGGATAACAGACCAAGGGCGATCGTCATGTGAAGATCGTGTCCGCAAGCATGCATCAGTCCATCATGCTTGGATGAAAATTCATAGCCAGTTTCTTCAGTAATAGGAAGTCCATCCATGTCTGTACGATAAGCAATCGTTTTTTCGGGATTTTTACCTTTTACTTTTACAAAGATACCCGTTTCCCACGTATGAACTTCCAGATTATCCTGTTTAAAAGTGGAGATGAGTTCAAGCAGATACCTTTGAGTCTTAAATTCCTGAAAGCCAAGCTCCGGTATACGGTGCAGGTCTTTTCTGATCTCAATTAATGGTTTCATCTTCACTCATCCCCTAAATGTTTTAGTCGTTTAATTGACGAAGCTCTTGTCTGATTTCTGTTTTTGATTTTGTTTTTTCATCAATCTTCTTAAGAACACGTGCTGGTGTACCTCCAACAACTGTGTAAGGTTCTACATCTTCGATAACAATAGCACCCGCAGCTACAACTGCCCCTTTACCAACTGTAACACCTTCAAGTACAACTGCGTTTGCACCGATTACTACATCGTCTTCAACAACAACCGGCTTAGCTGATGGAGGCTCAATTACTCCCGCTAATACAGTACCTGCACCAATGTGGCAGTTCTTCCCTACAGTTGCACGTCCACCAAGAACAACGTTCATATCGATCATTGTGCCTTCTCCGATTACTGAACCGATGTTAATAGAAGCACCCATCATGATAACTGCGTTGTCACCAATCTCAACTTGATCACGAATGATCGCACCAGGTTCGATACGCGCCTTAATGTTCTTCATATCTAATAAAGGAATCGCAGAGTTGCGGCGGTCATTTTCTACTACATAGTCTTCGATGCTGCTTTCGTTTGCACGGATCGCAGTTTCGATATCTTTCCACTCCCCAAATAATACTGCTGTATTGCCTGAAGGGAATACTTTCGTTTCGCTTCCGAAATCTATATTGTCAAGATTTCCTTTTACATAAACTTTTACAGGTGTAGATTTTGTGCTGTTTTGAATAAATGAAATAATCTCGTTTGCATCCATCATTTTCATAATTGTTATGTCCTCCTTAAAAGTCATTCTGTATTGTATTAAACCACTAAATATAGAAACATTCAAACGTTATTCTCTTGTTAATTTCTGAATCAATTCCATAAACACGTTTACCTGTTTCAGTTCAGAACCCATCCCATGATGGATCAGCCACGTATCTCTTTTAAGTACATTTCCTCTTTTGTCTGTAAGTGGTATTTTAAATACCTCATCCTCTGGTCTGAGGCTGATCGATGGCAAAATAGCATAGCCGATTCCGTTCAATGCCATCTGCTTGCAAGTTTCAATCTGGTCCACTACGATCGTCTTTTGCGGAGTGGTCTTAAAGTGACTGTGCCACCAATCCTGAATCTCTTGATAATAAGTGGAATGGCTTTTAAATTGGATAAAAGGCTTCGATGTTTCTGATAACTCTTCAATAGATGAAATCGAAGTATCAACCAAGTATAGATGATCTGATAAAATATGCTCTTTACTGCCGCGCCACTCGGGATTTCCTCGGACAATTCCCAAATGAATCCGATCTTCATATAAATGCTTGATGATTTCAGAGCTCCAGCCGGTAATTAGAGAAATATTAACGTGGGGGTAAAGATTCACATATTCCTTCAAAACATGCGGCAGCCAATACTGGCCGATGATTGAAGCTACTGCTAATTTAAGTGTGCCATGTACGTGCTCAGAGAGGGATTGCAGTTCTTCTTTAACCGCTTCCTCTTTTTGCAGCACTTCATTAACATATGAGATTATTTTTTCACCCGCTGGAGTAAGCGTCAACCCTTTTTGCGATCTGATAAATATAATGGTGCCCCAACTGTTTTCAATGGATTGCAGCCGCTGGCTTAATGCCGGCTGCGATACATACAGTCTTTCTGATGCTTTTCTCATATTTAGTTCTTCTGCCAGTACATGTAAAATTCGAAACTCGGATAATTGCATGTTGAGCCTTCTTTCAATCAATAAGTTTTACTTATAGACCTTGGTCCAATTTATGTAATTTAATTTAAGTATACCGTAACATAGGATATATATGTAAACAGAAATGAAAGGATGTGTCGCCATGTATATCCTGATAGTAGTCGGTTTTTTTGCTACTTTTATCGGTACTCTCTCTGGCAGCGGCGGAATGATCAACTTTCCAATTATGCTTTTGTTAGGAATTCCTGTTCATTCAGCTATAGCTGCTAATAAGTTTGCCAACATGTTCAGTTCGTTTTCAAGCTTTTTTGTGCTATTAAGAAAAAATGACGCAAAACTTAAACCTTACTTTTTATCAGGTGCTATTAGTTTATTAGGCGGAATCAGCGGAGGCTTAATTGCATCAGCGATCTCAAGAGAAAACTTAACGATTATCGCTTTACTCTTATTAAGCGGAGCATTATTCTTAACTTTCATTAAAACAAAAAAAGATAATAGTCCTGAAAACGAAGCAAAACAGCTTCCTGCACGAAAATACCCATTTCTCTTTGGAATCGGAGCGTATGACGGCATGTTCGGTCCAGGGCAAGGCACTATGCAGATGCAGCTTTTCTTAAGAAATGGCTTTTCTTACATCCGCACCGTCTCTTTTACTAGATTCAACACTTTCTTAAGCTGTACGGGTGCTGTTGTTACTTATTTTTTCGCAGGTCATTATATGTGGGATGTTGCAATTCCTCTTACAATCGGAAGTATATGCGGTGCACAAGTTGCCATTAAACTTGCACCTAAGCTAAAAACAAAACAAGTTACAATCCTAATGAGGACTGTAACCGTTATGCTCATTCTTCAATTAATCATTCAATGGGGGTAATATTAATGAATATTTCAGGTATCCATCATGTACAGCTATGTATTCCTGCACACAAAGAAGCACAAGCAAGAATTTTCTATAAAGAAGTTCTTGGATTAAAGGAAATACCTAAGCCGGAAGCTCTTAAGAAAAACGGAGGTATGTGGTTTCAGGTCGGCAGCCAAGAACTTCATATTGGTGTAGAAGATCAAGTGTTCAAAGGAAAACATCATCCAGCGTTTTATGTGATGGGTTTGAATGATTTAAAAGATCACTTAATATCTCAAGAAATCACCATTCAAAAAGAGCTGCCTATTCCGGGTTATAACCGCTTTTCCATTCGTGACCCTTTTGGCAATAGAATCGAGTTTATTGAACCTGAATAATTTATTTGTTCTTTCCATCTTCGGGTTCAACATGAACTTGTATACTTTCAACATTATAAGCTTCTTTAATCGCATCCTCTATTTTCTCAGTAATCTCGTGGCTTTCCACTACATTCAGAGAAGGATCGACCTTTATTGTTACATCTATTATCGCACGGTTGCCATGCTTTCTTGCCTTTAAATCGCCTACGTTTTCAACACCATCGACATCTAAAATCTTGTGCTCCATCTCTTTGCCTTCTTCGTAATCAAAACCGTCTGAAAGGTTATGAGAAGTTTCGGTGAAAATTTCCCATCCAGTTTTAATAATGATTAAGCCTACTAAAACAGCTGCGGCAGGATCAAGCCAAGCCATTCCGATCTGTGCACCTAGAATGCCTACTGCAGCTCCTATACTTACAAATGCATCAGAACGATTATCTAGTGCTGCTGCCTTTAGTCCCTGGCTATCCGTTTCTCTGGCAACCTTCATATTGTAAAAGTAAACTCCCAGCATAACTGCTGCACCAAATAACGCGATTATAGCCGCTGTTAAAGAGGGCTCTGTTTCAACACCTTTAAACATTTTTTTAATGGAGGAAATCAACACTTCTATTCCGATTACAACCATTATGAAAGATGCTACCATTGAGGCTATCGTTTCTGCACGAAGATGCCCATAAGGATGATCATCGTCTGCTGGCTTTCTTGAAATTTTCAAACCGATTAAAACCGCGATAGATGCGATAATATCAGTGGCGTTATTCAATCCATCAGCAATAAGTGCATCAGAACTATAAACGAATCCTGAGACAAGCTTCACGATTGATAGAAAAATATATGCTCCTAAACTGTAGTAAACACCGCGTTCCACTCTTTTTTGCTGATCAGACTGCATTCTCTTTTCTCCTTCATATTTAATACCTTTTTCATCATAAAGAATGGTTTCCGGGTGGGTCTAGAGCAATCTTTTTCCCTATAGGAAACATTTAGTGTTCGTAAATCATTTTCCTCGTCATTCCGCCATCGATTGTTAAATTTTCACCGGTGATAAAATTATTTTTGGGGTCTGCAAGAAACAAGCAAGCCCTGGAAATATCAGATGGTTTCCCTACTCTTTTTGAAAGATGCTGTTCATGGTCGATTTTTCTTAGCTCAGAATAATCTCCCGTATGGATCCAGCCGGGACTAATTGAATTTACGGTAATATGATCCTCTGAAAAAGAGGCTGCAAGAGCATGTGTAAGTGCTACTATTCCGCCTTTCGTTGCTGCATATGCTTCAGAATGGGGTTCTGACATGAAAGCACGCGTTGATGCCATGTTAATAATTACCCCACCGCCTGTTTTTGTCATATATCTTGCTGCTTCTCTAGAAAATAAAAAAACGCTTCTTAAATTGGTCTGAATGATTTCATCCCATTCATCTACTGATATTTCATATGGAGATTTCCATTTTGAAATTCCTGCGTTATTAACGACACATTGTATTCCGCCTAATTTATCATTTGTTTCAGATACAGCTTTTATAATCTCTTCTGGATTTTTTACATCGCAAAAAATAGAAATACTTTTTGCTTCGATCAGCCGTATTTCGGCTAAAGTCTTCTCAAGCTCTTGCTGATCAAAATCAATAAGAGAAGGAATCCATCCCGCTTTTGCAAAATCAACAGCTAATTGTTTTCCGATTCCTTGAGCCGCTCCAGTAATAAGTACAATCCTTTTATTAGAATTCATGATTAACCCTCCGCTCATTTTTTACACTACTATTCTTTCCCTAATTTACTTCCATAGAATCAAAAAAAGAAAGCTGCCGATGGTGCAGGCAGCTTCTGATTTACTTCTTTCTCCAGCCGCATGGTGGACGCGGAGGACAGGGAACACATGGAGGCGGACAAGGATTAGCCATTATTGGCGAGGTAGTTCCGCAAAGGTTCTGCTGAGTAGCCTGGTTAATAACATTCGTGCTTTGAGGGAAATAATGGACATATTTATAGTTTGTCTGATTCACCTGTGTTGTTTGAGTAGGATGAACCATTGGTACATATACGTCTTGCTGATTATATTGCATCTGTTGATTAGTAGGACTATATTGTGCAGGCAAAACTTGCGGAGGATAATATTGAGATGGTGAAACTGCAGGATATCCGCAACCACCCATTTGAGGCATTTGTGCCATAGCTCCCATTACTGGTCCCATCCCCATGGCACCCATTGTTGGACCGATTGGCCCCTTTCCCATTCCCTTTTTAGGGAAAATACGAGGGCGTTTAAACAAAAAGACTTCTCCTTTCAAAAATCTTAAATCACTTTTCACTATATTTTATGTAGGACGACTTAAAAAGTTCGTCCATTTTATACGAGAAAGAATTTATAGTTTCTAAGACCAGACGAGAAAGAAGTTCATTTAACCTACACAAAAGAACTTTGGACAACATAAAATAATATATTCTTAATGATTGGAGGTTATTTTTATAAAAGACAATTGTATATGTCAAGTTTTCTGTAATTTACACCCAGAAACTTCTCTTTTACTTCTATTAAAAGGTTCATCTTCAGCAATTCCCTTTACTTTTCTGAAATTTAACGGTCATTGCGTAACGGGATTAAGGAACGGATCACCTGCAATTATCGATTGTAATTGTATATGCGCAGTAATTCCTGTTACTACTTGTACTGAATCTACTACAACCTTCTCAAATCCAGCCTCTATTACCATCCCAGATTCCGGAACAGCTACTCCATATCCGTCAAATATATTAGTTGCAGGTTTAACGGGTACCATTATTAAAGTTACAGTGCAATTAAATAATCTTTCTCATACTTTTCCAGATGATATTGATATTCTTCTAGTGGGCCCAACAACTTCTCAAAATGCAATCATCATGTCTGAGGTAGGTAGTAGCGGGGATGCAGTTAACGTCACCCTTTTATTAGACGATGATGCACCTACTCCTTTACCCGACGGATCACCTCTAGTTTCGGGTACTTTCCAGCCGGCGAATTATGGTGGCGGTGATTCTTTCCCAGCTCCAGCTCCTGTTCCAGCAGGAGGTTCAGCATTGAGTATATTTAATGGAACCAATCCAAATGGTACATGGAGTCTATATATCGTAGATGATGCAGGAGCTGATGTGGGGAGTCTAGCTGGTGGTTGGACTTTAAATATTACCTCATGTGAATAAAAAATAAAAAAACCCTTGTAAACAAGGGTTTATACATATGTTTTATGGTGACCCGAGAGGGGTTCGAACCCCCGACCTCCACCCTGTCAAGGTGGCGCTCTCCCAGCTGAGCTATCGGATCTCTATTTTTGCGGAACAATTAAAAATATACGACAGGGCAGCTAGTCTGTCAATAAAAAATTGACTTAATGAGACTGAAAAAATATTTATGAGTCTTTAACTATTTTTAAGATCCTTCAAAAAAATTTATGGTCCTCCAACAATTTTTATGAGCCTTCAAATTTTTTTTGGTCCTTCAAATCTATTTATAGACTTTTCGACAAACTCCCGCTTAAAAGTATACAAAAAAACCTCCGGCAGTCCGGAGGCTCTCTATTAACCTATTTTTTCTTCATTTTCATGCTGTGCGATTTCTTCAGCTGTCAGCCGCTCTTGCTTATCGCGAAGTCTGTGTGCAAGGCGGCTTGAGGCGTTGGCTGCGATACTTGCAACCAGATCATCTAAGAAAGTATGCACTTTACCGTTTGCTATCTTCGTATCTAACTTTTGAATAATGCCCATCTTAAATTTATCCAAGTGGCCAAAAGTTGTAACAGCTATGCTTCCGTATCCAAATACAGCGCCGAGGGCAATCGTCTCATCCACCCCGAACAATCCTTCATCCTGCTCAACGATACTCTGCAGTGGTTCTGAGAGCTTTTTTTGCTCTGCCAATATATCGAGTTCAACACCTACTAAAATAGCGTGTTGAATTTCTCTTTTCATTAAGACTGCATCAACGCTCTCTATACATTCTTCTTTAGTAAGTCCCGGTGAAAATGGAATCTGCATTTCATAAACGATTTCTGCGATCTCAGGAATGGTGACGCCTCTTTCATTCAGCAGCCTTCTAGCAGCCGCTTCGACTTCCCTACTGTGCACTCTATCTTTCAACAGACTTCACCTCATCTTTATGTTCACTACTAATCGTCATTCGTATTGATTCTTTCATTATAGCATTATATGTTACAATTATACGAGTCGAATGAAAACGCTTTTACTTAATATGCTGTCAGCAAAGGAGGTCCGTTTATGGCCATTCTTAAAGGAACCATTACAGACGATAAAATTCAAAGCAAATATTTAGATGAAACAATAGATTTACTTATCTATCTTCCTTCACGTTTCACTCCATTAGTAAAATATCCAATACTAATCGCACAGGATGGCAGGGATTACTTTCAATTAGGAAAGCTGGCAAAAACGGCTGACCGCTTAATGGAAGAACATCAAATAGAAGATTGTATTATTATTGGTGTGAACCATAAAGGAATTGAAGACAGAAAAGCAAAATATGATCCAACAGGTGAAAAACACGAGAATTATTTAAGGTTTATGACCTATGAATTGACAGCCTATCTAAATGAAAAATTCAACACCTTACAACTAGGCGCAGGCATGGGATTAATAGGAGATTCACTTGGCGGATATGTCGCTATGAAACTTGGTCTCTTATATCCGAATACATTTGGAAAAGTGATTGTACAATCGCCTTATATTCCAGAGGAACTGCTCCAAACCGTTGAATCTATCGAACAGATGCAAACATTGACGATCTATCATTCCATTGGCGATGAAGAACATAGCTTCACTAACCCTGAAGGAATAACAAAAGATTTTCTGGAACCTAACCGCAGGATGAACAAGCTATTAACGAATTTCGCGCTGGATTATGAATACTCAGAGTTTCAGGGTAACCATCTTTGGGTAAACTGGCAAAAAGATTTAGTGCCAGCATTAACATTTCTTTACAATAATCGCTAACTGTGGGAAATAAAAAGAATATTTGGTATACTATTTCAAAAGATGAGGGAGGAAGAATTATGAAATATGGTATTGCTATTTTTCCATCAAAAAATCTACAAGATAAAGTAAATTCCTACCGAAAAAGGTACGATCCACACTATGCCCTTATCGCGCCTCACATAACATTAAAAGAACCTTTTGAGGCGACCGAAGAAGAGCTTCAGGATCAGATTTCCTATATCTCTTCTGTTGCTCAGAACATTAATCCGTTTTCAATAAAGATTAACAAGGTGGGCTCCTTCCATCCTGTTAATAATGCAATCTACCTAAAAGTAAACGAAGCAGAAGAATTAAAGTCACTGCATGATCAGTTGTACTCAGGTCCGCTTGAACACCAGCAGCCTTATAATTTCGTTCCCCATCTAACATTGGGGCAAAAACTATCTGACGAAGAGCATTCAGATGTATTGGAGCGTCTTCGTATGATTGACATTGAACACGAAGAACGAATTGATCGCTTCCAGCTTCTATACCAGCTGGAGAATGGATACTGGACAGTATATGAAACTTTTCGTCTTGGAAAGGGTGTCTAAAAAATTTGATTAAAAAGTATACATCCGATGAACAAGGCTACAAAGATGCAATAGAAGTTAGAAGAGATGTATTTGTACGGGAACAGCAAATTGACGAAAGCGAAGAGATCGATGATTTCGAAGATTCCGCCGTTCATTTTGTGTTATACGATGAAAATAGCAAGCCTGTTGGAGCGTCCAGACTTCGTGAAGTAAAGGGAGAAGGAAAAGTTGAACGGGTTTGCATCCTTTCTTCACACCGGAAAAAAGGATTAGGTGAAGAATTGATGAGAGCTATGGAACAGACGGCTATTGATCAATCTTTTTCGAGCCTTATATTATATGCACAAATTCAGGCAGAAGACTTTTATAAAAAATTAGGGTATGAAACCACCTCCTCTGAGCCATTTCTAGATGCCAACATACCGCATGTAGCCATGAAAAAAGTATTGAATTCGTCCAAGTGACGGAATCAATACTTTTTTAGTTTATAAACGCCTTATCTCGTCAAAACTAAACAGTAATACTTTTATTATGAGGAGATACGGTTGATGGACATACATGTGGGACAACTAACTACAGAACTGATTGTGGGCTTTCTAGCTCTTTTTATCCTTACAAAAATTTTAGGAAAAACACAAATTTCACAGATTACTCCATTTGATTTTATTTCGTCCATCTTTTTAGGTGAATTAGTGGGTAATGCAATGTATGATGACGAGACTTCTATTTTTGTCATTTTATACGCTATTTTAATATGGGGTTCTCTCGTTTATTTGATAGAGATCATCTCACAAAAATTCAAAGGTACTCGTAAAATGCTAGAAGGCGCGCCGACTATTGTTATTCGCAAAGGATATTTAGACCGAGATCAGCTTAAGAAAAGCAAGCTTGATATCAATCAGCTTCAAAATTTAGTCCGTCAAAAAGGATATTTCAGTCTTCGCGAAGTAGAATATGCCATTCTAGAAACAAACGGTACACTAAGCATATTGCCTAAATATCAATACGGGTCACCAAATAGGCAAGACTTGAACATGCATACCGATCAACAGCCCGAGCTGCCCGTTACATTAATACTAGATGGAGAAATAAATATGGATAATCTTTCTACCGCTGGAATATCAAAAAAGAAACTATTAAATCAGATTCATGAACATGGTTATAAATCGGTTGAAGATGTGCTTTATGCAGAAATGTCAGAAGGTAAACTATTAATTATGCCGATGGCTGACCCGAAAAAATAACTGGCCGACCTTCCTTCATCGTATATACTGCTTTCCGTTCTTCAAAAAGCTGAATCAAGTATGCTGTAATTGCCGTCCGGAACAGAGAATACATCCCAAGATTGGGAGGCTCAATCTCATGTTTAATAAGCATTTTTGCTACCAAATCTTCCATTGAAAGACCGCGGGTGCCGCAAGCGATCAAAAAGTTATTCAGTTGGCTCAATAGTCTTTGGTGGACTTCGATATTCGTTGTAATCGTATCCTCGTATTTATCTAAAAAAGCACCATGTCCCGGGAGCATTCCGTCTACTTTTACATGAAGAAGATAATCAAGTGTTGTGAAATTTGAAGCCGAGTCAACAATAAAAGGAATCTTATGTTTTTCTATAACTTCCTTGCCGAGAAACGCATCAGCTGCAAAAAGTATCTCATTGTATAAAATCCCGTATTGGTTATGACTATGACCAGGCAAATGAATAAATTCAACTTCAAACGAACCATTCCTCCAAATTCCTGACTCGCAGATTTCATCGATATGTATGGAAGGAGCTTCTAAAAATTTGTTCCGCATCTCTTTTAATGGTGTATTACCATGAAACAAGTATATAGGCTCAAGAACTGGATATCTCATAATCGCTTCCTCAAGTGAAGGAGCTATTGTGTGAACTTCATAATTTTTTTGTATATATTGCGCGCCTCCAAAATGGTCAGCATGAGCGTGTGTGATAAATAAATGCGTGAGCGGCAACTCTTTATCGTGCAGCACTTGAATGGCTTTTTTGGCTGAAGCTGACTCAAGACCAGCGTCGATCAGCATACCTGAACTTCTATCCTCGCTTATGATGTAACCAATATTGACAGCACTTTTAAAATAATAGCAACCCTCTTTAATCTCAATAAATTCCAACTGGATCACCTCAGATAGAGTATTGTTCATTTGCAAAAAGAGCAAAAAAAAAGAAACCTATTAAATGGTTTCGTTAATTATCAATCCTTTTCCTTCTATTTCACTTAAGACTTGGTGGAACCTCTTTTTTTCTTCGACTGTATAACTACTTTTTGGGTTTGAAGATGTATGAACCGTGTCATTATGAATGGGAGGAACACTTGAAACAACAGGAAGACCAGGTTCACCTTTTTCCATACGACTAGCATATTGCATTCTTTGGATTGGTATATAAGGTAATATATAACCCATCTGCAACATCTCCTTTATTATCTATTCCTTTTTTCTTTTCCCTTTTCCTTCTAAGTTAAGCCTATTAAATAAAGAAAGAGCGCCTTTAAAGGGCACTCTTATAAACATGTGAATTGCTTATTCCCATGGATCATAATATTCGCCGGAGCTGGAGCTAGAAGAAGATTCATGCTTTTTGTGGCTGGATTCATGTTTATGAGAGCTTGAGCTAGAAGATTCCCAATGATGTTCATCTTCATGGATAATGATTTTACCTGCTTTAATAATTACTTTATCTGCATAAATCTTTTTATACTTCTTATTATTCTTACAGTAAAAACAATCTTCCATGTTTCAACCTCCTCGTATAGTACATCTTATGCGTGCCTTACGAGTTGGTTATAGGCTGTCTCACTAAAAGTTTATTGCAATATGGTTGACTGCTTTGGCTCGATAATTTTGCTTATGAAAATATACAAAAGCTTCTACTGTGATATTTTCATCAATCTTGCTTCTAATAGGTATTTGAAAATCGTCAAGTGTTAACTTCCCGCCACTATTAATCTTAGTTTCTCTCAATGGGCAGATCCAGATTTCTCCTCTATCTTTTGCTTCTAATGCCCATTCGTTATCCATAAACATCCATACGGATTGTGCCATTTCTTCCTGAGAAGGTGAAGTGAGTAACGAAATAATCTTCCCTTTTAATGAGGAAGCTTCTGCAGGCTGAAAACGAAAGCAGATATATGGATTATCCAAAGTTTCAGTTCCTGTGTTTTCAAGATAAAAGTTCCCCCTGACAAATCCTGTTTTTTCTTTTGTGAAAATGACAGAGTAATCAAAGTAACTCAAGCAGCTTTTTTCTTCTTTTTTTCCAGGTGCAGCAGATTTAGCTTCATCTACATTTATATTCTCATCTACAATAGGTTCAGGTGAGCGGTTGATATTAATTCTTTTTTCCATACTTTTAATCCTCTGCTGGTACAAATCAATCTGTTGATCTTTTTCATTTAATTCATCTTGTATATTCTTAAGAAGTTCTTCGTAGCCATTCATTCTTTTTTCCATCTCATGATCTTGTAATCTGCTAATCTTTTTCGAAAAATCTTCGACTTGAGCTCTCAGATTAACAAGTTCTTTTTCCTTTTCCTCAATGAGACGAATTGACTCATTGCTGTTAATCTCATTTTCTAAATTCTCGATCTTCTCTTCTGCAAATAGAAGCTTCTTTTCTAGATCAAGGGCTTTTTCTTTGTAATACTCAATCCTGGAAATGAGCCGTTCGTAGCTTAGTTTGTCTTTTGTACCCATACATCTTCCCCCTTGCAAAAATAGGCTCTTTCCTTATTCTATGTAAACCCTATCCAATCGTTCACTTTTTTTTAAGCTGTTTTCGTAAACATTGTTGCTATGAAAAGATGTTGATTTCTGCCTCCAAGATGCTCGCTTTCCGCGGGGCGTGCGGTGAGCCCCTAGGCAAATCAGCGTATCGGGGTCTCACCTGTCCCGCTGATCCCGCAGGACAAGGAAGGCTTCGACAGCGTTACATCGCACGAAGAAAATGTGGATTTTCATTTTCGAGAAGTCTCGCACCTTACGCAACAATCAAATAGTCAAAGAAGCGCACTCCACAAAAAATCCCATAAGTAACAATTTTTTAGAAATGAGCTTTTTCTAAAATCAAAAAAGACCACTGATTAATTACCAGCGGTCTTCTTCTTCAGATCAATCCTTAGCTGTGCTGCAAACAATTTCCGACTGTGATTTCTCCAGTGTCAGTTGTTACAACACCTGTTGTAAATTCTCTATCGCCTTTTGAATTAATCAGTTCAGCCTCAAATTGATTGCCTTCACTTGTTTGTACGATAGCTAAATTGAAATTATAATTTTCACCAGTTGAATCATCAGTCCCTCTTCCGGAGATTATCATTTTCCATCCGTCGGAATATTCGTCACAGCAGAGTGAGTCTTGAGTAAATTCGGTAGCTGTGTATTGAAAAGCTCCCTGATCTTCTGTACCGGTATAACTTAAACGGAATGAGCTGCCTGACAGATGATAATTAGGACAAATGTCAACTAATACAGCTACACGCCCTGCTTCTGTTGCTTCATCACCAGTTAATCCGCTTGCGCTTCCTGTGGCTCTACACATGCAGCCTGGCCTGGGATATATGTCTGGACATTGTTGCGGGAACGATGCCTCCGGACACATTTCACCTTCGCTTCCTTCGCAAATTAAATCATTCTCACGAGGAGAACAGAATTTAGCGAGTACCTCAAGTTTTACTTCTGCTTCAACTTGAATGTCTACGCAGAATGTAATATCTATTGAAAAAGAAGTCGGAGCCGGGCTGTTCAACAAAACAGTGCCCGATGGAACGCGTGCAAATATTTTTGTAATACGGCAATAAAGATCTGTTCCGTCTGGATAGCACAGTACAAATGATTCAAATACAGAAGCATTCACTATTAATTCTGTTACAATTTCACCGCTTCTGTCTACTACCTGAACTTTAATGTCCGTTGTAAACAGAAGTTCAACTAACTGCGCAGTTGTAAAACCTCCATTAAGCGCAACGGTACATTCTCTTTTATCTCCTACTTGTTCGCATAAGAAATTTTCAGCGCAAGCTTCAGCGTTTTCGTTAGCTTGTGAAGTTTTAGGTACTTTGGTTACGATCCTTAGGGGACGCTTAGAAGGATCATCCAACGCTTCTTCTATTGCAGCAATTTGTTCAGGAGTAAAAGAAACAGTTTTTCTTACGTTTAGTGTATCTGTCACCCAGTCGTAAACTTTTTGAACGCGGATACACTCATCCTGCAAGTGTTTATGATTGTTTCCCATTGTTTCCCTTCCTTTCCTCATCATGATCTGAAGATTCCATACATACTATGGGAATAGAGTGGGTTATGACACAAGAACGAAAGCCTATTTTTAAAGTAACGAATTCAAGGAGGATCATTTATGAAATCAGTTTGGTATAACAATAATAATGTGTGTGATTTGACACCAATAGAATATGAATCCCTTTGCCTTTTATTACCTTACTGGGGACTTCAGATCTCTGATGACGAAGAAACAATAACAGGTGCTCTCTCCACTTTTATGTTAGGGATTCAAGGTCTATCACAGCAAAAAGTTAAAGAGCTGGTTCAACTTTTAATGCATACGGGGATAAGTATTACAACAGAGGATCATGTAAAATGCGATCAGCGTTTATATGTGGATTACCATGCCTCCCACCCTATGCCATTAGCATTAAATACACCAGATAAACAGCTCTATTACTTAAATCCTGCTACTTCTTTCCGTTTACCAGTACAATCTGGCATCCATAAAGGAATTACTCTAAAACGCAAAGATGGCCCGCTATTCTTAGCAGTACAGCCCGCTTTTGAGGAAAAAGTTACAGAATGGATCAGCTATTTAGTCATACAATCCTTCTTGCGTTTTTCTTTTGAATCGTTGACTTCCATATCAGAATCAACATTTATGTCGTGTGCTGATAAAGTATTAAGTCATATAAATCCCAGTTTTGCAGCTGTACAAATGCCTCACAAAAATATAAAAAAAAGAACTCCTGATCTATCAGAGAATATAGTTGAAAAGCAGGATACACAGCAGAGCAAAAAAGCTAAAGGTGATTCTTTTTATGAAGAATCTAATACAATGCCTGCTGTAAAAAGTCTAAACAGACCAAAAATTACGGTTCCCCCGATCCGTCCATTTTCTTCATCAGGATCTCTCATTACAAGACAAGTGCCAAAAACCTATGACCACGGTCAGCTCACTTCAAGAAACGCACAGCCCATTAATCCTTTCAAATCCGTTGCAAAAAAAGAACATCCTATACAACCCTTTAAACCCCACAATAATAATGAAAAAGGAAAAAACGTCATACGTCCATTTAAGCCAAAATAAAACACCGCAACCGTAAAAGAGAATATAATAACAATGCATCCAGGATATTTAGACAGAGGAGAGATGGAAAGTGAATAAGGATGATCTTCAGAAGTTATATTCTGAAATCAAAGCAAACAAAGCCAAGAATGCCGGAAAGAATAATCTTATTCAGCCCCCTGTTAAAAAGGGCTGCGGTTCTTGCGGAAAAGTAACTTGGAAACCGAATAAAGCAAAATAAAAGAAGCTGTCACCAAATTTATCTGGTGGCAGCTTTCTATATTAATAGATATAATTATTTTTTATCAAGTATTCTATAACAGAATTTGTACAATCCTCAATATTTTTTAACTCGGTTTGAAGCACAATCTCAGAAGAAGATGGTATTTCGTAAGGGTTAGATATGCCTGTGAAATTTGTGATCAGCCCATTCCTAACCTTTTTGTATAGCCCTTTTGGATCTCTATTCTCACATTCAGAAAGACTGCAGTCTACATAGATCTCTATAAATTCATCCTTGCCAAGCATCTTTCTTACTGCCTGACGGTCTTCTTCAACAGGGGATATCGCTGCTACTAATACAATGACACCATTATCCACAAAAAGCTTGGCGACTTCTCCCAATCTCCTTATGTTCTCTTTCCGGTCCTCTTCAGAAAACATAAGATCTCGATTCAAGCCATGCCTTACATTATCTCCATCGAGCAAAACTGTAGACAAACCTTTTTGGAATAAAATATGTTCAACTTCAGAGGCGATAGTAGATTTTCCCGATCCGGATAACCCAGTGAACCAAAGGACAAAACTCTTATGGCCATTAAGTTTTTTCTTCATGTCTTTTGTTACACGTGTTCCGTGCCATTTAATATTTTTCTGTTGCTGATTCATAATTTCGTAACTTCCTATCCTTAGCTAATCTGCATAATAATCCCGTAACACAGAAATGACTTCTGGTCTGCTGAAATTGCCTGGAATGAGATCGTTATTCCGCAGCTTCTCTCTGACTTTAGTTCCTGATAAGATAAGCCTGTCTTTATCATCGTGAGGACAGGTTTTTACCGTTGCCATTGAACCACATTTAGAGCAATAAAAGCTATTCTCAAAAAATAACGGTGTAATTCCAATCTCTTTTTTTTCAAAATGACTAAAAATTTCATGAGCATCGTACGGCCCATAGTAATTGCCCACACCTGCATGATCTCGCCCGATTATAATGTGAGTGCAGCCATAATTTTTCCTGACCAGCGCATGAAAGATCGCTTCACGCGGACCAGCATATCTCATCGATCCTGGAAATACTCCTAGCACAACGCGTTCTTTCGGATAATATTGATCCAATAAAACCTTATAGGATCTCATTCTCACGACGGCAGGAATATCATCTTGTTTTGTTTCCCCGACAAGCGGATGCAAAAATAGGCCGTCCACGTTTTCTAATGCCGTTTTCTGAAGATATTCATGAGCTCTGTGGATCGGATTTCGCGTCTGAAAAGCAACAACCTTGTCCCATTTTTTTAATCGAAAAAATTGTCTCGTCGTCTCAGGACTTAAATAATATTGGGATTCAACTGTTCGTTCAGGCATCTGGAACATTGTTATACGTCCTGCTACATACCAGCTTCCCCTCTCTTTCAATCTCTTTACTCCCGGATGCGAATCATCTTCTGTTTTATAAACCAGTTGTGATTCCAACGTAAGGTCTGGTTTATATATTTCTTTTATTTCAATCTTTCCATATATTTGTTCATGATAGCAAAGAGCAGCTTCTTCACTGTTCTTTAGCTTTTTTGCTAATTCATCTGAAACTGGCAAAGTAATAGGCAGAGACCAAGGCAGTCCATTGCTTAAGCGCATATGGTGAAGGACTGACAAATAATCGGCTTGATCCATAAAAGAATCAAGCGGACTAAATGCCCCGATTGCCAAACATTCCAGGTCAGATAACGAAACAGGATCCAAATCAATCCGTGCGTTAAACTGGTAACTTTCCTGAGGAATATACCTGTTTACTAGACTTCCGCCATGGGGAAGTATGGTCATAGCTTTCACCTCGAAAATTAGTGAGTTAGCTTTACGCTAACTCTTATTATTTTATGTTGTCCCACTAGAAACCGTGAGCAGATTTATGAATAATAGACTCCTCTTCTCTTGATCGAAATTAATTGCCAGAATAACCATGTCCATTTAAGTGTTGTACGAATAAAATGTTTGTATCGCACTATGAATATTCATAGAGCAATTCAAATTAGGAGGAAACTTAGTGAAAGTAGGCGTTGTTCTCCCTGTGTATCACCAGGAAAGGGAATATATTTTTGAATGTATCGAATCAATGGAGAAACAAACTTTTCGTGACTATAAACTTGTGATTGTACTTGATGGTCCGAACGATGAAACTGTAAGTGCTATAAAAGAAGCAAGCAAACTATTAACAATTCCCTATCAAATAATAGACCGTAAAGTAAACAGAGGCATCTCGCCAACATTAAATGAGGGCTTTCAGCTTTTACAAGACTGCCCATACCTTACATGGATATCGAGTGATAATAGACATGATCCAAACTTCCTGGAGCGGCTTGTTGCCGCGATGGATCAGGCAACCCCAGAAACGGTATTAGTCTATTCCTTTTATAGACGAATCGATGAAAACGGGAAACCGATCACCTATACGAAAGCTTGGTATGAGTATGTAGAATATTTTATGACGAGACCAAAAGAAGAAATCTTTCAAAACTGTTTCATCGGCTGTTCATTTCTCTTTAAAAGAGAAGCATTCAACAAAGCAGGAGGCTATCGTGATAAATTTCCGAACGTACAAGACCATGATTTTTGGATCCGCTTGCTGCAGTACGGCGATTTCTTCTTATTACGAGAGTATATTATGGAATATCGATTTAACGGCAAGTATGCACTTACAACAAATATTCCACCCGAACAGTTGACAATGGAAAGTATGGCAAGCAGTGTTGATGTTCGAAAGATGATTGGACAACTGCCAAAAGTAAGTGTTATTTTGTATTCACACAATCATGTAAATACGATTAAATACGCTATTCAAACTTTACAGCAGCAAACCTATCGTGATTTCCAGCTGATCGTGATAGATGACGGGTCGACAGACCATTCACCAGATGCTATTCATACCACACATGACTCCCGAATGGTTCCCCTCCTCCTTCAACACCGAGGGAAAACAAAATCCTTAGAAATCGCACTTCAATACTGTATAGGGGAATACGTTCTTTTTATGACGGGGGAGGACTGGCTCGATCCTGAAGCTCTTCGTTTGATGGTTGAAAGAATGAATTCCTTACCTTTAAATACAGACTTGTTATTATCCAATCATAAGATTTGGTACAATCGCCGAGGCAGGCTGGTTTCGGGTCCCATCATAACCGGTCAATCTTATAGCTCATTGCCGTCAATAGAAATTAATATGCCATATGCTGTCCTATATAGAAGTTCTTCCTTAAAAAAGGATTTCAACACAGCTGCTGATTCTCTAGTAGAAGATCATTTATTTCAATTAAATCGAAAAAATAACAACACACATTGGATGAATATGGCTCTCTATCATAAACGTATATAATTTTAAAAAGAGCGTCCCCCACTCTGGAGACGCTCTTTTCTTTTGTTAATCGCTTGCTGCTATACCTGAAAAACTTTCTGGTCCTACCCGAGTAACACCTAGAGCAGTTACAGATACATACATTGAATATGTGAGTTGCACAGCAGCTGCTGGATTGAAATCCAATGCATTTATTGTAAATACTTGAGGACCTACAACGCTTATATTCATAGATTGAGTTGCAGAATAGACCAATGGTGAATTAGAGCTTGTTCCTCTAACAATAGTGATATTAACAGTGGTAGCGACTGGTATTAAAGGCAACTGAAGAGAAACAGTCCCTTGCAATTCCACACGAATATTACTCCCTGCATTTTGGGTAGCTAATCCAATACGGCCAATAAGCTGAGGTTCATTGATTACGAGAATAGGTACAGAAATAGAGTTTGCATAACTTGCATTTTGACTTGTTCTTAAGTCTAAAAACTTTGCCATCTTCTCACCTCCCTTCAAAAGATTAAAAGCGCACTTTTTTTAATCTACTAAGGTTCTGTAATAGGAAAGGGTGTGAGCAATTGATTCTTTCAAAGAAAAAAAATTCTGCCAATTTAATTCTTTAATTTTTTCAGTATTCATCAAATCTGGCGGTTTATCTGGCAAGGAGTTTGTGGATGTAAAAGTTAGATCTAATTGAGTCAAAGATTGATAAATTGCTGTGATATCGGATAATAAACTCCATTGCCCCGATCCAATTTCGTAGGTAGTGTTAACTGTTCCTTTATTTAATAAAATCTCATACGCAGAAACGGCATCCCGAACATCTAAAAATTCCCTTGCATTCTCAAAGTGACTGATCGCAATAGTTTCTGCCTTTTTTTCTTTTTCCATTAATGTAATTCGTTTTGCTAACACAGATACGAATCCAGATGAAGGACCTGGTCCTATTAAGTTACATGGTTTAGCTACTAATACAGGAAGTTTAAACAAAGAGCACCAATTTAAAGAAAGGTTTTGCTGAAATTGTTTACTTACAGCGTAAGGATGATTTATTCCGGAAAGTGCAGAACCGGCTATTAGCGTTTTGCAATCAGGCTTTTCCACTCGGATAGCTTCAAGAAGGTTAAGTGTTCCAATTACATTAATCTCAATAGTATTTAATGGATCATCCCATGACTGGGAGACTGAATTCACTCCTGCCAGATGCAAACAATAATCAGGTTTATATTTCTTAATAACATTTGAAATTTGAAATTTATCTAAGAGATCACATGTCTCCAATTCCCATTTCAAATGCTTAGCCGTTTTTCTTGAAGTACCTATAACCCGATAACCTACTTCAGAAAAATAATGACAGGCATGCAAACCCGTAAAACCTGCTGCACCTGTAATGAGGATCGTTTTCATGACAACCAGTCTTTTAATTCTTGAAGCTGTTTTTCATAAGGGACAACTTTGTACTGATAATCTTGTCTGGAGTTAAAAAGAGTACGGTCTATTCGGGGATCTGTATGAGGTATAATATCAACATTATCTTTTTGAAAGATGCGCTTTATTAGGGTGAGCAGTTCAAATTTGGAGACAATTTCAGGAGCGGTTAAGTGGTACAGGCCTGTTAGAGGGTTCTCAATAGCATGATGTATAAATTTAGCAAGTTCTAATGTAGTTACTCCATTCCATTTCACATGGGTAAAGCCCTTTATAACCCCTTTCTGGTTAATGAACCAATGAAACAATCCGATTCCATCTTTTAATTCTGGACCGATTATAGAAGTTCTTATGGTTAAATGGGGGTCCATTTTCATTTCACCAAGCTGTTTTGTTTTGGCATACATCGATACACCATCGGGAATAGATGCTTCGTTATAGTTTCCTTCATGTCCGCTAAAAACACAATCCGTACTAATATGAATCAATTTTCCGCCGTATTCTTTTAAATGTTTAGCTAATTCATGAGGAAGGAGGCTATTTACCAGAATTGCTTCACGTGGATGGATAGCTGCATATTCATTTAATAGGCCTATACAATTGATAATGATATCCGGTTTGTGGGTTTGAACCACTTCCCTAATTTGGTTTAAATCCGTTGCATCCAGCATAATATGGCCAGCCGTTTTATCTCTGGATGTTAATATCAGTTCGTATGGTGAATTATTTTTGAAATAGGAGGCAATCATATGCCCCGCCATTCCATTTGCCCCTGTTATCATTATCTTCAAGACAGAAAACCGCCTTCAGTTAACATTGTATAGATTTCTTCTTTTGTCATTAAGTCTTTTTCAGAGCTATAGCTCTCTAATTCAACTTTTTCATAAGCAGAATAATGCTGGTTCAGCCCTTCTATATCAATTGTTGGCAAAATAACAAAATATTCATTATCATAGTACACCGTTGTAGCGCTCTCATATTCGGAGAGCAGAATCTCGTGAAGCTTCTCACCAGGCCGCTTCCCAAGCTCAACCATTGTTATGCCTTCTTTCCCAGAAGCATCAATAAGAACTTGAGCTAGATCAGTGATTTTGCATGTAGGCATTTTCATAACAAAAATCTCGCCTCCAACACTTTCAAAGGTAGCTTTAAACAATAAACTGATCGCTTCTTCAAGTGTTAAAAAGAATCTTGTCATTTCAAAGTCCGTAATACCAACTTGTCCTTTTTTTTCAATCTGGCTTTTGAATACGTGAATTACACTGCCGTTGGTTCCTAAAACATTACCTCCCCTTACGCAAACAAACCGTGTATGTTTGCTAAGAAGATTTGCATGAATGATTAATTTCTCGCCGATCGCTTTTGTCATACCGTATAGATTAGATGGGTTAGCAGCTTTGTCTGTTGATATATAAATAACTTTCGTAACTTTATGATGGATTGCCGTTTCAATAACGTTTTGAGTCCCTTGAATATTGCTCTTTAAAGCCTCGTATGGCTGCAATTCACAGATTGGCACATGCTTAAGAGCAGCAAGGTGATAAATGTAATCGACTCCTTCACTAGCTCTCATGAGAGAATCTTTGTCTCTAATATCTCCAATCATAAAGGTAAGCTTTGGATTGTAATCAAATTGTCTCTGCATGGCAACCTGGCTAGCTTCATTACGGGATAAAACGATGATTTCTTTTGGCTCCTTTGGCAGCAGCTGCTTTACGAGTTCATGACCCCAAGAGCCTGTGCCTCCCGTAATTAATATTCTTTTATTTAACAATACTATTTCCTCCTAAGATAAACTTTACTACGCGATCTGAAACATCCAGATCACCATATCCCTCTGGAATTGACCAATGCTTTTCTTCATGAGTCATCACCTTTACTGAAGATAAGATCTGCTGTGCAGTAACCCCTGATACACAGTTGCTTCCACATTTTACGGTTTCTGGTCTCTCCGTACTATTCCGCATGGTCACAGTTGGCACTTGAAACAAACAGCATTCTTCTTGAACTGTCCCACTATCAGAAAGTACACAATAAGCATTCTTTTCCAACTTCACAAAGTCAAAAAAACCAAATGGTTCATGAAATTGTACGAATGGATGCATCTCCAGTTTGTTCGTTTCTATTATTTTTGATTTTGTTCTTGGATGAATGGAACATATTACAGGCATTTGAAAAGATTCTGCGACTAGATTCAATCCTGTTAAGATTTCTTTTAAGTGATTAGGATTGTCCACATTCTCCGCACGATGTGCAGTTACCAGCATGTATTTTCGTGCTGATAAAGTAAGTTTTTTCAAAATGTCACTATTATCGATTGATTCTTTAAATTGAGTTAAAACTTCATAAATTGGATTCCCCGAAACCATGATTCTATTTACTGGTACGCCCTCTTTGATTAAATTCTCGCGGCTGTATTTCGTATACGGTAAGTTAAATGTAGATATAGCATCAATGACTTTTCTGTTTTTTTCTTCAGGGACAGAAAGGTCAAAGCACCGATTTCCTGCTTCCATGTGAACGACAGGTATATTTAGACGTTCGGCAACAATCGAAGATAACGCACTGTTGGTGTCACCTAAGACAAGTACCTTATCCGGCTTCTCATAAATCAGTATCTTTTCAAGTTCTGAAAACAAATGAGCGATCTGATTTCCGAAAGAAAATTGCTGTCTCATTATAATATAGTCAGGCTGTCTAAGATTGAATTCTTGGAAAAACACATCATTTAATGAATAAGTAAAATTCTGTCCAGTATGAACCAAAATATGTTTGTCTGCTAGTCGATCAAGTTTTTTTATAATTAAGCTTAACCTGATAATTTCTGGTCTTGTCCCAAGGATAGTTACTATTTTCAATGAAACTCTCCTTTCTTAATAAACATTAAGACTTTATATTAAACTATGATTTTAAAGTTAAAGTGGACTAGACCCCTACCCTTTTCATAAAAAAAAGGCGGTAAATGAAATCCCGAACTTTTTTAAACAAGCTTCATACTATAGCTTATAAGGGTTTTTAAGGAGCTATCGTATGTCTAAAACCAAGATTCTATTTGTATTTTATTTACCTAGCGGAGGCATGGAAACACTAAATCGCCAGCGCTGCAAAGCACTCGTAAAACATGATATAGAGTGTCACCTTTTGTATATGCAGAACGGAACTGGGATGCAAAATATTTCACAAATTCCTACTTATATAACGAATCATGATAGTGAAATAAAGAAAATATTAAAAAATCACCAATTTGATGCCATTTTTGTAAGTTCTGATATGCAGATGCTTCAAAGAATACGAAACTTAGGTTACAAGGGTAAATTGTTCTTTGAAGTCCAGGGACTGGGTAGTTATAAGGACGCCGAAAAAATTCTGACACAGGCAAAGCCTTTTGTAATGAATTTCTCAGATGGCATTCTTTATCCCCAAACACCTCATCTAATCAGTTTGATCGAGGCTCATTATCCTGCGCATCCGAAGTTTTGCTTTCATAACTGCTTTGATACGGAAGAATTTAGCTATCGATCAACTCAAAGACTGACTCAACCTGTTATAGGCTGGGTAGGAAGATTAGAACTGAATAAGAATTGGGATGACTTTCTGTTGTTTGCCATGCGGTACACTAAAATAAAACCGAATACGAAGTTTTGGATGTTTATTGATAATACGCTTGGGAATCATCATGAAAAGGCAAGATTTTATAAATTAATAAACCGATATAAACTAACAGATTCTGTAGTCATTCACGCTAACGTTCCCCATAAGCAGATGGCTGAATATTTCTCTATGATTGGAGATAGCGGCGGTTTCTTGCTATCTACTTCAAAGGTAGAAGGGTTTGGTTATGCGGTCATTGAAGCGATGAGCTGCAGATGTCCTGTACTTACTTCAGATTCAGACGGCGTAAAAGCGTTCATTATCCACAATGTCACTGGAAAATTCTACGAGAATAGTAATATTGGGTCAGCGGTTAAACAAGCGATAGAGCTTACTGACAATCATGAATTACGAAATGAGATCATCCAACATGCATTGAATCATCTTTCTTTATTCAACTTAGACGTATATGCCAATGAATTTATGAAATTATTAAAGTAAAAAAGCCGCTTATTCTTAAGAGGCTTTTTTTTATGTGTATTTTTAAAACCTGTTTTGCATGGCAATCTTAATCAGTTCATTCATTTTATCCATGTGTCGCTGAGTAGTTATTTGCATTTCTTTTCGAATATCTATTCGGTGCTGTTTCGTACCCATTCTGCTATGGACTCTGTAGTGCACGAGCGGCTCGGGATAATAGTGAAAATGGTATATTGATAGTATTCTTAACCAAAAATCATAATCTTGTGTGTAGAGCAATGTTTCATCAAACAAACCAAATTCCTTAAATAGATTCATGTGTAACATGACCGTACAGCCATTAATGACGCAGCCTCTTCTCATCCTTTTTAGAAAATGAACTGTGTTCGGAAAACCCATTCCTTGAGGTGAAGAAACAATTTTTCCAGACTCATTGATCAAATAAAAATTTGAATAACTTGCGTGAGCATTAATAGATTTCATATAATGCAGCTGTTTTTCGATTTTTAAAGGATGGAATACATCATCAGAACTTAACCAGGCAAAGTAATCCCCTGTTGCATGCTGAATTCCCATATTTAAAGCCGAGGCAGTACCACCGTTTTGTTTTTCAATATATCTGATTCTATTTAAATAAGGTGTTACTTTTTCTTTATGCAGTGATGAACCATCATTTACAACTATGATTTCGATATTCGTGTACGTTTGATTTATGGCACTTTCGATAGCAAAAGAAATGTAAGGACAGTTGTAAAATGGAATAATGATGGAAACTTTGTTCAATGCGAACTAATACCTCCTTACTTGTTATTTTGTAAGAATTGTTGAATAGCATTGATCATTTCTTTTGCTCTTATTTCAGTCGTATGCCTTTGTTGGATTAAAGCTAGGCCATTTTTTACGATTTGATTACGAAGTGCTTCATTTTGTAAATAATACTCCACTTTTTCTTTGAAATTGGTCTCATCTATAGCAACGAACGTTTTTCCATCGACAAAGCCTAAATCTGTTAACTCTTGGGAGCCCGGTGCAGCGAGAAGTGTACCGCATGCCAATACTTCAAAATATTTTAGCAACGGAAAATGATGAATAGAATCACATGTTAAAAAAATGTGTGCTCTGCTGATCTCTTTGGCATATTTTTCACCTGAAAGTCCGTTCTTTACAACTCCATACCCAGGGTGGGATCTTTGAACAAAACGTCGATCTCTAAAATAATGCTGTGCGATCTTGTGTCTGAAGGGATAAATGTGTGGATAAGCAGCACCGATCATTAATAGTGGAATATCTTTAGAAATGGGTTGAATGTGAAAGATATCGGAAGGTACATGATGAGGAAACCAGATGATTCGGCTAATGTGATCAGGAAGCCACATTTTAAACGCATCTCTATAATGGCAAAAGATTAAAGCTGGTTTCTCCTGATGGATTAAAAAATTTCGTTTTGAAAGCTTGTAATGCAAGTCATGCATTAATGTACCGTGGGGGATAGTAAGATCCTTTAACCCTCTAATAAAAGGCCGATACTCAGGCTTATAATCATTTAACAGAATGAAATCGGGTTTGGCAGGCAGTTGGTTAACAATGTCCAAAATGTATCCGTCACCATGCCAGACAACGAGATTTGTAAGTTTTGCAAGTTCGTTTTCTAAGTAAAAACTGCTCCTTTCAAGCTGTTGGGAACGGTCTTTTGTAATAAAGAGAAGATTAATTTTTTTCATCTTACTCTCCTTTCCTTCTATTTAAATAACTCCATGCTTTCGCATGGAGTCCTGATTCTAAAGCTCAACAAGTAATATTTTGTCTAGTGGTACAACATATAAACCAGCACCAGCAGAACCAGCTTGTGAGAAAACTACAAAATCTCCACCAACTTCAACAACTCTTACACCCGTTAAATCAGGTGTACCTGGAGGCTGATTGGAATTCACAAGAAACACTTCTGCTATTACATATTGTTCTCTCAAATATCTAATAAAGAAATCACGGTATAAACCAAAATGTACTAACGCCATAGATTAAACACTCCTTTAAAACTTGGGCAATAGATAAGCCCTACTTTAATATATGCCGCTCATTTATTTTGGTTTGGACAAACGTCTTTTTTTAAGGCTATTTTCGTAAACTTTGTTGTTTTTGGAAGATGTTAATTTCCGTTCCAGGTTGCTCGCTTTCCGCGGGGCAGGCGGTGAGCCACATTCGAACATTTCATTTTAAGTGTCTCACCTGACCGCCAGGCCCGCAGGAGACTCGCACCTTCCACTGCAATCAACTTTTCAATGAAGAACTTCATCAAACCTCCCTGTAGTAACAAACTTTTAGAAAAGAGCTTTTTAAGGAAGATTAAACATTTTTCCATGTGCCTATTTAAAGAAAAATGGTTTATTACCCTATTACACATTTGTCCGACTATCCATATAGTATATTAACCTGATAGACGAGAGGAATCAGGTACATGTATCTATTTCAAAGGAGGAAATACATTGAGTTTATTCAATAATAGCTCATGTTGCGGTGGTGACACTGCTGGCACGACTAGAGAAAAGTCAAAGTGCACTGGCTGTGTTTGTGAACTTTTAAACCAGCTGGCTAATAACAGAATGAACGGCAACTTATGCGCTATGGGTGCACAGCAAGTAGTTCGGCTTGTACTAAAAGGTGCGGATCGAGGGCTTGACGTTACAGGCGGAGGCGGTCCTGCAACAGAATTTACAATCGTAAGTTTTGACCCTAAAACATGCTGTTTAGTCGTAACTCACAGAGAGGGCAACGATACAATTACATCTGTATTCGACTGTCGCTGCATCTGTGGTATTGTCTGTGTTCCATCTCGCAATGGCTTGACTGCCCCTTCAGTACTAGGCTGATAAGTAAAGGATACAGCCACAACATTTTATAGGACTGAAGAGTATAGGATACAGTCCAGGACGCGAAAAAAACCCCGAATCCCATTGAGAGCATTCGGGGTTTTGTCTATTATCTTTTAACGTGCAATAGTATTGTAGCCGCTGTCGACATGAAGAATCTCACCCGTGATACCGCGAGCCAAATCACTCATCAAGAAAAGTGCAGCATCTCCTACTTCTTCTTGCGTGTTCGCTTTTCGTAGTGGTGATCTTTCTTCGATTTCTTTTAGTACAGAGTTAAAGTCACCAATCCCTTTTGCCGCTAATGTACGAATTGGACCTGCTGAGATCGCGTTAACACGGATTCCGTCTTTTCCTACATCACTTGCCAAGTATTTCACACTAGCATCTAAAGAAGCTTTTGCAACTCCCATAACATTATAGTTGGAGACTACTCTTTCTCCGCCAAGATATGTTAAAGTAACAATGCTTCCGCCTTCGGTCATTAATGGACGAGCTTCTTTAACAACTGCTGTAAGGGAGTAAGAAGAGATATTGTGAGCCAAAAGGAACCCTTCACGAGTAGTGTTCAGGTATTCGCCTTTAAGTTCTTCAGTATTAGCGAATGCGATACAGTGTGCTAACCCGTGGATTACTCCAACTTCTTCTTTTAAAGTCGTGAAGGTCTTTTTAATTTCTTCATCATTTGTGATGTCGCATGGTAAAACAAGAGAATCATTTCTTTCTAACGATTCCGCAAGATCACGTACATTCTTTTCAAGTCTTTCACCTGCATATGTAAATACAAGTCGCGCCCCTGCTTTTGATAGAGATTGAGCGATTCCCCAGGCAATGCTTCTTTTGTTAGCAACACCCATAACAACAAACGTTTTATCTTGTAATGATAGTTGATACATAAAAAATCTCCTCCCCATGGTCTATGTTTCTTTAAATTAAGTATTAGTATTTGTTATTAGTACCAAGTCCTAATTAGTATAACAGATAAAAAGGAAGAATTCACTAGTTAACCTTTGCTTGTCTCAATATTTTTCACTTCAAAACCACATGCATGACATCGGTAAATTACATTCTGGTTCGATTGAGCAATAAGTATTTCATCATTAAGATTATGCTGTGCCTCACAATTCGGGCAATAAACAATTGGAATCATATTTGATTTCACCTTTCTATTGTTTTATTACTAGCATGCTCCATTTTTGCAAAAATAAAAAGCACTGGCATTTGCCAGCACTTTTATTATGAAAGAATCTCTCTCATCTGATGAACTTGTTGTTTGCTTCCTGTAACAACCATCTTATCTCCCAGCATGATTTCTGTGTCACCGTGAGGGTTGATGGAATCTTTTCCTCTATAGATTCTTACGATAATACTGTCCCCTAGGAATGGGAAGTTTCTTAACGCCGTTCTGTGGTACGAGCTGTTTCTAACGATGATTTCATTCAAGCTGTTATCTTGAGTCGTGAGAATATCAACTACAGCAGGATTTTCAATCAATGCTTTTAATAGAACTTGAGAAGAGAAATAAACAGAGTAAACTTCTATTCCTTCGTCCTTAAGACCATCACGTTTTGAAGGATCTTCTATTCGAGCAATAATTCTTTTAACTCCTTCTTCTTTTGCTAGGAGTGCAAGTTTTTCATTCGTTTCATCGTTTCCCGTTGCACAAATGATAACGTCTGTGTTAAATACATCTGCTTTCTTTAGTGTGTTTTCTTCATAATTTTCAAGTTCTTTTATATTGAAGCTTTCTAATTGCTTTTGATCTTTTTCTTCTTGTTTTGTGTGATAGATTCTTTGCACAAATCTTGTTGTGTCGAGCTCAGATGTTAAAGGCAAGGTAAATTGATTAGCTCCGACAATAACAAGCTGTTCTTTTGCTGTTTCTCCCTCTTCTTTTTTCGGGAAAAACTTTTTAAAGAAAATTGGTGTGATGATTGCACTGATCACTGCTGTTAAGATAAGTGCAGAAGATGTTCTCGCATCTATAATTTCAATACGTTCACCAATTTTTGCAGCGGCGATAACGAGTGACAGCGTGGAAGTCAATAAAAATCCGGCTGCAGTTACCGTTTTCCAATCATACCATTTTCTCAAGTACAGAATCGGAAGAAATTTTGAAATTAATAAAGCAACGAGCAGCAATGGTATTAATGCCAGTGCTTTAGAATCTGAAAAAATAGATCGGATATCAAGCTCAACACCTACCATTACAAAAAAGATAGGAATTAAGAATCCATAACCAAATGAATCAAGCTTGTGCACAAGATGCTTATTTGGTGATAGAAGAGAAACAAGTACACCGGCTAGAAAGGCACCTAGGATATTTTCTGCGCCTACTGTTTCAGATAAACCGACTAACACGATGATCAGAGTAAATACAGCTCTTGTATCAAGCTGTATGGTTCCTTTAGACATGGTTTCAAGAAATGATTGATGCCTCATCTGTTTTCCAACAAAGTATAAGATTATTCCAGCTGCAAATAGAATGAGCAGCAGCCACATTCTGCCCGGGTCTCCTGATTGCATTGATACAAACAGAGCGAGCAAAATCATTGTAACGAGATCAGCAATTACAGCGACTAATAAGATGATCTGTCCGATTGTCGTTTTAGACAGCTTTTCTTCTTTAAGTGTTGGTACCACAACACCCAATGAAATGGTCGATATGACAAGTGTCATAAAGAACGCACTTTCTGCAAATCCTCCCCAGACAAACAATAGGGATAATCCGTATGAAAGGATGAGAATAAAAAGGAAAATTACCGATGAAACGAAAATACGGTTTGGTTCTTTTCTTTCTTCTTTATTCTTCTTTTTGTTATTGCCGCCAGCAAAAATGCTAAAGTCAATCTCAAGACCGCTTAAAAACATCAAAAAGATAAAGCCAAGGACTGATAGAATCTCCAGCCATGCATCAGGATGGACGATATTAAAGCCGCTTTTACCAAGGATAATTCCCGCAATGATTTCCGCTACCACAACAGGAATAACGCGCAATTTGAACTTACTAAGTAATATCGGAATAAAAAATGCAGTAAGAATAACTAATACTAATGAAGTAAAAGAAGCATGTTCTTCCATAGGACCTCCGTAATTTCCATAATTATTATTGGTTTACTATATTAAACCTCAAAAAGAAAAGTCAAACGATTGTGCTCAAAATGATTTGCAAAGCTTGTGTTTTTAGGTAAGATAATACATGTTATTGTTTTACTTTAAGGAGTCGATTCCACATGCAGAATAACCATAAATCTCCATGGCAGCAGCTTGATTACAATCTTTTGTTCATTTTGTTCCTCATGGTCATTACAAGCTGTATTGCCATCTACAGTGCTCAAATGATGGATCAATACGGAAGCAACTTTGTTATTAAACAGCTAGTTTGGTACTTCATTGGCGGTATCGCTGTTGTAGGAGTAATGGTATTAGATTTCGATCAGTTCAGAAAGCTTTCCTGGTATTTATACGGACTGGGAATACTACTGCTTCTCGGCATACTTGCTGCCCCAGAGAGCATTGTTCCTAACATTAACGGTGCACAGAGCTGGTACAGATTTGGTCCTTTTGCCTTGCAGCCGTCAGAACTTGTAAAAGTTTCACTTGTTATTGCTATTGCAAATACAATAGCTACACATAATGAAAAGTATATTATCCGTACGATGCATGAAGACCTTTTATTGCTTGGGAAAATAGCCCTAATTGCCGGCTTCCCTACTCTTTTGGTTCTCATGCAGCCCGACCTTGGCACAAGTCTCGTCTTTATGGCGATCACAGGCAGCCTTTTACTTGTATCTGGTGTGAGATGGAGAATTATTCTATTCCTTATTCTTTCCTTTATTCTGTTCATATCAATCCTAGTATGGATATATTTCACTTTTCCACAGTTTTTCGTGGATCATATCCTTGATCAATATCAACTGAATCGCTTCTATGCTTGGCTGGAACCTTACGAACATAAAGATGCTGGATATCATACTCGTAACGCGCTACTTGCTATTGGCAGCGGCATGCTTTTCGGTAAAGGGTTCACGGAAGGTTCCGTTTATCTCCCTGAAGCCCAGACTGACTTTATTTTCTCGATTATTGGTGAGGAATTTGGATTTTTAGGAACGAGTATCGTCATTTCATTATTCTTCTTGATGGTATACAGAATGATTAACACGGCACTTGAGAGCAACGAAGCTTTCGGCAGTTATTTATGTGCTGGAGTGATCGGAATGCTTACGTTCCAAGTGTTCCAAAATATTGGTATGAACATACAAGTAATGCCGATCACCGGTATTCCGCTTCCGTTCATCAGTTATGGAGGCAGCTCGATACTTGCATACATGATCGCTTTTGGACTCGTTTTAAATGTAAGGTCGAGAACAACCAAATATATGTTTGAATAACACCTGATTTTTCAGGTGTTTTTCTTATGTCATTGAAGTATCCTAAGAGTGAATGAGGTGAAAAATATGAAGTATGATATCATCGGCGACATCCATGGCTGTTTTACTGAATACAGGAACCTTACAGAAGTATTGGGCTATGATTGGAATGAGGGATTGCCTAGACACAAAGAAAGCAGAAAACTCGTTTTCCTGGGAGATCTCACAGACAGAGGTCCTGAATCTATAAAAGTGATGGAACATGTCTTTGAACTTGTTAAACAAAATTTAGCATTTTACACTCCAGGCAATCATTGCAATAAACTATACCGATATTTACTAGGAAGAAATGTGCAGGTGAAGCATGGCTTAGAAACTACTGTTGCAGAACTAGAAGCACTTGATGATAAGTTGCGTAAAACAGTGAGTGAACGTTTTTGCACACTGTACGAAAATGCTCCTCTTTATTTAGAACTAGATAAAGGTGATTTGGTAGTTGCCCACGCTGGCATTCGCGCCGATTATGTAGGACAGACGAGCAAAAAAGTAAAAACATTTGTTTTGTATGGAGATATTACGGGTGAAACCAATCCAGATGGAACACCAGTGAGGAGAGATTGGGCGAAGGAACACCATGGTGATCTAACAATTGTTTATGGCCATACCCCTGTAGAAAACGTTCGCCATATTAAAAACACATGGAATATCGATACCGGATGCGTATTTGGCGGAAAGCTTAGCGCGCTACGGTACCCCGAGATGGAAGTGTTTAGTGTACCTTCCACGATGCCGTTTGTTCCTGAGAAATTCCGTTCATTTGATGATTAAAACAAAAGGAGTGTCAGTTTTTCATGAAACTACACTCCTTTTATTTATAATAACTGATCTGGATCAAAGCCTAACATGATAAAATCTTGTTCATAAATTTCGAACACTAGCTTTTTTGTTTCACCATCATAGAAATTTTGATAAGGCGGCAGTGTACTGTTTCGAATGTATGAATGTAAATTCACATCAGCAAAAGATTCTTTTGCAGTTGTATTCATCTTTTGAGCAATATGATGATGTGATTGAGTGAGAACATCTAATGGTGACTGCAACAGCTTATATTTACTTTCAATGTTTCTCAACTTAGAATTGAGATCTTCGAGTTTGATATAGTTTTGAACAAAAAGCTCTTCGCCTTTTACATACTGCTGAGCAACATGAGAGTTAACGATCTCCCGTTCCACACCAATCTCCTCGAGCCTGTATAAAAATTGCCTAAAGGAAAAACCTTCTTTAACATCTGGAGCAATCTGTCTCATGATTTCAGGCATTGCTAATGCTGCAATATATGAACTCACTGCCCTTTTATATGGGTTTCTAATTACCTTAAAAGTATCCTTTTTTAGATTCATAAGTTCATTTCGTAAATTGAGTTTATGATTGGGTTGCAATTCATAGACGTTCTCTCTATAAGTATGAATCCATTCAGAATATTTATTGGCTTGATCTAAGATTCCGATTTGAAAGTAAAACCATTTCACCAAAGTTGTACATCCACACTTTGGGTTCCAGAAGAAGATGATCGGAAACTCCTTATGAAACAATGGAATTGGTTCTGCAATCAGACCTGGAATTGCCTCTTCTTTTTTCTTTTGTAAATCAGACATGGTTTTCACCCCCATTCATTACTAGTAAATGAATCAGGGGCTTGCTTTGCTTGTATCTTTGAGCAAAAATTAATTTATATTATAGCTAACTTTCTCATATCATCTGGCAAATCCACTTTAATCATGACCTCTTCATTACAGAATGGATGAATGAATCTAACAGTCTCGCTATGGAGAGCTTGGCGTTTAATTATGTCTCGACTGCCACCATACAGGTCGTCTCCAATTAATGGATGACCAATGGAGGCCATATGCACTCTGATCTGATGTGTTCTTCCAGTTTCAAGCCTAAGTCTGACGGCTGAAATATGATGATCCGAAAGATAATTTATTTTTTCAAAGTGAGTGATGGACGGCTGTCCATCTTCTCTTACGATACGTTCAATAATACTGTCTGGATTTCTTCCGATCGGACTGGTTATCGTCCCAAGATCTTGCTCCAATTCTCCGTGAACGAGTGCAATGTATTCACGTTGGATTGTTTTCTCTCTTTGCTGCTTGGACATCAATGAATGAGCAAACCGGTGTTTAGCAACAAGGACGATGCCTGATGTATCTTTGTCCAGTCTGTTAACAGCATGAAAAGTTCCTGGAATATCATGTTGCTGATAATAAAACAAAACGCCTGCTGCAAGCGATCCTCTCGGCTGATATAGTGATGGAATAGTAGGCATTCCAGGCGGTTTATTTACTGCCAGAAAATGCTCATCTTCATAAACGATATCGAGTGTAATATTTTCAGCTTCCATAGATTCACTTTGTTTCTCGGGTGGAAAGTGAACTTTTACAACATCCCCTTTTGATAGAGGAGTTCTTACCGTTACTTCTTTTTCATTCACAAAAAGAGCGCCGCCGTGAAACTTAATATCGGTCAGCGCTGCTTTAGATATTTGTTTAGTCTTCAAAAACTCTCTTAATAAGACAGATTCCTCAGCTTCAGTTACAACCCATGAAATTTCAAAGAAGTTTTTCATGTTATTCACTGACAAACGATTCTTTGACCCTCTTCCAAAATGGAAACGGGCGGAATCGAGCAAATCTTATTTTTTCTTCAGCAACCCGATATTGAATCGACTTTACTTTTTTCTGCACTAAAAATAAATGGTCAATCGTAATATGAAAATCAACATCGTTTACCGGCTTCAAAATACATGTATGGTGTTGAGGCAGTACTAGCGGCGAACCTATCGTACGAAACACGCGGTTGTTGATCGATGCCATCTCTGACAGCTGGATTGACGCAAGAGAAGGATGGATAATTGCACCCCCAAGAGCTTTATTGTAAGCCGTACTCCCAGAAGGTGTAGAAATACATAAGCCGTCACCACGGAAGGTTTCAAACTTTTCACCCTTGATCTCAACGTCCATAACGAGTGAACCTTCAACACTTTTGACTGTACATTCGTTGACCGCCAAATATCTTTTTTCATCAATTCCATCAATGTACCGAACGGTCACTTCCAATAGAGGATATTCCACAATTTGAAAAGGTGTTTTTGCAATATGTATGACGAGCTTCTCTACCTCTTCAGGCAGCCAATCTGCAAAAAATCCAAGGTGTCCAGTATGAACACCAACAAACGCTGTTTTATCAATGCGGTGTACATAATGATGGAAAGCATGAAGCAATGTTCCATCACCGCCGACTGTAATAACGATTTCAGGTTCCTTTTCTTCATAAACTAATTCGAATTCTTCTAAATACGAACGGATTTTTTCGGTTAAGATATTCGATTTGTTATCGCCTTTTGAAATGATGGCAAACTTCATTCTCTCTCATCCTTTATGATCCTAGATTGGTTTCACTGGATTTATCGTTGCGTTCCAAGAACACTAACTGCGCTTCTTGGATCTCACCTTTGATCTGAGACATCTCCTCATCGAGACGATTGGCCGCTTCTGCTGCTCTTTGCAGGCGTTGACGGATATCTTCCGGAATCTGTCCTTGATACTTATAATTCATTGAGTGTTCGATCGTCGCCCAGAAATTCATCGCAAGTGTTCTTACTTGAACTTCCACTAATATCTTTTTCTCCCCGTCTAATACTTGGACAGGATACTCAATAACGAGATGGTAAGATCTGTAGCCGCTTGGCTTTTTGTGTGTAATATAATCTCTCTCTTCTACAATCTTGAAATCGTTACGCTGTCTGAGCAGATTGATAACAGTCGTAATATCATCAGTAAATTGACACATGATTCTTAAACCAGCTAAATCCTGTATCTCCTGCTCCAAACTTTTATCTGGAATATTTTTTTGATACGCTTTGTTAACAATCGATTTAACGGGCTTCACTCTTCCTGTTACAAATTCAATAGGACAATGCTGGTTTGATCTTTCAAATTGTTCGCGGATCCCGCGAAACTTAATTTTCAGTTCATCAACAGCTTGCTTATACGGAATTAATAGAGCTTCCCAATCCATACTCATTGAGCTTTTTCCTCTGTACCAAATATCTTAATCACTTCTTCTTCCATTTGCTGACCATAGTTTGCGTTACCTTGAATATTATCAGTCAAATAATCCATTTCGCTAGAGAAAGCAGTTAGTTCAAGCTCTTCTCCTTTTCCGTTGCGAACCACGACAACAGCTTTTTCCAACAATGCTTTTTTTACATTTACCCAATGGCTGCTCCCTATTGAGATATGGATAAAACCTTCTTTGTTCTCGAGTACATAAATAAATGCTAATCCATCAGAGTCTACAAGCATTCTTTCACTGTCTTTCCAATCGGAAAGCTGCTGGCTCACTTCATCTGATACATTTAAATTTAGTTTGTTTTGCTCCCATGCAGTTGACTGCACATTCATTCGTAGTGGCATCATCATAAAAACCTCCTGTTTCTTCACTAATAGTGTAACACAAAATAGAAATTATTAAGAAATTGAGAAGCGGGTTTTGCTATGAGATAATGTGTTTAACTTAATTTTGCACCAGGAGGAATCGAACAGTGTCACAAGAAATAGAGATTGAGTTTAAAAACTTATTAACATATGAAGAATTTCTGCAGCTCATAAGTGAATTGGAGGTCCAAAAACCAGATTTTAATAATCAGACGAACTATTATTTTGATACAGAAGATTTTCAATTAAAGAATCATAAGAGCGCGTTAAGAATTCGTTTTAAAAAGAATACATACACACTTACTTTAAAACAGCAGTTTAAAGAACACATACTTGAAACCCATCAGACTATAGATAATGGTATTTTCCCCAAAGTTCTTAGAGGAATGCCGCTGCCGGAAGGAGAAGTGACAGAAGTTCTCCGCAAGCTGAAAATTGATACTGCTGAAATAAAATTTTTAGGAGAATTAACAACGAACAGGGTCGAAATTCCTTACCAAGTGGGTTTACTCGTTCTAGATGAAAATCATTATTTAGGTAAAATCGACTATGAATTAGAATACGAATCTGCCGATTATAAGAAAGGACAGCAAATATTTCTCGAGCTGTTAAAATCAAAAAACATCCCAGTACGTGAAACAAAAAGCAAGATTCATCGGTTCTTTACAGAAAAGTCTTCATTAAAATAACCATTTTGGAATCATATATTATCTATGTGGTCCTTATTAGTATTCCTATTAGGAGGAAACCTCTTGAATATCCAGTCTTTTAAAGCACTTATGGAAATCCAAGCTCTGCAGCAGCTCAATATAAATTCTGTTTCATCCGATAACAATGGGTCAGGTTCCAGCCCCTTTGCCGCACTGCTGAATGAAGCTTATTCGAAAGATGGCGTAAGCTCTGCCACTGCACTAAACATGGATCAATTTGCACTAATGAGCAGTCCAGTACCTGTGGTATTCCCTCTTGCTTCTGATCTATCAAATAGAAGTACAGTGGATCCTGTTTTACAAGCATCGGGTAAAATGAACATACCTTCAAAAAGTCTTGATGATTTGATTGAACGCACTGCCGAGAAATATGGTGTGAACGCAAATTTAATCCGGTCTGTCATTAAACATGAGTCGAATTTTAAAAGTACAGCCCAAAGCCATGCAGGTGCACAAGGACTTATGCAATTAATGCCTTCCACTGCTAAAAGTCTTGGCGTCACCAATTCCTTTGATCCTGTTCAAAACGTTGAAGCTGGGACTAAGTATTTAAAGATGATGCTTGAAAAATATAATGGCAGCGAACAGCTCGCACTTGCAGCTTATAACGCAGGACCAGGAAACGTGGATAAATATAATGGCATCCCACCTTTTAAAGAAACCATTGCTTATGTAAAAAAGGTTATGAATACATATAAGACGTTCGCTTAACCCTCCATTATGGAGGGTTTTCTTTTTCTTTAAGACTACCTTTAAGAATGCTAGTTTTTTTACTCTTCTTCATTGACTAGGTGAATGGAGCGCAAGGTGCGTGCCTACCACATGAGAAACTTCTCGCTAGGCATGCGACGAGGAATCTCACATCTAGCATTTACTTTTAGACACAGGAGCAAGGATACTTCCTTGAAGCGGTCAGGTGAGACTCCTAACGGCGCATAGCGCATAGGAGACTCACCGAACGCCCCGCGGAAAGCGAGCCTCCTGGAGCGGAAATCACCACCCACGATCAACAAAGATTTCGACTTACATTTTCTAGCGTTAAAATTCCTAATGTTCATATTGTTTGCTTACAATTCATGAACCTTGCTACAATAAACTTACAAATTAACGCAAGGAGCTTTTGCACCATGTTTGATGAAACAAAATCACCATATTATCTTTTAGGAGAAAAGCAAGGACTCGAAAAGCTTGTAACCACTTTTTACAGTTTGGTAAGTAAAGATCCTATGCTGTCACCTCTGTTTCCAGATGATTTAACCGAAACTGCTTATAAACAGACCCGTTTTTTAAGTCAGTTCTTTGGCGGACCGCCGTTATATACAGAAGAATTCGGACATCCTATGCTTAGAGCTCGTCACATGCCGTTCCCAATCACTAATACTCATGCAAAAGCTTGGATAAACTGTATGGAGCGTGCGATGACAATTGAAAAATTGCAACCTGAACTACAAGAGTTTTTACTAAGCCGCCTAAAAATGACAGCTTATCATATGGTAAATACGAACGAAGATTCAGAAAGGGGCGAGAATGCTGACACTGTATAATTCCAATTCCTTTTATGACGATCAAGAGACCAACAAAAGTCAAGCATGTCAAAAGCCATTGGAAATCTATTCTGTCATCGATCCGTTTTGTCCAGAATGCTGGTCATTGGAACCTGTTCTTAAGAAACTGCAAGTAGAATATGGACACTATTTCAGACTTCGCAATTTTGTAAGTGGCAGTCTTGAGTCTTTAAATACCTATATACCGAAAAGAAAGGGTTAAAACGGCTGAACATATTGCTGAGAAATGGGAAAAAACAGCATCATTATCAGGAATGAGCTGTGATGGTGATGTATGGCTGGAAAACCCCATCTCATCTCCGCATAAAGCTACATTAGCTATTAAAGCAGCGGAACTACAAGGCAAACAGCAAGGGATAAAGTTTCTTAGAAAACTTAGAGAGAACCTGTTCTTAAACAAACAAAACATTGGCAACGAGGAAGTTCTATTGGAGATTGCCCGTTCTGTCGGCCTTGATGAAGAAGAATTCTTAAATGATTTATCTTCAGAAGCTGCTATTAAAGCGCTTAGATGCGATTTGAAGTTTTCTCAAGAGATGGATGTAACTCAAATCCCTACTCTCATTGTCTTCAATGACAAAACAGATGATGACGGAATTAAAATTTCCGGTTGTTATTCTTATGATGTTTATGTTGAAATCCTAAGAGAAATGTCTGGAGTAGCGATTGAACCAGCACCGCTTCCTGCCTTAGAAGAATTTCTTGCTAATTACGCTTTTGTCGCTACGAAAGAAGTTTCTGTTGTTTATCAAATCAGCTGTGAAGAAGCTGAAAAACAATTAAAGAGACTTGTTTTACAGCAAAAAGTTGAACGAGTCCCTGTAAAGTACGGAACTTTCTGGAGATATATTCAAACCCGCTGAGATCATCAGCGGGTTTTTCTCATTGCAGGAATTATATTTGACTTGTCTGGTGGATTGTTGTTTTTGTTCGTTGGAGATGAAAGTAAAAGCAAGCGAAATGTTAGAAATTACATCCTCGCGGGAATATGTGCTGAACTCGCGGGATTATTGTATATACTCGCGGGAATATCCATGAAACTCGCGGGATTAATACTAAAAGTTCAGGAAATATAGAGTTTGAACTCCATAAAAAAAAGCTTGGCGTCAGCCAAATTGCTTAATTGTGAACGAATTTGGAGTGAATCCACTCTAAATTGCTGTTTTGTTGCTCATTTCTCTAGAAACGTATGGAAAAAAATTGATCAGCTCAAAGAACGTTATTCGTTTCGGCCAAAGGTTTTGTTCTTCTTTTTTTCTTTCTGGACGTGCTTGCATATCCTCCTTAAAAACCGAATAACATGTACCAAGGAGGGAGATTGAATGTTTTTAATACTGATTATTGTTAGTTTGATTTCGTTAGCTGGGAGTTTCTATTATTTTGTACTCTCCCTATTAAATATGGCTCCCAAAATTGTGGCCGTTCCAAGTCTGTTTATCGCCATATTGATAACGATGCTGTGCTACAATTACCGTTCAAAACTTAAAAGAATTTTATAAAATTAGAAAATCCTGTCCGATATACCGGACAGGATTTTTTTAGCTGGTTAAAAAAGGTTGTTTTTGTAGAGCCTTCGTTTTATTTCTCGAACAACAACTCTTCCATCTCGTCTAAAATAGACTCAAATACTTTAAGAGCATCTTCAATTGGTTCTGGAGTCGTCATATCAACACCAGCTTTTTTCAATACTTCTATCGGATAATCTGAGCTTCCTGCTTTCAAGAATTCCAGATATCTGTCTACTGCAGGTTTTCCTTCTTCAAGGATCTGTTTGGATAAAGAAGCAGCTGCAGAGAATCCTGTAGCATATTGATATACATAGAAGTTGTAATAGAAATGAGGAATTCTTGCCCATTCTAATCCAATTTCTTTATCAATCGCAAGGTCTTCTCCAAAGTACTTCACATTAAGATCGTAATAGATCTTTGTTAGAAGTTCTGGTGTTAAAGGCTCACCTTTTGCAGCGCGAACATGGATTTCCTGTTCGAACTCAGCAAACATCGTCTGACGGAAAACAGTACCTCTAAATCCTTCTAAGTGGTGATTTAGAAGATATAGCTTTTCTTTCTTATCCGTCGTTTTTTGCAGCATGTAATGGTTTAGAAGGGCTTCATTACATGTCGATGCCACTTCTGCAACAAAGATAGAATAATCAGCATACGGATACGGCTGGTTTTCACGTGTATAGTAGCTGTGCACGGAGTGACCGATCTCATGCGTAAGTGTGAACAAGTTATTTACATTGTCTTGCCAGTTCATTAAGATGTATGGCATTGTACCATAAGCACCAGAAGAATACGCTCCACTGCGCTTTCCAGCATTCTCATGAACATCAATCCAGCGCTTTTCATAGCCTTCTTTAACGATTGTTTTATACTCTTCACCCATAGGATCCAAGCTGTCCAACACAAGCTGCTGTGCTTCCTTAAAGCTCACTTCCATCTTTGCATCTTTTACGAGTGGCGTGTACAAGTCGTACATATGGAGCTCATCAAGACCTAAAGCTTTTTTACGAAGGCGGACATAACGGTGAAGCAAGTGAAGATTATCATTAACCGTTTTTACTAAGTTATCATATACCGCTTCAGGAATATTATTGTTGTTTAGAGCTGCTTGTCGAGCTGATTCAAAATGTCGAGTTTTCGCAAAGAAATTATCGCGTTTTACCGTACCCGCAAGTGTGCTTGCAAAAGTGTTTTTATACGAATCATACGTTCCATACACCGCTTTAAACGCATCTTCTCTTACACGGCGATCAGAGCTTTCAAGAAAACGGATGTAGCGGCCATGCGTAACTTCAATATCTTCTCCATTCTCGTCTTTGATAACAGGGAACTTCAAATCAGCGTTGTTAAGCATACCAAAAGTATTGCTTGAAGTATTAGCAACCTCTCTGACATCTGCCAAAAGTGCTTCCTCTTCCTTAGAAAGCACATGAGGACGCTGACGGTTGATCTCGTCTAGTGCATGTTTATAAAGTGCAAGAGGCTCATAGCTTTGAAGGAACTGACTAAGTGCTTCTTCAGAAAGAGATAAAATTTCAGGCACTGCAAAAGAAACAGTGCTGCTTACTTGCGTGGCAAGGTTAGAAGCACGATCGTTCAATCCTTGATAGAAGGAGTCGGTAGTGTCCTGGTCATATCTCATATGAGCATATGTATAAAGCTTACCAAGCTTTTTAGTTACTTCATCTTGTTTTTGCAGATAAGTATAAAGTGTTTCGGCCGATTCCCCTAATTTACCTTGAAAGGATTTAAGCTCCGGAAGCATCTGCTTCGTTTCCTCAAATTCTTTTTCCCAAACTTCATCCGACGCGTAAATTGCTTCTAAATCCCACGTATCTTCTACGGCAACTTCATTACGCTTAGGCAATGATTTTGTTTTTGTTTGAGACATACAAACACCTCCATATAAAATTAAAGAAAATGCATAACATTCTCCTTATGTATATCTACATATTACCAGAAAATGCTTATACAAAGTCAAAAATTACGGCTTTTTCACTGAAAATTTTGTCTTGTTTGAACGCTTCATCAAGCGTTTTAGGATATGGAATGGGTCTCTTTTTTTTATAATGAATGTCATTCATTTGCTCAATAATTTGTTCAGATTCCAGAAAGTTTAAATATCCTTTTATGGCACATTGAAAACTTCCTTTTATATAAGGAAGTTTTCTTTCCAACAAGATCCGTTTTGCCATTAATCTTCTACACTCATTTTCAAGCTGATTCAGAGTAAAGGTTGAAGATAATTTATCAATAAAAAACAATAGATAGGATTGCCAAATAAAAGGTGAAGTCTCAAAGAAGTAATAGTTATAGGAAGGCATTCCTGCTAAGGGGGAAAATAAGGTTATTGACCTGTGATTAAAATACATAACTTTCTTTACATACATAATTGAAGGTGAGACATTTCTATAGGCTGTCATTCTCCATGTCTTTTTTTGATTGTTCCACAATAGGTTTCGATACTCATAACTTTTACTGTTTAATGTATCAAACATCATGGTCAAATCCAGATTTTTTGCAGAAAATGAATATCCATCTGCTAATACTTTTCTTTGTGAGATTGGTAGAATATTTCTTAGGAGAAGAAACTGCTGCTGTAAAGGACAAAAATAATTTAAATATAGCTTTCCTGTTTTGTCTCTTTTGGCAGCCGTAAGATCTGTCATCTGCAGTGAATATAAATTCTCTCTTTTCTTATTAATTCTTTTCATGCCAAAAATCCAATCAGATTCAATGCCAATTGATTGATAGCCATTAATTCTGCTAGTAAACATATCAACATTCAAGGTTGCACATTGGAATTCAATCGCTTGTTTATCTTCATCCAAGTAAATATCCGGCCTTTGGGCTATATCACGAAGATAATGTTCTAAGTATAGGTTTTTCTCTTTTCTCTTAAACCAATGGAAAAGACTCTTTTTTCCCATTAAGTGATAGTTTGTTTCCGCTTCATGCAAGCCATCACAAGCATCTTGCGACTGATGCGCGAAATGCCAAACATTTTTAGGACCGCACTTAGGAATTACTTTATTCTTACAAACGGGACATAAAAGCAATCCAGTTTTCATTATTGAGTACCATTTTTCCTTTGAAGTCTCTCCAGTCATATCAACAAATTGATTTTCATATAGAGCCACTAGCATTTTTGTCACCACTCCCCTCACATCTACATTAATAATGTGGGAAAGAAGCATAAAAAACATTTTAAGCTTTTCTAAAAATTATTCTTTAAAACATTAGAAATCGAGAATACTCTTTAAAGAAAAAAATAATAACCGATTTCAAATATTACTGAAATCGGTTATAACTTATAATTTGAAATATTTTTGTACATGTTCCAAAGCAGCCTCAGAAACAATGGTTTTGCCATATTCCTCAATTCGGTATACTGACAAATCTGAGTCATTGCCGTACTCCAGAAGCTGAGCTAATAGATCGTCTTGTTCTCTGTCAGGAGCATCCGGGTTGAATGTCACATACAGATAGTACTTGCCTTCAAAGTGAAACAGCGAATTCTCAAATGAGGAAGAATCAATGGTATGGCTGAGAAGAATAACATCTTCAAAATCTCCAAAAGAAATTAAGAAAGATAAATAATCATCTTCAGCTTCCTCCAGTTCATCGAACTCTTCTTCGTCTGTTTGAAATTGCTGATCCAGCAATTTTTCAATATTTTGATCAACAGGCAAGTCTAACTTATCATCACCTATTGGAAGTTCAATCTTTTTACCATCCTTAGACATTTGTGCACGAGTCACAATAATTTCAAGACCTTTATCCAGAGCCTGCACTTGAATCCAAAGAGGACCTTCTAATGGAAACTGTTCTTGCTGGTGGGCTTCGTCCATCATCTCCCAGAAGAGTTCTTCTCCTCTTTCGCGGTCAGCCCATATTTCTTCACGGTCGAATCCGCGATCTTCAATATCTCTGTACGTTATGAAAAATTTAATGGTGAACTCATTCACTCTTTCAATTTCCATTTCTGCTTCTCTCCCTTCTCTCCGGTTTGTTCGTGAAGGGATAAATACCCCTAGAAAAAAGCAATGCTTATTACCTTTTATTCCCCAACTAAAATTACATCAATCACAATTAAACCTCTTGTACCTTATTCTATGACAAAACAGCTAATCTGGAAATAAAAAAGGCCCGTATTTACTGCCCTTTTTTGTGCCTAGATCTATTATAAAAAAACTGCTGCTGCTTGACGGAGATGGTCAAGCTGGACTATAATTCAATGGTCTTTAAGGTTAACATATTGTACCATAACTCACTTGAAATTTCATTACATACGGGGGTTTTACTTTTGGAAACAGATTTTCTGATATCCCTTTTACAAATTATCGCGATTGATATTCTGCTTGGCGGCGATAACGCTATTGTTATAGCCCTTGCTAGCCGAAACTTACCTGAGAAACAGAGAAATAAAGCCATATTCTTGGGAACTGGACTGGCTATAGTAGTGCGTGTAGTATTAACCATTGTAGCTGTTTATTTATTAAATATTCCATTCTTATACCTAGCAGGCGGTATTTTACTTCTAATCATAGCGTACAAGCTTATTCTGGAAGAAGATGAAGAACTTGATGTAAAAGCAGGAAAAAATTTATCTGATGCTGTTAAAACTATTGTATTCGCAGATATTGCTATGGGTCTTGATAATGTTTTAGCAATAGCCGGGGCAGCACATGGAAATATTATTCTTGTCGTGATTGGTTTATTAGTATCTGTACCAATCATTATATGGGGAAGTAAAATAATATTGCACTTCATGGAACGTTTTCCTGTATTAATTTATATTGGTTCGGGCGTACTCGCTTTTACCGCAGCAGGTATGATCATTGAAGAAAAAATGCTTCACACGGTTTTTGCAGATAATACTATGCTTGAATATGGATTATATTTATTCTTAATCATCGGTGTCTTATTTGCAGGTATTTTGACGAATTCCATTAAAAGAAAAGCAAAGTAAAGAAAAATAATCCTGCCGGTAGATGCTGGCAGGATTATTTTTATGATTGTTTTGGTTGCTTTTGATAGAAGTTAATTTCCGCTCCAGGACTCGCTTTCCGCAGGGTGTGCGGTAAAACCATTCGCCGCTTTGCGTCATTGAATGGTCTCACCTGTCCCACTCATCCTGCAGGAGTCTCATCCTTGCGCTCCAATTAACTAAGCAATGAAGAAGATCTCTAAAGCAAAAACTGTACCGCACGAATAAAAGATGATTTTCATTTTTCAGTCCCGGCTAAGCGGTGAAATCAACAGTATAACTATTAACAGTGAACATAAAAAAACTTCCGCACTTTTGACAGCGGAAGTTTTTCTTTTATTCATTTACAAGACGCTGTGCTTCCATAAGCTGAAAAGTACGTACTCTTCTTGGCAAGAAACGGCGAATTTCATCTTCGTTATAGCCGACTTGCAGACGCTTTTCATCCAGGATAATAGGTCTTCTCAACAATCCAGGGTGATCAGCAATCAATTGATATAGATCTTGCAAAGGCATGGATTCAAGATTAATGTTAAGTTCCTGGAACGTTTTTGAACGAGTAGAAATAATCTCGTCAGTACCGTCCTCTGTCATTCTCAAGATTTGCTTAACTTCTTCTATTGATAAAGGTTCCGAAAAAATGTTTCTTTCTTGATAAGGAATTTCATTTTCTTTTAACCATGCTTTAGCTTTTCGGCATGATGTACAGCTCGGCGAAGTAAATAGTGTGACCATATTGGAACTCTCCTTCCCCTCTCTCTGATTTAGGTACTTTAAAAAAGTTATTAAATCATCATTCATAGTATACTACACATTTTACATTTTCGGTAGAGGTTATACAGACTTTTGTACATTTTTACGAAATTGTCATACAAATGTAATACATCTCCAGATTGTCTTACACAACTTATCCGATAATTTTTCTACATATATATAGACGTATTACCCGAAGATAAGTTTCATAAAACATAAAAAAGATTGTTTTTATAACCATTATTGATTTTGTAAGATTTGATTGGTGTAAGTAAGTTCAATTATCGCGGAAGTTGCGATGAACCCACCCTAGCAAGAAATCATTTATGTATGGGAAATGGAGTTGCTTCGACACTTTTTCTGCTCCATTTTATCTAATTGCAGCGTCTTACTTTAAATCTAACTACTAATTCTTTGTGAAAAGAACAATTGGTTTATGACCGTACAAAAATTGTAGCTGACCGTACAAAAAAGTGGAATGACCGTACAATTTTCCTTCGCCACCGTACAAAAATTTTTAATCATATACAAATATGTACGCCTAACAAAGACACTCTCCATTAAACCAGACTTTGCATGCTCTTTTGACAATACATTCTGAAATAAAAGAAGAGTGGATTTAACCACTCTTTTTAGGCAATTGTTTTATTTACTTGTGATGCAGGTCCTTTTCGCGGAATACTTGGTTTAAGATTCTTCAGGTTTTTCTTAAGCATCTCTTTCCATAATTCACGCTTTGTTTTTTTCTTCTTATCTTTTTGTTTCATAATGCCTGCTCCTCCTTTAACAAGGAAAATAGTAATAATTATTCGGAAGCGGATTCCCTTGGCGTTTCAGAAGACTCATCTTTTACCATTTCTGGCTTAGGAGCCGCTGGTTCTGTATCCAAGGTGAGCACTTCACTTGCTGGCTGATAAGACTTACCGTACAATTCACTATCTTTGTACGTGTGTATTTCATTATACGTCTTTTTCATGTTTTCATAAATAGTTTCTTCAGATTCTTCTGTAGGTGACCAGAATAAGATCTCCATCTCATTCACTTCGTTAGTCGCTAGAGACCTTCTTCTGTATCCAATGCTTGATGCGTGTTCAAATCCTTCACGTGTATAAAAGCGCAGTCGTTTCTCAGTGTCTGTATCTTCATAGTCTACCGGCTCAACTTCTAAGATAATCGGTTTACCTTTTGCTTTTAATTTCTCGATAAGCTTATGGCCCAAGCCTTGACCTCTTGCATCTTTAGAAACAAATAAGTAATCAATGAAAACAAAGTCTGGAAGTTCAACGTACATCAGTACGTGATGTTTTCCTTCATCTTTATGATAGATATCACTTTTTTCATCCAGCAGAAGTTCCATATGTTCTTTTGATTTCATTTCTTCAATCGGAAAATATTGATTTAACTTCTCATACCAATTCATTGTTTCCCCATCAGCTCCTTAAGTTTTAATTTTATATAGTTTTCCCTCTTTCTTCCTTTGTTATCATGGGATACAATAGAGAAAGAAGTACGTGGTGAACGAGTTGTAAAAAAAGGAGGCATCCTCTTTGATATCATTCTTTACCGATTTAACGTTGTTAGCTTTATGTGTGGTTGGTATTACAGCATTGATGGGAACGATTTCCCAAGTCATCGCGGTAAAATTGTTCGGCGGCAAGAAAGTATCACATTTCGTGGATAAATCGAAGTCTTTTCAGCAAAACTGGAATCCAGTTAAAAGAAGAAATTAAACGGAAACAACCTGGAACTTTCGGGTTGTTTTTTCACATTTTTTCCCCGAACTGCTTTATAATACAAGGGTAACATACATAATAGAGGTGTACAAATGCATAGAAACCTTAGAACTTTTATGAGTCAATTAAGAGAAGAAAACGAAATTATTGAGATACATGCAGAAGTCGATCCATATTTAGAGATCCCTGAGATTCACAGACGTATCATTGCAGAAGAAGGTCCTGCTCTTCTTTTTACAAATGTTAAAGGTAAAAACACACCTGTAGTGACAAATTTATTTGGAACAATAAAACGTGTAGATATGGCTTTCGGTCCAAAGCCTGAACAATTAGTTAAAGATCTTGTCTCATCTATTGATGAACTCATGCCTCCTTCCCCTTCTGTTCTATGGAAGAAAAAAGGTATGATCAAGGACGTTCTATCTTTAGGAACAAAAAAAGTTGGCAAGAATAAATCACCTATACTCGAAACATTTACGACGAACGTCAATATGAAAGATCTTCCGGCTTTGACTGGATGGCATCTTGACAGTAATCCTTTTGTTACTTTACCGCTCGTTTATACAGAGCATCCCGATAAACACGAACACAACCTTGGGATGTATCGGATTGAGATTAAAGAAGAGAATAAAACCGGAATTCACTGGCAAATTCATAAAGGCGGCGGTTTCCATCATTATGAAGCAGAGCAAAAAAATCAAGCATTGCCTGTTACGTTATTCTTAGGCGGCCCACCTTCTTTAATGATCAGTGCGATTGCTCCTCTTCCAGAAGCAGTGCCTGAGCTCATGTTTTCATCTATGCTTATGGGAGAAAAACTAAGCCTTGCACATGTTGATGGGCACCCTCATCCGTTAATCGCAGAAGCTGAATTTGCTTTTGGCGGAGTGGTCCCGCCACATGTTCGTGAACCTGAAGGACCATTTGGAGACCATTATGGATATTACTCATGGGCACATGACTTCCCTGTCTTCAACGTAGATAAAATGTGGAAGCGAAAAGATGCAATCTATCCTGCTACAGTAGTAGGAAAACCAAAGCAAGAAGATTATTTTATCGGAGAATATCTGCAGCGTTTGATGAGTCCTTTATTCCCTGTAGTCATGAATGGCGTGCGTGATTTATGGACGTATGCAGAAACTGGATTCCACGCTTTAGCAGGTGCAGTCGTTCGTGAATCCTATTATAAGGAAGGTCTGGCACATGCATTCCGTATTATGGGAGAGGGTCAGCTTACGTTAACCAAGTTTTTAATGGTAACGAACAAACCTGTTAACCTGCAAAATTTCGCTGAATTAGCTGAAGGGGTTCTAGAGAGATTCCTTCCTGAGCGCGATTTGCTAATTATACATGATACTTCCATGGATACACTAGATTATACAGGACGAAAGTTTAATACAGGCTCAAAAGCCATCATGACAGGTCTAGGGGAACCCGTTCGTCAGTTAAAAAGAAGCTATGAAGGCGGAACGATATCTGGGATTAATGATGTTGGTGTTTTCTGCGGAGGCTGTTTAACTGTGAGCGGGCCATCTTTTGATGAAGCTCCTGATTTTGCTGAACACCTGTTGTCTAATAGCCATGATTCCTTTAAGGAATGGCCACTCGTGTTTTTAGTGGACGATGCCTCCATTGCAGCAACTCAAGCAGAATTTTTATGGACAACCTTTACACGCTTTGATCCGGCATATGATGTTTATGCTAAGAGTACGATCGACCGGAACCGTATTAAGTATGAAGGAACGATTATCATTGATGCAAGAATGAAGCCATTCTATCCAGATGTTGTTGAAACTCGTCCCGATATTGATCAAAAAGTAACTGAAAGATGGAATGAATATTTCCCTAAATAAAAGAAGCGTTTTCACGCTTCTTTTTTGCATTTTAAATGTTGATATATTGTCCAAAGGGTGGTAAAGTATTTAACAATATACATTTTTTGAGGAAAGGAGAAATCGCTTATGAGAAAAATTACTTTAACGGACTTATACAAACATTCCAATGTACAAAAATACGTGAAGCGCTCAGGTATGGTACATGCCATTTCAACCGCTTACCATGCTTATCGTTTAGCAGTGAAACATGGTGTAGATCCTGATATGGCAACTAAGGCAGCTTTTCTTCATGATATCGGACACTATACATGGTACAAAAATGGCCACTGGGACTATGACATGTATAAGGAAAATGATATTCATGCTATAAAGGGCGCCGAACGTGCACACCGTATTTTAGTCTCATTGGGAGAAGACCGTAAAAAAGCAAAAGAGATTGCCTTGGCTATTTTACTTCATACAGATTCTTATCTGCCGACTGGGTCATTACATTTAAATCCACTGCAGAAAGTTGTTGCTCTTGCTGATGAAGCAGACGAAGAACCAGGCGGATCACATCACTATCGCACTGTTAGCGATATAAAAGCATTAACCATGATCAAAAAATTAGATGAAATGGTAGATGAGTATAATGAAGAAGAAAAAGTAAAACACTCTGTTTCCTAAGAAGGAAAAGAGTGTTTTTGCCATTTTACATATTAATAAGCTACAAAACCAATAGCTTTTTCACTGGAATACGTTCCAATTGTACTTCCAAATCGGGTATAGATTACTTTTGGGAAACTCTCTAATTCAAATAACTCATTAAATTCTTTTTTAACTTCTTCTGTAGAAGAAAAGCTATGAATTAAATAAAGTGTTTTCTCAGGGTTTTCCGATTTCCAAATTAAAATGATTTCTTTCATTTTCGTTAAACCTTTTTTGCTTCCACGGAACTTGCCTATTGTTTCAACGACTCCATCAATAATAGAAATCATTGGTTTAATATTCAGCATGCCAGCAATCGCACCTTGAACAGCAGAAATTCTTCCGCCTTTTTTTAGGTTCTCCAGTGTTTCAAGAAGTACATATGCTTTAATACCTGCTTTTGTTTTTTCAAGTTGACTAACAATTTCATTTAAGGAAACATCATTTTTTGACATCTCGATTGCTTCATTCAATAAGATCTGTACACCGCCAGAAGCAATCCCAGAGTCGATAATCGTTACTCTTTGTTGTTCCTCTTCCGAAAGCATGCTTTTGCCAATTGTTGCACTTTGAACAGTACCGCTTAAATTTGAAGAAATACCGATATATAAAACTTCATTTCCTTTGTTTAACTCTTTTTGAAATGCCTCAAAGAATGATTGTGGTGATGGCTGGCTTGTTTTAGGCAGCTCCGGTTCACTTGACATTCTTCTATAGAATTCATCTTCTGTTATATTAACTCCATCTAAATAGTGATCTTCTCCAAACTGTACATTTAGAGGGACAATCGTTAATGGAATCTCCGTTATTTCAGAATTTATTTTTAAATCACTAGCGCTATCAACGATAAAACTTAGTTCCATGAATTTACCCCTTTTCTGCTTCTCAATCAATAGTAGGGATGTGTAACGATAATATTGTATACGCTTTACACACTCAATTTAGTTTAACATAAAAAACGATCTCCTGAAATGACGGAGACCGCTTTAAATGTGTTAATTGTTTTGTTTTACAGCTTCTTCATCATATAGATGACAAGCTACCCAGTGTCCTTCTCTTGCTTCCTGCCATTTTGGCTTAACAGCTGCACATACATCCATTGCATGTGGGCAGCGTGTACGGAATCGGCATCCGCTTGGAGGATTGATCGGGCTAGGAACGTCACCTTCAAGGATGATTCGTTCACGGCTTCTTTCTAATTCAGGATCCGGAACAGGAATCGCTGATAAAAGAGCTTGTGTATAAGGATGCAGAGGCTCTTCATATAGCTCATCACTTGTTGTAAGTTCTACGATATTTCCTAAATACATTACACCTACACGATCAGAAATATGTTTAACCATGGATAGATCATGGGCAATAAATAGATAAGTAAGTCCGCGTTCCTTTTGTAGTTCCATCATTAGGTTTACAACCTGTGCTTGAATGGAAACGTCAAGTGCTGAGATAGGCTCATCGGCAATGATGAAGTCTGGATCTACTGCAAGTGCACGAGCGATTCCGATACGCTGACGCTGACCGCCTGAGAACTCATGCGGATAACGGTTAGCGTGCTCTCTGTTCAAACCTACTGTTTCAAGAAGTTCGTAAACACGGTTGTCACGATCCTTCTTTGTTTTTGCCAAGCCGTGGATATCGATGCCTTCAGCAATGATATCTTTGACTGTCATTCTAGGATTCAATGATGCATATGGATCTTGGAAGATCATCTGCATTTTTCTATTGAACTTCTTTAATTCTGAACGGGATTTTCTTCCATGAACGTCTTCACCTTCATAGGTTACTTCTCCATCCGTTGCATCATATAGTCTGATGATTGTACGTCCTGTAGTAGATTTCCCGCATCCGGACTCTCCTACTAGACCAAGTGTTTCACCTTTATAAATATCAAATGATACATCATCTACTGCTTGTAAAACGCCCTTTTTTCCAGCTGGGAAATACTTTTTAAGATTTTTAACTTCTAGTAACTTTTCTCTCTCTACAACTGCCATTATCGAGCACCCCCAACTACTGCCGCTTCAGGCGGTTCAACTTTTGGTGCTCGCTCATCTAACAACCAGCAAGCAGCTTTGTGCGATGAAGAAACGTTAGTAGCCTCTGGCATATGTTCCAAACATACTTCCATCGCATATGGACAACGCGCTGCAAACGGACATCCTTTCGGAGGATTCATTAAATCAGGCGGTGTTCCTGGTATAGCTAATAATTCTTTTGAATCTGAATTCAATTTTGGCATGGAAGCTAACAGCCCCCATGTATATGGATGTTTCGGCTTGTAAAAGATTTCATCAACAGTACCAGTCTCAACGATCATACCACCGTACATTACGGCTACACGCTGAGCAAGGTTAGCAACTACTCCTAAATCATGCGTGATAAGGATGATTGCAGTTCCTGTCTTATCTTGAAGGTCTCGCATCAAGTCTAAGATCTGAGCTTGAATCGTTACATCAAGTGCTGTTGTCGGTTCATCCGCGATCAATACTTTAGGGTTACACGCTAGTGCAATCGCGATAACAACACGCTGGCGCATTCCGCCTGAAAATTGGTGAGGATATTCATCCACACGGAGTTCAGGATTTGGAATACCTACAAGCTTTAATAGATTAATCGAACGCTCTTTTGCTTCGCTTTTGCTCATGTTCTGATGCTTACGCAATCCTTCCATGATCTGCTTCCCGATTGTCATCGTTGGATTCAATGATGTCATCGGATCTTGGAAGATCATAGAGATTTCAGCACCGCGAATTTTTTCCATCTCACGCTCAGTTGCTTTCGCAAGGTCTTTGCCTTGGAAGCGAATTGCACCTTCTTTAATTGAACCAATTTTATTCGGTAAAAGTCTCATTACTGCTTTTGAAGTAACTGATTTACCAGAACCGGATTCACCTACGATTGCAAGTGATTCCCCTTTATCTAAAGATAGGCTTACACCTCGAACTGCTTTAACTTCTCCCCCATACGTCTGGAAGGAGACATGAAGGTTATCTAGTTCTAAAAGTTTTTCCATTTATAAAATCTCCTTCCTGTACTATTTTCTCATTTTCGGATCAAGTGCATCACGCAACCCGTCTCCTAGCAGGTTAAAGCTGATCATCAAGATACACATGATGGATGCAGGATAGATCGCTAAGTGAGGATAGATACGCAAAGATCTAAATCCATCTGCAATCAAAGCACCTAGCGAAGCAGTCGGCGGCTGTATACCTAAACCGATAAAGCTAAGAAACGCTTCGAAGAAAATAGCACCTGGAATTGTAAATGTACTTGTTACAATGATTGCACCAAGTGTATTTGGCAATAAGTGTTTTGTAATTAAACGGCCGTTTGTTGAACCTAATGTTTTTGATGCTAATACAAATTCACGGTTTTTTAATGAAAGAATCTGCGCACGTACGATACGCGACATTCCTATCCAGCCGGTTATAACGAGAGCTAGTGTGATTGAGAGTATCCCTGGATCAAGTATGATAATAAACAAAATAATTACAACCAGATTCGGAATACCTACTAATACTTCTACTACACGCTGCATCACGTCATCTACTCTTCCACCATAAAAGGCAGAAACTCCACCGTAAGCAACACCTACGATTAAATCGATTGTTGCTGCTAAAAATGCGATATAAAGAGAAATTTGTGTACCTTTCCAAACACGTACCCATTGGTCACGACCAAGCGGGTCAGTACCAAACCAAAATTTATCTTCAGCTGGTACATTCTTCATTTCATACTGATCTACGCCGCGAATATCTACTCCGTCTACCCCAAGGAATCCAATCTTCTCTAATCCAGGAATTTTAGGAGGTAAGTTTGCACGCATTAGTTCTTGATCGTCCATGCCATACTTACTTAACGATGGTGCAATAAGTGAAAACACAATAATGAATACGATTGCAAAAAGTCCAAGCATCGCTGCTCTATTCTTTTTTAATCGTCTAAAAGCATCCTGCCAAAAACTTAAGCTTGGCTTCGTAATTTCTTCGCCTTTACCTGTACCTAAATTTGCAGGGCGAAATAAATCAGGTGTTAGTTTTCGTTCTGACATGCTCATTATGATTTACCTCCCGCAACACGAATACGAGGATCGATGATTCCATAAAGGATATCGACAACTAAGATGATTACAATAATTAAGAAACTATAGAACAAAGTAGTTCCCATAATAACTGGATAGTCATTTAGGTTGATACTTTTTACGAACTGTTCACCAATACCAGGTATTGCAAAAATATTTTCAATTACAAGTGACCCAGTAATCAGACCGATTGCCATAGGTCCAAGAATTGTAATGATTGGAATCATACTGTTTCGTACACAGTGCTTAATAATAACTGCTTGTTTGCTGATCCCTTTAGATCGAGCCATTAAAATATAATCTGTCCCTAAAATTTCAAGCATTTCTGTACGCATAAAACGTGCCACTGTAGCAATTACTCCTACGGATAGAGAGAATGCTGGCATGATGTGATACTCAGGACCATTCCAGAATGCTACTGGTAGCCATCCAAGCTTAACCCCAACGTAGTATTGCAAAAGTCCTGCAAATACGAAGGACGGTATTGCTATTCCAAATACAGCCATGACCATAGCCCCGTAATCAATAAACGAGTTATGCTTTAATGCTGCTGCGATCCCTAATATCAAGCCAACTAATGTTCCGAACACCAGTGCTTCAAACCCGACTGTTGCAGATGGGCCCATACCGTTTGCAATCATAGAATTAACGGTACGTCCATCAAACTGGAACGTATATCCTAAATCACCCTGTGCCAATTTCCCTAAATAATTAATGTATTGAACAGGCACCGGGTCATTTAACCCGTATTTTTCGTTAAGTGCATAGCGCTGGGACTCAGTTAACTTCTCTTGGTTGTTAAAAGGAGAACCAGGTAATAATTTCATTAAAAAGAATGTAATCGTTGCAATGATCAGCAGTGTTAAAAACATCGCAAACACTCGCTTAGTTATATAGCGCAACATTACAAACACCTCCCCCAAATGTTTCAAACTTAATGTTCTGAAATCTTTCTGTAATATCTATCTTAAGGGACAAAATATTTTATATCAATAGAAAATATTTTTTTTTCGACATTTTCTGATTTCTTTCTTAATCACACAATATATCCCATCATTGTTTACAAGCAAAAAAGAGAGTACATGTCAGGAACACATGTACTCTCCTGAGAAAAACTATTTACTATTTTTCAATAGAGCTTATTGTTTTCCTTCAATGTAAGCCCACTTGTAAGAAACATCAGCTCCGAATAAGTGATGAGCCAAGTCTTTTACGTATGGCTTTTGAAGGCCAGTTACACCACGTTGGTATAGTGGAGAGATTGCTTGGTCTTCGAAAAGAACTTTCTCAGCTTCAAGCATCATTTCCCAACGCTTCTCTTGATCCATTTCTTTCTTAGCATCGTTGATTAACTTGTCATAATCTGGGTTAGAGTATCCCATTTGGTTATGAGCTCCATCAGTTACGAACATATCTAGGAACGTCATTGGATCTTGGTAGTCAGGACCCCAACCAGCATAAGAGAAGTCATACTCACCTTTAGATTCTAGCTCTAGCTTTTGCTTAAATGGTTGTGCTTTAATAGAAACTTTGATTCCAGGAAGGTTCTTTTCAAGTTGGTTCTTGAAGAACTCACCCATCTTCTTAGCGCCATCAGAATCGTAGTTCAATAGCTCAAGTTCTACAGTTTCTTTGCCAAGTTCTTTTAGACCAGCAGCCCAAAGTTCTTTAGCTTTTTCTAAATCATAGCCACCGAAGTTGCCGTTTGTTTTACGGAAGTCTTCTCCGTCTGGACCTGGAGTGAACTCACCAGGAACTAGGTAGTAAGCAGGTGTAGATCCGTTGTTAAGAAGTACATCTACCATTGATTGCTTGTCATAAGCCATGTCGATCGCTTTACGGATGTTTGCGTTCTTAAGAGCATCAGAATTCTTAGAGTTTTGGTTTAAACGCAAGAAGAATACTGTAGCTTCTCCGCGAGTGTAAAGATCTTCGTGATCTTTGTATTGGTCAACATATTCCATGCTTAGACCAGTGATATCTGTTTGACCAGTTTCATATAGGTTTACGCTTGTAGCAACGTCTTTAACGATTTTAACGTTAATTTCGTCTAACTTAACTGCGTCTTTATCCCAATAGTTATCGTTTTTCTTGTACTGCCATCCTTCGTTGTGTTTCCACTCGTTAAGTACGAAAGGACCGTTGTATAATAGAGTGTTAGCTTCTAAAGCGTACTTGTCGCCTTGTGCTTTAACAAACTCTTCTTTTTGCGGATAGAATGTTGCGAACCCAGTTAGTCCTAAGAAATAAGGAGCTGGAGCTTCAAGAGTTACTTCAAGAGTTGATTCATCAACAGCTTTAACACCTAGCTCTTCTACTTTACCGAATAATGGGTCACCATCAGTTTGGATCGCGTTAGCGTTCTTTACAGGTCCCATAATGTAAGCATACTCAGAAAGAGTATCTGGGTGTAGAGCTTTTCTCCAAGAGTAAACGAAATCGTTAGCAGTTACTTTAGATCCGTCACTCCATTTAGCTTCAGGGTTCAATGTGAAAGTATAAACTGTACCATCTTCATTTGTTTTGTGCTCAAGAGCAACACCTGGAGTTGGTTTGTTGTCTTTATCAAGACGATATAAACCTTCCATTACGTTGTTCATTACTTCGAATGAAACTGAATCTGTTGCTTGTGAAGAGTCCATTGAAGGAATTTCTTCTCCATCAAGGATGTTAAGTACTTGCGGCTCAGCTGGCTTTTCAGTCTTGTCGCCTTCGTTGCCGCCTTTCTTTTCGCCAGTCTCTTTCTTTTCTCCGCCACTACAAGCAGCTAAGAACATGCTAAGAACAAGAACTAGCGTAAGAAGCAATGACCATTTTGACTTCTTCATGAGTCGACCTCCCCTTTTTATCCTGTTAATTTGTTAGCAGACGAAAGTCTCAAGAATTATCAGACATTTCATCTACAAGTTCGATTATACAAGTTTTCAAACAATTGTGGAATTATTTTTTTTAAGAGTTTTACAAAAAGCCCATGATATTTACTTTTCCTTAACAAAAAATAGGCACAAAGACCCATAATGTGTGAGAGTGTATTTTCTGATTATTCTACAAATTTTACCAAAATTATATGTAAACTAGCATGAATATTACATTCTCGATTTCCTATGCAGATAGACAAACCCTAGTTTTGAATTATAATTCGTCAATTTTATATTTCATTTGTTACAATGGGAGTATAGTCTGACGGCATATTTTGAATTTCGTGGTACATTTTTAGATGTTCATGGTGTATTTTTTACTATTTGGAGGCTTAATTAATGAACGTACACAAAAGAAGAATCCTAATTATTTCTGCATTCCCTGTTATCATTGCTTTGATCATTGCTCTTTTATCTTCTGGACCATTTACCCTTGAAAAATACGTAAATACTCTTTTTTATTTTGCACTTTCTATTGCTTTGATCGGTATTGCTCTATATGTAGTGAAAGGCGGATTCTTTGACTTTTTTTCATACAGTTTTAAAAAAGTAGCCAAAGCTTTAACCAGAACACCTGACGTACATGACGAAGTATCTTTTAAAACCAACTTTCACCTATCAGAAAGAGTAAATGTTTCTTATATGAAATCTTTCTTATATAGCGGATTATTTTTAACATTTCTTTCAATCGCCGTTGCATATGTATTGTAATTTGTGTATACTACTTAAAAATAAATGACTAATGTGATGATGAAGAAGAGTACATTATGAAAAACTCTCAGAGAGCCTGTGACTGGTGAAAACAGGCAGTGGATCATAATGGAATGGGCTTTGGAGCATTCTGACCGAACCTTTTAGTAGGCTCAGACGTGTAGATGTCCGCACGATATAAATGGACAGCGTATCGGAATTTCCTGTACGTATTCGAGTGATTTTCATTTTAATGAGAATTATAAGGGTGGCACCGCGGTCCATTCGTCCCTTGCATAAGGCGACGAGTGGGCCTTTTTATATTGATTTCAAAAGAAAAAGGAGAGATGAATCATGTCTGTAATCTTTTCAGGCATACAGCCGAGCGGTAATTTAACCATCGGCAATTACATTGGAGCTATGAGACATTTTGTTGAGCTTCAGCATGAGCACGACTGTTATTTTTGCGTAGTTAATCAGCATGCAATTACCGTTGCACAAGATCCTGTTGAGCTAAAGAGAAACAGCCGAAATTTAGCTGCTCTTTATTTAGCAGCTGGAATTGATCCGGAAATTTCAACTATTTTTATTCAATCAGAAGTGCCGGCGCACACAAAAATGGGATGGATGATGCAATGCGTATCCTACATCGGTGAATTGGAGCGCATGACACAATTTAAGGATAAGTCTTCTGGCAAGGAAGCTGTCTCTGCTGGCTTATTAACTTATCCTCCACTGATGGCAGCAGATATTCTTTTATATAATACAAGTATCGTTCCAGTTGGCGATGACCAAAAACAGCATATTGAGCTGACACGTGATATTGCCGAACGTTTTAATAAGAAATACCGGGAAGTCTTCGTTATCCCTGAACCGCGTATTGCTTCTGAAGGTGCAAGAATCATGTCACTCGTTGATCCTGAGAAAAAGATGAGCAAATCAGATCCGAACCAGAATTCTTTTATCTCCATGCTGGACGACGAATCTGTTATCTTAAAGAAGATTAAGCGAGCAACTACAGATTCTGATGGAGTTGTCGCTTATGACAAAGAAAAGAAGCCAGGTATCTCAAACTTGCTGACTATTTACTCGCAGCTTACTGGTGAGAGCATTAAATCACTTGTAGAAAAATACGAAGGAAAAGGTTACGGAGATTTCAAGCAAGGTGTAGCTGAAGCAATTATCAACACTTTAAAACCAATACAAGAACGCTATAAAGAATATCTAGAGTCTGACGAATTGGATGCTATTCTTGATAGAGGTGCAGAAAAAGCGAACCGAGTTGCAAACAAAACTCTGAATAAGGCTGAACGTGCTATGGGATTGGCTCGAAAACGTGTATAAAGTTACTTGAAGCTTTATCTTGTGCGTGAAACTACTTCGTTTTTGCGTGACCGCAGTGAGATTCAGCGTGGAATTCATGCTATCCTGCGTGAAACTGGCATCACTATGCGTAAAAGTACATGTTTTTTGCGCGAACGGTTAATAGATATAACAACACGTACCGTAACAAAGCTTTTTTTCAAAAAGCGAGCAGACTACTGCGACGTTCTTCTATAAAACTAAAATGAATACAAAAAACCAGCGGAATCTAAAATCCGCTGGTTTTTTCAGTTTACATGAGTTCCATTTTCAAGTTCCCATATCTTTTCAAAGTATGGCTGGCCTTTTACAAGTCTTTCGCACATATCTAAATGCTGCTTCGACCAGCCGCTCTTTAATTCGCAATATAGTGCGTCCCATGCTTCGTTAAAATCCATTCTTTGAATTTTCCCGTATTGCTCAGGCATCCACTCTGTGCACCAATATCTCATTTCAGCTACATTTTTTGTCGAATGCAATTGATCAAGGGCCATGAAGAGCAGTTGTTTTAACTGTCTTTCTTTTCTTGTCAGCCCTCTCATGCTGTCTGGATTCGGTGACAAAATGTGATATTCTTTGCTCATCTGCTTTGCGCTGAATGTGTAAACTTTTGTTTCAGTTTGCTCAGCCATTTCGAAAACGAGCTGTTCTTGTCTCGGAATGAGTCTGCTCTTTCGTATTGGTATCCTATAACCCATTGTATCTACAATCAACGATTTTTTCTCATCCGTTATAATAAAGCAATGTTCTAGCTGTACGCGCTGGTTGTTCTTTCTGACATACGCTTTTTGATGCACTTCTTCTAATAATGCATCTGGAAGATCGTTTAAATCATTTTCGATGTAATGAAAAAGTGTTGATTCAATCTTGATAATGGGTACTTGATCCAACAGCTCGATATAGTCGTCTTTTCTCCATTCATGGAACTCACAAACGTTATAGCCATTCTCTTCTCCTTCAAACCAGTTGACCCAAACATCACGTAAGTATAACATTTGTACCCCTCACTTTTTTACCGATTTGTATTTAAAATCAGTATAGTCAGAGGTTGTCCTTTTTATTCTAAAATAAGGCAATTCGCAAATCGAAAAATAGAACCCCGTTTCCTTAATGAAAACGGGGTTCATATTCATTATTCTTCTATTTTTTTAAATACGAGTGACGCATTATGTCCGCCAAAACCTAGTGAATTGCTTAGTACAGCTTTCACTTCCGCTTGTCTTGCTTTGTTTGGCACATAATCAAGATCACATTCTTCATCAGGTGTTTCATAGTTAATTGTTGGAGGCAGAATGTTCTCTTGAATCGCTTTTACTGAGAAAATAGCTTCAATACCGCCTGCAGCACCAAGCAGATGTCCTGTCATTGATTTAGTTGAACTTACAGGGATCTTGTATGCTTGCTCATTAAAAACAGCTTTAATCGCAGCTGTTTCGAATTTATCGTTGAAATCAGTACTTGTGCCATGTGCATTGATGTAAGAGATGTCCTCTAAAGCAAGACCGCTGTCCTCAACCGCCTGCCTCATTGCACGCGCACCACCTTCGCCGCCAGGAGCTGGCTGAGTGATGTGATAGGCATCTCCAGTTGCTCCATATCCAACGATTTCGGCATAGATTTTAGCTCCGCGCTTTTTAGCAAATTCATATTCTTCAAGAATAAGAATACCTGCACCTTCTCCAATAATAAAACCACTTCGGTTCTTATCAAAAGGACGGCTAGCTGTATTCGGGTCTGGATTTGTTGATAGCGCACCTGCCTGACAGAACCCTGCTAATGCCATATCTGTAATGGGCGCTTCAGTTCCGCCAGTTACCATAACATCTGCATCTCCGCGCTGAATAACTTTGAACGCATCTCCGATCGAGTTTGCACCTGAAGCACATGCAGTTACTGTACAAGAGTTCATTCCTTGAGCACCGATTGCAATTGAAACCTGGCCTGATGCCATATCAGGTATCATCATCGGAACAAAGAACGGACTAACACGCCTAACGCCTTTTTCTTCAAAAATTCTAAACTGTTCTTCATGCGTATCCATTCCGCCAATACCTGAACCAATCCATACGCCGACGCGAGGTGCGATGTCTTCAGTAATATCCAGGTTTGCATCTTTAACTGCCATTAGTGATGCAGCTACTGCAAATTGTGTAAAACGGTCCATTCTGCGAGCATCGCGTTTATCCATAAATTCAGTTGGATCAAATTCAGTAGCTTCTGCAGCAACTTTTACCGGAAACTTTTCAGCGTTTCTTCTTGTTAGCGGTCCTACCCCGCTTTGTCCTTCTACAATCTTTTTCCATGTTTCTTCTACACTATTACCAAGAGGAGTTACGGCTCCCAAACCAGTTACGACGACTCTTTTTTTCATTGTAAAACCTACTCTCCTTTATTCAGCATTGTTGATTTTCAATTATCGTCCCCATCGAAGTGCAACTGCACCCCAGGTCAATCCTCCGCCAAAACCAACAAGTACAATTGTATGATCTTCTTTTATCTTACCATCTTTTAGTGCTTCTTTTAATGCCATCGGGATTGAGGCAGAAGATGTATTACCAAACCTATCGATGGTCATGATCATTTTTTCTTTCGGGAGCTCCAGTCTTTCTCTGGATGCTTCCATGATTCTTATATTTGCCTGATGTGGAATCAGAAAGTCTACATCTTCTTTTGAAAGACCTGCTTTATGAACAACACTCAACGATGTTTCTCCCATCTGTCTTACAGCGAACTTAAAAACTTCCCGTCCGTTCATATGAATAAATTCATTCTGGTAAAGATGCTTTGCTCCCGTACCATCAGAACCAAGTTCAAACGAAAGAATTCCTCTTCCTTCGCTTACTGGTGACAAGATGGCTGCACCTGCTCCATCACCAAACAAAACAGCCGTATTTCTATCTTTCCAATCCGTAATTTTGGATAGCTTTTCAGCCCCAACTACTAATACGTTCTTATAAGTTCCAGTTTCTATAAATTGTTTTGCAACTACTAATCCATAAATAAATCCAGCACAAGCTGCACTTACATCCATTGCAACCGCATTTTTTGCTCCTAAATAATCTTGCAGCTGACAAGCAACTGACGGAAAAGGATTATCGGGTGTGACTGTTGCTACAACAATCATATCAATCTCTTCAGCAGTAATTCCCGCATCCTGCATTGCTTCTTCAGCAGCATGTTTTGCCATATGAGAAGTTTTCACAGATTCTTCCGCAATTCTGCGTTCTACGATTCCGGTACGAGTTCTTATCCATTCATCATTCGTATCTACCATTTTTTCAAGGTCGGAGTTCGCCAGAATTTTTTCCGGGATATAACTGCCCATCCCAATGATTCCTGCATTCATAACATTACCCCTTTGTTTTAAGTTTTTAAAAGATCTGGCTCTTATCTTTTCTTCATTGACAAGTTGATTGGAGTGAAAGGTGCGTGCCAACCACCTGAATACACTTCTTGCAAGGCATGCGACGAGGAACACGCCGCGTCTGGATTTGCTTGTAGACGCAGGAGCACCCATACTTCTTTGAAGGTGAGACCATTCAATGTCGCAAGGCGACGAGTGGGCTCACCGCACTCCCCGCGGAAAGCGAGCATCCTGTAACGGAAATCAACTAATTTCAAAAGCTTGCGAAAAAAAGCAATAAAAATTAACATCAAATATTATGACCTGGTACTAATTTTAAGTCAATTCCGCTATTTTGTCTAGTTAAAGTTGTTTTCTTTCACCAATACAGGGCTTAGGGCATATCCTGTAAAGAAGAAAAATGTAAGTTTGGTGAAATTGATATTAGGAGTGGTTCAAAATGCACAATCCTCTGCATCAACAACAGCCAATGTATCCTCCGCAGTTTTCTGGACGTTATCCGATGGTTCATGGGCAGCAGCAGCCCCTTCATATGCGACAGGGAATGCCTCCTCAAGCCTTTGGCGGGCCTGGATTTAGAGGAATGCCTGCGCCTTTTCAGCAGCCGTTTCCGCCTCGCCCATTTTTACATTCTTTCAGAACGCAGGAAGGATCTTTGGACTACAATAAGATTTTTGCCGTAATTGATCAATCCGTGAAAGTTGCTCAGCAGATATCTCCAATATTCTCTGCGTTTAAAAAGAAGTAAAAAAAGCCAACCCGCTCAGGTTGGCTTTTTGCTTACATACTATTTGTTTTCTTCTTTTCCTAGTTCATATGCGTCATTCATGACGTTCATTAAAAGCTGAAGCATTGGCTGAATATCTTCCATTCCCAGCTCAATCCCCTTTTGCTCTAGAAAAGCTTTTGCCTCTGGTAAATGAGACATCGCAATCTGCATAAATTTCATGTTAAGTTCGTTGTTCATCGTATAGCTGCCTCCTCATTATGTAAAATGGGCAATAAAATTGTCCCTTTTATATTATAGAGAAAATAGACACTTCAAGAAACTCTTTATTAGGACTAACCAAATAAAAAGGTGGTCCAGACTTCTTAATTGTCTGGAACCACCTTCAAATTTAGATTTCATTTGATTTTGGCTTTGATTTTTTATTTTTAAAATACATAATTTGTTTTTGTATGCCTTCTTTGATCTTAGTTTTTGCTCGAAAGCCGAGTTCAAGCTCAGCTTTCTCTCCCTTAATGCGCATTTTCCTTTTCTCTGTGAAAGTCAGCTTTTCTGCTTTCAATTCTGTAAGCCCCTCGAGCCAATGATTTGGTTTTCCGCTTGAAATATTGTAGATTTCATTTTTGGCGGGTGCTTTCCCAGCTAAAAACAATGCTTCTGCAGCATCTTCTACAAACAAAACATCTTCAGTAACGGTATCTTTTGATATTTGTTCTTGTCGTTTATCCTCCTTGGATATCACTTGCTGATAGGTGTGATGTTCCGGCTGCCCTGGTCCGTATACTGTTGGCAATCGCATGATAACAAATGGAAAGTCATGCTGTTCAGCCAATTGTTTTATCATATTTTCTTCTGTCAATTTTATGAGGCCAAACAGTGTTTCAGGATTTTTTGGAGAGTTTTCGAGTACTTCTCCTTGTCTCTTTCCATACACATCATATGAAGAAACATATATTAGCTTAGTTTGCGGGTTAGCAAACGAAGCAACTTTTTTTAGAACGGAAACATGCCTTTGAACTTCATCTTCAATATTTGCCCACGGTGCCGCAGGTTTAATAGAACAAGCAAGGTGAAAGATAACATCACAGTCTTTTGTATAGGGCTGCAGATCTGTTTCATTTATATCGTGTGGGAGATATTGAAAACCAGCATGACGTGCAATATAATCGATACGGTCTGGCGACTCTGCCATATCGATCCCGACAACATCAACTTCTTCATCCAACAAACGGCTGCACAAATGAAAACCGATAAAACCTGCTGCTCCTGTAACAAATGCCTTTTTCATGTATGAGCCTCCAGTTTCATTTTTCTCTTCTTATTATCCTATGGGAGGAAAGCTAAGAATACGATACTTTTTTTGCAATTAAAAACCCCACTGCCTTATTAAAAAGAAACAGTGGGGTTAAAGCACTTTTTCATTTTCTCTAAAAAATTCCCTAAAGGCTTTAGCGGGATTGAATGTATTTTCTGGTACTTGGATTAAAAGTGATATTGGAGCTCGGATTTCTAGTCTTCTCTTTTCATAAATTCTGCTATGGTCACGAAAATTAAAGGAAACTCCTCTTGCAGCATGCCATATTTTCACCGGTGTTTTTGCGTGTAAATCATTAATTTCTGAAAGTTGATCAATAAGCGGAGCGACTTTAAGTTCTTCTACATTGTAAGCAGAGCTGATTTCCCTCACTAGCCGCTTAAAGAAAAGACGATTTTGCATTTCGTGGTTAAAGTGATGCTTCAAGTCAAAACAAGGATTAATAAAAATGGCAGAGCGTATATGAAGTTCCATTTCTTCCATTAACCGCAGTGCAACTAAAGTACCCATGCCTTCTGCAATTAGATGTATGTTTGGATTTAAGATTTCGTGTTTCATGACATAATGGTATAGCCTTTTCGCAAGGGTCACGGCTTTTGGACTCCCCCAATGCCGTCCATAAAGGTTGGAATAGAAGATCGTATAGCCTTGTTCTTTGAGGGATTGAATTAGATGGGCGCGTTCAGTGCTTTGTTTCCAAAGACTGGTGTGAGCGTCAACGTAATGGCTGCAATCACCGATGATCATAACTGCAAATCCATTTGGGCGCTCTGGCAGATGGATTATATTCCATTGATTGTCTATTTGGAAAGTGCGTTTATCGATACTCACATTTCTCCCCTCGCATTAGCTTTTCTTAACTAATGTATGCAAGGGAAAAAAATAGCTAAAGTTATCTGCCTATGTTTTTTATGAATTGAGTTCTTTTTTCAGCTGTTCTAGAGCCTCTTTTCCTTCCGAAGTAAGGTTCTTCTCGTCTTGTTCTTCCAACGCTTTAAGTTCTTCCCACTTTTGCTCCATATCGCGGCCCCCTCTTTAAAATAGTTATTTAAAGTATCAGCAGTGCACGTATATGTATTCCTTTCTTTATTTATGACTGTCAATCCTGTTAAGCATGAACATTTTATGAAAATTTTTGCTATTTCTTGCACAACGAGTATAAATTCTTGTAAAGAATCTTTTCCTTTGCCTCAACTTTTGTTACTATACAGTAGGGTAAAGAATTCGTTTACATAAAGAGGTGAATGTAGCATGCGTTATATTTGGACGTTAATCTGGTCTTTATTGTTAAGTAATATGATTTTTTATGTACTAGTCTCTATGCAAGGCGGAACATTCGATTTTGTAAAAGCATCGATCTTCGGCGTTATCTTTACAGTCGTAATTTCTGTACTTGGTGAATTATTGCCAGCTCAAAGCGAAGAGATATAAAATGAAAACCCGGCGGAATGCCGGGTTTTTGTTTATGTTTATGGTTTTCTTTTATATGTCCATACACGGTTGTGATTTGTTGTTTCCGGAAACCGGTCACCTGCTGACAAGTGAATCTGCTGAGGATCATTGACCATGCTTCCAGTCTCGCCAATCTCAACATAAATGCCGTTATTTGGTGCTTTTTGACCATGTGTAAAATGCTTATGCTGTCCCATTTAATGAACCTCCTTTCTTTTATAGGTTACCCGCGGTTTGCGTGATAACACTTGCTAAAAAAAAGAAAAGATTCACATACTGGATAAAGTTTAAAATGCCCCTGAAACTCCTGCCACTGCCTGAAGCGGAAACATACATCTGTATAACTGATAACCGGCAACGTTATATTGCGATTGGGTGCTGCGAGATTCGTTTGGTTTATTTTCCACATAAGGAATCGCAAAGTAAACATTTTGCTGATCTACGTACTCTATAAACCCTGAGTAAGTCATTCCATCAATCAACATCAGCTGAACATGCTGGTTTCTGTTTTTCATACAGGTTTTATATATTTTTTTAAATGGATTTTTGTTTATGCCAAGTGCCTGCTGAATGGGATTCTGTCCTTCAAATTGATTTGGATACATAATATGCCCTCCTTTTAACTCATCCTATTCAAAGAAAAAGAAGTTGGTTCAATGTCCCGTTTATACAATACGGATTACTTCAAAAGATTGTGGTTTTTTGCTCCCCTCTATGCAAGTTGATTGGAGCGCAAGGTGCGAGACTCCTGGGGGATTAGCGGGACAGGTGAGACTCCTATCGGCGTGAAGCGCAGAGGAAGCTCACCGCACGCCCCCCGGAAAGCGAGCACTTGGAGCGGGAGTCAACCACTTTCAAGATCAGCAAAGTTTGCGCAAACTATCTACAATTAAGAAGGGTTTGATAATATGATGGAGAAAGGTATTTGTGAACTTTGCAAACGGCAGCCCGTTGAATTAACCGTCCATCATTTAATCCCTAAAGAAGAAGGCGGTCGTTTTTTAGATACCGCACATATATGTATACCTTGTCATAAACAGATTCACTTTCTATATACAAATACAGAACTAGCAGCGCTCTATTCTACAGTGGATTCATTAAAGGATGCACCTGAAATGAAAAAATTTATCAGCTGGTTAAGAAAACAACCCGCAACCTCATTGCCACGTATGAAAAAATCAAACCGGCTTAAACGGAGGAGAAAATAAATATGAAGGAACATGTTGGATCGTGTGAGAGCTGTAAGAAAGATTTATTCTGTATGGATGGATTTTTCCAAGGTGAAATAGCCCCGTCAGGAAAGCTTTTTTGTTATTCATGTTATATAGAAGAAAAAAAGGAATCCAACGAATAATCTTTCGTTAAATTCCTTCATTTTTATTTATTAGCCTCCGCTTACAGGAGGGATAAACGCGATTGTGTCACCATTTTTTATTTCAACTGTAAGATCAACATATTCTTCATTTACAGCAACGAGCGCATTTTCTATTCCGTTAAGTTCTCCGAGCTGATTTTGAAGGTGGTCTCTAACCTTTTCAACAGTAACTGGTGTCTCTAAATCCAATGATACTTTTTGAGTACCCGCTTGTTGTGCGAGGCTTGCGAACAGCAAAATTTGCACCATCTATTTCTCAATCCTTTCCGGACGGCCTTCTGGATACTTTTTAGTTCCTTTTTGATTTCCTACCCATTCTTCCCCATCTGTGTAATGTTCTTTTTTCCAGATTGGTACGATTTCTTTAATTCGTTCGATTGCATGTCGGCTAGCTTCAAAAGCATCCTGTCTGTGAGGTGTTGAAACTGCGATCGCAACTGCAACATCAGAGATTTGAAGTGTTCCAATCCTGTGTGTGATTGCTGTTTTTGCACTCGGCCATTTTTCTTGAATTTCATCCCCAATTTTTTCGAGCTGTTTTTCTGCCATAGGTACATATGCTTCATATTCCAAATAACGTGTCTGCTTTTCTCCAGTCATTTCCCTTACCGTTCCAATAAAAACGGACACTGCACCTGCGTTATGATGAATCACTTTATCAATGACTTCTTGATTGTTGATCGGTTCTTTTGTGATATTAAACAGTTTCATGATAAGCCCTCTCCTCATTCACCCGGCTTGTTATATACTCCATTAAAAATTCTAGCCACATGTTTTCTTCCGATCTTAAAAAATACGGCAAACTGCTGACGGCCTTTAATTGTTTTTCACTAATTACAGCAATAGGCTCACTGGATTTTATAATAAGGTCACTGTCATTTTGATTTCGGCAAAGCAGGACACGAGGGTATTGAATTTTTTTATAACCCTCTATTAATACACACTCTATATCCAATAATTTATATATCTCAATTGCTTTTTCAAGAGGCATTTCATGATTCATTGAAAAAATAGTGCCTCCTAAAGAAGAAATTCCGGTAATAAAAGCCCCTGCATTTCTGTGACTTTCAGTATCTTTGCCAGAATCCTTAAAGTCAAGTGTATCTTCATGCCCGTGATGCTTTATGACCGCAGTTTTTATGCTTTGTTGTGATAGCTGCTTCAGCAGTTTTGTTATGACTGTTGTTTTACCGCTGTTCTGGTAACCGGCGACTTGAAGAATAACGGGGAATCCCATGGCCACTCACTCCCTTCACCGTTCCAGGATAGTACGCCAACCTCATTTCCCTTTTCCCACCCTCTTGTTCCTCCAGGCAGTACAATGAGTGAGTTAGCTTTCAAAAGTGAAGAAACCGATCCAGATTTATCAAGACCAGCCGGAGTAACAACGTTCCCATCAAACCCTTCTGTCAAAACAGCTCTTACGAAACGGGTAAAAGGATTAGGCTTTGGAAAGTCCGCACCAAGAACAGCTTTAATTGCTTTACAGTGTGGTTTCTTTACTTTCATCCCAGATAATATGACAGGTCTGACAAAAAGCTCGCATCCAACGAAGCATGCAGAAGGATTTCCTGAAAGGCCAAAGAGCCATTTGCCTTCATGAACGGCAACTGTTGTAACACTTCCAGGTCTCATTGCAATCTTATTAAATAAAACTTTAGCTCCCAACTTTTCATAAATCGCGGGAAGAAAGTCGTAATCGCCAACCGATACTCCGCCAGTTGTAATTAAGAGATCTGATTCTTTCAAGCATTCTTTTACATTCTCATATAGGGATTCAAAATCATCTTCCCTATGTTGATACAATTTGACCGCTGCACCCATTGCTCTGACTTGTGCTGCCACCATATATGCATTGCTGTTTCTAATTTTACCGGGCTGTAATGGCTCGTTTATGTCCAGCAGTTCAGTTCCAGTAGATAAAATACCCACTACAGGCTTTTTAAAAACAGAGACGGTATGATGACCGAACGTTGCAAGAACTGCGATTAAACCTGGTGTTATTCGAGTGCCTGCTTCAGCAAGCAATGTTCCTTCTTTTGTATCTTCACCTTTAAATGAAATATTATCGTTTGCTTTTACGGTACGTTTAATTTCGATAAAGGAGTTTTCATTTTCATCCAATTCTTTTACAAGTTCAAGCATAATTACAGCATCTGCACCATCCGGAATCTTTGCTCCAGTCATGATTCTTATAGCTGTTCCGCTATTCACCTGATTACCTGCAACATGACCTGCACCTATCGTTTCTAAAACTTGAAGTTTAACGGGTTGAGTATCAGATGCATCTGCTGTGTCTTTTGAAAGAATTGCAAATCCATCATAAGGTGAACGGTTAAAAGGCGGTACATCATGCGTGGCAGAAAGGTCTTGTGCCAATATACGATTGTCACATTCCGTTAATGGGACTTCTTCTGTTCCCCAGACACGGGTATGATTCATGATGCTTTTTATTGCTTCTGAAACAGGAATCGGATTTCTTTTTGCAACAGGCAAAATAGTACCTCCTTTAAATTATCAGAAAATAAACACTTTTCAGTTTACTTTTTTATTTAAATTTGTTATTATTTTTTTAAATTATAGAAAGGATGTTGATTTATGAAGGTTTCTTATGAATATTACCACCGCAGCGGCAATAAAGTAACCATTACCGACATCCCAGAAGAATTTAACGAGAAGGGTGTTTGGACACTCCGCATCATGCATTCACTTCAAAAGCAAATTGACGAAATTGATCATATGTACCAGCCAAAAAGAACATATCGCCTTAAGTTAGAAGAAACGGGGTAATGACTACACCGTTTCTTTTTTTGCTTTAATATTTTTAGCGATCCATTCAACAGCATTCAAATAAGCAGGACGCGAAACTTTATGACCAGATGTCTTGTCATTCATGTAAACTGACATGCTGTTATTTTCAGTAAGACGATCCACGAAAGGCTTTGCAAAATCATATGGAATAACGGCATCGATCTCACTATGCCAGATAAATAATGGTCTGTTATTCAGTTTATCCATATTTTGAACAAGATCATATTTACTGATTAATTCATATGATCGATCTAATTCTTCTATTGAAAGAGGCAGCTTATACCCCGCCTTTTCGATCCTTTCGATTTGCCATCTGGCGAAATCTTCATGCGAAGGAGTTCCCATTAATGCACATCCCGCTTTAATATCCTGATTGTTTACAAGCGAACCATACGTTATAATGGCTCCCATTGAAGTCCCGCCAACCGCGATCTCTCCATTCGAAACCAAATTATTTTCGTTTGCCCAATCTATGATGTCGTCTACATCTTTAATACCTTGATGAACAATGTTCCAAAATTCATATTCCATAACTTTTGGAGGGTTGGGAGAAATTCGTTCACCATGATAAAGAGCATCTGGCAAAATGACACGAAGACCTTTTTCAGCAAGCGTATATGCAAAATGCAAATTGTGTTCTTTTGCACTTGTGTATCCATGTACAAAAATAAAGAGCGGCAGCGGCATCCCTTTATTTTCTTCTTTTTCAGCCATTAAAAAAGGGATATCCCCTATCCTTCCTTTTTGAATTGAAACCAAATGTATCTCCTCTTTCTCTTTTTTTCCATCTTATCACGAGACACGCTTCATTTTCATGAATGAAGACCTATATGAATAGACTTTTTTAAGGGAAAATATTACACTTTACGTAAAGCATAATAAAAAGGCAGGTACTTTTGTGACACAACCATACTTAATTGCACTTGATCTTGATGGAACTTTATTGACAGATGAAAAGAAAATTCCCCGCAAGACAAAAGCATTGCTTTTTGAACTGATCGAAAAAGGCCACCATGTTTGCATTTCAACTGGCAGACCTTATCGTTCATCAAACATGTATTATGAAGAGCTTGGATTAAAAACTCCTATCGTAAATTTTAACGGTGCTTTTGTTCACCATCCGCATGATGCTTCTTTCGGTATTCACCATTCACCTTTGGAGCTCGATGTCGCACAAAGAATTATTAAAGCATGTGAAACCTTTAAGGTAAAAAACATCATGGTAGAAGTTCTTGATGAAGTTTATTTAAGAAAACACGATGAAGTTATTGTTAATACGTTCATAATGAATGAAAATCCTCTTCAAATCGGAGATCTTCAAAAAACATTAACCGAGGACCCAACAGCAATTCTTGTTCATCCTGAAGATCATCATATTGCTGATCTTAGAAAAATGCTGGAACTGGAGCATGCCGAAGTAGTTGATCAGCGTGTCTGGGCGGCTCCATGGAACATCATCGAAGTCATTCGTTCCGGAATAAATAAAGCAACTGGTCTTGAAAAAGTTGCAGCTTATTACAATATTCCACAAGAACGAATCATTGCGTTTGGTGATGAGGACAATGACTTTGAAATGATCGAATATGCAGGACATGGTGTTGCGATGGGCAACGCAATTGATGAACTTAAAGAGCGGGCGAATTATGTTACGAAAACAAATGAAGAAGAAGGAATTGCGCACTATTTGAAAAATGTATTAGAACTGGTGTAGTTTACCGAAAACCTCTGGGATTCCAGAGGTTTTTTATTTTTCCATTACTTTTATATGCTGTTTCATCTTCTTTTTACATAATGTTATCTTCACGGTTAAAACTAAACATACGGGAGAAAAGGAGGTATTTTAAATGAGTAAAAAAAGCCGTTCAAAACGTACCATTAAACAAGGTGCTGATATGGTGAGTCAAGAAACGACCATGGCATTCAGCAAAAATGAACAAGAAGACCGCAAGCGTGAAAAAGAAGAAAGAAACTCTCTAGGAGGCATATAAAGATGGCAAATAAATTATATCAAATGGCAAGAAATGCTGTTCAGCAGGCTGTTGGAAAGTTTCAAAATTCAGCTAATGAGATGATGAATAACAATAATCACACGAATAGTCATACATCACACACGAACCTTTCGAGCCATGATATGGAGGTTGCTCAAAATGCTTTATCCTCAGCTATGGCGAATTCTTCTGATGCAGAACGCGCTCAGCTTGCTGAACTTCAGCAGGAACTTGATGCTCATTCAAATCATGCTGGCACTTCTGCTCAAACAGGGCAGCCTTCATCCTTCTCTCAGGCAACTGGCTTAAGCTTAGAAGATGCTCAAAATCTTCTAGAAGAAGACTCAAACCAAAATAAATTGCAGTAACACACAAAACAGCTTCCTCTTTTATGGAGAAAGCTGTTTTTTTGGAAATGTTATGGCGGTTAGTGTATTAATTTTTCTTAAAACAAGTTCACTTAATTCTTCATAACCATATTTATTGAAATGAAGACCGTCTTCAATAACATACTTGCCAATTTCCATCTCATTAAGTATTTCAAAAAGAGGTACATAGGCAGTCCCCTCGTGCTTGGCTACTTTTTTAACTGTTTGTGCGTACGCTTTCATTCTTTCATTCGTTCTTGCTTTTTGCTTTTCCTCATCAACTGGTGCAGGACTAATCAGAATTACTTTTTTTGCACCGATTTTATTTACCATGTACGTAAGGTTTTTTTCGTATTCTTTTAAAGGGATGAGTCTGTGGTCACTTGAATCATTGGCACCAAACAAAATCGTTACAAAGTCGGGCTTATGCCTCAAAACATCATCTTGCAGTCTGACAAGAGCCGCCCTTGTTGTTTCAGCAGGGATACCAGCGTTCATAACTACCCATTCTGTTAATTCCTGCCTTAATCGGGATGTTAGCCGCAATGAGCCATCTTTACTCTTTTCTTTCGAAGTGATGCTGTCTCCAAAACATACAAGAGTCTTCAATCCCACCCATCTCCTTTTTATTGTCTATTTTTATAGTTATTCGAAAGAAATTTCCATTTATCAAACGTCATAGCATCAATAAATTTGTTATAATGTGTTATGTTATGTTTAAATTTAATGTTTTAAGAGTAATTTTGGGGGCATTTTAAATGAAAATATATCGAGTAACGAATGACGCTGAATCCCATATAATCGAAGAAATTGCGCACCTTTTTATTCAGCAGCGCACAATGGATGGTGAACCTGAGGAACATTCCCGAACGCTTGCAGGAGTTAAACTTGCTCTGGAAAATCCCGATAAGAGCGGGATCATTGTTGCTCAGGAAAACGATGCTATTATCGGACTTGCTTTTTTTAATTTGGGAATAAGCATTCGCATCGGTGGTCCTTATTTATGGCTCAATGAACTGTATGTACATGAAGGGTACCGAAATAAGGGGATTGCCCGCAAGCTGCTTCTTCATTTGATCTACTGGGCCGAACGTGATGGAATAAAATCAATTGAATTAGAAACAGGAATCAACAACTCTGTAACGAAGCATTTGTATAACTCATTGGATTTTCATGATATCATCTCAAAGAGATACGCATTTAATTTTTAATAAACGAAGGAGTGTTTTTTATGGCAATTGAATTTTCGATCCATCCTACACCAAATCCAAACGCAATTAAGTTTGACGCATCTGAAAAGTTTCTAGAAGGAAGATTATCAGCACGTGTTGGTGACGATACAGACTCACCTCTTGCAAAAGCGCTATTGTCGATCGACGGTGTAGAATCAATCTTTGGCTTTGAAAATTTCATCACAGTCAACAAAACAATCGACAGTGACTGGAATCAGCTTATGCCTGAAATTGAAAAAGCTTTAAATGAAAATGCTTAATATGTAAATTATGAAACCAGCCAATGTATGATGGGCTGGTTTTTTGATTCTAATTGTACTCATTTTGTAATTATGGGTTTTACTTCGGCGGTATAATTTTCGGGGGCGGTCATAAATCTCCGCGAACGCGCACAAATCTCTCGTGAACGCTTATAAACCTTCCTAAGCACGCAATAATACATGCACTTATCAATATCTACCTATTTTTATTTAAATGTCTCCAACGGCACAGCTAATACATCTGTTTTCTCGCCATCTTTCGGACTAAAATAGAACAGTTCGAGCATCAAGGTACCATTAATCGGCAAGTCTTCTTCAGGGATGTTGATTTCAAACGAAAAAGGTGCCCATGCGGGTGCTCCTTCTGCAGTTTGGGCATGATTTTCAACCAACACTTCATGACCTTCTGTAACTAAGTAGGCAAATGACGCTTCAAAAACTCTTGCTTCACCAGAAACTTTATATTCCCCATCGGTCCCTGTGAAGTGAATATTTCTAAATGAGTTATTTTTCAAATCTGCTATTCCTGATTGCAAGGTCAAGTTCTCTATAACAGTCAGGTTTTCTGTTTTAATCTTCCCTGGTGTGACTTTGCTCGGGTTGAATACCGCTTTTACTTCGTATATTCCAGCTTTTCTGTCCTCTGGCGAAAGCTTCCACTTTGCCTTCCATAAATGGCTTGCTCCTGCCTTTATCTGTACCTTCACTGTCTGCTGTTTATACTTCTTGCCTTTAGAATACCTATAATTCTCTTTTCCCGTTGTATCTGTAACCGTAATATCAAACATTTTAGAGCTCTTAAAGTTCAGTGTTACTGTATGATTGCTTTGGTTCTCTAAAGCTACCAAAAAGTCGACTCCATCGTTTCTCTGTTGAACAGAAATAACAGGATTAAGCTGTGAACTCACACTTTCATTTCCAGTAACTTTATTCTCTTCTTTGCTGCATGCAAATAGGGTCGAAAAAATGAGTAATGAAGTAATTATTACTAACAACATTTGCTTTAATTTTTGTACCAAGCAAATCACCACCTTCTCATTCATTTTTACCTTTATATGGTGATTTTAACGAAAAGATTCATAAATAAAACACGGCCAGGACAATGTCCGTGCCGTGTGGACAAAATCAGTGTATTTGTATGTTTATGGGGTCTGTCCCCTAGTCGTTGCGGAAGAATCCATAGATGCCTTGAGTATGAATGATATTCGTAAAAGCATTAGGGTCCACTTCTTTTAGGACCAGCTCAAGGTCGTATAATTCATAGCGTGTTATTACAATCATGAGCATTTCTTTATCATGGTTAGAGAAAGCTCCTTTTGCAGGAATAATTGTAATCCCTCGCACCATACGTCCGTGGATGGCTTCTTGTATCTCTTTCCCTTTCTTCGTAACAATCATTGCAGTAAGCTTTTCATGGCGAGTATGTACTGCGTCGATGACACGTGAAGATACATAGAGAGCAACTAACGTATACAATGCCTTTTCCCAGCCGAATAAGAAACCTGCTGCCATAATGATTAATCCGTTTAATATGAAAAAGTAACCGCCGATTGGTTTGTTTTTCATTCTTGAAAGAACCATGGCAATAATATCTAATCCACCAGTTGATGCACCATATTTTAATGTAACCCCTACACCTAATGCAGCAATTACACCACCAAAAACGGCGTTCAGTAGAATGTCTGTTGAAACTACAGTGATAGGAATTATTTCTAAGAAAAAAGTAATCATGAGTACGCTTAAGAAACTGTAAATCGTAAACGACTTGCCTACTTTCATCCAGCCGAGAACCGTAACCGGAATATTAAAGATTAAATATAAAATACCAGTTGAAATAGGAAATGCCGTATTTTCAAGCAGTGACGAAATAAGCTGAGATACGCCAGTAAATCCGCTTGCGTATACTTTTGCAGGAATCAAAAACATATTCAGTGATATTGCGTTTAAGATTGCCCCTACTATTATAAAAAAGATTGTCTTCATTTCATTTATCCCTAGTTCAGAGATACGAAAACGTTCTTTGATCATGAGAGTCCTCCTTTCATAGTCCAAGATTCATTTTTAACAGAAAAAGCAGAACACCGTCAATAGCTAAATTAACCTTTTTATAAAGATGATGATTGCCTTTTCATTCCATCACACGTTAAACTATAGAAAAAGCCAAGCAGGTGAAATGAAATGATTCATATTATAACGGATACAGGTTCAGATCTGCCCAAACAACTTTTGGATGAATACGATATCTCAATGCTTCCATTAGTCGTACAGATAAACAATGAAGAATATTTAGACAGGTCAAACATTGAACCAAAACAGCTTTATACATATATGAAAGATGGAGCAGTACCGAAAACAGCACAAGTCCCTCCTGCTCTTATTAAAGAAACATTAAGTTCCTATGCAAAAAATGGACAACAAGCCATCTACATAACCTTATCTTCAGGAATCAGCGGCACGTATCAAACAGCTGTCCTCATGAAAAATGAAGTACTAGAAGAATATCCTGACGCACAAATCGAAGTTTTTGACAGTCAGGCTGCATCGCTTGGCTATGGACTTATGGTCTATGAGGCAGCCAAAGAAGCTAAAGCAGGAAAAACAATGAAGGAAATCCTGAATACCCTGCAGCATTATCAGAAACATCTTGAATCTATTTTTACCGTTGATGACCTTGAATATTTATTACGGGGCGGCCGGGTTAGTAAAACAGCCGCAGTTATGGGTGCTCTTCTAAAGATTAAACCTGTTCTGCATATGGAAGACGGCAAGCTATTCCCGCTTGAAAAATTGCGAGGAAAAAAGAAAGTTTTAGGACGTATGGTCGAACTTATGAAGGAACGTGCTGAGTCACTGGATGATATAACGATTGGAATCAGCCATGCTGATGATACAGAAACGGCACAAGCACTTAAAGAATTGATAATCGCAGAAACAGACAACCGAAACATCTTAATCACGATGATCGGCTGTGCGATTGGTGCACATGCAGGACCAGGAACAATTGCGTTATTCTTTTTAAATACACCTAAAAAAGTTTATTGAAACATGATGCATAATCGATTTCCTTCTGACAGATGTTAGAGACAGGAGGGATTCTATATGACACACAGGTATACAAAAGACGATAATAAACGACCAGAAGATAATCAGGCGATGAACCAGCTTAAAAACGAAGCTGAACATGAGATAAAACAAAAAGGCAAACAGCCTTACTCAAAAAAGCCCGACCATCTTTAGCATGAAAAAAGCTCCCGAACGTTCCGGGAGCTTTTTTATATGATTGGAAATTTTATCGTAAAACATGTGAAATCTTCTTTGGAACTTACTTCGATTGAACCGTTATGTTTTTCTACAATCTGCTTGCAAACAGATAATCCCAGACCCGTCCCAAGGGATTTGGTTGTTACAAAAGGCTCGAATACGTTCTCCAGCAAATATTCAGGGATTGGATTTCCGTTATTACATATAGAAAGTTCAGCCTTATCATCTAAAGTCCTTTTCAGCTTTACTTCTATATTACGTTCGCCGTTCCACTCACTTAATTCTTCAACTGCGTTCACGAGAATATTCAATAAGACCTGTTTGATCTGTGAACTGTCTCCCTCAATATATACTTCTTCACCCAAATCAGCATGAATGATGATATTCGTTTCGGTGAATCGAGGATACATAAATTCAATCATCTCTTTTAAGAGTGTAGTTAAAGGTACACTCACAAGCTTATCTTCAAGACCTCTCATTTTGGATAAATAAAGAAACTGAGTGATTTTTTCTTCCAGACTCTGTATCTCATTCTCGATAATCTCAAAATAATAATCTGATTGATCCGTTTTCTTCAGTTCTCTTTGAAGCAAATAAATAAATCCTTTTACTGATGTCAGCGGATTTCTGAACTCATGTGCAAAGCTTGCTGCGATCTGCCCAAGCATTGTTAGCCTGTCGTGGTGCATTTCTTGGATAAACTGATTTTTTCTATCTATGATAGAGTCCTTTAAGGCCGTATAGTCTTTCACACTTAAAAATAGAAGGTGATCAAAATAACGCTGCATCATAAGGACACCTTCGCCTTTTTCATGTTCGTTTAATAAAGAACACATTAAAAGCTCGTATACTATGCTCCGCCCGATATTTATGTTATGTACAAAATCTCCGATGTTTGCCTTTGCTTCAATTCGCTCTTTGGCCATTTTGTTTGTAAGACTGCTTACTCTGTCGAGTGAACCAGTTTCTAAGTAACAGATCAGTTCTACGATCGTTTGATAGCCGTTCTTTTTGACTTCCTCATAAAAAGGATCATTCTGCGGCAACAGTACATTTTCAAGCCATTTTTCAACGATGCTCGATTTCTGCTCGCTAAGGAACGAAGCCAGCTTCTTATTTATTTGTTCATGTGTACTGCTTTCCATTTAGTAATCACCCTTTAAATAATCAATCTCTGCCATCCATTATGAAGGATTTTACATGATTCTACAATGCATTGTCGAAATGTGTATAAAAGTTGGAAAAATATACATGATGTTTATTTTAATGGAAAATCAAACACTATGTAGTAAACGATTCCTGAAAGGATGGGTTACCATGCATACGATGTGGAAAGGTGCAATCAGCTTCGGACTAGTAAATATCCCAATTAAACTGTTTGCTGCTACAGAAAATAAAGATATAAAGATGAGATATTTACATGAAAAGTGCCACAGCCCTGTTCAATATGAAAAGATATGCCCAGTATGTGAAGAAACAGTTGATACTAAAGAAATTGTGAAAGGGTATGAATATGAACCTGGAAAGTTTGTTGTAGTAGAAAAAGATGAGCTGGATGAACTAGCTGGCGTATCTGATAAGTCGATAGAAATTATTGATTTCATTCAATTAGAAGAGATTGATCCGATTTTTTACAACCGCTCTTATTTCATTGGCCCTGGAGAAAACGGAACGAAATCTTTCGCTCTATTAAAAAAAGCGATGGAAGACACGGGCAAAATCGGTCTTGCAAAGTTTACGCTCCGATCTAAAGAGCATCTTGCTGCAGTACGTGTGTATAAAAACGGATTGGTGCTAGAAACAATCTTTTACCCTGACGAAGTACGCAATGTTGACCATGTTCCTGGGTTAACTGACGAAGTTTCACTGAACGAAAAAGAGCTTGAAATGGCTAAACAGCTAATCGAACAGCTAACTGCTCCATTTGAGCCTGACAAATATGAAGACGAATATCGTGAAGCTGTTCTTGAACTGATCAACAGTAAGATTTCTGGTGATGAAGTTAAAGTGGCAAAAGAAAAACCAAAGACAAATGTCGTAGATCTTATGGAGGCCCTGCAAGCTTCAATCAACGAGAGTAAAGGCAAAGAACCAAAGAAAAAAGAAACAAAGAAACAAAAAGAAACATCTGAGAAAAGATCAGATGACGAAAAGAAAACGAAGAAGAAAAAATCGACAGCTAAGAAGAAAGCTTCAAGTTAATGATTTCTGCTTTTCTAAAACCCATGCTCCCTTCTCTTTCTGATAAACTTCCGGTTGGAGAGGATTGGGTATATGAAGTAAAGTACGATGGTTTCCGCTGTCTTCTTTATTGGGATCATTCCAAGATTGTTTTGACATCCAGAAATGGTCATTACCTGCACTCAACATTTCCAGAAATTCCTGACTTTTTAAAGAACCTTGAAAATAAAGTGGATCACTTGTTTCCATTATTAATTGATGGCGAGTTATGCATATTAGAAAATCCTTTTAAAGCAAACTTTGAACAGATTCAAAAAAGAGGCAGGCTAAAACAAGGCGAAAGAATCAAACAAGCTGTTAAGCTGTATCCCTCCTCTTTTTGTGCATTTGATTTACTAGCTGTTAAAGGACAATACATCTATCACGAGCACTTTTTAAAAAGAAAAGAAATGCTTTCGGATTTTATGGAAGCATTAGATGTCGATACCCAGGTAGTCATACCCTCATCTTTTATGAACTTTATATCTTTTACAAAGGATAAAGAGTATATTGAGCAAACTGTCATTAATAACAAAAGCGAAGGTATCGTAGCGAAGAACATTAAAAATAAGTGGTCTTCAGGGACTCGGACGAATCACTGGGTAAAGGTAAAAAATCTTAAATACAGCACTTTTATTCTGACAGGGTACGATACAGAAAACGGTTTCTTCCATGTTGGAGTGGTAAAAGAACGTCAAATCATGTTTGTCGGGTTGTTTTCACACGGAATCTCACCTGAAGAGAAGGAAGCTCTTATTCAGATCGTCAAAAAAAATCATAGCGGAATATCAGACTCGATCATTATGATAGAACCATCGCTGTGTGTGGAGCTTTCTTTTTTAGAGGTTTATAAAAATCAGTTAAGACAGCCGCGCTTTGTCCGTTTTCGTTTTGACGTAGACTGGGAGGATTGTACATGGGAAAGCCTGCAAAAGAACAGCTAAACCTCCAAGTTAATGGAGAGATTGTTACACTGACAAGTCCTGATAAGCCTCTTTGGCCAAAACAAAATATAGTTAAAGTCGAATACATCAATTATTTGACACGAATAGCACCGTACATACTTCCCTTCCTTAAGAACCGCGCACTAACAGTAATCAGATATCCGCACGGAGTTGGCGATGAACGGTTCTATCAAAAAAACTGTCCGGACTATGCGCCAGATTATGTTCAAACGGTTCAAGAAGAGGATATCAATTATATTGTTTGCAATAACCTGCCAACCCTTTTATGGCTTGGAAATCAGCTTGCTTTTGAATTTCATATTCCTTACCGGACATCTGATACGTCTTTTCCGTCAGAAATTGTTATGGATCTAGATCCTCCTTCCCGGAAAGAATTTAAGCTTTCGATCGAAGCGGCACTAATGATTAAAGAAGTTTGTGATAACCTCCGCCTGACAACTTTTATTAAAACAAGCGGAAATAAAGGGATGCAGATCTATATTCCATTGCCTGATGATCAACTAACATTTAATGAGTCACGGCTTTTCACTGAATTCCTTGCGCACTATTTAATTGAAAAAGAGCCTCGCTGGTTCACAATCGAACGACTAAAAAAGAACAGAGGCAACAAATGCTATATCGATTACATCCAGCATGCGGAAGGCAAAACCATCATTGCTCCTTATTCAGTAAGAGGAAATGAAGATGCACTCGTTGCTGCCCCGCTCTATTGGCATGAAGTAACCCAAGAACTGCGTCCTGAGCTATTCCCGTTAACTGTAATTCAAGACCGAATTAAAGAAGTTGGCGATCCTTTTAAAGAGTTTTTCTCTGCAAAAAATAAACAACCTATTTCCCATGTTATTCAAGCATTAAAAGAAAAAAACCTTTAACTGATTGAATGAACTCCATCAGATAAAGGCTTTTTTAATACTCAATTATTTTTACAAGACTGTCTTTCAACAAGTTCAAATGGTACCGTAACACGTTTTGCTGGTTTTCCTGGTGTTTGAATACATTCGAGCAATCCTTTTGCTGCTTCATAACCAAGCTGAAAAATATTGATATCAACAGAAGTTAAGGCAGGTGAAGAAAGTTCTGAAAGCATTACATTGTTGAAGCTTAATAAAGAGATATCGTCTGGCACACTTAAACCTAGATCGTTTAATGTACTTAAAACACCAAACGACATAAGATCGTCCATAACGAGAAGCGCAGTTGGCGGGTCTTTTAATCCTAGCAGTTCCTTTACCGCTTCTTGACCGCCTTCTTTTAAGAACTCCTCGTGCACGATATATTCATCTTTATGCGGCAGTCCTGCATTTCGTATTGCTTTTTCATAACCTAATAAACGATCGATCGTTACGACGAGATTTAAATCTCCTCCAACAAAACCGATACGTTCATGTCCTAGTGAAAGCAGGTGCTCTGTCATTTCCTGACCAGCCTTAAAGTTGTCGTTATCGATATGTGTAATCGTTTCTGCATTTTTAAAAGGTTTTCCGATTACTGTAAAAGGAAAGTTCTGTTCTTGCAGATAGCACATGATCCGATCATCCACTCTCGAATACAGCATAACGATACCGTCAACACGCCGTCCCTGCACCATGCGGACAACACCATCAAAAATTTCATCCTCCGTTTTTCCAGTGGACATATATAACGCATACTCCTGCTCGTGCGCCATCGTGCTGATTCCTCTAATCACTTCCGGGAAGAAAGGGTTTTGGAAAGCTTTATCTGCAGAACTCGGCATAACGAGTCCGATTGCCTGAGTGCTGCGGTTAGCTAAACTTCTAGCATTAAAGTTAGGATGATAGCCAAGGTAATCCATTGCTTCTTTCACTTTTCGTTTTGTTTTTTCTGATATACGCGGGTTGTTAGCAATAACCCTTGATACCGTTGAAGGAGCAACATCTGCTAATTTCGCTACATCTTTAATGGTAACTGACATAATGGGAGTCCTCCTTTCAGACTAATACTCTGGCTGTATACGCTTTCTTAATCCAACATAATTGTATAGAATTCTTAGGAAAAAAGATATATGATTCTTCAGGTTGCTTTTGAAAGTGGTTGATTTCCGCTCCAGGTTGCTCGCTTTCCGCGGGGCGTGCGTTTAGCCTCCTAGCGCTCCAATCAACTTGTCAATGAAGAGAATGAAAAGTTATTCAAAAGCAACAATCTTATAGAGAAAAGCCTTTGGAATTCGCATTATCTATAATTACTTTCGCTTTTTAAATAGAAAGACCAATAACAAGATCACGAGAATACCTCCTGCAGCTATTGCAGCGTAGAGATAAGGGTTTGAACGATCTATTTGTAAAAGGAAAATATGCGCCGTTTCCCCTTTTACTTGAAGTTCCATCTTGTTACCTTTTACTTTTGCTTCTTCTTCGTTCAATAGATCAACTAGTTTATGTCCTTTCAAATCCTTGTCATTGAAAGTGATTTCAGCGTCTTTTTTATCGTTGTTATATACGATATAAATCGTTTCATCTTTATGCGTTCTTTTAAATACAGCTTTTGCTCCATCATCTTTTATCATGGAAAAATCTCCGCTGCGAAGTGCTGGATGCTTTTGTCTCAAGTTACCGAGTTTTGCTGTAAAGGTCTCCATCTTTTTGTTCTGGCTGAAGTCCATCATACGGCGGTTGTCAGGATCTTTCGCACCGTCCATCATATGTTCTGTCCCTTGATAGAGAATTGGAATTCCTGGAGCTGTGTAAAGATAGGTCAAGGCCATCTTAAGTCTTTTTTCTGGATTCTCTTGTTTAAGCAGCGCTTCTCGTACAAAACGGATGTTGTCATGATTATCGATGAAATTACCTAACATATAGGGATCTTCATAGTAATATTTGTTTCTTTCCCACACGGAGTGTAGTTCTGAAAGGGATTGACCGCTTTGTTTAAAAATTCTTACCATCTCATTAAAAAGAGGATAATCTACAAAAGATTGAATTCCCGCTTTGTTATACTCTGCAATATACCGAGGATCGTTGTGCCATACCTCACCAATCAAATAAAAATCAGACTTGGCTTCTTTTACTCTTTCAGAAAACTCTATCCAAAAATCTTTTGGAACATGCTTAACCGTATCTAGTCTATAACCGTCGATATCTGTTTCTTTTATCCAATATTCAGCCATGTCCAGCAAGTAGTTTCTCGTTTCTGGATTTTCTGTATTTAAATCCGGCAATCCCGCTAGCCAACCGTTTTCAACATTTTGCTGATTATCCCAATTGCTGATCTCCTCCTGGGGATGAAACCAGTCTTTTTTTTCAGGATCGCTCTGCCAAGAATGTTTGTAGCCAGTGTGATTCACAACAAGATCCAATATTACTTTGATGTCACGATCATGTGCTTCCTTTACAAGCTTCTTAAGTTCTTCCTTTGTTCCAAAATGTTCTTCGGTTTCATAAAAATCTTCTGTCCAATAACCATGGTAGCCACGTTCCTCATTTTTCACAACGGGTGTCAACCAAATAGCAGTTACACCAAGTTTTTTGAGGTAATCAAGCTTTTCTGTAATCCCTTTAAAATCTCCGCCATGGTAAGCAGCAGGGTCTGATGTATCAACTTCAAAATCATTATTTTTATCACCATTATGAAACCGGTCTACCATAATAAAATAGATGGTTTCGTCTTTCCATGACCGCTCTTCCTTTTTTTCTGCAAGCGCTTTATTTTGAACAGATAAAAAAAGAAGAAACGACATAGCCAAGAAAATTAATCTTTTGCCCATCGCCGTTCCTCCTGTTGCATACTTTTTAACCTTTTGTTCCGCCTGCTGTTAATCCAGAGATGAAGTAACGCTGCAGCGACAAGAAAAGCAATCCGATTGGAATCGCAACTAATACAGAACCTGCCGCAAAAAGAGTAAAGTTATTTCCAAATTTATTTGAGATCATGTTAAACAGTCCAACTGCCAGCGTTTGTTTATCGTCAGAGCTGATAAGAATGGAAGCCAGAATAAAATCTGCAAATGGCGATATGAAACTGAATAACGCAATTACCGCTAAAATTGGTTTAGAAAGCGGCAAAATAATCTGCCAGAAGATACGGAAGTGACCGGCACCGTCAATACGTGCAGATTCATCCAGCTCTTTTGGAATCGTATCATAATAGTTTTTCGCCAAATAAGTGTTCATCGGAATTAATCCTCCAACGTACACAAGGATTAATGCCAGATGTGTATCTAACAATCCTACTTGGAATGCAAGAATATAGATTGCAAGAATAGCTACGAACTGCGGAATCATCTGCAGAATCAAGAACAATAATAATCCGTTCTTGCGTCCAACAAACTTATATCTTGAAAAGGCATAAGCAGTAAGACCGATAAAGATCACTGAAAGCACCATTGTAATAAAACAGATCTTAAGCGTATTCCAGTACCATGTTAAATATTCTGTTTCCGCAAAAAGTTTTCTATAGTGATCCAAGGTAGCATTTTCGGGAATAATCGTCGAACTTGATAAGCTGTTGCCTGGATTCAGTGAAGAGCCGACTACCCAAACGATCGGGTAGATTACAACAGCAATTGCACCTAAAAGAATAAGATACGACAGAGTTAAACGAATTCTATTTGCTGTTTTTATACTCATATTAAATCATTCCTTCATCCTTAAATGATTTGGTCTTTCTGAAGTTATAAAGTGCTACTGAAACGATAATGATGGATAGCATTACTGTTACCGCTGCAGCTTTGCTGTATTGAGCGGATGTCATCGTTAAGTTATAAATCCAGGAGATCAATATATCAGTTCCCCCTGCATTCTGATCTGGAACTGCAGGTCCCCCATTATTGAAGAGATATATAACATTAAAGTTATTAAAGTTAAACGTATATTGTGTGATCAAGATTGGTGCTGTCGTAAATAGAATCATAGGCAAGGTGATCTTTCTGAATTTATCCCAAGTAGATGCCCCATCAACCGTAGCAGCTTCATAAAGCTCACCAGGAATGGATTGAAGAACTCCTGTTGTCATTGCCATAACGAACGGGAAACCAAGCCAGGATTGAATAAAGATCAATGCAATTTTTGTATAGAACGGATCTGTCATCCAAGGTATGGAATCGATTCCAACAGCTGCTAAAATATCGTTATTAATTGCTCCGAAAGTATCATTAAATAATCCAGAGAAGATAAGAATAGATACAAACGCTGGTACTGCCCAAGGGAGAATCAATAATGTACGCATTAAACCTTTAAACTTAAGGTCTTTCTGATTAAGTAGTACGGCAAGGAATATCCCCACACCGATTTGCAAAGTTGTAGCCGTAAACGTCCAGATAATTGTCCAAGCGAATACAGAGATAAACGTCTCACGCCAAATATCCAATGTGAACATTTCAATAAATGTCTGAAGACCAACCCAGTCTACAAGTTTGTTAGGCGGTGAGTTGTATAAATTATAGTTCGTGAATGAAAGAAGAAGCATAAATATGATCGGGAAAATAACTACGAAAACTAAAAGCAAGAATCCAGGTCCCACCATAAGGTAAGGAAAACCTTTGTCGATCACGTTATGATATTGTTCACGAAGTGTATTTAACTGCAGCCCCATGTCCCGCTTTTTGCCGTTTTGATAGGCATCATAAAAGTTTAAAACATAAAAGCCCAGTCCGATTGCAACTACAATCAATGAGATAACACCATTTACAAGCAAGAATATAGAATGATCTCTTGGCACTTCTGTACCTAAAGTTACAATTCCCCAAAGTCCAATATTTAGAAAATCCAGAAACGCAATAAAATAACAAGCTGCCAAGAATAAAAATACAGACCCCTTTACCCATTGCTTGTTATAAAATTGCCCTAATCCTGGAATGATGGACAGCAGCGCTGCCGTCTTACGGTGTGTCATTACAGGTTTTCCCCTTTCCTTTTTCCACTTACTTTATTGTGTATAGTTCGAAAGATTTCAGGACCCATTCTTTTTAGCGAAACCTTTCCAACATACACAATAGTGAGAGAAAGCAGTACCCGCGACGACTGGGTACCGCTTTCCTTTTATTGCATATTATTTACTGTGGTTTGCTTCAATGTTTTGTCCGATTGTTTTTACTGCACTGTCTAATGCCGCTTGAGGCTTAGATTTGCCAGTTGCAGATAATTGAAGCGCGTTTGCAGCCGGAGCCCAAACTTCTGCCATCTCAGGGATGTTAGGCATTGGAACACCACGCTCTGATTGAACAGCTACAGCTTTAGCAGCTTCGTTGTCTGCAATGATTGGGTCCTCCATTAGAGATACAACTGGAGGGATTTCTGCTGTCTTTTCATAACGAACTTTAGAGTTTTCTTCGTTTGTAATGAACTCAACAAGCTTTGCAGCCCATTCTTGGTTTTCAGAGAAAGCACTTACATTGTAACCTTTAACCCCGATGAATGTTTTTACATACTCACCGTTTGGAAGCTTAGGCATTGGAGCAACACCGATGTCGATTCCAGCATCTTTATAGCCTTGGAAAGACCAAGGTCCGTTCATTACTGACGCTGCTTTACCTTCAGTGAATAGTCCATCGATTGTAGAACCAGCTTTTTCACCAATGATACCTTTCGGGAACAATCCTTCGTTGTACCAGCTAGTGATGTAATCTAATCCTTCAACAGCACCTTCGTTCGCAAGACCAACGTCTTTAGGATCTAATGTACCGTTGTCATCTTTAAATACATATCCGCCAAATCCAGAAAGTACACCGTGTGCAAAGTAGAAGTCTGTCCAGTTTGCAAGGTATCCGTATTGAGCTCCACCTTTGTCGCCTTTAGAGAAAGCCATTAAGTCTTCTAAAGATTCAGGTGCTTTATCCATCATCTTTTTATTGTAGATGAATACTGGTGTTTCAGTTGACTTTGGAAGTCCGTAAAGGTTTCCGTCATATGTTAATGCGTTAATTGATGATTCTGTGTAAAGCTTTGTCACATCGTCAGAAACTTTGAGTGGTGCAATTAAGCCTTCAATTGCTAAAGGTCCGATACGGTCATGCGGTGTTGTGATAACATCTGGTCCTTTTTTAGCTGGTCCATCAAGACGAAGTTTCTCTTGTTGGTCAAGCATAGGAATTTCTTTTAGTTCTACTTTGATACCGTGTTTCTCTTCAAACTTTTTGATGGCATCCTTCGTTCCCATACCTTTTTCCTGGTCTTCCCAGATAACCAGTTTCTCTGGCTTTTTGCTTGAAGCTTCTTTCTTACCGCCAGTTGAAGTGCTGTCTTCTTGCGGTCCGCAAGCAGCTAGAGCACTTGCAGCAAGAGCAAAAGTTAAAGGCAATGCTAATAACTTTTTCATGAATTGTACCCCCCATAAGATATAAAAATTCAAAGCATACAAACGTTTGCACAGACTGACAAAAAAATATAACTCTGTTGAATTATATAGTTTTTTGTCGTTTATGAAAACGATTGCATTACCTGCTCAATTTCATTATACCTTGGCTTAAAATTTTTACAATAGTTTTTTAATTTTTTTTGGATTCGCTTTCATTTTGCTTGATTTTCAAGTTGTAAGCGGTTTATACTACTTTCAACAATATGAAGGCAATGTACAGCGTTAGGGGGTACAACCTAGGTAGTTTATAGGTTGTGCCCTTTTTTTTCATTTCTTTCAGAAAGTTTGTTTTCTATTGGTTTCTAAAAGGTTTTGAATTTGCTTCATTGATAAGTTGATTGGAGCTCAAGGTGCGTGTCTACCACCTGAAAAGCTACTTGTAAGGCATGCGACGAGGAAGCTCACATCGATAGCATTTACTTGTAGACGCAGGAGCAAGGATACTCCCATGAAGCTGGACAGGTGAGACTCCTAAGAACGCAAAGCGTCGAGGAGGCTCACCGCACGCCCCGCGGAAAGCGATTACCTGGAGGGAGATCAACTACTTACTTTAAGTTTTTAAATGAAGGGAGAAAAGATATGTTAAAAGAAGCGATCTACCACAGAGCAGGAAATAATTATGCGTATGCTTATGATGAAAAGACTCTCCATATCCGTCTGCGCACAAAAAAAGGAGATGCTGATAAAGTTACCTTAATTTATGGCGATCCTTACGACTGGACGGAAGACGGTTGGCAAACCTCTTCTTCCCCTATGTCTCTAAGCGGAACAGATGAATGGTTTGATTATTACCTTATTGAGATTCAGCCGCCTTTTCGCAGATTGCGTTACGGCTTTGAAATTTCAAACGGTGATGAAACAGTAGTGTATACCGAAAAAGGTTTTTATGAAGAAGCACCGTTTGACGATACTGCCTATTACTTCTGTTTCCCTTTCTTGAATGCGATTGATGTATTTCGCGCACCTTCCTGGGTAAAAGATACGGTATGGTATCAGATATTCCCGGAGCGCTTTGCGAATGGTGACACAAGCAACGACCCTGAAGGTGCTGTACCATGGGGCAGTGAAGAACCCAAGTTAAACAACTTCTTTGGCGGGGATTTTCAAGGTGTGATCGATCACATCGATCATCTAGTGAAGCTTGGTGTCTCAGGTATTTATTTCACGCCTATATTTAAGGCTAAGTCTAACCACAAATACGATACAATCGATTACTTAGAAATCGATCCTCAATTCGGAGATAAGGAAACGTTTAAGAAACTCGTGAAAGTTTGTCATGAAAACGGCATTAAGGTGATGCTGGATGCAGTATTTAATCATAGCGGATACTATTTTGAACCATTTCAGGATGTACTAAAAAATCAAGAGAAATCTCGCTATAAAAATTGGTTTCATTTAAGAGAATTTCCAATCATGACAGAACCACGTCCAAATTATGATACATTTGCTTTTGAAAAAACGATGCCTAAGCTGAATACGGAAAACCCTGAAGTTCGTGAATATTTACTGAAGGTAACACGCTATTGGATTGAAGAGTTTGATATTGATGGCTGGAGACTCGATGTAGCGAACGAAGTGGACCACTCTTTCTGGAGGGAGTTTAGGACCGCTGTAAAATCCGTGAAACCTGAAGCATATATTTTAGGCGAGATCTGGCACGACTCGATGAACTGGCTGCAAGGTGACCAGTTCGATGCCGTAATGAACTATCCTTTTACAAATGCAGCTCTTGAGTTTGTTGCAAAAGAGACAATTGATGCAAAAGTATTTTCTGAAAAAATCACCGCTGTTATGCATATGTATCCTGAAAATGTGAATGAAGCAGCGTTTAACCTTCTTGGCTCACATGATACGAAGCGGGTTTTAAACTTCTGTGATGGAAATAAGGACAAAATGAAACTCCTCCTCCTTCTTATGCTGACTTTCAAAGGTACTCCTTGTATTTATTATGGAGATGAAATCGGTATGACTGGGGAAACTGACCCTGGATGCAGAAAGTGCATGGAATGGGATGAAGAAAAACAAGATTTGGATCTTTTCAATCATATTCAGTCGCTCCTTTCTCTTCGCAAAGAACACAAAGTTTTAGCGAATGAAGGCAAGCTATCATTCATCACGGCAAATAACAAAACACTCGTTTATGAAAAATCTTCTTATGATGAAAGCATAATGATTCTCCTTAACGCTGGAGATGAACCTGTTGAAAAAGCATTTGTTGTCCCAGAAGGTTATGAATTACTATTCGGAAATGATGCATCTGAAGTAATACTGCCTTATGGATTCAGCATGTATAAAAAGAATTAAAACCGTCCCCTTACTAAAAAAGTAAGGGGATTTCCTTTCACGCGTTCAATTTTCTGCTACAATAGGAAAATATTCTAAACACCTAGATGGAGAGGGATTTACATGAATGGAAGTAAAGCCGCTAAGCTTTCCCTTTTTGCCATTACGTGGCCCATTTTTATAGAGATTTTGCTTCACATGCTGATGGGGAACGCTGATACTCTTATGCTGAGTCAATATTCAGATCACTCGGTCGCTGCTGTTGGCCTTACAAATCAGCTGCTATCAGTCGTAATTGTTATGTTCGGTTTTGTTGCAACAGGTGCAAGTGTGGTTATTGCACAAGCTATAGGTGCGAAGCTTGAAAAAACGGCAGCCGAGGTTGCCGTTGTGTCAATTATGGCAAATTTACTTTTTGGTTTGCTGTTAAGCGGAGCACTGCTTATATGGGGTGACACATTCTTAAAGTGGATGAATACTCCGCCTGAATTGATGAAAGAGGCGACCAGCTATCTTCTGATCGTTGGGGGTTTCTCTTTTATCCAATCTGTCATTATGACAATCGGTGCGGCTATTCGCAGCTACGGGTTCACGAAGGATGCGATGTATGTAACGATCGGGATGAATATCTTAAATGTGATCGGAAACTACCTATTCATTTTCGGAGCATTTGGATTCCCTGTTCTTGGTGTTGAGGGTGTCGCCATCTCCACTGTTTTCAGCCGTTTTTTAGGATTGGTTATTATTTTGTATCTATTATTCAAGAGGTCTTCTATTCCCCTGCCCTTTGCAAGTTCAATCAAGCTGATTCCGTTTCATATTAAAAGCGTATTGAGAATTGGGCTTCCGTCTGCAGGTGAACACCTTTCCTACAGCGGTTCTCAAATGGTGATTACTTTTTTCATCACACTGCTCGGAACATCTGCACTTACTACAAAAGTGTACACATTTAACATAATGATGTTTATCTTCCTATTCGCTGTTGCGATCGGTCAGGGGACACAAATTTTAATTGGCCATATGATAGGTGCGAAGTCATATGACTCTGCTTATAAAACCTGTATAAAAAGCCAGACATACGCCATGATCATCAGCTTTTTAATGGCTGGAGTTGCTTCTCTTTTTGCAAAGCCTCTCCTTTCCATTTTTACAGATAATCCTGAGGTAATAAGAGATGGAACAATTTTGTTGTATTTAACACTTTTGCTTGAACCAGGCCGTTCGTTTAATCTTGTCATTATTTCAAGCTTAAGAGCTGCTGGTGATGTTAAGTTCCCGGTTGTGATGGGCGTTATCTCCATGTGGGGTGTAAGTGTAACCCTCGCCTACCTCCTCGGAATCGTCTTCGAACTTGGATTGGCAGGTATTTGGATTGCCTTTATTGCAGACGAATGGCTGCGCGGTCTTTTTATGCTGGCACGGTGGAAAAAGCGAAAATGGCAGAATAAATATATGGTGCGGAATAATGAGGAAACCGCATAAATGGTGTAAAGAACTTATCGTGGGATTAAAGTCATTTTTCGTGGGATCCTATCCACTTTTCGTGGGAAAAATTAATTTAACGTGGGATAAAACTGATTTACCGTGGGATTATTTTTTAATGATTATTCCACGCGGACAGTTTGTTTTAAATGTCTTCCACAGAAATGCAAATATAAAAAAAGCGGTCACTCAAAAGAGGAATCTTCTGAGTTTGCCCGCTTTTTTTATTAATCTATGATATTCACATTATAGTCACTCAGCCAGCTATCGATTTGTGCCAGATGTGCCATAAGCTGCGGGCCAGTCATTAACTGCCCAAACCAAGGTTCTTTGAATGTTTCCCCGTTCGTATCTATGATTTTCTGAACTTTCTCACGGTTCAGCACTTCAAAAAGCGGCGAGCTCTTTTTATTTACAATACATTGCAGCCAGTCTTTTACGCCGTCCGTATACTCCGGATGAAAGGTTTTAGGATATGGACTTTTCTTACGATACAAAACGTCATTTGGAAGCATACCGGTCAATGCTTTTCTCAGTATCCCCTTCTCTCTTCCAGCAAGCATCTTCATTTCCCAAGGGATATTCCATGCATACTCTACGATTCTATGATCAGCAAACGGCACCCTCACTTCTAAACTTGCTCCCATACTCATTCGGTCTTTACGGTCAAGAAGTGTAGTCATAAACCATAGCATATTTAAATAAAAAATTTCTCTTCTTCTCGCTTCTAATCTCGTTTCTCCTTCAAGGACAGGTGTTTCTTTAATTGTTTCTTCATACCTTTGCTGGACATAGGATGCGAGATTCAGTTTATCTGCCCATGAATCCTGAAGAAGATTCTGCCTTGCTTTTGTTGAGCGCATCCAAGGAAACATATCCCGGTTCATGAGTTCTTCCTTATGAAACCATGGATATCCACCAAAAATTTCGTCTGCACATTCGCCTGACAGAGCAACTGTAGACTGAGGCTTAATCTGCCGGCAGAACCACAATAATGATGAATCCACATCTGCCATTCCCGGAAGATCTCGTACCGTGACAGCTTCACGCAAATGGTTGATTAATAGTTCGTTATCTATCACACAGCTATGGTGAGTGGATCCTGTTGCCACTACCATCTTATTAATCCAGAAACCATCTGAGTTTGGCTGATAGTCGCTGGCTTTGAAATATTTTTCATTGTCTTCATAATCAATGCTGAACGTGTGAAGTTCGCCTTTGTCTTCTTCTTTAAAATGATTGGACGCGATTGCAGTAATCGCACTTGAATCCAATCCGCCTGATAAAAAGGTACAAACCGGTACGTCTGCTACAAGCTGACGGGTAACAGCATCTTTTACAAGCCTCCCTACGTTCTCAACCGTTTCTTCGAGCGAATGCTCGTGAGGTTTGCTTTCCACATTCCAATAACGCCAGATTTTCAGTCCATTCTTTGTATAGGTTGCTGCATGTGCCGGGCGCAGCTCCTTTATTCCTTTATATACACCATTGCCTGGTGTTCTGGATGGACCGAGTCCAAATACTTCCTGAAGCCCTTCCCGATCAACTTCTGCCTTCATTTCAGGATGAGCCAGAATCGCTTTTAGTTCCGATCCAAAAAGAAAACGACCGCCTTTTTCTGAATAAAAGAAGGGTTTAACGCCTAAACGATCTCTTGCGACGAACAAACTCTCCTTCTCTTCATCCCATATTCCGAATGCAAATATCCCGTTAAACTTTTCAATGCAGGCTTCTCCCCACTCTATATATGAAACAAGGAGAACCTCTGTATCAGAATGACCTTCAAATGTGTAGCCTCGCTGTAAGAGCTCTTTACGGATGTCCTCCGTGTTGTAGAGTTCTCCGTTATAGCAAAGTGTATAGTTGTTGTTGTTCTTTTTTCTGCTCATCGGCTGTACGCCGCCTGCAATATCTACTACAGCCAGCCGGGCGTGACCAAATCCTGCATGTGTTGTGCTCCAGACATTCAATGCATCAGGCCCTCTTTTGGATAAAGTTGTGGCCATTTTTAAAAGTACATTTTTTTCATTGATGAGGTTTCGATTCCAATCTGCCCAACCTGTTATTCCGCACATTGGTTTCATCCTTTCTATGCAAACTGCGAGTCTATTGCGTATGCCCAATACTTAACATATGCTTTTATCCTTGTACGGGTGTTATGAAATATTTGTGCAAGTTCTTCCATCTTGTATATAATGAATCTATATTTCAGAAGATAAAGGTGATCATTAAATGCCACAGTCGAAGTTTTTTCGTATCGCTTACGGATTGCTCCTCATTTTTCTCATAATTTTAGTTGGAACAAAGATTGATTTTATTTTCAGACCGATTGTTGTTCTTGTACAAACGCTCTTTTTCCCTTTCTTATTAGGCGGAGTGTTGTACTATCTATTTAGGCCCGTTGTTCAGTTTTTACATAAACGCAATGTCCCTAAAGTATTATCGATCTTGCTGATTTACTTACTTGCCATCGGTTTGTTTGTATTATTGTTCTATTCAATTGGTCCTGTCTTGCAGCGACAGGTCAGCAACTTGGTAGAGAACACACCTGCGTTAATTGATGCGATCCGTTCAAAGCTGAACGATCTGCAGCAGAACGAATGGGTAAACCGATTCCAGGAAAGCGAACAATTTGATGTAAAAGAAATCTCTGATAAAGTTACTGCTTACTTATCTAATAGTGTTCAAACGATTGGAACGAACATCGCCAACTTTATTGGAATCATTACCAACATCATCATGATTTTCGTAACCGTACCTTTTATTCTTTACTACATGCTAAAAGAAGGTGAAAAAGCACCTCAGATGGTGCTGCAGACACTTCCTGAAAAGCAGCGTAATAACGGCACAAAAATTTTAAAAGATATGGATATCGCACTAAGCTCATATATCCAGGGACAGATTTTAGTCAGTGTATGTGTAGGAACAATGCTTTATATCGGATATTTAATTATAGGGATCGAATATTCGTTAATTCTTGCAATCATCGCCATGTTTACGAACGTGATACCGTTCTTGGGTCCGATTATCGGAGTTGTACCTGCGCTGATTGTAGCAGTTGTTGATTCACCTGCTATGGTCATCAAAGTCCTCGTTGTCATGGTCATTGCACAGCAGATTGAAGGAAATGTTATCTCCCCGCAAGTTATGGGTAAAAAACTTGATATCCATCCGCTTACGATTATTTCTATCTTGCTCGTTGCAGGAAGTCTTGGCGGACTGCTTGGTTTAATCTTAGCGGTTCCTGTCTACGCGGTGTTAAAGGTTGTCGTTCTGCATACGTACAGATTGATTAACTTAAGAAGAGAAAAGAAGATAGAAGGATGAGGAAAGAGCACCGGATGGGTCCTGGTGCTCTTTTTTTGGAGCTGATAATTCTTGGACATCGTTTGTTTAACTGTTTAAATCTTTTCGAGGAGCATAAATCTTTCTCGAGCACGCATAAATTTTCCCGAACGCACATAAATCTTCCTGAGCGCGCATAAACCCTTCCCGAACGCGCATAAATCTCCTCGAACGCGCATAAATCTTCCCGAGCGCGCATAAATTTCCTCGAACGCACATAAATCTCCTCGAACGCGCATAAACCCTCCCCGAACGCGCATAAATCTTCCCGAGCGGCATAAATCCTACCCGAGCGCGCATCATCTCACTTCTACTAACACCGAATATAGAAAAAACACACCATTTCATCTGAAATGATGTGTCTTAGTTAAGATTACTTTGCTTCCTGAGGTTCCTTATCGTAAATCGGCACCCAGCCTTCTTTTGATTTGAAGATTCGTACAGCTACTACCTTTCGATCTTCTTGCAACGTAAAGTAATGACGGTAATTTTCAGGTACAGAAATAAGGTCACCTGGCTCGAGCTCTACATCAAAGAATCTGCCGTTAGGTCCTTCAATCGCAAAAATTCCATGACCAGATACGATAAAGCGGACTTCATCATCTGTGTGATGGTGCTCAGCTAGGAAGTTCTTTAACAGTTCATCTAGGTTTGGTGTTGCATCAGACAATGAGATAACGTCTGAAGTTACGTAGCCTCGGCGCTCCGAAATATCATTAATTTCGCTTTGGAACCTCTGAAGCACTTCTTCTTTTTCTTCATCCGTTAAAGAGTAGTTTTCACGAAGGTTTTGAGGAAGTTTTTCGATATCCCATTTTTCATAGATGACTTCCTGTGAATTTAAGTAAGCTTCTACTTCACTTTGGTTTTCGATTCTTTCGTTGTTGTCATGAAATCTTAATTGTGCCATATTTAACGCCCCCAAATGATTTATTTTTCGATTTTTTGCTTAAAAAAGATAATGTTTGAAGTTTTAAATGATAAGAAAAAAGAAACTCAAAAGCTTCTAAATGTTTTTTCGCTTCAAATGCATTTTTCCCCCAAACCGTGATTCCATGATTGCGGATCAGCACTGCTTTAGTATCCGGTTTAATGACATCGGCAACGGTTTTAGAAAGCTTAGTCAAATCAGCATAGTTTTCAACGATAGGGACCGTAATGCTTCCGTCTTCATCCCATATACCAAAAGCTTTAATAAGTTCTTGTCTTTGGAATGTGATCTCGCCTTCGTTTCCATACAACTCAGAGATCAGGTTATTGTCGACGGTATGAACATGCAGACAGCAGCCTGCATCTGTTAAACGATATACTTCACAGTGAATGCCGGTTTCTGCAGAAGCTTTAAGTGAGGTCTGCTCGACTGCTTTTCCTTCTCCATCAACGAGTAAAAAATCTTCTGACGTACGTTTTGTTTTATCTTTGCCGCTGGCAGAAACATAAAAGGTAAGCGGGCTCTCTTCAACTTTTATCGATACATTTCCACTTGTTCCAGGAAACCAGTTTCTTGCAGCTAATTCATCTTTCACATCGGCCAGTTCGTTCCAGCGTTGTTCATGTATCGTCAACTTCTTACCTCCTCTTTTTCCAATGCATGGATCACATCAAAGAATGTTTCAAAAGGTGTGTATCGAATATTGTTTTCTTCACATTTTTCAATTAGATATTCTCTTGCAAAAACTACATCAGCAAGCTTAGACGCTTGAAGATCCGTTATTGAATCACCGATTACTATTTTTTGATAATCGGAAAACTGATTATCTACCTTTCTGATAAAGGAAGGCTTGCAACACCCGCAATCATTCTGGCAAAGTCCATCACATTTGTTTGGCCATGTAATTTTAATTTGCTCTTCGGAAAAATCACTATGATTACAGATGATTTGTTCAGGATTCAGTTTATCTTTCAGTACTGGATGAACAAAGAAATCAATGCCTCCGCTAACGATATAAAGCGGAATGCTTTCTTGCTTCGTAAAATCGATAAATTCTTGAAAACCATCTCTAATTTTGGAACGGGTTAGAACAAAATTAATGATTTCCTCCTTCTTGTCTGAAGAAATCCGCGAGAAAAGCTTTCCTACTCCTTCTCGAATTGAAATGCTTTCGTTTAAGATATCGTTTACAATCGGCTGCCATCCATCTGGAGCGAACTCTTCCATTATGGCTACGATATTGTCCCTCTCAGTTACAGTTCCGTCGAAATCACAGAAGATTACTTTACGTGTCATGTTACAGGCACTCCGCCCCATAACTCCAAAGCTTTTTGAAGTTCCGGGTGTTTCTCGGCATAGTTTTCAAGATCTTTTCCTGAAGCTGCTGCATCTACAGCCTGACGGAATGCTCGTGCCCCGCCTGCAGCTCCATCAGGATGACCGTGAATTCCTCCCCCAGCATTGATAACACTGTCCAATCCAAAATCGTTAAACAATACAGGCGTTAATCCTGGGTGAATTCCAGCTGATGGAACCGGGAATGATTTTTTCAACGCAATATCTTCTGTCGTTAAAGCTTCTGCAATGTTTAGTGTTTCATTTCGATCAAGTGCCACACTTCCATATGGTGAAGGGAACAATACTAAATCTGCTCCTGCATAGCGCAAAAGTTTTCCGAGCAATACAGAATAACCGATTCCATAAAGAGAAGATGAACCGAATGCTCCCGACAATGCAGGATGTGCCATGATCGGAAGAGGTATTTCGTTATCTTCTGCCAGCTCCTGAAGCACATCAGGTCCATATGAAAGTACATTGAAGAGCAATGCATTTGCACCTAATTCAGCTGCACGCCTAGCTTTATCACGCAGGTCACTTGTTCTCCCCGTTAAGTTAACAGCGTACAGCGTTTTTTCACCAGTGCGATCTTCCACCTGCTGCAGTACTTCTTTAGCCGTTTTAATGCGATCCTCGAAAGGTGTCAGCGGATTATCAAAAAGAATCTCATCATCCTTCACTAGATCGACGCCGCCAACTGCCTGTTCATAAAGCTGTTGTTTAAAGAATGAGAGATCTTTTCCCAGCACTCCTTTAAAAATACTCATCACCAGCGGACGGTTTTGGACGCTTAGAATCTCACGTATTCCAGATATTCCGTACTTCGGTCCCGGAAAACTCGATTCCAGCTGTTTATCAAACTCCAAATCTACGAGCTTAATCTCTCCATCAAGAGACAGCTTGCCAAAGACAGTTGTTAAAATCGCTGGAATATCGTTAGAAAAATTTGCAGAAGGATAAGAGATCTTCAGCAATCCTCTTGTACGCTGACTCCCTAAAAACCGATCTGTGGCTTCGTCACGCTCCAATTCAACGACGCTTTCTACAACACCTTTATGTTTTTGAAGCTGTTCTTGCTCAAGCAGCGGCAGATCCGTCCAAGATCCTACTGTCAATCCCAGTGCAATGCCTTCCGCTTTTTTATTTAAATTTCCTTTTTTATCATGAACCAAATAGGTCGCTGTTACTTTTCCCATATTTATAAACTCCTTTCAAGCACATAAAAAGGCCCCATCCAAAAGGAAGGGGCGCTAATAAACGTTAGTTCCGCTTCCTCTCATCTCTCAGTCTATTTGACTGCAAGAATTAGCACCGTTTTCAGCTAAATCATTAGCTGAATGGTTGCCGGGTTTCATCGGGCTAGTCCCTCCACCTGCTCTTAATAAGAGTGCAAATTGTTAGAATATAATATTAATTGTGATTATGACAGCGCATGAAGATTCTGTCAACCTATTTTTTATATGACTTTTGCGATCCGGTCAGCTGCTTCAATCAGTCTTTCTTCTGAAGTAAGCAATCCAGCACGCACGTATTTGTCTCCTTCTTTCCCAAATCCGATACCTGGAGCAACGACAACATGCGCTTTTTCTAGTAAATGATCCGCAAACGTTTCTGACGTGTATCCCTCAGGAACTGGCAGCCAGCAGAAGAACGACCCTTTTGGAGCTTGAACGTTCCACCCGTTATCTTTTAACCTGCCGATAAAAGCGTCGCGTCTTTTTTCATATGTCGCAACCAGCTCATGCACGCATTCCTGGGATTCATTAAGTGCAGCGGCCGCTGCATGCTGAACTGCTCCAAATAGGCTGACATAAAAATGATCTTGAAGAAGGTTGATAGATTCAATGACTTCCTCATTTCCGACTGCAAAGCCGACACGCCAGCCAGCCATATTGTACGTTTTGGAAAGTGTATAGATTTCAATGCCAACTTCCTTTGCCCCATCAGCCTCTAAAAAGCTGACTGGCCTTTTGCCTTCAAATCCAATCGCACCGTACGCAAAATCATGGCACACTAAAATATCATATTTTTTTGCAAGTTCAATAGTCTCTTCAAAGAACTCTTTCGTAGCGACGCCTGCGGTCGGATTGTTTGGATAGTTTAAAAACATAAGCTTAGCATCTTGCAGCACATTTTCATCTAAACGATTATAATCGGGTAAAAAAGCATTCTCTGCTAACAGTGGCATTGTCTCCATTTTCGCCCCTGCCATTGCAATTCCTGACCAGTAATCTGGATAGCCGGGATCTGGTACAAGTGCAGTGTCACCTGCGTTTAAGTAGCATTGTGATAACTCTACTAAACCCGTTTTACCTCCGAACAATACAGCCACTTCTTTTTCCGAATCCAGAGTTACTCCGTATTCTCTTTTATAAAAATCTGCTGCGGCCTGTTTTAAAAAAGAATGTCCGCGAAACGGTGAGTATTTGTGATATGCAGGATTGCCTGCCCCTTCTTTTAACGCTTCAACAATATGACTTGGTGTAGGCTGGTCCGGGTTCCCTTGACCCAGATTAATAATGTCATAGCCTTGCTCCACGTAATGAGTTACTTTTTTTACAAGTTTAGCAAAAAATTGCTCCGGCAGTTTCCCCATGACCTCTGCCTGTTCAAAACGTTTCAAACGATCACTTCCAGTCTAATTTGAATGTTCTTGAAATTCTAATCAGTTATGTTATACGCTTAAGGAAATTCTGTAAAGACTTTTTTTGGTATTTTCAAGTCAGATAGGAGTGTTTTTTGTGAAAATAGTATGTATACAAGTGGATGTCCAATTCGGAAATCCCGAAAAAAATATGAAGCATATCGAGAAAAAAATTCGCGAGGCGGTTATCCTTCACAACCCTGACACCATTGTACTTCCTGAACTTTGGGATACAGGGTATGATCTGACCCGGCTAGACGAAATTAGTGATGAAAACGGCGAAAAAGCAAAAAACCGGCTTGGTTCACTTGCCAAAGAATTTGGAATTAACATTGTTGGCGGATCTGTAGCGTTTCGTAAAGGTAATGATGTTTATAATACAATGCTGAGCTTCGACAGAAACGGTCAGCATATCGGAACTTACTCAAAAGCACACCTTATTACGCTTATGGAAGAAGAAAAATATATCGCTCCTGGCAAAGAAAGCTGTATTTTCACTGTTGATGGAATGATGTCTTCTGCAGCAATCTGCTATGATATCCGTTTTCCTGAGTGGATACGCATGCCTTTTATAAAAGGCGCAAAAGTTTTATTTGTTCCTGCTCAATGGCCCATCCAACGGCAGACTCACTGGCGAGCTCTTTTAATTGCCCGGGCTATCGAAAATCAATGCTATGTTATAGCTTGTAATCGTGTTGGAAGCGATCCGAACAACACATTTGCAGGTCAATCGATGATCATCGATCCTTGGGGCGATATTGTCACAGAGGCCTCCGTTTCAGAAGAAGAAATTCTTTCTGCTGAGATCTCTCCTGAATTGGTTGATGAAGTGCGCGCGAAGGTTCCTGTATTTAAGGACCGCCGTGTGGATCTTTACTAAGTGAGCATTTGGCTAGCTTAACTTACCCGTTGGGGAAATCGAGCATTCCCCATTATCATAAGGTTTGTTGTTGTCGATCTTTTTTGAATGTACATCGCCGAATAGTTGATTGGAGCGCAAGGTGCGTGCCTGCTACCTGAGAAGCTTCTCCGCAAGGCATGCGACGAGGAAGCTCACTGCGTTAGCATTAACTTGCAGACGCAGGAGCAAGAACTTCTTTGAAGTGGGACAGGTGAGACTCCTAAAGGCGCAAAGCGCCAGGAGGCTCACCGCCCGCCCCGCGGAAAGCGAGTGCCTGGAGCGGAAATCAACCCTTCTCATACTAACAGGATTTACGAGAACAGCTATCAAAAAAAAGTTTGACAAAACCTTTCCAAACATTGTAGTATAACGATTATGAATTGCGCGAATATTATTTCGCTTTTAACGAACTGAATAATTGGTCTCTTATCAAGAGCAGGTGGAGGGATATGGCCCGATGAAACCCAGCAACCGACCGTAATACCATTGTGAGATGGGGCGCCCGCATTATTAAGGGGAGCCGCTGAATTTTTATCTTAAATCAGCGTATGGCACGGTGCTAATTCCAGCAAAACAGATCGTTTTGCTAAGATAAGAGGCACGGGACAACTGTCTTTCCGGGCCTCTTTTCTTATACGAAAAGAGGTCCTTTTTATTTTTCAATCATTCCGGGGGGAACAAAAATGAGCGTTGAAGTAAAATCTGTGTATGAACCGTTGAACGAACGAACAGTAATTGATGTTGTAAAGTCTTTGAACTTTTTCGATGAGTCAGCAGTAAATGAACTCATTGTAAAAGAAATAGGCGATGGCAACTTAAATCTTGTATTTCATATTGAGGATCTTATATCCAATAAAGCGTTAATCGTAAAACAAGCCTTACCATATGCAAAAGTAGTCGGGGAAAGCTGGCCGCTCACCCTAGACAGAGCCAGAATCGAAAGTGATGCTTTATTGCAAGAGGCTGCGTCTGTTCCGCATCTCGTACCAAAAGTTTATTACTCTGATTCACACTTAGCTGTAACAGTGATGGAAGACCTTTCAGACCATGTCATTTTGCGAAAAGGTTTGATTGAAGGGAATACGTATCCGCAACTTGCAGATGATATCGGAACATTTGCAGCAAACACCGCTTTTTATTCAAGTGATTTTTACCTGCACCCTTTTGATAAAAAAGAACAGGTGAAGCAATTTTCTAACCCAGAACTTTGCAAGATAACTGAGGACTTAGTATTTACTGATCCTTTTTTTGACCATGACACAAACGATTTTCCTGTTGAACTTCAAAAGGATGTTGAAAAAATCTGGGCAGATCAAGATTTGCTTCGTGAAGTCGCTCAACTCCGATTCTCTTTCTTAACGAGAGCTGAGATTCTCCTCCATGGCGACCTTCATACAGGAAGTATTTTTGTAAAAGAAAACTCAACAAAAGTGATTGATCCTGAGTTTGCTTTCTATGGTCCAGCCGGTTTTGATCTTGCGCACTTTTTTGCGAATTTGGCTCTGAATCACCTTTCACAAAACGCACATGCAAAAGAACCGTTCCATCGTGAATCTGTACAGTCTTTCCTGCTTCAAACGATCGAAAAAACTTGGGAGACATACACGAAAACTTTTAAAGAACTATGGCAAGAGAAGTCATCAGATCCTTTTACAAAAACAGAAGGAGTCCTTGAGAATTTCCTTCAGCACACCTTGCAAGAAGCGATTGGATTTGCCGGATGTGAAATGATACGAAGAACGATCGGCCTTGCACATGTTGCCGACCTTGATTCCATCGAACAGAAAGATATTGAGCTTTTTTATAAGAAAAAAGCGCTTGAATTAGGAAGTTATCTCATAAAAAACCAAAGAAAGTTTACAAGTATCACTCAATTAACGGACTGGATTAGAGGTGCATAAAGAATGACGGTAGCTGAAAAATGGGTCCCTTCTGTTCGATACCGGACGGACCACCTTCTTATCTTAGATCAGCAGCAGCTTCCCCATCACACTGTTTACTTGAATGTGACAAGCATTGAACATGTGTGGGACGCTATTTCAAAACTTAAGGTGCGGGGTGCACCTGCAATCGGCATCGCGGCGGCTTTTGGACTTGTTCTTTGGAGCAACAGCGAGAAAGAAAATGACCTTGGATCATTTTTATCAAACCTGCAAGTTCAGCGAAATTACCTTGGCTCTTCCCGGCCAACAGCTGTTAACTTATTTTGGGCACTCGACCGTGTAGTTCTTGTGGCATCTAAAGCTGTTTCGGTAGAAGATGCTAAAGAAAAGATCGAGCAAGAAGCGATTAACATTCAGACAGAAGATGAAAACACGTGCCGCAAGATTGGTGAATATGCTCTTTCACTTTTACAAGATGGTGATGCAGTAATGACGATCTGTAATGCTGGCGCGATTGCAACGAGTAAATACGGTACTGCACTTGCTCCCTTTCATCTGGCAAAAGAAAGAGGCTGGAATCTCTCCGTATATGCGAACGAAACACGCCCTGTTCTCCAAGGATCTCGTCTAACAGCTTGGGAGCTGCAGGCAAATGATATAGATGTAACGCTGATTACAGACAATATGGCAGCACATACTCTTAAAACAAAAAACATTAAAGCCGTCATCGTCGGCTGTGACCGGGTTGCTGCTAATGGAGATACCGCGAACAAAATCGGAACATTCGGATTAGCTCTCCAAGCTAAAGCATTGGGTATTCCCTTTTATGTCGCTTGCCCTTTGTCTACTTTAGATTTAGGAACAGCAAGCGGTGAAGATATTCCGATCGAGGAGCGTCCTGAAGAAGAGGTCACCCATATAAATGGTATCCGTATTGCACCTGAAGGAATTAAAGTATTCAACCCTGCTTTTGACGTAACACCCGCTGAGTATATTTCAGCTATTATTACGGAAAAAGGTATTGTCAGGCATAATTACAAAGATTCTCTAGCTGAGCTCAAGAAGGAAAATAACTAATAAACAAAACAGCACACCCTCTGGATCATTAGGATGTGCTGTTTTTCATTTTAAGAAATTCTTTTAAAAAAAGTTGAGCCTCATTAGCAGGCATTGGTTTACTGATGATATATCCTTGTGCTGTGTGGCAGCCATATTCACGAAGAAGCTTCAGCTGTTCGTATGTTTCAACACCCTCTGCAACTGTGCTTAACGATAATCCTTCACACATCATAATAATAGCTTTGATGATAGCAGCATCACTTGTATTGAAAAAATCATCACTCAAGTGACGGATAAAGCTTTGATCGATTTTAAGTGAATCAACAGGAAAATCTTTTAAGTAGCTGAGTGAACTATAGCCTGTGCCAAAATCATCAATCGATAGCTTTACACCGAGTTCTCTTAATTCTTGCATAATGCTTATACTGTATTGCACATTGTGAATCATCGTGCTTTCGGTTAACTCCAAATGCAAACACTCAGCGGGTATACCTGACGTTTGCAGCGCCTCTTTTACTTCATACACGAAAGACAATCTCTGAAACTGTCTTCCTGAAACATTTACAGATATAGAAAGATGGTGTGCACCTTCATCGTGCCAGCGTCTTAGCTGTTTACAAGATTCAAAGAGAACAAATCTTCCAATGTCATCTATCAATCCTATTTCTTCTGCAAGCGGAACAAATTGCATCGGTGAGACTAGACCAAGTTCCGGGTGATTCCATCGTAGAAGGGCTTCGAAACCTGTAATTCTTTCCGTCTTCATACAAAGCTGCGGCTGAAAGTAAGGCTGGAGCTCTCCTTTTTGAATAGCTTTTCTTAAATAGCCTTCGAGCTTAAGGCGTTCAAGTGTAAATGCGTTCATTTCACCAGTAAAAAACTCACGCTTGCCGCGTCCTTTTTCTTTTGCCTTGTGAAGGGCAATGTCAGCATTTTTTATCAATACATCCGCGTCCATACTATCGTCTGGGTAGATGCTGATTCCGATCGAAGCACTGACGGTATATTCTTGTCCGTCTAAGTAGATCGGCATTTTTAGTGCTTCTCCAATTCTGTTCGCTGTGTCTATCACTTCTCCAGGCTTATCGAGCGTTGGCAGGATAAGCGTGAACACATCTCCTGCAAAACGGCATAAAAGGTCTTCCCCCTTAATCGTCTGTCTAAGCTGCTTGCTAACATGCTTTAATACAACATCGCCGATATGGTGACCTAGACTTTCATTAATAATTTTAAAATGGTCAATATCTATAAACATGACAGCTAGTTTGTTCTTGGTGTGTTGGTTTTCTTCTACAAACTCACGAAGTCTTTTCTCGAATTGACTTCGGTTCGGCAAGCCCGTAAGCGAGTCATGAAAAGCAAGTCTTTCAATCTTTTCTTCTGCATTTTTCTGCCACGTTATATTTTTGCTTATTCCGTACACACCAACAACAGACTGATTCACAACGATCGGTATGTTTGTAATGCTGCAAACAATTTCGCTGCCGTCTTTTTTCCTGATACTCGTAACAAAAGTCTGCGGTTTATCATGTATAGCAAGTCGAAAATGTTCAACAACTCGCTTATGATCTTTTTTACATACGAAATTTAAAGCATGAGCCTGGAGCATATCTGTTTCAGAAAATCCTAACGTCTGTACAAGTGCCGGATTCACACTCGTAATATATCCGTTCATATTCATTGAATAGATCATATCAGGATTGTGTTCGAATAACGATTTGTACCGCTGTTCAGACTCGAGGAGTGTATTATTCAACTGCTCCATTTCTTTCGCGCTCGCTTGAACCAAGTGTGACATCGCTAAGAGGTCATCTATTTCTTGTGATTGCTCCGTCATTTTTAACTTTATTTCAATTTCTTTTTTATCTATATAATTGATGGTTCTCATGATTACACCTCATCTGCTAAAAGAACAATCGTATCGCTTTGGGCATAATGCCATTATTAATATCGGTGCAACGTTCAATATTTTAACAGGACTATTGGTGGTTATTTTTACCATATAAAAAAATCGTCTGATATACGATCAGACGATTTCCTCTAAAACAATTATCCAAGTACGATATAACCATAGAATAATACTAATACCAATGATACCCAGAAAAACACCCAGTTCATTAAACGGCCTTCTCCGCGTTTACGTTGAACAAGAATAATTTCCATCAATCCGATCATTACTAAGCCTAAAGTCCCTTTAATAATAAGCGGACCTTTATTTACAATTCCCGGATCTGTAAGATAGCCAGCTAGCAAGTGTCCCCCTGTTGCAAGTATTGCTAGATACAAAACTCGCAGAATCATATGAAAAATTTTAGATTTTTTTCCGGCATTTTTTTTGTATAGCATATACGTTACAAAAAACAAAATGAGAGCCAGAAACCAAGATGTAACATGTGCATGAATCATAAATATATCCTCCTATGTATAATTCTCCATATTAATATACCACGAAGTCGATCCAACAAGACAATCAAAAGAGTTCCCCCTGTAAAGTAAGCACTTTCATTGGTATAATAGCACTGTGAGAAATTTTGCAGAATAGAGGTGTTTCCTATGAAACAGACACAGACTAAAAACACAGAAACTGTTATTTCTAAAACGGAGCAGTATGGTGCACAAAACTACCATCCACTGCCGATCGTCATTTCAAAAGCTGAAGGGGTATGGGTAACAGATCCTGAAGGAAACCGTTACATGGATATGCTTAGTGCATATTCTGCGGTAAACCAAGGACACCGCCACCCTAAAATCATCCAGGCTCTTAAAGATCAAGCAGACAAAGTAACACTTACGTCTCGTGCATTCCACAACGATCAGCTGGGTGATTTTTATGAAAAAGTATCAAGCCTGACGAAAAAAGACATGGTGCTTCCTATGAACACTGGTGCTGAAGCTGTTGAAACAGCAATCAAAACGGTTCGCCGATGGGCATATGATGTAAAAGGCGTTGCTGACAACCAAGCGGAAATCATCGTATGCGAAGGAAACTTCCACGGCCGTACGATGACTGCAGTATCCATGAGTTCTGATCCCGATTATCAGCGCGGATTCGGTCCTATGCTACCAGGAATCAAAGTAATTCCTTACGGCGATCTAGATGCATTGAAGGCTGCGATTACACCTAACACTGCTGCTTTTGTATTAGAACCGATCCAAGGTGAAGCAGGAATCGTTATACCGCGTGAAGGATTCTTGAAGGAAGCTCTTGAACTGTGTAAATCTGATAATGTTCTTTTTGTAGCGGATGAAATCCAATCTGGTCTTGGCCGTTCTGGTAAAATGTTCGCTTGTGACTGGGAAGAAGTTGAGCCAGACATGTACATTCTAGGAAAAGCACTTGGCGGAGGCGTAATGCCGATTTCTTGTGTGGCAGCTAACCGCGAAATCCTTGGTGTATTCAACCCTGGATCACACGGATCAACATTTGGAGGAAACCCGCTTTCTTGCGCAGTTTCTGTAGCTTCTCTTGAAGTACTGGTTGAGGAGAACTTGGTTGAGCGTTCATTAAAGCTTGGTGAGTATTTCCTAGGCGAGCTTAAGAAGATTGATAACCCAGCGATTAAAGAAGTTCGCGGAAAAGGGTTATTTATCGGAGTTGAGCTGAACGAACCAGCTCGTTCTCACTGTGAAAAATTAAAAGAGCAAGGCTTATTATGTAAGGAAACACATGAAAACGTCATCCGCTTCGCACCTCCGCTGATCATTTCTGAAGAAGACTTAGATTGGGCGATCGAGCGCATTAAAAACGTACTTTCTGTTTAATTGATATGGAGAGCTGACTCTTATGGAGTCAGCTTTTTCGTTTTTATGGGATGGAAAGCCATTAGTTTGAGGTTCCGAAACGGCCGTACGTTATACCGTCAGGGGTATTAAGCGTTAACTGAGTGGTTGAATCCAAAAAAAATGGGGTCCAATCCAAAAGTTTCACCTGTTTATCCACGAGTTTTGACCCTCAATCAAAAAGTTTTGGACATTTATCCACGAGTCTACAATCCTCGACATTTTCAGCATGCTGTATACCCCTCAATTAGACAAAAAAGAAGCAGCCGCCGCTGCTTCTTTCCATATTACAACGCTTTAACCATACCACCATCAATCAATAATGACTGCCCTGTAACATACGTGTTAGCGCCAGAGCACAAGAACACGACCATCTTTGCAAACTCTTCAGGCTCACCATATCGTCCTAGCGGAATGCCGCTTTCCATTGCTGCTTTCACTTCTTCCGCAGAGACACCTTTCTTCTCTGCAGCCATTTGATCGAGTTCACCTACTCGGTCCGTGCCGATGCGCCCTGGACCAATCGTATTAATTAGGATTCCTTCTTTTCCAAGTTCTTGGGAAAGACTCTTCGATAAGCCATTGATCGCTGTACGGAATGTGTTAGATAAAATCAGACCATCGATCGGCTGTTTAAAAGAAGATGAGGCAATGTTGACGATGCGTCCGCCGCCACTTTTTCTCATATTAGGTGTAACCGCACGCACTGTCCGCACTAGGCTCAAGAGTGTAAGTTCAAACGCTCCCTGCCAGTGTTCATCTTCAAAATCGTTAAAGTTACCAGCTGGCGGACCGCCGGCATTGTTCACCAAAACATCGATGCTTCCGAACTTCTCTACTGTTTCTGCAACGAGTTCATCGATCTCATTCCGCTGTGTGATATCACACTTTTTATAATGTACATCTGCTCCTGTTTCGCTTTTTATTTCTTCAGCGGTTTGTGATAACTGCTGTTCATCTCTGCTTGTGAGCATGACGTTCGCACCTTCTCTGGCAAACTGCAATGCGCACGCTTTACCAAGTCCTTTACTTGAAGCAAGGACGAGTATATTTTTACCTTTTAATCCTAAATCCATCAAAATCACCTGGTTTCTATACAGATTTATAGAACAAAACTCACATATTTCGTTTCAAGGTAAGCTTCCATTCCTTCGACTCCGCCTTCACGTCCAAGGCCACTTTCTTTCATACCGCCAAATGGTGCTTGAGCAGCTGATGGCACCCCATCATTCCAGCCGATGATTCCGTAATCTAATCCCTCAACAATTTGAGTTCCTTTTGACATGTTCTCGGTGTACACGTAAGCTGCTAAGCCAAATGGACTCGTGTTAGCAAGAGTGATCCCTTCTTCAATAGAACTGATCTTGTGAATCGGAATAACCGGTCCGAATGTCTCTTCATTCATAATAAGCATATCTTGCGTTACGTTTTTCAGCACAGTCGGTTCGTAATAGTACGCCCCGTTCTCTGCTTTTCCTTTTCCGCCAGTAACACATTCTGCTCCGGCGTTAACAGCGTTTTCCACATGCTCAGATATTTTTTCGTAGCCGTCTTTATTGATGATCGGCCCGATATCTGTACCTTCTTCAAGCCCGTTTCCTACTTTTAGTTTTTTTGCTTCAGCTGCAACGAGTTCTACAAACTCATCGTATACGTTTTCCTGAACATAAACTCTATTGATACAGATACACGTTTGACCTGCATTACGAAACTTTGAAGCTACGATTCCTGTTACTGCCTTTTTCAGATCCGCATCATCAAGTACGACTGCAGGTGCATGGCCGCCTAACTCCATCGATACATTTTTAACTGTTGCCGCGCTTTGTTCGATCAGCTTTTTCCCGATTTCTGTTGAGCCCGTAAATGTTACTTTTCTTACTTTTTCAGAATCCATGATGGCTTTCCCGATAATAGAGGATGAACCTGTTACAAGGTTGATAACCCCTTTTGGAAAGCCTGCTTTATCTGCGAGTTCTACTAGTTTTATAGCGGTTAGAGGGGTTTCTTTTGGCGGCTTCACGATAAATGTACAGCCTGCTGCAAGTGCCGGACCAAGCTTTCTCGTGATCATGGCAGCCGGGAAGTTCCACGGTGTGATTGCCGCTACTACTCCAACTGGCTGACGCAATACTTGCATTCTTTTATTTCCAGCGCTTGAGGGAATCGTTCTGCCGTAAACACGCTTGCCTTCCTCAGCGTACCACTTGATAAAAGAAGCTGCATACATCACTTCACCTACAGATTCTTTTAATGGTTTTCCCATTTCTAACGTCATCAGTTCCGCGATTTCTTCTTTTTCTTCAATCATCAAGTCATGAAGTTTCATGAGGTAGTCAGCGCGCTCATAGGCAGTCAGTTTAGACCATCCTGCAAAAGCGTCATGAGCTGCATCAATTGCAGCATCCGTCTCTTCCTTTCCGCATGATGGCACTGTACCGACAACTTCGCCATTAGCAGGGTTAAATACCTCTATTTTTTCAAGAGAGTTTCCTGTCCATGAACCGTTAATATAAAGCAGTTTTTCCATGTGAATTCCTCCTCTATGTAACTAGTAAAATTCGACCTCATTCTACTATTTCATTACGAAGCGTCCCGATTCCTTCTATTGTGATTTCAATCGTATCACCGGCTTTGAGGAACACTGGGGGTTTCATTCCTTTTCCTACACCAGCCGGCGTCCCTGTTGCGATAATGTCTCCTGCTTCAAGTGTCATACCTTTTGATAGTTCAGCGATCATCGTCCGTATGTCAAAAATAAAGTCAGATGTATTCCCTTTCTGACGCACTTCCCCATTTACTTTCGTTTCAATCATGAGATTCTCTGGATTTGAGATCTCAGAATGATGTACGATCCAAGGACCCATCGGACATGTACCATTTAAGCTTTTTCCGAGCAAAAATTGCTTATGTTTCTGCTGCAGATCACGTGCTGTGATATCGTTGATAATTGTGTAGCCAAACACGTAATCCATGGCTTCTGCCTTACTGATTCCTGTTCCCGTTTTGCCGATAACTACGGCTAGCTCTCCTTCGTAATCTAATTGATCCGTAATATTCGCATGGCTCGGAATACCCTCCCCATGACCAATAACTGCTGTTGGAGCTTTGGAGAATACCATGATATCTTCAGGAATATCTGCTTCGCTGCCCATTTCTATCGCATGGTCACGATAATTTTTTCCAATACAAAAAACATTTTTAGAAGGGCGCGGAATCGGTGCTAATAGCTGAATCTCCTCCAAAGGATATGTATAATCTGCGGCTTTTGCAGAATTCACAAGATCTTGAACAGCAGAAGTGAATTCTTCTCCTTGTTGAATCCCATTTAATAAGGTATGAGGCATCTCTTTTTCCATTGAAGCTGCTAGAGCTGATACATTGATTACAGCATCATCCTTTACCATTCCTATAAATGAATATCCATTTTGAACTGCAGACACAAGTTTCATTTTGTCTAAACTCCTCCTCTTAAAAAACGCTTTCATGTTGATTAGTTCTACTATATAGCTCCTGGCTTTGTACCGTAAAGAAATTTGCTGTTAATAATTCCAGACAGATCTAGTTTTTTCTTCGTTTTAAAATATGGTAAAATAGTGTGTCATCTAAATCACCCAGTTATATGGGTAAACGTAATGAGGTAATGAAACCATGAAAACTGTACTAAGTACGTTAAATGCAAAATATATACACACTTGTCTTGCTTTAAGATATTTAAAAGCATACAGTGAACCTGAATTTCCTGTAACGATCCGCGAGTTCACGATAAAAGACCCCTCGCTGAATATTGTGACAGACCTATACAGCCAGCAGCCAGATGTCCTTGGTTTCAGCTGTTATATCTGGAACATTGAAGAAACCATCAAGGTTATTCAGATGTTTAAGAAGATCAAGCCTGAAACGAAGATCGTCCTCGGCGGTCCAGAGGTTTCTTATGATGTTGCATACTGGCTAGATCGTATTCCAGAAGTCGATTTTATCGTTGTGAATGAAGGCGAGGAAACATTCAAACACTTGCTTGGTCAGATTCAGAATAACGAGTCGTTCGAAACTGTAGCTGGTCTTGCATACAGAAAAGATGGTAAACCGAAAATCAATGGACCGCGTGAAAAGCTGGATTTAAAAACTGTCCCTTCACCATTTCGGTTTGAGGAAGACGTAGCATCTCTTTCCAAACGCATCACCTATTTTGAGACGAGCCGCGGCTGTCCTTATTCATGTGCATTCTGCTTATCTTCAATCGAAGTAGGTGTCCGTTATTTTAATCCTGATCTTGTTAAGGATGACTTGATCTTCTTGATGGATAACGGAGCGAAAATTATTAAGTTCGTAGATAGAACCTTCAATATTCGCCGTGATTATGCGCTTGAAATGTTCTCCTTTTTAATCGAGAACCGCAGGCCTGGTGTCGTGTTCCAGTTCGAGATCACAGCAGATATTATGAGACCAGAAGTGATCGATTATTTAAATGAACATGCTCCGAAAGGATTGTTCCGATTTGAAATCGGTGTTCAATCAACCAATGATGCGGTAAACGAGCTTGTTCAGCGCAGACAAAATTTCGAGAAACTTACCCGTACCGTTACTACAGTGCGTGACGGTGGCAAGATCGTTCAGCATTTAGACTTGATCGCTGGATTGCCTGAAGAAGATTACAGTTCGTTCCGTAAAACATTTAACGATGTTTTTGCGTTTGGGATTGAGGAAGTACAGTTAGGTTTCCTGAAAATGCTTCGCGGTACAGGACTTCGTCTCACAGCTGAGAAGCACGATTACGTTTATATGGATCATTCTCCATATGAAATTCTAGGAAACAACGTCCTGACGTTTGACGAAATCATCCGCATTAAGCAAGTAGAAGACGTATTGGAGAAATATTGGAACGATCATCGAATGGATCACACGGTAAAATATTTGATCAACCATGTGTTTGAATCGCCATTTGATTTTTTCCAGGAGTTCGGAACGTATTGGGAGACAAGAGGGTGGTCCAGAATCGGTCATCAGCTTGAAGATCTATATAAACGACTGATCGCATTCTTAAAAGAATCTGCACCGCACGCTTTGCCGGCAGCTGAAAGCCTTATGAAACTTGACTATCTGGAGCGCCAGCAGTTTAAGCCACGCAAGCCATGGTGGGAAAATACACAAAACAAAGAAGAAACATCTAAGGTTTTATCACTGCTAGCGCAGTCACCTGAGTTGATTGAAGGTTTCCCGGTACTTTCTGAAAAAGACATTTATAAGCATGCTTTTGTTACAGAAACCGCCATCGATCCATTATCAGAGCAAATTGTACATCATCCAGAAACATCATATTTGCTGATTGCTCTGTTTGACCCAAAACAGCAAAACACACAGATTTTCACAGCACCAAAATCACTTATACATGCAAAAAGGGACGCGTAATCCGCATCCCTTTTTTGTTTATTTTTTTTGCTGTATTTTAAAAACACTTCATTGACCAAGTTGATTGGAGCGCAAGGTGCGAGATCCTCGAAAATGAAAAATCACATTTTCTTCGTGCGATGTCAAGCTGTCGAACCCTTCCTTGTCCTACGGGACGAGCGGTCAGGTGGAGACTCCTAATGGCGCAAAGCGGCAGGAGGCTCACCGCACGCCCCGTGGAAAGCGAGCATCCTGGAGCGGAAATCAACTCTTTCAAATACCAACAAAGTTTACTAAAAGGGTCCTAGTTTTTAAACACCGGCTGCCCTGAAACAAATACTGGAGAAGGATTTAATACGATAGCTTGGTCCTTTTTAAGACCTTTCTTTATCTGAGCGAAACCGTTTTGCTCAATACCAGTCTCAACTTTCATCTTGTACAGCTTTTCTTTTACGATAATTAGCACGTATTTGTTACCATCATCTTTCAAGACAGCTTTCTTTGGAACACTTACTGCGTTTTCCGCTAATTTTTCAGAAACGATGATTTTCGCAGTCTGCCCCTCTACCCAAGCAGCTTCATCCTCTACAAGAACTGTTAACGTAAAAGTCTGATCCTCGTCTGTTGGCAAAACCGTTTGAACAGTTCCGTTAAGCTTTTTCTTAATACCAGGTGACTCAATTTGGACAGAATCTCCTGTTTTTACGAAACCAGCAATCTCTTGTTTAACTGCAGCTTTCAATTCAAAGTTCCCTTGTCCAACAATTGTCAAAACGGGCTTTTGGTCTTGAATGCCATTAACTTCTGAAACTACTCCATCTGCAGGACTTTTTACTGAAAGAGCATCAAGACGATCTTCCAAATCGCTGATCTCATCGGATATTACTGAGCTTTCATTTTCTGCAAGCTCTTCTTGAAGTTCAGCATTGCTCAATTGCTCTTGAATTCTGACTTTCGCATCAGCACTGTCTTTCTCTTCGTCAAAGCTTGATAGTTCACTTTCCCATTCGCTTATCTGACTAGAATAATGATCTGCACGCACATCTGCAGCTTCTTTTTCCCTTTTTAGGGTTCGAAGTTCTTGTTCTATCTCATTGTTTTCGTATGTAACAAGTGTCTGGCCAGCAGAAACCGTATCACCCGGGTTCACCATTATTTCTTTTATCGATCCTAATGAGTCATTTTGATAAATATCGAAAGTGTTTTTGGAATAAGCAATTCCTGTTACTTCATGTTTTTTTGAAAAATCTCTTTCTTTGGAAAGTGTAGTCTCAAGTCTTGGTGCTACAACTGCTGAAGACTCTTTTTTATCGAAAATTAATAAATTCATCACAAGCAGGAGGACAATTATTATGCCAGTCGCTATCCACTTCAACTTATTCATTTGCTAGCCCCCTTACACCAATTGTCCGCTGACTAATGCAGCATATATGGAATATAAAATAATCCAGAAAACAGATCCGCCGATTGTAACGGCTAAACAGTAGCTTTTTGCTTTAAATGATAACTGTCTTAATGCAAAGTAAATGACAACTGAGCCCCATAGGGTAAATACATTGATTAAATTTAACAATTCCTGCCAAAAACCATACTTAAAAAACAGAACACCTGCAAATCCAAAACCTAACGGCTGAACAACTTCTTCAGCACCTATAGCAAATTGAAACGGCAGCTCGAATGCTAATCCAATTAAAAAAAGCACATACACAACACTCATTACATAAAAAAGAGCTTTGTAGCCGATATCTCGAAAGAATGCGTATAGAAATAGTGTTCCAGCTTGCAGAATGAGAAACGGTACAATAATACCCCAAACTCCACCCGCTAAAGAAATTAAAAATCTGAGAAGTTCTTGTTCTGTTCCTGATAGTTTTGCTGCTTCTACGAATGAAATGGTTTTAAAAGATGGAAATGCTGCAAAAAAGGATAATGCATGAAGCAATCCGCTGACCGCTAAAATCGCAATAAACCTAATCCAGAATCCTTCTTTTTCTTTCCACTCTTTATAAAATGAAAAATATGTATAAGGCTTTGTTAAAGCAGGAATAAATTGAGCTCTTCCTGTCATACGGCCTCCCCCTTCTCTCTCTGTTTATCTGTATATCGTATCACAAATTTTTACTCATAATGACAATTTCTGACTCATTTTTTCAAAAATAGGCACATCTCCGTATAAATGCTTTTATTCCGCAAAAACTAACGCAAACTACACAAGAATCGGGATGAGGTTTTTATGACTTTTTTTAAGAAACCCAAAAAGCTAATACAAGAAAAAGAAGCTCCGATACAGCAAGATAGCCCTCAAGAGGATAATTCGAAAGATAACGAGTCTGTCACGGTTCAAAAGCTTAGTCTAGATGAAATGTTAACGAAGGTTAAAGAACCTTTCTCTGCAACTGAAGATTTATTGACACATGAGATTGAGCTTCCCTCTGATAAAAGCCGGATAGCTCTTCTTTATATTGAATCCATTGTAGATAAACAGCTCGTCCAGAGCATGATCTTAAATCCTTTGTTTGTGACTGATAAAGAAATCAACTTTGCTTCTTTTAAACAGATGGCGAGCATTGATCTAAAGAAGCACACTGAAATAAAACAAGTACAGGAACTGCTACTGCAATCAAACACGCTTATTTTTACTGAAGATACATCTTGTTTTTATGCCATGTCAACACCAGTGAAGACACAGAGAGATATAACAGAACCAGATAATGAAACCATCATTCGCGGTGCTCATGAAGGTTTCATAGAAAACCTGTCAATGAATCTGGCACTTGTACGAAAACGGTTAAAAACACCAAGATTGACTGTTAAATATCTCCAAGTTGGTAAAGAGACTCATACTACAATCGCTTTATTATATGTTGACAATATTTGTGACCCTGAACATGTAAAGGAAGTTGATAAAAGAATAAAATCCATTGAAGCTGATGCAGTTTATACTCCGGGAAATATTGAGGAGAGCATTGAAGACAAACCGTTCAGTTTTTTCCCGCAGATGCTCAGTACAGAACGGCCAGATCGTGTTGCAGCAAACTTAATGGAAGGCAGAGTAGCCCTTATATACGACACATCACCTACAGCGCACGTCATGCCTGTAAATTTCTTTTCGTTTTATCAATCTGTAGATGATTACAATAAAAGATGGCATATCGGTTCCTTCTTCCGTTTTGTCCGAATCATGGGTTTTTTTATTGCTATGGGATTACCTGCTGTATATATTGCTATCGTTTCATTTCATTTTGAGGTCATTCCGTTCGGCCTCATTTTGCTGATAAAAAGTTCACTTGAGGATATCCCTTATCCCCCATTATTTGAAGCACTTCTGATGGAGCTGACGATTGAATTAATCCGGGAAGCATCTATAAGACTTCCAACCAGGATCGGTTCCACAATCGCAATCGTTGGTGGTCTCGTAATTGGTGATGCTGTCGTTAAAGCAGGACTTGTATCAAATTTAATGATTATTGTTGTGGCGATTACTGCCATTGCGGCTTACATTGTTCCGTCAAATGAAATGAGTGCTGCAGTTCGTATTTTACGTTTTCCGTTCATGGTTGCAGCAGCTACATTAGGTTTTTTGGGAATAGTTTTCGGGTTTCTGATCTTAATTTTTCATTTATGCAGACTTTACACGTTCGGATCGCCTTACTTCGCCCCAATCGCTCCTTTGAACTTAGCAGATTTAAAGGATGCGTTCATACGTGCTCCGTTTTGGAAACAAAACACTCGTCCTAAAGATGTAACTGCTCAAAAAGTGGATAATGCTAACCATACACGAAAGTGGGATAAATCATGAATAGTCATACGATCACGCATAGACAGCTATTCTTTTTGGTTGTTCAGACACAAATCGGTGTAGGTGTATTATCTCTGCCCTTTTCTTTATTTACTAAAGCTAAGATTGATGGATGGATTTCGCTGATCATTGCCGGTTTGTTGATTCAATTTTCAATATTGGCAATCTGGAAATTATGTGACAGATTTCCGCAGAACACGATTTACGAGATTCTTCCAAAAATCATGGGTAAAAACTTAGGTCTCGTGTTCAACTTTATTTACACGATGCATTTTGCGTTCATCTCAATTCTAATCTTAATCATGTATAACAGCATTGTTGGTAAATGGATTCTGTTTGAAACACCTCATTGGGTGATTATTTTTATTATGGCCGCCGCAGGATATTATTTTATTACAAGTAGCCCAAGAGAAATTGTAAGATTTTTTGTACTTGTTACACCACTGCTTCTCATTTTGTTCGTTTTCATCTTGTACGCATATACAGATGTTCATTTTCTTTATCTTTTTCCAGTCGGACAAGCGGGAATACTTACCATTATTAAGAGCTCTTCTGACGCTGTAGTAGCCCTTCTTGGATTTGATGTGGCACTTGTGTTTTTAGCTTATACGACCGGCACGCCGGCCAAAAAAATAAAAGTCATCTCGTTTGCATCTTTTTGTATAACAGTCCTTTATGCGTTTATCGTTTTTACCACTTATATTTATTTTAACCCTGAGGAAATTGTGATTGTGCCTGAACCTGTCTTGTATATGCTCAAAGCGTTTTCGTTTTCGATTATTGAAAGAACCGACTTGATCTTTCTATCAGTGTGGATCATATCAGTGGCTACTTCATTCATCAGTTATCTCTTTATCACAGCAAAAGGTGTACAAACTCTTTTTAAACTAAAAGATCATCAAAAAGGAGCACCTTATGTAGCTATTTTTTGTGCCATGATCGCAATCATTCCGAATGAAAAGCTAGAAGTATTGATCTGGAATAAATATATAAGCCTTACATCGCTCATTTTTTCTGCAATGTTTCCAATCGTTCTACTACTGATCGCCATGCTCAGGAAAAAGCAGGAGAAAGGAGCGGCTTCTTCATGAAAAAAATATTAACTGTCCTTCCCGTTCTGCTTCTTCTAACTGGTTGCTGGGATCAAGCAATGCTTAATCAAACTAAACTTATAACAGCTGGCGGCTTCGATTATACAAAGGATGGAAAAGTGTTAACTACAGCAGCTGTTCCTCAATCTGTTGCTGCAGAAGCGGGAAAAGGGAACATTGTAAATCAAATATTCTCTGCTTCAGGCAACACAGCTCGGCAAAGCCGGTTAAGACTAGATAGAAGAGTAGCAGAAAGGCTGGACGCTTCCAAGAATCAGATCATTCTTTTCGGAGAAGATGCTGCAAAAAAAGATATTTATCAGCTTTTAGATGTTTTTTACCGAGATCCTAAATCCGCTTTGAATGCAAAATTAGCCGTTGCAAAAGGTAAAGCGTCTGATGTGATCAGTACCCGGTTTGAAGAACCTAAAATGTCGAGTGGCGTTGGGGAATACTTAAGAGATTCGATTATAAGTGCCGAAGAATCTGCAACCGTTCCAAAAGAAAATATACAGACGGTATGTCCCGTCATGTTTGATCCTGGTCAAGATTTTGCTCTCCCTTATCTAGAGCCTTTGAAAAAAACAGTAAGTATTCGTGGTGTAGCTTTGTTCCATGAACATAAGATGGTCGGAACAATAAGAGAACCATTGTCTGTGACATATACGATGCTAACCGGAGAAAAACATACAATCGCCATGAATACAACAAAGAAAATCTTTAAGAACAAAAAACCAGAATTAATGAATTATGTGACGATTAAGGTTAAAAAGAATAAGCGTTCTTTCGATGTCGATGTAACACCAGAAGGAAAAGTTTCTGCAGAAATAAAATTAAAAATGAAAGTTATCGTTACGGAGTATCCTAGCGATAACTTGGGTACACCTGGAGAAGTGGAAAATGTTGAAAAACGGCTTTCTAAAAAGCTTACAAAAGATGCACAGAAAGTAATCGTTAAACTCCAAAAAATGAACAGCGATCCGTTCGGAGTCGGCAGACATGTGATGGCCTACCATTATCCAGTTTGGGAGAAGTTAAACTGGAAAGAAGTATATCCGAAAATTGATTTTAAAGCCTCGATTGATGTTGATGTGATCGGACATGGTATCATCGAATAAAAAAAGGTTCAAGGCATAATTGCCTTGAACCTTTTCTTTTATAACTGGTCCAGCCTTACCCTAGTCCCATTGCCAGAGTGTTGAGCAGGTTCTACTATAAGACGCTTCGTTAATCTTGCTTTTAACTCAGGTACGTGTGATATGACACCAATCGCAAAGTTTTCCATCTGAACTTTTTCGAGTGCTGTTACTACAGTATCGAGAAGTTCTTGATCCAGCGTTCCAAATCCTTCATCTAAGAAGAAAAATTGAAGCGGGAACTTTCCTCTCAGCTGTATTTGTGCGGATAAGGATAGTGCTAACGCAAGTGAAGTCAGAAAAGTTTCTCCTCCTGATAAAGAAGTAACCGGCCTTTTAATTCCGCCGTTGGCATCATCTCGAATGACAAAACCGCTGTTGGAATCAACTTCGATCGCATAACGCCCCCTTGTGAGCTTAGAAAGCCGGCTTGATGCATCACGCGTAACATGAATGAGCTGCTCTTCAGCCATGAACTCAACAAACGCGTTACCTCTAAACACACTTTGAAGCTTTCCGATTTGTTCCAGAAGTGCTAACACTTTTAGCTTTTCATTCTCGAGCTCTTTAAAACGAGCGTGGTTTTTTTCAATTGTAATCCAATTCTGTTTTGCCTGTCCTACAGCTTCCCTCGCCGCATCAGCTTCTTGCTTCCGTTCATTCAAAGCTGTTTGGTATTGAAGCATTTCTTCTTCACTAATTGGTTTTTCAGGAAGTTTTGCTTTTAATCCTTCAATAGCTGCTTTTACCTCTTTGCACTGATCAGAATAAATCGTCAGCTGCTCTTCCCATAGTTGCTGTGAAGCTTCATTTTTTACAGATTCTGAGTACTCTTCATAGCTGTTAAAAATTGAATTTTGCAGTTTCTCTTTCCATTGGACATTAGCTTTTTCGCTTCTTTTAAGTGCATCTTCAAAGCGCTGCAACGTGGAATGAAATGCCTTGTCAGCTTCCAAAAATAGTTTTCGTGAACGCTCATATTGCTCTACAGAATCCTTATATGAAGCCGCAACTGTTTTCAGCTGTTTATTGACGGCTTCATATTGTTCACTTGCTTTTTTATCACCTAAGCGTTCTACCAGCTTTTCTTTAAGATGCTGTATATCTTTATTTAGAATTTTGAGCTGGTTCTTACTTGTATTTATGGTGAATTCAAGCTTTCTGTTATCTTCTTTTGTTTTTTCAATTTTACTATTTTGCTTTTCAAGAAAATCTGCAGCTACTTTAAGACTTTCTTGAATCTCATTCTGCCTTGTTTCACGCTTTTCAAACTGTTTCTTTACTTCATTCAGGTTCTCTAATTCAAAAGATATTTCTGCTTCTTTCCATTCAGCAGCAATCTCTTCTTCAGACACTTTGTTGACCTTGATTTTTCGCTGTAAATCTTTTACCTGTTTTTCAGTATATTCACAGTTATACGTTAAATGTTCAAGCTGCTTTTGCTGTTCGTCAAAGCGCGATGTGAGTGCTTCAAACCGGTCTTCGAGTGAGAGCTGATCTTGGATCGCCCCTTTTACTTTAGTGGAGTGATCATTTAATTTCTCATCATCAAAGGTTTTGTCTGTTTTTACACTTTCAGTTACTGCAGCATCACGCGCTGCAGCAGTTTCCTCGCTTGGCACATTCATCTTTGACCAGATTTTATTTGATAATTTCTCAAGCGTTTCTGAAAGATGGATTAAATCACGGTGCTTGTTTTGCAATGTAACTTTTGCAGCTTCTAAGTATTCTACTTTGTCATCGTTACTGTCTAGGTCATTATTTGATTCATTAAACGGAAAAGGGTGAACAGTCGAGCCGCAAACCGAACATGGCTCGTTCTCTTCCAACTGCGAAGATAGCTGGGCAGCTAGATGATGAACCTTACATTTTTCCTGGTACTCTTTTTCTCTTTTGAGTGTTTCCTGCAATGATAGAGAAAGACTTTCATTTTCTCTTATCGCATTTTGCACTTCATTATATATAGTCAAAACATCATCAGATAGAGTCTTCCAGTTTTCTACGCACGTGCTGATCTTGCCCTTTACATGTACTATGTTTTGATTCATCGATTCCAAATTTTCTACTGCTTGTTTAAGCTCTTTTTGAATGGTTTGTTCTTCGTTATGAAAGCTCTGATAACGCTGTGAGAGCAATAGAGCAGACTGCATTACCGCACGTTCTCTTTGACTGATCTCAATAGTCGTTAATTCTTCTTTCAAAGAACTTTGTTTTTTCTTTCCTTTTTCAAGCAAGACGATCGCATCATCTTCTGATTTTTTCCCAAGAGAATAAGAGCTTTCCATCTCAGAAAGTTTTACAGTTTCTTTCTGCAGTGCTGCTTCCTTTTCATTAAGATCTTTTTCCCACTGAAAAGCTTCTTCTAATACGCTGAGTCTTCTAATTAATTCTGGCTCTTCTTTTTCTTTTGTATCTTTCGCTTGTTCGTACTGTTTCTCATGTTCAACAGAAAGCTTTTTGAGCTTTTCGGCATTTTGTTCAAGCTGTTCTTTTTCCGTGCTAAGTTCCTTTTTAACCCTGTTGGATTCAAGCCATTCTTCTGCATATGGTGTAAGACGGTCTGCCATTACTGCTTTTTTATGAAGTTGCTTCAGCTGTTCCATTTCAGGTAATTGCAAGTCCAGCTCTTTTTGACTTAAAAGAAGTTTTTCATTTTCTGATTGTGTTTCCCAAAATGCTTTTTTCAGTTTATATGTTTCTTCTTCTGTTTTTAAAAGTTCTGAAATGTTAAGCAGAACTCGTTCTTTTTCTTTGAGCCGCGACTCCGCTTCCTGTAATGCTTCATGTGAAGCATCCCCTAATCCAGCTTGTTCTGCTGTAATCTCATTCAGACGATTCTTTTGTTCATCAGCTCTTTTCTTGAGCTTTTGATTTAAAACGTCGCCATACTTTTCTAGCTGAAAAAGACGCTGAAGCATCTGTCTTCTATCTGCACCTTTTAACGATAAAAATTCAGCAAATTTTCCTTGTGGAAGTACAACTGCACGAGTAAAGTCTTCTATCGTAAGCCCTAAAAGTTCTTGAACGAGCTTTGTAACGTCTCTTTCTTTGTCCGCGTGTACAATAGATTCACCATTAATGGACTCAATCAATCTAGAAGTACTCGTTCGAATCGTATGTTCACCTGTTCTTTTGTAGGAACGTTCAACCGTGTAGTTTTTTTCGGCATCACCCTGACCTAACTGAAAAGAAAATGAAACAGAGAGTTTATCTTCAGCCTGGTTCATGATTCCGTGTGTTCCGCCAGCAGCGCGCTCCACTTTACCGTAAAGCGCTAGTGTTACTGCATCCAGAATTGTTGATTTTCCGCTTCCTGTTGGACCGAAGATCCCGAACACGCCTCCCGAACAAAGTTCACTAAAGGGTATGGTCTGTGGTTCACGAAAACTTTGGAGTCCAGAAACACTTAAATGTAGTGGTCTCATCCTGCATTCTCTCCTTCCCCATCTTCTTCGCCTACGAGATCGAGGAAAAGTGAAATCAGTTCTGGATCAGGTACAGCTCCACCAGTCTGACGTTTATAAAAAGTCGTAAAAAGCTCATCTACCGGAAGCTTTTGTGCAGAAACACTGATCTGTTCACCTAACGTTTCTGTAAAAACCGGCTTGATATGAACAATACCATCATGCGCTTTTCTGAGTCTTTGAATCTCCTCCATCGATAGAGCATCCTGTACATGAACCGACAGATCGATCCAGCAATTGTGATGCAGACCATCTTGAATGCCTTGAAAGACTTCAGAAACACCGTTCTTTGCTTCCCATGCTACTAGAGGTTTGCCGCATGTTAAGTGGATCTCTTCTACTTTTGCTTTTTGATTTGGTTCAACATCAACAATCGTTACAGATTTAGATTGACCGCTCTCAGAAAAGCTGTACGATAGCGGAGATCCTGAATAACGTGCTTCTGATTTAGCACGCTTTATGATTTGCGGTCTGTGCAGATGGCCAAGCGCTACGTATTGAGCTGCAGCAGGAAGACTTTCTGCTGCGACCGTGTAAGCTCCCCCAATATGTACGGGACGCTCTGAATCGCTCTCCTTGCTTCCTGCAACATATAGATGACTCATTGCGAGGTGCACATTTCCAGGTGTATATCTAGACGTTATTTCCTTGAAGTAGGAATCTACCCAATCATCATACTGGCTGCGAACGTCAAGCTCTTCAACTGATTCACTTAACAGCATCTTCAATCGGGATTCAGACGGGTAAGGCAGTGCTGCGATCTCTAGCATCTCTCCCGTTCTTTTGATCGGTACCCTCTGCAGCTCTAAAGTTGGAAGCCCGACAAGCGTTATGCCGAGCTCTTTCGCTAGCGGAAATGAAGCTGCGAGTCTGTCTGGATGATCATGGTTTCCAGCTATCGCAATAAAAGGACATTCACCTTTTCGGCTGATCCGGGCAAGTGTTTCATAAAACATCTGTTCAGCAGCTGCAGGGGGATTTACCGTATCAAATACATCCCCTGCCATAACAACTGCATCAATTTTTTCTCTGGACACAATCTCTACTAGTTCGTCTAAAAAAGCTTGCTGTTCTTCCAGCCTGCTGCGCCCTTCCAATGAACGTCCCAAATGCCAGTCAGCGGTGTGAAGCAATCGCATCGTATCCCCCCTATTTCACTTGCAGAATGTGTCCACCGTCAAAGAAATAGAGATAGCTCTCTTTTACCGGTTTCTTTAAAATTCTTTCAATTGCTTTTGCGTACAATGTCAGCTGCATTTCATATCTGTTTAAGAGCGTTTCTTTCGCTCCTGAAAATCCATTGGTAAATCTGTTCTGTATCTTATCTGTTTTATAGTCGATTAAAATAAATCCATCTTCATCTTCTATCAGGCAGTCGATAACACCCTGAACAAGTACATGCTCTTCTTCCCCGCCCCAGTTATCCCTTGTTTCAGAAAGGGGAAGTGCCATGCTGAACGGAATTTCCCGCTTTACGTTTACGTTCTCTATGACTCTCTGTCCGAGGGGGCCATCTATAAATTCTTTTATTTGCTCTAACTGGATATAACGGGCTTGATCCGATGTCAGAAGCTCTCTTGTTTCCATCATGGCAACCTGTTCCTGCAAGTCTTCCAGAGTTTGAGATTTCTTAAATTCCACATGCTGCATAACCATATGCATAGCGGTACCGGCTTCAGCAGCATTCAACTGAGAATCCTGCATGAATCGTGGACGTTCATGGATCGCAGGCTGGGCTGCTTTTACAAGATCAGTACTGCTGTATTCATCTGCTGTCTGAAACTGTTTTTTCAACTCTGTAACAGATTGCTTGGAGCGCGTTACAGTTGAAGGCTTGTGATGATATTGCCACTTTAGACGATGGCTGATCTCCTCTTTTGCATCACTAGAGATCTCAACTGGTTCGGATTGTTGCAGTCTTAAAAGCAGTTCTTCTTGTTTCTGCTCTTGTGCTGTCTCAAGTTCTTCATAATAACTCGCTGGAAGAATCGTAATCTTCCAATCTGTTTCATCTATGAAAACTTCTCCTCTTCCTCGTTCAGCAGTACCTAGTACGGATAATAGAGGACCTGCATTTTTATGCCGGATAACTGCACGTCCAATCCAATCCAGGTAACTTTTCACTCCTGCACGCTCATGGTCAGGAAGCAGCCAGTTCTCTTCATAAAGAGAATCACTCCAGCTTTCAGCAGATTTTTCAATGTCATTCACTGTTCCGACCAGATACAACTTTTCTTTTGCACGAGTCAGTGCAACATACAGGACACGCATTTCTTCTGCGATAAGCTCCATCTTTTTTCTGCCGATGATTGCCAACCGGGGAAGTGTCGGATAGGTTACACGATATACCGGATTAATATATTGCGTTCCGAGACCAAGCTCTTTATGAAGCAGTACTTTTTCTTTTAGGTCTCGCGTGTTGAACTGCTTGTTTAAGCCTCCGACAAAAACAATCGGAAACTCGAGACCTTTACTTTTATGAATGGTCATTATGCGCACAACGTCTTCTTGTTCACCGAGTGCTCTTGCTGCTCCAAGATCTTTGCCGCGTTCCTGCATCCTTTCGATAAAACGCAGGAAACGAAACAGCCCGCGGAAAGAAGTACTCTCATACATTTTTGCACGATCGTATAACGCCCTTAAGTTTGCCTGTCTTTGTTTACCTCCAGCAAGACCGCCAACATAATCAAAGTAACCCGTTTCTCTATAAATGTCCCAGATCAGATCTGCCAATGGCCCTTGACGAGCCTGATGACGCCATGATTCAAGCTTTTTTAAGAACAAAGAAAGTTTCTCTTTGATCTCTGGATTTTCTCCTTCTTGACTGTACAGCTCGACTGCTCCAAGATAGTTGTCCTTTTTTTGAATGAGCCGCACGATTGCAAGCTCTTCACCTGTCAGACCTACTACCGGAGACCGGAGAACCGCCGCAAGCGGGATGTCTTGAAGCGGGTTATCGATTACTTTCAGAAGCGACATCATCACATGGATTTCCGTCGCATCAAAATATCCAGTTGAAAGTTCAGCATGTGCAGGAATTCCTTGCTGTTTAAATTCTTCCAAGATAACAGGCGCCCATTGAGAAGTGGCTCTAAAAAGCAGGACAATGTCTTTGTACTTTGCAGGCCGCATCATCTTCGTTTTTTTATCAAAAACATGATGCGGAGAATTCCCTGTTGTCCCGACGATTTCTTTAATTCTTTCAGCGATCACACGCGCTTCCAGCTGAACGGTTTCCAGATCCGATTTTTCGAGCTCACCGCTCTCAAGACCTTCTTCATCCATGACAGGCTGGCTTTTATTAATCAAAATCAGTTCTGGTTCATTACCGGGCTGTTCCGGGTAATAGTCTGCACCTAATTTAAGCTCAGCATCTTCGCTGTATTCGATCTCTCCGACTGTTTCATTCATGATTTGCCTGAACAAATAATTTGTAGCCTGAAGAACGCCGTTACGGCTTCTGAAATTCTTGGCAAGGTCAATTCGAAGTCCGTTCCCGCCTTCTTTTGTGAACTGTTTATACTTTGATAAAAAGAGAAGCGGTTCAGCAAGCCTGAAGCGGTAGATAGACTGCTTCACATCACCGACCATGAACATGTTTCCTGAACCAGCGTCCTTCGAAACAAGACGGACGATGGATTCCTGAACAAAGTTTGTATCTTGATATTCATCCACAAGAACTTCTACAAAGCGCTCGCGGTATTCAGCTGCTGCATCAGAAGGAACTGGATTTTCCATCGTTGAACCTTCACCTTTTAATACCTGCAGGCAATAATGCTCAAGATCTCCAAAATCGACGAGTGATTTTTCTCGCTTTGCCAATGAATATCTGCGTCCGAATGCTTTTACAAGAGATGATAGCTCTCTTACGATCGGTGCCATCTCTTCAATATGTGCAACATACGAATCAGGATGGCGTTCAAAGAATTCTTCTTTTAAACTGCTCGTTTTCTTTTTTATGGTGTCTCTCATTGCTTTTACTTTATTCTTTAATTCTTCATCAACATCTTTTCCTCTGACCGCTTTTAACTTTGGAGGTTCATACGTTTGGAAAACCTCGTATAATTGGCGCCAGCTCTCTTTCACATGATTCAGCGACTTTAAAAATTCCAGATCTTCTTCGAGAGTTGCTGCATAAGGGAGCGGCCCGCCTGGAATTTCCGCGAGGTCACACGCACGAACTGCCATCGCTTGCAGTCCTTCTAGCTGCAGGGAAATATCCGCAAGCAGTTCTTTTGTCCAAGGAAGGTCATCGATTGATGAAGCATTGATCTCGTAGGTATCTGCCATTTGATCGAGCCAGCCTTCAGGGTCTGGATGGCTTCTTGCAAAATCATAGAGTGAGAGAACAAGTTTCTGAAGATCCATATCATTCCGATCTGAACTATAGGCGTCAACCACTTGATAAAAAGTATGGTCTTCTCCCTTGCTGTACTCTTCTTCAAAAAGCTCCTCGATCACTTCCTGTCGAATTAGTTCAGCTTCTGTTTCTTCAGCTACCCTGAACCCTGGATCAAGATCTGTTTCGTAATAATACTTTCTTAAAACTTCAATACAAAAGGAATGAAGGGTAGAGATGGAAGCTTTGTTCAATAAATTCAATTGTCTTCTAAGATGCAAAGAAGAAGGATGTTGAGTCAGCTCCTTATCAATCGCTTCTCCAATCCGCTTGCGCATTTCTGCAGCTGCGGCATTTGTGAAGGTAACGATGAGCAATCTGTCTACATCTGCAGACTGCTCTCTTATCATCGTAATAATTCTTTCAACGAGAACGGCTGTTTTCCCAGAACCTGCCGCTGCTGCAACAAGTATATTTTCTCCTCGTGCCTGGATTGCTTGCCATTGTTCATCCGTCCAGGTTGATCCTTCCGGTTTTGGAATTAATGTTTTCAAATGAGGCTGCCTCCTTCCTCTTGCATTTTTTCTAAAATGATTTCATCTTTTTCTGGTTTCAGCTGACGGTATTGATTTTCCTCAAGTGTCTGATCAAACTGGCAAACTGGTTTATAGGAACAGAACGTGCAAGGCACCTTCTTTTTCATTTCATAAGGCGAGATATCAATCACTCCGTCGGTAATACCTGTTCCGGAGCTGACAGCCATTTTTCGCGCATGCTGTCTCATCGTTTCAAAATGGGAAGCCGACGCAACGGACGAATGAGACTTATGGAATCCGTTATTCGTAAGTGCTACCGGAATTATGTTCGAACGCTTATCCATCGTGCTGTCCATTAATTGCACGGCCTCTTCTTCTGCTAAAACAAGACCCTTCATCTTGAATTTCTTCAGCACTTCTTTTTCTATCTCTTCAGCAGTCAAAAGCTTCTTTTGATTTAAAAGAGGGTTATGAACATGGAAATAGAGCACACCAGCAGGAATAGATTCTTGTCCTAGCCATTTCTCAGAATGAGCGACTGCAACATCCAGATATGTGAGCATCTGAAGAGCTATGCCATGATACAGCTCAGCAAGATTTAAGCCTGTTGAACTTGATTTATAATCGATAACACGCATTAATAGGCCTTTTGAACTTGCGGCAGTATCCACTCTGTCGATACGTCCGACTACCTCCATCGTTGTGCCGTTCGGCAGTTTATAGACTAATGGCGGCAGCGTCCCGCCTGTTCCGAATGCCAGCTCTAGTCCTGCTGGAGTAAATCCGCTCGCTTTTGCATGTTCGCTTAAAATATGCGAAGCCTTGCCCACAACTTCTTTCAGCTTCTTCTTAATATAAAGGTGGCGGTTAGAGCTGAGCAGAATCTCATGCTGAAGCTGAGGAGCCAAGAGATCAACGATATCCCCTGCCATCCGGTAACAGTCACCTTTTGAAAGATCGCTCCACTGGACTCTCCTCTGCTGCAGTGCATCATTCATCTGTTTTAACGCAGCATGGAACAGCTGCCCGATATCTGGCGCTTCCAATTTGTACATCTGACGCTCCTTCAGTTTCAGTCCGTATGACATAAACTGAGAAAACGGACAAGACTGAAATAACTCCATGCGCGAAATACTCGTTAAGATGCTGTCACCATAGAGGTCTTTTGATACAGAAGCGCTCAAAGGTGCTTCACGGTTAAAGTAGAACAAGCTCGATATCGCTTTTTTTGCATAGTGGTCATACTGATCATCAGTAATGATCCAATTATAGACATCCCACCAAACAGGTGAGATCGGATATCCCTTCTTCCATTCCCGAAGCTGTGCACTTAAATAGGACACACTTTTCACAGGATGCTGAACAAAAGATAGGTCTTCTTCAACACCAGGTTCATTTTGATAAAGATGCTCTTTCAGATCAGGAAATAGATCCCGCATCCTTTGGATGACCATAGATGGCTGCAAAGTTTTTCCTTCTTCATCAGCAAGCGCATAGGACACGAACAGCCGGTCACTGCCATTTGTTAATGCCAGGTAGATCATAAATTGTTCGTCCAGCAGCTTTCTTCTTGCAGAAGGTGCCAGCATAACACCATTTCTTTCAAGCGCTTCTCTTTCGTCTTCAGATAACAAACCATCATCTTTTGGTTTAAGAGGAATGATGCCGTCGTTAACTCCTAATAGAAAATTAATCTTCACATCTGTAAAACGGGAACGCTCCAAAGTTCCTGCAAGTACCTGATCGAGTGATGGCGGAACAAGAGCAAATTTCATACTTTCAAGACCCGTCTCAAGCATCTGCATCCATATTTCTTTGGAAAGCTTCTCGTTCCCAGTAAGCTCTACCATTTCATCTAAAAGGCCAAGCACTGCATTCCATACCTGTCCATGTTCACGTGCAGCTCTAAGTTTCCCTTCAGATTCAGCATGAAGCCTTAAGCGTTCAAGTTTCATAGGAACGGAGAGGTCTTCTAAATATTTATAAAGTGATGTACAAAAATCTGCTACGGTTTCACTCTTGGATAGATCTCTTGAAAGTCTTTTGAGAGGTGACACAATCATATCTCTAAGATCATTGATCAGCTGTTCTTTTTCGTCATCCCGGCTCGTTTTCCCAAAATCATCAGCTTCAAATCCTCTGAATCTTTTATACTTCCAAGGCTTTGAATCTGTCCATCTGCTGCCTTGAATACCAAGAGCCAACACATAGTTTTCCAGTTCGTCCATGCAACTTCTAATCTCTGATGTTGTTTTTCTCATCTCATCGAGCGGATAGAGCATATCCGTTTTTACAGCACGAAATACAGCTTCATACCGCCAATTCTTTAAAACAACGTCCAATGAGGAACGGATCAGTTCAATAAGCGGATGATGAAGCATTGATTTTTTTTGGTCTAAGAAAACCGGTATGCCATAATCAGAAAATACCGTTTCAATAAGAGACTGATAACTGCCGGTATTTCTTACGGTTACTGCAATATCCCGGTATCTGTATCCTTCATCACGAACAAGTTCAATAATTTTTCTGGCTGCACCTTCAACTTCTGATCTTAAATTAACTGCGGCTGCTAAATGTATCCCCTCAGGGTTTGAATAGCTGATCGCAGGTCTCGCATCATATTGTTTTTCAATATGTGCAATCGCAGGAGAAGTGAATTTTGGCGTTTGCGAGAGCACGATTGGCTCTTCTATCTCCACATCCATCTCTTTTGCTTTTTGGGTGAAAACTTGTGCTGTCTTCTTTGTCATATAAAAGAGATCCAGTTCATGCGGTTCAGTGTCCGGATGATACGATTCCTCTGAAGTCAGGGCAATTGTCACTTTCTTTGCATGCTCCATGAGACCAGCCGCTGCTTCAAGTTCTTGCGGAGTAAAAGAATGGAAACCATCTATGTAAATCTCGCAATCCTTTATCGTATCTGAATAAGGAATTTTCTCCTGCAGAAGTTTTAAATAATCTTCAGAATCTAAGTATTTTCCAGCAAGAGCTTTTTCAAGCGCGCCTGAAATGATGCTTAAGTCAGACAGCTTGTCTTTGAGCACTTTTTTGTTATTCTCTTTTTGACCAAGTGAAAGCAGCGTTTCTGCATTCCATGAAAGATCTTCTGATGACACACAATACCGCTTTAATTCTGTTGTCATAAGCTCGAGCAATTCATAAAAACCGCTCTGTTCAGAAGCTTTTCTAAAAATCTTAAGTTCTTCTTTTTTGCTTTCAATTATTTTGCGGAGCATCATTCTTACACCAGTGCTTGTGATGTGCATCCTTGTCATTCCGCCTGTTTCACCAAGAACGCGCCAAGCCAAACGTGAAAAACTATAAACCTGGGCACGAATCATCCCATTTAATCCGGGAGTTGATGCAAGCTTATACTCAGATTGAAAGGTCATCTGATCTGGCACTAAGTAGATGATAGGACTCCCCATCGGATCTTCTGCAAGTTTTTCACGTATCTCTTGAAAGACAGAGTGGGACTTTCCGCTGCCGGATCGTCCCAAAATAAATTGCAAACTCATATTTTTCATCCCCTGTTCCGAACACAAATTCTGCTTTTATTATCTCACAATCTACTAGCAGGGCAAAGGCTAGTATACTCAAAACGTACGAAATACGGCTGGTATTTAAAGGATACCTAAAGAAAAGGCTTTTCAGTGAACCTGGCAGCTCTTGAAAGTAGTTGATTTCCGCTCCAGGTTGCTCGCTTTCCACGGGGCGTGCGGTGAGCCTCCTGCCGCTTTGCGCCATTAGGAGTCTCCACCTGACCGCTCGTCCCGTAGGAGTCTCACACCTTGCGCTTCAATCAACTTGCAAAAGATGAGATAGAAAAAATCAAAAGCAACAATCTATTAAATAAGAGCATAAAAACAAAGAAAAACAGCTAAATGGTCAGCTGCTTTTCCTCGCTTTTTTGCTGTTCTAGTTTTAATGTGTTTCTCCCTGCTGCTTTTGCTTCGTAAAGGAGCGTATCTGCTCGATGTATAATATCTGCCGGACGTTCTTCCTTTTGATAAAAAGCAATTCCATAACTTAATGTAACGGGAAGTTCTCCATCCTTATGTATATACGGATACATTTGAAGGTGGGTATTAACCTGCAGGATCGTTTGTGTCACTTCATATTCAGATGCGGTTTCCATGATCCACGCAAATTCTTCTCCTCCATATCGATAAGCTTTACCTTCTTTTGCGGGTAAATATCGCTCGAATGCTGCAGCAACAAGTTTAAGGACTTCATCACCTATAACATGTCCGTGTTTATCGTTAAATTCTTTGAAATGATCAATATCACAAAGAACCAGCGCAAATAGGTCATTCTTTTTCGTTTTCTCTAAAACATCTTCCTGGAACTTTCGGTGGTTTAATAACCCTGTTAGATAATCCTGGAGAGATTGCAGCTGGTACATATTTTTTTCGAAATAATACTGTCTTTCTTTAGATGCGATTACCCCTCCATATAGAGCAATCAGCCATAAAAATGACGTATTCATAAAGAACTGAAAAAATTGTGCTGTCTCTTGATATCCTCCATCTCTTAAAAAGAAGTATAGAATAGCAATAAAACTGGCACCGCCAAGAATAAAAGAACCTTTTAATCTCCAGTAAAGGGCGGCATGAATAACAATCAAATATCCTACAGGCATAAATGGACTTTCCGAGCCTCCAGTCAGCTGCATGAGCCAAACATACGCAATATAATCGAAAAGAATTCCGCCTCTAGTAAAAATGAGGTAATAAAAAGACTTTTCAGGAGCTCTGTTTAAAACAATTTGTGTCGATGTCATGTAAAGGATTCCTATTGTAAAAAGGATCGGGAATGTTTCTTTGTTAAAATCCAAAACATCTGCGATCGGTTTGTAATAAAAAAGCGGTATACAAATGATAAGAAAGAACCATCGCAAAAGTGAGGAGATGGTCTCAGAACGATGTTCAGTGATAACAAATAAGTCTTTCATGCTGCCATCTTCCTTTGCATTTAGTTGCTATAATCAGGAAATTATAGCACATGGTCTTTCTTGCTTAATATTACTTAAAATTCCATTTAATAAAAATCATACATAAGTCTCAGAAGCTATGCTTTAACTTCTCTTTTATTGCTGTACATCCGTTCATCAGCAAGCTGCAGGTAATAGTCAATATTTTCACAAGCATCGTCTAACAGTTCGATTGCACCATATGCTAATGAAATAGATTTATTCCATGCCATCAGCTGGCTTTCCATCTTTTCAACCAGTTTGTATGCGGCTTCTTCTTTTATTCCCGGCAGCAAAAATACAAATTCATCTCCACCAAACCGGAACCCTGATAAAAGTTTTAATCGCTTAGATAACTCTGCAATCTGCTGTAAAAGCTCATCTCCAGCATGATGGCCATATTCATCATTGATATGTTTGAAGTTGTTTATATCAAACATGACGAGTGTAATCGGCACCTCTTGTTTTTGAGCTTTGCTAATTTCTTTTTCAAGACAATCATAGAAGTAACGGCGATTATATAGATTTGTAAGCGGATCACGAATACTGATCTCTTTTAAATCTTTAAACTGCTGAGATGAAAACCCGCTTAAGAAACCTGTAATCGCACGATGTGCTACCGTGTTCCAGCGGTCCAGCATAAACAGCTGCACCTGCAGCGAGTCGGTAACGGTTACTTTTTTCATTTCTTTCAGAACGGATTCTCTTATACTTGTAGAAAAACAAGCTAGTGCTTGATGAGGAATTCTCTGGTGCCTTAAGAAATGAATGCCTGAGCGGAATGCTTTCTGTTCAGCTTGCTTCAAGAAATTCTGAAAACGTTCTTCCTGCAAAAATACTGCATGTACGATTCCACGCAAAAATTTCTCTAATATCTTTTCATATTGTTCAACAAAACCGTTCATAAATGAGCTGAAGTCATCAAACTGGCTTAAATGTTCTTTATGTGTATGTATCATCGTTGGAATCGACTTCTTAAATTCCTTAAACAAGCTCTTTTTGAGTGTGCGTAATTCTAGTTGGAAGTTTTCCATTATTGCAACCCCTCAAATCTCAAAAATTTGCATACAAAAAGCCATTACCCTTAAATAAAGGGAAATGGCTTTTAATGTTTAATAACATTAAAATATTAATTTAATGTTTGACAAGCGTCGGAACTCATCTACAGTGACAAGCGAAGTCTTTATGAAAACTGTGAGTTGCACCCAATAATATCAGGTGGTGAATTGTTTTCATGATACTTCCATCCTGTCTTGTCAGATTAAATCCTATCACCTTTAAAACATCAATAATATCCGTTCCCCTTTGGCAACCGGCTGCCATTGTATGTTTCTTCATACTTTAGGCCCATAGCTTTGCGTCCCAGTTTTTCAACAGGTTTGCCTTTAAACAAAGGTTTTCTATTCGTTTATAGATATTATATCCTATCAAGGTAAATTGTGCCAATATTTTCTATAGGACTTTAATACTATTATTTATTACCCTTTTTTATGGATAATTTTAACTTACGATAGTACCTATACCCAACTCTGATCATATTTAAAACAAAATACGGAATCCGAATGGGAAAACGATAAAAAACAGGCTTATAAACCTTGAAATAAGCCTTTCGTAAATCCTTCCACATTCGGCAAGGTACTTTCTTATAAAAGTCAGAAACATCTACTATTATACCTTTTCCTTTTGAAATCATGACGTTCTTTCCATGTACATCATTCGGAAACAGTCCTCTTTTTTCAGCGTAATACAAAGCCTCATCAATATCTCGGATGACACTTTCAGGGATTTTGACCCCTTTATGAACACAATCATAAAGTGTGATCCCTTCTATTCTCTTTAAAATCAAAAATCTTTTTTCTGTATAATAGCAAACCGAATAGCCCGGATGTTCACCTAAACGTTCATAGACCTTCTTTTCTTCCAGAAGCCCACGCTCATCTCTGCCATAGATCTTCACCACATAAGACGGGTAGTCAGGATGATAAAATACCGCGGCATAATTGCCGCAGCCGAGTATTCTCCACGGAAAAGGTATATTCACAGGACATACTGGGTCAAACGGGTTGCGGCTTTCGATCATAATCTCTCTATTCAATTGTCGTGCCATTTGGATAAAACGTTCCATGTGTTTCCTCAATTTCTGATATTCTTCAGTAATAATATCATTCTGCATTACGTTTATTGTATACAGACAGAGTCAAAAAGGAAACTTAAACAAGGTTGTTTTCTTTAATTTTGTTGCGATTTGAAAGATGTTGATTTCCGCTCCAGGATGCTCGCTTTCCGCGGGGCGTGCGGTGAGCTTCATAGAAGGAACCTTGCTTCTTCGTCTACAAGTTAATGCTACCCTATGTGAGCTTCCTCGTCACATGCCTTACGAGAAGCTTAACATGTGGTAGGCACGCATCTTACGCTCCTATCAACTTGTCAATGAAGAGTCTTCATAAACGCTTTAGAAGAGAGCCTAAATAAAAGCAGTACTGATTATTTTGATGCTACTCGAAGATATGACAGCATGAGGGTTTCTGCTTTGTTTTTTAAGTGAACGTTTGGAAATCGCATAATTTCACGATAACCCCTGATAAATATCTCATATTCAGTAATATCATGATCTCTTCGTCCATCCATCACTTTAATTTTTCTTTTTTTAAGTTCAATGCGGACATCGTGAAGATCCTTGCTCACTTGATTCATAATCTGTTCCAACAATGCAATATAAGGCCGTTTTATTTTAAATGGGGAACGATTCACAACTTTTAAATCTCTGTCAAATAGAGTAAGCATAATCGGATACATCACAAATTTTTCAATGAGTGAACGTTCTTCTTCATTTCCATATTGCATGTCTATCCCCCCATTCTACGAAGGCAAAAATTTGAATTGCGCAGATAAAATATTTTTCAGCTCGAATGTTCTAAGTTGTTTGCGGACTGCGCAATAGGCTATTATTAATTTGCCGTCAAAAGAATATGGAGTAATAAGTCTGTGGCTGATCACACCTTTCTTTGATAAGTAGATCATCTCGATGGCTGCCCTCTCCTGGATGCATCTTAACAACATGTTCGTCATTAAAAAAACCTCCTTTTTTTTATTATATGCGAACAAACGTTCTTTTTATACAAGAAAAAAATACCTGCCCATAAAATGGCAGGTATTTATTCTTAAATCGGCTGTTGAGCGATTCCCATTGCTTCAAGCTCCTGATAAAGATTTCCTGAAATTGAGATACCTTCAAAGCTGATTCCTAATGATACAACTGTTTGTGCTAATTCTGGGCGCATTCCACTCAATGTAACTTTTACCCCTAAAAGTTTAAGTGAATTGATAACCTTAAACAGGTTGTGAGCAACCATCGTATCAATGACCGGAACGCCTGATAGGTCGATAAATAAATGTTCAACTTGCAATTCTGTACATTTCTGAAGAGACGTTTCCATGATTAATTTAGAGCGGTGTGTATCAATTGTACCGACAAGAGGCAGTACAGCTACAGTTCTTGTTAATCTGACAACAGGAACAGAAAGCTCTTCAATCGCCTCACGTGCTAATCCAAGGACTCTGTTGTTGTTTTCAACATAAGCAACACTGAAAGCATGAACTGTTTCATCTAATAAAGGATCAATAACAGAAGCTGCTTTAAGTACGGTCTCTACTGAAAAACTTTCATTATGAATCTCATTACGGATGAAATCCCATAATACAATCCGAAAGAATCGGGTGCTTTTCAAAGCCATGTCCAAAGGAAATTCGTATTGAACGGCAAGTTCGCCGCTCATCTTTCCCCACGCAATAAACCGAGGTTCAACATCCTCCATTTTTTGATAAAGTGCTTCCCCAAAATAACTAAATAAATCTCCTCGAAGCTTCAAAACCTGGTCAGTAAGCTCTGATACAGGTTCACCATACTCAGCTTTAACTTCATCAATTTTTCTGGCAAGATCGTATTTATGTGTAAGGATCTTTTGCCCCAATTCATGCAATTGTCGTTCCATCGTATCTATAATCCCCCTATAGAATAAAAAATGATTGCATACCACTTATCTATATACCATTATTATACATGAGTTAAACCTGTTTTTAGAATTTTATGTCGGATTTTGTTCTTTTACTAGTAAGGAGGTACTATGAAGATTTGGTTTGGGTTTATATTAGGTATTTTTGCAATGTCTCATTGGTCCACAAATGTTTTTGCCTGGGAATTAAAGGCCGAAACGATGAGTGAACGCATTGGGGCTGTTGGTTTGGGAGTTATTATTTTGTTATTCATATTACTGTCTATCTATAAACGATATCATTCTTCATTTTTTCATGGATTTATTGCTGCAATAGGATTGTTTTTAACAGTAGACAACATTTTGTTCCATTGGGTTTTTCAGCTGCACAGAGTAACGAGCGGGCCTGAAGCAATTGTGCTAGAACCATTATTTGTTATAGCAGGGTTTGGCTTAGTGTATTATACGTGGAAAAAAGAACAGCAGATCATCTAGTTATGTTCAATGTAAACAGCAAAACCAGCAGCTTTAGCTTTGGCTGCAAGTTTTTGTGCGTTCTCTCTGGATGAAAACGCCCCGATCTGCACTTTAAAAAGATTGTCTGGTGAAGTTGCTGTTTCTTTGAATTCATCATGATTGACCAGCCTTTTTTTTAATTCATATTTAACATCTTCAATAAAAAAAGGAAAGCTTTTATCGTATTGATGGAAACTGTTCAGCGGGTCTGTTCTTCTCTTCGGATCCAGCTGAAAATGTCCTTTGATGCAGATCTCTGGATTCCATTGATATTTCTCACACAAATAAGCAAAAAACCAAACATAGCGGTTGTAAGCTTCTGAAAAATTAATTGATGACCCATAGCACAACTCTACTCCTATCGCCCATTCATTGGCATCTGAAACATTTGATCGAACATGCCAGGCTTTTTCATGCAGTGGGATAATAACCAGAATTTCTTTATCGTCAATAAACACATGTGCAGAGGCTTCCAATGGTCTGCTGTTAAAATAGTTAAAATTTTGCCTGGCTGTTGAACCTGGGTTTCCTGTATCATGAGCAACTGCATAACGAGGAGTCCGGTTTCCGCCTGGACGCTGCTTAAGTTCCTTTTTGATATGCTGGTTTGTAATCAAGTATTTCTCCTTCAAAGCTACACCTCCAAATTAATAACCTTCATTTATAAATGTTTTTCTGCATAAAAAAAGAGCCATAACGGCTCAACTTTTTTACAGTTTTTGCGATCTTCGGTGTTCTTGTTAGTGTTTGATTATAGCTCCAGGATGCTCACTTTCCACGGGGAGGGCGGTGGGAGACTCATGGCGCTTTGTGCCTTAAGGAGTCTCACCTGCCCCACTTCATAGAAGGAACCTTGCTCCTGCGTCTAGTTAATGCTACCGATGTGAATTCCTCGTCGCATGCCTTGCGGGAAGCTTATCATGTAGTAGGCACGCACTTTGCGCTCCAATCAATTTGTCAATGAAAAAACGTAACAAAATACCTGAAGCTACAACTTTTTAGAAAAGGCTATTCTCACATTCCGCCCGGCGGCGATTGAGTTGTGATTGCCCAAATCCAGTAAGCGATACCTACTAAAAAACCAAAACCAAGAAGTACAAAAAACAATGTTGAATTCTTCATCTAGTATTCCCCTTAACCCTTTTACTTTCTTTCTTATTAAATATAAATTATCATATACTTAGAGAAGAAACAAAAAGCAAGGGTGTTAATATGGAAACTAACGAGCAATCCCAATCAAGAAATAATTTAGAACGCGAATTGGAAATGAGTTTACGCAGACTTTTTCGGACACTCAGAAAAGGTTTGAATGAAGTTTATACCGATTATATTCCCAGCAATGAATTTGCAGTTCTGCAGACTCTTCACAAGAACAGTCCTCTAATGGCTTCTGAGATCGCCAATGAATTAAAAGTTTCATCCAGCCATATAACAGCTGTTACAGACCGGCTTGTTGGAAAAAACTATATTCAGCGGGTACGTTCCGATTCTGACCGCAGAATCGTTTATCTCGAAATTACTGAAGACGGCAAGAAGATTGCAGATGAGATGGATCAAATTAAAAATGAGTATTTAGCTAAAAAGTTTACTCATTTATCAGAAGAAGAAATGAAGCTCATGGTAGCTGCTTCTACAAAACTGCTTGATTGATAGGCAGTTTTGCTTTTTTTAAATACTTCACTTTATTAATTATTTGTTAGATGAATAGGGGGAAACAGATTATGGAACATCTCGAACTCCGGCGAAAAATCATAATCATGATTTCTATTATGGCTGCCATGCTTTTTGCAGCTCTAAATCAGACGATCGTAGGGACTTCACTGCCAAGAATAATCGCAGATCTTGGCGGCGTTGAATATTATAGCTGGGTGTTTACCATTTTCATGTTAACATCCAGCATTACAGCTATACTTGTAGGAAAACTCTCTGATATATACGGCCGCAAGCCTTTTATACTTATAGGTATTGGAGTATTCACTGTCGGTTCACTGCTTTGTGGTGTTTCAGACAGCATCCTTGAACTAATCCTATACCGCGGTATTCAAGGATTTGGCGGAGGGATGATCATGTCAACAGCTTTTACAGCTGTAGGCGACCTTTTCCCTCCACGTGAGCGCGGAAAATGGCAAGGGATCATGAGCAGTGTTTTCGGATTGGCAAGCGTTTTCGGACCAACCCTTGGCGGCTATATCGTTGATCATTTCCATTGGCATTGGGTTTTCTGGATCTTTCTTCCGTTCGGGTTAGTAGCTTTTGCAGCTATTTATTTTCTTTTTCCATCAGTACAAAGAAAAGAAAAGGAATCTATTGATTATACCGGGTCGCTGCTTTTAACGATAACAGTAGTTCCACTGCTGCTTTCGTTCACATGGGCCGGAAATCAATATGAATGGCTATCACCTGAGATCATAGGACTTTTTGGGGTAACAATCGTTGCATTCATTTTGTTTATCCGTACAGAAAAACGTGTCAAGAGTCCTGTTCTTCCGCTTGAAATGTTTAAAAATAAAGTTTTTACTATCTCAAACATTATCGGATTATTCTTAGGTGCAGGAATGTTTGGGTCAATTATGTATATGCCGTTCTTTATCCAAGGCGTAATGGGCACGTCAGCTACAAAATCAGGGTTTGTTATGATGCCCCTGACACTTGCGATGGTTGCCGGAAGTACGATCAGCGGCCAGATTGTTACAAAGACCGGCAAATATAAAAAACTTGCCATGCTGGGATTATTCATCATGGCAAGCGGAATGACGAGTATGCATTTCATGGACACGGAAACTACGAATATGACAGCTACTCTAAATATGATTCTAGTTGGAACAGGTCTTGGAATCACGTTCCCTATCTTTACGTTAACGGTTCAAAATGCAGTTGAACATAAATATTTAGGGGTTTCCACTTCCTCTGTACAGTTGTTCCGTCAGTTAGGAGGAACAATCGGTGTTTCAATCATGGGAAGTGTAATGAACAACACACTGGCTGATCACTTCAGCGAAAATTCCCAAAAATTGATCGCTTCCACTCCAAATGTTACTTTTCAGATGAATGAACAAATTAAGGAACTGGCGAATCCTCAAGTACTGTTGAATCAAGAAGCTGTGATGGCAAAGTTCAGCAGCTTGCCTCCAGAATCTGTTGTTTTTTTAAAACAAGTCATGGAGATCCTGCGAGAATCGTTAAGCTATGCGTTAAATGGCGTCTTCCTGACAGGAGCACTCGTGATCGGAACTGCCCTGCTGCTTACGTTCTTCTTCTTAAAAGAAATACCGCTAAGAACATCAAACGAAAGCAAAGAAGAATTAAAAGATCAATCCGCATAAAGAAAAGACGCAGGAATTTGCCGTCTTTTTCATTTCTAAAGATGGTGTTCGCAAAGTGCATTAAGGATACTCTTGTCACTTCCGCATGATGCGTCTTTTTCAGGTGGACATTCTTTCGTGCAAAATATACTTTGTTTGGTTAAGAAGAGAAATTGTTCGGTTGTCCCACTTTTTTGTACGGTTAGCCATGATTTTTGTTCGGTCACAGATCCATTTGTACACTTCACGAAGAATGAGCAGCTTTAAAATCAAAGAAGCCAGAAGATTGCCGCTAGGATTAGTGGGACAGCTAAAAAGCTGTCTTATTTTATCAGTGGTTCTTTTGTTATGTTGTTTTCAGAAACAGTCATATGAACAGGGAAATTCATACTCCACATGCCAATATCTTTAAATCCAAGTCTTTTATAAATGGAACCTGCTTTTGGATTATCGTAGAAAAGGCAAAGTGCTTTTCCTTGTGAAAGAACATCGTGACAAAGTGCCTCCATGCATTGGGTTGCAAGACCTTGGTTTCTTTTTTCGGGATGTGAACATACACCAACGATCATAGCGGATAATGAATTTTCTGCAGTTGTTGAGGCGCATGACACGACAATTTTACCTTCTTTCATAAAATAAGTACGTCCAGTTTTTGTTTTCAGAGCCTGCTCCAAACTTTGTCTTGCAGTCGCTCTAATCGTGAATTCTTTTATCTGCAGTTTCAGTTCTATTAAAGAATCCACATCTTGAAGGCCAGCTTGCTGAATTCCCTCTCGGCTGCTGTTTTTATTTAACAAGCTATTATCTTTAAGTTCAGCAAAATACGTTTCTTTTGTTCGTTCAAACTTAACATACGGACGGAACTGTTCAGTAATCTCCTTTTTTCCAGAGAGCATTTCATATTTGGTGTCTTTGTTTATGATCTTTGAAAAATCCTTTGCGTTAATGGTTCCTTTAGCATATGGCAAATAGTTCCCCATATAGCGCAGAAGAATCCCTTGTATTTGTTCTTCATCATCCAGCTCTATCCAAATTTCCTGAAAATCAGTTTCATAGCCAAAATTCTCAATATCCGCAATGATAAATAGATTAAGAGCAGGTTCATCACTCAAATAATTCATCACTTTCTCATGCATTGTCTGATCTGCTTTAACAATCATTTTCCTGTCCCCTCTCCTATATTCCTATTAATTTTAGCTCCAATATGGAAAAATGCAACAATTTTATTCTTATCAAAAACAAAAAAATCCTGCAGCAGAACCTGCAGGATTCGAACGATCACCAAATCGTTTATTTTAAGAAAGCGTGATGATAGCGAACTGCTGCAACCGCATAATCGCCTCGGGAAACTGCTTTCGCCGGTTTGAATATTGCATGTACAACAGGTTCTAAATCGTAAGGTCCTTGTTCCACGGAGAAATATGCATTCAGCATGTTTAAATCTAATGCGAGCTGTACGTATCCTTTTAACTCTTGAGGAATATTGTCCGCATCATCAAGCGGAATACGTGCTTCTCCATATTGTACAGACAATGTTTCTGTTTGAACTTCCCCTGCCTGTTTTTCTAAACCGAGCGCTTGAACAAGAGAATAAGCTATTTCTGCCCGGTTTACTGAGCCGTTTGGAGCAAACTCAGTAGCAGTTTTAGGCAAAATAACTCCTTTTGTAGTTTGGTTAGCATCTCTAAATGCACCGCCACGAGCAGTTGCTGCGTTGATAAAAGGCGCGTCAGAAGCTGTTACATCTGTATAGTCATTTGTCTTAGAATCAATGCTTTGACGAATTTCCGTACCTGCCACTAAAAATTTAGCAAGTTCAGACCGAGTTAACATCTGGTCAGGTTTAAATGTTCCATCGGCATACCCATCTACGAGACGTTCACTTACTGCTGTTTGGATCGCATTTGCTGCTGGATGTCCGTTAATATCGGACAGACCTGTATATCCGCCTGCTGTTTTATACGTTATGGTTCCATCAACTTCTTCCGGCAGTCCAGCTCCACCTGTAGGGTTTTCTTGCGCGCCCCGCAGACCGCGTATTTCAAGCTTCCACTCTCCTGCTTTCGGTGCATCTACAACAACAGTCCTATCCGCTTCTAACGGGAACAATAATGAAATGCCTGAACTGAACTCATTGCCTGCAGGATCAATTAAAACAAGATTGATCGGATTCCCTGTCTCTTCGTCAATTCCATTTGCATGAATTTGTGCAACGAGCGTTGTTAAGTTTTCTTTAACCGTAAAGCTATGCTGGTTCGTTGACGTTAACTTTGAAGGGTCATACGTTAAGGCGAATTTTTCCTTAGAAGATGACATCTCAATATTGCTGTTAAATGTTCTCGCAGCATTAACGGTTTGTCCATATTGACCAGAATGTACGATTGCATCCATCGCTGCATATGCATTTACATATCCTGCGCCAACTTCCCAAGGTTCCATACCCGGTATGTTTGTTGCCGTTTGCTGAAGAATGGCTTTGATTTCTTGAGGAGAGAGGGTTGGATCAGCTTCAAGCAGCAGCGCTGTAATACCTGCTACATGAGGTGTTGCCATGGATGTTCCGCTCATCGTTGTGTAATAAGGAACATAAGCAGGCTCAATTCCTTCTGCATCCTCTGCGGCACCTAATGAGGAAACTGGAGCAATAACACGTGTTGAAACAATATCCACTCCAGGAGCAGTTATCGATGGTTCGTCTTTCCAAGTCCATGTTTTCCCATCCATTTCAAATGTTCCGCCAGTATTTTTTGTTCCTCGAGAGGAAAAGTCTGCAAGCTTTCCTGATTTCTCACCTGCCGCTACGGAAATAACCCAAGGTGCTTTTGAATAAGGATTGTGAGTATTTTCACCAGGACCAGAATTTCCTGCTGCGAACAATACGGTAATACCACGGTCATATGCGGATTTACTAGCAATATTGATTGGATGCTCAGGTTCAAAATCACCTGAGGACCCCCAGGAATTCGTAATGACACGTATATTATATTTCGCCTGGTGTGAGATCGCATAATCAAATCCACCAATACCATCCAAAACGAACAGTGCTGCCCCAGAACCATATCCAATTAAGTCAGCTCCTGGTGCTGCTCCTTCATATCTTCCTCCAGACATAGCCCCAGTACCACCAACTGTTCCGGCAACATGTGTGCCATGTCCTGAATTCGTATCTGTGTTCGGGACGTTTTCTTGATAGCTGATTGGCAATACACCAGAGATGGAGTGAAGGTTTGCTGAAGCCATTACATTTTGCACCAAATTCTTGCCTAATTCATGGTCTTTGTGTGTACCGTCTACACCACTATCATTTACGACAACCCCAATACCTTTTCCTGTAAAAGGAAGACCGCCATTTTTTTTCGTCATAGAGCTGTCTGTTCTTACCTTATCAACGCCTGTAAGTGCAGTTGCATCAGCATTAAAGTAGCTTAATTTTTCATTTAAAAACAATGAACGAACTTGGCTTGATTTAGCAAGTTGCTGAATCTGATCTGGATTTGCTTTTACCCCAGCCATAGGAAGTGTTTTTAGGGTAACCGCATTACTAATGCCCACTCCTTTTAATAATGCGAGCTGTTCTAGTTTTGGTGCACCTGTCCCATGGAACGTTACGATTACCTCCAATGAGTTTATACCTGAAATTAATTTATTCTGAAGTGACTTTCCAATAACCGCAGAATGCGTTTGTGCAGATGCCCTCCCAGGTTGATTAATAGGCAGAGCAAGCGATAATACCATAAGTAAGGCAAACAATACTTTAATACTTTTTCTCAAAGTGAATTCTCCTTTCGTTTTCTGAATTTTCCGCTTAGTCAAATTATCTCAAAAGTAAAATTTGAAAACTATTCACCATCGGTTGTAAAACTCTATAAAACTGGAACTATTTGCATATAGTACAAAAGAGTTAACTATGATAGGCAGCTATATTACATTAAGCCAAAAAAGCTAAACCAGCATAAGTAACTGATCTAGCTCTTCATTTTATTTTGCTAGAAAGGAAGCCGTGACAGCGTCGTAAGCGTTTATATAACCGGCTCCCGTTTCCCATGATTCATAACTATTCATAGAAGTTGCTGAGTTTACTAGAATTTGTTTAACATCACTTGGTGTTAATAGAGGATTTGCATCCAGCATTAGTGCCACAACCCCAGCAGCATGCGGTGCAGCCATAGAAGTTCCGCTTAGTGTTGTGTAATAAGGCAAATGAGCTGGATCGATTGTTTGAATATCTTGTGGTGTTCCGAGAAATCCTACAGGAGACGCAACACGTGTTGAAACAATATCTTTTCCAGGTGCGGTAATCGTCGGTTGGTCACGCCATAAAAATTCCATTCCATCAACGATTGTAGAACCACCAACATCTCGAGTTCCTCTTGATGAAAAATCAGCTAATGTGCCATCTTTTACACCTGCAGCTACGGTAATAACCCATGGTGCTTTTTTATAATTTCCGGTTATTGTATTTTCCCCTGGACCTGAATTACCTGCAGAGAACACAGTAACAATATTTCGGTCATACAACATTTTAGTAGCTATATTTACTGGGTGTTCAGGATCAAATGGTGTCCCCATGTCTCCAGTATCACCCCATGAATTTGTAATTACGCGTATACCATATTGTGCTTGATGTGTTAGAGCATAATCAAATGCACCGATTGTGTCTAAAATAGCTAGACCTGCACCGCTCCCATATCCGATTAAATCTGCGCCCGGTGCTACTCCTTCATATTTCCCGCCAGACATTACGCCAGTTCCGCCAACGATACCTGCAACATGCGTTCCATGACCAGAGTTGTTATCTGTTGCAGGGACATTTTCAACATACTGAACAGGTAAAATCTCATGTAACGCATGCAGGTTAACTTGTCCGGCAACATTCTGAACTAAATTTTTTCCGAATTCGTGATCTTTATGAGATCCGTCAACACCGCTATCATTAATAACGACTCCTACTCCTTTACCGGATACAGGAAGCCCGCCATTTTTTTTCTGAAAATCAGCATCTTCTCTAACTCGGTCAACACCAGTTAAATCAGTAGAATCTTCATTATCATACGTTAAAGGCGCGTTATAATAAACGGAAAGTACTTTCGAATTATCTTTCAATATTTCTAATTGCGTTACAGAAATCACTACACCAGCAATCGGCAAAGCATTCATAATGATTCCATTTTGAACACCTGCTTCTTTTAATGAGGTTTTAATCTCCGTTTGGCTCATTTCTTTATCAAAAGTGACAATCGCTTCAACAGCTGTATCCGTCGTTAATCTTTGTAAAAGTCTTTTGTCTAATGCAGGAGAACGATGAATCGGTTCAGCATGTGTTGGCAATACAGAAGGCAAAATTAAGCTTGCTGCAATAATGACAGAAGTTATTATTCTCTTAAAATTCATGGGTTCACACTCCTATTAATAGAATTTTCTAACAGTTTCTGTTATTATCTCAGCTGTTCTGAAGCATTTCTATTCACGATAAGTTTTATTTTTATAGTGCTTTTGTATTAAAAAAAAAACACTCCATAGAGTGTCTTTCCAATCATCTCATAGGTACAAGCTGATTTTGGACCGCATAAATAACGGCCTGTGATCTGCTCTTTACTTCTAATTTTTTAAAAATCTTACTGACATGTATTTTTACAGTTTTGTCACTGATAAATAATTTCTCAGCAATCTCTTTATTGCTCAGTCCTTCAACGAGTCCAATTAGTACTTCCTGTTCACGGTCTGTGAGGTTCGACTCGTCTTTTTTAAATTGAGTTTGCTGTAGATGAATATTAACCAGTTTCTTCGTCATCCTCGGAGTAATCATAGACTCTCCACGGAACACGGTATTAATGGCATCAACGACATGCTCTGATGGTGCATCTTTTAATAAATATCCATCTGCACCTGCTTTTAGTGCAGATAGCAAATATTCATCGTGTGTGTACATCGTTAGAACAAGGATGCGGGCATTGGGATTTTTCGATTTAATAATCGCTGTTGTCTCTACCCCGTTAATACCTGGAAGATTAATATCCATGATGATAACATCTGGCGCTAATTCCTCAGCGAGTTTTATTGCTTCTTCTCCTGAAATCGCTTCTCCAACAACTTTCATGTCATCTTCAAATGACAGTATATTCTTCAATCCGTCTCTTAAAATAGCATGGTCATCCACAAGCAATATTGTAATCATGTTATATTTGCCTCCTTAGATTCTATTTGGGGTATTTGAAGCTTTATTTCCGTTCCTTTCCCTTTAGCTGAATCAATGTGAAGCGATGCACCCAGGCTGTCAGACTGTTCATTCATGTTTAAAATCCCGTAATGCGGTTCTTGCTGGGCTTTAATCATAGATTCATATAGAGAAAAACCTTTCCCATCATCTTTGATTCTAAAAAAGACCTGATCATTTGAATAGCTTAAAAGAATATCCACTTTTGTTGCCTCAGCATGTTTTAAAACGTTCTGAAGGCTTTCCTGAAATACGTCGAAAATGACTTTTTCCACCATTGTGCTGAGAATTCTTCGAGTTCCTCTCTCCTGAAAACGAATTTGAATATTGTGTCCATCTTTTTCAATGGACTTTACTTTTGATTTGATCGCATGATGAAGACCTATACGCTCAGTTGGATAGGGGCGCAATGCATAAATGGATTCCCTTAATTCCTTTAAGCTGCCTCTTAATTTTTCTGTACTAAAGGCTACCAATTGTTTTGCCTTCTCTGGTTTAACAGAAAAAATACGTTGTGCTGTCTCAAGCTGCATGACTGATCCCGCAAGAGTCTGTGCAATACCGTCATGAATTTCACGTGCTATGCGGTTTCGTTCTTCCAATAGTACCCTTTTTTCTCGTTCTGATAGAAGGAGCTTCGTTTTCCATGCAACAGCAAGCTGATTTACAAGGGTCGCCATTGATTGGGTCTCCACTGCAGAAAAGGAATGTGCCCTTGTTCTTCCTGTAATCAATACGCCTATAACTTCATCTTCTGCCATAAATGGAGCAAGCATCACTGATTTAATAGCGTTATTAAAATAAGAAAATGCCCAGGAATCAACTTCATTTTTTTTATTAAATAAGTGCATGACTGGATCGGATTCAAGTTGTTCAATGAAATCCGCAGAAATATCTTTTACAAAAGAGTACCCACCGTTTTCATATGCGATTCTCCATGAACGTCCATCGTTTAGAAATAATAAAACGGCATCTGTCCCTAAAAACTCTAAAAAAGGTAGTTCTACCTGCTCGAGCCAATTTTTTGATGGAAGCTGTGCATTAAAGGTTGTACTAATTTGGTATAAAGCTTTTAGTCGGTTCTGCTCTTGGTGTAATTTCGCAATAAAAGAAGAAATGAGAGCGATCGCCACAAGTGGAGAAAAGAAGAAGATATAAGAAAACACATCTACCACACCACGGTTTTGGCTTCCTAACATAAACATCAACGTGATATACAAAATGGAAAAGAGTGTTACTGCCAGCTCTGAAATCGTTTTTATTTTCCATATCTTAAACGAGTATAGTTGCGGACGTATAAGTAAAACTGCATCTACTATTATATTATTGAAAACATAATATAAAATAACAACCAGTATCATCCTTATCTCTGCATACCATATCGCACTCATTCCCGGTTCGAATAGTGTCATGATGAGGTCTGTCAGATGAACTGCAGCAAAAAAGCTGATCAGAAGCTGAGATGGATTAAAAAGAATGATTCGAAGCGGCCGATGGTTTAAAATTTGTACAAGCCCTGCCATTCCCCCAAACACAAATATTGCAATTCCCCAACCATAAAGAATTTCTATTGTATAAAGCAAAGGAAAACTAAGTGCACTAAGTCCTTTCCAGATTGGAATGGGATAAAATTCAGTGATAAACAGAAACAATAATAATGTGAAAAAAATAAGCAATTCTGGAAATTTTGTAATAGATAATGCGCTATAAACCCAAATAATCATTCCTATTAGGATTATGGTAGACACAAACTTGCTCGCAGTTGCCTCCCGATTCAAGCCCATTTTTCCACCTCATTTTTATAAAAATTCAGTTATTTTATTATAACATAGCTATTTAGCATACATTCTCCTCCAAAATTTGGGGAATGTGCCACTATAAATAGAGCGTAAAAAAACCGAAATTAGTCGAATGACATCCGTCGCTGACCAATTCCGGAAAAACCAAAATGTTTTTACATATTATCGCACTTCATTTAAAGGGTTTCTATTGAACGAAAGACGTAAATTCACATAGTACCAAATAACTACACCGTTTATAAAGACTATTTTCGATGTTTATGCTGCCTTTAAAAGTTGCTGATTTCCGTTCAAGGATGCTAAAGAGCATTTTATAAGAGATGAGATAAAAACATAGTTGCTGTTCCAAAATAAACAAATAACGAGAAAATATCATTCAGCGTAGTAATCAGAGGTCCCGATGCAACAGCTGGATCCACCTTAAAGCGATATAGCAGTAAGGGAATCAGTGTACCAGCAAGCGTCCCAATAATTAATGTGAAAAATAGAGAGCTTCCTACCACCAGACCTAAAATGATGTTGCCTTTCCATAAGAAAGCGACAATCGCAATTAAGATCCCGCAAGTGATTCCGATAATAAAGCCTACACCAAACTCACGCATGATCAGCTTTGTGATCGTTGCCCGGTCAATATCATGCGATACTAATCCGCGGACAACAACGGCAAGTGACTGTGTACCTGTGTTCCCCGTCATCCCAGCAATCATCGGCATAAAATAGGTCAAGGCAACCGCTTTTTCAATGGTGCCTTCAAATGTACTGATGATGCTTCCTGATAAGATGCCAATAAAGAGGAGCAGGATCAGCCAAGGAAGACGGCGATATGATGCTACAATCGCGCTTGTCTGAAAGTCAATTGATTTACCGGTTGCTGATAGCTTTTCGATGTCTTCATTTGCTTCTTCAATTAAGACATCAAGAACATCATCGACGGTTACAATCCCAATCAGCCGCTCCTGTTCATCAATTACCGGAACTGCGATAAAGTCATATCGCTCAATCGTTCTTGCTACTTCTTCCTGATCCGTTTCCGCAGGTACAGCAATGACCCTGCTATACATGATCTCTTCAATCTTTTCATCCATTTCAGCCAGCAGCAAATCTCTGTACGAAACAACCCCTACCAGCTTTTTTTCTTCATCAATAACATAGAGATAATAGATGTTTTCAGCAAAACCAGCGAACGTTTTTAGTTTTTCGACCGCATCCCGAACCGTATATACTTTCGGAATCCAGACGAAGCGGTTGGTCATAATTCCACCGGCAGTGTCAGAGTCATATTGCATCAAGCTCTGTACACTTTTTGATTCATCCGCTTTCATTGAAGATAAGAAATCCTGAATTTCATTTACATCCAAATTACCAAGCAAGTCAGCAAGGTCATCATTTTCCATTAAATTCATGATATGAGATGACCGTTCGATGCCTAATTTGTGCAGAATCTCCATCTGCAGGTCACTGTCTAATTCTTGAATAAGTGATGCAATCTGTCTGGTTGTCAAAAACGTTACAAACTTATGTCTATGCTTTTCAGGCAAGTTCTTATATACATTAGCAATGTCATAAGGATGAAGTTCATCAATAAGCAGCTGAAATTCTTTTTTTCTAAGCTCTTTCAGGTTTTTAATAATATACAATAAAATCTGGTTCTCTGACATCTCTTTAAACAAGGAACGTCACCTCCTTATAAAATACTCATTCATTATAAGTGATTTTTTCATGTGTGACTATGAAAGAAATGATGTACCAATATGTTTTAACCTTATTCATAGCATATCGTTTTTCATAAAGAAAAAACCACCTAAAATAGATGGTTTCCTCTCTAGTTTTATTCTATTTCCCTACTTCATCCATAAATAATCCAGTGAATAAGTACCTGCGCCTGTTAACGCCACTCCTACCACTACTGCTATAAGGACTAGATTAAATTCGTATCCGTTAGCAGTCACCCAAAAACCGTTCTGCAAATGAACTTTAAGGATGGCTACTAACATGGTAGCTGCAATTAATATCGCTCCTACTTCTGTGAAGAGTCCTGCTGCAAAAAGCAATCCCCCGCCAAATTCGGCAAGACCTGCAATTAGTGCCATCGTATAGCCGGGTTTAATTCCAATAGATTCTAGCCAGCCTCCTGTTCCTTTTAAACCATAGCCTCCAAACCAGCCAAACAATTTTTGCGCTCCATGTGCTGCAAGAGCCAGACCCACAACTAGACGAATAATGAGTAATCCTAAAGATAGCATAATATAATTCCCTCTTTCTTAAGTTTATTTTACTTACTTTATGTTAGTATATTACGATATGTAACTTGTCTATGTCAAGTAACTTTAAAAAAATAATTGCAAATTAAAAAAAATACCGCATTCCTTTTATAAAGAATATGCGGCAAATACATTTTTAAGCTTGTTCCGTTAAAATAATCGGTCCATTTCTTGTGATGGCAACAGTATGTTCGTATTGGGCAGACAAGCTTCCATCGAACGTCAATGCCGTCCATCCGTCTGAACCCATCGTTATAAAAGGCAGCCCTTGATTAAAAATGGGCTCGATCGTTATGACCATACCTTCTTTTAATTTAATGCCTGAATTTCGTTCGCCAACATGATGTACTTGTGGTTCCTCATGTATTTTCCGTCCAATACCATGACCGATGAACTCTCTCACAATTGAATAGCCTTTTTTGTTAGCATAAGTTTCAATAGCGTACCCAATATCTCCTATCCGGTTACCGGGCTGCGCATGTTCAATCCCTTTATACAATGCTTTTTTAGTGGCATTCAATAACCGTTGAGATTCTGGTGCTATTTTCCCAACTCCATATGACCATGCTGAGTCAGCAAGCCAGCCATCAAGATTCACAACAAAATCGACTGTAAGAATATCACCATTTTTTAATGGTTTCCGATTAGGAAGACCATGGCAGACCTCGTTGTTTACAGATGAACACGTTGCAAAAGGATAGCCCATATACCCTTTTTGCTCAGGTTTCGCACCTCTCTCGTGAAGAAAGCGCTCCACAAATTGATCAATTTCTGTCGTTGTGATACCCGGCAAGATCATTTTACTTAAAGCTTTGTGACATTCAGCAAGGATCGTTCCCGCAAGTTTCATTTTTTCTATTTGTTTATCTGATTTAATCTCAACCAAACCGCCCTCTCCCTTCTCCTCATTTAAACTATATTCGGAGGAAAAGTTCTGCGTGAAAAATTGCCTGAATTAAGATTTGGAATGTTTAGCATAGTTGCTATTGGAAGTGGTTTTTTTCCACTCTAAGTTGCACTCTTTTAGAAGAGCCCATAAGTAAAAAACACCAGGCTATAAATCAAGCCTGATGTTCTGATTGTTTTAATCTGGATTCAACTACTTTGCCGCCTAGCCATAGGACAAATATACCGAACACAATTAATCCTAATTTTAGCGGACTTTTCAAAACATCGACAAAGTCGTAGCCAATGAATGATACGATTGCGATCATGACTAGTTTACCGAGTGCTAAGGCTAAAAAAAACGTTTTTATATTAATCCGAGAAAGTCCTCCAATAACATTAACTAATGCTGAAGGCGTAAACGGAAAACAATAGATCAAGAAAAGCATGCCAAATCCATGTCGTTCCACCCAGCTCAGCATCCTAGTTGTGTTAGTATGCCTGTTTAAGAAGTTTAAGAATCGTTTTTGGCCGTATCTGCGAACCAGCAAAAAGACAATGGCTGAGCCTAAACAAACTCCGATCCATGAATAAAGAAATCCTAGCCAAAATCCGTATGCAGCGGCATTGCCCGCTACAAAAAGGAACAATGGCAAGATTGGAATAAATGATTCAAGCATCGGTAATAGAATGCCTGGCAAAAAGCCAAGATCACGGTATTGCTCAAGTAACTTAAGTATGTTTTCTTCTGTAAAATATTGCTGCCAATTTTTCCAATCCATCGTTCGCTCACCCTTTTCTTCCTCATACCCTCATCGTTGCCATCGTTAACACATTTAAAACTGAATCGAGGAAAAACAAGGAGTCTTTCATTCCTATAATTTTAGCATAATTCAAAAAAGCACACTATTTAGAAATTGAATGCTCGCGGATTTTTTTCTTTGTCTTTGTCCCTATTATTAAAATGCAAAAAACAGCTGAAAGCCCTGAAGTTATTCCATAAAATGAATTTTCCTTACCAAGTTCTTGCCCAAGCCCCTCTGGAAACAGGAGCCAGTATAAAAAAAGTGATCCATGAAGCAGAATACCTGCTCCCGCTAAAACTTTTATCAACCCCAAAAACGGCAGCCGTTTAAGCGAGATCATGACAGCAGCTATACCCCAAAATAAAAGAAAGTAGCCCCATAATCCCATTCCTGCCGCTGATTTCGTTTTTAATAAGTCCGTCACAAAGAAAATACCGGTAAAGACAGATATCAATCCGGATAATAGCAGTATACGCCAGGCAGCGGTCATTTCACTCCCCCTCTTTTCGGTATAATAAAAACCGCCTTAACATGCTGTAAGACGGTTTCTGCTGATCCCCATTACTCTGTATAGTTACTTCATAAGAGCAGCGTATACCTGCTCATCTAGCTCTTTCGCTTTCTTTTCGTTATACGTTTTTTCATAAACGGGTTCTTGGACGATTTTAGCACCCCAGAACATGCTCTCAAATACGTGTTCAATATCCACTTCAATTTTTGCAAGCTTAAGAGGTACATCCGCCATAGCGTTTTCTAGGATATTTGCTTTTCCGTTAATCGAATACACGGTTTCCAGCCCCACAACAGTCATCACTACGTTAGGATTGGCTTGAATGTTAGTAACGATTCGGGAATTGTTTGTGACTGTAAAACGAATTTTCTCTTCTGATAAACTCTTTACCCAGGAAATTGCATTCACGGATGGAGCATTGGATTCTGCGTCAACCGTACCAAGTAATACAAGCTGCTCGCCTTGGAGGTGTTCAAACAATTCAGGACTTAACTTTGTTGGTGTTTCCTGTTTCGCCATGTGATCGCCACCTTAATTTTTTTGTATGTATGCAGTTAATTTTACCATATTTTTCTCAGACAGAAAAATGAAAAAGGGGCTGTCCCAAAAGTAAGGTAAACTTACTATTGGCAGCCCCTAATTTTTTATTTTTGTCAAAATAAAAAATAAATAAAATCTCCAAAATTTAGTTATCTAATCGAGTTTATTAGAAAATCTACTATTTTATAACGATGTACGTTATCTAAATAGGTTTGAATAAAATGAGGCATGACTAAAAAGTTTTTATACTTTTGAGTCAGCCTCTTTACTCAAACGTTCCTTTTATAACTGCTTTTCCGTCCTGAACCATAACTTGCCCAAGTGCTATAACAGAATCGATTTTTAGATCTTCCTTATTCATAAGAATAAGGTCAGCATGAAGGCCCTCAGCGAGGACTCCTTTTTCTTTAAGCTTAAGTACTCTCGCTGGGTTGCTTGTAATTGTCTGCAAGGCGGTTTCAAGCGGTATCCCCTCATGAAGGACGGCATCTCTTACTTCTTTATACAGCGAATTCACTTTACCGATGCGAAGCCCGGTAAATTCACCTCGTTCATTAAAAGCAGGCAAACTTCCTTGTGCATCAGACGTGAATGTAATGCGTTCAATAGGCACTTCAGCGTCAAGCATTCGTTTCAAACCAGCGCTGCACTTTACTTCGCCTTCTTCTATGAACTGTTTTGTTGTACTGGTCGTAAAGTCTACATATCCACCCTTTTTGGCGTATTCGATTCCGGCTTCAAATACATAAGAATTTCGGTTGATATGTGTCGGATAAAATTGAGACACCGGGAGATCCGTTGTTTCTATTACCTTTTCAATTAACGAAAGCATGCTTTTTGAATCACCGAGGTGGATGTTAACTACACCAGCTTTCCCTGACAGCATTCCTGCAACACGCGCTTGAGAAGCTAGCCTTGCAAGTTCGTGAACATCGGGCTGAGAAGATCGATGGTCAGCAATAGCAATCTCTCCAACTCCGATAACCTCATCAATCATCATGATGTCAGTTTCGATACTTCCGGTCAACGTTTTTACAGGTACTTGATAAGAACCAGTGTGCACAAAACATGAAATTCCTTCTTCTTTAAGTGCCTTTGCTTTTGCGATTAAATTTGTCATCGTACGGGTCGTTCCATCCGTACCAATGACTCCCACAATAGTCGTGACACCAGCAAGAGTTACATCGGATAAATAGATTTCAGGTGTTCTTGTTCTGTATCCGCCTTCTCCTCCGCCGCCTGTAATATGGACGTGAGCATCAATGAATCCTGGTGCAACGATTTTCCCTGCCCCATCGATTACATGGATATCAATATTAGATGATGGCCATTCGATGTGGTCTGAGATTTTTGCGATTTTCCCTGCAGCTAAGAGGATATCTTTATTACCGAGATAATGAGGCGCATATACCTCGCCGCCTTTAATCAATGTAAACATGAAATCAGTCCTTTTTCTTACCTATATCTAAAATGCATGGTTTCTAATAATAAATCTATTATCAAGGAAACCGTTCATAAAGGGAAATGGAAAATTTACTTCTGCTGCGAATTTTTGTGGACTCAATGTATATGTTGCTCGTAAAAACCGTATGGCGGGCATAAATCTCGCTGGATGAGCAAAAGCTGACTCACAACGAGTCAGCTTTCGTTTTTTTAATAGATCAAGTTACAAAGTCTGGCTTGCGCTGTGCCAAAGTCGGGCTTTTTTGCTTTACAGGTTCACCCGTTTCCATATCTAAAAATGAAGTCGCCTCGTTAAACCAGCTGTCGGGCGCTTTATGTCCCCAAAACGTCTGTCTGCGGGGATCATTAATATCCCACTTGACTGGTTTAAAGTCCGGATCACTCGTTAAGTAATCTCCATTGTAAAGTTCGATCCGGTTTCCATCCGGGTCACGAATGTATAGGAAAAAGGCATTCGATAATCCGTGGCGGCCAGGACCGCGTTCGATATTATCTGCATAGCCCATACTCGCCATTACATCACAGCAGTGGATGAGACTCATCGGATCTGAAAGCCAGAAACCTACATGGTGCAAACGTGGACCTTCACCGTTCATGAACGCTACATCGTGAACGGTTGGTTTTCTATGGAGCCAGGCAGCCCACGTCTTATCATCTTCTGTTGCAGTATACTCTGAAACTCTGAATCCGAGTTCATCTGTATAGAATGCTACAGCTGCTTCCACATCAGGTACCATACAGTTAATATGATCGATACGCTGGACTCTTGCCCCGCGGTACAAATCATACTTTTGAATACAGCGCTCAGCCCCTTCCATCTCCACAAAAAACTCTACCGGAATGCCTGATGGGTCTTCCACACATAGCGTTTTGCCGATTCCAACTGACTTATCGGCTTCTTTCCAAAGGACCTTAGCTCCTTTTCCTTTAAAAAAAGATTCTAAAGCATCGAGATGTGCCTCTTCCCAAACCTTATAACTCACGACATGCACACCAGGCTTGTCAGCTTTTTTCAAAAGAAGGCTATGATGACAATGTTCTTCTAATCCCCTTAAAGCCATCCATTCTGAGGTGGATGCCGTTTCAATGAAACCTAGAGCATTTACATAAAAATCACGAGAAGAGTTAAGATCAGTTACATTCATGACCACTCGCGCGATTCGTATAATGTTAAAATCCAACGTCTGCACCTCCTTATACACTTGTATAATTATGATTTGAGGATTTCACACGGTTCAAAAAGTCCTTTACCATTGCTTTATAAGGCTCTTTGTTGAACTGGTCATAATAAATATTCGACATACGCGCCGGGTCGCCAAAGAAATAATATTCATAAAGAGCTTGGCGTCCGCCGAACGTGCTAATCGAAATATCCCAAGCCAATCGGAATAATTGTGTACGCTCATAACCATCAATATTCGCACCTTGTGTATAGCGATGAACGAGTTCGCCGATATCATCAGCATCGAAATCTGCTTTAGTAGGGATTCCCATTAAGCCAGAAGCACCAAGAATTTTCACGATCTCCACAATGCGCTGATACATCTTCGGGTACCAGTTACGCGCTGCGTTTAATGGAGCGAAGTCAGGTGTCATATTGCCGTACTTGTCAATCGACGCATTGTGTTCTGCACGGTATAGATGAGAACGCATCGTCTCTAAGATCAGCATCACTTCAGACGCTTTTTCCTTAACATGCGGGAACACATCGATCCCGATGGATTCCATCATATTCAAGATAACACCAAGAACAAATTCTGTTTTTACAGTATTCTTCGCAATAACCTGATGTGCCATATGAACAATCGCGTTCGTCTCCACATAAGTGCGGTTGCAAATGTCAGAATTGCCGCTGACAAATACTCGCTCCCAAGGAACTAGTACGTTATCAAAAACAACGATAGCATCACTCTCTTCAAAACGTGAACTAAGCGGGTGATCCCACTGGCTCCTGCCTTGGTCGAAGGACTCTCGGCATAAGAACTTAAGACCTTCCGTATTGTTCGGAATCGCAAATGCCATTGCGTAAGGATCATCCTCAGAGGATGCCTTATTTAACGTCGATGGAAACACAACGATTTCATCGGTAACTCCGCCAAGTGTTGCAAGAAGTCTCGCTCCTTTTACAACGATTCCATCTTTGTTCTTTTCAACGATACGCGCTGATAGATAAGGGTCTTTTTGTTCGGACTGCTTTTTCGAACGGTTTGTTTGCGGGTGAATGAGCGTATGCGTTAAGCTGATGTCATTCTCCCTGCAATATTCATAATACTTTTTGGCGTTTTCAGCAAACATCGGATCATCTTGAGCAAAAAAGCTTCCAGATGTACCGAACGCCATCACACTTGTATTCAGGTAATCGGGCGTGCGTCCCATCATTCCGCCTGTATATCCTGCCCATTCTGAAATCATCTCGCGGCGGCGGATCAGGTCCTCTACCGTTTTTGGCGCGATGAAGGATAGTCCTACCTGATCACCTGTTTTCTCTGAGGTATATAACATCTTGTCTGCTTTTTCATGCTGGAGGTCATACAGGTTGGCAATGGATCTCACAATGTTTCTAAACGCAGGATGAGAAGGTACGTCATCCACTTTTTTACCATGAATCCAAACGTTATTTTTTGCCTTGGTAATTCCTTGGATATATTGTTCCCCCGTGCGTGCAGGCAAAGAAATCCCTCCTTAGTGTTTTGCTTCGGTCTGAAGCGATTGTTTTTTCTTTCCGAACTGCTGAATGTGATGATCAGCCAGTGCAACATGCACGACTTTCATTTCCGTGTAGAACTCAAACGCATAGTGTCCGCCTTCACGGCCGATTCCGGAATTTTTGGATCCACCGAAAGGAATGCGAAGATCACGTACGTTTTGTGAATTCACCCACAGCATCCCCGCTTCTATAGCGTTGGCCACACGAAGTCCTTTTTTCATATCGTTTGTCCAGACATAGCCGGCAAGACCGTACTTGATGTCATTTGCATATTCGATTACTTCTGCTTCATCTTTAAAGGTCATGACGGATAGTACCGGACCAAAGATTTCTTCTTGCGCAACGGTCATATCATTCTTCACATTCAGTAGAAGAGTAGGGGCTACGAAGTTTCCTTTTTTATGAGATTCAGAGAGCTGCTGGCTGTAAACTTCAGCACCTTCATCTTCTGCGATTTTCAAATAGCGTTTCACATTTTCATAGTGATCATTATGAATAAGCGGTCCCACTTCTGTATCTGGATCAGATGGGTCACCTACGATTATGTTGTTTACTCTCTCTTTCAGCTTTGCAACGAATTCGTCTTTAATAGATTCCTGTACAAACAAGCGGGAGTTAGCGGTACATCTTTCACCGTTGAAAGAGAAAATTCCCCATACGCAAGCATCCAACGCGCGTTCCATGTCACAGTCATCAAATACGATAATAGGAGATTTGCCGCCAAGTTCCATCGAGAAGCGTTTTAATGAATCCGCTCCGTTCTTCATAATTTCTGATCCTGTTTTCGTCTCTCCTGTAAAAGAGATGAGCTGCACATCAGGATGGGCTACAAGTGAAGCTCCCGCTTTTTCACCAAAACCGTGAACAACGTTGAAGACACCATGCGGCAATCCTGCTTCATCAACCAGTTCTGCTAGTTTGTTAGCTGTCAGCGGCGACCACTCGGCAGGTTTTAAAATAACCGTGTTCCCCGTTGCTAGAGCTGGAGCGATCTTCCACGTTTCAAGCATGAATGGAGCATTCCATGGTGTGATAAGCCCTGCGACTCCAACAGGCTTTTGGATGGTGTAGTTCATGAACTCGTCGTCCACATGATACGCTTCACCTGACATGCGATTTTTTACCATCTCAGCATAAAATCTGAAGTTATCTGCTGCACGGCCGACCATCTTTCTTGTTTGTGCAATCGGCAGACCTGTATCATAGGATTCCAGCAAGGCGATCTCTTCAACATCGCGATCGATTAATTCAGCAATCTTATAGATGTACTGAAGGCGCTTTTCTTGCTTCATCTTGCCCCATGGCCCTTGCTTGAAAGCTTCTTTTGCGGCTTTGGCAGCTAGATTAACATCTTCCTTTGTTCCTTCACTGACTGTATTGATCTTTTCATTCGTAAAAGGGTTCAAGTTTACAAAGAATTCACCGGTGTGGCCTGAAACGAATTGTCCGTTTATATAATGACGGATCGTCTCGTTAACTTCTGGCTTCATTGTCCTTCCCTCCTGTTGGCACCTTTTCTGAACGTCCATCAACAATCGTGTTTTCCAATGCTCCAAGATAGTCGATTTCAAGCCTTACAACATCTCCTGGATGCACATGTGAAATTCCTTTTGGAGTCCCAGTCCAAATCACATCGTTCGGCTCAAGTGTCATGAATGAAGACACGAACTCAATGATTTCTGGAATGGAATACATCAAATCTTTCGTGTTGCCTTGCTGTCTCAGTTCACCGTTCACATATGTGCGGAGCTCGAGGTTTGTTACATCAGGAATATCCGCTGCATCCACATAAAATGGACCCATCGGACCGAACGTATCGTGCCCCTTTGCACGTACCGGCGGACGGTACCAGTTGTTAACAAAGTCACGTACCGTTACATCATTCGCAATCGTGTAACCGCTTACAAATTCCATCGCATTTTCTGCTTTAATATTTCTTCCTTCTTTACCGATCACAACGGCAAGCTCATTTTCATAATGCATGTAAGTTGCACCGTCTGGATAGAACACTTGCCCTTTATGTCCGACTAGAGATGAATTTGGTTTGATAAACAGAACGGGTTCAGCAGGCTTCTCTAAACCCAGTTCATCTGCGTGGTCCGCATAGTTCAGAGCGAGACCGATCATCTTATTTGGGTGAAAAGGAGGAAGCCATGTATCAATGTCCTTTATATTTGCCGTTTTTCCTGATGAAAACGTAATTACATCATCGGTCACTGTTCCTTTTTGTTCTCTTCCCTCATATATCACTCGTGCATGTTTCATTTACGCTTCACTCCCTATTTTTTCTACTAATCCATAGTCAGCAAGTACAGATCTAATTTCCTTCTGCAAGGATTCTGCCGGCAAGTCCATCGGCATTCTTAAAGTTGGATTGATTTTACCCATCATTCCAAGTGCAGCTTTTAAAGGTGCCGGGTTCGTGTCTTTAAAGAGAACATCGTTCAATGGCATAAGATCGTAATGAAGCTTCATTGCTTCTTCCACGTTGCCTGCTTCCCATGCGTTATATACTTCAGCTACTTTTGACGGAAGCACGTTTGCTGTAGCAGATATGTATCCCGCTCCGCCAATTGCAAGCATTGGATAACAAAGCAGTTCGATCCCTGAATACAGCAAAAAGTCACGTCCGCAGTGTAATAGCACACGATTAATGTGTTCAAAGTCTTTATTTGATTCTTTTACTCCGATAATGTTCGGGCAATCTTCGTTGAGCCGGGCAAGTGTCTTCACTTCAAGATTAACGGCTGTTCTCCCAGGAATGTTATAGATGATTAGCGGAATATCCACACTATCTGCAATGGTCTTAAAATGTTTGTAAAGAGCATGTTGTGAAGGTTTATTGTAGTATGGGACGATAACCATCGCAGCATCTGCTCCCATTTCTTGTGCGAGTTTTGTAAGGTGAAGTGATTCTTGGTGGTTGGTTGAGCCTGTTCCGGGAACAATCGGTACTCGTTTGTTCACCGCCTTAATAGCTGTTTCCATCACTTGTTCGCGTTCTTTCAATGTAAGTGAGGAAGGCTCTCCTGTTGTTCCGGTTACAGAAATACCGTGACTCCCTGACTGAATATGCCAGTCTATCAAACTTTTAAGTGTATCGAGGTCTAGTGCCTCATCATCGTGAAACGGGGTAATGATCGGCGCGATAGATCCGCGAAGTGTTTTTTTAACTTCTTCAATATTCATTTTTTTCCTCCTTAATAATTGATCTGTTTTGGCTGACTGGATTTGTCCTCAAGAAAAGCTTTCAGCGTGTTCAACTTGTGATTACGGGTAAAAGACTCAATTTTCTCAGGATCTTCTCTTTTTTCAATCATTTCAATAAGCAGGTAATGTTCAGCAATGGATCGTTTCATTCTGGAAGGTTTCATTGTCATACCGCTCTTTCGGACTGTACCAAGTCTCTCCCAAGTTGAATGAATTTGTTCCTTTAAGAATCGGTTTGAGCAATATTTGTAGGTCAGTTTGTGGAACTCTTTGTTGTAGTTGGAGAAAAGAGAAAAATCAAATGAATCAAGTGCTTCTTCCATTAACTTGGTGTACGCTCTTAGTTCGTCGAGTTTTTCATGAGGAAAGGATCTAGATGATTCTGCGGTTGCAAAACCTTCTAGTACGGCTAGTACAGACAACGTCTCTAAATATGCTTCTTCATCAAATGGGGTAACAATCGCTCCTGAATAAGGCTTGAAAGATATTAGGGAATCAGCTTCGAGCAGCCGAATCGCCTCACGAACAGGAATGGCACTCGTGTGAAGCTCCCTTGCCAACTGATCAATAACAAGCTTGTGACCTGGCGGATATCTTCCATCTAGGATGCGGGAACGGATGACTTGATAAGCATATTGCTGTTTATTGGGTTTGTGTAGAGTATTCATAATCCTATGTTAATCTCAAATCATATATGATTTCAAGTATATTTTCAGAAAAATCATATATTATTGTCAATTTAGTAATAAAGTAATGTTTTCAGGATATAATAAAATTTTCACTAGTCTAAAGGTCATGTTAAATGATTTAAAAGTTTACACATATAGTAAGAATAAGCTATTCTATTCATATAGATTGTGTATAAAGGGGTAAACAACCCATGAATGTGAAAAATGCAATGGAAATACTAGTAGATGAAGCATTACGTAATTATTGGGGACAACTTCAGCTTCCTTGCAAATGTGAGATTTGTAAAGCAGACGTTTTTGCCATTACACTCAACAACTTGCCTCCCCGGTATATATCAAACGAAGATGGCTATGCTTACGTTAAAGCACAAAACTTTGATGACCAATCACGGGTAAATATTCTTAACCAGATCGTTAAGGCAACAGGCATCGTAGCAACGCGTCCTTCACATGATTTAAAACCATCCTTCTCAGAAGAGTAGAAGATGGTTTTTTCTTTGGTCTAATTAAGCTATTTAAGCAAACTTGCTGGTCTTGAAAGGGTTGATTTCCGTTCCAGGATGCTCGCTTTCCGCGGGGTGTGCGGTGAGCCTCCTAGCGCTCTGCGCTGTTAGGAGTCTCACCTGTCCCACTCATCCCGCAGGAGTCTCACACCTTGCACTCCTATCAACTTCTCAAAGGAGAAAACCGAACAAAATTCCTCTCAAATAACAATCTTTATTTGAGAAGAACTTTTAAGAAAATACACGTGTCTCTTTATTCCTATTTTTCAGAATAGTTCCTTGCGAGACAAACCACTTTGTGATATATTTGTGACAACCATTGGACTGGATTACATCTTAAAAAAGAGTTTGAAAGTTGTTTGGTAATTACGGCACAAATGTGCAAACGTTCTAGGAGGCATTCACATGCAAACAGGTAAAGTAAAATGGTTTAACGCAGAAAAAGGTTTTGGTTTCATCGAAGTTGAAGGTGGAGACGACGTATTCGTACACTTTTCAGCTATCCAATCTGAAGGATTCAAATCACTTGATGAAGGTCAAGAAGTAGAATTCGAAATCGTTGACGGAGCTCGCGGACCACAAGCAGCTAACGTAACTAAAAAATAAGTATAACTTATATATGAAACCGGCATATTGTTGCCGGTTTTTTTCTTTGGCTGTTTGCATTAACTATGGTGCTGTTGGAAGTGGTTGATTTCCGCTCCAGAATGCTCGCTTTCCGCGGGGCGTGCGGTGAGCCTCCTCTGCGCTATGCGCCGTTAGGAGTCTCACCTGTCCCGCTGATCCCGCAGGAGTCTCGCATCTTGCGCTCCAATCAACTTATCAATGAAGAGAAGTGACAAAAACTAAAAGCAATAAACTTCTATAAAAGAACCTTAAATAAAAAGTAGAGGCTCCTCGGATGAGGACCTCTACTCTTTAAACCCAATCTTTGATTTATAGTTTTCGATCTTCCCCAGTATATCTACCTTATCTTCCTGTGAAAATATACCGAGCTTATGCAGAATCAGTGTATATTGCTGCAGTTTAAATAAAGAACTTTCTTTGTACCACATGGCATTCACCTATCTTTCCTTAAGGAAACTTTTTTATCCTTTGCAAATATTATATGCCATATGCTACTTTAATGATTCTAAATCTCGATTATATTTTCCATGTCATAATAATCTGAGTAATCCACTCCATCATCATTCAGTATGAATTTGTGTGTCCTAAGCAGTGATAACCTGAGTGATTCAGGCATTCCTTCTTCTTCATACGCACACATTATGGTCAAGCCTAAGTCGGCTGAAAGTTTATCGACTACCTTTTCAAGTTCTTCCACTATAGCGAGGGGTCCCTCTATCGTGCTCCATTCTACATGTGTCCAGGTGCGTATGGACTTGTTCTGATCCAATAAAGGCTTGTACATTTTCTCTATATGACCAAGAATTGCTGGAGGGTGATAGCTTCCGGTAGAAAAATAAAAATCGAAGTTATTTACGATATGAATTTTCTCTAGTTCATTATCAGTTAAATGAATCTTCAACTCTCTCATTACAAAAGGTAAATACTTCTCATTTTCAATCAGAATAATAGATTGATCTTTTGCAATCCCATCCAGGATATAACGGACGACCGTTTTCATGTAATTATCCATACTGTTAAAGGCATAGAGCAAATGTGCACTTTTATTACCTAATAAAAGTTCATGTAATTTAGTTTTCAAGAGTTTACCCTCCCCGTTCTTTAATTTTTTCAATGTATATTCTTTAAATTCTTTATCTTTTACAAAAATCCTCTACTAACTGGGCTGAGACAAATAAAAAAAGCGCTCATATAAGAACGCTTTTATTTCACTTATTTTGTTTTTAAAGTAGAAAGCATTGCCCAAATCGCTTGCTCCCACTCAGCCGTTTTTTTATGTTTTGGAAGATTGATTGTGTATTTCACTTTATCTCCGCTCTCGAGCTTCTGGATAACGATAAATTTCTTAAAGGAATCTTTTGACGCTGTAATAAAGAGTTCAGTAGATTCAAATGCCGGACCTGCCGTTTCGACTCCGTTTACCTCTTTTACTTCTCCAACAGCCTCAAGCTCATCGTGCGCCCATTTTTTAAGATCTTCGATAGATGCATCTTCTGAGAGAGGTTCTATTCTGACGAACGTTTCTGCGAACTCTGTAGCAAACATTACGTCTTTTCGCGGTTCTTCAGCAGTAAACTCAAAATCATCTATTTTATAAAAGTAGTAATCTTGTTCACTCTCTGTCAGAGCAGCTTCCTTCTCAATCGGGTTTCCATTGACATCATATTTAAGAGTTTGTGAGGCAGCCGGTTCACCTGTTCCAGATTCAGCAGCTGTAATCTTTTCGAGAATCCATTGATCATTTTCGTTTTCTTATAAACGATCGAAACTTTTGATCCATCTTCTAAATTTGCAACAGTATCCCGTACTTCATCAGTCAATCGTAGGACAAGCGTATCACCCGCTGCTTCTACTTCAATAGAATTATTGTCGATCTGTCCAATGTAAGTACCTTCCTCTTCAATGGATGCAGCTGGTTCTGCTGCTGGTTCTTCTTTTTGATCTGTGACTTTGACCTTTTCTGATATCTCTTTAGTCGCTTCTTTTTTCTCTGTATTCTTTGCTTCTCCGCTGCAGGCGGATAATATTACCGCAAGCGCTAAAATAAAGCTCTTCAACCATGTCTTTGTTGTCATGACTCATCACCTCATTAATTTAGACGACACTTACAAAAAAATTGTTACATCCTGGCAATAACGCCTTTAATAGTTAAAAAAATATGTCGATATAAAGACAAGTACTTTACCATTTTAAAACGGAGATGAATAATTTTGAATCCATCATTTGCCTCAAATTTACAAACGAACAAGCTTGTGACCAAAATGTTATGGGGAATGTACTTTCTTGGTCTCGGAAGTACATATGCGAGTACAAAAACCATTAACAGCGTTATGTTTTACGGTATATCAGGGTTAGTAATTCTTCTTTCACTCACGATTTGGACTTACCGAAAATGGGCGCCTCATGCTGTTCAATATTACGTTGTTATTGGTTTAACCATCTTAACCGTTGTCATGGCACACTCGAATCCGAAAATATCCACATACTTGATGACTTATGTATCACTTGCCGTTATAACGCTATACCATAATTACATTTCTATCTTACTATCGGGTGTAAGCGGAGTATTGTTAACCAATTTTTTCTTTTTTCAATATAAAGATTCCATGTTTGCTGGGCAAGATCCTAAAATCATCATTTCACTAAATGTTTTTCTAATTGTCATTACGGGGGCTCTTGTTGCCCAGGCAAAAATGGGTCAGCGTATGCAGGAAAATATTCGAAAAGCTGAAAAGCAGGCCGAAAATGGTAAGGTTATGCTTGAACATTTATTGGCAAAGGTTAAAGAAGCGACTGAAAATCTGCACATCTTCAGCAAGTCTGTTAGAGAAAACGTTACAAGAACCGGAGAGATCTCAAGCAACATCACATACGCCTTTACCGAAGTCGCTAAAGGAGTTGAGTCTCAGGCAGTTAGTGTTGGCGGGATGAACGAGTCTGTAACGAACACAAACGATGTTGCAAAAGGACTATACCAGCACTCTAACGATATGAAAAAATTATCTGAAGAAACAGCACAAGTTACTAAGGCAGGAGAAAATCAAGTTTCGGAACTGTCGGCCAAGATGGAAGAAGTCAGTGAACTCATGCACCAAACGAACTCATTAATGCACGAACTGAACGACCAAAGCGAATCTATTGAAGGAATTCTCACGACCATTGAAGAAATCTCTTCACAGACAAATCTTCTTGCACTGAATGCAGCCATTGAAGCTGCACGTGCTGGGGAACAAGGTCGCGGTTTTGCGGTTGTTGCTGATGAAGTTCGCAGGCTCGCTGAAGATTCACAAAACTCTACTAAGCAAATTGCCAGTATCCTTGGTGATATACGCAATAAAGCCAAACAGGCTGCACAATTTGTGGACGGCTCCCAAGGTGTTGTTAGCTCAAGTCTTGAAGCAACCCAGAAAACAGCGGACAACTTCGGGCGTATTTTAATAAATACAGATCAAGTAGCTGCTCAATCCTCTCAAGTACAAACATTGATCAATCAGCTTTATGAATCAACAGGTTACATCGTTGGAGAAATCCAATCTGTTTCTGGGACTGCAGAAACATCAAGCGGTGCTGTTGAAGAAGTTTTAGCAAGTGTAGAAGAGCAGCACAGATGTGTGGAAGAAGTCGTTGCGAGTTTCAACAAATTAGAATCGTTAACAGCCGAATTGAATGAACTTGTAAAAGAATAAATGTCCGAAATGCCTTTTCATGTTACCGTGAAAAGGTATTTTTAAGGAGGTTATCATGCATACACATAAAGGTATTTATTGTATCTGCACAAATGACAATGGTCACCTGCTCACTGTAGAAAAGAACGGTGGTCCTTATAAAAACCGGCTTGACCTTCCTGGCGGTACCCCTGAAAGTGGTGAAACAGAGATTGAAACCGTTGTGCGGGAGGTGTTAGAAGAAACCGGTTATAAGGTTCTTACCGCTATTAAAATCGGTGTAAGATGCTATGAACTTCCGTGGACATACAAACAATGGACGTATTCTCAGCATACGGCTGTTTATTTTTTATGTACGGTGGATGAAAACCAAAAGAGAATTTTAGCTGAAATTCCTGACCAAGATTCTGATGGTGTTCTATGGATGGATTCTGAATCTATAAAAGAAGGTTGGTGTTCTCCCCTTGTCATTGAAGCCGCAAACTACCTATTAGAAAAAAAGATACCAGCTGAAAGAAAGTCTTATCAAACATGGGAAGTTCTGCAGCATCCAAGATACAAATAAAAAAACCGCCAAAGGCGGCTTTTTTAATAGCAATAAAACGAACTGATCTGGCGAGTGTCCATCCCGAAGTATACCCAGCGGCGTCCTGTCCAGCGGAATCCTGCAGCAGTACCTCTGCCTACGAATATAAGCCATGCCCAGAAACCTGGTCCCCACGTTGGCCAGATGTAAACGTAACGAAACAGGCAATACCTTAATGTAACTGGTGCAACTGCGTAAGCACCAACTTGGCCGCCGCCTCCACCGTGTAAGCTGTAAGCCTGGGATTGTGAAGGAGTAAAACCTGGAGGCGGTGATGTTGGTGCCGTTCCGCCTCCCCCGCCGCTTGGAGGTCCGCCTTTTCCGCCTGGTCCTTTACCGCCCGGTCCGCCTGGAGGAGGTCCAGGTGGTCCGAATCCCTGTCCGCCGCCTGGAGGTCCAAACCCTTGGCCTCCGCCTTGACCTCCGCCTTGACCCGGAAAGAAAGGAAAATATCTTTGCGTCAAAATATTCATCTCCTGTATATATTGTTTGTGCTCAATTTAGCTTATTCATCTAGTAACCCAAACGTATAGACAAGTATCCCGTAATTCCAAATAAATAGGATTGCTGTTCTATTGTTTAGGGTATATTACAGGAAACATCTTTGTTATTAAGGAGGCTGATATCATGGGACGCATTAGTAAAGGTATAAAAGGAATGGCAATTGCCTATTTGATTAAGCAAGGAAAAAAGAGATTACTACCGATTATAAAACGAAAACTTAAAAGCAGATAAAGAAATGACCCATATTCACTGGGTCTTTTTTATGGAGTTGTTTGGATGGCAGTACAGTGATTAATCCCCGAAAATTGTCAAGGATTGCAGACTCGTGGGTATGCAGTTAAAACTCGTGGATAAAATGGTAAAACTTTTGGATTCATGCCTTAATCTCGTGGATTAAAAAGGGTTTTATTTGGATTGATTTCAAATGACCGACATTTTAACTGCTTCCAAGTCTCTATCAGTCATTGTTCTCCCTATATATCCTCATTTCATCCCTTAAGAAACGCACCTCAAACTCTACCATGGATTCACCGAGCTCATTTTGGAACGTTCGATAGAAGTTTTGATTGCTTTCCAGCAGTAAATTCTTAATTTTTGACTGATTGCCGTCTCTTACTAGCTGATCTATTGCATAATAGCTTTGGCGGTATGGAAGATGCGGAGAATTTCTGCGGTTTTCATTTGCCCATTCACTTACACTTTGGATTCGTTTAAATGGAATGAAATGAAGCGGAATAAAACTGGGGATCTTTTCAATACTTGCCCATCCAACGTACTCAGCTATACCTTCTTCAAACCATCGAGGTAAATGCCCGTTAACAAGTCCCCTTTGTCCCAGATAGCTTACAATCCAATGGTGAGTATACTCATGTGCGGTTAGTTCTAAAAAAGGTTCATCATTCTCTTCCATTTGATCTGTAAGTAAAAGATGTATCGTTTCTTCTGTCGGAACATACATGCCATGTAAATTTTCATAGGAATGAATGGGCAGCTGTTTTTGAAAGTTCTCTGGATTTCTATATAGAATAACCGTAACCGGAACTGGCTGGTGGACATCAATCAACTTTTCATTCATTGTGATAACTTTTCTTATATGCTTTATGGCGAGGTTTGCGAAATGTTCATCTCCTGGTCTAAAGAATACTACTGCCTCTTTCGATGATTTAACGTTAAGGGTTTGAAGGAAGTCAATTCTCTTAAATAAGAATTGATTATCAAAAAAAAGGGATTTTGTATAAAACTGATTTTTAGCCCGTGCAGGTAAATCTGGAGTTAAGGTATGATGAAGGAAAAAATTGAATGAAGAAAAAAGAGCTGAGGATAAAATAACAGTTATAACGATACATATAAGTCTGATTCTTTCTGCTTTAGATTTAATGAACCTCTTAGCCAAATAAAATTTAATACTTGAAACGATCAAGATCACACCGAGTAATATTCCTAATATTTGATCCGTTAATAGAAACAAACCATAAATCAGTAACAACAAGCATATGCAGTGACCAAAAGTTTTAGTGATAAGATAAAGCCTGTTCAAAATAAATAATCCCCTTTTTTGAGTAATTTCTAGAAGTTGTACTATTATCAATATGCACTCCATAAAATCATAGTGAATCCAAGTTTTACAGGAGGCGCTATGACCGGATACATTGTTGAAGGAAAAAGTGATCAACTGAGAGTACAAAGTGTAGATCCGCATGCTCATTTTGTTATTTTGAATGGCATTTCATTTCGTCATAAAGAAAGAAGAGCGATTGAAGAAGCATTAACAATTTGTAATGAGGTGTATGTATTAACAGACCCTGATGAGCCTGGTGACAAAATCGCGAAAAAGATCATGGAGGCTTATCCAGAAATAAAACGAATTCCTATCGATCCTAAAAAGGCTAGAAATATAAGAGAACGGCACTACAAATACGGAGTCGAATACTGCTCTAATCAATATTTAAAGGAAACACTGCCTGGTATTTAAACTAAGAATTCTTTTTGTTCGTATTCCTTCCCTTTAGAACTCAATAAACTTTACAAACAATTTAAAAAAGAGACTGCAGAGAATTTCTCCGCAGCCTCCATTTTATTTTCTTTCAAAGAATTCAAGCGACTCTTCATCAGGACCGTAAAAGAAGAAGTATTTTCCGTTTGGCAGTTCAGTAATTTCATTGTCTTTTAACTGAACGCCTTTTCCCTTTAAGATCTCGAACTTTTCTTCGATGTTCGTCACGGAGAAAGCAAGATGATGAACTTTCCCTTCATTCGTTACTTCTTCTGGATAGCCAGCGATCAATTCAACTAGCACCTTCTCTTCTAATCCTAAAAATACTAGTTCTACTGGGACGCTTGTATGATCAAAACGATCAAGCAGCTTTAATCCTAAAATTTCCGTATAAAATGAAAGTGATTTTTCCATGTTCGTTACCATAATCCCCGTATGTTCAATTCCTGTAATCATGTGTGCAAACTCCTCTCTTATGTTGAAACAGATTGTTCACCTGCTAAATTCTTACGAATAGATTCCCCATATTGAAAAAACGGCAAAGACAATAATGAAATTAGTGTGAGGCTCCCAAAAACATAGAATCCGTGTTCAAAACCGAAAGCATCTAAAAGGAGACCGCCGATCCACGGACCTGCACTGAATCCGATTGAGCGAAACGACATCGCTCCAAAATATGTACCTCTCATATGGTCTGGAGCAAGGTCGTCTAGTAATACGTCACTCATTACAAAAACGATTATTTCTCCTACAGTTAGAAACACCATGCTTATTACGAGGAAAAACCAGTTTGTCGATAACCCGAATCCTAGTAAAGCAAGACTAAAGGCAATGCTTCCAAAACGAAGTGCGTTCATCGGCTGAAACCTTTGAACATAGTTCGTAACCGGAAACTGTAATATCAGCACCGTTATGGCATTTGTAACGACTAGATACGCAAACAATTTAACACCGTTTTCGAATTGTGGGGCATTCCCTATATATTGCGCAAGTGTTGTATCCATTTGTGACTGTGCCATCATCACAATTGTGTTTCCTATTAAAAAAAATGCCAAGATTCTATCTTTTGACAGGACCGTCAATGCAGATTTAATAGAAAATTTCCTTTCTTCACCGGCTTTTAATTCTGCCGAATAACCTTTTAGCGTAACGATAATCAATAGCCCGTATACGAGATATGCTGCAGCAGTGATATAGAATGCACTCGTTGAAGAACTCGTTCCAAGGTATGTCCCTGCAACAGGCCCGATCGCAGCTCCAACATTGATAGCAAAATAACGGGCATTAAAAACCCGCAAGCGATTTTCTTTCGTAGTAACATCTGCAAGCAATGCTCTTGAAATCGGCTCAAACCATGATCGGCAGAGACCGTTTAACATATTCAGCAAAAAGAAGTGCCATAACTGTTCAGCGATTGCAAAACCTGCAAAAACCATACTCCATGTTAAGATAGCAGCTGTCATCACTGGAAGTCTGCCTATTCTGTCAGAGAGATACCCTCCAAAGAATCCTCCGAAAGTTCCAGTAAGGGCACTGACACCGATAATCAAACCTACCATAGCAGGTTCGATTCCTTTTTCGCTGTACAAATAGATCGCTAAAAATGGCATCGTCATAAAAAATGCTGCGCGCGTAAAGAGTGTTCCTGTTATGATTACAATGACCGCTGGATGCCACTTTGCAAAAAATCCTTTCATCTCCATTCCTTCTCTCGTCTATTCTGTTTTATAACTTTATCACTTTTTTTTGTTAGATTGAAAAGAAAATTTACATTTTTTGAAACTTTCTTTTATTTGATTCGTCTGATATAGGTGTACCCCCCTTTCCCGGAAAAGAGCCCTCCCCTTACATGGGCTTTTTTCTTTTTGTTTTTTATAGGTTATTTTCTAAAATAAACGATCTTTTCTAAAGAATTGTTGCTACAAAGAAGTTTTTTATGAACCTCCTTCATTGAATAGTTAATTGAAGCGGAAGGACGAGACTCCAGCAGGATGAGTGGGACAGGTGAGACCATTCAATGGCGCAAAGCGACGAATGGGCTCACCGCACACCCTGCGGAAAGGGAGTCCTGAAGTGGAAATTAACCTCATTCAAAAGCTACAACGCATTGAGGGAGACTTGCGAGATTTTTTGAATAATAGCTTTTCTTTAGTCCGTCAACGCGACTTTGTCACAAAGTGATAACGTTTATCAAAAAAATCACATATTCCTTATAATTTTTTTGAGACTTGCTATATTATAGACATCCCTATCAACAACCCCCTTTTTTCATTGTTAAGAACGAAAAAGAGCGCAAAGAAGGAGTTCCTTCTAAGCGCTCTTTTTTCTGCTCTTTATTCACATTCATCGCCATCACAAAATTCCATCTTCTCGTCCCTGATCGCTCCTCTAAGAGCACGTTCAATATTTGCCTGCGGGTGCAGTCCTTTTAATACTCTATCTCCGATAAACATTGTAGGAACAGCTGTAATTTGCACTTCTTCAAACGCTTGCCGTAAGTATTCTTCTCTTTCGCTGCTGAATTCACGTGAAACGAGTGCTTGCTCAAAGGATTCTCCATCGAGTCCAGACTCTTCAGCAATACTGCGAAGCACTTCGATCTTTCCGATGTCTTTACCCTCTTGATAAAAACTGATAAAGACACGATGTGCATATTCTTGCTCTTTATGATGCTTTTTAGAATATAAAAGACCCTCATGTGCCAGGTGTGTATGAGGCTGAGGTGATACTTTCGGCAAAATCATTTTTACTCCCATCTTTTGTGCGAGTGGAAGTACAGATTCCTGCCATGCCCGCTGAATATAATTTCCCTCGGGCTTTAACGTCTCTTCTGGATAAGGATGCAATTCAAATGGCATCCATTCGATTTCGACATCTTTATCCTTAGTGGCCTTTAATAGCGGAGCCTCCGCTAAAAAACAATATGGTCAAACGAAATCTGAATAAACTTTAATCTTTATAGTCATATCCCATCTTCCCTCCCATTACTTATTTCTTCATATTTATTAAACCCTAAGCGTGATTCTCCATAATCCCGACAAACATTCTCTGTTCACCTTTTGCAATACGTGATATATTTAGAAGGGCTTACAAGCCATACATACCATATATTGATTTACATACATATGAACCACTCTTCGCTTTAGCACCATTGTGTTTTAGCATTTCATTTTAGGAGGATATACCGTGATTTTAATGGCAGGTATGATCGGAACAGGCAAATCTACGTATGCTGAATTTCTGAGCGAACAGCTAAGCAGCGAGATTTTTTACGAAAGCGTCGTTGATAACCCTATTTTACCCGATTATTACAAAAACCCGAAGCGATGGGCTTTCCCGCTTCAGATTTATTTTTTAAATACACGTTTTAAAACGATTCGCCAAGCTAGAACAAGTCCCGATAATGTATTGGACCGCAGTTTATATGAAGACTTGATTTTCGCTGAACTGAATTTTGACTCTGGAAATATGACACAGCTTGAATTTGATACGTATAAAGATCTGCTTGAAACAATGATGAACGAAATCGATAAAACTCCTAAGTCTCGCCAAGATCTGCTCATTTATTTAGACAGTGATCTGGATACCGTTTTAAACCGGATTAAACAAAGAGGCCGTTCTTATGAGCAAATTGAAGAAAACCCTGAACTTCTAGCTTATTACAAAACTCTTCATGGAAAGTATAAGGACTGGATTAAAGCATACAATAAGACCCCTGTATTGATGATCGAGAGTGACCAATACAATATTTTTGACAAAAATGATCAGGATAAAATTATGGCACTTGTTAGAAATGAGCTTAAGCGTCTCGATGCTGTTGAGCAGCATTCTGTTGTTATGCATGAAACCCGCTAAATTCACAAACACTATATGGACAAACAAGCTTTAAGGAGTGAACATTTTGTTTACACTATTCTTTATCTCAATGGCTGTCCTAGTTGCTGCAGCTGGATTATGGTGGACAATGAAAGTTGCAAAGAAACAAAAAGTCTACACTGAAGACGAAGTAAACCCTGCTGTTTCAAGACATCCAGCGGTTCTTAACCCTGTTTTTATTACGTACGCCGGGTTTACAGTAGTAGTCATTATCATTATTTACATCGCATTCTTCGTTTATTAATAAAATGAAAAGGCCTGAAGACTATTCGTCTTTAGGCCTTTTTTCAAGATCTTGCGGTTTTTCTGGATTCCAAAAGCTCATCGTTTCAATAAATTTTCTTGTTTCTTCTTGACCGAGATCATGGATAATTTGGTAAGCTTCTTTTAATTTTTGATCGTATCTGTCATTGTCAGAGTCATTCGAGTAAGGTACATATGGCAAATGGGTTCTTACAAACGTGTCATTCGCTGTACTATCCAGCTCACTGAACTTTTTTTCGAGTTTTCTTACATCTTCATCTGAAGCTGATATCTCGAACTGAAAAGTTGATGCAGTCTTTATAGGCAAGATCTCTCCGCTCTCAACGTTCACATAATAAGGTCTTTTCTCCAAGTGACGCCCTCCTTTTTTCTATATTTTCCGCTACTCGCTTATTTTTATGTAAGGCTCTTTACTAAAAGATTGTTGCTGCAGAAAGAATATAATAAGCTCTTCATTGAATAGTTAATTGGAGCGGAAGGGCGAGACTCCAACAGGATGAGTCGGACAGGTGAGATCATTCTATGACGCAGAGCGGGGAATGGGCTCACCGCACACCCTGCGGAAAGCGAGTCCTGAAGCGGAAATTAAAGACTTACAAGAGCAACAAAGCCTGATGTAAAACTCACCACCATCTTTTTTTCTTAAAATAACCTATTACCATTACAGCTAAAGCTAAACAAAGCGTTAATACATAGAAATAGCCATAACGCCATTTCAGTTCAGGAATATATTCAAAGTTCATTCCATATAAACCGGCGATAAAAGTAAGAGGGACAAAGACTGCGCTTACTAGGGTAAGTGTCTTCATAATACGGTTCATGTGATCCGATTTTAATGACATCTGAAGATCTAGAACACCCTTTAAGTTCTCTTTAAAACTGTCAAATGCGGTTGTCACTCTTGAGAATGCTGAGAGAAGATCCTTGAAGTAAAATCCTGATTCCTCATTAGCAAATTCAAAATCATCATGACCCATCTTCTGTATGATACTCTCTTCAGCCTCCACGTATTGCCTTAACTTGTGTAATCGGGTTTTCCACCGGTATACTTTATGACCGATCTCACGTTTTAACGGATCAACAAACACACTTTTTTCGAGCTCTAAAAATTCATTAGAAAGCTGATCGACCACTTCTAGATAAGAATTGACGATATCTTTCATGAAATAATAAAGCATATAGCTGATGTCCTGCATATGCTCCGGATTTTCTGTAAAGTCCTTTACGAGCGCTTCTCGAAACGGAATCTTCCGTTCAGACATCACAATCAAATATTGTTCACCAATTAAAAGATTAATCCTGATTGGTTCTAGACTTTCCGTTTCTAAGTAAAAGGTAGAAACAACAGCGTGTTTTGCATACACGTTTATACTCGGATGTTCTGGAAACGTGGTAAATGCAGAAACTGCTAGATGATGAAGGTCAATTCTTTCAAGAATAGAGTCGTGCTGCATGTCTTCAGGAGAATCATAAAATAGCCAGACCGTTTCACCCTGATCGGGAACTTCAAAATGCTTGAGCCTGACCGTTTCGTTCTTCGATTTTAAGTATTTCAGCATTACATCTGCTCCAGTCCGTTTTTCAGTAGCTTTCCCTATGAAACGATTCAGCATAACAAAAGGATTATTGTTTAATTAGAGAGTTGATGCGAGTGTAATGAGAAGGCATTTTCACTTTAATGGAACATAACTTTTTAAGCCGGACATTTTTAGATGTAATTTTTTATTGTTCGGTTGAGAAGAGAAATTGTACGGTTATCGCACTTTTTTGTTCGGTTAGATTTGATTTTTGTTCGGTTATCCGAAATTTTTGTTCGGTCTCAAAATCTTTTGTATTTTTCACGAAGAATCAGCAGAAAAAATCCGCGTGCAAGCCTCGTGCGGAGACATGATGGACATGGCGTAAGAAGAAAAAGACCCTTAAGCAAGGGCTGCTAAAGGGTCACATGACTGATACTTTTTACTTTTTTGACGACGACACGATCTCCATGTGCAGGGGGCTGGGATGTGACAAGAAACTCAGCTGGAACACCGCTTTCGTTTCGTACTTGATGAGGTGTGCCCGCGGGGATCTCTATTCCTTGATGAGCGCTGAGCACGCATTCTTCACCGTCTTTTTCGATGACGATTTCTCCGTTTAAAATAAAGAAAAACTGACGGGAAAACACATGGTAATGTCTAACCTCTGCTGTCTGCGGAGGCATTTTCTCATGGATGATACTAAGATCATCCTGTTTAAGGAGATGCCATCCATCACATGCATTCCCCCATTGATAATGTTCAGCATTTAACGTGCTTATTTTAGACATACATCCTCCAATTACTTCTTCAAAACGTCCTCCAGATTCACTTTCATCCGCTGTGCAGTAGGCGGACAGGTCAAGTTATGCTGAAACACTTTTTGGTTAATGGACTCTACTGTTTTTTTGATGTTATATTCAACCGTGTACGTTTTTAGCTCTTCTTTCAATACGTCTATCTCTTTGCCAAGTTTCACCCAATTGGGCAAAACATTATTATCTTTCATTACTTTGTGCAGCCTTTTTTCGGGATTGTAGACAAGATCTTCATCAATATTTAGCGGTTTGCCCATACCTTCCAGATTATCAAAAGCCCCTTCCTTACGCGCACGATTCACGATCGCTGTAATATGATCTTCATAGTACCAGGCGTTTGTCTGCTCGTCCTTCATTAGAATTTCTCGCTTCTGCAGTTCCTTTTCATAAGACGGTTTTTTGTTCATTGTAAAAACCTCCAGGAATAAATTTACTTCTACTATATAGTTTATGTAAACTTTTCCATTTGCCTTGTACGAGTTATGTCAGATTAGTAGCGAAATTGTGAAAAAATTACGAACTCTTTTCATCACCTTTAAAGTTTCTGATGAAAGGGAGTGAGAACACGAGTAAAGCCACCAGCATCTCCATTGAACCTCCCCACACAAATACATCTGCTGCTCCTATCTTTTCAATGAGAAGTCCCGCGGTTCCTGCTGCAATGGGTTCAGAAATTCCCATAATAATGACCATGATTCCTATTACACGGCCGAACAGCTTTGGCGGAATTAAAGCATGATTTACGCTCGGAGCGATAACATTAACCGCTGCTTCAAGAAAACCGACCATGGAAAGCAAAAGCAGAAGAACCGCCAGCTCTTTTGAAAAGAAACCGATCAGGAAAATACTTGCCCCCTGCAGGAAACACGTTAATAACGTCATATAAGGCTTAGGTTTATGAATCACAAATAAAGAAAAAATGACTGCAGCCACAACACTTCCAACCGCAAGTGACGTATGTGCCCAGCCGTACCCTTTAATTCCAAAATCTAAATCCTTCATTAAAAAAGGCAGACTTACCATTACAGCACCCACCGCTGCATTTGCAAAAAAGGCGAAGACCGCCATTGTTGCAAGAACAGGAGCACCAACGAAGAACGAAAATCCTTCTTTAATTCCTGCAAAAAAGGAAGTTGTTCTTTCTTCTGGCTCCTCTTCATTCATCTTAATAAAAATAAATAAACCTGCAGCTGTAAAGAATGCAATTCCATTTAACAGGAAAGCTATTTTAGCTCCATACATGGCATACAGCAGTGCGCCAAGAGCTGGACCTACAACGCTGGCGGCCTGACCAGCCATCATGAGAAGGCTCATAGACTGTGTATAATGTTTTTCTGGAACAAGCCGTGTCCGGAAGGTTATACCTGCTGGTTCACTAACTGCATCGATCAAGCCGAAAAGTACACCCGTTATATAAAAGAAATAAATAGAAGGGTCTCCAGCTGCAATAACAGCAAACAATAACAGCAAAATACTGCCTCTTCCAATAGCTGATCCAATCAATATTCTCTTTACTGAGAACCGATCTACTATTGCTCCTCCAAACAAAACAAATGAAAATTTCGTCAGCGTTACAAGCAATATGTACGTACCAACAATGACGGGTGAGCCTGAAATCTGAACGAGCAGCCACATTAATGTGATCATAAAAATGCTGTCGCCCATGGCTGTTAAGATTGAACTAAACCAAAAATACAAAAAACTTTTATTGCGAAAAATCTCCCCTGAAAGCTTCATAACCATTAATCTCCTGACCTTTTATCTATCTAAACTCATTATAGGAAAATTCAGACAGGAAAACGATCATTGATTTAATATTTTATTACAACAAAGCTGTTTCTGCGATTCAAATTGCCATGTAAGTGTTGATTTCCGTTTCAGGTACTCGCTTTCCGCGAGGCGTGCGGTGAGCCTTCTCGGCGCTTTGCGCGATTAGAAGTCTCACCTGTCCCGCTAATCCCGCAGGAGTCTCGCACCTTACACTCCAATCAACTTTTCAAAGAAGAAAGGAGAAAAAATAAATAGCATATATCTTTTTGAAAAGAGTTTTAGAAAGAAAGTAAAATAATAGAGGAAGCACGTTTGCTCCCTCTATGTCTGTCTCGTATTATTTTTCTAAAAAGTACTTCTCAAGATCATCAATCATAAGGTTAGCAGCTTTTACTCCGCCGGCTGTGTTCCAGATTGCGTCACTTACTTTGTGTGCATTTCCTTCTTTTACAGCTCCAAGATTTTTCCAAAGCGGGTTGTTTGTCCATTCTTTTTCTGTTTCAGTTGCTTTTCCGTCTCCTGTTTCATAGGTGAAGTAGAACAGCATGTCGCCATCCATATCAGGAATGCGTTCTTGTGTTACTTCTTCTGCGAAGTCAGGATTGTTTTGATCACCAGGACGAGCAAATCCGATCTGCTTAAGAATTACACCAGAGAATGAATCCTGATGGTAGATACGAGATTTACCAGGCATGAAACGTACCATTGATACTTCTGTTTTCAGCTTGTCGCCAGCTTCTGCTTTAAAATCTTCAATACGCTTATCGAATGCAGCTAATACTTCTTTACCTTTTTCTTCTTTGTTTAATGCTTTTGAATAAAGTTCGAAGTTAATTTTCCAGTCACCGCGAAGATCTTCAGCAAATACAGTTGGTGCGATTTTATTAAGCTCATCGTACTGCTTTTCTTGACGCATTTTGTTACCGATAATTAAGTCTGGTTTTAGTGCAGCAATTTTCTCAACGTTAACCGCGCTTTCGTCACCAACTACTTCAACGCCATCCATATCGTCCTTAATATGGTCATACCAAGGATCGCCTAACCATGATTTAACCGCTCCAACTGGTTTTACGCCAAGTGCTAGAACAGCTTCAGTTCCTTCATTCGTCAAAACAACAACACGTTTGTTGCTCTTCACTTCTGTAGTCCCCATTGCGTGTTCAACTTTATATGAAGAATCAGATCCGCCTGATTTTTCTTCCTCTTTCGCTTTTTCTTTTCCGCCGCATGCTGCTAATGCAAGCATTAATGTAAGTACGGCTGCAAGAGCTAGCCATTTGTATGTAGTCTTTTTCATTCTGTTGTCTCTCCCCTTCTCAATTATGTAAATGATAATGAGAATCAATTACAATTCGTATCATAATACGAGGATGTATACGTTGTCAATAACTAATTGATAATGATTTTCAAAGTCATTGACAGATACCTATTTTACTTTTAAACTGTAAATGAGAATATTTTTCATTATTAAAAGAGGCTCTGATGAACGGAATACTACAAGGTAATAAAATTAGAACAGCCGCATTAATCTTAGGTGTTTTTATATCTTTAATCGCGATGGTACTGAGTGTTGTTTTAGGTTACACAGACACTTCACTATCAATGGCAATTGAAGCATACACCGCTTTTAACGGCTCAAATGAACATTTAATCATTCACCTTTCCCGAGTTCCTCGCGCACTTGTCGGAATGGCAGTAGGAATTAGTTTAGGAATTGCGGGCGTACTTATGCAAGCCCTTACCCGCAATCCAATCGCATCACCTGATATTTTCGGGGTCAATGCCGGTGCAGGATTTTTCATTGTATTTGGTGTTACATTTTTAGGCATCACCTCTATTCAACAATTTATGTGGATTGGTTTTTTGGGAGCTGCAGTAGCTTCCAGTCTTGCATATGCTCTTGGCTCTGCAGGAAGAGGCGGTTTAACACCTGTTAAGCTGACTTTAGCAGGAGCGGTTATGGCAGCACTCTTTGCTTCCCTTACACAAGGAATGCTAGTTACAAACGAAAAAGCACTTGATGAAGTTTTGTTTTGGCTGGCAGGTTCTGTTGAAGGAAGAAAGCTTTCTATGCTTGCAGAAGTTATGCCTGCTCTCTTAATCGCTTGGATTGTTTCCATCCTCCTCTCGCGCCAGTTGAACGCTTTTGCACTGGGTGAAGATGTGGCAGTCAGCTTAGGTCAGAAGACTGTGATATTTAAATTCGCAGCAGCACTTATGGTTGTTTTGCTTGCTGGTGGTTCGGTTGCTATCGCCGGACCGATCAGCTTTATAGGAATAGTAGTTCCGCATTTTGCAAGATACCTAGTCGGCAGCGATCACCGATGGATCGTCCCATTTTCAGCACTAACAGGCGGAATTATGCTTGTTCTCGCTGACATTGGGGCACGTTTCATCATCATGCCGGAAGAAGCTCCTGTTGGAGTAGTTACCGCTTTACTCGGTACACCGTTCTTTATTTACATTGTTCGCAAAGGAATTTTTCATAGATGAGAAAGTATTGGGTAATACAGCGAAAATCATTTTCTTACTTAATTGATAAAAAAACAACATTAGCGATCTTAATTTTAGCCTTAGCAGCGTTCATTTCAATGCTTGTCAGTATAGGCGTTGGTGAACTGTACATCGCACCATTCGAAGTATTAACAGCATTATTTGGATCAGGTCTTGAAATGAATCAGCTGATCATCACGGAGTTCAGACTCCCGAGAGTATTGGTCGCCTTTATCGCGGGCGCGTCCCTTGCGCTATCAGGGGCTATCCTCCAAGGAGTAATCAGAAATCCCCTCGCTTCACCCGACATGATTGGTATTACAGGCGGAGCTGGATTTGCGGCAGTTGCCTTTCTAACCATGTTCAGTGACGATAGCAACAACTTGTTATTAAGTATTAATTATTTGCCTTTGTTTGCTTTTGCCGGGGCGACAATCGTTGCTTTTTTAATATACGGGTTAGCTTGGAAAGACGGTGTAACACCGATAAGACTCATATTGATCGGCATTGGGCTGATGGCTCTCTTTCAAGCATTAACAACCTTAATGATGCTTATGGGACCGATCTATCGGGCAAGCCAGGCAACGGTCTGGCTGACAGGAACGGTTTACGGTACTTCATGGAAAGAAGTAAAGGCGATGCTTCCCTGGTTTTTAGGAATGCTGCCGATTCTCATTTTTCTCGTAAGGCGATTAAACATTCAAGGATTTGGAGATGACCTTACAACTGGTGCAGGAATTTCGGTTCACCGTGAACGATTTATGCTTTTAATGGTATGTACAGCCTTAGCAGGATCTGCTGTCGCCTTTGCAGGAGCAATGGGATTTGTCGGATTGATCGGACCGCATATTGCCAGAAGAATCACGGGATCATCATTTGGAGGATTATTCCCTGCCTCAGCTTTAATCGGCGGAATTATGGTGGTGTTAGCGGACTTAGCTGGCAGAACTCTTTTCTCACCATTAGAAGTGCCGGCTGGTGTTTTCACAGCAGCAATTGGTGCACCGTACTTCATTTATCTTTTATTTAAAAACCAATAACAGGAGTGGATAACAGATGGCTGTATTAACAACCTCAAACCTTACGTTAGCTTATGGAAAAGAACCGATCATCGATGGATTAAACCTTCAGATTCCAAAGGGTAAGATCACAGTCTTTATCGGAAGCAACGGATGCGGTAAATCCACCCTGTTACGTTCTATGGCACGTCTATTAAATCCGAAATCAGGAAACGTACTATTAAACGGAAAAGACATTGCAAAGCGCTCCACAAAACAAGTAGCAAAAGAGCTTGCGATCCTCCCTCAGGGACCAGTGGCACCTGAAGGATTGACTGTTCTGCAGCTCGTGAAACAAGGTCGTTTTCCTTATCAGTCATGGCTTCACCAATGGTCTCCAGAAGATGAAAAAGCAGTAATGAATGCTTTAAGAGCAACAAACCTGCTTCCTTTTATGGAAACACCTGTAGACTCTCTTTCAGGCGGACAGCGCCAGCGTGCTTGGATTGCTATGACACTCGCACAAGGCACTGACACAATTCTGCTGGATGAGCCAACTACCTATTTGGATATGACACACCAAGTAGAAATTCTAGACCTTTTATTTGAGTTAAACGAAAAGGAAAAGCGCACAATAGTGATGGTTCTTCATGATTTGAACTTAGCTTGCAGGTATGCACACCATATTGTAGCGATTCAAGATAAATCAGTTTACGCACAAGGTGCACCAGAAGAAATCTTGACGGAACAGTTAGTTGAAGATGTCTTTCAGATGTCCAGTACCGTGATTCCGGATCCGGTATTCGGAACACCAATGTGTATCCCATACGGAAAGGGGCGAGTTGTACGACATGTCAATACTCCTCAGTACGCCTAAGTCTAACGGATGGACGGCAGATGAAAAAAAGCATATCAGTTCAAACTACCGATTTTCTTTTCAGGCACCATTCGAGAACGAAGCTGTAATTTCTGCAGGACAGTTATTGAGCGAAGACAATTTGCTGGATTTCTTGGATCAAACTGGACCGCGAATTGGCTCTAGTAAGCGTCCCGTTACAGCATCACTATTTTTTAAACGCTATGCTTACTGCAGTCTTACCTCTTCTCTGTACGGAATGACTATGTTAAATAAATCGTTTGACATGAATATTGAGAACGTATACTTAATCGATCATAACTCTGATGCCATGTGGCTTCCCTCATTCACATTAAAAGATGCTTCTGCACAGCTCTCCTCACAATCAAGAGAAGACTGGCGCTCAAGTGTGATTGAAACTCTTTTTAAAGAAAATATTTCAGTGATGCTTAACCACGTGGCAAAATCTGCACGTATCTCTAAAGCAACACTTTGGGAAAATGCTTGGATATACATACGCTGGATTTATGAAACATGGCTTAGTGAGGATCATTCGGATGAAATGAAACAGCGCATTCAAGAGGACTATGCATTTTTCATGGATGCAGAAGCTTATCATTTTGGATTAACAAAGAATCCATTTCACCGATTTATGGCTCCTTTAGGCTGTGGACCAACGAAAATCCGGAAAACGTGCTGCCTTTATTACAAAACTGAAAACGGGACTTGCTGTTCAACTTGTCCTAAGAGATAAAACCAGGATGAAAGATATCCTGGTTTTTTGTTTTTTCTTAATTAATTCCGGGTACTTTAGTAAAGAAAAGATGATTGGAGGCGTTTGATGATGATGTGGTTATTTCTATTTTTAGCAGCCTGTGCAGGTGTTGCTGTTTTCTTTTTGATTCCAGGGTTCAAAGCAATAAAGGAATCCATGACTACGGTTCAACAAATGAAAAGTACAGGAGATAGTATCACTGCCCGTATGAACGATGTAAAAACACAGCAGCAGCTTCTGCAGGAGAAAAAGGATTATCTTCGTTATGATCTTTATCAGAAAAAGAACAGCTTTTTGGCAGTAAAAGAAGGATTTGCTGAAGTAAAAGATACCATTCACAAAATAAAAAACTAGAGGATCGTGACAGTATTGCGTATTCATACATTTGTGCTGGCAGCCATAGAAACCCCACAGGACGAAGTAATTGACTCGTTGGTTCAAGAAAAACTCTCGGATTATGAGTTTAATAAAAAAGACTTATTTACCGCCTACTCCCTTTCTTCCGGGGAAAGATTATTTAAAGATCAGAACGATCAATGGTATGCTGCAGCTTATACTGTAAAAGATTCTTTGCATAACGTTAAATATGGGAGACAAACATTCCGCCCACCGTATAAGAAGATTCCTGATGAAGAGCTTTCGTTCGTAGAGATATTGGAAAAGAATGATTGGGTACCCATGAATGCTCATTATGATAAAGCATTGTGCCATGTAATTGTAGAAGTTGATAAACTCGAGGAAATCCCTTTAGAGGTGCAGTCCCGTTTAGCCCATGCGGATGGAGATGATGACCCTCAAGTAGCTCATTCACTGCATTTTATTGAATCTAAACTTGATGGCAAGCGCTCTCGTTTTATCTCTGGCTGGGAATCTCACTCTTTTGCTACGATTACAGAGAGCAGGGATTTTGCTGATGATATTTTAATGCCCATTTCATCTTGGCTGTATTTATTATATTTTTCTTATTTTCTCGATCACAATGGTACCATTCCTTCCGATCAGATGATGCCGCGTCTCCTCGGAAACTTATGGGCTTCAACCATGAAAGAACTGCCATACAACAAAGAACTTATACAAATTCAACCACTTTCTTAAATTAGCAAAAAGCCCTCCAACTCAAAGATTGGAGGGCTTTATCTTTTATTCAACTACAAGCGTTGAAACCATATCTGCATGTCCGTTTCCGCATGGAATGCTGCAGCGAAGTGTATATTCACCTGGCTTTAAGTTAACAACATCAGATGATCCACCTGCGATGTTTACATCTTCACCTTCAATCATAAGGGCATGATTCCCGTCAACGTTTTCTAGTTTTAGAGCAACATCTTTATTCGCAGGAATTTTATATTCTTTTTGATCAAACTCAAAGTTCTTAGCTTCGATCGTTACAGTTTCTTCTGCTTTTTTAGAACCTTCTTCTTTATCTTTACCTCCACCGCAAGCTGCCAAGATACCGATAGCTAGTATTGCGATTGCCGCAAGCCACAATGATTTTTTCAACATCTGAACTGCCTCCTTGATTCTTTCTAATGTAATTATAACCCTATTTTAGTGCATCTAGTATGGAGAATCTGTGACAGATGTCACAAAGAAAAAAGCCCGGTGATAATCACCAGACTACTTTTCTATCTTTTTATATTCTTCATGAATTTCCTTCGACGTCTGGTCTATCTGCTCTCCCCAGTGGTCGTTTACTTTTGTGAATATGACTTTCCCTTTTTTATCGACTAATGCATAGCCGCGTTTTGCTACGCCTTCACCTTTCATATCCAGATGGTTGATCAGTTTAAATTCAGGATCGGACAAAAACGGGAAAGGCGGCTGCATTTCTTGGTGAAGTGCTGACAAATGTTCAACCGTATCAGAACTCACTGCATACATGTTAACATCCATATCTTCAAACTTATTTACATTCTCTTTCAGCTGAACCAGCTGAGCTTGACAGAGTCCTCAGCCAGCTGTTGTAAATAAGAAAATTAATGACGGTTTGTCTGAAGGAAAAACGGCTACCGGTTCACCGTTCTGATTTTCCAGTTTCGCTTCTTTCAGCTTAGAGTCATTCCCGCAGCCTGCCGCTGCCAGTGTTAAAATTACTGCCAAACAGATCACAACTAATTTATGTATCTTTTTCAAGGCAATCTCCTTTCTTGAATACCGCCACTTTTTTCATATAATGTGATATTCTATAATTTCTTCAATCTATCTTTTATTATAATAGATACAGATAACTCATATACAATAAATCGGCTTATTAAAGGATGATACATATGAAATTTAGCTTTAAAGTTTGGCTGATCCTCTCTTCAATTCTCTTGATTCTCGCAGGATGCAGCCTTTTGCAATCGTCTGAAAAAAATAGAATTCCCGTTCAAGTTCTAGACGTAGTGGATGGTGACACGATAAAAGTAGAGGTTGATGGCAAAAGTGAAACCGTTCGATTTTTACTAGTGGACACCCCAGAGAGTGTCCATCCAAATAAACCCGTTCAGCCTTTCAGTAAAGAAGCGAGCAAACATACTGAGGAAATGCTGAGTGGATCGGATGTTGAACTCGAGCTAGGAATCGGTGAACGTGACAAGTATGGACGACTTTTAGCATACGTGTATGCAGATGGAGAAAGTGTTCAGAAATCACTGCTTGAAAAAGGATTAGCTCGAGTTGCATATGTTTTTGAGCCAAACACAAAATATGTGGATGACTACGAGAAGATTCAAAAGCAAGCTCAGCAAGAAGGGATTGGCATTTGGAGTTTAGAGGACTATTCACAGGAGGATGGTTATATTTCTGAAGAAACATCTAAAGAAGCAGATGATCCCATTGAGGAGGCTGCTGACTCAAAATGTACGATTAAAGGAAATATTAATTCTTCAGGAGAAAAAATCTATCATGTTGAAAGCGGAAGATATTATAAAATTACTAAACCAGAAGAATGGTTCTGCACCGAGCAAGAAGCAATAGATGCTGGATTTCGGAAGTCTCAGCAATAATAGTAAAACCGCTGTCAGGCGTAGTACCTGACAGCGGTTTTTGTTTTTAGCAGCATTCATCCTGCCCGACCATTATTAATCCAGAACCTTGCTGAGAATCTTCAAAATCAAGTTTTAATGCAGTTGTCTGATCTTTAATTCTCTGGTCAAAGGCAACACGAATTCCGTTAATTTCTTCTATAACATCTGAGTTTTCCGGCTCATCCAGAGCCAGGCCAAGCTTTGGACCTCCTCAGCCCATACCTGCGAAATAAACTCGGATTCCGTTTGCGTTATTCATTTCAAGCACTTCTTCAATATACTTTTTTGCGCTTAATGTAATTTCCACAACCATCACCTCTTCATGTGTAGTATATCGTATTTTTGCCTAAATCGTGAAGAAAATGCTTGTCCTAAGCGGGAATTTCATTCAAATAATCAGGAAAAGCCGCTCTCATTAGTGGAAGTTCCTAATGTGAAGCGGCAGTGTTCTTTTTTATGAGTCTTCGTGTAGATTTATGAGCCTTGGTCGCGAATGTCCGCCCCAAACAAACAAAATAAGCTAAAGTGTATTTGACTAGGGTCTGTCCCCGGGACTGTCCCCCCTCAGCTGTTTGAGCACCTGCTCGATGTCGCCGCTGTTAAAACCGCAGTTCCGCATCGCTTCCGAGACTTTTGCTGTCATATTTGATCTTTCATTATGAGCTTTAATCCGCAACAAAAGTTCGTTTACTTTTGCTGCATTATAGGTTTCATGATAATTTTTAATAAAAGTATCCATATCCCTTCCCTCCTTTAGAAATTTTTTCGCAGTAGGGATATATATGATTTGGACGAATTTGCTTAGAATATGTCCTTTAAACAAAATAAAACCCGCTTTTATTAAGCGGGCTCATTCAATATCATATTCTTATTTCTTTTTCACTTTATACAAGATAAACAGGAAGATGATCACGACTGCTGCGATCATAATTCCTCTTGTGTATGGGGCAGCGATTGTTTTGATGTCTTCCCAGTTGCTTCCAAGTCTGCTTCCTAATTCGATAAAAAAGATCGACCATGGAATAACGGCAAGTGTTGTAAATAAGGTGAACTTCGCAAATGACATTTTTGCAATGCCGGCTGGAATACTGATCGCATGTCTTACAACCGGAATAAATCGAGCAAAGAAGATAACACCAGTACCATATTTATTGAACCATTTTTCTGAAAGGTCAATTTGCTTTTTAGAGATTAGAATATACCTACCGTACTTTTCTAAAAATGGCCGTCCTCCATAATAGCCCATCCAATATAAGAACAGCTGTGCCAGTGTTCCGCCAATTGTTCCGGCAATAACAGCCAAGGTGAAATTCAGATGTCCTTTGGCAACCATGTACCCGCCGTAAGACAGAACAAGTTCACTCGGAATGACCTCAATCATTAATCCAAGTGCAATTCCTAAATGACCTAAACTCATAATCCATTCAAGCAGTGAAATCACTAATTCCTTCATTGTATCTCCTTAACCTCTACTTATATTTTTGCTGCTGCCAAAAAGCCTGTCCAAGCAGCTATCAATCCTAATGTGTATGTCAGAACTAAATAAAGAAGAACTTTTCTTTTATCTTTTTTATAAAGGGTAACAATCTCAAACTGAAGTGTCGAGAATGTCGTGAGAGCTCCTAGAAAACCGGCTGCGTACAGTGAATCTAGTATGTCCCGCCCTTCATTTGTAACATACCAGCCTAACAAGAACGATCCGAAAATATTAACATAAAACGTTCCCCAAGGAAATTCTCTATTTAATCGCTGACTCACAAAGTATCGAGCGAGTGCTCCTGCTGCACCACCGGCAGCAACAGCAATAGAGCTTAAAATCATTGTTCAGCACCTTCTTTCCTTAGAAGTACTGAACCGTATTTCATCCCAAGCAGCACCGCTCCAATACCCATTGCAGCACTAATCAAGAAATACTGGATAGCTACCGAATAAAGTCCATGATCTATAAGCAGAACAATCTCTGCATTAAAGGTTGAAAATGTAGTAAAAGATCCTAAAAATCCGGTTTGGATCCCTAAGACGAGTGTTTTATTTTTTACCAGCTGAGATCCGTGAACAATGAACCATCCTAGAATAAAACTGCCGATGAGATTTATCATCAAGGTGGGGAATGGAAATTGCGCATGGGGCTGATAAAGAAGAATACCGATCCAAAACCGGAGAACAGCTCCAATCATACCACCGGCTGCTATAGCTGCGATTTTCACCCTATAAAATTCCTCCTGTATGTACAAAAAGATTAAGACACATGCCTTAATCTTTTGTCAGTTCTTTTTTCCAAATTAAATTTGAACAATACTTGATGATATCTCTTCTTCTTATGATACCGATGAAATGACCATCATCATCGGTAACAGGAATAAAGTTCTGGTCAGTAGACAAAGTAATAAGGTCTTCCATATTTGAGTTGATTGATACAGATATGTTATTTATACGCTGCGGCACATCAGTTAACTTTGTCTTTAAAACTTCATCATAACCTTTTTCGAATGCTTCCCTAAGCTTCCATAGAAGATCGCCTTCAGTCAGCGTTCCAATATAGCGTCCTTCTTCTGATACAAGCGGCACTGAAGTATACTTGTGATAAGATAACTTCTCTAATGCCTGCCTCATAGTTGCTTCAGGGTTCAAGTACTTCACTTCATCTTTCGGCAACAAATAAAAAGCAATATTCATGTTGGTACGCGCTCTCCTTTTTAAGCATGATTCACGCTTATTTAAACGCTTTTTCTAACACCTACTTCATTATATCAAAAAGGAACTTGGTCTGCTTTATTAAACCATTGTCTTATTTTAAATTCTTCTCTTACATTCAACGGATTCTTTGTGCAAGGCTTTTAAAAAGGCTTTTTTTGTAAAACATTGATGCTTTTGTAAGAGGTTAATTTCTGTTACAGAACTCGCTTTCCTTAGGGTGTGCAGTGAGCCATCTCGTCGCCTCGCGACATTGAGTGGTCTCACCTGTCCCACTCATCCTGAAGGAGTCTCGGCCTTTCGCTTCTATTAACTATTCAATGAAGAATTTAGACAAAATCTCTCAAGAGAAGAAATCCTTTAAAAATAAATTTGCAAATAGATTCTTAATTTTTTTTGCAAATCGTAATGATTCCGTTTATAATAATAAAGGATTGTTTGAAAGGAGAGAAAAACCGATGAAAAGACTTGGCTTGATAGGCATGATTTTTGTTTTGATTGCAACAGCCGCTTGCGGGAACAAAAGTGCCGATAAAAATGATGGAACATTAAATATATATACAACGATGTATCCTTTAGAATATTTTACAGAAAGAATTGGCGGAAAGCATGTTGAGGTTTCGTCCATTATACCACCAGGAGCAGATGCACATACGTATGAGCCCTCGACTAAGAAAATGGTAGAGATCACAGAAGGCGATGCGTTTGTTTACAACAAGATGGAATCCGATGAGTTCTCTTCTTCAGTTGCGGATACGTTAAAAGAAGAAAATGTGCCAATTGTAGATGCAGCTAAGGATGTTGAACTTGCACACATGGAAGAGCATGAAGAAGAAGGTGCACATGATGAAGATGAAGAATCTCACGGGGAAGAAGAGCATCACGAACATGGCACACAGGACCCTCATATTTGGCTAGACCCGGTTCTCGCTCAAAAAATGGCGGAAAATATCTATATAGGTCTAGTGAAAATCAAACCTGACGCAAAAGATGATTTCAAAAAGAATCATGATGCATTGATTAAGGATTTAAAAGAATTGGATGCCTCATTTAAGAGTAAAGTTGAAGAAGCTCCTAAGAACTCTTTTATCGTATCTCACGCAGCTTATGGATATTGGGCTGAGCGTTATCATTTAGAGCAGATTGCGATCAGCGGACTTTCACCATCTCATGAACCGAGTCAGCATCAGATCGAAAAAATCATTCAAAGCGCTAAGAAAGACCAGATCCGTTATATCTTATTCGAAGAAAATGTTAATAACAAAGTGGCTGAGATGATCAATAAAGAAGTCGGAGCCAAAACATTGACGCTGCACAATCTAGAAACACTAACCAAAGATGATATAAAGAAAGACCGTGATTATCTATCCATCATGAAAGAAAATATTAATACACTATCAAAAGCGCTTCAATAATTAGCAAAACGCCCGGGAATCATTTCCCAGGCGTTTTTTATATCGCATCAAGCATTTTAAATTGGGATACTACGAGGTGATAGTAGACTCCTTCATCATCCATGAGTGTGTTATGATTCCCTTGCTCAATGATTTCTCCATGATCCAAGACAACGATGTTATCCGCTTCCCTGATTGTGGAAAGTCTGTGCGCGATTATGATTGCTGTTCTTCCATTCAGCAAAGTCTTTAGAGCCGTTTGGATTTTTTGTTCAGATTCTGTATCAATACTTGCAGTCGCTTCATCCAGAATTAGAATATCAGGGTCAGCGAGTAAAGCACGTGCAAAGGAAAGCAGCTGCCTCTCTCCTACTGATAAAACATTCCCTCGCTCTTCAACCTCGGTTTCATAACCATTCGAAAGTTTTTCGATAAAGGCATGTGCACCTACCGCTTTTGAAGCGTTCTGGACTTCTTCATCTGTCGCACCAGGTCTGCCGAACCGGATATTTTCCATGATCGTTCCTGAGAAGATGAAAGTATCTTGAAGAACAACACTTACCTTTTCACGCAGACTTCCCAAACTTGCATCTTTCAGGTTCACCCCATCGATCAAGACATCACCTGATGTAGGATCGTAGAACCTGCTCACAAGGTTTGCGATCGTGGTTTTTCCAGAGCCTGTATGACCCACAAGAGCTACTGTCTGGCCAGCACCAATGGTTAGGTCGATTCCTTTTAATGCTTTTCGTTTATCATCATAAGAGAATTCAACATTTTTGAACTCAATTTCTCCATTAATTCTTGAAAACTGGAAAGCACCTTTTTTCTCGTGAACATTAGGCTGTTCATCTAAGAATTCAAAGATTCGTTCAGATGATGCCATCCCTACTAAAAGCTGATTATACACTTGACCTAAACGAGAGATCGGCTCCCAGAACATGCCTAAATAGAAGGCAAAAGTAACAAAAACACCAATTTCCAGAGCTTCACCTTGGATCAGGTATGCTCCAAACCATAATAATATCGCTGTACCAATCGCGTTAGACATTTCTACAAATGGACGGAACAAGGCATTCTGCTGTGTTGCCGTTTTCCAGCTGTCGTATGTCTCATTATTTACGCCGTTAAAAAAGCTCATGTTTTCTTTTTCTTGCGTGTAAGACTTTGTAACTCTTATGCCCTGAATACTTTCGTTCAAGTGGGAGTTCAGCTTTGCCTGCTTAATGCGGACAACCTGCCACGAACGTCTTATTTTCTTTCTTAGGCTTGTAGAAATGAAGAACATTAGCGGTAAAATCACCATTATTGCCAAAGTCAGCTCTGGACTGTAAACAAACATGATCACGATGATTCCAAACAGCATGATTACATCCATAAGCACGTTAATAACACCGTTTGTAAATAAATCTTGCAGGGAGTTAACATCGTTAATGATACGCACGAGTATCGATCCTGCTGACCGCTGATCGAAGAAACGATGAGACAGACGCTGAATATGTTTGAAAAGATGCTGTCGAATATCATAGATCACATATTGGCCCAAATAATTCATCCATCGTATCCGGAGTGTATTTGCTCCCCATGAAACGAGATATAGAGCCGATATAGCAATAATTAATGTAATAAGAAGTGAAGTATCCTTGTTCTTAATCGCATGATCAAACGTCAGCACACCGATGAATACAGGAACAGCAAGTCTGACAGCAGTGGTGACCATCATCGCTATAAACGCTTTAGGAAGCAGGTTCTTGCTGTATGGTTTCATATAGCCGAACAGCCTGATGATCTGACTCCAGTTAAACGGTTTGTCGATCACCTGTTCAGAGGAATAACGGAAACGGGCTGATTTTTTTCTCTTATCCATTTCTACACCCCCTGCCCGTTGTTTTGAAACACTTTATTTCTGTCTTGATATTGGATGTCATAGATTCTGCGATAGTTGCCTGATTCTTTCTGGATAAGTTCATCATGAGTTCCTCGCTCTACGACTGCCCCTTCATGAAGAACTAATATTTCGTCAGCATGTTTTAAAGATGAAATTCGATGAGCAATAATAAAAGTCGTACGATCATCCATGACCTCTTTTAAAGCACGCTGAATCTTAAACTCAGTTTCCATATCAACCGCACTTGTTGCATCATCTAAAATGAGGATAGCAGGGTCGATAAGGATAGCTCTTGCGATGGAAATCCTCTGCTTTTGTCCTCCAGAAAGACCAAGTCCTCTCTCCCCAAGGATCGTATCATAACCATCTGGCAGTTCCATGATAAAATCGTGAGCCTGTGCTCGTTTGGCAGCATCCACAATCTCATCCATATCAGCGTCAGGATTACCGTAGGAAATATTGTCCCTGATCGTCGATGAAAAGAGGAATGACTCCTGAAGGACAGTTCCGATATTTTTTCTTAACGTATTAAGCGAGTATTTTTCTAAAGGCTTCCCATCGATTAAAATTCTTCCAGACTCCGGCTTATAAAATCTGGATAAAAGCTGGGTGATGGACGTCTTACCAGAGCCAGTCGCACCGATCAGTCCTATCGTGTGACCTTGTTTTACCGTAAAAGAAATATCTTTTAAAGCATCCTTTTTTTCATTTTTATAACGATGAGTTACATTTTCAAACGCAACTTCTCCATCCAGTCGAACCATGGCTGTATCACGGTCTTCACCTTCTAACTCAAGAGGTTCATCTAATACTTCAAGCAGACGCTCCCCAGAAGCTTTTGACTGTGAGAACGTATTCATGATAAACCCGAGATTCATAATAGGACCCATGATGTACCATACAAGACTGAAGAAAGCCACAAGTTCTCCAGCAGTAAGTTCACCGTTGATAACCAGATAACCGCCATACGCGAGCAAAAGAACAACTGACAGGTTCCCGATCAGCTCCATGATCGGAAAATATCTCGCCCAAATATGTGATGTGTTCAGAAACTGAGATTTGTAGTCTTCATTCGACGTATCGAATTTATTAATCTCAAAATCTTCTCTCGATAATGACTTAACCGTGTTGATTCCACTTATGTTTTCCTGAACCTTTGTGTTAAGGTTAGCCATTGATTTTCGTATTCCCCTGAATGCGGGATGTACTTCTTTATCAAACTTGTAAACAACGATTGCGAGGAACGGCATCATGCAAAGTGTGATGATTGCCAGCGGGATCGAATAGAAGAACATAACGGAAAGACTGAATGCTATGATTAGAACGAAATTGATAAGCTGTGAAAATCCAAATGAAAGGAAGAACCGAAAACCCTCTACATCTGCAGTTAACCGGGACATGAGATCTCCCGTCTTAGCGTTATCATAATAACTGAAAGGCAAAAATTGAAGCTTCTCATACAGAGATTCTCGGAGCTGGAAAACGGAGCTGATGCCAAACAAATCTCCAAAATATTGATGACAATATGTAGCTGCTCCTTTTATTCCCATTAGTACGATAAAACCGATTGCCACATAAGGAACGTATGAGTATTCACCTTTTATAATGATTTCATCGATGGTAAACTGCAGAACCATCGGATACACAACCGTAATGGCCGAGACGAGAATCAAAGTCAGGATCGACCAGTAAAAGTATTTTTTATAAGGCCAATAAAAGTCTTTTAGTCTTTTAAACGTATCCAAATCTTCACCTTCCCCCTTCTGAAAAATAAAAGACAATATACATCATATACCAGAATAGTTAGAAAAAACTATACATTTGCTCGAGTTTTTTAAAAAAGTGTATTTGTTAACAATAAACTTTGTTAATTAATTTCAATCTTTTAACCTATACAAAAAAGCCCCGAATTATTCGAGGCTTTTTGCTTATCTTTTTCTTCTGAAAGCAAAGAAAGAAACGATCGCAATTACAATAACTAATCCAATCGTCAATGGCCCAAAATAGCTTGGATTTCCAGGCTGTTCTTTCTTATCTTGTTCTGGCAAGATTTGTTCTGTATTATCCTGATTTTCTTCTGGTTCTTCTTTTGGCTGAGCCTGTTCCGGCCGATCTACCGAGAACGAATAGTTCCCCTCGATCACATGACCATCTGCTCCAATTATTTTGTATTCGACTTTATAATTACCGTTTTCAAGCCGATTGTTCATTTTCCCTGTCATTTGATTGTCTTCAATACTAATCTGGAGCGGAATTTCTTCTTTGTCATTTTTTAATTTCATGGTGCTTAACGATTCAATTTTAGTTGAAAACGTTAAAACCACTGCTTCAAGATCTGTGGTAACCTTCTCCCCTTTTGCTGGCGTCGCAGACTCAAGATCTGAGTGAGCAAATACGGATAAAGGCAGATTAAATGCAATCACAAATAAAAAAAGAAAGGTTAAGACCGTTTTTTTCATAATTGGCTCCCTGTAAAAAAATTTTCTTTCTATCTACATTTAAACAAAGATGGAATACCCTCACAAGTATTCAGTCTTTACAAATCGTTGACATTTTCAGTGATAAACATACATTTTATGCCTATTTTGCTGTATTCTCCGCTCCTGCCCACTTCGAAAATAAAAACAGGCATAGAATGTATGGAATTAACAATTGCAAGAATTAAAGGAGGAAAAATCGATGGGTTTTGCTCATGGCAATTCTTTTGCGTTGGTAGTAGTGTTGTTTATTCTATTGATTATTGTAGGGGCAGCTTGCTTCTGCTAATAGCAAACAGGAAAAAAGCCGGATTCGTCCGGCTTTTTTTTGACTCTTTTTAAAGGGTTGTTGCTTTTGGCTTTTTCTATTCTCATCATTTGCAAGTTGATTGGAGCGCAAGGTGCGAGACTCCTGCGGGATCAGCGGGACAGGTGAGACCATTCAATGTCGCAAAGCAACGAGTGGGCTCACCGCACGCCCCGAGGAAAGCGAGCATCCTGGAGTGGAAATCAACTACTTTCAAAAGCAACAATGTATACGAAAACAGCTTTTTGTCTAAATAAAAAGGAAAACTCAGCATTATTGTGCTGAGCCTTCTGCTTCTTCTTTTTCTTTTTCCATATTTCCGTTCACGGTAGCCGCGTTTTCACCGTATTCTTTCTTTAGTTCCCAATAAGCCTCTAACGCACGCTGACCGATAAATTTATTAATTCGCTGGTTACCGTTACGCGGTGTGCCCTCAGGAACCACGACTGCGAATGCAATCTCAGGGTTCTCAAATGGAGCGTATCCAACTAGTGTTAAGTTATGTTTTTCTGTCAGCTGTCCTGTTTGAGGGTGTTTGATAATGCGCTGGGCTGTTCCTGTTTTCCCTGCAGGGTTATGATACTTTTCAACATCATCAAAATAACTTTTTGCCGTCCCGCCTGGCGCATGCATTACTTGCCAGAATCCTTGCTGCACGCGTTTGATATATTTTTCATCAACATCGAGTTTGTTCAGGATGACAGGTTCAAATCGTTTCAGTAATTTTCCTTCTTTATCTTCATCTGTAGCAGGTTCACGTATTTCTCTAACTAGCTGAGGTTTTACACGATATCCGCCATTTGCAATCGTTGATACATATTGTACGAGTTGCATCGTTGTATATGTATCGAACTGTCCGATTCCTAAGTCAAAAAGGGTACCCATTTCACCTTCTGGCGGTTTTCCTTCATATCCGGTTGCTTCATTTGGAAAGTCAATTCCCGTCTTGACTCCTAATCCGAACTGATTATACATATAGCGTGCTTCTGCATACGTATCAGTATAATGTTCAGGGCCGATCATCCTGTCCATGATATTGAACATATATACGTTCGAAGACATTCTTAAGGCATCTAAATCATTGATCGTTCCCATGTTCTTCCAAGATGATTTATTCATACCATATTTTGTGTAAGGCGTATCGTAAATTCGTTCTCCCATACTGACCAGACCTTTTTGCAAGCCTGATAATACGGTTGCTCCCTTTACGGTCGAGCCCATTTCATAGGAATTAAACAATGCACCGTATTCATCGTTGATGAATTTACCATTTTCGTATCTTTTACCAGCTATACCCTTAACTTCTCCGGTCTTCGGATTAATCATAACGATATAGGCCGACTTAAGTAACTCATTGCCTGGCAATGGTTTAGCTTTTAAGATTTCTTCTTCTAAAATACGCTCTAATCTAAATTGAAGTTCCATGTCCAACGTCAGAACGATATCTTTTCCACGCTGACCAGCGATTGATTTCGGTTCTCCAATCGTTTGCCCCGTTTTAGGGTTTGTTAGATAAACAGACTTCTCCTTCATCCCTCTAAGTACTTGTTCATACTGAACTTCAAGACCACTGACTCCTACTTGGTCGCTCCTGTCATAGCCGAGACTCGAGAAATACTCCATTTTGCCTTTAGGAATTTGTTTTACCGCACCAAATATCGCTGATTCCCCATAAGGATATATTCGTTTTGAGTCAGCCATGATATCGATACCTGGCAGATCCCCAAGGTTCTCTGATATGATGGAAACCTCTTCGTTCGTTAAATTTGTTTTAATTCTTTGAGCTGAGTATGCATAGCCTGAATCCATTGCACGTTTATATGCTAGAACTTTTAAATCTTCTGCTGAAAGATTCTCGATTTCTTCCTCAGTAATCTTATCAACAAGCGCTTTGTATTGCTCTTTGTCATCTAATTTCTTCTCTTTCTTGCTCAGCCGTTCTTCCATTAATTCTTTAATATCATGTTGTGCGATAAAGTAATCTTTTTTATCGCGTTCTGTTATCTTTTTCTCCTGCTCTTTCGTTACATCTAGTCTTTTAGCGAGCCACTTTGCGATACGCATCGTGTCATCGGCTTTTGTATCTACTGTCTTCGTATATGTGAGAGAAAAAAATGGTTTGTTTCCTACCACTTCACGAAAGTTGCTGTCGAGCAGCTTGCCGCGCGGGGCTTCTTTTCTAGCAATAACTTCTTCTACAGCCTCAGACTCCAATCGTTTTTCTTCTCCGTTCACGATCTGGAGTACACCAAGCCTGAGAATAAGAATGGAAAATAGAAAAAACACGATTAAAAACAAGACATTTAAACGAAAGGGTACTTGCGTTTTTTTCTTCTTTCTTTCCGGATCCGCTTTCGTTACCATCATTCCGCTCCTTTTGGAAATTTTCCCGTTAATTTTACAATTATATTACAAAAGCATCTATGTATAGATTACTAGATGTTGAACAAAATTCCAACATATTCATGAAAAAAACCTTATCTTTTTTTGATAAGGTTTTGGCGTGCTTTATTTAGCTAAAATCATAAATTTTTCCGTTGGGCCAGGTTTACCGAAATAGTAGCCTTGTGCAAGCTGTACTCCATAATGACGAGCAATGTCTGCCTCTTCTTTTCTCTCGATACCTTCTGCTAAAACGATCGCCCCTATTTCATTTGCCACCTGCACAATTTGTCTGATCATCTGTTGTTTTTCTATATCTTCGTCACAGAACGAAACGATTTTCCGGTCAATCTTTACATAATCCGGACGCAGTTCCTTTAATACAGATAGTGTCGAGTGTCCTGCTCCTAAATCATCAAGAGCCACTTTCATCCCCTGTTCCTGATAAGCAGCAAGAATATTTTTCAAATGATCGATATCTGCAATCTCTTCAGTCTCTACTACTTCAAACACCAGATCCTGTGGATCGACTCCTGCTTCAGTAGCTGCTTTAAAAGTCGTCGCCAAACAATGTTTTGGATCATAGATAGATGACGGCAAGAAATTGATGAATCTTTTTACACCAGGAGGTACGGCATCTGCACTATTTTGGATAGAAGCTATACGTGCTTTTCCGTCTAAGAGAGCTTGAAGACCTGATCGTTCTGCCATCTGAAAAAGTTCATAAGGTTTGAAGTCAGTACCATCTGCCAAAGGACGGAGAAGAAATTCGTATCCGTAAATCTCATTGGATGCTAAATGAATGATCGGCTGAGAATATGTCGTAAATAATTGCTGCTGAATCACTTGATGAAGCTCAGGTTGTGCAATTCTTTCATAAAGATGACCAAGTGGTATCCAGGATTTGAATGGATTTGATTCAACTGACGCATTTTCTATTGAACAAAAGAAAGAATGTAATGCCTGCTTGTTAAACTCTGTCTTCATGCCTTCAAGAAGAGTTTGCAAGCTTGGAAGATTTTTATAGTCTGCAGACACCATTTCTGGGTTTACGCTAGCGTTACATTCATGTGATTCTAAAAATTGCTGCAAACTTTGTAAAAGTACAGGATGATCCGTCCGGATGTGAAATGTACCTTCACTAGGAAATACACCTGCTGGACGACACTGCGAACAAGACATAAAAAAACCTCCAAAAAAAGAATTGCAAACTTTTGTAAAATTTGCTATTTTATAATTCTGCGCTCTAAAATGACAACTTTATAAAGGGGGACTTATGGTTTACTGGATTCTTATACAAAAAAGCTTTATGACGAATTTGCAATATAAGGTTGCCCATCTCATCAACAATGCGGCCAGTGCAATCTTTGGCTTTGTTTTCATTGCAATCTGGGCTGGTGTTTTGCAAGGAAAAGAACAAAGCAGTCCCTATGATGTAATGGACATGACATACTACATAGCTGCTTCACAATGCATTCTTTGGCTTTCCGGATTTTTAACAGCTGGACTTAATATTCAAAACGGTGTCCGAAACGGAGCTATCTCATTTGAACTTGCCAGACCATCAAACTTTTTTCTGTACGTTACCTCACAAGAAGCCGGCCGGCTCGTTTATAATTTCTTCTTTCGTTCGGTTCCGATCGGACTCGTGTTTGCATTAACCGTTGGCTTTTATGTACCTCAACATTTTTCAAGCTATCTATTCATATGTATTTCAGTACTTCTTGCTATTATTATATCTATTAATTTACACTATCTGGTAGGAATTAGTGCTTGCTGGACAACGGAAGTCGCCTGGGCACATTTCGTAAACTTCACCCTATTGGCTGGCCTTGGCGGACAGATGGTACCTATCGATTTTCTACCGGCACCTTTGTCGACTTTGACACAGTACTTGCCTTTTGCAGGTGCCATCTATTATCCAGTCATGGTTTTCCTTGAAAAAGCATCCAATGATGTCATCTGGATTCAGCTTTTCTGGGCTTTAGTATTAACTTTGCTAAATCTATGGATTACAGAAAGAGCACGCCAAAAATTAGAGATTCAAGGAGGTTAAGCTATGAATCTTTATTTGAAGCTGTTATCAGGAAGTTTGCGTTCCCGTATGCAATATAAAATGAATTTTCTCGTATCCTCGCTTTCCTATGGATTGATCATGGCCGTTGATTTCGTTCTGCTCGCTGCGATCCTGCAGCGTTTTAATGATGTGAAAGGCTGGAATCTTTATGAAGTAGGTTTGCTTTATGGCATTTCTTCAGTAGCCATAACACTTTATAGAGTGTTTGGTGTAGAGATTCATAATTTTGAAAGATATATGGTAGAAGGAGAGTTTGATAGTCTCCTCATTCGCCCAGTCTCTCCACTTTCACTGCTCTTAACTAAGAACCTTGACCTCTCACGAATCGGAGGGACCGCTCAAGGTGTTATCATTCTTGTTATTTCTATTATCGGACTCAGCCTGGATAGTTTTGATATGTTTCTGTTGCTGCTGTACTTGCCTATTTCTATTGCATCAGGTGTCGTGATCTGTTTTTCCCTTGGACTTCTGACAGCAACTTTTGCATTCTGGACGCAAAGAATAAAGGATTTTCAGACATTCACACTTTATGCACCCTTTAACGCAGCAAACTATCCGATGAATATCTATCCCGGGTGGTTAAAGATTATTTTCTTCACCGTTATTCCAGTCGGGTTTATGAACTACACGCCTATCCTATTCTTATTAGATAAAGGCGGCAGCATATGGAACCTGGCATGGCCGCCAGCAGTTGCTCTCGGTTTTTTATTCTTATCGCTGCGCTTCTGGCATTTCGGAATTCGGCACTACCACAGTACAGGCAGTTAAGGAGGAACTTATGATAGTTGCAGATCAATTAAACAAGCACTTTAAAATCTATGAAACGAAAAAAGGATTCATCGGCTCATTTACTTCCCTTCTATCTACCAAACATCATGTTGTAAAAGCTGTAAACGATATATCTTTTAACATTGGAGAAGGCGAATTTGTCGGCTACATCGGACCGAACGGTGCAGGGAAATCAACAACGATTAAAATGCTTTCTGGTATCCTGCATCCAACTGGCGGAAGCATCGAGGTAGCTGGACTTAGCCCTCAAAAAAGAAGAAAAGAAGTGGCAAAAAAGATTGGAATCGTATTCGGTCAGCGGACTCAGCTATGGTGGGATCTCCCGCTAAGGGATTCTTTTGATATTTTAAAAGAAATGTACAAAGTACCTGATGCAAAATATCATGCTTTTTTAAAGCTGTATGACGATATGCTTCAGATCGGACAGTTTATGAACACACCTGTGCGAAAGCTTTCACTGGGACAACGCATGCGGGGAGATCTTGCTGCGGCTATGATTCATGACCCAGATGTTTTATTTTTGGATGAACCTACAATCGGTCTCGATGTAAATGCAAAAACAAGCATCCGGTCTTTCTTAAAAGAACTAAACGGAAAGGAAAAGAAAACCATCCTTTTAACAACACATGATATGGATGATATCGAACAGCTCTGCAGCCGGGTAATTGTGATCAATCATGGACAGATTGTACTTGATGGTTCTATTACAGATTTAAGGCATAATATCGGGTTGCCAAGTGTGATAGAAGTGCAATACAGGGAAAAGCCTCAGCATTTACCGGCTGAATTTGACGGTATCGAAAAGATGCGCTGGGAAGATGACAAACTTATACTCATGTATGACCGGTCTGTCCTTTCTTCACCTTCTTTGCTTCAAGTGGTTTCAAAGTGGGGCGAACCAGTTGATATTCAGATGAAAGAACCGGATATAGAAGAAGTGATACAGAAAATATATTAAGAATAGCAAAAGCTGGCTGCAAGGTTCTGTGAGAAACCCCGCATTCCAGCTTTCTTTAATCACTCTTTATAAAATTATTACATCTGAATATTTTGCAACCTTGCTTCATTGACAAGTTGATTGAAGTGCAAGGTGCGTGCCTACCACTTGAGAAGCTTCTCGTTAGGCATGCGACGAGGAAGCTCGCATCGCTAGCTATAACTTGTAGACGCAGGAGCAAAGATATATCTTTGAAGTTGGACAGGTGAGACTCCTACCGGCGCATGGCGCAGAGGGGGCTCACCGCACGCCCCGTGGAAAGCGAGCATCCTGGAACGGAAATCAACCACTATCATGAGCACTAATTGTTTAACCAGTTTCTTAAGTTGTCCAGCTGATCGATTGCGTCTTTTCTGCCATGTTCATAAAGAACTCCGAGCCTTTTCGGATCACGCTCTATCCGCTTTACCTTCATCTTTTCTAAAGGTCGCAGTACGAACAGGTTTCCTTTTTTCTCTTCTTCTTCAATATAATCCAGTGTGGCGTTGTATTTGATGTACCGTCCTCGCAAACTTTCATCCAAACCTGTGTATTCTGGATAGAACCGCTTAGTCACCCACGTCATTTTAGGCTTTTTCTTTCGGTAGCCATGATTTTGAGTAAGAACGACGACACCTTTTCTAACTCCATCTTTCATCGCTTTATGAACAGGGATCGGATCAGCGATGCCGCCATCCATCATATGTTTGCCTTCGAGCTCAACCATAGGCGCAATGAAAGGAATGGAAGAGGATGCTCTTAGTACCATGGAGATGTCCATTTTACTGTAGTCTTCTCTGTTCAAGTAAACTGGTTCACCTGTTCTGCAGTCCGTAACGACGACCACAAATCTTTCTTGTGATTTTTTGAACGCTTCATAATCAAATGGAACAAGACGGTTGGGAAGCTCATTGAAAATAAAATCCATACCGAACAGACCTTTTTTCTTAAACAGCCAGTTCTTATAAGAAATATACTCAGGGTGCGAGCTATACTCCAGGTTCACCGTACGGTTTCTTCCATGTTGTCTTGATAAATAGGACACTGCATTACAAGCTCCTGCTGAAGCCCCGATCACATATGGAAAATAAAGATCGTTTTCCATAAATACATCGAGAACACCGGCTGTATAAACACCGCGCATTCCCCCGCCTTCAAGAATTAATCCGGAGTTTTCCAAAACCCTTCACCACCTATTGTTAACTTACTTTATTATTTGTGCTTTCAATTATAGAAAAAATCCGCCTGTAAAATCCAGTGATAAGTCTAAATATAAAAAGCCGTCTCCAAAGTTAGAGACAGCTGCTGCATGAGTTATTGAAAATAGGTTGCTAGTCCGTTCGTAATACCTGAAGCTGCCTTAGATTGAAAGGAGTCCGTTCTAACTGTCATTTCGTCGAAAGAATTTGAAAGAAATCCTAACTCAACTAGTACAGATGGCTGTTTATTTTCGCGCAATACATGGAAGTTTCCAAATCTGACACTCCCGCCCGGAAGTCCTGTACCTGCTTTAAGAAGTCCAGAATGAACGGAATCTGCTAGTTTGATGTCTTTTTGACCGTAATAGAATGTTATAAGTCCTGATGCTCTTGTATCCAGTGCTGAATTATAATGGAGACTTATAAAAGCGTCTGCGAAATGATAATGACTGATCTCAACGCGTTTGTTAAGTGAGATATAATTGCTGTCGCTGCGTGTAAGAATAACTACAGCACCTGCTTTACTCAGTTCTGTTGCTAAGAGTCTTGCACTCATGAGGGTAAGTTCGGATTCGTGCGTTCCATGAACTTTCCCAAGAGCACCTGGATCATGCCCGCCATGACCTGGATCGATAACGATGCGTTTTCCTTTTAATCCGCTCGTTGAAGGTTTAGGAGCTGTAGTTCCTGAATTGCTGTTAGGTGAAGACGACTTCTGCTGAACGGCTACGAGCCAGCCTGCTATCCATGCGGTATTGCCGTTAGGAAGTTTTAGCTGTACCCAATCATTTTTTGATTGAATATAAGCATACTCATCTCCTTGATTGGCTTTTCCAACAATGAGATAAGCTGTCGATGGACCTTGGCGAATGTTTACTCCATCAGTCATTACCACTACTTTTTTAAGCACAGAAGCAGGTGGTGCAGAAGGTGGTTTTGCTTCTGGTTTAGGTGCTGCAGTCACTGGAGAGCTCCCGCTTTGTACAGAAATATATTTAGAGGATACCCATCCTTTTTTTCCATCTGAAGTTTGAACAGAAGACCATCCGTTTGATTCAGATAAAATTTGAACCGCTGTCCCATACTTTAATGAACCAATGATAGGTGCATTTAAGTTTCCAGAAGATCGGAAATTTAAATAAGTTGCTGTTACCGTCCCCCATTTTCCATTTTTACTATTGCTAGTGTTTCCAGAATTATTATTGATCGGTTTTTGGGCAGCTGGAGGCTGTGAAGTTTGCTCCAAGAGATAAGCACTGCTTACCCAGCCGGATACCTTTCCATATGTAATCGATGACCATTTGCCATCTTGCTTTAGAATCGTTACGACTGTCCCGTTCTTAAGTGATCCTACAACAGCATGCTGAAGGCTAGGCCCTTTTCTAACATTTAGTGATGTAGCTGTCACCTTAGCTTGTTTAACTGCAGGTTTCTCTGTATTTGTCGGCTGGGCTGCTGGTGCGGAACCCTTTTTCGGCTTCAAAAATTCTGCGCTCACCCATGCTTTTTTGCCATTGAAGTTTATGTTTGCCCATCCCTTTTCCGTTTTCAGTACAATTACAGTGTCGCCGTTTTTCAATGACCCTATCTTTTTGGCTGAAAGAGCTGGCTCTGAACGAACGTTTAAGCTCGTAGCATTTACAGTCGCCGTACTCTCGGCAGATGCTGATATAGCCGGAATCATTGAAAGTATGAGGATGGTACACAAAATCAAGTTAACCAGTTTACCGTTTGCTTTCACCTGTTTCAACTCCTATATGGACGTCTTTACTTGCTGTATAGCTTATATCGACACTGCTCCAGCTTCTATAAAGCCTTTTTTCGCCAAAATAGGAGAAAACCCTTCAACACATTTACCAAAATTTATACTTTTTTCTATATATTTCAACAAAATCCGCTTTCGTTGTATAGTTGATTGGATCAGCAGTTTTAGCTCAAAATGCCTGATAGGTTGCATGGTATGACCTAAATCTGCAGCACAAAAAACCCCCTTTGCATCTACAAGGGGGTTTACCTGCTATTATATGAGTCCAAAATGTTTGAGTCCATGATAAATTCCGTCATCATCAACTGATTTTGTTACAAAGTCAGCTGCTTCTTTCGCTTCTTTCATTCCGTTCCCCATCGCAATACCTGTTCCTGCAGCATTCAGCATCTCAATATCATTCAAAGCATCGCCGAATGCAAATACATTTTCAGGCTTCATATTCATCTGCTTAATAAAGGCTTCGATTCCTTTTGCTTTGGATCCGCCAGTTGGCAGGATATCCAGTGCATCTTCATGCCAGCGGATAAAATCAAATGTTCCTTTATAGCCTTCCCGATAAGCTTTTTCATGCTGCTCCTGACAGAATAATAGCACCTGATACACTTCATTGTCTTTATAGAAGCCAGGTTGATAGAGCGGATACTTCGGCATAAGGTTGAACGTACAGCTTTTTATAATCTCATGGTCATCAGCATTGCATGTTGCTTTTTGGTGGTCAAGATATACAAGAGGATGTCCTGCACGATCTGCTTCTTTTTCAATTTTAGTAATGAATTCTGCGGGCAGTGGTGTCTTATGGATCACTTCATCCTTAAAAACAACATATGAGCCGTTAAAACTTACAAATGAATCTAAACCAAGTTCCTCTCGAATAGGTTCAAACATAAAAGGACCGCGTCCGGTAGCAATAGCTACATGCACACCATTTTTCTGCAGCTGGCTTATGCTTTCTTTCGTGCTTTCCGGAATTTTTTTTTCATCGTTTACTAATGTTCCGTCTATATCAAAAAATACAATCTTATCGTTCATTTTGCATCTACTCCTGTTGTAAGTCGTACCCTACCATAGTGGTACGATTCAGAAAAAAAGTCAAATGATGTGATACAAAAAAGCTACTTATTGACCGTCTGATTAATTTTGAGTATTCCTTTTTCCGGCATTGATAATAGAAACACAGTTAATATGATCAGCATACCCCCTGCCGATTGGAAACTGCCAAAAGCGGTACCGAGCCAAACAACTGAAACAATGGTGGCTACTAATGGTTCAGCACTTCCAAGCAAGCTTGTTTCGGTTGAAGAAATGTATTTCAAACTATCTAAATATAAATAAAACGGCAATAGCGTTCCAAATATAACGACGAATCCGAGCATCCAAAAAAGCGATGGGGTCCAAACTATGAACCCTGCTTCCCAAGGCTGTGTCCCTATCGAAACAGCTAAACCGCCTAAAAGCATCGCCCAGCCCGTAATTGCTGCCGATGAATAAAGTTTTAATAATCTAACTGGATATACCGTATAGACGGCAACTGAAACACCTGAAAGCACACCCCAGAAAATCGCTTCTTTAGAAACAGTTATGTAATCCAGCTTTCCATTTGTTAATAAGAGAAATGTCCCTGTCAGTGCCATCAATACCGCAATCCATTCTTTACGCTTCGGCCATTTCAAGAACTTTAATGCAAAATAAATCGTAATAAATACTGGACCTAGAAATTGAAGAAGCGTCGCTGTTGGTGCGTTTCCAGCCTCAATGCTTAAGAAAAACGTCAACTGTGCACCAAGCATTCCGGTTAACGAAAAAACAAGCAAATCCATGCGGTCTCTTTTGTTCTTCCAAACTGAAAAAATATTATGATTAAAGGAGACTAAGATTAAAAGCAGCAACCCTGCCATCACCATTCTAACGGATACAAGCCATGTCGCTGTTACTGCGGTATGAGAGAAGATCCACTCTGCAGCATTTCCTGAAAATCCCCAAAGTGAAGCACCAGCTAAAGCTAATGCAATTCCTTTCCATTTTATGATGTTTTCTTTGTTCTTAAGTCCCATCTCTCCACCCGCTCTCTTAAATGCATCGATATTCTATGCTTATCTGTAAAATTCCTTCTCTATTATAAATCCAAAATCTTAAAATAGCATGTTCAAAATATTTGCTAGTGAAAGTAGTTGATTTCCGCTCCAGGTGCTCGCTTTCCACGGGGCGTGCGGTGAGCCTTCTGCCGCTACGCGCCATTAGGAGTTTCCACCTGACCGCTCGCCCCTTAGGACAAGGAAGGCAACGACCGCATTACATCGCACGAAGAAAATGTGATTTGTCATTTTCAAGGAGTCTCACATCTTGCGCTCCAATCAACTTGCAAATGATGAGAATCGAAAATGCAAAAGCAACAATCCTTTAGAAAAGAGCGAAAGAAAAACACTGACTGGAAACCAGTACAGTGCTCTTCTTGAAAATAAAAATAGGGGGATGATGTATCATACGAAATCCTATGGTTTTTGTGTCGGTTATTCAAAAAATATGCGAATACCTATCTAATTGATGACATATAAAAATATTTTCCAATAGATGCATATTTTTGCAAAAGATATACAAACTAGTATTACAAGGAGGTGATACATATGGCACGTAACAACAACTCTAATGAATTAGTAGTAGCTGGAGCACAAGCAGCTTTGGATCAAATGAAGTATGAAATCGCTTCTGAGTTTGGTGTTCAACTAGGACCAGACACAACATCCCGTGCGAATGGATCTGTTGGTGGTGAAATCACTAAACGTCTTGTTCAAATGGCTGAGCAGCAACTAGGTGGCGGATACCGTCGCTAATCGCGAATTTTTTAATTAAAACTGGACTGTACTCCTAGGAGTCAGTCCTTTTCATATTTTAGGATATCTGAACTTTCACGGTACGTTTTTTTTATTTAGGCTGTTTTCGCATACATTGTTGCTTTTGAAAGTAGTTGATTTCCGCTCCAGGATGCTCGCTTTCCGCGGGGCGTGCGGTGAGCCTCCTGCCGCTTTGCGCCATTAGAAGTCTCCACCTGACCGCTCGTCCCGCAGGAGTCTCGCACCTTGCGCTCCAATCAACATGCAAATGATGAGATAGAAACAGTCGCTTATCTTCGTTGAAATCAGAACTTTCTCACTGTATTAAAAAATAAATAGACAAAAAAGATGACCAACAGGCAGTATTTCTACCTGTTCGGTCAGTTTCATTGTTATTTTACTTTATCTAGCTTTACTTGAATCAGCACAGGGTCATGGTCACTCGCACGTCCGTGTTCTTCCATGAACTGTGAGTTGATATGAACAATATCAACCTTTGTTTTCTTCGCCATGTTGTTCGTTACTAAAATATGATCAAGTACTTGTGCGTTACCTTGGTATGAGTATGTGTAGCGCTCATTAAACGGCACTTTTTCAATCATATTAGTAAGCTCGTTTCCTTTTAATATTTCAAGTGAATCTGTAAATTCAAAATCGTTGAAGTCTCCAAGAAGAACTACTTTTGCATTCTTGTCCTCTTCTTTTACATCTTTAACAAAATCGTTTACGATTGCTGCGATTTCTTTACGCTGAACTTCACTTCCTAAAACAGGAGGCTGGTTCTTACCGAACAGCGGCTGGTCACCGCCTTTTGAGTTAAAGTGGTTTGCAACCACGATTACATCTTCACCGTTAAACTCAAATTGTGCAGCTACAGGTTTACGGCTGTCATCGAACGCAGGATTCATTGGATCGATACGTCCTGGGTTAAGTGTAAGTTTTCCGTTCTCGTAATCCACAGCCTCTGTAGCCGTCCCTTTTGTTCCCTCAGCTAGTGAAACACGTTCTGGATTATAGATGAATCCTACACGAATGTTACCCCCTGGCTGTCCGCCGTCTTGATTGTTTTCCGGAGCAATATCTGTGTAAACATATTCTGGTCCGCCTTGAGCTGTAATTTCAGCTATTAAGCGGTCAGCACTTTCTTTTGCATCAGTAGTCCCATCATTTGTAGAACCATTACCATCTTGCATTTCTACAAGGCCTACGATATCAGGGGATTTTAAGTTATTTACAATAGAACCAGCAATTCTGCTAACTTTTTCATCTGAAGTTCCATTTTCATTCGCTGAAAAATTCTCAACGTTAAAGCTCGCAATAGTTAGTTCTTTATGTTTTTCATGGATACGAGTTGTTTCAGGTTCTGTGTTCCCTTCAACAAAAACAGGAAGATCCTCTGCATCGGTTAAAACTTTATAGTTGCTAAAACCATAGCTTACAACACCAGTAATAGCACCTTCAAAGTAATCACCTGATTTGGCAACAAAACTTTCATCGCCCATGTCAACGAAAATACGTTCAGGATTGTAATCAAATTCAGTAATGTTCAATCCACCAGCAGAATTAAGTCTGCTGTATTCTCCACGATCTGGAAGAACAACAAGCTCGCCGTACTTTTGCGGCGCAATAACAGTCGGGTTGTTAATTTCTACAAGCATACCTTCTAGACTTTCATAAAAGTCGATTCCATCTTCTTGAGGATCAAACTCTGCAAATTTATCGTTATCAATAACTTTTGTCGGCGGTTGCAGACCGAACATGCCGATAATTAAAGCACTTGGAAGTACATGGTGTTCTTCTAAAATTGAGATACTTCCGAATTGAGCATTGATTTCAGTCATTGCTAAATCAGTTTTCAATTTATCTGAGTATCCTTCTAGCACCCATTCTTTAACTTGGCCATTTACAGAAACGACATTGCCTTCCGTTTGTCCATGATTGGGCTGATATATAAGGATTCCTTCAGAAGTATTAGAATTGTTATCTGGTTGTAGATCTTGCATGTAGAAGTTTCTGTCATCAACTACTTTTGTAACGATGCCTTCTACACCTTCAACTACTTTATTTGCCACTGGTGAATCGTGACCAGCACCTTGGATATCATGAATTCGAAGTCCTGAAAGTGCTACTTGATATTTAAATTCAGCAATGCTGCTGTTCTTAAGACCTTCTTTTACAGCAATCGCCTTAAGAGTTACATCTTCATTTATCGTGATTGGAGCAGTATAAAGCGTGCTATCCGCAGTTGGGTTTGAACCATCTACCGTGTAATAGATTGCTGCATCAGGTGTAGCAGAAGAAAGTGTTACTTGAGTTCCTTTAGAAACAACTTGTCCTTCTACAGATGCCTTAACTTCTTCTACTTGAGGTTCAGGAGGTGCTGCATCTACAAAGCTAAAAGAAGTTGCACTCTTATGCCCTGGCATTGAGAAGTAAAGTTCTAAACTACCTGTAATTTGAATCTTCATACCTAAATTCTCAGGATTTGCTTTTAGATTTAGTTCTGTTCGAACATTTCCACTTGGAAGTTGAACAGGCAATATTTTTGCTGTATCTGTTTCATTTGGTGTGTCTGCTATCGCAATATTTGTATCTGTTGAAAATGGACCTTGATGCTGAATACTGTTTTTCGCTTTAACGATCCCAACAATATAACCTTCAACAGTCGCAGTACCATTGTTATTCGCAATAGCCTCGCTTACGGAAATTACGTCAGCGGCTGATGCTTGCTGCATAGGTAATATTAAACTGATTACCATAGCAAAGATGATACTTATATTTGTGAGTTTTTTCGTCTTTCTTTTTAACACAACCGTCCACCTGCCTATGTTTTATTATGTAAAACTTAGTAAATCCATGAAGAATATAACACAAGTTTGTCGGTTCAATTGTTAGTTTTATGTTAAAACAGTTAGAAAGACTTACAAAGAATTTACAATATAGTTCTGTTTTACCAAAATTACCGTCCCGATTTCGGGACTATTAAATGCTAAATTCATTTCTAAAGGCTTTGTTGCTTTTAGCTCTTTCTATTTTCATCATTGCAGGCTGTTTTAGAGCGCAAAAGCTTCCAATCTTGTCAGGTGGAGACTTCTAATGGAGCAAAGCGGCAGGAGGCTCACCGCACGCCTCGTGGAAAGCGAGCAGCCTAGAGCGGAAATCAACTACTTAAAAGCAACAATGTATACGAAAAAACAGCTTTTCTGAAAGAACAAAAAAACCGGCATCCCCTAAAGCTAATTAGCCTTAAAAAGCCGGTATTATCTCGTACTTAAATCTCTTGTCACTGGTTCTGCTGAAAGTTCTGGGTTATTTTCACTTAGCATCGCTAATAGTATGTCCTTATCGGTTCCGCGCTCTAGCCATAATTCCCCTTCGTCTGGCCTCAGCATCACCGGCATCCTCTGATGGTAGTTGCCCATGAACGAATTAGATTCCTTTGTTAATATCGAGCATGTTATTTTCTCAGTACCCGCACCAGCAGGTTCCTGATTCCACCTGGACCAGATGCCTGCAAAAGCAAAAGGCTCGTTATCTTCCATAGTGAACTGATAAGGCTGTTTTTTATCGCCTTCTTTTACCCATTCGTAAAAACCGCTTGCTGGGATCAGGCATCTTTTTTGATAGAAAGATTCTTTAAAGCTTGGTTTTTCTTCAACCGTTTCGCTTCTGGCATTAATCAGCTTGTTTCCGATCTTAGGATCATTCGCCCACTTTGGGATAAGCCCCCATTTCATATACCCTGCCCGATTCCCTATACTTCCTTTAACAACCGCTAGCACATCCTGACCGGGAGCAATGTTAAACCGGTCTTCATAATCGAACTCATTTACAATATTAAAAGCATCAATGATAAAATCCTTGTCATAATAAAGAAAATACCTGCCGCACATTTTCCCCGCTCCCTTATAATGATGGATAAGAGGAAGAATACTGTTAAAACTATTCTTCAGGAGGCGATTCAAATGAAAAACCCTATATCCATCTATTTGATAACACTGACTGCTATGATTGCCGTATTAATTGGCATTGACTGGTTTATGGGCACTCCGCCTTTAACCATCTTCAAACGATCCTTTTTTTCATTTTTTAAATATGTGGATAAAGTCGAATTCTTCCTGGTAATCGTTTTATTTATTCTTCCAATGGTCACTTACCTATGGTCTAGCTGGATGAAGAAGAAGCAAAATGCTTAAGTTGCTTTTTTCTAATTAAGAATACAATAATAAAGATTGCAGGTAAAACAACCTGAAACGGAATGTGAATAAATTGAGGCACAATATTCAACCCTTCATTAATATGTTCTACGTAATTAGATGCAATCGCAATCGAAGATAGAATGACAACAACTCCTATCGGTCCGATGATTGTGGTTTCTTCCTTAACTCCAAATACATCCTGTGCAGCTTTTACAGATACATATAAAAAGACGGCAACCTTGAAAAATCCACCGATGATTAATGTAAATACAACTAATGCATCAAGTCTCTGTATAAATTCTCCGAGATTGATTTTCGCTACAGCTGCTAAAAGAGGAAAGTAAACATGAGTTGCGACGTGTCCACCTAGAACGGCGATATCCATTGCAATCGTCGTACTTAATACTATACCGCTTACTCCCATTCCTAATAAACCTACCTTTAAAGCGTTATTTTTGTTTTTCACTTTTAAATAAGGAAGCAGCATAGTGAAAACAATCATCTCTCCAAAAGGAAACGTCGGCGTTACTGGAAAAGCGGCTTTTAATACAGGTATAACTCCATCTCCAAATATAGGAAGCAAGTAGTTGTATTCCATAAGATCTGCCGATAAAACTAATACCGCCAATGTAGTTCCTACCAAGCCAACCAACCCAAAAAATATTTCTCCTGTTCGAGCCAGGACCTCAAATCCAAGCTTTAAGACATAAACAATCGTTGCGACCATTAAGGTGTTCACTACGATAATCGGTGTTTGTACAAAAACAGCTGACAGAAGCAAACTTCCAAAGTCACGCAACACTCTGGAAGCAAGGTACAAAAAGTACAGCATATAGCAAAATCCAAAAAACTTTCCTACATACTTCCCGAATAACACTTGTATATATTGCGTTAAGGACATTTCAGGAAACTGTTTATACAGAAAGACGTACCCTGCAAACAAGATCATTCCTGCAAACATACCAAACAAAATGGCAATCCATGCGTCTCTGCCAGCATTCATCCCAAGTCCGACAAGAATAGCACTACCAAGTTCAAACAACACGATAAGAATAAAATACTGCTGAAGATCGATCTTATACGTTTTCATGAGGATTCAACTTCCTCCTTATTCTCTTGATTTTTCTCAAATAAAAATGGAGAAGTTCGAATTCCCGATCTTCTGATCCGTGAGTCTACTTTAACTTTGACCTGGATCTCAGGAAAAATCCGATTATAGTTCTTTTTATAAACGCGATTCCACTTTTCAGGGTTTTCCCGGTACAGCAGTTCACCAAATCCGATTACATCACTATTGAAATTCTGTGCAGCCTTTATCGTTTTCGTTATTTCTTTCTCAATCACATTGTTGAACATTTTTTCAATTTTTAATATTTCAGATGGCTTTTCAAGATTAACCGGGCAATTTGTTTCCGCGATATTCGTCTCAGGAAAAACCTCAACATTTATTGTCGGAACATCTCTTTTAGTGGAAGCTGAGAGTTCAGTATTGGAACGGACAACTTCAATCGCATACCCTTTTTTATTGCCTTTGCAAGGTACAGTTACAACGGAGCTTACAATTTTTCCTCTTAACCAGAGAATGCCTCTTGCTTCAGGTCCATCCAGCCATCCTTTTAATTTACCTTTTTTGAAAACACCCATCCCTGACACTTTCACTCTCGCGGGATCTCCTACTTCATAGTTTTTAGCTGTAACAGCTAGGTCTTTATCACCCGTAATTTCAATTCCGTTAATTAAAGGTTCTCCGCCTTCATTGATAATAGATTGAAGTACTTCATTTATATCCTGCTGAACATTTTCCCCCCAGTTTTTTTCAGATATTCTTAAGATTGCAGCCACTTCATCTGAAGTCACTTTATCTATAGCCGTAAACGTTCTTAATATTTTAGAAGGTGTTGTATTTCTTGCAATCAAAACCTGTATCGTAGAACGTACTTCCGGATCGCGCGACATCATATCGAGTGCTTCATAAATATTTTCTTTTGCTAGTTTCTCGCTGAATACAACCATGCGGGCATGTGCAAAAAACAGACGGCGCGAAGTTTGTTTAGTAGCTTTTCTCGTTGCTTCCATCAAATTCTTTCCTTTTGTTTCATAAACCGTAAATACAGGCTGTTTTCCGCCACCACCGCCCGAAACCCCAGGTGCGACTTCTGTTGGGTTCACTACCTGATATGTGACTATCAAATCCCCTTTTTTATCTATATTGATCCCCATCCCCATCACGATTGAAAGCTCGTCTAGCTCATTCTGATCCCAGCACCCTGTCAGAAAAAGAAGACATAGGGAGAAAGGAACGAAACATTTCAAGAAACTCATCTTGTTGTTTCCTCCTCTCTCTTTTTCTTAACTTCATAAGGCAGCGTACGGGTTGCATTTTTCTTTGCCAGCTTTTCTGGCCGCTTAAATAAATGAGTGACAGGAAATCGGAATAAGCTGTCCTTTAAATCCTGTGTTTGTATCGGAGCAAACGGACTTAAGTATGGAATACCGAATGACCGCAGACTTGTTAAATGAGCAACGATTACGATCAGTGCAAGAGTTAACCCATAAAAACCAAACACTGAAGAGATAATCATCAGAGGAAACCGGAGTAAACGGGCTGATGTTGCGACAGCAAATGAAGGAATTGCAAAACTGGCAACTGCTGTAATCCCAACAACGATAACCATAGCAGGTGATACGAGTCCTGCCTGAACAGCTGCCTGTCCTAATACAAGTGCACCAACGATCGATACGGCTACACCAACTGCACGGGGCATCCGAATTCCCGCCTCACGTAATATCTCAAATGTAATCTCCATAACTAGTGCCTCCGCTATAGCTGGAAAAGGTACACCTTCACGCTGAGCAGCAATACCAAAAAGCAATGTAGTTGGAATCATAGCCTGATGAAAGGTTGTAAGTGCGATATAAATGGATGGAGCGATCAATGAAATAATAAAAACGGAAAAACGAAGCAGTCTCAAAAAAGTACTGATGTCATATCTCATGTAATAGTCTTCAGATGATTGAAAGAACTGAATAAATTGCGTAGGTGCGATAAGTGAAAATGGTGTTCCGTTTACAATGATGCCTACCCGTCCTTCTAATATATTTCCGATAACCACATCAGGTCTTTCGGTACTCATCAATTGCGGGAAAACAGTAACCGTCTCGTCTTGTATGAATTCTTCGAGCTGGCCCGTTTCAAGTAGGCCATCCGTTTTTACCTGTTCAATTCTTTCTTTTATTTCTTTTACGATTAAAGGGTTTACGATGTTATCCATATATACAATGGCTAAATCTGTTCTAGTGATATCACCGACTATAAACTTTTCAATTCGCAAATCTGGTGATCTTAATTTTCTTCGGATTAATGAAATGTTCGTTTTTATTGATTCCGTGAAAGCTTCTTTCGGACCGCGAATAACAACCTCAGATGTCGGCTCTTCAATGTTCCTCATTTTTCCGCCGTTAGTGCCCATCTTTAGGCCTTTCGTATTACCTTCGACTAATAGGACACTCAATCCGGCAAGCAGCGCTTCCAGCAATTCGTCTTCTGTTTCGACATCTAGCACTCTTCCTAAAGCAAGTGCATTCTGCTTAATGTAATGAAGTGCATGGTTTATGGGAACTGGAGATGATTGTTTTTCGGATGTTAGATTCATCAGTGGTTCTAAAATAAATTCACTTAAGAGCTGTGTATCGTTCATCTCTTCCAGGAATATAAGTGTTGCTGTTACCTTCTGTTCAAGTTCAAACTCAAATTCCCGGACAATGAGGTCCGTCGGATTACCAAGACGGTGTTTAATTCTATCAACATTGATATGTAAGGCTGGGCTCAATTCTCCTACTTTCACTGGTTGCTGCTTATCATTGAATGCTCGAATTTGAACTTCTGATGCAACTGACTTCGTTTGAAGAGAAGAACTTTCGCCGCTTTTTTTATCCGCAATCATATCAGATAGTTTTTTATGGGTTTTGATAATAGGGCGTTTTCTTCTATTCCGCATAACCATCCGCCTTTTTTCCAATCTTTTCTTAGCATTTGCGGAACGGTCCATGGTTATGTAAATTTACAGCACAAAAAAGCCCCTAATTCGTTTTTCAACAAATTAGGGGCTTCAAACAATTTAACAAGATTAATGCCAGGGTTCTGTATCCCTGGCTGGAAAAAGGTTAACTTTATTATATCACCTTATTCTCATTTTGCGAATCTTAACATCTATAATTTTTAAAAATATATCTTTATGCTCAAATTGAATCCCACGGCTTTTTCACACCAAATTCTTTTGCTAGCTTTTTGCTTTCTTCACGGCGTTTCTTTCTGGCAATCGCTCGTTCTGGTGCGTGTTCATGCAACCATTTCTCTTCTTCTGTTTCAGGTATGACTTTTGGCACAGGTGTAGGCTTTCCATCCTCCCCCATGGCAACAAACGTTAAAAAAGAAACGGCGCAAACTTTACGCTCTCCTGTTAACAAGTTCTCAGCGATAACTTTCACGAAAACCTCCATCGAAGTGGTCTTCGTCCAAGTCACAAATGATTCTAAGCAAACAGAATAACCCTCTTTAATCGGCTGCAGAAAGTCAACCGAATCCGTCGAGGCTGTAACAACGTGTTTGCGCGCATGACGAATGGCAGAAATGGCTGCAACATCATCAATATAAGCCATAAGCTTGCCTCCAAAGAGTGTTCCATGATTGTTTGTGTCAGGAGGCAGGACAACTGAAGATTTAACAGTGCGAGACTCACGTACATATTTGTTTTCCATAATCTAAACTCCTATCCCTTTCAGGTCATTGATAGTATATGTTTTTCTTAATAAAAAATAGTAAAAGACCTCTGCTTTTTTACCCTGGCACAGAGGTCTTTAAACAAATGCTGTATTCGTAAACTTTGTTGCTTTTGTAAGAAGTTAATTTCCGCTACAGAACTCGCTTTCCGCAGGGTGTTCGGTGAGCTCCCTCGTGGCCTCGCGACATGAGCGGTCTCACCTGTCCCACTCATCCTGCCGGAGTCTCGTCCTTTCGCTCCAATTAACTATTCAATGAAGAAGTTTCCACGATATCTCTCAGTTGCAACAATCTTAGAATAGAGCGTTAATAAAGAATTATTTTTTCACGACAGCATGTCCGCCGAACTCATTACGCAGTGCAGCAACTACCTTGCCGTGGAACGTATCATCTTCCAATGAGCGGAAACGCATGAATTGTGAAAGTGCAATTACTGGAGCTGATGCTTGATAATCAAGTGCAGCTTCAATTGTCCAGATTCCTTCACCTGATGAATTCATAACGCCGCGGATATCTTCCAGGTTAGGCTGTTTGCTGAACGCGTTCTCCATCAATTCGATGAGCCAGCTTCGGATTACAGATCCGTTGTTCCATACTCTCGAAACGGCCTCATAATCATAATCGAAATCACTCTTGTCCAAGATTTCAAAACCTTCTCCGATCGCTTGCATCATTCCGTACTCGATGCCGTTATGAACCATCTTCAAGAAGTGTCCAGAACCTGCTCTGCCTGTGATTAAGAATCCTTTTTCAACACAGATTTTCTCATATAAAGGAGCAAGATAATTTACTGCATCATCATCTCCGCCCATCATCGCGCAAAGACCATAGCGAGCTCCGTCCGTTCCGCCGCTAGTACCAACGTCCACAAAGTGAATACCGTCAGCCTTTAACTCTTCGTAGCGGCGAAGTGTATGCTTGTACATGGAGTTTCCGGCATCAATGATAATATCCCCTTCAGTAAGGTGCGGTTTAAGCTCGCTGATTACTTGGTCAACGATTTCACCTGCAGGTACAAGAAGGATAACTGCTTTTCTTCCAGAGAATGAATTTGCTAATTCTTCTACGGATTCTACACCTTTTACGCCTTGTTCAGAAATCTCTTTTACTGTGTCTTTGTTAACATCAGTTGCGATAACGGTATAACCTTTATCGTTCATGTTCAATGCCATATTAAAGCCCATTTTACCTAGGCCGATCAATCCGATTTCCATTGTTCATATCACTCCATTTTATGTATTTCGTACTTTTTTGTATTATTCCACAAAATAAAGGCTCTTAACCTTTACTTGCAACACTGTCTACTACCTTATCGAAAAATGATCAAAAAAACAATTATTTAATCATGTTTTGCGGGTGTTTTATCTATTTTACAAGGAATCTTATGACTCACCGGGATTTGCCTAAACAGATTTACGTTTGTCCACATAATCTATAGGATATCGGTTTACTGGAGGAAAATACGTGAAAAAAATAATAGTGCTCGCCTTAATCGGTCTGATGGCACAGCTGATCGATGGCTCACTCGGAATGGCATACGGTGTTACATCTACAACTCTCCTTTTAATGGTCGGACTTTCTCCTGCGATCGCATCCGCTTCTGTTCACTTAGCTGAAGTTGTAACATCAGCTGCTTCAGGATACTCTCATTTTAAGTTTGGAAACGTTGATATGAATATTGTTAAAAAACTAGTGCTTCCTGGAGCTATCGGTGCTTTTTCAGGAGCTGCCTTTTTAAGCTATATACCAGCTGTGATTATTAAACCATACATCTCTTTATTTTTACTTGGAATAGGCATCTATGTTATATTCCGATTTCTAATGTTAAAAATTTCAGCAGTGCCTGTTGATAAAGAAGAGTCTGAAAAAAGAGGGAAACTTTATAGACCAGTAGGGTTTGCTGCCGGATTTTTAGATGCAACAGGCGGCGGAGGCTGGGGTCCTTTGACGACACCACTGCTTCTTACCCAAAGACACTTGACACCAAGCATGGCGATCGGATCTGTGAACTTTAGCGAATTCGCAGTATCCTTATCAGCATCGATCGGCTTCTTTTTGTTCATCGGATGGGAAACCCTTTACTGGCAAATCGTACTTGCCATGATGGTCGGCGGTGTCATTGCTGCTCCATTTGCCGCATGGCTTGTAAAACATTTAAAACCAGCTTTAGTAGGTGTGCTTGCCGGCGGGATTATTATCCTGACAAACCTTCGTACCATATTAAAAGAATTTTTTTCTTTGGAGCTGTTCCAGGAAATGCATTACCTGCTTCCCCTGCTGCTCATTTGGTTTATACTAATCGTGGCAGCAGTCCGTAAAAAATCATAAAAAAGCAACAGGGGACAGACCCGGGTCTGTCCCCTGTTACTTTTTACACCTTTACCTGAATAACCTTATTCCTCAAACCATAGGATGCCAAGAGTGCCTGCTCCAACGTGCACACCGATCGCTGGACTAAGCTGTCCCAGGTTTATCGTAATGTCTGGATATTTTTCTTTCAAAAGTTGCAGCCAGTCTTCTGCTTTTTCGGATGAACCGCTATAAACAACACTTACTCCATTTACAGATGTTCTTGCCGCTGCCTCTTCAAAAAGGGCGAGTACTCGCGACTCTGCTTTTTTTAGAGTTCTAATTTTTTCAAACGGTACGAGAGATCCATCGTCAAATGTTAGAATAGGTTTAATCTGCAGGAGGTTTCCCACCAAGAAACTTGCACCAGATAATCTGCCTCCACGTCTCAGCTGCTCTAAACTTCCAATGCACACATACCCTTTAACATGATCTGCAGATTCTCTTAATCGTGAAGCGATCTCTTCTGGAGCAAGCCCTTCTTCTTCTAAACGTTTTCCTTTTAACACAAGCTGTTTCATAGCTTCAGAAGTGATTTTCGAATCTACGATATGTACAGGAAAATCTGCCATGTCTGATCCTAGCCTTGATCCGTTGATCGTACCGCTGAATTTTTCTGACACATGTACAGCGATCCCACAGTCATAATCGTGCTTAAGAACTTCATAGAAATCAGAAAACTCACCAACTGTCGGCTGACTTGTTTTCGGAAGTTCGGTAATTTTTTCCAATTTTGTATAAAATTCATCTGGTGTGATATCAACACCATCTTTGTATACCTCTTCTCCATATATGACCGATACAGGTATAATATGTATGCCAAGCTGCTTCGCTTCTTCTTGTGTAATACAGCTTGTACTGTCCGTAATCCAAGCAATACGTGCCATTTTTCTTCCCCCTTTTTTCTCTCTTTTTTTCTATTAGATATTCATTAAAGAAATCCTCTAATACGGCAGTAATATATTTTTATTGCTAAATTAAATCTATATTTCAATAGTTTAAATACTAGCGCAGAGATACACATCGGGAACTAGATACTTTATACTACATATTAATGGAACTTATCGGAAATTTATATTAAAATAGGAGTAATGTAAGCTAAGGAGGCAGTACTGTGAAAGTGGTAGCAGAAAGTAGAAATGTTTTAATAGAAGTAGAGCGGATAGAGAAGGCTTTTGTAGAAATCATGGACGTGTTGAAACCCGAAATTTGGGAAGAAGAAGAGATTACCTCTACACAATTTCAAATTTTGAAGACACTTTCTACTCGTGAGAAATGGACCGTTTCTGAAATTGCCGACGCTATGAAAGTTCGTGCAAGTGCTACTACCGTCATCATTGACAGACTTGTTAAAAGAGGATTAGTTGACCGGTATCGTTCGGAATTAGATCGCCGAATTGTTTATGTTCATCTTAACCAAGCTGGTTTAGATGCTTTTGAAATGATTCAGGAAAAGAGAAATGGTGTTTTAACAAAATACATGTCCCAGCTTACTGAAAAACAGCTAGCTGATATGGTTGAATGTATTGAACATCTTTCTTCAATCGTAAAAAACTAATACCTCAAACACCCTGCCCCTAACAATTAATCGCAGCTTAGTCTTACTACTTTTCATACTTACACTTAACACGTTATCTGCAATGGATAACGTGTTATTTTGTTTTTAATCTATTATTTCGACTTTATTCGGTGAAACACTAACAATTCAGTAATTATGTACGATATAAAAAACAACCGAGTAGTACAAAAGTTTGAATACAACACATAGGGGTCAAACATGTCAAAGATAAAAAGATTAGAAAGATTATTACTATCTATTAATACTAAAAAACAATTTACCTTAAAAGAATTAGCGGTAGAATTTCAAGTTTCTACCCGTACCATACAGCGTGATCTATTAAGACTTATGGAGATGGGATTGCCGATCATTTCCGAGTTCGGTCCTCATGGCGGATATCGGATTGAAAACGACCGGATACTTCCGCCTATTGGGTTCACTGAGATGGAAGCCTCTGCAATTTTATATGGTCTTCACTCCTACGGATCAGAAAGTTTTCCTTTTCAAATTCAAAGCAGATCTGTCTCTAATAAACTTCTACAATACTTGCCAGCAGATGCTAAAGATAACTGGGAACACGTTCAAAAACGCATTTCTGTTCAATTCCCCCTTCCTGAGCGAAGTTTACATGCACCAGTAATGCTTGAAGCGGCAATAAAGCAAAAGATCGTTACAGTGCTTTACCATATTCAAGGTTCGAAAACATACTGCAACATCCAGCCTATCGGGATCTATAATGAAGATGGAGAGTGGTTCTGTCCTGCCTATTGCTACTCGCTGACAGATTTTCATGTATTTAATCTTTCAGATATCCACCAAGCCGTCATTAATTATGAACCTATGGATATTAAAGACTTTACTGATATTACAATCCATAACTGGGCAGCGAAAATCACTCCGCGTTCCTATGTAGAACTTGTTGCTGAAATTGAACCTAAAAAAACGGATTACTGCATCTCGCATCCTTTTCTTAAGCAGTTTATCGTTAAACTTGATGATGGCACGATCATGCTTAAGGGGCGTGTTTTATTAAATCATATTAACAAAATAGCAGACTATTTATGGTACTTAAAATCAGACATAACCATTCATTCACCCAATGAAATAAAGGTGATTCACGCTCGCTGGGCGAAAGAAATCTCAGCAAAAAGTGAACTAATTTTAAATATGTAATCAAAATGATACATATTTTTCCTCTTTTAGGCGTATACTATAAGTAGAACAGAAAAGGGGGATATCTATGGCTTTTTTTTCAAAACAACCTGCAGAGCCGATTCCAGACGTAGAAACGAAGGTGTGGGCATGCACGAGTGACGGCTGCTCATGCTGGATGCGCGCTGACTTTTCTTTGCAAAAAGAACCTCAATGCCCCATTTGTAAATCATCAATGAATGAGGAAATCCGAATGCTTCCTGAACTTAAGAGTTAATGAAATAAATAGAAAACCTGCCGGGTATAGCCCGGCTTTTTCTATGTCTTCATTCGGACAAACTCCTTTATCTAGCAAGACATTTACGGCGAAAGTGTTTAACTTTTTGCACATCCGGGTACGATTTGTATACAAGCATAAAAGGAGGAATTGATAATGCATAACGAAAATAATTACACAACACATACTACAACAGCGGAGCCGGTATTTACGCATTCCGATTTCCAAACACGTGAAACATATGATAACAAAAAGGGTTCTGGATCTAGGTTCGCAACTGGACTTGTAGTCGGGAGTTTAGTAGGTGCTGCTGCAGCACTTCTATATGCACCAAAGAAAGGCAATGAGTTCAGAAACGATTTACGTGACACTTCTATCAAGCTGAAAGAGCGTACAATGCAAAAGAAAGATGAGACGATGCTAAAAGCCAAGCTTGGCCAGATGGACGCAAAAGACGCAGTTGAATCTATGAAAGATAAATCCAGCAGCATGTCAGTTTCTGCCCGACAAAAGCTGCAGGAAGCGAAAAATACGGTTAAAGAAGCAAAGAGTGAAACAAAAACAGCGATTAATGAAGCAAAAAAAGAAGCTGAAAAAGACGGATACAGCACTCAGTCTTCAGAACAAAACACTGCTGTTGTAAAACCACGTACAATGACTGGAACAGATTCCACGTCCTATGAGAAAAAGCAAAGTGATGTAAATAATAAATTTTGATGTAGACTACAAGAGTCATGACTCATATTTTTGAGTCATGCCTCTTTTTTAATGACTATTTTGTTAAACATTGGTCTACCAAAAGTAAGTTAAACTTACTTTTAGCAGTCCCTTTCTTATCCTTTCAAAAGCCTAAGTCCGTTTAGAATGACAAGTATTGTACTCCCTTCATGTCCGATCACCCCAAAAGGCAGTGTTAAAACTTGAAAGGAATTTGCTAGCAGCAAGAAAAGGATAACACCAATTGAAAACACGATGTTTTGTTTAACGATTTTTGCTAACCGCTCTGATAGATGCATGGCGTATAACAGCTTGCTTAGATCATTTTTCACTAGCACCACATCAGCTGTTTCTATCGCTGCGTCACTCCCCATTCCCATCGCGACGCCCACATCTGCAACAGCCAGAGCAGGAGCATCATTTACACCATCACCAATCATAGCCACTACAGCGTGACGCTCTTTCCATCTTTTGACCGTATTCACTTTATCTTCAGGCATGCAGGAGTAGCCCACTTCATCTACTTTTGCAAGTCTGCCTATCATTTCGGCTCCTCGCTTCGAATCTCCGGTCAGCATGAGCGTTAATATTTGCTTTTGTTTCAGAGCCTTAATAGCATCGATTGTCTCATCGCGAACAGTATCCCCTATTAAAAAAACCGCTGCGAGTTCATCATCAGCGGTGACATAAACTACCGTCTGACCTGTAACTTCATCATCTTTCGTTAGATCTGCGATTAACTTTGACTCGATTTTTTCAGTTATTCCAGTCATTTCCCTGCTGCCAATCTTCCATTGAATACCAGCAGCTTCCGCTTTAACCCCTAAGCCAGGAATATCTTCATAAGAGATGAGCTCTTTCTTGTTATCTTTATAATCCGGCTCTAATTTGTTTAATATCGCTTTTGCTAATGGATGCGTACTGTTTTTTTCTATCGTATATATAATTGGAATCAAAATTTCTTCTTTTATCGAAGGATGTACGTACTTTACCGCCGTTACAGATGGGTTACCTTCTGTAAGTGTTCCTGTTTTATCAAAGGCAATCACATTTACCATACTTAACTTTTCAAGGAAAATCCCACTTTTGAAAAGAATCCCTTGCTTGGCTGCATTTGAGAGTGAAGCAAGCAATGCGGGCATAGTCGAGGCAACAAGTGCACATGGTGATGCTACGACCAGTAAAACACACGCACGGTACAACGATTCTGAATAACTCCATATACCGGTCGAACCCGGAACCAGCACCGTTAATGCTGCAGCTAATAATACAAATAAGACATATTTCGCTTCAAATTCTTCGATCTTCCGTTGAACCGGCGGCGCTTCGCTTTGCGCCCTGTTCACAAGGTCAATCATTCTTTGAAAAACGGAATCCTTCATATGCTTCGTTACGGAAATTTCGAGAAGTCCAGTTTGATTTAGAGTACCAGCTAATACTTCTGAAGATAGCTCAATCTCTTTTGCTAATGATTCTCCTGTTAAAGCTGATTCGTTCACAAAAGACTTTCCCTTCATTACTACGCCATCTGCTGGAATTCTTTCACCAGGTTTGACTTTAATCAGATTACCAGGTTCTAAACTGGCTGCATTTACCCGTGTTTCTTTATCTCCTGAGATAAGCCATGCTTCTTCTGGCTGCAGGGAGATCAATGATTTGATTTCTTTATCACTTTTTTGAAGTGTGTAACTTTCGAGTGCACCTGAATATGCAAAAATCAGTATGAGGACAGCGCCTTCTCCCCAGTAGCCAATTGTAGCCGATCCAATCGCAGCAAACATCATTAATAGTTCAACATTCAGTTGTTTTTCCTCGATGCTTGCTTGTATGCCTTCAACTGCCTTTGCATAACCGCCTACAATAAACGCCAGTATATAGAACAGCACATAGAATGGTGACTGGGTATACGTTTCGACGAGCCAGGCAGATAGAATCAAACATCCAGCCGTGGTTGCGAGTATAAGCTGAGTCCGTGCAGAGAGTTCCATTTAACTTCCCTCCTACGTATTGATAATAACAATCATCCTCATTACCCTTATAAAAGCAGAAATGCTGCCGTCTAAACGACAGCAGCCTGAAAACTATCCAATATTCGGTTCCTAGCCCTATTATTCTATGTGGGACCTTTCAAAAAAGTGACACGGAAAATGTTATTTTTATTATACTTCTTTGTTTCAAAGAATGAAATGAAAGTGGCTATCTGAAAGTGGTTGATTCCGCTTCAGGTTTTTAGAAAAATTGAAAGGGTTGATTGCCGCTTCAGAAGCTTTTAGTAATGATCTACAAGCTAAATTTACAAAGGAAGATTTCTTCTCTTAAAGATAATTAAACTTCCTCCGAATAAAAGGAGTGCACCCACTCCAAGCATCGAACCGGTTAACAGGGCATTTGTTTCATTATTAATCATTTTAATAGGGTCATATAATTTAAATATAGTAAAGTTCAATAACCATTCTGTATCTTCACTCAGCTTTCCTGCCATGTTCAGCATATAAAAGAAAAGCGTTAGCCCTGCAGATATGCCAAGTGCCTTTTTCTCATCATTAAACGAAGATGAAATGAAGAAACAATATCCGGCAATCACCAGAAAGATGAGGAATGTTAATACATTAAATGTAATAAATGATGGAACATCAAGCTCATAACCCGAAATCAGCCATTCACTTGCGGCGATACCGCTAAGTGTAGTAAAAGCAACAATCAACGCTAACCCGGTAATGATCACTGCAGCTTGGGTAGCTGCAACTTTAACCCTTGAATTCGGTGTAGCAAGCAGATATGCCATGGAACCTTGATCTACTAGACGAGCCATTAGCCGGGTAGAAGTTAAGATAACATAGACCATAAGGATGATTAAAAACAGCATGCCATAAAATTCGCCTGCAATATAATCAGCCAGTGAATTGATCCCATTTTCCATGCCGATTAGCTTGCGCATACCCTCTGGGAGCGCATTAATCATGTCATTAAACCCCTTCATGTCAGCTATAGAAGGGTAGATCCAGATGATCAATACAATATAAGCGACTGCACCGTAAATGAAACCACCGAGCATTTTCGCATGGCTTTTCATCATCGAAAGATAGAGAGACCAGCTCATTGCGCCACTTCCCTTCTGTCGTAATAATGCATGAATATATCTTCTAAATCCTGTGGTCTCGTATCGACGTGCTCCACTTCACAGCGGCTAAGAAGCTGAATAAACTCCTGATCGTTTCCTTGCACGGTGATATGAGCCGTCTTTTCCCCCATGATCTCCGTTTGGAGCTGGGATTGATGAATGAGTTCAATGTCAGATTCTTTTTTTACTTTTACTTCGAATATCCTTCTTTGCACGGTTCTTAGTGAATAAATATCTTCTAATGCTACAAGTCTGCCATCTTTAATAATTCCAGCTGAATCACATGTGCGCTCGATCTCCTGAAAGCTGTGCGATGACATCAGAATCGTTTTGTTCTTCTTTTTTTCTTCTAAAATCAAGTCAATGAATACCCGCTGCATAAGCGGGTCAAGTCCTGAAGTTGGTTCGTCTAAGATCAGCACCTCTGGATCATGCATGAAGGCTGCAATGATTCCCACTTTTTGCTTCATTCCTTTTGACATTTTGCGGATAGGGGTTTTTACATCCAGCTGAAATCGCTCGATCAGCTCATCTCTTTTTTGAGTCATCTTATGTTTTCTCATTTTTTGCATAAGGTTTAAAAAATCCAGCCCGTTCATTCCTTCTAAAAAAACAATTTCACCAGGGAGATATCCAATCAGCTTTTGAACTTCTGCTGACTTTGCCCAACAATCCAAATCATTGATAATGGAACTTCCATCATCCGGTTTCATAAACCCCATCAAATGGCGGATCGTGGTAGACTTGCCTGCTCCATTCGGTCCGATATAGCCAAACACTTCACCTTTTTTTACTTCAAAATTCAAATCAAACAAACCTTTTTCTGGTGTAAAACGTTTGGTCAAATTTTTAACTTTTATCATAAGACACACCCTCTTTTTGAAATATTTATATACGTATATTTCAAAATTATCATATACCCGTAACAACATTTTGGCAAGAAGTTTTTGAAATATGATGTTTGTTATTTTTCAAAAAATGTTTTATCCTATTATTGAGGTGAAGTGTTTTGAACGGATATGAACGCCGAAAAGAACAAAAGAAAACAGCTATAAAAAAAGCCGCTTTTACCCTATTTCAACAGCAAGGCGTTAGAGATATTAAAATCGAAGACATCGCTAAAGAAGCTGGCGTTTCACAAGTTACGATCTACAACCATTTTGGCAGCAAGGAAGCTTTATTCCGGGAAGTTATTAAAGATTACACCATCGAACAATATGAATTTCATAAAGAACTGTTTGATAAAGACATCTCATTTCACGAAAAAATGAAGACAAGCATCCTTCATAAAACGAAGCAAGTAGCTAATATTCATCCAGAAGTCATTAGAGAAATGATGTTAAATGACGAGGAATTAAGATCTTATCTAACTGAATTTCAATCGTCCTATGCCATCCCTATGATTATGAAATTAATCAAGGACGCGCAAAAAACGGGAGAAATCAATCCAGAACTTTCTGAGCAATCAATCATGTTATATATCCAGCTTTTTAATAACGATATGCTCATATCCATGATTACAGCTGAAAACGGAAAAAAATTAGCGTCAGATATTTTCCAAATGTTCTTCTATGGATTATCACAGCCCAATGAATAGACGAACTTGTAAATCCATTCGGTTATCCATGAGTTTTGGGCTCGAATCCAAAAGTCCGGAATCGCTTTTAATCCGGGATTTAACTTGCCGATATAAGTAACGTATAAGTAAATAGGGGGTTTTTTAATGTTTGTAGTTAATGTTGAAGCTGCAGTATTTAAAGATGATAAATGGCTGATCATCCAGAGGAGTTTAAAAGAGGAGCACGCTGCAGGAGCACTCTCACTTGTCGGCGGACAGGTTGAAGATGAAGGGAATTCATCAGATATACTCGAACGTACCGCTATCCGTGAGGTTTTTGAAGAAACAGGTGTGATCGTAAAAGATACACTACATTATGTACATAGCACTTCATTTATTTCTGACTCAGAAAAAAGAGTAGTGGATGTTGTCATGTTAGCGGAGCATGAAAGCGGAGTTGCACACTCTAAAAGCGAAGACGAAGTTGAGGGTGTTTTTTGGTTAACTACAAACGAAGTGATGAATCATATAAACACTGGACCTATTTTAAAAGAAAGCATAAAAAGAGCTCACCACATAAAAGAACAACTTTATAACAAGATCTTATAAGAAGCTTTCGATAGGAAAGCTTTTTTGCTGCTTATACTATTTTTATTAGGGTAAAGTAAAGCTGCTTATACTATTTTTATTAGGGTAAAGTAAAAAGAAACAATGAACCAATAAAAATTTTGTAAATTTTTGATTACAATTCATTCTTTTTCGACATATTTTTTGTATAATGTGTTGGGTGGTTAAAAAAGTCATAAATAACTGCTGGATAAAAAGGTTAAAGAAAAAGGATTAAAGACATTTCTTTTGGAGGGTACTTATGTTTACTAAGAAAAAGGATAAGTTTGCTGTAATGCTTACTGATATTGCAAGTAACCTTAAAGAATCTGCTGGTTATTTCTACGATTTCAAGATCAATAATGAAGATGACTTGCGTGAGTTTGCCGATCATTTGAAAGAACTTGAGTCAAAGGGCGATTCTTATGTTCATACCGTAATCATGGAATTGAACAAAGTATTTATTACACCTATCGAAAGAGAAGACATCTTATCACTTGCTATGAGCATGGATGATATTTTAGATGGCATCGAACAGGCTTCTGCACTATTTGATATTTATGCCATCACAAACCCTGACGAGTACATGGTTAAATTTGTCGAAAACATTAAATTAAGTGCAGATGAGATTTTATTAACAGTAAATCTTCTTGCTGATAAAAAACTTCTTGATATGCGTGAACATGCGATCAAGATCAAAGATTATGAATCAAAATGTGACGATCTATATCGTGAAGCACAGCGTCAATTGTTCGCAACTGAAACAGATCCTATCAAAGTAATCAAGTACAAGGAAATGTATGAAGTACTTGAAGGCATCGCCGACAGCTGCCAGAACGTTGCAAATACACTTGAATCCATTATCATGAAAAACGCGTAACGGGTGACGGTATGGAATTCGATTCTATATTAATTCTTACCATTCTAATCGTATTTGGGGCATTAGCGTTTGACTTTATCAACGGCTTCCATGATACAGCCAATGCGATTGCGACATCTGTATCAACCAAAGCCCTAACACCTAGAAAAGCCATTCTGCTGGCTGCTGTCATGAACTTTGTCGGAGCTATGACATTCACAGGTGTAGCAAAAACGATTACGAAAGACATCGTAGATCCATTTACTCTTCAAAACGGATCAGTAGTAATTTTAGCCGCACTAATTGCGGCGATCGCTTGGAACTTGATTACTTGGTACTACGGAATTCCAAGTTCTTCATCACATGCGATTATCGGTTCGATCGCTGGTGCTGCAATTGCGGCAGCAGGGTTTGAAGCTTTGCATTATTCTGGTTTTCTTAAAATTATTTATGGTTTATTGCTTTCTCCACTTTTGGCATTTGCAGTTGGATTTGTATTTTATCATGCAATTAAACGTATCTTTAAAAATGCCAATTTAACAAAAACAAATAATAATTTCCGAAAAGTTCAAGTTGTAACTGCTGCATTCCAAGCTTATTCACATGGTACAAACGATGCTCAAAAGGCGATGGGTATCATCACAATGGCTTTAATCGCGAACGGCTACACAGATAGTACAGATATTCAGTTATGGGTTCAGGTTTCCTGTGCTCTTGCAATGGGACTTGGAACTTCAGTCGGCGGTTGGAAGATCATCAAAACAGTTGGCGGAAAGATTATGAAGATTCGTCCGGTTAACGGTGTTTCAGCTGATTTAACGGGTGCATCCGTAATCCTTGGAGCATCAGTTCTTGGGATTCCTGTTAGTACAACTCACGTAATTACATCTTCCATTCTTGGTGTTGGCGCCTCTCATCGTTTAAGAGGCGTTAAGTGGGGAACTGCTAAGACCATGTTGATCACTTGGTGTATTACATTGCCGATCTCAGCAACACTTGCTGCATTATCATATTTTGTTTTAAATTTATTTTTCTAAATAAGAGAAGAAGCCCGGGAAACCGAGCTTCTTTTTTGTTTACAGGTTGTCCGCATTCCATAAAAAGGTTAATTATGTGATTTTTCCGTTTTTTATGTGATAAAGAACTTTTAAAAGAAAAAGCCAGCCGAATTCAGCTGGCTTCATCAAATTCAGGAGCAGTATATCTATTTTACCGCAGGTTTGATCCAGATCTTTCTGAAATCCGCCCAACCGAACGTATTCATTGAAACATTCTTCAGGCTCGCAGGGAAATTCTTTTTTCGGTATGTATGATAACTGTTCAGTACAAGTCTCCTTTCGTGCAGATCATGTTCTATTTCGTCCATGTACTTCTTTTGTTTCTCCTCATCCTCTTCATCCATAAGAAGACCCACGATTCGCTGAACATGCTCTCCTTCTTTCCCTGCCAAAAAACGATTAACGAAACTTGCTTTATGTTTAAAAAAATTAATGAATGCAAGGACAATATTGTTCTCAAACATCTCCCCCATAATAATCATATCTGAGTCTGCTGTCACTTCCTCGTTGTAATATTCAGTCAGTGGAAAAGGATGCAGCATCAGATTCAGACCAATGGATTCCGCCCTCTTCTTTAGCCACATTGCATCTTCCTTGCTGTATTTCATATCAAAAAAACTCACTTTAAGGATCTCTCCGTTGTAGCCTGTTGCTTGAAGGGATTCTGCAGCTTGTTGTAATGTTTTTTCAGCAGGCGGATTCTCAATGCTCTTTTCAGGAAAAAGACTGGTTGCAGCCAGCAATTTGTCTTTCTTTAACTCTTTTATCATCAACTGAATATCAAACAATTGATAGATTGCATCTCTAAAGTGCCAGTTATGAACGATGGAATCTTTGTTTAAGTTAAACGTGATATAGTTGCAGCCAACTTGCAAGAGGTCAACCGCTTCACCTGCCTGTTCATTTGCCGAAGACGGCAGTTCATAATGAAGATCAACTTTTGAATTCTGAGGAATCTGCCAGATCTCAATTCGGTCAAGCCATGCTCTTTCTTTAAAATAATGAGTATTCGCCTCTAATACGAGAACATCCTCACGATATTCTGTGACAGAGAACGGACCGGTTCCGATCAATTCTGTTTCATCTTCAGGCTGAACAGCCATTGAGATCGAACTCACGAAATGAAGAAACATCCTCGTTTTCCTTTTTAAGAAAAACTGAATCGTGTACGGCCCCATGCACCTAACATCTGATACAAGTGCTGTCTGCCATTGACATGGCGAGTTCGCGTTCTGGTCTTTTAACCGTTGAAAGGTATACCGTACATCTTTAGAAGTCATGTGTTTGCCATTGTGAAACATTACACCTTTTCTTAAGTAAAAGGTTATTGTCCTGCCGTCTGCTGATACGTCATAATCATGAGCTAAATGTGCGTCAAATCTTTTTTCGTTCTCATCATACTGCAGAAGCGTATCATAGATCTGCCGTGCAAAGTGTGATTCAGAAGATACAGATACAAAAGCTGGATCTAGTGTGGATAGCTTTCGGGTCATTGGAATCTTGAGAACATCTTTCGCGGTTTCTGGTCCTTTCTCCTGATAGCCAAAATAAGTGTTGAGCGTGTGGTGAAGTTCCTCTTTAATATCCTCTGAAAGATTTTCTTTTAATAGATTAATAGCCGCGTTCAAGTCCTCTTTCTCCAGCATTTGATGAAATATTTCAAGAATCCCAGTACGTATATCATGATGGAAAGTGAGAGTTGAAGTGTTTCCCCTCCCTCTTCCAGGTTTCCAAGTGAGCCAGTTTTCTGCTGTCATACGTTTCAAAAGAATTTTAATATTTCGTTCTGTACAGCACAAAACATCAGCAAGTTCTTGAACGGTTATCTTCATTGTGTCTGTGTAGTCATTTTCTTTTTGATGCAGCCGAAGACTCACATAATATTCCAGCAGTTTCATAGGGTTACCTCCAAACAATTAAAAGGGGAAATAATAATAAAAAGTTTACCCTTTTTCTTCTCCTTTTTCTAGATAAAATTGGAAATAAGGAGAGTGACTTTTTATGGGTTTTAGAGAATTACACCGGAATATAAAGATCCGGATCATAACATCCTTTCTAACGAGGATTGTTGGCACGATGATATTTCCATTCATGGCGATCTACTTTTCTATGAAGGTCGGCCAAGTATTAGCTGGTATTCTTTTAATCGTTAACGTGTTAGTTTCACTATTTGTTAGTTTTTATGGAGGCTATATTGCTGACAGGGTCGGCAGGAAAAAAGTGATGGTAACAGCGCAGGGCATTCAGGTTGCTGCATTTGCTGTTATGGCACTGGCCAATTCGCCGTTTCTTGATTCAGTCTGGCTGACATTTACTATGATGTTGGTTTCCAGTGTCAGCTCGGGACTGATGAATCCGGCAGCTGAAGCCATGCTGATCGATGTGAGCACACCTGAAAACCGGAAGTTTATGTACAGCTTAAACTATTGGTCTATCAATTTATCGATTGCTTTAGGAGCAATCGTAGGCGGATTGCTGTTTAAATCTCATCGCTTCGAACTGTTTTTAGTGCTAACTTTTGTTTCTGTTTTCACATGGATTCTTGTTACGTATTGGATGACCGAGTCGTTTGAGACAAAACGTGCTGCGGTGAGTTCTGAAAAACGAAATGTTTTGCGTGAAGTGATTGAAAACTACCGGTCTGTCATGCATGATAAAACGTTCATGCTATATGTTGCAGGCAGCATCTGTATTATGTCATTAGAGTTCCAGATGCATAACTATATCGGCGTCCGGCTGGATCAAGAGTTTGCAGTCCGTACTCTAACCTTCTGGAATGGCTTTTCGTTTGAAATGACAGGTATTCGAATGCTGAGCTGGCTTTCTACTGAAAACACAGTGCTTGTCGTTTTATTAACCATATGGCTCACTAAACAGATGAAACGGTTTAATGATATGAAAGTTTTCTTTATTGGGTTGTCACTGTATTCTGTAGGCTACGCTATTGTTGGTGCATCCAACTCTATGGGCATTCTGATGAGTGCTGTTCTTCTGTACACGATCGGCGAACTGCTTTACGTTCCGATCCGCCAGGCTTTCTTGGCAGATTTGGCGGATGAGACGAAGAGAAGTTCGTATATGGCGATGAACGGTCTTGTTTTTCAAGCGGCAAAAATCGCTGGTTCACTCGGCCTTACGATCGGAGCGTTTTTACCGTCTTGGACGATGGGAAGTTTGTATCTATTGTCAGGAATTATGGGTATGTTTCTGTTCCAGATGGCATTCACAAGGTTCTATGCTACTAAAACTGCTGTGAAAGCAACGGCTTAGGAGGAATAGAATGAATCCGCTTATTGCGAAAGAACCGAAAAGTGTACCTGAATTTACGAAGAAGCAGATCGATTGGCTGACTGATATTGCTTTTTATTATGATGACAAGCCAGAGCCGTGTGACGCTGTTTTTGTTTTTGGCGGAACACATCCAGGACATTGGGAAAAAGCGATTGAAGCTTATCATATGGGATTAAGCAGCACATTTGTTGTAACCGGCGGAGTCAGTCCGACCGGAAAAAAGCATGCATCATGGGAAGAACGAACAGCACCGGAATCACATGTGATCAGGAGAAAAATAATGGAAGCCGGAGTGCCTGAAGAAAGCATTTTTTTTGAAGATCGATCCAGTAACTCTATGGAAAATGTTATATATGCACTTGATGAATTCGATTTTACAATGATAAATTCATTGCTTGTTATAACGAAAGAACATGGAGCCGGCAGGCAGATTCGTACGCTGCAGAAACATTTGCCTGAGACAGTTCGATTTGTTCCCTTTGGATTTCCGGCTGTTTACAGCGGTGAGGGGATAACGCGAGATAACTGGCATCTGACACCCGAAGGAAGATCTCGTGTGTGGGGTGAGTATCTGCGTATCTGCAAATATGGTGATGCAGGACACTTAAGAGGCATCCTTGCGGAAGAGAGAATGTTATAAAGAAAAGCCCTTCACTCATATCCTGAGTTGGAGGGCTTTGTTGTGATGTTTTTTGTAAAGTCACTTCTTAGATGGTTGATTGGAGTGCAAGGATCGAGACTCCTGCGGGACGAGCAGGACAGGTAAGACCCCTAAGGCGCAACGTGGCAGGGGGCTTTCCGGACGCCCCGCGGAAAGCGAGACTCCTGGAACGGAAATCAACAACAACCTTGAGAAACAGACTTTAAAAAAACAGTCTTATATTTTTACGCGCCTTTTTGTTCCTTTAACGGAGAAACTTTCTTTGCAAGCCAGTTCTTCCCTTCCACTAAACGCGCTGTCATCATGCTTGCTACATTGTCACCCGTTGCGTTCAGCAATGTTGCGGGAGGATCAATAATAGCAGAAATCGCAGCAATAATCGGGAGTGCCTCAACCGGGAAACCAAACAACGACAGAATCAGCATCTCAGCGATCAGTCCGCCTTGAGGAATCGCTCCCATTACCATACCTACTAAAAGCGCTACCGCACCAACAAGGAAGTATGTGTCGATCCCCGAAAAATCCATCCCGAAAATCCCAAAAAGGAAAGTGATTTTAAGCACGCCGCCAATGACTGATCCATCCTTATGAAGCGTTGCACCAAGCGGAATTGTTGTTTCTGCAATATCATCAGGAACACCCATCTTTTTCGTCGCTTCTAAGTTAACCGGTATACTTGCAGCTGAACTGCATGTTGCAAGACTTGTAACTGACGGTGAAAGCATGTTTTTCCAGAACACTCGAATACCAAGCTTGCCCTGTGCCATCCAAGCATAAAGCGTAAAGAAACCAAAGAAGTACAGAATGGAAAATGGATAATAGAATAGTACTGCTTTAAAATAGGAACCTAGCAACGTAGGTCCGAATTCTCCAACGAGTGCCGCGAAGTAAGCCCCAAGACCAATTGGCGCATAATACATCACGTATTTCACCATCTGAAGAGTTACTTCACTTCCCGCTGTGAGGAAATTTGCTAGAGGCTTAGCCTTCTCTCCTACTTTTGATGTTGCAAGTCCTAATAATACAGAAAAAAGAATAAGTGCAAGCATGTTCGCACGGCTCAAAAGATCAACGAAATCAGGCACCGTAACTGTGCTGACTAATTGATCACCGATCGAAACATCTTCATTTGCCGCATCAGGTTTAACGAGATCAATATTAACACCTTCAGACGGAGGAAACAGCTTGATTCCAGCCATACTTGTAACGGCAGCGATCGTACCTGTTAACGTAAAAACGATCAGCATTGAGCTTATGATCTTGCCAAATCGTTTTGCTCCAGCCATGTTCGCGACGCTCGCTGAGATCGAAAAGAAAACAAGCGGAACAACGATCATGAACATAACATTTAAAAATAAGTCCCCAAACGGCTTAAGAACCGCCGCATCCTTGCCCATCACTGAACCGATCACACTTCCGATTATTATCGCAATGAGTAAAATGATCGGAGAACGATAAGCTTTCCACGTATTTTTCATAAAACTACTCCCCTTACTAGATTCATTGTCACTCTATCTATTTTATACAGAAATAATTTTTTGCATAGAGGGAGTGAAAAAAAAAGAGGGGGGACAGACTCGGGTCTGTCCCCCCTTTTTTTTGTACGATAGACGTTGAATTAATAAGCCTTCGCCCAGTAGACAAGATGCTTTCCTTCTTGTTCGCAGCACACGCATTTGTCCGAGAGCTTTTCTTGTTCAAACGGCATGCAGCGTGATGTTGCACCTGTTTCATCTTTAATGAAGTTCTCGCATGCCTCTTCCCCGCACCACATTGCCTTTATGAAACCACCATTGTTTGTAAGACTTTCTTTAAATTCATCGAAAGTAACAGCAACCGACGTTTTCTCTTCGCGGTGTTTTTTCGCTTTTTCAAATAGGCTTTGTTGGATTGCAGCTAAGATTTCTTGAATTTGCGATTGTAAGTTTTCGATTGAGACCGTATGTTTCTCTCCTGTATCTCGGCGGACGAGTACAACTTGCTGCTTTTCGATGTCACGCGGTCCCACTTCAAGACGGAGCGGAATTCCTTTCATCTCATACTCATTGAACTTCCAGCCTGGTTTTTTATCGCTCGCATCAATTCCTGTACGAATTGTCGCTGAAAGCTTTTCTTTGAGATCGTATGCAAAATCAAGTACACCCTCTTTATGCTGAGCGATCGGCACGATCATTAATTGAATTGGCGCAATCTTTGGCGGCACGACCAGTCCTCTGTCATCACCATGGACCATAATCATTGCTCCAATAATACGTGTTGTAAAGCCCCATGAAGTTTGCTGCACCGTCTGCAGTTTGCCTTCTCTGTTTGTGAACTCGATGCCAAATGCTTTTGCGAATCCATCTCCCAAATGGTGGGAAGTTCCGGATTGCAAAGCTTTCCCGTCATGCATAAGACTTTCGATTGTGTACGTATATTTAGCTCCCGCGAACTTTTCTTTTTCCGTTTTTTGTCCTTTAATGACGGGTATCGCTAAATACTCTTCACAAAGCTCCGCGTAAACATGAAGCATACGCACCGTTTCCTCATGGGCGTCCTCATCTGTTTCATGGCACGTATGCCCTTCCTGCCAAAGGAATTCCAATGTACGAAGGAAAGGACGCGTTGTTTTTTCCCACCGTACAACGTTCGACCACTGGTTATACAGCTTAGGCAGATCACGGTATGAGTGGATGATGCTTTTAAAATGCTCAGCAAAAAGAACTTCAGAAGTAGGCCGTACGCAAAGGCGTTCTGTCAGCTTCTCTTCCCCGCCATGTGTCACCCAGGCTACTTCAGGTGCAAAACCTTCAATGTGGTCTTTTTCTTTTTGCAGCAAACTCTCTGGTATAAAGAGCGGCATGTAGACATTCTCATGCCCGGTCTCTTTAATTCGTTTATCCAGCTGCTTCTGAATGTTTTCCCAAATCGCATATCCGTAAGGTCTTAAAATCATGGACCCGCGGACACTCGAATAATCGATCAATTCAGCTTTTGTTACTACATCTGTATACCACTGTGCAAAATCATTATCCATACTTGTTACGTCTTTTACAAAATCCTTTGTCATTAGATGCACCCCGCTTTTTTAGTAAATAAAAAAAGCTATGCTTGTTATTAGGGACCATTGATATGGCGGTACCACCCTAATTCAAAGCATAGCTTTACACTCTTTCATGATAACGGTCTTGAACCGCTGATATCTTTCATTAGTATCGGAATCAGAACTTAGAGGCAGGTTCGATTGACTGTCAGCAGGAACCTTTCAGCAGGCGGTTCCCTCTCTGGAGAAGACAAAATCAATTTACTAATCCTCATCGATGTTTCTGGTTGTTTTTTGAAAATTATAGTTGATACTGCCATGAACTGTCAATTACAGTTTTACGTCTCTTTCCTTCTTGCCTCTTTAAAGCTTTAAAGTGAGAGGGGGGACAGACCCGGGACAGACCCGGGTCTGTCCCCTTCTGTCTTTTTCATAAAGTGGAGCTTTTTTTAATACATTAGTTACAGAGTAAAAGGAGGCGTTGTGTTTATGTACATTCATGTGGTTCAAAGGGGGGATTCTCTTTGGCAGATCTCTCAGCGCTACGGTGTTCAGATAGCATCAATAGTCAAGGCTAACGGAATTGAGAACCAAAATGTCTTAGTAGTTGGTCAGGCTCTTGTTATACCTAACGATTTTCCAACTTATACAATTCAGTCAGGAGATACACTTTACCAGATTGCAAGCCGCTTCGGAACGACTGTTGAAAGTTTAATAGGCTGGAACAACATACCACTTGCTTCCGTTATTTACGCTGGGCAAGTGATAGATATACCCGTACATGTTGTGAAACAAGGCGAGTCCCTTTATGCGATTGCGAACCGTTACGGAACATCAGTTGCAGATATACAAAGGGAGAATAATATTGCCAATCCATCTCTGATTTATACGGGAACTCGGCTTTCCATTCCTTATAAAAGACCGGTTAAAGAAGTGAACGCGTATATAACCAATATGGGAGCCGCTGCTCAAACCGAAGTTCGAAATGTCGGATCTTATCTAACGTATATTACACCTTTTAGCTATTCTGTAACCGAGACTGGAGGATTAACTTCGCTTCAGGATGAAGGGGTTCTCGCAGCAGCGAGAATCAACAGGGCTGCTCCTCTTATGGGAATCGCTAACATTAAAGATGGTGCATTTAATTCAGATTTGATTAAAACGATATTGGACAGTGATTCCTTACAGGAAACTGTTCTGAACAATATTCTCAGCACGATGCAAACAAAAGGGTATCGAGGAGTAAACTTTGATTTTGAATACGTATATCCAGAAAATAAGGACGACTACAATAATTTCTTAAGAAAGGCTGTCGCCAAGTTTAGACCTTTAGGTTATTCTGTTTCTTCTGCCGTTGCTCCAAAGTACAAGGAAGAACAGCCTGGTCTCTTGTATGAAGCCCACGATTACAAAGCACATGGAGAGATTGTTGATTTTGTTGTGGTCATGACCTATGAATGGGGATGGGCAGGCGGGCGGGCTATGGCTATCGCTCCTTTGGATGAAGTTAAAAAGGTGCTTGATTATGCCGTTACGGTAATTCCACGCGAAAAAATAATGATGGGCGTTCCCACATATGGACGGGATTGGACGCTGCCTTTCGTACAAGGCACACTCGCTCGTACATTGAGTCCAGTTGCAGCGGTAAATCTGGCAGCCCAAGAAAATGTATCTATTGAATTTGATGAGGGAGATCAATCACCTTGGTTCAAATATTTCGATGCACAAGGAAAAGAACATGAAGTGTGGTTTGAAGACGCCAGGAGCGTTCAGGCAAAATACCGTACTGCCATTGATTACGGCCTCCGGGGAGTCAGCTTCTGGGTATTGGGTATTCCTTTTCCGCAGAACTGGCCAGTAATACGCGACTCCATGCGAGTAAGGAAAATCTAGCTAGTTCTTTATTGTTTTGGTCAGTTTGAAATAGTTAATAGAAAAAAAAGCCTGAAGTCCGCAGTGGCGGACTTCAGGCTTTCTTAATGAAAGGGTGTGCACCCCACAAATACAAATCGTCGATTTGTATTTGTCTGGGGTCAGACCCCTACTTTTGTACTAGACCCACCACATCTCGGCTGGTTGCTCAGAGATGAGAATCGACTGCAGGTTTTTCACAGCGCGAGAAAAACCTTCTTCAATCGACATGATCGGATCTTCATGCTCGATGCTCACAACATAGTCGTAGCCATACGTACGAAGCGCACTCATCATATCAGACCAATCCTGAACAGAGTGGCCGCAGCCTACTGAACGGAAGCTCCATGCACGGTTCTGAACAGCGCCGTATGGCTGCATGTCTGTTAAGCCGTGCATGTTGATGTTTTCTTGATCTAAGTACGTATCTTTTGCATGGAAATGGTGGATCGCTCCAGCTTTTCCTAAGATCTTGATTGCAGCGACAGGATCGATTCCCTGCCACCATAAGTGAGATGGATCAAGGTTGGCACCGATCGCATCACACGTTTCTTCACGCAGTTTTAACAGCGTGTATGGAGTATGGACTAAGAAACCTCCGTGAAGCTCTAAACCGATCTTCACACCATGCTCTTTAGCGAACTGTCCCCATGTACGCCAATAAGGAATGAGTTTCTCTTCCCATTGCCACTTTAGTACATCGCTATACTCGTTCGGCCAAGGTGATACCGGCCAGTTCGGATACTTCGCGCTTTCAGAATCACCAGGAACTCCTGAAAAACAGTTCACGACAGGGATATTCATCAACCCTGCAAGCTCTACCGTTTTTACAAAAGTATCATGAGATTCTTTCGCGAACGCCTCATCAGGAGACAGCGGATTTCCGTGGCAGCTGAATGCCGAAATCGTTAAACCGCGCTTTTCTACTTCATACAGATATTCATTGCGCTTGTCTTCACTCGCTAATAATTCATCCAGCGGACAGTGCGCATTGCCAGGGTAGTTTCCTGTTCCGATCTCAACCGCTTGAACGCCTGCCTCTTTTACATAATCAAGCATTTCAGTGAATGACTTTTGCGAAAAAAGAACTGTAAATACTCCTAGTTTCATGCTTTCTCCACTCCTTTTCCATTCTCAACAGGGACGCTTTTCCCCATCAAACTGCTTGCATAGATTGCTTCAATGACACGCGAAGTGTTCATCGCTTCTTCCGCTTTTACTAACGGCTCAGCTTTCCCAAGACAGCTGTCTACAAAATTCTTAGCCTGCGGAAGTCCAGGATCATCTTCTCCTAGGATCCAATCAGCTTTTGTTGTTGTCATCATCCCGTTTTCTGCTTTATTGACCGAAAAAGGGAACACATCTAGCCCTCCGCGGTCACCTGAGATCCGAACCATTTCTGCATCATCTGGAATGTTTGCAGCCCATGATGTTTCAAACAGGATCGTTCCGCCGTTTGCTAAACGAATGTAAGCCGTAACGTGGTCATCCACTTCAAACGTTTCCGCATCAAAAGAACCCCATTGGTTCACCTGCTCTGCTTCACGGCTAACCGTGTTATACGTTTGCCCTGAAACTTCACTTATCACGGGGTTATCCAGCAGCCACAATGTTAAATCCAGCAGATGGCAACCATAATCTATTAAACTTCCTCCGCCCTGAAGCTCTTTGTTCGTAAAAACGCCCCAGCCCGGCACCTTGCGTCTTCTTAGAGCCTGAACACGAACAACGAATGGATTACCCACAACACCTGCCTCAATTAAACGCTTTGCGGCTTGGGATTCTTTCATATAGCGATAGTGATACGCTATAGAAAGTACTTTCCCAGAACGCTTTTCAGCTTCAACCATCTCGGCGCATTCCTCTACAGTCATCGCCATCGGTTTTTCACAGAGTACGTGTTTACCAGCATCTAGAGCCGCAACGGTTATTTCTCTATGAAACTTGTTTGGTGTGCAGATGACAACGGCATCCACATGAGACCACATCTCTTGATAAGTTGTAAAGTAGTTCGGTACGTGAAATTTTTCAGCAACGGATTTCGCAACTTCCACGTTCACATCACTGATCGCAGTAATTTCTGCTTGATCTCCAAGTTGTTGAAATGCGGGGATATGACGGCCCTGTGCGATGCCTCCAGCCCCGATTATGCCGACTCTTAATTTCATGCGTGTACTCCTGTTTTAACTTTTTCGATCGTCTTCTTCTCGTTTGATTCTAAGGCTGCAAGGATGACTGCAAGTGAACGCTTGCCTTCTTCACCAGTGATGAGCGGTGCATCACCTGATTCAACCGCGTTAATAAAATGATCAACAACATGAGAGTTTGATTGATTTTCATTCGTTTGGATCGCACCCAGCTCATAACGAACAATCGACCCATTTGTATATTGTGCTACAAGTGAATATTGCGGGTCGTCTTCTAAGCGAAGGATTCCTTTTTCTCCATAGATGATTGTTGAGTTGTCTTCTTTCGCCGTGTATGACCAGCTCGCTGCGAGTGTTCCGATAATGCCGCTGTCAGTTTTTAATACACAAACCGCTGTATCATCAACAGAAGCAAATTCCTTCGCACTTGTTTCTACAAATGCTCCGACTTCTGCGATTTCTTCCCCAAGGATATAACGAATCAAGTCTGTTTTATGAACGCCAAGGTCTCCCATCGCTCCGATAAATGCTTCATCCTTCTTAAAGAACCAGCTGTTCTTCCCGTCAACACTCCACGCCTCAGGTCCTGGGTGGCCAAACGCTGTGCGGAAGCTGTATACTTTCCCAAGCTCACCGTTCGCAATGATTTCACGCGCTTTTTGATGTGCAGGAACGAAACGCTGATTATGCCCAATCATGAGAGTCTTCCCGCTTTTTTCAGCTGCTTCGATCATCTCTTCAGCTTCTTTTAGCGAAGTTGCCATCGGCTTTTCGCATAAAACGTGCTTTCCTGCTTTTAATGCAGCAACTGAAACCGGTGCATGCAGGTAGTTCGGTGTACAAACACTCACAGCTTCTACTTCCTCAAGTGCAAGCAGCTCGTTATAGTCCGTAAAGATCTTCCCGCCATAAATGGCTTGTGCAGCTTCGGCACGTTCTTTTACAACATCACATACAGCAACGATCTCAACATCCTGGTTTGCCGCATACTCCGGCAGGTGGCGGTGATTGGCGATGCTTCCACATCCGATAATTCCAACTTTTACTGTCATAATTACTTCCTCCTCATGATTGGTTATTTTATTTCCTTCTTGATAATTTGATAGAAGCTTAATGTACGAGACTCTTGCAAGCTCTATGGTCATTTTCTTTCACTTCATTGAAAAATTGATTGGAGTGCAAGGTGTGAGACTCCTGCGGGACGAGTGGCCAGGTGGAGACTCCTAATGGCGCGTAGCGGCAGGAGGCTCACCGATCGCCCCGCGGAAAGCGAGCGACCTGGAACGCAAATCAACTACTTTCAAAACAACAAAGTGTTTGCGTAAAAGCCTTTAATTTATTTTGCAACAATTGCTTCAAGCGGCTTTGCGTTTCCGTATACAGGTGCCTGGCTTCCAGATGGAGCCAAGAAAGACACAGCATTCGTGATTACGGTTTGAACATCTTTGTTGTAGTAAGTCGGGTAAGTCTCGTGCCCAGGACGGAAATAGAAGACCTTCCCTTTTCCGCGGTTGTAAGCACATCCAGAACGGAACACTTCTCCGCCTTCAAACCAGCTCACAAAAACAAGATCGTCTGGAGCCGGAATATCAAAGTGCTCCCCATACATCTCTTCTTTTTCAAGTTCGATGTACTCACCAAGGCCGTTTGCTACCGGATGGCTAGGATTCACAATCCAAATGCGTTCTTTTTCGTCCGCTTCACGCCACTTTAAGTCACAAGACGTGCCCATAAGCTTTTTAAAGATTTTAGAAAAATGGCCTGAATGCAGAACCAGGAGACCCATTCCATTTAGAACACGCTGCTGAACTTTGTTCACGACCTCATCATCTACTTCGTCATGTGCAAGGTGCCCCCACCATACAAGTACATCTGTGTTGTTTAACACTTCTTCTGTTAGACCGTGCTCTGGCTCATCAAGTGTTGCTGTCTTCACATCGTGACCTGCGTTCTCTAAAAACTCAGCGATCGCACCGTGAATTCCTTTTGGATAGATTTCTTGCACTGTTGGATTCTTCTGCTCGTGGCGGTTCTCGTTCCATACTGTAACTTTTATCATTTGTGTATGCCTCCTATATATGTGTAAGCGTTTTACGTAAACGTTTACGTATTTCTCAAAATAAAATGAAGCGAATGTTGCCTCCGTTTTTTACTTGTCGCGTAAATCACAGACTGACTGCCTCTCTACAATCGTAAATGGCATGAATTGGCTTTTTGCTTCTTTTTCTTCACCTTTAATCAATTTTACTAAAATCTCGCCTGCAGTTTGCCCCATATCTTTTAAAGGCTGTGAGACAGTTGTCAGCGCAGGATAACACATTTCTGCGATCTTAAGATTATCGTATCCGATGATCGACAGTTCTTCTGGCACTTTTATGCCCTGCTGATGCGCGGCGGACATGGCTCCGATTGCCATCTCGTCACTCGCAGCAAAGAGAGCGGTCATATTTGGCAGCTGCTTAAGCAGAACAGGCAATGACTCTTTTCCATTTTGAAAGCGGTAGCCTTCATTCGTCGTGATGTGATCTTCTGAAAAGGCGAGAGAATGCTTTTGAAGAGCTTCCTTAAAACCTCTCATACGGGGAACTCCCGCAATCGGATCATTTCTGCTGCCGCCAATCATCCCAATTTGTCTGTGCCCTTTTTTTATCAGGTGCTCAGTTGCCTGAAAAGCTCCTTCAAAATCGTTTACTCGCACGAAAGGGAGATCATAGTTTGATGATGCAGTAGAAACAAGTACGACTGGTACTTTCATCTCTTGAAAAATCTTATAATACTCTTCTTTCACGTCTTCTGAGGCAAAGATAATGCCGTCTACCCTTTTTTCCTGCAATAATCGTAAATATTTGACTGTCCGCTTCCCGCTGGAAGTCGTATTGCAGACAATAACGCTGAATCCTCCGTCGTGCGCTGCATTCTCGACACCTTCTAAAACTTCTGATGAAAGCATCCCAGACACTTCTGGAAACAGAACACCGATTGTTTGCGTCCGCTTGTTGATCAGTCCGCGGGCAATGGCGTTCGGCTGATAGCCCAGGGCTTCAATAGCTTCTTGCACCTTTTTCTTTGTGTCCTCCGAATAGCCTGGCAGTCCGTTTACGATCCTGGAAACCGTTGCAATTGAAACATTTGCATACTTGGCTACATCTTTAATTGTCGGATTCAAAACATCTACCTGCTTTCTGTTACGTAAACGTTTACATTTACCCTTTCAATCTATCAGCGCTCTTCAAAAAAGTCAATTATATTTTCTCTAAAAAAAGATTACAGTTTTTGAAAAAGGGAAAAGAATACTAATATGAAATGGAGGTCACTGCTTATGTGGTATCAGCACTCATTCTTTAAGTACGGGGCAGGTGCCGTACTCGTTCTCACGATTCTATTCTTACTAGGGAAAATCGACTATCTCATTGACTTCCTGTATCTTGTTATCTCGAGCGTTTTCTTTCCGGTGTTTATCGCTGGATTGCTATATTATTTGCTCCGCCCGCTCATTCGTTTTTTGATTCAAAAGAAGGTTCCCAAATTCCTTGCTATATTCCTTGTCATGCTAGGATTAATTTTAGCATTCACCGGAATTTCAGGTGTTGCCATTCCTGTCGTCGCGGATCAGTTAACAAACCTTACAGATGACTTCCCGAAAAAAATAGGTGAAGCTACTGAAAAAACAGGAAAAATGGTCACAGGTGAAAACAAATCATTCATTGACAGCACACAGGTTGCAAAACTGGCGACCGAGCGCCTCGAAAAGTTTACAAGCTCCATCTCCAAAGATGTAATCGCTCTCGTCACTACTTTAACGAATATCGCTCTCGTTCTATTGGTGGTACCGTTTATCCTATTTTATTTACTGCTGGATGACAAAAAGTTTTTTAATTATTTTTTAAGACTTGTGCCCCGCCATATGGAACATGACGTCGCTGCCATTCTGCGGGATATCGATTCCACACTGTCTTCCTATATTAAAGGTCAAATATTGGTGGCAATATTCGTCGGAGTATTTATGTATGCCGGCTATATGATCATCGGCCTTAAATTTGCACTCGTACTTGCTCTTTTTGCTGTTTTGACGAATGTCATTCCATTTCTTGGACCGTTCATCGGGGTGTTCCCCGCTCTTTTGGTCGGGCTTATCCAAGACCCGGTGATGGCGATTAAAGTAGCTTTTGTAACCCTTGTTGTTCAACAGGTGGAAGGCAACATTCTATCTCCGCAGATCATGGGAAGAAAGCTTCGCATACATCCGCTTACCATTATTTTAGTCGTACTGATGTCTGGTGCGGCTTTTGGCTTTATCGGTCTGCTATTGGCAATTCCAGCTTATGCAGTAACAAAAACCATCATAAGTAATCTATATCGAATTTATTTGTTATATAACCCACCAGAAACGAGAAGTGATTTGCTCTGAAAGGAGAGCCGATTTTGACTGTAAAACAGCCATTTGTAAAAAAAGAAACGTATAAGGATAAGATTAAGAACCATTTCGAATCTTTCCGCCCTTGGATACATCGTTTTGCAAGAATTGGATACCTGTCAAAGGGCATCGTTTATGTTGTAATTGGAATTCTTGCACTGATCACTTCAACCGGTACCAAATTATATGAAGCAAGTTCGCAAGGGGCGCTTTATACGATTGCCCAGCAGCCTTTCGGACCTGTTTTATTGATTGTACTTGCCATTGGGTTAAGCGCCTATGCATTCTGGCAGATCACGAAAGCGGTCTTTGATCCCGAATGCGTAAACCATAGCTGGAAAAGATGGTTCAGCAGAATTGGATACTTATTTATAGCAGGTGTTTATACGGCAATGTGCATTAGTGCTTTGCGGATTCTATTCCGTGCCAGAGGAGAATCGTCGGATAAAACGTATCAGACTTTATCGGCACAGATGCTTGCGCAGCCTTTCGGACAGTTATTGGTTGCGATCGGCGGACTGATTTTTGGCATAATCGGAGTTGTTTTTCTGTTCAGAGCCATGTCACGAAAATTCAAAAAGAACCTTAAGAAAAACGAGATGAACAAGAAAGAATGGGAATGGAGCGGCTATATCGGGACATTTGGAATGATAGCACGCGGGATTGTATTTATGATTATCGGCTTTTTCCTTATACGCACCGCTATCCTTGCAAATCCTGAAGAAACAAAAGGACTAGACGGTGCTCTTCTAGAGCTATCGAAACAGCCATTCGGCCCGGTACTCCTTGCGATCGTTGCCCTTGGATTTATCGCTTATGGCGTGTTTATGTTTGCCAGCGCCAAATATCGCAGGTTGAATAACCAGTAAGAAAAATCCCTACCGAAAACCGGCAGGGATTTTTGTTTGATTATGCATGGGGGTCTGTCCCGGGTCTGTCCCCGGGACAGACCCCCATCATGTTATCACTCTCTAGACCACTTCTCTAGTGTGCGGTCCGTTGGCAGCATCACGGTCAAAAGACCTAACAAAGGCAAAAAGCTGATGAGCAGCATGGTGTAAGATATGCTTGTTACATCCGCTACCTTTCCGAGCACAACTGAACCAAGTGCACCCATTCCGAACGCCAGACCTACAATTAAACCTGAAACCATTCCTATCCTTCCTGGAACTAATTCTTGTGCATATACCACTGTTACTGAGAAGCTTGTGTTTAAAATAAAACCGATCAGGAAGAACAGGGGTGCTATTGCCCATAATCCCACATACGGCAAAAGAAGTGCGAGTGGTGCTGTTCCGACCATCGACCAAAAGATCATATTTCTCTTTCCCAGACGATCTGCAATCGGTCCGCCGAAGAATGTACCGAGCACCCCTGACGCCATGAAAACAAACAAATAAATTTGCGCCTGGCGGATTGTTAGACCGTAATCATGAATTAGATAGAACTGATAATAGTTGCTGATTCCTGAGAAATACCAAGACCGTCCGAATACAAGGAAAACAAGAAGAGCCATCGCCATAATGACTTGATTTTTACGCTTTTTATCAATCGCTTTTTTCTCACCGGTCTGTTTTTTTACGCGAGGAAAATGAGCAAGCTGTCTAGCGTACCAGCCTGATACATAAAACAGAACAAAAATAGCCACTGCTGCGAACGATGTGAACCACACTGCCCCAAACTGACCAAGCGGAACAAAAACGAGAGCCGTCATCACAGGTGCCAGTGATGTCCCAGAGTTTCCTCCAACCTGATAGATCGACTGAGCAAGACCGCGCTGATTTCCAGCTGCCATATAAGCAACTCGTGAACCTTCTGGATGAAATACCGCGGATCCGAGTCCAATTCCAATAACAGAAATGATTATCATATAAAACGAATTAGCAAAAGCAATCCCTAACATACCTATTAAGCTAGCCATCATGCCAAATGGCAGCAGATACGGAGAGGTTGTTCGATCCGTGTACCAGCCAACGATTGGCTGCATGACTGATGAAGTAATGTTGAGTGTAAAAGCAATCCAGCCAAGCTGCGTAAAAGTAAGCCCCATCGATTTCTCTAAGATTGGAAAAATCGCAGGGATTACAGCCTGCATCGAATCATTCAATAAGTGTACAAAACTAATAGCAAATAAAATTGAATAAATGGTCTTCTGCTGTGAAGACGCTAAGCTTGGCGTCTTCTCTGTTGATGTGGCCATGCCGCATTCCTTCTTTCTTTTTCTACTCATAAACTTCCAGACTATGTATCTTTTCAATAGATTACCACAACAAACAAGTTCATTACTAAAATAGCGATCTTCGACACATGAAATCGAGCAAACCTCCTAGGGAGAAAACGAATATGGCATGCGGGAAATAAATTGTTAGGGGTCTGACCCCATTTCCCAAAAAGAGAAGCCAGCCCAAATCGGGCTGGCTTCTCTTTCATATTCATATTATTCCATTTCTGGATTGCCGAGAATTCTTATTTAAACCGGCTTAGATCTTTTCGATCACTTTGTCGATGATTCCGTATTTTAATGCTTCTTCTGCTGACATGAAGTAATCGCGGTCTGTGTCTTTTTCTACTTTTTCAATTGGCTGTCCTGAGCGGTCTGAGATGATTTTATTCAAAAGCTCGCGTGTCTGCAGGATTCGTTTTGCGTGGATGGCCATATCAGATGCCTGCCCTTGTGTTCCGCCGAGCGGCTGGTGGATCATGACTTCAGCGTTCGGAAGCGCATAACGCTTACCTTTAGCGCCAGCCACTAGTAGAACGGCACCCATAGATGCTGCCATGCCGATACAGATTGTGGACACATCTGGTTTAATAAATTGAATCGTGTCATAGATCGCCAGGCCTGCAGTCACTGAGCCCCCTGGTGAATTGATGTAGATGGAAATATCTTTTTCAGGATCTTCAGCTGCTAGGAATAGAAGCTGTGCGACGATCGAATTCGCCACATTATCATCAATGGCACTTCCGAGCATGATAATACGGTCTTTTAGCAGCCTTGAATAAATATCATACGAACGCTCACCGCGGTTCGTAGATTCTACAACCATTGGAATTAAGTTCATCTGTTTTCCTCCTAATTATGCCGCGATTGCTATCGGGCTTGTGCTTGTTGTATTTGGTACATTTATTTTCCCGAATCCTGATGTAATAAAAATAATTTTCGCAGGCTGCTGCTGACTGTCAGCACCCTCAACCTGCACTTCTTTTTTCATCGGGATCACGTTTGTTTCTTCTGTGACATGATCTGTTTTTATTGGTGTAACCGTACTCTTCTGTTCCTCTTTCACGCTGTGCCGCCTCCTTCAGGTTTTGGGTACATCGCCATTGAGACATGAAACGTTTTGGATTTTCCTGGTTTGGGATTATGATGTTTTTTAATCAGTTCTGAAAGCATGTTTGTGTAACCTTGTAAAAAAGCTTGCCGTTCTTCAACGTCTAAAAGTGAGAGCTCCATCTCCATGACCGCACTTGGAATTTCCTCATCCTCAGCCTCTTCCATAAGGGATACGGCGTCTCGTTTTATTTTTTCCGTGAGAGACAATACATGAGCTAGTGCAGTCTGATCCTTCAGTTTTCGGATGGTTTCCTGTGACAGACCGAGTGAATCAGATAACAGAAAAGTCTTCCCCGCACTTCTATAAAGAACTTCTACAAGGTTTCTGACATTCCTTGTTCCTGCCCGCGTAACAAGGCCGACTTTTTCCAGGGTCTTTAGATGATAGTTCACCTTTTGAGCGGAATCATTCATCACTTTTGATAGTTCTGTCGCCGATCTCGGCTCCTTCAATAAGCTTATGATCTCTGACCTTACAGGATGCAAAAGGGCTGCTGCCTGTTCTGGCTCCGTGACGATAAAGGTTTCTGGTACGGTTTGATTCCTATTCACTCACATCACCTCACTTTTTAAATTTACCTCTTACGTAAAAAAAATACTTTACGTAAAATTATTTTATTACGTTAGGCTTCATTATGTCAAAGATTTACTCAAAATATACACCTGCCTATAAACATAAAAAACAGACTGCCTATCCATAACAGTCTGTACTCTGATCATTTTTTAAGACTCATTTCTAAAAGATTGTTGCTACTGAGTTCTTCAATGAATAGTTAATTGAAGCGGAAGGGCGAGACTCCTGCATGCCTTCCACCTGAATAAACTTCTTGCAAGGCATGCGACGAGGAATTCGCAGCGTCAGGATTTGCGTGTACATCCATGAAAGTGAGACCACTCAATGTACGCAGTACGGAGTGGGCTCACCGCACGCCCTGCGGAAAGCGAGCCACAAAGAGCGGAAATTAACCACATTCAAAAACAACAAAGTTTGCGAAAAAAGCCTTTTATAAAAGCGGTATGACGCCAAGAATAAGAAAGATTCCAGCCATCCCTACGTTAAACCAAAATTCTGTTTTTTGTTTAAATATCCTTCGTTCCACTGCACGGAATAAAAAGATAATCATTAAGATCGAGAAAAATACAGAAGGGCTCTCCCAATACTTTCCGTTATAGATCGCGAGCAGCAGCCCCGCGAACATAAGCAGCATTTCGGCATAAACCCACTTTTTAGGTCGTTTTCTCATCTGATAAAAGGCCCCCTTTTCACCGGGTGATAGTACTCAGTGTACGGTCTGAAGGCCTATTCGGTGCATGATCTCAAATAGATTTTTCAGACGGCTCTGTCTTCAGATTTACAAATGAGCTTTTTCCAATTAATCGGAGAATCACCCATCCAATGATCCCGCCTGCGACAGAGCTTGTAAGAAACGGTAGTATGAAGAAAAATGCGCCTGTTTTCGAACCTAAGAAAAGGGCTGCGACCGGAACTGCAATAACCGCTCCTATAACACCTGTTCCGATCCACTCACCTGCCGCTGCAGCTCCATATGTTTTAGCTTTTTTATAAAAATACCCTGCTAACAAAGCTCCAATCATCCCACCTGGAAAAGCAAGCAGCGAACCAACACCAATCAAATTACGCAAAAGTCCTATAGCGAACGCTACAATCACAGCTGGTATCGGACCTAATGTTACACCAGCGATGACATTTATCGCATGCTGAACTGGAAAAGCTTTTGCAACACCTGCTGGAATCCAAAATACATGTGAAGCTAGAGTGCCTATAGCAACAAACATTGCCATTACCGTCAGCTTCTGAACTGAAATCTTCACTTACAATCCCCTCTTTGCGTTTAATATGTCCAGTAAAAGTTCACGAGTTGTTTTTCTTGGATCTTCTGACTGACTGATCGCTGAGATAATGGCCGCTCCATCTGCTCCCGCTCTGATAACAGTTGCAGCATTTTCCAAAGAGATTCCGCCAATTCCTACAACAGGAACAGTGATTCCGTTTGTTCGGAACTCTTGGAAAATCCCTTTTCCAACAGGCTCCTTGGCGTCAGGTTTGGTAACAGTTGCATAAATGGGACCGGTACCGATGTAGTCTGCCCCGTGACTAACAGCATCTTTTGCTTCAGCAAGGGTATGCGCGGAAACGCCGAGGATCTTGCCTTCTGTCTCTTTGCGGATAAAATCTAAGCTGCCGTCTGTCTGCCCAACATGAAGACCATCAGCATCCACAGCTTTCATCAATTCCAGATCATCGTTCACAATAAAAAGAATACCATTGTCTCTGCAGATCTCCTTTGCTGTCATTGCGCTTTCCAACCGTTTTTCACCTATTAAAGAATTCACACCTTTTTCACGGTATTGAAAAGCTGTGATGCCGCCTTTAACAGCCTGAAGAAGTATTTCACGAAAAATCTCTGGGGACTGACAGTTCATCGTGCCTGCCACAAAATAGAGTGATAGCTTATGAGCCAGGTTCACTTGTGAGAGTGTCGTCATGTGTGTGCACCTCTTTCAACTGCTGCCGTGCGCTCAAACCAATTGATCTCATCCTCCCAAATGGACTTCGTACTTTCTAATAAAAAGAGTTCATCTAAGAGCTTTGTTTGAAAGCTTCCAGGTCCTCTTGAAGTTTTCACAGCTTCCTCTGCCGCTTTCGTGAGTATTAGAAGCGCAAGTGCTGTGCGCTCTAGAAAAGATATAGTGTGTACTGCTTCATCTTTAAGATTAGCCTGATACAGCGCAATCATTGAAGTAGCAAAACAGCCAGTTCCTGTCACTAGTGAAAGCATGTGGTGACCATGTGAAAGTTCGATAACTCTCTCCCCATCGGAAATGACATCCTTTTCCCCTGTCATCGCAATTAAGCACCCCGTCTGTTTTGCAGCAGTTATTGCAAGCTGGTGTAAGTCGTCTTCAGAACTGTTAAGATCACCGTCTGCTCCCCGCCCATCCCAGCCAAGACCCGCGAGAAACTTCATCTCTGCTGCATTTCCGCAAATTGTCAGAATTGTTTGGGGACTGACCCCCTTCAATTTCGAATATTCAGATAACAATTCTTTAATGGTTTCCTGCCGGAACGAAGACAGCCCTACGCCTACAGGGTCAAGGACAACAGGCACTCCACAGTGCATTGCCTTGCGAAGCGCAAGTTTCATAGACTTGGCTGAAGCTTCTTCCAATGTTCCAATGTTCAGGACCAAAGCATCAGCCACCCCAACTGCATCTTCAACTTCCCGTGCATCATGAACCATCATAGGACTTCCACCTGCTGCTAATACACCGTTAGCGAGGAAGTTCATCGTTACATGGTTTGTAATATGATGGACTAACAGCCGTTCTTTCCTGATCTGTTCGACAAAATCTTTCCAAACTTGTACTCTATCGCTGTTCATGAAGAATCCTCCTATATGCGAAGTGATTTATCGGTCCATGACCGGAACCGACATCAATCCCATGTTCGATCGCCGTCTGAATAAACGTTTTTGCATTCCGCACGGCATTTTCCATCGTTTTTCCGTATGCTAATTCAGCTGTGACTGCAGCTGAGAATGTACAGCCAGTACCATGTGTATTTTTTGTGTAAACACGCTTATCAACAAGCTCCCACATCTCAACACCGTTATAAACGAGGTCTGAGACAAACTCTTCTTCCATGTGTCCGCCTTTTATCACCACATAATCAGCACCCGCATTAAACAAGATGAGAGCCGCTTCCCGCCTAGCTTCATCACTCGTGATCTCAACTCCTGTCAGTGCTTCAGCTTCTGGAATATTAGGCGTAATTACTTTTGCGAGGGGCAGCATGTACTTTTTCATCGCTTCCAGAGCTTCGTTTCCTAAAAGGGTCGCTCCGCCTTTTGCAACCATAACAGGGTCGACGACGAGGCTGCTCCAGCCAAACTTTCCAACAAAATAAGCAACTCTCTCAATATATTCACCTGAAAACAGCATGCCTGTTTTTACTGCGTCTGGCTTAATGTCGTTTCCGATTGATGTTAATTGCTCCTCCAATCCAGCCAGAGGGACTGGATAAACCCCTTGCACACCCATCGTGTTTTGAGCCGTAACCGCAGTCAGAACCGTCATTCCATATACCCCAAATTCCTGGAAGGTCTTCAAGTCAGCTTGTATCCCTGCTCCTCCTCCACTGTCTGATCCTGCGACAGTCAGTGCTTTGCATACTTTGATCAATTGTCCCATCACGATCCCCCTCCTAAAACTATAAATACAAAAAGCCACCCGCAAATAAAAAGCGGGTGGCTATTACGATTGTAGATAGTAATGGACCACGCCGCTTCCCTACGCCAGTATTAACCGGATCAGGTTCAAAGGGTCGAAGGCTAGCACCTTCTCTCAGCTTACAAACATAAGCACCCCTAGCGGAAATGACGATATTGATTTAACACAATCCTACTCACATACCATATGAAAAGTCAACGTTTTTTCCAAATATGTGTTTCACAGTGTTTAAGCCTTCTAAAATACGGGGAAATAGTAAGTAACACAATATAAACACATAAATAACACTAAATCATAACACTTGTAACAAATGAGAAATTCTACCGAAATAATGAGACATTCTTTTAAGAAAATTACCAAAAGGTGGTGAAAATACAGTACATTGGAATGATTATCAAATTTTTTTCAGAATTTTCAAATAAAATGGTTGTCATTGGGCACCTTGCTCAGTATACTAGTAGAAACCTAGAAACATAAAAGGTTAAATTGGATAGGGAGATAATTTCAAGGAGGGAAAACAGGATGAAAGACAAAAACACTTCTTTTAACAAAAACCAAAATGAGATGGTGCAGTACAAACAACAAAAAAGAGACCCATTTGCCTTCAGCCTTATTGCCCAAATGGTTCTGGATGAAGCCCTGCACAGCTACTACAAAGAATATTATGAAAAAGAAATCGACAATGCCTTGGATCAAAAAGATAAAAAGCGTTTTATGAAACTGACTGAAGAATACAAAGCGTTTCTCGGCTAAGGCTTTTGGTAACGGTTCACCATAAAAAGGTGCCGTAAAAGCCAAAACACCCTTTCAGCTTCCGGACTTTAATCCGTGCTGCAGAGGGTGTTTCTGACGTACCTGTTGTCTAACAAATCTGATATGAACACAACTTAATGACTCATTACATGGATGTCGGAGAACCCGGCTTTTTCTTTTGCCCTTTTTTCCTTCTCCATAACCAGAATACAACGGGGATCAGTACAAGCCACAGTGGTGCTAATCCAAATAGTGCAACGACGATAAATGAAATCGCAGAAACAAAGAAGTTCACCGTCTCCATGAAAAGCATCTTTGTCTTTTTCCAAGTGTTTAGGTCACCTGTCTGCAGTTTCTCTGCTTTCAGATTCTTTACTTCAAACTGTATAGTAACCGTCGAATAATCGCTTTGATTTTTTAAAAAGTTAAGTCTTCCTTCAATCTGTTCAATCTCTTCTTGTACTCTGGCAAGATCTGCAGAAATTTTTAATAAGTCTTCCGTCCTTTCAGCCTCTTTCATAAAGGATTCAAGACGCTCTCTCATCTGCTGCTTCGCTTTTAACCGAGAAGACAGATCCACATATTCTTCTGTAACATCTTCTCCTCGCACACTTTCATGCGGAGAACCTTCACTTATATCCTTTACTTCCTGTAAAAACGGCCGGAATCCATTCATCGGAACACGTACCGTCATCATCCCGTCCTCATAGCCTTCCTCACCGATATTCGTGTTGGATTCTACGATATAACCACCTTTATCTTCAACCATCTTCCGAACCTTTTCCATCGCATTCTGCAGTTTTTCAACTGTAATCCGCAGATCCGCGTTATAGATCACTTTCCGCTGATCTCGAATCGATTGCTTCTTGTCGCTTTTCTCTGGTGAAGCTGTCCCTTCATCAGCAGAAGAATTAGAGATTTCCGTCTTCGCTTCAGAACTGTCGCCTCCTGCCATGTCATGTGAAGATTCTTTTTTACTACCTCCATTGCTGCTGCAGGCTCCTAATAATAAAACACAGGTCAATACCCACACTTTCCATAATTTCCACATATCGTAAATCCCCCTTTTTGGCTTAGACGCTTTTTACTAAAAAAGGTTTCAGGACTCGAAAAACCAACCTATTGAATGATTTTTTCTTAACCTTTTTTATGATAAAATATTGTCTGGTGATTAGTTGTTTGAAAAAAATCCGATTTATGCTAGTATGTACAGGATAAGTAAGTGGTTTAACTGGAGGAATAGCATGTCAATGATAGGAAGAAATGATCCGTGCTATTGTGGCAGCGGAAAAAAATATAAGAAATGTTGTTTACATAAAGAAGAGCAAACACGCGAAGTATCCTTTCATCAGGAAGGACTTATCAAATTTGCCCTTGAGAACTATCAGCAGGATTTAGCAGCACGTACGTCAGAGTATGTGAAAAAATATCCGGTTGGCAAAGACCAAGAACAAACGTATGCGAACATCGCGGTTTGCTGGGAAGTTTTCTGTTCTGAGATAAAAGGCGACCAAACACCTGTTGAGCTTTATGTTGAAAAGGTGAAGAAATCAGTGAAGCCTGAAGTTGCTGAGATCTTAGCTGGCTGGACCAATACAGTGCCTTCACTTTATAAAGTTGTTGAACAAAAAACAGGCTTTATTTTTACAGTGAAAGACATCTGGACAGAGAAAGTGTACGATGTGACGATAAACGCTGCTGATAAGCCAAAAACAGACAGCGCACTGCTTGGAACACTCGTATCGAACGGCATTAATTACGAATTTTATGTCGGCTATGTAGAGATGCCAATTTCTGAATTGCCTCCATTAAAAGACGCGATTGAGAAACTGCAGCCATTAGGAGACGCAAAAGAGATTTTCAAAAATCAATTCCCCGCTGTACTGCAGCTTTCTTTAATTGATATATCGGCAGGAGTTCCGAAGCCTAAAACAGATCAAACGCAAGCTAACACTGAAAAACCTGCATCTGAAGAAAATACAGTAACTTCTGTGGAATCAGAAGAAAAGGATGAAAAGTACACAGCTGTAACAGAACTTGTGAAAGCCAATGCGGAAACAGAAGTAGTTAAAGAGGCTGAAAAACTTTGGAGTGAATATATTAACGAGTCCAAACCAGCCGTTCGTAAAGAAGAAATCTATGCAGCAGCTTTGGACTACCTTGTATCAAAAGATATAAGAGGCATAAATTCCACACAAGCTGAAACAGCTAAGAAATACGGCGTATCACCAGCAAGCCTTTCATCTCGCTATCGTGAAATGAAAGAACTATTAAGCGTATAAGCTATCATATATCTCATATTCTCCCGTCAGGACTCTCCTGGCGGGTTTTATTATGGATCACTAAAGAAAAATAAATATTTGCATTTGTAAACCTTTGTACTAATATCAATATCAGAGAGCACTTTGCTTATAACCCAAGAGATGGCTTAAAAAAGATAAACTATCCTGTTATAGCAATATGTGGAGACAAAGATGCATTGGTTGACCCTCCCCTTTTAGAGGAGCTTCACACACTAGTTAAGGGACCTTCTGAGACTCATATTATTAAAAATATGGAGCATGGCTTTCGTTTTCAACAGGAAGATAAAACAATGGTAAGAGTGAAGAAGCTGCTGAAGATCCTTCCTTCGAGACCATTGAACCCGGACGGATAAGATGTTATATCCCATTGGCTAGAGTCAAATTATAAATCGAACCGTTCAAATAATATCGCTCAATAAAAAAAGACCCATGAGAGGGTCTTTTTACATTTTATACTGAATCTTAATTTTTACGCTGCAGCCAATAATAAACTGGCAGTCCAGCTACTGTTATAAATATGGCTGTCAAACTATCAAACGGATCGTTAATCATGGTAGCTCCGACAATATACACTGAACCGATAATCGCAAAAATCGGAACGACCGGGAACAAAGGAACACTGTAAACACGAGCAGCCCCTTTATTCCGCTTACGAAGCTTAAACACCGCATAAAACGCAAAAATGTAGAAGATGTAAACAGCGAAAATCGCCATTTCTGATAGATAATCAGGATCTGTTAAAATCATCATGATGATTGCAATAACAACTTGCAAGTACGTTGCCGCGATTGGAGTACCATACTTTTCGCTGACCTTGCTAAACGTTTTTGCCATCGGAAGCTGATTTCGTTCCGCCATCGCAAACGGCACACGAGGAATCGTTAAGATTTTACCGTTTAAGCAGCCAAAGATCGATACTGCTATCCCGACCGCGATAAGTTTACCGCCTAACGGCCCAAAAAGTATTGTGGCCGCAGATGCAGCTGAGTTTTCACCAAGCCTCACGATCTCAGAAGCAGGCAGAATATGCAGCAATGCGATATTAACTAGAAGATAAGCCGCCATTACAATCAATATGCCTCCAATTATTGCTTTAGGCAACGTCTTTCCTGGATTCTTCATCTCCCCCGCTACAAATCCAACCATCAGCCAGCCATCATAGGCAAAAAGAGTTGCTAAAATAGCTGCCCCCATGCTGATCTCAACTACAGATCCGCTTGAAGAATTTAAGATCTGTTCGTTCCCCTGAGTGATCCCAAACACAATAATGAGAGCAATAGGAACAAGCTTTCCGATCGTGAATAGGTTTTGTACGAATCCGCCGTATTTTGTTCCGAAATTATTTACAATTGTAAGGAATAGTACCGTTCCGATTCCAATCCAAGGACCAAACGATTTTTCCCAAGAAAAAAGATTTGCTATCAATGAACCAAAGTATAATCCAAGAGCTCCAATAACGGCTGGACCATAGATGACCGTTTGTACCCAGCCGCTCAAATAACCCCAAAGCTTGCCGTATACTTCTTCCATGTACACATAAAGCCCGCCTGTTTTCGGAATCTGTGTCGCTACTTCAGCGATCGTAAGACCTCCTGAGAGTGTAATAAGACCGCCAAGTGACCACGCCAAAAGAGCAAGATTCGAATTCCCAGTATATTCGAGTACGCTTCCAGGCTTCATAAAAATACCTGAACCAATTACCGTTCCAATTACGATGGACATGGCTACAGAAAGCCCGATGTCTTTTTTCAATGCTGCTTCTTGACTCATGCTGTGTCCACTCCTTAGAAAACGTTTGTCCATCTGAAAAAGACTAGTGTCACTTTAACATAAACAAGTTGTTATTGTCACTGCTTTACAAAATAGACATGCAATTCAGTTTTTTGCAAAGGTTTTCTTTTTCAGAGGAAGTGGATTCCAGATCAATTTAGTTCATTTCTTCTTCTAAGCTGCTTTTTTATGAATGCTTTTTCCATGATGTCATTAAGTTGTTGTTCAAGCTCAACCTTTTTATCTAAATCTGTTACAGATCTTATTTTCTTTTTCAGCTCACGAATTCTTAATTTCTCTTCAGAAGAAAAATGCGAAGAATGAAGCAATATTCACACCTCGTTTCATGACAATGCTGCTTTTTAATAAGGATAATAGAAACAAACTTAGATAACATGGGTTGTGTCAGAAAATCTTCCACTGTATTTTTAATCATTTAATCGGCGATTTATCAAGCTGCTAACTATGAAAAACGGTTCTATCGGGAACGGCGGACCGTTAGTATTCCTTAAATCAGATATAGGCGTTTCTAGCTTAAATCAGTCATAACGAATAAAAAAAGACCTCCGTTCGGGGGTCCTTTTGTTTGTTATGGAATCATTATTCTGCGTTTTCAGTTCCTGTTTTTTCTGTGTTTGCGATGATAACTTTAACACCTTGCTGTTCGATTGCCTGGAGATGTTCGCGTACTGATTCGTTGTCAGTTATAACGGCTTCCAGGTTAGAAACCGGTCCAACTTTCGCAAAGGCATTAATTCCGATTTTATGGTGCGGAAAAAGACCAATACTCTTCCTGGACACAGAGCCAACTGCCTTCATAAAAGCAGCAGCTTCAGGTGTAGCGGTACTTATTCCGCGTTCAGATATTCCGCCGCCTGTTGCGAACGTGAGGTCAAATGAATATTGACTGACAAGCTGTGTTGCAAGAGCATCTGTCATATTGCCGGAATTCTTCACTTTTCCACCGATTAGGTATAAATCGATGTTCTCCCGCTCACGCAAAGCTTCAGCGATTTTTAATGAATTTGTAACGATCGTGAGTGGAACTGCAGGTAAATATTTGAGCAGAACATAATGGATAGATGCTCCACCGATAAAAAGTGTATCTCCCGCTTGAATCCATTTTGCTGCTTCTTTCGCAATGGCATTCTCGTGTTCTGAACCTTCTGTGTAGCGTTTTGCCGGAGCAGCAGGACCTTTCTTCACCTCTGTCACAGGTATTGCACCGCCATGTGTTCGTTTAACGAGCCCTTTATCTTCTAAAGTTGAAAGGTCACGGCGTATCGAATCAATTGAAACTTGGAGGATATCTGATAACTCTTTTGCAAGAACACGACCTTCATTTTTTAACACTTCTAAGATCTTTTCTCTTCTTTCTTCAGAAAACATAATAATTTTCCTCCATTACCTCTTATTTCCACGTAGTACTTTAATCATATGCCGTATTGCGCTTGTTTGTCAAACAATGTTTGCATGTTTTTTCCTGTTTCAGCTTTTATACAATTAAAACAAGCAAAAACAAGCATCTTAACAGCGCCTGTTTCTGCTTGTTTTTAAGATTCATATGTTCAATTAAAATAATCACATATTTTTTAACACTCATCACAAAAAAATCGAGGTAATCATATAAAAATGCTTCATGATCACATAATTTAACAAAATCATACATTATGTCTTTCTGACAAATACAAATCTTCAATTTGTATTTGTCTGGGGTCAGACCCCCTGCCTTAATCTTCTACCTTGATCAGGAAGAGACGCTCATGGAACCGCCCATGCTTCTTCGCCTTCTCCTGCCTGATTTCATCCAGTTCTCTTAGTGTAAGATGGTGCACTTTCGTAAGCGAAATTAAAATTTCAAACAAACCTGCCAGTTCTTCTGCTGCGTCACTTTCATTCACAGCTTCACGGTACTCTTTCACACCCTCAGCGAGCTTTTTCTTTAATTCACTTTCAAACTCTTTATCTCCTAGAATGCGGAATGTCCCCTTTTTTCCTGCAAGTTCAAGCAATTCTGGTATCTTATCACGGACTAATTTATTGTAATACGCCATTTACTTTTTTCCCTTCCAGCAATTTCGGTTCATCTAAATGTCAATCGAATTATCTTAATTCAATGTATTCATCAATTAAGCTTTTTAGCAGAAACAACTGTTAAAAATATTAATGCGATCATCCCGAAGACTGGATACAAATAATGCAGCAATTCTGCATAGCCAACCTGGCTCAGCAAATAGCTTCCCAGCATCAAGGGAATGAGTATCGCATTGCTTGATAATCTTATATTCTTTCTAAGTGAGCCCGCTAGGCCAAATAAATTCCCGATCAGTGTAGAGAAGATCTCACCATAGATTACGAGAACAAAAAAGTAATGTACCATGATTCCGAGACCGCCAACTATTTCTGCGATCGGAATCTCATAGCTTAGCACACGCGGAACTGAATAAAGGACATAATGGCTGTTTAGCAAGATAAACGTCAGACCTATTCCGCCTATGAACCCTCCCCATTTGATCACTGATTCGTCAGCTGCTTCCCGCGAAAGAGGAACAAGCACGGCCTGAGCCAAGGTTAAGTTAAAAGCTGCGTAAGTAAAGGGGCTGACAATCCATTTCCATCCACCAGTAAAATCCTCGGCAACAAGAAGCTGCCGTCCTCCAGAATCAAACATCGATAAAGACAATATCATTGAAAACAAGATCATAATCGGAACAATCAAAGAGTTGGTCCACAAAATTCCATCTATTCCTTTTTTCATAACTAAATACGTCACGATAAGTGTTAAGATAACTCCTGCCTGAAATGGCAGATGAAGCTGTTCACGAAACAATGCCCCTGTTCCCGACAGCATGACACCCGTTACCCCAAAAAGCATGATGAGCATTAAGATGTTCACAACTCGAGATGCTGCTGTTCCAAATAGATAATGATTCATTTCATCAAATGAAGATGCTCCAATTCTCCTCGCCATAATCATCAGCTTTGTCCCAATTACGATAAAAAGGAACCCGCTTATCAGAATGCCAGCAAATCCAGCTGACCCGTATTTCGTAAAGAACTCAACGATCTCTCTTCCCGTAGCAAATCCGGCACCTACAACAGTGCCGATGTAAGTGGCGGCAATCTGTAATATTTGTTTTATCCGTCCACTCATGCTCTCACCTCCATGCCCTATATCTTTACAAACATATGCATGGACAAGAGTTTTAGAAGAAAAAGAAAAACAGCAAGGAATCTTCTCCCTACTGTTTGAAATATTGCTTATCAAATTTGCAATGCCTCGCTGCACTCCTGAATTATCACACGATTCTTTCCCTGGCGCTTAGCAACATAAAGACTGTTATCTGCCCCTTCAAAAAACGCCTGTTTGTGCATGCCTGTCCGGTACGTTTGCAATCCTGCACTTATTGTTACACTTTCCTCCAAGATTTCAGGGTGCTCCAGACTTTGTACAACGGCTCTAATATTCTCAAGAATTCTAAAAGCCTTATCTTCATCAACATCATTTAGTATAACGACAAACTCTTCCCCGCCGTATCGGGCGACAAAATCATCTGTCGATACATTTTCCTTTATGGCAGCTGCAATTTTTTTTAAGACGATATCTCCCATTCCATGACCATATGTATCGTTTACTTTCTTAAAATTATCGATATCGATAACAGCTAAGTGGAGCGGATAATGATACGTATCAGCTTGCAGAAGCAACACATCCATGTATTCGTAGAATGCCATATGATTATACAAGCCCGTTAGCGCATCGGTTTTCACTTGTTTTTCCATGATTGTAGACTTAACCATCAGCTCTTGGTGTTCAGCTTGGGCTTTTATTAAATGCTGCCCAATTTCATATCCCCTGCTCATGATGCCGATACAGATCGTTGTGGATGTCAGCAAGATGCACGCCATCGAGAGCTGTGCCATAACATCATTTAGATCTCTTACAATAGGATGAAAAGCAGATAATCCTAAGTAAATTATCAGACTGATTCCAAATGAGAGCCAGATCTTCTTTTTATCAAAATATATAGTAGAAATCAGCATCGGAAAGAATAAACAAGCATACATCACATACATCTCGGAGTGTACACCTACTAAGATTCCTGAGATTAAATTAGCTGATCCGATAATAATATAGTCAGTGTATTTACCCTGCTTTCTATAACCCCATTCTGCGATAAAAGCCGCCATTGATAGAAGAAGCGTAGGTAATAATACGTATTCTAAATAAAATTCCTTTAATGGCCTCTCTGTAAAAAAGCTGTTGATTACCTCAACGCACACTGACACAAAGACAATCACCCAAAAAACGTTAATAATTTTCCGGTTCCAAGCGATGTGATTTAAGTGTGCAGGCAGGCGAGTCATTCCCAATTCATTCACCCCATCTACACGGTTACCTCATCATTATAACATTATTTTCCTTCAAGTCTGTTGTTGTGGATATAAAAATATTTTATCGTCTATGTCTCTTTTTCGGATAACAAAACGATTTATAAAATGAAACGCACAGCCAGAGTGAACTCAGCTGTGCGGCAATTTTATTTTAATTTTACACGTTTCTTTTTAGGTAACTTATCGAGAAGCCAGCCTCTTCCCACTTCACAAAATCGAATTGGCATTTCAAGGGTTGCCAGTATCTTATCCTTTCCATGAATGGTGAGCAGTCCTGTTTCATCGTTTACTTCTTCGACAACTGCGTTTTCTGTTCCAGAGAGCGGAAACGCCCATTTGTTGTTCCCTGAGTCTTTAATTTTAATCATTCTTCCGTCACAAGATACTTTGTGGCAATGTGGAGGCAAGCCTAACGTAATTTTGTTCATTGCATTTCTTTCCTCCCTTTCCGGATTTGTTTCATTGTAACAGATATAGTGCGTGTCTGACTCGTTATTTTTTAAATTTTTTGACTATTTAACACATTTGAAATAAAGCTTCTAAAAAATAGGAGGACAAGCATTAGGCATCCGCCATTTCAGGTGATGAGCAACAAGCATATACTACATTAGTGGGAGACAAGGGAGGAATTTAAAGTGGAAAGATGGTCGATGTTTTACCACATGGCCGTTGTTTCTTTAGGAGCGTTTTCGAGCTTCCTGTTTGGAACACCAAGCCTTTTATTCAAAACATTAGTTCTATTCGTAGTACTGGATTACATCACGGGAATGGCAGCATCAGCATATGAAGGAAAATTGAACAGCAAGGTTGGCTTTAAGGGAATATTAAAAAAGGTGATGGTTTTTGCAATAGTTGCAGTAGCCCATTCTCTCGATCAATTATTAGGCGGCTTATATATTCAGTCCGCCACAATCTTTTTTTATTTATCAAATGAATTATTATCTATGATTGAAAATGCAGGCAGGTTGAATGTTCCTATACCGCCTTTCATAAAAAATGCCGTTTCCCTATTAAGACAGAGAAGCGGCACGAACAACAAAAAATAATTAAATGGAGTAAAACTGTGAAATCTTTTTTGCAATTTCATTCGCATTGATCTGGTACTCTCCAGCATCGATGCGTTTTTTAATATCCAAAAGTTTCTTTTCTCTAATGTTTAGCTGAGCATGATCGTTCAATGCTTTTGCCTCATTTGATATGTAAAGTTCGTCTTTGGCAAATGACGGAGGCTTAACAGAAGGCTGCTGATACATTTTGTTTACATCGTATTTTCTTTGTACCGGTTGTTGTCCATCAATTCTCATGATTTCACCTCTCCTGTGTGATTAAAAGTCCCAAGCCATTTCCATGAACTATCCTGATCCAGATTGTCCAGCAATCGAAAGAACAACTCTTGACCGGATGTATCCCACTTCAATTCGAATTCATTTCCATTTTCTTTATCCTTGCAAAAGGAATGAATCCATTTGGAAGTAAACAAGTAAGGCGTAAAATGTTCAAAGTCCAATAGATGTTTCTCTAACCATTGAATAACATCATCGTGTGTAAGTTTCTGCATCTTAGATCGTCCTTTGTTTATGGTTCGTCATTACCTGTGTCTATATGTTTCGGGTATGTCATATGTTTTATGAGGATAGACCGAAAAAATATTTACAGAAAATTCGAACCTCTTGTTGTGTTTGTATCTTACAGAAAATTACCCTAACTATACTTCCCTCTAAACCTCTTTCCTTCTGCTAAACTAGTTTAAGGTCTATAATAAAAGAAGGTTGTTTAAGAGATTGTTGCTTTCAACTCATTTCTTCATCGACAAGTTGATAGAAGTGCAAGGTGCGTGCCTACCACCTGAGATGCTTCTCGCAAGGCATGTGACGAGGAAGCTCACACCGGTAGCATTTACTTGTAGACGCAGGAGCAAGGATACTTCCATGAAGCGGGACAGGTGAGACTCCTAACGGCGCAAAGCGCACAGGAGGCTCACCGCACACCCCGCGGAACAGTGAGCATCCTGATACGGATATCAACTACTTTCAAAAACAACAATGTATACTAAAACAGATTAATAGAAATACATAACAGTAGGTGTTCTCATGAAATTAACATTTTCATCACTTCAATGGATGGTCTTTATATTAGCAGGCAGTCTCGTAGCACCGATTGCGATCGGTGATGCATTCGGTATGACACAAGCGGAAACAGCAGACCTTCTGCAGCGCTCCTTTTTTATCATTGGACTCTCTGCTATTCTACAAGTCTTGTTCGGTCATAAACTTCCAATTAACGAAGGACCAGCTGGATTATGGTGGGGAGTTTTTACAGTATACGCAGGCATTGTTGCATCAGGAGCATTGACAGCAGCCGATGGATTACAGCAGCTGACAGCTGGTATGCTGATCAGCGGAATTCTATTTTTTCTTCTTGGTGCTTTTCGTATCATCACTTCAGTCAGAGCACTCTTTACTCCTCTTGTAACAGGAACATATCTTATATTACTCGTTTCACAATTGAGCGGTTCTTTTATAAAAGGAATGCTTGGGATCGGATATCTGCAGGAAAGTGCCGATGCAAAAGTTGCAGCTGCATCCCTATTTATCCTTGTACTATCTATCGTTCTCGGAAAATCTAGAGTACGATGGCTGAGGAGTTATTCCATCCTAATCTCACTAATATTGGGATGGGGACTGTTTAAACTATTAAACTTAACAAAGGATACGATGCAATCATCTAAAGTGGTCGCGTTTCCTGAATGGCTGGCGTGGGGAATGCCGGAGTTATCAGGAGGTGCAATTCTTACCTCCCTTTTTGTAGGGCTATTATTACTGACAAATATGGTAGCCAGCATCAACGTGGTAGAAAAAGCGTATGAGTCTGAAAATGAAAAATTCGAACCGATCAACTATAACCGCTCGTCTATCATTATGGGACTGAATACGTGGATCGCAGGTCTGTTTTCGGCCGTAGGCAGTGTACCGATATCTGGTGCTTCAGGGTTCATTTTAACTACAAAGATGTTTAGCCGACTAGCTTTCATTTTGGGAAATGCGTTCATAATAATCATCAGCTTTTTCCCGCCGCTCACCTTTTTCTTTGCAGGCATTCCAGCACCGGTAGGATATGCGACCATATTTCTTCCCTTCTCCAGCATGATTGGTCTTGCGTTCAGAGAATATAAATCAGAGCTAAAATCTGATACAAATCTATTTATTATTAGTACATCACTCATGGTTGGGATCGGCAGTCTGTTTATTCCTGCCGCAGCTCTGAAAGAATGGCCGAGTATTATCGTAACTCTTTTGAGCAACGGGCTGATTATGGGAATGCTGACTTGCATAGCTTTAGAACAATTTTACAAACGAAAGAACGCAAAGAAAAAACAGCATTAATAAAATCAGGGCTCCCACTTAAAGGAGCCCTTTCTTATTTGACTGAAACAGGAATATCAGCGTAAAATTCTTTAATCGTATGAATAAGTTCCTTTTCATGGTCGTACATCATTAAGTGAGTTGTTCCTGGAATGATGGCCTTTCTGCAAAAAGGAAGAACCTTTGAAGCTTTTTCAATGAATCTCTCTTTTTTATCCAAATTTCCTTCTGTTTCAGCTGGCAAGAACAAGACTGGACATTTTACCTTCTCATACCAGGTTAAAAAGTTCGTGTAATAAATTTCTGCGATAATCTTTTCCATCGTCGTACCTGTTGTGCGAGGTCCGACATTTCCGTTTTCTTTTACACGAGGTACATAATTCTCGACATAATAGGCACGTGCTTCGTTCCACGGTTTCCAGTTTTCTTTATAATAATCCTTATACGCTTCTACAGAGTCATACTCAGGATCTAATTGATCTCTAAACTTTGAGATATGCTCTTCAAAAGATTCCTCATACTTTCCATCTTCACCTGTCTCATTAACGAGAGCACCTTCAGAAGCAACGAGTGATATTACCCGCTGAGTACGTGTTGAAGCAAAATAAACACCCACCATACTTCCATAAGAACTTCCAACAAGATGAGCGCTTTTAATCGAAAAGAAATCCATTACTGCCTCAAGATCTCTCGCTGTATCTTCAAAGGTATAGCCGTTCTCTGGCTGATCTGAGAGTCCGTGTCCTCTCAAGTCATAGGTGACAACCCGGTATTTGTCCAAAAAGTGTGGGATGACCGGATGCCATAAGGGTGCACTTCCACCTAAATAATGAAGGAAAATCAAAGCCTCTCCTGATCCTCCATGATCGTATGCAGCAATCTTTGTTCCGTCATGCGACGTTAGCTCATAATTATCCGCTTTAATGTTCATTAATTTACCTCTTCCTTTTTTCTTTTTTGGAGATGTAGTTCCTTACTCTCTCACCTTTTTTAATTGAAGGGCTCATAATTCATCATACTTATACTCATTTCTTCATCATTCACCCGGTTCCTTCCCTTCCTGAACAGTATTTGCTATAATTTTACAAAACGTGGAGGTGTCTATGGAACATAAAAGAGCAGACAGACCCGATTGGAAAAGAGTCACAGAACGAACCTTTGAAGTCGTTCATAAAGAAGACGGCTGCTTTAAAGGCAAAGTAACTGTGATTCATCTAAAAAAAGTGTCAGAACCACTCGTTGTTCAGTACAAAAATCATGAGGTTTGTATTGCTGACAATGGCTATACATGGCTGCAGCACTTTCCAGAAGAAAAAAAATATACGATAACTACTGTTTTGGATCAAAATGGAGACACCGTTCAATTCTATATTGACATGTGCAAAGAGCACGGCGTTGACGAAGAAGGAATCCCTTGGTTTTTAGATCTTGATTTAGATATCGTGATATTGCCCGATAAAGAAATTTTCATCCTTGATGATAATGAATTAATGGAAGCCTTTGATAAAGGAGCCATATCAAAAGAAGAGATGAAACTCGCGCATAAAACGGCAGAAGAAATAATTTCTCAATATAAAAATGGTGATTTCGAAGATCTTCAGATATGTGAAAAACACTCAACAGAGTGGCTGCGAGAGAAGAAATTTGCAAAATAAAAAAACCAGAGGACTGATCCTCTGGTTTTTCATATAGCCGGCTGATTCTTTTCTAAGAATCGTTCTGCGTCTTCTACTTCATCAAGAACTTGTGAACCGATGATGCCTTCTTCTTCGTCTAAATAAGTAACTTGAAAATATCCTCCCTCACCTTGGGGAACATAACGCATTCTAACGAGTTCTTTTTGCTGATCTTCTTCTCTCCAAAACTCTAATTCTTGTTCCGGTTCTCTCATCAGCTTTTCTATTTGATTATTTACCATGTTTTTATGACACCTCTAAATGATCTTATTATGAATGTTTTTTTCATTTTTCCCTTAAAACAAAACCTCTAAACCATTAACAGTATCCGACATTTCCTGGGGAATATTGTCTATGCATTATTGGATATAGTGCGATGATCTTACCCATTTCGCCAAAACTTCCTTTGTACTTAAAATTTCAGCAAATTCCCCGTGCAAATGCGACAAAGCTGACTCATGTACATCTTGAGCTGAAAATTTTCTTCCATTATAGGAAGTTAAAGCAAAAGCAGCCGTTCCATCGTGCACGAGAGAAACGCCATATCCGTAGTTTGAAGCCATCCTTACAGTAGTTGATACACAATGATTTGTCGTCAAACCTACAATTATAAGCTGCTGAATACCTTGTTTATCCAGCTCGTCTTTTAATGCTGTTCCAATAAAAGCACTATTTACACTTTTAATAAAAAGAGGTTCGTTCTCTTTAGGTTCAAATCCTGTTTTCAGCTGATAACCTAACTTGGTCGGATGCAAAGGTGCATTCTCATTTTCCGACTGGTGTTGAACATGAAATACGGGTAAATTCGTGTTTCTAAATGCATCTATCAATGTAAGCATATTAACTTCGGCATTTGGGTTGTTTCGTTCTCCCCAAAAATCTACATCATCAAAACCTTTTTGAACATCAATGATAAGCAAACACGCTTTTTTCACGGACTTGGCTCCTTTAGCAGATGATAGTTACAGCCTTTAAAGTACTGTTCGATAAACTTTTTACATTTCCTTCCGTAATAATCTAATTCATGTACTCATATCCTTGAAGAAAAGATAGACAAGCACAGCCCTCGGGAGGAGTAAGTTTGAGCGAGTTTTGGGTTTTAAGTTTTCATTTTATGATGCTTGGGATCAGTCTAGCAGTTCCAGTTGGCCCGATTAAACTCGAGATGATCAAACGCGGATTATCAGGGGGGTTCTGGCCATCTTGGCTCGTTGGATTAGGAGCAGCAAGTGCTGATTTCATTTTTATGCTTATCATTTTTTTAGGTCTTTCCCCCTTCTTGCAGAACACCTTCGTACAAACCACAATGTTAGTTATTGGAATCATCATGCTCATGGTCTTAGGAATTTCAACGATTAGAACTGCTTGGTTACAACAAAGATTTCTTGCAGGAAATGAAGAGAAACCAGAACAAAAGCCTTATTGGACAGGTTTTTTACTCGCATTAATGAATCCTTTTAATTTCTTGTTTTGGTTTGGCATTTATGGAGGAACACTTCAAAATATTCCTAGTGATACTGAATGGTGGGTTAATGCATACTTAAGTTTGTTTATTATTGTGGGCATTATATTATGGAATATTAATGTTGCTTTTACCGTTCATTTTTTTCGTACACTTATTAATGAAATAACCGTTAGAGTGATGACAGGATTAGCAGGGGCAGGTTTACTTGGTTTCGCTTGTCATTTATTTATTCAGCTATTAAAAAGTATTTGAAAACAGCCTATGTATCTTTAACATAGGCTGTTCATTGATTTTATTTATCGTACTTATCCCGGTCTAACTGTCTTTCTTCTTCTCGATCCAGCTCTTCCTCGTACTCTTCATGTTTACGGTTTTGTACAACATTTCTCTCATTCCCAGTTATATCCGTTGTTACAAAACCTTCATAGTTTTCTACATAGCCATCATCATCATCAGAGTCTTCATACATTTCGTTATAGTCATGTTTTTCAGGGTCTGTGAAGTCTGATGGAGTTTCACTTGTTCCGTACTTTGCTACGGATTGCCAAGTATCTTCCGAGTCAAAGAAAGTGGCATCTTTTCCATCGTTGCTTCTTCTCGAATAATCCGGACCAGATACCGCTTCCTCTACTGGCCTGTCATCTGATGAGTGCTGACCAGGGCTGTGTTCCTTGCAGTAAAGTGTAGATGGAATAGCTTCCAATCGTTCTTTTAAGATATCTTCTCCGCAAGTTTTACATATACCGTACTTACCTCTTTCAATACTATTAAGTGCTGCATCAATATCCTCCAGTTCTTTCTCATGGAGGTCGTTTAATGCTATGTCTTTTTCTTTTTCAAACAGCTCTGTTCCAAGATCTCCTGGATGATTATCATAGTTTGATAACTCCCCCGTAGATTCTTTAGGAAATTCCGAATCACTTCCAAAAGAATCGTTTCTCTCTCTCATATCTTTTATCTCTTTTTTTCGAGCAACTAAAATTTGTTTAAAATGGTCCATTTCTTGTGTAGTTAATGACATTATTCTAGCTCCCTTCCTGCATCCGTATACCATTTCATACCCGTTTTCCTCAGAAATTATCCATCCCGTGTATTTTGTACATTTCACACGCATGCTATACTTTAAAGAATTCTCCCCCTATGAGCCCGCATCGTCCTTCCATTTGCACCTTTTAGCTAAAATAAATGCAAAAAAATACGATATTTATAATATGAAAGGTCAAAAACCTACAAAAAATGTAATAAAGTGTAGAAAAATAGCTTTTTTTCCAAGTTTTTGTAAGGTATGCTATTAATATCTTTTTAAAAGTAATAGCAAGAAGGCGGGTGAAGAATTGACTGTACATGAACAATTTGAAAGACGTTTATTAAAGAATTATGTAATTGGTTCAACTGCTGCGGTTTTAGGAGTTGGCGGCGTCTTTCTATTCACCACGCTCCGTTTTTCGGTTAAAGAAATCTTTGTATTATGCGGTATACTTGTATCTTCCTGCATGATCATGTTTTTATTAGAATACCTGTTCTTTCGAATGCATACTTCTGTGTTTCGTACATATTTCAGTAAAAAACTGCCATCGCTGCCGTTAGCGGAAAAAGCTTATTTTCATGCGCATCATTTCCCTATCCGGACAGTGAAGCGGATCCTAGGTCCTCATCTTTTTGGCCTATCTATCCCGGCGGTGTGTTTAACAGCTGCAGCTATTTACTTTGAATACTTAACTTTACCTTATTACTACATATATCTTGCCTCACTTGGCGCGATCTTAGTTGCCGGTATGCATGCGATCATTGAATTCTTTTTAACAACAAAAGCTGTTCAGCCTGTTTTAAGAAATATTCAAGAGAAAACGCTGAAAGACCATGGTGTAATTTTATCTTTAGCAACTTCCAGACATATTTCTATCCAGCGTAAAATTCAGTGGAGCACACTTTTTATCGGGACATTTCCACTTTTATTGTTTGCTTTGGCAAATCAGGTGAGGCTGTATCAGCTTTCATCTCCTGTTAACGGTTCTTACTGGAGTTGGGCATTCTTCGTACTGCTTATTGGTATCTCTTTTGCTATCTTTGGTGCGTATCTTCTTTTTAAGGATATACAGCAGCCCATGAACGAACTTCAAGCGGGAATGTATGAAGTACGCACAGGCAACTCAAACGCAAGAGTAGATGATCTTTATTCGGACGAGTTTTCAAAGCTTATAAAAGGATTCAACCATATGGCCCGAGCCATTCAGTCTCGTGAACATGAAAACAAACAATTGCTTGAGAGCTTTTTTGCGACGATGGCGGCAACGTTGGATGCTAGAGATCCATATACAGCAGGTCATAGTCTCCGCGTTGCAGACTATGCAATGAAAATCGGTCAGATGGCTGGTCTTCCTTTTCAGCAGCTTCTGCAGCTCAGGAAAGCTGCACTGCTTCATGATATCGGCAAAATCGGAATACCTGATATCGTTCTATTAAAAGAAGAGAAACTCACCCCAGAGGAATTTGAACAAATAAAAAAGCACCCTGTAATCGGAGCAGATATACTTGCACAGGTTCAGCCGTTTAATGCGATGAAGCCTCTGCTTCCTGGTGTTCGTTATCATCATGAAAGGTATGATGGGAACGGCTATCCTGAACAGCTTACAGGAGAGGATATTCCCATTTTCGGAAGGATTATTGCAGTGGCAGATGCTTATGATGCCATGACTTCCGATCGTCCATACCGAAAAGGAATGACACATGAAAAAGCTTTGGCGATCTTAGAAGACGGAAAAGGTACACAGTGGGACCCTTATTTAACACAGCTTTTTATAGATGAAATGAAACTTAAATCTATTTCATAAAAAGGAGGTGCTTTTATGAGCACGTATGATAATTTCCCTGTAATTGAAACAGAGAGACTTAAACTACGGCCCGTTTTGCAGTCTGATATAGCTGAGATTTTCTCCACATTTTCAGATGCAGAGGCACTTCAATACTACGGTATGGAACCTTTGAAGTCGGAAGAAGAGGCTTTTTCACTTATTGAAGCTTTTGAAAAAGGTTTTAAATCTGGAAGTGCTATTCGATGGGGAATCGTTCTCCAAGGTGAGGATAAACTGATCGGTACGTGCGGCTTTCATAATTGGAGCAAGTCAGATCAGCGTACAGAGGTAGGATATGAGCTCAACCGGGAATTTTGGCATAAAGGCTTTATGAACGAAGCTTTACGAGCAATTATTCATTATGGTTTTAATGGAATGGAATTTAACCGGATCGCAGCTACGATCAGACCAGAGAATTCCTCTTCAAGAGCACTGGTTGAGAAGCTCGGGTTTAATCAAGAGGCATTATTAAAAGAGTACCAAAAAGCAGACGGTGAATTTTACGATATGTATGTGTATTCCCTATTAAAAAGAAATGCAGATCTATATTAAAGAAGCTATGATTACAGATAGCTTCTTTTTTGTTTCACTATTTAAAATGCCTCATTGCTGCATGTTTCGAAAACTTCTTCAGGAGGAATGAAAAGAAAAAGGAGGTTTTTGAAATGGAGCAAAAAGAAACGTTCTTTGTAACAGCTAAGGGTGAAATACAGCCAATACCGGCAGATGATCAGATTCATTATTTTGAAATTCAGGCTTCATATGATGAAAAAAAGCAACTGGAACACATTATTTATGAGATGAAAGCCAACACAAAAAAAGAGTGGTTAGATATTTGGTCTCCTAAAAGGCACTTCAATGAAGCTTATGCGGAACATGACCGAGGTAAAGACAGTAAACTTGCTTACGAACTGTTCCGTTTTCTCTACTTGCTTGGTACAGAAAAAACGAAACGTGAAATAGAAGAAATGAACGTACTGCCTGAGTTATATGAACAAAGTCATGATACAATCGAAAAAGTAAAATAGCACCGGAGCGAGACTCCGGTGCTTTCCTTTTTACTCTTTTACTCCCACTCAATACTTCCATCTGCTTTGACCCAAAATCGGACAATGCCAAGATCATCTAGCGCTTGTTTTATATTTTCTGTCATCTTTCGTATTCGAGGGGTATCTGGATTTGCCATGACTAACGTTTTTGCTGGATTTTTTTCATAGTTTTTCAGCAGTTTTACAAGCTGACAGCTCATATGCTTATCTAGCTGACTGCCTGTGAATACCGTTTCTTTCTCGTGGTGTTCAGCATGGTTTCCTTGCGCTTCAATTAAAAGCGTATGGTATTCATTTGCTGCTGCCAGATCAATTCCGCAAAGATCTCCAAGGTTTCTTGTTTCATAGCCTTCCCGGTTCAAGTAGTGCTTTACAGCTTGAACAACTTCGGATTTGCTCAACACAAAAGGGTCTGCTTGGATTAATTGTTCATTTTGTACAGGCAAACCGATCCCTCCTTCTCATCTTTACACATCATTCGAGTTCACTAGTACTCAATAAAGGGGTACTCTTTTTCGTATACCCGCAAATTTCGAATAAAAAACGACAGAAAAAGGGAATTTTTTTCATCTTACCCGCATGCTTTGTTGACGTTCATTGTCTACTAAAGCGGAAAACAATCATCAAAAAGAAACTTCTTTCCACTTCAAACGTATATCATTTAAGATAGAATTAAGAAATCATTTGGGGGATTCATACATGTCTGAAAAAGCAGAAAAGCAAAACCAGTCCCGTTTATGGACGATCCTTGCGGGAATTGGTTTGTTCTTATTGAGTAAATTAAAATGGGTGTTTGGTTTATTAAAACTGGGTAAATTCGCTACCCTCATTTCGATGTTCATTTCAATGGGTGCTTATGCCGTCTTTTACGGCTGGAAATTTGCAGTAGCGATCGTCTATCTCATATTTGTCCATGAGATGGGCCATCTGGTCGCTGCGAAACAAAAAGGAATTAAGACTTCACCAGCGATATTCATACCCTTTATGGGTGCAGCGATTGGTATGAAAGAGATGCCTAAAAACGCAAAAGATGAAGCATATATCGCATATGCAGGTCCTTTATTTGGTCTTATGTCGTTCTTGCCTGCGGTCTTTTTATACGAATCTACCGGACAGCCGTTCTGGGGGCTTGTTATCTTCCTAGGAGCTATGATCAACCTTTTCAACCTGTTCCCTGTCTCTCCTCTCGATGGCGGCCGGATCGTAGGAGTTTTATCAACAAAGATTTGGTTTATCGGGCTTTTGATCGTTATTCCGTACTTGTTCATATCTCCAGATCCGATTATTTTCTTAGTGTTCCTTTTCGGAATTATGACTTGGTGGAAACGGGTTCGTGAAGATTTTGAACATAAAAAAACAGAACTCACCTTGGAAGCTTTTGAAAGTGAACAGCAAAAGCTTTCACACATACAGCAAGAGTTAAACGAATACCGGGATATGCCAAACTTTTCTCATATCATCGGGACTTATATAGAAGATGTTCGTGTTGCTAAAAACCGTGTAAAGGACCGTGTTCCGACAGGATTTACTTTTCCAATCCTGCAGGATAAAAAGAAGATTGAGAAGCACAAGATCATTGTAGAGCTTGAGATGCTTAATAATCGTGAGCGTTTTCTGAAAACCCTGCGGGAAGAATATGATAAAGACCGCAATAAAAGAGATGCTCTGGCACAAGCCTGTCACGAATCGGACCCTGAAGGAATCGCTTCTCTTCCAGTATTACCAGACTTCAGCACTGCCGCTTATTTTGAAGCTTATGAAAAGAGTCTGTTAGCTGAAAAAGCAGAAACAAAAAAGGTATATGATCAGCAAAAAAATTATTATGTAGCAAACATGAAAACGAAGATTGTAGTCCTGGCTTTGTATCTTTTACTGGCGGGAGTATTATCCGCATTCGTAGTTTACGGTAACCATTTGATGGATATAAATCGTTTTCTTATTAGTTAATTAAGAGTGGCTGACTCAAGAGGAAGAAATCCTTTTTGAGTTAAGCCTTTTGTTTTATTTTCAACCCATACATTCCCCTCCACTTCTTTTGACCTGTAATTTTCCTCTTTTAGTACCTTAGATTCATGTTATAAAGCTCCAACAAAAGGATATTTGGCTTATCTTTAGTTCTCCATAAAGGAAATGGTTAGAAAAACTCGAATTGTGAGGAAAAAGAGAAAAAGGAGCGACAAAAAATGCGAAAATTTATGAAGGTTCTTTTTTCGCTTGCGATGTTACTAGGTATGTTTACAAACACCGCTTCTGCTGAAAAAGGAACAGCTGACACAAATGTTGTCGGGCAAGATCTTTATGTTGATGTAGCAGCTGCCACATTATGGTCAAACCCAGACGCAGCACGAGATGATGTTGATGCACCTTCCCTCTCGAATCCTGTTGATCTTAGAGGATGGACAACAAGTATGTCGTATGAACAAAAGCTATGGCTTGTAGGAGAACTTGAGACCCAAGCTCTGTATGGACAAAAGGTCCGAGTTTTAGAACAGCAGGACGAATGGGTTAAAGTTGCGGTCTATGGACAGCCCACTCCAAGAAATGAACTTGGATATCCAGGCTGGATGCCGTTAAAACAGCTTACGACTTCAGATCGATTTGAGAGTGGAGATGGTAAGCCATTTGCTCTCATCACTAGTCCAACTGCATGGCTTTCTAAAGCACCTTTCGGCCATAAACAAGACTTAGAACTAAGCTATAACACTAGACTTCCAGTTTTAAAAGCATACCGGCACACGATTGCTGTTTTAACTCCAGAAGGTAAAGTACGCTGGCTAGATGCGACAGATGCAAAGGTTTATAAGAGCGAAAACGATATTCCTATTCCGACAGGTGAACAGCTTGTTGATGAAGCGAAAAAGTTTCTTGGACTTCCATATCTTTGGGCAGGAGCTGCAGGCTTTGGATTTGACTGCTCAGGTTTTACACACACCGTTCATAAAGCAAATGGAATAACGATCCCAAGAGACTCTGGACCACAATCTAAAGAAGGACTGATCGTAGATAAAGATCAGCTTCAGCCAGGAGACCTCATGTTCTTTGCTTATGATCAAGGAAAAGGCCGCGTGCATCACGTTGCGATGTATGCTGGAAACGGAATGATGATCCACTCTCCGAACACAGCATCAACCGTTCGCATGGATCCGATCTCAACACCTGCTTATGCTGTTGAGTTCTCTGGTGCAAGACGTTATGTACCTGAGCAATAAAATTTAAGAAAAAGCAGTGTCATTTCAATCTCGAAATGCACTGCTTTTTATATGCTCTTAAAAAGATTTTAGCTCATCTGTATCTAGGTGGCTCGTATTATTTAAAAAGTGAACAACTTTACTACTTTCATTGTTCTCTAAAAAACTGATACCTGTATCTCCATTTTTGAAATAAAAATTCTTTGAGATCGGCATATCAAAAAATGAACGGAGAAGACAATTGATAACTCCGCCATGGGCAACAATTGCGATTCTTTTATGTTTGGAGTCTGCTAAAATCTTAGAAAAGATGGTCTCAATTCTCATACGAAACTCGATATGAGATTCACCTTCATCAAACCTGTCATGCAAGTATACAGGAGCTTTAAGACTTTTCGCTTCCTCAAATTTCAACCCTGCCTGTACCCCGTTGTTATGTTCCATCAGTTCTTCTTCGTACTGGAGCGGACATCCGATCGTATCAGCCAAAACTTGAGCTGTTTCACTCGCTCTTTTCAGTGTGCTGGCATAAATAAAGTCTGGCGGAAAATCACGTTTCACCTTTTCAGCCATCGCCCTCACTTGCTTCCTGCCCCGATCTGTAAGTTCAAAGTCCGCTCGTCCCTCGTGAACTTGTAAAATATCAGCCTCTGATTCTCCATGTCGTATTAATATGATTTCCATGTCGCTTCCCCCATTAATATTAATCTGCAAGCCTCACCTATTTTACCGTATAATGGAAGGAAAAGGTACTTCGACTGGACGTGTTCTTTTGAAACATAGCTTAATAGGTTTTCTATTGTTATTTTTTATATTTTTGCCAGATGCCATCCCAAAGCTGGTTCGATCATACTTACCAGAAGTCTCTCATTTACCTATATTGTTTAGTCTGAATATGATCGTTATCTCCATAGTCGTTTACTTTTTTAGATATGCATATAAAAAGAAAAACGCAGCAGTGATTACAGTTTGCTTGTTCCTGCTCCTTCAGCTTTCTGTTATTACACTTACACTATTTAGGGGGTAAATTATCTTGAAATTCACTTCAAAAAGAGATGTTTGGCTAGGACTTATTCTATTTGGCAGCATTGGCTATGGAACCTTCCTTAGCATTTCTGCGTTTTTCTCTGAGGAATCAAGTATAGGAGAATCTATTTTTGCTATTTTCTTAAATCTTGTGATTATCCTTTTCATCTGCTGGCTTTGGTTTTCTACTTACTATGTATTAAATGAAAGAGAATTAGTGATCCGCTGCGGACCAATTAACAAAAGAATTCCTTACCGCGAGATCACCTCTGCACACAAAACTTGGAACCCCCTTTCAAGTCCTGCGTTATCACTTAAACGGATCAATATTAAATACCAATTCGGAATGGCGCTTATTTCACCGAAAGATCGAGATAGGTTCTTGCATATGTTAAAAGAGCGATGCCCTCATGCGGACATTAAATTTAATTAGGAGCTGGTTCATTATGAACAATGAACTACAAGCTGTTTTCTTAGATCGTGATGGGACAATTGGCGGATCAGATGCAGTTGAATACCCTGGAGAATTTAAATTGTTTCCTTATACAGAACAAATTATTAAAGAATTAAAAGCAAAGGGCATTCAAGTGTTTTCTTTTACGAATCAGCCTGGAATCAGCAGAGCAGAAGCAACGGAAAATGACTTTGTCAGAGAAATTAAAGCTTTTGGTTTTGACGAAATCTACCTTTGCCCTCATCACCATAAGGAAGGCTGCCAATGCAGAAAACCATCCACCGGAATGCTCGAAAAAGCGGCAAAGAACCATTCCTTTGAATTATCAAAATGTGCCGTGTTCGGGGACCGCCGGACAGATATCTTGGCTGCAAAATCAGCAGGCTGCATAGCCGTTTTAGTGCTAACTGGATCAGGAGCTGCTGATTATGAACAAAATCACCTAACATCAAACGTCCAGCCTGATTACGTAGCAGAAAATCTGCAAGCAGGTGCAGATTGGCTTTTAAAACCATCTGGAGAGCTTAATCTTAACAAGTGAGCCTCATAAATTATTTTATAATAAAAGGCTCTATTCTAAAGGATTGTTGTTTTTGGCTTATAAAATAAGATTTGAATGATAAAATTTACCAACTTAATTAGGACGCAAATGACATTTGGAAGAAGATAGGGGATATAATCGTGTTAGTATTTTCATTTCATATTTTGATAAGTTTTATGGTGTTAGGAATAACATTGGTTCCAGCTCAAATAGTAGAAGTTAAAAGAAGTGCTCTAAAAAATATTGTTGGGATCACTGGAATATCAGGCATTTTTTTAGTAGGTACAGGTATTTTCATTGGAATAGGAGAGTCTTTACATGCATATCTCTATATAACCTTTATATTACAGTTAATTATAATTTGTCTTTTCTTTTTAAACTATCGTCATTTTAAAAAGGTAGGCTATTCAAAATTCATAAACATCTCTTCTATGATCCTAGTTATTATTAGTTATTTAACTTATGTTTACTATATTATAGGGAGCTTTTGGTATTACTAATGGGTGCGTTAGTCCAAAGGATTAACGCCTTTTTTGTTGATATTCTTATTAAATAAACGGGGCAGCGTTCCTGTAACAAACTAATAGTTTATGAAATAATGTACTTAAACATACGGGTGTGAGTGCGGAATATGGCCAAATAAATAAACATAAATGTTAAAAGCACTGCGATTTGCAGTGCTTTTCCGATTGCTAATTTAAATACGATTCTACATGTTTTTATCTTTTTGCACTCCAAAAGAGAATCCGTTAAATATCGAGACACCCTTTTTCGTTAGTGGATTCCTCTCTTTTTAAACCTTCCGCCCTTTACTTCTGCAATATCTGCAATAGCAAGGAATGCGCTGGTATCAAATTCATCCACGATGTCTTTAAGTTTTGCTTCTTCTAATCGAGTGATGACACAGAATACTACTCCTTTTTCGTCTCCTGTATAAGCACCCTCGCCTTTTAAGTAAGTAACTCCGCGTCCGAGTCTATGAAGGATGGCGTCGCCTATTTCTTTATGATTCTCACTAATAATCCACGCAGACTTCGATTCTTCAAGACCTGTGATCGTTAAATCAATCGTTTTGTATGCGATAAAATAAGCGATCAATGAGTACATCGCTCTGTCCCAAGTAAAGACAAAACCTGCAGCTCCAAGGATGAAGATATTAAAGAACATTATAATTTCGCCAACTGAGAAAGGCAGTTTGCTGTTGGATAAGATTGCTAATATTTCTGTACCATCTAATGAACCCCCGCTTCGGATAACCATTCCGATCCCAACTCCGATAAAAATCCCGCCAAAAACGGTAGCAAGGAGTAAGTCATCTGTAAAAGGCGGTACGGGATGTAATAGTGTCGTAGCGATAGAAAGAATAATAATTCCATATAAAGTTGAGATAGCAAATGTCTTTCCAATTTGCTTATATCCAATAAAGATAAAAGGCAAGTTTAGTCCGAATAGGAAGATTCCGAGGCTTAAACCAGTTAAGTGGGATGCCATGATTGAAATACCAGCAATCCCGCCATCAATAACGTTATTTGGTACTAAGAAAATTTCCAGTCCGACCGCCATTAAAATGGCACCTATGGTAATTAAAAATCCTCTAAGAGCGAGCTTTCCCTTAGTTAACTTACGATGCTGCTTATTCATTTGCTCAGCAAGCTGATTGTTTATTGTTGTATCATCTGTCATATCTTGAACCTCCATTTAGCGTGCATCCGAACAGGTATTTCTCTATTTCTACACATAAAGATTACCTCTTGTGGATTTTAGTAAACAAATTTTAGAGTCGAACATCGATCTGGGTTTTGATATTTTCATTTTTTGATATTCCCAGATATTTAAGTGTCTCAGAAGGGTTTGAATGATTGAAATGCTTTTGAAGAAGAGATATCGCGACACCTCTTTTATAGGCATGAAAACCAAAAGTCTTACGTAAAGAATTGGTGCCGATCTTACCTTTGATTCCGACTTGATCTGCCGCACAGCTTATAATGCGGTATGCCTGCTGTCTTGTAATGGGCAGCTTTGTTTTTTTAGATAAAAAAAGATAATCACTGCTTTGCAAATTGGCATTCTGTATATATTGAAGCAAGATTTTCTGAACGGTTTCATTCAGAAAGATCTCTTTTGTGGACTCACCTTCTTTAGGAATCCAGGAATAGTATTCTTTTATCACAGTGTGTTCAGTCATGAGATCTTCTACTTTAATGGAGAGCAATTCCGTAATCTTCAATCCTGTGTTAATGCCAAATACAAAAAGAACATAGTCACGTTCAGATTGCTTCTTTAAATGGCGCTTAATCGCATTAATTTGTTTAATATTCCTTAATGCTTCAACGTATTCCACCTAATCATCACCTAATCCCATGTTACTTAATACTAGTTTAGCACACTGTTATGTAACATTAAACGAATATGCTTTTAAATAAAAACAACTCTATTAATATGTACTAATTTCATCAGATTAGAAGAACTGTATTTATGCAAAAACAAAGAAACCTCCGATTGATTGAGGTTTCTGAAATATGTACAAGATTAATTAACTTCCCCAGATTCGATGTGATCTTCTTTTATTCGGATAAGTTCAATATCAGGGTACGTTTCTTTAACTTTTCTTCCAAAACTCTCTACTCCAAAAATCTCTGTATATGTATGGCTTCCCACATATAAATTGACGCCAGCGAACTTAGCGTACTGCACGGAATACAAAGTCCGTTCCCCTGTAATAAATGCATCGCAGTTATTGTCTTTTGCAAATTTAATTAATCGAGAGTTATTCCCTGCCCCCGTTAAGATAGCTGCCTTTTTAATGGGTCGGTCATGGTTTTGCCAAGCCCGAACAGGTTCATCCAGTTTCAGTTCAAGTCTATTTTTGAGCTCTGAGAACGAAAGAGCTTTATGAAAAATTCCTATTCCCGGTACCTCTGTATCATGTTCAAAAGCAGATAAACTTGTGATCTCATCAATTTCAATTTGTTCAAACAAAGATGTACATGTGCCGAATTCCACAAAATCAAGCGGTAAATGGATAAAAAAATGTGAGATGTCGTTCTTTTTTAATTCAGCTACACACTCTTCTCTCATGCCATATAGAAAATCCCAAGCGTCATGATGGGTAAGAAGCAGATCAGCATTGGCGTTTATTGCTTTCTCTACCGTCTCAGGAGTCAAGTTTGTCGCATAAGCTACTCTTTTATTATCCTTTTCGATTCGGCAGGTAAAACCATACTCTCCTTCGTCTTCAAAAGTCGTTAGCCACTTCCCAAATAGTGATGGCAAAAGCTGTTCAAAGTCGCTCGTTTTCATTGATGAATTCCCCCACTGTGTTTTATTCATTATGCCTGATTTCTCCATATGAGACCATAAAAAAAGCCAAGTGAATTTCACCTGGCCCGATCCATTATTCGTATTTGATTTCTTCCTGCAGAGAGCTTTCGAGATGTTTCATTAAATCATAATAATCATCTGGTTTTTGAAATTGTTCAACAGACCAATGCTGTTTGATCCATTCTGCAACTTCACTCGCACTGTTGAAAACTTCACCCGTTGTATCGCTGTCCCGCACTGTAAAGACCATGTTTTCATAGTCGACTGTAACATCACATGGAAACTTGCCGTCTTTTTTGTACAGCGAATATTCCACCTCTCCCGCCTCCTCTTAAATACTTTCTTATTGAAGTAATACCCACTCTCATTCCTTTTTATGACACTCTAAACGATATCTTTTGAAAATAGGTATAAAACACTGTCTCAACGTTCATTCTTATAGGGATTGTGGAATTGGAGGAAAGAAGATGAAAGCTGTTACGTATCAAGGAAAACGAGATATACAAGTGAAGTCGGTCGAGGATCCGAAGCTGTTGAAAAAGGATGATATTATCGTCCGGATCACATCTACAACTATCTGCGGCTCTGATCTGCATCTTTATCAAGGGAACTTCCCTCTCCCGAAAGGATATATTATCGGGCATGAACCGATGGGTATTGTTGAGGAAATCGGTACCGACGTAACTTCTGTAAAGAAAGGAGATCGTGTTGTCATTCCGTTTAACGTAGCTTGCGGAAGCTGCCACTTCTGCACGCATCAGATGGAAAGCCAGTGTGACAATGCAAATCCGCATTACGATTCTGGTGCCTATTTAGGTTACTCCGAAAAATTCGGCAACTATCCGGGTGGCCAGGCCGAGTATTTAAGAGTTCCGTTTGCAAACTTTACGCCCTTTAAGATTCCAGAAACCGTCGAGATGGAAGACGAATATTTTCTATTTCTATCAGACGTACTCCCGACAGCGTATTGGAGTGTACTGAACAGCGGCATGAAAAAAGGTGATTCGGTGATTGTACTTGGTTGCGGACCTGTTGGGCTATTTGCTCAAAAATTCGCATGGATGCTTGGCGCAAACCGTGTAATTGCTGTCGATCATCTGGATTACCGACTTCTCAAAGCGAAAAAGATGAACAATGTAGAGACTGTTAATTTTTCAAAGTTCGCTGATACTGGTGAGCACTTGAAAGAAATGACGCTTGGCGGTGCGGATGTTGTAATCGATTGTGTAGGGATGGATGGCAAAAAATCACCGATGGAAAAAGTGGGACAAACGCTAAAGCTTCAAGGCGGTACACTTGGACCCATACAGATAGCAACAAAAGCCGTTCGTAAGTTTGGAACGGTACAGATAACAGGTGTATATGGCGGTCTTTATAACAGCTTCCCGCTTGGCGCATTCTTTTCAAGAAACGTTACGTTAAAAATGGGACAAGCTCCTGTTATCCATCTCATGAGTACGTTAATGGATAAAATTATGGCTGAAGAATTCGACCCCCGTGAGATTATTTCGCATACTCTCCCCTTGGATGAGGCGGCCAAGGGCTATGATTTATTTAATGACCACAAGGAAGACTGCATCAAAGTCGTACTTAAAACGTGAGGAGCTAAAAAATGATGAAGAACAATAAAAACAGAGAAAAAAGAGAAGTAAAAACAGCAGAAAATAAAAATTTTCGTGGTGAATCTTTGGATCAGCATCAAAAACTAGAAGATGCCAACCTGTACTTGGATGAAGGCGAGATCAGCCAGCAAAATAATAACTTATAAGGAGTGATTCATCATGCAAAGCTTGATGATTAAGTTTCTAGGAATTCCGCTAGTTCTAATTCTAGCTAACTTCCTTTTTAAAAGTGTAGACTTTAAGCTTGTCCAGCCCATCATCTGGATTACGGCAGTACTTGCTCCAATCGGTGTGCTCATGGAATATATCATGATTTCAAGAATCTCATATTGGAAACAGCTGATGATTGATTTTGCAGCGACATTTATCCTTGTCTATCTGCTGGCACTCATACTGCCGGCTGTGACAATCTCACTATGGGGATCGATCTTGGTGGCCGTAATCATTACAGGAATGGAAGCAATGGTTCATAAGCATCTCATATCAGATCATTTAGATCATTCTTATCGTTAAGATTTATACCGGTACCCTTTTGCATGAGGTGCCGGTTTTTTATTTTTCACAAATATACACAAATGCTGGAGGAAAGTTCTTCGGCACGAAAGAGATATCCACTTCTTTAAATGATGCCTGGAAGGTCTTCTTCATCTGTGTGGAATATTGGAACGCAACGAGTATTCCGCCAGGTCTTAAGGATCGATAAACTTCATCAACGATTTTTGTCCGGAGATTTTTATTAAAATTAGTAAATGGCAGGCCAGAAAAAACAGCATCAAGTGTTCCTTCGCTATTTCCTAAGCTCTTGATGATTTCACACGCATCCTCATAATAAAAGGCTTCAGGAAACTTCACTTGAAGTCCTTTCCTCATTTCGCTGTCTTTTTCAAATACATGCAGTCTGGTGTTGGGAAGCATGTTCTTCACAATCGAACGAGTGATGACCCCAGTTCCTGCACCCAATTCCGCTGCTTGGTTTATATTTCCCAATTTAAATTTGATGTCATTTTCTCCGCTAAGGCAGCAGAACTTGGAAACAGGCTGCCTATCTGTAAAGGAGATTGTATAAATTTTTGAAGGAATAAGGATGTCCCGCCTTCCATTCTCTCTACCTCATTTCTAATTCCGATTAAATCAATCGACTTTATCTATATTATTCATTCGAAATGGTAAGGTGAAAGAAAAGGATTATTTTGTACTGATTCTTTGTTAGAATTTCCAGTTTATTTTTTAATAGATTTGGGAACATTTTAATTGGTATAAATTTGTAATGGAAAAAATTTTATTTGAAAAACATGTGATGTTTTGCTACATTTGAAAGCGGTGTACAGCTGAGAGAGACATTAGACTAATTGAGGTGTATTAAATGAATTTGCTTAACAATGTAATTGGTGATGTTAACACGTACTTATGGTCTTATATCCTGATTGTCATGTTAATCGGATTAGGACTGTATTTCACGGTTCGAACGAAATTTGTTCAGTTTCGAATGATTGGCGAGATGGTTCGCTTATTAGGTGAAGGGGCAGCAGCTGATAAAAAAGGTGTTTCGTCTTTTCAGGCATTCTGTATCAGTACCGCGTCGCGAGTAGGTACAGGTAACTTAGCAGGGGTAGCACTTGCTATCACAGCCGGCGGACCTGGAGCAGTTTTCTGGATGTGGCTGATCGCATTGATCGGTTCTGCATCGGCATTTGTTGAAAGTACTTTGGCTCAGATCTATAAAGTCCGTGATGGAGTCGCTTTCCGAGGCGGTCCTGCTTATTACATGGATAAAGCTTTAAACGCTCGCTGGATGGGTGTTATCTTCGCAGTCTTGATCTCGATTACATTCGGACTTGCATTCAACTCTGTTCAGTCAAACACAATCGCAAGCGCATTTGGACAGTCTTTTGATATTAAGCCTGTATACGTGAGTATTTTCCTTGCTGTTGTTACAGCTGTTATTATCTTCGGTGGTATTAAGAGAATCGCAAAAGTCTCTGAGATCATCGTACCGATTATGGCTGGGCTTTACATTCTTTTAGCTCTATTTTTGATGATTACGAATATCGGAGAACTTCCAGGAGTTTTTAGCTTAATCTTTAAAAGTGCATTCGGATTAGAAGAAGTTGCAGGCGGAGCACTTGGTGCTGCAATGATGAACGGGATCAAACGCGGACTTTTCTCTAATGAAGCGGGTATGGGTAGTGCGCCAAACGCAGCAGCAACAGCTGATGTCAGTCACCCTGTAAAACAAGGTTTAATTCAGTCCCTAGGTGTTTTCGTAGATACATTATTGATCTGTTCTTCTACAGCATTCATTATTCTTCTTTCTGGTATGTATACATCTGAAGAAGCAGACGGTATTATTCTAACTCAGCAAGCATTGAACAACCTGCTTGGATCATGGGGCGGCCCGTTCCTGGCTATTATAGTTCTATTGTTTGCATTCAGTTCAGTTGTCGGCAACTATTATTATGGTGAATCAAATATTGAATTCATCAGCCAAAACAAAATATGGTTATTCTTATATCGAATTGCTGTTGTAGGCATGGTAGGTTTCGGTGCAATTGCATCCCTTGATTTCGTTTGGAGTTTAGCGGATATGTTCATGGGATTAATGGCCATCATCAACCTTATTGCTATCTCTTTGTTAGGAAAAATTGCGTTTGATGCACTCGGTGATTATATGAAGCAGAAAAAAGAAGGCAAAAATCCAGTATTCTATCCATCGAGCATTGGTCTTAAAAACACCGAAGTTTGGGGAGAAAAATCAGAAGACAAATAAGCAGCACGAAAGAAAGAAGACTTCCAAAACACAGGAAGTCTTCTTTTTCTTTGAAACTTTTATCAATCAGGTCCGTAATATTTGTTTGGGATACAAAGTTTCTGGTCGGCGGTTTTAAATCATTAATTACAAATCATACAAAAAAACTGGCTTATATGAACCAGTTTTTTAAAATCTATTTCTCATATATTATTAAGTGGTTTTTCTTGTGCAGACGGTGAAAGAATATCCTGAAATTGTTGCTCAAGATCCTGCAAAGAAAGCTCGTATAGATGACGTCCATCTTTTGTTTTATATATGTTATGTAGCAATAGATCAGCAATTAAGTTCTCTCTTTTTTGATGGTCCGCTGACACGTTCAATCCCTCCTGAAAATCTCTTCAACTAACGTTACCCGCAAATGAAGAAGAAAAAACTTTACATCAATAGTTTATGTTCTAAACCTGGGAAGGTGATGCTCATTTCTCGTTTCGTTATGGGTCAACACTACCCTCTTTTGGATAAATTGTCAATTGTTTCTAGACAATATTTGTCGTCAATACTGTATAGGCATGTTTAAAACAAGTCCTTTTCAAAATTATATGGATAAGTTGATTGGAGTGGAAAATAACCACTTTCAAGAGATTATATTTTTTTGTATATTTCTTCATTGATAAGTTGATTGGAGTGCAAGATGCGAGACTCCTGGGGGAAGAGTGTGACAGGTGAGACTCCTAACGGCGCAGAGCGCCAGGAGGCTCACCGCACGCCCCCCGGAAAGCGAGCGTCTGGAACGGAAATCAACATCTTTCAAAAACAGCATTGAAATCAACTAAAAAGGAGAGCGGAGATGTTTGAAGGCGGTCTTAACGTAGATTATTTTATTTTATTATTGGCAGTTCTTTTATTGCTAGGTGTTATTACCACTAAGTTCTCATCAAGATTCGGCGTACCGGCCCTCGTACTTTTTATCGGAATCGGTATGCTTGCAGGGAGTGATGGACTTAACTTTATTTATTTTGATGATCCTCACCTTACCCAGCTTGTCGGTGTAGTTGCACTTATTATTATTTTGTTTGAAGGCGGATTACAGACCAAATGGACAAATGTTAAGCCCATCTTGTCCCCTTCTCTCTCGCTCGCAACATTCGGTGTATTTCTAACAACGGCTGTCGTAGCGTTTGCCGTAAAATTCTTACTCGATGTCTCATGGCTGGAAGCATTTCTTTTTGGCTCAATCGTAGGTTCAACCGATGCTGCAGCTGTATTCTCTGTATTATCAGGTAAAAACGTCAAAGATAAGCTTTCTTCAACGCTAGAAGCAGAATCAGGATCAAATGACCCGATGGCTGTATTTCTTACGATTACGTTTATCGAATTGTTAACTAGGGAGACTAGTTCGATCTTTAGTCTGTTCTTCTCTTTTTTCTGGCAGATGGGAATGGGGTTGGTATTCGGGTACCTTTTTGGCAAGTTAGCCGTTTATGCCATCAATCGAATACAGCTTGAATCAAGCGGTCTGTATCCGGTATTCGCTCTATCATTCGCTATCCTTTGCTATGGCGTGACGATGCTTGCCGGTGCGAGTGGACTGCTTGCGGTGTATGTAGCTGCTGTATTGATGGGTAATAACCATCTCACCTATAAAAACTCGATCGTACGTTTTAACGAAGGGTTTGCCTGGATGATGCAAATTTTAATGTTTGCAATCCTTGGACTTCTTGTCTTTCCGAGTGAATTATTCCACATTGGAATTATCGTGAAAGGTATGATTATTTCACTTATCCTTATTTTTATCGCAAGGCCGATCGGTGTTTTCTTGAGTACGTATTTTTCACCTTTTAATTTCAAGGAAAAAGTATTTTTGTCATGGTCTGGCTTAAGAGGAGCAGTTCCTATCGTTTTGGCAACCTTCCCTTTAATTGAAGGGGTAGAAAACAGCCAGCTGTTCTTTAATCTTGTTTTCTTCGTCGTGCTGACCTCTGCACTCATTCAAGGTTCAACGATTCCATGGGTCGCGCAAAAGCTAAAGCTTACGGAAAAAGAAAAACCCACTTCTCCACACGTACTGGAACTCGTTTCGATTGGGAAGGCCAATGCGGAGATTGTAGAGTTTTTCGTTCCTGAGAATGCGAAAATCATCGGTCAGACGCTTGAAGAAATGACATTGCCACAAGAGTCAATAGTGAGTGCTATGATTCGCGGTGATGAACTCATTACACCTACGGGAAAAACAGAGATTCACGCAAATGACATACTATATATCATGGCTAATAAAAACAGGTTAAAAACACTGACTGATTATCTTTCTGAACAAAGAGTGAAACAGAACTCTGATTGAAGAAAAAGCGAGAAATCTCGTCGGCACTGAAAAACCGGTTAAATTTCACCGGTTTTTCTTTTTAATCAGTAAAAACAAGGTCTTCGCTTGTGATTTTCCTGCGAAGACCTTGTTTTTTGACCTTGACTTATCTATTTTATTGACACACCACCTTTGTAAGAGCTGGTGTGATCTTTCTTTGCTTACAAACATGTAAGGATTGTAGCTGGAGGGTACTGACTCCTCGAAAATGAAATTCACATTTTCTTCGTGCGAGGCAAGGCTGTCGAAGCTTTCCTTGTCCTGCGGGACGAGTGGGACAGGTGAGACCCCTAAAGGCGTGTAGCGGCAGGAGGCTCACCGCCCGCCCCGCGGAAAGCATGTACCATGGAGCGGAAATCCCTGCATTCAATTTACGGACTTTTTCAGTGCCCTCAAATCTCCCCGGCTTTTTTCTTATGCTCCTTTTTCTACGTTCACTTGATGAGGATATGGTATTTCGATGCCGTTTACTTCCAATGCCTCTTTCAAAGCCTGACGCAGTTCGCGCTCTACTGCCCACTGTTCCCCGTTATGTGTTTTTGAAATAATACGAATGACGACATCTGATGAACCAAGCGCCTGAACTCCAAGTACATTCGGACCTTCCACAATGTTCTCATTGTTCGCTTTCACACGGTCACAAGCTTCTTGAAGTACTTTTACAGCTTGATCAATGTTTTCCTCATAAGCGATTCCGATATCAACCAATGCACGCATGTTGCCGCGAGAATGGTTTTGTATCGTGCTGATCTCACGGTTGGGCATGTAAGAGAGTGTTCCGTCAAACGCTCTGATATGAGTCGTTCTCAGACCAACTTCCTCAACGATACCATCAACACCGCCGATTGTTACGTAGTCGCCAACTTCCATTTGTTTTTCGAGCAAAATAAAAAATCCTGTGACAATATCGCTTACAAGTCCTTGTGCTCCGAATCCGATAGCGAGGCCAACGACACCAGCTCCTGCGATCAAGGTGCCGATCTCAAGTCCGAACTGTTTAAACATGATACCTGCAAAAACGAATATTAAAACATAAGAAAATAAGTTCACAACTAACTTTTGCAGCGTGATGATCCGACCGCTCGACATCTTGCGGTGAGATGCCGCTCTATCAAACATTCGGTTAATGACTCGTCTTCCGATTGATCTGATGATGATAAACATGACGATAATCAATAAAAATTTTGCAGCCCATAATCCTGCTCCGAGCATTAGTTCTGCCCAATTTATTTTTCCCATCCATTTTTCCCAGTTCTCCAAAAAAACCACTCCCACTTGTCTTCAATAGAATAGTTTCTATTGTAACAAGGCTAGGAGCGGCTTTTCAATCAAATTACTATTTTATTGCGCGACTACAGGTGTTCTATCGATTTCAAATCCCATATCTTCCAGCATTTTGTGGTCTGCCGTAGATTCCTGTCCTGCGGTCGTAAGGTAATCTCCTACAAAGATGGAGTTGGCAGCATATAGCCCGAGTGGCTGAAGGCTTCTTAAATTCACTTCTCGCCCGCCTGAAATTCGAATTTCTTTTGTTGGATTGATGTAACGGAATAGTGCCAGAACCTTTAAGCAATAGCGCGGATCCAACTCGTCCGTTCCTTCGAGCGGTGTACCATCAATCGCATGCAAAAAGTTAACCGGAATCGAATCCGCATCAAGTACTTTAAGGCTGCGAGCCATATCGATGACATCTTGTTTCGTTTCCTTCATACCGACGATCACCCCTGAGCACGGAGAGATTCCGCTGTCTTTCACAACGTTAACGGTGTTCACTCGATCGTCGTATGTATGGGATGTTGTGATATTTTCATGGTTTCGAGCTGAAGTGTTCAAGTTATGGTTGTAGCGGTCCACTCCTGCTTCTTTTAGGCGTGCCGCTTGCTCTGGCTTTAGAATTCCAAGACAAGCACAAACTTTTAACCCGTATGTATCTTTGATCTCTTTTACAGCTTCTACAACTTTATCTACATCCCGATTTGTAGGTCCACGACCGCTTGCCACGATACAATAGGTTCCGACGTTCAGGTTATAAGCCGTTTCTGCACCTTTAACCATCTCGTCTTTATCCATCATTCTATAAGTTTCGATCGGAGCTGTTGAAACGATAGATTGCGAGCAATAGCCACAGTTCTCCGGACATGCGCCGGATTTCGTATTAATGATCATATTCAATTTTACGAGATTGCCATAATAGTGTTTACGGACTTGATAAGCCCCGTGAAGCAGCAATAGCAAGTCTTCGTCTGGACATTCTAAAATGGAAAGTGCTTCATCGTTCGTGATTTCTTCACCTTGTAAAACCTTCTCCGCTAGCAGATTCCAAATCATGTTGAGTCTCCCCTTTTATGATGCGTGTTTAGTTTGATGTGACATTACTTTTTTACGCGCGATATTGATCCGTGGAGCAATAAGTGCTGCGCAAACTGCTAGAATGATATCTTTCGGAAGCGGAACCATCATCCATCCCCAGACAAGCGAGTAAGTGAATCCTTCTGGTGCTGCTGCCCACATCTTGTACGCCATGAACATAAGGTTTGTTCCAACCACGTAGTTGATCGCTGTTCCGATGAGTGTTGCAATTACATATGACGCTTTGCTGCCATTCTTTTCAATGATCAAGCCTGTAACATAGGCTACTAGAATAAAAGATAATAGAAATCCGAAAGTCGGACTTACTACAGTTGCGAAACCGCCTTTAAATTGTGCGAAGACAGGTGCCCCGACTAAACCAACTAATACGTAGACGCTCATTGCGATCGCACCTAACCGGCTTCCCAATAATGCGCCTGCAAGAATACAGAAGAACGTCTGCAGCGTAATCGGAACTCCGCCAACGACCATGAATGGAAAGATGGTTGTTATGTTAGCTCCTATTGCCATCAATGCCACGAACATTCCAATCAGCGTAATATCAATCGTTTTTAACCCATTTCTTCCTGCTGTCATTTGAATGAACCTCCATATGTATGAACTGTTTATGCTTTTAGAATAGCGGAGGTTTTAATTTGCGTCAACTAATAATATATTTTGGTTAACATATAAAAGACGGTAAAACCACTCTTTATTTTTAGAGTGGTTTTTGAATGTTGTTTTTAATTTTGGTCAGCAAATCCATATCTAAATCTGCATAGATTTTGTTGTTTTCAATGTTAGTTTTCAGATTATTAATCGTGTGTTCCTGCCAATCTTGCAGTTTATCAATATTCCAAACTTTTAGAAAAAGAACATAAAGGAATAACTCCCGAAGCTTAAGAAAGTCTGGCAGCTGGTTGATTATTTCATTCGTTAAAACATTACTCTCCGCGTACCCGTTCAGAAAATGAGTGAGGAACTCCACGGCAAAATCATCTTCCGTTGAATTGAAAGATGTGTGCTGCCAATACGCATGATAGAACGCAGTTGAGATATCATAAGCGAAGTAAAAATAAGCACAGTCGTCGAAGTCAAAAAGTATGATTTCGTCTTTATCAACAAAGAAGTTTCCTTGATGAAAATCGTTATGTATTAAACCGAAATACTGATCTCCCATTGAAAACCCCTTGATTCGTTCAATCAATTTAACATACTTTTCCCGTATGAACTCAGATGGCAGAATCTTAAAAAGATCATGATTATGTGGATGATCTGAACTCCAATGGGGTCTACCTCTACCGGTAATATCTTTTTCGGCTGAATAGCGTTTTCCCGCTTTATGAACCTCTCCTAACAACTTCCCCCATCGCTGAAAAAAATGCGGGTTCCATTGATCTCGGTTCTGAACAAGAACAGGTCCGCCAGGGGCTTTCTTAAAAACCGTTACATAAAAATCATGTAACTCTTCAACGAACTGATTGTTTTTCGAAGAAACAGCAATGCTAACTGTTATACCGCTTTTCTTCAAAAACTGAATCCACGAAATCTCTTCGTTGAGCATTTGAGCGGTTCTTTTATCTTTAGATGTCACCCGCATGACGTATTCATGATGGTTCCTTGTGAAGCTATAAACTACGTTTTGAAACCCCTCAGAAATGGCTGTTAAATCATCAGGGGTTACACCATATAACTCCGTTGCTTTTCTTATAGTAGATTTTTAAGTTGATTTTTCATATATTCACCTGTTCTTTAAGATAACTGTTATGAGAAGTTCTGCATAAGCTGCTTGAATCCTCTTCTTAATTGTCGAGAATTGGCGTCTCGTGGTTATATTTTTATTAACGTGGGATTTTTGCTCTGTTTCGTGGGATTATTTCAATTAAGCCAGGAAAAAATTCATTTAACGTGGGATTCCGTTTAAAGGCATTAAAAAAACTGGCTTTAGGGGTATTCTAACACCCTGCCAAGCCAGTTTTTAAACAAAAATACTATTTATCCCCTGTAAACTTGATGCCTTTTACAAAATATCGGTTAAAGAAGGCATATAGGACGATAATCGGAAGCGTAAAGACCATGGATGCTGCCATGATGTAGTTCCAATATGAAATGAACTGTCCTTTAAACGAGTTCAATCCGAGCGGCAATGTGAACATATCCATGTCAGACAAAATGATGAGCGGTCTCATAAAGTCGTTCCAGAACGCCATGAACACGAAGATCGTCTGAGCGGCAAGAGCCGGTTTTGCAAGCGGCAGTACGATCCTAAAGAACGTACCGAAGCGGCCTAGACCATCGATTGCTGCTGCTTCCTCCACTTCTTTCGGGAAGTTCACAAAGAACTGTCTCATCATAAAGATGAACGTTGCGTTAACTGCACCTGGTATGATCATTCCCTGATAAGAGTTCAGCCAGCCAAGCTCTTTTAAAATCAAAAAGTTCGGGATCAGCGTAACCTGAAACGGAATCATCAACACAGCTAGAATGATGATAAAGATACTCTTTTTACCCGGGAAGCTCAACCTAGCGAGCGCATATCCAGCCATAGAGTTGAACAATAAATTAAGCATTGTTCCAACTGTTGCTATAAATAGACTGTTGAACAGCCATCTGCCGAATAACGGTTCTTTCGAGAAAATTTGTTTGTAGTTATCCAGTGTAAAATCTTTCGGTATAAAATTGATCGATCCGCTTACGATCTCACCTAGTGTTTTAAAGGAAGAAGACAGTGCCCATAAAAACGGAATGACAGTGATGATCGCGTAGACGACAAGGATGACATATAATGCTTTTCTTCCAGCCGATCGTTTTTTCATGGAATCTCCTCCTTAGTAAAGTGATTCTTCTTTTGAGAATTTGCGCTGTATTAATGTAGCCACTAGAATGATGATCGCAAGCATGAAGGCGATCGCTGTTGCGTAACCCATCGTCCCAAGCGTCTTAAATGCATATTGATAGATTAAAAGAACAACTGTCAGCGTGGAGTTGTTCGGTCCGCCCGATCCTCCTGAGAAAATGTACGACTGATCAAACAGCTGGAACGTTCCGATGATTCCCATGATTACTACGAATGATGTAACAGGACGCAGGTTCGGAACCGTGATGTGCCAAAACTTTTGAACTGCACCTGCCCCGTCCAGCTCGGCTGCTTCATAATGACTGTCCGGTATATCCTGCAGCGCCGCAAGATAGATGACCATAAAGAAAGGTGCTGTCGCCCAAATGTTCATGATCATGATGGCGATCAGTGCGACGTCCGGGTCCCCAATCCAGTTATAGGTCGGCAGATGAAAGATCTTCAGTACATAGTTGATCAAGCCGTTCTGATTATACATCCACATAAAGATCAGGGTTAACACCGCGGATGATGTTAAGGTCGGCAAGAAATAGACGACCCGGAAAAACTTCTGCCCCTTAAGCCCTGCATTCAAGGAAGCCGCAAGCACCAGCGCCAAGAAGGTCTGTGCAGGGACAACCACCGCTACATATATGGCGGTGTTTTTCAAAGCGATAATCGCACGGTCATCAAAGGTTACTTTTAAAAAGTTATCCAGCCCCCGAAACTCATAACTAGCACCACCGAGCAGCTCCACTTTATGAAAAGATAAGAAAACAGCATAAAGGATTGGGGCGATAACAAATACGCCTAGTATAAGGATTGTCGGAAGCAAAAACAGATAGCCTTGTCCCGCTTCTTTCCTCTCTTTTTTCGTAAACATTTTCACGTTCTTCACCTCACTTCTTTTTCGTTATTCTGTAACCTTTATTTCTCTGTTCGCTTGTTTCTCAGCATCTTTCAGCGCTTCTTTTAATTTACGATCTCCAAGATATGCACTGAGAAACTGGTTGTTAAAGTTGTTCATGACGATCGGAAGTGAAGGACCATCCTGCCATACGGTCGCATAGCTTGCTCCGTTAACCAATGGCCGGCGCAGTTCGTCTTGATCAAAGCCGAGTTCAGCCGCAACCGATTTTCTCGTCGGCAATGCAAAACCCTTGCTTGTCCACTTTTCCATGCCTTCCTTGCCGGTGAGATATTCAATTAGTTCCCACGACTCTTTTTTATGTTCAGATTCTGAATTCATAGCATAACCGACTGTGAATGACATCGTTCCCTTTTTCCCGTTAACGGTTGGGAGTTCTGCTGTACCATAGTCGATATCAGGGAAAGTATCTTCCATATAAGGAATGTTCCAGTTTCCTTCAACGACCATTGCCGCTTTCCCGCGGCCGAACATTTCACCCGCAGACTGTCCTGCTCCAACTTCGGATGGAGTAGCTGCAGATTTATCTTTCAAGTGCATATCCACAATCGGCTGGATAGCATTTACTACTTTGTCATCTGCAAAGCTGGCGCGTCCGTCTGTAATCACTTCCCCGCCCTGGGATTCTGCCAGATAATATAAGCGCTCAATCTGCGGCATAACACCGAGTCCGTACACTTGTTTTTCTTCATCGGTCACTTTTTTTGCGATCTGTTCTAGCTCTTCCCATGTTTTTGGCGGTCCTGAGATGCCGTGCTCTTTGAACATTTTTTTATTATAAAAAAGGGCTAGAGTTGAATAATCTTTGGGCAATCCATAAAGTTCACCGTCACTTCTAAAAGCGTCGATCATCGGTTTCTCAAAGTCATCAATATCGAATTCTTCCGTTACGTACTTATTAAGTGGTTCAATCGCACCTGTCTCGATCAAGGCAGGAGCTTCAAACGCATCTAAGTAAAACACGTCAGCCGCTGTTCCACCGATCAGCCGGGTTTTGAGCACATCCATATATTGATCATTGATCGTGTTCAACTTCACATCGATGTGCGGATGCTCTTTTTCAAAATCAGCAAGCACTTCATTCAACAGTTTCTTTTCGACGGGATTACCTCCCCATCCACTTAAGACGATCTCTGTTTTTTCTGTGTCACTTTCTTCGTCATTGCCGCAGCCCGACAGTGCAGTTGTCAGTAACAGTGAAGATAAACAAACCGCTGACATCCATTTTGCAGGTCTCATTGTTTCTCTCTCCCTTCTTCAAAGCTTGAATTAGGCTAATTGTTTTTGGACAACCTCGTAACCAGTCGTATTTTCTTCAATGGTGGTAATCATTTCTTCTCCATTACGAGTGACTTTTACAGAAAGATAACCTTTTCCAATTCTGATCTTCATAACATGCAAATCGTTCATTCCCTTTAAAAGTTGCGGGCAAAGCGTAATCGTTTTGTTTAAACTGTCAGGAAACAGCCCAAGAATCGTTTGGATAAAAACAAGCGGAGTTCCTGCTGCCCATGCTTGCGGTGAGCACGCTACTGGATATTTCACAGCACGTCCCGCCTCAGTACCGTAACCGCAGAACAGTTCAGGCAAGCGGTCATATTCAAAGTGTTCAGCCGCTTCGATCAAGCCATGAATGACTGTGTTGGCCGCTGACTGGCGGTTAAGTTTGCTCATTCCAAGCAGGATCATGCTGTTATCATGCGGCCAGATGCTGCCGTCATGGTAGCTCATCGGGTTATATCCTGCTTCTCCCTCAGCCATCGTACGAATGCCGTATCCTGAGAAGAAGGCTGGAGATATTAACTTTTCAATTACAGCATCCGCTTTGTTTTCTTCTAACATTTCTGCAAAGAGCACATGCCCCGGATTCGTCGTTAATGTTCCTACTTGTTTTTTTTCCTTATCTAAAGCAATGGCATGAAACTCCTGATCTTCCATCCAAAACGCTTCATCATATCTTCGCTTTAACTGATCCGCTTGATCCCGAAGCTTTGCCGCTTCCTCCGTTTTCCCTTGTGCTTCATAAATCGTTGCTACTCCTTGTTTTGCCTGATACACATACCCTTGAACTTCAGAGAGCGCGATCGGTGTTTCAGCATAATCACCGTTTCGATGAACGATTGAGTCACCCGAGTCTTTCCAGCCTTGGTTCGCGATGCCTTTACTGGATTCCTGATGATACTCAACAAAGCCATCACCATCGCGGTCACCGTACTCATCGATCCACATGAGCGCAGCGTCCACGTTCTGCGAAAGTTTTTCTGCTAAAGAAAGGTCACCAGTCCACTTTGTATATTCAGATAAAAGGACTAAAAAGAGCGGTGTCGCGTCAATCGTTCCGTAATATGGGGTAAACGGAATCTGGTTTGTTGCCGCAAGTTCTCCGTAACGGATCTCATGCATGATTTTACCTGGCTGTTCATCTCGCCACGGATCCACCTTTGTCCCCTGCTGAGATGCCATCGTTAAGAGAGTTCCTTTTGCAATCTCAGGATTGAATGCTAGCATTTGAAGCGCCGCTATTAAACTGTCTCTTCCGAACGGTACTCCGAACCATGGTAGACCGGCAACTGGAAACTGCCCATGTCCAATGTCTGTCAAAAGGACACGCAAATCTTGTATTCCGCGGTCTACTAATCTCTGAAGCGGTTCGTAATCCGTTTCAACACTTGTAGTTTCAGACTCCCACTTTTCGTAAGAGCCTTTAAGAAGTTGAAGTGCAGCATCCGGCTCAATAACCGTACCTGACTCTCCATCAATCTCAGGTGAAACGGTAAAGGTCACAGACTGAGCTTCTCCATGATTCAAACGAAACTTGAATGCAACCACTCCTTCTTTTTTCACAGATACCGCATCACGATCCCATTGAATTTTGGTAGCTCGTTCAACTTCATCTGTTCCTCTATAAAAATAGCTCAATGATCGATCCGTCACTTCTTCTCCTGTTTTCTTGCCTACATCACCGAATTGAAATCCTCGTACGATAAACATATCTGTAAAATCAGCATCGACATGTAGGCTGACTTCGAACTCCACTGGCTTTGGATAATAGTTTTTCAGTTGAAGTGTTTCATAGAGCACACCATCATAGATTAAACGCTTTCTTTCAATCTCTACTGATTCTCTCCAAAGAATCAGCTCTCCGTCCTCTTCCATGTGAGGATTGGTCAGCAAAATTTTTGCCATATAGTTCTCATCGGCTGAAGATGAAAGAAGAATAGGATCTTGACCGTTGATTTTGATATCAAACTTACTTAAGAACCTCGTATCCTGTGTATAGAGCCCCAATCCATAGCTGTTTTCCTGTGGAATATTTCCTTTGTCATCGGTTAAGAAAAATAAATCGTTCTCTTTAATTACGCGGTAATTCACGGTTGTTTCCTCCTGTTTTGTTTAGATGTTTTTCGTATATCTTGTTGCTTTTGATAGTAGTTAATTTCCGCTCCAGGTTACTCGCTTTCCACGGGGCGTGCGGTGAGCCTCCTGCCGCTACGCGCCATTAGGAGTTTCCACCTGACCGCTCGTCCCGTAGGAGTCTTGCACCTTACTCTCCGATCAACTTGTCAGTGAAGGAAATGAATAAATTACTTAAAAGCAACAATCTTAGAGCTTTTGTTGAAAAGTTCCCCAAAACGTTTTCGGTACTTTGTATTTTAAAAACCACTAATTGTGGTTTTCAGAAGTTGATTCTCTTTTTATGAATGTTGTGTTAAGCACTTTCCTTTTGCTGCCTTTGTTTCCTTCGAGCATGTCTGTTAAAAGTTTCGTTGCTTCAAACCCTAACTGATAGCGGTCTTGAGCAATCGTAGTAAGTGAAGGTGTGGAATAGGCTGACAGAATAATATTGTCAAAACCGACGATCGATAAGTCTTCTGGAAGCTTTCGTCCCATTTTCTTGGCTGCTCTTATCGCCCCCATCGCCATTAGGTCACTGGCACAAAAGAGTGCCGTAATTTCAGGACGCTCTTGAAGAAGCTTTGCCGTTTCGGTTTCTGCTTTTTCTTCTAAAAAAGCACCATCCACAACATAAGATTCATTAGAGACAACCCCCTTTTCCTGAAGAGCCTCCTGATAGCCTTCCAGCCGTTCTTGGCTGACGAAAGCCTGGCTGTGTCCGTTGATCATCCCAATATGCTTATGACCAAGGTTCAATAGGTGTGTGACAGCTGATTTCGCACCGTCTCTATTATCGGTTGTGACATATCCAACTGAATCGCTCTCCATCGGGATGTCAATGAGAATACACGGGATATCACTTTTCAGAACTTCTTCTAGATAGGGATCATCCGTTTTAATTCCTTGCAGAATAATTCCTTCGACTTTCCGCTCTTGAACAAGCTGATTGTACGTCTTTTCCTGCTGTTTTTTCGAGTCTGTACTGATGAGAACTAACTCATAGCCGAGTTCTCCAGCACAATCATTTACTCCGCAAAGCACCTCATACGTGAAATTGTCTTTGCTTCCTTCAATCCTTAGACCTGAAACGAGCAAACCGATCGTTTTTGTCTTCTTCATCACGAGACTTCTCGCCAATAAGTTTGGACTGTATTTTAGTTCCTTTGCGATCTCTTTAATTCGCTCTCTTGTTTTTTCGTTTACGTCAGAATATCCGTTCAACGCTCTTGAAACCGTTGTAACAGATACTCCTGCTTTTTTTGCTACATCCCTAATCGTGGCCACTTTTAATCCTCCAAAACGTTTCGGATATGATTTGTTGTCTATCTTAACCTTAATTGAATTCGCTTTCAAGTATAATTTTAAAATTTCAGAAAAAGGAATTTACTTACTTTGTGAGGAACTTTAGATTTATGAACCAATACAAGAAAGAGGGTTTCTTACTTGAAAGAGCTTCTAGATCTAGACTTAATCCATTTTGCAGAAAAACTTCAGCTGCCTGAAATTGTAGTTGATACCAATGATATGAGATGGGTTCCTTTTGATGAAAATAAAACATGTCATTTTAAACCCATTCGCTTTGATTTTACAACAGGAACTTGGACTTATTTGTTTAAAATAAAACCAAATCAAGTACTTACCCGCCACAGGCATACAGGCGGAAATGTTATTGGATTTAATCTTAAAGGTCAATGGCGATATGCTGAGAGAGAATGGGTAGCCAAACCCGGTACCTTTATCTTTGAACCCCCTGGAGATATACATACCTTAATAACGGAAAACGAAGAAGTTATTACTCTATTTACTTTAGGTGGATCTCTTCAGTATTTTGATGAAGAAAATCAAATAGTAGGTCAGGATGACATTTTTTCAGTCTACAAAAAGTACTGTGATTTTTACTTAGAAAATGGCTTAACGATGAATCCAAATTTACTCGAAAAGTGAAGAAACCCCTGATGAAACCAGCCTTGGCTTCTTCAGGGGTTTTTCTCATTATTTATCCTCTGCCTTTTCATGTGGAATTTCTTGCGTAGGTGCATCTGTTTCTGAAACTGTCTCTTTTCTTTCTTCTTCTTTCCATGATTCTTTTTCGTTGTGAATATGATGAAGCTTTTTCACTTGTCTTTGCAGCTGAATGACTCTGATCAGACCAAATAAACCAACAGATAGACCTCCAAAGACTGCAGATCCCAAAATAACAAGTATAAGCGGCCAGTTAGCTGTGCCAAACAAATAATTGACCTCAACATCACCAACATTAATGACAGCAAATGTTGCAATAATCAGTGCAAAGATAAAACCAAATAACAGGTACAATTGCATTTTCATATTTATCACCTCATAAGTTATCTATTCCCGTATTGCCGAAAATTCTACCTGGAACACTAAAAATATTTCTTCATAAATTTGAGATGTATCCTATTAGGGTATTCTTTATGAAAGAAGGCGGTGTTTATATGACAATAAAAGCTTATGTATATGATGCTTACGGTACTCTTTTTGATGTTCACTCGGTTTCAGAAAAAGCTGAATCTGAATTTAAGGGGTACGGTAAAACAATCAGTGAACAGTGGCGTAAAAAACAGGTTGAATATTTTATGCTTCATCAGCTGACAGGCAATTACAAACCATTTTCTGAAGTTACGAAAAATGCCCTTTTGTATACTTTAAAAAATCTTTCTCTTCAAAGCAATGAAGATACACTCCACTCTCTCATGCAATCCTACTTAGAACTAGAAGTGTATGAGGAGGTTCGTGCCACATTAGAGACCTTGCAAAATCAAAATAAAACACAGATTATTTTTTCAAACGGCAACTACGAAATGCTGAATCCTCTTGTTGAAAAAAGAGATTTAAATCATCTCTTAAAAGTTTTATCCGTAGATGATGTAAAACAGTACAAACCGGCCCCAGCAGCCTATCAATATGCACTTGAAACACTTGGCGTAGAACCATATGAAGTTTTATTCATGAGCTCTAACTTCTGGGATATAACAGGTGCTTCATCTTTTGGTTTTAAAACTGCATGGATCAATCGGGCAGGATTTGAAATCGATGAGCTAGGCATTAAACCCGATTATATTTACAAAGATCTTAGAGGACTGCTGGAATAAATACTTTTCAGGAAAAATTTATGTTAACATCATAAAGAAAGTTAACGATTAGGGGATGAAGGTATGGGGTTAGCATTCAAAAAAGCGACTGAGGTTGAGATTGAAGAAATTTATGAGTTAGCTGGTGTAAATCGTAAAGAAGCGACAAATTGTAATGCTGAGGACAATAGAGAAAGAATGATTGAAGCTTACGAACACTCTGCGAAATACAATGCTTATTTTGTTTGTTTAATGGATGGAGATACCTTGTTAGGCTGGGTTCAAATTGATAAGGCTTATGACTATTTAACAGGTGATGAAATTGGCTGGATTAACGATTTGTATGTAAAATCCTCTTACAGAGGAAAAGGGTACTCGAAGCTATTAATCGAAGAAGCGTTTAAAGAATTCAAAAAGAACGGATATAGCGATGTAAGACTAAATGTTTATTCTTTTAATGACAAAGCTATAAAACTGTATGAAAAGATGGGCTTCAAAGACGTAAGCAAATTTATGAAAGTTTCTATATAGAAAAAGCTTGAGGACCTGCCTCAAGCTTTTTCTTTCCTTTCATGTTTTATTTGAAAACTTATAAGTTAAGTATTTTTTCAAATATGGATTTTTTCTTTTCCATTTCTTCTTCCTGTTCTACAGATGTTGGGATCTGCTCTGCTTCAATATGCTTAATGATAGGGACAGCTTTTAATTCAGTAAAAGTGGATTCAGGTACTTCCCACATACCGTTTGCAGCTTTTACTCTTACCCAGATATCTTTTTGGCAATCAGGACATGACTTCATGTCATAATAATGAAACTTATAAATGTATTCATTTTTCCTTATTTTCCATTGAAAAAGATCATACTCTTCGAATTCATCTTCACTAGCGGTTTTTTTCCTTTCATCTGGAACAACATCTACATATTTCGTTCTGGCACTTTCAGACAAAAGATTATATTTCATCGATTCATTGTATTGAAGTTCGGCGTCTGCCCATTGTGAAGCAATTGCCTGTGCATCCAACTCTCCTTGATCATCCCTCCCAACGAACAATAAGACAATTGAACTAACAATTAAACCAACAAATATAAGAATTAATATGTAACTGAAACCTTTATACTCTTCTTTCAATTCCAGTTTGAATTTTACTTTATTTGCGCTCATAAGATTCTCCTAAATTTATACCAATTCCACACTCACGATTGTTTTCCACGTAGATGGATTATGGCATCTCATCGCAGGTGTCAGATAGATTTCCCGATGACTCTTTTTCATTTGATATCCTTGATCCTCTGCAAACTGAATCACTTCTAATAGTGTTGTTTTTGTTTCACGATAATGACCGACATGTAACTTTTGCACACACAGAACCGACTCTGCAGTTATAAGCTTTGTTTTTGGGTTCTGTCCTTTTAAGTTCTTAGCGACGTTCCTTTGTGCTTCTTCAAACATCTCATCTGTTATGCAATCCGGAACCTGCATCACTTGGGTAGCCGTGGCTAAGTTATCGTTCATTTCATGCCAAATAATTTCGTGAGGCATCAGCTTAAATTTATAATCTATCTTTGTTTTAGTAATGTGTTTTAGCTGATTGACGATCTTCCATACAATCCACTGCTGGTCCACAGGTTCTGGCCGTCCTGCCCAATCCATATGATAAGCAGTGTTCATCTCTTGTATTATATATTTCAGTTGAGGCATACGTTGAATACGCACTGGACCTGGCTTCTCACCATAAATTTCTTTATGAATTTTACGATGATCATGTGTTATTACTTTTGTTTGCAAAAGGAATCACCTCATCTATTATTTGGAAAATTATGATAATATTAGCCTATCATAAAACGAACGGTATTGGAGTAAAAAGGAGGTTTTTATTATGAAAAAATTACTTTGTGCAGCTGGCTTTTTCATTCTCACTTTTTTGCTTGTACTGTTCCTTATGAATCTCGCATTTCACCAGATGATTCCAGACATCCACCGAACTTTTATCGAAGAGAAAGGCTGGGATTTAGCATTTTATTTGCCTAAGAAAGAACGTTTTTCAATACCTGAATATCCAGAGCCGTTGGAAACCTTCTATTTAGCGGGAGTTGATTTTAGAGGATATGAAAAAACGAAAATAACGAGACACCAATACCGATTAGAACAAAAATGTGATACCAGATATCTTGAGGCGGTAATCCTAACAGGAGATGAAAAGATTATTGGCAGTTATATTCGTGCATCTGATACAGTTCCAGGGGTAGCTGAAATGGTTGAGAAGGATTATTTTATGAAAGAAAAATATTGTATTAATTAAAAGACGCTCTAGAAAATTCCCGAAGCGTCATTCGTTTTATTGTTCTATTTGTTTTAATCCTTTTGCTAATTTTTCTGTATCTAAGTTCTCACCGATAAACACCAGTCTTAACGGCATCTTCATGAGCTCTTTTTCGTAATTTGGGAGCCCGTAAGAATATTGAAAAAGATAGATTTGTCCGTCTTCAAGTTTGATATAGCCTTTGATCCTGTATATCGATGATGGTGCTCTGCGCAGCCAATTTTCAAAAGCTTCTTTTTTGACAGGACCTTTGAACGGATACACCCATGTTTTCACCTTTAGTTTGTCGGCTGTAACTTTTTGATGCTCATTTCTGTCTTTTACAGAAAGTGCGAACAGCTGATCAATGTCTGCTTTCGCATAATCGGTCAGCACGTATGGTGTTCCTTCATTTAAGCGTTCCGAATCTTTTTTTATCGATTGTTTCTGTTCGTCTGACAAAGCACCAGTCTTGTTCCAAATAATGTAGTCGGCATGCTTTATTTGTTCCAGCATCAGCATTTTCGCCTGCACACTCATCGTCCCCCGATCAAGCCACCTTGGTGCATCCATGACCGAAATGATTCCAGATACATGCAGTTCATCAAGCAGGTATGGTGACAAACAAGCGTCCAGCACATCAATCGGATGAGCAGCACCTGTTGCTTCTATGATCAAAGTGTCGAGTTCATTTTCCTTACAAAGTCCCCAAAGCTGCTTTTCAAGCTGGTCAGATAACGAGCAGCAGATACAGCCATTAAGCAGTTCTTTTAACGGAATATCTCCCGGGACTGCATCAGAATCAATCGAAACTTGTCCGAGTTCGTTCATGAGGACAGCTGTTTTGTGATTTCTTTCTTTTTCCCGCTGCAGCAGCTGCTTGAGTAAGGTTGTTTTTCCGCTTCCCAAAAAACCTGCCAAAATGATTACGTTCGCTTTTTTCATGTTACACCTCATACATTATTAATCGCTTGTTGCCTTCTACAATAAGAAACCCTATAAAATCTACTTAAATTTACTATTGTGCGTATTATATTCTCTGGACGAGCATAAATCTTCCCGAGCGCGCATAAACCTTCCCGAACGACAAAAAACAGCCCAGTTACAGGCTGTTAACATTTACTTTAGCTAATAATTTTTTAATGATATCAAGACTGACTTCTTCCCAAAGTGCGTGGTCTGTCGTGAAAAGTGTTGATATCTTTTCAGCAAAAAGCTTAAATGCTTTTTCATAGCGCGGATCGTCTTTTGCAGGAAGCTTCCTTTTGCGTTCCTCTACCAGTTGCTGTAATTTCGGAGCACGCGGTCCCCACTTCACAATTTCCTTACCCTTTTCATCTATAAAGATAATGATTGGAATAGACTTGGCTTTATTGGTAAGGTATCGATCCATCAGTTCTGGATTCTTATCACGCTGAATAAAACGGACATCAATGAGTGCTTCGTCCGCCATTCGCATAAAAACAGGGAGATTCAACATCGCGTCACCGCACCAATCTTCGGTGATCACAATTGCTCTTAACCGGCTTTTTTGCATGCCTTGCAGCGCATCTTTCATCGGATCTGGAAGTACGAATGCATTATAGATTGATAGCAAGTTCTCTTTGTGTGTATTCATAGCATTTATATATGCATAGCGAGTCATGCCTTTTTCAAACCACTTATTGAGGTCAACCATTCTATGTTCCTCCCTGTTCTTTATCTACTCTTATTGTAACCAAACAAGGGGGAGTTGTGGCAATGAAAACGCCTTAAATTTATTTATTTGGTTCTTTTACCCTGCTCGAAGTTTTTTCTGGAGTTGGGAAACAGCGAACAAAAGCAGGTATCTCTCACGCGGCGTTAACCGGAGCCAGTCCTTTACTTTGTATTTCATACTGAATTCCACCTTTCAATTACATTTAAACCTTGTACTTCTTTTAATACCACTATTATTCAAAAAAGAAACTATATTAAACACATTACTTTTCGTCAAATAATGAGCTCTTTCGCAAGAATGCTTTCATTTTCATCTATATAAAAAATATTTTTAGAAAAGGTTTTCGTTTCTTTTTATAGAATAAAGGGAAAAGAATCGAAAAACGGGTGAGGTGTTAAGTGGATATGAAAATGTTGAGCGAAAATGTTAAAACGTTATTCTTTACGGATGATGGAAGTATTCCAAATCATCCTTCTTGGCCAGTTCTTTTGTACGTTGGTGAACTAAAAGAACCTCAGGATGCCCTGGATGTTTTTGAGGAGAACGGATGGACGAACGGTTGGAAGAATGGCGTGTTCGATTACCATCATTACCACAGCAACACACATGAAGTATTAGGGGTTATGAGCGGTGAAGCCGTACTATTATTAGGCGGCGAAGACGGTGTTTCCGTTACCGTTTCGAGGGGGGATGTTATCGTGTTGCCCGCAGGAACCGGTCATAAAATGATCGGCTGCAGCACCGATTTCAAAGTAGGAGGAGCCTATCCAGGCGGAATGGAACACAACCTGAAAAAAGGTGAGCCTAACGAACGTCCTGAAGTGCTCGATGAAATTATGCTAGTTCCATTGCCTGAAACGGATCCGCTGTTCGGAAAAGAAGGTCCTCTATTAGAGTTATGGAAAAGCAAATAAGAAAAAGGCGGCTCAAAATTATTTTGGGACCGCCTTTTTTATGTTATCATAAAGTTAAAATTTACCAGGTTGAAGAAAGGAGTACATGATGAAAGAAAACGTAAAAGGCGGCTTGTTCGCTTCCCTATTTGTTTTAATCGGATTTCCGATTATTTTTACTGTTAGTTCCATAGTGACCGAAGACTGGAGATACCTCATCTATAGCATTGGTCCGATCCTTACCGCTGGATTAACTAGTCTTATGTTTACTTTGCATCATATGAAAAAGAAATCTGAGATCCGCTGATCAGATTTTCCACCACTTAGAACGAGGGTGTTCGTCATCTAGGGATATCGTTTCGCCGATCTGAGGGGTTGAAATCATCACATTATTCACATCCGCAGCTTTTACCACCCGTTCAACTGGATCTGTCCAGTCATGCAGTGATAATGTAAATGCCCCCCAGTGAATGGGTATCATCATCTTCCCTCTTACATCCAGATGTGCCTTTACAGTTTCTTCTGGCATCATATGGATCGCAGCCCATTTTTCATGGTATTGACCACACTCCATCAAAGTTAAATCAAAAGGTCCATATTTTTCACCAATCTCTTTAAAATGCGGACCATATCCACTGTCACCGCTAAAATAGATTTTCGTCTCTTGGCCTTTAATAACCCAAGAACACCATAGCGTAGAGTTACGATTCGTTAAACTCCTGCCAGAAAAATGCCTTGCTGGTGTACACACAAGAGTGAGACCCGCCGCGACAACTACATCCCACCAGTTACATTCTTGAATTCTCTCTTGCTCAACACCCCATCTCTTCAAATGATTGCTGACTCCGAGCGGAACAACGAATTGATTTACTTTACTCTTTAGCTTTTTTATAGTCCCATAATCAAGATGGTCGTAATGATCATGCGATAAAATAACCAGATCGATTTGAGGCAGTTCATCAACTGAAAAAGGCAGTTCCTTGCTATACCGTTTGTTCCCAAACCATGGAATGGGCGACGGTGCTTTCCCGAACATCGGATCAAGAAGAATCCGTTTATTATCGATTTCCAGCAATAACGAAGAATGACCGAACCATGTCACCTTTGGTGTTTGGTTCTTATATTGTTTTGATAACTGAAGCGGTTCTATTGGAATCGGCCGATTGGGCTGTCTTTTCGGATTTCCTTTTAGGAATTCTTTTAATACAGGCAGCATAGATCGAAAATCCGTAGTCATTTCGGTAGGAATTTGATTAACGAACGCACCGTTGGAATAATGTTCGAGTGAACTGTATTTTGTTATGACTTCTTTAGAGGGATTGCTTCCAAACACCGGGTGTAACGTGATGAATAAGAACGCAATCAGTAGAACAACAGCTATTAGGAGTAAAGCAAGCATATTTACGACCTCTCTTAAAACAATGTAGTGTAAATATACTACTCCTTTTCTTTCGAGCGAAGCAACTTTTAAGCTGACTTGTCTAGTGGCAGTTATGAGTGGGTAGTGATGAAATTCGTCGAATTGTCGACTCGTGGATAAATGCCCAAAATTTTTGGATTGAAGGTCAAAATTTTTGGATTGAGTGGTAAAACTCGTGGATTCGCCCCAAAATTTTTGGATTCCCTCCTGTTTTGAGCCCTTATAACGCCGAGCCCCCCCCGCCGTCTGCTGGTACGCACACTCCAAAACCTATTCTGAACAGTTTTTTTCAAAAACTGAACCATATTTTAATCGAAAACATCCTGTAGAACATTAATATCGGCTCCACACAGCAAAAAAGCTGATCTATTCCGGACGGCTTCTTGCCCAGAAGATCAGCTTTTGTTCCAATTATTCATTTAAGCACTTTCCTTCTCTTTTTTCTTGGCGTTTTTTTTACGTTTTCGTTTCTTTTTCTTTTCGAGCTCTTCTTTCTTTGCCAGCAATTTTGCACGTCTTCTCATCTCTTCATAGATTTTCACAACCAGCATTGCAAAACTGATGAGAAGCGCCAATATTTTATACGCCATTCTCCAACACCCCTTTCTTCCGAAGAAGCGGGCTTATATCATGAATCTGGATCTTTGGCTGCTGCCGTTTCCATCGGAATTCTCATTGCTCGATAGGTATCCTTATCACACACCGCTTTTTCCTGTGCGTTTAAGACAAGCAATCCGTTTCCTTCTGCCTTTTTCGTCAACCCGATACTTAATGTGTTTTTAACGAGCTGAGCGTAAACTTCTGCTTCAGAGAGCTCGCGACCAAACAGTTTTTCCTCCCGTTCGATCAGTAATGCTGCTGCACCTGAAACATGAGGTGTTGCCATGGAAGTTCCAGACAGCTTGGCATATTTATTTCCAGGATAGGTTGAGATCACATCAACTCCTGGTGCTACGAGATCAATTTCATCATTAGTATTTGAAAAAGGAGCCAGCTTCATATTGGCATCTACTGCCCCAACTTGTACCACTTCTTTATAAGCTCCTGGAAAAGCATGTTCGTTTGTATCTTCTTTGTTGTCCCCCTCATTTCCAGCCGCACAGACTACTAGAACATCTTCCAAAACTGCTCTTTGAATCGATTCGTGAAGTTCAGGAACATCATTCGGTCCACCGAGTGACATCGAGATTACGCGCACTCTCTCCCCGTTCTCGCCTCTCCATTTTACCGAATAATCGATCGCATCGATGATCCCTTGATACGTTCCGCTTCCATCTTTACCGAGTACCCGGCAAATCAGCAGCTTCACGTCCGGTGCAACACCTGCAACACCTGCGTTATTTAGCGTTGCCGCTATTGTACCTGCAACATGTGTTCCATGGTAATGCGCATCCGTATAATCGTCTTCTTCTCCTTCTACGAAATTCCGACCGCCTGCGATTCGATTCGCGAGTTCGGGATGACTTGTGTCACAGCCTGTATCGAGAACAGACACCACAACACTTTGTCCTTTTTCACCTTCACGCCAAAAAGCAGGAGCGTTGATCATTTCAACACCGTATGGAATTTCCTCTTTCGATGTTTCCATTACATCTTCCAATACAAAGGGAATTAAACGAATTTCACTCATGATCCTTACCTCCTTTTAATAAGAAAGATTAGTGAATCATTTGGAATTACTAGGGCTGTAAAAATTCATGTCAGACTTGCTGGTTGATGAAACTTTCGAAGATGATGGGAACCTCCTTTCTTTTAGTGTAAGAAAAAAAGAATAAAGATTCTCGCTGAGGGTACTATTATAACTATTCTAACAAACTGTTAAAGATTTCCACAAGACCTGTTTTAAAAATAAGGAATTATGTCTACATCGACAATTTATGCAAATGGAATATAAGCATTCATTCTTAGCATCTCCTTATGTTTCGACATTTTTTACTAGTCTTTTAAAACTATTATAACAAAAGGAACTCTCAAGTCTGGATCGGCGTCCGTTCTTGAGAGTCTTTTTACTAGACTATTTTCTATAGATTAGTAGCGAACAGCATCAGCTGCGTTTACACGTCCTTTAGAGTAGTAAGAACCTGTTCCAGATGTGTAATCAGCTGTGTTCTCGATCGCTGCACGAATGTTGGATGCACTGCGTCCCTGTGAAGCTAGTAATCCAGCAATACCTGCTACTAGAGGACATGCCATTGAAGTACCAGACATGTAAGCATATCCGCCGTTACGAACAGTGGATGCAATGTCTACTCCTGGAGCTGCTACATCAACCCAAGATCCGTAGTTAGAGAAAGAAGCTTTAAGATCGTTGCGGTCAGTAGCTGCTACAGCGATCGCGTTGGAATAATAAGCCGGGTAGCTTGGAGCAGATGTGCTTTCATTTCCTGCTGCAGCAACAACAACTACACCTTTAGATGCTGCATAGTTTACAGCGTTTTGAAGTGAAGTCGCTCCACTTGGTCCGCCAAGGCTCAATGAAACTACTTTTACACCGTTATCAACAGCATGGTAGATTCCGTTTGCTACATCATCTAAAGATCCGCTTCCGTTTGCATCAAGAACGCGCACTGCATAAATGTAAACGTTTGGCGCCATCCCAGCAATACCGCGAGAGTTGTTTGTTGTAGCAGCTGCGATACCTGCTGCGTGTGTTCCGTGATTGTTCAGATCCATTGGATCCCAATCGTTATCAACGTAGTCATAACCCTTGATAACTCCGCCCGCTAAGTCTGGGTGGTTGTAGTCAACACCCGTATCGATGATAGCTACTTTTACTGACGAAGATCCACGAGTAATATCCCAAGCTGATTGTGCACTGACTTTTTGAGGTGCCCATTGTACACCATTTGAGAAGTACGTGTCGTTCGGTGTCCAAGAAGCATGGTATGTATAGTTCGGTTCCGCGTACTCTACATCTCCGCTCTTTTCATATTCTGCGATAGCTTCTTCCACTGTTCCTTCTTTAACTTTGATTACGTGGAATTTTGGTCCTTTTTCTTTCACTTCATCATTTGCTTTAACTGCTAATGACTTTGCCTTGAAGTCTGAAACACCATCTTTAAATTTTACGATAATTTCTTGAGGAGTTACATTCGCCTTTACCTCGGTACTTTTCGCCGCTGAAGCCGGTGATGTAAGAGATACAACTAATGGTAATACTGCTGCCATAGTGGCAATCTTCTTAAACATTTACTTCACTCCTTAAAATTTATTTGTTGTCGACAATTTCTAATATAGGGGTGAAATAACTGAAAATAAAGAAAAATTTTACTATTCTAGTAAAAACAAATAGATACTACTAATTTTTAAAAGTTTTTACTTAAAATGGGCAAAAAGTCATTGTAATTCCTTCTCATTTTTTGAATCTTTTTACATAGAGACGTAGAATATACCTAGATCGAAACCCTGTATTTTCAACTTGAAAGTGCGACCCCAGTTTTCATTTAATAGTTTTTTACATCGGGCAAAGGGTTTAAATCTCATGATTAGAGGTATACCTAAAGGAGAGTCTAATGTTTTGGAGGGATGTAATATGTTAAAGACAGGCGATAGGGCACCAGATTTCACTCTAAAAAGCGAAACTGGAGAATCGTTTTCTTTTTATCAGCACCTAGAGAAGGATGATCGTTTCCATTTGCTCGTTTTCTTTCGGGGGGAATGGTGTCCGGTTTGCAACGATCAGTTAAAAGAGCTTGAACAGAACATAGACACCTTTAATGAATTAAACACACACATACTCGCGATTTCGACCGATGATATGGAGAACCTGAATAAAATGAAGGAAACTCACTCTCTTTCATTTCCTATATTTAGTGATCCTGAAAGAGTTGCTGCAGAACCCTATGGTGTTCAATTTCATAATGGACAGCTGTATGAAGATCACGGCGAGCATGGAGAACCAGCAATCTTTTTAATCGATGACCAAAAACGTGTGCTGTATTTTGATATACAGACTGGACCATTTGGCCGTCCGACAGCAGAGGATTTGAGAAAGACGATCAAATATATCAAGAAAACTTTGCAGAAATAATAAAAACGGAGTGAAGGCGAATCTGCCTTACTCCGTTTTTTGTTTGTGGAATTGCTGTATATGGAAATATAAAACAAATTATGTGATGAAGGTTAATTTTTATATGATGAGGAGCGTTTTTTATGTGATTATCTTAACTTTCTATGAGACCTTCTCCACTTTTTATGTGATTATTCCCCTTGCTACTCTTCCCCGCCTACAAAATAGTCATTCTTCCTGTAGGACAGTGCACTCAAATGAGCAACTATCTCTTTTTCGTTCTCAACCGTCACTTCGTACCAGGAAGTGCGGTGGTTCCGCTTGATTTCTGAAGCTTTTGCCGTTATTTTGTCTCCTTTTTGACAGGCTGCTAAATAACCAATATTCACCGACAGCCCTACCGAAGTTTTTCCATATGAATTACATGCTACTGCAAACACAAAATCGGCGATCGCAAAAAGCACTGCTCCATGCGCTGTACCGTGTGCGTTCAGCATGTTCTCCGTTACCATCATCTCAGCTTCCGCAGTTCCTGGTCCCATCTCTGTAAGTTCAATCCCGAGCCACTGGGCAAACGTGTCCTGATTCAGTTTTTCTCGGATTTCCTCAGCATATTGATAATGGACCTCTTTATCGTCTCGTTTTATTATCATCTGGATCACCTCTTCTTAATGATTCTTTTTCTCCTCTATAATCCCCTTCTTAAATTTATTCGAGCTTAACACTTCACATATCGACCGAATACACTTACACTATAATAACTAAACCTATAAGAAAGGTCGGAATTATTATGACAAAAAGTCCTACTTCTATCCCTAGACCTTTAGTCCGCACGAATCAATGGTTCATTTTTTTATCAGTTACAGCCACATGGCTCACCGGTCAAGCTTGGATTCTATTATTGCCGCTTATCGCAGGATTACTTGGAATGTTCTTTAACTTTAATCCGGTGATGAGGGTTGCAGCATTATTTTTGAAAAAGAAACCATCTGAATATATTCCTGAAGATAAAGATCAGCAGCAGTTTAACCAGCTTATCGCCATTTCGCTATTAGCTCTAGGATTCATCTCATACACACTGAATTGGACTGGGCTTGCTTTAGCAGCAACTGCAATGGTAGCAGCAGCTTCATTCATCGCTATTTTAGGATTTTGCGTTGGCTGCTTTATCCGCTTCAGATGGCAGCAGTATCGGTATCAGAAAACACAAAATCAATAGCTTGTATGAAGACTCCTTTGATAGGAGTCTTTTTTAAAAGGAATTTATTGTATAAAAATGGAATCTAATAAACAAAGGGAGTGAACGTGATGAAAGGAAAAATCTCAATAATTAGCGGACTGCTCATTGGATTGCTTATTTCTTATTTCACCCTTGACTATAGAGGATCAAGTACTTCGTTTCTTGGTGTTGATGGAAAAGTATTAAATGAAATCACTGAATTGGACTTTAGTTTCATTAACAATGCATTTCTTATTATTGTGATTACTAGCGGGATCATCTACTTTCTCTTGGTTAAGTTAGAAAAAAGTGAACAAAAACATAATAAATCGAGAAACTGAAAAACCATTCGCTCATAAAAGCAAATGGTTTTACTTCTTTATTTTGTTGCTTCAAATACAAAACTTTGTTGGGCATGACTCGGTTTCTTACCATACTCGAAGTCAGCGCTCACTGAAACATTCTTAAATCCAACGCTCTCCATAATCAGCTTTAGTTCTTCAATTCCGTACCAGCGGATTGCAAATCGCTGCAGTTCTGTCTGTATAAGACTTCCCTGACGCCATTTTTCGTATTTCAGATAAGATACTTTGTACTGTTCGAAGAAGTTCACTTCTACTAGTTTATCTTCCATCGTAATGATGTCCCCGTTCAGGCACTCTACCGTTAATGTACGAAGCACTTTTCCCGCTTCGAAATTATCAGTCGGCAGAAAAATATCCAGAATCAAACGGCCGCCATCCTCAAGATTTTCATACATCTGCTCCAACGCCTGACGTGACTCTTCACGCTTTTCAATCAACAAGAACGAGCCTCCAGGAATGATGATATTGTTATACTTTTGAGGCAGATCGAGTTTCTGAAGAACCCTTTGATAAAGGTTCGTCGATAACCCTTTTTCATCGATTCGTTTTTGACAAGAAGCCAGCATCTCAGCAGAATAATCCATTCCATCTACTTGAAGTCCTGCTTCCAAGAGCGGAATGATTACACGTCCAGATCCAACCATAGCCTCCAAGGTGCGTCCGCCGTTTTCCTTCAGTCTGCTCGTGTAATACTCGATGTCCCCGCCAAAAGACTGACCAACTTTTTTAGTAAGATCATAAACTTCCGTACAAAGTTCTCCATAATTGCTAAAAGACATAAATAGATTCCCCCATTAGTGTTTTTACACGGAGGGTCATTGTTAACGAAATCTAACCCTTCCGCACCATCATTAATTGAACATAGCTAGTTTTGTTTTTTAACATCTTTAACCCCTCATTTCTTGTAATATAGGTTAATTATGGTTTTCCCTGAAATTTTCGTCAATATTATTTCAAAACAGCAAAAGTTTGTGATGTTCATCACATACGATTGCTCCCTAACATCTTATGCTTGAATCAGTTCCAAAACATAAAAAGTGTAGGGAGGATTTTAGATGAATCACTTACAAACCATCCTTGTTGCTTATGACGGATCACAGGAAAGCCAAAAAGCATTGGATTTTACAGTGGAATTTGCCAACGAGAGAAAAGATGTTGAACTTCACCTCGTCACCGTTTACCAGCCTGTTTATACGATGGCATACACGTATGCGAACTATCCGGTTGAACAAGCTTCCTACGAATTAAAAGAAAGAAACGAAGCAATCATCCAGAACGCGAAAACAGAAATCAGTTTAAAAACAGATCACCCGATCATTGCTAAAGCGATTGAAGGACACCCAGGAAACGTACTTACCCACTATGCATCTTTAAACGGCATCGATTTAATCGTGATCGGAAGCCGGGGTTTAAGCGGTGTAAAAGAATTATTCTTAGGAAGTGTCAGTCATTACGTTGTGCAAAAAGCTGAATGTCCGGTACTGGTAATTAAGTAACATTTAGAACTGTGAATACCCCTCAAATATTAGAAGATCCCTTATAAATCGGGGATCTCTTTTTTTATTACAAAAATGAGTGAGTACTCACTTGACAACTTTCTGTCCACTGTCATATGCTAAAATTAGAAAATGAGTGATTACTCACTTATGTTTAATCAACCTAAGGAGGTTCTCCACATGACATCTGTTATCCAAGTATTTGATGTCTCAAAAAACTATAGTTCTCAGCGTGTTCTTGAAAATATTTCGTTAAACGTAAAAAAGAATGAGATTTACGGACTACTTGGTCCATCGGGTGCTGGAAAAACGACTCTCGTTAAAATGATCGCCGGAATTGAAACTCCTACAAAAGGCAGTATTGAAGTGCTCGATACACCCATGCCTAATCTTCAGAACATGACCCGCATTGGTTTTATGGCTCAATCTGACGCTCTTTATGTTGAATTGAGCGGTCATGAAAATCTGGAGTTCTTCGCTTCCATTTACGGTTTAAAAGGAACTAAGCAAAAAGAACGTATCGAACATGCTGCTTCGCTAGTGAACCTTACTGAATTTTTAAAGAAGCCTGTTCAACAGTACTCAGGTGGAATGAAACGACGGTTATCATTGGCTGCAGCCCTTCTTCATGAACCCGAGATCTTAATTTTAGATGAACCTACTGTTGGGATTGATCCTGTTCTTCGCCAGTCGATCTGGAACGAACTTTACAAACTTAGTGACGCTGGTACCACGATACTTGTCACCACACACGTGATGGATGAAGCGGAGAAATGCGGCCAGCTTGGCATGCTTCGCGATGGAAGATTAATAGCTTCAGGTTCGCCTCAGCAGCTGAAAGAATCCACAGCAAGTGCAACGATCGAAGATGCTTTTCTTTATTACGGAGGTGTCCGAAATGAGAACTAGAGCTTTAGTTAAACGAATCATCCGGCAGTTCATCCGGGATAAACGAACACTTGCCATGATGTTTCTGGCACCATTACTCATCTTAACGCTTGTGAACCTTGTTTTTTCTGGAAATGACTATGACCCTGAGATCGCTGTAATAAGCAACTCGGAACAGATTGCTTCACAACTTGAGAAGGCTGATAACTCTTTTATTGTCTATGAAAATAAAAAAAGAGCTGCAGAAGACTTAGAAAATGAAAAACTGGATGCAATCGTTGAAATTAACTCGCCATCAACGAAAATTACGCTGGAAGGAAGCAACCCGACAGCTAACAAAGCGGTAATGATGACTGTGGAAAAAACGCTGAAGTCATTGACTCCACAAAATCATCAGCAAAGCTCGATGGAAACAGAAATCGACTACCTGCACGGATCTGCTGATATGGAATCCTTCGACTACATCGGACCGTTTCTAATCGGATTCTTCATTTTCTTTTTCGTATTCCTGATCGCAGGCGTTTCATTTTTGCGCGAAAGAACGACAGGCACGCTGGAACGATTGCTTGCTACACCGATGCGCCGCTGGGAAATGGTTGCGGGATATGTTTTAGGATTCGGGATTTTCACCATCATCCAATCCGCGATCATTGTCTCGTTCTCGATCTATGTACTTGATATCATGATGGCCGGTTCCATCTGGTTCGTTATCTTGATCACACTCATGCTTGCTGTAACCGCTCTTTCACTTGGAACTTTGCTATCGGCATTTGCAAAAAACGAGCTGCAGATGATTCAGTTCATACCGCTTGTGGTCGTTCCACAAGTATTCTTTTCAGGACTCTTTAACATCGAAACGATGGCCGACTGGCTCCAGCCATTAAGCTATCTCATGCCGTTGACTTATGGCGGGCAGGCGATTCGCGATGTCATGATCCAAGGCGGAGGATGGTCAGAGATTTACGACGAGGTTCTTGTACTTGCAGGCTTTTCATTGCTCTTTATGGTATTGAATGTATTGGCGTTAAAAAAACACAGAAAGCTGTAACCGTTTGTCCACTGACGAAAGATGTGTCTATAATATAAGAAACGCACGTTTAAAGGAGAAACACTCATGTCCGATCAAGAATGGATTAAAGAGCTGATGAATGACACCGACGACGCTGTCATTAGTGAAAAGCAGCAAAAAATATTAGCAGCGGCGATCGATACTTTTTCAGAAAAAGGATTTGCAGCATCATCCACAAGTGAAATTGCAAAGAAAGCAGGGGTCGCTGAAGGTACAATCTTCCGCCATTACAAAACAAAAAAAGAACTACTTTTAGCGATCGTTACGCCGACAATGGCAAAGTTTGCAGCCCCTTTCTTTATAAAAACGTTTGCCAAAGAAGTATTTGAGAAGGAGTATGAGCATTACGAGGATTTTTTAAGAATGGTTGCGAAAAATCGTCTGGAATTCGTAAAAAAACATTTCTCCGTATTAAAAATTTTCATTCAAGAGATTGCGTTCCACGACGAGCTTCGCGAACCCTATCAGAAGCTTTTCACCGAGCACGTGTACGGAAAGTTTAAGAAAATCATCGAGCACTTTCAGGAAAAGGGAGAAATCATTGACTTGCCACCTGAAACCATCATACGCATGTCGGCTTCAGGCATCATCGGTTACATTCTCCCACGCTTCCTTCTCTTTCCTAACCAGGATTGGGATGATGACAAAGAAATTGAGCAAATCGTTGAATTTGTCATGTACGGATTAAGCGGAAAACGATAAGAACCATACAGAAACCCGCTCATTTATTCGAGCGGGTTTTGCTTTTTATATAATACGTGTTCATTGCTGACTATTGTCGTGCTTATTGGAGTATAGTGAGACAGGTTCACAGCGTTATCACCGATTGTAGGAGACAATGCTATTGCGGAAGGACCAAGCAATAAATACCCGCAAATGAATACGAGCACAAGTCTCTTTTTCATACTCTCACCTCCTCAGCACATTTTTAGAAAGAAAAAAGAACCTTGAGACTTCATCCCTGGTTCCCTATTATCTTTCTATGAAATTTCCCTTTTCACATAAAACTCAAGCATGATTTTTTCTTCGAATCGGTTTGAATGTGTTTTTTTCTTTTAGGAGGATAACAAAAAGTGAGGCAGCAAGAAGCAAAAGAATCGTGCCTGTTCCTAAAAAGCCATTAGCGTAAGTCGGTATATCGGCGGTTGCCACTTTATCATTGATTTCCATGCCTAAGAAATAAACGCCGATACCATCACCATCTATGGTTTCCGCTCCAACCGCTCTTAAAGATAGACCTTGCGTTAGTAGAAGAACCCCTAACAAAGAGAAGATGATACCGATCACCCATCTCATTTTTATACCTCCTCGTAATAAGAAGCGCGCATTTTTTTAAATGACGGACTTAATTCACTCCATACATCAAATTTGTTTCCATCCAGATCGCAGAATACAAAATTCTCGCCCGCATGACCGCGGTCCTCAATTTCACCAGTCTGAATTCCTAGACTCTTGAACTCCTCGTGCAATTTATACAGCGTATCAATCCCGTCGACTTCAAACGTTAAACTGAATCTTTGATTACCCTTGTAATCTGTGAAGTTAGCACTCTCGTTTCTCTCTGCTCTCACGAGGAAAAAGCTTTGATCTGCTAGATTCATAATCGCTTTATCTTCATCCTGATAGTTAATTTCAGCTCCAAGATTTTCAGCGTACCATTTCGCTGATACGTTTGGATCTTGAACGGGTACATACGTGGTACCTACACGAACTAGTTTTTCTTTCAATTGAGTATCCTCCTCTAATAAACGATATATTCAAGCACAGCTGCCCAAATGATCAGCATCCCATAAAGAACACCACATCCGGCAAGGAAGTGAATCTTCTTTTGCAGAAAAGCGACACTATCTGTAACCTTCCGAAGACTGGTCGATAAAACAATAACAAGAATGGCTATGAGCCAAGGAGACCAATTCTCCTGGAAAAATATCAAAAATACGAGTGGTAAAAACAAAATATAATAAACGACCGTTCCGAGTTTCATAGTGTCCTCCCTTTCCTTTACAATTCTTTATTCTGGAAGAAAAATCCTTCATAAACATAAAGGTAACGGAAGGTTTGGTAGAGAAAATTTAATGATAGGAGGTTATTACATGATTAAAGCAAAGAGCATTACTCCGGTCCTTCGAATATTTGATGTAGAGAAAGCAAAAGAATTTTATTTAGACTTTTTGGAGTTTGAACTCGATTGGGAGCACCGATATGAAGAAGATTATCCTTTATATATGCAGGTGTCAGCAGGTTCTTGCCAATTACATCTTTCAGAACATTATGGTGATTCCAGCCCTGGCATTAAAATCCGAATACATGTTGAAGGTATTGAGGAGCTGCACAATAAAATAAGTTCAAAAAAATACAAGTATGCAAGACCTGGATTAGAAACCGCTCATGGCCATCTGGAAATCAGGATTGGGGATCCATTCGGAAATAAACTTTGTTTTTACGAGCCCCAACAGAGGTAGTTTTTTTGGATGAAAACGGAGAACTAAGCTTCATGGAGATTCATTTATTAATTGAGGATGTCCCTTCTGATTATTTTCAGAAGGGATTTTTCAATTTTAGTAGGAAATCAAGGTGATTTTCAGCAAAATATATGAAAAGTCAGGTTGACCCCAATGTAAAGTGACCAAATTAGGAACAGTTTCGGGTGCCGAAACTGTTTCAAGAACATACCTAACGGGGTATTAAAGTTTGTTCAAGAGGTCGAATCCAGAAAAAAGCGGCATCAATCCAGAAATTTGGGCAGTTTATCCACGAGTTTTAGCCCCCAATCAAAAAGTTTTAGCTGTTTATCCACGAGTTTACATTTCTCGACAAAATCTGCCCTCTCCGATACCCTCGCACCACATTATCAAACAACAAAAAAGCCCTCCAGCTCCGTTTTGGAGCTAAAAGACTTTTTAAAATGTGTGTGATGTTCTACTACTCATTTAAGGCTCTTTTCGCCAATGCACTAATCACCATATCATCCATCGGCGGATTATGAAGTCCCGCACGCACATCACGGTAATGACGCTGCAGCGGATTAGACATGGCCAAGCTTCTCGCTCCTACAATCCTCATCGCGAGATCAACAACTCTTGCAGCCGAGTTTGTTGCCAAATGCTTAACAGCCATTAGTGAAGGTCCTATTTCCATCCTGGACTCGGGTTCCTTCACCCATTTTGCAGCGGTTGTATATAAAAGCTCTCGGGCTTTAAATAATTCAAGTTCCATTTCACCGATCTTGCGTTGAACTTCAGGGACCTCAGCAATGGCTCCTGGCAAACTATTCGGTTTATAGCTTTTTGCGAAATTAACGGCTTCATTTCTCGCCGCCACTGCTACCCCAAGATAACAAGCAGGAATATGAAGCAGCCACGCTTTTGGAAGGTCTAATTTTCCACGTTCTTCTTCAACAAGAGCCTCACCGCTTACGGTTACATCCTTCATCACGAGGTCATCGCTTCGGGTTCCCCGCATAGCGACTGTATCCCATGTCTCTTCTATAGTTACTCCATTTTGCTTCATATCAATTAAGAAGTTTCCTTTTTTTCCCGTATCCCCGATTTGGGCAGAAACAATGGCATAATCGAGCGCCGGCGCCATTGATGTGAAAGTCTTAGTGCCATTGATCACCCAGTCTTCACCTTGCTTCACTGCTTTTGTTTGCGGCATCCCGCCGCGCGTTGGGCTGCCAGTGGCAGGTTCAGATGCAGCACGATTCACAAGAGCTTGATCTCCCACCACTTTTTCGCAAAACGAACGGAACATCTCTTCGTTCCACGTCCGCTCTTCGGCTAGTTCAAGAAAACTGCCAAGATGCCATCCGAGACATAATGCTGTTGCTGCATCTCCTGCTGCAATTCTTTCCTGCAGAAGAACAAACTCATACAGACTCAACCCTTCTCCGCCAAACTCTTTCGGAATCGTTAGCGAAAGATATCCAGCCTCTTTAAGCTCCTTAACGTTCTCAAACGGAAAACTGCCTTCGCGATCATGTTTATCGGCTCTCTCAGCAAACTTTTTTGCCAAAGCATCTATTTTCTTAAACCAATTCTGCTGCGTTTCATTTTTGATATATGCATCGTATAAATAGTTCACAAAACGACAATCCCTTCCTAACAAATCAGAACACTATGTTTTAAAATATAGTGTATGCCTTTTACATAAAAATCGGCAAGGTATATGACCCATAATTCCCCTTTGACATCATCCTGACACATTCCTGAATGCTTGCTAAATTAAAAATGTAAAACCATTTACAAGAACACTTGTTCGTGTTATTCTGATTATAGGTTAGATATTCCAACGCCTAACCTCCCCACCAGCGAGACCGGCCATCCCAGCCGGTCCATTTTTTTAAATAAAAAAGACTCTGCAGAAATGGAACTCTGCAGAATCCTTCTTAATACTAATATCTAAAATCCATTCGCTGCCTTTTCACCCACAGCCATACACCTGTGATGAGATGAATAGCGATAACAACAAATAATGCACCATATCTTTCCGTAATCCAGCCTACAAACCAAACTAACGGCAGTGTTAAAAACAAGTTCACAAGCATCAACACCCACGATGTTCTGGCGATGGCCACAATAAAAAGAACGATAGGCAATATAATAAAAACCCAGAATAGAATACTTTGAAATAATGCCATAACTTCCCCTCCGCCTTTCATTATATAAGGGGTTCGTTACTTTCACCAGCTTTACACTGGTACTTTTTCTTTCAGATCCAAATCAGTTGTTTCTTCTGTTTCTTCAACATCATATTTAGGCAATGTGACCATATAGAACAAGCCAACAATAAAGAGTGCACCACCTACTACCCAGAATAGCGCTTCAACCGATAAAAATTTTGGGAAGAACGCCGCGATCAACGCAAGTGTGACCGTGTGTGAAAGCATATTAATCGGTGTGATTGCACCTTGAACACGCCCCATCATTTTTGGATCAACGATTTTTGGAAGCCATCCGCCTAAGCCGATGTTAACAAGCGGGATACTAAGCCCCATTAGAGCAGTGAAAATAAAGAAAACCCAAATGTTTGCAGCTACTGCACAAAGACCAATTGCTACTCCGCTTGCAAAAAGACCAATAATAATAGCCGTTGAGAGCTTTATCTTCTTAGCAAGCATCGAACAAATGACACTTCCAGCCAGGACAGAAACACCAAACACAACACCCATCCACATCATCATTTGCTCATAATTTTCTGGAGCGAGTTTGTATTTCATAATAAATGCAGGCATGACTGAAAGACCGCCATTGACTACACCGAACAAGAAAAAACCAAAAATTAAAGACATCAGCAATTTAGAATTTTTTATATAGGCGAAGCCTGCACCAAAGTCTTTCCATACCATCCCGATATTAATATCTTTAAACTTATGTTTTCCATTCGGCAAACGCACTTCTTCATTCACTTTCATACTCATGATTAATATAGCGGAAACCACATATGTAACAAGGTCAAATGCGATAGCTCCTTGAATACCGACACTCCAGTAAATAAAGATCGCCAGCATGTTTCCAAAAAGCATGAACATACTTCCAACCATCTGATTCAATCCTGCAGCAATCGCATATTCATCTTTGGATAAGATTCCTTGTACCATGGCTTGGTCCGCTGGGAAGAAGAACTTGCCGACGGCACTTCTCAAAAATAGAATTGCAAAGATTAATGGCATCCAATCCAGCCAGATTGCACCCATTAATGCCAAACATAGGACAGCGCAAATCCAGTCACAATATAAAGCGATCTTCTGACGATCCATCCTGTCTGCAAGCACACCTACAATAAAAAAGACGGCTAATGTAGGCAATGAATACATCAACTCAGCCAGTGTCGCATAAAATGGCTGTTCACCAAACTTATCTAATAAATAAAACATAAAAGCTGTAACGCCGATGATACTCCCCATCATTGAAGTAAACCCAGCTAAAAAAAGCTTGCTGAAGTTTCGGTTCTGAAATATTTTCAGAAAATCTTTCATTCTAAAACCCCCAATTTTCTATGTAACAATGTTCTACTACCATTTTCTACCTAATTCCATCTTTTGTAAATGTTTTTTTAGGTTGAACTTTCCGCATTATAACGATACTCTAGACAGAGAGCAAAATAGAGAGGATACTAACATGATTCATTTATTTTCACACAACGATTTAGACGGAAAATCGTGCGGCTACCTCGCACAGCTAGCTTTTGGAGACAACTGCAAAATTTCTTATTGTTCACATGGAACGATCAACGACCGAGTCGAACAGCTTTTGGATAACCCAAAAGAAAGAAAAACAGAAATTATTATTACGGATATCGCCGTAAACGAAGAATTAATGATGCGTCTGGACGAACGCTCTAATGCTGGTGGGAAAGTTAAACTGATCGACCATCATGCTACAGCACTTCACTTTAACGGATTTGACTGGGGACATGTTCAAGTCCGCTATGACGATGATCGCCTGACTTGTGCAACTTCCCTTTTCTATGAATATTTATTGGAGAACGGCAAGCTGAAAGATACAGGCGCTCTAAAAGAATATGTAGAGCTAGTCAGACTTTATGACACATGGGAATGGTTTGATCAGAAGGTCGAAGCGAAACGTCTAAATGACTTATTCTTTATTCTTCCTCCTGATAAGTTTGAAGAACAGATCATGGAACGTCTAAAAGGCGATTCATTTCAGTTCTCTGAAACGGAAACAACGATTCTTGATCTAGAAGAAGAAAACATCGCTGATTACATTAAGAAAAAGCAGCGCCAAATGGTTGAGATTTGGGACACTTGGTCCCTAGGTGAAGGATCTGAGGAGAAGACTTACAAGATCGGTATTCTTCATGCTGAACGTTATCATTCAGAGCTCGGCAACGAGATCAACCGTGAGAACCCTCACTTAGATCTAATTGTAATCTTGAACATCGCAAACAAAAGGATCGGACTTCGTACCATTCATGAAGAAGTGGATTGCTCAATTTACGCTAAGCAGTATGGAGGCGGCGGACACCCTAAAGCATCCGGCGGAACGATGACACCAGAAGCTTTTGAGAAGTTTGTTGTAGCAGCTTTCCAGGAACAGCCACGCAGAATTGATGCACCGAAGAACGAACACAATGTGAAAGAAAATCCTGATGGAACCATGTACGTGAATAAATATCAGGAAGTTTCAAAGATCTACTCTGACGATAACGAAACTTGGCTGATCACACATAAAACACATCCAGTCGAAGAAACGTTTGATAGTTTTCAAGCAGCTGAAAACCATGTTAAACGCCACTTTGAAGGCTGGCTAATGCGGGATGATGAAGTAAATAACAATTAACACAAAGACTGGCTCAGAAAGGTTGTAAGTGCAACCAAAATGAGCCAGTTTTTTTGATTTGTACACATGATTAAACTGAAACTAGGTATCCTAATGACGTAATAAAAATATTAGGAGGAATTTCTATGCCTAACCAAAATCAAAACCAAAATCAAATGCAAAACGGAACTCAAATGCCGCAAAATATGATGACAAATCAAGCTATGAATAAAAACCATGGCGGCCACGAGTTGTTTGATGCACATGAAATTATTGCCGGTATCATCAGCATGCTTGATCAATATCAAATGTATGATCAGCACATTAAGGACCCGATCTTAAAAGATATCAACCACCGCCAATCTGCATTTGTAACCCAAATGTACAATACAATCGTTGATTGCTTCAGTACTGGACAAGACCCGAAAGTTCCGACTCAGCAATACAAAATGAACCAGGATAACACTATTGTTTATGGCATTAAGCCGGGAGCGCCGAAAAAGCCAAATCAATCTGTGAACGACCTTTCAGACAAAGGATTATCTGCATACATGTTAGGAAACACAAAATCATTAGCTACGCTTTTAGCCATGACAGCACTTGAGATGACAAACCCTGTATTACGCCGTGTTGTCGCAGATAGTGTTCCAAACTTTATTGAAATGAGCTACGAGATCTTTTTATATCAAAATAAACATGGATATTATCAGGTTCCCCAATTAAAAGATCAAGATATGACTGCGATGCTTCAAAGTTATGCACAAGCTCCAGAGCAAAACAATCCTGGGGATGTGCCTCATTAAAAATGGCTTACTTTGAAACAGCAGATGGCGTTTCTTTATCTTACCGTGTTAGAGGAGACGGGGTGCCCATCATCTTTATCCACCCTCCACTCCTTACATCTGAAAATTTCACTTATCAGGAAGATGAATTATCAAAAATATATAAGGTAATCACTTTTGATATTAGAGGCCATGGTAAAAGTTATTATTCAAGTTCTCCTCTTACGTATCCACTAATTGTAGAGGATATTAAACAGCTCCTGGATCATCTCGGTATTGAAAAAGCCTATGTGTGTGGATATTCGACCGGCGGTTCTATTGTCTTGGAGTTCTTACTTACACTGCCAGATCGAGCTCTTGGCGGAATCATCATAAGCGGTATGTCTGAAGCACATGGTGTCTTAAAAGATAAAATCGAGCTAGGGAGATCTCTGGCTGCCCAGGATGCCGTACCTCTTATTGCTTTATCCGTTTCCAAGACGAACTCAAATAACAGCGAGATGTTCCGACTTCTATTTACATCATCAATGAAGGGTAATGCAATAAATATCGAGCAGTATTATGCTTATAGTGCAGAATACAATTGCACAAATCAGCTCTCGAACATTGATTTGCCAGTTCTTCTCGTTTACGGGAAGAAAGACAGGCAGTTTCATCCATATGCCAAGATACTGAATCGGAAATTGCAATACAATGAATTAAAAATCGTGGATAATGTAAAGCACCAGATACCAACAAAAGCTGCTGATGAGCTGAATCAGTACATGAAAGAATTTATCATGAGCATAACAGCAAATTAAAAGAACTTTCCTCTCGGAAAGTTCTTACTTTTTATTCAATCCTACCTGTATGGTTAATGTTAAGGTCCACATCTACATCGTTATCCTGAAAGATTTTTATAATTCTTTGTACATCTTTTTCAATATTGATCTAAGTGGTTTAAATTGATTTGTTTATTAATTACTAGTGGTCTCCCCTTGCAGCCTGTAGAGCATATTTGTCAGCGTTTTATTCAAAATCGTTAATTCCGCATTATCCATCGAAATGTCTTCCACTAATTTAGAAGGAATGCATTCTGCTTTTTCTTTTAGTTCTTTACCTTTATTGGTTAAAGAAATAATCACACTTCTCTCGTCTTTAGCTGACCTTTTTCTTTCAATGATTCCGTTGACTTCCATACGTTTCAGCATGGGAGTTAAGGTGCCCGAATCCAAAAACAATCGTTTTCCTATTTCTTTCACGGTCATCGCATCTTTTTCCCAGAGCAGCAGCATGACCAAATATTGAGGATACGTCATATCCAGATCTTCTAACAAGTTTCTGTACAGTTTCGTGATTTCACGTTCAAGGGTGTAAATTTTAAAGCAAATTTGGCTTTCTAATAACAAGGGATTTTGATCTTCCATAATCGATTCCTTTCCTTCATTCATAGCTTCTTTCTATTATACATTAGTTTTGCGCAATTTAATTGTTTGACATTATTACAATAAGATCTTATTATTTAATTGTACACAATTTAATTTTACACAAATAAAAGGAGTGTTATTCATTATGGAAAAGTTATATACAGCAAAAGCAACAGCTGAAGGCGGAAGAGCGGGAACGGTTAAAAGTAATGATGGTGTATTAAGCCACAAGTTAGCCATGCCAAAAGGACTTGGTGGATCCGGAGACGAGAGTGCAACCAATCCTGAACAATTATTTGCTGCTGGTTATGCTGCTTGCTTTGACTCCGCGTTGAACCTTGTAGCGAGACAATCAAAAAAACGGATTGAATCCAAAGTGACTGCTGAAGTTTCAATCGGTAAAGATACAGATGGGGGCTTTAAGCTGGGAGTCGTGCTTCATGTTGGGGTCAGCGGAGTATCAGAAGAGGAAGCTCAAGAACTTGTCCAAACAGCACATGGCGTTTGCCCGTACTCAAAAGCAACAAAAGGAAATATTGAAGTAGAATTAAATACAGAAGTATTGTAAAAAAATTATGGACCACAAATGTTGGTCCTTTTTTTATGGAAAAAATTCGTTTGACCCGTATCCAGAAGGCACTCTCTAAGCTATAATTATTCAAAAACGAATAATTATTCAGAATTGTATAATAAAATTGCTACTAATAATCGAAAGGGATGATTATTTTGACCTCTTCTTCTACATGGAATGAAAACGAACAAATTCTTCATTCATTAAAAGACGATATTTTAGTAACAAACGTAGATGGAATTATTCTAAAAGTCAGCGAAGTTACAGGTAAGATTTACGGTGTAGATTCTGAGAGCCTGATTGGAAAATCTGTATATGATCTTGAAAGACAAGGATTATTTACTCCGATATTAACCCCTATGGTTGTAAAAGAAAATAAGAAGATCACCTTTGTCCAAACAACGAATAAAGGAAAAAAACTGCTGGTAACAGGCATCCCCGTGTATAACGAAAAAGGTGAGCTTTACAGGATTGTCAGTTATTCGCATGATATTACTGAACTAGCAGAATACAAAGATTTTTTAATTACAATGGAAGAAGAAATGGAACGTGTCAAAAGCGAATTGGATCTGTTGAGAAGTAAGCAACTCATGGATGCTGGAATCATAGCAAACAGTGAAGATATGAAAAAGGTAATCAGTACAGCGCTTCAATTATCCGAAGTCGATGTGAATGCGCTGATTCTTGGCGAATCTGGTGTCGGAAAATCACTTCTTGCAAAATTCATACATAATAAAAGTCAGCGAAATAAAGGCCCATTCATTGAAGTAAACTGCGGTGCCATTCCTGACTCGTTGTTTGAGGCTGAATTATTTGGTTACGAACCGGGTGCATTTACAGGTGCACACCAAAAAGGAAAGTTAGGGTTGATTGAACTCTCTAATGGTGGAACACTCTTTTTAGATGAAATAGGTGAATTGCCGCTGCATCATCAAGTAAAAGTGTTAAAAGTGATTCAGGAAAAGCAGTTTTACCGAGTAGGTGGAACGAAGCCAATCAAAGTAGATTTCCGTTTGATCTCTGCTACGAATAAAGACTTGAATACTGCTATTCAAGAGAAAAGGTTCAGGGAAGATTTATATTTTCGATTAAACGTTGTTCCTGTAACAATTCCTCCTCTCCGAAAACGAACAGAAGACATCGTACCTCTTATACATTTGCTGCTGCAGCAGTTTGAGGAGAAATATAATCGCGAAAAGAAATTAGATGAAGCGGTCGTGCACCACTTGTTGCATTACGAATGGAAAGGCAATGTGCGGGAACTTATTAATATTATGGAAAGATTAGTCGTTCTCTCACCTTCAACCCTTATTACAGTAGAACAGCTTCCAGACCATTTAAAGGAAGGTCCTACCCTTTCTCCGCCTTCAGTTATTAGCGATAAAACATTGAAAGAACTATTGGAAGAAACGGAAAAACAAATTTTATTAAAAGCGAGAAAAAAATACATAACGACTATACGAATGGCAGATGCTCTCGGGACAAGCCAACCTTCAATTGTTAGAAAATTAAAAAAGTATAGAATTTATTAACATTTTGGCACAAAACTTGCATGGATATTCTGCATAGATATTTTTTATTCAACTAGAGATTGAATATTCAAGGAGGTCATTTTGTGTCAACAAACTGGAGTCATCTTGTAACGGAAATGCCAGATCTATTAGCCCCCAGTATGGCTAAGGATCATCCAAACCTACCTGTAGTAAAAGCGGAAGGCTGTTATTACTACGGATTGGACGGAAAGCAATATCTTGATTTCACTTCTGGTATCGCAACAGCTAACACGGGCCATCGTCATCCGAAAGTCGTACAAGCGATTAAAAATGGTGCTGACCATCTCATGCATGGCCCTTCTGGTGTCATCATGTATGAATCGATCTTGAAGCTTTCAAAGGAATTGGCAAAAGTTTTACCTGGTGATCTCGATTGTTTCTTCTTTGCTAACAGTGGTACAGAGGCAATTGAGGGAGCGATCAAACTAGCCAAGCATGTAACGAAACGTCCGTATGTCGTTTCCTTTATCGGCTGTTTCCATGGCAGATCGCTAGGTGCATTAAGTGTTACAACTTCCAAAAGCAAATATCGGAAGTTCCTTCAGCCGAACGGTCTCGCTTATCAAGTACCCTATGCTGATGTGAAGGGCTGCCCGAGTGGAATGAATCCTGAAACGTACGTGATCGAGAAGCTTGAGAGAGATTTTGAAACCTTGTTTAATCATCAAGTAACACCAGAAGAAGTGGCTTGTATGATTGTAGAACCTGTTCTTGGTGAAGGCGGCTATATCGTACCTCCAAGTGGATGGCTGAAAAAAATTAGAGAGGTTTGCGATAGACATGGCATTCTGCTCATTTTTGATGAAGTCCAAACGGGATTTGGTCGCACTGGTGAGTGGTTTGCAGCACAGACATTTGATGTCATACCTGATATTATGGCGATTGCAAAAGGGATTGCTTCAGGTCTGCCTTTAAGTGCTACTGTCGCTTCTAAAGAATTGATGAAGCAATGGCCGTTAGGAAGTCATGGAACAACGTTCGGAGGAAATCCGATCGCTTGTGAAGCGGCACTTGCTACGATTGCTGTTTTAAAAGAAGAAAAGCTTGTTGAGAACTCGAAAAACATGGGAGCATATGCTTACGAACGGTTGCAAGTGTTACAGCAAGAATCACCTGTTATTGGCAGTATCAGAGCACTTGGTCTCATGATCGGCATCGAAATCGTTGATCCTTTGACTGGAAAGCCTGACGGAAACGGTTTAATGACCATCCTGGACAAATGCTTAGAAAAAGGAGTGCTTTTCTACCTATGCGGAAACCATGGAGAAGTGATTCGGATGATTCCTCCTCTAACAGTGAATAAAGAACAAATCGATTACGGCCTGTCTGTTTTGGAAGAAGCTGTTTTGGAATATCAGAATGAACTTCACATGCAGTTAAGCGGAAGCTATCAAAAGGTATGACTACCATCTTTCAATAAAAAAGGAGGTTTTTTAACATGCAGGCACTTGATACCGTTATTATTCTTTTGTATTTCGCAGTATTGATCGGGGCTGGCGTTATCGGTTCAACGAAGGCAAAAACATCTGAGGACTTCAACCTAGCCGGACGAAATCTTGGCATGTTCATGTATCTAGGCTGTTTATCCGCTGTAATTTTAGGCGGAGCTGCCACAATTGGAACGACAAAGCTTGGCTATCAATTTGGAATCTCGGGTATTTGGTTTGTATCTATGATTGGTTTAGGCATTATTCTTTTAGGTACTATTTTTATTAAAAAGATTAATTCGTTAAAAGTTACCACGATCAGTGAACTTTTGGGTAAACGGTATAAATCAGAAACACGTCTGTTAAGTGCTATTGTTGCTTCGATCTATACGCTTATGATCGCCGTCACTCAAGTGATTGGAATGGGTACGATCATTAACGTACTATTAGGCTGGAGCATTACAACCTCAATGCTTGTTGGTGGTAGTATCGTCCTCTTTTACACGATTCTTGGCGGAATGTGGAGTGTTACGGTTACAGACATTATTCAATTTGTCGTGATGACGGCTGGAATCTTCTTTATCATGCTGCCTATGAGTCTTTCAAAAGTAGACGGTTTAGGAAATCTATTATCCACGTTACCTGAAACTCATTTAGATTTTACTACCATCGGCTATCAGCAAATTTTCCAATATTTCCTGCTGTTTGCACTTGGAATGGTTGTTTCCCAAGATATTTGGCAGCGTGTATTTACAGCTAAATCTAGTAAAATAGCAAGAAACGGTTCTATTTTTGCAGGAGTATATAGTTTTGCTTATGCGATTGCTGGGAGCATCATCGGGATGTGTGCATTCATTGCACTTCCTAACTTAGAGAATCCTCAAAATACGTTTGCTGAGATGGCTCTTACCATTCTTCCAACGGGGATTTTAGGTCTTGTTCTCGCAAGCGTCTGTTCTGCTCTAATGTCAACAGCATCCGGATCATTGCTTGCTTCATCAACATTAATTACAAATGATATCTTAAAACAGTACTATTTAAAGAACTCAACAGATCGTCAACTTATAACAGCATCTAGAATAACTACCCTCTTTATTGGATTGATAGCGATTACGTTTTCTATCTGGATTCAAGACGTATTGGTGGCGCTTGATGTTGCCTATGCCATTCTTTCTGGAGCCATATTTGTTCCGCTCGTCATGACTTTCTTTTGGAAAAGAGCTACACCAAGTTCTGGATTTTATTCGATCTTAATCTCAACAGTTGTTGTATTAGTGGGGCTCTTTATTGAAGGGCTGACTGCAACAAATCCTATTCTTTATGGTATTTCGGCTGGTCTTATAAGTTTGGTAGGTATTTCATTATTCACTGCACCTGCTTCTGAATTTGATTTGCCGTTTGACGAGGATGAAGAAGACGAGGATGAAGAGGAAGCACGAAAACAAGCGTAACAGTGAAAAAGCCTTCCAACTCGGAAGGTTTTTTTATTTACATATAGGAGACATCCGTTGTTAAACCATGTTACCCTTCCCTAGCCCCCAAATATTTCATTAACTTTCCTTTGTATTCTGCCAGCAAAACGTCTTCGCTCTCTTTTTGCTGAAAAGCACCAATCGGCAGACGAAAAATAAAAGAGTAAAGGTTACATAACACTTATAAAAAATATTCCCGATAATAAATAATAATGCCGATAAACGAGACTGCTGTATAAACAAGAGCTGTGTAATAAGCATAAGTCGGTTTAAATGTCTGTTTCTCTTCTTCTACTTTAATGCCAGTTATAGCCTGAGTTTGTACACGAACCATGTTGGAAGTTAAACCGCCGGTCGAAGTAAAATATCGTATGATGAGGGTGCATGCTAAGCCGACAAACAAGGAAAAATCAATAAAATTCCAGCCAAAAACCCTCGCTAGTCCAAAATTGACCCCTATCATGATGATTAAAGTGATAACCGAAACCATAATATTTCTCATAAATTTCCCTCCCTCTTTTTAATACATACGATTCAGAAGGAAGAAAGTTCCATAAATAAACGCCTGTGCAATATAATGCATCAGGCGTTTTGTTTTTCATTTGTTTAATATCTCATATTTCTTTCACTCACTCGTTCACTTAATATATATCGGTATTGTGCGGTTCGGAAAAGTTTCGCCTCTAATGCATGTTTGGACTGGGGTAAGATCAAGTTTGCGGTGTTCTTAAAGTGGACGCTGCATGTGTCGGAATCGACAGTTTCAATTCGCTGTACATGTGATTGTGATAACCAGATGCACGTTTCGTTTTTAGGTGATTCTACGGGAAAAAAGAAAATACCTAATTCGAGGTTGATCATGATTGGGGATAAACTCACGTAGCCCATTGAACGGCGGACAGCTTCTCGCCTGCCTTCATAACTTGAGCCGAAGAACAAACAACTTTCATTTATAATTTTTATCGGACTGAGTGCGACTCTTTCATTTTTTTCAGATTCCAATATTTCGGTATGCACCACACCGAACTCGTTATAAAACGGTAAAAGTGCCATTGTGCTTGTGTTAATTTCGTAAGTACCTAGAAGCATCGTTTTTTCCATCTAAACATCCTCCTATTTTCTCTTTTGTTCTACCTTCTCTCCTTTTCATTATTTTGAAAGCAAAAAACTTCCAATAGGTAAATTATACTAAGTCTTTAGACAGGAATCTAGCTATTTTTACAAAAAATTTAACAATTTAAATATTCAGTAAAAAAATTCCTCAAAATGGTTTGAACTCTGACGATTGGTGGTATACATAACAGGTCGAAATTCCTTGCTAATTTCGACCTAATTTCCAACTACTATATTTATCAAAGAGGCTGATGAAAGATGGCAAAAGGTGATCTTTTGATCATTGGTGGCAATGAGGACAAAAGCGATAAAAAAATGATTCTATCCAGGTTCGCTGCACTATGTAAGAATCGTCCAGGTCCGATTGGGATTCTGACAACAGCATCCGGCTTTCCGGAAGAAGTGGGCAGCGAATATCATGAACTGTTTAACACTTTACATGGAACAAAGCCACTGCTTTTCCATTTGGACTCACGGGAAAAAGCGGAAGATCCTGAACTGCCCCAGCAGCTCTCTTCACTGTCCGGTTTGTTCATGACAGGCGGAGATCAGCTGAGACTGACTAGTATTCTTGGCGGCACCACATTTTACAAACACCTTTTTCAGGAATGGAAAGACGGATTAACCATCGGCGGAACGAGTGCCGGTGCTGCTGTTATGAGCAGATTAATGATTATATCGTCAAAGCTCTTTGAAAAAGAGGACGTTTCTGTTCTAGAAATGGGCTCAGGCTTCGGATTTTTAGAAGACGTTATCATTGATCAGCATTTTTCCCAGCGCGACCGTTTCAGCAGGCTGATGCGCGCCATCGCGTTAAATCCTCAGATCATTGGCATCGGAATCGATGAAAACACGGCAATCTGGGTACATAACGACGGCGAGCAGTTCGAAGTAATCGGCGAATACAACGTCAGCATCTTCGACGGCAAAACTTCTACTTATGTAGATGTTGCTGAAAATAAAGGAAACATGACGATTTCCGATATCCGCTTCCATACATTGGGTGCGGGCGCGGTTTTCAATTTACACAAACGAGAATTAATCATCTCTTAAGGAGCGAGCGTAATTAATGAAAATCAATCGCGTGAATTATTTAACGGGGCCAAATCTTTACAGCTTCAAACCTACCATCTGGATTGAGCTTGATATAGAAGAATTTGAAGAAAAACCATCTAACCTGTTACCGGGTTTTACAGATAAATTACTAAAAGTCATCCCTTCGCTTCATACTCACACGTGTTCAAGAGGATACGCGGGCGGATTTGTGGAACGCCTTCACGAAGGCACGTGGATGGGACATATTTTAGAACATATTGCGTTAGAAATTCAGCACCTTGCAGGTATCAAAGTAAAACGCGGCAAGACAATTACTAGCGTGCGAAAAGGGATCTACTTTGTTACGTATGACTACGTTGAGCCTAAGTCAGGCTATTACGCGTTTGAAGCAGCGATTAAAATTGTAACCGCTATCCTTGAAGGAAATGAAATCAGTGCTGATTCTTATATTCAGCACACCTCTGACCTTTATCATCTGCACAAATTAGGTCCGAGTACAGAGGCAATCTACAATGCGGCTCGTAGCCGCAAGATTCCTGTGGAACGAATCGGAACAAACAGTTATTTAAGGCTTGGAACCGGAAAAAAACAAAAATCTGTACAGGCTACGATTTCTAGCCAAACCTCTTATCTTGCAGTTGAAAATTCATGTGATAAGGATATGACGAAAACTCTTCTTAAAGGTGCTGGTCTTCCTGTGCCGATTGGTGATGTTGTATCCAATGAATATGAACTTTTCCAGGCAGCTGAGAAGATCGGTTATCCTCTTGTGATCAAACCTCTTAACGGGAGACAAGGTCAAAATATCGTGACCGACATAAAAAACGATGAAGATTTGTTAGCAGCATTCCGTGTTGTGTACAGTGAAGGAACGCAGTATATTCTCGAGCGCTATTATGCTGGCAACGACTACCGCTTTTTTGTTGTGAATGGCGAGTTGATTGCTGCTAGCCTGCGTCTTCCCGCTATTGTAACGGGTGACGGCTTCAAAACAATCGGTGAGTTAATTGATGAAGAAAACCTGAATCCTTTGCGTGGCGATGGTCATGAAAAAGCGATGAGCAAGATACCGCTAGATGAGCGTACGGTCGTGCATTTAGAGAAAAGCGGCTACTCTCTTCAATCAATTTTAAAAAAAGGACAAGCCCTTGAAGTGCTCGGCAACGCGAATCTATCAACAGGCGGATCTGCGATTGACGTAACGGATGAGGTTCATCCTTCTTATCGAAAAATGGCCATTGAAGCTGCAGCTGCGGTAGGTCTTGATATTGCAGGCATCGATATCCTTTCGACAGATATAACTGTTCCTTTTGTAGAAGGGGAAGCTGCTATTTTGGAAGTGAACGCAGCACCAGGTATCCGCATGCACCTCTACCCTTCAAAAGGAAAAAGCCGTGATGCCGGCGAGGCAATCGTTGATTACTTGTTCTCATCCCGTGAAGAAGCTGCGATTCCCGTCGTGGCGGTAACTGGAACGAACGGGAAAACGACGACTTCTCGTTTGGTTGCCCACCTTTTGCAAAAAGAAAATGTAACAGTCGGTTATACATGCTCTGATGGAGTTTGGGTCGGCGATCAGCAGCTGGATTCAGGTGACTGCAGCGGACCGAGAAGTGCCCGCAAAGTATTGTCTCACCCAGCCGTTGATGTTGCTGTACTTGAAACTGCACGCGGAGGTATGCTTCGTGAAGGTCTTGCTTTCCGATATTGTGATGTTGGCATCGTAACAAACGTGAGTGAAGATCATCTTGGCTTAAATGGCGTTGAAACATTAGACGATTTGAAAAGATTAAAACAAACTGTCGCTGAAGTGGTACTCCCTGAAGGGACTTGCGTTCTGAACGCTGATGACCCGCGCTGTGTGGACATGGCACAGCACACGAACGGTGAAGTCGTCTTCTTCTCTCTGTCTGTTATGAATCCTGAGATCCAAAAAGGATTAGAGACTGGCTCAAAAGTATGGTATCTCGAAAATGACTGGGTGATGTTCAGTGAGAACGGGAATACTGAAAGGTTCCTGCCTGTTTCTCATATCCCGTTAACGATCAGTGGTGCAGCCCGCCATAATGTTGCGAACGTACTAAGTGCACTTGCTGCTGCTCATTCGTTAGGACGTCCACTTTCTGAATTGCGCAGCAAAGTGATTACGTTCCTTCCGACGGAGAACCAAAACCGCGGACGCTTTAACCTGGAGCAGATCCATGGCCGGACCATCGTGATAGATTACGCTCATAATCCAGCAGGGCTTAAAGCTTTGTTTGAAACTGTGGATCAGCTGAGAGATGGCGGTCGTGTGATTACGGTTGGATCAGCAGCAGGTGACAGACAGGACCATAACATTCAAGAGATGGGCCGCCTATTTGGCACACATTCAGATATTTTTATCATAAAAGAAGATGTGAATTTAAGAGGACGCACCCCTGGTGAAACGGTTCATCTTCTCTACACCGGTGTAAAGGAAGCAAAGAGTACAACGGCTGTTCATGTGTATCCGAAAGAACCTGAAGCGATGCTGCAGGCATGGGATCGTTCACAGCCCGGCGACACACTCGTATTCTTGTACGACGAGTACCCTTCCATTCAGGGGATTTTACAGAGGATCAAAAACTCTGAATCTATTTCCGTCTTACAGAAAGCAGAATAATAGTAAAAAGAAAAACAGTGCAGGATTCCCGAGGGTGGGAAACGCACTGTTTTTTTATTAATGGGATGTTTCGAAATAGGAGTCATCCATCAAACGCACAAGATCCAATTCGATATCATCATTAAAAAAGGAATATCCGTTAATAGTCCCCTCTAACCTCGCTTCAATCCCCGATTTATCATATGGCTTCCACGCAAAATACATATGACGGTTGAGGTCAAAATCACCAAATAAATCTGGTGATGCAACTGAATCCATCTTAATTAGAGATTCAATGACAGATAGCCAATCATTCGGAAGCTTCATAGTGCCGTATGAGACCGAAGCAGTTTCTACCCTCTTTTCCATCTGAAGTTTTGGATAATAGTACTCTACTCCGTTCGTAACATGGAAATTTCTTTCTCTATTTAAGAACAACTTCATATGATCTACCTTATCATCCTCATGAAGATTCCAAACTAACCGAAATGTAGAAGGGTCTCTACTATCAATCTTCCAAACTTTGGGTTCTCCTGAATTATCGATGTTTAGTACTTTCCATTTTGTATTCTGCCATTCCCAATAGCTTGTTCCGTAGTCTCCGGTTGTTGAGATAAATGGAACGAAAAAGTGTTCCTCATCTATTTTTATTTTATCTCTTATTTTTTCAACTCTTATCGTTGTTTGCGTATCGTTCATATTTTCTATCAATTCTTTATCAGAAGGAAAAGCGACTGGAGTTCTTGGAAAATACCAATAGAAGACTAACCCTAAAATAATCAATAGACCTATGCTTATCGTTAATTTTGTGGTTTTCATCATATCATTTCCCTCCTTTCAATATGGAGGAATCTGCTCGATAGTACATTTGTTTAGTTGGTGTCCAAACTAATAGACCTTTCCCGTCCACTTCTACATATATCACCGCGCTGGTCCCGCTTCCCCATTTTGTCTCAGTGCCAGTAAGCTGATAAGGAAATCGTTCTTTCCGGTCCTCTGGCTCCACATTTACGACTGTATTGTAGTACCATTCTTCACTTGGAATAGAATCTTTTCTCATTGTATTCATCTGACTTTTAAGGCTCTTTTTGTCGAGTTGTTGCTTTTCTGCTGAAGGATGAGTGCTTACAATTTCCGCCTCTTTTACACTTGCCATGTAAGTCGATAGCTCATTTTCTGGATATAAAGCATTCTGAAGAGGATATGATAAAAAAGCAGCTGCAAGAAAAATGAAATTCGCAATGAACCCCAGCCACGCAAAACGCCTGTACATCACCCACTTCTCAACCTTGTTTCTGTAGATAAAATACAAAATCCAAACGCCAAGCGGAAGGATTGGAATTTTAACGAAAGCATCAAAGCCAGGCATGGTAATAGAAAATGAAAAAAGACCAATGATGATTACAATAAAAGCTTTCCACTTCTTCGGTTCCTCCTCTTGCTTTTTATAGATGCGATAAGCAAGAACCCCGATCACAAAAATGGCTAAGAGATCCATCACCATAGATGGAAAATGGTTTATGAAATAAAAATTGATGATCAGCACCCCTTTTTTCAAAAAAAACTATCTATATACTAAACTATGTATGTACTACCAATTATTGCATATGTGCAGATGAACTTCCATGCTCCCAGGAAAAAACAGCCCGAGATTAATGGGCTGCTTTCATCTACTTTATTAAATGTACATTCCTGTTTTTATTTTGATTCGCTTGTTTTGCGTGATAGCTCCAAGCATGAGTTACGATGTCTCTTAGATTCGGATATTTAGGAGCCCACTGCAGTTCATCACGTGCTTTTTGTGAGGCAGCAACAAGTACTGCAGGATCCCCTATTCTTCTTGGAGATGTTTCCACTTTGATTTCACACTGTGTAACTTCCCGACACGTTTCAATTACTTCCTTTACTGAAAAGCCTTTTCCATTGCCCAGGTTGTAGACGCCGCCTTCATTTTCGTTTCTGATTTTGTTTAGAGCACGATAATGAGCATCCGCTAGATCCATAACATGAACATAATCACGAATACATGTGCCATCAGGTGTAGGATAGTCGTCGCCAAATACATATACTTTGTTCCGTTGTCCTAATGCGGTTTGAAGTACGATCGGTATCAAGTGCGTTTCAGGATGGTGTTCTTCCCCAATACGTCCTTCAGGGTCTGCACCGGCTGCATTAAAGTAGCGGAGTGAGATCGACTTTATACCCTGTTCTTTTTCCGCCCAATAGAGCATTTTCTCTATCGCAAGTTTCGTTTCACCATAAGGATTTGTCGGTATTGCAGGGTCCTCTTCTTGAATCGGAACGTGCTTCGGTTCACCGTAAACGGCCGCTGTTGAAGAAAATACGAGTGTTTTTACATTATTTTTGTTCAATACCTTCAACAGAGAAAGGGTTCCCGCCACATTATTTTCATAATAGGATAGCGGATCTTTCACGCTTTCACCCACTAGAGAATTCGCCGCAAAATGAATGACAGCTTCTATGTTGTGATTTTGGCAAATGTAGTGGAGCAGCTCTTCATCGTGTAAGCTTCCCATGTAAAAAGGAACATCGTTGAGTACCGCTTGCCGATGACCGGTTGTTAAATTATCCAGCACAACAACAGATTCACCTTTTTCTTTCAAGTTAAGTACCGTATGGCTGCCGATATACCCTGCCCCGCCTGTTACTAAGATTGTCATATTTCAATCACTCTCCATAACAAATAGGGTGACTTCTTAACACAAGTCACCCCTTTTATTTAAGTGTTTTAACAACAATCGCTTGTGATGCACTCTTGATGAGACAGCCTTCCAAGTCTTCTTCTTTTATTAACCCAAGCGTGAGAGCAGACTTTACCTTTTCTTCATCAGGTTTTGGAACGTGATGAATGAGTTCGGTCATGTTGAGTGCAGTCAGCCGAAGAACCGTCTTCTCATCATTAAATTTTTCGGACTTCCGAATTTGTCTTTGGAGCTTATAATTGTTGACGGTAACCTCGCCTTTTTCATTTGGACCGACAAGGTTATCAAAATAAACATGGAAGACTTTCTTCAGTTCATCCAGTTCCTTTTCGAGTTCTTTTTTCTTCGCACTTAGGGTGTTGTATTTGATTACCAGGTCTTCAGAAATCGTGTAATCCGTTTTATTAACTGACATAGCTCGTCCTCCCCCAATACTTTCAGATAGTTCATTTTATTTTGGAGGAGTCGGAAATATACCAAATGAAAAAGCCAACTCACTTATATGGTGAGCTGGCTCCTATTAGTCGTTTGGTTCCTGATCTTTATCTATCTTTTTCGTACCTTTACTTACATACGGCTTTGGGCCTTTTTTCTTGCTGCTCGATTTCCAGCGGTTCCAGCCCTTCTTTCCAGTTCCCTGACCTACTCCGCTCTTTTTCTTGCTATTCGCTTTCGCTTTACTCATCATAATCACTCCATGCACATTCTATTACACAGTATAGAGCAGAAAGGTGGATTTTACTACAAGTCATTCAAATATACATAAGTTACTTTTCAAATTTTGAAAAGCATCTTCAATTCGTTTACGATTCCATGAGTGGAGCTGAAGTGGTAACTGTTCTTTTGGAAAGAAGCCAAATTCCTCAATTTCGTCATTTGTAGCCCAATTTTGTTGCCCAATTATAGTTGCACGAAATAAAAGCACAAGGTCGTCTTTAATTGGTGCAGAATATGTCGAGATTAGATGAGAAACATCTATGATATAGCTCGTTTCTTCAAGGACCTCCCGCTTAACTCCATAAATAGGCGATTCGTTTGCTTCAAGATGACCTCCAGGCAATGTCCAATTGCGCGATCCATATTTAATCTGAACAAGCAGTATACGGTTGTATTGATCAAATATAGCTGCGAAAACACCTACACTAGGCATGGTGGCATCCTCCTATTGGTGTGAAATCAGAAATTGTTATTTATTTGGGATGGCTTCCCTCAATTTCACGGCATCCGACTCATCTAACTTTCCGTATCTATTCTTGTTCAGATCGATAATCTCAGTAAACATACCTTTGTTAAACCAAATTTTATATTCCTCTAGCCTCTCCGGCTCATTCAGATCATTTTGGTAGAAAAAGATCAGCAACATATCTTCTTTTCTCGACATCTCTACTTTGGCGTTTTCCCATTTTACTTTTCCAAAGATAGAGGCAATTGTTTGAACTCGATCTTCTTCTGTAATAATATGTTCTCCAGAATGATCTTCACCGATTTGATAATCCACTCGAACTAGCTTTTCGTTATTACATCCCACTAGACCTATCAAAACAAAAAAGATAACAAACCATTTTTTCATAGTTTAATCAGCCGGATTAACAATTGCCATCTGCTGGTGATCTTCCCACTTGCCGTTGATCTTCACATTTTTGCGGGCAAGTCCTTCTTTTTCGAATCCAGCTTTTTCTAACACACGAATCGACCCAATATTATGTGGCATAACTCCTGCTTCAACCCTATGCAGCTTCAATTCTTCAAAAGCATACTTCACGATCAGCTTTACCGCTTCGGTTGTATAGCCTTTTCCGTTGTGCCTTTTATCTAAAAAATAGCCAACAAACGCACTTTGAATCGCACCGCGCATGACTGCAAATAAGTTAATCGTACCAATTAATTTATTTTCATTTGTAAAAATACCAAATAAATAATCGAGATCTTGTTTGGCATTCTCTTCCATCATCTGTAGCCGCTTCCGTGTACTTTCAAGCGTATAAAATTCTGGTGAGCGCTCCATCGAATATTTCTCAAAGAATTCTTTGTTCTCCACCTGCAATTGAAGCACGTCTTCGGCATCATCCACATTAAGTAAACGTATGTAAATATTCTGTCCAGATAACTTTTGTTTCAAATCAATGCTTTGGTTCATGACCATTCCTCGTTTCTTCTCTATATTAAATCTCATGTTTTGTGTCGTAGAGCGGCTGATCTTTTTTCATCACGTCGATGTGCCTTCCCATCGTGATATCATCATAAGGTGTATATTTGTTAGAAGGCATTTTGCGTCTGACAATGATGCGGTAAAGGATAAGACCGAACACTACCGCATAAAAGGTAATTCCAGTAACCGTCATATCACAGCCTCCCGGTTTGAGAGTCGAATACTGTAATTTCTTAAACCATTCAAAGTCCCTTGATATTTAAAGACACCTTTCTTAATCAAGTGCAACAATCGTACTCGATAAATGCATCACCAATATATTGTTCATACCGTCCGAGGACTTCACCAACTAAGCGTGCTGCTTTCATAAAATGTTGATTTACAGGTTTTTCGTGCAGTTCTATTGCGAGTTCGATCATAAAAGAATCCAAATATTCCGCTTCTACACTTTTTATCTGAGAGTTCTCCCAAACACGCAACACGTCTTTACTGCTCCTCAATTCATTCCACTCATCAACTAGCTGCTTATATAATTCAGTTGAGAGTGTCTTATTCCCTTTTGTCTTCTCAAGAATGGTTAGCAAGTTTTCTTGAGAAAGTTCCCCTGTATGAAGTGATACATAATAAATATCCGGATGTTTGCAAAACTTGTTATAGCTTTCATTAGAGTTAATGATAAGGATTTCGTTCTTCCGATCTGCCAGAAGTTTTAATACAAACGAAAGACCAGTTTTTTCTGCTGCATTTTCAGCATGCCATATTGTTATAAGGGCATCTTCAGGGATGGCTTCAATTTCCTGAATTGTCTCTCTGAACCTCTCTTCGTACTCTTTCTCATAATAATCATGGAACTCATTTTTCGGCATATGATCTTTAAACCACTTAGTACGGTTTGCAATTCCAGAATCGGTGTCCAGATGAAAAATGGGTCCACCTGCGAAATGATCGGGGGAACCGATAATCTTTATGTTATGAACAGATTTGATATTCTCTCTATTCTCTCTAATGGCCCACTTCAAGCCACCTGCAGTGGATTGACCAAACAAAATATGTACATTCATCTTCGTTCTCTACCCTCCAGTTTTCTTAGAGGAATCCTTCTCATTTCCTCGTTTAAAGTTCCCTGTCACTTTAGCGAGAATCAACTGAACCTCATGATCGGTTACGGCTTGTTCAATCCTTTTAATGATTTTCTCTGCTTCTCTCCCCTTTAATGTTGTAATATGTATGCCGTTATAATCGATAAAAACAATATTGTTCTTTGTAATTTTATAGGTAAAAACTTCTTCTTCAAGCCGTTTTCGTTTATCGATATTTCCCATTCTGCTCTCCTTTTTATAAAACTTTATCTCTTTCTTACAGCTATCCAAATACTTCTACGTAATTTTTCTGTATCCTTTAAAATAGGCTTATTGTACTTTTTTTATCATTTCTTAGAATTCATAAAATGTTTAAATATCGTATTAATTTACATAGGCGTTTTTTCATTATGGTTAAAAGTATGTTATAATAGTTATATTACAAAAACTTAGGGCTTTCGACTTTTCTTAGTCACCCTCCGTTCTTCGAAGGGAGTGCAAGAAATGGAGAAAATCAGTGTATTTATGGATGATTACCGGAGTCCTCCAGAGGGTTATGTGTTTGTCGAGACCATCGACGAATGTATGGAACTTTTGCGAAGCTTCCACATCGAACATCTGTCATTAGATCACGATTTGATCAGTAAAACCAGAAATGGAACAATGCTCGTTCAAATGATGATTGACGAGAAACTTTTCGCAAACCGGATTACTATACACTCAGCTAATTCAGTCGCCGGAAAAGGTATGTACAACAACTTAAAACAAGCACAAAAAGATCTTATTATGCCGCCAACCATTATTGTGTCTTTGCGACCTTTACCTCTCAAATTTATCCCGCCGCGTGTTCTGCAACATTATATGGACGTCATGTAACTCACAAATCCCAAATTCTTTTACACAATGCTTAAATATATAAACTGAGGAAGCAGCCAGTTTTACAAACATCATAGATCACTTGGCATAGTAGCTGTTTCCTCGATTTTTACAGACCAAGAGATAATCGTCGTACTATCCCTCACACCTTTTCGTCTAACTTCTTCTAATAACTTCCTCACACCTTCTGAAACACTTACACCTTTTAAAGTATTTTCTACCGCTTCAGGATCTGCAAACGTTACACCGTGACATTCTGTCAATCCATCTGTTGTCAGCAAAATCAGACTTTCACCTTGCCGTAATTCCTTCTTGCCGCTGCTGTAGCAAGGTATAGGCATCTCAAAGGTGTTTACCTCACCTACCCACTCGTAAAAACTTCGCTGGTTCAGCTGTCTCTCACCAAGTGCGATCAATTCCGGATGAAACACATGCAGAATACAGTCTCCGATTGAAAACCACCACAAGTATTTATCTTTTCGAATCACGATCATACAAGCGGTTTCCCCGGTGGTTCTTCGGCATGCCTCCATAAAATCAGGTTCCTGAAAAATATCGAGAATGAAGGTATCCATTCTTCTTAATGCCTCACCCACCGGCTGCATCAATACTCTCTGAATCCCATCCTTTTTTTTATTAAAATGATCGACCACCAGCTCAACACTTAAAGCCGTCTTATGGCCATCAAGGATCATGGTGAACTCCCAATCAGCACTTTCATCCACCCAGACCAAGCAGCCGTCTTCGTTTTTATATTGGCCGGCTGAAGAATTCCCGCCAAACCTCCCGACTGCTATAGACCCAATCAAACTCACATCTAATTCATCTACAAAATCTTTGTCACTGCCTGCCCAGCTCAATTCATTCATGAGGTCTTTCCTCCATATAGTTCTTTATTCGTTCACATACCTGAATGATCTCAGCGTTTTTGCCGAACGGCGCTTCGGGCCAGTCGTATACTTCCCAAGGGCCCCAGTATTCTTCAGGAGTATTTGGATATCTTGGGATGATATGCATATGAAGATGTGGAACAGAATTACCAGAAACAGCCGAGTAGATATGCTCCGCCTTTTCTGTCTCTTTTATCGCTTTACTCACACGTGCCATAATGACACCGAAAGCTTTTGCTTCGTCCATTGTCATATCCCCTAAAGAAGGAGCATGTCGCTTCAAATCAATCATAATGTGGCCAAGATAAGATGGTTTGCCACCCTTATCGATGTGCCCTACATAAATAAACTCATCTTCATAGATCTTAACGCCGGAAGTTTCTATATTCCCATTATGTTTATTGCAGATAAAACAGCTCTCACTCATTTTCCTTCTCCCCTTTTTAAAAAATAAAAAGCCCATCATCTCTATAAAGAGACGATAGGCTGATCCTAACGTGGTACCACTCTTCTTGGTTTGCGGTAAAAAACACAGACCTTCTCCAGACTCCTTCACGGGAGTTAACCGTTCAGACCTACATATCAGCCTGACCGCTCCTAGGCGAGTTCGGGAGATCCATCGGCTGCCTTTCACCAAATCAGCAGCTCTCTACACAACAGAAAATCCTTACTACTCCTAATCCAAGCGTTTAAATTATGGAAAACTTTTACTAATTATAGTGTGATTTGAAAATTCTGTAAAGAACAAAATTTTATTTAAGTAGCGGATTCTTAATTTCAATCAAAGGCAATCCAGCTTCTATATAGCTTCTCATTAGCTTCCAAACAGTGTCCTCTAACCTAAACGTTTGAAAGAACAAATTTACTGTTTCTAATGGTTTTCCTTCAATAATAAGAGAAGCACTTAAGATGGCCATTATCTCATTCTCTTTTAATTGGATTATACCTTTTTCTTCAAGAACCCATTGCACATTTTTGTCCCGAAATTCATGAAAAGCCTGGGTCCAGCCTTCCATGGATTCTTCGTAACCAAAGTCAAAAATTTCACCATTTCTAATTTCACGTGCTTGATACTCAACTGAGATTATTTTTTTCATATCCTCAATCAATGAAAATTTCCAGGATTCTATATAACTCTCTAAAAATACTTGAAACGACTGACTCATACTACCTCCCAGATAAAACTTTTTGATACTTGCTATGGTTATCCGTTTCACCAATGTATTCAAAACCATTCTCAAGATAGAATTGATTCAGCCTCAGATTGTCTGCGACACAATCCAACTTCAAATAATGCTTTTTGTTTTGATGGTGTTCTTCGATCCATTCCAACATACTTTTCCCGATTCCTTTACCCATGTATTTCGGAAAGACTGCTAATCTATGTAAATATAAAGAATCATTCGTATCATCAACTCCAAAAATATGCTGATCCCATTCACTTTTGGTCTTTGAAAGTGTAAAGGTTCCCACCATAACATCGTCTTTTAAAACGACGAAAGTCTCTTGGTTCTCAATAGCCTGCAGAATCTCAGAATCGTCTCCGCCCTGTAATAGATATCCCCATTGGTTGATCTCGTTGTCCTTCAGCCAATACGCGACTTCCTTTAAAAGACTCAGAATGTAATCACTATCCTTAACAGATGCCTTTATCACATCAAACCCTTTCATCGGTCCACCTCCATATTTATTTCATACAACATGAGCGAAAAAACTGATGCAAAAAAAGCGAAAACCTCTTTTGCTATAAAACAAACCAAGGTCTCGCAGTCCTGAAACGCCTACAAATCTAACAAGATAAGATGCTAGTGGAAAGAATAGCAGAATACTAATGAACACAATAATTGTGTTTGAAAGGAAATGTGTAGTGAAATTAAAGTACAGATTTATACGATAAAAATTAAAAATCCAATCAGGAACTTTTTCATGAACCATCCGCCTTTTACCGAAGATCATAATTTGATTAGGAGTTTCTTATTACTAAGAAATAACACCAGCCACTCAAACAAATAGAAGTATCCAAGAATGACAAAAAAGAGACCACAATTCACCTTTCTGCAGCTGGTTCACTAATTCCTTTAAAGTATATAACATTATTTTACATTTTTTCAGAAAATAAAAAAGCAATAATTCCTAAAATGGAATTATTGCTGATATTTAATATAGATTACCACCAAAAACGTCTAAATCTCCGGATTCCAAAAAACGGGAAACCGAAAAGCCCGAAACCAGGAAAGAAAGGACCTGCAAAGAAAGGAAAACCAAACCCTGGACCAAATCCAAATACACGCTCTGAACGGTCTTGCGTTTGCATCACCATATACATGTTTTCGTTGTCATAGCTGTGTATTTTGCCTTGATAGACTTTACCGTTTGCCATTTCCACCTCGCAATATTGTCCTAATCTTTGCTTGCAGATGTTCATCCATTCATGATGTCCATCCTTCTTCATGTGGTAATTCTCGTTGGGCATATGATACCCAGCGTTGTCTTTGCCGTAGTGCAAAAGAAAGCCTCCTAAAAAATATTCAATACATCATATTCACAAGGAGACAACTTGTTACACTCTCCCGCACCCAAAAAATTTTAACAGTATTTACATAAATCGCATACATTAATTGCATACATTTATGTACAAATATGTCTTGTCGGGAGTGGAATACATGGAATCATGCAACACACAGTTAACCGGAAGAGTAATCTTTAAAGGGGACCCAGGCTATAATGAAGCCGTTAAGAACTGGAACCCATATGTGAATACCTATCCTCTTGTTTTCGTTTTTGCACAAAATGCCTGCGATGTAAGCAATGCGATTAAATGGGCACGTGAGAATGATGTTCCACTAAGAGTCAGAAGTGGACGACATGCTCTAGACAAGGAGTTTAATGTTGTAAAGGGCGGACTCGTTATTGATACAAGTGACATGAATAAAGTTCATTTGGATAAAAAAAGAGGCATTGCTACTGTTCAACCAGGTATTCGCGTTGGCCCCCTTGTAAAAGGATTGGCTCGAGAGGGTTTTATGGCAGTGTTCGGGGATAGTCCAACCGTTGGTATCGGAGGGATAACGACGGGTGGCGGATTCGGATTACTCTCACGTACGATTGGTTTAATATCAGATAACCTCCTTGCACTAGAGACCGTAGATGCAAAAGGTCGGATTCTTAAAGCCAGTCCAACTTGCAACGAAGACTTATTTTGGGCCTCTAGAGGAGGCGGTGGTGGTACGTTTGGATACAATACGGAATATACGTTTAAAGTTCATCGTGCACCTGATACCGCAACGGTCTTTAACATTATTTGGCCATGGGAACAGCTAGTAACGGTGTTTGAAGCTTGGCAGAATTTGCTTCCGTTTGTAGATGAGAGATTAGGCAGCTATATGGAGATCTACAGCAAAGTAAACGGATTATGTCATGTAACTGGCCTTTTCTTAGGTTCAAGACAAGAATTGATTCAAATCCTGCAACCTTTACTAAATGCTGGAACACCTTCAGAAGTAATCATAGAAACGCTATTCTACCCAGACTGTATCGATTTCCTTGACCCACCTGAACCACCTTATGCAGATCAAAACTTTAAGTTCTCTTCGTCTTGGGCGACTAACCTTTGGCCAGAAAAACCAATTGCAGTTATGAAAAAATTTTTAGAGGAAGCACCTGGAACAGAATCCAATTTCTATTTTTCTAATTGGGGCGGTGCCATCAGCAGGGTACCAAAAGACAAAACAGCCTTCTATTGGCGAGATCCTTTATTTTATACGGAATGGAATGCAACGTGGGTTGATAAATCTGAAGAAGCTAGTAGCCTTGCATCAGTCGAAGCAGTACGTCAGCAGTTGAAACGATATACAACAGGATCCTATGTTAACGTTCCAGACGAAAATATTCAAAATTTCGGACCCGCTTATTGGGCCACAAACTTTGAAAGACTGAAAAGAGTAAAAGCAAAATACGATCCAGAAAATATATTTAATCATCCACAGAGTGTGCCGCCAGCATATTGAAATAATTAAGTAATGAAACTTATATTAAATAATAATAGCACTGCAGTTCAGATGCAGTGCTATTCTCACTTAAAAATATGTTAGATGACAGTTTAAAGCCTAAAATAAGGATCATCATTATCAACGGAAAAAATATTTTTCTTCAACAATATCAAAACCATTCATAAAAAGTATAACAATTAAAGATGTAATAATTAGTGTTATAAAAGAAGTGATTGGATACACCAATGATCTCTGCAGTGTTACAGCACCTCCATATCATCATACAATTCTTTACTCAATACCCCTCCAGGTTTGTTGATAAAATCATTAATAAAGCTTATTCTTATAACCATCTAACAAGGCTTCTGCAACTACATCTGCTGTCATTCCAGGAAGGTTCACATGATCTGCTAGTATCTTTGCCGGATTCGGTAATTCCTCTTTAGCCGGCCACATTTCAGGTTCCCAAAGCCCCGAACGCTTTAAGGCCTTTCCGCAATGCATGAAACATTGCTCTACTTTTACAACGATTCCGAGCAACGGTGCTTTCCCGTTAACCGCCATTTTTTCTAAAATATCTTCATCGCGAATTATTGTAGCTTCCCCATTTATTCGAAGCGTTTCCCCCATACCAGGTATGAGAAAAAGCAAACCCACTCTCGGATTCTCAATGATGTTGAACATCGAATCGACACGCTTGTTCCCCGGGCGATCAGGGATGATGAGGTGCTGATTATCTAATACATATACAAATCCAGGCGCGTCACCTCGAGGCGAGCTATCACAGTTTCCTGCAGCATCTGACGTGGCAAGTACTAAGAATGGGGACTTCCCTATGAATTCTTTGCAATGCTCATCGATAGTAGAAATCACTTTGTTTTGCCCTCTAAGACTTGGGCTTCCTAACATATTTCTTAATTCTTCCTGGCTTGTAATACACTCTTTATAATTCATCATCATAAAAAATGTCACCGTCCGTTTACTTTATTGAAGCTCGATGAACTTCATCTTTTTTTACATAAATATCGTACTGTGTATTGTCGTTAAATGAACGATAGAAATTAATCCGAGATGGAATTTCAACTTTATAATTAACGCCTTTAGCTTTTAACTCGGAAACGACTTTAAAATAGTTTTCTTGTCCAAAGGCTGTATAGAAAAGTTTCCACTTTCGATTTAAATACATTTTTATAAATGAACCGATAATAATACCACCTAGGACGATAATTAGATAGGCCCAACCAATACCTGGCATCTTGAACGCTCTCCCTTCATCTACAATCCATCATGACTTTGATCATAAAGCGTTGACGATCCGCGCTCAACTATATAGGAGATCGACCATGGCCCGCCTGCATCTTCATACTTCCACGTTTCAGTAAAAGTTACGATGTACACTTCATTCCCAATTTTTTCAACACTTGTTTCTCTAGTAGCAATTCCAACCGTTATAATGCCTTCTTCTTTCGGAAACTTATTAATGATCGTTCCTTTTCCTGACGTTACAAACTCAACAGCATCCTCTGCTGTAAATGGCGGCCGGTCTGGAGTTATGAAGCTGAGGATAGACCATGTCATCATAAATAGAGCAATCGGAGTGAGCATGAGCATCAAGGTTGGTTTATCTTTTTTTATACGATGAAGAATCCACCTGTCGATGAGTGAATAAAGAAGTGCTGCCGCAACACCGAACACAGCAAGAATTGGAGCTTCAAACATGATCAGACCAAAAACACCGTGTAGCAAAATGTAAATTAGGGTGTTAATTTTGAACCATCTGTTCATAACGAACTCAATTATGGCCGACACCAATGATCCATAAACGAGTATGATGACTCCTCCATACGTGCCATAAAGCATTGCGGCTGCTAAAAAAGCTTCTCCATAATCAGATGTTCCGCCAACATCATCATATATGGATATGCTAGCTAGAATCATTGCCAAAGTGATTGCTGTTACAATCGAAGCCATCATTTTTCTTTGGAAGAATTTTTTTTGCAAGTGCTGAACCCCCTCTATTGATCTCTCAACTTCCACTTCAGCATCTTTTCATCTGTACTTGTTCTATCAAACCCTAGTTTTTCTAAAACTTTTACTGAAGCGATATTGTCTTCTAAACATTCTGCGACAACTTTGAATACGAGATTCGTAGATAACGCCCACTTTATGATTTCATTAACCGCTTCTTTCGCATAGCCTTTCCCTTGAGCTGAAGGAATGATGCCATAACCGATTTCAACCGTATGATCCACCGGTTTTCCTTTGAATCCGATATCTCCAACAATCTTCCCACTCTCTTTTTCAATCACAAACCAAACGCCCCAGCCAAGCAGACTTTTATCCTTTTGTAACTTCTCAAGATAACTTTTTATAAAGCCATGAATCTTGTAATCTTCGGGTGAAAGCTTTTCAATAAGCTGGTGATCAACAGGTACGATCGTGAGTCTTTCTGTTTCTAGTTTCATAGTAAAATTAGCCCTCTCTAAGTGTTCATACCTCAATCATAGGGTTATGGAAAAATTTAGTCAATGTATGAAAACACCCCCATAAAAGAGCTTCTCATTATAAATAGTGTATTGAGTACATAAAAAGTTAGACTTATGAATGAACTGCTGTAAGGAGGCAAAAGATGGAGCCGTATGTAAAAGATGCTCTGCTTGAATGGAAAGAAGAGATTGAAAAACAAAAGAAAGAAATCGATGAAGAGTACGAGAATGTGAAGACTGAACTTCAGCTTTATTCTTATAAATTCGGGATCACGAAACAAGTCATTCAATCCACCATCAACGAGGAAATGATCAAAAACATTAAGAAGACGTACCAACAACCGTTTGAAGAAAAATATAACGAGCTGAAAGAACAGCTGAAAAAGCTCGAACAAAAACGCAGCGTATTCAACATGTTTGTTGAAAAGATTGAGATTGCCAGTGTGAAGGATACGAACGAACAAAGATAGCTTGGGCACACTCCAAGCTTTTTTTCATGCCAGAAGGAGGGTTATTTAATAGCCCCCTTAAAAAAGTGTTCCTGTATGTTAATTGGATCAATTGGCACTTGTGACTAAAAACTCTTCATTGTTATCTATGATTAGAACCTGCTCTGTTGAGTTATTCGCCATTTCCTTCGTATGTTCAACCAGATAAGCGATTTGGGCAGAAGCTTGTTTAGCACCCTTAACAAGTAAAGGTACTCCAATAAAATCAATACCAAGTCTTCTTGAGAAAAATCCTCCAAACGTCATCGTTAAGGGAACTGTCGGTGAAGTGTTTGAAAAAATTAATTTCTCTTCTGTTCCATTTTTCTTCTGCAGAATTTCAAACATTTCTTTTAACCCTGGAACAAATATTTTAGAGTTTCCTCGTCCGACTGTATAAACAGAATGTCCGTCCTCATCCAGTCCGTGAAAAATAATCTTCCCCATATCAGACGTTTTTAGTTTGTTAAAGTATTGTACATTTAATATCTGTTCTTTCGTAAGTTCAGCATAAGCCGGTAGTTTCTTCAGATGATAAGCAGCTGCCAATGCTGTAGTATGTGTACCGCCATAATCATTATAGATAAAAATCATTTGCGACATCTCCTTGGAAATAGTTCATCCATAATTATCGCCTTTTGGCAGGTTTATATACTTACTAGATTTTCAAAGCTTTTATGTCTTATCATAATTCCTGTTTTTAAGAATCAGAATTAACGACAAAAATCCAAACGCAATAGATAATGAATAACCGAAAAAGAAGAGATAATGTTTAGGATCACCAAAGCATCAAAATATGTACCGAAACTTTCAATTAACGACATAAACCCTATACCGTTAACAAAGAAAAAAGCGTTCTCTGAGGAGAGACGCTTTCGTTATTTGATGTATTGAAATATAGCCATACTGCCCCAGATTAAAAGAATCACCCAAAAGATAATGATTAAACTGCCTACTAGCCAATTCTTCGGTTTCCCCTTTACCATCAATTCTTCTGCTTTTTCTTCACAATCCTTGATCACCGCACTAGGTATCATCTTTAAAGCAAGCTTGATACCTAAGGGAACAATAATAATATCATCAAGATATCCCAACACAGGGATGAAGTCAGGAATCAAATCAATCGGACTGAATGCATACGCTACAACACATGCTGTAAATACCTTTGCGTGCCAAGGTACTCTTGAATCCTTATAAGCGAAGTACAGTACAAATACGTATTTTTTTAAATTTCGAGCCCAGGCTTTAATTTTGTTAAGCATTTTTATCTCCATTCTAGATCGTGGTATGGTGCTTTGACCATTTTTTCTGATTTCACCAACAATCATTCTCTTTAATACGATGAGGCTATGAAATGGAACTTTTTTCTATTTCAATCTAGTTATTCAAAAGGGGGAACATGATTTGAAGAGACTTAGTCTATTTTTATATTATCAGTTTATTTGGTTAACAGGGTGCCAGGATAATTCTAAAGAGGAGAAAAAGTTTGTATTAGAAGATAGCATCAAGGACGGAGATGTAATCTTACAAGAAACCGGTCAAAAGCCTCCACATAATTATAAGATACCTTATTTAGATAAATTTTTTGCTCTGTGTTCACCTGGGTAATTAACTGGAACACGACTGCGCTATTTCCTTTTTCATCAGGTATAAACGCGCCTGACCTGTACTTTTTATCTCATTCGATCAGCCAAACTTGATAAACTTCCTGAAAAATAGCTTTCACGGTACGTGTTCTTTTATTTGTTACACGTTCGCTCAAGAATACCGGGCTACGCTCATAATCCCCGAGTATCGCTCAGCATTGCAGATCTACGCTCAAAAAAGCTACGTTACGCTCAAACTTCCTGATCTTCGCTCTAACAAATTCGTTTCACGGTGGATGTTCTTATAATTTAATTCTTGAACCTCAATTTAAGTTACGAATAACGATGCGGAAATTAATTATTCAGATTATTCCAAAAAAATGATGGTCTTTCTCTTATAAAATGACCTACAATGTATGTATCAACAAATAAGGAGGCTATTAACATGAGAAAAAACATGATGAATCAAACTGTGCAATCATATAAGGGTGAAACCGGTTAACGAAGAAATTTGCCGCTAATCTTTTTGATTCTTTTAAACGGTGTACTCCCTTATATGTGTTTATTTAAATAACACACAAAGGGGTAAATCATGCGTTTTCCAATTAAAAAATTTTTCTCGTATTACAAACCGTATCTAAAGATATTTCTTTTCGTATTAACCTGTGCCTTGCTTGTATCTTCTGTGACTCTTGCTTTTCCTTTATTTGTCCGCTACATCACAAAAGATGTACTCGAAGGAAATTTATCTGATGCACTAAGTGAAGTGTATTGGATTGGCGGTCTGATGCTTGTTTTAGCAGTGATTCAGAATATAGCAAACTACTTTCTGGACTCTAAAGGTCATGAAGTCGGAGCTCTCATGGAAAGAGATCTGCGCAGTGAACTATTCGCACACATGCAAAAACTTCCCTTTAGCTTTTACGATAAAGAACGGACTGGCCAGCTTATGTCCAGAGTAACGACCGATCTCCTCATGCTTGCTGAGCTTTATCATCACGGGCCTGAAGACTATGTAAAATATTTGACTCGATTTATTGGAGCGTTTGTTATTTTGTTCTTTATTAACGCGCCATTAACGATTGCTGTATTCTGTTTTTTACCATTCTTAGCAGTCTTTGCACTGTACTTTAATAAGAAGCTGAACAGATCATTTAAAGATAACAAAGAACGAATCGCCGATGTAAATGCACAAGTTGAAGATAGTCTATCGGGAATTCGTGCCGTACAATCGTTTGCTAACGAACATCTCGAAATTGAAAAGTTCAACCGGGAAAATAATCGTTTTCTTGATAGCCGAAAGAATACGTATAAAGGTGAAGCGTTTTTTTATAACGGAGTAGAAACATTTATTCAGCTTATTACAATCGCTGTTATCGTCTTTGGAAGCGCCAGTATTGTCAGCCAAAAGTTAGATTTAGCAGACTTAATCACATTCTTGCTGTATATCAACTTTATGATCGAACCTATTCAAAAACTGACCCATATGACGACACAGTTTCAAGAAGGTATTACAGGTTTTCAGCGCTTTATCGAAATTATGAACATGAAACCAGCAATTGAAAACAAACCTAATGCTGTAATTGTGTCTAACGTTGATGGTGATGTGGAGTTCCATCAAGTATCTTTCCGTTATGAAGACCATACGGAATTTGTGCTGAAAGGGCTGTCAATGCATGTGAAGCAAGGCGAATACGTAGCCTTGGTGGGTCCATCTGGAGCAGGAAAAACGACTTTGTGCTCACTCATTCCCCGCTTTTATGATGTGACAAGTGGAAATGTCTTTCTTGACGGGGTAGACTTGCGTGATATCGAATTGCATTCATTAAGAAAAACTATCGGGATCGTACAGCAAGATGTTTACCTGTTTGCAGGAACCGTTATGGAAAATATTCGCTATGGAAATCCAGAGGCGACTGATGAAGAAGTTGTTGCAGCTGCCAAACATGCAAATGCCCATGACTTTATCATGAGTTTTCTAAACGGCTACCATTCTGAGATCGGACAGCGAGGGGTTAAACTCTCTGGCGGTCAAAAGCAGCGGTTAAGCATCGCACGGGTTTTCTTAAAAAATCCACCCGTTCTTATTTTAGATGAGGCAACGAGTGCCCTTGATAACGAAAGTGAAAGCATCATTAAAGAATCTCTAGAATCATTAGCCAAAGGACGAACAACCATTGTCATCGCCCATCGGTTGTCCACTATCCGGAATGCTGAACGGATTATCGTGCTGACGGAAAATGGAATTGCAGAGCAAGGTACGCATGATCTGCTGCTAAAACGCGGTGGAGTGTATGCTCAACTGTATTCCAAACAATTTGAGTTACAAGCATAAAAATAATCGGCACTCTCTTAAACTTAAAGAGTGTGCCGATTTTCTATTATAATTTCGTTGTATTGTAACTGCCCAAGACTCGTACATCATGTCCATAAGCTTCTAAGATCGCAATCGCTTTTGTCATCTTTTCTTCATGCAAACCGTTTTGTGTTTCAATAAAAAAGTGATAAGTCCCTAACTGTTTTTTCGTCGGACGAGATTCAATCCAGGACAGATTAATCGAAAGTGCAGTAAATACGTTCAGGATGGATGATAGCACGCCGGAATAATCTGACGTCGGCGAGATCAACATCATTGTCTTTGTTCGATCTTCTCTTTGTTTTACAGGCTCCTTGCTGATTACGACAAAACGCGTATGGTTATTGCTGCAATCTTGAATTCTGCTTTTTGTAATCTGCAAATCAAACACTTCAGCTGCATATTGGGAAGCAATTGCTGCTACATCTTTTCTTTCTTGGTTCTTAACCGCTTGAGCGGCTGCAGACGTACTATCGAACTGCTTGCTCTTCACTTTCGCTTCTCTGATAAAATCGCGGCACTGTGCAAGCGCTGGAACGATGGACCATACTTCATTCACATCTTCTAACGACGCTCCCTTTAATGTAAGAAGATGCAGGGAAACAGGAAAAATCAATTCCGCTTCCACATACAGATCGTAGGTTAATAGACCGTCTGCTGTTATGTTGATCGTTCCTTCTATTGAATTTTCGATGGGAACAATCCCTTTATCCGCCTTGCCTTCCCAAACGGCTTCCAATACATCAACGATAGAATCACTTTTATACCACTCAACATCATCACTTGTGAAACATCGAAAGGCAGCTTCTTCCGAGAAACTTCCTTGAGGACCTAAGTATGCTACTTTCATATTGAGAACACGCCTGCCTTTTTTCTTTTCATATCAGTATACATGTATTGTTTCGTAACACCAACAATTAATAGATATATTTAAACAAAAAAACGCCTAGATTTCATAAATGCTAGACGTTTACACCTTTCTGATAATCACAATGCTATTCCACCGATTCTTTAGGAAGTAAGATAATCTTCCCAAGTTTTCCTGCATTTTTAAAATGCGTTTGAGCTTCTCTTGCCTGTTCTAATGGAAAGGTCCGCTCGATAACCGGTGTGATCTTCCCGTTAGAAATAGCTTCAAGCTATTTCACTACACTGCTCTTTACTTTCCTCATTCTTAAATCAGTCTGTTTTCTTAATGTAACGGTGGCCGTAAATACTCCTAATAAAATGATTAGCGCACCCGAGTATCCTCGCAACCCCATGTTTTCCTGAAGAAAGATGAATGCAAAAATAGCGGCAAAGATCGGTTCAAGTGAAAAAAGAAATCCAGTGCTCTCTGGCGTTGTGTATTTTTGAGCGATGGACTGCATAACAAATCCATATGCCGAACAGATGAACGTCAGCCCCAGTATGGCAATCCAGTGAATCATCGTTTGTGGTAATACAGGCACTTCTAAAATAAACGTTCCGACAGCCGAAAAAAAAGCGGCAAATCCAAGCTGATAGATTCCTAGCTGCAAGGTATCTACTTTTCGTACAAAGTAATTGGTCACAATGATATGGACAGCATACAAAAATGCAGCGATCAAACAAAGCACCGAACCAAGTGCTAACGTAAAATCTTCTCCGATAGTTAAGAGAGCTAATCCGATTGAAACAAAAACAACACCCAGACTGATTTTTCTGCTTGGAAGCTTTCTTGTAATGAACGCCTGAAGTATTGGCACTAAAATCACCGTTGTACTAATCAAAAAACCAGCCGTTGAAGCCGTCGTATGTTTGATGCCATACATGAGCGTAATGAAGATTCCCCAAAGCAAAAGTCCTAGAACTGAACTGTACTTCAACGTTCTAGCTTCTGTTTGAAATACCTTTTTCCGAAAGATCAGCATCATCATGATAAAAGCGATTCCGAATCGTAATGCCACAATGGTTAAGGCAGGGATTGTATCTACCACTAGTTTCATAAAAATATAAGACATTCCCCAGCCCATAGAAACAGAAACTAATATCCAGTTCGCTTGTTTAGGTGTCATGCAGCAGCCCCTAACCCTTCATGTATTTATGATTGGATTTATCGTATCACCTCCCTTTGCATTAATAAAACGAATATTTATAATAGAACTATTAGGATTCCTTATGCAAAGGAGAAAAGGGAATGAATGCATATTACGCTTTTATAAAAGCGATCGAAACAGGCAGTTTCACGAAAGCCGCAGAAGAACTTGGCTACACCCAATCAGCGATCAGCCAGATGTTGCACTCATTGGAAGAAGAACTTTCTACGATTCTCATTTTACGATCTCGAACGGGTATTACACTGACTCCTGACGGTGAAGAGTTTTTGCCATACATTAAGAAAATCTGTAATTCGCACAGAGAATTAAAAGAAAAGATGAAAGAGATGGAGGGGCTGGAGAGCGGACTGATCCGAATCGGTGTATTCTCAAGTGTTTCTTGTCACTGGCTGCCAGGATTGATGAAAGATTTTAAGATAGAGTACCCCGCTGTTCATTTCGAACTGCACCAAGGTGATTACACAGAGATCGCCAATTGGATTAAAGAAGGCAGTGTTGACCTTGGTTTCGTGAACCCGAAAGCTGTAAAAAACCTGAATATGATCCCTTTGCAAGACGACGAAATGCTAGCTGTATTGCCAAGAGATCATCGTTTGACAGAGCAGCAAGAAGTTTCTTTAAAAGAGTTATTGAACGAGCCTTATATCCTTTTAGATGAAGGAGAAATTAGTGAGCCGTTAACGATTTTTCAACAAAACAATTTTGAACCTAATATTCAATACCGGGTACATGATGATTATACGATTATGTCAATGATCGAACAGGGGCTGGGAATATCGATCCTGCCAACACTTGTCTTGCACCGCTGTCCTTATCATATTGTAACTAAAAGAATATACCCATCCTTTGCCCGTACTATTAGTCTGGCTTATAAGGATAAGAGAGTTCTGCCGATTGCGAGCAGATATTTTATTGACTTTATTATTGAAAGATATAGATAAGCACATAAGAACATAAAAAAAGAGTAACCACTTTCGTGTAAGCAGTTACTCTTTTTTTCAAACTTCTTAATGGATCAACGATGCACGTAACGTATTTATATCATTTTCTAAATATGCCTTTAAACACGTCAGCGTATAAACCCAGCCTTCTTTTTGACCCATCATTTTCTGAACAACGTCAGGATCATCTTCTTTTAAACCTGATTCAACCACTTCAATTTTTGTACTTTCATCATCCAATTCAGTCAGCGTAATGGTTACAAGAGATCCTTCACTTTGTTCTGCTCCCCAGGAAAAAACGATTTTCTTATTTTCCTCTAGTTCTAAAACTTTAATTGCCCCTTCTGCATTGTATTCGTCATATCTTAATACAACTGTTTTGCCTTGACCCCATCTTTCAGAACTGGAGGAAAACCAAAAGCCTCCTATTTTCTCAGGATCTACAATCGCTTCAAAAACATCAGCAGCAGGCTTAACGATCTTCATTTTTGTGATTACTTGAGTATCCATCATAACTCTCCTCTTCTGTTCTTCCTATTCTTTAGTAAAATGATTTACATACTTACATTCTACCAAACAAAAAAGCGGGGCAATATGCTGCCTCCGCTTCTTTCAGTTTGAATTAATTTAACGCATCTACTGCATTAATTAATCCAAAACCTGATTCTCCATCATAACCTGATTTAAATACATCTTCTGTAGAAGATTGAATGATGCTCTTAACTTGTGCTGGGCTCAGCTTGTCTTTCCCGTGCTGAGCAATGATCACCCCTGCTAGTGCTGCTGTTTTTGGAGCAGCCATGGAAGTTCCACCTTTATAGCCGTATTTTCCTCCAAGAACCGGCGCTAAACATAAGTAAGTATTATCTCTCCCAGCACCAGTTGCAGGGTCGTAGTTCGGTCCAAGATCCCCACCTGGAGCTATTACATCAATTTTTCCTACACCATAGTTCGAGTAGAATGCTAAGTTCTTTAGCGCTCCGCCTGCTGAAACCCTGATCATAGACTGACTGCTTGGGCTTCGATGTGTTGCGCCAGTATCATCTCCTGATAGTTTACCAGGCGAACTGATATCAACCGCGTTGTTACCAGCAGATCCAACTACTGTTACACCTTTTTGAATCGCATATTGGATCGCTCTATTAAACAATCGAACATCAGCTACAACATCTTTTGTCGCATAATCTGGATTTTGGAACCAATCATAGCCGCCTAGCGACATGTTTACTACATCAACATTGTCATCTGCAGCAGTCATTAACGCTTCAGCAATATGAGATGTTTCCGCTCCGCCTGTTGGTCCAAATACACGGTAAGCAGCTACTTTTAAGTCAGGACCGATACCCATTGTGCGACCTTTAGCAGCAATAGACCCTGCAACGTGTGTTCCGTGTGAATTTTCATCCATCGCATCAGGATAACCTGGAACAAAAGATTTACCATAAGCATAGTTATCCTTTAAGTCAGGGTGGGTATAGTCAATACCTGTATCAATAACTCCAACCACAATATCTTTTCCATCTACAGATTTACCCGTCCCGCCTGGCAATGTCCACGACTCTCCATCTTGAGTAACCTGTTTAATATCCCACTGTAAACTATTATAAAGATCTGCATCAGCACCATACGAACTTACTAATGCGACTTCTTCAATTGCGGCTTGTTCTGGCTGTACAATATTTTGTACGCCTGCTTCTAGTACAGTACTAGACTTTTTGATTTCTGAAAGGAAGTTTGGATTACTAGAAACAACTTCAACGGCACCTAGCTTGTCCAATCTTGATTCAATTTGTCCACCAGCTTTTGAGATTTCATTCCCAAACCCTGAAGGTAATTTTGCTTGTTCCTTAAAAATAACTATGTATTTCTTTTCCTGACCATTTTCAGCATTCACATTACCACCACTGCTAAAGGTCATACTCGCTCCAAGTGTTAGAGCTAACGCACCAGCTAAAATCTTCTTTTTCATCCAATTACTACCTCCTTTGAACTAATACTTTTATTATAGTGATATTTCTATTATTTACAATTAATATTCTGATAATTACTAATTTTCAGTTTAAATTACCTATATCTATAAGTCTAAAGGTACAGGCAGATGAAATTAACGCATTGAAAATAATAGGTAAAAATAACTATTTTTCGAAAATAAAATGGATGAGTGCGCTGAAAAAATTAAAAATAAAAAAAGCCCCATGTTTCAGCGGCTTTTTTACTTTCATATAATTACCCTGTAATACTTCTTTCGATGGCTTTATCCCAACTTGGAAAATAATGAAGCGCATTTCTCATGAGTTGAGGATTTGTTTTCTTAACTTGTTTTTTATTCAAGTTTGTCCCTCTTGCCTTTAAATCTTGAATCTCCAATAAGACTTCTTCTGAGCTCATATTTACTTCCATAGATACGTCCTCCTTTAGTTGTCTTATCTTCATTCATTTACAACAAAAGGGGATATTATACCTCATTTATTTGACTTTGATACGGCAACATAAACCGTTCCAAATCTAACAAAACGTCTTAGAGAAGAACCTTTTTCCACATGCTTTTGATCCAGATAAAAATCCTCCTGCGACCTACAAACAAAATAAATTGCTGACGCCATAATAAGTGCCAGACCTGCAATAATGAAGAAAAACATTTCAACCACCCTTTCTTTTATCTAAAGATTCGGTGTTGTAAGCCTAGATGTTATTTACTACATTATACATGCAATTACCTATATTTTACATTATCGTTTATCTCGTTTTAGCAAACTCTCTTTCTTCTAATAATGCTTGCAGCCATTGTGATGGTTTCTTGTATTCAGATTGATCGGCAACAGATGGATTTAAATAGGAATACCAGCTGACCGCCCTATGCACACACCCAAGCTGATCCGAAATCTTAAGCGCTCTTTCCAACTGTTCCATAGGTGCAAAAGCAGTCCACGGCTTCAAATAGAATGGCCGGAATTCATCAATCACCTTCAGCCACTCCGGGTCATTATCTACCAGCTCATAGAGTGAATTCCAGAACACGCGTGTGCTGAAGAAAGGGTGCGTTATCGAAGAATCGCCCCAGTCAAGAAACACTATCTTTCCATTTACGTACTGAATATTCGCCGAGTGAAGATCGCCGTGATCGATGGAATGTACGGGAACAAGCTGCTCCAGTTCATCGCACATGGCTAAAAGTTCTGGGTGCAGTTTCATCACCGCATCTTTTTCTTCTGCACTCAACCCCGTATCACACATACCTTCTAAGTGCTGGATAATATCTTTTTTCAAAGTTGAAAGTGTTCTGTTCGGGACATTCATGCCGCTCAATCCATCAATATTTGAAATCTCGGAAACTTGCAGCCGAGCATATTCCGTTATCGCTGCTTTCCAAATTTCTTTATCTTTTAATTGCCTGATCGGAACTCCCCCGAGCTCCTTCATCAACAGCCATCCCTCTGTTTCTTGTATTCTCACAATTCCCGTGCTCTTTCCTGGATACATTGTATGAAAGTAGCGGCTTACCGCTGCTTCATGATGAGTAGAAGATCGAGTAGCTTTGAAATATAGATTGCCAGTGTTGACCGGAACGAGAAGAACTAAGGAGAAGTCTGTCTTTTTCACTTCTGAAATATCTCCTAATAATGAAAGATTATCTTCTTCTTGAAGTACTTCATTGATCCAATTCTTCACTTTTAACACGTACGTTTCTTCAAACCAAGGTGCATTAAACTTTTTCATATGGTTTACCTGCTTTCCTTACACAATTCCTGAAATACTTCGATGGTACGTAAGAATTTTTCGTTAAAATTCCCGTCTTCGATTGTCCAGCATGTGGATAAAACAGCATGAGAGAACCCTCTTAACAACACTCTTTCTTTGTCCAGGTCCAGTTCTTTCACGAAAATATTTATACGTTTCTCAATGGTTTCTTTTACTTTCGTCTCTGGCAGTTTGTTCAGCAAATACTGAATCACATCGTACTCTCGGTCTCCGATCAACCCTTTAGGATCAATCGCTGTCCATGAATCACCATTTTTCAAAATATTATAATGATGAAGATCCCCATGCAGAAGATAAGGCTGATTCTTTTCACGATTTAGCTGTTCAAAAAGCTTCAGCGCTTCTTCAATCTTCTCTTTTGCAATTAGACCAAATCCATTTGGGTGTTGTCGTGCAATCCTCTTTAAGCTATTTTCCCTATCAACCACTGTTTCCATGTTCGAATTCTTAGGAGCCGCTACCCATAGGTTCTTCATAATTTGAGATGCTATATAAGCGGCTTCTTCATCATCCTTTATGTCCGCGAGGGTGTGCCCGGGTCTTAATCGTTCAAGTATCATAACTCCCTGGTCCAGATCATATTCCAATAGCTCAACCATGCCTTTCCCTTTCATCAATTGAAGAACTTCTAGTTCTGCACGAAATTCTTTATCAGAAAGAACTGCTTTTAGCACGGCTTCTTCCCCATTGTTCCGAGTTGCTGGAGCGACAAAGTTAAAAGACAAGTCGAACGGATCATGAATAGTAAGCCCCCACTTCTGTTCGTAAAGGGAAATCATTTTATCGAAATTGTTGAGCCATTCATCCGCTTTATCTTTATGAATATTTTTTAGAATTTGAACAAATTTATCTTGTAGTCTCATAGTCTCTCTCCAATATGTAATGAATCACTTCGTCAATATAGTCCTTTATTGGTAAAATTGTATTTACCTCTAAACACTGTGTTTCGAAGGTTTTTTACTGTTGTGCAAGCCATAACTGAACATCTCAATATTTGTTTCTTTAATTTGGCTGATCATTCGATTACGGTTCCTCAGCCTTTCGTTGGTTTGATCAAAATCATTTAAAATACATTCAACATACTTGTAGCTAGCTTCAAATTCCCCTGCTAATTTTGTACCTTTTTCTATCATTTCATTATAAAAGCAAGGACTGTCAAATATTACACTATTTCCAAGGGATAACTGAGATTCAAGTAAAGACCAACCGATATTGTATGAAATCTTTCCAGCCAGTTTAGGGTCCAGAATGTCTTCATCTACAGAATGCAACAACGCAGATTTTACAACATCATGATCAATCACAACCGCACCTATACGTTTACCTATTTCTCTAGCAAGTGTGGACTTACCTGCACCAGGAAAACCGGCCATTTGAATAAAATACATGTTCTGCACCTCATAAAGAATTTTAATAGTAAGCAATTATGTATTTAGAGGAAATCGATTTATAAAAGAGAATACATCTACTTCGATTATAAATAAAAAGGGGTATGCAACTTGGATTTTTTTGTTATCGGTGATGTTCATGGCTGTTACCACACCTTTAAGAATATGATAAACAAATATTGGAACAAAGAAAATGAAATGCTGATTCAGCTCGGGGATTTAATTGACAGAGGGAGAAATTCACCACAGATGGTACAGCTCGCTATGCAATTAAGTACTGACTTTCCTGACCAAGTTTTATTTTTTTAAAGGAAACCATGAATTCGAAATGATTGATCACTTTACAAATCAGCCAAATAAAAATTGGTTAAGACAATGTGGAGATGAAACGATTAGGCAATACAACAAAATAAACAGAGATTGCATGAGTGACGTTCGATGGTTCAGTGAACTCACGCTGTATTGGGAAAATGAGCACATCTTTATCAGTCATGCAGGCATCTCATTACAAACTGAAAATCCTTTCGACGAGAATGATGAGTTTGGCGTTCTGTGGAATAGAAGTCCATTAAAAAACATCGGCAAACTTCAAATTATAGGTCATACTCCAACCGACAGGCCCAAATTTGATATGACAAGCAACGCGTGGAATATTGATACCGGTGCTGCTTATCTAGGGTATTTAACGGGAGTGAAAATTAAATCAAATGGAGAAGTAACCGAATTTATAAGAGAAGACACGGATCTGAGAGACAAATAAATAAATTTTCATAAAAGCGTTTAATTCTTTTCACTTTATTCGTTATACATATAGATCGGAAATTTAGATTGGAAATTTTTATAGGAGGTTTTATTTTGTCACAATCAAAAACAACCACTTTGTACGAACAGTCACGTGAGCTTCAGCAACAATTTCAATCCCTGATTGATGAAATGGGCAGTGATCTTTGGAAGTACTGCCGGTATTTAACGGGTTCGCCTTGGGATGGGGAGGATTTATTTCAAGAGACGATACTTAAAGCCATGGGCGGACTCTTTACGAGATGGCATCCTACAAACCTAAAATCTTACTTGTACAGAATGGCGACCAATACCTGGATCGACCATTGCAGAAGAGAAAAACGAAATGTAGGGTCATTAGATGAAGCGGAAGAACCACAAGAAACTATCACCGATACACATGACTTAGAAGAAGCACTTGAAAAACTTTATCACCTTTTTACACCTAGACAGACTGCTGTATTCCTTCTTATGGAAGTCTTCTATTTTACAGCAGAAGAAGTGGCGAGTATCATCAAGACGACTCCTGGTGCAGTTTATGCCACAATCCGCCGTATGAAGGAAAAGCTGAAGAAAAACAAAGCCCCATCACCATCTAAACAAACAGATGATACAAAGGAACAGAAAGACGAAATTATATCTGCTTATTTAAAAGCTTTTAACCAAGGAGATTTAGAAGGGATATTGGCGTTATTCGGTGACCATGTCCATTATGAAGCATCTTTAGGATTCTTAGAGACGACAAAAGACGAAATGCGAGAAGGCTCTCTCATGTATGGTTTACCTCGTCACCACGCAAAGGAATTTATATTATGGGGGAAACACGTGATTGTCGTGTTAGCTGATTCAAATCAAGGCCCTGTTGTGCATGACATACAGTATCAAAATGTAGAAAACGAGAAAATCGTTTACCACAGAAGTTTTTTCTTCAGAAAAGAATTTATTCTAGCTGCATCAAAAGAATTGGGAATTCCTCCTCAGTTGGACAAAGCACCCTTAAACTGGACGTAAATTTAAAAGCCGATTCTAAAGACTGGAATCGGCTTTTATCATCATAGATTAAAATATTCTTTTATTTGACTAGCCACTTCTTCTGGACTCAAACCTTTGTTATTAATACGCAGGTAATTCTCTTTTTTAATCTCGCCTTCAAATGAGTTCATCCTGTATTTGTCCATAGAAGTTTTCAAATCATTTTCCGACCATTCGATGTTTCGTTTCGTTGGTTTGTGTTCTAACCGGTGTGGTGTCTTGTTCCGTTTCAGCCTTTCCTCCAAGTCAGTCTCCAGTTCTACAAAATAAATTTCTGCACCTTCAGCCTCAAAAATTTCACAAACATCCTCGACGAACTTCCAATCTGACTCAAAATTAAACGCCCATACATATGTAAAAATCATTCCGTATTAATTACTTTGTGCAAACTCTTTAAAGATTTCTGTGCGAAACAAGTGGACGAGCCTTTTCCCTTCTTTCGTCCCATAATCAAAGAACTTTGTCACCAGATCGATCGTCATATGATTATGAAAGAGCTTCAGTTCCGTAACCTTCTCCAGCTCATGCCCTACGGTCATCTTACCAACTGCCTGAGGACCGAATAATAAAACCAGCTTCATGATGCATCCCCCATTTTTACACTTTTAACTAAAATAATTTAATTTTCCGCTTTATCAAATCTCTTTAAAGTCCACATAATGTTTACTTCAACTCCTAAAAAAATTAAATACCAAAAAACGAAACAATCCCTAAAATGAAAATAATTAAAAGAATGGCAAGCCCACTAAAGGCAATCTTTTTCCATATTCCTTTTGAACTTAACAATGCACAAATGAGTGAGAGTAATACCCCTGCCATTAAAAGATTTGTTCCGCTTTGTCCGCTAACCTTCCCTATAAAAAAGAATTGGAGAACTAAAAAGGTAACAATCAAAATGAGAATTGAAGCTAAACCTAAGTATTTTCTCAATTCATTCTCTCCTTGCAAACAAAGTTATTTCTACTTTCCTTTATCCGTTGCTTCTTAATCTTGCTTGGTTAAACAAGCTTTAGGTTTTTAAAGCAGACGATATACGTAATCCTATATTCTTTTTCGACAAAAAACTTATAACTCCCTCTTTTCCCCATATGGAATGCAAACTATCCTATCACATAACCATCACATAACCCTCACAAAAAGTTCACAAAACTCTTTTGTAATGTGCTTGGTGTTGTTCTATCATTTGAACTGGGAAAAGATTTAGTGCTTTAATAGAGATGTATTTAAGGTTACAATTAATTGGTTAACCTATAGAGATAAATATATGAAGATGGTGTCTTGTAGAATGGAAAGAACTTTGGAAAAACAAAAGATGTCAGCGGTCCTGGGACAAACGGTCAAAACAGGGATTATTAAATCCAACCTTGTACCGATGTTCGCGGGATTAACGCTGGCTTTATATACGTACGATATCGATCCTGGTGAAAAACTGTTAGATATATTATTCGCCTTAATCGGTACGATCCTAGTGATTGGTGCAGCGGGGACTTTTAATAACATTTATGACCGCGATATCGATGCGATTATGGAAAGAACAAAGGTAAGACCGACTGTTACGGGTGAGATCAACGTTCGTTCGGCATTATTGCTCGGAACCGTTATGGCTGTTCTCGGCATGGTTGCTCTTGCCTTTACTACTCCGCTCGCTGCAGTTTTAGGTTTTCTTGGTCTCTTCTTTTACGTTGTACCTTATACAATGCTGACGAAACGCAGAACGATCTATAACACAGAGGTCGGCTCAATCTCTGGAGCGATGCCTCCACTGATCGGTTGGGCCGCGATGACCGGGACCCTTACACATCCAGCTATTGCAGCATTATTCATCATTCAAGTAATCTGGCAGATGCCGCACTTCTACGCAATTGCGATACGCCGGCATGATGAATACAAAGCCGCCAGAATTCCGATGCTACCGGTTGTAAAAGGGGTTAAGAGAACGTATACGCAAACCAACATTTACTTAGTACTGTTGAGCTTAACAAGTTTTCTCTTCTTGCCGTTGAGCTTAGGTCTGACACTTGTTGCTCTTTTACTCAATGTTGGTTGGCTCGTACTCAGCATCTACGGCTATAAGAAAAATAAGGATTCAGAGAAATGGGCAAAACTGCTCTTCATCTACTCGCTGATCCACATGACAATCCTGTTTTCGACGGTCATCGTTTACTCGCTCGTTGGGATTTTCATTCTTAAATAGAAAGCAAAAAAGCCTGGGCAACCAGGCTTTTTTAATATTCCATCGAATTAGCCGTTTTCACAACATCTTCAATCGTGTATTCCTTCTTAATTTTTGGTGCTTTGATGAGCATTATGGAGTAATAGATTCCGTCTTTTTTCCATCGAATTTGTTTAACATTTTCGCCATCACCATCTATTAAAGCTTTAGTACCGTCCTTTAATTCCACGGTTTTCATAGCTTTCTCATCAGTCGCCCATGTCGAGTTTTTATTATGATAAGTGGTAACGTGAAGATTAACTCCAACTCCATCTCCATAAATAAATTCAGTATGAAGAATATCCCTAGTAGGGTCGCCTGGCATATCTCCAGCATAAGTTAATGAAACATTTTTCGGTTCAAAGGGAAATACAGTAGGAGCCGCTAGTTTTTCTTGAACGCTTTGAGGAAATTGTTCTGCTACTTCCTTTATTTTCGGATATTTTTCTTTCAACTCTTCTACTGGCGGATTATCATTACAGGCAGATAATAAAAGAATAAGCAGGATTATTAGCATTCTTTTCATTCACCATTCCCCCTTTGCATTCAACCTCCTCCTAAACTGTTAATTTCTTCCTTCATAATTCCTCATTGTTTAAGAGAAACCCTTTTTCTTTAACCCATATATTTTTTACATCAATAAAAAAGTCAGATCCTACTTCGGATCTGACTTTCTTAAATGTAGTTCTTATCAGTATAAAGTTTACTAGTACCTAACTTCTTTGTATTGCCCTTAACCCGCTTCAAAGTTGCTACAATTAGAAAGCTGACGATCACTAACAAGAGCCATGAGCTCACCTTTCCTAGATGAACGAGGCTCCATGCTTGGGTTTGGTTCGGATATTCCCAAGCTCCAAAGAACGTCGCGATATTTTCGGCGATCCATATAAAAAATCCGATCAGCACGAAAGAAAGTGCGAGCGGCATACTGTATCGAGTTCCATTCACTTTGTATTTAACCCATGATTTCCAGAAGACGATGATCACAAGTCCAGATAACCACCAGCGAACATCTATCCAAAAATGGTGAGTGAAAAAATTTAAATAAATCGCAGCTGCAAGAGATACAACTGCCCAAAATGGAGGCCACTTCACCAGTTCAACATCAAGTCTTCTCCACGCCTGGCATAGATAACTCGCTACACTCGCATACATAAACCCGCTGTACAGAGGCACTCCAGCTATTTTGGAATACCCTTCTCCTGGATAAGACCACGAGCCCATGTGCACTTTAAAAAGTTCAAGAGCAAGACCAATAAGGTGGAACAACGTGATAACCTTCAGTTCATCCCTTGTTTCTAGTCCTGAGCGAACCATCAACCACTGCATCAGGAGGCAGATGATGAGCAGCCAGTCATATCGGGGTAAGAACGGAAGCGGCAAGATCTGTGTAATAGCCAACGAGGCAAAGATAACAACAGGAAACAAACAGGATAGGGCCTGCTCCCAACCAAAACGAACGAGCTGCTTTAATGCTCTCATGATTCATGCCTCCACAGATTTAGTTTAAGAATAACCTTTTCGGCTGTCCTCATCACTTTTGTATTCTAAAAGATCCCCAGGCTGACATTCTAAAGCCTTACAGATTGCCTCCAAAGTGGATAATCGAATCGCTTTCGCTTTTCCGTTTTTCAAAATCGAGAGGTTAGCCATCGTGATTCCAACCTTTTCTGATAGTTCCGTTACGCTCATTTTCCTTTTAGCTAGCATCACATCGATATTGATTATAATCGCCATGTTTTCACCTCAGACCGTTAAATCATTTTCTGATTTGATATCGATCGCATTTTTTAATAGCTTTTGAAGTACTGCAGCAAAGACTGCGATCACCATGCTTCCAAAAATAATGACCATTCCGATCAATATCATTCCCGGCGCATCGTCTACCTCTGCCATAAGATATATGAGTGGCATAAATAGCACGAATAACCCGCTGATGATGATGGCGCAGTTTTTGATATTCTGTATGGATCTTACTGATAATTCCGAGAAAGCTTCATCCTTGTCAATGTAGCTTAAAAGTTTATAAGTCTGGAAAAGTGCAGCGAAAAATATGATTGCAGATGCATACAACCCGATTAAAAAAGGATATTGCAAAAAATCTAACGTTGGATTCAATTCAGCAAAAAACGCAGCTATCTCTGGCAAAATAAAGATACACAAAGCAAGAACAGGAAGTCCCATAAGAAAAAGAACGAATTTTAAAAAGAATGTTTCTCGTTTCATAACCAAGCACCTCACCTATTTATTATTCAATATAATAATACATTATTTATCGCTTTACAATAAATGATTATTGTTTTTTATTATATTATTATTGATAGATATATATGTAATGGTTTTAGGCAAAAAAATAAAGAGCTTTCCTTATTAAAAAGAAATGCTCCATAGAAACATAAAACGATTCAATTTTATTTATACAAAATATCATCTCTGAGTGATGCAACACTTGTTAAGGCTGTATCGATATCTGATTCTGGCACACCGAAATGGGCAAGTGCATCGTGCAGATGTGTAGCGATCGCATTAAAATGCTCTGGCTGAAGGTTCATTCCTTCATGAGCTTTTGCCATTGACTTTCCTGAGTAGTTTTTTGGACCGCCTAATGCGAAGCTAATGAATTTCGTCTGATGACTTTTTTGTTTTTCCATATCAACGCCTTCAAAGAATTGATTCACTGTTTCATCTTTTAAAACAAGCTCGTTATAAAAGTAATCCACTACCTTGGCGATCGCTTCTTCGCCGCCAACTTTTTCATATAAATTCTGTTCCAAAATGATAGCCCCTCTCATTGGTGATATTGACATACCTCATTATCTTTACCCTTTTTTATTATTTGAACAAGCCAATTTCAGATTATGAGCCAAAAGTCCTTTGGCATTGATACGAAATGATGGATCACGAATAAATTACGATTTCATAGAAAGAAAATGTAAAAAGATCTGTTAAATGAATAAAGACGCTTGGAGCAAACCTCTGCTCCAAGCGTCTTTATATGAAGGGAAAATAGATTTATGAGCCTATAATCATTTTTATGATCCTTGAAGTTGATTTATGGGCCGTCAAAATTTTTATGGTCCTTCAAAATGATTTATGGGCTTTTCGACAAAAGACGGTTCCTGTGCAACTCGTCTGTAGCTAAAACAAAACCCCGCAGAATCAACCGCGGGATTTATCAACTCTATTTACCTTGCTTCATTGCAATATATTCTTTTACCACTTCGTACACATAATCTTGGTTTGCCGCTGCTGTAGTCGGATCGTACTTTCCACCGTTCGTTTTGTTGTTTGATAGAACGCGGATACCCAGGAAAGCTACATCATACGCTTTAGAGATTTGTGCAGCTGATGCCCCTTCCATCTCTTCAACAGATGTTCCGAAGTTCTCATGGAACCAGTTGATGCGGTCCACTTCATTATTCCAAACGTCTGCAGAACCGATCGTCCCTTCTACCACTTTACCTTTTGTGTATTTATCTTTTACAGCATGTGCCGCCGCAAGCAACTCTTCGTCACCTTCAAAATAACGAGCTTTCTCAGCGTTTGGATCTTCTCCAGCACTTCCTTCTGAAGCCATCAAGTCCATCGGAATCCAAGAAGTTGGTTCGATCCCCTCGTTCTCTTCTAGATGAGGCGTTTTTAATGAACCAAGATTTACTGTTCTTTTTCCTAGGACGATATCAAAAACATTCAGACTCGGATCGTGGCCGCCAGATGTTCCTTGATTGATGATCGCTGCTGGATTATATTTTTCAATAGCAATAGCTGTAGCTGCTGCCGTATTCTCCATACCTTTTCCTGTTTTCGCTACGATTACCGGATAGTTGTCCAGTTTTCCTTTATAAAATACAAAGTTTCCAGATTTTTCGACTTTCACATTGTCTAAACGCTTTGCAAAGTTCTCTGCTTCAATCGGCATCGGACCTTGGATAATAATCGGCTGTCTCGGTTTTTCTTTACCTGAAGCATTTTCTGAAAAGTTAAGACCTGCCAGTGCCGTTACAAATAGTACAGCTGCAATAGCCAGTAATGTGTACTTCTTCCCCATCCGTTTCATCATAGTTGTCTCTCCTCCGTTGTCATGAATCACTCATAAATCTGCTCAAACAAAAAAGCCTAGAGTAATAGAATGTATCTACCTCTAGACCACTGGAGTTAAAGTAAAAGAATAGGATTCGACGCACAAATAAATACAAAGCCAATCCAGCACTTCAACTCGTAGTCCAGTTCTTTCATTGGGAACCAGGTAGAAACACTCAGACCATATTACCGAGCATATACGAGTAATTCGCTTTTCAATACTAATACTTTGTTAATATAACAAACGAACTGGAGTTACTCAACCTAAAACTGAATAATCTTTAAAAATACTTAAATAATGTTCGTTTTTTACACAAAAACAAGTGCATTGATGAACCCTAACAATCCTAAATAAAACAGGCTGGACCACATATCTAACGGTTCTGTGAAAAAGGCTACAATCATGATTGGCCTTTTGTTAGACTCTGCTTTCATAAACTGATACAAAAACATAGATAAAGAGACTAAGATTAAGATGATGCTTCCTGCTAGAATCAATGTATTCATGAAGTCCTCTGCTTAATCTTGGAGATCTGCTTTTAAAAGTGAATACATATATAAGTCGTCAAATTTACCGCATGTATATTCGTAATGTCTTAACAAACCTTCTCTTTGAAAGCCCGTCTTCTCTACCAATCTTTGCGATGGCACATTAGCAGGTTCAATTAAAGCCTCGATGCGCTCCAGTTCCAGATGCTGAAATCCGTACTCTACGACCGCTTTCAAAGCTTCACCTGCTACTCCTTTTCCCCAATACTCTTTACTTAACTCAAAGCCCACTTCCGAGCGGTAGTGCTTAGAAACTCTATTCAGAAATCCACAGCTTCCTATCACTCTATTATCATCTATTAGCGTGATCCCCCATCTGATCCCTGTGCCATTTATAACGATAGATTCATACCAGGCGATTTCATCGTACGCATCTTCAATAGATTGAAAGGGCTCTAACCCCATGTGTTTTACAACCTCTGAATCAGACAAATAGCGGAGCATGTCTTCTGCATCAGCTTTGGTTACTTCTCTTAAAATCAATCGCTCGGTCTCAATAACAGGAAATTGGTTGTTCATGTTCGATGTCTCCTTTTTCTCTCATTCTTGTCAGTCTTTTATCTAATTCCCAAAGCGCTGTTCGATTACCAGGCAGAACCAAAACCTGGAACGGAGCCTGCATACCTTTTCCTCCATGTGCTTTTTTTGTAACAGTTTAAAACGATAAACATGGTAAAACTCGGCTATTATAATAATAACTTATTTTTAGCTGGGGGCTTTATTTTGAATACCACTCTTTTACAAGAAGCAAAAGACTTTATCATTTCCTGCTACAAGGAGTTAAATAAAACACAGGATGAAATCAATGAACGAATAGACGCAATCACAAAACAGATTGAATCAACAGGAAGCTACGAGCACACTTCATTTGAAATTGATTATGGCGCAAAAGTAGCTTGGCGCAACAGTAACCGCTGCATCGGTCGGCTTTTCTGGGATCAGATGCACACCTTTGATAAAAGAGAATTAAAGACGGAAGAAGAGATTTTCGAGGCGATTTTAGAGCACATGTCGTATGCGACAAATGGCGGGAGAATCCGTCCTTCGATCACTGTCTTTGCACCGCAAACAGAAAATCACGGGATCCGCATCTGGAACCATCAGCTCATTCGCTATGCCGGCTACACCACACCGGATGGTATAATAGGTGACCCCGCTTCCATCTCTTTTACAGAAAAGTGCATAGAGCTCGGATGGAAGCCAAAGTACGGAAAGTTTGATATTTTGCCGATTGTTATTCAGATCAACGATCATGAACCTAAACTGTTTGAACTTCCAGAAGACACTGCTCTTGAAGTAGATATCCGCCACCCTGAATACGAATGGTTTGAAGACCTGCAGCTTAAATGGCATGGTGTGCCTTTCATTTCAGATATGGCTCTTGAGATTGGCGGGATCCGCTATACGGCCGCTCCTTTTAACGGATGGTACATGGGTACGGAGATCGGCGCGCGGAATCTTGCTGATGAAGGCCGGTACAACATGTTACCGCAGATCGCATCACTCATGGATCTCGATACGAAAAGTTCGATCTCATTATGGAAGGATAAAGCTCTGGTTGAGCTTAACATCGCGGTGCTGTATTCATTCCGCGAAGACGGGGTCAGCATCGTGGACCATCATACTGCGGCACAGCAGTTTAAGAAGTTTGAAGAAAAAGAGAGCGAGATCGGCAGACCGGTCACCGGAAATTGGGCATGGCTCATTCCGCCGATGTCACCTGCCACGACACATATCTTTCATAAGCCTTATAAGAACGATATCGTCAAACCGAATTATTTTTATCAACCGAGAGCTTATTAAACATTAAAATAGACGTATACAAAGACCCTTGATCGATTGATCAAGGGTCAGTCTTTTACATACAACTTAAGTATGGGACTTTTCTAATGCTAGTTTGATTCCAAATCCTATCAATATTGTACCTGTGATTCCTTCAATCATAGTTTGTGCTTTAGGTCTTTTCATAAATGCACTGATCTGGTTAATTAAATAGACATAAAGTAAAAACCAAACAGAAGTCAATACAGTATAAGTGATACCCATTATTAAAAACGGGACAAAGGTATTGCTCCCTTGGTCAACGAATTGAGGCAAAAAGGTTAAGAAAAATACAGCAACTTTGGGATTGAGGATATTGGTAAGGAAACCTTGTTTAAAACAAGATGTGTTTTCAAATTGTTTATCTGTTTTCACCTCAACACTTGCTGCTTCTTCTCTTTTTTTCAGAGACCATAATGTTTTAACACCCAAATATATTAAGTAAACAGCACCAACGTATTTGAAGACAGAAAATAATAACGCTGATTTAACAATGATTGCTGAAAGCCCTAATACAGCAGCTGAAGTATGGATGAGAAGTGCACAACAAGTACCTAAAGCTGTTTTCAGTCCCCCGCTTCTCCCAAGGGTGAGCGTATTTTTAGTAGCAATCGCAGTATCGGGACCGGGTAAAATAATTAAAAAAATACACATTAGGACAAACAGATAAAAGTTTTCCATTTAGTATCACCTTTTCTAATTATGATAAGACCTTCTGAATATATGATTCTTCCAATTTATTATAAATAGAAATTGAAATCAATTATTATTTGATTGATTTGTTTAATTCTAGAAGCACTCTGGATTTATTATTGTTATGTGACAAAAAAAGACCAAATCAACCATGCGATTTGGTCTTTTATTGATTGTATAACCAGGAAGGCTAACCGGTACTAAAGCAACCCTTATTATACATGCTTCAAAAATTCAAGAAAACTTGGGTACTCATGATCTGGTATTGAAAGATTATAAAAATGTGTACAGATCAATACTAAAACTACAACAAGAACACTAAACCAAATTACCTCTTTCATCTATACAGTCTCCTTCTTCAATTCGCTTTCTTTTTTATCTGTGGATTTTCTGTCTTCCAGTTAAAAATCCCATTTAAGAACGTATAGATTCTCTTTGATTCTTTTGTAAGCAAAGGGCCAAGGATGGCTAAGATCAATACATAAAGTGCAGAGAACGGTTTTAAAATCGAAGCTAATCCTCCGGCCATACCGATGTTGGCAACGATTATGGAAAACTCTCCTCTTGAAACAATCGTTAATCCGATGTTTGATGAAGCTTTATGAGATAGCCCCGCTCTCCTCCCCGCGATCATTCCAGCTGCAAAATTCCCGATGATCGTGATTACTACAGCTCCCAAAGCAAGCCATACTGCGCCGCCTAAAGTAAATGGATCAATACTTAAACCAAAGCTAAAGAAAAAGATTGCGCCGAAGAAATCCCTAAACGGAATGACCATTTTTTCAATCCGTTCACTGTGCTCTGTCTCAGAAAACACTAGTCCTAATAGAAGGGCGCCGATCGCCTCCGCAACATGAATGGTCTCTGAGAATCCAGCGATAAAAAACAAACAAGCAAAGATCACAATGATAAAAATCTCATTGGACGTGATATTAAGAATCTTGTTCAAATGTTTTGTACATGTTCTGGCAATAACAAAGAACAAAGCCATATATCCAAACGCGATTAAAATGGACTTAACTACTCCAAACACAGAAGTCGCATCACCAAATACCAAACCTGAAATGATCGATAGGTAAACCGCTAAAAAAATATCTTCGAACATGATTATTCCTAGAATCAGTTCCGTTTCAGGATTCGCTGTTCGTCTCAGATCAACGATGACCTTTGCAACAATGGCACTAGATGAGATCGTTATGATTCCAGCGATGATAAGAACTTCTAATAAGGGAAAGCCCATGATTAAGGCATAGAGCAACCCTAATGTAAAGTTAATCAGAATATAAATACTGCCACCTACAGCAATGTTTTTTCCAGACCGCACTAATTTCCCTACTGAAAATTCTAAGCCGAGATAGAACAGAAGAAATAATACACCCACTCTGCCAAAGAAGGTTATGATTTCATTACTGTTGATAAAAGTTAGGTCCAATACACCGATCACAGGGGCATGCGGTCCAACAATCATCCCGAAAATGATAAGGAACGGAATGATGGAAAAGTTTAATTTGTTTGCGAGCAAGGCCGCAATTGAAATGATAACTAAGGCAGTCCCTACTTCAAGTACGAGGTGGTTTGTCATTCACCCTTCACCTCAGCAGAGAACATCTCTTTTATGATTCTTTTCACACCATGTCTTTCTCCTGAGATAACTAGCATATCTCCTTCATGAATCATCGTTTCAGGTCCAGGGTTCAGCACCTTCTGATTTCCTTTCACAATGGCAATAACAGATACTTCATATTGCTGGCGAATGTCTAACTCACCGATTGTTTTATTGACTGCAAATGATGTGGGTTCAATTCTATACCATTCGATCATCAGTTCATCAAAGGCCATCTCAATGTTTTCAATTGCTTTCGGCCGATAGATGATACCGCCGATAATCGCTGCAAACTGTCTTGCTTCCGTATCACTCAAGGTTACAGAAGACAAACTCTCTTCATAATCATTTTTATCAAAATGGTAGATTTCTCGTCGACCATCATCATGAACGATCACCACCACTTTATCTCCATTTGCAATTTCCACTTCAAACTTTCTGCCGATTCCGGGTAATTCGATTTCTTTTACGATCATAACAATCTCCTTTTTTCATGTTTAGGCATGACAAATACACGTTCGAAGGTTTGTTTTTTCCGAACAATGAATCATGGATTTTTTTCTTTACGAAATAAACCCTTGTTGTTTAAGGATTTTTAAGAATAAATGGGATTGTATGATCATCAGAGGTAATTCGATTGGAATTGATAAGGGGTAAGAAATACTGCTTCCTTGTGAATGTGGTCACGAGAAGGCTCAAAATTAAATTCGGGCTGTTTAAGCATTAGTATGCTGCTATTTAACTGTATGTCTACTAGTCCCTTTTTTAATTTCTTACTTTTTGTTGGATATTCTCCAATAATCGTTGAAGCATCGTATGACGCGGCAGAGGATAATTCAAACACGTCATTCTGAGGCGGTGATGATAAGTTTTTCATATTATAGTTCGGAAATAATGATGTGCCGATAAACACATACAGCAAAGCCAACAATAAAAATTTACGCAATTCTTACTCCCCCCTTTCTCTTTGTTCATTTTACCATAAAAATGCACGTTCATGAAGTAAAGCAAAAAAGCTTTCACAATTAGATTTAACTATCAGAACACATACAATTGGCAATTTTTGAGTTTGACATTCATTCAATATTCTGACTAAAATATTCTTCATATGGACAACCAGAACAAACAACATGAAGAAGGTGAATCAAATTGAAGAAGGTAAGAATTAGTTTAGCTTGGCAAATTTTGATTGGTCTTGCATTCGGTATTCTGATCGGTGCATTGTTTTTTGGAAACGAAACCGTTCAAGGCTACCTGCAGCCTATTGGAGATATTTTTATCCGCTTAATTAAAATGATTGTTGTACCTATCGTTGTTTCCAGCTTGATAGTTGGTGTAGCAAGTGTTGGGAACATTAAGCAATTAGGACGTCTTGGCGGAAAAACCATTCTGTATTTCGAGATCATTACAACTTTAGCAATCGTGATCGGTCTATTTATCGCTAACCTCTTCCAGCCTGGAGCAGGCGTGGACATGAAATCGTTATCAAAAGGGGATATCTCGAGTTACGTTGAAACAACAGAATCTGTTGAAAGTCACGGATTTGCGGATACGTTCTTAAATATCGTGCCAACCAATCTTTTTGAATCTTTAGCTCAAGGAGATATGCTGGCGATCATCTTCTTTTCCGTATTATTTGGATTAGGAATTGCAGCGATCGGTGAACGTGGTAAACCTGTATTGGCGTTCTTCCAAGGAACAGCTGATGCCATGTTTTATATCACAAACCAGATCATGAAGCTCGCTCCATTCGGTGTGTTTGCACTGATCGGTGTGACAGTATCCAAATTCGGTGTTGAATCATTAGTACCATTAAGTAAGCTTGTCCTAGTTGTATACGGCGCGATGTTCTTTTTTGTCATCGTCGTATTAGGCGCAGTGGCTGCTATGGTTAAAGTAAACATTATTACGATAATTAAAATCTTAAAAGATGAACTTATCTTGGCTTATTCAACTGCAAGTTCAGAAACGGTACTACCAAAACTGATGGAGAAAATGGAGAAGTTCGGCTGTCCAAAAGCCATCACTTCTTTCGTAATTCCTACAGGTTATTCGTTCAATCTGGATGGGTCTACTCTTTATCAAGCCATTGCGGCACTATTTATTGCTCAAATGTATGGAATTGAACTTTCAATCGCTGAACAAATTTCCTTATTGCTCGTTCTGATGGTAACGTCTAAAGGCATCGCAGGCGTTCCTGGTGTATCGTTCGTCGTTCTATTAGCAACACTAGGGTCTGTAGGAATACCCCTTGAAGGCTTAGCATTCATCGCAGGAATTGACCGAATCCTCGATATGGCGCGTACAGCAGTTAACGTAGTGGGTAACTCTCTCGCTGCTGTTGTAATGTCTAAATGGGAAGGCCAATTCAATCCTATAAAAGCTCAAGAATACCAAAAAGAAGTAAGTTAATACTAAAAAAACCGTGTCGGCAATGCATGCTGACACGGTTTTTTCTCCTTTTGGCAAACCTCGATGTTATTGGAAATAGTTGATTTCCGCTCAATCGTGCTCCCTTTCCAAACAAGTCAATGAATCCCATGCTTCGAGCTTTTAAAAAAGGGAAACTTATTTCTTCAAATGAAACGGGACGGTGGCAATTACAATATCTCTTTTATATAACAAGTACGAGCGAATCAATAGACTCGATTGGTTGTGCAGGATATTGTGCCAGCCTTTTTTCGGTATAAATTGCGGTATAACAACTGTTACTTGATAATCATTTTCTTTTGCTTTATGAGCAACTGTATCTACAAATTTGGTCAGTGGTCCTAATATACTTCTGTAGTGAGAATGCAAGGTGACGAGTCTGACATCTGGTTGCCACTGTTCCCATTTCTGTTCAAACTTCTTCTGTCCTTCCCTTTCAAAGGCTACATTCACCGCAATAATTTGGTCAGGATTTAGAGATTTTGCATATTTCAGCGAGTTATCCACCACATGCGTCATCCCGGCAACCGGTACGATCATGACATTTCCTTTGATCTCGATTCCTGGTTCACAGGTAGTGAGTCTTAGCTGATCTCCTACTGCCTCGTAATGCTTCTTAATTCTGTGGAAAATGAGCACGATGATCGGAAGGAACACTAGGATGGACCATACCTGTGAAAACTTAGTCATGAAGAACATGAGAGTTACAACGAAACTGATAAGTGCACCAGTTGTGTTAACAATAAACTTCGGCACCCATCCTTCTGGTTTTTCACGAAGCCATTTTACCATCATACCCGTTTGCGATAAGGTGAACGGTACGAATACCCCTACAGCATATAATGGGATGAGATGCTCGGTTTCAGCATGAAAAGCTACAATAAGCAAAATGGAAGCTAACCCAAGAATGATTATTCCGTTTGAATATCCAAGTCTGTCCCCTCTTACTAAAAACATCCGAGGAATAAACTTATCTTTTGCCAGGTTCACAGCTAGCAGCGGAAACGCAGAATAGCCGGTATTGGCTGCCAATATTAAAATCAAAGCCGTTGTACCCTGAATAAAGAAGTACATAAAATTCCGTCCGAATGTTTCTTCTGCGATTTGAGAAACAACCGTAACCTCAGCTTTTGGGACAATGCCGTAAAAATACGCTAACGTTACAATACCTGAGAAAAGAATGGCTAAGAGTGCTCCCATCATCATTAACGTGCGTGCGGCATTCACTGGAGCAGGATCTTTAAAGTTAGGAATTGCATTCGAGATCGCTTCAACCCCAGTTAAAGCTGAACTTCCTGAAGCGAATGCTCTTAAAAGAATAAACAACGAAATTCCTGCTACCGGTGTTCCGATTGGAGCATGGAGATCTTGTGGAACGTCACCCGTAAGGATGTTATAGATACCTACTCCAATCAATATGAATAGCGCTAGAACAAACAGGTATACAGGATAAGCCAAAACAGATGCTGATTCGGTAACTCCCCTTAAATTTAAGACAGTAAGGAAGATAACGAAAACGATCGCAATCTCAACATTATAATCGTGTAAAGTTGGAAAAGCGGATGTTATCGCATCAGTTCCTGCCGATACACTTACCGCTACCGTTAAAATATAGTCAACGAGCAGCGATCCCCCTGCTACCAAGCCTGGATTGACGCCTAAGTTAGTCTTGGAAACGACATAGGCACCGCCCCCATGTGGATAAGCATAAATGATTTGGCGATATGACAGGATCAATGCAGTCAAAAGAAATAATACACCTACCGCGATCGGAATCGAATACCAAAATGCAGCTGCTCCCACCGTTATTAGGACAATTAATATTTGTTCTGGACCATAGGCCACTGATGAAAGGGCATCCGATGAAAGAATCGCTAACGCCTTCGTTTTGTTGATTTTTTGCTCACCTAATTCTGCTGATTTTAATGGCCGGCCGATAAGCAGTCTTTTTATGTTTGTTAACATCTATCTTCTCTCCGTCCGGAAGTAATCTTTTTCTTCTTCATCTTTTCCTTATGAACACTTTTTTAAAAACAAAAAAAGTCCGCAAGCCATCACGAAAAATGACTTGCAGACCTTCATTTTCAGGATCCACAAGTTCCACCTTCCTTCTCATAAACGCTTACGGAGTTAGCTGTCGGATTCGGGCCATTGAGTAGCCCTACCTAAGAAGGATTCACCCCTGGATTACATGTAATCCGTAAATGGTTCCCCCGCACCTATTGGTCTCAGCGATTTAGAAATTTGAAACTGTGATAATAATACTCCTGCTTTTTAAAAAAGTAAATAACATTTTTATGTAGAATAAGTATAAGAGAAATTGTACATAGTGATGATAATTGCCCTAATATTTAAAAATGACCTTTAGTACAAGGAGTTTACTATGTCAAAAGAGAAAAACCCCTTATTCTCCGATGAAGAATTAACTGACTTAGCCCAAGAAATTAATGAGCATTACGGTAATGATGAGCAACATGAAGACTTTTCGGATTCAAATGAGATAAAGTCCGAAATATGAAAACTTAAAGAATCGAAAAAAGCACTGTTAAACGCAGTGTTTTTTGTTTACTCTTTAACACTGGATTATTTTCAGGCAAATGAGGAAGATTAGGGTGTACTCTTAATGACTTTCAGGAGGCGATTAGCATGATCCGAACTCATAAACTACATATTTTAAACGGACAAGAAATGTACAGACATTTTACAGAAACACGATTCCTTGAATATGAACTGAAAATCCCCTTTAACGAGGCGATGTGCTATGGAAACACGTCAGCAGACATTTTTTCAAACGAATTTGCAGAGATTCGTTCAAAGGTTCATCACGTAACACGTGATATGTATTCAGAGGTCACGCTACAACCTCTTGAGCCATTAGTAGATCATGAGTTTGAAAGAATCGAACTTTGGTTTGACGTTGATATGTTTTGTCAGATCAATTACTTAACGATTCTAGCCTGGCTGGATCAAGCAAATCATCAAAATCCGATAACGCTTCATATCGTAGATGATCAGTTTGAACCTATCGAACATTATTCCTTAAGAGCTCAAGGATACTATGAGCTTTACAAACTCGTTTTGATGCACAGATCGATGCCTGATTCTATTAATCCCCCGCCTTTGAAAAAGGGAGTTGAGCTCTATTTGCATTATCTAAAAGAAGACAGCGAAATAATAAAATTCATTCAACAAAATCAGCATCTTACAGAAAACGAACTGGTTGCTGAACTTCTCATGAGTTTCAAAGAATACGGATTAGGAGATCTGCAATACGCGGATATGATTAAAAAAAGCCGATTATCTCAGTAGTGAGACGACCGGCTTGTTTTTTTAGTTTACTGCATTTTCCTTGACTGGCATGCTATGAGCTTGCGGAACTGCTCGTTTAATAAATAAGGAAACGATCCAGGCGATCGCAACCAGCCCAAACGCGAGTAAGAACGCGCTTTTCATTCCAGCAATCATGGCTAGAATCTGCATGGTAACTCCATCTTCCTTCATTCCCTCACTCTCCAGAAAACGAGCAGACCTGTTCGTCATGATTGAAACAAGCAATGCCGTTCCAACCGCACCTGCTACCTGCTGAAGTGTGCTGATAATTGCCGTACCATGTGGATATAAAGGTGGCGGCAGTTCGTTTAGAGCGTTGGTCATGATCGGCATCATGACCATTGATATCCCTAACATCAACAGTGTATTGAAAATCATGATTGTGATGTATGGAGTGGTTAAGTCGATAAGAGCAAACTGCCACAGCGTGTTGGCAATCAGACCTAATCCGATCAGAGCTAGCCACTTGGCACCGAATTTATCAAATAAACGGCCTGTTATCGGAGACATGATCCCCATGACGATCCCGCCCGGCAGCATGATCAATCCTGCTTTCAACGGACTGTACCCCAACGCGTTCTGAAGAAAGATCGGCAGCAGCATCATGGCTGAAAACATTGCCATCATAACAATCATCATGATCAGTGTGGACATCCTAAATATGCTGTACTTAAATGTCCGAAGATTAAGCAGTGGTTCTGAGATGGTCAACTGTCTCCAAGTAAACAACACTAATGAAACAACACCGATTGCAATCGGAATCAAAACGTCATTGCTCGACCAGCCTCCATGTCCTTCACCTGAACTGCTGAAACCATAGACAATACCCCCAAACCCTAACGTTGAGAGCAGCAGCGAGATCAGATCCACTTTTGGATTCGTCGTCTCTGTAACGTTTTTAAGCTTTGCATATGCAAATACTATAACTAAGAGTGCAATTGGCAGCACGCCGTAAAAGAGTACCCGCCAGCTGAAATGCTCGACAATGATTCCTGAAAGGGTAGGTCCGATCGCAGGAGCAAAGGTAATCACAATACCGATCGTCCCCATAGCTGATCCCCTTTTTTCAAAAGGAACAACAGAAAACACGACATTCGTGAGTAAAGGAAACAGCAATCCCGTCCCCGACGCCTGAAGCAGCCTTCCGAGAATAAGAAATTCGATCCCTGGTGAAATGGCTGCTATAAATGTTCCGAGTGTAAACAAAGACATGGCTCCGAGAAACAAGCTTCTTGTTGTAAACCGCTGAATGAGATAAGCAGTAACCGGAATAAGAACGCCAATAACAAGAAGGTAGCCTGTCGAGAGCCATTGCGCCGTACTTGGTTCGATTCCAAAATCGGCCATGATTTTTGTCAGAGCAACGTTCAGCAGTGTTTCGTTCAAAATGGCAACGAATACACCGAGAATCATAATCATAACTAACAAAAAGTTGGCTTTGCTGCCGAACGTTCCCCCTGTTTCAGTTGATTGATTTTGATTTTTCACTTTTTCTCCTTTCATTCAGATGATGTGCACAAACTCGCGCAACCATTGAAATGAGGTTAATTATAAAATCACAGTACTAGGATTAACATATTTTAAACAGAACAAACATTCGCATTCAATACTATCACAATTATGAAGAAACTGACAATCATCCTTTTGTTGGAATTTCGCTATAAAATATTCTGCGCATTCAATCCCTACTCATTACTCATTTTCTGTTCTATATCTTTCATAATAACTATCAATTATACTTTTTTAATAGGATATTTATAACATTAGAGCTAATCATTTTAATGTAATTGGGGGGGATTGTTGTGAAAGATGTAAAACACGAATTGTATATCGCGTCGATAGGAGACGGAGATCCTGAACTAGACAAGCGACTTTCCGATGAATTGGATAAGGTAAATGCTGCAGCAACGACAGGGGTCGATGTGGCAAGGGAATTAACCATAAAGATAATAGACGATTCAGGTGAACTTGCAGCAGGCATGAGCGGATGGAGCTGGGGTGTTGCAGCAGGAATCGGAATGACTTGGGTGCGTGAAGATACACGCGGAGATGGTCTCGGTTCCAGACTGTTGAAGGAATTTGAGGCTGAAGCGCTAGCGCGAGGCTGCACCCACGTGTTTACAACCTCATTCACTTTTCAAGCACCCGGCTTTTACGAGCAACACGGCTACAAAGAAATTTTTCGTTGGGAAGGCGTTCCTACCCCGGACGCTGCCGACGTGCACTTTCGGAAGGAATTAACTAAATCCTAATAGTAGATTTATGATGGATTAGTGACTTTTCTGGGAGAAATCACATTTTATGCACGGTAATCGCTCATTTATACACGGTAATCTAAAATAAATGCGCGGTAATCTTCAATATATGCACACATAAAAAATTTTATAGAATTTTCGACAAGTGACAGCTTAAGAATGTTGTCCTCTAATAGAAAAAATCAGGAGAAACTTGATCATTCTCCTGATTTTTTATGGTTTAACTTTCAGATGAAATTGAATACACGCTTTCATTCGTGGCAAGACTATTTTTACAAAGGAGAGATGATATATATGAACACAAAAGACTTTAAAGCAGCAAATCTATCAGAAAATCTGGTCGACGAAATTCAGTCCCTTGAAGAAAAGCTCAGCCAGCAAGCGAACAAAAAAGTTGTCGTTATCGCTTATGAACAAGGTTTAGAGGGTAACCTGTAAAGAGAAATAGACGCCTATTTCTCTTTTTTTATTTAACTAATGACTTCTTCTCAAATGAATAGGTTTGGTATTTTCCGTTATCTGATGAGTACCTTAAGATGTTCTGATCTGCTGGGATTCCATGAAAATAGGCTCGGATTGCCCCAGTGGTGCATCTGTGACCAGAAATGAGGATGTTTGTTTCACTGTCTCCATATTTTAGTTCCAACTCCTGCATAAAACACCCTTTTAACAAAATTCTGTTTATCCTCAACTCCCTGATAAACATTTCGATCGGGAATCGCTCCATCCAACACCACTTCTTCTTTTCTCAATCCGTCCGCTTCTCCTAAATCGAATACGTCTAATCTTGAATCAACGACAGGAGCTATTTCAGTTGCGATCTCCGCCGTTTGAACTGCTCTTTCTTGTGGTGAAGAGAAAACATGATCGAATTTGATCTTGTTCATCTCGTTTTTTAACTCTTCCGCCTGCTGGACCCCGAAATCATTTAAAGGCAAACCGTTTCTTCCTTGCAGTCTTCCCTCTTTGTTTAGATTTGTCATAAATCATCCAACTACCTCCGTTTATACTTTTTTAATTGCATCTATAATAAGCGATGGAAAAGAGAGTTTTTCTTGATTTCGCGAATCGATTTTCTTAGAACGAAAAATCACTCCATCCTGTTCATTCCAATCTGTATGATGGAATTTACCTTCCTCATCACAATACTCAAGCAATCTCACTTCAAACCCAGCAGCTTCAAACATATTTGATAGTGTTTGATAGTTGTAGACAATTTTATGACTTGCGGCTGGGTGGTCTTTCGGTCCTGGTCCGCCGATTTGTACAATCCTTTGGTATTCATCATTTCTGAAAAAACCATCTGGCACGGCACAACGAAAATAACCGGACGGCTTCAAATAGTCATAACAAAGTTTTGCAGCGGCTATCCCCTCTTCAAACGAAAGGTGCTCCCAAACATGTTCAGCCAATAGAGCCGTTATGGAATTTGGTTGAAATCTATCCTTCCACGTATCAGGATTCAGTAAATCCAGCTCACTTTCTTGTGTATGTATCCAGCCGGGGTTATTCATAAATTCTCCCGCACCAATAACAATCCTTATATCTGAATGAGACACAATCATCTCGTCACTCCTTCAATTACTTTTTCCAGAAGTTTATTATTTCGTTAACTTTGTTGTATCTCCTTTTTCGCTTATATACACATTGGAGAATTATGTTAAATTGATAGTGGAGGTGTTTGTATGGACATCAAGACGATTATCGACGAAATAACGAATTTTGGTATCTCAAAAACAATCGTAGAAACGAAGCAGTTAAGCGGCGGCACAACGAGCAAACTCTATCTGCTCCGTGACAGTCAAAATAACAAATACGTTGTGAAGTTTAATGAACCACACGTGTTAAAGGCAGAGTCTCATTATCTAGCTTTTTATAAGGATGTGGATTTCCTGCCCGACCTTTTATATACAGAACCTGACTACCGTTACATTGTTTATTCATTCGTTGCAGGTGCTGTTGACTATCCTCGTAAAAATAAAAAAGAGATGCTGCAGACATTGGTCCAGCAATTAATTAATCAATATAGATCTGTTGAAGAACCTGCCAGCTGGGGCTGGGCAGATGAACTCACCGATTCGTGGGAAAACTTCTTATTGAGTAGAGCGAACGAGTCATCAACCATTTTGAACACTTATCTTGAAAAAGAAGATCATGACTTCGTTCTGGATCTAGTAAAAAGCCCAAACAGAAATCGTGAGTTCACACAACCATTCTTGCTGCACGGGGATTGCGGTGTACATAACTTTATTTTTACCGAAGAGAAACTGACTAGCGTGATCGATCCGACTCCTGTTTACGGTGAACCGCTGTACGATCTTATCTATGCATTTTGTTCTTCACCAGATGATTTAACAAATGAAACGATCCAATCAGCGGTGAGTCTATTAAAAGATTATGAAAACAAGAATGATAGATTTTTGTACGAGGCAGTTTTAATTGGTCTATATTTCAGAATGGCAACCTGTGTCCGGCATCATCCAGAAGATCTTAAGGAATATCTTATTGCTTGGGATTATTGGAAAAACATCGTCAAAGCGGCTTCTTTGAAAAAAGAATCTGGAGGAAGATATGTCTTATAGCGATAAAGAATTAACGATTAGACCCATAACGGATGAGGACTTACCGAAACTATGGGAACTGATTTATAAAGAAGAATCACCTGAGTGGAAAAAGTGGGATGCTCCTTACTACGAGCATAAGGCTCTTCCTTTTGAAGAGTTCATGAAACAAAAAGACAAGTTCATCGGGTCAGAAAGCCGCTGGGTGATCTCGGTAAATGAAGAAGTGATCGGAACGGTCAGTTACTATTGGGAACACAAACCTTCTAACTGGCTTGAGATGGGCATAGGGATTTATGATCCTGCGTTCTGGAGCGGAGGCTACGGAACTAGAGCCCTCAAGCTTTGGATCGCACATTTATTTACAACTATGCCACTTGTTCGAGTTGGTTATACGACGTGGTCTGGAAACGAAAGAATGATAAAGGTCGGAGAAAAATTTGGAATGACGATGGAAGCGAGACTCCGAAAGTGCCGTTATTATAACGGAGAATACTATGATTCTATTAGGATGGGACTGCTTCGAGAAGAGTGGGAGGAAAGCCAGTGTATCTAAAGTCAGAAAGGCTATTAATCAGAAACTTTGAAGAAAATGATTGGAAAGCTGTTCATGAGTATACATCTGATCACAATGTCATGAAATACATTCCTGAAGGAGTTCTTTCCGAAGAAAACACAAAGGAATTTATAAATAAAAATAGGCATGCAGAGCCAGAGCAGTTCCCGGTGGTACTGCTCGATGAAAACATTCTGATTGGACACATTTCTTTTCATAAATATTTTGGTGATCATACGTACGAGATCGGCTGGGTGTTTAATCCGAAATACTACAATAAAGGGTATGCATCAGAAGCAGCCCAAGCAGTATTGAAATATGGATTTGAAGAATTGAACTTACATCGGATTATCGCAACCTGCCAGCCCGAGAATCCTCCATCCTACCGCGTAATGGAGAAGATAGGCATGAGAAGAGAAGGTTATTTTAAGAAGTGCATTCCCCATGGAGACGAATGGTGGGATGAGTATTATTACGCGATTTTAAAAGAAGAATGGAAACAAACAAACGCCTGATACACATCGCATCAGGCGTTTTTCAATAGTTCAAGTTCTATGTAAGGACCGGGTCACGATCTCTTTCTCGTTCTCTTTCGCGTTCTCTTTCACTTGTTCGATTAACAAGAACACTTCTATATTGAGCTGCTCGATGGAGTTTTCCTACTAAGGAAGCGCGGGTGTTAGCGATGGGTAAATCCATGCCGTTTGAAAAAATAACGCTGGCACGCTTATGACCAGTTCTATCAATTCTTCGGATGTGCGGCTGTGCAAGCCATATGCAGGTATCATTTCGTGGTGATTGGATTGGAAAAAAATACAGGTCAAGTTTTGAGTCGATCATGATGGGAGCAAAGCACATCTTGCCCATATTGATGCGTGCTGCTTCCTTCTTTCCATCATAAGAACCGCCATAGTATAAGCAGTTATCTTTGATGATCCGAAAAGGTTTCTTTTCGACCAGGATTACTGCTTCACGTTCATACACTTCCGAACAAACAGCACCTTTCTCATTAATAAATGGAACGATCGCCATTGTGTCACCGTTGATCTCGTAATCCTTAACCTTCTCATGCGTCATTGTTAATCTCATTAATTTCCTCCTGCGTTTCAGTTTTTTGTTTTTTAATTCATCAACCAAACTATCAACTACCCCGTTTAACCTCCTAGTTAAGTTTTATAGTACAAAATACCCTCTAAATTGTACTATATAGTAAGATATTACCATGGAATTTTCTGTAAGTCTACCTTTTTCGTCATAAATTTTCAAAATATTTAGAAATTCATTCATTTTCAACAAAAAAAGCCTGAGATTAAAAATCCCGGGCTTTTCGTCTATTAAACTTCGACTATATTTTTACCTTTTCTTTTTCTTCAATCGGTGCTGGATCTACACTCTGATCATTAGCTGTCAGGTCGATTCCATGATCCTTGGCGAACACCATATGTGTATCAGATAGAACGTTCTCTTTACTCAAATCGAGATGGAACACTCTTGCCCCGCGAAGTCTATTCTTCTCAGCTCCTGGAAGTCCGTACGCACCGAATCCTGTGCTTCCGCTATAACCAAGCATGATGCCGTAATAGTTTCCAGCATACGTATTGATATGGTCATGTCCGCAAAATACTCCTTTTACGTCTCCTCTATACTGCATAGCGGAAAACAAACCGCTGTTGAAGGGTCCCGGACATTCATCTTCGTTTCTTTCACCCGTGATTTGATGTTTTTCCGCTGCACGGGAATGATCTGCTTCCGTCCGGCTGTCAACACTCGCATACCACATATAACGGTGTTCCCATAAAGGAATGTGTATGAACATGAGGGAAGGCACTTTATAGCCAAACCTGTTCTCAATTCTTTGGGAAGTTTCATTATACCAGTTTACTTGGTCAAATCGCAGCCAGTCCCATGTGGGATAACCTTCAAAGTCTTGCCCTGCGATCGTTTTAGGTGCATATCTTCCTGCGTCCAATAACCATAAGTTGAACACTGCTTTCTTTGCCTGAGCATCCCAAATGAGCAGGTTCATGTTGCCTGTTCCTGTAATATTTGCTCCTTTATCGTTCATATTATGTTTGTACGATCGGTAAAACTTCAGCATTTCACTTTCATCAATACCGCTTTTTTGCGTAGAATCCTCATCATGGTTGCCAAACGTTACGGCCCACTTGATTCCGCGCTTTTCCATAGGTTGGGCAATATTGTTCATTGCCTGCTTCATCTCAAGAGGTGTATCGCATCCTCCAGTAATATTGTCACCATTCAATACAACAAAGTCAGGTTTCTCTGCATCCAGCACTTTTCCCATAAGCTCTAGCGTACGTCGGTCAATGCGTTCGTCATCTTGAGTATCATTGAACTGAACGACCTTGAACTTACCATTTGAATGGAATCGAAGAACCTTTTCTTCATGATGATCAGCATGTGCTGTTTTATTAAAAAGTGAAGTCGTGTCACCAAGCGAACCAATTGTTAACGCAAGCGTACTCGCTCCGCCAATCTTAATAAAATCACGTCGATTTACTTGTTTTGAACTCATTCCAAACCCCTCCATGATATGTACTGGTTTAACACTGATAGCATACCAACTCTATTTGGAGGAAGTGTTTAGGTTCTGTTAAGGTTGTTCAATGATTACATAAATACATTTTTACATGAAGAAGCCCCCATAAATGAAGAATGATAAACTATGAAACTTCCTTTTATCTTTTTATAGAAAATCGCACAACCAAAAGAAGGACAACTGTTTCTTTTATGGAATTTTTAATATAAAAATAATCTTCCTTGTTCCATTTCATAACAAGTACATCTCTATGTCATACGTAACCATCCTTATTCTCATTGGAGGCTATTGAAAATGGAACTTAAAAAAGAATCGTTTGTAAAAATCGGACTGGCATTAGTAGAACAAGCACCCCTTTTATCTAATAAAATTTTAGCTCAGCGTTTTGACAGACATCCCCAAAAATCCACATTGCCTTATGACTCTAAACAATCTTTGGCTTATATTCAAGAATTTATCGAACTGCTTGGATCAACCTTAACTCTCAAAGGTAATCAGGCTGAAAATGTATTAATGAACTGGGCTGAACAGACCGCCATGTATGCTGTAGATTATGGACAATCACTGGATGTCGCCATGCAACCTCTGCCCTTTATTAGAAAAGAAATTCTAAATGTTATTGAAGACCTTGCCTTTACAGAATCATTTTCTGTCAAAGACGTTATGTGTGTTATCAAAAATATTGACATCAATCTGGACTTCGCCTCACATACGTTCAGTCAGACGTATGTGAAAAGTCATCAGAAGATCGTCAATGAAAAAAATCAGGCACTTCATGAGTTATCGGCACCGATCGTTCCTCTATTTGATGGAATAGGTGTCCTTCCATTAATCGGTGAAATTGACCATGAACGGGCACAGATTCTCCAGATCAGAACGCTGGAGCGTTGTGTGGAAAACAAAATATTCTCACTAGTAATCGACTTGTCAGGGGTTCACACCTTAACACCTGAAGTGCTCCAAATTATATTCTTACTGATCGATTCGCTGCGCCTTCTCGGTGTACGGGTCATTGTCACCGGAATCCGTCCAGAGATTGCGTTAACAGCTTCTTCGTTCGGAATAAATATGCGCGATGTCCAGACCAATGGGAATCTAAAGCAAGCCTTATCTGCCTTAGGCTATGGAAAGTTGATTGATAACAAAAACACACCACCAGTCCTGCGTTGAGGAATGGTGGTTTTTCTATTTATTAAGTTTGTTGCACTCGGTTATGACATTTCATGTGTTTAATCTATAGAAGCAAATTCCTTCTCAATAATGTCAGCGACTGCTTCATTCCCAACAGCACCCGCATGAAAAACTTTGGAATCCAGATTATACCTTTGCCTAAAGGTGATGCCGTTCATTAGCTCAAATTCCAAGAAAATCGTTTTATTCTCATCCCAAGTGTCATTTAACTTTTTGGGATCATGCAGCTGAAGAGGCAGCCACTCTTTAAGGAATGCTTCTTTGGATGCAGGCGAAAACGTATGAATTCTCCTGCCGTCTAACGTACTTTCAATATGAATGCCTTTTACTAAGCCTTGTATCGGATAAAGCTCTCCAATTGTTTCGGCTTTTTCATTTTGATCCACAACAAAAACTCTGCTCGCCGATAAGACATCTTTGTTATAAGCGACTACAGCAAGTGACGGTGGAATATCCTTGATGGCGTATATCTTTGTGCCTTCTTCAAGCAGCGTCGCGTCGTTATTTTTCATCTCATAACCCTCACACGCGTTATCCGCCATCTTATATTTCACTTCACCAAGAAGCTTCCCTTTTTCCACTTGTACCTCTTCATGATTATCAGGATCTGGGAAATCATGCTGATAGTGGTTATCATTAATCATCAACGTATCCGCCCATTTAGCTTCCACCGGTGAACAATCTCTAAATGTACTTCGACAAGAGGATAACAAAGATAATATCGTTATCAATAATAGGATTGTTGCAACATGCTTCATAAACTTCCTCCTATAAACGTTCAATAAAGTCTACTTCTCTAAAAAGGTAATATATCCCTTTATATTGACATATAACCTAAAGGTGTTATATCCTAAACATGAAACCAATTGGTTATATTTTTGAGGAGTTGAACTTAATGGCAGCATTACAAGATATTAAGCAAACTGTTGTTTTTGATGCACCGATTCAAAAAGTATGGAATTCAGTTTCAACTGCAGAAGGCATGTCTTCTTGGTTCATGCCGAACGATTTTAAAGCGGAAGAAGGTCACGAATTTCATATCCAGTCCCCTTTTGGGCCGTCACCATGCAAAGTGCTCGTGATCGATGAACCTCATAAGCTTTCTTTTAGCTGGGATACGGATGGCTGGGTGGTTACCTTCTTATTAAAAAAACAAGGTGACCAGACGGAGTTCACTCTTATTCACAGCGGCTGGAAAGATGAAGATGCGATTGTCGGCAAGGCCGGCGAAAAGAGTTCTGTTATACGTGACCGCATGAACGGCGGCTGGGTTGGCATTGTTCATGAAAGACTTAAAAAGGTAGTTGAGAGCTAAGTGACAGCACCTGCTGAAAAACATGATGTGTTTAAAGCGATCGCTGATCCGACGAGACGTGAAGTACTTCGTCTGCTCGCAGAAAGTGAACGGCCGATCTCAGAGATTGCCGATCATTTTGATATGAGCCGGACCGCGGTAACGAAGCATCTGAATATCTTAACAGAAGCCGAACTGATCTCTGGCCGCAAAGAAGGTCGCGAAAAGATCTACCAGCTGCATCCTGAACCGCTGACTGAAGTGAAGCAGTGGCTCTCTTATTATGAGAAGTTCTGGGAAAACAAGCTATCTATGCTGAAACATCTGGTTGAGGACGAAAAATAAGAGAAAGAGACGAATTAAAATGCAAGATTGCCGCATTTTTAATTCAGTCTCTTTTTTTAATTGGTGTACTTTAACACCCCGTAAATCGGTGAACTACGTACATCCCTACTCTTATTATTCACCCAGTTGTTTTTTTTCTAATTCTCACTAAGTATAAAAGAGAAAATAACTCCCATACTACCTTTGTTACGTTTTTTCTATAAAAGGAGAAAGTAAATGAATCTCAAACAAAATATAAGGAGTGTTGTTATGGGAATCTTAAGTGGAAATCCAAAGGATGAGCCAATGCATTATGGAGAGATTTATGGAGCTTGGACACACCTGCTAACAAACCACGGAATGATTGCTGGTTACCAAGTTTATGTTAACCACACGGGTGATAGCCAACTAAAGAAGATGGTTGAAGAAGCGATTGAGGGACTTAAGAATGAGAATAAGCAAATTGAAGAATTACTAAAGGCGAATGGAATCGGTTTGCCACCTGCTCCACCAGAGCGTCCGGTAGCTAAATTAGAAGATATTCCGCCAGGCGCACGATTCCTTGATCCTGAAATCAGTGCTTCTTTATCAAAAGATGTTGCAGCAGGACTTGTAGCTTGCAGTTCCATGATCGGACAAAGCATACGTGAGGACATTGGGGTTATGTATGGACAATTTCATTTAGCAAAAGCACAATTTGGTGCTAAGATGCTGAAGTTGAACAAAGAAAAAGGTTGGTTAGTTCCCCCTCCTTTACAGGTTAAAGCAAGTGAGTAGCTTAAAAAGAGCAAAGATTTTTTTGCTCTTTTTTAGCTATTAAGTGTACTGTTTTTACTGAAACTTCAGGTTCAATAAGATTAGTATCTGACGGACTGCAGTCTGCCTATTTAGAAACTGTACTTCATGATGGAACTCGTATTTCACGGTTTGGGTGAATAACCATACGGCTGTTGACTCCAGGATTAACTAGGGATATATGATTCTTCTCTATCCTTAAACCCTTGTTTTATCGTACTCCAATCATCCTTAATAATGGAATAAAGAACTGTATTTCTTATAAAACCATCTTCAAGAATTTTCTCGTTCCTCAAAACTCCCTCTCTTACAGCACCCAGTCGTTCTATAGCTTTTTGCGAGCGGATGTTCCGTTCATCTGTTTTGAATTGTACCCTTACAAAGCCTAATTCCTCAAAACAATATTGCAGAAGTAAATACTTACAATCAGAGTTTACAAATGTCCGTTGAAATTCAGGAGCATACCAAGTCGCACCTATTTCACACGAATTATGATTAAAATCTATATCGTATAGACTAGTGGTGCCCACAACTTTATTGGTATCCTTGAGAATGACTACAAAAGGCAATGCCTTCATTTGTTCTCTCAGCTTTACTTTACTGGCTACATTCTCAACCATATCTGACTCTTCTATAACTTTTCTTAGCATAAAATCCCATACTTCAGGTGAATTAATATGAAATAAATCTTTAGCATGTTCAATTTGTATAGGCATCAGCTTTATTCGATTATTCTCTAAAACAGGAAGATCTAAAAATATATGATGATTCAAGCAAACCTCTCCTAACCATGAATGTAAATTTCTAAAATCATTTATTCCATAAAAAAAGCATTTCTCCTTCTTGAAGAAATGCTTTGGTTGCGAACCATATCAGTGTTACATTTCACAAAAATACTCTGCTATTTCTTTTACCCGATCAATTGTTATTCCTTCTCTTTGTTCAACAGAAAGTGGGTGATCTGTAGGTTCAAGTTCAATATACGGACGCAGATCTATGGAACGGGTATGTACATAGGTTTTCATATTTAAAGTGTCCGGATAAAACGGGAGATGTGTCGATAACCATCCAAACATAGGCTCTAACTCTTCTCTATCAGGATTATCCCAATTCTCTAAAGTGCGTTCAAAATTCTCTTCACTAAGTGATACCCAAACTCCCCAAACAAATGGTTCGTTCAAACCTTTAACTGGTATCTCGATACAACCTCTTATAAAGAAATGTTCACCGTCCATCACACATAGATCATCGTTGATTTCAAACCGCTTTTTACGTTCTCTTTTAGAAGCTTCTTCGTAATATATAGGTGCAGGACTTCCATAGTTTAAGGGAAGTTCGTCATGGTATTTCCCACAGCATCCGCATATGTATCCTTCGATAACATCTGTCATCCTATTGCTCCTCCATCATACCTTGAAATATGAATTTCACCCCTAAGTTTCTAACCATGGGTGGTTTTCTAAAGAATGTGACTAATTATTTTTTTGAATAACAGGCGATTCCCAACCGTCATATTGACCGTTATGTTGTTGTGCCGCTGCAATGATTGTATCGGTTACCGAATCAATCAAGTGATAATCCACACCATCTTCGCGAGAGATCGTAATGCTGTATGTCCCATCTTCATTCTTTTGCTGTTCGAAATTTTCTGTTGTGAAGCCTTCATTTTGGATATCTTGTTCAAATGCTTTTAAATCATCCAATGTTTCAAACTCTATCCAATGTTCAATCTTACGGGGCTCTTCTAAATCATCATTCTCGTTTTCTAGCAGTTCTACTAATTCACGATTGGACATCTGCTGAAATTGATACTCGTCAGGATATAGGAATTCGGAATAAAAGGACCACGGTTCCTCTTCTTCAATTCTAGAAATTTCTGTTTCGTATCCTTTTTTATCAAATACAGCTAATGCATGTTGATCAATGATTTTGACATGTTTCTCGTTTTTAGCATAATAAAAAAATTCTCGTGTGCCGTTGGTTGTTACCCTTCCTACCTGAACAATATCTTCATTATTCAACCGTTCCATCAGGTCATATTCCCACTCACAGATTCGTTCATCTTCTTGTTCGCCGGGGTTACCTATCTCTGTTGGATTTTGGATCGTAATCTTCACAGAAAACAACCATTTATATTTTCTAATATTTACTTCTTCTGTTACGTCCAAATCTACAACGATTGATGCTAAGTGATCATCTACCACATCCAAATAAAAGTTCCAGTTATCAGACATTACTTCTCCTCCTTATTCTTAAGTATAGAGATATACTGATTTTCAGACTATATCCTTTTATTCCTATCTTTTACATATTCCGAACAACGCTGCTGATTTCTTCCTTTTTCATAAAAAACTCCGGAAACTATCGGCAGCAGACTTCAAAACAAATTCCTCTCAATCTTCCAAACTAAGTTTTCAGGTTTGTCCTTTTCTAGAAATGTTAAACGGTAAACCATCTTGTAGTCCTTATCAGCAAACTCTACTTTGTGATTTAATTTCCATTCGAGGATCCCATAATCACTGAAAAGATCTTGTTCGTCCGTGTTTTCTAGCGAGAAGAGTTTCTCACTATTAACCACTGTCCCGTTTCTTTTTTTAATCTCCACATATACGTCGATACTACTTACCTCATGATGACACTTAATGTTACAAATATACTTCTTGTTCGGGCTGCTCTTCTTTAACAGCAGAAAGGTATTTTCATAATCTGCTTGTTTAATTCTGTTATAAATATTTTCTAAAACATGCAGCTCACAGTTGAACCCTTGAGCAGCTTTCTTCATACCTTCATGGACAATCTCTAGCGTCCTCTTCTTCTTTTCACTTTCAGACGTCAAAGAAAGGAAAGCTTCAATATCAGCCTCCACGTATACAGAGAAATAATTAAAGATGTTATGCTCAAACGTATCAATTTGCTTTTTCAGTTCAAGACTCTCAATACAATAGATTTGAATGCCTTTATCTTCTTTAGCGTGTAATTTAGGTAAAAGACGACTATAAAAAGAAACAATTGCTCTCGTTTCATGAATGAACTTCCAGTTGAGATCCTTATCCTTTGGGACGTATAGCTGAATATCTTTGATGATAGTCATTGTATATTCTCCTTTTATCAATAAAAAATCCTGTAAATTTAGTACCCTTTGATTACGTTTTACTAAGTATCCATTAATTTATAAAACAAATAAAATGATAATGAGGAAAAATAAGACTAAACCTAATATGGTTAAAAAAAACTTAATCAACCCTTTTTCCTTATATATTGTAAAAATTATAAATACTATTAAAATAAACACCCATTTAGAGACCTTTTCGCTAAGATTAAATAAGTCAGGGAAGACAATAATTGTTAGAAGAAGCAGTATTGCGATCCATAGAGAGTGTAAAAAAATTCGTAGAGGTATCAATAAATCACTACCTTTTATCTTTTAATAAGATGTGTAATACCCTGACTCACCTATCAAACTGAATAAGTCAGTGTATTTTCATCTAATAATAGGTTCTAAAAAGCAAAGGCAAATTGTGGTTTTCTATTAAGTATAAAACAAGCATTGATATACCAACAAAAATAAGCCATCTAATACATATAGAATTAGATGGCTGTATTGCTATATTTTTTTCCGAAGAGCCTTTTTTACTTTTGTACAACCTGGATTTCTGGTTCTATCAGATCCGTCTCTGGCGGGATATAACCGAGTATCCGGCCGATTTTTACAATTTGCCCTTTATGATGGAATTCGTGGGTTGTTGTATGCGTATAAAGCCAAAGGGCAGTAAACTCTGCGCTAGCCCCACTTCTAAACGTTACTAGGGTGGACTCATCCCAGTTGCCTTTGAATTTATTCAGAAACTCATGAACGAGAGCATCCGTTTCCATAAAAATCTCGCGCATCTCCCGCACGATGGGGACGGATTCGGGCTTTATTTCGGCAAGTGGTTTTCCAAGTGCACGATTCCCGAGCCATCCCCTGTAACAATTCACTACATGAACATGAAGGCTGCGAATGGAATCTCCGCCAAAACTATCAAGCTCTTTCACATAATCCTCAGGTGACATCGTTTCACAATATCGAAATAACGTTTCTCTTGATCGTTGAATCCAATCATACTGACTTACGAATACATCCATCTTCCCGCTCTCCTTTATAAAATGGAATAATCATGGTGATTCTCGTGTTGTATAATTTTAACATAAAAAAGCTTAAAGAGTGTTTTTTCCCCTTTAAGCTTGCTTTTTATCTAGGCAATGAAAAGAATTCAGTACTCTCGCTATAATTCCCTGCTAACCTTCCGAGAGGCTGCAGTTTCTCTAGATCCACTTTATAATTACCAAGATAATAGTCATCATTGATATGATAACGAACCATTCTTCCGATCACCAAGTGATCACTGCCGAGCTGAATGACCTGCTCCAGCTGACACTCCATCTGGATCGGTGCTTCTTTAACGCGCTTTGGTTTTACAACCGTGCTGTCCAACGTTGTGAGTCCTGCTGCTTCAAATTCATCCACTTCACTCGGAAGGTTCTCAGATGTCTTCTGCATTTCATTTCCCAATGATGACGGGACCACATTGATGACGAATTCTTTTTGGTTTCGTATGTTTACGAGTGTATCTTTTTCCGTCCCTTCTCTTTCTCCCACTCCAGGTCCAATCGATATACAAAGCATAGGAGGGTTTCGGGAGGCTACGTTAAAAAAGCTAAACGGTGCCAGGTTGACCACTCCTTCTGTTGAAATGGTCGATACCCAGGCGATCGGTCTAGGCACGACTGATCCAATCAATAGTTTGTATACATCCTTTTCTGTCAGTTCTTTCGGATCAAATTGCACGTTCACTCACCCTCGCTTTTCTCTTTTTATTAACGTTTAACAAAACTAGCAGAATCGCAAAAACAATACATAACAACCCTGTGATAAAAAACCACCCTGATGTGTAGCTTCCGTTCAGATCCACCATAAAACCGAAGACAGGCGGTGCTGCGATGACTCCCAGTGACCCGATCGTAATGCTTAACCCACTCGAAATCCCGGCTTGTTCAGGCGGAACGAGTTCACTCGCCAAATTCATCCAGATGCCGTTAAACCCGGAAACCGCAAACCCAAAGACTGCGATGATCGGAACAAGCAATCCAAACGGCGTATGTTCAGGCAACAATGCCAAGGTACTGCTCGACAGTGCAGAAATAATGACGATCACGATGACAATAATCACACGTTCCCCGTTAAACACCCGGTCACTGATCACACCCCAAGCAACTCTTCCAAACGAACCGCATGCTTCAGATATGACGAGCAACAAACCCGACAAAAACAACGAGATTCCCATCTTCTCATAAGCAAAGAGCACGAGATACGTGTTCAGGCACATCTGTGCGCCATTCAGTCCGAGTGCACTTAAACTTACAAGCAAGAGAGGCTTGTTCTGAATCATTTTCCACATGGCTTTATAAAAAACAGACAGCCGCTGATCACTTTTCCCTTGTGGTGCGGTTGGTGAATCGCGGTACTGAAAAAAGGACAGAATCCCGATCAGAATCAAAAGTAATGCTGCACCAATTACGGATGTCCGCCAGCCATAAGATGCTGCGATCGGCAGCAGGATTACGGCCGATAATGCAGATCCGAGCGTGACGCCCATCTGTTTAATGCCCATCGCAGTACCGCGCTGTGTTTGTGTGAACCAATAGATGATTCCTCTGTTCGATACCGGGTGCATGGCTCCGTATCCAACCCCGCCGATGACCACGAATAGGAGCATCGACCAGAAATGTGTAAAAAAGGTCGAGAACATGAACCCGACCCCTAAACACATGGACAGAGCAAGAAGTAGTTTCCGGGATCCGAGCCGGTCCACTAAGAAACCGGCTGGGATGGAAGCCAATGCCTGTCCTAAAAAGAGCCCCGCCGGAAGCATGCCGATTTGAGCTTTAGAGAGCGACAGATCTGCTCCAATCAAAACACCAAGCGGGACAAGTCCCCGTCCTACGAAGGCAACCAATATTTGAACAATCAAGAGCCAGATCAGCATCTGCCAATGCGGCTCTAGACGACTACGCTTGACGCTCAAACTCAAATTTGCCATGTCAACTTCAACTCTTTTTTATCTATTATATTATGCTTCAAGCTCCAGCACTGCAAGTTCATCCTTCTTCAATGATTTTTCAGCAGAGACCGTAACTAGCATCGAACCAATGATACAAACGACAAAGTTTATCGTAAGCCCGATCACGCCGCCATGGATGCCGAATACCGTCTTATGTCCCGTTAACGTCAACAACCCTGCTACTATAGCACCTATAAGCATTCCCCAGAAAACAGGCTTTGCGGCAAGACGTTTCCAGTAAAGACCGAGAACAAACGCCGGGAATACTTGCACTAAGAGTTCAAACTTCAAGACAAAGATTTGATAAAGAGTGCCTGGTGGATTCCAAGCAATCATCAACAGGAAGAAAATCGCGATGATCCCCCCGATTTTCCCTACCATGACTTTCTTGTGTTCAGTAGCTCCAGGATTAACAAACTTCCCATATACATCGTTTGATAACATGGATGAAAAGCTCAGTAACACAGAGTCTGCCGTAGAGATGATCGCCGCAACGATTCCACCGAAGAAGATAATCATCATCCAATAATAAAACCCATTGATCGCAGCGATTTTATTCGCCATCAAACCTACTAGCTGTTCAGATCCAGCTGTATCCAATCCAGGGAAAAGCATGATTCCGATGATCCCGACAACAAACACAAGACCTGTTGTGATCGGCGGCATCCACGCCATGCGCGCAAACGACTTCTTCAACGTCTTCTCACTTTGTGCCGAATAGATACGCTGAACGGCATGCGGATAGATGGAAGCACCTAACCCGACAAGGACGAGCATACTGAACCAGTTCACTGACACTTCCATCTCAGGAACACCTAGTTTTGCAGGTTCATTGTCTGCGATGAACCGTGTCACTTCAGCAAAGTTCCCTCCAACTAAGTACAGAGCACCTGCCAAGAATACGAAGATCCCAATCATTAGGACAATACCTTGCATAACATCCGTGAACGCAACGGCTTTCATACCACCCATCCACTCGTAGGCAAGCATGACTAATACAAAAACAACAACCGCAATCTCATAAGGAATCGTTCCGCCAGTCATACCCGCTACAGCTTGTCCGATTGCGACCAGCTGCTCCAAAAGATAGTTTCCTAGACCCCAAAGCATCAAGAAGATACTGAGCAACGTAACCGCCTTTGATTTAAACCGGAACTCCAGCCAATCAGTAGGAGTTACAAAGTTTCTGCGTTTCGACACCACGTAAAGTCTTGGCGCGAACAACAGATAGATCCCGATGATGATTGTCATAAAGGAGATCGACTGCAGCCATGAGAACCCTGTCCGGTAGCCAGTCGGTGCATAACCTACGATCGTGTTCCCGCTGTACTGTGTCGCGTATAGTGTGAAAAACAACGCGATAAAGCCGAGATTTCTTCCAGCCAAATAATAGCCTGATAAACTATGATGAAGATTCGTATCTCCTTTACCAGAGAAATACCCGATTACGAGCATAACAATTGCAAATACACTTAAGATAATAATGCCATCCATGCCCGCGAAGGTTAAATTATCCATGCTTCACATCCTCCTTTCTCTTGGCGTTTTCCTCTTCCTCCTCAACGATGTTCCATTGCGAGATACAGAGCCAGCTTAGATAAGCTCCCATAATGAGTGTGAAAAAGGTAGAGATAAATGCCCAGAGCGGGAATCCAAAGACAAACGGCTCAACCGCTCCCTTCGGAAAATACCAGGGCACGATCAACACAACGTTAATAAATAACACAATCCAGATCCACTTTTTACGGATCGGTTCTTTCACTGACTTGGTTTTCATATCATATCCTCCTTAAAAGAAAATAAGTTCTATGGAGCTGATAATCTATGATGCAGTATAGCCTTAGATGGAAGCCTTTTCATTTCTATCAATTCGATAATAAATACGATGCTTTTCTTCAAAACTTTTAATCTTATCCTTAAATTCCAGTGTTGATCCGATCTCATCGAGACCCTTTTGAAGCAGCCGCTTTCGGTAAGGCGTAACCTCGAAATACGCTTCAAAACCATGTGAATCTATCACTCTTTGACTCTCTAGATCAACGGATAACTGATATCCTCGTTTTTCATTCGTCCGCTGAAACAGCATATCCACATCAGCTTCTGATAGAACAATGGGCAGGATCCCATTCTTAAAGCAGTTGTTATAAAAGATGTCTGCGAATGATGGGGCGATGATCACCCGAAACCCATAGTCAGATAGAGCCCATGGTGCATGTTCACGGGAAGAGCCGCAACCGAAGTTCTTTCTTGCGAGCAGGACAGACGCTCCTTGGTAACGGTCTTGATTCAGAATAAAATCTTGTCTTTCTTTACCGTTCTCAAATCGCCAGTCAAAGAACAGAAACTGCCCGTAGCCTGTTCGCTCGGTTCGTTTTAGAAACTGCTTTGGAATGATCGCATCCGTATCGACGTTATCCACATCGAGCGGTACAGCGGTTCCGGTAAATGAAGTAAAAGGTTCGATCATGAGCCCACCTCCTCGCGTTCTTTTGTCACCCAGTTTCTCACATCCACAAAATGACCCTTGATCGCTGCAGCAGCTGCCATCTCTGGACTCACTAAGTGTGTGCGTGCTCCTTTTCCTTGCCTGCCTTCAAAGTTTCGGTTCGAAGTAGAAGCACAACGCTCCCCTTCAAGCACGATATCCTCGTTCATCCCAAGGCACATGCTGCAGCCGGATTCACGCCAATCAAAACCTGCTTTTATAAAAACTTGATCCAGACCTTCTTCCTCAGCCTGACGTTTTACCGTTTGAGAACCTGGAACAACGAGTGCATGTAAGGAATCCGTCACTTTGTAACCGCTTACGATTTTTGCCGCTTTACGAAGGTCTTCGATGCGGCTGTTCGTACACGAGCCGATGAACACTTTATCTAGTTTAATTGAGTCAAAAGGCGTTCCTGATTGAAGTCCCATATACTGAAGAGCTTTTTCTGCGGCTTTTCTTTGGCTGATCGGCAAATCTTCTGGTGATGGCACGACATCTGTGATTCCGGCACCTTGACCAGGATTAGTTCCCCACGTCACTTGCGGCACCACTTCACTCGCATCAAATTCAACGATTTGGTCAAAAACTGCATCGTCGTCTGTGTACAGCAACCGCCATTCGGATAAAGCTTCTTCCCACTGCTCTCCTTTAGGCGCGTACTGTTTATCCTTTAAATAGTTAAAAGTAACCTCATCCGGCTGGATCAACCCGGCGCGTCCACCCATCTCGATCGACATGTTGCAGACCGTCATCCTCTCTTCCATCGTTAAGTTTTGGATGACTTCACCTCGGTACTCGATCACGTGCCCTGTCGCAAAATCGTGGCCGTACTTTCCGATGATAGAAAGAATCAAATCTTTAGCAGATGTTCCTTTTGGCAACTCACCCATAATGTTAATCGCGAGTGTCTTTGCCTTATCTTGTTTTAGAGTCTGTGTTGCTAAAACGTGTTCCACTTCACTCGTTCCGATTCCAAAAGCGAGTGCTCCAAACGCGCCATGTGTTGACGTATGGCTGTCTCCGCATACGATCGTCTGACCTGGCTGCGTGATACCAAGTTCTGGTGCGATCACATGAACGATTCCTTGATTTTCGCTCTCGAGATCAAACAGCTGGATTCCAAACTCCCTGCAGTTTTCTTCTAATGTCTTCACCTGTTTCTTCGCTACTTCATCCCGAAACGGCAGTGAACGGTCTGTTGTCGGAATGCTATGGTCCATCGTCGCTACTGTTCGGTCAGGTCTACTCACAACTCTATTGTTCATCCGCAACCCTTCAAATGCCTGTGGTGACGTTACTTCATGAATGAGGTGAAGATCGATATACAGAATGGATGGCTGATCTTCTCCTTGGTAGACCACATGCCTGTCGTAAACTTTATCGTAAAGTGTCTTCCCCACGTTCTTCTCACCTCCGATTTAGATAACGCTCGTTTCTTTTAACCTCTCTACTTCCTCTTCACTGTATCCAAGCCAGTTTCTATACACTTCGTCGTTATGCTTGCCCATCACTTCAGGACCAACGTGATTCACTTTCCCTGGTGTGCGGCTCAGCTTCGGTACGATACCTGGCATCGGAAACTCACCGAGTTCAGGATGCTCCACGTTCACAATCATCTCGCGTTCTTGATAATGAGGATCTTCTAGGATTTCTTTTGCGGTATAGATGAGTCCGGACGGTACACCTTTTTCATCTAAAATCTCTAGTGCATCTTTCGCGTCGAGCGATTTCGTCCAATCCTCGATCAGCATATCGAGCACTTTCATGTTCTCGCCTCTAGCGTGATGTGTGGAGAATCTTGGGTCTTCGGCAAGATACGGTTGCCCCATCGCTTCACATAACCGCCTGAACACACCGTCCGCGTTGGCTCCGATTACGATATAGGTCTTGTCCTTCGTAAAATAGATGTTGGATGGTGCGACACCCGGCAGGATGTTCCCCATACGTTCCCTGATATACCCGGCAAACATATAATCCGGAATGAGACTTTCCATGACCGAGAAGACCGATTCATAGAGAGCCGTATCTACGACCTGCCCTACTCCTGAACGCTCTCTTTCATGCAGTGCGACTAAACAGCCGACCGTTGAAAAGAGTGCTGCGAGCGTATCTCCAATTGAGACTCCGATACGTGATGGCGGACGGTCTGGAAAACCCGTTACATTCCGGAGTCCTCCCATTGCTTCACCAACACTTCCGAATCCAGCGCGATGTTTGTAAGGTCCCGTCTGTCCGTATCCGGAAGTTCGGACCATGATGAGCTTTGGATTGATCTTAGATAATTCTTCATAGGAAAGGTTCCACTTCTCCATCGTTCCCGGACGGAAGTTCTCGATGATCACGTCTGCGTCTTTTACCATCTCTTTTAAGATGTTCTGCCCTTCTTCTACTCTCAAGTTCAGCGTGATGGACTTTTTATTACGCGACTGAATCGGCCACCATAGTCCAACACCGTCTTTTGACTGTCCCCAGTTTCTCATCGGATCTGATTTACCCGGGGGTTCCACCTTGATGACTTCAGCACCAAAGTCCGCTAACAGCCTTCCGGAAAAAGGACCAGCTAAAAGGGTACCCAGCTCAATGACACGAATATCACCTAAAGGAAGTTGATCGGACATGTTATCCCTCCGTTTGTCTTATTTTTAGAAGAATCATAATTTTCTTAATCTTTATACCAAATTAACGCTTTGTATACAAAAGGTCAATGGGTAATTTTAATTTTATTTTAAAAATGTTATTTAAACGTTGATTTAACAGCTATCGATTTATTTATTGTCAGAAAATTATTGCAACTTAAATTTCGTTTGTATACAATACAAATTAAGGAGTGGTTGAAATGGATGCTTATAAATATATAAAAGAAGCCATCATACACGGAAAATATGAGCCTGGGATGAGGCTCGGAGAGGAATCTCTTGCGAAGGAACTTAAGCTGAGCCGGACACCGATACGAGAAGCTATCAAGCAGCTGGAGTCAGAAGGGCTTGTCACTCCTCTTAAACGCGGCGTAAGTGTTCGCCATTTCACACGGGAAGACATTCAGCAAATCTATGACCTTCGTACTCTATTAGAGGGTTACGCAGCGAGCCAGGCTGCCCTGCACCGAACAGATGAAGATATCCAAAAGATGAAAGAAGCAAATTCACGTTATGAAGAAGCGATCGAACGCTATAAGGAAGCAGACTTAAACTCGATTAAAGAGATCGTGAACTTCAACCAGCAGTTTCACGAAGCCATTATTTCAGCCTGTAAGAACCCGCATATCTACTTTCATCTATCAAAAGTAGTCGTGGTGCCGCTCGTCTTCCGTTCGTTCTATTGGTACGACGAGTTTGAGCTGAAACGATCATTAGAAGTTCATAAAACAATCCTTTCGGCGATCCAGAATCAGGACTCCGAACGCGCACGTGTTGCGATGACCGAGCACATCTATCAAGGCAGTGATCAAGTACTTGCCCATCTAGAAGAAATCAAGAAAATCCATGTGTTGAAGGAGGATACTCATGATTGAAATCTGTGAAGTCGGACCACGAGACGGGCTGCAGAACGAACCAAAGCTCGTCTCCACGGAAACGAAAGTTGAACTTATTAACAAGCTCATCGACTCCGGTATACGTATCATCGAAGCCGTATCATTCGTGAACAAAAAAGTCGTTCCACAGATGGCGGATGCCGAAGAAGTGATGCGTCTCGTTCCAAAACGAGATGATGTTCTTTATGCAGGGCTCGTTCTAAGCCGATCAGGTCTTGAACGTGCACTACATACAGACGTCGACTTCCTTCATGTTGTCACAACGACAAGTGACTCTTTCAATCTACGAAACGCTAAACGAACTGTGGATCAGGCGGTTGATGAGCTGACAAAGGTTATTAAGGAAGGTGCAGCTTCAAAAGGAGTTTCCGGGGTACTCGGAACAGCATTTGGCTGCCCGTTTGAAGGGGAAGTTCAATTATCAAAAGTTTTAAATGTTGCGGAGTCGTTTTTAAAAGCAGGGTGTACCGAGATCACACTTGCAGACACGACCGGAATGGCTAATCCACAGCAGGTGCAGAACGTAGTATCAGCTTTTCAGAAACAATTCGGTAAAGAACTGCCACTCGGACTTCACTTCCACAACACACGCGGACTTGGCCTTGCCAATATCCTTGCTGGATACCAGGCTGGTGTCACCCGCTTTGATTCATCGATTGGTGGATTAGGCGGTTGTCCATTCGCTCCTAAAGCAGTAGGAAATGTTTGTACGGAAGATATGGTGAATATGTTTAAAGGGATGAATGTGGAGACGGTAACTAATCTTGAGAGTTTAGTAGAAACATCGAGATGGCTAGAGAGAATTATGGAAAAGCCTCTTGACGGAATGCTGATGAAGGCTGGAATTGCATAAATAATAAAAATGCTTAAGAAATTAAACTTTTCAAGCTTTTTTAAAACAGATTCGCCCCTCAACTGGATAAAAATGTTAAAATTAATAATAACTAAACTAGAGGTGGCTAAATAATGAAAAAACAAGTATGTTGTATTAGATGTGGAATCAGACTTCATCCAACTGATTGGGAAATCTTAAAGTATAATAATCAAATGCCTATTTGTGATGAGTGTGATATTAAATATTCAAATGAAAATAAAAAGATTTTAAATGCTTCTTTACAGTTGAATTACTGTAATAAAGTTAAGTAGATAAATATGAAAATAGATGACCTCAGAATGAAATGGGTCATCTATTTCTATAAAAAGAAGGTTATTTTTTTAGTGTTTTTTTATTTTATAAGGCTTTTTATTAATTCTCTGAGAATTTTCGTATCTCTGCATTTGATAGATTCTAAAATTTTTTCTATACTGATTGGTTTTAAATACATAGCACCTGGATAGTTCGAATAAATATTAAGGTTGATTTTATTTATGTCCATTAAACGATCATCAGCAAAACTTGGATAGACAATTGTTGAGATGTAAACATCCTTGCTCTGGCTATTTTTATTTTGAGCATAAAATGCGAGTTGAAAGACATCACTTGTATCAACTCGTCTTTTACCATAATGTTTATATTTCACATCTAGAATACTTATCTCATTAGTCGTTTTATTTTCTACTAATATATCAGGAATAATGTGTCTATAACTTTGCCCATCCATAGTTATACCATTTGTTATTCTCTTTCCTGGAATAACCTTAAAAACTGGTGGCAAATATTTTGTTAATAATTTCACTACAAACTTTTCAAACAAATCGTTCATATCAATTAGAAAAGAGTAAAAAGAGTTTTGGTTATCGAGGAATGACGTTGCTGAAAGACCTTTCCAAAGATGGTGTCCAATCTTATGTGCTCTTTCATAGTGTGTATTTAATCGATTATAGTTAAATGTCGGCCATACGGTATCCTTATACTCATCACATAACAACTCGATTTGAGAGCGTATCATATTTAGTTTTTGTTTCGTTTTTGTTGACAATCTATATGTCGAAATCTTGGATAGTACAGAAAGTAGAATTTGATTATCAACAATATTTGTTACTAATTCATCATACTCGCAATAAACCTTGTTAGGAAGATTATAGTTTTGTTTTAGATTTTGTCGAAATTCAACCCTACCTCTTAAATTAACAAGGTTCTCTGCTTCTGTTATATACTCTTTTACCAATCCTATTTTTAACACACGCTCGGCTTCTTTAAGGAAAACTCGAACAAGGATCTCTAACAAATCCGTTTTCCCTATAGCTCCATCTGTGTCTTGCCATTGATAAAATGGTAATTCTTCAATAAAGGAAATCATCTCTAATAAAGCAGTAAACCCTTTGTTAAATTTGGGTTGGATCACGATTCTAGCTTTTTCAAGTTCAATAACACCAACCCAACTCTGAGTTTGTAGACGAAGACCATTTTTTAGTTCGTCAAAATAAAACCGTTTTTCCCATGGTCTTTTTTCATGAATGATAGAGCTTTTCACAAGGTACAGTCGTTCTTCTTGTGTAAGTTCATAATTAGGAATGAAAATATCATCAGAATACTCACTTACAACAAATTGCTGTTTCATAATTTGGTTCCTTTGAATTGATTTTCAATAGCTTGGATAAAAGCATCATCGGTTTCATAGAGTAATGCGGTATTGATTTCCATCTTTTCAATATTAATAAACTCTTCCCCAATAATTTCAGCTAACTGACTATAGTCATCGAAGCAATATTCTTGCACGAGTGGAATAATCTCAAAGTTGAATATTTCTTTTATCTCTGAAATTGAGTTAACTTGTTCTCCATTCTTCATAAAATAAGCATGCCCTATCTGTTTGTCTCTTCCTTGAAGAAATAATAATTTTTCATTTATAGATCTTAAAATATCTCCTGGTGTAATACTTAAAAGGTCCACAGGATGATTGATTAAGTCATAATTAGGCATACACTCAATAAAAGCAAATCTGCGCTTTAAAGCAGCATCCATCATTTTAATACTTCTATCAGAGGTATTCATGGTTCCGATTAAAAATAGATTCTTAGGAATGCAGAAGGACTCTTTACTCTGTGGGAGTCTAACTTCCACCTCACGCTTATCCATTTCCAACAAAGTAATTATCTCACCAAAGATCTTTGGTACATTCCCTCTGTTTAATTCATCAATAATAAAGTAATAATTAGAATCTTCATTTTCCTGAGCTTTTTCTGCAAAAAGTCTGAAGATTCCTTTTTCAAGTTTAAAAGCAATGTTACCATTATCTGAATGAACTGGTTTATAACCTTCTAAGAAGTCCTCGTATTGATAAGATGGATGAAACGTACAGATTTCCATGTTATTTTGACTTACATGGTTATCTAAAATAGTAGCATTTTCGATATCACCATATTCAATAAGGGTTTCTTTAACAGCATCCACAAATTGATCATTCACTTCAAATAAGGTACCACGATTCCCCATTTTCCCAGCTTGAGTTGATTTATATTCAGGTAAATCTTTAAATTCTTTATAAGGGATTTCGGTATCGAAAGAACGTACACCTTTTACAAGTATACTTTCATCTTCATACTCCCCTACAATTTCGGCAATACCCACTAATGCGTTACGGGCACTCCCACCTCTATAGCAGAGTATCTTTTCACCTTTTTTAACATTTTTAAAATTTCTTACAACCGTTTTTGTGTTCCATCTTTCTTCCTTACCATCTAGAATTTGTTCCCACCTAAAGTCATCTGTACTCTCTGATGCTACCATCAACCAAGTTTTTAATGGATTTCCTTGATTTTTAAACAATTTCTCCTTTTCGTTTTTCCAATTGATGAACTTACGAGCCATATATGTTTTTCCAGTACCTGGAGGACCATACAAAATAATTTGTCCTTTTCTGTTCAATGCTTGCTCGATCATTTCAAAGAAACGCTCTTCTTCCGACGTATAATGTTTCACAGGAGTTCCTTCTACTTCTTTAGAAGTTGTCCATTCAATAACCTGTTTTTTTCCTACTTTAGCTACTGTTTTGTAGCCCCAATACTCTTGTTTAGGAATCTCTAAAGCTGGATTATATACAGTGTCCCATTTGACGTAAACTACATGTTTAAAGGTAGCGAGATCATCCCTGTATTCATAACCCTTTTCTGTAACAGTTCCAATTCCAAGAATTTTGGACTTTCCTTTATTCGCTATTACTTTATCTCCAGTTTTAAGTTGATAGAATTCCCATAATTCATTTGCCTTTTCAGTGTTTTTTTGAACGGAGTTATGTAATCCTAAATTTTGAAAAGCTGCTTTAAATTCTTTATAATCGTTAAATTCAGTTAGATCTCCTACTGTATCCCAACCTACTGATATATAACCACCGTCAAGACATTCCTCCCATTTAACTCCTTCGTTTCCAGGTGAAACTTTTACATATTGTTCTTCACGCATAAACTCATGGTATAGGAAATGAGAAATTAATATAGGATCAAATTCTTTTAATTCTTCCGTGTTATTAATCACTTGTCTTAACATAATGTTTAATTCAACTGAATCTTTTCCTTTAAATTCTGTTTCACTTACTCCTAGTTCAAGTAAAAACTTTCTAAGGTGATTTGCATTATAAATAGTTACAAGTTTGTCAGGGTGATACATGTATAGTATCTTTCCCTTTAACATATTTGCAGGTGAAAGAAGGTTATCCTCTTCAATCCCTTTGTATGTACCGTTATCAAATGCATTAATAAGTTTTAGCATATCATCTCTCAACGCCAACCAAGCTTGCTCTACATTTTCATATTGAGAAGGATATTGCCATTGATTATCTTTTTTTCGAAAATATATAATATGTTTTGCAGCACTTCCACCTTTTATACTACCAAGTGGTATTGAATTATATTCTAGCCACCAACCAAATGAGTCTTTTTTAGTTCTCCCTAATGCATAATGTTCAACAGTCATATTACTAAGATCGTTTTTAGGGAATTTCATTATGAACTCTTTATGCAATCGTTTAGCTTCTTCAAGAATTTTTTCTACTTCAGAAGTTTTGTATTCTAGTATTTTCTCTTTTAATCTTTGCATCTCTTTGCCTCCATAAAAAGTTATAACCTTATTATATATGAAAACTGTATAAAAATTGGTAAAACGATAGTTTTATATATTATTCAAGATATTCTGTTGAAAGTAAAAAGCATGCTAAACAATTTAGCATGCTCTTATTAACCTTAAATTTTATTTAATAAAATTAAATAGATAAGATTCCATTGGTTTCTTTAATAATTCTAAATCATCAACAATATCAATAGAAGAATTAGTTACATCAATAATTCCAGACTTAATATGTAGTTTGTTTCTCTCATATTTTAAAAGATAGCCCACTGAGGTATCTTCATAAACTCTTAGGTTTTTATAAGGAATAAAATATGTTGGTATTTCTTCATCCTCATAGTATTCCTCTGCCTCTTCATCATTTAAATAAAGATAGGTATTACCATCAATACAATTTAATTCATTGTCCATTACATTTGAAGAGAAATTTACATAAACGTATTTTCCCTCTTTCACAAGATGGTCCATTAATTCTTCTATCTCTAAGTTAGTTTCCATCATTTCAATATTTTTTAAAGTGTTAGTACTAAAAACGTTATGGCTCATAAACTTTTTACCATTGCTTTTAGAAGTTTTAAGCATACCATTAATATTAATTGAATCCATTTCTATTTCTAAATTCATAAAAAGGTCCCCTTTATCATTGTATTAAAATTAATCTAATTTCGGCCAAACGAATTCGTTTTTATAGTACTTACTTTTTAACCTTCCCAGATCGTACTCCCATTCTCCAATACTATAAGAATTCTTTATAGCTCCATTTTTTTGTTTCTTTCTTAACCTAACATTATAAGCAATTATATTAGCTACCCTCTTGAGGCCCAATTTAGGTACTGCAGTTTGCAAGACATTCCATCTTTTTTCTCGATTTAGTCCGGTAATGCGATAACCCAATTTAGCTAATTCACTTGTAGTATTAAGAAAATCATTAGAGTTAGTAGATTCTAAGTTATTGTTTTGTATAATTTCTGTTGTTGGCCATTTGAATAAATCATTATTAATCTTTAATTTAGAGTTCATTATATTTACTTGTTTTTTATTTATTATGGTGGATAATGGATAACCCTCAACATTTGCCCAGCCACCTTTTCTGAGCTTTATGATTTGTAGCACTTGTTCTCTATTAACGTATGCTTTTTGATCATTAGGTTTTATGAAGGCTTTTATAACAAAATAATTTTTTGGAGATGAACTTTTATTTAAATTATGATAAATAGCAAACAGTATTTCCTTCTCTCTAAAACCATTATTTTCATTAGTGTCTTCTAAGAAATGAACTGTATTAAACATAGGAGTATTTTTAGTAGATATTTTAGAATTCACCATCTCTTTATCATGCATTTTTAGCGGTAAATTAATTAATAGTTTCTTTTTTATAAAATTAAATATTATTTCCTTTTCCGACGAATCCAAATCTGTAATCTCATTAAGTAAATTCTCTATTTTAATTTTATAATCTTTTGAAACGTCTTTATTCTGCATCATTTCTAAAACCAATGGATAAAGAACAACTTCAGCTCTGTCTTCATTAAGAAAAACTGTAGTATCTTTACAGCAGTTAATAAACTCTTTTTCATTTTCTAAATATACTCCGTACCATAAAAACTTAGAAAAAATTAAACTATTAATTTTTTCTGAAGAAAAGTAATCAAAATCATTGATTGTATCCAAATAAATATCTAATAATTCATTTCTTTTTCCATATAACAAATAAGATTTCAACAACTCTAAAATAAGGGGTAATGAAAATCTTTCATAAACATTTCCTTCAAAAGAACTATGTTTGTATCTGAAAAATTCTTCCACTTGATTCTTAACCGAAGAATAATAAAGTGAATTTAATAATTTTAAAGCTAAATAATAACATTCATTTGAGTAATCTTTATTTCGTGATTCTAAGGTTTCTCCAATAAATTCTAACACTTGTACAATTGTAATATCATTTTGTTTTAATACAAATTGTGGATCTTCAACCATAGATTGAAGAGTTAACTCATCAGCTTGTAAATCTTCACTACTCTTTTTATCCTTGAGCTCAACATTTAAATTCTGTTTTTCAACTTTTTTAGAAGATAAAGTCTTATTCTTTTCTTTTTCAAATTTCAATTCTTTTTTTAAATGTTCTAATTCAATTTCTCTTTTTACAAGAATTAATTTGCACTCAGTAAGTTCAGTGTGATACCTTTCAATTTCAGCAAATAATTTATCCAAATCCTTTTCAAAATTATTTATTATTACTTCCTTAGATATCATAAAACCTCTCCTGTAATAAATTTGAACTAATGGTAATTATATAATATAAATTACCAAAGTAATACCTTATTACAATAATAAAAACAAAGATCCTTAGACCTTTGTTTTTATTGAGAATAGTTTTTAGAATTAATTCACACCCAATGCCTTAAACACAGCATCAATCGGATCAGAGTAAAATACTGGCTGAACTTTTATTAATAAATCTGACGGAACGGTTTGAAAATCTACTACAGATGATGCTGGAATTAAGACTTTTTTAGCTCCAGCATCTACACAGACTTGTAGGACATTAGCAAACTCCTCAACTTTTGAGATAGTTCCCCCTACTGTCATTGTTCCTAAGACAACCATGCTTTCTTGAACAGGTTTTTCTAATGCTCCAGAACACAATCCGATTAGTTCTGCTATTGCTAAATGACTGGTTAACCCGATTCCCTGAAGATCTGTAAGGTGCATCAAATAATCCTTTGTTTTGATTGAAATGGAACCACTAATACTTTTACTATTTGCTGTAAAAAAACGATAAGCTGTATCTAAACTTTCCTTTACATCTCTATTAGACCCAACTCCAGATTTTTCAAAACGACCTGAACCAGAAACAACTTGATTTTCTAATTTAAACACACCTATCATACCTGATAAGCCATGACCTACTGTATAAACATGCCCAGGTTTACCCATTCCTTCTGGTATAAGCTTTCCGCCGCCCTGTTCTGGAACGGATACATATTCTTCCTGTAATGATTCTTTATTTATATAGGAGAAATTCACATCGTAGAATTCCATTCCGCCAATTTTCTTTAATTGTTCTTTCACTCGTCTGCGACCTTCTAATGCATATTGAAGAATTTCTTCTATATCTTCATTTGTATATTCACCATTAGGATACAATAACTTAGTTAATCCAGAGACTGTCTTACGAACCCCAATTACATCACGTTGATTCAAATTATTACCCAGTTTAAAAAATGGATCTATTGAATCCCCGAATGACCTTTTTCTCATTTCTCTGAAATATTCAGCTAAGTAATCCACGATAAACCCATATCGATCTGTAAATAAATCAGGTCGCATTTTAGGAATTTCCCAACCAGGCAAATAATAGTGCATTCTATCAAAAAACGCAGAATCATTATTCATACCTTCTGGAAATGGAGCAAACAAGTGTGATGTTTTGATAAGGGAATCCACACTTTGATTGATATTTCCGACAAATACCATAGATGCAGAAGCAGTTTTTTCTTCTTTTCCTCTCGCAAAAGATCCAGATGCCATGTAGTCTTTCATAATTTGTACGCCATCTTTATCCTTGAACTTAATACCAGCAACTTCGTCAAATGCGACTGTATCCCACATTCCAACAAGACCGATAGTTCTTGATGACATATTATAAAATAAATTTGCTACAGTTGTTTGACCACCAGAAACCAAAATTGAGTTAGGTGATATTTCCTTATATACATGGCTTTTACCTGTTCCTCTTGGCCCTAATTCACACATATTGTAGTTATTTTCAACAAGTGGAACAAGGCGTAATAATAAATGCCATTTTACACGCTCATCTAATTGAGTAGGCTCCATACCTGTAGAACGAATGAGTATATCTATCCATTCATCTTTCGAAAATTCTTTTCTACCCTCAATTATTTCACTTAATTCCATATTAGGCATTTGTATCGGTTTCAAATTGCTGATACTAAACGGACTCATATTTTTTTGCTCTTCATCATAATAATAGTCCATTTTCAACATACACCAGATACCACCAGCTAATAACTTGTCGAATTCCTTAACGTAATTTGCTGAAATAGGAACATCCTTTAAGCCCAAATTTGAAAACTCAGCTTCGTATGTATCCTTTTTTGGATTCAACCTTACTGTTACTTTGTCAATGATTGAATACTGTCCTATTTCACGTATTTTACTTTTTATCTTTTCAGCTTCATCTGGTCGTACAAAATTCTCAGAAAGTATCTTCTTAACCCTGGCAACACCTTCTCTAATATTTTCTTCATCATCAGTAGCCGCATACATCCCTAACAAATATTCCAAGACATAAACAGGTACATTTGCTCCTTCTTTTATGAGTTTCGTAAGATCTTTTCGAACTACTCTGCCAGCAAACACCGAATTAAGTTTTTTATCTAATTCAAGTGTGTTTACTTCATTCACGTTCTCCAATGGTTTCCCTCCCTACTCTTAGAAATCAAAGTCACTCACAATGCCTAAGTTAATGTTAAATGGTATTCTTTCAAGGGTAACGCCAGTTTCAATATCTTTCATCGTTAAGTAATACGGTTTATTTTTGTCATAAGATATTGTTTTTAAGGCAAAGCGTAGCTTAAATGTCCGTTCTTCAGGCTTATCTGATGTGCGATCTCCAATTATCGTCTCTTCATTTGAGATAACAGCTCCATCATCATCAGCCATATAAATGATAACCGTTCGTGGCACAATTTTTTCCTCGACTTTTTCGGTTTGGAAAAAGGATAGATGGAATAGACTGTTGGTGATTTTTCTTGTTGTATTCGTCAGTTTAATATCCACTTTTATAATTTCTCTACTATTTGCTTGTCCTCGTCGGATATTCTTGTACTTGATTAAAGGAACTACCACTTCTTGTAGACTTGCTCCACCATGCACAAAATTCACACCAGAACCTTGTATTTTATATCGAATCGTTGCTTTAGGTACGTAAACATTCAATTGATGTTCGTTTTTAATAATGGAATCCATATTAATATTAAGAATCCCGTCCATTTCTCGCTTTTCTTTTGAGAGCAGATACCTTCTTTTTATTTCGACGGGTTCAATAGCTTCTTTATTAATTTTATCGCTTTCCAATAATGCTTCACGTTGATACACAAAACCATGATCGGATGTGATAAATACATTTGTACCAGATAAATCATCACGAATGATTTTTATAAGGTTAGAGATTTCTTCAATTGCTTTTTCGACTGCAGCAAACGTGTAAATCTCTGTTGATGCTTTATCACCCATAGCATCAATGGTGTCATGATAAATATAAACCAATTTTTTTCCTTTAAAATGTTCTCTTCTACCAGCTTTGTTCATTGCAAAAACTTCTTGGGCATGGATCGCTATACTATCCGAAACAGTAGACTCTATAATGCTCTTTCTATTATCAAGTCCACTTGATGATTTCCCGTCAATTAGCACTCGGGCATTTTCGTCAAAATCAATAGTCTTGTGTGGTAACAACGATGCCATACCGAGTTTAGTAACAGAAGGTACAACGCTTAGGATTGGTTCAATTTCACAAGCTCCTATTGTTTCAGCATTTAATTTTTCAGTAATTTCGATTCCTACCTCATAACGAAGTGCATCTGAAATAATGACAAATATTCGTTCTCCCTTATTAACTTTAGGTTCAACATTTTGTTTATAAAAATCCTGTTGATTTGTGATTCCTGGAAGCACCCAATTATCTTTCAAATCTGATTCCACAGCTTTAGACCAATGTGAGCTTATATCCCCCATGAACCAATTCGAATAGAGATTCTCCACCATTGCCTTTAATTTTTTTAGGATTTCACTATTAGGTTCATTATCAAATGCAACATAAAACTTGCGATAATATGTATCCATTGAATGATACTCGTTCACGTAATTCTTCCAAATATCTATAGCTGGTAACTTAGGTATACCAGAATCGTACTTTTTGTAGAACTCAAACATTTTTACTGTGTAGAATAGAGCATCGTAAATAAATTGAAACTTTTCATAAAAATGCTTTACCCTTCTCAAGTTTATCAACTTGATATATTCTGCATAGTCCTCATATGATGCTTCAAGACTATTAGCTATATAGATTATGATCGCCTTATCAAAATAAGGGAATGTATCGGCATTTTTAAAGGATTCAATAGGTAATTGATGGACGATGTCAGCCAATTTAATTTCTTGTTCTACGATTTCTGCTAACTCATTATAGATGGTATAATCTGTTTTATGGTGCATCCAATGATCAATGAATACTAATGAATTGGACTTGTTTATTTCGGAAATAAAGTCCTTAATATTTGATAGCAATGAGTCATCCATGGATTGACTAAGTGTTGTTACGGTTAAATGCATATAGAGTGTCTTTAATGACTTTTCATCTCGAACATAACCATAAAGATTAGAAACATACTTCCAGAACACCTTCAAGTCGAAGTATTTTCCCATTAAATCAATGAATTTATTGTCTTCTTCCGACAAGTTTTCCTTTAAAATGGTTTTTAGTATCTCTTCAAAATCAGGTGTCTTTAAATTACACAACACACTCATGATGGCAATTTCAATCGTCTCTTCTGTATGTGCTTGTATCCCATAGGATTTAAATTTTTGCGAGTGTTTCTTGTTAAAAAACTTCTCATATTCTTTTACAACCGCTCTTAAAGTAGAATTAATTCCTAAATCATCCAATAATAATGAAATCTTATCCGCATAAAATGTTTTGGAATAGTACAATGTATCAATAAGCCAGTTTTCTTCTACATTTAAATCATCATTAGTGTAAATGAGGTAATGAGTGGTCGGATCTTCCTCTTCCAGCAAATGCTTTGTATAGAGATTGTTATTCAGAGTTAATTTATGAATCTTTACATCATTAATAGCTATTCGATCGATCTCTTCAAAAAAATCTTGATCCTTGTCCACCCAAAAAATGATCTTTCTTTGCTCACCATCCTTAAGTGGTTCATTAAATGTGGTAGTTAATGTGGCAATTACCTGATCTAAATTCAAATCCACTCACCCCTTTACAATAAACTTCATAAAACAAGGATACACCAGTCATAGCTGGCATATCCTTATGACTGCCTATATTTTCGCTAAAAGTCCTTTGAACTTCTCATAATTAACTGCTACTCCGTCATCTAAATCAATTTCTATCTGCATATCTGCCATGTGATGTAACAATTCATCATACTCTTTCAGTTCATCAACCTTCTTGTCTAATGCTTTTAATTCTTTCTTAGCATTACTTATTTCTTTTGTTGTATAATCGCCTTCTATAATGTTGAGTAAATCCTTTTTTTCAGCATCAAGACGAATTTGATATTCGTGTAAATAATCAGTACGAATACGTGATAAAGTTGTCTTATCATAACGATGCATATAAATTAAACAGTTAAATGCTTTCTCCTTACCAGATGTAAATAACCAATAAATTGGTCGTTTTTTATAAATCTGGACGTGATTTTTAAAGAAATCATTTAAAAAATAACGTCTAAGCGTTTCTTTTGCAGTCTCACCTTTTTTCCGGCCAATTGCTTCTGCTAAAAAATCTAAATTCTCTAAAAGTGTTTCTCCTCCAAAAGTTACACGAACAAAATCTACAAACCTAGAAACAATATCATCCTCAAAATAATTACCCTGTAAAATCGGAAGTATATTATCCTTATCAACAGGAAAAGTATTATATAAGGAAGGATCAAATCTGTTACCAGCAAAAACTAGTCCCTCTTTATCTACAGAATATCGTCCGAAGGAACAGCCAATAGCATATGAAATAAAACTTTTTATATCTTTTTCTAAATCAACATTTCGCAAAGTAATTTCTTCATCTTTTATTACGGATGACAATTCTCCTTGTAGACCATACAATTCAATGAAATAACTATTAATTTCTTCTGCATTGTTTTTCAAACGATTATAAAGGCTTTCTGTTGTTATTTTATGTTTATTATATGCATTTCTAATTAAATTGCTGTCTTTTTCTATATCTGGCAGAAGGGGATGCTTTTTAAATTCATAGGAAGTCTCTAAAAAATCCCAATCTAATTTGGAGATTTCTATATTTTCCTGCACTTGTTTAATTACACGAGATTTATCGCTTAAAACTAATGGTAAAGTTTCAATATCCCGAATTTGATAATTTAAAGTAGGATTAATAAATTTTAATAATTCGTTAGTTACTTTACTTGTTAATAAACCAAGTAGGTATAATTTATCTTCTTGATTTTCAATAAAGATTATTGGTCCAGCATCCCCGAACAAGGTTCCTGATTTATTTTCCCGGAAAGCAATGTTTGAAGATGTTACTCGTGACCACGTAATACCTTCCTTAAAATAATATTTATTATCACGCAATCTATAATTTGGAGATGTCAGTTTTATTTTTTCTCCATTATTTTTTAAATTAATTACATAATCATTATTTCCATAATATATTCTATAATCTCCACCTTTGTTAATAGGAAACCACGTGTGGTTAGACATTTGCGTAGCATTCCTACAGTTAAAATTGATAGATTCTTTATCAACTTCAAACCATAGTCTTAAATGTAATGGATCCTTTCCTGTCATTATTCCTGATTTCACTTCGTAATAATCAGAAATTTTCTTTTCGCTAAAGCTTTCTGCAAATGAATCACTAAGCCAATAAGCAATAGGACTTCCAGGTATTTTGTTAAAATCGCTCTGTTTTACAGAGGAATAAGAATGTTCTTTATTAAAAAACTGTCTCTCTTTTTCAAGTTTTCTTCCATCATAATAATCCACTAATCTTATTCCTGTGGGTTTATATTCTGGAATATGATTATTCTTTAAAATGAATGCAGCTGTTTGAACAACTTTTCCTATTATCCCTTCGAAAGCCTCCATTCCTAGATGAAGAATTGAAGATATAGTTGTATTAGCTAATATATTAATCCTAAGAGATTCAAAAGAACTTAAGAAAAACCAAGAGTGCATTGTTATTAAACTGCAATACCCATTTTTTTTTGTTAGTGAAATGCCTAATTCTATAAATGCTGAATATAAATCAGCTTTCCCCTTTTCGAAATAAGTTTGAACATGTTTTTTTAACTCATCACTCATATTATTAATGCCCATATAAGGAGGATTCGTGCAAACAATATCATAATTATTACTTAAAATTCTAGCTTGCATAATTAAAAATGGAAGTTTACCTTCAATAATCTGCTTGTCAATCATCTCAATAAGATTAGAAGGCTCCTCTCTATATTTATTTAGACGTTCTTCGAGGAGTTCAAAGTTTAACGATTCAACATGCTGTAATGATCCAAACTCTTTTGCATCATAAAATATTTCTCGAATAGAAATAAGAATATCTTGAATTTGATTTTCATTTCCAGAAAAGTTCGAGATCATCTGATTTGATAACCAATTACTCTCCTGAACTGCACATAAATTTAATTTGATCTCCTGTCTGAAAACCCTGCGTGATTTCTCTCTTGCTTTCATCATGACTGCAAAGGAAGCTAATTGAACCGCTCTATCATCTACATCCAAACCAAATATATTTTTTTCTAAAATCAATTTTGGAATTTCACTTTCAATATAACCTTTTTCAAGATACAAATCATAGAAGATATCAAATGCATATACAAGAATGTGTCCACTTCCACAACACGGGTCAAGAAACGTAATTTCCTCAGGATTCACATTTTTATATCTGTTTTTTTCCAGTTTTCTAATTACATCTTCTTCTTGCTCTGCTCCATCTAAATAATATCTCCACTCCGATTTCAATTTACTTTCGGGATAGCTTTCTAACCAAATTTTACCTAATGAGTTTTCAACCATGTATCGAACAATCCAATTAGGTGTAAACAACTGAGTAGCTGCGGGAAGTGTATCTTTGGTAACCTTAATATTTCTTTTTAAATTAGCGAAGACCTGGTCTTTTTCCTCTGCAATATAAAATTGATACAGCCACCCAATAATTTCAACTTTCCTCCAGTCTTCTTCATTAATAATCCTTGTATCAGTTATTTGTCCAACAAAAGAATCAGATGTGAGCATCCCTTCTGGAAAAAGTATTTCTGTGTAATCATCTATTGTTTTAAACATATACGGAAGATATTGATATAAATCATTACAATGTTTAATGATTAGGTATTTGAATAGCTCCTCTGTCTTGTTATTTAATTTCAGATCGTACACATACTCTTTATCGATCTCTAAATCGAGAGAAAGTGCCTCATTTAACATATCTGGATCAGTACTATATGGATTTGAAGAAGATAACACCCTCACACCTGTTGGAAGATAATCATTTACCTCCATGAAACGTAGTGCAGTAAAGCGGTTAAACCATGTATATGCAATTTCCTCCATAACTTGTTTAAATCCAAGTTGATTGATACGAATAATTAATTTATCCCTTTGGATTTTTTCTTCTTTTGAAAGCTGTTTGGTATCTATAAAGATGGCATCCGAGCTTTCGATATCTGCTTTTTTAATTTTTTCTTCTGTAACTCCAATTTTCATTGCTTTTGCTTCTACTTTTTTCAAAAGTTCTTTTCTTGCATTAATCGCAAAAGTTTTTAATCTTGATTTATTCATATAACCACCTATTTAATTATAATTTGCTACTAAACCTTTAAACTTCTCATAATTGGCTGTTACACCATCATCTAAGTCTAATTCTTTTTGCATATCAGCTATATGATGTAATAATTCATCGTACTCTTTCAACTCTTCAATCTTCTTATCTAATGTTTTCAATTCTTTCTTAGCATTACTAATTTCTTTAGTAGAATAATCGCCTTCAATAATACTTAATAAATCTCTTTTCTCAGCGTCGAGACGGATTTGATATTCGTGTAAATAATCAGTCCGAATTCGAGATAAGGTTGTCTTATCATAGCGATGCATATAAATTAAACAGTTAAATGCTTTCTGTTTACCAGAAGTAAACAACCAATAAATTGGTCTTTTCTTATATGTTTGTACATGATCCTTAAAGAAATCATTTAAAAAATATCTTCTAATGGTCTCTTTTGCTGTTTCTCCCTTTTTCATACCAAGCGTATTAGCAATAAACATGATATTTTCATTAAGTGTCTCTTTACCGAATGTTACTTCAACAAATTTAATAAACCTTGTAAGGATATCATCTTCAAAATATGCTCCTGATAGTATTGGAAGGACGTTATCTTTATCTACCTTGAAATTCTTATAACGGGATGGATCAAACTTTCCACCTGCATAAATAAGTCCTTCTTCATCCACAGAATACCTACCATAAATACAACCAACTGCATAAGAAATATAACTTTTTATTTCCCTATGCAAATCTGCTTTCCTTATAGTTATGTCTTTTTCTTCTACAACAGGATTTAAATCTTTTTGTAACTCATATATTTCAAGAAAAATACGATTTATTTCTTCTTCATTCATTTTAAGTTTTGCATGCTGAAATTCGCTAAACGAACTCCAATTTTCAAAAGCTGTTTTTAATCTGCTAGTTTTGTCTTTATACTTAATCAAAGGGTTTTGAATATAATCCCATGAAGTTTCAAAAGAATCCCAATCCATTTTTGATATTTCTATATTTTCTTTTACTAAAGCATCTATTTTTTCAGCATGTTTTTCTGAGTAAATAATTGGGATTCTTTCTAAATCTCCATTTGTAAAACTCATTGTAGGATTTAGCATTTTTAAATATTCAAAGCAAATTTTAGAACACAAAAAACCAATTAAGTAGTAAAGTTTTTCTTCTTGTTCTATAAATGCTGATCTACTCGTATCATCAAAAATAAATCCTTCACGTTTAAATTTCACAGAGAAATTAGCATTACTTAATTTGTTCCATGTCAATCCTTTTTTTAAATAGAATTGGGTATTCTGTGGTCTGCCAGCTAATTTTCCATTTTCATTTCTATATTCCTTTATTGCTCTACCATTTTTTTCCCAATCAACAATATATTCATCATTTGTTGACCACTTCCTATACTCTCCTCCACTATTACATGGGAACCATTTATGTCTGTCTTTTTCTGTGTCCTTTATTTCTTTATAATCAAATCCAATTTTATAAAAATTAACTTCGTACCATAATCTTTGGAATAAATTATTGTTGCCTGTTGTAAGGCCTGCTTTTGGTTTTGCAAGGTTCTCAAATAGAATCCCTTTTTTAAAAGCAGAGATAGCTTTTGGAGTAATCCAATAAGCTATAGGACTTTGTGGAATATTTTTATACTCTTTTTGATTATAGGAATATCTATATGTCACAGAAGGATTTTGAACCGCTTCTAATGTTTTAATTGGTTGGTTTTCAATTCCTTTATAATCAGACAACCTAATATATTCACCAGCTATATCCACCTGATAATTTCTAATTGAAAATAAACAAACAGGAACAACTGCTGATTCAAATCCATTATATTCAAGTTGGACTAATGAACTAATATTTTTTTCTTTGACAATCTTTTTTCTTACTTTTTCAAAAGATGAAATAAACATCCAAACAAAAGGTGTAATAAATCCCATCTGTCCATTTGATTTAGTTGTGTTAAAGCTATAATCTAAAAATGCAGAGAATAAATCTAATTTCACATCAGGATATTGTTTAGTTAAGTAAGTATTTAATTCTAAAGGTAAATATTTGTTACCAGCATAGGGTGGATTTGTTACTAACACATCGTATTGTTTGTTTAAAATTAACGATTGTTTAATAATATCTTTTAAAAATGAAAGTAGCCTATCTTTCATTTCAATTTCAAACAAATCTCCTACTTGTTTTTCAATCTTCTTTAATCTATCCTGTAAAAAATCATAATCAAATAATTCTAATTTTATTAAAGATCCTATTGTTTTAGCGTTTATAAATTGGTCTAAAAAGACTTTCATTTTCGCAAAATTTTCACCAGAAGAATCCCCTGCTAAATATTCAATCTCCTGTATTACCAGCATATTTGTTTCTTGTATAGCAGCTAAATTGAGTGTTAATCCTTCTCTCTCGATACTTCTAAAGAACCGATTATTGTATTCTAATGCCTTCATTACTACAGAAAAACAACTAAGCTGATATGCTCGATCATCGATATCCAATCCATATAGGTTATTTTCTAAAATTAGTCTTGGAATTTCTCTTTCCATATATCCACACTTAACATAAATTTCATACAGAACATCAAACATATAGACTAGGATATGTCCACTTCCCATTGCAGGATCGAAGCATTTGATATCCTCTACTTTAAGCTCTTTATTTATATAAGGAGCAAGTTTCTCCTCAAAATCTTGTTCTGCATTTGGGTTTTCAAGATAGAATTCCCAATTTCCTAATAAATCTCGGTGTTCTGGATGCGATTCCACCCAATAACGACCTAATGTATTTTGAACCATATACCTTACTATCCAATCGGGAGTAAAGAGCTGAGTTGCAAAAGGGATTTCTTCTGTCTTATATTTCTTTTTTGCTTTTATTACTCGATCCTTCTCTTCCGCTATGTAATATTGATATAGCCAACCAATGACCTCTACTTTTTTCCAATTATCTCCTGGAATGAACTCAGTATCTGTCATTTGGCGAATAAAAGAGTCTTTTCCTAACAAGCCTTCTGGAAAGAGAATTTCTGTATAATTGTTAATAGTTTCAAACATAAATGGAAGGTATTTGTTTAAGTCGTTACAGTGTTTTATAATTAGATACTTGAATAACTCTTCTATCTTGTTGTTCAATTTCAATTCGTAAACGTATACTTTATCAAGTTCTAAATCTAATTCTAATGCCTCATTTAACATATCTGGATCGGCACTGGATGGATTTGAGGAAGATAATACCCTTACTCCTGTTGGAAGATAATCGTTTACCTCCATAAACCGCAGTGCTGTAAAACGGTTAAACCACGTGTATGCCACTTCTTCCATTACTTGGTTAAATCCATTTTGATTTATACGAGCAATTAGTTTTTCTCTTTGGATTTTTTCTTCCTTTGAAAGCTGTTTGCCATCTATAAAGATGGCATCCGAGCTTTCAATATCTGCTTTTTTAATCTTTTCTTCTGTAATACCGATTTTCATAGCTTTTGCTGCCACTTTTTTTAACAGTTCTTTTCTCGCACTAGTTGCAAAGGACTTCAAAGCAAATTTATTCATTCCAACATCCCCTAATTAATCAATAAACTCAATTTCTTTATTCAATTTGATAATTTGCTTTAATTTATTCGAAAGGGTGTTGATATACTTATCTACATCCTTTTCAGTACGTAATTCCTTAACCACGATAAGCTCGGAAGCTCTTACTATTTGCCTTTGAATTGTAGTAGTTCCACCAGCTCCTCCGCCTACAGAATTTGGTTTTTCATTTCTTCTTTTCCATTCCTCAATTTCTGCATTAATAGTTCGTTCGTACTTTTCTTTAAAACTTACACTTTGTGAAATCGTTGCATCAACTTTATATATATCAGTGAATCTATCAAGCTGTTTCATCAATTCAGTGTAATAATGTTTAATTCGTTCTTTGGTTTCTTGAGATACTCCATTTTGTTCTGCTAATAGAGATGTGTAATCATAGTCAACCTTAATTTTTTCTTTAGCATTTTCCGTTTTTTGGATTAAAACCTTTTCAATATGGTCATCAATTTTATAAACGATTTCAGGGATATTTTTAATTCTTCCATATGGGATTGGATCATTAACGATATCCTTTAATTGGCTTACAAATGTATCAGCATCATCACTCATGAGATATGCTTTATTCTCTTCATATTTGTTTATAGCTGAAAGTCCTTTATCAAAGATATCTTTTTGATCTGTACCGAAGAAGCTCTTGACATATGTCATGTCCTCTTCCCAAAAACTAAGATCTTTTTGTTGTTCTTTTATTTTTGCAAAAAACGAAGCATTATCTAACCCTTTATGGAACTGATCAAAATATTCCAAGCCTTTATTAAGAAGGCTTATACCAGGATATTTTCTACCTTCATAACGAGTTTTAAAAGCATTTATTTCGGCAACTTGTTTCTCAATAAGTGTACGAATTTCTTTCACTAAGCCATCTTCGTCATCTGGTAAATCAGTCTTATTAAATACCTCTTTACATACCTTTTTTGCTGTTCTAATCAAGGTTTCATCAACTTTTATTCTTTTAAGAATAATTCCTTTATCCGATTCAGATGTTTTCGTTAAAACCGTAACGATCTTACTTGCATTTTCTTCTGGCTCTAAATATTCCGAATTGTAACGAAGTCGAATTTTTTGTTCCTTCAACAATTCAACAAGTAGTCGTTGAATATCAAGTGGTCTCCATCCATAAGGCTTATCATTAAAACGATCTAAAATAATTCTTATGCGAACTTGTTTCTTAATTGAATCTTGAAGAGTTATAAAATCCGAAATTTCCTTAATGGCTAATTCATTGGGATCATGTTTTAAATCTGTGCCTAAGGTCATTTGTTCTTCCGCATTCAACAAGCTTAATAACTCTCTTTCACTATCTAAGAAGTCCTTTACATAACCTAACTTCTTATAAACGTTGTCCACCAAAGAATGCATAGCACTATTGACTTTATCTTTCACTGAAGAGCCTTTGATATCTGCTTCGTCTCCATTAATAAAGAACTTCCCACTTTTAATAGCATCCTCTAACAATTCTTTTACTCTTCGTCTTCTTTCTCGAACTTCAGCTTGCTTATTGTTCAAGATGTTTTGAATGCTCTCTGGTAGTTGAGTAATATTCTTTTTCTTGCGGTACTCTTCGATTTTTAAGACTTCTTCCATTTCTTCTATATACGATTCATTGCCACCTAGTTTAATAATCAATTCGTCATTACCAGAAGACATTAACATTAATTCCTGGTCAGATTTTCCGTAGTAATCCGAAAGAGGTGAAAGTATATTAACACTGATACTGGATGTTTGATTTCCATAATTTTTTTCATCCATTTTTTGATTGTAAGAAAATGAGTATTCTGATGTATAACGATATTTCTTTTCATCATAAAGATCTTGGAAAATATAGTTTGCAAGCTCTCTTTTGATTAAATCTTCATCTATATTGATGGTTTTGATTTCTCGGTTAATATCTTGTTCGTCATCTGTAAGGAAAATAAAAAATTCTCCATTTTTTTGAACAAGCGTTTGAGTAATTAGCTTACGTAACGACACTTTTATTTTCTCTTTCAACTCCAGTTTATCTTCATCAATATTTGTTACCATTAGGGTTGCAATATTGTCGATGTTAGCAGGAAGTTCTTTAATGTATTTAATCATGAACAATACTTTAAGTAGATCAATGTTAAACTCGTCATCTTTTAAAGCAGGATTTTCATAGGCACCTTCTACAACTCTGGAAATTGTTGGGTTCAGGAACTCTTTAATCGTATCATAGAAAGCATAGAATGGGATTAACACTCCTTCTTCATCATCCTTATAACGGAGTCCCGCCTCTTTAAATGCTGATAGCATGGAGCGTTCACCTTCAGATAAATGTTTACCAGATGATCCATGTCTTCTTACTTGTTCAAAAACGTTTTGCAAAAGTTTAAACTGGTATGGAATAAATGGATAAACTTCTGCAAATTCTTGTTCGTTATCATATCCCCTTAAATCTGCTGTACTTTCTTTAAAGCTAATTAAGTTCTTTAAAATCGCACTTTTCTCTGGATATATAAGTTTGAGCTTGTCATTAGCAAAATCTTTTTTTAGAAGAATACGTTTCTTTATTACTTCGTCAACAGAAATTGAAGATAGCGAAAGTCTTGTATCAAAGCGGCCTTGAATACGAGAGAAGTCATCTCCCTTTACCTTTACAATACTATCAATGCTCTCTTGGGAAGTGACCATGATCCATACTTTTCCTTGGCAATGTGTACCCAAATCTTCAGCAACTGTTTGAAGATTAAGCATAAGATTACGACTATCCCCAATGAACTGACCAATTTCGTCCACTAAAAAAACAAGATGAAAGTTTTTGCCCTTTTGATCAATGTAGCATTTAACATCTTTAGCAAACTTTTCAATACTTATTTCAAAGTTGTTCACACCATTTTCAAACCAATTCCGAGCTGATTCCTCGCTCATATCCGTTACCTTCGTTAAAGCTCCTATTACATAGTCAGCATCAAAGTAAAACGTATTACGTCTGTCTACCCACTCTTCTCCTGACAAATCTCTAAATTCGGATTTGAAATCATCAAAAGCGTCCTTTTGATCCAAATACTTTTCCATTTCAGCAACGCCTGGAATGTCACCATAATAACCACGATGCTCGTAAAATACTTTCATAAATACACGAAGAATTGCATCTTCCTTAGACTTACTATCTAATGAGGCCTTGGAATCAATATTAAAAAGAATGACCTCAGTTTCAACATCTGTTGTTCGATTCATGTTTGCCAAAATTAAAGGATCTTGTAATTTATCTTGGAAGAAATCGATCGCTTTATTGTCTTTTACTTTTTTGTTTTCAAGAAGGTAGGCAAGGATTTTCAAAAAGTGAGATTTTCCTGACCCAAAAAAACCACTAATCCAGACCCCCATTTTATCAGTAACACCATCAATTCCTCTTTGATAATTCTCATAAAACTTAGATAGATGTTTGTTAAGTTCTCTTGTAACGACATACTCATCAAGTTCCTGATATATATTATCCTCGTCTGTTTGAGCTACTTTAATTACTCCTCTAATATCCCTCTCAATGTCTTTCTGAAACATGTCTTTAATGTTCATGTTATATCCCCCTATATTCTTTAATCGACTAACGGAAATGCTCTATAATAATTATCATCCTTAAATTTTCCGAACAATTGCAGTGACTGTCCGTCATATCTACCTGGAAAAAACATAATAACAGGAATTTTATCAATTACTTCTTGCAAATTATTTAGGATGGTGTGTGACCTAACAAATGGATACACTTTCCCGACTCCCGTTATAAACAAAACATTGTGATCACCCACATTTTCTTTAATTTTCTTCAAAAATATTTCAGGCTTAGCAAAGGTCGTCAACGCTTTAAATAGCGCATCCTTTCCCTGCTTTTTTTCAACTTCAAAAACTCGATCAAAAATTCGCTTTTCTTTAGCGATATCAAGCAACATTTTATATAAGTCAAATTCAATTATCCTTCGGTCTGACCCATTGAAACTAAATTCTTTCTTTATATGCTTAACATAATCTCTAACGATTAATTCTTCACTCGGGTTATAATCAAAAATATAAAAACTAATCTCATTTCCAAGTCCTCTACCTTGAATAAACTTGTCTTCTTTTATCTTTGGGATAATCTTATCAAGTCTTCGGTTAATAATTGCCATATGTATGTCCCTTTCATTCACCCATTGCTCTTAAATAAGCTGTATCGCCTATTTTTATTAGGTGACGCTTTATATCTTCATCTATTAACAATCTATTCAATTCACCTGATCTCTTATCTCTTAATAAACCTGCTTCAAATAACAACTTTATATAAACCTGTTTCAATTTATTAATTGTAAGGTCAGTCCATTTAGACATTTTTTCGTTTTGCTCTGCTTTAGTAATGAAAAATATGTTCAAGTCTTTCTTTTCAAGTAAATAATTGTTATCATCCAATTTTTCTTTAATCACTTCGTTCATAAACTCAAAAAATAGTTTATCTGTCTTCATAATTGCATAAAGGTTAATTAACTTACCTACTTCTAAGTGACTGTTTAAAATCAAATCTTCAAGCAAGGCATCTAATACACCTGCTCTTCTAATTACAGAAGGGACAATTCTTTTTAAACTGGATGTTACTTGGTATTCAAAAACATTATCCTCAATTACTTTCTTCTTAATTTCGTTGTCTATTAGACCCTGCCTCTTCAATTTCAAAACTTGCTTTAACTCATAAAGTAAAAATGACGCTCCCGTTAAAGTAGCACTATAATCTAATTCCTTAGTCATACTTTCAATTCCCTTCACAGTTCTAATTGCTGTTAACATTATTGCTTTTAATAATGTTTTCTATTATCTCGAGTCTTCTTTTCCCACATTGTTGTTTTAGAACTGTAGTAAAACCGCCATTTTTTAATACTTTATTTTGATTATTTATGTAAACTTCTAAAATCTTTTTCATAAGGACTTTTTCATCTATAGAATTTTTCCAATAGGCATCTATAATTGAATTTAGAGATATAGCAAGATCTCTTTGTGTTTTATAAAAAAGTTTAACCTGCAATAAAATCACCTCAAAAACTTTATATAAAGTTTATTATTCTATTCTTATTTTATTATTACTTTTGAATAATAGCTATAAGAAAAGCAAAAAGTTTAGATTACCCTTAGCTAAGACTTTAATTCTTTTAGAATCACCTAAGCAATTTAATATAACAAACTCCACATTTTATACATTTTTGTTCCTAACTCTTACTAAACTATTATTTTATTAAATTTGAAATAGGTTAATTTATAATAAATTTTTTTATTATTAAAGTAATGGTACTTGCAACTCCACTTTTTAATAGACATTGTTACAATTTAATCTCGCAAACTTTTTTTTCCTACATTTTTAGCTACTTAACTGAAAGGGCGATGCGTTTCCGCTATTCCTTTTCAGTAAAATATATCTATGGAAGTAAGTTTTTGGATGAAAAGATTTTCCGTTTCTTTTGAACAACGAACAAAAGTATTTTTGTGGATTGTTATTAATCTTTCCAGTCCTTCTAATAAGATAGTTACTATTGAAGACTTGAACCTCAGTTCCACGTCTGTAGCTATTTTTAGAATGGAGCAACAACATTCAACACCTGACTTCATTACAAAAGAAGTAAGGATGTGAATCAATCTAGCTTTTTGCATTCCTTCTAGAATTTCTGCATAAAAGTTACTTGTTAACAGTTAATAGACATCCATTTTGTATCGACCAGAAAGATACGTTCCTTCCTGTCTAACTTTTTCAATTTCATAGAAATGAACTCCATGAACCTTTACCAGTGCGTACATTAATTCTTGGAGGTCAGCTAGTTCCTCTACAGTACCCTTGTCATTTTCAGTTATTACATACTCATCTAGTTCTTCAAAAGATTCTTTAGTTCTTTTATATAATCTGATTCAGATTGTATTAATGGAAGCACCAGTTCTTTTAATGATTTTCTGGAATAGAGGTCAGAGAAACGTTTATTGTATGTAGACAAAGTTATTACGTTTTTCATTTTAGTTTATGTTAATATTACCAATAATCCTATATCGAAATGTAAACCAAAAGAAATACACTTGCCAATAAAGAGCAAGTGTATAATTAGATTTAAAACTAATTATCATATAATTAAACTATTGTTCTACCGATGCTGCTACTTCTAATTTATCGTCTTTGGGTGGAACCCTTTCTTTTAACTCATATAAAATACTTTTAGGTAGATTTAATGCAATAAAGCCCTCTGCAAATAATGGTGCCAAAACATTATCAGCTATTTTCCAATTGATATCATCTATAATATCCTTTATCCCTTCTTCAATATCTTCTACATTTTCAATGTAGTGCAAATCAGCATCAGGGTTAGCTCTTTTAAAGTACTCCTTAACCTCAGGAGCAACTCCTCCAACTGCCCAAATAACTCCTTTAGTAGGTTGATAAAGTCCAACTCTACTCTGAAATGCATAGGCATGTCCCATTGAAAATTGAGAATCCTTTAGTTCAAACAACAAGATTTTTCCTTTATATGTAACAATCGCATCAATTTCCTCAGGACCATCATTAATATTCACTAGAATATTTTCCCGTGGTAATCCTATGTTTAGTAATGCTTCCACTAAGTTTACAGTCATCCAATGACTACCATCTATCATTGTATTTGACTTTTCAGTAGATGTTAATATTTCTTCTATTAACTCATCTGAAACTAATTTGCCACATCGGCATCTAATTCCGTGTTGTTCAAGAACTACAATACTATCTTTAGAAGGAACTCTGTTAATTTGTTCAGAAGATTTTTTACATAATATAACATATTCAGAATGAATTAGGTTTAATTCCGATAGTTGTTCCAATAATTCATCAGTGCAACCGTATTTATTAAGTTTACTATTGGCGTCTCTTCTTAGCATACCTCCCGATGATTTAATAGTTTGGATTATCTGATTAATATTTTTATCTTTAAATATTTTAGCGATGTTAAAATCATCTTCTACAAAGTTTGGTAAAGTATAATCCTCGCTTAATTCTGCATATTTGTTATTTATAAATTGACTTTGCTCCCATTGCTCAATATTATTTGTTGCAATAGTAATTTTTTCTTTTAAGAAGTCTAATTCATCTCCTAAGGGACCATTGGTTAAAATATTTAAAATAATTTTAAATGTTGGTTTTCTTTCAGTAGATATATCACGATGTAAACTAATGATGCAATACCCATAATTGTTTAGCAATTTAAAGAAAGTAGTCCAGTTATACGGTCCACTGTTGGCAAAACTTCTTCGTAACAAATATTGAATCTCTTTAGTCCTTTCGTCTTGATAATCAAACGGTGTTTTTAACAATCCTAAACTTTCCTCGACAACACCTTTTATATTATCTAATGGAAATTCATAACCAAAATCTTTGAGAATGTTTATGATTGTATTTTTATTAATTCTATCTGTAAAGTTATTTGTTTCCTCTTGAATTATTTGTAGCATATTCCCCCAACTTTCCTTTTAAATAAAATGTAAAATATCTTTCCATTATTTTTAATGATTTTACAAAGAGACAACTTTTTATACAGTGTGGTTAGGAATTCAAATTGTTTCTTATATTAATTCTTTCAAGTCAATCATTAATATTCACACTCAACAATTCACCCTGCATTCTGCAAATTATGCCCCGCTGTATCCAACACGGAAAAAGTAGCTCTCGGATATTTATCAAGTATGTCAAACACGTCTTTATAGCCTGTAATATGGTCTTGTCTCTCAGCCAGGAACACACTCGGTTTCGGAAACACTTCTTGGTCGATCTTGAACTTGAACCCATACCCTCCTGAGATTTTTTCTAAGAAAGCTGGATCTGCTATCTTCATTCCGGCTAAGACTTCTTCGTTGTACATTTTCCACGTGTATTCATCTAACTTCACATGAATCCCTTTAAAGTCTTCTCTTTCTTCTGTTAAAGTAACGAGGAACTCATGATCGACTTTTATGTTGGCATGCTCCGGCAATGTTCTTTTGTTTTTATCAGGAATTATCATCGGACAGATAAATGCTGCACCCAATATCCGCTCAGGCATTTTCGTGATTACTCCCCTAGTGATGTATCCGCCATATGATTCCCCAGCGATCAAGAACGACTGGTCCGGTAATCTAGTTTCTATGAACTGAAGAACAGCATCCAGCATTTCATCAGAGTTTTGAATAGATTCATAGTCTTTCGTCTGCCCCATTCCTGGCAGGTCGATATAGATGCGTCTGTATCCATCCCTCTGTTGAAAGATCGGTTCCATGCATCCTTTCATCAACGATGGTCAGGTGAGAATCCGTGAATCATGAGGATCGGTGTTCCAGATCCGCTCGCTTTCTCTACTTTACAATAAGACATGGTTTACCACTCCTTTTTGCTTCGGTAACTCCATTCTCTAAAACCATTACTGAATCCTGCTTTTTTGTGAATTGTGGTACTATAAAACAAACATAGCAATGAGGAGCGTTAACGGTGAAAGACTATTTTATCCGATTCACATTTAGCATTATGACGATGATCATCATTTATGGAATCTTCTACGTGTCAGGTTTGCATGACAAGACCTGGGCACCTTTTATTATCCTGCCATTAGGTATCGCCGGCGGTCATGGTTCTCTTTATTTTTATAAAACCATTCAGGAACAAAGAAACCAAATCAAATGAACATGCAGCACCGCGTTTAGCGGTGTTTTTGTATAAAAAAAAGAGTACAAATGTCATAAACCTGAGCTACTAGTTTGATAAGATGACTCCTGCAAAGCTTCCTTTTAATACCTGTTTTTCATTTTGATTGGTGCAAAGGAAAGTGGCCATGATTGATGTTCGATTGTTTTCTTTTGGTTCTAACTCCTCGATCCGCACTTCACATAGGGTCGTATCTCCAGTAAATACAGGTAGCAGAAACTCGAAGTTCATCGTACGAGCGAGCACATTATTTTCTCCGCCAATTTTTGTTGGCAATGTAGCCGTTAACAACCTTTGGATGACGAGTCTCCCCTGTTCATCAGGTTGAATATGATGATCCCCCTCATCCCAAGAGACTTTCGTAAACATCTCAACATCTTCTTTTGTGAACATCCGCTCAAAAGTAATGATATCCCCAACTTTTAAATTCACCCTGGACTCCCCTTTGGATTAAACATTTTGTCTTAACCACCAATTCCTTTTGCGAGCAATAAGAGAAGAGCAAAGGTCAAGACCGCTCCATTTAGTAATACACCTAATATACCTGATAGCCATTTCTTCGATAGTACCGCCAAAACAACACCAATAATTGAAAGTGATCCTAGTACGATAACGCCTGTAGTAAGATCCGCATTCGGTCCTCTTAATAGAAAGAATGCTACAACACTAACAGCAACCATTGATAACGAAAGAATTCCTAGTTTATTCATCTCTGTCCCCCCTAATTACTTCTTCGCTTCAGGTTTTCCTTAACTTTTACCATATCATAACAAATGAATCCGGAGGAACAATATGGAAATTATTATAGTGAAAAATTGGCCTAGAGTGATGAACTATGTTTGATAGCAGTACCGTCTTCAGTGAATAGGAAAAGAGCCAGATCAATTGATCTTGGCTCTTCTCAGTTCTATATTTGGACTCATCGACATGTTGGATTCAATGGCGTAAGTTCTAATTCAGGTTTTTGTTTTTCTTGTTCGGTAATTGGTTTTTCTACGAGTTTGACTACGTATCGTGGTACTGGTAAATCTAAAGGCTTTGATGTTAGCTGTTCATGGTTAGTCATTGTAAGCATAACTCATTCCTCCTCACCAGGTTTTACTACCACTTTACCCGAAATTATTATAGTATGAAACTTTTTTTGACAAAAACAGTCAATTGGTCCCAAACATTTGTCTTTCTCGTGACGAAAGGAGTAGAATACATAATATGATAACGGTATGGCTTTTGCCTACCTTATTTTGAAGGGAATGAATTGTATTGAGATTTGGTGTGATCGGAACGAACTGGATTACTGAAAGTTTTATTACAGCAGCAAAAGAAGTTGAGGATTTTAGGTTATCAGCGGTCTACTCCCGTACGCAAGAGAAAGCGAAGGAATTTGCGGATAGGAATGGTGCTGAACATACGTTTACTGATTTAGAAGAAATGGCAGCGAGCGATGTGATCGACGCGGTTTACATTGCCAGCCCTAACTCGTTTCATGCTGAACAAGCCATTACATTGATGAATCATGGCAAGCAAGTGATTTGTGAGAAGCCGATCGCTTCGAACGTGAGGGAACTGGAGAGTTTGATCGCAGCTGCTAAAGAAAATAAAGTACTTCTAATGGAAGCAATGCGTTCTACGGTAACGCCGAACTTTAAGAGCATTCAGGAAAACTTACATAAGATCGGCCCTGTCCGCCGTTATTTTGCGAGCTCGTGTCAGTACTCTTCACGCTATGACAAGTACAAAGAAGGAACAGTTCTTAACGCGTTCAATCCGAAGTTCTCGAACGGATCGATGATGGATATCGGCATCTACTGTCTGTACCCTATGGTCGTTCTTTTCGGAAAACCTGAATCGGTAAAAGCGAACGGATTTCTCTTGGAGTCTGGAGTGGATGGTGAAGGCAGCATCCTCTTGAACTATGGAGACAAAGACGCGGTAGTGATGTATTCGAAGATCTCGAACTCGTACGTTCCATCTGAGATACAAGGCGAGAACGGCAGTATCCTGATCGACCACATCCAGGACATGTCGAAGATTGAGATCCGGTATAAAGACGGTTCGACTGAGGATATCACGGTAGAGCAAGACAAGCCGAAGATGTATTATGAAGCAAAAGAGTTCATGGACCTTGTGAAAAATGGTGAGCTGGAGTCGAAGGTGAACTCTCATGCGAACTCACTCGCTGTGATGGAGATCATGGATGAAGCTCGAAAGCAGATTGGACTTGTGTTTCCAGCTGATCAAAAATAACTTATCAAAGGGGACTTCTATATAGAGAAGCTCCCTTTTTTCATAATCAAATAATTTGGTCAAATATTCCAAGCCAAGGACTTATGGACTATAATAAAACTTAAATACATGTACAAGAAGCTCCTTTATGAACATTGGTGGTCGCGCTCTTCTGAACGGAATCATGTTTCAATCAGAAAACTATACAGTTAAGGCACGATATGATAAAGAGGGAAATATTTTTATTACGGAAGAACAGACTCCTACTATCTTGGACAATAAATTCGTCAGTTTCATGAGTTCGCTGCCTTTCCTAAGAGGGATTGTTGCTCTTTTTCGTATTCTTTGGAGTGTCAGAAAGATTTTTATAATTTCATTTATTCTAGTTATCCCTTTTACACTGTTGCTTCAAAACTATAAAGTAATTAATGATTCAAATATTAATGAGCTAACAATCGGTGTGCAGTACCTATATATTGTTTTGATTATTATCATCTTTTGGGGAATTAACCGAAAGTATGGTAAATTTCACGGTGCTGAACATAAGGTAATTAACACCTTCAAGAGGTATGGGAAAGTTGAATTAGCTTCAGCAATTAAAACGACGCGAATCTCATCTCGTTGCGGTACAAACCTTGTATTTATTGTAGTTGTACTTAAATTGATTTCTTTAATTTCTGGTGTGAATAGCCCACTAGTTAATTTGTCTATATGGCTCGTAGCATATGAAATATTTGAATTACAGGAAACAAAATTAGCATTTTTGAGTAAGCCCTTTATAACAATCGGGGAGTTTCTTCAAAAGCTATTAACTACATCAGAACCGACGGTATACGAACTCAAACCAGCTGTAGAAGGAATTAATCATTTAATAAAATTAGAAAGAACTAATAACTAATATTGTAAAAGACAAAATAGGTATGGTCATTATCCTGAAATATAGGATGATGGCTTTTTCTGTTGAATGGTAGAAAAAAGGATTAAGTTATTACTATAACGAAGTATACATTCTTTTACTAAAAGAAAAAGAAAGAGGTTTTTATATGGCTAGTCCTATTACTATTTTTAAAAATGATAATGTTATGGTTACAGAAACAAGTATTCAAGAGGCAGCTAGATTTCTAGCTAATCACCTGAACACCCAAGTATCGAAATGTTATGATCCCATTGAACGTAGTTATGTATATAACATCCCTTACATTAAAGATGAAGATGAATATAGATTTGTTGCACCTGTTTCAATTGCATCCAAGCGTCGTAAAGAGCTTGAAGAAAGAGGACACCATAATGCTCGCCGTGTATGGTTGGTACCAGCAAACCCCAATGAATATGATTTAGAAAAAGCATTTAGTCGATATGAAATATTAGACTGGAAACGCTCCTTTAAGTACGAAAATGGCGATATACTATTTTTGTATGTTTCAGGCAATGTTAAAAAAGTACGTTATAAAGTTGAAGTAATTGAAGGGGAAGTTAAAACCAACGATGTATACCATAATAAAATGTATTGGTTGGATAAAGCAAAATTTGAGGATTCAAAAAATTGGGACTGGAGCCGTGTTCGCTTAGTAGATGAAAATGATACAGCGGAACTTTCTCTAAATAGATTACGTAATTATGGTTTAAAAGGAAACATTCAAGGTTCAATGAAACTTACTGGCGAACTTCAAGACTACATCATGTCTTTTTTTGAACAAGATTTAACTAAAGAATATTATCCGGAAGAAGTCGTTGAGAATTTAGAAGAGGGACAGCGAAAAACGATTAAAGTCAACATGTATGAGCGTAATCCTATTGCACGTAAAAAGTGTGTGGAGCATTACGGAATCCAGTGTCAGGTATGTGAGACAAACTTTGAAAAAACTTATGGAGATGTAGGAAAAGATTTCATTCATGTTCATCATATTAAGCCACTTCACGAAATACAACAAGAGTATATTGTTGATCCGGTCAAAGATCTAATCCCAGTTTGTCCAAACTGTCATGCTATGCTTCATCGGAAAGAAGATGGAGAATATTTAACAATTGAACAGTTAAAAAATCGTATTTTTAATACTAGTCTTGTTGAAAAGTAAACAAGCAAGATTATTTTTATTCACTAACACATTATTTTGAAGGCTCATATACTGAGCTTTTTTTAATCAGAATGGATTCTTAAGTCCATCCGTTATTTTAATATTATCTACACTATTGTACCAACAAAAAAGCCTATCAAATTCCAGTATTTGGTAGGCTTAAATTATTTATTATTATTTTAAATTAAAGAAAACTTTACCATCCATCATATCTTCGTAGCGAAGTTGAGCTTCTTCACCTGTTTTAACAAGACCCGAAATATAACCTTCTTTCTCATTCCCAACGTACATTTCGAAACTAAAATCAGGTTCAGTAGTACCTACGATATCTCCACTATAAATATCTCCGCTTTCACTAACGAAATTAAAATTCATTACTCCATCAATAAAAAATGCTAAATCTTCTGTTTCGGATTCAGTTAATTTAACTTTTGTTTTAGCTAGAACCCATTCGTAACCCTCAGGTGCATTTTCGTTATATTCATTCATTGCTTTTAACTTTTGGAAAGCCGCATCGCCACGAATCACTTCCATTACTGTTATATCGATTTTGATCGGGAAAGAATCTCCGTTATCATTAATCAACTCATCCTCAACTGTAGCAGTTGTGTTAAATGGTACAGGGTTTGTTCGAGAACCAAGTTTTGATTTGGTTTCTTCTTTTTTCTCTTTTGATTCTGATTTATTAGTGTCACTTGCTTTTTCCGTTGTTTCTTTTTCAGAATCGATAGAGACATCTTTTGTGTCCTGACCGCAAGCTCCTAAAATTGCAACCGTAAGTAAACTCATTAGAATTAAACTAAGCAATTTTTTCATTACTAAATGACCCTCCAAAAATATGATTTAATTTGTCTCTGAATCTTCTAATGCATCTGGGTAAACTGTTTCATCAAAAACTTCTTGAGTAGCTTCATCTTTAACGAAAATAGTCACTTTCGCATCTTTTGAGTCAGTTCCGTTAAACATTTGATACATCATTCCAGACATTCCAAATCCAATAGCCGCAAATCCATCAAAACTATTTTCATAAGCAGCTTTGTCTACTAGCAGAGTAAACTCTGTAAAGGAATCATTATGAGTTATGTCTTTTACAGAAGTAAAATCATCCCCTGTCTTGGCTTCTTCAATTGATTCTTCAATACCCGTCTCTAATTCTTTCATCATTTCTTTATGTTTTGACTTGGACATTTTATAAGTCAAAGAACCATCTTCATTTTTCGTTACTTCTTTAACTCCATCTTTTTTTGCATCAGCAATAACTTTGTTAATATCATCGCCTTCAAAAAATGATGCTGGTAATATTACTTCTACATTTAACAAACCTTTATCAACAGATACTGCTTCACTCTTACTTTCTTCCATATTCTCAGAAGATGATTTTTTCTCTTCAGAAGATGAACATGCAGTGAGTAATGCTATACCCAAAACCAAAACTATTAAGTAAAATTTACGCAAACCAATAACCCCCAGTTAATATTTTTGTAAAAGTTTTGTAACAATCAAGTAACAAAACAAGAAAATAATAACATAAATAATAATTAATGAAAATAGTTATTTTGAAATAATTTTTTAATTCATAATAAAAAGCTTAGATCAGTTGATCAAAGCTTTAATAAATGTGATATTTTTATTTTGCTACCCATTTATATTGAATATCAGCCAAATTCTCCTCATTTTCATGCCCTCTACCAATGATCTTAAAGCCATTCATTTCATAAAAGCGTTGGGCTTTTACATTTATTTCGAATGTGTATAATGTTAATCTTCCTGATGATTGTTCTTTCGCCTTTTTAAGTAAGCTTCTTCCTATACCCTTACCTTGATAGTCGTTATGAATATAGAGCTGGCTAATTTCCGATTTGTTATAGGCAATGATTCCAACCACGGTTTCATCCCATAGGGCTATATCAACTTGATATTCTTTATGTAAAATATGATTCAAAAAGTAGACCTGGCTTTCAAAACTATGAACCTCTTTTTGACCAATTGCCTTGTACTTACTTTCTCTCCACATTTCGACTGTTTCTTCAGCATACTTAGATTCATAGGGAATAATATTTATTTTATGGTCCAACTGATTACATCCTTTCAATATACAGAGCGTATCTATCAAAATTGAAAAATCAAACATTTTGTCCAATCATTTTAGTAGAATCCTGCATCTATTATATAAACGCTTAATTTCCGGAAAGCAGGGTGATTAAATGAAATTAACAGAAATCCAGAAACCATATCATATGATTATCAGTCTTGGTAGTGAGTGTGGTCCAGCTTTACATCTTAGAAGACATCATTTAAGAAGAACATCATTACCTTTTGATTGGGTGTGCTCTCATTCTTTATCTGGTATTAATCGATTAATTCAAACCAAATTTAACGGATATATGGAACTTCACAATATGATAAAAATTGAATCATATAAACCGGGTTTCGTGTTAGATGAGGCAGGTCAAAATACAGGATCCCACTCGCATTTTATAAAAGATACCCAGTTCAACGTTATTTCCGTCCATGATTTCCCCATCGTATCTGGCCAAGACTGGAAAACAACATATCCTAGTTATAAACAAAAGTTAAATCAACGAATAGAAAGATTCTATAATTGTCTAAATCAAAGCCCCTCTATTTTGTTTATAAGATGGTCCCTTTTAAAAATTGAAGAAAATCAGATAAAAAATGAAACATCAGAGTTAGAAAGGGTTTTATCTAACGTTGTAAAAGGTGAGTTTAAGATTTTAATGATCCATCCGAAACATGGGGTAAACGGCATCACTAATGTGGAATGGGGTTTGAAAAATGTTTGCGCTGTTCACGTACCATATCACTCAGAACCTATAACAGACAATACAATCTGGAACCATCTTTTAAAAGGAATATCTATAAAATAACAATGGGATCATCGCTTGGTGGTCTTTATTTTTTTACCAATCCCTTTTCTAAGTTATTCATTTAAACCTACTCGTTAACATTCCCTTTAATTCAATAAAAAAGAGCATTTCTCCTTCTTGAAGAAATGCTCTGCTTTAATGTTTGCTTTTATTATCTTTTGAGTAATGAACAGCGTTACATTTTAACCTCTTCAATAATAGAATGTCCCTCAGTCGCTTCAGAGTCAAGCCATTTCCAATTCTCGTACAGCCTGATACGCCCGTCCGGTAAGATTTCAGGAGTAGATTTACATTGTCCGCCTCTAATTTCATTTTTGGTGTTCACGTGGTTGTACCGAAACTCTAAACAATCGTCTTCCTTTACGATCCCGACCAATGTTCCTTTTATAATTTCCCCTCCACCATAAGTCGCTGTGATGATGTGACCCTCTTGTTTATATTCAAAAAAAGTCTTTGAAGAAACTTCTCCGTTATCTGTATTTTCTACTGAGACAAAGCTGCGTCCATTATAATCTATCATCTCGTTGCTCCTCTCGGAATTATTTTTACAATCATATCATTTTTTCTTGAGAAGGCAATTTATATCAGCCTGATTCTATACCATAATTCAATTTTATAATTAGATAAAATCTAGTATCCTGATATCTACCGAATCAATAGCACCAATTTCCTCTTTTAAATCCCATAGCATTATTTTCGAAGTTTCTTTGTTTTCTTTAAAAGGTTTAAGTTCTTCTATGTTTGCAAAGTACACGGGATTAAATTTAATTTCTCCATTTATTGTTTTTTTGGACTTTAATAAACCTTTAAACATTAAATCAGATACCATTTGTCCAGTTTCTTCATACAGTTCTCTTATTGCACATTCCTTTGGAGTTTCTCCCTCTTCTCTACTTCCTGCTGGCAGCTCCCATTGTTCACGCCAGACGTTGTAACACAAAAGGTACTTACCTTCACATTTTATTACTGCAAAGGAGCCCGCTACAGGATGATAATTATAGATTTCTTCTTCCGTCACTTTAATAAATTCAAGGAACTCTGTACCATTATTTTGGGTTGAATTCATATGCTATCCTCCTGATAACTTCAATAGTTAAAAAAATATGGCCTTTCAACTATACCTGTCTCGGCATTAATATAAACGAAACTATCCTCACCTTCGAAAACATGGACAAGAACGTAATCGGCAGATACCGTTGAATAAATAATGCCTTTTTCTACCGATTTTCCTTTTACACCTGAAACTTGCTCAGCCTTTGATTCAATTGATTCTGTACTAAGCACTTCCTTATATTTTTTAGCGAAAAATTCTTTTGTAAGCATTGGCCTGTGTGCTAAAAACATGCTGTCACCAGTTTCCGCATCAAGTTGGAGGTAATACGGTTCAGATCCCAGGAATAGCAATCTATATTCTCCGGCAAGCGGAACAAACCTGAATCTGTAGATACTTGGCTGGCCACCTATATTTTCTTGCCACATTTCAAAGTGTGCGTTATTGCCGTAAATTTTTTCAACAAATTGTTTTGCTTTTTCCATAACTTCCTTCTTGTCTTTAGTCTTTTTATCATTCAATCTCAATGAGCTATCCGCATCAAAAATCATTCCAGAGTACCCGTTAATCTCACCATGAATACCATTGATTTCAAAGCGATAAACACCAGGAACATTATTATGAGATTTTTCTAATTCGACCTTTTCCTCCTCTATATTGAATACTGTTCTAATTTTCTTCTCCAAATCTTTCTCACTCAACAGCTTCATCTCTGAAGGCAGCTTGTGATAGGTGTTATAAAAGTAAGCAAGCTCTTCGATTTTGTTAATCGGTTCTCCGATTCCATCAATATCCAGAATCTCTAAATAAGAACTATAGCCATGGTGGAAACTATCATACTCGCTTTGAACATGTTGAAATAAAGCTTTAGAGTGCTTTTGCAAAAGTTCAATTGCCATCACATCTGTTTCATCCTGAAGTCCCTGACTTTTTCGCTCTTTTAGACTAGTTAGCATTTCATTAAAAACCTCGGTATCCACGAAAAAATTGTAGGAGGTATTGTTAAATAAATTGCGTTCGAGCCAATTTAATTCGTTGTCCAAATCAATGATATCATCAATGGAATCTGATAAATACAATTCACTGTTTGTTTCATACGGTCTATCCGCTATTTCATTAAGAGATCTGCTATATGAATACATCCCATTTAAAAGGGTAGCTACTTGCTCTCGATTTGCAGCATACCGGTTAATTCCTGTGACAATAATGATTGCTGCAAGAAGAACAGCAATGACTTTCATTCGCCTTAATCGGAAGTTCAGCCTGATCCGGTCATCTAGTTCCTTAGATACTTTTTCTTCCTTCTCATCAGGGAAAAGAGATACTTCAGAAAATCCGCTGCCTTTTTGATACAACTCATGGCATCTATTGCATTCCTTTAAATGTTCTTCCACTGCACGCCTGTTTTCCGGTTTTAATTCATTTTCTTGATATAATGGATACAGATCTTCTACAAGACTGCAATCAAGTTTCATCTTCTTTCCTCCTCTCCTTCAAGATAGAATTCCTTGAACTTCTTTTTTGCCCGATGAATGCCTACCTTGATGTTGCCTTCTGTCTGGTTTAGGATCTCTGCCATCTCATTGAGTGAAAAACCTTGTTCTCTTAAAACCAGCAGCGATCTTTCTTTTTCTGTCAGCCTTTGAAGTGTTTGCTTGATCATCATTTCTGTTTCTATGTTTCGAGTGGTACCCTCAGATTGAAGTTCAGGCTCTGCAAAAGGAATCTCATTCTTCCGTGAAAATTTTCCCGATTCATTCAAATATGTATTTCTCGCAATTTTAAAAAGCCACGTTTTAAGGGAGGAATCACCACGAAACCCGCCATATCCCTTGAAAGCTTTTATGAATGTATCATGCGTAAGTTCCTCTGCAATCGTACGGCTTCGGCACATATTGCGGAGATAACGGAAGATTGGTTCTTTATAGGCCTGATACATCTCTTCAAGCGGATCTGCCATGTTCTTCTCTCCTCCCACTGGTAATGACAAACGAAAATGGAAAAGGTTACAAAAAAATTTTTAACTCTTTTTTATTTCGGATATCAGAACAAGAAGGTTGATTAATCCAAAATAAAAAGTGCACCTCTTTCTTACAGAAATGCACTCAATGTGAATTAAAGCATTATTTTATTTGTATTTAAGCGAGATAATCCTTAGCCATAAAATAAGCGTGTGCTGTGAATAGTTGTGTTTTCAATTGGTTCGTTCTAATTAAATCTCCCAGAATACTAAAATCAAATAACCGAACCTCTATTTCTTCTGTTGCATCTAGATTTTGTTCAAATTCTTGATAGGCATCCATTATGAGAAAAGTAATGACTTTGTTGTTTTGTGTAGCAGGATTGACCATAAACTCTCCTAATTTAATTGGCTTTAACTTTGAAGTGAATCCCGTTTCTTCCCTTACTTCTCTAAGGATGCCTTCTTCGTATGTTTCATTCTCTTCCATTTTCCCAGCCGGGATTTCTAAAAAAACATCATCCCCCGCATAACGATATTGCTCCACGAGCACTATCTTATTTTCTTTCGTCACAACAACAGCATTCACCCAATCAGCATATTCATTTATGTAATAACCATCTACAATATGTCCGTTTGGCAGTTCACATCTGTCTTTTCTCAAGTTACCAAATGGTGTTTTATAAAAATATTCCGAGCTTAAAGTTCTCCACTTTTTCATATGCAGCCTCTCTTAAATTTATTTAAACCAATCCAAAAAAGTTAGTCGTATATGTCAAAAACAACAAAATAGATATGAACACTAATTGGACAATCGTAAACTTATAATCATTTCTATCCTCAGCGTATTTCCGCTCCATAATAGCTCTTGCCATTTCCGTAACGATGATAAAAAGAAACAGAATCACGTATGTTTCCAAAAACCAAAGTTTTTCTAACCCTTTTTGCATGCGCATAATGTTGATCGTCGTACTGATGATTAGTAATAAAAGAAACGTAATTCTAATCATCCAATCTATTTTTTTGTGTTTATGATTCACATGGTTGTATGAAAAGAACTTCTTCTTTTCAACCTTAAGCCACTTCCTCATAACCTTATTAAATATGTAGATGAATAGACTATATATGGCCAGGAGCAGTAAAACATTCAGCAAAAAATGATCCAACACCACTTCCTCCTTTATTTATAGTCCGCACACTTAAGCACCAACACTTTGTGATATCTTAACGATTTTTTCGATAACAGATCGAATATCATCTGAGTTTTCGATTACAAACAAATGATCTGCTTCTCCTTCTGCTGGAGTTAAGATATCTCCTTTATTCGTCTCATTCTCTTGGCGAGTCAGAACGTCCTCAAACGTTGAAGCGACCCGTAATACATTTTTACTTCGATTGCTTTTTGCAATTCTCTCTTCAAGAACATGAGTTGGGATTTCAAAGTTAACTATTATACTTGTAAATCCTTTTTCATGGTAATAAGCAATCTGGTCCAACCTGCTTTTCCGGCTTCTGTGGGAGTTACAACGAATGATATGGCAATTCGTTTCATTAACTGCATAGTCCACAATCGTTTGTGTGATCGCATACTTGATTACATTCGGCCCTTCCTTCGGTAACAATGTCTGGTAATAAGAATGCAGGAATTCAGCATGGTTACCTTGATCGATCACAACTGAGTTATGTAGTTCTTTTTCTAATGCTTTAGCAAAAGTAGTTTTTCCGCTATGCGTTTTACCTACTGTCATGATTACTAGTCTATTCATAATTAGCCTTTTTCCTTTATCTTTTTATTTTCTTCAACACGAATATAATTAGAAAAATTGTAATGGCGGACAAGATTAAAAGTGTTGCAGCCATGTCTGAACTTTTATCTTCTGAAGGGTCTTCGTTTCCGAACGTATACTTTTTCTCTCTTATAGCCTTTTTATATTTACCGCTGCCGTCTTCCACCGCAATGGCTTCATCTGTACTAACATCTTTAATTGAGTAATACTTGGTTCCTTTCTCATAAACATTTGAAAAGTTGCCAGGCTGCTCGTACATATCTGAATATCTCATAACCTTCCCGATTTCTTTATCTATCTCTGTAACATACTCATCGTTGACGATATAAATGTAACCATCCCAAACGACAAACGGATACGCCCAGGAAGTTGCAAGTGATTTCGATGGAACGATTAATGTACAAAATAGACCAACTAATAACAAAAAAGAGAGCTTGTGTTTCACATTAATCCCTCCCGAGAAAAAAATGGGGTATTGCACCCAATTCATATATACATCTGTTTATTTGGATAATTTACTCAGCTGTACCTCAACACTGTTTTTGAGATGGTTATATTGATTAAGGTTTGTGTCCATGAATGCCTCTTCTCTGTTTGAAGGGATGTCCTCGTAATTTATGCTTTCACTGAATTGAGATTCTGTAAAATCATAGCGTTTATGATCAATAACATTATAATAATGCCAACCCTCAGCTAACTGAGTTTTGTGTATTTCCCCACCTAAAGTATCTTGAACCACTAAAGATGTTACTCCACATTGTCCTTTTGCCGGATTATTAAAACTCCATTTTGAACTTGATTTTAATGACCATGCTTTATTTAAAGCATTCAATAACTCTAATTTGGTAAAGGTTGAGATTGTACCTATTGTTTTATCATTTAGATTAAGGAGATGAACTACATTTCTCTTCTTCAAATTATCCCTCCAAAACATCACAGTATATTAACCGAGCTATTATTCACTCAAATGATTCTCAATTGTATTTTTCAAATCTTTACTTTCAATATAATAAACGTATGTGCCATCTTTGAAATTACTTCCCGAAGCAATGACTTTAAATGTATTTTCTCCTTTGTACCCAATATAGAAATTGTTTCCGGACGATTTTTCATCAACAATAATGTAAGAGCCTGAGATTTTTTCTTCTAAGTCTCCATTCGTTAAAATAGGTTCCAAGTTCTCTTTTTCTTCTGAAAGAAATTTTGCATTATTATATTCCTCTTCTAGTTTTTTTAATAAGTTTTTGTTTTCCATAAGACGAATGTCTTTTACTAAATTTCCGTTAACATGTATTTTAAGAGTTCCAAAAGTTATGTCTTCTATATCGAGCTTTTTAATCCCTTTGTCTGAACAAGCTGTATTAATGACTAGTAGTGCAAAAATAAAAAAGAATAAAAGTTTCCTCAATCCCATCCCTCACTTATTTCTATCTGAATTTTTCAGCAAACTCTATAGAATTGCGATGTAATTTTAAATAATCTTCTTGAAGAATGCCATAAACCGCACAATTTTTATATTGATCCTTGCTATTGCGGATCATGTGTCTGATTACTCCCTCGTGTATCATCCCAACCTTCCTCATAATCTTTCCTGAAGCTGGGTTATCGGTGTTATGAGCTGCTGATATCTTATGGATATTCATCGTCCTGAAACCAAATTCCACAACCGCTCTCAAGGCTTCAGTTCCATAGCCTTGATTCCACCATCTATATCCGACTGAGTAGCTTACCTCACAGTTTTCCGTGGCACTGTCGAAATCATATAAATCAATTTCTCCAATAAGCTCACTGGTCTCTTTCACCTCAATAGCCCAGTAACAAAATTCCTTACTTTCATATTGGCTTACAATCTTAGAAACTCTCTCAATTGTTTCCGAAACGGATTTGTGTGCAGGGTTGATGCGATTGTCAGCGACTCGTTCGTCTGACAGCCAATGGTCAAATGCACATTGAACATCAGTCATCTCAAACTTTCTTAGGATTAAATGCTCTGTTTCTATTTTCGGGGTTCCTGTAAAATCAATCATTTTTCACCTTCCATTATTTTACTCTAAAGTTCAATGAAAAGGTGCACTTCTCCTTCTTAGAGAACTGCACCGCTTTCTTCCGTTACATAGAGTTTTACAAGCTCAGCGAATGTATCGATAGACTCGTCATAATAATTTACCTGTCCGAATCCATATTTGGCATAAACAAAAGGAACGCCAGCGTATTTCGCTGCTTTACAATCTCCTTCTGTATCCCCTACATATATAGGATCAGATAAGTTATTTCTTTGGATAATCAGTTTGATATTCTCGCCTTTTGAAAGTCCGGTTCTCCCTGGATTCTCAAAATCTAAGAAATACTTTTCCAACTTATGAAACTCATAAAAGGATTCGATATAGCCATCCTGACAGTTACTTACGATATAAAGCTTGTATTTTTTCGAAAGCTTTTTCAGTACTTCTTCCACATGGGGATAAAGCTTGCCTCCGTGTTTCTTTAAGTATCCCTGTTCGGCATCACAGCACTCTTTGATCACTTGTGTACGGATATCCTCATTTAAATCAGGAAACAACTTTACACTGATCTCATGCATCTGTAATCCCATCGTACTTTCAAAATCGGACCGTGTTAATTCTGACTTAATTTGTTCGTGATCTTTGATGCGACTATTCCACGCATCTAGAACGGTATCGATCGGATCCCAAATGGTCCCATCTAGATCAAAAATGATGCTATCCATATCCTTCTTCACCTCTTTCTGCTCATTCACAACTTAAGGTCCTGTACCCGCTGAAACAACCTCGTAACCTTCATCGTTTTTCTTCACATAAAAGATGGTTGCTGTCATTCCTGTTTCGCTATCGAAATCATGCCAGGTCACGTCGAACCTTTCACCATATTCGGGATCACTGCCGTTCTTCTCTATGTACGCTATGAAACTCTGATAGGGATGTCCTCTCTCTACTAAATCTGCCCGAATGGCCGATTCTTGACTGTCACTATCGTGAACGGATGGTGCCAGCAACGGAGGAAAGATAAATAAACTTAGAATGATGAATAATACAATAAATATCTTTCTATTCATTCAACCCACCTAAACGGTCCTTTCCAGCTTTAATTTAAACTCCGGTTTTGTCACATAGTCCTTGTAATGAATGTTTCCATTTTTTTTTAAGAAATCTTTCAAGCGGGTTCGAATCGCTTCCTCTTTAACGAAATCTAATACTTGTTCAATCGGCACCCATCGGCTTTCCGTGGTTTCCCCTTCTTGAATGTCCAATTCTCCTCCGACTGGTCTGCAGACGAAGTCGAACATCACTTTTGTTGGAATGTGTGTTACTCCATCGTGCCCTATGTATTCACATGTGTTGGAATAGACTCCTGATAGATGTGAGACCTCTATGTCGATGCCGCTCTCTTCCTTCGTTTCTCTGATGATTGCATCCATTAGGCTTTCCCCGTTTTCAACCTGTCCGCCAGGGAACACCCAGCCTTCATCATGTGTTTTTACCAATAAAATGTTTCCATGAGCATCTTCTACCCATGCACCTACTGCTACGATATGAGTTGGCATCGCCATAAATGTTACCTCCTATGATTCTCTGTTTCTATTATCATCATAGTATGTATTTCAATTTATTTACATAACAGGAAGATGATAGATACATGATAAAAAAACAGCACTTCATCAAGAAGGCTGTTTAGTGTGCTGTGTGTTTACTTGTTTATTCTTTGCCCATTCATCTGCTAAAAGACCGTAAATGACATGGTCCACGTAATGGTCGTATAGCCATTCCGCTTGTCTGATCTTACCCTCTTCGGTAAATCCGAGTCTCTCAGGAATCGCCCGGCTTTTTCTATTTTCTTCTGCAGCTCTAATTTCAATACGGTTCAGGTTCAATTCATTAAATCCGTATTCGATAAAAGCTTCACACGCTTTCGTCATGATTCCGTTCCCTTGAAAATCTTTTCCCAGCCAATAGCCCAAAACCCCGATTTTATGGAGTTTATTAATCTCGTTAAATCCGATTGTACCCGCAATTTTTCCTTGATATAAAATGGCCGCTGATTTCGGATAACCGCCCGTCTCGATAAATCCTTTTAACGTGGCTTGAATAAATTCTCTCGTATCTTCTACCTGGTTCGTATAATCCAGCCAGCCTAACCATTCTTTCAGATAGTCTTTTGATTCGAAGGTTAAATTGAAAAGCTCGTCTGCGTCATTCACATTTAATGATCTTAACGCGATATTTTCATCTATTTTATATAAAAACATAGACGTGTCCCCTTTTTTGTCTAATGTTACCATATGCCTGTTTACTTCGAATATTTCTTTAAAGCCTCTGATTTATTCCTATACTTATTCCAGCTATTCGGTAACGTTGCTCTTAATAACAAGATTGGAGATAGAAGGTTTTCATAACTATCCATTGTTTCGTTCTTGTGTATGGCTTTTAACAGGAATCCACACTTCAGACCTGTAGCCCTCTGATTCTAAAGGATCCGCGATATAAACCTCGATTTCGGGCAGTCCGGCATGTTCATATTCAGTTGCCGGAAACCATTCCTGATATATTTGACGAAATCCGTTCTGAATAGCTGCTGGAATCGATCCATTACACGGGAAAACAGCCCAGGTTGAGGAGGGTATATAGAGTTGTGTTAATTCACCCATTGGAACCTCTTTCTCAACTTTCTTGCCAATCATATAAGTGAAATTTTCTTCGAAATCTAATGTTATGCCGAGTATCGGCTTATTTGTTTCTAAGGAACTGAATTTCTCAAGTGTTCCGTCCTGCTGACATTCTCCCCAAAACCATTCACGGGTATAGCCTTCCTTTCCACAAGTTAAAGTGGCAGATTTACCGATTACGCTAAACGATTCTTTTTCCTCTATTAAATAATCCACTTCCCTTTCTCCTTGGATCTGGAATTGGAATGAAAGACGTGGAAACGCTTTTAATGAAACGCCAGAACGGCGAGCTTCTGAGGGTGAAATACCATGGAGCTTTCGGAAAATTTTGGAGAAGGATTCCGGTGAATGATATCCATATTTTAAAGCTATATCGATCACTCTTGAAGAGGATACGGCCAGTTCTTGCGCAGCTAAAGTTAATTTGCGTTTTCGCACATATTCGCCTACGGTCATTCCAGTTAACATATGGAACATCCTTTGAAAATGAAAAGGAGAAGAAAAGGCTACCTTAGCAATCGCATCGATATCCAGTGGTTCGTTCATCTTGCTTTCCATAAACTCTAAAGCATCTTCCACCCGTTTCAACCAGTCCACTCCTCATCACCTCTTGCTATTTATTAACTTGAATTTCGATTCGGAAATCCTTTTTAAATAGACGATATTATATTCTACACCTGTTGAGTTACAACCTGCTATGCACGATTAAAATCGTGAACTATTGTCAGCAGCCTGAGCTAACCTGTTCAGTAAAAGCACGGAATGACAGGATTCATACCAGTGGCTTTTGTATAATGATTTCATGAAATAGATTGGAAGGAGGACATTAAATAAATATATTTTTGTATTGATAGAATGAACGAAAAAAGGAGAGATTAATTTGATGAAAAAAAGATTAGTTAGTTTGATGACTGCGGCGGTCCTTTTCTCTTCCAATTCAGCAACGTTTGCTTCCCAACCATCTGATCGGAGTGTGGAATATGTCGCGTTAGGTGATTCCATACCAGCCGGAATGACACCTTATGGTTCGTATGATCTTAGCTATACAGATTATCTATTTGAACAGTTTAAAAATGGAGCGACTCAAGTAGTTTACAATAATTTTGCAATTTCCGGATACTCTTCAGACCAATTAAAAAATGACTTACAAAACAACAACACCATACGGCAAGAAGTAAGGGAGGCTACACATATTACCGTTACTATTGGTGCGAATGACTTGTTCAAAAGACTTCTATCAGATCCATCCTCTGCATATGAAGGAGTCATCACGGCCAGTGACAATTTACAAACGATACTCAGTACCATCGACGAACTAAATCCTGACGTAGAAGTTTATGTAATGGGATATTATAATCCATTTGCCTACTACCCTGAACAAGTTCAAGAGTTTTTAGTTCCATTAAATGACGCACTGAACGCAGAAATTGAAAAGCGCACCGAAGCGAATGGTGATACGTTTGTTCCGACAGGAAATCGAATCGATCCACTTTTTGAGAAATATATGCCTAACCCAGAAGATAATCATTTGAATATTAAAGGATACAAAATAATAGCAAAAGAATTCTGGAAGGCTATCATGCAAAACAAGAAAACCAAATAGCTTTGAATCTAGCAAAAACGACTCGTCCATTTACGAGTCGTTTCTGCTGTTTCCCCTTTTAATTATTGAAAGATCAAAAGTCTTGTGCTATTCATTTCTTTTTTATGTTATGTAGTAATTTATTTGTATTTGGTTAAGGCATCAAACAAGAAGTCTTTGTTGTAGTTTGCTTTTTCATGAATGACGCTAACCCAATGTTCAATAGAATCCGTTTGTTCCCCTTGATGCAAACCTTCATTCGTACTGAGAAAGCTCTCCCAGTTATAAAATTCCCAGTGAGCCACTTCAGATTGGTAAGGAATTCTACACTCAAATAGAGGGTAGGGATGGATGTGATTTTGTGAAAACTCTGCTGCATGCGTAAAATCATTCATATTAATCGGCTCAAGATTGAACGTTTGTGTGGACCACTTCCCATTTGGCCGGTGGTAAAGGATTTCGATAAAGCCGTTGTTCTCCGGTTGAACCTGGATGTTAGCTCCCGGAAAAAAGCCAGTCAGCTTCTCGTTGGTGTAATCGTCAGCATCTGTATCCACCAAGATTGGAGTTAACCACTGGTCTCCAAGATCACACATGTACCGCCTGCCATTCTCGTCTAGAGCAATAACAGCCACATGTGCTTTTTCCGTGTTAAACTTTGATCCTATCGGATAGGCTTTTACCACATCTTTTTTAAATTCATCCAGCAGCCAAAGAGCCAGATCAAAGCAATTACCGGTAATACCGTATTGCGCTCGATGTTCTTTCATCTGGGAAACATCTCTTTGTTTCTTTTGAGTTCCTTGGTCGGAATACCAAGCCTTTGTTAGGGTTTCCATGGGAAAACTATCAAACTTCTTCCATGTATGTAAAATGCTTTTTGAAGGATATATATAAATCACCTCCCCCTGATTTTTTACTAGGCTCTCTATATGTTCAATAATAAGTTGAATTTTATAAAGTAGTTACATTTCTTTTTTCTTTCTTACTCCTTACATTAATCAATCCTTTTCGAGGCATTTATTATTAATGTTGAAGGAACAAGGTTAGCTTTTTGAATCGAGTACCATTTTGAAGGATTCTCTGAATGCTCCTCAGGTAATTTAACGAATTACAACTACCACAGCCAATGTCGAGTCCCTTTTTTCCGGATATGGAACCAAATTCATGTGTTGCCACTCCTATTAATCTTTCAGATGTTTTTTAGCAAAGCGCTTCTTAGTTCCTTCTCTATCAAATTCTTCTTTATTTCAATAAAAAAGTGCACTTCTCCTTCTTGAAGAAATGCACTCGATTAAAGCAGCTTTTTTATTTTTTTGACATGTCTATTATACGTATTGGATTACCTGAATCATCACTGAATATCGCATATCTGCCTGGTGGAATATCACTCGGCTCTTTTACAAAAATAAGGGATGTATTGTTTTCGTTATAAAACTCATCAACGCTATCAACTAAGAAAATACTTCCTGGTCCGTATGTATGTTCTTCTGCATCTTCTTCAAGCAGGATTTGGGTATCCGCATTTGTTTTGAATGCCACAGTATGTTCCCCTTCTCTCCAAGCCTCTTCCATACCCAAAACATCACGGTAAAAAGATACTGCTTTCTTCATCTCTTTAACAGGTTGCGAATGAAACACTAACTTCATAATACCCCTGAAGCGTAAAATTAGAAAATAATTTAATGCAGAATTTATATGTTAAATAAGTCACTAAAGCGGATAGAAAAGGACTAAATGCAAAAACTGAGGTATATAGAAAAGCCCCATATTCCATTGATTCAATAAAATATATATTAGAAGAAATCCATACAAAGAATATCCACCAACTGATTAAGGATGAGATGATAAAAATCAAATTTTTCATAGTCTTACCCCTTTGTACTTTTGAACATAATTCTACAAATAAAGAGGTATCTCCTTGTTCACCCTGTTCAATAAATTTCATGAAAAAGGCGTTAATCCTTCTTGGATCAACGCACTAAAAATGATATCTTTACGAAAGGTTTACTGATTCAAAATGTTCTACTATTGGAAATGGATCATAAAAATGATGAAGCTGTTCTTTCCACGTTTGGTATTCTACTGATTGTCTAAAACCTACTGTATGATCTTCTAAACTTTCCCATTTAACTAAAAGTAAATACTTTCCTTTTACCTCCATACACCGTTGTAATTCGTGAGATATGTATCCTTTCATTGATGAAATAATCTTTGAAGCATTATAAAAGGCTTTTTCATATTCCCCTTCCATTCCTGGTTTAACTTGTAGCATAACAGCTTCCAATATCATGTAATCACTCCTTATTTAAAGTATAACAATAATAAATTCGAATATTGGAAGTATTATTACTTTAACTTTCCCAAACATAAAAAAGACACATTTCTTACAGAAAAGCACCCGATTGTGGAATAAGTTTGTAGCTCAATCTTAAATTAGTGCATTCTATTTTAATAATTGATCTTTCCTAAGGGCTAACTCTTCGTCAGTAATGTCATCTCCATCAAAATCAAGACGGAATTCCTGTCCTTGTATTCCACTGCCATTAGTAAATACAATTTCAAAGTCGAATTGAACTCTTTTATCCATTTTGGTTCCATCTTTTTATTAGTTATAGGTTGTTAATACATATTCTAGTTTATTGAAACATTACCTTCCTGAACTCCCCCCTTAAGATCAATATAAAAAGAGCTACATTAGTTCCTGAATCTTCAACAAACGCGCCGATCGTTAAGTAAGAATAGTCTCCTGATATTGCAGCTGAAATTTTAGATTTTCCACTCCAACTTCCTCAATGCTTCACGTTTTAGATAAACATTGTTCTTTAAATACAATACTTCTCTTCCTTCCCCTAACTTATCGATAATCCAGATATTCCTCTCTAACCTCTTTAATTCATTAGAAAATTCGTTATCACACTATTAAAATTTTCGTATAAAAACTCCTCTTGATGCAAATAATTTTGTTAGATTTCTTTATGTTGAGGGGCAAATTCATGAGAAATATTATAAATGAGATTAAATCCGAGTTTTCTACACACGACGACTTTTTCATCGAAGAAGGGTTCTTTGATAGTTCAGCATTCTTTCTAATGGGATTTAATACTCTAATAGATACAACTAGGTCAAAACTATATGTTCAACAAATAGCTATTACGTCCCCTTCAGTAAAGGCACTTTTCATAAACCTTAGTGATCAGATTAATGTTGATAAAGATAAAATAATAGAGGCCATATTAGAAGGGAAATTAGTGCTGTTTTCTGAAAATGGCGATCAGAACGCCATTGTTGATCCCATCTCCCAAAATCTGAAGAGAGGCATTGAAGAACCTAAAAATGAAAGTACTATTCAAGCCTCGATGGACGCCTTTGGAGATGATGTAAATGCGAATGTTGGAATGATCAGAAAAAGATTGAATACGGAGCGACTGTGCCATCGTTCCTATCATGTTGGGAATCTTGAAAAAAGAAAGTTGGCTATGCTCTATATACAAGGGAATGCCCCTAATGATCTTGTTGAAAGAGTCAACCAGCAGTTAAGTTACATAAAATCAGATATTGAATCTATCGATGATTTAAATCGACATTTTGGTAAGCGGAGATTGAATCCTGTCAGTCATCTATTCACAACTGAACTTCCGATTCCAGCCATCCATGCTTTGAAAAAGAACAGAATTGTTCTTTTTATTGATAATTGCCCATTCGCACTTGTTTTTCCTCATCTACTCTGGGACATGTTTAGTAGTATTAACGATAGAAATTTTACCTTTCCACTGTCAGTTATGCTAAGAATTTTTAGAATCATTGGGGCTGTTGCAACACTTATACTTCCCGCTCTTTATGTCGCTTTGGTTTCAGTGAACACAGAAGTATTTAAAACTGATCTTGCGTTGTTTGTAATAAAAAGCAGGGAAGGTATTCCATTATCCGCATTTCTTGAAACGATTGCTATGGTCGTTCTAGTGGATTTAATATTAGAGGCCATAGTAAGACTTCCTAAGAGCGTTGGTCCTGCCATAACAATGGTAGGAGGAATCATTTTAGGACAAGCCATGGTTGAAGCCAAGCTGGTCAGTAATCTATTAGTTATCGTTATTACCGCTGTTGTAATTGCCAGTTCGGCCGTTATTGGTATGCAAAACTCTTTGTACATTCGCTTACTAAAGTATCCAATCTTAATCCTGGCATCAATATTTGGAATCCTAGGTGTTTGTACGGGTTTAATTTTCACAATCATATATTTAGCTAGTTTAACTTCGAACGACATACCATATACAACGTTTCGAATTGGTGAAAAGGAGACATAAAGTGACTCGACTACTTCAAATTGGAATCACTTTCATTATCATAAACTTGAGTTTTGGCTATTTAATCTACCCTGATCTCATTTATAAGCTAACCCATACTGCTCATTGGGAATTGGTTATGTGTCATGCGCTTTTTCAATTGTTTTTAATTTGGATTTTTATGAAAGGTTTAAGTTATTTTCCGCAAAAAGATGTCGTTGATATTTATCTAAAGATAGGTAGATGGTTGGCATTCCTATTCTTCATCCCGTTTGTCATTAACTTGATTATGATTGTTGCTTTTAATATTCGTGTACATACCGAAGTCATTATTTCAATATTTTTACCCCGTACCCCCATTTGGGCAATCTTGATACTTTTATTTTTCATTTCAGCATATACGGCAACAAAAGGAATTGGAACCATTTTACGCTGCTCGGTCTTTATCTCCATCTTAGTTATTCCTTTAGTGGTATTTAATATTTTTTCTTCTTCGGTAAATTTTGATCTACATAATGTTTCGCAAGTTATGGATCTACCTATACATTCCTGGTTAGACATAAAGTTCTTCTATCTATTGGGATTGTCACCATTTTTATTTTTGGGATTTATGACTTCTGAAACAAACTTAACATTCCGTAAGCTAATTGTACCGTGGATAAGTGTAACCCTATTTTTCCTTTCAGTGGTCTATATACCGTTGTTTATCTTTGGACAAGAAACTGTTGTCAGGCTCACCAATCCTTTTGTAGAAGCGATGGATTCAGTTGACATTAGCTGGTTTTCATTTAACCGACAAACGGTATTCTTTGGTGTATCTTTAGTCGGATTAGTGATATTCGCAAATGCAGTTATTCTTTGGATGGTCGGTCAGGTGGCAAAAAAAATAAGTGAATGGCGAGTAATAAAACCTTCTCATTGGATAATTGGTGCATCTGTCCTCTCCTTTATGTTTGCGCTAATCGTTCCGAATAAGACTTTGATTGAAAAATACTTTTTGTGGAGCATAGGAGCTCAAACCGTTTTTATGGTTATCACTCCGTTTATCATTTTTATCTATGGTTATTTATCGGAAAGAGACGTGTTGGGATATGAAGAATAATGGATTCAAACTTCTGATCGGGTTCATGACAATGGTTTTACTTTCTGGCTGTTGGGATATTAAAGATATCGATAAACGAGCGCTTCCATTGGTTATGGGAATTTCCAAAGAAAACGAAGAAGATTATAAAGTAACCTTACAAATCCCTATTCCGCAAGAAGATAACAAATTATCTAGAACCGTTACAGAAAGTGGCGAAACGGTTGCAAGTGTACTTGGACAACTTCGTACAAACTTTGAAGATGCTATTGATTACTCACAACTACGATTGATTGTCATTCAAAACAATTTGGCAAACAACCACCAAGAGTTAAAGAAATTTATAAAATTCCTAATGGTTTCAGAAGATATTCCGTCAAGAGCGCTGGTAACCATTACAGATGATAACGTGGAGGATGTTTTATCAAATATAAATGAAAAATTAGGTGTCCATGCTTCTTCTATCTTTGATTTTTTTAATAAAGGAGCTGGCTGGGCACCAGAAATCTTTAGTATTCCAATTTGGAAAGTTTATCGAAGTCTGTATTCATATACGAAAGATATAGCTGTCCCTGTTGTTCGTTCAGGAAAAGAGACAGTACTAACATTTCAGGGGGCAGCTATTTTGAAGCATGGAAAAATAATGGGAACAATCGGCCCGGATGAAAGCCAATTAGTAAATGTGTTTCGAAACAATAATGAAAAAGGAAGAATAGAAAGTCTCGGTTTTGCTAGCATTATTGTAACAAACAGTTCCCTACAGAATAAAACATCAATGAAAAATAATAGTCCAGTGGTGTCCAGCAACCTGCGTTTAAAAATATACATTTTAGAAAGAAAAGAAGGAATCAAAAATAAAAGGATAATAAAAGAGCTTGAAAAGCTCACTGAAAAGCGTTTTTACCGTTTATTAAAGAGAACCCAAGGAAGCCATATTGATATTTTTGGTTTCGGACAACAATTTCACCAGCAGATCTCTTACCATGAATTAAAAGACTGGAGGAATGAATATTATCCGAAACTAAAAGTGAAGTTTAAGGTCGATGCTGATTTGGAGTAATTATACTAAGAAAAATTTTGTTCTACTTACTTTTAACGAGAAAAAGTTATTTGCTTCCTAAACACATCTTTTGGTATTCAAATGATCATTCCATCTAACTCTTCACTTAACTTAATTAATCGAGGATCAGTTAAGTCATTCAAACTGATCCCCAATTCAATCAACTTTTCGCTTTTTTTATTTATCAAGTTTAATTTTCTTTGCTCATCATTTATATTCTTAATTTGTTTTCCTCCTATCTAAAATTAATCTAGTATGGGCGCAAGGATTATTCTCTCTTCCAGTTGTTCAATTATGATATGAAAATTATTGCTATGTAATTTCTCTCTTAGGTCTAAAGGAATTGTTAAATTGCCCTTAGAGTCTATCTTTTGTTTATATTCTCTTGAAGGTTTAGAATCGATAACAAGACAATCATTCTTATAATCAATTCCAACTACCTTTCCTGATCTCAAATTAAATTCTTCTCTCCAAGTAACAGGTATATAAAGATAACCTTTATCATTTTTATATGTTTTACCCGTAAAAATAACCAACGTATACACCTGCCTATGATTTTAAAAGACTATATTACCTTATTACACTAAAGAGATAAAGTAAAACTAGGAAATTTTAATTAAAATTTCCATAAATAAATAAAAAAGCATCCACTTCGAATACAGGAAATACTCAAATAATGAACCATTTCAAAAAGTTTTCTTAAGTAATTCGATATAAAAACTTGGGAAAATTGCTTATTTTTCGAACATATTATTACTATCTACCCGTGTCTATTTTCCCAATAACCAACCTGTTCTTTAAGTGCTACAATTTTAATACGCCCCCTGGGTAGTTTATATAGTAGATAGGAAAGTGTCAGTGGCAAAGAATATTTTATTATATATTTATCCAAAATTTAATGAAATTGAAGTGACAATTGTTCTTTCTATTTTAAAGAGGAATTATAATCTCCATACTTTCACCCTATTTCCTGGACAAATTAAATCAGCTTGCGGATTAATCATACAACCGAATATTAAGGTGAAAAATATAAGGTCTTGGGAGTATGATATGTTGATTCTCCCTGGAGGAGAAACTACTGGACCTATGAATCATCATTTGGTGAAGTTGCTACAAAATTTTAACCGAGAAAAGCTAAGAATTGCAGCGATCGGCCGCGGGGTTGACTTACTATGTCGTGCAGGTCTATTAAAAGGACGAACATACACAACTACATCGGTTATTTCAAATTTCTCAGATGGAATTTATGTAAACAAACGCCTAGTTGAAGATAAGAATTTGATAACAGCTAAATCTCATGCGTTTACCGATTTCGGGTTATTAATTGGTGATCGTATGAACTGTATTGAAAACATCGATGAATATAACTTTTATAAAGGTATAAAGTAAAATGATGATTATTCACACTCCTTTTTAGGGAGTGTTTTTATATGTATTTATTTAAAAAGGTTGCAGTCTTGTAGAACTTCGCTATCTTTACTATTTTTCTGTATTGGGAAAAACATAGTTAAATTTGTATGATTATCGCCCCAAAAACACCTTTATTTTCCCAAGTTTTTTATTTCCAATTTATGCTAGATTTAAAGTAGAATCTTTTGGGAGGAGAAATTTAATGAGTGTTCAGATAATCAAAGGAGATCCGATCTTACAAGCTTTAGAGCTTTGGCATGAGAGTATACGGACAAACATAATCGAAGAAGCAGATAGACTACATAATGAAATAAATAAATCTATAAAAGAGATGAGTGACCCTGACTCAGAAGTTTACTACCAGTTATTGAAAAGCCGCTATCTTATATTAAAGCGAGATATGTCTGCTGCTCATGCAACACTCAAACAGATCCATGATATCTATAGGATTGGAAACGATCTAACAGGATTTTACTATCATTTCTATAGCGGGCTCCTCTCGACCAACCTGGGAGAATACGACAAAGCTGAATCGAGCTTTATCGCCGCATACCATCTATTAGAATATGTTTCTGATGATACGATAAGGGCGGACTTCTTCTATAAGGCGTCTATCCTGTACTATCATATCCGTCAGCCATTAACGGCTTTACACTATGCAAACGATGCACTGAAAATATTTAGCGATGTTAAAGGTTATGAGGTGATAACAGCAGACTGTGAGAACATTAAAGGGCTCAGTTGTACTTCACTAAAGCAATATACAAAAGCCGAAGAACATTTCCTGAGTGCGTTGGATATGGCAAACAAACAAGAACATAAGAACCTTACCCTTCTAATCAGGTACAATTTGGGCTATCTTTATGCTGAACAGAACATCTCAGATTTAGCGATCCGTTATCTTCAAGAAGTATATGAACAAGAGGAGCCATTTTATAAGACCCTTTTCCTCTTAGCGCGTGAATATTTTAAACTTAACGATCTTGAAAAAGCAGAGATATTCGTGCAAAAAGGAATCCAGTACACAAATGAAGAATATAAACATCACTTTAATATCGTGAGAGCTTTCCATAATAGTCTAGTTGATCAGGAGTTAGAAAACATCGTGATGGAGGGAATCCAATATTTTGAGAAACATGAACTATTTGGATTTATTGAAGACTATTGCGGTGAGTTAGCTCAATACTTTCATAATAAAGAGGATCATCAAAGAGCGAGTCATTATTTTTATAAAGCATACCTTGCTAAAAAGAACTTGCAAAAAAAGGAGGCACTAAAATGAAACGTATCTTATCAGGAATCATTCTCTCATCCCTTGTCCTAACTGCTGTCATCGTGGGGAGCTCTATCTCGACTAAGTCTGTGGACCAGGCTGAACATGGCCGCACACTTACCCTCTCAAACAAACTGTAATCCATCATACATTGATTAAGAACGATCACTGACCTCTTCATTTTACGAAGAGGTTTTTTTAATGGAAACCAAATACATCATATATCTATGTGAATTAGATAACATATTCTATGAAAGAGCTAGATACCATTTTTGTATCTTTGACATAAAAAAACCAAGCGAACGAAAACAGCTCTTTAAACTATATATTTTTCCCATCTGCTTTTGATAAAAAAAAATAAACTCGAGCCTTAGTGACCCGAGCTTACCTCATATCATAAGTTCTTTATTCATTTCAACGTTGGCCAGTATTTAGATTGGACTCAAATAAGTCGATAATTTCTAAAAAGCGTTCTGCTTCCCTAAAGGTATGATCAGCTAATAGAGGATGAATATTGCTCTTAATGCGGCATGCTTCTATTAGCTCTCTCGCTGTTTTCTTAAAGTCCCTTAATGAGGCAACTGATACTTTATTCTGGTTTAAAAATTGGCTAAGTAATGGTCTGGTTTCAGATTGCGGCCGCATCGAATCTAAATCAATCGCTTGAAATAGCAGCTGGTCGAAATCATGACTAAACTCTCTCGCTTGTTCTACTAACTTTCTCTCAGAAGGATCTAACAAATGACCGATAAACTTAGCATGATCCGCCATGATTCTTAAAAAGAATACATTTTCTTGGATAACTTCATTGGCTTTAGGGACTAACACCCCTTGATTTAATTCCTTTAATCGGTTGGCAAAATAGGCGGCTTCCCTGCTAATATGGTCAACCAATAATGGAAAATTGTTTGTGCGGATCACACAGCGCAATGTTAAATCTAATACCTTCCGTTTATAGCTCCAAATCGCAGCAGCTGCTTGGTAGACCTCCGTGTTAAAAGCTTTAACCTGATTCAGGTCCGAGTTCACATTAAACCTGGATAACTTCTCCTCAATTCTTTCAAATACAGTTATAAATTGACGTGCTTCGTCGATCAATTGTTTCTGTTCATAAGTGAAACCCAAGCTTAGAAATAAGGCATGTTCCTTCATTATTCTGGACCAAAATTGAATTTCATCTAGAGACCTAGCCACTATCGGATCCGCCATTGTATCCCCTCACAATCTTAATACTTTTTCCCTTCCTATGTATATTTTTGGTCTCCATTACTAATGCGCAAATAAACAAATTCATTGGTACTATTTACAAAATTCCAGACAGCGGACCAGCACAATTTAAAAATGCCTGGATATAATGAATTTGTTTAGATCTAATTCGACAAAAAGGAGTGCAAATCAATGATTGAAAGAAATATGCAGGAACAATGCCGAAAACATATCGGCAGCCATATGTTGCTTGAAACCACCGATGGACGAACGATTGATGGCATCATAGAAAGTACGGATGACCAGGGAGTAACGATGATGGTCGCCGAAGAGATGAATAGTGTAGATCGAGAGTATATTTTTACTGGTGACGATGATGATGATTACAGGCGTAGACCAAGGTTTCGAAGATTTCGTCGAAGAAGGTTTCCATTTCCTTTTATAAGAAGAATATTTTATTATCCATACTACTATCCGTATTATCCATATTACTATCCGCCAGGTTACGCTCCTCCGTACGTCTATCCATATACTTATTAAGTGAAAAAAAGCTTGGTTCTCTAATTTAGAGACCAAGCTTTGTCAATGTAATCATGTGTATCATGTTCCGCAAAATGTTCTGTAAGGGCCTTCCGTTTCAGGTGGCAGCTTACAGTACTCTTCTTGTTTTGGTGAGTAATCATATGGATTTGTTAAAGCACCAAGCAACTTCTCCGTCACACTGTAATCGCCATTTTGCACAGCAGATTCTAATGCTTCTTCTACCCGGTGGTTTCGTGGAATCACTGCTGGGTTGCTTTTTCGCATCAACTCATTGGAAGACTCTTTTAGTTCTGTCTGCCTCTCTAGTCTTTCTTGCCATTTTTTATACCACTCATCAAAATCAGGAGAATTAAAGAGTTTTGAATCCTCTTTCTTATCAAGAGTGAGCGATCGGAAAGTATTCGTATAGTCTGCTGAATGATCTTTCATCAGATTGAGAAGTTCTTTGATTAACGCTTCATCTTCTTTTTCTTCATTAAACAGACCAAGCTTTGCTCTCATTCCTGACATCCAGTTGCTGTTGAATTGATCACCATAATCGGATAACGCCTCTTGAGCCAGTTCCATTGCTTTCTCTTGATCATCATGGAACAATGGTAAAAGTGTTTCCGCAAAACGTGCGAGATTCCATCCACCGATACTTGGCTGATTGCCATATGCATAACGGCCTTGGACATCTATGGAACTGAACACGGTCGCTGGATCGTACGTATCCATGAACGCGCATGGGCCATAATCGATGGTTTCCCCGCTGATCGTCATGTTGTCAGTGTTCATGACACCATGAATAAAACCGGCGAGCTGCCACTTCGCTATGAGTGATGCCTGTCGTTTAACCACTTCTATATAAAAACTGAGATATGGATTTTCGTCGTCTTTCACATGTGTATAATGTCGATCGATAGCATAGTCGGCGAGAGCCTGAAGTTCGTCTACACTGCCCCATTGACGCGCGAACTCGAATGTTCCTACACGCAGATGACTAGAAGCAACGCGAGTCATAATCGAACCTGGCAGGTTCGTTTCACGGATAACCGGTTCACCCGTTGTTACAACAGCAAGGCTGCGAGTAGTGGGGATGCCAAGTCTATGCATGGATTCACTGATGATGTATTCGCGCAGCATCGGTCCAAGTGCCGCCCGACCGTCACCGCCACGAGAATATGGTGTTCTTCCTGATCCTTTTAGCTGGATATCGAAACGATCACCTTTTGGCGTGATCTGCTCACCGACCATGAGTGCCCGTCCGTCTCCTAGCATCGTAAAGTTGCCGAATTGGTGGCCGGCGTAGGCTTGAGCAAGTGACGAACCGCCTTCTGGAACTTTATTCCCCGCGAATACGTTAAGGGCATCTTCACTTTGAAGTGCGTCGGTGTTCAAACCAAGTTCTTTTGCTAGAGGTTCATTCAATACCACTAGTTTCGGTTCTTCAACTGGGTTTGGGCTGATCGTTGAATAAAACTTGTCAGGCAGACTTGCGTAACTATTTTCTAGGTTCCATCCTGTTTCTTTTGTCATGATGTCTCCTTTCCTTTTTCTATGATGAAATACTTTTCTATCTCCACATTAACACAATACAGATTCGCTTGAGTCTTATTCTGCTTCCCCATTATTCCCATTTCACGCCAAATAAATAAACGCCCGATGAAATGCGGGCGTTGTAAAATAAGCTTAACGATGAGATGGCCACGAGCCTTGCATTTTTCTGATCTGTATTATCTGACCTGTATGATAGGCGTCGTGAAGGAAGATATCCAGCAGCTTACCTTCTAGTTGTTCAATCTCTTCTTCTGGAGTGTTAGTCAGCAACTGGCGCAACTTTTGATAAACATCCTCGGCACGTTTAACTATCTTTTTCCACTCTACATCATCATTAGACTGTTCAGTTAGAGAGAAGGTTTGATCACCATCAAGATTATTTGTCCACTCGATACCCTGCATGTTGGACACAAGTCTTTCTTTGTAATAAATGAGATGATTCACGTTCTCCCAGATTGTTTTGGTTGCCTCTCCCGCTGGTCTCCAGGTGGCTTGTTCTGCCGTAATCCCTTCGATTGCGTGTTTAAGCGGGGCATACCAACTCTCCTTTTCATATGTTGAATCGAGTACGTTTAAAAGCAGGTCCATTCGTCTCTTTGTCGTATTTTCTTTTAGCATTTTTACGCCTCCTAAATGCTTGGTTTGTGTGCTACGTTTACCTTTCGTGTTTGGATGGTTTTTCCCTTTAAAATTTTTAGGTTTAATGTTCTAACACACTTTTTATTGAATATAAATAGAATTGGAGCTTTGTGTTTTATGGAGGGGAGGGGCAGGAGATGGCGAATAAACCGCGACAGCTGCTACGGGGGGACACGATTGGGATTGTTACGTTAGGAAGCCCTTTGGATGCCAATACGATTAATCAGGGGATCAATACGTTAAGAAATATGGGATTCCAAGTAATTGTGGGTGATCATGTATATGCCTCTAACGGTTTTCTGGCTGGGACACCCGAGCAGCAGGCCGCAGATTTGATGTCCATGTTTGAAAATCCCCAAGTAAAAATGATCTTACCTACAAGGGGCGGTGTGGGTGTAGCGAGCATCCTTCCTTATTTGGACTTTCCCCTCATCAGCAAAAATCCTAAATTGATTTCGGGTTACAGCGACATTACGATCCTGCTGAATGTTCTTTATCAATATGCGAATCTTGTTACCTTTCATAGCTTAATGCTTCTTGATTTCAAACCGGATACTCCTGACTATAATTATAACCAGTTCTTCAATGCCATTACACGATTGACAGCACCTTGGCCGATTAATAACCCTCCCGAAATTCAGCTTGTCAGTAAAGTTCCTGGCGATGTAACCGGTCCACTCGTTGGCGGTAACCTCACCTCATTTGTAGGCACTTTAGGAACGCCTTATGAGATTGATACAAAAGGGAAGATTTTGTTTCTTGAAGATACTCATGAACCGGTAAATACGATTTTCCGATACATTAATCACCTGAAGCTAGCCGGTAAGTTTGATGATTGTCTCGGAATTATTATGGGAGAATGCACGAATTGTGAACCTGCGTATGGGAAAACGTTTGAAAATGTGATTGATGAATATATAGTTCCGCTAGGCAAACCACTAATGACGAACCTGGCAAGCGGACATGGGTTTTATAAAGCGGCGGTACCTTTCGGGGTAAACGTGAATATGAATACGACCAACCGGACGATTACGGTGATGGAACCGACTGTGATTGCTTAATTTTTTTGAACCTAAAAAAAAAGGTAAGGAAAATAAATGGTTGTTGAGGACTCATTGCAGTTCTAACATTCAATAAAAAATGCACTCCTCCTTCAAAGGAAAAGTGCATCTTATTTTCTGCGGGCTATTTTTGAGGAATGTCACAGCCGTCGTCATCACAGCTTGCTCCGTCTTGATCGTTTAAAGAAGTAACCTCATCCTCTGCGATGATTTTTTTCAACGCGTTCACAAACACATCCGTTGGCTGCGCACCAGTAAGGGCGTATTTCTTATTGATTAAAAAGAATGGTACACCGGTAATGCCATACTGCTGACCTGTTTGCTGATCAGCACGAACGGCGTCTGTCATCTCATCACTTGCGAGCATCTTCTCTACTTCTTCACGATTCAATCCGACATCCGCTGCAAGTTCTGCTAATGTTTCATGATCTCCAATGTGTTTGGATTCTGTGAAGTAAGCAAGAAGGATGCGATCTGTCATCTCATGCATCAAGCCATGTTTTTTGGCAAGCATCGTCACACGGTGAGCATCAAACGTGTTGGTTAAGATTAGGGTTTCAAAATTAAAATCTACCCCAGCTTCTTTCCCCATCTTTGTCATGTTCGCTGTGTTTGCTTTTGCTGTTTCTATACTCATGCCGTATTTTTTAGCGAGTTTTTCGTACATATTATCTTTGACATCGCGTTCCATCGTCGGATCCAACTCAAAGCATCGATACGTCACTTCGATCGGATGGTCAATCTGCTTAATAGCGTCCTCCAGACGCTTTTTGCCAATATAGCAGAATGGTCAAGCGAAGTCAGTCCACATTTCAATATACATAAACGATTCCTCCAATCGCTGTTTTCATCTTCAACTTTAGTATAGAAGGAATCCTGGGATTTTACACGTGATGTGACTTTGGAACAAAAAATACGGTGTAGGGTAGGGGTCAGACCCCTACCCTACACCGTATTTATAAATTATATGGTAACTTCCTTATTCTTCATCACTCGGCTGGTCACCAGCACGGCGATAAATGAAACAGCAAATATCCAAACTAAGGCAACGAACGGATAAAGAACTGGAATCCCAAATAGATTGATCGTGTTAAAGTGATGGAACAAAAATTCCACTTTCATGATATAGAGGAATGAAAAACTGAATACATCGTCTAACCAGGTTGGAAGATTCATTGATTCAACAAACCAGTAAGGCAATGCGAAAATAACTCCATTGATGATAAAAGAAATAAAAGAATTCTTACATAGTGATGAGACCAAGATGATCACCAGGGCAAAACAAAATGCTGCGAGCAAGTGGAACCCTAATTGAATGAGATGGAACTCTATTAATGTAAAACTATAGTTTGAAAAGAAATAAGTGTGCATGTTCTGAATCGGACTCGTCCATCCGTCATGTCCATATCGAATCCCGTGCCATATTAAATTAAACATCTCAGTAATTATTACGATGACGCATGCATAAATGAGCGCCGCCATGATTTTAGACCACAGCAAACTCTCTCTTCCTTTACTGGAGCTGAGAATATACCGGTCAACCCGTGAGCTGTATTCTTGGGTATAAGTCATCGAAAGTCCGATCAAAAGCATAGCTCCGGTAATCATAAGAGCATAAGTACTTGCATAATCTACTGTTTCCCTCGGCCCTTCATTATATGAAAAATAGGACAAATCTACTTTTTGAATCATAGATTTCTCAAGTTCGGTGTTGTAGTTATTATCTTGTTGAATCTTTTTATACCTGCTTTCCAGCCTTTGCTCTGAACTTTTTATAAAAGCAATCGTTTCATATATACCAGATTGGGTCTGTTCGTTATCAGTAAACATGTGGCCTTCTTGCCCGCCTTCTGCTCTTTGTTCCAGTACTTTCATCAGGTGCTGGTATTCTTTTTCAGCAAGTTCAGCTTTTTCTTTTGTAATTGGTCCCTCCCAATCCTTATACAGCTGCCTTTCCGATTCTGTACTATGATTGAACGTGAATCCCGTTGAAAAAAGCAGCAAAATAAAAAGCGTGATATAAACCGTTTTTTGCTTAAAAATCTTGTAGAGTTCAAATTTTACGAGCTGCTTCACGCTGTTTCCTCCTCATCAAAGTAGTATAAATACAAGTCTTCAAGATTTGGAATGTCGTTTTCGGCGTTAGGCTCGGGCTGTTCATCACTCAGGATACGCAGCTGGAATCTATCCTCGACGCGTGCGATGTTTCCTACTTTGTATTCTGACTGAAATCTCGGAATTTCTTTCTCTTCAATAACGAGCGTCCACACTTTGTCTTCGATCCCTTTTAACAAAGACTGAGGTGTTTCTTTTTTCACGAGCTGACCATCCTTTAAGATTAGTACTTCTTTCGCAATAAACTCAATATCTGAAACAATATGTGTGGAAAGAAGAACAATCCGGTTGGTTGAGATCTTAGACAAAAGATTTCTGAATCGGATCCTTTCCTTTGGATCCAAACCTGCTGTTGGTTCATCTACTATTAAAATCTTAGGATTATTCAATAAAGCTTGTGCAATTCCGACCCTTCGCTTCATCCCTCCAGAAAATCCGCCAATTTTTTTCGACCGATATTCAGTTAATCCCACTAACTCTATTACTTCCTCTACTTTTTCACTCGTTTCTTCTTTCGGCAGTCCTTTTAACGCAGCGATGTACTTCAGGAATTTTTCGGCTGAAAAGTTTTTATAATAGCCGACATGCTGAGGCAGATAGCCGATCAGCTCCCGGTACTTCTCATTCATGTCCGCGATATCTTGCCCGTTCATGAGAACACGTCCGGAACTTGGTTTCATCACGCTCGCCAGTATGCGCATCAGCGTCGTCTTGCCAGACCCGTTTGCCCCAAGAATTCCATAAACGCCTGTTGTAAGTTCCAGATTGATATCATTTAGCGCACTTTTATCCTTGAAAGTCTTCGTTATGTTCTCAATGGTTAACTTCATATAACACACCTCTTTTATAAATATGGACGGCTTTAAACAATGAAAGGATCAACGCTACGGCACTTGCGGTTACATACAGTTCTGCTGGCAGTGATTCTAATTTTTCAATGATTTGCGGCTGGCTTAAGTATCCGCTGACAGTCAGCCATATGACCATGCCTGCCGTTATGGCATAAATCTGCCGGTACCTGCTCACAAAAAGCAATGAAAGTGCAGCTATGAACGTAAACGGTGTGATCCAAAATAGAAGCATCTTAGCAATCAAAATCTCTTGATAAAACATCCCTAAACTCAAGGTGATTAAAAGGTTAATAACGAGGTTGAACCCGCCAACAACGAGCATCTTCGAGAGCATAATTTCCTGAAAGTTATACTTATAAGACATTTCCAGTTCTGCCATGCCGGCGTTCCTGCTCTTTAACACTTCGATTAAACCCATAATCGTAGTGATAGGCGCGAACATCATGACCATTGCATAGGGATCTGCTTTCATGAGAAGTACACCAGATAATGCAGCGGCGATTAATAACCCATTAGCGATCCAGAACAGCGAACTCATATAGAAAATTTCTTGATACGCTTGCTTCGTGATGGCAGTCATTCCTCTAAGAACTGTTCTCCACTTATTTTTCCGAACCGGAACATACGGTTTCATCGCATCGATCGTCATTATGATCTGCTCTTCTCCCGGATATTCCACATCGTACTCATCTAACAGACTGCCAATCTCCTGTTCCAAGTCTTCTATCTGATGATCTACATTTTTATCAAAAGTATGGTGTAGTTTTCTCTTCTTCATCTTCAACACCTCGCTTTAAGAGTTTGGCTAGCTTGCCTAGCCCTTGATGCAATCTTGATTTTACCGTCGAGACGTTTGTTTCCGTCACATCCGCGATTTCTTTTATTTTCATGTGGTGAAAATACTTGAGCAGGACTGCCTCCCGCTGATGTTCCGGAAGTGTGCTAACCGCTGTTTTTACCTGTTCTCGGATTTCTTTCCGTTCAAATATGTAAGGCACATGACTTTTGTCGCACACAAGTGCTTCATTTAATTCCGCTAGTTTTGATGTCTGCTTAAAGTCTGAGCTTCTCCAATAATCCCGGCAGTGGTTGACCGCGATCGTATACAGCCAGCTCGAGAACTTGCCTTTGTTGGAATACGATTGAATTCTTTGTATCACTTTTATAAAAATTTCCTGAGTCAGATCATACGCCGTTTCCTTGTTTCCGACTTTTCGGTAAACATAGGCGAAGATCTGCTTATAATATTTTCGTGTTAAGACCTCCATGGCCGCTTGGCTGCCGGCTAAGATCTCTTTAACGAGCTGTTCATCTTCAGGCATTTTCATCACCTCATTCATTAAGACGGGATAACTTTCAAAAGGATTTAAATTTATAAAAAAAGAGCTGTTTTTTCAGCTCTCCAGATATTTTTATGTATTCAATTACAATTATTTCAAAATATGACACTTTGTACAATGATTGATTGGATAGTAGAAGCTATGTCGTTCAACCCAATCCAGTAACTCGGGACAGGTATTTTCCATATTTTAATATGAGGAAATCGAGAAGAGATTTTCACGTAAACATGCGATTAATCTTAACTCGTTATAATAGTACAAACAATTCAAGGAGGTGTACTTATTGGATAATAAACACCAATGGAATCTGGATGGCTTAAGTACGGGTGATTTTCAAGTAAGTGGAGGTAACCCGCATCATCCGCAAGATCCGCGTGAACAAGATTCCCGTATTTTTATCGGTACCTGTGTTGGCGTTTGTGTAATCGGTATCTGTTTTAACTTTTGCGGAGGTTGTGGCGGATGTTTCGGTTGCGGCGGATGTGCTCTACGTTGCGGTGGCTGTGGCGGATGCGCTGGTCGTTGTGGCGGTTGTGGCGGACGTTGCGGAGGCTGCGGCGGACGTTGTGGAGGACATTAATCTGATTGTGAGACATAAATAAGCTATTTTTAATTTAAACAAGATAGAAGCTGACCGAAAAAGGCATTAAAAGCGGCCTTTAAAGTCAGCTTTTTTATATTTAAGGGACTTTTGCTTGGTTGAACCTGTCATTCTATAGTGCAGATGTACGCCCCTGAGCGAAACTAGGGCATTCTTGAGTGATTCGGAGGCTAGTTGGAGCGAAACGACAGTGATTCTGAGCGAACGTGTAATAAATATAAGAACGCGTACCGTGAAATCTGCCAAATTTCGGACATTCACGCCGCTCCTCTTCATTTTTTTAAAATACATAATGGACAAAATGTATCCCATATGAATAGATGATGAGCTTTTTTTGGAGGAGTGGTCTTATGAACAAAGTTAATCCTTCTATGTGTTTAAAGGTAAAAAAAGATCTTTTCATTTATCCGGAAGCGAATAAAGGGGTCTATCTCCGTAATAATGTCACCTCTGTACGAATGGAAGGAAGTACGATAGAAAAGTGGCTGGAGAAATTAATCCCTATGCTAGACGGCAGTCTGACACTCGGTGAAATAACAAACGGCTTACCAGAACCCTATAAAGACCAAGTGTATAAGATTACGGATGTTTTATTCGAAAATGGATTTGTGCGCGATGTTAGCAAGGATCTTCCCCACGAGCTTCCCGATCATATTCTTAAAAAATACGCCTCACAGATTGAATACATCAGTCATTTAAAAGACTCTGGCGCACACCGGTTTCAAACTTATCGAGCGACAAAAGTAGCTGTCCTAAGTTCGGGTCCCCTTCTTTATTCTCTTGTCGGTTCGTTGATTGAAACTGGTCATCCTGCGTTCAGCGTCTTCCTAGCTAAAAATAATGATGAAACCAAACTGCAAAAGATGATTGCTGATGCGAAGGCGGCAGATCCGGACACCATGATTTCTATTAAACAAGCTAATGAAACATTACAGCCGTTTGAATGCATCATCTACGGTTCCAATGGTGATGACCGTGATCAGCTTCTTTCTACACAAGATTTCTGCAAAAAAACTGATAAGATCTTTTTACCTGTTACGATTGAGAAAAATGCTGCATTCGCGGGACCTATCGTTTCCGCACAATCCATTGCGTGCTGGGAGTCTGCTTATCGCCGGCTTCATCATAAAGAAAGTTACTCTCCTTCGCCAACCGCAGTTTCCATGCTCGCCAACGTTGCGGTTTTTGAACTTTTTAAAACGATTACCGGTCTTCAGGAAACCACCAAAGACAGCTTGATCTACAGACTTAACATAGAAACACTTGAGGGCAGCTGGCACACTGTTATTCCTCATCCACATGTGACAAAGAGCCTTCATGCTGTGCCCATTCCAGACCCACTGCTGCACATGCTGGACGTAAGTGAACCGCAAAAGGATTTTCAGTCGCTCTTTTATCAGATCACTTCAAGAGAAACTGGTATTTTTCATACGTGGGAAGAAGAAGATTTGCTGCAACTCCCTTTGTCACAATGTAAAGTTACGGTATCCAACCCACACACAGAGATTGTCTGTTCGGGTCTTACGCATGATGAAGCAAGGACGGAAGTAGGTCTTTCAGGGGTTGAAACGTATATAAAAGGATTATACCAGGATGTCTCTCCCTCATTGAGCATTGGTGCTGGTCAGACGGTAGTGGAAGGTATGTGCAGAGCCTTACAGAACTGTCTTCATGAAACTTTTGTAAAGTCAAAGGAATATGCTGCACTAACTAAATTAGACATTAGCACTCTACATGATGAAAGATGCCGCTTTTTGATACAGTCTTTGTCTACATTTTGTCCGGAAACAAAATTATTTAGCGGTGTTAAAGTGCTCGGTTTTCCTATCGTCTGGGTGCAGACCAATGACCACTGGTACGGAAGTGCTGGTTTGAATAATAAGATAGCTTTAGAGCGCGCATTAAAAACCGCTTTGATCGACACGCAAAATAATGAAAACCTTTTTCACCCTTATGGCGTCAAAGTTAACTCTATTTCCTGTAAAACGGAAACACAGACCGTTTCACTAGCTGATCAATCCCCTCACGAAACATTTGCTTCAGCACTTCAAACACTAGAAAAGAATAACGTGCGCGCAGAGTTTTTCTTGTTGAAAGCTGAAACTATCATCGAAGAACATACAGCCGGAATTTTCGGTGTCACATTATGCGAGGAGGAACAGTCATGAAGCACTCCATCGCAATCATTGGAAACGGTCGGTTGGCTGACTATGTGTCTATGAAATTATGTGAAACCTATCAAATTGCACGCTGGGATTCTGTAGAAGAAGCCATCCCTAAAAACGAAAGTCTAGTATTAGTCCTTCACGATTCATGGAATCCGGCAGAACATGTAAAAGCTGAAGAAGTGTTCCGTTCACAGGGCATTCCTTGGCTCCGGGCGTTCTTTTCATTTGGTGAAGCAAACATCGGTCCCCTTGTTCTGCCTGAAGAACCCGGCTGTTCTCAGTGTGCTGATCTTCGCCATTTTATAACGGCAACAGACCGGAGAGAGCTTTTTCAGATAAAAGATTCCAAGATAAATGAAGCTGACCCATCACCAGATCCATGGGGAACTAATCTTGCAATCTCTCAAACTGCTGCTCTCATTCAAGATGAGGTCCATCGCTTCTTTAATGGAGAAAAATCACAGACCGCTCAGCACGTCCTTTTTCTTCACCTGCATACCTTCAAGCTTTCTCGCCATTTCTTTTTGCCTGACCCATATTGTTCAGTTTGCGGTGTTCTGCCAGAGGATTCAGTGGATTCCGCAAAAATTTCTTTAAAGCAAAGCCCAAAAACTTCGATGGAAAGTTACCGATGCCGTTCGATTGAAGAGCTTCAGAATGTGCTCAGCAAAGACTACTTAGACAGCCGGACGGGTGTTTTGAATTTTAAACGCTATGATTACTTGTCCCCTTTTGCAGATACGGTCGTCAATCTTCCATTGCTCTCGGGCAACGAGTTGAACGCGGGACGCACCCACTCTTACGCACATAGTGAGCTCTCTGGTATTTTAGAGGGACTTGAGAGATATTGCGGCTATGCGCCCAGAGGTAAACGAACGACTGTGTATGAGCCGTATTCAAAGGTTGAGAAGTATGCACTGGATTCTGATTCGATCGGTGTTCATACGAAGGAACAATACGAGCGGCCACATTTTCCGTTTAATCCGTTAGACCGTGACCGCCCTGTTCATTGGGTTTGGGGTTATTCGTTAACAGAAGACCGGCCGATCCTTGTTCCTGAAACTTACGCTTATTACAGCTTAGGTGGCGGAGAAGGATTTGTGTACGAAACTTCCAACGGCTGTGCGGTCGGGGGCAGTTTAGAGGAAGCGATTTTGTACGGAATCTTTGAGATCGTTGAGCGCGATGCGTTCCTTATGGCATGGTACGGACAGCTTCCTATTCCCCGCCTCGACTGCAAGACGATCGATGATACGGAACTTCAGCTCATGCTTCACCGCCTTCAGAGTATAACGGGCTACGAGATCCATCTTTTTAATTCGACGACGGAAAACGGCATTCCGAGCATTTGGGCGATGGCTAAGAATACGAATGATAACGGGTTGAATCTACTATGTGCAGCAGGTGCCCACCTCGATCCGATTCGTGCGGTAAAAGGAGCCGTCCAAGAACTCTCCGGCATGCTCTTGAACATGGACGATGTGTTTGTAAAGAACCGCAAAAAATATGAAGAAATGCTATATGACTCCTATCGCATCCGCCATATGGAAGATCATTCGATGCTGTATGGGTTAAAGGAAGCTGAGAAACGGATGTTCTTCCTGCTGGATAAACGGATGAAAAGGAATTTTAAAGATGAATTTAAGCCAGTCCGTCAAACAGCTGACTTGTTGGATGATTTAAATGGAGTTTTAGATACGTTTAAAAAGTTGAAGCTGGAAGTCATAGTAGTGGATCAGACAGGACCTGAGCTGAAACGAAACGGACTTCACTGTGTAAAAGTTGTAATTCCAGGCATGTTGCCGATGACATTCGGACACCACCTAACTCGGTTAGAAGGACTGGATCGAGTTCTGACTGTTCCGGCAAAACTCGGGTACGTACAGCAGCCTCTTACTTACGGCGAGCTCAATCCGTATCCTCATCCATTTCCATAAGCTAGCAAGGGGGAATCGTTATGAATCTTGATGAGTTTTTATATAAACTTCATTACGAGACTGACAAAATAACTCCCCCTAGCTGGGAGGTAAACTGGGACGACGCGCCGCTTCCCTATAAACTTTACCGGGGTCTGCCAGCTGTGAAAATGACTTTAGAGATTCCGGACACACTGGAAGAAACGTCTAAACCCACTTTAAAAGAAATTAGCCACTTTCTTTGGTATAGCTTCGGACTGACGCAAATGAGCGAATCGTTCCCTTTTCCTGGCGATACGAACTCATGGACAACATGCCGGCGCTTTGTCCCATCCGGCGGAGGGCTGTATCCGAATGAACTTTATCTGTATTTAAAAATTGAAGATTTGGCTGCTGGCATCTATCACTATGATGTTGCACACCACCGTTTAGTTTGTTTGCGGGAAGGAAATTTTGACGATTATTTAGATCAGGCACTCGGGAGCCGCTGTGACATTTCATCTTCCTTTGGAGCTGTTTTCATCTCGACTTTCTTTTGGAAGAACTTTTTTAAATATCATAACTTCTCTTATCGTCTGCAAGGTTTGGATGCTGGGTTTGTGATCGGTCAGCTGCTCGAAGTTGGGCGGCGTCTCGGTTTTGAAACAGGAGTCTATTATCACTTTTTGGATCGAGCCGTTAATCATCTGATCGGCATCAACGAAAACGAAGAAAGTGTCTATGCTGTGATACCTCTTTCTGTTGATAAAAAAATGACCTGGTTTCGTGATGAAGCGTCTGATCTGGTTTCGGCAGAAAATTTATGCGCTGAACTAAAACCGCTCCACCATCAGCATTACGTCCGGTCGAAGGAAATCATTGAATACCCAATGCTGCTTAAGTTGAATGAAGCATGCATGATTGATCCTTTTACAACAGCCTCGGAAAGTAAGACTGCTAGAAAAGAAATGTGGAACAAACCTGCTGTTCCTCTGACTAAAGTCGACCGGTTATCTTATGATTTTTTTTCGGCATGCCGTAAACGATATTCACCTGGATTGGATTTTGTGTTAAAGCCGATTAACGAGCACACTTTATCATCTCTTTTAACTGAAACTCATGCTGTGAATCCTTATCGTAATGACCTGGATACAGGTGATCCACATCTTCCTTCCCGGATTTCAATGTATGTAACCACCTATCAAATAGATGGATTGCGTAATGGGATGTATGTTTACAATAATTCAAAACACGGTTTAATTTCTTTAGCAGAAGGCGATTACCGAACCGCATTGCAAGATGGATTGTTATCTGACTTTGTGAATACAGCTCAGATTCCTCTCTCGTTAACAATCGCTGGTGATAGAGATCACTATAAGCATGCTTACGGATACAGAGGCCACAGGATTCAGCATATGGAAGCGGGATTGCTTTCCCATTCGCTGACTTTAGCCGCTTCTTCTTTAAACCTAGGCGCACATCCGATCCTCGGGTTTCATGTCCCTTGGTATGATGAACTCTTTCAATTGAAAAAAAGGAAAAAAACTAGTCTGCTTCACATACCAATCGGGCACTATCAGCCAAATGCAAGGCTACAAGGCAGTTTGCGGGTTTGATTTGGATGCCTTCGTTGTCGAGCGGTGTCGAAAATCGTTTAAAAAATGAATTACCCTGTATAAAATGCGGATTACCCTTGATAAAAAGTAAATTACCGTGGATAAAAAATGAATTACCCTTTAATAAATGAATCTAGTAAGAACAAATTTAAAAATATGTTCTTACTGAAAACACACAACAAAAGCCTGAGGGTACAATCTCTCAGGCTTACGTTGTTCCATTGGTTCTTGTTTGAAATACAACAAAAACCAAGCCGCAACTTGGTTTTTATTCAAAACATATTTGATTTATCTATGCTGATCCACAAGAATTGGGTTTCCATCCGGATCTTCTATCATGAAACTTCCAGGTCCTTCGCTTGTTTCGTCTGCTTCAGTAAGCATCTTAATGCCTTTTGCTTTCAGCTCTTTTTGAAGTTCTCGAACGTCCGTAAATGAATCGAGATTTTCGGCATTTTGATTCCATCCTGGGTTAAATGTGAGGATGTTCTTTTCAAACATGCCTTGGAATAGACCAATCACACAGCTTTCATTCTTCATGATCAGCCAATTTTGTGTAATGTCCCCACCTAGGGTTGTAAACCCTAACTTTTCGTAAAATTCCTTAGATGCATGAATGTCTTTTACTGTTAAACTTGCAGAAAATGCGCCTAGTTTCATAGTTCCTCCTCTTAAAACTTGTTATTTTCTTACATCAAGTATAAATGAGGTTGGATCCTTTTCCAAAGAATTTCTAATTATCATTTTTGGCGTTTCCTTATATATAATCCAATCAAAACTATGAATAACACGAACAGTACCACATAGATCACTTTAGAATAAACATCCATATAATGAGCGATTACATCCCACGATTCTCCAAAATAAGCTCCGAGGTTCACGAGTACCACGTTCCATATCAGGGTTCCGAGAGTTGTCAGCACTAGGAACACACCCAGGTTCATGTTAGACATTCCAGCAGGGATCGATATCAAACTGCGAACGAGCGGAACAAAACGGCAGAAGAATACCGTCCAGGGACCATATTTATAAAACCATGCATCCGCTTTATGTATGTCCTTTTTCGTTAGACGCAGAATATGCCCCCATCGGTCTACGATTTTCTCCATTCTTTCAACATCCAGCTGCCGGCCGATTCCGTACAACACTAAAGCACCCAGAACTGACCCCGCTGTTGCTGATAGGATTACCCCTAAAATACTCAGGTTAGCGGTTTGTGTCATAAACCCGCCAAACGTTAAGATGATCTCCGACGGGATGGGCGGAAATATATTCTCGAGCGCAATCAGCAGTAAGATGCCAACATAGCCGAATTCATTCATGATGCTCGTTAACCAATTTTCCATCGTAAACTCCTTTAATCAAAACTAAGATGTACCCTTTTAATAGGCTCTGTACAAGTACGTTAATTTTTTAAAAAAGTTTCTATTAAAATAAAGTTCCTCTAAAAAAGCTTAGACGAAAAATAAACAGCTTAACCAAACACTAAAGAGTAAAAGAAAAAACGTCCAGATTTAGACCAGACATTTTTACATCATTTAACCATTTCTCAAAACAGTAAAATTAACCTTCTCCCAAAAATTCTGCAAAATACCAAATTCCAATCTTTCTTACTAGGTAATTTCTTAATTTCCCCTGGGTAGCTTTTTCAATCGGAGGTTTAGTTAGCGTATATGCTTTAGCGTTTATTTTTGCAAACTTCTCTTTATCTACTTTATTATGAAAATCATCTTCAACGATCCCCGATGTAATAGCTGCTATTGGATAGCCCATAAAAAAAACGTGTGTTTTTAAGGCTATACTTGGAGTGGAATGCAATAAAGTAAATACTATGATTAAAGAAATTATTACTAACCATCTCTTTTTATTTTGTAAAAAGTTACTCCACTTCATATTTATTATTAATGATAGCCAGTACTTGATGATCTTCCCACTTCCCGTTAATCATTACATTTTTCTTTGCAATTCCCTCTTTATGAAATCCAGCCTTCTCTAATATTCTTATGGATCCAATATTTTGAGGCATTACTTCAGCTTCAATTCGATGCAAATTAATCTGATTGAATCCAAAATCAACGATTAATTTCAGAGCCTCTGTCATATAACCCTTTCCGTTCCACTCTTTATCAAGAGAATATCCTACCATCGCCTTTTGAGCAGGACCTCTTTCCAGCTTAAAAAAACCAATTTGACCGATGAGTTCATTGTTTTCATTAAGGTATATACCAAAAGAGTATCCTAAATCCTTTTCTCTGTTCTCCGCCATCTTTTCCAGTCTTTTCACTTGTCCTTCCAACGTGTAAAAATCAGCATCACGATTAGGGGCATATTGATTAAAAAAATCCATGTTCCTTGTTTCAAGTTCTAGTAAAGATTCTACTTCACTCCGATCCACAGGATTTAGATATACATTCATACCTTTTATCATAACTAGACCTCCAAATTTTTGCAGTTGCGATTTAAAGAATTTCAATAAAAAAGAGCACTTCTCCTTCTGAAGAAATGCAACAATTTTAAAGATTTAATATAGAGTTACCTACTCCTTTCTTGAGTTATTACACCTTCCAATTTGGATGTATTTATAGTGTAAATCAGCGAATTTATGTAAAAACTAATGTTCATATTAATAAAGTTGGTGACTTATTATGAAACATTTGTGGCTTTTTATCCTATTAGCCATATTATCCTTTAGTTCCTTATACATTCTGATGAAGAAAATGAACATTACTAATGTCTTGGGCTGTTATTTTTTCTCCAATGTTTTAATTACAAATACAGGTGTAATCATTAATTTAAATTTAAAATTAACAAAGCAAGATCCCACAAGCACCTTGATTTTTTGGACACAAAAATTTCCAGAGCTTTCTCTCAAACCAGCGTTACTATTATGGTTGATTTATATTTTGTTCTCTAAGAGAAGTATTTTTAGTAAACTTATTCTTCTCTTTATCTTCTTAACCGCACTTATTTCAAGTGAAATATATTTCGTTCATATAGGTTATTTAGAATGGGTGAATTGGAACGTGTTTTATTCCTATTTGAGATACAGTCTAATTATTTTATTATTGGCTATTTACTCATTTTATCTAGAAAAACTTATTAATAGAAACAAAGAGGTGAATACGATATGATTTTACCTCTTCCTGAGAAATTTGATGCGAATGAAATATTTATTATCTTTTCCACAATCATTACCTTGTTCCTGGTGTATAAATCACCTAAACATTTGTCTGCTGTTACCCTCATTATTATTTGGACATTTAATGTTTTTCTTGCTTTGTTAGCCGATATCACCATAGGTATAAAACCTTACAACTTTTATTCTACAATTGATCATACCAAGCATGAATTATTTGATGTATTATTGCATTTTATTACTTACCCAACTCTTCCTTACTTTGTTGTAAACTTCTATCAACATAAAAAACCCAATGGCATAAAACTTCTATCTTATATTATTTTTTGGGCTGGGATAGCGATCTCTATAGAATGGATTTCATTGAAGTTTCATGTTTTTACGTATACAGGTTGGAAATTGTATTTATCTTTTTTCGTTTATATCGTTGTCTTTGCCGCTAACATTTGGCTTTCAAACTTTATTGAAAAAAGACACCCTTACGAACGAACCTGAACTAAAGATTCCATTAAATCACATTAAATTTCTATGAAACATAAGCAACAAAATAAAAAGGTGTACTTGATTTGTTTACTAATTTAAATCTTTTGTAAAAACTCTAAAACTTTAATAAAGCGTACACCTTTAAATCTTTATGTTCGCCTTTAACATACATTACTTTTCTACTTATTCCTTCAAAAGACATACCTAACTTTTTCATAACTTGCTCTGAACCCTTGTTTTCTAAAAAACATCTTGCCTGAATACGCACTAAGTCCATACTTTCGAAACCAAAAGAAATGATTGCTCTTGCTGCTTCAGTAATTAGCCCTTTGCCCCAATATTCTTTTGAAAGAACATATCCGATTTCAGCACTATTGTGTTGTTGTTGCCACCACACAAAATGAACTGTTCCAATAAACTTACCATTTTCTTTTAGCTCAATTCCCCATGGAGCATCGTATTGAGGCAAAAATGAATTTATAAAATGGGTTGTATCTGATAAAGAAGAATGAGTATCCCACGTTACATATCTCGTTACTTCTTCATCAGAGGCATATAAATACATACCTTCAGCATCATCTAATGTGATTTTTCTAAGGATAAGATGTTCCGTTTCTATTTTAGGTATATCACCAAATTTTTTTATAATATTCATTTATTCACCCCTTTTAAATTTATCATAATAATTATATATTGTTTTACTTTTCCTTTGCTGAATACTGTTTCAGATAATGGGCTTTGCAGTTTTCTTTTTTTATAAAAATAAAATGGGTTGAGAAGCAATGAATGCATCGACAAAATTCAGTATATCAATAAAATACTTTATCTTTAATTACAGCCGTGAATCTCATATTGAAAAAGTTTTTCACTTCTTTTGAATTCATAAATCTCAAGTGATTACAGAAAAATTTTCATCTTTCAAAAAAGAAAAGCACATTTTGAAGTTTATTATCTCGGGATAACGGATACATTCTCTGTACAGCCGACAAACAAGAAAATTGTCAGCTGAAAATATTTAAAGGAGGAATTTTCAATGGCTAGAGAAGATCAAGGTAAAATGAGTAGAGAAGAAGCAGGTCGTAAAGGTGGAGAAGCTACCTCCAAAAACCATGACAAAGAATTTTATCAAGAGATCGGTGAAAAAGGCGGAGAAGCTACCTCCAAAAATCATGATAAAGACTTTTATCAAGAGATCGGTGAAAAAGGCGGAAACGCAAGAAATAACAATAACAACAACAATAATAATAACAACGGATAAAACCAATAAAAACTCGGACCTTAATGTAAGGTCCGAGTTTTTTTATCTTTTTTATATTCAAAACAAAATGACAGTTATAATCACCAGCTATCACGCAGCAAATCTCTTACGATAATATGGTTCTAGAGAGTGGTGCATCAAGAGTTCAAACAATTCCATGTGTCCCGGCAAACTAAGTCTGTCACCAAGCAGTTGCTTAGCTTTTTCCCATGCATTTGTCTCAGCACGCAATTCAACTCTTCTTCTTAAATAATCTACTTTTATAGTATCTAATTGTTCACAAATATCTAAGAGAGTATCGTCCATGGCATGACCTAATTCATGTGCAAATACAATAGCTGCATGTATCTCGAAAGGCTTTAATGATTTATATAATGAAAGACACTGATTCTCTAATCCTTTTATATAAAGCGTGATCTTATTTTCTTTTGGATTATATACCCCGCCAGCTAATGGCCGAGTTTCTGAGTGGTCTTTAATTTCGACTATTATATTAAGAGATGATTCCTTCATTATTTCTTCTACTATTTTTATAGATAACACCTGCCTGATTAAATTTCTAATCATTAATTTATTATAACAATATTTGTAGCAATTTAGCATTGAATATGTATTAAACATTTATAATATTCTTGAAGAAATGTACCATTTTGTTGAAAAAGTACATGTGATATCTATAATAGAATCAATCACTTAGTATTATGAGTAAAGTGTTTCCTTACTGAAAAAAACAAATTCCTTTTGTCATTATATATATTTGCAGTTCTCCAGAATACTTCCTATAATAAAATGTGATGAATGGAGTGTGATGGAAATGGCAAATCAATTTGCCGTAATCAAAAGCTGCTCATGCGAAGCCTTGTTGTTAGGGCGATACTTTGTATGGGCGGATCGTAAATAGATAGGATTGTCGCCTTAGAGCAGTTATCGTTTCTAATAGTGGGCTTTGCAGCTTGTTTTATTTTTTATTAAAACAAAAGGAGCTGAAAAGCAATGAATACACCATTCATTAGAAACCATCAATATAACCTCATCAAAAAACAGGTCGGACATTTGCAGCATGCCTGCAATAATGGTGCTGACCCTAAAGTCATTGACGCGGTAGAGTTTAACGCTCTATCTACTATGTTGGATTCGTTTCCGGAACTAACTGATTCTCAAAAACATACGTTAGAAAAGTTTGTGGGTTTACGTAAAACAGAAGAATTTCAGCAATACTTCATTTCTCTGGAACCTTATTTAGAAGCATTTTCACAAGTAACTGGAAAACAGATCCTGAAGTTGTTCCCGAAGATCAAGAAGTTAAAGACACCTAACTTAAATGCGATCGATCATCACCAGATCAGCTATCTGGGCTGGGTGGACATAGCAACTCAAAAGCTGTTCATCGTCTATCATCTAAACGGCAAAACGGTGGGCATTCAAGGGCGTTATACACCTGCGAACAAAGGAGTTTGCTTTTTATGTAATGGGATTGGTGATGTGGCGCTGTTTTCAGCGGTCACCAAATCTAAACCGGAGAACGCATCACCTGATTACTATAAAGCAATCGGTAACTATATGTGCGTGGACAGTCATGAGTGCAACAAGAAGATTACGAGCGTTGCGGTGTTGGAGAAATTTCTTCATGAGGTTCTTTACTAAGTAAAAATATATAAATAATACAAAATAGCCATCTAATTCGCATATGAATTAGGTGGCTTCTTTTTGTTAGCAAAAATCAACGTTTATTACATTAATTACCCCAAGTACCCCAGCCGCTTGGTGTGCCTTGACCTCCCCATGGTGATGGGAAAGCTTGACCTTGACCATACCCCTGACCACCCATGCCGCCCGGAAGACCGCCTTGGTGTCCGAATTGTGGAGGAATAGGACCGTTATAAGGTGTCCAACCACCTATCGCTTGTAAAGGTAAAGTTATTGATATATCTTCTGTTGGAGTAAATATTTTAAAATATACGTCTCCAGTGTTTGTTTGTGTATTCAAAGTATAACCTGTAATTTGAACAATCACTTGACCATAACCAGGTAAATTAGTTATCCCATAGCTGTTCACATTATAGATATTAATTAATTCTTGAGCACTCAATCTTGTGTGTTGAAACAAAAAAAAGCAACCCTCTCAAAATAAAATCTTTTCGTTTAAGTATATGGATTTCTCCCTGTTAATGTATAGGCAAACACTTATGAAAAACAAATGAATACCACTAATAAAATTAATCCACATGATATAAATCACCATTTATAGGTACTCGTCCATGCTTATGGTTGGGATGAACATATACATATATGGAAGAAAATTTATATAAAGGATGGATCTTTTTGTTTCAAGGTGAAAGAGCGTATTTAGTACCAGGTAGCACGATTGAACAATTTATTGGTCAATATATTACGACTGCCATTACAGGATACGGGCAGGTAGTGGCACAAGTCGTTAAATACGATAAAGCCAGCAAGATGGCAACACTTAACGTATTCACACCTAGTGGAGTAAGAGCCTTACAAGTACATGAAACCGATATGTACGGAATTGCTCCATATCAAGGACCAATTCCTCCAGTCTTCGGATCTGGGATGGGACAGATGGGTCAGATGGGCGGCCAAATGGGACAGATGGGGCAAATGGGTCAGATGGGCGGTCAGATGGGACAAATGGGTCAAGGTGGTCTACAAGGACAAGGCGTACCTTGGTGGCTTCAACAATATTTTGGTGGTTGGGGCGGCTGGGGTCCTCGTAATTAATTTCCGTTTCTTGTTGAGCTAAAGGCAGAAGGCGCTGGCCCAAAAGAATATAATAAGTAAAAGCTGACTATTTTGGGAGTCAGTATTTTTCGTTATTAAAGCTGCTATCGGCGAAAAATTGTCGAGTATAGGCGAGAATGAGGTTTTTTCCAGCGGGAATTTGTCGACTACAGGAAAAAACAACCTATTTATCGGCGAAAACTCCACCTCTTTCGGCGAACGTGTAATAAATATTAGAACACGTACCGTTAAAAAATCGAGGCTGCCGAAAGTAAGTTTACCTTACTTTTGAGGCAGCCCATTCTATTCGCTCTGTTTTGGTTTTGCCTTTGATTTACTTCCCTTTTTAGAACGATATTCGTTTCCTTTGTTGTTATTGCCGCTTATTAGTTCACTTGCAAACTCTTGATCGTGCTGTGTTTTTGGTGAACCTTGATTTTGGCTTCCTTCACTTCCGTTACGGCTCGTCATCTCATTTCCTCCTTTTATTCTGAACTTCCTTTTTAGTATTGCTTTTCCGTTGCGGATTACTCATTTTTTTAGTGGCACAAGAAAAGCTGATACGAAAGGATGATCGGTCCCTTCGTATCAGCTTCATTTTTTTATTAATTTGTTACAGGCTTTGCTAGTGGTTTGCCTTGATTTTCTATCTTGTTAACAGCTTCTGCGCTTGTGTCTACCCGTTTCACGAAAAGCGCTAGTAACAGTGCTACAATATTCATCCCTAATGCTACATAGAACGAATATTGGATTCCGGATAATAAAGCTTGCTGTGATAATGCAGCGGTTGATGCTTCGGTTATCGTTGCAGGATCTACTCCGCTCATCAAGCTTTCCGCCTCTGTTTTCGTTACAGAGTTCATGAGCGTAACGAGAATTGCCGTTCCGATCGAACCTGAAACTTGCTGTGCCGTATTATTGACAGCTGTACCGTGCGGATTAAGTTTCGTAGGCAGCTGATTTAATCCGTTTGTCATGATCGGCATCATCACCATCGAAAGTCCAAACATGCGAAGTGAGTAAACAAAGATAATATATGAATACGCCGATTGAGCATCTAAGTTTGCCAGCATATATGTGGAAACAGCTGTAATCGATAATCCCACTACTGCCAAAGCACGAGGTCCGAATTTATCGAACAGCTTTCCAGTAATCGGTGACATGATCGCCATCACGACCGCTCCCGGCAGCATCATGAGACCAGAGTCTAGTGGAGAAATGCCGCGAACACTTTGAACATAAGCCGGTGTTAAGATCATTCCTGAGAACATCGCTACCGCGTTTACAATTGCGATTACGGAAGCGAGTGCAAACATCGGATATTTATAAACACGAATATTTAATAGTGGCTCCTCGAGTTTGAGTTGACGCAGCAAGAACAGAATTAATGCGATACCACCAGTAATGAGTGTGCTGAGTACGATCGTATCCGTCCATCCATCTGAACTAGCTGTACTGCATCCGTAAAGGATACCTCCGAACCCGATGCTTGATAAAACAAGTGACGTGTAGTCAAGTGTCGCTTTTTTGTTTTGTGCCATTACGTTATCGAGTTTCCAGACTGCAAACAGTAAACTAATAATCGCTAAAGGAAGGATCATCTCAAAAAGCAATCGCCAGTCATAGTATTCTACGATGTATCCAGATAAAGTAGGTCCTATCGCTGGAGCTGTAATCATAACCAGACCAAAGATCCCCATTGCCATTCCCCGCTTCTCGCGCGGAAAGCTGACGAGCATGATGTTCATTAAGAGCGGTCCCATAACGGAAGAACCTGCCGCTTGAATCATACGTCCTGTCAGTAACAGACCAAAGTTCGGTGCGAATGCCGAAATAGCCGTACCTACTGTAAAAATAGCCATTGCAGATATAAACAGTGCTCTATTTGAGAAGCGTGTGATTAAAAAGGCTGATGCCGGAATCAATACTCCGCTGACAAGCATGAATCCTGTGACGAGCCATTGTACCGTTGAATAATCTTTTATTTCTAAATCAACCATGATCGTCGGAAGTGCGACGTTCAGCAATGAGTTGTTCAAGAATGAAACAAATGCTCCGACGAACAAAATAGTGAGCATTAAATAAGGAGGCTTTTTAGGTTCTAAAGCTGTATCTGTATTTTTCATGTATTTTCTCCTCTGTTTTATAAAGATAATACTTAACTTTATTAAGTTTATACTCGAGGTTCAAAAAAGGCAACACTTTTATACTGATAGTCTAAAAAATATTGTTTTTCTAGCAGAAGAAATTTATACTATAAGTAGAAGAAAACCAAGGGGATGGCTTGAATACATGAATAACAAGAAAAGAAAAGTAGCTGACATTGCACTAAAATTGTTTATAAAAAAAGGTATTCAACAGACCTCTATACAGGAAATCATTGAAAAAGCGAACATCTCTAAAGGTACGTTTTATAATTATTTTTCCTCAAAGAGTGATTGCATTGCAGATATCTTGGAATTCCTGCGCTATGATGCAAGCCAGCAGCGGATCGCGCTACAGATAGGTAAGGATCCAAGTGACCGCCAAGTTTTTATCGAGCAAATTACAACCATCATGCGTCTGAATCAAGAGCGAAATGTAACACCGCTTTTTGAGGCTATTCTGTCTTCAAATGAAGCTGATCTAAAAAAACTAGTGATGCAGCACCGTGTTTATGAGATGGAATGGCTGTCGAATCGTTTTATAGATATTATGGGGGAAGACATCCGCGACCATGCCTTTGAAGCGACTGTATTGTTTTTTGGGATGGTGCACCACATGTTGTTTACGCTGCGGGTTACAAACAGTACGTATTCATTAGATGAAGTGGTAGACATCCTTCTGTCGTATATCGAACTAATTGCGCCGAAAATGATTATGAATGAGAAAGTGATGCTGAACCATTCTGCTATCGATTTATTGCGTACGAATGTGAGTAAAAATGTTGTAACCAAGGAAGATGTCATGAAGCTGGCGGATCAGCTGCGGAATCATCACGCCTTTAACGAAGAGCAGCAAGATTTATATGATGTCATCGTTGGTGAATTACAGCGTGAACGAATGCGTAAAGTCGTACTTCAGCCTTTGTTAAAACCTTTTCAGAAACTTTTCGAAGAGACACCGATTCAATCACAAGTGCACAAGTTTACGAATATGCTTTGGTATTTGTTGAAGACCTAATGATAAAAAGTTAAAGAGGCTACCGGATCGTTTTGCCGGCAGCCTCTTTTTTGAGTGGATAAAAGATATTTGAAAACAAATACTAAATTCATCAATCACTTGGAGGTTAATTATGCGTAATGAAACTGGTTTTGCAGCTATAATTTTCTTTACTATCCTGAGTCTTGTTACTTCTTTTGTCTTTGGTATGGTTCTTAATTCGAAAATAAGTAAATTAAGTGAATCTGTAAAAAATGCAGATAGCAAAGGGTGAAATAAAAATATTTTCCCTTTAAATCTTGTTTATTTCAATTTCAAATTCTTTAAATACTTCACTAATTCATTGTAATCAGAAGTATTAAATATTTGTTTTTTGTTATCAAAGACCACGTATGTTGGTTCTTTTTGTAACTTTAAAAACGGATATTTTTGTTGAGCATTTTTTAAGGATATAGCATTAAAGATAGATTGAATATTTTTAATCCCTTTTTCTTCTAACTCAAATACTTCTAGTTCATCTCCAACCACGAAGAGAGCAACCTTGCTATTATCTTCTGCTAGAAACTTCTTTTCACCGCTTGGAGATTCATTATTAATATCAAACTGGTTTTTATATTTTGTTATATCCGGTTTTAATTTACTGACCTCTATAGGTATATTAATCAGTAACTCTTTAGGGTACAGGTAATTTACAACCTCATCATTTTTATTGTAGGTCTCATACTTTACCAGGATTCCGGTGTCCTTATCCACCCAAAATCGAAAAGTCTCAGAGCTATGTTTTTCGGACGCATAACTGTCCAGATTTCCTTTAATGACGACTGTATTATGACCAAGTACCCTTTCATTCTGCTTCTCAATTTCCCATCTTTCTAAATCTCTTGTATAATTTGAAGCGATTTCATAGGGGAAAAGTGAATTTTGTGCCATTCCAATCGGCGGCCGGTCTCGGTAGCTTGTCATGTTCGCTCCATCTGATTCTGTTGAAAATGCATCTTCAATCTTTAATGTGCAACAAGTAGCAGTAGGCAAATATCCTATTTTTCGATAGGAGTTATTTTCTTTAGAGATACTCCAAATTGTACTTTTATCATAATAAGTAATTTCAACATTAGAATTTTTTTTGCCATTAGGCACATGCACGGTTTTACTAAAACCTCCAATTGGTTTTTTCATATTTAGCTGGTATTCTACTGTCGTCATATTATTGTGAGTATATTCCTCAAAACTCCCCTTAGCAGTTTCAAAGTAATCAATCGTGTTGATCATCTTTGTTAGTACTTCTTCTTTTGTCATTTTACCAAAGTACTCTTCTTTCTTCTCTGGTACATATGTGGTTGTCGCTGGTTTATTCGCTAAGTTTTCCTTTAATCGTTTTGTGTCTCCGCTTTCTGTAAGAGTAATTTGTTCAACGGCAAATAACGTGACGGCTGTTAATAAAAAAACTGAAACGACAGTACTTAAAGTGAATTTCCATGTTCGAGAAAAGAAAGAACTGTTCTGTGGTTTTTCTGATTCTTTTACTTTTCGCATGACCTGCATCATACTATTTTCATTAAAATCCAAATTTTTAAGTAATGTGCTATTCATCTTTTCATTGAGGTTTTTTAGTTTATCTTCCACGTTTATCACCTCTTTCCAGCTTCTTTTTCAATTGCTGTCTTCCTCTTAAAAGTCTAGTTTTAACTGTGTTTTGATTAATGCCTAGCAGCTCAGATATTTGGTCGATCTTCATTTCTTCATAATAATAAAAAATAATAACTTCCCTTAACTTAATCGGCAGGGTTATAACTAGATTGGATAGGTAGTCATTCTCTTCAAATGTAAGAAGTTTCTCTTCAGGAGATTTCTCTTTGGACGCACGAATGGGTTGGCCAACTAAGTTTGAAATTATGAGATTTTTAAAGTTCCAACTTTTTATAACATCCTTACAACTATTTACTGTAATTCTATAAAGCCACGTTTTATATGATGAATCCTGTCTAAAGGAATTTAAGTTTTTATAACATTTCACAAAAACATCTTGGACGATATCTTCTGCCATTTGTTCTTGCTTAACATATGTAAAGGCTAATCTCTTTAAGTCTCGACCGTACTCTTTCATAAGCCACATGAGGATTTCTTCCTTACTTTGACCTACAGGAGTCATACTTTGTAATTCTTCCGCTTTTTCCATTTCTCCACCTCTATTCTTTATAATAGACGATTATCGGTTTAATTGAGTTCCATTTTTCACACAAAAAATGCGACTTCATCTTAAGTAGTACATCGCTCAAATTTCCATTGTAAAAATGTGAGATTCATTATATATTTAAATGAGAATGATAATCACTATTATTGCTTCCTGAGGAGGAACGCATATGGAAAACAAAGAGATTTTTGATGTAACTATTATTGGCGGAGGGCCAGCAGGCTTATATTCAGCCTTTTATAGCGGACTAAGAGAAATGAAGACAAAGATCATTGAGTTTCAGCCCCATTTAGGCGGAAAGATTCATGTGTATCCTGAGAAAATGATCTGGGATGTCGGCGGCCATACCCCGCTACCTGGTGCAAAACTTATTGAAAAGTTGGTTGAACAGGGATTAACATTCAATCCGGAAGTTGTTCTCAATGAAAAAGTTGAATCGATGACGAAGGATGAAGACGGTATTTTCATCTTAAAAGGTGCCAGCGGAGAATTGCATTATTCCAAAACAGTGATCGTTGCAGTCGGCAGCGGTATTTTAAATCCTCAGCGGCTGGATATCGAAGGTGCTGAGAGATTTGAAGTGTCTAATTTAAACTACACCGTGAAATCTCTACAGCAATTTAAGGATAAGACGGTTGTAATATCGGGCGGCGGTAATACTGCTATTGATTGGGCAAACGAACTAGTGCCGATCGCCAAAAAAGTTTACCTTACATATCGAAAAGGTACGTTAGCTGGGCACGAAGCTCAAGTTACACAGCTGATGAACAGTTGTGCAGACTGTATTTTCAACACCTCAATCTCGAAGCTGTTTGCTTGTCCGAATCATGAGGTGATCGAGCAGATCGAGCTGACCAATCATGTGACAGGTGAGGTTTCCTACCTTCCTATCGACGAAGTTATTATCAATCATGGGTATGAGCAGGATACATCCCTGCTCGGAAATAGCGACTTGAACATCGAACTCGCTGATAATTTTTATATTGCAGGAAACGCAAACAGTGAGTCATCAGTCCCTGGTCTGTATGCTGCAGGTGACATCCTGAAACATGAAGGCAAATTGAATTTGATCGCTGGAACATTCCAAGACGCAGCAAATGCTGTAAACAAAGCGAAGCAGTTTATTCAGCCAGACGCTCAAACCGTAGCGATGGTTTCATCTCATAACGAAGTATTCAAAGAGCGCAACCGTGAACTGGTGAAACAGATGATTCATTCGTAATATGAAGCTGACAAAAGTTAAAACGACCAGAAAATTTCATCTGGTCGTTTTTTTAATCAGTCATCAGTCTCAGAGATATGTGTTGTTTTTATCGTTTCTTTAGAGTTGGGACTTCCAGCATTCTCGGCAAACCCAAATATGCTGTATATAACAATCGTTATACCAATAAAAAACTTCTTGTTAATCTTCATTACTCCATTGCATCCAATTCTATCGTGACTTTAAATAAGTCTCCATCTACATCAATCTCCAAGCTTCCTTCATGAAGATCTACAATGGATTTAGCAATTGCAAGGCCTAAACCCGATCCATCGGTATGACGGGAAGTATCTCCTCGCTTGAAACGTTCAAACAATTCATCAATATTTCCGCCTAACTCATATTTAGAAACGTTTTTAAAAGAAATTATAACTCTGTGTTTTTCATGAACAACGGAAACGTAGACTCTTGTATTTTCCAGAGAATACTTCAGGACGTTGCCTATCAAATTATCAAAGACGCGCCACATTTTTTGTCCATCTACATATGTGAAAATCTGACTTTTAGGAGTTGCCAGCCTAAAGGTTAATGAAGACTCTTTTATCGTTTCGTTGTATTCAGCCAGTGCCTGCTGCAGCAGCTGGAAAATATCTACTTTTTGTTTATTCAGTTCAATATTGCCGGTTGCCATTTTAGAAGCTTCAAACAAATCATCAATCAGGACTTTTAGACGTTTTGATTTGCGGTCGATAATTTCCAAATAAGAATCATGATCCTCTTTCGTTAATCCTTCTGCCTTTAGTAGTTCTGTATAAGTAATAATTGAAGTTAAAGGCGTTCGGAGATCATGACTAACATTTGTGATGAGCTCGGTTTTTAGGCGTTCACTTTTGGCTTCTGCTTTTTTGGATGTTTTTACTCCATGTTTCAAAAGATTAAGATTCCCAGCAAGCGCTGCTAAAGCCGACTTCCCCTTATAAGGAAGATCTTGTTCCAATTTTCCGGCCGCAAGCTCATTGGAATGTTGAATAATCCGATTGAAATTTCCGATGTGTTTAAACATGTATAACAGAACAGGAATGGTGACTACAAGAAACAGAACTGCATAAATACCAAATAAATCAGGTTCTGGTTCTATGAAAACGACTCCTGCACCGAATCCTGATAAGAAGATTACAATAAGGAGCAGCAGGATTTGAATTCCCACACTTTTGTTGTAAAACGCATCTGAGCTTAATCGGTAGAACCAGCGTGACATTTTTATGATAAAAGCTTCTTTATACAATTGTACTTTGCCGAGTTCTCTGTAGATCCATACCATTTGTATGAGGGTAATCCCTACCATTAGGACCGCGAACAGAAATTCAAAGAGTCCGCTGCTATACAGGAAAGAAAAATAAAGGTTATCGTAATTCTGAGCATTGGCAACGAGTGCCACGAACATAAAGAAAATTGAAAGCAATAGACTTACTAGTTTAATATCAATTGGCACTCTCTTGTAATAGATCCTTTTATCCGAAGCGGCAATCACCTGGAATGGGTGCATTTTTCTTGCCCAAATCACCACAGAGCAGATGACTAGGAGACTGCTGATGGATGTTACATAAAAGAACATCTGCCTGCTCTCATATTCTTCCTTTTGTTCTTTTATCCAGTTCCCTGTTGAACCCGAATTCGGCAAGGTAATAATCCCTTGAATCAATCTTGGGTTTTGAGCAAAATATTCGTCCTGTATGAAATCTAAAAATGAATAATGACCATTTAACTGTAAAGAGTCATTTTCTGATAAGGAATATTGTCTCGTAAACAAATTAGGTTGATCCTTCAGATCTTCTGGGTTATTGGCATTTTTAACATTTGTAAAAACTTCTCCCGTTTTCACATCTTCCAGATAGTAGTGGAAGCCCAATAGGTTATCATCGTAATTGGCAATGAACTGTTCTCTTTGCTTGAGAAATGCATCAATTTGCTTTTCCTTCTCTTTTATTACCTTAGCTTTAACATGTTCATCGCTTTTAAAGTTTTCAATAATATCGCTTATCTTCTCATCTCTTTGCTGTTCATAGAGCCTCACAACATCTTCATTCTCTGCAGCTTTAGCATCTTCTATTTTCCCCTGGTACTGATCTTTAATATTTGTAACTTGATCAGATAACGTGCCATATCGAGTACGATGCTCCTCAATTTCTTCTTTGGTTACCTTTATATCGCTCTTTAATTCTTTTTCAGAAGTATAATTAATATCAGCGATGGTGATGTATTCTATAAATTCATCTACGTGCATGTTGAAATCTTCCGTATGAAAATAATCTTTATTTAAGTACCAATGGCCATTGTCTAAGATTGATAGAATTCCGCTTAGCCCAAAGGTTACCAACAAGATCCAAACAGAGATTTTTATTCTACTTTTCCATTTTGTATCCAATTCCCCATACCACCTTTAAATACCTTGGATTTTTTGGATCAATCTCTATCTTTTCTCTAATCTTCCGAATATGAACGGCGACTGTATTTTCCGCATTATAACTAGGTTCTTTCCATACCCGCTCATAAATGTCATTGATGGAAAATACCCTTCCCGGATAAGACATTAATAGATCTACTATCTTATATTCGATAGGTGTTAACTTTACAGGTTCACCGTTTACGGCTACTTCTTTCGCTTCCTTATCAAGGGTCAGTCCATTCAGATTGATCAATTCTGTTCTCCCCTCATATGTACCAAGTGTGACGTACCGCCTGAGTTGAGATTTAACGCGGGCAATCAGCTCCAAAGGATTGAAAGGTTTTGTCACATAATCATCTGCACCAATCTGAAGTCCCAGTACTTTGTCGGTATCCTCGCTCTTCGCACTTAAGATGATGATCGGGATGTTTTTTTGTTCTCGTATTTTAAACGTAGTTGAGATGCCATCTAATTTCGGCATCATGATATCCATTAAAATGAGATGAATTTGATGCTCTTCCAATTTTTCAATCGCTTCGATTCCATCACTTGCCTGCACAACTATGATTCCTTCGTTTTTCAAATATATTTCAATGGCATCGCGAATTTCTTTCTCATCGTCCACGACTAGCACAGTAAATCCATTCATGTTCTCACTCTCCCTTCTGCATTATAGCATGGTATATATTTGAAATTATCTTCATTCTACATGGCAATCCTTTATAATTTCCTAGCATAAATCTTAAGACTTTCTTAATTATGTAAAGCTGACATAGATCAATCCAAAACATAATAAAAAAGCTGCCAAGGTAAAAATAACGGGTTCTCTTTTGGAGTACAAAAGGCGAAAAGTATAGGCAATCGCATATGAAAAAGCACTGCAAATGAACTACATCCTAATTGAGAGGAATAATTACTATTAACACCAAACGAATTAAGGCAAAATTAAAAGGCTTGAGTCCAGTACAATACCGGATTAAAGCCTAAGAAGCCGCCTGATCATTCGTGTCTAATTTTTCGGGTTCAGATCAAAATTGCAGTGCTTTTGTCATTTTTTAGACAAAGCTTTATTCAATTATCGCACCCGTTCGTTGAATAAAAGCAGATCCTGAAATAGACAAGTCCATTACTGATTATTTTAACTTTAAAAATTGTTTTTAAAAGTTTTTTGGTAATTTATGTTAAAATTTAAATATGAAAATAGTATGATTACTAAAAAGGAGGAGTTTAGTTGAAAGTTAAATTCACTCTACTTGTGTTTTCTTTGTGTTGTTTGATTATGAGTGGTTGCTTTTCAGAGGAGACAAAGGATGAAAAAGCACAGTTTGTTATGCAAAATGATGATTCGCCTAGTTATGTAAGTGAGGCTGATCTTAAAAACATTGATTGGGAGAAAACGGTTACAAAAATAGGGACAAATGGAAACAATGATATCTTTGGAAATCCAAACAAAGTTGGTTATGTAGGACCTGATTTACACGCAAAAAAAATAGATAAATGGTTATGGCACTTCTTTGGGAAAGCAGAAGGGAAATTAACCGTAGTAGCTTATCATCAAGAAACATCGATGAAAAAGCCCTTGTTAACAAGTGGTTACACAAGAGATTTTTCAGGAGGAGCAATGAACGGGGCAGATGCCACGATGCCTTCTAATGTTTCTTTACCCTCATCAGGAAAATGGGCTTTGCTTGTGTATATAGATGAACAGTTATTTGATACGTTAGTGATAAGTGTTAAAAATAAAGTAACAGAATAATAAGTTAAAAAAACGACCAGATTTCTGTCTGGTCGTTTCATTCCATTAAAGCACCCGATTGTTGAATATGAAACTAGATTGTTTATTGTAGTTTTAATTATTCATTATACTCAACTAACTTATTAATAAAATTGGGTAATGATTGAGACAAATACACAATATGATTTTCTGGATTATCACCATATTCAAATTCATGATTATAATAATAAATTGCTCCATTATCTTTTTCACTAATACTGAAGCAAAATAAATTACCACCTTCTTCATCAGCAAACGGGATTAACCAACTAGGCTTAATCTTTTCATCGTTTAGCAACGGTAAGAAACTAAAAAGACTTCGTCCATTTTCATTTTTTACTGGAATAAAGTTATCCACCACATACTCATTATAATCATTTCCTACGTGTAGTCCTTTTTCAGGATATCCACCGTTATACAGTAGATAGTGATTTTTAAATGAGGAAGGAAATATAAAATTAAAAATCTTTTCTAATGCTTGCAAATCAGCTTCAAGAATATTATCTTTTGTTCCTAAAATCTTATTTGAATACATATTTATCCCCAGACACTCCTACATATATATTTAATTGACCATTCCCTTAATTTTCATATTATATATCGGTCATATACGAAGAAGGTTTTGTTAAACTAATTGCCCGCAAAAAAAAGAGCACTTCTCCTTTTTGAAGAAATGCACCCGATTGTTTAATAAGAATATGTAATTGGTTATTACTTATATAAAATCTAAATTTGGAAAATTGATATTGTCTCTTTTTAAAACACTATAAGGAGCTATTTGATCATTTATATTAACCTTTATGCCTTTGGATTCAGCCAATTTACCCAACCCTAAAGCCGTAATACTAATTAATTCATTAATGGTATGATTTTTTTTATGTTCTTCTATTAAAAGATTTAACCCTTCATTTACCACACTTTCATCTCTTTCCACTATTCCGTTTAAAACTTGAATATAATTTTCATATGGTTTCACTTTTTTCTGATACTTAATTTTCTTAAAGTTTTCAATGTACTCCATAGCTTTTTTATCTTCATTTAATGCGATGTATTTAATGGTGTATCCCACATTATTAATAAAGGGATGCCCATGCTCTGTCTCTTCTTTAGTCCTTCCTCCTAATAAATGTGATACTGAAAATGTTAGTTCCTCAGAATCACTCAGGATAGCAAGTAGTAGTCTATTATATTTATTCATTGACACTGACACAAAAGAAGATGAAATTTTCATTTCTTTGTTATCGTACTTCTGAAATAGAATCTCTTGAATTTTTCCTGCTAAATAAAAATTTTTCTTAGCTGCAAGAATGTCATTATTAAGGCAAATCTCACCGATTCCAATAACACAATAATCATTTGCTAACATATCATAGTACCTATCAATAAAGTTCGGATTAACATTCTTGCTTTTAATCTTACTAATTTTATTGTTTATACCCTGTTTATGTTCCAAAAAAATCACTGGAAAACTATTTAAATAGTATGCTCTGGACATTAAAAATCTCCTTTATGTATACAATTGTTACTGTTTAAAATGGGGTTTTCCTTCCTGAAGAAATGCACCCGATAGTGGAATAAGAAGCAAACTTGTGTTTATGACCTTTAGTTCAATATAGCGGCATTTTTAAGTGAAGTATCTAATATATCACTTATTTTATTGTAATCAAGTGACCAATAATAACCACTACTTTCAAACATAACGGTATTTTCCATAATCCAAAAGCTACCGCCATATATAACCTTATCATTTGTTCGAATTAAAAGTTTGTTATATTGTTTGGGTTTCTGTTGAGGAGGGAAATTAAAAGATTCAATCTTTGAATGTTTTTCCATTTTTGAAACATCTTCAGCAATTTTCATAATCAGTTTTTTATCTGTAACTTTATAAGAATGATTATCTGTTGAAACAATTACTTCTTTTATATCTTTTTTAGCAAGGTTAAATCCCCAAATTGACAAATGAGTTTGCTGATAAAAAACAAAAGTTCCAATTGTTATTAAAACGATAAATGCTAAAACACTCCATTCCTTTTTAGACACCAATCCACCATCCTACTATATATTTACTTTAAATTTAACTTATTAAATGATAATCCTTATTCCACAATCCTGCTCGATTGCTTAATACCAATTATTTCAAATTATAACAATTAACTCAATCCTTAAATCAATAAAAAAAGTACGTCTTCTAAAACGCACTTAAGAAATATCTACTATATAAATCTGTCTTTGCTTCCCACTAAATTGAGAGTATATTTTGGTTGTTTCGCTTTTCTCATGCCCCAATAGACTCTGAATTACTTCTAGAGGTGCTCCATTATTGATCATATTCGTAGCGTAGCTATGACGTAATTGATGGGGATGAATACTTTTCCTGATTATAGCACGACTAGTTATACGCTTTATGATGTACCTTATGAGATCAATACTCATCCTTCTTCTAGGTTTCCTATCTGTGATAAACAAACATGGATCTGTATCGTCTCTTGAATCCAGATACCTTTTTAACCATAAAGAGCACCGAGTATTAAAGTAAACTTCACGTTCTTTATCACCTTTTCCGTGTACAAAAACAGAGTTTGTTATAAAGTTAATATCATTACGGTTTAATTTTACTACTTCACCAATACGACAACCTGTTGAGTAAAAGAACTCAAATAAAGCATTTTCCATAGCGTTTTGACAAGATTCTCTTAAAGGTTCAATGCCTCATAAATTGGATACATTGAACTGATATTCTGCCTTTTGCTCATAATATTCCTTTACAGGGACACTCTATAATCAAAATAAACTTCTATAGGTTGGAGGCTGCCAGAATGAAGGTTTTATCAATGATCCAGCCATGGGCAAGCCTTTTTGTCCTTAGAGAGGCAACATATGAAACAAGGTCATGGAGAACGAATTATCGGGGACCACTTGCCATTCACACAAGTAAAAAAATAGATAAAGGCGTCTCTAACCATATAGCCATAAAGTCGTTGCTTGGTAAGCACGGATACACACCAGAGAATCTTCCAACTGGCCAGATCATTGCTGTATGCAAACTTGTAGATTGTTTGAAGGTAACTGAAAACAATGAGACATGTGCCATTCTGGAGGATGGTCGAATCGTATCAGGGAATGACTATTTTATGGGTGACTTTATAGTGGGAGGTTATGCTTGGGTAGTTGAGGATATGCAGATGCTGGATGAATTTATTCCAGCAAAGGGAAAGCTAGGATTATGGGAGCATGTTTAAATTTAATAGGAGCTGATACATTGCACACGATGCGCTGAATCAGCTCCTTTTTATTATAGAAAAGAAAACCCTAGGCTAGGCCGAGGGTTCCAAAAAGCTTTCAGCGTTGTATGAAAAAAACTCTCCTGAGGTGCTAAAATATTTTTGGTTCGCCGACCAAAATAACAGCATACGTAAAAACTGTGGTGATATACAACTTCTTTAATCCACAATCTTGCACTTTTCTTGAGTAACGGCAACCGCCTTATGTAGCAATCGCACCCGATTGTAGAATAACTCAGTATTGATCTACCCCTTGGGTGTTTTATGGTAATATGTGTTTAATTACTATCAAAAGTTGAGGTACTTATATGAAAACAATTAGTGTAATTATGTCTGCTATTATTTCCTCAATGCTCTTAGTAATTAGTGAGTACTTTAGCTTCTCTACAGTAGCAGAGAGAGCTGATTATTATGAGTACTATAGCCCTTTTGGTAGTTTTCTTTTATATACTGCTTTCCAAGTTCCTTTTTATATAATTTTGGGCATTCCGGTGACTTATCTAATAGATTTTATTTGCAAGAAAATAGTTGTCAAAAATATAGTAAAACTATATTTTGTTCGATTATTCCTATTCACTTTAGTAGCTTTTCTTTTACCAACAGTAGCACGTGGAGAAATTGCTATAGAAACTATAGTTTATTTTGGGTTAATACCAGTACTTACTTATTTTCATGTATTACTATTCGTAAGGAAATATTTAAATTGTAAAAGAGAAAAACCCCAGTACCTGTTGCTTAAAAAACACTGAATTAATCATACTACTTGTTACCTCAATCAGACTACATGATAAACAGAGTAATTCCGATAATCCTGCTTTTTACTTCAATAAAAAGAGCACTTCTCCTTCTTGAAGAAATGCACCCGTTATCTGAATAACAATTGCTCCAGTAACCCTATAAAAAAGGATGATAAAATAAAAGATGGTATAGATAATAAAATCTTAGTTCGTAAACGAATATCTTTGTATCGTAAATATAACTTTCTTACCACGGTGAAAATGATTATCGTGACAGAAAGACTTATACAAATTGCTATTAAATCACACGAGTAAACGGTTTGCTGATGTACATATCAAAGATAATATTAATAACAAAAAGCATACAAAATAATATAAATTTATAAATAATAAATCTAGCATAATTCATAGATAGCTTCCTCTATTTGATTACATTTTCATTTCTTTATATGGATATTAGGTAATATCCTTTTACTTTAACAAAGCTCCCTCTTGAAGAAAAGCACCCGTTTGTGGAATATGAAAAATATATTTCTCTATGTAGAAAAGCTTTCCTTTTTCCCAATACTATGTCCTATAAAAATCCCAAAGATGAGCAAAAGAAGTGAATCTGTTTCGTAATGCTTTGTAAACAATCCCCAAAGCAACCAACCAGCAATAGCACCTAAAATGGCTAATAGTAAATTCTTCATAAATCCCCATCCCCAATTTAATTAAAAAAAACAAATATCTCATACCTGAAGAAACCACCCGATTGTTTAACAAATAATACTTTTTGAAGCTTTCTGTTTTCTTCGTCCTTATTAAGATTGATTTATTGTATACCCTAGTTGAATCCCAATGGGTATGGATAACCATAAGGCAAAATTAATTAAAACAATCATTACAAAAGACATATCTTTAAGTGGATGCTTTGTAAAGTATCTCCATATCATGATTGCACCAATTGCCCAACAAATTGGAATGGTCATAAAAAATTCTGGTGCAACATACGTTTTGTCTGTGTAATTTTCCGCTATTGTTCCTCCTGCATAAAACATGGTAATAAAAAAAGTCATAAAACCACTAAATACAATATTTCCTATAACCATAAACGATTTCATGTAATAAGCCCCCCTTATATTCTTTTTATAAACTTCTTCCATTTTATTCAATTTATTTTAACAAATGTTTTAGCCTTCTCGTTAGACATTTCTGATCTTAAATTTAATAAAAAGAGCTGCGCAAACAGCTCTTTGGTTCTTCAATAAATGCACCCGATTGTTGAGCAACCTCAGTATTTTTCCAGCTCGTATGTTATGTGTTCTAATAATTCATTTGGCTTTACATCATAACCTGTTGCCTTTTTACCACTCCAATTAACACCAACATATAAACCATCTTCTTCCAGACCGGTTATCCATTTGTTTATAAAATCTTCTAATTTTATCTCATAAGGTTGAAAATCCCTATAAGCATGAACTTTTTTAATGATTTTGACTACTTTTGATTCTAATGACCAAAAAGGAAGTACTGTTTCACCGTTTAGATTTGTTGAAGTAGGAAATCCCCCATCATCCTTTAGAGTCCAAACCTTTTTGTGTACTACTATCCCTTGTATAAAGGCGTGATATTGGGCTGATGCTTGACTCATAAAAACACCTCAAATACTACTTGTTTGACATAAGTATTCTGCTCTTCACTTCTATAAAAAGATTCATTTCTCTTTCTTGAAGAAACGCACCCGATAGTTGAATAAATAAGCATATAATCTATTTACTTAAATTCATAGTATATTCCATCATTGATATTTCTTTTTCCTTCTATGAGGATTTCATTAAGAAAAGACTTAAGATCTACATATGAATTAATAACTTTTTTTGTTCTAACGTCTATTTCTAAAATTCTCATCTCAGAATCAATTACATAATAAGCGTTTTTTACCAATGAGTCAGCGAAAATGAAGTGGGTCGTAGGAGTCCTTTTGTTTCTGTATAAATTGTCCATAGTGTTTAAATCAAAAGCTAAATGACCTTCCTCTTCTATGCTTAAACCCTTGTAAGTATCTGCATCTTTACCTGCAATTCTCAATATATCAAACAAATAACACCCATTATTAAATGACAAAAACTCTTTATATTCAGCAGGGAATTCTCGTTTTGACTCCTCTTCAAACCTAATAATATCTTCATTAGGTAATGGAGGTTGTAAATGTGTATGCCAACGTCCTTCATCTAAGTACCCATACAAGACAGTGTTTGTTTTTAATTTTTTCTTATCATCATACATTTTGTTTAGTGCTTGACCCAAAAATTCAAACATTGATTACTCCTTTTTATTGGCAAGTTTTTTATTCTTCCACAATCCTGCTACGATTGTTTAATAAGTTCCATAAAAAAGGCGTTAATCCCTCTTGGATCAACGCACCTATTTGGTAAATTTCAAGTTCTATAAAAATTTTTTACTAATGAATAAAAGGTCAATGAAAAATCGTTTATGTGACTAATTGACTCTCTTTGCTTGTAACGTTATCGATACAACTATTTATCGGTATGTAAATCTCAACTTCTTCTTCTCCTTCCTCAACCGGATGATACATCTCAATAAAATAAGATTCCTGTGTTGGGTAATATCCGTGTTCTTTAGACCATTTTTGTAAAGAAGTGTAAAGATCGGATACAACCGTCATACTCCCTCTTGTTGAAACATATTCACCTGATATTTCTATATACTCCATGCCAGATGGCACTTCATCTATCTTATCCTTCACTAGGACCCCAACATAATAATGTCCTTCTTTATGATCCTCACCTTTTTTCGGTTCGAAAAGCGAAACCTCTACTCCTAAGTGGTTCTTTATTTCATCAATTCTACTCAGAAATTCTTGTGCATTTATTGGCACCTCACTTGCCAAGTTGCTGTAAAGACCTTTGTTCTTCATCCCCACTACTTGAAACACTTTGTTTATTCTTCTATTCATAATCTATTAACCACCTTTTTAAAAAATATATATAATACTCCATTTCATCTTGCATTATTTATGGTGTAATCATGTGTAACTTTTTATATTTCGGGCTTAACTCACTCCATACATCAAACAAATTTCCACTGGGATCTTGAAATACAAAGTTCCTTCCAGCATGACCTCTGTTTTCTATTTTTCCAACATTAATTTCTTGTTTAATAAATTCACGATGCATTGTCTCTAACGCTTCAATTCCATTCACTTCAAACGTTAACGAGAAACGTTCTTCTCCGTTAAAATCCTTAAAGTTAGAGGTTTGTCCCTGGTGCGACCTTACTAAAAAAATGCTTTGATCTGCAAGGTTAAGAATCGCCTTATCTTCATCTAGGTAACTTAATTCTGCACCTAGTTTATTAACATACCAATCTTTGGAGCTATTAATGTCTGTAACTGGAATATAAGTTGTACCCACTCTTTGTAATTTTTCTTTCATTTTCATATACCCCTCTTTATAATTAGCATTATTTAATCGTATCTAGCAGCTCCACCTTAAGGTTATTAGAGTCTTTCCAAGACTGAAAAATCTCGATGTGCCATGTGTTTTTTAGCCTTTTATGGCCGTTTTCCTCAGCCCATTGATGCAGTTCCTCATATGCTTCAAATATTTGTTGATTTGATCCTTGAAAGTTTGCTGCAGCATACCTTTGAAGTGGAATTGTAATGATTACCATATCTTTTGGAATATCTTCAAACTTCTCCACTTCCACACAGACCCAATACCCGTCTTCTTCTTCTTTTTTTGAGTCAACGAAAAAAGCTCCAAACTGAATTTCTTTGTTCAATAGGTGTTTAATCTCTATCAACCGACTGTCCAAAGATTTCGCGGCTTTAGGAATCTCGTTTTTGTATTCGTTATTTGCACACAACACTCTAAATCCAACAAGCTTGAGTTCGCTAACTTCTTTTACAGATAAGTTCTGTGTTAACTGAACCTTCATCTTATTATTCCTCCTTAATTGACCCATTTCTCTGCATAGTAGTTCTTCATAAAGTTATGTAGCGTCTCTAAACACTTCACACCTTCTGTCTCAGCATCTTTTGCTTTTCTTAAGAGGTGGACAGCAATACTTGCATTCTCTTCTTTTGATGGATCACCACCGTGTGGAAAAGGAAACAACTCACGAAGTTCAACAAGCGCATCGACGACTATAGCGTATTGTTTTAGTGCATCGGAAGCCAACTTTCTGACACCTCGCTCTACTATGTTCGTCCCGTCCCATTTGATTGTAAGATCGTGCAAGAACTTCATCGCAAACTCCCTTGCATCAGATACCACAAGAGCATTAAACGCGTTACCGTGCGGGTCGGCATTTCCTTTTTCCAACACATTAATCCATGCTTCATACGCTTTTAATCCTATAATGTACTTACCTTCTAAAACATGCTGCCACTCTCTGCCATGGGCATGATCAATAATTGTATCTAGACTCATCCGAAGCATCTCGTATTTAGAATGAGGAAGACTCTCGCCAATTGTGGTCGTATATAGAACACCGTTTACATCTGCAAAATTTTCATAAGTGACTTCTCCGTCTTTTGAACAATCCTTAGCATAAAATACTTTTTTATCGTCGTCATAGCCAAAAATCAATCCAAACTCTGGTATGAACATATCGAATACAATAGCTGGTATCCCTTTATCCACAGATACTTGAATTAACTCAATTGTCTCTTCTAACTTTTTAGGTTGCACCGGTGCTAGAGAGTCAGCGAGGTTGCTAGTAAAGCCTAAGTTACATAAGTTCTTTCGTAAGATGTATCCCCCAGGTATTGCAGTCGGTCCGGCTACGTTTATTTCTTTTGGATCGATGTTAATGCGAAAAGCATGACCCGAGATCCCCATGACATCTACAAGACTCAGATGTTTCTTATCGGTGTATTTGATGGCTCCATGGAGCGCGGCTGCTGCTGAAGTTTTCGTTCTTAACCAACACTCTTCTTTGTTTTTATCCTTGCGTTCCAACGATTATTCCTCCTAAATATCCGGCTTAAGCAGCACCTTTCGTTTACAAATTCCTCGTTCAGTTTTTCTCTTAACGTACTGATGAATCGTAATACGAAGTCTTTCTTTTTGTACTTTTACCCTAGAGCGTGAGATGGTATTATACACATTTGCTTTGGTCGTATTGAAAAGCTTAGCAATTTCATGTGGTGGAAGATCTTCAAAGAAGTACGCTTCAAAGAACGCTTTTTCTCGTTTGGTCAAACACTTCAATAAATTACAAATCCCCTCCACCACGCTTAACCGCATTAAATGTTCTTCGGGATTATCCTCTTGTGATCTTTTAGAAGCGGAAGAAGAAATAAAACATAAGATCTGGTCAATATCTCCCCAATCCACCGAGGACGGTGAGAGCTTCCTTTCTCTTCCTGCAGCTAGTGAACTTATTGAGCTTTCCATACGATAGCCAGCACTACGTACTTTCATGTAAGCTTGATTGCGTACGATCTGTTTAAGCCACGGAGTAAACCTATTCGTGTCTATAAGTGTGCCGATCTTAATAAAAGCTCGGTATAACGCTTCTTGAACGATGTCTTCAGCTAAAAAGGTATCCTTAGTGACAGAAAAAGCCCAACCATGAGCTTTTGCCCGATGCAACCTCACTAGTTCATTAAAAGCTTCTTGATTCCCCTTCCTCGCCTCGTGGACCAACTTTTCTTTTTTCATCTCTTGGATTCTAGACTCAGATTCTTCATTTTGTATAATACTTAAAGCTTGTTCACTTTCATCAGTGAGAATTACATTCATAAGAAATAGACTCCTTTCAACACCTCCACTACTAGAGATGCATTTGGAAACAAAAATCTATCAAAAACTTTAAAATTTTTTTCTTTTCTTTCACTCTTGAGTAAAATTGGATAAATTTGGTCAATAAAGGGTGTTTTTCATGCTACAAACTTCGACAAAAAAATGGAAATACATTTTTTAAAAATGGATAAAACAATTTTTTAACTAAAAAAAGAGTACATAATATGCACCCCTTAGTTGAATATGATTTTACATTTCATCCCATTAAGTTAGTAATATAATACTTAAATATAAAATAACCACCAATAAAAAAAGCTAACAACAAAAAGAAGATAATTGCTAATTGTTTATTCATTGGAAACCGTCTCTATCTCTTAAACTTTATTTGTTTCAATTAAATTTGATATTCCACAATCCTGCCTGTTTGTTGAATAAGTTCCATTAGAAAAGGCGTTAATCCTTATTAGATCAACGCACCCGTTAGGTAAAACCCTTAACAATATATCGATAAGAAACCTATACGATCCTCTCTAAATGGCAACACAATGAAACTCGCCTACGTTTTTGATTTTTAGCGGAGGAGTAATATCAAGGCGAAAACAGCTTCCAATGCCCTTCGGAAACAACTTCGACTGCTCCGTCAATCACTTTGATGGCGGTTTCATCGTCAATCGCATACGCTGGTCCCTGCATCTCGGCAGCCCATCGCTCTGCGGTAGCCATGGTGTTATCCGGCAGCATCTCGTGATCAAGGTGTGGAAACATTGCAAAATCAACAAGACCAAGTGTTTTATCCTCACCGTTGGGTGGAGTCCAGCCAACGAAGATCTCTCCAATTTTAGGTGCCATCACCATGCTACCTGCGCTCATTCCCACATAAACTGCTTGAAGCGATGGTAAGAGATCTGCCAGTCCGGACTGCTGCATCCAATGATACAGGTAGAGAGCGTCGCCGCCGGACACCAACAGGACGTCAGTCTCCTGGACCAAAGGTACCCAGCGATCTTTGTCAATGCTTGGCAACGCAGTAAGCTCCAGCACGCCAACTGACTTCCAGCCTAGATTAACCATGGGATTCTCTTCTTTCCCGCTGATGAATTCCCAGGTTTTCACGCCTGGTCCGACCCAAGGATGTCCGTACATCGCAGTGGGGATGCACAAGGCGTTGGAGTCGGCAATTGGTTTACCTAGCATGTCAACCAGCGCGTCGTGAATGCTTTTATTATTGATGCCTCCAGATGTGAGGAGAAACTTCATATATTCAGCCCCCTTGTCTTTGTGTAGTGCTGTCAAAGTTTTCTATACTCCTAAGACTGCTACCCTTTGATTTTTCTAACTATCGGTTAGACCTGGTCATAATGCTCGTTATTAATTTTTCTCAACTGTCGACTCTATCTGTAGATAATCGCCAAGTTTGTCCATCATGACCTTCGTGCCGTGTTCACGCTGAGCTACCGTATCATGGCCGTCGAGAAAGACTCCTTGCTCGGTATATATGAGCTGAGTACCAGCTTCTGCATGCTTGAACTCCACCGTGGTCAGGGATACCGATATACGTGTTTCTTCAAGATCCATCGAATAGGAATAGACGATACGCTGATTCGAAACAATCTCCTGATAGCAAGCATCAAAGGTAAAGACCGGTCCTCCTTTGGGACCACCTTGACTATACTCACGCCCGCCAACTCGAAAGTCGAATTCGTCAGCCTTCTGAAACCACTTTGCCTTGGTTGCGGAATCTGACCAGGCGGTGAACACTTGTTCAGGTGCAGCATTATAAGTCTTTTCAATGACAAAAGTGTCGTGTGTTGCAAAGCGTTTGTTCATCATTTTTCCTCCCTTTAGTTTGGTTCATTTTAATGCTTGTCGAGAAAGTCGTCCAGCCTGTCGAAGTGGTGCACCATACTTGATCGTCGTTCAGTAAAAAAATTTTCATGGTTCTTTTTCATCAAGCTTAATAATTTTGTGAAATCCTCAACCGTCAACGGCTCTTCCATTTCCACCAGACTTGATACATTTTGTAATTCTTTTAAAAGCTTCTGTTGAATTCTGATATTTTCTCTAAGTCGATCAATTTGGAGCGATACAATTTCGAATGCACTGTAATTGTGATCAGCTAGAATGGATTTAACTTCATCAAGTGATAAACCTAGTTCCTTTAATGCTAGAATTTGTTGTAGACGTGATAGGTCGGATTCGTTATACAACCTGTATCCTGAGTTAGAATATCCAGATGGAGAATACAAGCCAATTTGATCATAATACCGTAATGTTCGAACGGTTAACCCTGTTAATGTGGCAAGTTCCCCAACTTTCCAATATTTTTTACCTGCAATAATCATCCCCTCATTTCGCGCGACTATTAATTACCGGTGGCTTTAATATAAACCATTACGTAACGTAAGGGTCAAGTTGAAATTTTTCAAAGAGATTTATCCTTTTAATAAAAAACTTTTTTCAAATCAGATCGAAAGCTCTCAGTTCTTGTACAGGCATCAAGGTTCAACTTTAGTAATTCGAGTGTTACTTCTTCTGATTTTACAAGACCTTCAAAACGTAAGTCCTTAATCCACTCCCAAATATCTTCGAGTTTCCTCTTTAAGAAATAAAATTCAAAGGCATCAAAATCAGGAGACTCATACTTCATATATTTCCTGTATTCATTTAAGAATTGTCCAGCATATGGCTCTGTAATGATTAAAATCAGGTCTTGTTCTTGTGGTGCAAGTTTTAGACATTCCCAGTCAATAAGCATAAGGTATTTCCCCTGTATAATATTCCAATTATGAGCATCTGCATGGGACAAAACAAACTGGTATGTTTTGCTTTTCAAAGTATTTGATAAATACCTCATCCTGTTAACCTTTTCTAATAAAGTGCCTGTATACGGCTTCACAATTTCTAAAACGATATCATCTGTATTATCCAAATCGTTATTAATAAAAGAAGATAAGTATTCGCAGAAATCTATGTCAAAACTTTCGTTTACTTGTTGCTGTTTTAATTCATTTGGGATGTTTGAAGTGTTCTTATGAAGTATTCCAAGAATCTTAGCCAGTTCATTTACCTGATTTTGACTTAGCTGTTTGTCACCAATTGTAGTTCCCTCTATATATTCTGAAAGCAAATACACGTACTGTTCGTCTTCACATTTATTACTTTTCAATTTCGTAAAGATTGGATTTACGAGATTGTTTTTTAAATCAGTATGGTTATGCAACCACTTTACTAAAGGAGTATATCTATCAATTGCATCAATCCACTGAACAATGGACGGCTTTCTTTTGTTATATACTTTTAAAAAATACTTTTTACATTTATCTTCCACGAAAAATGCTAAAGCCGACCAGCCGCCTGGACGTTGTTCTATTGAAGTTGCTTCAATTCCATAGTTATCATTTAATATAGAGGTAATCTGATTATTAATCTCCATCTGGTTCTCCTTTTCTTATTAAATGTTTTAATTTCTAAAGGATATTATTCTTTTCATTATGAATTCTTCCTTCTGCAAACTGTTCCTCTGATGTTTAAGCCATGCACAAGAAGAACTGCGGTTCATATATAGGTAATATCGGTTCATTCGTATGAAGGAGATGATGAATTTTATGCTGCCTATGGAAAAATATTTCGGTAAGTTTGAACTCGTTCATTCATTTTATGGGGCTATGCCTACAGGCGTTACCGTGTCAGAAACCGGGCGGATTTTCGTTTGCTTTCCGAAATGGGGAGATGACGTAAAATTTACGGTGGCGGAAATTGCGGGTGGCCAATTGCAGCCCTATCCAAATTTAGAAACAAATTTGGCCACCCTGACAAACGTTGCTATGACATTTATCAGTGTCCAAAGTGTAGTGGCTGATGGAAGGGGAACACTTTGGGTATTGGATACAGCAGCACCCAATTTTTCTGAACCAATTAAAGGGGGAGCAAAACTGGTCGCTGTTGATTTACAAACAAATACAATCAGAAATGTATATACTTTTACAGAAGAAGTCATCCTGCCAACCACCTATTTGAATGATGTTCGCTTTGATTTTCGCGTAGGAAAAGCCGGTTATGCCTATATCACAGATTCATCATCAAAAGGGCCAGGAGCGATCATTGTTGTGGATTTAGAAACCGGAAACGCATTCAGACGGTTAAGTGGAGCCCCTCCTACATCACCCGATCCCTATTTTTTGCCAAAAGTAGAAGGTAAAATACTGATGAACCGCAATAAGGACGGCTCCACTTCTCCCTTCCGACTGGCGTCTGATGGTATCGCTATTTCTGTGGATGGAAAGACATTATTTTTTTGCCCATTAACGAGCCGTCATCTGTTCTCTATTTCAACAGAAGCCTTGAGAGACAGAACAATACCGGAAAAGGAATTACTTTCCCGGGTGGAGTATTGGGGAGAAAAAGGGGCATCTGACGGTATGATTACCGGGGCAAAAGGAAACGTGTATGCAGGGGATTATGAAAACAACAGCATACGAAAAATTATGCCGAACGGAAACATGGAAACCATTGCACATGACCCGAGGCTTTTATGGCCGGATACGTTTTCGATTGGCCCGGATCAATACTTATATGTGATAGTGAACCAATTACACCGGCAAGCCAGGTTTCATTATGGAAGGGACCTAAGAGAAAAGCCGTATAGTTTGCTTCGCATGGACATAGGTGAAATGCCTGCTCCTACATTCTGACAATAAATTAGGAACAGTTTATTCGATAAACTGTTCCTTTAATGATCTATAGTGTTGGCAAATCCAATGCGGTCTTCATATTAGTCAAGTTCAATTGGATTTGCTCGTTCGTATTCCAAGCATGATACCATTCTTTTTCCACCATATAACCGGAAACTCGTTCATGCAGCTCTATGGCTTCCTCTAAATGCCGAGTTAACATTTCTTTGATTTCAGGTGTTCCGGCTTCGGTGACCGCCATGGCGTAATTTCTGACCCCGCTTTTTGCCGCAATCAATAAATCCATCGCAACAATCTGGTCGGAAAGGGCGTCCATTCCTGTTAAGTTTTCAATGATTGGATTCAATTTTACTCAACTCCTAATGATTGTTTTGCATTAGATAAAACAGTGTTATATTCGTTTAACTGTCTGGTGGAAAGATCAATGTCTTGCAGCATAATTTCTTTTAGCCTTGGGTCACCAACCATTGCTCTCATTGTTTTAGACTTGGTTAAACAATTGGTTTTAAAAGCGGCCATTTCTTGAACCTCAAGAACTTCGTGTAGGGTATAGTTCATTTTTCAATCCTCCTTCCTCAAGGCTTCAAGATGACTTTTATACAATCATCCGTTTTGGTGTCAAAAATCTCATAGCCACGCTTGGCTTCACTGAGAGGAAGGACATGGGTAATCACATCTCCCGGATCGATCTTTCCTGTAGAAACCAGTTCAAACATATAAGGCATATAGTGAATGACTGGAGCTTGTCCGGTGCGAATATTTACGTTGCGGTTCATAATATCTCCAAATGGGAAACCGTTATATTTCCCCCCATAAACGCCGGTCACCTGTATATTTCCGCCTTTTCTGACGGCCTGGGTCGCCATGATAAAAGCACCAAGTGCCCCACTCTGAAGTTTTAATCCGCTGGCTAGAAACTCCATATCGGTCATTTTCGCATCCATACCCACAGCATCAATGACTACATCCGCCCCACCCTTGGTGATTTCCTTCAGGTATTCTCCACAATTTTTATGATCCTCAAAGTTCACGATTTCAACTTTATTCGTCCGTTTCGCATGCTGCAAGCGATAATTCACATAATCGACTGCAATCACCCGCTTCGCTCCTTTTAGCCAGCAAAACTTTTGTGCAAAAAGTCCCACCGGACCGCATCCCAAAACAATAACGGTATCCCCGTCCTTTACGCCCGCATTATCAACACTCCAAAAACCAGTGGTCATCGCATCCGCTATAACCGTTAACTTTTCGTCTGGTTCCTCGCAGGTCTCAGGAATTTTAAAATGGGTAAAGTTGGCAAAAGGGACTCTCAAATATTCCGCTTGCCCGCCTGGGTAACCGCCAGTTGTTCCAGAATATCCGAAATAGGCTCCCATATCTCCATTATCATTTGAATTGTCGCACTGACTTTCCAAATTGTCTTTACAGAAACGGCATTCACCGCATGCGATGTTAAATGGAATGATTACGCGATCTCCCTTTTTTAGGTTAGTCACTTCAGGACCAACCTCTTCAACGATTCCCATCGGTTCATGTCCAATGACATAGTTTTCTTGCAGGTTTGGGATCATACCATGAATTAAATGCAAATCAGAACCACATATCGCAGTACTGGTCACTTTGATAATCATGTCATCTGGTTTTTCAATCTTAGGGTCTGGCACTTCTTTCACAACAACATTTTTTATCCCTTGATACGTTACCGCCTTCATACAATATAACCTCCAATGTTAATGTTCATCAGGTGTACGATCGAACAAGCCCTTTCGATTGGTCTCAATGGGAAACAGGTTCATTTTGCCAATCTTAATGGTATTGTTGGCCGAAAGCTGATCCAATTGATACTGTTCCGATAATTCGTAAGGATGGAACCATTTTTTCTTGATCATCAACTCAGATATTTCCTGATGCGTTGCGATACCCTGCATCAATTGTTTTTTTAATACAGCACGGACATCAGGTGATGCGGATTCGGTCAATGCTACCGCTATGTTACGAACGCCTTCTTTGGCACGAAGAAGAAAGTCCATGGCAAAGGTTGTGTCTGCTAATTCAGGCATATGCAGCGAGTTTATCGGGTCCAAATAATCATTATTCATGAATGTTTTCTTCCTTTCCATCAATGATGGGGGTTGGGCGATTTTGAGGAACAGGAGCTTGAAACGGTGCTCGTTCATAGAGGGACTGCAATTCAGTCAGATCTTGTATTGATTGTTCAACATCTTTTTTCATTAAATTCCTCAAATCATCATCAAAGACCAGTCCTTGCATTAATTTAGACTTGGCGATACAAAGGGTTTTAAAGTTAATGGCCTCATGTAAATCCAAAGACTCATGGGCAGCCAATTTTTGTGGATCCATTTTGATTCCCCTCCTTTTTTTAGTAAATACAATGATATTGTGCCAAAAAGGGGATGAAGTATGCTTTACAATATTTCCTACAAAGACTAATCAATAACAAGATCCTTTCCTTTTTTGATTACATTATTAGTATTGATTTCATCCAGTTTACAATCAGAAAAGTGGCATCCGCTGCTTTTAACGATAAGAGCTATTATTCCCAAATTGAATGGGGAAAAATGTCCCGAGCCCAGTAATCGCCAGATGGGGTCAGTTTTGTTTGCACAGATCTTACTTCCATAAAGCAACAACTCCTTTAGTATATAGAGGAAAAATAGAAAACAGGTGCCCCTTATTCTAACGAGTTCTCTTTGAAAGGAGAAAAATTGTAATTCGCAAGCCTTTTAGCAGGTGAAATAGCACTATAATTGGATATGTAAATGACATTAAAAAAACGCCCAGATTTTTGTCTGGTCGTTTACTTTTAGCTTTCTTTTCGCAATCGCACCCGATTGTGGAATTTTTACTTTATATCTTTATAACCTTTTCCTACAACTGTTTTTTTATCTAACTCAACATAAACTATAAGATTCCCTAACACCTTCCACTTTGATCGCTCATCATTGATTAGAAAATAGCTTAAAATAAAAAAGAAGCCCCTCTATCACTAGGAAATGACTTTTTTATGTAACTCATTTATCTTAAAGTAATGCACCGGACGAATTTCTATGCGCCAGCCAAAATCTTCTCCACTGCTCACTTGTGTTGTCGGATGAAGAGCGGCCAACTGAATCGCTTCATCCATGTCCTCAGCTTCGATAAGGAAGATACTGCCGATTAGCTCTTTCGATTCTGTAAAAGGACCATCTGTTACGGTTACCTTACCATTCACACGGCGTAAGCTTTTTGTCTCTAGCTGCAGACCGGCATCGATTAACACATTTCCGCTATCATAAAATTTCTCGAGGTGTGGCTGGCATTCACTCATAACTGCCTCAATCTCTGCATTTGGGCGAGCATCCATTTTTTCAGGGATTAAATAACCCATACCTAAAAATATCATAATCATCTCTCCTATATACTCGAATTTTTTTGTATATGTCAAACATCAAACTGTAAAATCGACTAAACTATAATATATTTTTTATTCCATACAAACTTTAGCCTGTTTCAATAGGAATTTCTGTTCCTGTACATTTTGTGTTAACGAAGCAGCACGCTGGAATTCTTCAAATGCTTCCCTCTTTCTCCCTAGCTTTAGGAGAAAATTACCCTTTACGCTCGGAAGCAAATGATAGTTCTTCAACGTCTGCTCCAAAAGTAGAGAATCAACAATCTCCAACCCTGCCTCTGGCCCAAATGCCATCGATATAGCAACCGCACGATTCAATTCTACTATGGGAGAAGGTGCCACCTGGGCAAGGGCATCGTATAGGGCTGAAATTTCTTGCCAATCCGTTTCCGTTGCTGTTCGTGCCTTGGCGTGACAAGCAGCTATAGATGCTTGCAGTGAGTACGAACCATAGGTACCACCCATTTGCTCAATCCGCTTCAGCGCAGAAAAGCCACGATGAATCAAAAGATCATCCCAAAGCACCCGATTCTGATCCTGAAGCAATATCGGCTCTCCTGATGGACCAATGCGAGCTTTGAAACGTGAGGCTTGGATTTCCATGAGGGCAATCAGGCCATGTACTTCCGGTTCCTCAGGGAGAATTTCCGCCAAGATCCGACCAAGACGAATGGCTTCATTACACAGTGTTGGACGAATCCAGTTCTCACCGTCGTTTGCAACATATCCTTCATTAAACATGAGATAGATCACTTCCAGAACGGATGAAATACGGCTTGCAAGCTCATGTCCATGGGGAACTTCTAAAGGTACCTTTGAAGCAGAAAGTGTACGCTTTGCTCTAACGATTCGTTGTGCAATGGTTGATTCCGAAATAAGAAATGCTCTTGCAATTTCATCTGTCTTTAATCCGCATAACAGTTTAAGCGTTAAAGCGACTCGAGCTTCCCTCGAAAGCACAGGATGACACGTGGTGAAGATGAGACGTAAAAGATCGTCATTGATGTCCTCTTCAATTGAATCATAGTCCGTTTTTATTTGGAATTCCATATTGCGCCCGATTTCCTCATACTTTTGATCACGTAATTTGTTTCGACGCAGATGATCAATCGCCTGACGTTTGGCAACAGTCATGAGCCAGGCTCCCGGTTTTTCCGGTATGCCTGACTCCGGCCATTTTTCAAGTGCAATGGCCAACGCATCTTGCGCTAAATCTTCTGCAATAGAGACATCTTGAACAATTCGGGCAACTCCAGCAATGATTCTGGCTGATTCGACTGTCCAGATCCCTTCAATGGTTCGGTGAGTTCCGTATGTTGTCACTACTATGATTTCTCGCGTAATTTAGCTTCTTTTGCCAACATTTCGGTCAGCTCTGGTGCCTCAAATACTTGACGCAATTCAATCTGACCCTCCCCATGTCCTTGCGGGTCCGGCATTCGCATGGCCCACTCGATGGCTTCCTCCCTCGACTTCACATCAATCAAAATGAACCCGGCAATCAATTCTTTGGTTTCCGTAAATGGACCATCCGTAACCACCGGTTTTTCCCCTGGTTTCGGATACGAAATGCGAATCCCATTTGAACTTGGATGAAGTCCTTTAGCCGCAACCCGCACACCTGCCTTAACTAATTCCTCATTGTACTTCTTCATGGCTTCATTGAGCTCTGAGCTCGGGCGATTTCCAGCTTCCGAATTCTTCGAGGCTTTGACAATTAACATAAACAGCATAAATCTTCCTCCTTATTTTTAGTTAATTTCTTTTTAGAAGACCTTTTTACTCGGCCGTTGTATAAATACAACGAACAAGAAAAAGCAAAATCGACAACAATCATAAAAAATCTTTGCCAAATTATCTAAATGGAAATATGGGCAAATTCTTACTTCAATAAAAAAGAGTACATTTCCTTCTTGAAGAAATGCACCCGATTGTTGAGCAACCTCAGTATTTTTCCAGCTCGTATGTTATATGTTCTAATAATTCATTTGGCTTTACATCATAACCTGTTGCCTTTTTACCACTCCAATTAACACCAACATATAAACCATCTTCTTCCAGACCAGTTATCCATTTGTTTATAAAATCATCTAATTTAATCTCATAAGGTTGAAATTCTCTATAAGCATGAACATTTTTATTGATTTTGACTACTTTTGATTCTAATGACCAAAAAGGAAGTACGGTTTCGCCGTTTAGATTTGTTGAAGTAGGAAATCCCCCATCATCCTTTAGAGTCCAAACCTTTTTGTGTACTACTACCCCTTGTATAAAATCGTGATATTGGGCCGATGCTTGACTCAGAAAAACCACCTCATATACTACACATATGACATTATGTATCTTGATCTTCATTTCTATAAAAAGGTTCCTTTCTCTTTGAAGAAATACACCTTTTGTTGAATAAGATTTTATCCTACCCTAAAGGAATCCACTCAACTAAACTACCTTTTAGTTTAATATTTATTATTAATTTGGAAGGCTAATTATTAACATTTTTAATGCTTTAAGACCCTTTTCTGATTGCATTAAATCAATAGCTTTTTTATTATCTAACAATTTAAGTTCTGTATTTAACCATTGTTCAATTACACTTTCACCTAAGATCCCAACCAGTGCATTAAGGACATCATTTGGAATATTTGAATTGAAATTTTCTTTTATTTCTACACTTGGAAAACTGCTAGCGAATTTATTCCAATATTCTTCGTTATAGCTATTAGATAAAGAATTGATTGCTGGATATTTCATTCTAAATATCACCTATTTCTTAAGGATTATTTTCCTTTATTCCACCTTATTGTTTTTCGATTTAATTCATTCTGCAATTAATTTTTAACCATCCATACTCAACAATCCTGCACGTTTGTTGAATAACTTACCAATTCAAGTTGTACATGTTCAAATCCTTTCTAATCCTTTCTTACTCCACAATCTTTGCCCGTTTGTTGAATAACAAGATTAATAGTAGGAGTTTATAACCCTAGTGAATTCTGACATCAATGATATCCATTAATTTTAATCTGCAAATTTCCTCTTGAGCATCTTGAATATGCAATTCTTTATTGAACAGATTTACGTAGTGTACCTTTCCAATCAGCAAATGATAGTCATAGTTATGAAAGTATGTAAAACAAAAGCTTCAGCCCTCTTCCATCCCTTGATAGATGGTTTCCTGTATGAGTTCCATCTGCTGTTCATCTAAAACCGCCTGTTGTTTCTTTTTATGCTCCTGATCATATTCTCGTAATAACTTCACATGTTCCGGTAAGAACATCCCCTGCCATTTTATATTCCCTCGATCTCGCAGTATTTAATACCACCCATTTCATTCTTTTTATAAGAACATACGTTCTTATATTATCAAGAATAGTTGGATGGTGACTACTGGTTGTAAACAATCTTTATTATTTGTTAAGTTTCTGTTGATTTCATGTTTTTATCAAGATTGTGAAGTAGGATAAAAAGTGAATTTATATAAGGAGGAAAAGAAATGATGAAGAGATTGAAGTTAATGATGTCTTTGACCTTAACAGCAATCGTGATGCCGGTATCAACCACATCGGTTTTCGCAGCACCTGAGTTAAATGATTCAACTATTGTCCCTCTTGCAAAAGCCCATGCGCACAATGACTATGAACACGAAAGACCGCTTTACGATGCACTGGACCATGGCTTTACTAGTGTGGAAGCTGATGTATGGCTGAAAGATGGAAAACTGCTTGTAGCCCATGACGAGGCAGATGTAAAACCAGAACGAACGTTAGAGTCTTTATATTTAGAACCCCTTAAACAAAAGATCACTCAGAACCAAGGATCTGTCTACAAAGATAAAAACCAAGATTTCTTACTGTGGATTGATGTTAAATCAGAAGATGTTACGACATATAAAAAGATTCATGAACAGCTCGCTAAATATCAAAAGATGCTGACGAAATTTTCAAGAGTTGGAGTCGACCAAAAAGCTGTGACCGTAATTATCTCAGGGAATCGCCCACGAGAATTGATGGAGAACCAAGTTGTTCGTTACGCAGCGTATGATGGACGAATGGATGATCTAGATACACATGCGCCAAATGACTTTATGCCTGTTATCAGTGATAACTGGACGAAACATTTCTCATGGCAAGGAACAGGTGAAATGCCAAAGGAAGAGCGAGACAAGCTGAACCATATCGTAGAAACAGCACACAACAACGGACAGATGGTCCGGTTTTGGGCTACCCCTGATCTCTCGCTACCAAACCGTAAAGCTGTTTGGGATGAGCTTATGAAAGCAGATGTGGACTTAATTAACACAGACGATCTGTCAGGTCTACAGAAGTACCTACTCGAAAATGACCCAGATCCTACTGGGCAGCATATAAAGTGGTAAACAAATCTAAAAAACACTTTCGAGTTTCTTGCTGTGAAAACTGTTAACAGTAAGAGGATAACCTACGGCAACCATATATTACTTTGTTTGAGAGATGTTTATTTCTAAGAAAATTATTTTTCTTATTGCTTTTTAAACACTTGTTTAATTTTAGAGACCCTATACCCTTAGCTATCCACAAAAAGCCATGAAAAGGACCGAATCTCAAGTAAATAGATTCGGTCTTACCCTTTGTTTATGATTTCTTCAGTTAACTTTAAGAAGTCATTTAAGTGGTCTTCGATTATCTTATGGACAATCACGAGGTAGCTTAAAATATAAAAGAGGCACCTCTATGACTAGGAAATGCCTTTTTTATGTTAACTCATTTATCGTTCTTAAAGTAATGAACAGGACGGATTTCTATGCGCCAGCCAAAATCTTCTCCACTGCTCACTTGTGTTGTCGGAATTATTAATTCGTTTTCGTTAAAGGATTTAAAAATTTTTTCGTTAGTATTAAATTAATTACTATTATTAGTATCATCTGATATTCATTTACCGCGAATTAATTTTACTTCCAAATTTCTTCTATGGTTTCATTTAGATCCTTTGAAAACCGAAAACTTGCAACAGGGTCATCATCTTCCTCATGATAAAACAACCCTACAATGACATTGTTCGTGGGCTTACAAACTATACCTTTAACTCTACCTTGACTCCATGTTCTGGGCATAATCTGACCTTCTAAGCTAGAGAATAAATTTTCAATACTTTCTTTATCTCCGAATAACCTATTTACTATCGAAGAATACTCTAACTTATCTAAATCACCATGACTTTCAGTTGCGCCTCTAGCCATATTAGCTATGACAGTATATATAATATTATTTTTCTTTATTAACTCCTTTAGATTATGTTGTATCACTTAATTAACACCTTCCTATTTAGATCTTGGTTCTATCCATATTCCAGGTTTTACTTCTATTAACCTAGCTTTTTATGCTGCTTATTCTACGTTGGTTCATAAAAAAATACTTACTGGATCAACGCACCCGATTGTTGAAGAAAACTATGTAGTAAAGAACGAGTCAATTAATTAAATATTTCTATTTGAATATATCTGCAACTATATTACTGAACTCTCTTAGATAATGAAGGTAGTTGTCTCCCCCGTAGTTATATCTCTTATTATACATTTTTGCCACGACAAGATTATGTTTAGGAATGACTAACAGAGTTGGTCCAGTTATACCTAAGATTTGATAAGAACCTTCAGGCACCCTCTCTCCTATTTCGCTTTTAAGGGATGGTGTATCTTGTACATACCAAAACAATCCGTTTTGTGGTGTATCTTTATCTTTGTAAATTGGGTTTTGTACTTGGGTAGCTAATCGTATTACTTTTTTTGGTACAATTTGTTTGCCATTCACAAATCCATTATTCAAATGAAGATTACCCCATAACGCAAACTCACGAGCTGTGGTATGCAGGTTTGAGTCACTGCCATCATCTGTACTTCCTAATTTAAATGTTGCAACTTCGTTTGGACTATCAATAACTTGCACCAGTTTTTCATTAGGTTTTGTATACCAAGCAGTTTCTTTAATACCTAATGGTAGAAATACTCTTTCTTTTAGTAATTCGGGAAAACTCTTTCCATAAAGCCTTTTTATTAATTCTGTCATCATTAATACGTTAATTCCTCTGTAAGCCCACCCCTTACCTAAGTCGAACTCTCTAAAAAGAGTTCCATCATCTTTCTGGTGTAATCCATGAGAATGAGTAACTAAATGCCTTATAGTTGTGTTTGCAAGCAATTCCTTATCGTATTCATCGAAGTAATCTATTGCATAGTCATCAAGACTTTTAATTTTATTTTCATACAAAGCAAAAGCTACCGCTAAACCTAAGTAGCTTTTTCTTGCAGATGCTACGTTAAACTCAGAGGTTTCTGTAATTGGTGTTGAACTTACTGAATTAGAATGATAGCCACAATATTGCTCTAATATAATTTCATTCTCCTTTATTACCACCAATGAAGAAGCACTACTATGATTAAGCTCCATTATTTCTTCTACATATGAAATTAGTCTTTGATAGTTTTCTGCCACTTTCTCTTCATCCCCAGTTAATATGAGTTATCTTTATGTACTCCTTATTCAACAATCCTGCACGTTTGTTTAATAAGTTCCATAAAAAAAGGCGTTAATCCTTCTTAGATCAACGCACCCTTATACTAAATAACGGATTTTCTAATATTTATCCTTAACGAACAATTTCCACCACAATGTTTCCAGAAAGTTCATTATTGATGTAAATAAGTAAATTCCAAATCCCGGAGGAAGGAAATAGCAAATTTGATGGCATATTCACTTCATTTTCATTTATTTGAGCAGCTTTGTAAAATTCACCCTCAAATATAGTAATTAATTCTTTTGAGTCTTTATTAAACCCCATTACTTTAACTGGTTGATCTTTAATGTTTCTTTTACCCCAATAGAACCAAAAATACTTCTGCTTTTGACTGGCCGTAATTGGGAAAGGACCAGTTATGCCAAAGCCATTTTTTTTCCCAATTACTTCGTAAGATACACTTTCACCGGTTTTTTGATCTGTAGTTTGATATGTAAACTTTCTTGTAGGATTCCACTCATAGTATTGATCTGGAATTAAACCTTCATGTTTTAATTCCAGATTTTTGGCTTTTTTGTCTTCAGCTTTACTGTCTGTATCACATCCAGTAATAAAGAATAACAAAAAAGTTAAATATGCTAAAAAAACAAATATTCTTTTCAACCAAACCGTACCTCCTGATATCTTAACTTCTCTTATAACGGAATAACCTATAGTTCAAGAATGACTTCTAAAAGTCCTCCTTATTCCACAATCTGGCCGGTTTGTGGAATAAAAAATGCCTCTTATAAGCTTAATAAATATTAGATTTAATGTCTTTAATCCCTTCTCGTATAATTGGGAAGTTAAATAAAATAGAATTTGCATACCAAAACGCAGCGTGACAGAAATTATTTTCATCTTGCTAAAACTATGTAAATTGGGGTGCTGATTCTAATCCAATTTACATTGATAAATATAAACAAAAATAAGCCAGCTAATTCATATGCGAATTAGCTGGCTATTGCATTACTTTTATCTGTTTTGTACTCCAAAAGAGAACCTGTTAAGGTAAAGGAGGCAGCTTCTTGTTTATTATTTTTTTGCTAATAAGTACATAAAATACGGTGCCCCAATTATCGTTACGATGATTCCGGCTGGAATACCGCTTGGATCGAGGACGACTCTTCCTATCGTGTCTGCAGAAAGGAGCAGGATTCCTCCTATTAATGCAGCGAGGGGCAAGAACGCTTGATGCCGAGGACCTACGAGTGACCTTGCGATGTGAGGAGCCATCAGTCCGACAAAACCGATACCGCCGCTCACTGCAACAGATGCAGAAGCAAGTGCGACCGCGATCATGATTAGGACAATTCTCTCCCGTCCCACATTCACGCCAACACCAATTGAAACATTTTCATGAAGATTCAAGGTATTAAGCACATTTGACTTCAAGATTGTGATCGGAATCAGGATTAAGATCCATGGCAGTAATGATAGGACAAACACCCAATCATCACCCCAGATTCTTCCGGCTATCCAGTTCGCCATAAACGAGTAATCTTCCATATCTAATCTTGTTGATAATGTTAGCGTTGCTCCGTATAATGCAGCGGCCAGACCTACCCCGACGAGCACAAGCCTCGTTGGCTCAACTCCTTCGCCTTTTATGTATGACATGATGTAGATGACGGCCGCTGTTACCATACCTCCCGCAAGAGCAAAGAGCGGAAGCACGTATAAGAAGCTTGATGTTTCAACTGTGAAGAACATGATATAAACCACGACCATCAAACCTGCACCGGCATTGATTCCTAAAATACCAGGGTCAGAAAGCGGGTTCTTCGTCAAACTTTGCAGGATGGCACCAGACACCGCGAGCCCCATCCCCGCTAAGATTGCTACAAATATTCTTGGCAGCCGAAACTCAAACAAAATCAGATTTTCCCGAGGAGTGCCCTGTCCGATTATAATCCGAAACAGTTCTGCAGGAGTGAGTGACGCAAAACCTGTTGCTACACTAATTATAAAAACGGCTAGAAGCAGGATTATGGCTGCAATCGTTGTTATTCTAATTCTCTTAATCTGAGCAGAGTTCATCATGACAGTTTCCTTCCTCCTTTTCTAGCAAGGTATAGGAAGAAAGGAACACCGATCATAGCAACAACCGCGCCCACTGGTGTTTCATAAGGAGCATTAACTGTCCGAGCAAACGTATCTGCCAGCACCATCAGTACACTCCCAAAAATAGCCGAGCATGGTATGATCCAGCGGTAATCCGTACCAACAAGAAAACGTACGATGTGCGGGACCATAAGCCCAACAAATGCGATAGCTCCAACTAGTGAGACTGCTGCACCTGCAAGGATTAGTACGACCGTCATGAGAACAATTTTTGTGAGCAGCGTACGCTGTCCGAGCCCTCTTGCCACTTCTTCACCAAAACTAAGGATCGTGAGCTGTCTGGAAAACATAATGGCAATGAAGATTCCCACAATAACTACTGGCACGATCAGCTTCAGCTGTGCCCAGTTCGTTCCCGAAACACCGCCTGCTGTCCAGAATGCTAGGTCTTGAGAAAGTTTAAAATAAAGCGCAATTCCCTCTCCTAACGAAGAAAGCAGTGCAGAAACAGCTGCACCGGCTAGGGTGATCCGGATGGGAGATAGTCCTCCTCTGCTCATCGAGCCTAATCCGAACACCATTCCTGCACCTATTCCTGCACCAAGAAAGGAAATTAACATCACGGTAAAATAGTTTGCACCCGTGTTAAAAGCGAACACACACGCAAGAGCTAGACTTGCTCCCGCATTCAAACCAAGCAAGCCAGGGTCTGCAAGGGGATTTCGCGTCATCCCCTGCATGATTGCACCACTGACCGCAAACGCCGCACCGACGATCGCAGCACCAAGCTCCCTCGGTAATCGGAGGCTCATTATAATACGGTCCGCTTCCCTGCTAGGATCATAGTTTAAGATAGAATTCCAAACGGTTGGAAAATTAATCTGGGCCGCACCTACTGAAATCGCAAGACCCATACTCGCCAATAAGAGAATGAATCCAAACAGCAGAATCACTAAACCAACGGCAGGCCTTGAGTACACTTTATTATCTTTTATAAGCTTGGTCTTTGTTTTAAACATGGCCTGTTTTCCTTTTTGAGGCTTTTATTATTACTTTTGTAAGTGGTTGATTTCCGTTCCGTTCCAGAATGCTCGCTTTCCGCGGGGCGGGCGGTGAGCCTCCTGCCGCTTTGCACCTTTAGGCGTCTCACCTTCATGGAAGTATTCGTGCTCCTGCGTCTACAAGCAAATCCTGACGCGGCGTATTCCTCGTCGCATGCCTTGCAAGAAGTGTTTTCAGGTGGATGGCACGCAGGAGTCTCGCACCTTGCACTCCAATCAACATTCATGAAAAAGTGAAAAGAAAAAACAACCGATTATTTCTTTTTCGTTAATTCTTTTACAATGAAATCTAGTTCTTTTTCTAGTGAGATCGGGTCATTGAAATAGAATGACTCTGAATCGAACTTAATCGCGTTTCCGTTCTTAACTGCAGGAAGCTCTTTCCAAACATCTGACTCCAAGAATGAGTTATCAGGGTTACCTGCTCCTGATCCAACAAAGATATAGTCTCCTGCATATGTTGGAATCGTTTCAGTAGAGATCGCTTTCCAGCCAGGGCCGAATACATCTTCTTCTAATTTCTTAGGCGCTTTTAGTTCAAGAGCTTGATAGATTACTTCTGTTCCACGGCCCCAGTTCTCACCGTAAACATACATGTCTTTTCCGTATGCTTCCATAACCATGAACGTTTTATCTTCACCGATCGCGTCTTTTACTTTTTTGCGAGCGTCAGCTGCTTTCTTATCCCACTCTTCAACCCATGCTTTTGCTTCTTTTTCTTTGCCAACCATCTTACCAATTTCAACATGTTGTTCTTTATAGTCGTACTTGTCATATGTCATTGTAGCAGTTGGAGCAATCTCTTCATACTTCTTAATGTTTTTGTCGTCCGAATAGGTGATGATTAAATCTGGATCTAGCTCTAGAAGTTTTTCATAAGAATCTGCTGTAACCACTTCTGCTTCATCCAGTTTGTTGCCATAAAATTTGTTTTGTTTCGGATATTCGTTTACTGCAATCGGCGTAATTCCTAAATCTAGCAAGTTACCAGCGTATGTTGCTGCCATCATCGCAACACGTTTTGGTTCTGCAGGCACTTCTACATCACCATTCTCGCCTTTATAAATTCTCGTTTCTTTCTTGGAGTCTTTTTCTCCAGAACTTGCGCCTTCTTCTGATTTATTTCCGCATGCAGCAAGTGCGAACACGAGCAGCATTGTCATAAAAGTGATTAGTAGTTGTTTTGTGCGTTTCGTCATTTTGTTATCCCCCATACATTCGATAATAAAAATCATTCTCAGTTAACAGTAAAAAAGAAAGGCGATCAATTACGCCAAGTTCTCAACTAACTGAACATTTTTGATTAGATCATACGTCAGACAAACAGGCTTTCTCGTTCTCGGATCAACACCGATCTCGGCATCGATATGGAAAACGTTCCGAAGCACTGAACGTGTCATCACTTCTTCTGCCGTTCCCTCTTTCAGGATCGAGCCATCTTTCATCGCTACCATATGATGGGCAAACCTTGAAGCATGATTCAAATCATGTATCACCATGACGATCGTGCGTTTCTCATCACGGTTCAACTGGTGCAATAACTCAAGGACTTCTAACTGATGAGACAGATCCAAGTATGTAGTCGGCTCATCCAGCAAAATAATATCTGTCTCTTGTGCTAAAGCCATCGCGATCCAGACGCGCTGGCGCTGACCGCCTGAGAGTGCATCTACCGGACGGTCCTTAAACTCAGAAACACCCGTCACATGAAGAGCCCAATCGATCACTTCAAAATCTTTCTTCGTCAGCTTCCCAAAGCCTTTTTGATATGGAAATCTTCCGTAAGAAACTAGTTCTCCTACCGTAAGTCCTTCTGGCGAATCTGGAGACTGCGGCAAGATCGCCATCTTTTGTGCGATTTTCTTCGTTGACTCCTTGCTCACGGCCTTACCATCTAAGTAAACAGCACCAGACTTCGGATTCAATATGCGCGACAACGTTTTTAAAACCGTTGATTTTCCGCAGCCATTCGGTCCGATAATCGTAGTGATCTTTCCATCAGGAATGGAAATGTTGAGATCTTTCACAATGTCCCGTTCACCATAAGCAATATGTAATTGTTCCGCATACAGTCTGGACATGTTTCGCCCTCCTTTTGTACTGTTTGTAGCTCTATATTAATCAATTGAAAATGATTATCAATCTCGTTTTTCATTTTATTGGAATGCTTTAAGTGTGTCAATATGTTTTACAAAGTTTTCACAAAACAGTTATTTTCACTTTACTGTTACGGTACGTGTTCTTTTATTTATTACACGTTCGCTCAGAAATCCTGATCTTCGCTCAAAATTACCTCTGTACGCTCAAACTAGGTCACGTTTCGCTCAGAATCTTGCCGCTAAGCTCAAAGAGACCTGGTTTTGCTCAAACAAGGAGGATTCTTGTCTTAAAAAATCTATTTTACACAGCTGACCAAGATACCTCCAACAAAAAAAATTGACACCAAAAGCAGAAATGCAAGCTTCTGAGCCAATTTTTTTACTTCATAACGATAAAATTAAAATTTATTAACCTATTCACTCGCTTCAGCAGCCATTGCCGCCGCTTTTGTAGGGTGAACGGTTCCGAAGGGATGTTCAGGCGGTGCATAGATCGCATATAGTTTGAGTGGCTTATTGCCTGTATTGGTTAGGTTGTGCCATTTTCCAGCAGGAATCATGATGGCAAAATCGTCGTAAGCTGGAACTACAAAATCTAGTTGATCTTGGGAATCTCCCATCTGAACGATTCCTTCACCTTCTTCGATCCTTAAAAATTGATCGGTATTCGGATGAACTTCTAATCCGATATCATCTCCTACATCTATACTCATCAAGGTTACCTGCAAATGCTCGCCAGTCCATAAGGCCGTACGATACGTATTATTTTGTTTAGATGCTTCATTAATATTAATAACTAACGGTTTTCCTCCATAATCTCTAATTTCTGCTGGAGTATCTCTGTATAACCATTCCATTCGAGATGCACTTTCCTTTTTCTCTGCTGAAGCTTGCATGAAGATTTGCTGAACATAAGGGTTTTCACTGCGCTGACAGAGGTTCTGATAAGCATGGCAACCTTCTGTTTCCGCTGTATAAGCGATTTTCAATCCATCTTTGTAACCATAAAAAGCCACCGGATCTACATGGTATTCAGGCTGAGATCCAGTAAGAGAAAGATAATGCTCTGTAAATTGCTGCAGATGATTTTGTTTGCCCTCAAGTGCATAAAGAATGTGATTCCTATGATGCTCATTAGGCGCAGTATGTGCTAACCTCTGGTATAAATTGATCGCTGAAGCTTCTCTTTGAATACTCATAAGTAAAGCTTCTGCTTGTGAATGGTCATTACGGTAGTAAGAATTATACACTCTGCTCATTCCCTTCAAAGACTTATGGGATTATCTTATGCCTATGTCTTAAGAAGGTACCCCCTTCTCAATCAGCACGAAGGATGGTATACTAGTTTAGCGATGAGCTAATTTGCATAAGACGAGATTGACGCGCCTTTTTGGCAATGCACTATGTGGAGTGCTGTCTCTCGCCGCAATACGCACAAAAGACGTCCTGCTGGACGTCTTTTTTCTATTACTCTTTAATTTTAAGTCCTAACAATCTTGAGAATCCTATCGCTTGATTAGGTGAAACTTCGCACCCTTTTAAACTTTCAGAAGAGACATTGATCTGCTCGTATCTGCACGTGCTTATATCAATGCCTTTTAGAATCGTCTGTGTAAAATCCACATCATTCAGATCGCAGTTTTGTAAACGAACCTTATTTAATTTAGCATCGAAAAAATTAGCGCTTCTTAATGAAGTTCCCTCGAATCCAACTTGTTTGAAACGAGTCTCCGTAAAATTGCTTAAGTTTAAATCACAGTCCTCGAAAAGGACGTTGCCAAGATTAGCTCCTGAAAAATCCACGCCCAACAGTTTGCATTCTTTAAACGTGACTCTATGTATAATACCTTCGCACATGCGTGTATTCGATAGATTACAATTCTCAAAAACCACATCCGTCACATCGATGTTCATAAACGTACAATTCATAAAAGTCGTATTCTTAAAAATAACTTTTGAAAAGACAACCTTATCCATTACTTCATTGTCTGCTTGGGAGTTAACGATTGTACAGTTTATGAGTTCCGGCTCTTCTTCATAGAAGATATCTTGGAAATTCGCACTTCTTAAATCAGGATGAATTTTGGGTGATTCAATTTTTATTTTTGACATATTCCACCTCTGTTTTCTTCTAACTGTTCATAACTTTACAAGAAAACAAAAAGGTTTATAAGTCTTTATTTTTTCTTAAGATTGTGTGCAACGAGCTATCTCTTTTGGTTGGTTTACATGTTTAATTCAATATGTTTTCTTTTATTGGCAATTTCATTTTTATAACTGCCGAAGCCGTGATGCTCAATAATCCCATTACGATAAACAGCATAGTAAACAATTCAAGTCCTTTTGTTGGGGACTGATAAGTAAGTAAGCTTGCTAGCATCAATAACAGTCCAAGTATGTCAAGGAACATAAACAATTTGTTTCTTTGATTCCTTAGCAGCCAGGTAGCGGCTAGTATAATGATATACAAACCACTAACTGCCATAAGAATTGGAAAGACCGGCTTAAATTTTGCTGCATAAATAAAGTGGTCGAGTCCGGAAATATCCGAAGGTGCTGTCACAGCTCCGTTCAGCCATTTTGAGATAATAGCCGAGTGATTCCACTCCCATTGAACATCTCTTAATTCGCTTCCTTCATACCAAGCAGAAAATGTTGAGAACAGAAACGTAAAGATTGCTATCCCATATTGAATGATATAAGTCATATTCCACACCTCTTTCCTTGAGACGGTCTACCTTATTTTAAATGTATGAAGTTCTAGAGTTCCAGCTTTTTTCCAAACTGCGCCTCCATCTTTTCGGTATTATATTTGTTTAATACCGTTGATTTTCTTTAATTTCTTCCAACAGTTCTGTTATTCTTTCATTTTGTTTATGATTTTTTCTAAGCTGGCTTTCAATTCCTAAAAGTGTAATAAAAATCAAAAAAAATGCAACAAGAGCGAATATCACAGCCAACCCTCCTATATTTAAAGATGACGTTTCTCCTCAAAGTTTCTACTAAAATTAAAACTATGTGCAGCAATACGTTGCTCTTTTCAACTGCTCTTTTGGAATATAAATTTCACCATTCTCCACCTTGTAATCTACCCCGCCATCCCTCAATCTCATAGTCACATTTTCCCCTGCTTCGGACCAATGGATATATTCTCTATCCTCGTTATTTTGACAAGCAGTTAATAATAGGATCAAAAGTAATATCAGCAGTCTAGCATTCAAAGTAACTCTCCTTTAAAATCCGTTTCCTTGAAATAGGAGTCTCGGTATAAAAAAATACAACAATAAATACGACGGCAAGTGCCATCATAACCCAAAACAATTTACTCATTGCTGTATATAACCTCTTGTCATTTTAAGTAGCCGCTCCTCCTCCAGCATTCGCACTGTTGTTTTTTTCGATTGCATTTACGCCCATCACAACTGCGATCAGTTCTTCAGTGGATAATGAATCCGAGTAATTTTTTAATTCGAAAGCTGCTGATTGAAAGAAGCCGTTCACTTTTTTGAACGTTGCTATTTCCGATTTGTTCTCATCAAGTATGGTGTATTCTTTTGAAAATGCCGGTGATTCAATTTCATATGTGGCGTTATGAGTGAGATAATGATACCGTTTCGAGAAGAATGAGAAAGAGGATTTAACCTCACCTAACTCAGTCCCATCTGGTTGTTTGATGTTCCATCTTCCTGAGAAAAAAGGAAAGCTTCCTTCAACAACAACTTCTCCTTTTTCATTCTCCACGTTCAAACTCGAACCGAATGCACTCTTTAAATCAATTTCTCCAATTCTTTCTTGAGATTCATTGTAAATATCCGTTTTCCCCGAAGAGAAAAAATTATCATTAAAGTATACGCATTTTTCCATAGTTACCACCTCTATTTAAATGTGGATGTTACTTTTTCTTTGGAAACTTATCCTCTCTATATTCCACAGATTGGAAGTATATTCCTTTGTGAATTAGCAATGTGCAATCTCCTGTGCATGTTTACAGGTGTAAAAGGCAATAACTTGGGATAATAAATAAGCGTGTGGTAGGATGATACTTATTCTTTATCGGGAGAAACGGGGTGAAATAGATGAGAAATCTTCATAGAAAACATGACTGGCTCGGCAGACTGCTAGCCTCGGACCCGGGAAAGATCCGCTTTTATAAAGCTAGCCGCGCGACGATCAGCTTAATTGCCTCAGTTTTTACAACACTATTGATCATGCGTGCTGCTGGTAATTTCGTTATCACACCTTCCATTGTTGCCGGTATGGCTGGATTGCTCGGAATCATGGCGGTCATGGATGACACGAAGGAAAAGATGAAAGTAACGACCTTGCTGATGGCCCCTTCAGCCATGTTTGGGATAACGATCGGCTCTTTATCCGGCAATGCGTATTACATCGATGTGATGATGATCATTATCATTTTTTGCAGTTTTTATTTGACCCGCTTTGGGGTGAGGTATTTTTCTTTATCGATGATCGCTTTTATGACGGTTTATATCTCTTCTGTTTTAAAGCTGCACAGCAACCAGCTGCCTTGGTTTTTCGCTGGTATCGCGATCGGTATTCTTTACGCGTATGTTGTGAATTTTATCCTCTTTCAAGGTACGGCAAAAAATCTTAAGAAAAGTATTCGTTCTTTTCATTTCCAGAGCAATCTTACCTTTAATCTTTTACTTAATGCCATGAGAGACCCCGAAGTAAGTCTCAAACGCAAAAAAGAGATACAGAAGAATGTACTTAAGCTAAAAGAGTACGCCGTGATTGTGTCAGGATACATAAAAGCAGAAGATGTTAATGAAATGTGGCCAGGTTTAACTGCTTCACAGCTTCGGTTATACGTTTTTGATACCGGGATGCTTGCCGAAACATTATCTGATTCGATCCGGAGTTTGAAAACTGCGGATGCTCAAGACCTGGAGGAGATAAGACCTCTGCTCATAGAGGTCACCCAGTCTCTTCGAGATGCAAATGTACTTGCGCCGAATGAAGAAGGACAGAATTTAGAAGGAGCCGAACGAGCCGTTCAAAAGCTGCGTCTTATGATTCTGGACCTCTTGAATCGTGATCAAGAGCCAAAGGGCTGGGTATTTTTGATAAGACGTATTGAATCGATCGCGAACCATGTGATTGAAGGTGCTACTACGATACAACAGTCTTTGCATGAAAAAAAGACTGTCACAGCTGCATCAGAAGAAACGGAAGAAGTTTTAGAAGAAGATGCTCCAAAAGAAGATACAGGTTTGAAGCCTTCCACGAAAAAAGCTTATCAGGCGTTGGCAGCTGGTGTTCTGTCCATCATTATCGGAGAGATCATCTCCCCTACACAGCCGTACTGGGTTCTGCTTACTGCGTTTATCGTCCTGCTTGGAACTGAATCGATCGGCCGTATTTACACGAAAGGATACCAGCGTTCACTTGGGACTATTATAGGGGCAGTGATCGGCTTTTTGATGGCAAAGCTGTTATCCGGTCAGCCAGTTATTGAAGTTATCTTGCTGTTTGCCGTTATTTTCTTAGCTTTTTATTTACTCACCGTATCGTACACGATGATGAGTTTGTTCATCACGATGCTGATCGCGTTCATGTATGATATCTTGCTTGGCGGTATTACGTTTGAGCTTATCGGTGCCCGCGTTCTTGATACGATTGCAGGTGCATTGATCGCACTAGTTGTTTCAACGATCATTTTTCCGAAGAAAACCAAACAAAAAGTGGCCGAATCCATCAATGAATTTTTTGAAGAACTTAAACCATATGTTACTGAATATGTAAAAAGTTTTCGTGAGGATGTAAACGTTAAAGAGCTTTCTGAAAAAGGGTTTTCACTGGATCAAAAGCTGAAGGCTATAAGAGATGAAGCTCAAACTTTAATGCAGCGGCCAGGCTCTCCTGCCCATACGGATATGAGCCGGTGGTTCACGGTGCTGTCTGCCATCAATTATTACGCGAAGCATCTCGTCGCTTCATCCTATCGAAAAGGATTCGACTATCCAGAAGAATTGGTAGAAGTGTTCAAAATGACCGAAGAAAAGCTTGGGCATAACATGGATACACTAATGGAACTGCTTAAGCGAACTGAAGTGGAAGACCCTCTAATGTACAGTCTTGAAAACGAACGTGAGCAAATCGAACGACTCGCTCCAAGCAGAAAACACTCTCAGCGTGACTTAATCCATCATCTTTATTATGTATGGAGGATCAATCATTCGCTCATAGAGCTGGGTACAGAGTTAGGTGCCCGAGAAAAATAAAATCTTCTCAAATAAATTCTTCTCATAAAAATACTCTCAATTCCACAATCTAACAGAGTAAAAAAATTTCATGAGGAGATGATTTATTTGAGACACCATCATCATAAGGGAAACAAGGACAAAAATATTACTTCCCTTCCCCAAACCCCTAAGAATCAGATCGCAGATTCAAACAGTGAGGAGTACGAATTTGCAAAAGAATTGAACGCAGAGTACGAATTCGAAAAGAAGCCAGGTTTTGATACAACTGGGGTAAGACGAAAATCTGAAGAAGAATAGAAGGATTTAAATAAAGTTTAGCAGCAAAGAAACAGCCACGACCACTTGGTTTGGCTGTTTTTGTTTTATTCATCATTCTTTAAGCATTGAAAAAAGGCACTATGAAAGTGCCTTTTTTCTAGAACATGATTGACTTTACCTGGTTTTTTTTTACAACTAGTTGAACTTTGTTGTTTTTCAATTCAAGCTCTTCTTGTGATTTCTCATTTAAGTTTGTGAGTGAAGCATATTCCGTTTTATGCGGCAACTCATATACTGCCTGTTTTTCTTCATTTGTTGGATTGTACAAGCGTAAGATCAATTTATTCTCTTTTTCAGCTTTTTTCAAAGTACTCAATACGACGTTTGGCTCGACCTCTTTAAATAAACTAAACGATAGAGGTGTCTTTATTCCAGAATTGTTAAGCTTCATGGCGTCGTGTGGAATTTTATTATATGTTTCAACAGGTGTTAGATATTCTTTTGCAATTCGTGCCACGTTTGCTTCATGAGTGTGTGTTGCAATCGCAAAATCTATGGTTTGCTTTCCAATCATTTGAGAATCAGGAGTTGGTAATTTAATTCCAGATGGTCGTCCTGGTCTGCGCAGCATTTCTTCTTTACCAAGAAAACCGACACTCCTAAATAAAGTTATGGCAAGGGTATCAAAATTTTCACCAGTGATTTCATATTCTCTCGTACTGTTGGTAAGAACACTTACACCATAATCATTATTTGAAAGACCCGCATAGGTTAGCATCGGATAAATAGGATCTGGACGCTCGTCCCAATCTTCTTGTTCCCATACGTGTATGGCAGGGTCTATTACTGGACGTTTGATTAAGCCGAATTGATTATCGGATAGCGAGAATGCCGACGCGATGTTTGTCGGGATTAATGCTCTAAGCCGGTGATCCTTTGCATGATTGTTTATCTCCATTTTACAGTTGATTATCGGTTTATGATTTGGAACAGTAATAGTCAAATGAATCTCAACTGAATGATCAATCTCCTTCAATTTTCTTTTCTCTAGATTTGAAGGGACATCTAATCTATAATCTATTTCGATTGTAGCTTCATAACGGTTTTGATTTATTTTTACAGCTGCCTTTACTTGGTCACTATAGATCACGTCTTTATTTGGCAATGGAGAGAAATCATATTCATCTCCGTCATCTCCCTCATTTTCCATGAGAAGAACATTCTCAAAGAGCTGCTTCAGTTTTTTATCATAGATATTTAATGTTCCATTCGAATTAACCGTGATTTCGTAAAAATCCGTATCCACTTTGTCCACATTAGAGATAGAAGATGATGTTTTCTGTTCACTTTCTGAAACGAAAAACGTTTTATATCCTATTGCAGGAAGTGTTTCTTTAAATTGAATCGTATAGTTATAAAAAGGATCATAGTTGCCATAATGTACGATCTGTCTATCAATTAAACCAGGGTCCATGATTTCACTTTCAAGGATTTCGAAATCCAATTCATTGTCATCTTTATCTACTAATTTGAATGATTTCAACTTCGTTATCACATTCGTTGTAGTTACTTCGTTACGTTCATAAGGCAATAAATTGAAAACCGTTAAGCGATCTTCTTGTTTTTGAGTATCCAAGCTATCAACGATTTTACGCTTATAAAATTTAATCAACTGATCGACTTTTTCTTCAGCCAGGAAAAAACGATTGCATATTTCCCTGTGCACTTTATCAGAACAGCAGCAACCGATACTGTCGTGTGCATGATTCTTCATGATTTCTTTCCAAATCAGCTCGATTAAACCGTGATGATATTCAAATCCAAGGCTATATGCAAGTGAAGCTAATGGTTCTAATGTATTTGTGATTTTATTTTCGATTCTTGTGTTCGCAGCCTTAATATCCATTCTAGTCGAGTAGATACTGCGATGTACTCGCATGTATTTACCATCTAAAAACTCACCTTTTAAAGTTGGGAGATCCTGCTGCTTCTCAATTTCTGCAAACACATTTTCATATTTACTTAGGAAAAATTCCCGATCTGGGTAAAGCTTCCGCAACTTTTCAATTACCTCAAAAATATTCTTCTGAATGGGCATCTGATCATGACCATTAGGTAAAATGATGTTTTCTGTGGTTGCTCCTCGATCTAACACAGTGAAGTACTTATCCATCCGCTTTTGAAGAGCTTCTTCTTCCTCTGGTAAATACTTGCCTATCGCATAACCTAGAGGGAATAATTGTACAAGTACCTTCGATCCATCCTCTGTTTGCCAATAGAACTCCGTTTTGTCCGTACCATGGCGCTCTGAAGTTCCCCGCCAAAAGATGGAATAGTTAATATCAAACCCATTATAGATCATAGGCATCTGTGCGGATTGTCCAAATGAATCAGGGAGATAGCCAATTCGCATAAAATCTCCATACTCTTCACAATCTTTTATTCCGTATAATAGATTCCGAACGATTGATTCAGCTCCAACAATCATCTCGTCTGTCTGTGTATACCAAGGACCGATAATTAACCGGCCCTCTTGAACAAGTTTTTTTACACGTTGTTTATTTTCTGGTTTGACCGCAAAGTAGTCTTCTAATATAGAAGTTTGTCCATCCAAAACATAATAAGGATAATCCGGATTACTTTCTAACATATCCATGATCTCTTCCATATTGTTAACTAATAAAATTCTAGATTCTTCTGTTGAGAAATACCATTCTCTGTCCCAGTGCATATGTGGAACGATATGAACATTTTTCATTCTATTCTCCTCCATCTATGCTGCTTTTTTCTGTGAAATTTCTTTCTTTTTATATTTACGAGTAAGAATCAGAAGAACCATCGAAATAAATGCTCCGATTAGTGCTGCCCCAAACCAAATGGATGCTGCTAATAAAAGTGAGTTCCCCTGCAGTAGGGCAAGTGAGAAAATACCTGCACCCGGTACATTTAGACCGATATCAAAATAAGCAACGATTGCACCTGTAACAGCTGATCCTGCAATCAATGACGGTATAACTCTGAGTGGATCATTGATCATGAACGGGATGGCACCTTCTGTTATCCCCGCTAAGCCCAGCAGCCAGGTTTGCTTCCCGACTTCTTGTTCTTGTTTGGTAAAATATTTTTTCCCGATAATCGTTGCGCCTGTTACTGAGAATGCTGAAACCATCTTGACAGAGGCAAACGCCGCATAAGGAACGATATTTCCGCTCGCCATTGCACCAATGCAAAACGTGTACGCTGCTTTATTTATTGGACCTCCAAGGTCAAACGAAACCATAGCTCCGATAATCGCACCTAATATTATTGCGTTTGCACCACTCATGCCTTCAAGCCATTGAATAAGTCCTTCATTTACAAATGCCAATGGTTTTCCGACCACAAACAACATGATCGAACCAACAACGAGTGTTCCAATTACAGGATAGAACCAGAAGCTTACAAAGCCAGCGAATGTCCCTTTTGGCTTTACGGTCTGTTTTAGATATTTTAAAAAGTAACCCGCTAATAAACCGCCGAGCATACCACCCAAGAAGCCGCTTCCAATTAAGTTTGCCGCAACTCCTGCCGCAAAGCCTGGTCCTAATGCTGGTTTATCCGCAATAGAGTAAGCCATATAAGCAGCTAGAATTGGAATCATCAGCTGACCCAAAAGAGTGCCACCGAGCTGTCGCAAAAGCCACAACCATGAGCCCTCTGTATCATAAAGTTCTTGAAGTCCGAACGCTTGAGAAATAAATACTGCAGCTGCGAGAGTCATTCCGCCTGCAACAATGATTGGAATGATATATGAGATTCCGGTTAATAGAGAATCCTTAATCTCTGTTTTTACTGATTTTTGTTCTGTGTGGTCATCAAGGGAATGATCAACAGGCTCTTTTTTGGGTTGATTTTCAGCTTTCGTTAACGCTTTTTGTAAAATAGCTTCAGCATTTCTTAGTGGTTCTGCAACTGAAGTTTTCACCTTAGGAAGATGTTTAAAGCGTTCTTCATCCTTTACAGCAACATCTACCGCAAAGACCACTGCATCTGCTTGCTGCAATTGAACCTTTGTAAAGCGGTCTTCTATTCCATTTGCGCCTTGCTTTTCAACGAATACTCGAATACCCATTTCATTACCGGCTTTTATTAAAGCTTCTGCGGCCATATAAGTATGTGCAATTCCAGCTGGACAAGCTGTTATCGCCAGCACCGTCTTATTAGGGTTATGCGTACTTTTCGTTTTTTCAATGTCATGCGATTGATCTAGACGATCATATAATTCTTGATTTGTTTGCGCCTGCAGTAAATTATTTTTATATTCTTCATTTGATAATCTTGTTACGAGTTCTGATAAAAGGGAAAGGTGTGTTGATCCTTCTTCATTTTTTGGAATCGCTAACAAAATTACTAATTCTACTTGGTTTTCAGGATCGACACTCTCCCAATCCCCAATCGGTCTTTCTAATGTAGCAACAGCGAACACTGCTTCTTTTACTGCTGATGATTTTCCATGAGGAATCGCTAAACCGCCTTCAAATCCAGTCGGTGAAAGTGATTCCCTATCCATAACAGCCCGGTAAAACTCCTCTTCTGAATGAAGCTTCCCCTCTGCCATCAACTGCTTAATAAGATATTTTATTACCTCGTCTTTGGAACCAAACGATTTTTTTGTATTAAGTAAGGATACTGATGTTAATTTTTTTAACAACATTTTTGTAACCCCTTTCAATTTTCCGTGTTCCACTTTGGTTACATACTAGCAAAAAAAAATAAGAAGTTGAATTCTTCTTATTTGTACACAGATATTTTATTTTCTACGTTCTTTTTGTGTATTTATACACATCATCTAACGGCATTCCAATAGTATTCAGAGAATGCCCGTACTATCAGCATAACCGGTGTTTTATCCGTAATGTTATAATCGTTAAATTTTATGGCTGGAGAATAACAAAACAAATTAACGTCTGCTAAATATTGCAGCGTATTTTTGTTAAAGTGGGTAAGAGAAATAATACGACTGCCTTTTTCCTTTGCTATCTTAGCGACATCTAAAACCTGTTTGGTTTCACCAGACAAAGAGATGAGAAACAGAACTTCTGACGCTTCCATTTGGTTTACTTCATGAAGCATATCATGTCTATGGTTATAATATTCCCCATGCTTCCCCACCACTTTAAGGTTCTTTACAACCATTTCACAAAAAGGCGCTGTATCGCCAACTGCAAAGAAAAGAACACGACGAGCCTCTTGAATTGCCTTTGTTGCGGAAGCAAATTTATTTTTGTCGATCAAATCTATTGTCTTGTAAACATTAAAAACGAGTTGGTCTTCTGACTCTTCAGCTTTAGGTGTTTTGATTTCTTCCTTAAGGCTGATCTTCATCTCAGCAAACCCTTCATATCCTAACTTTTTGGTTAACCTCGTAATTGTATTCGGAACAGTATAAAGTTTAGATGCTAGATGCTGGATAGATAAGGAGGTAGCTTCTTCTTTGTTATTGAGTATATATTCGATAATTTGATCTTCTGTATCATTAAGTTTGTATTCATATTTATGAACTCGCTCATCAAATAACATGATTAAATGGAACACCTTCTTACTTTATTAATAAGTAAGGTTATTATATCCGAAACAAGAAGAAATCCGAAATCATAACAAAAAGGAAGAAGCGGTCCTGTTTCTTCCTTTTTTGTTTTTACGGTACGTGTTCTTTTAATTATTACACGTTCGCTCAAGATTGTCCTATCTTCGCTCAAAATCACCGAGTTACGCTCAGAATTGACTTCATACGCTCAAAATGTCTCACCTACGCTCAGAATGATGCCCTGTTCGGTCAAAGCTGCAGATTCGTTTATTAATACAACCCCATTTCCCGACCAAACTTCCTCAGTTTTCACCTATCACACTTCAAAGTTTTACATAATAGCTTAAAACAACCTTTAGTGGTAATATATTTCTTTGTTGTGATGAACGTTTTAATCGATTTATTTATTTTATAGATGTTTTGCCTGTTTTTTGAGGAGGAATCATATGAAAAAACAAATTATGACCGCGCTTCTGCTTGTTACGGTTCTCGCGGCAATGGAAGGTACGATTGTCAGTACCGCCGTACCTCGTATCACGAGTGATCTATCGGGGATTGAACTTGTTAGCTGGGTGTATGCGGTATACATGCTGGCGACTGCTGTATCGACGCCGATCTATGGTAAGCTTGCCGACTTGTTCGGGCGGAAGAAGGTTATCTTATCTGGAATCGTCCTTTTTTTGGTAGGATCTGCACTCTGCGGAATTGCCATGTCGATGGAACAGCTTATCTTCTATCGCGCGATTCAAGGTCTTGGTGCTGGAGCGGTTATGCCAATCACGATGACAATTATCGGAGATCTCTATTCCGAAGCGAAGGACAGAGCGAAAGCACAAGGCTGGATCTCAGCCGTTTGGGGAGTGGCTGGCGTTTTAGGACCATTGATGGGCGGCTTTTTAGTCGATACCCTTTCATGGCGCTACATCTTTTTCTTAAACATTCCGTTCGGTCTTCTTGCGTTCTTCATGCTAGTCGTTAACTATAAGGAAGATCTTACAAAAGAAAAACCATACATTGATTACAAAGGCGCTGTAACTTTCTCGCTCGGGACGATTGCTTTCCTGTATGCCCTTTTAACTGGAAGCCAGACGCAGGAATGGACGAGCCCGACGATCATCGGACTTTTCTTCTTCGCACTTATTACGTTTGTAGTTTTTGTGAGAATTGAGCTGAAATCGCCGGAACCACTTATTCCGCTTAATCTGTTTAAAAATCGAAGTGTTCTGATCGTGAACACGCTAACGCTCATTGTCGGGGCTATTATTATATGTATCACGATCTACTTGCCGATCTGGAGTCAAGGAGTTATGGGAAAAACCGCAACACAAGCAGGGTTCATCCTCATGCCACTTCCGGTGTTTTGGACTCTTGGGTCGCTGATCGTTGGGAACCTCGTTGGAAAGATTAAAGAAAACTGGATCATCACACTCGGATTAACGGTTGTTGCCGCAGCATCAGCCATCTTTTTCTCGTTAACCGCACATTCTCCTGAGTTCTTGATCTATGTAGCATCAGGCGTGCTGGGACTCGGAATGGGTCTGATGATGCCAGTCTTTATGGTGATCATCCAATCCTCTGTCCCATCAAGCAAAAGAGGGGTGGCTGTGGCATCGAACACCTTTACCAACACGTTCAGCCAGACACTTGGTTCAGCCGTATTCGGAACGATCTTCAATATTATTACTCTTTCAAAAGCAGAGAAAGAAGGTCAAGACGATTTGAATCTAAACGCATCCTTTGAACATGGAAATCTTCCATCCGAAAAACTCGTTCAGCTTCAAGAGATATTGGCTTCAGGCATTCATGCAATCTATGGGGTGATGCTGCTGCTCGTCATTATAGGAGTCGGAATTTCTTTTTTGCTAGTAAAACAACGGGACCGATCAGTTGAGGAGTCTTCCTATTAAAACACGAAAACACGCTTAGGATGATTTCCAGGCGTGTTTTGTTTTCTATCCAGATGTTATATATAAATGACTATTCCTGGATTGAAGGGCAAATCTCGTGGATTAAATGCCAAAACTTTTGGATTCACAGCCCAAACTTTTGGATTCACCCTCGAAATTTGTGGATTCATTTTAAACTCAAACTTTTTGTGTAGTGTTTAATAACCAGTTAATCACATTTTCTTTGAAGTTCGGGTCTTTCCATGCGGTAATGGCACCATGCTCGCCATGGATTTTTATGAGGTTCTGAAAAAACTGATCCCCGATGAGATAACCTAACCGATTGTAGCCAAACTTTAATCCTCCATTGATGGAGAACCATTCTTTAAATACTGCAAATGGTGTTTCAGTTGTTACATCCTTTGCAAATTCGGAAATGACTTTTTCTTGGTTTCGACTAAAAAACTGCAGCCATTCTTCTCCTTCATCATCAAAGGAAAAATACACAGATTCTTTAATGCCTTTTGCGGTTTGTCTGGAGAAATGGGTTGCTGCTCCTTCTTGATAAAGCCATGTTAACGGACTGTTCCAATCGACATTTAACCAGTTTATCCCTGCATCATTTGAAATGATGTTGTGTGCAGCATGACCAAATTCATGTGCTACGATCGTTCTTAAGTGGTCTGGGACGGGTGATAATTTTTCTAGAGCAAAGGTGATGTTCGGAATGATTTGACGGTATGTATATGCATTAGAGCCAAACCCTCCTACAATGAGGTTGATGTCTACGGGAAACGATACATGGTAGTTGCTCTCATAGTGTTCATCAGTTTCATGTATGATAGGCACAATATTTTTGTAAACACGGTCAATATCGGATAAAACGTCTGGATATTTCTCTAATGAAGCCTGATGCCTTTCTTCTGTATCTTTGCAATGATAAGCAAAATATTCTTTAAATATCTCTGGGTACTCTTCGTAATAATTCCTCAAGAATTGGATAGAAGAATGATAGTTTTGCTTAAAATATGGAATTGTATCAATGATCTGCATATTATCCCCCATGCTTATGTTATGCCCTTTTTACTGATTTTACCACATTCTATGAATAACCATCATATCCGTCTATACCTTGCTGCATCCACACTCATATACTATTACATCTAGTATTCTGAGGGGAGTGGAGCTTATGGGTAAAGATAAGAAAGTTTATGAATATGATGGCCATCTTGCTATGTTTTTGGCTGTCATGTGTCATCAAGCTTATCAATTAAGTGACGGAAAAACGTTCACACTCCCAAGTGGGTATTCTCTGAAGTGCCCCATCCCTTCTACTTCCGGTGAGATCTTCGGTTTTATCGCAGAATCTGCTGATCACGTTGTCGTCGTTTTTCGCGGAACTTCAACGGTAAAAAACGTATCCTCCTACTTAGATATCCCTCAAGTTACGTATCCCTTTGTGAAAAACAGCGGTAAAACGCACCGCGGAATCACCCGCATCTATTCAGCCTCCCGAAGTATTATTTTAACAACCCTTATGAGACTTTCCCCAGAGAAAAAACTGCTTGTGACAGGTCATAGCCTCGGTGCTTGTCTAGCTACCCTTTTTACATTAGATGCTACCTTGAACACACCATTTAACAACCCTATTCTTTATACCTTTGCAAGTTTGCCGATCGGAAATACGGAGTTCGTAAGGAGATTTTATAAAGAAGTTAAAAATAGCACACGAATCATAAATGTGTACGACACCGTTACGAACCATATAACCCCTTTATTATTTCGAAAAGAACCTCTCATGAACATGCAGGTCGGAGAGGAGTTTCGTTTGAATTTCGAAAACTGCAGTGTCAGGCTGAACCATAAGATCGTGTGCTATTTTAATCAACTACGTAAGATTTATCCGAAGTTCGCGAAAAAAATGTGTAAGGATAATCCAGGTTTCTGTCCAGATACGTCTAGGTGCAGTGGAGATTTTTGACCCATAAAAAAACCACAGTGACGCAATCGCTTCACTATGGTCCAGACATATAATTTACTTGTTTGTGCTATGCTGCTTGTTCGGCAATTTCTGTCCAGGATTTCCTTTTCCCTGCTTTTTGTTCTTTTCTTGCTTCTCCTGATCATCATGCAATTTTTCTACAAAATCACTCGTGTTTTCCATCTTATAGCCTCCTAAGGAATCATTCATTTGTTACTATTTCCCTTTTGAAGGAAATTACTCATATCGTTTCCTAAGATAGAACAATTTCCTAATATACCCTATGATTGCAAATTAAAAACCTGTCTAAGGCTGAGTTAGTAGAATAGTACAGTAATTTGTCATAACTTCCTACTTTTAGCGTACATTTTTTATTTTGTAAAAATAGAGCAAGTGCTTCATGCCCGCACTTTTCTTAACTGATAATATATAGAAAAAAGTGGAGAAAGGAGCCAATTATGAAAGATTTTATAAGGAAAGTTATAACTTTATTTGTTTTAGCTGCGGTGCTGTTTGTACCTTCAAATGTACAAGCTCATGGTTTGTTAAAGGTCGGCAATCAAGGATATGAGGTGTCAGAGCTACAGCAAAATTTGAAAGAGATGGGTTTCTTTTATGGTCCAGTTACAGGGTTTTATGGTCCGATTACCGAGAGAGCTGTCATGGATTTTCAGTATAAGTCCAATCTGTCTTCAGATGGCGTTGCAGGTCCTGCAACCTTTTTGATGCTTAATGAAGTTGAAAAAATGGCAAGAGTCGTTCACGGAGAAGCAAGAGGCGAGTCATACATAGGAAAAGTGGCTGTGGCGGCTGTAATCTTAAATCGAATCGATGATGCCTCATTCCCTGATAACGTGGGAGATGTCATTCATCAAACGAATGCATTTACTGCTGTTCATGATGGACAATATCATTTAAAACCTAATAGCTATGCTTATCGTGCTGTATTCGATGCGATGCAGGGCTGGGATCCTACATACGGTTCCGTTTATTATTACAACCCTGATCTTGCGACGAACACCTGGATTTTCACCAGACAATCTGTAACGAAGATTGGCAATCACCTCTTTGCCCGATAACGACGAAACCTCCTTCTAATTATGAAGGAGGTTTGTTTTTTATCTCACTAATACTTTCTTTTCGAGCTCACTCTTCTGTCTCAGGTGATGACGAAAATGCATGCCGATTAAGTCGTACCATTCCCGTGCGTTAAGCCATCCAAAGCCACCATGTCTTATTTTGTAGTTTGGATTTATTGAGTCTACTTTTCCTTCACAATCCTTCATCCTTTCAATGACCTGGTCGATTCTCCTTATTAGTTCTTCATTGGTTTCTGAGTTATTTGGAGGAGCATTCATTTCATCAGGTAAACGAATTTTAATTGGCGGGAATCCTCCAATTCGAAACAATTTTTCACCAAATTCCGTCTTTCCGAGTTTTTGCTCTTCCGCTGCTTCCGTACAAGAATCGACATGATTAAGGTATTCATGAGCAACAAGAATCACATGGTCGTACATTTGACATAGTGACCAAACCCCGGTTTCAGGTATATGTCTCAGCTGCTCCACAGAATAATTGTGAAGGTCACTTTTGTATGTTTCGATTAATTGAAGATCGTTCATACAAACACCGCCTTAAACGTTTTTTTCGTAACCTGTTTTCGAATCCATTGTAGTTGAATGTAATTGATTTCCGCTCCAGGCTGCTCGCTTTCCACGGGGCGTGCGGTGAGCCTCCTGCCGCTTCACGCCATTAGGAGTCTCCACCTGACCGCTTCAGAGAAGTATTATTGCTCCTGCGTCTACAAGTAAATGCTACCGGCGTGAGCTTCCTCGTCGCATGCCTAGCGAGAAGCTTCTCATGTAGAAGGCACGCACCTTGCGCTCCAATCAACTTGATGATGATGAATAATAGAAAATCCAATAGCAACAAGTCTTTAGTAAAGAGCCATTCCGTTAGTTTAAACTTCGCCCTTAAATAGAAACCTCCTTCTTTTAATAAGAAGGAGGTTTACGTTATTTATTGGAATGTCTTGCTTACAGTAACGAATTCACGGTAGCCTGAGCGTGTTAAGTGATAATGCGAATCCAGGAAACCATCTCGCACTAATGAATCAAGTGTCTCTGTCGGAATTACATCAATGACCCCATCTAACCGCTGATTGAGATCCTCAAGAGAGGCATTTTTCAGTGTAACAGGATTCAGCATTCGAACGATCCCCTCAATTCTTGAATCTCTTTTTTGGAAAAACTGAGGCGTTTTCTTGAAAACATTTTGAATGCGTTCTTTAAACTGATTCAGTTCTTGTTTGGTGTTAAAGGATTCTGTTTCTTTCTCTCTGATTCTTTCATTAAAATATTTCATTTCTTCTTCATTTAATTGAGCTCGAGTAAATAGTTCATTATAAATCTGTGTTTTATCCATCTCAATTTTTGCAAGCTCTTCTTCTTTGATGCGTTGTGTTTCAAAAATTTCTTCAGAGATTTTTTCTTCTTTTTCACTTTCTTCTAGCTCTTCTTCCGTTACATCTACCGCTTCAACAACTTCATCTTCTTCCACTTTTTCATCAAAAAGGTCAAGCTGCGTCTGATCTGGCTCTTCCACTTTTTCCTCGGCTATTTGCATTTCCGGCTGTTGAACTGGTTTGCTTTTCGTATAAGACTCAAGCATCTTTTCCAGCTTATTGATCTTATTGAAATAGATTAGAGTAACTGCGATTGCAAATAACGAGCAAAACAATGAGATGAAATCTGAAAAACGGAAAACAAATGGCGCTGTTGCGATTTTGTAGAATAATAAAAGTGCGAATGCGCCTATGATGATAATCTTCAGCCAGCTTTCACGGTTCTTGATCTCATCAGATTTCGGTTCTTGATTTTTATTTTTGTTTGATAGCATTGAAATACGTTTCATCATCTTACCTCTTTCGTAGAGATTGTCGTGCAGCTCTTTATTTTAAACGATAATTTGAGAAGTGGAAAGTGAAAACACTAAATCATCATATCGTTATCATTTCTTTATCAGAACAAAAATATCTAACTTTAGGACATATGTCCTTTCCAACATAAGTGGATCTGTTTTTTAATTAGGAAAGAAATTGAGTTGGGAAGTGAGATTATGAGAGGTGTTATCTTTGCTTTTTTAGCCGGGGGCTTCATTACGCTGCAGGGTGTAGCGAATTCCCGTATCAGTCAAGACATCGGTGCTTGGCAAGCTGCTACTGTTACACAGTTAACTGGCTTCCTGATGGCAATATTGATCGTCATGATCGTTCGAGATGGAAAGTGGAAAAGATTTAAAGGTGTAAAACCTTTGTATTTGACTGGCGGCTCGTTTGCCGCTGTCGTCATTTATGGTAATATTTTTTCGATTCATAAGATCGGTGTTACCCTTTCCATTGCCGTTATCCTTATCGCACAGCTGGCGATTACTTTCTTAGTCGATGGCAGAGGCTGGTTTGGGGTAATGAAACAGAAAATGAGGCTGCCGCAGTTCATCGGAATAGGAATGATGATCGCAGGCGTGGTGATTCTGAAGTTTTGATGATATGATTTTTGAAAATAAGTATTGAAAAGTCATGGGGTGAATAACAGGAATGAAAGAGATTCAGGATCCTAAGCTGCTCGAGCATTATCTTCAAATACATGGTATCGAAAACATCTTTAACGAGGAAGTGAAGCCTCATCTATCGTTATTCAGCTTTGATCATGGAGAGTTAATTTGTTCTCAAGGTGATCCCCCTGATTGTTTGTATGTGCTCGTTAAAGGAAAGGTGAAGATTTTCACTACTTCCCCAGAAGGCAAAACGCTGATCCTCTCTTTTAAAAAGCCGCTGGATTCCATCGGTGACATCGAGTACGTGCAGCATGGGACCGAGTTTATTAATACGGTAGAGGCTGTTTCAACCGTTCACATGATTGGTGTTCACCATCGCTATCTGAGGAAGTACGCGAATGACCATACCCCGCTTTTAAAATTTTTGCTGGAAGTGATCACGCAAAAATTTTATGTCAAATCCAGTTCTTTAAGCTTTAACCTTCTATATCCCGTTGAAGTACGGTTCGCCAGCTACCTCCTTTCCGTTTGTTTTGAAGAGAATGACTCGCTTGCGACAGGCCGGTTGAGCACGGCACATCTGATGGATGCCGCGAATCTGATCGGTACGAGCTACAGGCACCTGAATCGCGTCATTCAGCATCTTTCCAAAGAAGGACTCATCGAACGTCATAACGGGTTTATTTTAGTCAAAGACAAAGACGGTTTAAGTGCGATCGCCGGTCACAATAACATCTACGAATAGAAAGGAGCGATTGATATGTTCTTAGGATTGTTCTTTGCGGTCTTAGCAGGACTGCTGGTCGGTCTGCAAAATATTTTTAACGCGAAAGTCAATGAACAAGCAGGTACTTGGGCAACTACTGCTTTGGTGCTGGGATTAGGGTTCCTGGCTTCTATGACGCTTGGTCTTGTTTTTGAAGGCAGCAGTCTTTTTATTATGGATAACATGAAAACATGGCACTGGTTCAGCGGCTTGATCGGAGTAGGCGTGGTCGTTTGTCTCGTACAGGGAACTCGATTGCTAGGACCCACTTATGCCATTGCGATTGTCCTTACCTCACAGCTAGGATTTGCTTTATTATGGGACTCCCTCGGCTGGTTCGGTTTAGAGAAAATTCCTTTTACGTTTCAGCAGCTGATCGGTGTACTGGTGATCGCTGGAGGTGTAATCGTTTTTAAGTTTAGCGGCACGAAAGAAAAGAAAGAAGTTAAACAGGTTCAAAAAACATTGAATCAGTATACAGTGGGCAGATAGTGATACTGCAAGGTTTGTAATCTGTTAATCAAAACGACCAGATTTTATTGTCTGGCCGTTTTCTTATACTCATTTTCAACTCATGTAACCGACCGTTGAATAAATCATTAACTGAAAGACCAATTTTGTTAGTGTTATTTATAACCTTACAATCACTTCGGTCCCGTCTTGTGTTTTCACATTAACTAACTCTAGACCTTTGTGCTTTTTCAGTTCTTGAATAATACGTATGAGCTCTGTTTTATCTATGGAAGGAATGGTAAAGGATATCTTTTTCTTATCTAGGTGAGGACCATCCTTTAATTGTTTACTGTCATATTACACCCATAATCTTTCATTTCATGAGTCATTATCGGCATTTTTAACGTGTGAAATTTAGTCTATTCGGGTATAAAAAAACAAGGCCACATATAAGCAGCCTTGTTTCATTTTCCCAATACTTTAATGGTATTTTTTATTCGTAACTTTTAGCTCCGATATATTTGTCGCTCCAGTAAGAGCTATTCACGTCATCTGATGTTACGCCATTTGAAGAAGATGCATGCCAGAATTCACCGTCTCCAACATAAACACCTGCGTGGCTTGGTCCGTCACCTTCTAAATTAAAGAACACGATGTCGCCAACAGCTGGCTCATCTACACTCGTTCCTTCAGCATAGATTTCATCTACGGTTCGCGGCAAGTCTATGTTTTCGGCTTCATCAAACACTTGATTTAAGTATCCGCTGCAGTCAAAGCCTTCTTCAGCTGTTTCTCCACCCCACGTATATTTTGTGCCTTCATATTTTTTCGCTACTTCCACGATATTTGAATCGTTACTTTCCTCATCAACACCTAGCGCTTTAAATGTTTCGTCTCCAGCGATTCCATCTACCGTTATTCCTTTAGCTTCTTGAAACTTTTTCACGGCATCTGTCGTATAGTCGCCATAGTAAGTAGTTGTTTTGCTATATGAGAAATATCCTTTGTTGTCTAAAATCTCTTGAAGTTCTTGTACGTCTTGATGAGTTGTTCCAGGTTCCAGAGTCTGATCTCCTACTGCCGCATGACCTGTCACTGGATTGAATGCTAAAACACCTGCTAATGCTAATCCTGCTGTTAGTTTCTTCAAACTACCATCCCCTTTTTATTAATTCGCCGATCACTTTTGATCTGACCTGTCCCATACTAACAGGTTGAGATGACAGCGAGATTTTAGAGTAGTTACAGGGGAATAACAATTTCCGACCAAATGTATGATAAATCACATATTGTAATATTGGAAGGAATTGGGTTGTGAATGAAGAAGATTGGTGATGAGAGTAAAGGAGATTGATTAAATGAGAGAACAAGCTTTCTTCAGAAACAATTCTTTTAAAAGAGCTGCATTGTTTTTATTCTTTAGCCGGTTGTAACTCTTATGAAACTCATACTATATCAGGTGAAATTACAGGAATTAATAAAGATGAAAAAATCATTCAAATTAACGGTAAACCTATTAAGCTCTATTTTGTTGATGCTTACGAAATCGGCCATAGAGTTAAGCAACTTACATAGATAAAACACCTGGAAAAGACTGCTGGTGCCCGGATCACTTCGAAGTACAAGAGATTAAGAGATCATAAAGGATGATAACAGGAAAGATTAGCTCCAAATTGTATAGAGTATAGTATAGGGTAAAATGAAGGAGGCATCTATTTGGAGTTCCCATTCATTCATACTAACTTTTGGGATGGATTGATCGCTGTACCTGCTATCATTGTTTTAATTGAGATTCTTAAAATATTTCTTCCTTCTATATCAGCTTTGATTCCAGTAATCGCTAATCTCATCGGTCTTGTGATTTCCATTTTTATTGCTCACCCTCACAGTCTTTGGACGGGCATCGTGATGGGAATCGTTTATGGCATAGCAGCGGTGGGTGCTTATGCTGCCTTTGCCGCTTTTATACACACATATCGCGATAAAGGGCACTCGAACCCTTACAAATAGTCTATTAGGAGATTTTTTATGAATAGAAAAATAGCCATTATAACCGGTACTTCCAGCGGATTCGGCATGCTATGTGCAGTTGAACTCGCGAAGACCGGTTTTGAAGTAATTAGCACCGTGAGAAGTTTGGATAAAGCGGAGAATCTCTTGCGTTTGGCGGACGAACAAGGGGTGTCCGACTTCATTCAGCTGCAGACACTTGATGTGACATCAGAGGAATCGGTCCGTGACTTTGCCGAGTATCTTTCAAAGTTTCCTAGTATTGATGTGCTCGTGAACAACGCAGGGTTTGCACTTGGTGGTTTTTGTGAAGAACTTTCGGTGGATGAATACCGGCTGCAGTTTGAGACGAACGTCTTTGGCGTGATCGCCGTAACACAAACTGTGCTTCCAATAATGAGAAAAAACCGGACAGGCAGGATTATCAACATGAGCAGCATCTCAGGAAAGTTTGGATTCCCGGGGTTGTCCCCTTACACGGCATCTAAGCATGCCCTTGAAGGTCTGAGTGAAAGTCTCCGATTGGAATTAAAACCGTTTGGCATCGATGTCATCCTTGTGGAACCTAGTTCCTATCAGACAAACATTTGGTCATCGATCGATAATACGACTGTGAGCAGGGATTCCCCCTATCATTTTTATATGGAAAGACTGCTTGATGAAATTGAGTCTGGCAAAGCGGGTCACGGAAATCCGCTGGATGTGGCAAATCTAGTAGCAAAGATTGCTTTACAAAAAAAGACACCGAAACTGCGGTACCCCATCGGTAAAGATATTAAAATAAGTCTTTTTATGAAGTCAATTATCCCTTGGAAACTTCTTGAGAGTGTAATCTTAAAAAAGCTTTTTGATTTAAAAAAAAGGTAGTCATCTGACTGCCTTTTTAAAATGGTTTGTTATTCGAATTATTCCTGAAGTGTGCATTAAACTGACCCCGCAGCATCTCTTTGAGCATTCTCTTTTCAACCGGTTTTGTTTCCTTGTTCATCTCCCGTCTAATTTCATTTGTCTGTACCCCCTCTTCCCTTTTATTCGCAATTTCAATGAGCTTTTCAATATCAGAAAACGAATATCTTCGAGTTCCTTTCTCATTGCGAACAGGGAATATTAACTTTCGCTCTTCATAATACCGGATCTGTCTTAAAGATAATCCCGTGAGCTCCCTCACTATTCCTATTGAAATGACCTTTTTATCTTTATGCGATGTGCTTTCAGAAGACATTCCAGCCACTCCCTTTTCAAATAAAAAGAGGTCCCCTTTTATTCCACTTTATCTCAATCCAACTGTTAATCAAGAAAACTGTGAGGTTATCTGACATATATTTTCTGAAAATTAAAAAACCTTGGTATATTTTCTGACAAGTTTGTAGATGGAAGTATTTCTGTTCTTTACACTATAGGAAATTAATGCGAGGTGGTTCAGATGCACAAGATATTTTGGCAGTTTACACTGATCTTCTCTTCTCTAGCCTTTGGAAATGCCATTGTATCTATCTTCCGACTGCCCCTTTCCGGGAGTATTGTAGGAATGCTCTTACTGTTTTTATCACTTCTTAGCGGCATCATTCAAATTGAATGGGTAGAAAAAGCCGCTAATGTTCATCTGCAGCATATGACATTGCTTTTTATCCCGCCTGTTATTGGAGCTTTAGTGTACTTTCATCATATTCATATGAAAATCTGGAAGCTTGGCGTCGTCATAGCCGGGAGCAGCTTATGTATCATCGTCATCACAGGATATTCTGTGGAGCTTTACGAAAAATTGAAAAGGAGACTAAAACAATGATTGAAAATATGTTAATCAGTACAGGAATTACCGTGTTTGCTTATCTTATAGGCTTAAAGATTTTTCAAGCAGCAAATCGGAATGTTTGGCTAAACCCGCTCTATACTGTAACTGTGTTTCTTTTCATATTTCTACCTTTCCTTCACTTAGACTATAAAACGTACGAAAACGGCAGCGGTTTGTTTTCCATACTCATGCAAACAGCGATTGTTTCTTTGGCAATTCCGCTGTATAAACAATGGCCGCTCATCAAAAAGAATTTTAAAAAAATTGGTACAGGTATTTTTATTGGAGGTGCGGCAGGTGTTGGTTCAACTTTATCTCTTGCCACTTTGTTCGGCATCAAAAAGGACATCATGGCGTCATTGCTTCCTAAAGCAGCCACATTGCCTGTCGCGCTTTCAGCATCTGGATCACTTGGCGGCGTGCCTGCGCTCACTGTTTTATTCGTTTTAACATCAGCTCTGTTTTCTTTTATCTGTGGTCCTAAAGTGTTAGAATGGCTAAACATAAAAAGCAAAGCAGCAAAAGGGCTCGCAATGGGTGCTTCAGCACAGGCGCTTGGAGCAAGCAAGTGCTTGCAATGGGGAGAAGAAGAAGGTGCTATGAGTGCAATTGCCATGACCACTACCGCCATCATTGTTTCATCCTTAATACCGTTCTATATGTTGTTTTCATAGAAATGCAGAAAAAGGACTGTCCCCAAAGTAAGTTAACTTATTTTTGGCAGTCCTCATTTATTATTTTTTAATAAAAAAAGGATGACTCCAAAAGTTGTTTACTTTTGAGTTATCCTCTGATTTTTTTATCATAAAGTTGTTATTTCAAGTAATCTTCCAATGCTTGCTGAAGCGTGGCTTTCGTTTGTGCTTTACTTTCGAATGTTAACCCGATGCTCGTCACTTTGCGTACGATCTCTGGACGCAGGCCGGTGATGACACATTCACAGCCCATCATGTTCGCACCTTCGATTACCTTCATCATATGTTCGATCACTTCTGTCTCCATTTGAGCGATACCAGATAGATCAATGACTAATGTTCCGATACGAAGTCTGCTGATTTCCAAAAGGACTTTCTCTTCAATCGTGTCTGTTCTATATGTATCGATATTTCCGATTAATGGAAGGACACAAACTGATGATGTGATCGGAATAATGGGTACAGAGAGATTTTCAACCAGTGCTTTTTGAGACTCGATCAGCTTATCTTTGTACTCCGAATAGCTCAAGAATAATTCATTTAAAAACTTATCAATGCGGTCATTGATTTGTCTTTCAATGTTATAAAAGTTGTCACCGTCAACATCATTTTGATTTGATTTATCAAATTCCTGCAAGTATCTCCAAATGGTTCTGCGGATAGCTTGTACCCACTCAAGTTTGAATGCTAGTGTGAGACTATGCGATGCCCACGAAACGCCTTCGATTTTTGCGAATTCTTCTAATTCATCGTCTTTTCCCTGGATCGTGTACATCACAAGTTTATGAGCATTGGATAATAGGTCGATATTACCAATCAGAAGGATTTCTTCAATTTTCCCACGAACATTTTGGGCTTCACTTAATAATGACTCTTGGAACTCTTCTCTGTTATTTGTAAAATATTCGATATAATCCTTTTCCAAGGTTAAAGCCATAGTGTTCACTCCTATTAATTGTTTTGAAATTTCTACCTTCTATTGTACCATTTCCATAAAATAAAGAAAAAGAATTTGGAAGTTGAAAATATTTCCACGGTTAAGTAAGTATTTTGAAACCAATTTTCTCCCTGAACGTAATTTACTTAGGTTAACGAAAATGAACTTAATTGGAGGAAATGAATATGAACAATCACGAAATTGATTATAAAATTTACGGAGATGACATGCAGTTTGTTGAAGTGGAACTCGATCCAAAAGAAACAGTGATCGCAGAAGCTGGTGCGCTGATGATGATGGAAGATGGCATCGAGATGGAAACAATCTTCGGCGACGGATCTTCAGGCGGAGGAAGCGGTTTGATGGGCAAACTGTTCAGCGCAGGGAAACGTGTACTTACAGGTGAGAGCCTGTTCATGACTACATTCACAAATGATGCACATGGGAAGAAGCACGTCTCTTTCGCATCACCTTATCCAGGTAAAATCATTCCGATGGATCTGAGTGAACTTGGCGGTAAAGTGATCTGTCAAAAAGATGCATTCTTGGCTGCGGCTAAAGGTGTTTCTGTTGGAATTGAGTTTCAGCGTAAGATCGGCGCTGGGTTCTTTGGTGGAGAAGGCTTTATCATGCAGAAGCTTGAAGGTGACGGCATGGCTTTCGTTCATGCAGGCGGAACGATTCACAAGAAAGAACTGGCACCCGGCGAAGTGCTCCGTGTGGATACTGGCTGCTTAGTTGCAATGACAAGCGGCGTGAATTACAACATCGAGATGGTTAAAGGCGTGAAAACGGCATTGTTTGGCGGAGAAGGATTATTCTTCGCAACATTAAGAGGACCGGGAACTGTCTGGATCCAGTCACTTCCGTTCAGCCGATTGGCGAGCCGAGTATTCGCAGCTGCTCCACACCGAGGCGGTTCCAGTGATGAAGGCAGTATAGCTAAAGGCGTGTTCGGCATGTTGAATGGTGATTGATAATTGATAGAATAAGAGTCAAACTCACTTGATGAGTTCGACTCTTTTTTATATGAGTATAAAATGTATTTTTGATAAATACATTCTCATAAAATGTCTATATGGAAAGAACATGATAGTTTTTATCCAGGGTAATTTGATTTTTATCCACGGTAATGTTGTTTTTATCCACGGTAATGTTGTTTTTATCCACGGTAAACGAACTTTTATCCACGGATAAAAAAATTTAAACGATTTTCGACAAAACTACAGCTTAAATCCTCTTTAAATTACGATCTAAAATATTGCAAAACAGTTCCCTTTCCTTCTCCATCTGCTTCTACTTCTGCATAAGCACCATTGATGAATGTATTCTGCGGAGGCTGATGACCGCAGTCGAAATCATAAATAACAGGAATACCGAGCTCATCCGCCAGATCCTGATACACATCTTCTACAGTATAATCTCCCACAGGATCGTTCGCGTCACTTCTGCCGAATAGAATTCCTGAACATTCTTCAAACCAGCCTGCAAGCTTCATCTGCACCAATGTTCTTCTCAAATCAGTTGTGTTCATCTCACAGTTTTCAAAATACCACAGAATCGGTTCTTCATTAATAAATTGCTTCTGGAAGATCTTCACATCACCAAACGGAGTTCCTACCAGATGCCTGATGATATCAATGCATCCGCCGAGCAAACGGCCTTCTACCTTTTCTTTTTTCCCTGAAACCGTCTTCCAGCTCGTTTCTTCAGTCAGGTGAAACACATGAGGAGTTGGGTTCCCATGCTGCCATGCTTTTTGATAGTGTGAAGATGAATGCTGAAGAACGGACTCTCCTTCTTTCGTTGACAGTACTTTCTCCCACATTGCAGTGGTTTCATCGGAATATTCTCCTCTTATATCAACAAAGTTCGTTCCGTTCGCTGTCGCGATTCCTGTTTTCAATGTAATCGCAAGCATCAGTCCGCTTGTATCTGAATACCCGATAATCCACTTCTTTTTAATGGCAGCAAATTCTACATGCTCGACCATTTCGATGAGCAACTCACCGCCCCACGGAGGAATGATTAGGTCTATGGAATCGTCTGCCATCATCTGATTAAATTCTTCTGCCCTTACTTTTGCAGGAGCAGACTTCGCTTTCTCTTGTGTCCAGACGGTATCTCCTACCGTTACTGAATAGCCCCTCTCCTCCATTCGATTACATGCCTGCTTGAACATATCGTGCAAAAAAGAAGGGACACCTGAGGATGGTGCCGTTACACCGATTCTTGCATTATTTTTCAAAATAGGATATTTGATCATGTTTGCTCATCTCGCTTTTCTTTTTCATTCGTTAACAACACTACTTAAATTTTGACAAATTAAATTTAGGCTGGCGTACAAGCTACTCATTCGAAGTGTACAACATATTCATATCATAGAGTCATCAGACAAGGAGGTGAATTGTTCATGTATAACCATCCTTTTTACCATCAGAGCCATAATTCCCATTCGCATGAGGAACCTATATATGTAGATCGTCCTGACGGAGAAGATGAAGAAGATGGACCTTTTGGACCGCCGCCGCAGCAATTTATCCAGCAGTCCCAAATTCCTCAACCTTTCTTCACTTCCTCCTTTCAGCCACCTCAACTCCGTGCACGTTTGTGTGCTTGTTTAGGAAACTGGGGATTGTTAGGGTTAAGACGTCAAGGTCAGTTTGGCAGAGATTTCTGGTTCTTCCCAACAGTAATCCGCAGAAACAGCGTAACAGGGTTTATCTGGATTCGTGGACGCCGCCAGCGAGTTCGCTACGAATATTCCCAAATTAGGAACTTTATTTGTTTTGGATAAAAAAAAGCAGGCGCATTTCTCCTGCTTTTTTATTTTTGAGGAAGACTCAACTGCCAAGAAACACCGTATCGATCCTGCACCCAGGCAAATTTTTCATAGCCGGGGATCTCCCCTAGCTCCATGAGAACGGAGCCGCCATGAGACACTTTTTCATAAAGACCATTTATCTCATCCAATGAATCACACTTAACAAAAAGCGAAATGGATGGAGTGAACGTAAAGTCATGTTTTATCGGACTGTCAATACACATGAATGTCTGGCCTTTTAACGTAAATGTCGCATGCAGTACCTTTCCGTTTTCTTGATAAAGGACGTTCGTAATTTCTGAGTCCTCGAATAAGGATATGTAAAAGTTCATCGCCTCTTCTGCTTGCCCAGTAAACATAAGAAATGTAGTGATTTTTTGATCGCTAGCTGTCATATGCAACTCTCCTTTTAAAAAAATCGTCGTTTTATAAAGATTCGATTTTCGAGGAAAGAAGTCCTCTATAAACGATAACAAGAGTTTTTACGGTACGTGTTTTTATATTTATTACACGTTCGCTCAGACTCATTGGAGTTTCGCTCAAAAACGCCGGGTTACGCTCAAGATTTGCTCGCTGCGCTCAAACTCCCCTTAGTTTCGCTCAAAATCTTCATTTTTCGCTCAAATCACTATACACAAGCCCTTTACACAAACAATCAAATTAAAAAAACCGCCATTTTAGAACACATCGTGTACGTAAGTGACAGTTTTCATTGTGATTTCGTATGTTTTATCTGAATTATAATGGCGACTGCACCTATTAAAGCTGCAATTGCTAAGCTTACATAAAGCCCGGGCCGAATCGTATGCTCGAACCACGTCCCTGTGACAGCAGCAAAGATTAAGACCACCGCAATTACGGCGATCACTCTAGCCAAAGCTTTTTGCTTAAGGATCTTTATGGCTGAAAAGATGATGAAAAGCCAATTGAATAATAGAAGAATTCCAGCTGCAGTTGTGATATATTCGTATATCCTCCCTGGGAGGAGCAGCGCCGTAATGATGCTGGCTAATAATCCCGCGGCTCCTAATCCCATTGCGGGGAGCGGCAGTTCTTTATATTGAATCTTTTTTGCAAAAAGTTTTGGAGCATCACCATCCTCCGCTAACGATTGCAAGAGGTTGGTTACCCCGAATAATGCGGCTGCCATGGCAGAGAATCCGGCAACAATAATCGCTCCATTGAAGACATGTGGAAAAAATGATAGATGATAACGTTCCATTGCGGTTACGAACGGACTTTCTTTATGATCGAAAACCTCCATCTCTACTGTCGTTACAGCTAATCCGATAGAAAGTACATAGATTATCGTTAAAATGAACAGCATGATGCTTCCGGCTTTTGTCGCATCTTCTGTCTTTTTTAGCTGCATCGCCATCATTCCGATCACTTCAATCCCGCCAAAAGCGTAAAACGCATAGATCAGGGACGACCAGAACCCTTTTAACCCGCCTGCAAAATATCCATCGAAGGTTTTTGGAATGGATAAATCATAAGACTTTCCATCAACTAGCCCAATGAGTCCTGCTATCGCCAAGATGATGAACATCACAATGGCAGCGACTTTTATTACCGCAAGCAGGTTTTCCACTTGGTCGAATCTCTCCGTTCCTGCCAGCACAACGATAATAGCCAACATCGCATAACCCGCGGCAAACACCCATAACGGAATATGAGGAAACCAGAACTGCGAAAGAATCGAAAGCGCTGTAAGCTGACTGCCCATGATCAAGATACTGGATACCCAATAATTCCACCCGCAGCTAAATCCTGCCCACCTTCCAAAGGCTTGTGAAGCGTAATAACAGAAGGATCCTTTTTGAGGATCAGATGCTGTCATCTTAGCAAGGAGCTGAAAAACGATGTATGTACCGATTGCGGCTAATAAAAATGAAAAAACGATCGAAGGACCTGTCAGCTGAATCCCGATTGTCGAACCGAGAAAATAACCAGTCCCGATCGTACATCCGACCCCTATTAATGAGAGCTGCCACCATGTCATTTTCTTTACTTCTGATTGATCCACTTTGGGCTGCACCGGCCCATTACAGTTAGAATTCTTCACAATAATACCCTCCTGCTGCTCAAGTATTATTGTTCAACTTAACCTGTCTAATATGCATGCTTAAAATGAAAAACAACCCAAGGTTGATCTTGACCTGCTTATTAAAGTTGTTTTCGAAATTTTTCATCTTCATTGACAAATTGACTGGAGTGCAAGGTGCGTGCCTTCTACATGAGAAGCTTCTTGCTAGGCATGCGACGAGGAAGCTCACGCCGGTAGCATTTACTTGTAGACGCAGGAGCAATAATACTTCTCTGAAGCGGTCAGGTGGAGACTCCTAATGGCGCAGAGCGGCAGGAGGCTCACCGCCCGCCCCGCGGAAAGCGAGCATCCTGTAACGGAAGTCAACTACTTCCATTGCAACAAAATTTGCGAAAACATACTTTTTAAAAGAACAAAAACGTAATGCCTTGATATCCGAAGTAAACACCAAAGCCGATCAATGATAATCCTGAAAGCTTTGATATAGCTCCTAATATTCGGTCAGCCAAGAGTTTTCGGAAACTGCTTGAAACAAGTGCCATCGTAAAATCCCAGGCTAATATCCCTGCAAATATCGCGCCGCTGTAAAGCATCAAACTCTCAAAGCTATACTTTGCGGCTGTTTCTGCAAGTATAGAACCATAAATTCCTAACCAAAATAAGATGGTAAGCGGATTTGTAAGCGACATAAGAAATCCTGCAAAAAAACTTTTACCAGCATGTACTGTGTAATTTTTTTCGCTGCTGGTATCTTTGGCGGCTTTTTTAAACGTCTCAATCCCGGTATATACAAGAACAAAACAGCCGAAAAGCCAAAGAAAAGACTTCATAAACGGTGTATCAATGTAACTTACGAGTCCTAAATAGACCATGAGCATGTACAATCCATCTGCTATCGTTGCCCCTAGTCCGACCATCCATGCTTGCCAGAACCCGTATTTGATTCCGCGGTCCATTTGAGCCGCGTTGACTGGACCGATTGGTGCAGCGAGTGATATCCCTAACAAAACATATTTTAAGATAAGAAGCATTGGCAACCTCCACAATAAGTTGGACAACTCTGCATGTCTTCATCTTATTCATCCGGAGGCTCAATCAGACCATAATTTCATTTTTATTAAAAAGGAGAGAAAGCACTATGGAGCAAAACCTAAATCCTAAGGTTCAAGAAGTGTTAGACCATGTGAAGCGTGCTGATGAAGCGATGATTGAAGCACAAGCAAACTCAGCACCGAATTGCTTTCAGACCGCTAAAATCTGGCTTGAAACCGCTCAACAATCTCTGCATTCCGCTGGAGAAGGAACAACGGATGAAGAGAAAAAGCAGCTATTGCATGCTAAGGAATATTTGCGCCACCTTCATGAGACTCAAGCTGCTTTGCAAGAAACACGATATGACTGATAAGAAAATCCCTCATGACGATTCATGAGGGACTTTCCTTTTACTGATCTACATATTTTCCATGAGACGGTTTTGCCAGCTCATCAAAGTTTTCAGCGAGCTTGTTTAGTTCCTCTGTAAGCTTTGTTCCGTTCATTGGAACTCCATGTCCTGTAGCAGCTACCGATGGCTGAAGTGCAGATAATGCTTGAACCGAATTCTTTGCCATCTCCCAGTCCGTCGTGAAATATTTGGGAGGTCCGTTCAATTCTTGTTTCTGCGTCAAAACTTTATAAAGCGATTCTTGTTCCACTGTAATAAATGCGTCCCCTGCGATCAATACTCTATCGCTTTCTCTAAAAAACGAGACATGTCCTGGGGTGTGGCCTGGTGTGTGAATCCATTTCCACCCGGTGAGTCCAGGAACGGTTCCATCTTCAGGAAGAGACTTGACGTGGTTACCTAGATCAATTCCGTGATTCGGAAACATAGGTGAAAGCTTCGTGACCAACCCGTCGTTTACAGATGGATCCGGCTTTGGGTAATCTTTTTGTCCGTTCAAATAAGGAATCTCGGCGTGATGTGCATAAACCGGAACTCCCCACTTTTCTGCTAGATCGTTAACGGCTCCCACGTGATCGAAATGCCCGTGGGTCAAAAGGATCGCTTTTGGCGGATGATTAAACCATTTCTCAGCCCATTCAGAGATCATATCCCCTGATTTCGGCATTCCTGTGTCCACTAAATAATAGGTATGGGGATCTTCTGTACACTGGATAAAATAGACGTTCACAATCTTGGTCGTTAGTACATAAACTCCAGGTGCAATCCGGTCGCCGGTATTATTCGCAACACTCGTCATCGGTAAAAATTCATGATTCATATCTTTCTTTTTTGATTGATGTTCCATTCTGATCAACTCCTCATGTCTCTCAGTTTCTATCTTTGAGTGATTGGTTTCATTGTTCCACGTTGTTGTTAATGTGATACATGAAAAACAAGACCACCTGCTGGCAGTCTTGTCTTTAGTCATACTATGAAAACAACTTTCGGATAGATTGAGATTGGTTGACGGTTTCACTTTTCACATCTACATTTAGTTTGCGGATATTATCGCAATAAATATGAAGTCTTTTTGCTTTGTCAGCGTTGAGATAAGAGGCGTATTGATCCAGCTTATCTACTTCGCGTAGTACGTCTTCTTTTGTGTCTGCTTTCTCAATCCTGCTGCAGCAAGAGCTGATCTGATCATAAACAGACATGCTATCCACCTCCTTTGTGGTTTGTTTCAATATTCCCTTCCCAATTTTTTTTAAAACTAAGACCATTGGACTGAAATTCGCATATCATCCTCCATATATGGAAACTTTATTCTTATCATTTACTGAACGGAAGAAGGGATTACTGTGCGATTCGGTTGTCATGTCAGTATTAGAAACGGTTATATAGGAGCTGCAAAGCATGCTTCTTCTTTAGGTGCCCGCGCCTATCAGTACTTCCCCAAGAACCCTCGCAGTCTGTCTGTGAAAGATTTTAATAGTGGGGACGCTGCGAGCTGTAAAGCGTTCTGTCAGGAAAATGATCTAATCTCGGTGGCCCATACTCCTTATCCAACCAGTCTCACTCCTTCTGAGGACAAAAAAGAGATTACGATTCAGTCTTTGCAGAATGATTTAGAGATCGCTGATGCGTGCGGATCTCTAGGTGTTGTTGTGCATTTCGGCAGTCCGATACCTGGTGAAGACCCGCTTGCAAGCTATCAGCTGATGATACACATGCTGAATGCTGTCCTTCAGGATTGGGATGGGCACTGTAAAATTTTATTAGAAAATAATGCAGGACGGCCAGGTTCAATGGGTATAACTTTGGAGGAACTTGTACAAGTCCGGAACCTGTGTGAGTATCCTGAAAAAGTCGGTTTTTGTCTGGATACATGCCACGCATTTGCGAGCGGGATGTGGAATGGAGATAACTGGGACGAGCTCGAGGAAAAAGGTACGGAGCTAGGTTACTTTGAACATTTGCTGGCTGTCCATTTAAATAATTCGAGGTATGCTTCAGGTGAAGGAAAAGACCGGCATGCGAATATTTTTCATAACGGTCATATCTCAGAGAAGCAGTTTTCTAAGCTCGTTCTTTCTCGCATAATGAAAGATGTTCCCTTCATATTGGAGACTCCGTCCGAATATGGAATTAATCACCGTGAAGAGATCAAAGAGTTGTATGAGAAGTGGGGTTAGTAAAATGTTAAGAGATTTATTGGACTTTTTTTACGGTTTATCTCTCCGGGTATGTTTCTTGGATTAGATACTCAAACAATCGACCGGTATATTCAGGAACTGAACGAACATCAATGGTTTAACAAAATATATGAAAACTAAAATTATCGAAAGCTATTTTTCACCAATGTTCATGTGCGATGTTACTTAGAAAGTAAACGACGTGTCCGTAAACTGATCAATGATTCTTATGCTCGTGAAAAATTTATTATCTTCTTAGAAAAACAAAGAGTTAGGTAAACATTTTTAATAAATAAACGGCTAGAACTCTATGGATAATAGAGTTAGCCGTTTAAATCTAAAAATGTGTTCTTATCGAATAAACATATATTGCACATCGTATGGATGGGATGGACAATATCTCTTATCAAAAATTAATCCCTCGGTTAACCTCAATATCCCACGGATTAGATAATTATTCCCACGAAAATCGGCCATAATTCCACTTTTAATTTAAAATAGCCACGAGTCGACATTTGCTGTCAAATTACAGCATAGGTAGCCCGCTAATAATCATATCCAGATCCCAAAAACGCTATTGGAAAGCTCACCTGAGACAAAAGTTATAACACCGCTTTCTCTTTCAACTTTCCATACAGTAAAAATCCGTTTATTGCCATACAACGGATCTTTTACTTCAGCTTCCTCACCTGTATTGATCCATTGTTCTTTGAAAACATCTGCCATCGATTAAAAATTGGTTTAGACCTGCTCCTTTAAATTCCCATTTTTTTATCACAAACTCAAAGCCGGCAGCGTCTTCCCCGTTTCAAGGAACGTTTTTAAATTACTAAGTATCGCAGGCCAGCCATTGTTGACACCTTCGAACGTACCTTCTTTTTCTACAAAGTCTGTCTTAACCATATTGTCATGGATCAACGTTAGTTTTACTGTGGAGTCCATGTGCTGCAGCTTATAGGTTACAACCGTAGGGCTCTCGCGCGGCGTGTCGTCATTCCTATGCGTCCAAGTAAATGAAAGTTCGTGAGCCGGGTCATATTTTAATACGCTTCCCTCATCCGTCACCTCTCCATTACGAGAGTAAGTAACACTTGATCCTTCTTCCCATTTTGATTCTATTCTAGTACCAAAAAAGTACTGCTCTGAAATGTCCCCTTCTGTTAATGCTTCCCATACTTTTTCCGGTGAAGCCCCGATATATGTGACATAAACGAATTTTGATTCCATTATGATATTCCTCCTTTATTAATGAACGCCATTCTTTGGATTCCAGTTTCCATTGTTTTTACGAATCTCTACAATTTGACCGATGTGGTAAGCGTTATGGATATTGATGTTTGCAAGAACCGAGTACCATGGATCGTGCCTGTCTTCATGTGCCGACCGTTCAAACACATCATCTTCTGCATCTTCTACAGCACTTACCCACTCTGTCAGTACCCGATAGAGCTGTGTTTTCGCTTTTTCCCAGTCCTGATTGTTTTCGCTATGAAACGTCTCATCGTTGCTTTTAATCTTTTTTGAAGTCGGCTTTCCCTTAAATCTGCTCAAATAACGCTCGTTCCAAAAGATTAAGTGATTTACAATCTCCCAGATTGAGTTACTGATACCGTTTTTCTCATTGGCCTGTTCCGGCGTCAATCCATCCAGTGCTCTTTCAACCGGGACAAACCAGTTCGGCTCATTATGATTGGCAGCCATCTGCCTCAAAAGAATCGTCCTTTGATCCATGAAAAAACCTCCTGTACAAAAATAATCATCAGGTATCATTTCTTCAAACTAACTGGAACTCCTTTAATTCGACTTCTTTCCCTTCTTTGTTCGAGAGTAACCTTAAGAATAATCAGGCGCTCTCTTGGTAAAAATACAAAAAAACCGTACGGGAGTTTTGCTGATGGTATTTAAGAAAAGGGCGCTCAAGAAGCTGGTAAAAGATAAGAATGAAGCTGATGCCCAGCCGCAACTTGAAGATCCAAAAATTGAAGCTCCGCCTGAGGAAGCTTTGTCCACCGAGCTGAACCTGAACATACAGTATCTTCAACAAACGTTCGGTAACAGCTCCGACCTCTCATTTTCAGATTTTGAGCTTGGGAATAAAAAAGCAGTTTTGATCTATATAAATGGTCTTGTAGACAAAATGATTATAGGCCACTTTTTTGAGAACATCGGTCGATTTGATCATCTGATTAAACACTCCGAATTTTTAACTAAAACAATAGAAGCTTCTGACTTTATGAAACAGTTTTTTGCACCTGTTAATCAAGTAAAAGAAGTTCGACTTTATAAGAAAGTCGTATCAGCCATACTCGCTGGAAACGCTGTTTTGCTGGTGGATTCCATTTCGCATGCTCTCGTAATTAACGCTAAAGGCTGGAGAGATCGTGATGTTTCAGAATCAGCGACTGAAAATGTAGTCCGTGGACCGAAAGAAGCTTTTACGGAAAATATTCAGACCAATACAGCATTAGTCCGGAGAAAAATAAAAGATCCGAGGCTGTGGTTAGAGAAAAAAGAGATCGGAAACATTACGCAAACAAGTATATCCGTTATGTATATCCATAGCATCGCTAACGACAAGATCGTTAAAGAAGTACATGAACGTCTTGATAAAATCGATATTGATGGCATTCTCGAAAGCAACTATATTGAAGAATTTATTCAGGACGAAGTATACACACCTTTTCCTACTGTTTTTAATACAGAAAGACCTGATGTAGTTGCTGCTGCTCTACTAGAAGGACGCATCGCGATCTTTATCGATGGTACTCCATTTGTTTTGTTGGTTCCGGCTTTGTTTACACACTTTTTTCAAGCGGCAGAAGATTATTACCAGCGATGGGATATATCTACCCTGTTAAGATTGCTTCGGGTGACTGCATATTTTATTTCATTGCTTGGTCCTTCGGTTTATATCGCGATTATTAACTTTCACCAGGAGATGCTTCCGACTCCTCTGTTGATTAGTCTTGCAGCGCAAAGAGAAGGAGTCCCGTTTCCTGCTTTAATTGAGGCTTTGATCATGGAAGTAACACTTGAGATTTTGCGGGAAGCTGGTCTCCGGCTGCCAAAAGCGATCGGCCAGACTGTTTCCATTGTTGGTGCTTTAGTTATCGGACAGGCTGCCGTTGAAGCTGGAATCATATCAGCTGCGATGGTTATCGTCGTTTCTATTACCGCTATCTCTAACTTTATACTGCCTGCTTATAATATGGGAATCGCTGTCCGTATTTTACGATTTTTATTTATGTTCCTTGCTGGTTCTTTCGGGCTTTATGGCATCGCAGCCGGAATATTTGCATTGTCGCTGCACCTTTGCAGTCTAAGATCTTTTGGGATTCCTTACATGGAGCCGCTCGCCCCATATATCGGATCAGATATGAAAGATACGTTATGGAGAAAGCCAAGGTGGAAATTAGTAACACGTCCACGATTACTTAATCAAACGAATGTCGTTAGAGAAAATGTGTCACCAAAAAATAAGTAGAAAGGAGCATGAAGGGGTGAAACTTACAAGAAAAGATCTGATTCCGGTTTGTGCCCTTATGCTTATTCTAACGGGCTGTTGGAACAATAGGGAAATTGAAGACATAGGAATTGCCGTCGCGATGGGCATCGATAAAGTTGACAACCAATATGTTGTGACGGTTCAGCTCGTAAATCCATCGTCTATCTCTGCAAGAACGGGCGATTCATCCAGAGCGCCAATTGTAACTTATCAGGAAAAAGGCAAAACAATTTTTGATGCCATAAGACGGCTTACGAAAACAGCTCCAAGAAAAACTTTTTATCCTCACTTGAAGATGTTAGTAATAAGTGAAAAACTTGCGCGTGAAGGTTTTGCAAACTCACTTGACCTGCTTGCACGCGACCCTGAGTTTCGTTCAGATTTTTATGTAGTGGTAGCGAAAAATCATAGAGCAGATCATGTTCTAAACGTATTAGTTCCAGTAGAAAAAATCGCTGCACAAAACATGTATTCGAAGCTAAAAACTTCAGCAGATGTATTTGCTCCAACTCTAGCTCTTACTTTTGGAGACTTGCTTCATGACCTCACAAGTCCGGGAAAACAGCCCGTGATTACAGGCATTCAGCTTACTGGAGAGCCTCTTGAGGGTGAAAAGATGGAGAACCTACAGAGAGTAAACCCGAAAGTCCGCTTAAAATACACGAATATCGCTGTGTTTAAGGTGGATAAGTTAAAAGGTTGGCTGAATGAAAAAGAAAGTAAAGGCTACAATTACATAGAGAATAATGTTAAAAGTACGATCGTAACCGTTCCGTGTTTTACGGACAAAAAAGAAAATTTATCAATCGAGCTAATTGATTCAGATACAAAATTGAAAACCAATTCTATGAATAGCCACCCTGAAATGAGTGTTTCTGTTAAGACAGACGCAAATATTGCAGAGGTTGGATGTTCAATTGATCTAACAAAGCAAGAAACAATAAATAAAATTGAGAAGTTAGTTGAGAAAGATATCAACGGCAAGATAAGATCTGCTATTAAAACTGCTCAGCAAAAGTACAAACTAGACTTCCTAGGATTCGGAGAAGTTGTACACCGTTCTGAACCAAAGTATTGGAAACGTGTAAAAAAAGACTGGGATAAAGAATTTGTTAACATTCCTATAAAAAGTAAAGTGCGTGTTCACATTCATAAGCTAGGAAAAAGAAGCAACTCTTATATTAATGAGTTGAAGGAGTAACAACATGGTTTACACTATCATTTCATTGCTAATCATTGGAGCTATCCTTCTTATTGATAAACGTAAATTAAAAAAGTACAAAAATTCCAAAGATCTATGGGTATACTTTGGGATTCTAGGTTTAGGTTTTGTTTTACTGCTTATCCACAGTTCAGGTAGAACTCTCCCTACACCTCTTTATTGGATTTCCGCGGTCTTAAAGCCGATTATTAGCATTTTTTAAAGAAAGGATGGGGTGGTTATCATGCTTGAAAATGGCAAAATAAGTGTGCGTCAGTTTACGGTATTAGTAGCTCTATATACGGTAGGCACTGCAATTTTAATCATCCCTTCCATTCTTGCAGCAAAAGCGATGCAGGATATTTGGATTGCTGGTTTGATCGGTCTTGGTTCCGGGTTAGGGTTGGTATTTTTTTATTGGAAAATATCTGAACGCTTTCAGTTTATGAATCTTGTTGAAATTCTCGAAAAATGCTTCGGAAAATGGATTGGAAAGGCTGTTGCATTTTCTTATTTCACCTTCTATATTTTCATATTATCCACGTTTGTTCTGCGGGATATTGGCGATTTCATGCTGACTGTTATGATGGTAGAAACACCTATAGAAGCCATACATATTATCTTTTTAGCCGTCGTACTTTATGGAGTCAAGCTCGGTCTAGAAGCTTTTACAAGAACGACTGAACTGTTTCTTCCTTGGATTGTGATATTGTTCGTTGTATTATTCATAACACTCCTTCCGCAAATCGAGTTTACTAATATACTGCCTATAATGGAAAACGGCATCCAACCAGTTCTAAGATCATCACTCTCGTTTATCGTTTTTCCTTTTCTGGAATTGGTGGTCTTTTTAATGATAATTCCTTATGTGAATGAGCCGAAAAAGACGAAAAAAGCCTTTCTGCTCGGCACTGCCCTTGGTGGCGGCTTACTTATATTAATCGCGACGCTTTCTATTCTCGTGATCGGTGTCACTGAAACCGCACGAAGCATCTATCCAACGTATGATTTATCCAAAACGATCAACATCCGAGAGTTTTTCCAGCGAGTAGAAGCCTTTATGGCTCTCATCTGGTTCATTACCGTTTTTGTAAAACTTGTCGTTCTGACTTATGCGTTATGCTTAGGAATGGCTTCAGTGTTTAATGTTCAGGATTATAAACTTTTAACGTTACCGATCGGACTTTTGTTATATATCGTGTCTCTTGTTATCTTTCCAAGCTCAACTTATCTTATTGAGTTCACACCGATCTATGATTTTTATGCGGTGCTATGGATGCTCATGCCCGTGTTCATTTGGCTCGTTTCACTAGTACGAGGCAAACCTGTGTAGAAGAAAGGTGTTTCCTTAAACTTTGATGTTTTTGAAAGTAGTAAATTTCCGTTCCACGCGCTTCCTTTCCGCGGGGCGTGCGGTGAGCTCCTTGCGCTTTGCGCCTTAAGGAGTCTTTCCTGTCACACTCGTCCCGCAGGAGTCTCGTACCTTGCACTCCAATCAACTTATCAATGAAGTGGAAAAAAGTGATCATAAGTTACACTCTTTTAAAACAGAGTCAAAAGAAAAAAGAGCTTTAATTGCAAGCTCTTTTTTCGTGTATTTAAATTCCTTGCTTTATTCCGAGCTGAGACAGTAGCACTCGGCGGCCTTCTTGACTTGAGATCGCCGCCGCTTCATTAATTGCAGTAAGGTTAAGTACGTCTTCTTTCGTAATTGAAGGCTTATTTCCATTCTGGATGGCTTGCACCCATTGCTCCATCGCGGAATGAATGGGTTCTGGCAGCTTTTCTGAAGTCATCCACTCATCGGTGCCAAGGTGTTTGCTTTTAATCCGTTCGTTCTGACCCTCGATCATGAGTGTTCCTTCTGTCCCATAAAGCTCCAGCTGCTGCGGACTTCCGAATGATAGAAAACCAGTTTCGATCATGCCCATCGCACCTGATTCATACTCGACCATCACCACCGCGTTATCATCAACACCCAGCTGATAGAACTCGTTCAACTTTCCTGTAACGGCTTTTACTTTTCCGCCTAAACGGTTTGTTAAGTAGATTGGATGAGCACCAAGGTCGATCAGCGCACCGCCTCCGCACTCTTCTTTGTTGTAAAAGTGCTCCGGCAGCCAGCCCTTTGGATTCTCTTTTGATGGCACTGACCCATTATGCGCAACCCGGCATCTGATGTATGTAATGTCCCCAAGCAAGCCTTTGTCCACGGCTTCTTGAGCGTATAAATAAAAACTTTCTGTCAGCCTTGGAAGATTGACCATAAGCTGTACGTTATTTTTTTCAACAACTTGATAAATTTCTTCACACTCTTCCACCGTGAAAGCAAGCACTTTTTCCGTAAAGATATGCTTTCCGTGGTTAGCGGCAGCGATGATGATGTCCTTGTGACGGTTGGTGGCAGTTGTCACGATCACTCCGTCGATCTCAGGGTTAGATAAGACATCATCTAGATTGGGCTCAAAATGAACATTCAATTCACTTGCCCATTCTGCTCCCCGATCAGGGTTTTCATCCCAGACCATTTTAATAGAGATCGATTCATTTTCGTTTGCTTCGCGTGCATAATCTACCGCATGTACATGCCATTTACTGAGTAGAGCTACGTTCATTGATCATCTCTCCTTATCAGTTAGTAGCTTTATTATGACATATATTAATGGAAGCCACCGCTTTTCTTCGAGAGTTTTTTTTAATTCTTCTGCTTTATCGATATAGATCAATGCTTTATGAATCTCTTTCTTTTGTCCAAAGTATCCTTTGGCATAAATGGGGTCTGTGGGATTATTTAAATGAACGTGGGATTAATCCAGTTTTTCCTGGGATTCCTTCTGACTTTCGTGGGATTATTTCAAATAACCGTGGGATTCTGAAATGATCAATAAAAAGCGTCTTTTATAGATGGACATTTACTAAATTTGTTCTCCCAAACTATACAACCTATGAAATTTTCTTAAAAAGAAAAAAGCTGACTCAATCGGTCAGCTTTGTTCACTATTTTCTTATAGTTCCTTCGCTTTAAACGTATCTCCGCCCTCGATGGTTCCATTCTTAAATCCTTTGTGGAACCATCTCTTCCGTTGTTCAGATGTACCATGTGTAAAACTTTCTGGAACGACGTAGCCTTGATGTTTCTTTTGAAGGGTATCATCACCGACTGCACTCGCTGCCGTCAGTGCTTCTTCTAGATCTCCTTCTTCAAGCACGTTCATATCCTGCGCGTGATTCGCCCACACACCAGCGTAATAATCTGCCTGCAGTTCGAACCTAACTTGGTATCTGTTAAAAGCTTCTTTACTAAGTTTTGAGCGCATCTCCTGGAGCTTTTGTGATTCTCCTAAAAGGGTCTGAACATGATGTCCGACTTCATGGGCAATAACATAAGCCATCGCGAAATCTCCTGGGGCTTCATACTTGCTCTGAAGCTCCTGATAAAAACTAAGGTCTATGTAGAGCTTTTGGTCACCAGGGCAATAAAAGGGACCGACTGATGAACCCGCTGTTCCACAGGCCGACTGGACACTGCCAGTATATAAAACAAGCTTCGGTTCTTTATAGGTCATACCTTCTTCTTGAAAAACTTCTGTCCAGACGTCTTCCGTATCGGCTAGTACGACAGAAACGAACTGAGCATCCTCTTTTTCTTTTTCAGTTTCTTCATAAGGAACATTTTCCTCTGTTCCGCCGTTGATCCCGCTAAGTATATCACCGGGGTTCCCGCCTAATAATGTTATGATCAAGACGATGATAAGACCGCCGACTCCGCCTCCAACAGCTAGTCCTTTACCACCCATTCCTCTCCGGTCTTCAACGTTTGTACTTCCGCGTCTGCCTCGCCATTTCATCTTGTATCCTCCTCATTCATATCAAACTTAATTTTAATAGTTTGTATACCCCAAGTTTTATGAAATTAGACGAGTCTATTTTTTATTAAGCTTTTTATAATTAAAGAGGATGAAGTGCATTTGAATGGTTAATAAAAACAAAAGCATCATACCGATTTGAAAGACTTGTTGGAACAAAGTTGCCAAGATGCTCAAATTGAGGGTTGTACACGACTCCGATGGCTCTATGTCCTCTTACTTCTTGCAGTTTTTCGTGATGCTGTTTCAGCATTACGATCTGGTCATGTGCACCTGCAGCATAAAAAACCCCTTCCCAAGTGTCTGGTGGTGCTGGCGGTACTATAATTTTTTTATAAGGTTCCCCCCATTCATCTCCTGCGATCACGGTACCTCTATGAGTACCAAAACCTACTGCAAATACATCCTCTGGCGCATGGTTTTCACGAATTAATTGACCTACGTTCACCATGCCCTCATCAGCCATATCAGTAGCCCGTGCATCACCGATATGTGTGTTGTGTTCCCAAATGATTACCTTTGCGTCACTGCCGTGAAAATCCATCAGCCGTTCCACAGCTTCTGCCATGTGTCGATCTCTGATGTTCCATGTTTCTGTATCTCCTTTCACCATAGATCGGTAATATTGTTCAGCGTGTGCAGCAACCAGTGCATTAAGTTCCAAGCTAAGACCGCCCTCAGGATCCTCATCGTATAAATCCCGATTCGTCTGAATTTCAACAAGAAGCTTGATCACTTCATCCTCACAGCTTTCAGAAAGATATCCTGCCGACATTGCGTAAGTTTGTTCGTCTTTTTGAAACGGCTGAAAACAAGAAAAAGCTTTTTTGGCAGATTCAACCCTTTCCGAGTCATGCTTTTCCAGATATCTTATAATCTCTTCCATTGATTCAAAAAGGCTATACATATCAATACCGAAAAAACCGACCTTTTTTTGCCTCGACTGCTGATCATTATGTTTTTTCAGCCAAGTTGTAAAATCGAGAATTTCTTTATTTGCCCACATCCAAGACGGCCAGCGTGTAAAACTGTGTTTTAATAGAAAGTCCAACTGAGGCTGATTTGAGTAGTAGCCCTTTATGTAACGATTAATCGGATAACATGAAGGCCAGTCTCCTTCCACAGCAATAAACGAAAAGCCTTTTTCTTGGATTAGCTTTTTAGAAAGTTCAGCACGTATAGTGTAAAATTCAGACGTTCCATGCGATGCTTCTCCCAATAGAACATACCGCGAGTCGCCAATCTCACTTACAATGGCATCCAGGTCTATGTGGTTATTTAACCGGACCATATGTTTCTTTAGATAATCGGACAACGTTTTTTCCATCTTTCCACCCGCTTTCTACCTGTACTATAACCAGCTAAGTTTCTTCTTAAACAGAAACGAAAAAACAGAGTGCTTATCGCACTCTGTTTAAGTTTAAGCTATTCAGTCTTTCCTTCATATGCGTCCATACCGCCAATCATGTTGATCACTTTAAAACCATGGCTGTCCAACAGCTGGCATGCACGGCCGCTTCTTCCACCAGAACGGCATACCATTACATATTCTTTAGACTTATCCAATTCGTGCATACGAAACTCTAATAATCCAAGAGGAATATGAGTGATTCCAGGAATTTTACGCGCCTTCACTTCATCTACTTCACGTACGTCGATGATATTTACATCTTGTCCTTCATTTAACTTCGCTTCTACTTCTTTAGCTGTTAATTGTTTCATCATTTTTTCCTCCTTTTTATCTCCAGGCACTGACTCCGCCTTTTACGTTCGTTACTTGTTTAAAACCTGACTTTACTAGGATTTTGCTCGCTTTTTGGCTTCTCATACCGCTTTGGCAGATCACGATTACTTCTTTGTCCTTTGAAAGCTTATCTGTTTTTTGTGCTAATTGGTGCAGCGGAACATTCTTAAATCCAGGTATATGATATACGTTGAACTCCCCTTGTGTACGAACATCAATGAATTGTTTCTTCTTATCTTTAAGTTCCCCTTTTAGTTCTTGAGTTGAGATATTTTTCACACCTTTAGCCGGTATTAAACGTTGAGCAATAAACAATATAATAAGACCAAAAAGAATATAATTCAGGTATTCCAATCTGTTCTCCACCTTTCTATGGTTTGTGTCAAATTAACGTTTAAATCTTTATTTCTTATCCATATCATATACCCTACGGGGTATATTGTCAAATCAAAAAACACGAAGAGAAAACCCTCTTCGCTCTCGATTATATATTTTTATAATAAAGAATCGTTGTATCAAGAGTCCCTGTTTCAGACTGCGCAAAGTTTGGAATTCGTCCCGCTTCGATAAAGCCCATCGATTGATAAAGAATGTTGGATGGATCTCCCTCTCTTGTATCCAACACCAGTAATGTTCGTTCTTCCTTTTTCGCGCGCTTTTCGATCTCTTTCATTAACTGTCGGGCAATACCTTTTTTTCGAAAGTCTGGATGTGTCATAAGCTTTGCGACCTCTGCCCGATGTGTGCCGTTTGGCTTTGTGCACAAGTGAAGCTGGACAGTCCCTGCAATCTTATTATCAATTTTCGCTGCTATAAAAATGATTTCAGGTACTGCACAGCTTCTCCAAAAAGCATCAGCATCGTCTTTTTTAAGTGGCGGTAAAAATCCGATCGATGCTCCCTCATGAACCACTTTTATTAAAAGGTCCGAAAGTTCTTCAACATACTCATTGATATTACTGATATTAATAATTTCCACAGCCAAACCCCTTTTTTCTCCCATTTTAATTTTTGAAGCTTAACATTACTACCTTTTTGTAAGATTATCTGACAAAGAAAAAAACCTTGAGAATCCTCCCAAGGTCAGTGATTAATAATGGGCCACACATAACATGTTTCTCCCTGATCGTTTCGCTTCATATAAAGCTTTGTCTGCATCGTTTATGATTAAACCCGTCTCTTTGGTCGTATCTGAGTAGCACGATACTCCAATTGAAACGGTCAAGTTAACCGTACCCCCTTGCGTTAAAGCAAATGGTTTATCTTCGACGGTTTTCCTTATTCTCTCACCAATCTGAACGGCTTGATCTAACGGACAATCGAGTAATAACACTGTAAATTCTTCCCCGCCGTTTCGGCTCACGATATCAAACGTTCTTGTACAGGATCGAAGGATATACCCAAGTTCTTTTAGGACAACATCTCCTTCTGCATGGCCGTATGTATCATTTATCTTTTTGAAAAAATCGATATCAATATATAACAATGATAACTTTTTATTCTTTTTCTCAAGTTCCTCTAGCGTTTGGTTAAATATTTCATCAAACTTTCGTACATTGTTTAACCCTGTTAATGGATCGATCATAGATTCCGATTTGTACTTATTGAAAAGCTCTTGGCTTTTACGCAAGAACGTTACGGTATTAAAAGCGATATATCCGGAAAGATATGAAGCAATCCAATAGATAGGCAGCAGAGTTATAAGAAAGTTAATATCCTCTATGAGATATATGAACAAGATGCTGGCGGATATATTTATAAAGGTCAGCATGAGAAGCTGTTTCATCTGTTTTGATAAGTTCGAATTTGAAATCAAAACAGAAAAAATCGCGACCACAAACACTAGTATAGATGAAGCATAAGAAGAGATATTGATTCCGATTAAAAAACGCCCGCCGATGACCATGAACATCGATATAAAAGTTGGAACCACGCCGCCGAAGTAGGCTAATAAAATGATAGGTATGAGACGGAGATCAATAATTGTCGTTCCAATGTTAATACTGTAGTGCATCAATACGTTTCCTAATATCCCCCCAAAAATCCCAGATTGCGCTTTTATCCTATAAGAGGATTTGGATGTTAACGGAGATCGATTTGAAACCTGCGTATATAAGAATAACAATGAGATAAGTATCGCAAGGTTCGCAAAAAGATCTTTAATAATTATCATTTTTTCATCACCAACTAGTAAAATACCACACTTTCCATCCAATAACTAACATTAATTCCAAAATATTTGTTACGTTTTTTTATTTGGCTCATTTCTAAAAGATTCTGGCTTTTTAGTATTTTTGTTCTTTCTGTTCATTGAAAAATTGATTGGAGCGGAAGGTGCGAGACTCCTGCGGGACGAGCGGTCAGGTGAGACCCTTAATGGCGCAAAGCGGCAAGGGGCTCACCGCACGCCCCGCGGAAAGCGAAGCAACCTGGAGCGGAAATCAACTACTTACAAGAGCAACAAAGTTTCCGAAAACAGCCTTTTATTTTGAAATCCTTATGTATTAAAAAAACGAACCGTTCGCGATTATTGAGAAAAACCACTATGATGAATATAAGAAATATATTAACAGGAGTGCGTAAATTGACTAAAATTCTATTAATCGGCAGTGGTCATGCCCATCTATCCATTATTCGACGTCTAATAAACGAGAAACACAAAGATTACGAAATCACGCTTATCACACCTTCTAAAAAAGATGTCCAAATTGATTTAGAAGTATTAAGTGAAAAAAGTTCTGTTTCTATTATAGAAGACACCATTATCTCGTTTGATCCTATGCAAAAAATGCTGCTGTGCTTTTCAGGCGAGATCTACCGTTTTGATGTGATCTCTTTTAATATGGATATGAAGTTCTCTCTATTTAGACAAGCACTGGTTCCGGTTGTTGAAAATGGCGCAATGCTTGTAGAAGACACCCTCCAAAATGCTGAATATCCGATTTTATTTGGTGCGGGAGAAAGTGTTTCTATTGTAGGTGGAGCATCCAATAAAACTGAATCCCCAGACAAACAAGCTGATTTGTTATGGAACAATATGAAAAGGTATTTGAAGGGCCAAAAGCTTCAATCATTAAACAGCGGGAATGACACTTTCTTCAGTAGTTGGACTGAGCGTTTATTTAAAAGAAGATGATTTCCACAAAAAAGAAGAGGCGGCTGCCTCTTCTTTACTTTCATGCTTTTACAGCATGGGCCCGTTGAGTCGCCATAAACTCCTCGATCTCTTCTGTTTCACGCATGATATCTTTTGAAAGATTTTCGAATCCATCTTCTGTTACCAAAATATCATCCTCGATTCGGATTCCAATCGACTCTTCTTCAATATACAATCCAGGCTCGATGGTGATCACCATTCCTGGTTCCAGCACGCGGTCTTTGTATGACCCAACATCATGCGTATCCAGTCCAAGGAAATGCCCCACACTATGGTAATAGTATTTGGAGATTTCAGAGTCCTCTTGAATCAAGCCGATTTTTTTGCACTCTTCGGAAAGCACTTTTTTCGCATGTTCATTAAGATCCGCATATGGAAGGCCCGGTTTGATCATTGCTGTTGTTTCTTTTAGGGCTTTTAACACAATGTTATAAAGCTCTTTCTGACGATCTGTAAATTTCCCATTTACCGGAAACGTGTAGCTGATGTCGGCACTATAATAGTCTTTTTGTGCGCCGAGATCCAGCAGAACGAGATCACCGTCTTTCGTTTGCGCATTATTGTGCTCATAGTGCAGCACAGTTGCGTTCTTGCCGCTCGCTGTAATAGTTTTGAAGGCATAATCTCGAACACCATTGTATTTTAATGTGAAATCAAAATGTGCTTCTAGCTGATATTCCATTATTCCAGGCTTAGCGTTCTTCAGAACATTATAGATTCCTTCTTTTGTGATTTCGATTGATTCTTTAATCTTCTGAATCTCTTCAGTTGTTTTGAAGACGCGCAGTTCACAGATCTCAGGATAGATGTTGCTGATCGTAACATGCGGATAATGCTCACGGATGTGTTTTGCAAAAAGAGATGTGCTCGTTGGTGCACCTGACCACCCGCGGCGCTCTAAATCCAGACACACTTCCTTCGCTTGATTCGTAAAGAAGTTTCCTGCTACAAAAGATTCAAAGCTATCTACATATTTAATGTCTTTGATTCCAGAGATGTTTTCCGCTTCTTCTTTTGAAACGGTTTTACCGACCCACTTCTCCATTACCGGATCCGCTTTTTCGATAAAAAGCGTTTCCTCAAACGTTTGACCATTCTTTTTCATCATCAGAATTACTTTAGGCTCGTTAATTCCCGTTAAGTAATAAAAGTTGCGATTCGGTACGAACGCATAGTCCTCATCTGCAGATTTTTGAGGTGCTTTTCCAGCGAAAAGAATCGTGAGCGATTCATCTGGAAGCAATGCTTTCAATCTGTTACGATTTCTTTCAAAAAAATAGGATTCCATGTAGATCCTCCTTCGTTTATTGTTAAAAGCTAAAACCGACTGATTAGTTTATTTATGTATTTATATTATAATAAGTTTTCCGTTTAAATGACAGGTATTTTTAGAATTTTCCAAAACGTCATTACCAACAAAAGGTAAATTATGTAATGAACCTCGATAATTATGTGATGATGTGGCTTTTTTATGTGATTATTCCCTTTTCAGCCTTCTGCAAGCGTCATTCATCCCCTGTATACTATAAAAAAGCTAACCACTTCATGAAATGATTAGCTTCCGTCTGTTTTATGCTTCCTGTTCGAACAATTGAACGAGTTCGACGATGACTTGAGTCGCTTTGATCATGTTATCGACTGAGATGTATTCGTGTCTGCCGTGATAGTTTTCCCCGCCTGTGAATATATTCGGTGTCGGCAATCCCATATAAGATAGCTGAGACCCGTCCGTTCCGCCCCGGATTGGCTTAACGATTGGTTCGATCTCTAAATTCTTCATCGCTTTGTAAGCGAGGTCTACGATTTCTTTAACAGGTTCGATCTTCTCCCTCATGTTGTAATACGTATCTTCCATCTTCAGTTGAATATTGTCATTGCCATATTTTTCTTTAAGTTCATCAACGATCGCTTGCATCTTCGCTTTTCTTTTCGCAAAAAGTTCCTTGTCATGATCCCGGATGATATAAGCCATCTCGGTCATTTCGACGTCACCTTTTAATCCAAGCAGATGGTAAAAGCCTTCATAACCTTCCGTAAGTTCAGGTGCCTCGTCGGCAGGCAGCTTGCTGTTCAGCTCCATCGCGATTTTAGCAGAGTTGATCATCTTTCCTTTAGCGGAGCCTGGGTGAATGTTCTTGCCTAGAATTTTAATCTTCGCATCTGCCGCATTGAAGCTTTCATATTCCAGCTCGCCAAGAGGCCCGCCGTCCATCGTGTAGGCAAATTTAGCGCCAAATGCAGACACATCGAACTTATGCGGACCGCGGCCGATCTCCTCATCCGGTGTGAACGCCACTCTGATCTTGCCGTGCTTGATTTCTGGATGGTCGATTAAATACTTCATTGCCGTCATGATCTCTGCAATACCAGCTTTGTTGTCTGCACCAAGCAGCGTTGTGCCGTCAGTTGTGATCAGCGTATGACCTTTATAATCTTTTAAACTAGGAAAATCTTTTGGTGATAGTTCAATATGTAAGTCTTTGTTTAGTATGATTGATTCCCCGTCATAGTTTTCAACGATCTGCGGCTTGACGTTCTTTCCTGTAAAATCAGTCGCAGTATCCACATGTGCCAAGAATCCGATCACAGGTACATCTTTTTCCGAATTAGATGGAAGTGTTGCCATCACATAGCCGTAGTCGTCAATTGTAACTTCTTCCATGCCGATCTGCTGCAATTCTTCTACGAGCAAGTTTGCTAGAGTCAGCTGCCCAGGTGTTGAAGGGGTAGATTCACTGCTGGCATCTGATTGTGTGTCTACTTTTACATAAGAAGTAAATCTATCAATGATCTCTTGTTTCAATTTTCACTCAACTCCTCTGATTTTGTTTTATCATAGCATGTTTTTCTAACGGTCACCTATTCTGATAATCGTTTGTCAGACCATTCACCTATTTAAATAAATTTCAAATTTTCAACAGTTAATTTCATTGTTTGGATGCATATATTTATAGTTGAGAGGGGGCACACCTATGTACAATACGTTATTGTTTTGTGATCCTGGAATTGATGATTCGCTCGCGATCATGTATGCACTGCTTAATCCTGAAATAAATGTGGTGGGCATTGTTTCAAGTTACGGGAACGTGCCTCAGCAGCAAGCCACTCAAAATATCGCGTATCTCTTGCAGCTTGCGAACCGGCCGGACATCCCAATAATCGCTGGTGCACGAAGTCCTTTTAGCGGCGAGATCGCCATCTATTATCCTGAAATTCACGGTGAAGAAGGCCTCGGACCGATCCAGCCGCCAAATACGATTCCGCGTGAGATTCTTAATTTTGATGAGATCTTTAAAATCATAAAACGCTATGAGAACAACCTGGTTATCGTCGATGTTGGAAGGTCTACCTCTTTAGCAACGGCATTTATTTTAGGCGGCGACGAACAAATGCATAAGGTTTCAGCTTTTTATATTATGGGAGGTGCCTTTCTGGTTCCGGGGAATGTCACCTCTCTTGCCGAAGCAAACTTTCATGGCGATGCAATTGCATCAAATCTAGTACTCAATAAAGCTAGGAACGTCTATATCTTTCCATTGAACGTGACAAACTATGCAATCATCAAACCTGAAACCATCACGCAAATATCTTCTGCAAACTATAATTCTTTTTCACCTTTAATTAAACCGATCTTTGATTTCTATAACGAAGCGTATAAAAAGCTGGTACCCGGAATTGAAGGAAGTCCCATACATGATGTATTGCCATTATTTGCGCTGACCAATCCAGATAAAGTACGCTATGTGGACAGAAAAGCATCGGTTTCGATCAACATGGACGATACAAAAGGACTCAGCCAAGGAGACTTTAGACCACGAGCTCCTCAAGAAGAACCACCTGATGCAGTTGATCATATTGCAAATTGGTTTGATTACAACGCTTTTTTGCAAGACTTTATAAAAACCATGACCAACGGAGGCAATCGCATATTTCACAAAAAATCTTCATCCGTCTAAACAACTTGTCCCCTCCCGCATATGATATAGTACCAGCGCTAAAGTTAAGGTGCTGTGACAATAGCGGGGGTGATTTTAATGGGTTGGAACAATTGCTGGGACAAATGCGAGTCCTCTTCTTCTTCAAGCTGGGTTCATTTAAAATGTAAAAAGCGCAAGAAAAAGAAGAAAAAGTGCGGCTGCAGAGACAAACACTGATTTTAAATCATAAAAAGAAGGAGTCCTTAAAGGGGCTCCTTTTCCGCTTGATATGGCAATACCGAACACGATCCCTATAGCGATACAATGCCGATGTTTTTTAGAGCGAGTCCGATCGCAATACCAATCGCCATACCCACCGCAAAGCCGCTGTTTGAAAAAGAGTATGTTTTTGATTTTTTCAAGGTTACCTCCTTTTATTCTTGCGGATATGTTTTCTGTAGAAAGGCAACAGACTGCTGGATCAATTTCTTAAGCACTTCAACATCAACATCATCTACTTTATTTATGTACACACAAGCTGCTCCGGTCGTATGTTTGCCAAATTTGTTCAGCAATTCTTCCCGGTTCGGGTCTCCGGGTGCAAAATAGAGACTGATCTTCGCTTTGCGCGGCGAAAAGCCAACGAGCGCTGCATCCCCTTCATGACCTGTTTTGTATTTATAGTGATATGATCCAAACCCGATAATGCTCGGTCCCCACATCTTTGCCTCAAAACCGGTCGTCTCAGTAAAAATATCTAACAGTTTATAAGCATCTTCCCGCTTTTTTGGATTTTCTACGTTTTCAATAAACTCGATGACACTGTTATCGTTCACTTTTGTTTTCAGTTCGTACATATTGGTACTCCTTTACCATATTTTGACCTATGATAAGTCTTCTACAGATAAAATCGTTATCCTTTTAAAAGATATACTTAATAACGTGCAGTTTCGAACCTCGAAACTGGTCCTCACACGGTGCGCCCAGGGGTATATTTTGCGAACCTGAATCTTAAAGTTTTAAACATGAATCCACTAGTTTCGGTGCTCAATCCAGAAATTTAGCCTTTGAATCCAAAAGTTTTTATCGTTTATCCACGAGATGTCATTCCTCGCCAAATTCTGGCCCCTCCGTTACACTTCTTCAAAAAAAAACAGGCGGAGTCAACATCCGCCTGATTCTCAAAACAGCTAGCACTTATTACATACAACAAAATTGCTGTACGGGAAGAACAATGCTGGATCTGCCTGCTCAAGACCGGCTTCTTGGAAATTAAATACACTTCCTCCAATGACCGAAATTTCGGCAAGCCCGCAAAGTACTGTACTTTTATCCGAACTAACGTTGAAATCACCTTTTGCCGTTACGCGATAAACTGCATTACTCTCATCTTTTCCTATTCCCAATCCACGAGGAATATTTCTTTCGATTCGTGTACACGTATGGGGCTTTAAAGTGAAGTAACCTAATTTAATTTCTTTTTCTTCAATGTCTTTATATACATTTAGATGACCACTCATAGGTGTTCTTGGTTCTAGACAAACACCAAGTGTTACTTTTACTTTGAGATATTTGTCTGTCGGATTTTTTAAAATGATAATGATTCGATCGTTTTCCCTGCCGCCTTGAAGCTCTGAATCGACTTCTTCCGGAACCAGAAACGGACCGGTGGTGATTTTTACCTTACTACTCTTATGTTTATCTTTGGATTTAGATTTATCTTTCGATTCGCTCATTTAAAGCCCTCCTATTGTTCTGTTCTAAACTGTCATTAAACCTCAACATATTAGATGCACTACTCCTTAAAAAGGAATGGGCTCTTAGGCAATTTTGTGTTTTTTAATATGAGGAGTGGCTTTGGACTTATCTGAAACATATACATATGAAAGTACGTATGAATGAGGTGATACATATGAGGATTGGGGTAAATTTGCTGACTCTTTCCAATGACCGATATGGAGGGGTTGAGCACTATGTTAAACACCTAATCGAGCATCTAAAAAAAGCAGATGAAAGTGTAAAGTTATTTTTGTTTCTTACAAAACCAAGCAGAGATATCTTCCCTGATTTTCAGGAACGCATTATAAAAGTCATGTTGAAGGGATCTAAAATTCAAACTGAAGTGCACAGCCGTATCCAGGAACACCAGATTGATGTTTGGTTTTCACCGGTTCACAAATCGTATATCCCAAATATTCATGTGCCTTCTGTCGCGACCATTCATGACGTTCTCCATACACGCTACCCTCAATTTGTACCGGGAGAATTTCAAGAAAACAATCGATATTATGAAAAGTTCACTCCATCCTTCGACGCCGTTTTAACGGTTTCAGAGTTCTCGAAAAACGCTATATCCAAACATCTTCATATCCCGAAAGAAAAGATTTCAGCTATCTATCCTGATGCACCTGAAACTTTCAATCATTATAGAGAGAGGTTTCAAAATAACAGGATCACCGAGGAGCTCGAAAGTGGATTTGCTCTTTATCCAGCGAGCTATAACCCGCATAAAAATCACCTTAATCTCTTGAAAGCTATTGTTTTTCTTCGGGATCACCATAAAAAGCGTATCCCTCTTGTTCTTACAGGTTTTGCCGCTCCAGATAACCGCACGTTTCAGTCTGTCTTATCATTTATACGGAATTATTCACTCCAGAATCAGGTAAAGATTCTCGGTTATGTTGCAACAGAAGCTATGCCTGATTTGTATGCCAAAGCGTCGTTCCTTGTCTTTCCTTCCCTTTATGAAGGTTTTGGCATTCCTTTGGTCGAGGCGATGAAATCAAAATGTCCGATCATCTGTTCCAACAGAGCAAGTATTCCAGAAATTACAGGTGATGCTGCACTTCCTTTCAATCCCGAAAAACCTGAAGACATAGCAAATAAGATGCTAAGAATTCTGCATTCAGAAACAAAGAACGCTCTTATCAGCAAAGGAATGGTCCGGTCAAAGATTTTCTCATGGGATAATTGCGCCAAAGAAACACTCGCTGTGTTTCAGCAAGTTATTAAGAGGAAAGATAAGCGATGAAAAGAATGCTGGTTTTAAATCATTTCCCGACTGTATATCCGCCGACTAGCGGCGGCACTTTACGCTATTTTCATATTTATCAGGAACTCAGCAACTATTATGATGTTACTCTTCTTTCCCAAACCTTTAGTCATAAAGGAGGTTTGTTTACTTATTCTCCTACCTTCAGAGAATATAAAGCTGAGAAAGATTCTAATTATCATAAAGTTGTGCAGAAATTACAGCACAATGAATTATCCTATGAATTCGGTTTAATCATCCAAACTGAACTGTCTAAACATCCTACTCTATTAAAAAAACAATTTGATTCTCTCTATGATTCTGCCGATCTAATCGTTCACGAGTCTCCTTTTCTGCTTCAGTATGATCAGTATTTTGGTAAAGATTCTAAACTTAGAATCTATAACAGTCATAATCACGAATACAAGCTCGCACATCAGATTTGGAAAAACAATCTGGCTAGAGGCTACCTGCCAGTGCTTTCTAATTTGGAAAAGAAGCTAGTAAGAGGTGCAGACCTTGTTTTCTCAACCTCAGAGGATGAAAAAAATAGTTTGATAACGATGTACAATACAAATCCTTCTAAAATTATGGTGGCACCTAATGGGATTCAACCATCTGAATGGCTTCCAAGAACAAAGTCATCTAACAAAAAACCAACCGCTTTTTTTATTGGCGCAGATTACCCGCCTAACATTGAATCAGTGGAGTATATCATTAATCATCTAGCTGACAGCTGTCCTGAAATTCAATTTGTTGTCGCTGGAGGATGCTGCACTCCGTTTGCAAACTCTAGCAAACCTAATGTAAGACTTTTGGGAAGAGTGCGCCACAAACAAAAACTAAGATTATTGGCAGAAGCTGATTTTGCCATCAATCCTATGTTCACGGGTGCTGGCGTTAATCTGAAAACATTAGAGTTTTTATCTGCAGGACTTCCATTATTCTCAACGGAATTCGGTGTAAGAGGATTGAATCTCACCCCTATGAAACACTACATTCATACAGAAAAAAATAACTTCGCTGACACATTAAAGCGATTCACATCTGATAAAAATGTATTACATGGAGTTTCCTTAAATGGACAAAAGTATATAAACCGTCACTATTCCTGGAAAAACATTGCCAAACAAATACAAGTTGAACTGAAAAAATTAACGTCTAATTAACCTCTCAATAGCTTTTATCATCGCCATACCTGCATTTTCCCAAGTCATTTTCAGCATATCTTGTCTGCCTTGTGCTCCTTTTTGTTTGCACAGCTTCGGATTCATAAAGGCATACCTCATCTGCTGTTTCAGATGCTCAATATCCGCTTCTGCCCATAGCTGACCTTTCTCAGCAAAGCTAGGATAGGTGGTGGATATCGCATTTTCAAAACTGATCGAAGGACTCTCGAGTTTATATTTCACTAAAAAAGAATTCTTTTCGTTTAAAAAATCCATCTGTCCGCCCCACCCTGTTGCGATTACTGGCAACCCGCTTGATAACGCCTCTATAAAAGGCAGTCCAACGCCTTCGCCTCTCGTAGGAAGAACAAACGCATCGCCTGCTGTATAAAGTCCTTTTAATTGTTTTTCCTCGCAGATTCCTGTCATCACGTAAAGTGGAGCCGTATTCTCACCAAATCCGAGTTTTCTTTTATAATTATTAATGGCACTTCTGATTTCTTTCCGTGAACTTCCATATGTCTTGATGACCAGAAGGACTTGATCATTTGAGGTGAACGCTTCCCAATACGCGCGCAAGAGACTTTCTGGATTTTTTCGGTGCTGAAAATCAAAAACTGAAACAAAAACAAACCTTTCCTCTTCTAAAGACAACGATGCTGGCGGATTGGCAGGATCATACATGGCCGTATCCGCTCCGTGAGGAACCAGAAAAACTGGGACAGAAACGCCGCTTTTTTTCAGTGCCTTTATATTATGGGTACACGGTACACATACGGCGTCAAAGGTTTGAAGGATCGTCTTCCAAGATTCAGGTATTTTATTCGTTTCCCAGACTGTATTTAATAGACAGTACTCATACTGCGCTCTTTCTTTTTTATCAATAATGGCTGGAGGAGAATGGTAGATTAAGATCTTCGGTTTATTATTTGATGCAGGTTTTTCTATAAGCTGCTGCAGCCACTCTTTTTTCTCTCGATCCTCTATAGTAAAAGGGAAATTCCACGTATACGTTTCAATTTTCACGTCAACGCCTTGCCTGTCTAAAGCCAGTGCATATTCCCTGCTTGCTGTTCCGTACCCTGTTGCATCTAGTACAGGTCCGCGCCAAATCACTTGATAGTCTTTCATATTCTTCTCCTTATTTATTCGAGAATGAGAGACTTAAAATCTTCTGTATAACAAACGATAGATGATTTTCTTTTCAGTGCGGCATTATTGACATTCCATGTATGATGACCAGACCTGAAAGTGCGTATGCATACATAATTTCTTTTATCGGCTGAATACAATTTCAAATTATTCTTTACACATTGCCTTAAAAAAACAGTATCTTCTCCAAGGTTCAGAGCAGGAAATTGAATGTTCTCACAGATTTCTTTATTAAAAAGCAGAGTAGCTCCCTTCAGACCTTGTCTCACGAACATCTTCTCTCTTTTCGGACTATTAATAGTTAATAATTTTTCATCTTCAAAGTACATGTAAACTGACCGTTTCCCTACTACATCCGCTTTCGTCTCTTGCATAGTAATAAAAGCATGCTGAAGATAATGAGGGGCGTAATAATCGTCGTCATCAAACTTTGCAATATAAGGATAGCTGGCTTTTTGAATCGCAGCATTTAAACATTCGCCAAGCGTAGTTTCTTCAGGGAGCTGACACACGGATATGTTTTTGAACGTTCTTGCCCTTGCTTTCCATTTGTCTAGCTGTAACTGATCATTATTTAATACAATAATCATTTCTTTTTCTGCCATTAATTGATTTTCGTAATTCCGAAAAACGTTCTCCATAAATTGTTCTCTCATTGTGCAGCAGATAATTGAGACCATAATCCTCCCCACCTTACGTACATTGTTGAACTGCTTCATCCCATGAATACGTAATAAGCATTATGTCGCTCTCATTAATCTCAGCACCAATCTGTACTTCAATAAACGTAAGAGAGGTTAACGCTTTAATTGAATGGTTGCACCCTACAGGAATTCGAATGACGTCCCCCGCTTTAATTGAGTGCAGCTGGCTGTTTACAATCACTTCACCTGAACCTGAAAGGATGGTCCAGATTTCCTGTCTGTTCTGATGCACATGTAGACTGATATTACAGTTCGGCAGCACATTTACGAATTTTGCAATGGACTGCTGCTCATCAGTATCGTCTATCTTTTCTAACACCTTATAGCTGCCCCATCTCTTTTCTACATAGCGGGGCATGTCGTTGGTATGCTGCAGTTTTACTTCTGCACATCTGTTTTTATCCGCTACAAGTATTCCTTCTGCGCCAGCCACAATCATACTATCTGAAATTCCTATCACATGAATGGGTTGCGGCAATTCGTTTACAACATGTGTATTGATTGAGTCGTCGGAGAGCATGCCCCGACCTGTGACCGATGAAGGTATATGTTCACTTATCGTCTTCCATGTACCAATATCTTTCCACTGTCCGGCATAAGGCACGACGATTGAACGCTTACTATGCTCAGCAACTGCCACATCAAAGCTTAATTTGGGAAGTTTATTGTACACGCTGAGCAGCTCATCGTATTGTGTTGGAATTCCTTTATCCTTTAACAACTCAAGCATAAAGCTCAGCTTGAAACTATAGACGCCACAATTCCAAAGAGCTTTTTTCTTTTTTAGTTCAGCCGCTTTTTTCCTATTCGGTTTTTCGATAAAATGAGTGATCTGGAAATAGTCATTGGACTGTTCCGTGATGTTTGGAACAATATAACCCATTTGATCGGAGGGAAATTCAGGTTCAACTCCAATGTGTGCCAGTTCTGCCAAAGATTTTTCGAGGATAGAAGGCATCTGATTAATAAGATAGAAAAAGGATTGGTCAGCAAATGCGTCAACGGGCAAAACACAAATCGTTTCATCGAGCCCTGTTTCCCTTTTTGAATGCAGATAAGCAACTGCTAATGATACAGCTGAAAAGGTACCTTTTTGCCTTGGTTCACTGATGATTGGTATTGATGCAGCTATTTGGTTTTGAATGAGGTCTTTCTGATTTTGATTCGTAATAAGATAAGTATTTGAAATAAGATCAGCTGCTTCTAATTGTCTGCATACACGCTGCAGCATGGACTCTTTACCATTATTGTCCGTGCTAAGCAGTTTTAGAAATTGCTTAGCACGGATCTTGTTTGATAACGGCCAAAGTCTCCTTCCGGCACCGCCTGATAAAAGAAGAATTTTCATATCAATCCTCCATTGTATAAAACAGCCTCTGCTATATTATGAAAATCAGGAAGGTGATATGCGGTTCTGGCAACACATTAGAAAACTAGATTAAAAAGAAGAAAATTCCTTCTTATTCCTTTATGATAAAAATTAATAAGTAAACAGGATGAGGTGAGCAATAGTGATAGTAGTCATTTTAGATGATTGGGAAAAAAGTTTTGCAGAAAATCCAGAAATAGAGCGGTTGCGGCAGCACTTTCAAGTTGAAATCTATCACGACAAACCCTCTCAGGTTGAACTTTTAAGCCGCATCGAACAGGCAGATGTTATTTTACCGATAAGAGAACGTACGAGGTTTTCTAAAGAAGTGCTTGGCCAGCTGAAAAATATTAAGTTAATCGCTCAAACAGGTGCTGGTCTCGCTCATATTGACATGGATGAGGCGAACAGGCTGAACATAGCTGTGGCCACCACTCCTGGAGGATCTGCCGCTGTTGTAGAGTTAATCATCGGAATGATGATCAACCACTCCCGTAATCTTTTGTCATTACATAAACAGATGAAACAAGGAGATTGGGCGGAATCGGTCGGTTTAGGACTCGAAAACAAAACGGTGGGTATAATCGGGCTTGGCAAAATTGGTTCAGGCATCGCAAGAATAGCGAAAGCTTTCAATATGAATGTTGTCGCGTGGGGACCGAGATTAACGGAAGAACGTGCAGAAGCTCAAGATGTTGAATTCAGCAGACTCGAGGAACTGCTGCAGAGAGCTCATTTTGTAATAATTGCAGTGAGACTCGTTCCAGAAACAAAACACCTACTGACAGAAAAACACTTCAAGCTTATGAAAAAAGATGCTTTCTTAATTAACACATCCCGGGGAGAAGTAGTGGATGAAGCTGCACTTGTAAAAGCATTAGAAGAAAATTGGATCGGAGGAGCTGGTCTTGATGTATTCAATCATGAGCCGATCGCTCAGGATCACCCGCTCTTGAAACTGGATAACGTAATCTTAACGCCTCATATCGGATGGAAGACAGATAATATGTTTCATCAATTTTTATCTGTAAGCATCGACAACATCCTCTCCTTTTTAATCCATGGAAAGCCCGAACGAATCGTGAATCTTGAAGAAATCCATAAAAGTGAGCCCGCCGGCTAATCGGTGGGCTCTATTTCTTTAAAACAGCTTCTGCAGTTCGTTTATTCCGAGGTAAGCAAACATAAGGAGGCATCCGATTAATACTGCGTTGGTCACCCATTTGTTGCGATATTCTGCGTCTACTTTCTTCGAGTTCAATAAGATGATCAGTGAGATCGCTAGAAACGGCATGAACAATGCTCCGAGGACCCCATAAATGATGATGAGCTGCACGGGTTTTCCTAAAAAGAAAATGAGCATAGGCGGAAATGTCAGCCAAGCAAGATATGCTCGGTAAGACTTATCTTTCTCCGATACAGGCTTAACTTTGTGCAGATCTTCCTTCTTAGTTCGAATCGTTCTTAAGAAGTCAGCGAACAAGTACGGCACACCATTCCATACACCAAGAAGTGAAGTGAAAGCTGCTGACCAGAAAGCAATCAGGAAAAGCCACCGCAATGGCGTCCCGAATTCCTGTCCTAATAATCCGGCAAGATCCAGCAAGCCTTGGTCCCCTTCCAGTTTCACATCTGTTCCAAATAGGAATTTAGCACCGATCACTAGTGCTGCCATCGTAAAAATACCTGTGATTACATAAGCTGCTTTCGTATCCAATCTCATAATGGGAACAAAAGCTTTCCCTTTCCAATCCTTTTCCTTCAGCCAATACCCATAGGAGGCCATCGTGATCGTCCCGCCTACACCTCCGATCAAACCTAATGCAAGCATGAGTGATCCATCAGGCATCCTAGGTACAAAACCGCCTGCAAACTCACCGATTGTTGGCAAAAAGAGCAGAGATGTTCCGATGATCGTGATGAACATCACCCCAATCAGAATCGTCATGATTCGTTCAAACAGCAAATAGCGGCCAGTCCACACTAGAGCGAAACCAATCAGTGAGTGAACGATCGCCCATGCCCAGATCGGCATGATCGGCAGCATAGCATGCATGCCTAGCCCGCAAGTCATCGCAGCTGTTGCTCCGTAAATATAACCCCAGATAACCGAGTACACTCCAAAATAACTTGTTGCCCATTTGCCAAGGGAATGCCAGCCTTGCAGGATCGTTTGTCCTGTTGCAAGATACCAGCGTCCGACACCTTCGTTTAAGTAGTATTTTAAGATAGCTCCCACAATAATGGCCCATACGAAGGTCATACCGAAAGAAGTTCCGATGACAATCGCAGTAATCATATCCGCTGTTCCGACTCCAGTGGCAGCGACTACAAATCCTGGACCAATCATTTTCAGCTTTTGCCCTATTGTCTGTGGCGGCAAAGGACCAGTGTTTGCTGTTGCGTGATGCAGATCATGATTCAATGATGATTCAATTTTCAAGTTTACTCCTCCTTTTGCTCCGATTTTAGAAAACGTTTTCAAAATAGTATTTATCCATTATGACATAGTTCAGAAAATTTACTCAACTATAAGTTTAAAAATTAATACAAAAAATAAAAAAGCCCAGAATTCTGAGCTTTTCTTACCAGTTAAAAAAGAAGAAGGCTAGTATGAAGTAAATGACAAAAAGCGTTTCTAATATTAAAGTTATTAAATCCCATTTTGTTTTACGGAATTCTTCCTCGGTCTGGGTCCCAACAATCATCCTTAAAGCCAAAAGCAAAAAACCTATTATTTTGGCATACATATTATTCAGTACAAACACTGCAATAATATAGATAAGCCCTTTGAAGATAAAAGTTCCTATAAGTATCCCTAAATTTAATCTGAATTTGCTGATTGGAAAAAACTCATCCGATCCTTGAAGTTCTATGTATTTGTCTTTTATAAAACGATATCTAATAAGCAGCTCTACATTATTTATTAACAGTATGACACACCATACTAAAATAAGCGTTTCTTCTACAGTCATCCCAAACAATTTACCATCCCCCAATAATTTATGACCACACTAATATTTTACCATAATTTTACTTAACTATTAAAAGTAAAGATTGTTTTAGTGACTTTCGAGGAGTCTCGCACCATGCACTCCTATCAATTTGGTCTAAGAATTAGAGGAGCAAAATAAAAAACCGAGCAGAAAATGTAAAAATCTTCTGCTCGATTTATGAGTCAATGGTGTTTTTAGAAGTTATTTTAAAACGTATGTGCCGCGTCTTTAGCTCTTGCGATGGCATTTTCCTTTATTTCATTTGCTTTGTCGGGCATTGCCGCATGTCCTTCAACAAAGATTCCCTCGAAGGAAGGAACCCCGAAAAATTGCATGATGATACTCAAATACCGGTGTCCCATTTCCATTCCTGCTGCAGGTCCTTCAGAATAAATGCCTCCGCGGGCTTGAATGTGCATGGCTTTCTTATCTGTTAAAAGACCAACCGGCCCTTGTTCTGTGTATTTGAATGTTTTTCCGGCCACAGCTACTGAATCAATATATGCTTTCATTACGGGAGGAAACGAAAAATTCCACATTGGCGTAACAAATACATATTTATCTGCTGAAACGAACTGATCACACAACTCTGTGAGTCTTCCTACTTTGGCCTTTTCTTCTGAAGACAGTTCTTCAAACCCTTTACCTGATTGAAGTTTCCCCCAACCACTGAAGACATCCACATCAATTTGCGGAACATCGTCTTTATATAGGTCAACATTCACTACTTCATGATCTGGATTAATTATTTTATACTCTTCAATAAATGCTTTTCCAACAGCCATGCTGAACGACATTGTATCATCATGCGGATGTGCTGTTATGTACAAGACTTTTGTCATAGAATAAACCTGACCTTTCTATTCATTTGCTTCATGCAGATAAGGATTTCCACTGATCTTTGCTCTTACTTCATCTGTTAATGCAAACGGCTCTGTGATTGTTTCTTGCTCTGTTTCATTTGTGCTGTGCAAACTTCCATCATAATGAATAGGCTTGTTATCCAATAATCACTCACCTCCCCTTTTTATTTTAAACCATATATTTACATTTATACATTTACAATTTATTACAAAAAGGCTACCTGCTTTAACAGATAGCCATAGCCATGTTATTTAATTATTAACGTCCGCCAAGAGCTTGTGCTACAAGACGCTTCGTGATCTCACCACCTACAGATCCGTTTGCACGAGATGTAGAGTCTGCTCCAAGGTTTACACCGAACTCAGAAGCGATTTCATACTTCATTTGGTCGATAGCTTGTTGAGCACCTGGTACTACTAATTGGTTGCTGTTGTTGTTTCTAGCCATTGTTTTCACCTCCTTTTAATGATTAAGATTATAATTCCACTTCAAATTTTTCTTATACGCCTTTAAGCAGAGGTAGTATTTGTTAAGGGAAATAAAAAAGAACGATTGAAAACAATCGTTCCTGTGAAACTAATGGCAAACTCTAATTTTTCATTTTTATTTTTTCCTAATATTTAACTAATATTCTTTATCTTTTCTTAGTTCATCCATACTGTGAAATCTTCAAATCCTTTTTTCTTTACTGACTTAGGCGTTAAATCTGGATAACCGATATAGATAAAGCCAGCCATATCTCCTTTTGGCGTCAGTCCAAAGAATTCCTTTACTTTATCTTGATAAGTTACTGCACCCGTTCTCCAAATCGCGCCTAATCCTAATGAATGTGCGGTAAGCAGCATGTTTTGGATCGCACTGCAGACTGCTGCGTATTCTTCTTTCATGATAACGTTTTTCTTATCGGCCGGTTCTATTCCTACAGCGATTATGACAGGTGCCCTTAAAGGGTTGTTCCTCGCTTTTTCTGCTTTCCGGTCCACTTCTTCAGCTTCTAAAACTGCATGATCGGTTCGAACTATTTCTTCTAAAACGGCTCCTAATCTTTTTCGGCTATCTCCGCTTATCACAAAAAAACGCCACGGCTCCGTCCTGTAATGGTTTGGGGCATACGTTCCCGCTTCGAGGATTTTTTCAATACAATCAGAAGGAACAGGGTCACCTTTGACTTTTCCGATGCTTCTCCGTGTTTTAATCGCATCTATTACATCCATAATCTCATACACTCTCCCCTCCTTATAAGAGTTATTCTGACCTTTCTGTATATAGAAGCCATAAAAAGGAAGTAATCACCCTTTTCAGTTACCATCATAAAATTAATGTAAGGAATTCTAACATGAATATGATATAATAAATAACAATATTCTGAAAAACATTTTTTGTTAGCTTTCTTTCATTCTTAAAATGGAGGTCACTCTATGTCTGTTGATAAAACATCCTATAAAGACAAAAAAGTCATGTCTATCGGTATCATCAGTGAGCTGACAGGTTTGTCAGAGCGGAAGATTCGTTATTACGAAGAAAGAAAGCTGATTTTCCCTGATCGTACAGGACGCGGGACTCGAAAGTATTCCTTCTCTGACGTGGAAACATTGATGGAGATTGCCAACCAGATAGAAGATGGTGTACAAACCTTTGAGATTAAAAAGGAAATGACAAAAAGACAGCAGCGAGAAGAACGGAACAAGATGATCCGCGGACAGATCAACGCCCAGTTTAATATAAGGAATTAAAACAGCCGGCTACCCATTTAAGGTTGCCAGCTGTTTTATTTTGAAAGCTTTTCATATACATCACGCAGCGTCTTATAACCCTGCTCTTGAATCCGATCCACATATACACTCCATAGTTCAGCAGTCATCTTCGCATCTCCTAATGCATGATGCCGATCGACCACAGAGATCCCGCAATGTTCACAGCAATCTTCCAGACGAATTAAATTTGAATCTGGATCTGCAATTTTCAATATAAAAGACGTATCCACGATTCTGTGTCTGAAATGGGTTCTGAAAAGCTTCCAGTTGAAATGCTGCAGAAAGCTTTTCTCATGGCTCGCATGGTGCGCTACGAGGACGTCGCCTTTTACAAACTCATAAAAGTTGATAAGTACTTTTGATAATTCTGGAGCTCCTTCAAAATCTTCTTCCTTTAGTCCTGTCAGCTGTTTGATCTCAGGGGTCAGTTCAGCACTGCATTGAGCTAAAGAATAGAAACACTCTTCATAGTGTACTTTTCCGCCTTTTACTTTTACAGCACCAATCGAGAGGATCTCGTTTCCTTGATCCGGAAAGAATCCTGTTGTTTCAAGATCGAATACGACGACATTCAGTTCGCTCAGCGGGACCTCAAGACTTTCTTCTACTTTCACTTCTTTTTGCAATTGTCTTAAAAAAGCGATGTGCTGTGCGCTGGACTGTCCTTGCATGGACGCATAAACACTACTACTGACCTTACCCTGCATCTGTTTCATAAACTGTATGAGCGGATTGATTCTCACCTTCTCATCATTCCTTTGATGACTGACTGTGTATAATCCTGCAGTTTCTGACCATCTTTTAGAATCCGTTTTAGTTCTTTTCTTTCATTTTTGTTTAATCCTTTAACATCCAGATAATGAATATCATCATAACTTTCCGTCATTTTTTTGTGATGCATTAACCTATAATGAAGCAGGTTCTCAAAATCACTTTTATAACCTTGAAGTTCCGTGGCATATTTCGGAAGCTGGGATAATGCTTCAATTCTTGACAGAGTCGAAGCTTCTTCCACCTTTTCTTTTAATGCTAACAATCGGACAGCATTCACATATGGCAGGAATCCAGATTGCTTGATGTCAATACTGCCAGCATGTGAACCGTGTGTTTCCGGCAAAAACTGCTGAAAGAAACCGACTGCCTTTTTTGTATGAATTGTATTTTCTAAAAAACGCTCTAACAGATCTGGTTTATCCTTGATGGCGTCGTGAATATGTTTTTTTAATTGGAGGTTGTATTCACTTTCTCCTACCAACACCCTCGCATCATAAAAGATCAGCAGATAACGAATGCTGTCAAAACTTTCTTCGTTCAGCCATTTTTTCAGCTGATCGGTCCAGCTCGCTTTTGATCTGCACCAGACTGGATTCGAACTCATCACGTTGCCATCACAATACGGATAACCCGCTTCATGCAATCCAAAAGCTAATTCTTTTCCGAAGGTATTAAAGTAAGCGTTGTTCTCTTTGCCATCTTCCTCATAGACGATACCGTGGTCTTGATCGCTTATGATCGCCTGCTCAAACCTGCCTGCACTGCCCATGACAAACCAGGCATATTTACATGGAGGAGGTCCCGTTTCTTCTTTCACTTTTTTTAGAGTTGTTTCAAACACTTTTTTCATTATAGAATCGTGAAATGCATTCAATTCATCTGAAGATTCTTGTTTTTCGATCTGGCTGTCCCGCCATTGTTTTATTTCGATATATGACATTTAAAACACATCCAATTGTGTAAAAGCATTGAGGCTATCCCCAATGCTTATCACACAGATTTAATTTGCAATTTTATTCTTTTCTTCGTTTGTAATAAAAGCTTCCGGATAACCGTAGTTGCCGTGCTCACTTACGTCCAGCCCTATAATCTCTTCTTCCTCACTTACTCGCAATCCTTTCATCACTTTTTTCATGATATATAAAATTGCGAAAGAGACAGCAAAAGCGTAGATCGCGGATACAGAAACACCCATCGCCTGAACGCCAAGCTGAGAGAATCCTCCTCCATAAAATAATCCAGGCTTACCGACCGATGCGAGTTCAGGTGTAGCGAACAGACCCGTTGACAACGTGCCCCAGACACCCGCTGCACCATGAACAGATAATGCATAAATCGGATCATCTACTTTTAACCGGTCGAAGAACTTTACACTGTAGAATACTAAGATACCGGCTACAAAGCCGATAACAACGGCTGCCCACGTTTCAACGAAAGCACATGATGCCGTAATGGCCACAAGTCCTGCAAGTGCACCGTTGAGTATCGTTGGTATATCTGATTTTCCAAGAACCATCCATGAAATGATAAGCGCAGCAACTGCCCCAGCACCAGCAGCAATATTTGTGTTAAGTGCAACGAATCCAAAAAAGCCATCATCAACAACAAACGTGCTGCCGCCGTTAAAACCAAACCAGCCAACCCATAATACGATGACTCCGAGCGCGGTATAGACTTGGTTGTGACCAAAGATATTGTTAGCAGTACCGTTTTTATTGAACTTGCCAATACGCGGTTTAAGTAAGATCGTTGCCGCAAATGCAGCCATCGCACCTGTTAAGTGAACAACTGTCGATCCTGCAAAGTCTTGCTTGCCATGTTCAGCCAACCATCCGCCGCCCCAGATCCAATGTGCAACAACCGGATAAACAACAACCGAAAAGAGAATCGCGAATACAAGATATGCCGATAACTTTGCGCGCTCTGCAAAACCGCCAAACGCGATGGTTAACGAGATGCCGGCAAAAGCTAGCTGAAAAAGAAAAAATGCTGCTGTCGAATAAGGCATGTCACCTGTTTGTTCACCTGAATAAAAAAAGTCTGACAAGCCGATAAAGAAATTTGAGTTTCCTCCAAAGATAAATCCGTAGCCAACCGCCCAGAACACGATGGATGCCAGCCCGAACGTAAAGACTGTTTTTCCGGCAATGTGACCAGCGTTTTTCATTCTAGTCGAACCTGCTTCAAGTAAAATGAATCCACCTTGCATCAAAATAACGAGCAGTGCACCTAGCACCAGCCACACACTATTCAACGAAAATATGATTTCTTCCATTCTAGAACGCCCCCTGTATGTGATATTTCTTTCATTCTATACAGTTCTGGCGTAGATTCTACTATCATGTCAGAAAATCTAACATGGTTTTTCGGTGTAATCATATGATCCGTTTTCTTTACTTTTCTATTACAAATATTTGAAGAATAAAGGGACAGCCAGCTAATAGGGAGAATTTATTATTATTCTGAAATACGAAGGGGGTTCAATTTTGAATAAAGATCATTTTGAACTGTTTCTAGTTGAAGCTGCCATTGAAAACAGATTGCATCGTGTGGTGTATACTGTTCCTTCAGTACCTGAGGCGTATGAGAAGTTTATGGGGGAAATTAAGAACAACCAGGATGTGCAGAAGATTAAATCACTTTCTGTGAAAAAAGGGACGATCCCGATCGACATTTTCAAATAATATTATGACGAAGTGAAAGGGAACTTCCTTATTGTTGGGAAGTTCCCTTTTTAGTATTTTTTGCAAGTACGTCTGACGTAAACATTTTGAAAGTAGTTGATTTCCGTTCCAGGTGCTCGCTTTCCGCGGGGCGCGCGGTGAGCCTCCTGCCGCTGGAGTCTCGCACCTTGCACTCCAATCAACTTTACAAAGAAGAACGTCTTAAAAACTCTATAGCAACATCATTTTGATAAGAGCCTTTCGCGAACACTATTTCTATTAGAAGGTATTAACCTCTGCATCATGCATTTCGTTCTTAGCGGGGGGTTCTTCTGTTCTTTTTCCCCACCACGTTGCTAAGAGAGGACCTGAGATGTTGTGCCATACGCTGAAGATGGCACTCGGAACAGCTGCGAGCGGTGAAAAGTGAGCAACTGCGAGTGCAGCACCCAGCCCTGAGTTCTGCATACCTACTTCTATCGAAATTGCCTTTTGGTCGGCAAAGTTTAGCTTTAATGCTTTTGCGATAAGAAAGCCGATTAAAAGTCCGAGCACATTATGAAGGACAACAATTGAGAAAATCAACAGACCCGTTTCAGCGATCTTCCCGGCATTTACTGCCACTACAGCAGATGCAACGGCTACGATTCCCACAACAGAAATAAGAGGCAGTACGGCAATGCTTTTTTCAACCTGCTTGCGGAATAAAATTTTCACCACAATCCCTAAAACAATTGGGACTAGCACAATCTGTACGATTGATAAAAGCAGGTCACCCGCTGAAACAGCAAGCCATTTACTCGCAAACACTAGTGTTAATGCCGGTGTAAGGATTGGCGCTAACAAAGTTGATACAGATGTTACTGCCACCGATAACGCTGTGTTTCCTTTTGCTAAAAACGTCATCACATTCGATGCTGTTCCACCTGGGCAGCACCCTACCAATATGACGCCGACTGCCACTTCAGGCTCCAGACGGAAAAGTACAGCTAATCCAAAAGCTAAGAGCGGCATGATCGTATATTGAGCAATCACTCCGATCATAACGCTTTTTGGCTGCTGAAAAACTGCTTTAAAATCATCAAGTGATAAAGTCAGTCCCATGCCAAACATAATTATGCCCAGTAACAGGGCAATGTGGGGAGCAATCCATGTGAATCCACCTGGAATAAAAAAGGCTAAGATGGCAAAAAGAATCACCCAAACTGCAAATGTACTGCCTGCTGCTTTACTTACTTTCTCTAGAAAACTCATGGTTCTCACTCTCCTTTTATGAGAGTATAAACTAGTTATCAGAAATTTCAATATATATTCAGTTAAAAGTTGAAATAATGTTTGTTCAGCTGCCTCTATACGTGAAATTTATTTTTGTTGGGTCACAGTGTTTTTTTGTACGGTCGCGTCAATTTTTTGTTCGGTTCCTCCGATTTTTTGTTCAAATCGGTAACAGCAATGGATTCGTTTATTAACACTCCATCGCATCCAGCCAGTTATAACGCGGCTTTTTCGCCATATGCTCCTTTCTCTTTTGCACGCCAAACATGCCACATAATGTCCCATAGAAATATTGCCCAAATGTGGTCTTGATTTTACGGTTTTTGTAGTGAAAAACGGTTGTTTTGAAGGCATCGATGGTAACGGAGATCATAAATTCCAGAGGCATATCGAAGTTGAACTTATCATAAGCGAGGCGAGCCTTTTGCCAAAATCTATAAATCTCTATGGCTCTGTTATAAAAAGGTTTTACTGTTTGTATGAACTCATTTGGAACATTGTCAGGAGTAAAGGTTTCATCGAGGTCTTTAAGAGAGGGATTTTCTGTAGTTGTGTTTGTCGAGGCGCTTTCCTTACGTATGTTTATCTTTTGATCTTGATGATTTATTAAGAGATTTATAGTTTCCGTCTCATTTTCCGTGTGTACAGCCCTACTGTCACTAGCGTTCTCATCATTTCCACGGTGGATCACTTCCGTTTCACCCGTTGGATCAAAACGCTGAAACACAAAGACGTTATGCGCAAATCCGCCGCTTGATCTGTATGTTTTATGAACAACTAGAATGCCAGCTTTCTTTGCTTTCCGAATCATTCGGATAAATGATGCCCTGGACACTCCAGCCCCCTTTTCGCCGCTTTTTTTAACAAGAGTATCGATTTTAGCGTTCGCCACACCTGGCACCACGACACTATATTGACTCAGCAACTCAAAAGCTATGAACTCAGATTTTGTAAAAAGCTGATGATGATCCTCTAAAAAGTTTTTCTATGTTCGTTAAATTCTCCCACATTAGTAAACTTGCTAAATCTTGTGAACTGCTTAATATTCCCTGCTCTCAATCTTCTTCCCCCTTAACATTTGACTCACCTATAAGTGTTTTGAAAAAAGGAAAAAGAGCCATTAACTAAAAAAATATATAGTGGAAGTTGATAGCCGTTAACTAAATTTGTCGAAAATAACGTTTATTTTAAATAACGTGCGATTAATTTATTTAACGTGGGATTTTAATCCGGTTTCGTGGGATTATTTTATTTAACGTGGGATTTTTATTTGTTTTCGTGGGATCTTCGATTTGAGACGGCATTTCAAGCAAAGGGCGTCCGTTCGATACAGACTTTCTCCAAAATGTCTCCTCCATGTAAACATGGACTTTGTTAAATAGATGTTCTGAACAATAAAAAGACTAACTCAAAGGTTTTGCCCTTTTTGAGTTAGCTTTTTCTGCTTTATAGCTTTAATTTCAGCTGTCTCTTTCTTTCCATATAATTTTTCAAGTCCTGATCGACTTGCGAATACTCATCCGTACCAGTTTTACAGAAACTGATCTTACCGAGCAATTCTGTAATTTTATTTTCTACCAGTGCAAGTTCTTCGACCAATTTTTGATCATGCGTTGTGTTTTTCTCTGCCCTCTTTTCTTCATATTCCCTTAACCCCATCTCATAGCGATTAATACGCTTATTCTCAATAACTAGCAGTTTATCGCAAAGCTTCTCCACGAAAAATCTGTCATGAGAGACGATGATGAGGGTGCCGTTAAATTCACTCAGTGTTTCTTCAAGCTGCTCCCGGCTTGGCAGGTCCAGATGATTCGTTGGCTCATCAAGAATAAGAACGTCATAGTCTTGAAGAATCATCTGCACGAGCTTCACCCGTGTGCGTTCCCCTAAACTAAAATGAGAGATCGGCTTTGCTAGTTTAGCGTTATCGATTCCCATGTTCGCAAAAATGGTTTCTGCTTTTCTAACTCGTTCCCGTTCCTCAATCATTAAATATTCATAGACGTTCTTCTCTTCAGGAAGATCACTGACATCCTGCGACAAATAGGCGATCTTCATCGATTCACTTTTCCAGATAGAGCCCTTCGTTAACGGCTCTTCTCCAAGCAGCATCTTAATAAAAGTCGTCTTCCCCGCTCCGTTTGAACCGAGCAGTCCAACCCTTTCACCATGCTTAATGTAAAAGTGACTTTTTTCGAATAAAAGATTGTCGCCGAACTGCTTTGTTAACCCGCGTGCTTCAATCAATCTCTTTCCTCTTTTTCCGGCAGAATCGAAATGAAAGAAAACGTCTGTCTCTTCTTTTGGCTTTTCAACATCCTTTTTGGACAACTCCAGATTCAACCGGCTCAGCTTCGACTTCACCTGTTTATCCTTTTTCTTCGCTTTTGCCCGTTCGAACTGCTTGAGCCCCATCTGCCTGTTTTCAGATAGTGAGCCGCCTTTCCCTGCCTGGCGGTGTGCTTTATCAGCAAATTTCTTGATTGTGGTAACTTGTTGTTCAATCATCGCAACCTTTCGCTGCTGCTTCTCATAATCACGTTTCTGCTGTTCATACCGGCGACTTTTCTCTGCACGGTATGCGGAATAGTTTCCTTCATACACGGTCAGCTTTCCGTCTTCGATCTCAAAGATTTTTTTCACCGTCTGATCCAGAAAACGGCGGTCGTGCGAAATGATGAGAGCAGCTCCAGCATATCGGCCCACTTCTTCTGTGAGCCAAGTGATCCCCTGAAGGTCCAGATGATTGGTAGGCTCATCTAGAATCAAGAACTCTGGATGATTTGCCCAAATCTTCGCGATCGATAATTTCAACCTCTCACCTCCGCTTAGGTGCTGAAACTCTTCTCTTTCAATAATGTCTTTATGAAGACCAAGCCTTTTACTTGTTTGAAACAGTTCTTCCGCTGAATTTGTTAATTCGTTTTCCACATTCAGCGTATAATCTGTTGATTGCGGCAGATAGCCCATCTTCAAGTTTGAAGGCCACGTTGTGATCGATCCCTTATCGTGTTCCACGCTTCCCATCAGCATATTCACAAGCGTCGTTTTTCCGCTTCCGTTCCAGCCAACAAGCCCGATCTTTTCACCATGCCTGATTTCAAAACTTATATCTTTTAAAACTTCTCGTTCTCCAAATTTCTTCTGCAGGTTCTTTACTTGTAATACGATAGACATGCAGCATCACCTCGTCATCTGTTATTGAGTGGGAGGCTAAACAAAAAACCTCCCTGGAGATCCCAGAGAGGTTGTACCGCAAATTTGCATTGACACGTATCCAAATAAACACAAAAACAAAAGTTTTTTGTGTGAAATCATATTAGGAATGATGGTACTTGTGTACGCAAAATGGGCAGACTGATCCTATTCTCCAGGTCTCACTTATTATGAGTTAGCCTAAGAAAATAAGATTTTTCCACATCAGCGCAGTACCGTTCCTTTCCCAAATGACTTCTTACAGTTTATAGTATATTTTGGCAAAACCAGATTGTCAAATTAGATTTAAAATAAAGGTATTTACATCTAAATGTCTAATAGGAATATTATTCAAATTTTGTCGAGAGGTGAAAGAATCGTGAACACAGAAGTCAGTTTGTTCGGTTATATGCTGCAGATGCGCAGTCATCTGTTGGCGAATAAAATAACTGAGATTCATCAGCTAAGGAATCATTCACCCGAACCAGACAGGAAAGAAATGATCGAATGGCGCAGCAAGCTCTTCCAGCACCTCGGCTATGCATTAAGTGAAAACTATGAAAAAGCACAAGCAGAAATTCAGGACTGGGCTGATTTAAAAGAGCAAAAAGTTCCCCACGAATACTCGCTGACCTATTATTTAAACTCAGTTTTTTATTCCAGAAACCTTATCTTGAGCGTTTTAGAGAATGAAATTAAGGATAATACTGTATCATCAGCAGCTCTTCTCGAAATCTTAAAAGTTATCGATCCATTGTTAGACCATGCAACAAGTTCGTTAACCAATAACTATACAATGAATACATATAACACCGAAACCGATGAAGACTTGATTATTACGTTAGAAGAGTTGAAGGATTTTAAATTCGCATTAAATGAGGCAACGATTTTCGCGGTGACTGATCAGAACAACATCATCTCCTATGTTAATGATCATTTCTGTAAAATTTCAAAGTACTCCCGAGACGAATTAATCGGAAAAGATCACGGAGAAATCTTCAAGTCCGGCTATCATACGGAGGAGTACCTTGATAACATTTTGCATTCCATCCGTCAGGGAAAAGTGTGGAAGGGCGAAATCTGTAACAAAGCGAAAGATGGGACACTCTATTGGGTGGATACGACCATTATTCCTTATTTAAATTATGACGGTAAGACATATAAGCACATCTCAATTCAATATGACATAACAGAACAGAAGAAAACGGAAGAAATGCTCCTTAAATCAGAAAAACTATCTCTTGTAGGTGAGCTGGCAGCCGGCCTTGCCCATGAGATCCGAAACCCGCTCACTACGATAAAAGGTATGGTTCAAATCCTTCAGGAAACAACCGAGGATAAAAAAGTGCTGTATTCGGACATCATCTTGACCGAAATCGACCGGATCAACTATATCGTCAGTGAATTTATGGTGCTAGCTAAGCCGCATGCGATCTATTTTACAGATTGCAGTTTAACAGATATTTTGAAAAAAGTGATTTACCTCTTAGAAGCAGAAGCGAATTTGAAGAACGTTGTCATCCTTCATGATTTTATAGAGGAAGACGTCACTTTGCATGGAGAAAAGAATCAGCTAACTCAGGTTTTTGTTAACTTATTAAAAAATGCGATGGAAGCATTGCCAAACGGCGGTATCATTCGCGTTTCCACATCTCTAGTCAAAGACAAAGTCAGAATATCAATCGAGGATAACGGCGTGGGAATGACCGAAGAACAAGTGAAGAAAATCGGTGAACCGTTCTATACAACAAAAGCAACCGGTACTGGACTGGGATTAATGGTCAGCTATAAGATTATACAGAATCATAAAGGAAGTATTTCAGTTAAAAGTGAACTTAACAAAGGGACAACCTTTGATATCACTTTACCGCTAATTGAAAACAACGCTATGAATACATACAGGACTACTAATTAAAAATAAAGAAGATGTCCCTAGGCTGGTTTGGGACATCTTTTTATTGCAGAATTTAGTGATTATCGATGTTCATACACCCCAATAATTGTCTCAGCGAGCCCAGATAAGTCTTTAGCATCCTTACCAGTATCACAATCGTACCAATTGTAATTCTCTTTGCCTTGATTAATCCAGACCGTCAGTTCGTACTGCATGTTTGACTCAGAACAAGATTTCTCCAGCTTTTTATCCTTGAACAAATTAATGTAAATCATGTTCTTAAACACAATGTTCTTTTCTTTGTTTGGGAGTTCTACTTTGTTCGTATCAATTACCTTTTCCAGGTTCTCACCATACTTCAGCAAAAAATCAAAACGGTCTTCTTTCGCTGCATTATAACTCAAAGTAAAAAGAGTGATACTGTCGATTCTGTTTTCACATTTCTCTAAAAATGCAGTTGTTTCTGTATTGGTTTCAATGACCCGGAAGTCTTTGCATGAATCTTTTGTTACTTCTTTGCTGCCATAAGCGTCTTCACGATTATCATGTGTATATTCGTACTTCTTGCCGTCAAATCGGACATCTTGATAGATCGGATCACCTTCTATAGTGCGCTGCATGATACGGATTTCATCTTTTTGTTTTTGAGAGACACGCTTTGAGAATGCTTGAAAACGATCTGCGTTTTCAATTGCATTGTGCCCTATGACGACTTCATCCACATGATTTTCTGCTTTATCAGTTTGTGGTTCTGTGTCTTGAGAACAAGCCGCTAAACATACTAAACTTGCAATCACCATTATCCATCTTTTCAACATACCACCTCTTTTTAAGGAGCAAATCTATAAAACTCTTCTTTTAACAGGGAGTACAGTTTCAAGTCTCGGTGCTCTTCTTTGCGAACATCCCTTTTCGGATAACTCCCTCATAGGTCATGCCAAGCTTTTCCATCACGCGTTCTGACCCTATGTTCTCCATAAAGCATCTTGCCTGAATCCTGACGAGATCCATTGTTTCAAAACCGAACCGAATGATTTCATTGGCTGCTTCTGTCGTAATGCCCTTCCCCCAATAAGGCTTTGAAAGAACGTATCCGATCTCAGCATTGTTGTGGTATGGCGACCAGGAAACAAAATCAACAGTTCCGATAAACTTTCCGTTTTCTTTTAATTCGATACCCCATGGAGCAATCTCACCTTTTTCGTATCGATCTATTACAAATTCAATAAACCCCTTTTTATCGTTTGTCGTTTTGTGTCTGTCCCATGTTACATATTTTGATACCTCTTCATCAGAACCATATTCAAACATATCTTCAAGGTCATCCATCGTTATTTTTCTAAGTTTAATTCGCTCCGTTTCAAGAGACGGAATGTCTTTATAAATATCTTGCACCATCACTTCGTTCCCCTCCAATTCTTCTAATCATTATACATGAAAAAGGAAAATTATGGACATGTGTCGAAATTTGATTCAAGGGGGATGTTCAATGAGAAAAATAGGTGGAAAGCTAAAACCTTTTGCAATTCCTATTTTGTTTTTTCTTTTAGTCTTTTCTATATTAACGAATCAGAACTTACAAAATGAGCTCGAACTTCCAGCAGAAGGATGGAGCCGTTCCTTGCCTTTAGATGCAGGTAAAGTTGGCGCAGTTAAGCCTGTTTTCTTACAAGAGAGCGGCCAGCAGCATGTGTACGTTCCGAAAGAAAATGAAGTGCTTTCTTTTACAGTTAACAGTGACCTCGAAGTGAAAAATAAAAAGACCACACCAATCTCAATTCCTAGTCCGCAAAATTTCTGGGCAAAAGATAATGAATTTGTTTATGTGAAAAATAAACAGCTCATTCACTTTGATGGAAAAAAAGAGAACGTCCTTGATAAGGGTGTTTTCGGGATGGATGCCAATCAAGAGAAAATTATTTATTTTAAAGAACATGAAATTTTGAGTGTTGAACCAGGAAAATGGACGATTAAATCGATTGACAAAGTTGAAGAACGTCTAGAAGCTGTTGTAGTAAACGATGAATCTCAGTCTTTTTTAACTTCAGGAGTCATTGCAGGTGATACGAAAAAAGCAAAAGCTGTTTTTTATCAATTTGAAGAATCAACCTATAAAAAGCACGAAATTTTAAATAAAGATGAACTCATTTCGGAAAACCACTTTGGATTTTATTTTATCGAGCATGGTATGGATGTAACCATTTATTATACTTTGTTTGAAAACACTTCTGGTGCCAGATCGTATAATGTCTTTCATGGAACCAATCAAATGGGTTCTGGTGATGAATGGACATTTAATAAGATGACTTTTCAACATAAAAATGGAGTAAAGCTAGAGAATCCAAAATACTTACAGTATGGTGTTGATGAGAACAATCTAGCGAAAGTTCTATTTACTACACGCGCCATGAAATCTCATGAAAAAGAAGCAGTTAATGTTTACGAAGCTTACCAGAAAGGCGATGTCTGGCTTACAGAAAGAAGGAGTACAACGAATAACGGCTCCCTGCATGCACATTGGATAGATGAAAAATCAATCGTTTGGATGAACATGATCTCACAAAAGGAATTTACGTTTAGCGGAGCTTCTGCTAATCCGGACATTATTGAAAAGAGTCTAGTAATAACAAAAGAAGATTACAAGCAGGCCATTTCAACAACCATTCTATCCCTATTTCAGGGATTAGTTCTTGCCATGAGTGCTTTGTTTTGGATTACACCAGCAATACTTTTTGCCCTTCTTGTCTATTTGGTTAAGATTTCGCTGATAGAGGACGAAGATAAGCGAGTTATGTTTACGATTCTTGCTCTTTATCTTGGTGTACAGTTAATATTTATACAGAAATTATTTAACGAACATTATTATTATTTCGCACCGGACTTCCTAGCGTTTTCTGGCAGTTCGTTTATCATTCCTTTGATTCTTGCTGTATTAAGCGGAGCTGCGGTAATGTTCGGTAAAAAGAAAGACTGGAGCATGATCGCTTCCATTTGTTACTTTATAGGAGTAAACATCACATTTTTGTCCTTAACTGTTGGTCCATATATGTTCTAGAGATGGAGGTTCATTATGAAGATTTTTGACTTTAGTAAGGAAGCTGGTAAACACATTACGAGATTTGATTCTGATTTTGTAATGTCTCGTATAATACTTACGAATAAGCCCGCAAATATTGGCTGCATGCATCTTGATAAAGATGGCATCATCGGCTATCACCAGGCGGTTGTTCCTCAGCTGCTTCTTGTAGTTAGCGGCGAAGGCTTTGTCCGCGGCGAGGACGATACGATCTACCCTATCAAAGCCGGAGAAGCTGTATTTTGGGTAAAAGATGAATTTCATGAAACGACTACAAAAACTGGATTGACTGCAATAGTGATAGAAAGTGAAGAGTTAGAACCTGCTTCGTTTATGAAACAGAAAGAATTAACGGAGTATTCATCATGAAACCAGCCGTCTTAACTTATGTAACTAAGCCCCTCTCAGTAAAACTAGATGAAAATCCGGTTGAACTGCCTGAACATTTTCAAGATAAAGTGGATAATTTTTGGCGTATTATCAATAAAGACAATCGATTTTCTCGTGGTGAAGTTTTTCATGTTGCTACGGTGAAGGAAACACAAGATTTTTTGGATGTGATCTTAAAACGATCAGATTACGCATACTATCTCTATTCTGTGCGAAACAAACAGATCGAAATGGAAAGATGCAGAGTAATTTATAGTGCAGGATTAGTTGAAACAGCGGATTCTTTCTTTGTCTTTGGAGAAATGGGAAAAAATACAGCTTATCCTGGGAGATTACAATGTGTTGGCGGCGGGTTAAGCAGCCAGGATCTTCATGATTCTATTTTCGATTTAGAAAAAAGTGTATTAAGGGAGTTACACGAAGAGTTAGGAATAGTCAATGATAATGACGTTAAGGATTGTGCTGTTAAATATCTGAAAACTGGCGGCGATTTTGATTTCATAACCGTGCTATATCACATACAGCTAAACTTAACTCTAGAACAACTTGTTGACCAATATGAAGAATTCTGTAAAGCACTGATAGCAAAAGGTGAGATTCCAGAGTTTCAACGTATTGTGTGGTTAAAGAACGCTAATAAAAGTATTGAAGAATTTATTCGCAACGAAAAGAGAGATAGTGTTGATTATTTGTTTCCTTTACTAAAACATATGAATAATAGTTCGCACTAGAAAAGGCGTATACAGCATACGCCTTTCTCTTTTTATTTATATCCTTTTGTGTCTGCTGGTTTTCCTGTTTCCACTACTTCCTCTAAATAACGAAAGCAATCAGGCTGTGAACCATCTAAGTCATAAAAGTTGTATTTCTTTGCAAGGTCACCGCTTGAAAAGGATCGACCATTCAGTTCATTTCGATCTTCATCCCCTGCTATTGCAGCCACAGCTCTTCCAACAAACCGAGGTGTTTCAGAGATTGCAAAGTGCGGGTCTTTTTCTACACCTTCTAGCCAATTTTCTTCGTTTACCCCAAATACCTCAAGCATGATTTCTGACCGCATCCAGCCTGGCGATACAGAAACAGCTGTACATTTGTAAGGAGAAAGCTCATGCGACAGAGCTTTTGCCATTCGGTTCACTGACGTTTTCGCTAGATCATAAAACATCGATACCCTGTAATTTTTATCGTTGTATTCTTTTGTCCCGTCCGTCATCTCAACAACGAGTCCACCTTCATTCTTAATTAATAACGGAAGTGCATAATGGCTAGTGATAAGGTGCGTATCAACAGCTAGACGAAGCATTCTTAACCCTTTTTCAAGAGAATGTTTCCAAACGGGTGAATTCCACTCGATTAAATTTTCCCCACCCCAAATATCATTGACCAGGATGTCTAGTCTGCCTTGTTCTTTTTCAATTTTTTCGATCAATGCTTTAACCTGCTCTGGTACTAGATGGTCAGTTTGCACCGGAATTCCAACACCGCCTAATTCGTTCACGAGATCGGCTGTTCCTTCGATCGTCTCAGGTCTTCGGTATTCAGAAATTTCTTTGCGTGTTGTTCTTCCCGTAATATAAACGGTTGCTCCCGCAGCTCCTAGTTCCATCGCGATCCCTCGTCCAGCCCCTCTTGTTCCGCCAGCTACAAGTGCTATTTTTCCTTTTAGTGGTTTCAATTTGCATCCGCTCCTTTTTTGAATTATCTTTAGTATAACCTTTAAAGTTGACACCTTATGTCATATTTAAAAAAGGGGGAAATCGTATGCGAGCAGACCGATTGATCAGTATCTTATTACTGCTGCAAAATCATGAAAAGATGACAACGAAAGCATTAGCCGAAGAATTAGAAGTAACAGAACGTACGATCCATCGTGATATGGAGGCGTTGAGTTCAGCTGGGATTCCCGTATTAGCTGAACGCGGGAAACATGGAGGATGGCGGCTGGTTGATCAATACCGAACAAAACTGACAGGATTAAAAGACAACGAGCTAAAAACGTTGTTTCTTTCCCCGTCATTTCAGCTCCTGAGTGACCTTGGCTTCACAAAGGACTGGAAGGAAGCTCGGCAGAAGCTTTTGGCATCCCTTCCAAACTCTCTTCAAACACAAGCAGATGATATGTGGAACCGCGTCCATATCGATACAGATACTTGGAGACAGTCCAGCCAAGAACTATCCGCACTAAGCACCTTGCAGCAAGCAATCTGGAAAGAACGAACAATAAAGATGGGATACGAAAAAGCAAACAAAGAAACATCTGAGAGAATCGTAGAGCCATTGGGGTTGGTAGCAAAAGGAAGAACGTGGTATTTAATCGCAGCCTCAAACGGTGAACTTAGAAACTTTAGAGTATCTCGAATAAAATCTCCTGAAATGACCGACGAGGTATTTGCAAGACCTCAAGATTTTAAACTTGCTGAGTATTGGAATCAGTCAAAACAAACCTTTGTTCAAAATCTGCCTGTCTTTGAAGTCGAAGTTGAGGTGTCTCCTGCTATTATTCCACGGTTAACGTTTACCGGACGTTTTGCTCAAGTTTTACATACCGGAGCACCGAACGACGAAGATGGGAGTATTCCTGTTCAGCTTTCTTTTGATACGAAGGAAGAAGCAGCAGCCTTTGTTCTAGGGTTTGGGGATAAAATCAAAATTAAGCAACCTGTTTCACTAATTGATACTGTTACTAAAATGGCGGAATCAGCGCTCTCTCTATACAAATAAAACAAGGGAAGGCTTTAGGATTGCCTTCCCTTTACATATCATCTTTTAAAATACTCATTCTTATCCTGTCCACATACATGCCTTTTCTTAAGCGGTCTTGTCTTAAGATCCCTTCTTCTACATACCCAACTCTTTTATAAGATTTTATTGCCTTTTCATTATCCACTTCTACTCGAAGCCAAATCTTGTTTAAACCAAGTTCTTGAAATCCGAAAGATATCATTTCATACATTGCAGCAATGCCGTAACCCTTACCACAATAGTTCTTATCTCCAATTGCGATGCCTAATTCTGCATGTTTATTTAAAGAGTCAATGTTCTTCAAATCAACCCAGCCAATATGTTTACTATCTTCAGCAAGTATAGCTTTTTGTTCATAACCATTTGTCTTGTTGATGCACTGTTGAATCCAGCCCTTTGTCTCATCCAGGCTAAATGGTGGTGTTCTATCAGGCATGTTGAGATGCCTGGTCACTTCTAGATCCATGCACCATTTGTAACGGTCATTTGCGTCTTCCATTAATAACTCTCGCAAGATTACTTTTGGTAGTTTGTTTTGCATCATAAGCTCCCTATTTTCTGCGTTCTTTTTTCTTTTGGTAAGATTGAATCCCTTTTGTATAGTCTAGCTTCTCAAAGAAAGGCTCTTTTCCTGGCTGAGCACCCAAAAAAAGTGATGTTGGGCTTGCCTCCCAGGCAAGTTCCATCAGCTGTTTCCCAATCCTCATCTTTTGAAATTCAGGAAGTACTAGAATCTCTGAAATTGTTCCAAAAAAATAACCATCTGTTAGAATTCGAACGCAACCAACTAATCTATCGTTCTGCCAAGCTGTTATGTTCATTGTTTTCTGTAGGGCAATGTGTGTAAGTGTTTCATTGTAATCACCTTGCCAAACTCCGTTTACTAATAATAAAAACACTTCGGCAGTTAACGAATTATCATTCATGACATACTTAATATCACCTTTTAGTACTTGATCTACACCCAAACTCTTCTGCAAAACGATTTCATCACGAATTGGAATTCCGTTCTCAGTTGTAAAAGGAATTTCGGGTTTACTCTTTCTTGCTTGCTCAACTGCATTTACCAGTACTTCTACAATTTGATAACCTCTCTTCTGATAAAAACTTAAAGCATGTAAATTATCATTTGTAGTGATGACTTTAATTTGTGAAATACTTCTTTTCTGTGCGATTTGTTCCACTTTATCAATAAGTGAAGACCCTATCCCGTATTTCTCTACTAAACTATCTAGGGAGATAATCTCACATATTTCTGCGTGAAATATATATGTAATAAGACCTATGATTTGCTCTGATTCATTTAAAACTGCAAAACCATCTAATTCATTACATTGAAACGTTCCGCTTGAAATAACCATTTCTAAACTTCCCCAATGCTTGATAAAAAAACAATCAATTTTTTCTTTGTCCAGTACTGAGGTTGGTACGATGTTCATTGAAATGACTCCTTAATTCTTTTGTATTCAAAAATTCTAAAGTTAATCTTAAAAATTTCTCTGTTTCCTCCATTTCAGGAAAGTGGGCACTATTATAAAATAACTCCAAGCTGCTGTTGTTGAGCTCTTTATCTATTATTTTTGAAACACTTAATCCTGTGTTTCTATCATGTACCCCATTAATTATTAAAGTCTCGTTTTCTATCTTCTTTAGTCGATGTAATAGTGGTACATTAGGTGGACTTTAATACAATGCTTTCATCATTTGTCCTGTGTTCTGTAGACCGCTTTTATTCCAAAGCAATCTATTTTGTTCAGCCACACTTTGATCTTCAAACAAAAATCTATCAACAGTCTTTGTATCTACGATTGACCACACTTCATTATATTTATCTTCTATCGATTTCTTTTGTTTTAGGATTGTTTCAATTCTCTCTAGAAGAATTCCTTCAGCAACAGACATGAATCCCTGTATCTGAATAAGCTGCTGTATATTTGAATACATTAAACTTGGACCAGAAATCACCAGCTTATAAATGTCATTTGGAAAGGCATAAGCTATTTCAAGTGCTAACTCTCCTCCAAAGGAGTATCCCAGCAAGTCCGCCTTTTCTATTCCCAACAAATCTTTCAATATTTTAAAATCAGACACAAGTAAATCAATCGAGTAGTTATCAGCAGATTCTGGCTTGTCACTTCGTCCTGATCCTCTTTGTTCGTAATACACAACTGTTCTCTCTTTAGAAATCATGCGTCCAACAGTTCGTTCAAAATTATAGTGATTACCGCCTGGCCCTCCATGGAGAAGAATTAAAGGTATTGTTTTGTTTTCATAACCATCAATCTTTACCCAATGATTGATCCCACTAATACTTAATATATATTCACCATTATTAAATTTCATAGAGCACCTCTTAAAAAGACCGAACTGGCGAAATCAGATGCAAGTACGGTGATTCTTCTTTCGCAGATTCTATAACAATCGGTTTCATCGAACCACTGAATTTCACCTTGATTTCTCCGTCGTTAATCGTCTTTAAGGCATCCAGCAAGAAATGACCGTCTACTGATATCTTTAAATCAGACTCTCCTTCCATCGCCTTTATTTCTTGAAGTTCCTCAATACTCCCCATTTCCGATGAGCCAGATGAAATAGCCAGCTTATGCTCATTTATACTTAGCACTACATTATTGTTCTTCCACTCTCCTGCAAACAAGCACGCACGGTCGATTCCTTTAATCAGTGTCTCTTTGCACAACACGAGGGTCGTTTTTACTTCATTCGGAATCAGAACAGAGGTATTTGGATAATGACCTGCAATTAATCTTGAATATAAGGAAATCTCATTAGTTTTAAAATGGATATAGCCTTCCGCTGACTGGATCTCTACCATGCCAGAATAATGGTTTACGAGTTTGGCTAGTTCATCTATGCTCGATTTCGGAACGACAAAGCTTCCTTCCCCTGAGCTTTGGATGTCACTTTTTTTGAATGCCAAGCGCTGTGAGTCTGTCGCGACCGAAGTGAATGAGTTCTCTGAAAAAATGAGATTCACCCCTGTCAGGACAGGTCTTGTTTCATTTCTTGCAGCTGCAAACCCTGTTGTTTTCACTGCGTCTTTCAATTCTTGTGCTGATATATGTATCGAGTCACCAACAATTATAGGAAGTGAAGGATATTCTTCTGCATCAATCCCATTAAGTTTCGTACTGATTGTTCCTGCTTGTATATATATTTGATTATTATCCGTTTTAATATGAATTTGTTCTGGCAGTTTCTTAACAAGTTCAGTTAGATATTTTGCAGAGACAACGATGCTACCCGTCTTATTTATCTTAACTTTCTCATCAGTTACCGAAATGGTTCGTTCAATGATAATGTCTGAGTTGCTGCCAATCAAAGTGATCCCGTCTTCTCCTGCAACAATCTTTATACCAGATAAAATAGGTAATAGTGTCCTTGATGAAACTGCTTTACTAACATCAGAAAGAGCTTTGCTGAAAAGACTCTGTGCAATTATAAATTCCATATGTTACTTCCTTCCAATCTTTATGTCTACTTGATAATTCGACAAAAAATAGGAAAATCTTTTTTAAAAAGAAAAAAGACAGCTTATTTCAGCTGCCTTACTTGAACTTGTTCCTATGCTTTTACTTTTTGTTTTTTTACCGGAATATAGATATCAATCTGTTTTTCATTACCCAGGCATTTTTCATCATACAACTCAAACTCAAGGGTCCCTTCCTGCTCATATCCTGAATTCGGAAACCACTTTAAGTAGATTTCAACCCATGTAGACTGGATTGTTGATGGGAAGTTTTCTTCTGTTGCTTTAGGAGTAGTAAAAACAGCATACTCTTTTTCAGGGAAGCTTCTGTATGTTAAGCCTTCAGGAGCCGGTGTCTCTTCCGCCACTTCCATTCCAATGATATATACGAACTCACCTGTCGTCATGTTGTAGTCTGTACAAAGCCCGAGTTCATTTCTGTTAAGAGGATTTGGTATTTTTGCGCCTAGGTTGTTTTGAATATAATGCTGCCAGAACTTTGGGATTTCACTGTTGTTTTCGCCATCAATATTTCGTGTTTTCAGTTCATATCCGATCAGGTTGAACGCAGGTTTCGTAACTAATTTCATTTCCATTGAAATTCCTCCCATAAAACTGCTCATATTCAGGTAAGCTTTTTGATGAAGAGACCTCGGAATAAAAGTCATATTCCTGTACTGTCTTGGCGAGACCCCAAAGAACTTCTTAAAAGCACGATTGAACGACTCCTGGTATTGAAACCCAAGATCGAGTGCGATATCGATCACTTTCTCATCAGAATCCATTAATCGGATGGCTGCATGCGTCACCCTTCTTTTCCGCACATAATCCATGACGGATTCTCCTACGAGAAAATGAAACACCCGATGATAGTGAAACGGCGAGAAGCAAGCGAGCTCTGCAAGCTCCTCTAATGTGATCCGTTCGTGCAAGTTCTCCTCGATGTAATCTAATGTCCGCTGAATACAAACCTCATAATCCATCTCTTCCACCTACCCTGCTTCTATCATATCCACGAACAGCTATTCGTTCTTAACCTTTTTTGCTAACTTCTTCTAAAATGTATTGTACATGAGTTCAATCCAAAAGTTTTATAGCTGAATCCAAAAGTTTTTGTATGTTATCCACGAGATTGGGACTAGAATCCAAAAATTTTTGCTGTTTATCAACGAGTTTACATTCCTTGACATTGTGTGACCATTTTAGAAAGTAAAACCATTCAATCTAAAACAAGAACTAGCACGTTAATGATATGCTAGTTCAACTTGATCAAGAAGTTCTAATGGATGATTTAATTTCGGGAATCCTTGAATCTTTTGACTAAAAGTTTCGGGTAAAAACCAAGTGGCATGATAAGATTTTAACCCTGCTTCAGCTGCACCTACTAATTCGTTCGATCCACCATCGCCAATGAATATAGCTTCTTCTCGTGTTACCGCAAGTTTCTTACATGCTATATGATAGATTGCAGGACTTGGTTTTGCGACCTTTACTTCATAGGAAAAAACTACAGTATCAAAATAGTCTGCTAGTTTACTTGTATTCCATGACGAGACTTCTTCTGGTGCACAATTTGATATCAAACCAAGTTTCATGCCTTTTGCTTTAAGGGTTGCGAGTAATTCTATAACTTCTGGATGCATTTCTTGAAAAGGCACTGTCTTTGCCCAGACTCTCTTTTGATGAACTTTCTCGATCAAATCAGGATCTATAGACATGCCGTGAGAATTCAAGATATCTCTCAATACACTCGCATGATCAGGAAAGGTTCCGTCCATCCGCAGTTCTCTTCTACTATCCCACTCGTTTTTAAAAACCTTGGGATTCAGTCCAAGCTCATCTGTGGAATAAACCGCTTTTTTCTGATTGTTGTTCCACTCTGTGATAAGTGTTTCATAAAGGTCGAAAAAAACTGCTTTTATCACAAGAAAGTCCTCCTATTTAAAACACCTTCGCATAAACACTCGTATCTCTTAGTATAGTGGTTGACCCAACAGCTAATGAGTCATTTCGATGAATCCCTCTAATGTAAAGCCTAATCGTTCAGGTATCGCAGCGCTTCTTACGTTTTTCGTGTCACAGCGGATTTCAATCCGGCGGGCTTTTAATTCATTAACTGCGAAATCAGTAATTCCTTGAACCGCTTCTTTCACATATCCTTTTCCAGAGTGACGCGAATCGATCCAATAGCCGATCTCAAACTTCGGAATGGCCCAGTCAATCCGGTGCAAACCAGATGATCCAATGAGTACACCTGTTTCTTTTAAGAAAACGAGAAGACGCAGATCTTCTCTCTTCAAAAATTTCAGATGTGCTTCTCGTATATTTACTTCAACATCTTCTTCTGTCTGATCTATTATGGCAAAGGGCAGCCTGGTTTTAGATCTTCGATAGAAGCATTGATCGCTTCAAACATTGCCTTACCATCACCTGGCTTCGGCATACGGATCAGCAGTCTATCTGTTGTAAATTCTGTTGGGAAGTCTAATAGTATCGGTTTCATCGTGTTCCTCCAATTATGTCAGCTGATATGAGATAATTTATCGGGATTTGCTACCCAGTATATCTTTTCAATCAAGTCGTCTTGGACATGAAGTGAAAGCACGCCATAGACCTGGCTTTCTATATACAACACGATACCAGGGTCACCGTTAACCGTTGTAAATTTGAAGGAGAAATCTTCAGTTGTTTTAGCCAAGATTCCCATATAAAAACGGGAGATTCGTTCTGCACCAAGAATCGGGAATAGAGCCGCTTTTGTTTTCCCTCCGCCGTCTGATAATAGAGTCGCATCAACGGCTAACAAGCTTAATAGTTTACTAACGTTTCCTGTAATAATCGCTGAAACAAACTGTTCTGAGAGCGCGTGCGCTTTAGCTGGCGTTAATGGATCAGATCGTCTATGATTCCCAACTGCTTTTTTCGCGCGGTGATAAATCTGTCTGCAGTTTGTACTGCTCTTCCCTACCACATCCGCAATGGCGTCATAGTCATATTGAAGAGCCTCACGCAGAAGGAATACGGCACGTTCCGTTTCTGATAGCTGTTCTAACAAAAGCAAATAAGCCGTGGAAAGAGATTCCTTCATGATATAGTTTTGGGCTGGATCTTCCTTGGAATCTATTAAAAGTGGTTCAGGAAGCCAAGGGCCTGTATATGTTTCCCGTTGTTTTTTTGCTGATTTCAATAAATCGATACAGCGGTTGGTCACAATTTTACAAAGATATGCTTTCGAGTTCAGAACGTGTTCCGTTGTTGTCTCACTCAGGGTAATATAGGCTTCTTGAACAATATCCTCTGCATCCTGCACACTTCCTAACATTCGGTATGCCAATGAAAATAACAAAGGACGATGTGTCGTAAATAATTGTTCCGTCTCATTCATCGTTAAGCCTCCCTCTGAACCCTCTGAGCTCCATATTTCTCGATTATGGCATAAGCTGCCCTTTTACTGCTGGCAAATGCTGCGTCCACCAACATTTCTCCATGTCCTGTTCCATCTCCTGCTATATAGAGCCCTGGAATCTCAGGAATAGATGGACCAAAATAATGTCTGTCATTCACTGTGATGGTATCATGGACAACAGTCATTTGTGGTAGAAATTGTTGAGCAATTACGTTCTCTCTCCACCCTGGCTGCATAAGATCCATGACTTCTTCAAGCTCTTGTTTGTGAATCTTAGGATCGCAATTTTTTTCAGTTCCCAGATATTTAATAAGCTGCAGTACTGCCGATCCATTTTTACTTAACATTGAAGCTCTGGAGTGATTCGAAAATAATATGTGCTGATCCACAGCTATTGCAAAGTTATGGTTCGGATTGGGAAGATGATGTAATGCTACATCCAAACACGCTGCATAAACGGGTTGTGCCTGTTCCTTCCATTTCTGAAGCATGGTTTGTTCAGCTCCTCTAACAAGTTTACACGTATTTTCTGGACCAGTTGTCACGATAACGGTTGGCACTTCGAGCTTTTCTCCATCTGTAAAATGAATATGCTGCATTTCTTTACAGTCTATAGAAACAACGGTTTTGTTTGTCAGGATATCCACACCATTTTCTTCAGCTTTCCTTCTTAAATGATCTACTATCGTCTGCCACCCACCGTCTATATACAAGACACCTTTCATACCAAGTTGAACTTGTTTTATTACAGCACTTGCTGCTTGCTGATCCGGATCTATGCAATAGGTAGATGTCCTGCATAGTGCATAGAACACATGTCTTACCATTGGATCTTTAACCTCTGTTTCTGCCCAATTTCGCAATGTCATCGGTTTAATGGAAGCGGCTTTTATTTTCCGAAGTTTTATCATTAATTTGCCAAGTTCCATTTTTCCTGACCACGATAATAATTTCGTCTTTAACATGCTGCTTAACGAATCTGGCAATTCTAAGAGTCCGTTGCTCCATATGGCATATCCTTTCGTATCGGGAACATTTCCAGAAACGTTTATCTCAAGTTCCTTTAATATTTCTTCTGCTGCTCCGCCTCTATATAATGCATGACCTCCAAGGTTAAATAGTGCACCGTTTCGATTAACGGTTTGAGCCCGCCCTCCAAGTTCTTTTCCTTTTTCAAAAATAACCACAGATAGTCCTGCTTTAGACAGGTACACCGCGGCTGCCAATCCAGAAACCCCGCCACCAATAATCGCTGCATCGTATTTATTCAATCTAATCACCACTTTCTGATTTTACAAACAAGACGAGAAAGGGTTAGGTTTTGTGACAGAACACCGGAATTTGTTTACATAAAACTCCAAGGGGTAATGTTTTTATAAGGTAACTATTTTGATAGAAGTTGCCAAATCTGCATGAAAGGAGATCACGTGATGTTATATAAAAAGATTCTCGTAGCAGTTGACGGTTCAGAAGGAAGCTTCGTTGCCCTTCACAATGGCATTGAGATTGCCAGAAACACAGGTGCTGAAATAACGTTGCTCTACGTAACGAATGAGGTATCTCTGCCTTTGTACGGCGGAGTTTACCCTGTAGGCATGGCTAATACAACTGTTGAAGTGAAAGAGGCTGCCATTACCGAGCAAAGTCATGGAGAAGAAATCCTGAACAAAGCACTAAGAAGAATCGATCCCACGACAAAAACAACGTCAGCCATTCTGCATGGAGACCCGTCTGCGACAATTTGCTCGTATGCGGATACCCATAACATCGATCTCATCGTCATCGGAAACCGAGGCCATAGCGGATTTAAAAAATTATTCCTAGGCAGCGTCAGTCAAAAAGTCGTATCTGACGCACACCAGCCAGTACTTGTCGCAAAATAATTAAAGCTAATACACGAAAGGAGCCCACTTTAACGAGAGTGAGCTCCTCTTTTTATTCCAGCATTTCTGTAACGGTTTGAAACGTATACCCTTGAGCCTTCAAGTCCTTGATGATTCCTTTTACCGATTTCATGGATTCTTCACGGCTGTCATACATAACGTGCAGAAGTATGATAGATCCCGGTTCTATTTTTTCATTTACATGTTTTACGATTTTTTCTGCATCCGAGGCGATTTCCGGATAAGAATCAGGTTCCAGGTTCCAAAGAATCGTCTTTCGATCATGTTTGTCCAAATAACGAGGCAGACCGATCAGCTTCTTTCCAAAAGGAGGTCTGAATTGGATCGTCCCTTCGTAACCGGCTTTTTGGATCAGTTCGTCTGTTTTCTCGATTTCGCTCTTGATAAAAGATGGCGTTTTCAAGACCATTCTTTTATGAGAATATGAATGGTTTCCCAGTTCGTGGCCAGCTTCTGCTAGCTTTCGCGCTTCTTCAAAGTTCTCCTCAATTTCGCGTCCTGTAACAAAGAATGTTGCTTTTACATCTTCTGCTTTTAAAATTGATAAGATTTCATCTGTGTTTTCCGTAGGACCATCATCAAACGTTAGTGCAACTACCTTATTTGTCGTTTCTGCTTTTGTAACAAGGCCGCCGTAAAACTGAAAATCTCTAGAACTGCTGATTTTAAATAGAGTGTATGAAACCGCTAATAAAACTGCAACAGAGAGCAGGGTAATCAAAATCTTCTTTTTCATTTGTTCTCCTTTAATCGTCAAGCATGAAACTTATTACTACTCATACCTTTTTTTAAGTTGTTCGATTTCAACATAATTCACAGTCAAAAATTGTTTTACTAGTTTTTGCTTTTCCTTCTCCCATACCTTGGCTTTTTCCTCAGGATCTCGAACTTCTTTAGTCACTTGCAGAGATAATTTGTTCTCTATTAACTTTTCGCGAATTGATTCATAGGAGTATTCTTGGTAATACTCCCCTATCGTTAAATCTAAAGCTTTTAGAAGTGATGTCAATTCTGGTGAAGTTGTCTTTTTTGCATGCTCCATTTGGAAGTTGATCGTCTTTTGAACTTCTTCATCTGAAACACTCAGCTTCTGCTTTTCTGCTTCTTGTTGAACTGCCTTATCTTCTAATAGCGCATCAATTGAATTGAGTGTTGCTTCTTTCTTTGATTGATTCATCACATGCTCGTTAAAATAAGCGAGTTTCTTGATTTCGTGTTCCGAAAGAACTTCTTTATTCGAGATCTTTGTGTCCGCAAAAGATCGTATGTATTGAGCAAAACTTTGATCACCACGACTAGCAACCAAAATGAGCAAAATAAGTGTAACTGCTCCCAACAGAACTGTCCTTCTATCCTTCATCCACTCGCTCCTTAATAAATCGGCGTCTGCTGAATTTCGACAAAAAGTTTCAAAACCCTGCTATTTAAAAGGTAAATGCCTTTTTAAAAAGAATAACTAAACAACTGAAACTGTGCGAAAGGAGTAAATAATGAATACATTCGAACATGACATATAAAAACGCTATCCGTGCAGAGGCCCTCCGGCTGCATCAATTAACTTAAAAAAAATGGCTGTTTAGAAGGTTGTTGCTTTCGACTCATTTCTTCATTGTCTAGTTTATAGGAGTGCAAGGTGTGAGACTCCTGGGGGATTAGTGGGACAGGTGAGACTCCTATCGGCGCAAAGCGCAGAGGAGGCTCACCGCACACCCCCCCGGAAAGCGAACATCCTGGAACGGAGATCAACTACTTACAAAAACAACAATGTATAACGAAAATAGCCTTGAAATTATACGGAGGTGCAATTATGTTAAAAGATCAATCATTTCAGAGTTATTTAAAAGAAATTGAAAAACCTTTTTCGGGATGGGATTTTTCCTATATAACAGAAACCGGCCGAGTGAGCAGCAGTTTACTTACCTGGTCATATGGCAGTATGGTATTGCCGCTCATTCAGAAATCCGCATCCTTGCTAGATATGGGAACGGGCGGCGGTGAGCTTTTATCAAAGCTGCAGCCTTTTCCAAAAGAAGTTTGTGCAACAGAAGGTTACCCGCCAAATGTTCCAGTAGCTAAAGAACGGCTTGAGCCATTAAGCATTGAGGTATATCAAATAGGTGAGGATGACTTGCTTCCATTTGATGATAATCAGTTTGATCTGATCATCAACAAGCATGAATCATATTCTCCAAGTGAAGTGCACAGAGTACTGACTGATGATGGTATTTTTGTGACTCAGCAGGTTGGTGGCGCCGATTATGTAGATATTAATCATGCTCTTGCTGCCCCTGTAAATGACGAGTTTTCCCACTGGGAACTTGCCTTTTCAGAGAAAGAATTACATGAAATTGGATTCGAAATTCTAGAGGCGAAAGAGGAATTTCCGATTCAGCGCTTTTATGATATTGGAGCTCTCCTCTATTATTTAAAAGCAATACCTTGGCAGGTCCCTGATTTTAAAAGTAAAAACTATATTGCTCAGCTTTACGAAATTCATGAGATGATCCAATTGAAGGGTTATTTTGATGTGAAGCAGCATCGTTTCATTGTAAAAGTTAAGAAAAGATGATCAAAAAAAGCTGACTCCATTATAGGTTCATCCCTATCTGGAGTCAGCTTCATTTATATTAATTTGTCTAATAAGTGCGCTAAACTGTCCAAATGCGAAATCAGACCTACTTTACTTCTTAACGCTCGTTACTTTCCACCCTTTTTGATCAACCCACTCAAGATTTACCGTATATCTTTCACCCGGCTTACCGTCTGGACTTACTTCTGCGACTGATTTTTGTGGTCCGCCGCCATTTGCGATCTTCCAAACGGTCATGTTTTCATCAAGTCCAGTAGCGAGACGAATAGCCTTTAATTTCTCATTCCAGTCTACGCTGCCTTCTTCATAGCTCGAAGTATGTGTTCCGGTTTGGGATGTTCCGATCGGTTCGTTAATTTTAGGCTGACTAGCTGCTTGTTCTTTCTTTTTTGCTTCTGCAGCTTGTTCCTTTTTCTCTTCTTCTGCTTTTTTAGCTTTTTCTTTCTTATCCGCTTCTTTTTCCGGATCTATACCGATTTCTTGAGAAGGTTCTTGTTCTTCTTCTTTCGCTGCTTGAGAAGATTCAGAGCTCTCTTCCTCATCTTCATAAGCACTTTCATTATCTGGCTGAAGCTTTACAACTTTATGTTTAGGTTCTTTGCTTTCTTTTTTAGCTGGTTCCTCTTCTTCATTGCCCATTAATAACGCATCTTTCGGCAAGAACAATAGCGCTAAAAGGACTGCACTTAACGCACTGAATAGGACAACATTTCTTTTCTTTGTGCTTTTTTCTTTCTTGTTATATCTTCCCATCTATAAATCACTCCTTAAAATACGGTTCCCTCTATCTTTAAAACAAAACAAAAGAACTCCAGCTTAAGGAGTTCTATCAATTAAGAATCTCTTTTAATCACTCAACAATATTCGTAGAAATGGTGTAAAAAAATGAGGGTATTAAAAGCTTTGTTAGAAATTGCTATAGAATGTTTTCTTTCTTCACATAAAAAACTGCCCTACTTAGGCATTAAAAAGCATTATTAAACTTCTAAAACAACAGCCATTTCTTTACCGAACCGATCGCCGTTGTCAACAAATCCCATACTTTTATAAAGCTGTTGCGCTCCTATGTTTTCTGGGTGATAGCCTACTACAATTCTTTTTATGTTAGGCAATGTACGCATTTCTTCAATCATTAGTTTTGTCGCGATTTTCCCTATCCCTTTTTTCTGATAGTTCTTATCGATCATAATCCGATAAATCCAATACCCGTCAAGCTCTTCTTCATTCGTATTAAACATGAGAAAACCAACTGTTTTCCCTTCGCACTGAATAGCATAAGGTTTTAAAGTTGGTTCAAATTTAGATTGAGCAATTGAAACGGCATTAGGCTCAATGTGACTTGTTTGCTCTTCAGACACTTCTAATGTGCAGCATTCATACCAATTTTCCGAGTTTAATTCTACGATCTCTACAAGATTGTTATTCATAAATTCCCCTTTTGACTGTAATTATGTATCTACTTAACCTTACCATATATTCTCAAAAACAAGGCATTTCACACAAAGAAAAACAGTGCTTTCCCGTCAATGAAAGCACTGCATTTCTGCTATTGTTGATTACGCTACTGACTTCTCTTGTTTTGCGGCTAATCGTTTCATATCAAAACGTACTAAAATTGAAACGACGAGCGCAACAACGAACAGTCCTGAGAAGAATGACAAACTGTTTGCGTATGATCCTGTTGTGTCTTTGATCCATGCTGCGAACAATGGACCTGCAAGACCCGCTGCTGCCCAAGCTGTTAAGATGTAGCCGTGAATCGCACCAACTTGCTTTGTTCCAAACAAGTCGCCAATGTAAGCTGGAATCGATGCGAATCCACCGCCGTAACACGTATAAACGACTGCAAGCATCACTTGGAAAAGAATCGATGATGTTGTCTGCGGCAGCATGAAAAAGAGTGCAATCTGTAACACAAAGAACGTCGTGTACGTGTTTGGACGCCCGATGTAATCCGAAATGGAAGCCCAGCCGATACGGCCGAATCCATTGAACAATCCAAGCACCCCAACAAGTGCTGCAGCTTCAGCTGTAGAAAGGCCGATACTTTCTTGTGCTAGAGGTTTTGCAGCTGAAAGAATGGCGATTCCGCACGTTACGTTAATAAAGAGCATGATCCAAAGGTAATAAAAACGGCGTGTTTTTACTGCTTCGTTTGCAGTAAGTTGAGAAAGGTCCTTCTTGATCTTCACCTTTCCGCTTTCCACGTTTTCTTTAAATCCTTCCGGCAGCCAGCCCTCTTCTGGTTTTTCTAAATAAAGAGAAGACAATGTCATGATGGCAAAATAAGCGATTCCTAAAATAAAGAACGTGTTTGCTACCCCAACGGACTTGATTAATGTGTCCATGATCGGCGAACTTATTGCCGCGGCGAAACCAAAGCCCATGATAGCGAGACCAGTCGCAAGCCCACGACGGTCAGGGAACCACTTGATCAGTGTTGAAACCGGTGCGATGTATCCAACGCCTAGTCCTATACCGCCCAGCACCCCGTAAAAGATATAAAGCAGCGGCAGTGAGCCAATATTAACAGCTAGCCCAGATCCGGCAATACCGATTCCAAAGAAAATCGCAGCCAGCATACCTGCTTTTTTCGGACCATGCTTCTCAACAAAATGTCCTAGAAATGCAGCTGACAATCCTAAGAAAAGAATAGCGATACTGAACGTCATCTGTACTTGTGACGCTGACCAGCCAAACTTATCAATTAATGGATTTGTGAAGTTGCTCCACGCATACACAGACCCGATTGAAATATGAATACCAACAGCTGACAATGCAATAAGCCAACGGTTTTTTGTCTTTTTCATCTCGGAAATCCCCCCTAAAAAGTTAATTTTGTTAAGTATTCTTTCTTGTTATTCCTATTGCAAACAAAATAAAAAGGCAACATCCAAAAGAACTTATACAGTGATAAGTCTTTTAAGAATGTTGCCTAACATCTCTACATACTCGTGCAGAGAAATCATTCATCATTATTTTATAAAATAGAAAATAAGCAGATCGTGCAAATTTTCCATTTCAGTTGCAATAGTTGTAAACGCTTTTAATGTTATCAGATAGAACGGCAAGCCGCAATATAATTTTTTGATTTTTTTGACAAAAGAGATTTAATATGTGTTTCTTCTATTTGCACACATTTTATTTTACAGCGTTTGATCAAGTAACTCGAAAGAAATGTATCTTTGGATTGAGTAAAATCGTTTGGTGTGACCCAAAGTTCATGAAACACATCATAAAGAATTTTTTCAGAAGCTTTTCAATCTCCAGTTATTCTAACAGCAATTTGAAAAAGAAGTGCGCTTTTAAATAAATCTTTTTAAATACTCGCCAAAAATTTTATTCATAACTTTGGGTGTGTTTTCTAAATAAACATTAATTTGTTCAATGTTTGATTCGAATTTATCAGAGTTTCTTTCATCTGTTGGAAAATCAGATATTCCTTTAATAATAATACATTCAACATCATTCTTTTTACAGATATAAGCAATTGCACCCGCTTCTGTATCGGCTATTGTAATTTCGTTTTCTTTAAGTTCTATATAGTCCTTCCACATAACTACTGCTTTATCAGCGGTGGCAATTGTTCCGGTATAAAAATCATTTCCATATTTTGATAGATCAAAATTAACTATGAAGGATTGTTTAATAAGAGGCTCAATTTCTTTTACTGTGCAATCATATTGAACGGCTTTATCAGGTACAAAAATATCCAAATTACTGAACATATCATCTATTCCTGCACATGTTCCAGCAACGATTACTTTAGTTAAATTAAATTTAGAAATCATATACTGATTACCACCAACACCATTTACTTTTCTTACACCAGTACTATAAAAAACAAGCTCAGTATCATTAATTGTTCTCATGAAATACTCGCCATAAGGATAACCGAAGCGTTCGTTATCTTTTATGCTAAAGTATTCCAATGTCGCTTCATATTCCCACTTCGTTGCTATGCTTATTCCTATCATCGATTTATCACCCTACAAATATAATTTGTCACTATTGAATGTCTACACACGGTCTGAATTTCATTTTTATCACTATTCTTCTTTACTCTGTTTGTTGAATAAGAAGATCATACTTTTAATCTAATTATATATTCGAATAAGCCCTAGTCTAATCCTTTTTCGCTAAAAATTGGTAAGTCTATTAACAAGTGCGAATAAGAGCGCTAATTTCAACATAAAAACCCAATAAACATTGATATAACAACAAAAATAAGCAAGCTAATTCATATGCGAATTAACTTGCTATTTGTATTGCTTTTTTCTTTTTTATACTCCAAAAGAGAACCCGTTACATATAAACAGTACTACTCTAGTATTATTTCTTAGCCTTGTTTTCAATGGAATACTTAACACCTGCAACTGTACCTATTCCAAGCAATGCATATTTCAATCCTTCTAAAGTGGCACCTGGACTTGCTCCTCCAGATTCCCAAAAAGAATACAGGACTCCTAACACGATAGCTACAATGGGGATATACTTATTCGACACTCGTTCCGTTTGACGAATCGCATATAAAATCACAGCCAGACCGACATACGGTGAAAAATTTGCTGCCATACTCGCAAAATCCATGACTGTCACCTCGTTCACTGTATTGTAATGCTTATTCACAATATATTTTTATGATTTAAATAAAAGAACAGCAGCACAATAAAAAACAGCAGCACGACATGTGATGCTGCCTTAGTTCCATTCAGTTGAAATCTTTGAAATCGTTGTTCTGTATTCTTGTACAAGGCATTCAATTAATTCCTTAGCCGATTGTTTCTTACTTAATGCAGATGCTTGCCCTGCCCACATAGAGACCATCTCTTTGTTTCCTTGCCTTGCCGCTTCTTTTCTGATGTCTGAAGTTAACACATGCTGGATCGGATAAGGCGGCAAATCAGTTGCGCTCTCTAAACTCAACATCATCTCGTTCTTAAACCCTCTTGCGCTTTTTCCAGAGAATGCTTGTGTTATTTTTGTATTGGTATCCTTGCTTGTTAGGATGGCTGACTTGTGAATCTCGCTTGCTCCACTTTCTGGAACGGTTAAAAATGCTGTTCCTAACTGTACAGCCGATGCTCCGAGCGAGAAAGCCGCCGCCATCCCTCTGCCGTCCATAATTCCTCCGGCAGCGATAACAGGACATTTAACTGTATCAACGATTTGAGGAACCAATGCCATCGAGCCGATCAGTGCTTCATCTTCAGCATCCAAGAAAGTTCCTCTATGGCCACCCGCCTCACTGCCCTGTGCAACGATCATATCAACACCGAGTGACTCTAGTTCTTTCGCTTCTTTTACAGTTGTTGCTGTGGCGATCACCGTAATTCCGCTATTATGCAATTTTTCTATTAAACCAGCAGAAGGTTTGTTGAACGTAAAGCTTACAATTTTCACTCCCGCTTCGATCACCACGTTAAGCTGCTGTTCAAAAAGATCCTGGATATCCGGAACAGAACTGACTTCCGGAATGCCAAGCTGTTTCCGGTACTTGTTCAAATATTTCTGCATGTTCAAGATCTGCTGCTCGTTTTTTTCATAGACTTGTGGCAGAAAGAGATTCACGGCAAAGGGATCTTTCGTTAGTTTCATAATTTGCGAGAGTGCATTTCGTATATCTTCTGGTGACATATACCCCGCTCCTAGCGTTCCGAGAGCACCTGCGTTGCTGACTGCGGCTACCAGCTCCGGGGTTGTCGGCCCTCCTGCCATTCCTGCCTGGATAATGGGGTATTTGATGTTTAGTCTTTTACAGATCATATCTTGCTCTCCTCTCCCATACTTTTTCTAAATCATATCAAAAAGAAAGAGCTTTAGTCTGTTTTGACCAAAGCTCGATATCTATTACACGGCAATCTTTCAATCTATTTATGCTTTTACCAATTTGTACATAAGTACATCATCTACGTATTCATTTTCATTAAACTTAAATTCGTTCACTTTGCGTCCTTCTTCAACAAAACCAAGCTTTTTATAGAGTTCGATCGCTCTTGTGTTCGTTGAGAACGTACCTAATGAAACTTTTTCTATGATTGGATGCTCTTCTGCCCAGCGCAGCAATTCGTGGATCAACAGCTTGCCAATCCCTTTATTCCTGCAGTCTTTTTGAAGCATGATCGCAAACGAACCTGTATGATGCATTCTTTTGCGCTCTTGTGATTTGAATACGATCCATCCGACCACTTTGCCTTCTATTTCTGCTACGAACATGGTTTCTCGTTCGTGTTCAATAATCTTCTGAATCCATTCTTGATACTCTTCCGTCGTTTTGTTAAATTCCTCGGATACCGCAATAAAATAATCTTTTTCTCCAACGACTTCACGCTGAATCGATAAGACAGCTTCAGCATCTTCTACTCGTACAGGACGAATATGTGTTTTTTGGTTAGACATCATTAACCCCCTATCGTGAATTCCCCACAATAGTAAATAATATCCTTTTCTCATTTAAACCACTAGTATTTTTGTTGGGGTAGATCCGAGGGTGTACTGGCAGTCTTTTTCAGGATGATATTTTTTTGAGTAAAACTATTTTTGTTCGGTTGGAAAGAAAAATTGTTCGGTTGCGTCACTTTTTTGTTCGGTCATGCTTCATTTTTGTTCGGTCAACCGCCATTTTTGTCCGGTCCCAACCTCAATCGTCATTTACTTCCACACCAAACACTTCAATTAAGGTGACTGCCTGTTCAGCTGAGATAATAGCACCCCGCAGATCATCTTCCTTTACATGTATGAATGAAAATTGGCATTTGCTCAGATCTATACTTTTTAATGACGTGTCCGAAAACTGCACCTCTTGAATGGTTGAAGTCCCAAGTTGAAAGTTGTCTAGCTTTGCCTCGATGAAGTTTGCTTCTTTTAACAAGCAATTATCGAATCGAACATCTCTAAGCTCAGTAAGACTAAATAAGGAATACGGAGCAGGACAGTCGATAAATTGAACATCACGCAGAACCGCTTCATCAAAATCTGCACCTACCAGCTTACATTCAATAAATTCCACACGGTTAAACCGTGCACCGTTAAATTTCACGTTCGACAGATCACACTTTTCAAAAACAACATCATTCCATGCCGAAAATGGTAACTGGGAATCTCCCAAGTTGACACCCTTGATAAGAACTTCATTAAATTGCACATGCTTTGCATCAAGTGTTCCAACGGAAGATTCAATCTTCCCCATTTCGAATGAATCACTATCCCCCAGCCCGCTTATCTCTAAGGTTTCCAAGTGTTCAGGCAGATCTGGTTTGTTGATTGATCTTATTTTCTTTTTCAATACCTTCGCCTCATTTCACCATTTCCTCTTTACCGTCTGTTTCGACATAACTCGCATATTCCCTCTCACAAGACTCTATCACTGCAGATATATATTATAAAAGTTTCGTTTCTTTCGATTCCCGATTACTGACTAGGCATATCTAACTGCTTTTTCTCGATAAATAGTTCGTTCCTTAGTAACTAGGTTGATATTTTACAAGTCTGTAAAATGAAGTTAATGAAATGATTGTAAAATAAAAGCAGTTTAAAGCTTTGAAAGAAAATAAAATAATGGAGGCGTTGATGATGAAAAGAAGGCATGGAAACAAGAAGTTTCTTTCTCTTTTTTCTGTAGTCATTGCTTTAGCGATCAGTACACTAGCATTCATACCTACTCTTCAGGCTGCCGGTGATGGTTCCTGGACAAGTCCGTATTCTGTATCTCAAGCACTATCCAATCAAAACAACAGCATCAAAACGGTACAGGGGTATGTTGTCGGGCAGCCTACTGCTACCAATACGGTTGTGACGAGCAACTATCCGAACGATTATGCGCTCGCACTCGCGGACAGTGCTTCTGAAACGAACACGGCCAACATGGTGTATGTACAAATTCCGTCATCGTTCCGTTCAACATTTGGTTTGCAATCGAATCCAAGCTTAAAAGGACAATCGATTAAAGTTACAGGGAACTTAGCCGCTTATTTTTCACACCCTGGCTTAAAGAACGCAACTGCGATGGAAAAAGCAACGGGCTCTGACCCTGGAAATCCTGGTGACCCAGGGGATCCGACTGATCCGCCCGCGTATGACGATTCTTATTACGATTCAGCCAGAGGAAAAACAGGTGCAGCTTTAAAAAATGCCCTGCACAACATCATCGACGATCACACTGAACTTTCTTATTCAGCAGTTTGGGAAGCATTAAAGGAAACAGATGAGGATCCAAACAACAGCAGCAACGTAATTCTGTTATATACAGGACGATCTCAAAGTAAAACAACGAACGGCGGCGATATAAACGACTGGAACCGTGAACACGTTTGGGCAAAATCTCACGGTGATTTCGGTACGACGATGGGACCTGGTACAGACATTCATCACCTTCGTCCGACCGATGTAACGGTAAACAGTTCAAGAGGCAACCTTGATTTCGATAATGGAGGCACACAGCACTCTGAAGCCCTTGGAAACTACTATGACAGTGATTCGTGGGAACCGAGAGATGCGGTAAAAGGCGACGTTGCACGTATGCTGTTCTACATGGCTGTCCGTTATGAAGGAGACAGCGGCGAGCCGCAGCTAGAGCTGAACAACAACGTGAATAACGGAACGGCTCCATATCACGGTAAAATGTCGGTGCTGCTTCAGTGGCATTTAGAAGATCCTGTTGATAACTGGGAACGCAACCGGAATAACATCATCTATAACGATTATCAGCACAACCGAAATCCTTTCATCGACCATCCAGAATGGGCTGAGGAAATCTGGTAAACAAATAACAAAAATGGAGCTGTCCCAAAAGTAAGGTAAACTTACTTTTGGCAGCCCCTAATTTTTTCTTTTTATCAAAATAAAAAATAAATAAAATCGTCAACATTCTAATCGAGTTTATTAGATAAACTACTATTTTATAACGATGTACGTTATCTAAATAAGTTTAAATAAAATGAGGCATGACTTTAAAAGTTTTTATACTTTTAAGTCAGCCCCGTTTTTTTAAGTTATTTTTAGATTAGAGTTTTAGTGAACCGCGGAAACCCCTTGCAGCATAGTAGGAATCAGCTCCATTGTGGTACACGAAAACATGTCCGAAACGATAATCGCAGAAAATAGCCCCGCCTAATTTTCTTATATCTGAAGGGGTTTGTATCCAACTGGACGTTTTCTTATCAAAGTTCCCAAGTTTCTGCAAAGCTCGATATTGTTCTTCCGTTAAAAGTTCAATACCCATCTCAGCTGCCACGTCAAGTGCGCTATTCTCTGGTTTATGTTTTTTTCTCGCATCTAGTGCCTCACGGTCGTAACATAGACTTCTGCGACCTTTAGGACTCTCGGCCGAACAGTCATAAAAAACGTATTCATCGTTCTTTTCATTATACTCAACAACATCAGGTTCCCCTTCAGTTCTTTCCATCTCATTGAGTGACCACAGTTTTTCAGGGTTAGCTTCCAGTTTTGCTTGGACTTTGTCCCACTCAAGGTTTTTATGACGATCCATGTTTTTCTCAAAACGGGTTTTCAATGTTTGCAGTAATTCTTCACGCTGTTCCAGTGACAATTCCTTTTTACCGGTAGTGGTTGTCATATTCATTCCCCCTTATTGTTTAGCTCATAATAGATATTATAATTTAATTCAGAGACAAGAGTCTTACTGTGATGTTCAAGCAACAATCTTATAGAAACGAGCAAAACTACATAAACATTTCAAAATAAATCAGGCAAATTCCGCACGCAGCCCATGAGACCATGGCAAATACGGTAACGATCATATTTTCAGACCAGCCATGTTTTATGCCGTAATGGTAATGTATTGGTGTAAAGCTGAACAGTTTCTTCTTCGTCCTTTTAAAATAGGCTACTTGAATGATGACAGATAGTTGTTCGGCAAGATAGATGATAAATAGAATTGGAATCAAGATTTCTACGTTTTCAATGATTGCGAGAAATGATAACGTTCCTCCTAACGCTAAAGAACCTGTATCCCCCATAAACGCTTTTGCCGGATATAAGTTATAGATCAAGAAACCAAGTATGGTCGCGATCATGACTAAACAAAAAACTTTCACTTCTGTATTCTCCGTGATCACAAAGAAAAAGAAGTATGTAGGGATTGCAACCATGCCCAACAGCCCGTCCATTCCGTCAGTAAAATTGATCGCATTGGCGGTACCTACGATAAATAGTGTGATAATCACAAGATATGGAATGTATGGCAAGACAATGTGGAAGGATTCCGTCACCCTGATGCTCGTATCAATGTTGAACAGATCGATGCCAATATATAAAAGCAATATCGTAAATCCAAATTGAAAGATAAGCTTTGTTCTCCCTGACACCCCGCCAGGATCTTGTTTTGACGCTTTCCAAAAATCATCAAGAAAACCTATGAAACTAAATAATATAAATACACCTACCAAAAAGAGCATGCTGGGACTTGTGTAATAAAACAAAGCGACTATGATTCCTACGAAGAATACACTCCCCGCCATGAGGGGTGTTCCCTTCTTTTCCTGATGGTCCGCTGGAAGTTCCACCCTGATCGGCTGGGTCAGTTTTAATCTTTTTAGAGTGAAAATCAATACAGGGGCTATAAGAACCGTTAATAAAAACGTAATAAATGCAGGTGTTAGCTGTAGAAGCACGATAATCTCCTTTCAAGTTTGCCATTTATATAGAATTCGATAAAAGGCAAAATGTTCCTTCAAAATTAAAAGGGGGTCTGTCCCGGGACAGACCCGGGACAGACCCCAAACAATTCTGACAATTCTATAGGTCCTTGTGCTGTGGGTCTTCTGAGTGATGGACACACCTTTTCTGGATTGATACTGTAATAAAGTGTAAGAATTTTCAGAATAAGGAGATGTACAAATGAAAGGAAAACGCGTATTAGTTTGTACCATGCTAAGTACAGCCATGCTTTTATCCAGTGTAACCCCTGCCATTTTTGCCGAAGATTCTTCAATCAACAATCAAATTAAACCAGGAGATTGGAACCGTTCTGTTCAGCCTTCTGCTGTCCTTCACCCGGGGACTCCTGAAAGCGCTTCACTCAAAAGAGAGCCGCTTCAGAGAATCGATTCTTTTATCGAAAGTGAAATGGAGAAACGGACGATGCCGGGAGCTGTTGTTCTTGTGGCACGCAGCGGAAGCATCGCAAAGCATGATGCTTATGGCTACTCCGCTCGCTATACAGACGATCAGTTTACGGAAATGGACAACCCTGTAGAGATGAAAAAGGATACGATTTTCGACATCGCCTCCATCTCCAAGCTTTTCACTACAACTGCTGCGATGCAGCTGTATGAACAAGGAAAATTCGAGCTGGATGACCCCGTCGGAAAGTATATTCCTGAATTTAATGAGAATGGTAAAGAATCAGTAACGATCAGGCAGATCATGACGCACACCTCTGGCTTTACCGCATGGATTCCGCTTTACAACATGGGAACGAACCGTGAAGACAGGCTGCAGATCGCGTTAAAATACCAGTTAAAAAATCAGCCTGGCACGACCTATACATACAGTGACCTGAATTTAATCACACTAGGTGTTTTAGTTGAAAGATTGTCGGGTCAAAGACTTGATGCGTTTGTAAAAGAAAACATCACAGAGCCGCTCGGAATGAAAGATACGATGTACAATCCTCCTGCTGAACTTCGTGACCGTGTGGCAGCAACAGAATTTCAGCCAAACATCGGACGTGGCATGGTTTGGGGCAGTGTTCATGACGAAAATGCATGGAGTCTTGACGGTGTAGCAGGTCATGCTGGAGTTTTCTCAACCGCTAAAGACCTCGCCGTTTTCGGCCACATGATTTTACAAAAAGGAAAGTATGGTTCGACTCAAATTCTTGAGCCAGAAACAGTTCGCTTATTAACTGAAAACCAGCTTCCTCAGTTCCCTAGCAACTCACACGGACTCGGCTGGGAATTGAATCAAGGCTGGTACATGGACTCTTTAGCAAATGAAGAGACTCTCGGTCATACTGGATATACAGGGACGTCAATGGTCGTATCGCCAAAAAATCAGATGATCGTTTTAACGTTAACGAACCGGGTCCATCCATCTCGGGCTACCGTTTCGATGAATCCGATCAGACGTGAAGTGGCTCGTCTAGCTGGAGATTCGATTTCCGTCACTATAGGACAAAAGGATAAAGCTTGGTTTGCGGGGTATGGCGATAAACTTGCAAAGAATTTAACTTTTAAACTTGCAGAGGATCAGAATACACTTCACTTCCAAAACTGGTTCAGCATCGAAACCGGCAGTGACAAAGGGCTGGTTCAGGTTTCTGAAGACGGTGAAACTTGGACGAACTTACCTGAAGTTTACACAGGTAAGGATGAAAAATGGTCGCACGAAAAAGTGGAACTTCCTGATGGAACACAATTCGTTCGCTTCCTCTATCAGACGGATGGATCTGTAAACGGCAGAGGCTGGTATGTAGATGATGTGTATGCTACTGATTCGGAAGGAAAAAAAGAGAGATTGGAAGTAACCGATAGCCAGTGGGAACAGCGCAATTGGTAAAAAGCATGAAGCAGCTTTGCTCTTTGTAGCAGAACTGCTTATTTTTTTGAAGGAATATGACAATTATTACCGAAATATGTAAATAGAAATCATTAGGAGGAACAACAATGAGTAAATCATTAATTCATGAGATGCATTACTTTAGGATACCTGTGCTAGATCTTCAAGAGTCCATTACATGGTACACGGAATGTTTAGGATTTCAATTAAGACACAGCGATGAAAAACTTGCTGTTATAGAGCTGAAGTCCGGTCCATTACTGATTTTAGTACAGGGAGATCCAGATTCCCGGGGGCATTTCACCATAAACGGACAAGCGGAATTTTCTATCGGATTTACAACTTCAAATATTAAAGAGCTGCATTCATATCTATCAAATCAAAATGTAAAAGTGGATGAGATACAAGAAGACAACGGGCACAGCTATTTTCATTTCTTTGATCCCAGTGGAAATAAACTCCAAGTACACAATTAATTCAAAAAAGCAGTCACACCATAAAGGTGGACTGCTCATTTCTCTTTACCTTATTCCTAACCAGTTTCATTCCGTAATAATCCTCTCAGGTCTCGTATACACGTTCATCGAGTCTCCACGGATAAACCCAACCGTCGTAATTCCAAGTTCTTCTGCTGACTGCAGGGCAAATTCGGTCGGGGCGGACTTGGATAATACGATCTCGCATCCAATCTTCGCTACTTTTAACAAGATCTCTGATGAAATCCTTCCGCTGAACACGAGGATCTTGTCCCCTATGAAAATATCATTCTTCAAGCAATATCCATAGATTTTATCAAGGGCATTATGCCGACCGATATCCATCCGGCTCAGCACGATTCCGTTCACATCACACAGTGCTGCATTATGCACACCGCCTGTTTCTTTAAAAACACCTGCTGTTCCCTGCATTTCATTCATCAAACGGAAACAATCTTCAGGCGTCACTCTCACCCGGACTTCGTTCATAGATTTTGCCGTAAGCGCATCGTTCGCAAAGACAAACCCTTGTCTGCTCATCCCACAGCATGAGGTTATGTATCTTTTATTCTGCAGGTTTTGATACAAAGGGTTCAGCCGATCCGTCGTAACATGAACATAGCTTCCGTCCTCTTGTACCCAGATGTCTTTAATATCCTTATAGTTTCGTATAATGCCTTCTGATGCAAGATAGCCGACAACCATGTCTTCTATGTACTCCGGACTGCAAACCATCGTCACGAATTCTTCCCCGTTGATTTTGATCGTCACTGGAAGTTCGGTTACGATGGTGTCTTCCACTTGAGACGTTTCACCCTTTTTAAAATGAAGAACTTCACGTTTTGTTACAACAGGTTTCATGAGTGGTTTCCCCCTTAAGCGATGGGTTTATCGAAAACAAATACAGATACGGCCATGTCTTCATCAACTTTAAAATCTGAGAACAGATATACAAACTTTGCACCCGTCACATCTTCTAAACCTTCTGGCGGTGCTGTCGCGTAAATATCCTGGATGAGGCGCGTTCTGGCTGCATGCACCATTTCTTTGCCTTCAGATGTTCTCGCGATAAACTTCTCAGTAGGAGTCAAGTTGCCGTACATGGTTGAGATCGCCATGTTTTCAACAAAAACCGTGTGAATTTTCTCTGGCCCTTTTCCTAATAAATTTTTTCGCAGCTTTCGGATAATATCATTAAAATCATGTACCTTCTTAGACATTTGAACCATCACCACTGTTTCTCCATTTTTTACTAATCATACATGATGTACTTACTTTTCGCACGTGAAAAAATTTAGCAAGCTTTGAAGATTCATTGTTCTTTTTCTATGAAAACGCTATAATAAGAGGAGAAAAGTTGGATGCAGGAATAATGTTTTGTTCTTCTTCCCTCTTACCGAATTACATAACTCATATATTTTTCAGAAGCAAGAAGGTCGAGGAAGTGAAGTTCAGAGGAACGGAGCGTATCTTAATACGTGAGTACCGGATGGACAAAACTGACGAAGAGATTCGCTGCTTATGGGAAATATAAATGTTGGATTGGCTCAATAGTAAGTTCTGCTATTAAACTATTCCACCATGATACACATTTTCTGCGCTTCATAGAATTTGTGCTTTCGTGGTGGATTTTTTTGTACTTTCATATTTGAAAGGAAGGTCTGAAATGGATAAAATGATTCAAATCAAGATCGACGGGAAGGCGTACGAAGCACCAACTGGAACGTCCATCCTGGATATCATCAACAAAAATGAACTGCCTCATCCTCAAATTTGCTACACGCCGCAAGTGGATCCGATCGAGACGTGTGACACATGTATCGTTGAGGTAGATGGCAAACTGATGCGTTCGTGCTCGACGATGGCACTAGACGGCATGAGCATCCTTCGCTCCTCCTCTCGAGCGAAGGATGCACAAAATCAGGCGATGGACCGCCTTCTGGAAAATCACCTTCTCTATTGCACAGTCTGTGATAACAACAACGGAAACTGCAAACTGCATAACACGGCTGAACTGATGGAAATCGAACATCAGTCTATTCCCTACTCGCCAAAAGAAGAAACGGTGGATATCGATATGTCTCACCCGTTCTACCGTTATGATGCAAACCAGTGCATCACGTGCGGCCAGTGCGTGGAAGTATGTCAGAACCTCCAGGTGAACGAGACACTTTCGATCGATTGGGAACGTGAACGCCCGCGTGTTATTTGGGATGCTGGTTCCAGTATCGACGAGTCCTCTTGTGTCAGCTGCGGACAGTGTGTAACGGTTTGTCCGTGCAACGCCTTAATGGAAAAATCAATGCTCGGTGAAGCTGGTTTCATGACTGGATTGAAGGAAGATCTACTTGAGCCGATGGTCGAACTTGTAAAAGAAGTTGAGCCTGGCTACAGCGGTATTTTCGCCGTATCTGAAGTGGAAGCAGCTATGCGTGAGACTCGTACGAAAAAGACGAAAACGGTTTGTACGTTCTGCGGTGTCGGCTGTTCGTTCGAAGTATGGACAAAAGGCAGAAAAATTTTAAAAGTAGAGCCGAGTGAAGGCCCTGTTAACGCAATCTCCACATGTGTAAAAGGAAAATTCGGTTGGGATTTCGTGAATTCTGAGGAACGCCTGACTACTCCTCTTATCCGTAAAGACGGAGTGTTTGTAGAATCAACTTGGGATGAAGCGCTATCTTTGATTGCGAGTAAGATGAGCCAGATCAAACAAGATTACGGAAGCAATGCTCTTGGGTTCGTATCTTCATCTAAAATTACGAATGAAGAAAACTATTTGATGCAGAAGCTGGCACGCCAAGTTTTCGGAACGAACAACGTAGATAACTGCTCCCGTTATTGTCAGTCACCTGCAACAGACGGTCTGTTCCGAACAGTCGGTATGGGTGGTGACGCCGGTACGATTCAAGATATCGCTGAAGCCGGACTTGTTATTGTTGTTGGTGCGAACCCGACAGAAGGTCATCCTGTACTTGCGACTCGTGTAAAACGTGCACACAAGCTTCACGGTCAAAAACTGATCGTCGCTGATCTTCGCAAACATGAACTTGCTGAGCGTTCGGACATTTTTATAAGTCCAAAACAAGGAACCGATCAGGTGTGGCTGATGGCCGTTACAAAGTACATCATCGATCAAGGCTGGCACGATCAGAAGTTTATTGATGATAACGTTCATTTTCTTGATGAATTTAAGGAAGTTTTAGAGAAGTACACTCTTGAATATGCAGAAGAGATCACAGGTTTGAAGCAAGAGACATTGATCGATGTGGCGAAAATGATCCACGACGCTGATGGCACATGTGTCCTATGGGGCATGGGTGTTACGCAGAACACGGGCGGAAGTGATACGTCAGCTGCCATTTCGAACCTCCTTTTAGCAACTGGAAACTATCGCCGGCCTGGTGCTGGAGCTTATCCGCTTCGTGGACATAACAACGTTCAAGGCGCTTGTGACATGGGTAGCCTTCCAGCATGGCTGCCTGGCTATCAGCACATTACCGATGATGTCGCCCGTGCAAAATTTGAAAAAGCGTATGGCGTATCGATCGACGGCAAACCAGGAAAAGACAACATCCAAATGGTTGAAGGAATCGGGAAAGGCGAGATCAAGGCGATGTACTTGATCGGTGAAGACATGGCTCTAGTGGATTCTAACTCGAACCACGTCCATGACATGCTGTCTCAGCTTGATTTCTTTGTTGTTCAAGATATTTTCTTATCGAAGACCGCTCAATATGCAGATGTGATTTTACCAGCGGCGCCTTCCTTAGAAAAAGAGGGAACGTTCACGAATACGGAACGCCGTGTTCAGCGATTATACCAAGCGCTTCCGACAACTGGCGGTTCACGGCCGGACTGGGAAATCATCCAGGCGATTGCCATCCGTATGGGAGCTGACTGGAACTACTCGCACCCAAGCGAGATTTTTGCAGAGATGGCGTCATTAGCACCGTTGTTTGGAGAAGCTAACTATGACATTCTTGAGGGCTGGGGCAGCTTTCTTTGGGGAGATTTCAGCGGCAAGAGCACACCGCTTCTTTATACAGATGGCTTTAACTTCCCTGATAAAAAAGCGCGCTTTGCACTTTCTGACTGGATGCTGCCAGCTGAGTTCCCTGAAGAATTTGACCTGCACATCAACAACGGGCGTATGCTGGAGCACTTCCATGAAGGTAACCTGACGAACAAATCGAGAGGAATTCAGCATAAAGTGCCTGATGTGTTTGTTGAAGTGTCGCCAAGTCTTGCCGAGGAACGCGGTTTAATTGATGGTTCGGTCGTCCGGCTTATCTCTCCTTTTGGAGCCGTAAAGCTGAACGCACTTGTTACCGATCGCGTTAAAAACAACGAGCTTTACCTGCCGATGAACTCGGTGGATAAAGAGTCCGCCATCAACTTCCTGACCGGACCGGCCGTTGACCACCGAACACGTACACCTGCTTATAAGCAGACAAAAGTACGAATGGAGATCATCAGTCGTGAAGGCGAAGTGAAGCTGCCTGGCAACAACCCGAGAAACAAGAAACGTTATCCGCAAAATGGCGTGGAAGTAGATAGAAAATGGAACCGTCCTGGCTATGTCCACCTGACGGATGAAGTGTAGGAGGGCTGATTTGATATGGCAGAACCGATTACAGTTGTTAAGAAGAATGTAAAAACAGAAGAACAGATCCAGCAGGAAAAACTCGCCGAACTTCAAAAAGCATTATCGGAAAAAGACGCAGCCTTAACAAAGGCGCTCGATTTTATTGGAGAGCTCGATAAGATAGGCGCGTTGGAAGCAGCCAATGCCATGCTTGAAGCAAAAGACAAGATTGCAAGTATCGCACTAGGTCAAGCCTCACGCGAACCGGTCACGAACATGATAAACAATCTGATGGGTGCAGCTGGCGTCCTGACGAAGATGGATCCAGAAGTGACCGCGAAACTTCTCGATAGCGTCGTTTCTGGTTTGAAGCAAGGTGAAACATTTGTGGAGAGTGAACAAAAGATTGGAGCATTCGATCTTGTTAAGTCTCTGAAAGACCCTGACATTAACCGAGCAATCGGCTTTGGCCTTCATTTCTTAAAAGGCATGGGGCAGGAATTGAAGAAATAAAGAAAAGATGACCTTTTGGTAACGGGTTCTCTTTTGGAGGAGAAAATTGTAATTCACAATCCTTTTAGCAGGTGAAATAGCACTATAATTGGATATGACATAAAAAAACGACCAGATTTTTTTGTCTGGTCGTTTACTTATAACCATCTTCAACAATCGCACCCGATTGTAGAATAAGACAAGTTCTGATTTTTCCTTTTTAAAGCTTTATAATTTTAAATTAATTGCCCTAAGTGCCCATACCTGAACGACCTCCCCAAGGTGAGTGAATTGCGTGACCCTGCCCCCCATACTTGAAATAAAAAAAGGTACCCAATCAGGTACCTTTTTTAGGTGTTTGTTCGTTTATACGACCAAATCATCTTTTCTTTCTCTTTTTATGACTGCACTCTCCAAGTCCATGTCCAGACCCATTGTCTAAACTATTGCCTGAACCACTGTTTCTAGCTTCTGAAACCACTTGAACTCTTTCTAACCTGTTTCTACAACGTCTTCGCCATTCGTTATCATTTCGATGTTTATTCCAACTACTTTTGTCACACTTATTTCTTTTTTCGTGGCAGTCACACTTGTGATGTTTATGATCGTCTTTTTTGTGACAGCCACAATCATGATGTTTATGATTATCTTTCTTATGGCAATCACAAGAATGGTTACTCGAAGAACTTTCCTTCCAACTCATAACTAAAACCCCCTTTTGTTCTCGAAGGTAAACCTTCGATTATAATATTTTATGAAATAATTTAGAAAGTGCTTGTACATATCGAATAACAGCACCCAAATAATGCTGAGTGCTGTCGTAATTCTGAATATAATTTTTGAAATCATTCGTTTCCTCTGTGCTTTAGTAATTCAAAAATGTATTTCTCCTTCTTGAAGAAATGCACCTGATTTTATATTGATTTATAAAAATCTACCCCAGTGTCATCAAAACCTCTTCCTCATAAAAATGGTGAGAATCAACTAATCACATAAATAACCTATTATAGAATTCAAAACAGCCCGATTTATTTTGTTTGTTTATAAGGATAGGTGCGGGAAACGATCAAAGTCATCCCACGAAAATATGAAGCGTGTTTCCTTACCTAACTGCTGCAGAGCCCTCACTACAAAATAAGTTGTAACAACTTCACGGAAGTTTCCCATATGAACGGAACCTGACGGACTGATTCCGGAAGCGCAAACAAAAGTTTCTCGCCCAGGATGTTTTCTGATTAATTCTTCTGCTATTCGATATGCCCAATGCATCTTTCATCACCTCAAATTTTTTATAGTTGGATTATATATTGAACGTTTATCATTACCCCTCTGGGTAATTGAGAGCACAATCCAACGAAATACAGTATTAATCCCACGGAAATCAATTTTTTTCTTACGTTAATTGAATTAATCCCACGGTAATCGAAAAATAACCACGGGACGACAAGTTACGACAAAAACCTAGACTCGAATACCCTTCAATAACAAAAAAGCCCTCACCCCCAAGATTGTTCATCTTGAGGACGAGAGCTTATGAGCATTCGCGGTACCACCTCAGTTTGTTAACATGTTGCCATATCAACCTCTTCAGGTACGGCAATGAAAAACAATCACTTGCGCATACCCTATCTCTATAACGGGAGAACCCGTTGTAGTATCAGCGAGGATTCCCTCGCATCCGTACAAGGCTCAGAGGTTTTTTTCATTAAGACGATTATTGCTCTTTCTCACCAACCAAGAGCTCTCTGGGAATAACACAGCTTAATTACTCGTTCTCTTCATAGCCAATTTTTGTTAAATTTTTATTAGTATACGAAGTTTTTTAAAAGATGTCAAAAATTTTTTTGCGAATATTTTTCAAGTGTCGTTTCCCATCCTTTATGCCGCCAAAATTATGTGATCCCCCGAAAAAATGATGTGATACTAAGATTCATAGTGAAACTCTTCCCTCAACAGTCCCATCACGATGGTGTCATAGTACTTTCCATCGATAAAAGTATCTTCTCTCAGACGTCCTTCAATCACAAAACCGCATTTTTCATAGGAACGGACCGCACGAGTGTTGCCGCTCCATGTTGTATCCAATTGAATCCTTCTTAAGTTCATCGTCTTAAACAGGTAGTTGATTAAAGCTTTTAGTGCATCTGTTCCATAGCCCTTGCCCCACAGCTCTTTTTCTCCAATTCCAAGACCGACCACGCACCGTCGTGAAACAATATCAAGATTCCGATACCCGATTGAACCAATATGCCGCGATTCTTCTCCGAGGGTATAAATCGAGAATTCTCCTACCTCTCGCTTATCAATGGTACGAATATCTTTTTCATAGCTGGCTTCAATTTGTTCGAGCGGTACATGGCTATAGCGATATAGACCCGAACCCGCATCAAATCGTGCTGTTTCTTCATCGTTTCGCCAATGGTACGATCGCTTATGGTCTTCCAATGATACCGGCCGCAACTCTACTTTTTTTCCTGTAATCATAGGGGTGATCCCTTCTTTCCGTTTGGTTTCTATTAAACTTCTTTAGATAAATTCCAGTAACATGTACCAAAGGCATCACCCCTCTCACTCTTTATCAATTATTTTAAAAATGGTCTGATCTTCGGAAAAATCTTTACCGCCGTATTGTAAAAAACATCCTCATGATGCTCTTCCGGTATGATCTCTTTCACAAAATCAATGTATGGCTGGATTGGCACGAGCGGCCAGTCTGTTCCGAACAAAAACTTCTCATAGTTATCCGTAAAAGTCAGTGCATGCTTCAGGTGGTTAAAGAACCGCGGTGAATCTTTGTATCTATTAATATCTTCTCTCGTCCCAACGACTAGCCCGGAGAGATCCGCATACATGTTGCGATTCTTGTAAACTACCTCTGCTCCGTCCAGTGTCCACGGGTCACCAAAATGAGCCATCATAAAATTCACATCGCGGTGCATGACAGCTACTTCATCCAGCGTCAACGGATGAGAATACTTCAGCAATCCCCGCTCTGAATACGTATCCCCCGTGTGAAAAACAACCGGCAGCCCATATTTTGCAGCAAGCTTATAGACCGGCTGGTATACTTCGTCATACGCATAAAATGGATAATAGCCTAAGTAGATTTTCAATCCTACCACTTCCGGCTTTTGCACCGTTTCTTCAAGTTCTGCTAGTTCCTTCTCACTTAAATGATGCGGATTGATGCCTGCACAATACACGACGTTTTCAGGAATGCTCTCTTCTAAATCGATTCCCATCGGTGTAGCAGTCAAGGGATCCGGAAACCCCTCAACCTCTTTCTCAGTCAACCCCATCGCAATCCCGAGAACAACACCAGCATCATCGTACTCCTTTATAATTCCGTCATAGGAATAGTCCAGTTTGGACAGGTTGATTGCCGTGTGCTTGAAGCTTTCAATGTTCGAATAATGCATATGTGCGTCGATGATTTTCATGGACTCTCTCCCTTGTAGAAGTTAACAAAAACGAATCTTCTTTAAATCTACTAAAGCGGTATCTGGAACTACCTTGTTATTGAAAAGATAGAATACTGGCGCGGTAAAATGCTTAGAACCATGAGCTAAGTGAAGTTTCTCAGCATATCCGAGCTCTATCACTTCTTTGTTGATATAAGAATCCACAAATGTAGCGTTCTTATTAGCAACAATCTGCAGCAGATTCTCGTGATCATCGCTGCCGAACACAACGCTACGGTCAACGGTCATCTCCTGTTCGCCTTTTCCGCCATAAACCATCGCCCATTCACCTTTTTCACTCTGGAAACTCGCCCAGTTCTTTGTAAGTTCTGGTCCTGGATTTAAGAAGCATCCGGTATAGAAATTCTTACCCTCCAGATAACTTCCCATCGTTTGAACAATTTCTGTAGTGTGGCAAAGAACGGGAACTCCCGGCAGCATTAAGAAATACTTATGGATCTCAAGCCCCTTAAAAGTTTCATGCTTTTCGTAATTTGTGGATATCTTCAAGCCCTTCCACACGTTTCCTTTGCTGTCCTCTTTCTCAGCAAATTCCACGATACTTTCCTCTTTTAAAAGAGAGTTCAAACTCGTTCCTTCAACAAGCCCTGAAATCCCTCCAAACCATGGATTCCACCACGATTTCGGAGCCGGTTTCGGGAATGCTGAATCCATCCACTCCTGACCTTTATAAGTAAGAGAAAACAAACTCGGTGCAAATTTGCCAGAAGCCGAAATCTTCATCTCACCATTTTCTACAGACAAAACTTCTAAATCACCCTTTATGCTTTTCTCGAAAAGAACCGGTGTTTCCTTCATGACAAAAGCCGCAGTTTGACGCGTAATATCGACTGAATCCAAACTCATTTTGGAGGTTAGAACGTGAACCGATTCCTCAGCAGCTAGTGGAACTTCAAACGATGCCCTTGTCATTTCCTCATCTGAAGCAAACAAGTGGCTTTGAAGAATTTCATCGTCCAGCTTAATTTCAATCATTCCGTTAAAGAACGCTGATTTATAATCTTTAACAGATGCCTTTACTTCAGTTCCGCTCACAAATGGGTTCCCATCATTCACGGAAAAAGTTATATGGTTCGTAAGGCTCTCAGCAGGCATATCACTCTTTTGCACCGCATATTCGCGGAAAGACTGCCAGTCATGGAATGCACCGATTGAAAACACAACCGGTTTTGTCTGTACCGTTTGATGTGCAGTCAATTTCCCAAGGTTATGTTCAAAATACATAAACCATGATGCAAAATGAATGCTTTCATCTTTTGACCAGGAGATTCCTCGAGGATTGTTCTGTCCTCTTAAGAAAATCCAGTTTTCAGAAAGGTTCTGGCTTTTCCAATAGTCCAGAAAAGATCCCATCGAATCGTTAAGTTCCAAAATTTCTCCCTTATAGGGCATTACCGCTCGCTCTAATAGACGGCTAAAAATTGGATTGTTCAGCCAAACTTCTTCTGCTGTTCCTGTGTCTTCTGTATTCGTGATTTCATAATGCTGCTCAACCAAACCTTCACTGAATAATTTCACAATGGAAGCAAGCTCAAGACCAGGGAATGCATTTGAACGATAGACAGCCTTCATACCAGCGTATCCCTCTTTAAAGATCGGCTCTACACGCAGAGGACGAATGCGTGACAGTTCTTCTGAAAATGGTTTGCCGAGCTTCGGACACATCAACGCCAGTTTGTAGTCTTTACTTCCTTTCCCAGGCTTGAGCCAGTTGTTGAACTTCTCATGGATTAAATGATATTGACTGTTGTACACGTGATAATAATCATCACATTCACCTGCAAATTTTGTTCCGATCCCTTTAAAGGCAGTTCCTATCTTTTTGGAGAAAACAACAGAGTTGCCATCCTTTTTCGTAGCTGTAATCTCAAGGTCAGCAGAATAGAATCCATGCTTCGTCAATGAGAATTTCACAGGTACGGATTGTTTTGCGTTCGGTGCTAACGTAATACAGAATTTGCGGTTTTCCATATTGATTAATTCTGACTCAGGCAGTTCAAAAGAAAACGCAGCCTCTTCATTAAAATTATTTTCTAAATCTATATAGAACGTCGATGAATTCCCTGCAAACGTCAATGCATCTGAAAGTTTGCAGCTCAAATTCAATGGGAACTTAGGTCTGATTCCGACTTTAAATAATGCTTTTTCTCCGTTGATTGTCAGCATTGCAGATACAGTTGGATGTGTCCGCCAAACGCTCTGTTCTTCATCGATCGGATTTACTGTAAAAGGTATTTCAATAGTCTCTTCACTTTTTACCGTTGTTTCCCTAGAGACCTGAAACTCGATATTTTTGTCGTTCATCCCTTCAATCGCTACCGTTAATGGTTTGCCCGACTTATTGATAACACGATATTGAATCTTATATTCAGAACCAAATACAAGATTGAAGTCCTCTACTGTAGCAGAGATCAGATAGTCATCCGTTTCGATTAAACGAAGTCCCCTGCCAAAACGTTCAAACTCCATTCTTAATTTCTCTTGGTTCTTCGTTTCCCAAGAGTACTCATAATAATGGAAGTCATTGTCCTTATTTCCATCAGGTACTACTTCAATTGTTCGGGTGCTGCTTTCATACCAGTTCACTTTATTGAAAAAATCTGCGATTGCCTCGGTTTGCATAACGGAAGGCATGAAGTTCATGAGGTGTGTTGTGTCATCACGATCTTCCCAAAAGAATCCGCACTTTTTATAAAGAGGCACCGCTTTTGTATTTCCTGGCCACGTATAAAGATCGAGACGCGGCCACTTCATTTCAATCGCTCTCTCGAGTGCTTTCAAGACCAGCTTCTTCCCGATCTTTTTTCCATGGTAATCTCCTCTTACATTTAAAAGAGGGATATAAAGCGCTCCTTCATCTTCTCGGTATTCGCCAAGACTGCAATAACCGACGACCTTATCGCCATCAAGAGCCAAATATAAATGGAGGTTTGTTGAGTTCGCTTCTTGTTTTAGGATTTGTTCTTCTGTTCTGATCGTGTTGCCGCCGCCCCAGCCGTCACGACTGTTGTTCCACATTTCTGCGACTCGTCCTGCATAGCTCGGATCATATTCTACGATTGTAATTTGATCGATTACTGATTGTTTTATTACTTCCATTTTTGTTGCCTCCTGTCGTTTTTTAATTATTGTGTTCTAGCGATTCCACCTTTTATAACGCGATTTTCTGAACTGTATCATCGTCAGCACCCCTTTTATAAAAATAAAAAAGGCCACCAGAATGCTGATGACCTTTTGGATACACTAAAAAAATGCACAAAAGGCCCCAGAATGCATACACATCCCGGGGCTCCGATTCACGTAATTAAAATTAAACGGATACCATAAAGAAGGTTGTGTATTGGACGTTACATTTAATTGTTTTCATCGTTTCAAAATTAAATTGAATCATGTCCAACGCCTCCTTTATTTGAAATATTTTCCTTACCTAAGATATTGTAATTTATATGGGTAAAAAAGTAAATGAAATTTTCAGAAGTTTTTAAATCATTTGCTATTATATTGAAAATTGAGTAAATTGATTTCATTTTTATAACGGTTCATAGGCGAATAGATTTGACTCATAGGACATTCCTATGGCTCATAGAAATTCGTTTGGTTCATAGATCTTTTACTTTGACTCATAGATTCTAAAGTTTGACTCATAGAGTAATAAGTTCATAGACCTTATATTTCGGCTCATAGACACATACTAAAGGTGTTTACGAAGTAAAAAGCCAACAAGGCTAAACCGCAATAGTATCTACTACCGGCTCACCTTATTGGCTTTTATTAAATCATTTAGTTTTTTTAACCGCCAAATGAATACGCAGGGCTTCCTTTTACATCTGTCTCTATTTTAAAGAGGCCTCCTGTGAGCGGATATTTCTCCAGCTCCTCTTCCGTCATATTTTTTCTTGCTGTCGTGATATAGAGTGTCTTCAAATCAGCACCACCAAACGTGCATGATGTAACATTCAATGCTGGAACTGGTATCGAGATCAATTGTTCGCCAGTCTCAGGATTCCAGCGTGAGACTTGTGCTCCAGCCCAATGCGCAATCCAAAGCATTCCCTCTTCATCAATCGTCATTCCATCTGGATATCCTTGTCCTTCTTTAAACTCGATGACAGCTAGTGGATTTTCTATTGCTCCGGTTTCCCCATCATAATCAAAGCGAGTTACCTTCTTAGTCGGTGTATCGATTAAATACATGAATTTATGATTAGGTGACCAAGCCAGACCATTTGATATCGTAAGGTCACCAACTTTTTTCTCCACTTTTAAATTCTGATATAAACAGTAAAGCGATCCCTTTCCTTGCTCTTCACTCAAACTCAGTGTGCCCGCCCAGAACCGTCCATATGGATCACACTTTCCATCATTAAACCGGTTCTCTGGCAGATGGTTTTCAGGATCAGAAATCGGGGTGAGCTGCTCGGTCTCCAAATCCAAATAGTAAAATCCTTTTTCCAAGGCTAAAACAACTCCACCCGATTTTCGAGGAACGACAGTCCCAACGAGCTGATCCACATCAATCACTCTATTTTTATTCGTCTCCGGATTGTATATATTCACGGTTTTACCTAAAATATTCACCCAGTACAATACACCATTTCGCGAGTCCCAGCATGGCCCTTCGCCTAATTCGGCTTTCGCTGGTAATACTAATTCTGCTTCATCTTTCAATACTAAAACCTCCTGTTTGCAATTCGACTCTATCCACTTCATTCCCGAAATTCACTTTAAATATGACATCGATTATAACATTTCTTAATCAGAAAATAGTTATGGAAACGCTGTCAAACATGTTGTAAAATAAAACTTCCGCTCAATTTAAAAATAACAAAATATGTTAGGAGCTGATTTATGGAAACGCTCAAAGCCTCTCATTTATTTAAGGTCTATCTTTGGACATTATCTTTTTTAAAGCCTTATAAATGGCTCTTCTCTCTCATGATTCTTAGCAGTATTTTTATCACGGGAATCGAACTGTTAATCCCGAAGTTCATTCAATATTTTATTGATGTCATCGTACCAGAAAAGAACACACAAATGTTCTTCAAACTTCTCGGTGGGACTGTAGGATTGCTCGCTATCATGATCTACCTCAGCACAGTCCGAAACAATCTTCAGCGCATCGTACAAGAAAAAGCATCGAGAGATATACACTTCAGTATTTTCCAGCATCTTAGAAAATTAGGGTTTTCTTATTTCGAAAAGACTCCGATCGGAGAAACCCTTTCCTTAATGAACACAGAAGTAACGGCTGTTCAAAATCTTTACCGTCAATTCATTCCTTTTATGATTCAAGAAGCCATCTTTTCAATTTTAGCGATTTTTATTCTGTTTACGATGAATGTCAAATTGGCATTGATCATCATTCCTGCATTTCTTCTTTATTATGTAGTCGGTCCTCGTTTTGAACGAAAAGCTTCTCTTCTTAGCAAGGAGTTAAGTACGAACCGTATTGCATTAAACAAGAAAATCTATGAAACAATCAGCTCATTGCTCGAAGTGCGTGCCTACTCTTCTGAAAAGTGGGAGTACGGACGCCTGAACGATAAAGTACATACTTATAACCAGAGCATGATAAAAGCCTATCTCTATGCTTATATCCGCGGAACCGTACGGCGGCTTTCCTATTATGCAGGCGCTATCGCAATCTTAATCTATGGTTCTATCTTAGTTCGCTCAAATAATCTTACAGTCGGTGAATTTTCAGCTTTCCTGCTTTACTATTTTACCGCTATGCACCGATTGACAGCGGTCATTACTTCTATGACGGAACAGCGGGTACTCATGTATCAAGTTGATAAAATCTATCAATTGATGAAAATCAAACCTGAGATTACGGATCCGGAACAGCCCGTCCTGCTTTCTGATATAAAAGGAAAAATAGAGTTTAAGAATGTTCACTTCCGCTATCCTGCTTCTGAAGATATCATAAAAGGCTTCAACTTAATGGTTAAGCCAGGTGAGAGGATCGCTCTTGTCGGCACGAGCGGGAACGGAAAATCAACCCTGCTAAAACTGTTAGGCAGATTTTATGATGCTACTAAAGGTGATATTTTACTAGACGGTTTTTCTTTAAAAGATTTGAAGATTTCTCAAATCCGTGATTCTATCGGCTATGTATTTCAGGAAACGTATCTATTCGGTTCAAGTGTAAAGGAAAATATTCGATTTGGTAATCCTGATGCAACAGATGACCAAATTGAAGAAGCTGCCAAAGCGGCGTATGCGCACGATTTTATACTGAAACTCGAGAATGGATATGACACTTTGATCGGTGAACGAGGTATCAAGCTATCGGGTGGACAAAAGCAGCGGATTTCTCTCGCGCGTATGTTTTTGAAAGACCCTAAGATCATCCTGCTCGATGAAGCCACGTCTGCTTTAGACAACGTGAGCGAAGTGGAAGTTCAGCGTGCATTGGATACCCTTTTAAATGGAAAAACCACCCTTACTGTAGCTCACCGTCTTTCAACGATACAAGATTACGATCAAATTATTGTTGTCGATCAAGGTCAGGCTGCTGAAAAAGGAACGTATGAAGAATTGATGGCAAGAAAAGGAATCTTTTATCACTTGTCTTCAGGTGAGGATGCCACACAGCTTCCTATTGCTGAAAAAGAAATCGTTTAATTGGAGGGGTTAGATGGATAATATAAAATGGCTTCTTCATTATATTAGAAAGATTAAGTGGTTCTTTCTGTTTTCAGTACTTTTATTATGTTTAGAATCGATGTCAATTATCGCGACCTTTGGCTTGCAAAAGTACATCATCGATGATGTTTTTATAAACGGACAATACGATAGACTCGTTCCGATCTTACTAATGTTTGCTGGTGCTTTCATAGCGTATGCTCTTCTTTTTACGCTCGCACCTCACACGTTTCACCGCATTCAGGCAAGAATTATTGCTGTGTTGACTCAAGACTTTATGAACTATATGCAGCGTATTCCGGTTAAGACTTTTCATAATGAACGTGTGACGAAGTATGTTCATTATTTATCAAATGATGTGTCACAAGTTGCGGGCATGATTGGAGGTTATATCCCAAGACTTATACAGCTCTTTGTCACAATCGCTGTACTTTCGGTCATTATCTTCATTTCTTCCCCTGTTCTTTTAGCATCTATTTTGGTATTTAGTGCTCTATATATCGTGATGGGAAGACATTTCTCACCTTTGATCCGTAAAGCTGGAAAAGAAGCTCAAGACCGGAAAACGGATCTGCTTATCCATATCGAAGAAGGTATCTCTTCTACGCGTGAGGTCATGGCGTATAACCGGACTGATTGGGAAACTTTGATCTATAACCGCCATTTCAAACGGTATTTCGATGCGGTTATGAAACAAGCTAAGATCAACAACAAACAGATTCTCGCGAGTGAACCTTTAAAATGGGGAGCCTCACTGATCGTGATAGGGTACGGCGGATATAGCGTTATCCAAGGGAATCTTACAATCGGTATGTTCATCATCGTCTATCAATTTACCGGCCAGCTGATGGATGCCCTGCATCGTTTGTTTGCCTTTTCGATGGACCTGTCTAACATTTATGCGAACGTTGATAGACTTCGTTCCGTGATTGAGTCGCCGACCGAAAAAGATGGCTTTATACTGTTTAACGAGAGAATCGAATCTATTCAGTTTAATGGCGTTTCGTTTTCTTACAGCGAGGAGTCTGACAACAACGTGCTTCATGATCTTACGTTTACGATACCTGCCGGAAAGAAAGTTGCTTTTGTCGGTACAAGCGGCGGCGGAAAATCAACAATTGCTCAGCTCCTTATGCGCTTTTTCAAACCAACAAAAGGAAAAATTTTAGTGAACGACCATTTACTTCATGACTTGATATACGCTGACTGGACGAAGCGAACCGGCTTTGTTACACAAGAACCGTATTTGTTTCCTGACACCGTAAGAAATAACCTGTTATTAGGGAGATATATTTCTCATGAGAAAATGATTGAAGCGTGTGAAATCGCTCAAATCCACGAATACATTGAGTGCCTGTCTGAAGGCTCTGATACGGAGATAGGAGAAAGAGGCATCACCCTCTCAGGCGGTCAGCGGCAACGTTTGGCTCTTGCACGTGCAATCATCACGAATCCCGAAGTCTTAATTTTAGATGAAGCAACGTCAGCGCTAGACCTTGAAACAGAACGACAGGTTCAATGCAATTTCGACCTTGTTAGAGAAGGAAAAACCACGATCGTGATCGCCCATAGACTTTCTACCGTTCAGAACGCAGATATCATCTATGTAATGGATAACGGCTCAATCGTTGAGCAAGGAACTCACGATGAGTTGATGCAAGGAAATACCGTTTATAAAAGTTTGGTTTATGCGGAAAAAACGTTAGAAGTTGGTGCATAATGAAGAAGTATAAACTGCTTTTGTTTGATTTAGATGATACCCTTTTATATTCGGACTGGTTTAAAGAAGGCTTGATTCAGACACTCAGAGAACACCCTTTAACTAAAAGCCTAGACGCAGCTCTATTCCTTGAGAAAAAGCTGCGGGTTCCTTCCCACTTGATCGAAAAGCTTAAGAATCGTGAATTCACGCCCGAGGAATTTCGAAGAGCACGGTGGATATATGCATTTTCTCAATTTAATATGACACCAGACGATGACGCCCTCACTGAAATAGAAAAACAGTTTTTACAAAAAGGCTTAGCATGTATCACCCAAGATCCATCACTTATTCTGCTTCTAAAGGAATTGAGGAATCATTATAAACTGGGTATTGTAACAAATGCGCTTTATGATCCTCGCCAAAAAGTTTATAAAATGGGATTGTCGAACGTGTTTCCTGACAAAACTATTTTTAGTGCAGAAGAATTAGGATTAAGGAAACCAGACCGTGAATTCTATCATGCACCCCTTACCTATTTTGAAGTACACCCAGAGGATACAATTTTTATCGGTGACTCTTGGATACATGATGTAGCAGGAGCAGTGGATGCAGGAATGGATGCGATCTGGATCAATTCACGAGGTGCTGTTCCAACAACGAGTCATTCTCCTTATGCCATTGTTTCAGATGTGAAGGATATAAGAGATTTGCTGCTGAATTAATTGCTATAACAATACTATTTTGGAGGCCGATCCATGAACTCTACAAAAACAATCGTTGATAAATTGAATCTAAGAAAATATGAGAGCAAGCTCATTCTTAACCTGCCTGAAGATATAAATGATTTTAATGAAATAAAATTTGATGGTTCAATTACGAAAGAAAAATATGACCTCATCTTTGCCTTTGTATTTAATCTAGAAGAGTTTTCAAATGAGCTTAACAACGTAATCGAGAACCAGCTGCTCAGCGACAAAGGATACCTCTTTTTTGCTTATCCTAAAAAGAACAATCCTCAATATAAAGAGTACATCGAACGTGATCAGATCTTCCCCTACATAAAGGTTGGTGAGGACGGTTATGTAGCGGGAAGCAATCTGAAGTTTTCGAGGATGGTCAGTTTAAATGACGTGTTTACAGTTGTCGGTTTGAGATCTGAGAAAAAGAAGTCTGCCTCCAGCAGTTCTAAGAAGAGTCAATGTGTAGATGACTATATCGTTCATGTAGATGATATTAAAAGATATTTAGAGAAGAACGCAGAATTATTAAGTACCTATAATGCTTTAACGTTTGGCTATCAAAAGGACTGGGCTCGTTACGTGTATTCTGCTAAACGGAAAGAAACACAAGAAAAACGTTTGCTTGAGATGGAAGACATCTTAGGGGAAGGCTACAAATCTATGGATTTATATAGAAGGAGTATGAAATAGAACGCGAAAAGTGACGAGAATGGATCCCGTCACTTTTTTTCATAACCTATGATGAAAAATCATTTCAATTCCATACTCTCCATTGTAATCCTCATTTTCGTAAGTAAAACCTGCTTTTTTGTATAAGTGGATCGCAGCCATATTTGTATTATGAACCGTTAAGATGATTTCGTCTTTGTCTTTGTAATGTTCTTTCACGAGAGCTGGCAGTATACGCAAAGCTTCAAGTGCGTAGCCTTTTTTTTGATGACGAACATCAATCGATAAAGATTTTAAAAGGATGGCTTTTTCATTATCCGTGTAGATATTTCCTGCCCGGTCTGTGTACAGAGCAAACCACCCCACTACTTGACCTTCAGAACAAATCACAAACGGCTGATTACATTTATCACTTTGAAAAGTCTCTACAATAAGAGAAGGAACGGATGTATAGATCGCTTGCTCGTCAGGTAGTGTGTACTGGTTTATGGTCTGTAAATCATCATCGTCAAACCGCCTCACTGTAATACTTGTTGGCATTGTGAACACTACTCCCATTCTAAATCATAAACTCAAGGAATTTTATCTGCTGTGAAGAATACCTTTTAATATTCAATCCGAATACAGGAGGCGTCTAATTTGAAGAAGAAACTCCTTATAGCAGCTGTTTTATTATTTGGATTCGCTCTCGCATCAACGTTTTTAAAAGGACAAGACTCACAGATAAAGAAAGAAGAAACTACAATAAAGACACAACGCTCAATAAGTAACGGCACTGTTTTATTTAAAGGTGAAAATGACTATTGGGAAGCAGAGTTTTCCATTACCAAAAATATGGTGAACCAGCTTAAACTCAAACATAAGTCCACAAAAAATGAACTTCCAGAACTGCTTTCTTTCACATTAAGTACGGCTTTTAACCAAGATAAAAAACAACATCAAATAGGTGCATTTACCTTATCGTTTGAGGAATTCCCAAGTGAGTTATCACTTCTTTTTAAAGAAAACAAGCTCTTAAAACCTCTAGGGAAAAATCTGGTCCTAAAGATCAATGGAGATGGGCATTATCAGTTTTTTAATATGTATGCTGTAGATTAATCAGAGACTTCTAATTCCAAATAATAGTTTGAAATCGCTGCAGTTCTTATTTGCTCCTTTATATCCTTCTTTGGAGTCTAAGATCACAACTGTTTTCCCAATCCATATCCTCAAATAAAGCGATTGCAGCCTGATTGGTCTTACTATTCCTTTTTCTTCGAATTCCGTACCATTGTTTAATTCTGTTTCTGTCCTTACAAACCATCTGTTTCCAAATCCGAATTCTATAAATTTCAAGCCTGTATCTCCTTTTATCAGGACTTAGATCGTTTTTCTTTTCTTTTCAACCTGCTTCTCTTCTAACTTTTTTACTTTATCGTAGATTTTAAAAAGCATGGCTGTGGTGAAAGAAAATTGAACGATAAACAAAGTGACATATGTAAATTCTATATTTTCACCGCCAACAAGGGCACCAAAAGTTAAAAATACAAGAATGCTGCCAATCATCGTTACTATGAAGATGACTACCTGATTATCCATAGGAATCCTCCAAAACTCACTTGTTTTTAATTTCTTCCAAGAGAGAAATCACTTTTTCATTTTGTTCTATTAAGGTTTGATTTTGTTTCCTGAATTTCACCATATCAAACATAAATATTAGTAAAATTATAAAGATAAAGAAATCCATAACCACACTCCTGTCTAACTTGATTTTAACATAAATATCCACTCGAATTCCCTTAAATTAGGTCATAATTACCTCTTCCCTTTTCCTATCTATAACCATTATTGTTAGAGGTAGAGAAAACATCTGGATGGAGCTGAATGAAATATGGAGCGGATTTATAACTTGCTTGAAAAAGAGCTGGTGATAGCTTTAGGATGTACCGAACCTGTTGCCATTGCATTGGCTGCTGCTACGGCAAAAAAATATACGAATGAGAAGGTTACTTCGATCTCAGTTTCAGCGAGCGGCAATGTTATTAAAAATGCATTGTCTGTAGGGATTCCTGGAATGGGCTTTACCGGCATCGATTTCACAGCCGCCCTTGGTGTCATCGCTGGAGATGCTTCTAAACAGCTTAGAGTTTTAGAGGGCGTTACAAAAGCAGATGAAGAGGCTGCAATCCAACTCGTTCGCGAAGGTAAGGTAACAGTTGAGACAGCAGATACACCTGAAAAATTGTATATTGAGGTTCATATAGAGTCCCTTTCGAAAAAGATTAAGGTAGTTATTTCTGGAGACCATACGAATGTGAGTTACATCTCAGTTAATGATGATATCCTGCTGGATCAGTCTGATACGACGAAATCCACACCACAAAAACAAGAAAAGTTCCCTGAGCTTTCAGTTGATGACCTTTATACTTTTGTAACTGAAGTACCATTAAATAAACTGGAACTCGTTAAAAGAAGCGTTCAGTTGAACCGGGCGATTTGTGAAGAAGGTCTTTCAAATGATTATGGTTTGAAAGTTGGTAAGACTCTTTACGATCAAACCAAATCTGGTATTCTTTCTGATGATCTTGCGACTTACAGCATGGCTCTTTCGGCAGCTGGTTCAGATGCCCGGATGGCTGGTTCAACCATGCCTGTCATGGCGAACTCTGGAAGCGGAAATCAAGGAATCGCCGTCACGATGCCTGTTGTAGCTGCTGCCGAAAAAATCGGGGCAACCGAAGAAAAAATGCTGAGAGCTGTAACCTTAAGCCATCTGCTCTCCATCTATATGAAGTCGAAGTTCGGCCGTCTATCGGCATTATGCGGCGTAACCGTTGCAGGTGCCAGCGCATCTGCTGCAATCACTTACCTCTTAAGTGACGAACTGAATAAAATCAAAGCTGCCATTCAGAACACTTTAGGTAATGTCAGCGGAATGGTGTGTGACGGTGCAAAAGCTGGATGCGCGATGAAGGTCGCAACCTGTTCGAACGCTGCTGTTCAATCAGCTATTCTCGCCTCACAAGGTCTATGTATTCCTTCTACAAATGGTTTTATTGAAGAAGACGTTGAACAAACAATCGAAAACTTTTGCCGCCTTGGGAATGAAACATCAGGCACAACAGACAAAGTTCTTTTGGATATGATGGTAAATAAAAAATCTCTGCAAAAAGCTAACTCCTAAAATGGGTTAGCTTTTCTATTTGTGTTAATATTATCCACATAGTGATTGTTGAATAGGGATGTGTTCTTGATGGCACTTGAACAAACAATTGGTGTAGGAAGTACCGCAAAAGTGATTGTTCTGGATGAAAGAACAGTTGCCAAACAGTTCTTTGACCGGGTTTCGCGCTCTTCTATCGAAAATGAATATTTAAAAAGCAAAGCAGTGATGCATACCGGGCTCCCAGTACCGGTCATTCTTAAAAAAGTAATCCACAATGGGCAAACCGCTCTTTTATACGAAAGAATAAACGGATCTCCTCTAACAAAGAAATTATTAAATCAGCCTTGGACTGCACTAAATCTAATAAATCAGATGGCAACCTTACAAGAGTTGATGCATGATAAGGAAATTTCTAGCTTTCCTCAGCAAAAAGACATATTACAGCACAAAATCACTCTAGCAAAAGAACTTTCTGAATCTGAAAAAAGTTTTATAGCTGAACGGCTCTCGAAACTTCCAACTGGCAATTCTTTGTGTCACGGAGATTTCCATCCGGATAATATACTTCTAGATGAACGTGGTCCCGTCATTATTGATTGGGCTGATGCAAGCCAAGGAAACAGATTGGCGGATTTAGCCCGCACTCTTGTTATTTTGCAATACGGCGGATTGCCTTCAGGAATGAAACCTTTTAAACGTAAAACGGTATTGTATATAAGAAATCTATTAGCTGGAAAATACTTAAAAAGCTATAGAAGGTCTTTTCATTTCTCGCTTGATTCTCTGAAAGAATGGATACTCCCAGTAGCAGCAGCTAGATTAAGTGAAAACCTTCCTGTAGCGGAAAAAGAAAGACTTGCCATGCTTGTTAAACAATACATTGAAAATGATGGACTCAAATAAAGGGGGAATTTTAATGATCTACGAAATGACGGTTCAAGTTCGTGTTTCTGATATAATAGAAGGCCAGCGATTTTATGAGACGCTGCTTAATCGAAGACCTGATTTCACTCCGCATGAAGGGTTTGCTGAATGGGAACTGATCCCGAACTGCTGGCTGCAAGTCGCTGAGGGTATTCCAACAGAAGGCAGCGGTCCGATTCGATTGGGTGTTGTTGATCTTGCTGCTGAGAGAAGACGTTTGATAGATATTTTAAAAGTTGAGGAATTTGAAATTCATGAACGTGAAGAGGTTCCAGTGAAATGGGCTACATTTTCGGATCCTTGGGGTAATCAGCTAGGTTTGTTTGAATACAAAGATGAAAACAATAAGAAAGAGAAACTTGAACTTATAGTAAGGAGATAGTCATGAGATTTATCATTGCATCCGTTATATCCGTTCTTTTAGGAGCGCTCGTGTTTTTCGCCCTCCCAGGCGGCGGGAACTTGTTAGAAGTAGAGTGGCAAGGTGTGTTGTTCAGTCTGTTTTTCGGCGTGATTACAACACTTCCATTCTTCCTGTTTTGCACATTGCCGACTGCATTTATCGTGGAAGGACTTGCAACGAAGTTCTGGATTAGACTTAGAATCCGCTTAATTTTATATATTCTATTAACGGCATTATTCATCATTATTTATCGTTTCACACTCTTTTATTGGATGGATTTCGCAGAATCCAACCTTTTTGCCGTATTCGGCTACAGCATCGCTTGTTCAGTAGCTTTTTGCTATAGTTATACCATTCTGAAAAGAAGAAGAAAAATAGAGCCAGAACCGGAAAGTGAGCCAAGAAGTGCTAAGAGGTATCGTGGTTCTCATTAATTTAATATGGTTAAACTTTGTTAGGTACATGAAAGGAGAAATCTTTTAATGTAACTCTTTTTCACTTTAAAGTGCGGTGTTTTTTTGAGGCGGACACTTTTTATAAGAACCGCAATTTTTGTACGGTTAAGTAGAAAAAGTGTACGGTTGCGCCACTTTTTTGTTCGGTCAGGACTGATTTTAGTTCGGTTCGTACGTTTTTTTGTACGGTTCGGCATTTTTTGTTCTTTTCGCAAAGAATTAACAGACATACCCGCGATCAGTGAGTGAACAGGGAAACTTTGGAGACGTTTAGGAGTGAAAAGCTCGGCCACGATCCATTAAAATAGAAAAAAAACTGCCTCATAAGCACATAAAATGTACGTTAAGGCAGCTTTTTAATAACAATTATCGGTTTCTCACCGAATCTCCCTCTATCAAACTTACATTAATTCGTTCGTGTTCGGGCTTTTTCTTCTTTATCAGGTTTATCAGCAGTTCTGACGCCAGCGATCCCCATTTATGCTTAGAATAGTTGATCGTTGCGAGTCTAGGGTGAATATATTGAGACACTTCAATATTATCGAATCCGATAATATGAACGTCCTCTCCGACACGCAGGTTCGTCCGGCTAAAATAGTTGTACATGCCGATCGCCATCTCATCGTTCAGACAAAATACTCCGACTGGTTCCGAAAATTCCTGATGAATCTTCTTTGCGGCCGCCTCACCTGATGGCTTGTTAAAATCTCCGTCAAGTTCAACATACTCAACTTGAGAATAACGCTGTACGGCTTTTTGCACCGCTTCAAGTCTTTGACGGGCATCGAAGGAAATCTCTGGCCCCTTTAAAACATAAATCTTACGATGACCTTTTTCAGCTAGATGATCAATGGCAAGCGTTGCACCCGCTTTGTTGTCGAGCAGTACTTGAGAGATGTTGATATGGTCCATTCTTCGGTCCATCACTACAAGCTTGTGGCCGCGCTCTGCATGGCTTAGCAATTCCTCCGTCTCATACGTTGCATCTAAAATAATCGCGCCGTCGATCATACGCTCCGGTAAGAATCGGTGTGATTCTTTACCGCTGCAGACAATCAGCTCATAGCCGTTTTTGCTGAGCGTTTCCATCATCCCTTGAAGAAGCTCGCCGTAAAAAGCACCGCTGTAATTCGTCAGATAGATTCCGATAATCTTTGTTTCTCTCTTTTTTAAAGAACGTGCTGCGGCACTTGGAATATAATTTAATTCTTTCGCGATTGCTTGTATTCGTTCAGATGTTTCCTTCGTTACTTTCGGACTTCCGTTTAAGGCATAGGAGACCGTGGATATGGAAACACCTGCTTTTTTCGCAATGTCTTTAATACTTACCAACGAAATTCTCTCCTATCTCTTTCTGTAAACGTTTTCCTTTATTATACCGAATGATTATGAATAAATCTCCACCGTATTCTTGTCTTCTGTCAATTCTCTGGCAAGTTCGGAACGATTAACGACTAATCCGCCATCACGATAAAGGTTTTGATACGTTTCTGCTTTCACATCTTTACCGTTGACTACAAGACGACTTCCTTTTATACGATTACGATAAATAAAAGTTACAGGTTTTTCATCAATCATATATTCAAATTCTAATCCATCCATGTCTTCTGGAAGTACAGGATCAATAATGAGATCTTCACCATACGGACGAATTCCTAAACAGTTAGAGATCAGCTGGTTCATATAGATTCCAGGACCTGATGAATAGATGCGCCATCCGCCTTTTACTTTCTCCTTGCCTTCTTTCAACTCACCGAAACGTTCCTGCGCTTCGTAACGCGTTTTGAAATCACCGTCTGAACTGCTGAAGTAGGCATTGCTTTGACGTCTCTCTGCGTTTGGAACCGCTTCTTGGATCATGACTGGGTTAATCTTTTCTAGACCGCTCCATACTTCGCCAGTTTTCCCTAGTTTCGCCATCGCTTCTACAAAACGAATGTGTGCGTGAACATATTGAAGTCCGATCTCGCGTCCAAAGTTTGAAGCCTGTTCAGCGCGCTTAAAGTGTGTGCTGACACCGCCTTTGTAATGTGCTGGCTTATCCATCAGCCTCACACCATCTGGACAATAAAACTTATCCATGATCACGGCTAGGTGCTGTTCCGCTTGTTCTGGAGTTAACAACTCTGCGATCATGCTGCGGGTCATCGGCAGCAATCGGTAGTTGATTCCCGTCGTGTTATCACTTGGGTGTAGCATAAGCTTTGGCTCTTCTGCATTCTCCATATAGACAAACCCTGGAATCACATCATGGCTCAGCATATATTTTTGATAATCTGACTTAATGTTTTCTGCAAGCTTTCCTAATTCGAGAGACTTCTCTTCATCCACATTGTTAACTAATTGTGAGAACTGTGTCATCACTTGATACGTTAAAGCGACTGTCCATGAGCTCACCATGAACTTTTTCAGCTGCGGATTTGCTGGCTGAAGCGTATCATCCCAGTCCCCGTCACCATAAGAAGAAAGGTGCGTATCATGCAAGAAGTTCGCTTTCATATAGTCGATCTGTTTTTGAATATGAGCCATCAAAGTTGTTTTTTCTTCTGTGAAGCCAAACGAACTGTCTGTATAAGGAATCACTTCATTTAAAATTGAAAAATCGTTCGTTGCAGCAAGATAATCAGTCACAGCTTTTAACGGCCAAACGATGATGTCGCCATGCGATTCTTCCTGCTGAATTTTGAAATACTGATCGAACATGAACCATTGCGGCCAATTGCCGGTTTCTTCGTACTGATGCGAGTAGACAGTAAGCAAGATTTCTTTTACAGCGTCATAATGCTGTGTCGCCAAGAAATATTCAGTCGGCCCCTGACATACATCACGTGTCCCCCATGCTGCACCGCCGTACTGCTCCAAACCGTGCGGGACTGAATAATGAATAAGCATGTTATGCGTATACCAGTGTGCCAGTGCGTTCATTTTCTGAAGCTCAGATGTCTCTTCCCCGCCTTTTGATAAACGGAAGCCGCGATTCGTGTTTTGGATAAATTCACGGTAACGCTCGATTTCTACATCCGCTTCTTTTTCATTAAAAGGAATGTCTTTCCCGTCGATAAGACCCTGAACTGTAACCGTCCATTCACTTGATGGAGCTAAGTCACAAACTACGATCGATGCAGACAGTGGCTCGATGTTCTTTCCAAAGATCATCTCATCGGTCACTTGCATTTCTGCTCCAGTAACTTTCATTCGATAGCTCAAGTTTTCATACGTTTTTGCGCTGTCTGATGAAGAATCTGCAGTGAACGTAAGTACATTCTCTTCTTTTTCCAAATTAAACGGCACTTCGTATTCCTGATTGTTCATGGATATTTGATTCGTAACGACGAAGCGGTATTTCTTTCCGCTCTCTGACTTCACTTGCAGCTCCACTTCAGGTGAATCAACCGTTGTGAAGTTTGTGATGATAAACATTTCTTCATCTGTTTTGTAGAACCAGCGTGTGTAGTTAAAGCCCATTTCAAATAGTGAGGGCATAGTCAACAGCTGAAGTTTGCCCCTGACTTCAACATAAATACGCTGACCGGATGTCTTCATCACATTCAGTGCATTCCGCGCATTCGTCATCATCTTATGAAACGAAGTATTCCCTACAACGAGCTGAGAGTTGAAGATTCCGTACATATATGAAGTTGTAGAGATCGTATCTTCTTTTAAATGAACGTTGTTGCCTGTTACTAGAATGTGACCATGCGGACGCTCTACGATTCTCTCTTTCTCTTTTAAAACGATATGTTCATACGTTGGTGTAAAGAAAGACAGCATGGTGTTCCCTTCATACTCTTCTAAAATTCTTTCCGGGAATAGCTGATTTATTTCTTCAATCGTTAGATCTGCTGTTTTTAATGTACCAGCAAACTGTTCATTCTTGCTTACTTTTGGAAGAGAAATCGCTTCTTTTACGCTTTGAGATTGCGCGTCTTTCCACGCATCTAGCACTTCTGAAGTATATTCAACGGAAGTAATCGTTTCTGGATGATCCTCTTTAAAGCAGCCATAAAAGACAAACTGCTCTTTCCCCTGCAGATCAACCATTTCTGATTGAAGAGCGATATAAGCAAACTCATATTGATAGACTTCGTTTGGAAGATTCTCCTCATACAGTGCTTCAGGAAGATCCGTTTCTTTGAAAGAACGTCCGAAGAATTGAAAACCATCAGTCGCATATCCAACAGCTTTTGTCAGTGAACCTTGCTGCAGGTAAGGAAATGCAGTACCATTCGGCTGGTTTTGGCGAGAACAGACGACATACCCTAATGTTTCTTTTTCAAAAACGCGATGGTCAACATATTGAGCGATGAATGCTTCATTTGTACGAACTGCTCCTCTGTGAGCAAGACCAACATCCTGTCCGAAGATGATATCAGCTTTTACGTCCGAACCATCTAACTCTACATCCCAAAACCAAATGCCTTTTTCTGTTAAAGTGAAAGATACTGTGTAAGAAACACCTTCAAAGGATCCTTTCCAGAACACCTGGCTGTCTGTATGAGAAACCGAGCTATTTGAATGAACACCTAATAGCGGAGTTACTTTGATATCATCTTTTTGAAAAAGACGCAGATATAAATTATTTAAAGCGCCGTCGACCGGGTTGCTCATCCATTGATTGATCATCGTATCATTATGAGAAACTTCAAAAATATCACCAGAGTTCAGAAATAAAAATCGAAAGTCACCGGCTTTGATTTCAAAGTTTCCTTTCGTCATAGTTGTCATAAGTTACTCCTCAATTCTCTATTTGGTAAGTTCAAATGCAGCGCTCAATACATCACGACTGCTGCTGCCAACGAATACGGTAAATTCCCCTGCATCACTTGTAAAAGAAAGGTCAGCATGGTGATAGCGAAGCTGTTCCTCAGTCAACGTGAATTCTACTGTTTTTGTTTCACCAGGTGCTAGTGTCACCTTCTCAAAAGCTTTCAATTCTTTTAATGGGCGAACCACTTCACCAACAATGTCGCGGACGTATAATTGAACAATCTCTTCACCAGTCACATCCCCTGAATTCGTAATATTTACAGAGACATTCAGTGATTGTTCTTTTGTCATCGTGTTTGATAAAAGGTTTAATTCACTGTATTGATAATTCGTATAGCTTAATCCATGACCAAACGGATATAATGGCTCATTTGGAATGTCCAAGTATTGAGAGACATAACGGACTTGTGCGTCAGGTGCACCTTTTGGACGTCCAGTATTGAAATTGTTGTAATAAACAGGAACCTGTCCGACTGTATATGGAAACGACATGGTCAGTTTCCCAGAAGGATTCTGGTCTCCAAACAGAAGATCTGCCACAGCATTTCCACCTTCAGTTCCTGGGTACCAAGCTTCTAAAATGGCATCCGCTTGTCCTTCGATACCAGTCAGATCTAGCGGACGGCCGTTGAATAAAACGACTGCAACTGGCTTCCCAAGCTTCTTCATTTTTGAAATAAGCTCTAGCTGAATTTCCGGCAATCGAATATCTGCACGGCATCCTGCTTCACCGCTCATTTCAGAATCTTCTCCAAGCGCGAGAACGATGACATCTGCTTCTTTCGCGGTTGAGATCGCTTGATTAAGCAATTCTTCAGATCCTGTTTCTACGTCACAGCCTTGTTCAACTAAAAGATTCTCGGAGCTTACTTTTTTTGAAATCCCTTCAAATAAAGTAACCGCTTCATCTTTTGAACCTAACCAAGACCAGGGTCCTAATATATCCCCGCTTTTTGCAAAAGGTCCGATCAGCGCAATTTTCTTTTCTTTATTTAAAGGAAGGATTCCGTCATTCTTTAAAAGGACACTTGATTTTACTGCTAGTTCGTAAGCAGCTTTACGATGTGTTTCAGAAAGCACGATTTCTTTCTCACGCTCTTCGTCTGCACCGCGATAAGGATTTTCAAAAAGTCCAAGCTTTTCTTTCAGCTCTAAAATACGATAAACTGCTTCATCAACTGTATTCTCTTCAACTTTTCCTTCTTCAATAAGTGACTGTAAGTGATGGGCATAGCAAGAAGTCATCATCTCGATATCGACCCCAGCCTGGATCGCTTTTTCAGCAGCTTCCTTTTCATCTCTCGCTACACCGTGCGGAATCTGTTCTTTCACAGCTCCCCAGTCGGAGATCAATACACCCTTGAAGCCCATCTCTTCACGAAGCAGGTCTCGCATCAATCTTTTATTGCCTGTCGCTGGAATTCCATCAACTGTGTTAAAAGCCGTCATCACCATCTCACAGCCTTCATCAAGTGCAGCTTTATAAGCAGGAAGATATGATTCGCGAAGCTGGCGCACTGACATATCTACTGTGTTGTAATCACGGCCGCCTTCCGCTGCCCCGTATGCTGCGAAGTGTTTCACACATGCTGCTACACGGTCTGTTTCATTTGAAAGGTCCTTTCCTTGAAAGCCTCTAACAAACGCTCTTGCAAACTCGCTGTTCAGGAATGGATCTTCACCTGTACTTTCCATGACTCTTCCCCAGCGCGGGTCTCGGACTAAATCAACCATCGGAGCAAACGTCACGTGAACCCCGCTTACTGATGCTTCTTTTGCAGCGATCTCAGCACTTTTTTCAGCTGCTTCTAAATCCCATGAACAGCCGATCGCTAAAGGAACGGGAAAAATAGTTTTGAAGCCATGAACAATGTCCGCCATCATTAAGAGCGGAATGCCAAGTCTGTTTTCTTCTAAATGGACTTTCTGGATGCTTCTCACTTCTTTAGCCCCTGATGCTCCTAATACTGATCCGCTGTTTATGACATCTTCTTTCTTAATACCAAGTTCCTGCATCGGTCCTGTAATCTGACCGCCGTTGTTAGCGCCTTCATAGAATGGCGTGGCAAGCTGAATCAGCTGGGAGATCTTTTCGTGAATCGTCATTTTTTCTATTAATGATGTAATCCGGTTATTGTTCATTCACCCGCGCTCCTTATTAGTTTTATTAAAATCTAGGGCTATTACTTATCCTTTGTTGCTTTTGGAAGTGGTTGATTTCCGTTCCAGGATGCTCGCTTTCCGCGGGGCGTGCGGTGAGCCTTCTCGGCGCTCTGTGCCATTAGAAGTCTCACCTGTCCCGCTTCAAGGAAGCACCTTGCTCCTGCGTCTGCAAGTTAATGCTAACGAAGTGAGCTTCCTCGTCGCATGCCTTGCGAGAAGCATCTCAGGTGGTAGGCACGCACCTTGCACTCCAATCAACTAGTCAAGGAAGAAATAAAGAAATGGTCATAAGCACAATCTCTAGATAACAGCCCTTTAGAAAAGCACACAATCTAAATATCATCGAAACGTTTCTATTAAATTCAAGGCGATTATATGATGTATTTACAAGAGTGTCAATTTCTTCGTACTTTATCATATAATCGGAATCACCTTAAAAACCCCTTGTTTTCAACAAATAATGAAAGTTCTATATTTTTTTGAATTCTGGTGTTGAAAACGATTTCAACTTGAATTATAATGTGCTTATCGAAACGTTTCAACAATAATTTTCAAAAGAAGTAAAGAAAATAATAATACGAGATTGCTTTTTCAATTAGTTGAGAATTTATTTCTACAGCTGATCAAAAGCCAAATTTAGGGGGAACACACATGAAAAAACATTGGTTTAAGAAGTCAATGGTTACTTCAATGGTTGGAGCATTAGTACTTTCTGGTGCACTTGCAGGCTGCTCAAAGGATTCAAGCGATGGAAAAACTACTTTAACAGTTTGGGGTATGGGAGAAGAAGCAAAATCCCTTCCTAAGATCGCAGAAGAATTTGAAAAAGAAAATCCAAAGATCGATGTAAAAGTGCAAGCTCTTCCTTGGGATCAAGCACACGATAAACTTTTAACAGCGGTTGCATCTAAAAAAGGACCAGACGTTCTTCAGATGGGAACAACATGGATACCTGAATTCGCTTCAGCAGGAGCTTTAAAAGATTTAACGCCTCACGTAGAAGATTATCCTGAATTAGATCCGAAAAACTTCTTTGAAGGTTCTGTTGAAACGACTAAATACGAAGATAAAATGGTTGGTGTACCTTGGTACGTTGACACACGTGTACTTTACTACCGTACAGATCTGCTTAAAGAAGCAGGCTTCAATGAAGCTCCAAAGACTTGGGATGAGCTGAAAGATGCTGCAGACAAGCTAGCTGACCGTGGCAAAGGAAAATACGGGATCTCAATTGATGCTAAGGAACAGAGTCTATCTTTCATGTTCGCTCGCCAAAACGGAGCTGAACTTTTAGGTGAAAACAACGAACCTAAATTCAACGAACCAAAGTTTGTTGAAGCAGTTGAATATTTGAACAGCTTTTATGAAAGCGGAGCTGCACCTAAGGAAGAGCTTGGCATGGATATCATCCAAGGCTTCCGTGGAGACGGTATTCTTCCAATGTTCATCAGCGGTCCATGGATGATCAAGCTGATCAACGACCAAGCACCTGACTTAAAGGGAAAATGGTCAACAGCTGTACTTCCAGCTAAAGAAAACAATATCTCAGCATTAGGTGGTTCTAACCTTTCTGTGTTTGAACACACGAAGCACGAAAAAGAAGCATTGAAATTCGCAGCATTTATGAGTAAACCAGAAACACAGTTGAAGTGGATGGAAATGACTAACTCTCTTCCAGCAGCTCAAAAGTCTTGGGAAGATGAGTCACTTACTAGCAACGAATATTACAAAGCATTCGGCGAGCAAATGGAAAACTCCCAGCCGATGCCTGTTATTAAACAATGGGAAGAAATCGCTCAAACGTACTTGAAGAGCTTTGAGAAAATCTATCGCGGCGGAGCAGACGTTCAAAAAGAAATGGATGCTTTCGACAAGAAATCAGAAGAGATATTAAAGAAATAAGTCCGGTTTAATATAGGTATAACGAGCAGCTAACCCTGCTCGTTACCTTTTTATTGTTAGACTTGGGGAACTTTGAAGGATGTGAAAAACATGAAAAGCTATTCAAAAACAACTCCTTATCTCTTTATAGGACCGGCTCTGATATTATTGGCCTTATTTTCTCTATTCCCAATTGTTGTTGCTTTGGTGATTAGTTTTACCGATATCGACCTAGCTGGTTTAGCTGATTATTCGAACATCAGCTTTATAGGAATTGAAAATTATTTAAATATATTTAAAGATCCGATCTTCTTAAAATCGATCGGCAACACCATCTTTTATGTAGTGTTCGGTGTTCCGCTTGTAATCGCATGTTCACTTGGAATTGCACTATTGATCAACTTTGGTACTGCACGTATTTTCAAAGCTTTTCGACTCGTTTTTTATATGCCTTCAATTACGAACGTAGTCGCTGTAGCTGTTGTTTGGACTTATCTTTATAACCCGCAATTCGGACTGTTTAACTATTTGCTTGGGCTTGTCGGCATTCCGGCGATTCCTTGGCTGCAAGATCCAACGATCGCAAAAGGTTCATTGATCGCCTTAGCTGTTTGGCGCGCAATCGGTGTTAATATGATTATCTTCCTCGCTGCATTGCAAGGAATTCCAAAAACGTATTATGAAGCCGCACAGCTTGATGGTGCGAACAATTGGAAACAGCTTACGAAAATTACGATTCCATTGCTTCGGTATGCGATCTTTTTCGTATCGATCACGACGATGATCGGCTGGATTCAATTTTTCGAAGAACCATTTGTTATGACAAAAGGCGGACCATTAGACAGTACGACTTCAGTTGCACTATTTATTTACCGCAACGGATTCCAGCTAAGCAACTTCGGTTATGCTGCTGCCGGATCATTTGTCTTATTTATCGCAATTATCATCATTACAATGATTCAGTTCAGATTGCAAAAGAAAGATACCGACTTTTAAGATGTGAGGTGAGAACATGAAAACAAAAGTATCTGATGCTAAAAAAGCTTACAAAATGCAGCAATGGATAGCCGGAATCGTTTTAACACTTGGCGGATTGCTAGTTGCCATTCCGTTTATCTGGATGATCCTTTCCGCTTTTAAACCTGAAAGTGAAGTCCTTCAGCTCACACCGACATTGTGGCCTGAAACGTTTACAGCGGAAAACTTCATCTATCTGTTTGAGAACATGAACTTTGGTGTTTATTTAAAAAATACAATTATCGTTGTCCTCTGTTCTTTCGTCGGACTTTTCTTTAACGCGATGGCTGGATATGCTTTTGCAAAGTATAAGTTCAAAGGCCGGGACAAGCTCTTCTATCTTGTGCTTGCGACAATGATGATTCCTGGACAGGTTACGATGATCCCTGTTTACTTGATCCTCAACCAGATGGGGTTAACGAACACGATGACTGGTGTAGTGTTGCCCGGTTTAGTCGGCGCATTCAGCATCTTCTTGTTCAGACAGTTTATGTCCACGATTCCTGACGAGCTGCTTGAAGCTGCTCGATTAGATGGAGCGAGCGAATTCCGCGTGTTCATGCAGCTTATCCTTCCGATCTCAAAGCCAATTATGGCGGTGCAGGGAATCCTGACCTTTATCGCTGGATGGAACAGCTTCTTATGGCCATTGATCATCGCGAACGATGAAAGCTTGTATACATTATCTGTAGGATTGAGTCTTTTAAAAGGACAATACGGCGGGAACTTTGCATTGCAGATGGCGGGTTCAACCTTCATGGTCGTGCCGATCGTAATCATCTTCATCATCTTCCAAAAGCACATTATCGAAGGCTATACCATTTCAGGTATGAAATAATAAGAAGGGCTGACTAATTTAATGTCGCCCTTCCTTTATATATTGGACCTTTTACCGGTACGTGTTCTTATATTTATTACACGTTCGCTCAGAATTTCCAACCTGCGCTCAGAATCTCTAACCTAGGCTCAAACGTAGTTGAGTTTCGCTCAAACTGGGCTAGCTACACTCAAAATGCCCCACTTTTTGCTCAACCGGGATCAATTTCCTTTAACATTAGCAAAATGCATTCAACTCTTCGGCCGCTTCAAGAGATTTTAAATAAAAAAGCACCCTCATCCACGCGGGATTCAGGTGCTCACATTATCTATTGAATTGAAAATACTTCTTTTTCAAGCAATTCTTCTGGCTTTTTACCGATTGGATCTTGGTGAAAGTAGTCACGGACCACGCCATCTTTTAAATAGTTGGCGATCGATACCATGATCATCCCCTGATCCAGTGCAAGATACGCCTTTGCGATCTCACCCGTTTCGACGTTTACTGAATCGTAGAATCCATACGTACTGTAAGTGTCTAGCTCTTTTAATGCTTTGATGTTTTGACGAACTGCTTCTGGATCATAATCCAATGCGAGGAAAGAAGCATGAGCTGTTACTGTCGCGCCATCTTTGTATCCAGACGTGCCGAGTGGCGTTGCTGCGAATTCACTGTATCCGTCAGGTGTTGCTGCCGGCGAGAATCCCCAAGCTGGATATCCTTTTTCTTCTGCAAATGCCTGCTGAAGCTCAACGTGACGTGCATTGTTCAATCCGAGAGCGTTCTTCCCTAGGTCTTTCTCTTTTAAAACGATTCCCGGCATAAGGCTTTCGAACATGCTTCCACCCCAGCTCGGTACAAACTTTACTCCGTTGTATTCATAATGCCCTTCAAATACAGTAACTCCATCATAAACAGCATCATGTCCCTCTGGAATTTGAGCCTGCCAATCCCAGCTTGCCGGCATCGTACGGTACATCTTCCACCAGTGCTCACTTGGAACATCACCTTTTCCGATCGAGATATAGCTCGCGACACGCGGTTCAGTATTGAACAATCCGTAATGATGATCCGTCAGCTTACCTTGAGCAACATCATATCCACCGCGGAACTGACCAACTTCAGAATCGTACAAAGTCGTGTAATTCATGTTCTCAACCAGCTTGCTCGTTTGAGGATTAAGTTCATCGTAGGCTTGTCCGACAACAATTAATCCAGCAGACAGCCAGCCGTTATCTACTTGAGAGATAAATTGCCCCCAGTCTGTTTTTAGCGATCCATCCTTCGTGTTGTACCAGTTATAAAATAATCCATTCCATTTTTCTAGTTTTTCAAGTGTATTCAGCGTTATTTGAATTCTTTTTACTGCCTCATCCTTCGTGATAATTCCTAGCTGCTGAGCAGAAACCGTACTCATCATGTACATCCCGATGTTTGTTGGAGATGTGTGAGTCGCATCCTTCTTACCATCTGCTGTATAACGTGTTTCGTCATACGTCATTCCTGTAACCGGATCTGTATGGTCCTGATAAAATTTATACGTTTTCTTTGCAATCGCTTTCAATTCAACCTGAAAAGCAAGGTCTTCTCCGAGATCAGCCGCTGTAGCTTTCGGTGTAACAAACAAGTTCGCAAAAAGACTAAACATTAAAAGAAAGCATATTACCTTTGCTGGTTTCATAAAATGCTGCCCCTTTCAGTTTTAAAATCATCGTCAATCGAAACGTTTCACCAACATTTTAACATTTACAAAGAAAGAACATAAGTACATTTCACAAGATTCGGTCATATGGTTTATATGAATCTCGCAATTACAGGTAAAAGGGATTATTAAAATGAAAATATAAGGAAAATCTTAAGTTAAGCTTTCATAAGGAAAATAAAGGATGAGAGTCTTTTTTATAGAAGAGAATAGCAGACCTTTGAAAGGAGTTTTTTTATGAACGGTAATATACTTCAAGATAGAATATGCATTCAACAATTAGAAGAATTAAAGTTAGTTGGCTTTCGAGTTCTTTGTGATGCTGATCAATACATAAATGAGATTCTAAAAGCATCTCTCTCATTAAAAGATCGGATAATGGACATTAAACACGTCATCTCACCTGATCAGCAAATCGGAGCTTTTATGGTGGATGCCGATTCTGAAAATGAAGATGGTTATTGGGTTTGCGTTCAAGTCGATAAATATGAGGACATTCCGAAAGACATGACCTCTCTCACTGTTCCGCAGCAAACATATGCAATGATCACGCATGAAGGATCTAACCATGACATCAGAAAAAGTTATGAAAAACTTCATGAATGGATTATGAAAAATAACTACACAAGGTCACTTAACAAATGGCATATCGAACGGTTTCTTGATTATAAGAACAAAGATCAGCTAAAGGTTCAGCTCTTCGATACGATATTATAATTAATATTTTTTTAACGAATGGGGGCAAAAGACAGGAATGAATGTACGTGAAGGAATTGTAAAAGGCTACAAAGAAATGAAAGTTCCCTATGCGTTTTTAAATAAGACTGAAAACCCAAAAGGACTGGCAATCATTCTTCCAGGCATGGGCTATACCGTTAAATCACCTATACTCCACTTCGCCACAGGAGCATATTTAAATAGGGGTTATAACGTCCTGCATATAAACTATGAGTACCACACAGATCTGTATGACCATTTTACATATGAAGATTTAAAAAGTGCATTAGCAACAGATGTGATGACAGTGCTACATGAAACTTTACGTGATGCAGATTTTAAATCTTATTACCTTGTAGGTAAATCCTTTGGATGTTTGGCGATGCCAGAAGCTTTAAATTTTCACTCTTTGCAAAACGCTAAAACGGTTTGGTTAACACCACATTTGAAAGAGAAAAACATTTTCGAGACAATGTTAAACAGTCAAAACAAGGGATTATGTATGATCGGAGACAAGGATTCTTTCTACAATCAAGAAAGCTTAGAACAATTACAGACGAATAAAAACATAAATTACTTTATTCCCCCGGAGGCGAATCATGCTTTAGAGATAGACGGTCAAACACTCGATTCGATTGACTTAGTAAAAAGAGTTGTAAAAATGATCAATGAATTTTAATAGAAAGGACACCTTCTATGAATTTCAAAATCAATGAAGCTATTGAGCTATTGGAACGTACACCTGAAACGCTCTCTTCTCTTTTAACTGGCCTTTCTCCTGATTGGTTAACTTGCAATGAAGGCAGTGGCACATGGAATACCCTCGAGGTTGTAGCTCACCTTATTGAAGGTGAAAAGGTGAACTGGATTCCGCGTATGAATATGATTCTGACAAAAGGCGAGGACTATACCTTTCCACCCTTTGATCGTTTTGCGCATTTATCTAAAAGTGAAAAGAACATAGAGCAGCTATTGATGGAGTTTAAACAATGCCGTGAAGAAAGTCTTATAAAACTGAGAAATCAGCTTAGCAGCGTGACAGATTTTGAACAAACGGCCAGGCACCCAGAATTCGGACCTGTTAGATTAAGAGAATTACTCTCGACTTGGGCCGTTCATGACTTAACGCACATCTCCCAGATTACAAGAATTATGGCAAAACGTTATAAAGAAGACGTTGGGCCGTGGCAAGCTTATTTAAGTATTTTGAAGTAAGAAAAACGCTGTCCATGTGGCAGCGTTTTTTATAACCCAAAAGGCATGAGTCATTTTTTTATTGAGATAGCCTGTTTTTGTCGAAATTTCTATAAATAAATTTATGTGTGGAATTATTAGCTCTATCCGTGGAATTAATTCGATTTACCGTGGAATTAATTCAATTTACCCTGTAATAATTTTAATTTGTCCTGTAAAAAACTTTTTCCATTCAAATCTGTCTTTTTACTAGACACAATTACGTGTTATGTCTTTTCCTCAAAGACAGCACCACTACTTACAAGTCTTGTTTACAAAAAAGAGGATGACTCCAGCCGGAATCATCCTTTTTTCTGCCTAATAAGCACCATCCGAATAGGTCAGCTCATAGCTATGGCTATAGATCTCAACTAAGTTGCCGAAAGGATCTTCACAATACACCATCCGATACGGTTTTTCTCCTGGATAGTATTCGCGGATCGGCATTCGTTGCTTTCCGCCATGCGCAACGATTTTTTCTACAAGTCCTTCAACATCTGGATCCTGCACGCAATAATGGAAGATTCCTGTTTTCCAATATTCAAAGTTATTCTCAGGCTTTTCATTGTTTTCAAATTCAAACAACTCAATTCCGATCTTATCGGATGTCGCCATGTGGGCGATTCGAAACTTCTTCCAGCCGGGACCGAATACGTCCGTACACATTTCACCGATCGGACTGTCATCTTCTTCTACTATGGTCGGCTGCATAATTGTATACCAGCCCATTACATCTTCATAAAATTTCACTGCTTTTTCTACATCAGGTACTGATAGTCCGATATGGGAAAAAGAACGCGGGTATCTCATCTTATCTCTCCTTTTATGGCTAGTCTGTAAAACAGTCTTCACCTCAGACAGGCTTATTAACCCTCTTTAAGACATGTTCCCTATGATAAAATAAGAATAAACAACCATTAAAGAAATCAGCCTTATTATAGGAGGAAACGCGATGTCTGAACTAATAACAATGGCGCTCTACCAGCCACATGAGGGAAAAGAAGAACAGCTGAATGAAGTCTTAAAGAACCATATTAAAACGCTAGAAGCAGAAAAGCTTATTACTCAGCGTGAACCTATCCGTGCTATAGCATCTGATGGCACAGTCATTGAGATTTTTGAGTGGAGATCTGAGCATGCGAAAGATGCTGCTCACGAATCCCGAAACGTAATGAAGGTTTGGAATGAAATTATGGAAATTGCAGAAATCAAAAGCCTCTCGTCGTTAGTTGAAGCGAATCATCCGTTTCCTAACTTTGCTCTATACTCTGTATAAAGAAGAAAAAGGAGACCTTTCTCGAGAACATCCTAATTCTAAGATGTAAGTTATCTAAAATTCCTGATAAGGTGCAAATCAAGGGTCTATATTTTTTTATATTGTAAAAATAAAAAAATTGGGGCTGCCAAAAGTAAGTTTACCTTACTTTTGGGACAGCCCCTTAATTCGGTTCATGATCTTTCATCCAGGCTACTAAAGCGGCCGTTTCCTTCTCCCCGCCCTCAAACACATAGTATTTCGTCGTTCCGTTGTCTTTCCCTTTAAGGATTATGTTTTTATGAGCTTCTCTATCGTTCGGATACGGTATGAATAAGTCGAGGTTTTCATTCTTATTATAAGGATTGCTGTAATAAATATGGATATACTTTCCCAATGTAAATTTGTCTATTTCATATGCTGGTGATAACGTTTCAAGCCAAGGATCAGCTAATGTTTGAATTTCATTATACGAATCCTCCACCCAGTCAATACTCGTATTCTTTAAATCAAAACCTAATGGCTGACTCCCGATCAATGAATGCACTTTCTCAAACACCGCACCAGAAACTTTCCCATCAATAGGTTCTTTTTTGGCAGAACAACCTGTAAACAGAATCGTTGAACATACCAGCGTACAGAATAATAAAAATCTAATCTTCATTCTCAGCACCCCTTTTATCGTTAGACGATATCATTTCCAAATGCGTTTCACTTTAGAAAAACAGAGAGGAATGTTCCTCTCGAAAGTGGAATAAATAGAATACAAAAGGAGTGATTTCTTGCTCAGTGAAGCAGATTTAAACATTATTTTCTATACATTATTCTTACTTTCCGGATTGCCTATCAGCTACAAATATGCTGCATTTATGGTAAAGTATACAGGGATGGTTGTCCCTCATTTTTTTATAAGCTTGATGTTGAATCTATGCGTTGGGGTCCTCGGCATCGTAGGATGGATTTTTTTCGCGCCAAAGGTCAGCATTTATTTTACGCTCGGTGGAATATATCTAGGAGCAGGAATAACTGCTTTAAGTTTACTTCTATTGTTAACCTTACTGTTGTATAAAAGAAAAGCTTTATTACTAAGCTTTCAGCACTGGATCTCAACATAAAAAACACCTTCCATTCAAATGAGGAAGGTGTTTCGTCAATTTTATGCGTTTACTTTTTCTTTTTCCAAATCACTTGCAGGTCCAAAGAATTCAAAATTAATATTTTCCTTCTTTATGTTTAACTCTCGAAGTGCATGATTGATTGCCTTCATAAATGGAACAGGGCCGCAAAAGTAATATTCTGCTTCTTTATTTAATGGCAGCACTTGACGAAGCCATTCTTCATCAATATAACCCGTCTGATCGTATCCGAAGTCATCTTCTAATGGTTTTTCATAAACAAAATAAGTTGAGATGTTCTCAGCATTCTCTGCCACTTTTTTGACTTCATTCTTTAATGCATGTGTCTGGCCGTTGATTGCCGCATGAATGAAAGTCACTTCACGCTCAGGCTGTTTTTCTGCCGCTGTTTTCAACATACTTACCATTGGAGTGAGACCAACACCTCCACTGATCAGAACGGCTGGTTTCTTACTCTCCGTGTTTAAGTAAAAATCTCCTGCTGGTGCACTTAAATATAGAACATCTCCCGCTTTTACACCTTCATGTAAATAAACAGATACAATACCGTCTGGAGAATTTAAGCCTGCTTCTTTTTTTACAGAAATTCTATAATGCTCTTTTCCTGGCGCGTCAGATAAACTGTACTGGCGGATATGTGTGTTCGTTTCACCTGGAATCTCCATTCTTACACTTACGTATTGTCCAGGATTGAATTCGGCGATTGGGCCGCCATCTTGAGGTTTTAAGTAGAAGGATGTGATCACACTGCTTTCCTCTACTTTGTCCGCAACAACAAATGCTCTGAATCCTTCCCATCCGCCTTTTTGCTGTTCTGCTGCTTCATACATGCCACGCTCAACTCCGATAAATGCATCAGCGATCACGCCGTATGCTTCGGCCCAAGCGTTGATAATTTCGTCTGTTGCAGCATCACCTAATACATCTTTTATTGCTTGCAGTAAGTTTTCGCCAACAACTGAATAATGGTCTGGTTTTACTCCTAAACTTCTGTGTTTGTGAGCGATCTGCTTTACAACTGGAATGATCATTTCAAGCTTATCAATGTTGGCAGCTGCAGCATAAACAGCATTTGCAAGTGCTGCTTGCTGGCGTCCTTTTTTCTGATTTGCGTGGTTAAAAATATTTAAAAGTTCTGGATGCTTCGTAAAGAGCAGTTGATAAAAACGGGAAGTAATTGCTTCTCCGTGGACTTCTAATACAGGTACGGTTGACTTAATGATCTCAATCGTTCTTGCTTGTAACATGTCAATTCCCCCTCAGTTCTTTTTACAACTCTATCGTAAAAGAATTCGAGAGGAAGGAATGTGATTTAAATCACAATTCCTTTGGACGTTTTGTGAACAAAATTAGGTGTTAGCTGCACTACTTAATATGATAAAATTGGAAAAAGCCATTAAGCGCTTGAAAGGAAAACTCTTATGGAAATCATTCAAACACAAGATTATGAATTAGTAGCAAAACTAAATAAAAACGTCCAGGATGTACACGTTGAACTTTTCCCTGAGTACTTTACACCTTATAACTATGAACCAATCCGACATTTTTATAAAGAAATCATGAAGGATCCTAACCAAAAATTTTTACTTGTAATAGAAGATTCAAGCCCAATCGGTTATGTATGGATGACCCTTCGTGATTCAGCAGAGACACCTTTTAAAAAAGCTTCCAAATCCTTATATATCCATCAGATCAGCATAGAGAAAAACAGCAGCAACAACGGAGCTGGTTCACAAGTCTTAGAATATATCGAGCAACTAGGAAAACAACTCGGTGTTACCAAGATCGAACTTGATTATTGGATTGACAATACGATTGCGAGAAACTTCTATAAAAAAGCGGGATTCTTAATTAATCGCGAAGTTGTATATAAAGAACTTATTTAAAATGAGGAGGTAAGGTTATGGCACATCTGCTTGTCTATCTTTATAAAATCAGACCTGAAGCAAAAGAAAAGTTCCTGGAGATATCAGCGAAAACAAATAAAAAATTTCAGGAATACGGAGGAGTGACAGAGCAAATCTTTAGATTATCCCCCTCTTCAAAAAACTATGGAATATCATTAATTCCTGAAAAACTCGATTTACAAGAGGAAGAGGAACTTTGGATAGGACTGCTGCGCTTCCAATCAGAGGAACATGCCCGTATCACAATGGAAGACTTTGATTCTGACGAAGAAGTGAACGAGCTATTAAACCAGTTTGTTGCTCATGTTGCCCCCCTTGATCATATTTTGTTTGGAGAGTTTGTTTCAGAGCATACAACAATAAAACAGTAAAAAAATTATTATTTGTGTCCCTTTGCCGAAATCACTAAAAAAAGACTCCTTTTTAAGCAAATCACAACATCTGGTAAAGTCCAAACTTGCAATCATTACCATACATTTTCTGCATTTTAGGTACTCAATAAAAAAGTAACAGGTGTTATACTGAAAATACTATTTTTTTATTGACAAGGAGCTATTTGAGATGGAAGAAATTCTAAAACTGATCCTTACCGAAATGAAAGAAATTCGAATTGATATTGGCGATATAAAAAATGTTCAAGGTGCTTTATCTACTAAACAAGAAGATTTCTCCAAACGGATGGATACTTTTGCTTCTAAACAAGAAGAGTTCAGCAATCGTCTAGGCAATCTTGCTTCTAATCAAGACACTTTGGCTTCTAATCAGGAAGAATTCAGTAATCGTCTTGGAACATTTACTTCTAAACAAGAAGAGTTCAGCAATCGTCTAGGTACCCTCGCTTCTAATCAAGACACTTTTTCTTTTAATCAAGAGGATTTCAATAAACGTATGAACACTTTTGCTTCTAATCAAGAAGAATTCAAGAAACAACAATTCATTTTGATTGCTGGGCAAAAGCGAATTGAAAACAAGCTTGATAGACTTAACACAAATGTCATCACAAGTATGGGAGATTATACAGACAAGATTATTCATCACTTTGATGATACAGCTCAAGTGTTAAATAAACGGATATTTAAAGTTGAAACAGAATTAGAGGGAAAAAGCCGACAGTAAAGACATCATGAGTGAAAAGTCTTTGCTTTCATTTTTTTAAAAACAATATCGAATACCTCACGTTGATAGCCATAGCTTATTAGTATGAATATTTTAAGGAGGTCTGTCATGATTTGGTTCTTTCTATTTATTGGGTTCATTCTATTGTTTGCTTTCTTAGTAGATTGGCGGCGCAAAAAGAACAACAATCATTCCCATCATTCTTCCGCAAAGCCAGGTGAACATTCAAACTACCAGATGGGTGACCGGTTTACAAGCGGAGGCGGCGGAATTGGTGGTGGCGGAGAACAATAACAAACACCTCTAACGAGAATAGAGGTGTTTATCCAAACTCTTTTTGATGTGCCTTTTTCATCTTCAAATACTCTTCATCTGTTCTGGCGAGTTTCCACTTCTCTTCAAAGATGGCAGCTGATTTTGCTTTAACTGGATCGATCTGTCTCTCAATTACCTCGCCGTTTTCATCATATTTTCTGCCACCCTTGTAATTGGTGTATCGCCGTGCACGGGTATAACCCATCTGTAAAAACTTCCTTGTCATATCCGCGCCTACAAAATCTTTATTCTTTTTGTACTCTAGGAATTGTTCGTAAATTTTCTCTGATGACTTCTTAGCTTCGTCTGGTGTTTTAAAACGCCAATGAGGAAGAATCTCGCTTTTATAGGGCTCTACAAGAAGTACTCCTTGTTCTCCCCGGCCAACTCTATATTTTTCCGGGTTCTTTCTAAAATCGATATGTTCAAAATCAAGGTCATAATCAAATGGCACAGATTTCCCTCCTTCTTTCTTATCCTTACCCCATTTCAAAAAATTCAAAATAAAAGGCTGTTTTCGCATACATTGCAGCTTTTGAAAGTAGTTGATTTCAGCTCCAGGTTGCTCGCTTTCCACGGGGCGTGCGGTGAACCTCCTGCAGCTTTGCGCCATTAGGAGTCTCCACCTGACCGCTCGTCCCGTAGGAGTCTCGCACCTTGCGCTCCAATCAACTTGCAAAAGATGAGAATAGAAAAAGTCAAAAGCAACAGTTTTTTAAAAAAGAGCCTATAGAAAAGAGTCAAATAAAAAATCCGCTGTTCGTCAGAACAGCGAATTTTTGTAATGGTTAATTGATTTTATATAGAGTCTTCGAAGCTTCTTTAATAAAGGGGCAAGGTGAACCTTTGTAAAACACGGTCAACTCATGCATAGCACGTGTACAGACTGTATAAAAAAGTTTTCGCTCTTGTTCCTTTTGATAGCCTGAAGCGTCGTAAATAGCTGCGGCATCAAACTCTATCCCCTTAGCCAAATAAGAAGGGATGATAATTATGCCTTTTTGAAATGCTGCATCCTCATTAATCATTAGTCGTAGATCTAACTTCGATTTTAGTTTCTCATATACATTTAAACTTTCTTTGGCAGTCCTGCAAATGACAGCGATCGTTTCATGGCCTTGTTTCAGCCATGAATTAATAAGGCTTTCTAATTCCTCATGAATCTGCTCTTCTCCATCCGCCTTAACAACAGATGGCTTTTCTCCGGGTCTGTTAAACGGGATGATTCCGCTCTCATCTTTTAAAAGACTTTTTGTAAACTCTACGATCTCTTTTGTAGAACGATAGCTTCTCGTAAGCGTAATCGTTTCCGAATGCTTCTTGTTTAATAATTTCTCCAGTATTGAAAATGAATGATCTGAAGCATGTGCATAGATGGATTGATTTAGATCACCGAGTACAGTTAAGCTCGCTCTCGGAAAAATACGTTGGATGAACGCAAATTGAAATGGCGAAAAATCTTGAGCTTCATCAATGAAAACATGCCTGACAGCTGCATTCGATTGAAATCCGATCAACAATTCTTTTACGTATAGAAATGGTGTCGCATCTTCATTCGCGAAATGGTTTTGTTTCAGATTAAATAACGTTTGATTGCAGATTTCACTACATACATCGAACTCTGACAATAATTTATTATTTTTCTGAAACAGCTTAGCATATAAACTCTTCATGTCTAAAAAAGTACATTCTTCAACTGATTTTCGAAGCGACTTAAACGCCAGTCTTGTTACATATGCTGACAGGACCTTCTGTTCACTCGCCAAATCGTTAAAAGAATCAGCATCATATTTGTTTCTTTTTTGCAGCTGTTCATAGAGCTTCGTGTAGACCGACTTATCTAAAAACTGAATCTCCTTTTCGACCCATGGTTTCTTGCGTTCTTTTCTTTCAGCTAGTTTCAATTCATTTAAAATCCATTGAGATGTTTGTTTCATACGATATGGAATCGTTTCACGTGAGTCCAATGAATAAAAGTACTCACTGATCTGTTTCGCTCTAATCACTGTTTTATCCCGGAACTTAACATCTGAAAATTGCATACCAGATTCACTTAGCTTTTCAACATATTGATGGATCGCATCTAAGAAGTCAACGGACGCTTTAAATTTGATCCCTTCAATCCGTGAAGATTCACCATCACCGGAAAGAATAGCCTCCATTTGTTCGAATGGCGTTTCAACAGAAAACTCCTTAGCTAAATGATGATCAATATAAGCTTGGAAAGTGGTCTGCTCCATGTTTTCTTCTCCAAGTTCAGGAAGAACGTTTGCGACATAGCTATTGAACATGTTGTTTGGAGAAAAAAGGACAATATGATGGGATTGTAAGGTTTCCCTGTCTCTGTATAAAAGATAGGCAACACGCTGCAATGCAGCAGAAGTTTTCCCGCAGCCAGCTGCTCCTTGTACGATAAGCAAATCACTTTCCGTGTTTCGGATAATGGCATTCTGTTCTTTTTGAATGGTAGCTACTATACTTTTCATTTGTGTATTCGCCTGATTGCCAAGGACTTGCTGAAGAAGTTCATCGCCAATCGCTTCCCCTGTGTCAAACATCCCCTGAATCTGGCCATTTTTTATAATAAATTGTCGCTTTAATTCTAAGTCACCTTTTATCGTTCCACTCGGCGCTCTATAACTCGCATTTCCGAGCGAGTGATCATAATACAAGCTTGATATCGGTGCTCTCCAGTCATGAACCAAAAATTCACTTGTCTCTTCATCATAATAAGAAGCAATACCAAGATAGACTTTTTCTGTTTCACTTTCACCAATTTCATTAAAATCAATTCTTCCAAAGTAAGGTGAGTTCTTCAGTTTTTCGTATGTTTTTAATCGGCTTTCCGCTGAGATATGACTTCTCTCGATCTCAGATAACAATTCAGATTGCTGTTTGATACTTGCCGCTGTTTCAATGGCATCATCAGGATCATCTAGGTTCACGGTAACGTCAGACCAAAAGTTTTTTCGGATTTGGACCACATCAGATCGTTTTCCGCCTAAATGCTCTTGAAGTTTAGAAGTAGCTGTAGAGAGTTCCTTTATTACTTCATCTACTCGTTCTTGTTCATTCTGCTGCTCCCGATTCCATGTCGTCATCCGATCTCTCCCTAAAATAAATTTTCTGTTGACACGCTTTTCCATTTTGTTATATAATATAATTAAGGGTTATTATACACACTAAATTAATTAATGCGCGTCTTTTATATAATAGCATAATCTTGTGCTAAAAGTACATAGTTTATTACACAAAAAGAGTGGCTTCCATTTCAGGAACCACTCTTTTCTTATATTTAGCCTTGTTGCACCTTTGATTTTTCAATCACTTTCTTCATCGCATGCATCTGTCCAAGGTGATACGTTTCATGGAACACAGCGAAATTCACCAATTCACCGAACGTTTTAAAGTCGAAAAATTGTTTCTCTAACTTTTCTTGTAAACGATCTTCTGGGATCTCTTTTATACGAGCCATTTGGTCCTTTAGTTGTACTGTTAGTTCAGAGAGGGATGGCACTTCACTTTTCCAGTCAGCAGGACTTGTTCCTCTGTTAAATAGATCGATGTAATTAAATGGAAGGTGATTTGATTTTTCCGGATATCCAAACATAAAATATTCAGCTGTTGTTAAAACATGACCGACATGCCAAAGGATATTGTTGTTAAATCCTTCAGGCTGAACTTCAGCCGTTTCTGTGTCTAGCTCGCCAAGATGTTTCAGGAAAAAGCTTCGTGACAATTCAAAGTTCTTAATAGTTAATTCACTCATCTTTACGCCTCCCTTAAAGTTAAAAGCACTTTCAATTTTAATTATACAAGCTTAAAAATCAGTTGACTAATAAAAGAATGATCATCGATATTGATTATGAATCGGGCTGAAGAGATCTTCGCTTGCCTTCCTGACTACCGAGAAGTGGTCAACGTTATAATGGCCATGAAGGATTTTATTATGATGTTCGATGATTTGTTGGGCTTTTAACACTGCAGAGTCTGTCGTTGAGTGACCATCGCCGACTAATGTTACATCGAGTCCGTTTACTGTCGCCATTCTTACGGCAGTATCGATGCAATGCTCTGTTTTGCATCCCATAATCACGACATGACTAATTTCTTTTTCTTTTAAATCTTCTAATAGAGAAGTACCGTAAAATGCATTTGTGGCTTTTTTATTAAAAAATGCTGCTCCTTCAGGTACATGGATTTCCGAATGAACTTCGAAACCTTTCCCCTCACCTTCTGCAACGTCTAGATCTCTTACAAATATGATCTCCGCTCCCGCATCCATCCCTTGTTTAATTACTAGGTTAATATTCTTTTTTAGCTGATCTTGGTTAAAAACGGCTTGTTCTTCTTTATTCCCATCGATCAGTTCCTGTTGAGCATCTATAACTAATAGTGCATTTTTCATTTTAACAACTCCTTATTATTAACATGTAATCGTTCAAAGGAAGAACGATATTTCTCTATCTTTTCAACCAGCTTTTTTCTTAAATTCGACATCCAATCCGGATGATCAGCGGAATCTGAAATATCAACTGAACGAAGTAATTTGACAAACATCGTAAGATCATGAAGTCTATTAAACATCGGTAACTGCTCTACTAAATCAGAATCCAAGGTCGTTTCGCTTTCATATCCATTAACGAATTCAGCAAACAAAGGGTTCGTCATCTTTTGATCATCAAGATCTCTTAATGCAAAAGCGATATCAGCGGCATACCAATAATAGGCACAATCATCAAAATCGAGTATTCCTGCCACGTTATCTTCCCAGCACTGATTATCTAATTCAAAATCATAATGAATCAAACCGAAATTTTCTTGAGTAACCGGCAATGCTTCTGCCCAGTTAACGAGATAGGCAAGCTCTTTTTTCGCAGCAGTCTCATGCATCGGAAGAAAGTTTTCTGCACTGTTTAGATGATCCTTCCAGCTCAACCGGTTAAAATGAACAGATTTATCGCATTTTTTCATCGTATCGTGAAGCTTCCCGAGTGTTTTTCCCCATATAAAAAACTGATCCTGTTTAAGCTCATTTATCTCAAACTGCTTACCAGGAAGAGCTTTAAATACAGAAGCGTAATAAATTCCGTTCTCCGCTTCCACACGCTCTACCTTTTTTCCGTTCAACGATTTAACCGGTCTCACTGTACGCAACGATGTTCCATCTAAATAATCTAAGATTTCCATTTCTGCTTCAAGTAATGAAAGTACTCTCTCTGAAACCTCATTAAAACGCAAAAAATGAGTCTCTCCATCATTCTTAAAAACGAAAATAAAGTTCGCACTGTAACGAAAAGCATAAACACTTCTTTCATCATAATCCCAATGCTCAAGGATTTTCTCTGCTATAGAACTGCGCCATTCACAGTCTACCGTGCTTGCCACTTTCAACATTGTACTAAGTTTCATCATTTGCTTATTGCACCTCTTGTATTAGATTTTTTTATCTAAAACCTTTCAATAAGCCAGAGATCTCTGCAAAAGAAAAAGCCAAATGAGCAGGATGCCCGTTTGGCTTTAAAGTTTTTTTAATCAGAAAAGCCCCTGGAAGTCATACTAAACCAGAGCACACCAATTAAATGTTTATTTTTTATAACCGTTGGGCGAGGACAAGATATGACTGTTCTTATTGAATTTCTTAATCATTTTGTCATCACCCCTTTCATTTGATATTTCCAGTATAAACCATGTTTGATAAAATTCCTATTATTTTTTTCTAGGTATCGTTAATGTTTTCCATTCATCCGACTTAAGCATTTTCGCAATATAAACAATCTGTCCGATGTGATACGAATAGTGATACATCTGGCGCTCGATTGCATCCATTACAGAGTGAGGCTCATTTCGGATATAGATTTTACGAAGAAGATCTTCTTCTTTCAACCTGTCTAGTGTTCCAAAGAACACTTCCCATCCTTTGTTCCACACCACTTTCATTTCCTCGCGGTTAGAAATCGTGTTCTCAAATTCACCGTCACGGTTACGGTCAGGTTTTTCTCCGTCCGTGTCAAAAATGTCTGTCCATCTGGAGATCATATTTCCGCTCATGTGCTTAACGATTACGGCAACACTGTTGGAATCTTCATTCGGGTACCAAAATAATTGTTCTTCCGGAAGATGCTCAAACGTCTTTTCCGCATAGTTTTTCGCATCCAGAAAACGCGCTTTAACAGAACGCATATATTCAGAAGATACATCCGTTTTCGCAAGACTCATACTACACAACTCCTTTACAGGTAGAATCTCTTATTCTATTTCTGCTCTTTTCTTAAAAGTCCTATGAGACCGTATCAAAAGCTGGCGGATATACAATTTTTCCTTTAATCTGGTCTAAAGACCCTTCTTTTATCTCTAAGGCCATGAAAACTTCATCAGGAACTGGAAATGGCGCTTCAATTTCTTTAGTTGATGCTGGTATAAATCCAAACTTCGGATAAAATTCTGGATGACCTAACACTACCACATTCTCGAACCCTTGATCCTTCGCCCTCTTTAGCCCCTCCTCTACTAACAATGAACCTACACCTCTGTTCTGGTGTTCAGGAACGACGGCCATAGGAGCAAGTGCCAAAGTCGGGATTTCATCCTTCCCTGATTTAATGTGAACGATACTAAAAAGAATATGTCCGATCAGCTCCCCATCACTTTCAGCGACTAAGGAAAGCTCTGGCACGAACAAATCTGAATTCCTAATCGCATTTACTAATCTCGATTCATTGTCACCTTTAAAAGCCAAATCGTTTATTTGGGTGATCGCTTTTTGGTCTCCGTTTCTTTCTGTTCTGATTCGTATCATGACAATATAACCTCCTTTAGACAGAAAGAACTGCTCTCTCAAGTGAGACAGCAGTCCAGTTACTTCTATTATTGTAGTTCGTTGATGAATTTTCCAGGAATTAATTTCAAATCTTCATGAATCGTGTTTAACTTCTCTTCAAAAGCTGTGAACAACTCGTCAGCTTCTGCCGCTTTCGCTTCGTCTTCTAAACCAGCAACTTTTGCTTCATATGACTTCTTCAGCTCTTCTAAAGCACCTTTAATCGTTGCTTGGTTATCTTCTGATAATTCAGTTGGAACTTTAACGGATGGAATTTCAGCTACAGCTTTTTCTCCAGCTGCTTTTGCATCTGCTTTAAGCTGGTCAAGCTCTTCTTTCGGAAGTGCTTCTTCGCCTTCTTTCGCTGCACCTGCCGCATATGCATTGAATGCTGCATGATACTCTCTAAGCTGCTGCATCAGTTCCCCTTCAAAGTTAAGAAGAGTGATTTTTTCTGTATTATCATTTTCCTTTTTCTCTGTAGCTGCCGCTGGTTTTGCTTCTTCTTTCGGCTTTTCTTCTTCCTTGCTGCAACCTACGCTAAGCGCAAGAACTGCAGCTGCTGTTACTGCTAAAAATTTTTTCATTGAGAATGCCCCCTATATCTATATTTCTATTTTTTGGAACTTTCTCATTTTAATACTTTTTCTTAATATTGTAAATTAAAATGTTTTCATTTTTTTAAAAAACTGCAAATTAATTCTTAAGCCTTAATATGATTGAATTATCGGATTATTTTAAATAATCTTGAATCGTATATAAAAGTTTTATCACTATAATTATCTATTCCTCTTCTTAATCTCCTTCTCATGATTCAACAGCCATTCTTTTCTCCAAAGCCCCCCTGCATACCCCGTTAAACTTCCATTGGAACCTATTATTCTATGACAAGGTATGACGATGCTTAACTTATTTTTACCGTTCGCGTTTCCAACCGCTCTGATCGCTTTCTCATTTTGAAGAGAGGATGCGATGTTACGGTAAGATGCCGACTCTGCAAAGGGAACTTTAATAAGCTCATTCCAGACGCTTTGTTGAAATAAAGTTCCCTTTTGTTCATAAGGAAATGTAAATATTTTACGCTCCCCTTTAAAATATTCGTCGAGCTGATCATAGCAATCTCTTAAAATCTTTGGAACGTCAGGCTGATGTTCCATCGCTGAATCTCTGTCAACAAACATAATAGATTGTATACATTCTTCGCTGCCAATGATCTCAATAACTCCAATTGGAGATTGATAGTCTAGCTTGAATACCTTATTCATACAAAGACCTCCAAAGATAAAACGTGGCATAAGCTTCCCAGCCCCTCCAGTTTTTCGCCAATTCTATGATTTCAACTTGTTTCGGTTTGATAGCCAGATTCAACTGTACTTTTAACGCATTATGAATGCCAACGTCAGCAACTGGAAAAGCAGTTGTCTCCAGCAGGCATTTCATCATAACGTAGTCTGCTGTCCATGCTCCAACTCCTTTTAACGATAAAAGGGTTTCATGTTGTTTCTTTGGATCCCGGATATTCAGCAGCATCTCTTTCGATAACCTACCTGATGCCATCTCTTTTGCAGCACCGATCACATACTCAGCTTTGCGGCTTGTAAATTGCAGTTTTCTTAAATCGTCTGCATGAAGATTTGCGATCTTTTCAGGTGTGGGATAAAGCCAATAAGATGTTTCCTCATAATCCCGTTTTTCTCCAAAGTGTTCAATAAAGCGTTTTTTAAGTGTGTAAGCAAACTTTAGATTGATCTGCTGACCCATAATTGCCCACGTAATCGCTTCAAATAAATCTGGAATGCCGATCATGCGCAAGCCGTAATACTTAATAGCGAGCGGCTGTAAAATATTATCCTGATTAGTCATCTGATAAAAATCGGAAAGATTTCGCTCAAGGTCAAACCATTCAGAAATATATTTGGCAGCTTGCTCCTTGATTACATTAGTTGGCTGTCCAAGACAAAACTTCACTATGAGACTATTATCCTCACTACTAATCTTCATAAGGACCTCTTCGTCATTTATTCTAACCAGCTTCATAAGATGCTTGTCCTGAATTTGGTGTAGCAGTTCAAGATCTGACCTCCCTAGAAAAACAAGGCATTCGTTAAAGCTAAACTCCTCTGGAAGCAGTAATTTTAAAAAGCTGCCATGATCACTCCATTGCATTCTATGACTCCTTGATCCTGAAAGATTTTCGGTAGTAGCTTGGCGAACAATTTTCCACTCTGCGAAAAGCTTTGTAAAAATTAGAGGGACTCCGAAATCCGGCCTCATAACAGATTTCTAAGTTTGTTCTATATGAGTTCTTTAAGAGAAAAGCTGCTTTATGGATACGGATCTTCTCTAAATATTCACGCGGTGTTTCTTTCATCTCTTCTTTAAAAAGCCGCTCCAAATAAAAAGGACTGACACCGATATGTTCAGCAATATCCTGCAGTACAATCTTTTCATTAAGGTGGTTTACCATAAAGCCGGCAGCTTTTCTTACGAGATCAATCTGCGGACAGTGTTCAATTTCCGGCTGGCATCTCTTGCAAGCTCTATAACCTGCCTCTATGCATTCAGATATAGTCTCATAAAACGTTACATTTACTTTTTTCGGTTTGCGTGACCGGCAAGATGGCCGGCAAAATATCTTGGTTGATTTAACAGCAGTATAGAACAATCCATCATAAGACCTATCACATTCCATGATCTTATTCCACTTTTCATCAAAAGACATTTTTACATGCTTCAAACCTTATCCCTCCACCCCTGCCGCTTTTCTTTAATTTTATCAATATCAAAACGGAAAATCGTCCTCAATCTTGCTGTTATGGTCGGATTATTTTCAAAATAAAAGTCTGTTTTCGTAAACGTTTTTGTTATTGAAAGTGGTTGATTTCCGTTCCAGGTGCTCGCTTTCCGCGGGGCAGGAGTCTTACACCTTGCACTCCAATCAACTGTCACAGAAGAAAAAATGATGTTTGAAGCAACAATCATTTAGAAAAGAGCCATATAAAAAGAGAGTGGTACAAAGCCGCCCTCTTAAATGAATTATTATTTAGTTACAGCAATAGGTCCTCTTTTATTACGGTTCCCCTTAGCCATATATTGTAGAAGAATGACAGATGCGATAATGAACGACGTGATTCCAAAACCGATCACCATGTTGAAGAAGCCAATCGTATCCAGGAACAACCCTGTTAAAAGCATCAATGCCTGGAAGATAATATTATCGACCATCCCTTTGATGGAGAAGAACCTTCCATGATACTCAGATGGTACATCCGTTTGAAAAATCGTTGTAACAACCGGAAAAAGTGTTCCAGCAGCGAGACCAAACAGTCCGAATGACAGAACCGACATGACCGGATGATCTGCTAAGTACAAAGATATATGTGCGGTTGCGATGATAAAGGTAATCGCGAACATATATGAAAGCTTTGGATTATCACGGAAGAACTTCTTAGACAAAAACGTTCCGATGAATACACAAACTCCTTCTGTCGTATAAAGAATTCCTTTTATCCCTGGATTATCCTGAAAGTCACTGATTTCAATAACCATCAGATTAAATCCTGATAAAAATAAATAAGCAGGAAGCAATAAAAAGATTCCATAAACCACTTTCGGCTGCTTCTTCACGATCGGGTAAAGCTCAGCAAGCGTTCTGAAGAAGTTTTCCTTACGGCCGGTCCTATCTGTTTCTTTCGGCTTTTCTTCTACATTCAAAAAGAACGTTGAAATCAAAAGGATAACATAAGAAACTAGCGTTACCGTGTATACAGCAAATAGCGACATTCCAACGAGCATAACACCGCCGAGCGCTGTTCCCACGATCCGAGATGCCGTAAAAATATTCATGTTTACGCCATTTGCATCTAATAATTCCTCTTTTTTCACGATTAAAGGAAGCATTGTCTGCATCGCAGGCTGTGAAAAAGTGCCTGATATCCCAATTACGAGCGTATAGACAACCATCCACCAAACATTGTTATAAGCGATCGCTAGATACATAAAAAAGATAGCAGCGCATCTCGCAAACCCAGCATAAATAAGGATTTTCCTCTTATTGCTGCGGTCTATAATCCTGCCCGCCATCGGTGCAAGAAAGATTCCTACAAGAAATCCCGCTAAAATAATGAGAGCTTGCAAGAACGATGACTCTACATTCTTTTGCAAAAATTCAAGATTGCCGATAATTCCTACCCACAATCCAGTACTTGATACTGCCAGACCAAACATCAAGATTAAAAAATTCCGGTTTCTCCACATGATTACTTACCCCTCTCAGCCCCACCGAAACAGTTATGCAATACCTCTTTTAAAAGTACTCAACAAAGTTAAGTATTATTGTTTTAGTATACCAGTATTTTCAAAAATCAGCGTTAAAATTCTACTCATTTCTTTCCTCTTTTTATCCTCTGTTATAATGACTAAAGTAGAAGTTGGAAAGGGGTACGTTATGAAACAACTGATTCTTGCTGAAAAGCCGAGCGTGGCGCGTGATCTTGCCCGCGTGCTTGGCTGCAAGCAACAAAGTAAAAGCTATATTGAAGGACCAAAACACATTGTAACGTGGGCACTCGGACACCTTGTAGAACTAAAGATGCCAGAGGACTATGACAAACAGTATAAGCAATGGCGATTAGAGGATCTGCCGATCATACCGAAGCATATGGGATTGAAGATCATCCGTCAGGTTAGTCACCAGTTCCGGGCGATTGAACAGCTTGCCAAAAGAAAAGATTTAAGTGAGCTTGTTATTGCAACTGATGCAGGGCGTGAAGGTGAACTTGTCGCCCGCTGGATCATGGAAAAAGTAAGATGGCAAAAGCCCGTGAAGCGTCTTTGGATATCATCACAGACAGATAAAGCCATTCGTGATGGATTTAACCAATTAAAGCCGGGAAAACAATATGACAATCTGTATCAATCTGCTGTTTGCCGCTCTGAAGCAGACTGGCTGATCGGGCTTAACGTGACACGTGCACTCACTACCAAATACAATGATCCTCTTTCAGCAGGACGTGTTCAGACACCTACTCTTGCGATGATTTTAGAGAGAGAGCAAGAAATCAACTCCTTTCAGCCGAAAGACTTTTGGACAATCGATGCGACAATCGGCTTATTGAATGCATCTTGGGAACGAAACGGAGAAAAACGTCTATTTGACGAGAAAAAAGCAGCTGAAATCGCGAATAAAGTGAAGGAACAAACAGCAACTGTCGAGTCTCTTCAAAAGAAAGAAAAAACAGAAGCTCACCCGATGCCTTATGACCTGACAGAGCTGCAGCGAGACGCGAACCGCCGATTTGGTTTCTCAGCAAAGAAGACGTCTTCTGTCCTGCAGAAACTATATGAGCAATATAAACTGGTTACGTATCCAAGAACAGACTCGCGCTATTTAACCAAGGATATGGAAAACACGATGTACGACCGTCTTCAGGGAATGTCGGGTGGTTATCGTGAAGAAGTTCAGCCTCTTTTAAAACAAAAAGGGAATGTAGTTGCGAAGAAAGTCTTTAATGATGCAAAAGTTACCGAGCACCATGCTATTATCCCGACAGATGAACCGCTTCATCTCGGTGACCTCGATAATGACGAGCGTAAATTATATGATCTGATCGCGCGCCGATTCCTTGCCCTCTTTTATCCGGCTTATAAGTCAGAAACGTTAACGGCTACATTAAAAGTTGCGGGTGAATCATTTATCGCTAGAGAAACTTTAGTACTTGATGCAGGCTTTAAAGTTTTATCAGGAAAAGAAGAAGAATCTCCTAGAGCTCTAGCTAGTTTAAAAGAAGGTCAAACACTATCAGTAAAAGACATTAATCTGGAGAAAAAGCTAACTGAACCTCCAGCACGCTTTACGGAAGCTGACCTTTTGTCAAGAATGGAAAAATACAGCCTAGGAACACCAGCAACACGCGCTGATATTATTGAACGACTGCTTGGTTCAGAAGTTTTAGATCGTAAAAACAACAAGCTGCATCCTACTCCTAAAGGAAAACAGCTCATCGAACTTGTGAATGATGAGTTAAAATCACCCGAGCTTACAGCTAAGTGGGAGCTGGAACTTGAAGCGATCGCACGCGGTAAAGGCAACCCGAAAGAGTTTTTAGAGAATATTCGCAAGCAGACGAAGCAGCTCGTGATGGAAATCAAAACGAGCTCACAAGAATACCGTGCTCATAACTTAACAGGCTCAAAATGCCCTGAATGCGGCAAGCTTCTTAAAGAAGGACGTGACGGCAAAGTGCTCGTTTGTTCTGACCGTGAATGTTCATACCGCCGCCGTAAAGATCCGAAGCTGTCTAACCGGCGCTGTCCACAGTGCAAGAAAAAGATGGAGCTGCATAACGGAAAAGCAGGCACGTACTTCCAGTGCAAACCATGTAATGTCGTTGAAAAAGCAGATGAAATGAAAAAGAAAGTATCCAAACGCGAAGAACGGCAGCTCATGAAAAAATACAGTGCGAACAACAAAAAAGAAGACGAAGGTTTTGGCAACAGTTTAGCTGATGCTTTAAAAGCTGCTATGAAGGATAAAAACTAAGGTCTGGACATTGTTGCCTTTGAAAGTAGTTGATTTCCGCTCCAGGCTGCTCGCTTTCCACGGGGCGTGCGGTGAGCCTCCTGCCGCTTTGCGCCATTAGGAGTCTCCACCTGACCGCTCGTCCCGTAGGACAAGGAAGGCTTCAGCAGCGTTACATCGCACGAAGAAAATGTGATTTTCATTTTCGAGGAGTCGGCAACCTTGCGCTCCAATCAACTTGCAAATGATGAAAATAGAAAAAGCCAAAAGCAATATAATCCTTTAGAAAAAAGCATAAAAATATACAGAATGGCCGGCTAAATACAAATTTAGCCGGCCATTTTTATTGGAGTGAGAACTAATCTACGGTACACGTTCTTATATTTATTACACGTTCGCTCAAAAAGTTTGTTCTTCGCTCAGAAAACTCTGTATACGCTCAAAAACCCTCTATCTTCGCTCAAACTACATGCGGTTTCGCTCAGAATCTTTGTTTTTCGCTCAACATCGATCATAGACATGAAAAAATGACCAAGAAGAGCTGCCTCTTGGTCACTTTTAACATTAATGTACAAGTATTCCATTCTTTTTCATCTGCTTTTCATGCGCTTTTCCATGCGCACGATTGCGGTCTTCTTCTACTTCTGCTGATACCTTCACACCTGCTGGCACCACATTTGAACCCACTTGTTTCAACCCTGCTTGATCCTTTTGATACACAAAGGATGCCCGAGTTGATATATTCGCTCCAGGTGAGGTAACAAACGGCAATACCCGATAGTCTGTACGCCACTCTTCTGGTGTTACCGTACAGCGAACATATCCACGGTAATCATTAAAAAACTTGATGTGTGGATTTAATCCTAAAATCTTATCTGTATCGGCACGCTTATCGGCTCCATTACCACCAGAAGTGATAGAAGTGCCGACGAATTCCGCACCGATCACTTTTGAAGCAGGATCATTATAGTCTGCTTTCAAATCACACGCCCAGCTCGCATGGACATCCCCTGTTAAAACGATGATGTTATTCAAATCTTTAGATTGCACAAAATCTGTGATACGCTGGCGAGAAGCTGTATAGCCGTCCCATGCATCCATACTGTATCGCGGAGCAGTACTTGTCCCATAGTTGCGCTGTGCAAAAAAGACTTGCTGTGCGAGAATGTTCCAATGTGTTTTTGAGTTACCTAGATTAGTAAGCAGCCAATCTTCCTGTTCCTGACCAGTCAGGGTTCTGTTTGGATCCATTGATTCCTCTGACGGCGGTTTGCTTCCGTCACCGTTCGCCTGATCATCACGATATTGACGCGTGTCCATAACATTGAACGATGCTAAATTTCCGTACGTGAAATCACGATACAATAACATATCCGACCCATGAGGCAATGAAGATCGTCTTAGCGGCATGTGTTCGTAATAGGCTTGATAGGCAGCTGCACGGCGTTTCACGAATGCTTCTGCAGACTGTCCTTTTTCGGGAATCATATTTGCATAGTTGTTTTCCACTTCATGATCATCCCATGTCACCACCCAAGGAAAAGCAGCATGAGCAGCTTTTAGGTTAGCATCTGAGCGGTATTGTGCATGGCGGTTACGGTAGTCTTCTAGTGTGATAATTTCGGGACCGCTATGTGCGCGAACATTTCCTGTTGGAGACACATATTCATTTGGTCCATATTCGTAAATATAATCACCGAGGTGAATGACAAGATCTAGCTCTTCCTCAGCCATGTGCTGGTATGCCGTGTAAAACCCATGTTCATATTGCTGACACGATGCAAATGCAAATGTCATGCTAGAAACTTCTGCCCCTTTTTCAGGCAGAGTCTTCGTCTTACCGATCGGACTGTTTTCGTTCCCACTTTTAAAACGATAATAATAAACTTTATTCGGCTGTAATCCTTCTACTTCTACATGAACAGAATGAGCAAGATTCGGCTGTGCTAATTCTGTTCCATGTTGAATGATCTTTGTGAAATTTTCGTCTTTTGCAATCTCCCATTTCACTGGAACTGCCTGATCTGGCATTCCTCCGCCATTCAGCGGATCTGGTGCAAGTCTTGTCCAGAGCACAACACTGTCAGATAAAGGATCACCAGAGGCAACTCCTAGTGTGAATGGATAGTTTCTGAACCTTGGTGCTGCATTCACTTCAAACGCACCGATGGATTGTGCAATCGTCAATCCTAACGAGAGACCTGCAATTTTCCCTGCACCTGCTAAAAATTTTCGGCGGTCTAGCTTTTTCTTTTCCAAGCTGTCTTCTGTCAGCTTCTTAATCCATTCATCCATTGGTCTTTCATCTTTCATGATGTTTCCCCTTTCAAAATGAATTTTTCAAACAACACTCATTATATAGATGGTTTGTTAAGAAACTATTTCCTTTGTAAACCGTATAAAAATGTGAAAAGAAAACAGCTAGGCCATTCTTATCACTTTTTTATAAGACGAAGTGAAAATCAATTGGTTGAAAAAGAAATCCCAGTGAAAGATAAAAAAGCATTCCCACTTTCGGCTTATTTTTTTTAACAATTCCTTTAAACTAAAAAAAGAGATATTATCTAAATGAAATTGATATAATTAGTCATAATCATTCAAAGGAACAGGTGGTCCATGATGGCTTTTAATCGAAGAAAAAAAAGAAAGGAACAGTACCAGCATTACACGTGGTTTGATTTCTTATGTGATGTATTGTTCTTTGTTCCAGAGTTGCTGATTGGAATGATTCGATTACTTGGAAGAGGCATCTGGAGAATATTTGACGGCATATAAAAAGAACCGAATCTCAATAGACATTCGGTTCTTCCTTTTTATTCATTAATTTCATCGCGCCATTGTTGTTTCCACGGCAGAGCAAGTAGGCAAAGTGCATGTTGATGTTGGCAATACAGCCTGCAAAGTCCCTTACGCGCCTGAATATATTGAAAAAGCGATAGCCCGAGGCAAACTTGGCCAAAAAAAGAAAACCACCATCTGTTAGGAAAAAAAATAAAGCTGGATTAACCGCACTATGGTTACACCAGCTTAATATATATCTACATTTTTTTTAATGTGACAGCTACAGTCGTACCTTGACCAGGAATACTTTCCACTTTTAAGCTGCCTTGGTGTTCAGTAATAATCTTATTACTGATCGTAAGACCGAGACCGATACCCTTTTCTTTATTCGTAAAGAACGGAACACCAATCGTTTTTAGGCGTTCCTCTTCAATACCGACTCCAGTGTCTGCAAAGATAAGTTTAACAGCTCCATCCTTCTCCTCTTCAATACTGATCGTTAAAACTCCGCCACTGCTCATCGCTTCAATCGCGTTTTTTATGATATTTATAAACACTTGTTTAATTTGATTCTTTTCACACGATACAAACAAAGTCTTCTCTTTGAATAAAAGACGGATCTCAACATTGTGCAAATTGGCTTCTGTTGCCAGAGACATTACTGTATCCTGAAGGAGCTGAACAAGGTTTACTTCTTTCGCCATTTGAAGAGCATCTGGTTTTGCCAGAGCCATAAACTCATTAACGATATGCTCAATTCGGTTCAATTCCTCATAAATGACTTCATGATAGAAATTTTGTTTTTCCTTATCAATCTCATTTTGTTTTAATAAACTGAATAGTCCTTTTATTGAAGTGAGGGGATTACGGATTTCGTGAGCTACACCTGCTGCAAGTTCACCTAACACGGCCAGTTTTTCACTGTTGCGTATATATTCTTCAGCCCTTTTCTTTTCCGTTATATCTCTGGAGATAAACACGATGCCTTCAACTGTTCCGTTTTCCGAAAGCATGGGCATCCCTTTACCTTCAAGGAGGATTTCCTTCCCATTTGCATGTATTTTCCGATATATAAGCGGCTGTGGATCCCCTGAAGCAGCAAGCATTTCTATATACTTTTGCACAGTGACATGATCTTCACAATGAATAAACTTAAATGCGTCTAGTCCAAGTAAAGTTTTCGGATCGATGCCTAATATATCCTGATAGGAAAGAGATGCAAACATATACTTACCTTCAGAATCAATTAAACAGATTAAATCATTGCTATGTTCAAGGATAATTCGGTGAGTATGTTCACTCATTTTCAAAGCATATTCCGCTTCTTTCCGTTTTGTAATATCTCTTGTAGCCACAACAGCATAACGGACGGAATTCTCTTCATTAACTGGCGTTCCCTGTGATTCGAGCCAAATATATGAGCCGTCTTTTTTCAGATATCGGTATTCTACAGTCAGAGGAGTTTGTTCAGTAATCATTCTCATAAACTCAGAAATCAAGTAAGAACGGTCTTCTGTGTGTACTAAGTTAAAAGGTGTAGTTCCGATCGCTTCTGTTTGTGAATAACCCGTAACCCATTCATACGAAGGTGTCAGATAAGTGAATACTCCTCTGTCATTGACCAGGCCAATGATATCGATCATATTCTCTGTAATCAGGTTTAAGTAATCTAAAGCTTCTTTCTTCTCAAGCTTTTGCTTCGTGATATCCCTGATGATGATTTGTGTAGCATCTGATGAAAACATGAGCGGGAATCCAATCACTTCTAAGAAAATACGGTTTCCTTTTTGAGTAATCCATGTCTGTTCACTAGGCATAGCTACAACGCCACTTTTACAAGACTGAATTCTTTCTTCGACTAAACCATGTATTTCTGACGGGAGATAGTCCCAGATTGGCTTACCGATGATGTCTTCTTCTGCTTCTAAAATCTTTCTTGCTGCGGGGTTTACATAAATCCACTTACGGTCTTCCTGGATTAGAAAAGGAGTCTTAGAATGCTCAAATTTCTTTGCATATCTATTAATTTGGCTGACTAGTACGTCTTCTGCTGGATGACCATCTGGAATCTTCATATTCACCCTCCATCGCAAAACGTCTTTTCCAAGAGACGTTTATTTAATTAATTAAATTATAAGCATATGTTCTTTTATAAATAAAGATTTTTTTACATTATTATCCTTATTGTTGAAAACATTACAATACGTAAAGAGTGGAGGAATTAACTAAGTACTTGCGGGGTGTTAAGTTTCTCTTCATATAGAATTTTACTCTGCAGAAAGGAAAGTTAGCAAGTCTTATTGTGGTTCTTCTGTCTGTGCTAGATTTGGAAACCATAAGGATATGTTCTTGTTTATAGTAGAGCATGCTGATAACCACTGCAGTTTTGTGAGGATATTGAAAGATATCGATATCTACTAAATCACCTCCTGAAATCACTCGAAAAAAGCGGTAACGCGGGGAACTTTTCACCCTCTTCAACACCTTTATATTTTTTCCAACTGAATACCTTGCATTTAAAAGTTTTATGAAATAAATTATAAAATCTGCTATTAATTTGTCGATAAATTCTGTCAATTTTAGTCGATTTCCTGGGAAATTAGTTGTGTTATTTGTAATATTTTCGACAAAAAGAAAAAAGACGGGAAATGCCGTCTTTTATTAATTTTTATTTGGCGGCTTTTCATTGTCAGGTGAGGTTTGCCCGCCTGCTCCAGATGAGTCCCTATCCTCTTTTATTGGAGGATTCTTACGTTCTTTATCTGATGAATGGTGAGACACAGAAATAACTTGGAACCCTGTGCCATACAGCTGCTCGTTAAGTTTTGATTCTACTTCTCGACCTTCATGCAATACTCTTTCATCATATTCAAGCTCGACAGTAATTGATTTCATTGTGTATCTCCTCCTTTTATACATTCGTACCCGACTCAAAAATTTATAAACAAAAAGACCAGTCAATTCTGACTGATCTTTAAAGGTTAAGCTTCTTTTTCAATTAGTGTATTTTCTGCATCCTCAACTGCCGCATCGCTTTCTTGATCCACTTCTCTTTTAGAGATTTCAATTTTCTTAACTTGATGTCCATCGATTTCAATCACTTTGAAATCATAGCCTTCATATATGATGACTTGCTGTTCTTGGATCTCGGAATTCTGAGACAGCACCCATCCGCCAATCGTGTCCAGTTCACTATCGTCTATTTCGAGTCCGTAAATATCATTAACTTCTGATATCAGCACTTTCCCGTCAAAATGTTTCACGTTCGGGCTAATAGCTTGAATCATAGGAGATTCATCTTCGTCAAACTCATCTCGAATTTCACCGACAAGTTCTTCCAAAATATCTTCAATGGTTACGATACCAGCTGTACCTCCGTATTCATCAACAAGGACAGCCATATGAAAACCTTTTTTCTGAAGCTTTAACAATGTTTCTTTTATAGGTGTATTTTCAAAAACGCTAAGGGTTGGTCTTATATAATGTTCGAGAGGATATTCCTTTCCTTTAATCAGATCAAAGAATAATTCTTTTGCATTGACCATACCGAGCACATTATCTTTATCTTCACCCACAACTGGGTAACGTGTATATTTTTCTTCAGCAATGATGTCGATGTTTTCCTGCATGGTATTATCCAGATACATACAAACCATCTCTGTACGAGGGACCATAATCTCTTTTGCAGTTCTGTCATCAAATTCAAATACTTTTTCTACATAGCTGAATTCAGACTTGTTGATTTCACCACTTTTGTAGCTCTCACTCAAAATTAAACGGAGCTCTTCTTCGGTATGTGCCATGTCATGTTCTGAAGCTGGCTTTAAGCCAAACATTCTCACTAGAAGCTGTGCACTTCCATTTAAGAACCAAATGAATGGATACATCACTCTGTAGAAACCAATCAAAGCAGGTGATAGCATCAAGCTAATTGATTCAGCTTTTTGAATCGCTACAGTTTTTGGTGCTAATTCACCAAGAACCACATGCAGAAAAGTAATAGATGAAAAGGCAATAGCAAATGACAGAGTATGAACAACTGCCGTGCTTAATTCCATTCTTTCAAAAACCGGACCGAGTATAGCTTCTACAGTTGGTTCACCTAACCAACCAAGTCCTAAAGCTGTGATTGTAATTCCCAGCTGACACGCTGAAAGTGACCCATCTAGGTTCTCAATGACCTTCTGGGCGGCAATCGCACGCTTGTTACCTTCTTCTGCTAGCTGATCGATCCGTGATTTTCGGATTTTTACGATCGCAAACTCTGCAGCTACGAAAAAAGCTGTTAGTAGAATTAATACGGCTACTGCAAATAATTTCAATAAGGTCAAACTGTCCAAAAAGACTCCTTATACCCCAATGGCTCTGGAATATAAGTTGTCACCTCCTAGGGTTTATAAATTTTATTTATTTAGAAAAGTATATCATAAAATACAAGAACTGACTGAAAAAACGACTTTCCATTTCTTACAGCTAATATTTTTAAAATAAATTAGTGGTCAAATTTTCTTTTCTTTTTCTAAAATGTTATATTTACGTTGATTTCTATGATTGAAAGGTGAACTTAAAAATGGATTTAAAAGAACTATTGATCTACACCTTTTTCGGTATGGTTCAAGGTTTCACTGAACCTATTCCTGTATCTTCAAGCGGCCATCTTGTAATTGTTCAATACTTTATGGGTATTGAAGTAAAGGATTTAAACTTTGAAGTGCTGGTTAACTTCGCTTCTCTTCTGGCTGTTCTGCTTGTTTATAAAAATGACCTATACGAGCTTATTAAGAATACGTTCGCTTATTTATCCACTAGAAAAGAGGAATATAAATCTGATTTTATGTTCTCTGTCTATTTAGTTCTTGCGACTATTCCTGTTGCAGTTCTTGGAATTCTTTTTGAAGAAATGATTGGAGAGCATTTAAAAGGAATCCAGCAAGTTGGCTTTGCCCTCCTTGCTACAGCCGTTGCATTATATCTGATCAGAAACTTGAAGGGATATAAAGGAGACAAGCGCCTGACTGTAAAGGATGCCGTTGTCGTTGGATTCGCACAAGCTGTAGCGCTGATTCCAGGAATTAGCCGCTCAGGTGCAACGATTGTAGCATGTATGGCGCTCGGCATGAAACAAGATACAGCTCTTCGTTTTTCTTTCTTCTTATATATACCTGTAAGCCTGGGAACTTTTTTATTGTCTATAGGAGACATCGCAGGATCATCTAACTTCAGTGAGATGGCATTGCCTTATGCAGGTGCATTTATTGCATCTCTCATCTTTTCCTATTTTTCACTGAAATGGTTCATGGGGATTATGAAACGCGGCAACCTTGGTTATTTCGCTTTATATTGTCTTGTGGCTGGATTGTTTATTGTGTTTTATTTCTAAAAATAGGGGCTGTCCCAAATTTTTTATTTTTCCAAAATAAAAAATAAAGATAATAGTGAGTTTTTTAAAATAGCAGTAAATAAATAGTGTATGACTGCAAAATTTTTATCATTTTGAGTCAGCCTCTTTTTGTTATTCTCCAGCCAATTCTACGGTATCCAGATTGATCTCTCTCTTAAGTACCATTTTGTTTTCTTTTTCATTATAGAAGTAGACTTTCATTTGATTATCCTCTACCTGCTCCGCATCACCGCTAAATAAACCAAAATACCCATTTCCAAGCGGAACAAGGTTTTTATGAAATTCACTTCTTTGGTAATGCATATCGTCGTAATTGTGATCAACCGTTACATTGCTCCCGTCTGTAAAGAAAAGCATTATAATCGCAATAACGATTAATGTGATCCGAATCCTGCGCAGCTCATCACTAAAGTCAGAATACATAATTTTTCCCTCTTTTCTTTGCACCCTTTTAATTTTACCATAAAAAGGAATATTGGATTAATATATGACTTTAAAAAATTTGATTCCTTTGATGGAAGACTTATCCATTTAGAAGTGTTATTCTGATTATTGGAAAATAAACACCAGATAAGAAAGGATGCTGACTTCAAGTGGATTTTATTTTGGACAATAAATGGGCGTTTCTTATTCTAGCGGAAGTCATTTTCTGGGTATCTACTCTTTCGTTTTTGATCGTAAGGTACTGGTTTAATCTGAAAAGTCTGAGCATCGCCTTCTTTGTATTATTTATAGTAAACGATTTATGGATTGCCACAATGGGTTATTTTGATTATATGAGGACCGGTGAGTTTTCTGCTTATCAAATCATTATTTTAATCGTCATCGCGTATGCATTTCTTTACGGAAAAAGTGATTTTCAAAAACTTGATATATTTATACAGCGAAAAGTGGCAAAATGGCGAGGGCTGCCAGAACCCAAATTAAGGAATATTAAAACACTTTATGGGACAGAGCATGCAAAACAAGAAAGAAGAAATTTTTATGGGCACTTATTCATCTTCTCAGCGGTCCAAGTGTTGTTCTTTTTTATGTTTGGTTTATCCGATGTTGTCTCCTCTATTCAACTCGATACCCTGTTTGAAGATTGGTTTGATCAGAATGAAACAACTTTGTTCTATAAAAATGATACAGCCAATAACGTTACCCGTATTTGGGCTCTCATTCTTGCGATCGATTTCTTCTTTTCTTTGTCGTACACCATTTTTCCTAAAAAAGAAAAACAACTTACACGTTCAGTATAAAATGCTGTTTCCAGTTATGGTAACCGGTTATGTTATCCTTTTAAGTTATGTAAATACAAAAATAGTTAAATAAAATAAAAGACGGGGCTGCCAAAAAAGTAAAATAAACTTACTTTTGGAACCCCGTCATTTTTTATGTTATTCAGATTTAGGCATTTCTTTAGAAGATGTTTTAACTCTCTCATTCCCCATCATCAAAATAACAATGGCTGAGATGGCAATCGGAATAAGTGCATACGTGAAAACAGTACTGATTGAACCAGACACTGAAGCAGTTATGCTTTCAAGAACTTCATCTGGTATTTTAGATCTCTCTTCGGGTTGGAATACCTTTTGAGGATCTATGCTGCTGAATGTTCCTTTCGCTGCTTCCCCCTGCCCCTGCAGGTTCTCACTTAATTTTTCATAGAAAGCCCTGTTCTGAAGTGCTCCAAAAATGGTTACACCTATCGTCATCCCTAAAGAACGAAGAAATGCGTTTGTTGAGTTGGCAGATCCTCGGTGACGAAACTCCATTCCATTAATCGTTGCTGTCGGCAACAATGAAAATGAAAAGCCCATACCAAATCCAACTAATATCATAAATAAGGTAAGCATCAATCTTGTAGTATCAGGTGTTATTCCACTAAGCAGATACATCCCTGTGAAATAAGCAATGACAGAAACAATCATAAGATTTCGGAAGGTTGTCTTGGTCTGGAATATACCACCCACCATGCTTCCCGCTACAGAACCCAGCATCATTGGCGTAAGGATCATTCCAGCACTCGTTGCTGACCCGCCATACACTGCTTGAACAAAAATCGGAATAAATACAGCCAAAATGATAAATGTGCCGCCATATAAAAAGCCTAAAATTTGAGATGTTGCAAAAAGACGTCTTTTAAACATCCAAAATGATATGATCGGCTCGGTAGCTTTTTGTTCCACCGCAAAGAAAACGATAAAAAGGACGGTAAAGATCGTGAACAAAGCGACGATTGGCGTAGAGTCCCATGCGTATGCCTTCCCGCCTAGTTCAAGGGCAAACATTAAACTCACGACTGCTAAAACAAGAGTGATGGCACCCCACCAGTCAATTTGTTGTTCACGGTGTTCAAGGGTTTCACTATAATACCGGTAAATGAGATAAAAGGATGCTGCCCCAATCGGAACATTAATATAAAATACCCAATGCCAGCTGATAGCGTCCGTAATGAACGCTCCTAGCAAAGGACCAAGGACACTCGACGTACCAAATACAGCTCCGAGAAGCCCTGTCATCTTTCCCCTTTTCTCAGGTGGAAAGATGTCAAAAACAATGGTAAAAGCGATCGGCATTAGTGCCCCGCCGCCAATTCCCTGAATGGCACGAAACGCAATCAGCTGTTCCATACTTTGTGCCAGTCCGCAGAGCATTGAGCCCATGAGGAATACCACTAGTCCGAAAATAAAGAACCGCTTTCTTCCATACATGTCTGAAAGTTTGCCATAGATCGGCATTCCTGCCATAACAGCAACCATATAAGATCCTGTAACCCAAACAAATTTATCAAAGCCCCCAAGGTCTGCAACAATCGTCCCCATCGCGGTAGCAACGATCGTGTTGTCCATGGCAGCCATTAATATACCAAGCAATAAACCAGCAACAACTAATTTAATATTGCTTTCCTTATGTACCATCTTGCCATCTCCTAAATTATCCTTAATAAGCTTAAGTATACATGAGGGACTGACCCCCAACAATTTATTTCCCACTCTCATTTTAAGTTTTTGCTTAGGGTGTTTCCTTCATTTCACACCCATTTTGACAAGAGTTTTATTTTTCCAGCCATACCATCCATACATTTCAGACAATTATTTCTCTATAAACAGCAAGTGTGACTTGGCAGTTAATATGCTTTATACTAGAACTATGTTATAAAGGGTGGGATTTTGGATGGCTCAACATGTATTTCATTTAAAAGCACATTGGCCTGGCGGTCGGAATGACACTGGCTCAATTGCAACGAGGAATCTTAAAACGATTGTTTCGATTCCGCCAGAAATGGACGGTCCTGGAATTGGAACAAACCCAGACGAAATGCTATTAGGAGCAGCTGCAACTTGCTATATCATCACACTTGCTGCCATGATAGAGCGAAGCAAGGTGGATAAAATAGATTTAACGATGGAATCAGAAGGATTTGTTGACGTTACAAATGGTATGATCACTTACGAAAAGATCATCCACCGCCCAATCGTCACGATCAAACATGAGCAGCAAAAAAACATTTCGACACTTTTGCATAAACTCGCCATAAAAGCCGAACATTCGTGTATGATTTCAAGAGCATTGAAAGGTAATGTCGAAGTAGACACGATTTTGACGATAAAAACACAGTGAATTACCGAGAATAAGTCTTGCGTTACCTGTACTTTCCAAATTTATTATGATACCATAAAAGTTAACGAAGGAAAATATTTTATTATTTGGGTTCTTAGGTGATCCCCCATAATAGGAAGGGGACGATGTATCATGAACCAACAAGATGTAAAATCCATACTGTTAAACTTGCAGAACAAACAATATATTGAATCTGATATTACACATACCTTTAGTGAAAACAACAATGCCGTTTTTTCTGTTAAGTACTCCAAGAGCGAGAATACTTTCGAAGTTATTCAGATTGAGACTAACTCCCTAGAGAAGTTTACAGACGTAGAATCTGCCGTTCATTCGATCAGCACAATGATTATCAAATAGAGAAAAAGTTGATTCTTCTTTTTTATTAAAAGAGGTTACCATGATTCATGGCAGCCTCTTTTTTGTTTGTCTTTTTAATTAGCGTAAAATCCAGTCATTCCCGTCTATCCTGTTAAAATGATATTTTATAGAAGTCATCACATAAACAATAGCTCCTTGTTCTCCATTTTCCGTTGTCACTTTAACTGTGATTCGCTCATACAGATTATTGGTACCATTCTCTTCATAACCTTCAAGCTTATCGAGTTCTTTTAGCTGTTCAGATGTAACTCTATAAAGCTCACCTCTCACAGGTATTTTACTGCTCTCACATACTAAGGCCGGATAGCCCCATCCTGTATCATAAAGCTGTCCTTCAATCGTACAATTCTCGCCTAAACACTCCGCTTCGTTCAGATAATAGGAATATTTCTCACCTTTTCGCAAAGTACCATAAACAAATACAAGATGACTGTTCATTTTATAGGACCCTCCTTGTTTATCATCTATACCCTTAGACCATTTCGTTAAGAATACCCCCCTACATACAAAAACCTCAAACACATTCCATGTTCAAGGTTTCATCACACAATATTCTATTTAGGCTCTAAAATTGTCTGTTGTGTGGGAATCCCGCCAATCGGTACAGTTCGTTCAAAAAATTCATAAAGCTTCCCATCCACTAGGAACTTCCGGCCGCCTTTATAGACAGCTTGCTTTCCTTCTTTCTTTAATTCTACCTCGATGGCTTCCGCATACTCTTTCAAATCAATATAGCGATTATCCAATGTTAGGGTAATGGTTCCCTTTTTATATCCCAGCAGCCAATTCAGAAAGAAGAGCGCAAATAGAAACGCTATAAGAGTGTACAATAGCAACATTATGACAGTCTCTCCTCTCTTAGAAACAACAATTTCTATTTCACATCAATAATGTGTTCGTTCCTCTTTTTACGGCCGCCTCTTGCTGCATCAACAAACAATACAAGCGCAGTAACGATATGCATGATCATTCCGAGTATCGGTACAAAGCCAACAACTGATGTGATTAATCCTAGGACACTTCCGTAAAATCTTTCTTTTTGCACCATACAAATAATCAATGTAACCAAGTGGAGAACAAACATAAACTGAAGCGGTGCCCATCCAGAACCTAAAATGATAAGTCCTCCTAAGAATGGAATTCCAAGAAATGCTTCAATACCGCCAGTTACCCATTTCAAAAGTCTCGATATACCCATGAGACAACCTCCTCAATAATTTCTATCCTATATTACGATTCATAAACGAAAAAGTTTCCAGTTTCAAAATTTTAGCAGTTCCTTTAAAAGCAGCCATTCCGCTCATTGTTCCTGTGGTGTTTAAGATTAGGTCATCTACATCGAAAGAGCGATATCCCATCTTTAATTGGCACAGCTCCATAAGAAGTGAAACCAAAAAACCAATCATAGTGCCTTTCCAAATTTTCATTTTGGAAAACCTCAATAATAAAGCAAAACCAAATGGCAAAAATAAAAGAATATTACCGCCTAAATTACGAATTGGAACCATGTAGTAAAAGTGATTAAGAGAATCAACGATACTCTTAAAAGGTATTACATTATGGGACCTTTCCAATCCAGTCACAACATGTTGATAGGGATTAAAAAAAGGAAAAGGAAACACGGTTACTAAATAAATTAGCATAAAACCAAAAGGTATAGCAGCAGTCATTATTTCTCTTTTCATTGAAAACTCTCTTCTCCATATAAAGATGACTGCCCTAACGAAAATCCAAAACAATATAAAAAGCACCATTATTATAAGTAATTCGTTCACATTATCCACTACCCTGTTTTCTTTTCATCGTAACAAAAAACCCCCAATAATTGGAGGTTTTTGTAAAAACTCTATTTCTTAGTTTTACTTGCCGCTTCTATAAAGGTTGTGATGATCGCCATCATGTTTTTGTTTTCATGTCTTAATTCTTCTGGATGCCATTGTGTCCCAAGCAAGAATGTAGCTTCTTTGTCTTCAAGCTCAAGAGCTTCAATTATGCCATCTGCAGCTCTTGCCGCCACGCGTAAACCTTTACCTACTTCTCCGATCGCCTGGTGATGGAAGCTGTTAACTGCTACTTCCTTCTCGCCAACGATATTATAAAGTTTACTATTCTCATCGATCGTCACAGTGTGAGAGGGCTCAGTTCTCGTTGCAGATGATTGGAAGTGGTTGATGGCGTCTTCGTATTCACTTACGACATCTTGAACAATCGTTCCGCCATAAGAGACATTCAATAAGTGATACCCTCGGCACATCGCCAAAATCGCTCTTTCATTTTCGCGTGCTTTTTTTACTAACTCAATTTCAAAATCATCACGATGCTTATTTACTTTTTTCACTTGTGGATGAGGCTCTTCTCCATAAGTGATGGAACTGATATCCTCACCGCCTGTGAAAATGATTCCGTCACACAATTTAGCATAATAATCCGCTTCCTCAGGTTTTCCCATCGGAATTACGACAGGAATTCCTCCAGCATCTCTGACTGTTTCTGCAAATTTATTATAAACAACGATGGTATCAACATTTTCATTTTGTGTTTCAATTGTATTTATAGACATTACAGTACTTGTAAGTCCTATCAATGGTTTATTACTCATGGTTATACTTCCTCTCAATTTGTTGTACTTCCTCAAATGTATCCCTTTTGACCGGTTACTAAACACCCATTATTTATCATTCCAATAGCTGGCGTGAAATTATTCCCTCAAATGATAATTATGAACTATGTTTCCTTATTCTATGTTTTTAAGCTGCAAAAGAAAAACAGCTCACCCGCGTGAGCTGTTTCTGTTTGTTCTTAACAGTACCCATTATTGCATGGGAGTCTGCTGTTTATTTGCTGAATATACTAATTCAATGTCACCATTCTCTTTCACACTTTTGACGATATACGTTTTCTCAACACCTTGTTCAGTATTGTGAAAAGTTATCTTATCGCCCTCTTCAAAATCTGATGTTCCAGTGTTCCAGATCTTCTCGTCATCCGGTTTTCTCATAACCTTCACCTCTCGATATCCGATTAACAGCTTCAAAAATATGCAAGACAGTACCCTTTCCCCTATTTTCCCTTATCAATGAGAAAATAATCACAAAAAATTACATATAAGTCTTACGATGCATATTCTCTCGGTATTGAGAATCCAGTGAAGACCTCAATTTATCACTGGGTTTATTCCGGCTCAATATCGGAACAGTATGTGGTGAAGCTTAAACTCTCTCACCAACCGGTTTTGACAAGAATTTATGGACACCTCTCATATTTTTAGTACGAAGAAACATGAATCATGTAAAATTTGGGTGCCTTATGGTAATACTTCTACTAAGGCTATTAAATACCTTTAAAAATATTTAAATTCATTAACTATTTACAAAAGATATATTTATTAAACCGTCAGCAGATCCAATTCTTTAGCTACAAATTCCATTAATTCCGCTATCGTTGTTGATGAAAAGTCAAATTTGACTCCAGCTGCCTCATATACTTCAGGCAAGGATTTGGAGCTTCCCAGCTTCAGTGCCTCTATATACTTCTCAATTGTTTCTTCTGGATTATCTTTGTATTGTTTATACAATTGAAGTGCTCCCAGCTGAGCAATTGCATATTCGATAAAGTAAAATGGAACCTCAAAAATATGAAGGATTTTCAGCCAGTTCTTCTCTTTCCAATCCTCATACCCTTCCCATTGAACAATGGTAGCATCGTATCGTTCCTTAATCTCGCCAAACTTTTTGTTTCGTTCTTTCCAAGAATGATTTGGATTTTTATATAGCCAATGCTGAAATTGATCAACGACCATGATATACGGAAGAAGCATAACCGCTGATTTTAAATGCTCCTTTTTAGCACGCTTAAACTCTTCTCCCGTTTTATAAAATTCATTCCAGCGATCCGCTGTTATCAGCTCCATACTCATACTGGCAAGTTCAGCTGACTCCATCGGTATTTGCTTGTTTGCATAAACTTCTTGATCTCTTTTTAGCATGTCATGTATACCATGACCCATTTCATGCATGAATACGATCAAATCATTGTCTGTATTTGAAATGTTCATAAAAATAAAAGAAAGTCCTGTTTCCGGCAAAGATTCACAAAAACCGCCTTGTGTTTTACCCTTTCTGCTCGTTAAATCCAGAAGCCCCTTGTCATTCATCTCATGAACAAGCGAACCAAAAGAAGGGTGCAGTTCACTTAAGACTTTAGCAGATTTACTTATCAATTCTTCTGCGGAATCTACGGGTTTCAAAGGTTTTTTCCCTGCAGAAACACCTGTAACATCCCAAGGTCTATACACCTCAACATCTAGTTCTTTCTTATGCTCCTTTTCCAATTGCAAAGTAAGGGGCAAAACATGTTCACGGATAGATTCAGCGAGCTGATGGCAATTCTCAGGTGTGTAATCAAATCGGTTATACTTCTTAAACATATAATCTGTAAAGCTCGGAAGTCCAGCGTTCTCTGCCTTTTTTACTCGAAGCTGGATCAGTTCATCCAAAATCTTCTGTACCTTTTCTTCTTCCTTTAAAATTGGTGTATAGATCGCTTCCCAAGCTTTTTGCCTCGTATTCCGATCAGGATCACTTGCGTGTGCGTAAAGTTCGCTTAACGTTACTTCTTCACCTTCCCAGTTTGAGGTCAAGCTTCCGGCAATTTCGAAATACTGATTGACTAGCGCATCTTCCTGCTTTTCAATCTCAAGGTTTGCTTCCTGAAAAAGGGCAAACTGCACGCGTAGCTTCTTTTTAAATTCACCATATTCACTGTCTGGAAGATCGCTTAAGAAAGGTGATTCCAACAGCTTCTCATCTAGTAAGGATTGATACTTTTTGTAAAGCGGCTTTATATGCTGCTGATCGAATTCATACTTCCTTTTGTTCTCCTCATCATCACTCTGACATTGAAAGGCGATGTAATGCTTCATCATTTTTTCTTCAACTTGTTCGTAGAGTCTTTTTTGATCCGATAAAAAAGTATTTAAATCTTCAGCAGAACCGATCTGCATGTTTAAAAGACTATCAAGCTCTGCCCTTAACCTTTCTACATTTAACTCGTTCAACGTAATCCCTCCCAAGTCATTCTATCTATCACTTTATCACAGAGCAGGTAAAATATGTAATCATGAAATCTAAAGAAAAGCTAACTCTTTAGCATTATTCCTGCCTTTATGAGTTAGCTTTTAATCGTTAATCCAAATACCATGATAAGATCCCGTATTCTATTAAGGTTATTTCATATTGAAAATCAATTTTCTTATCGTTCTTGAAATCTTCAAACTCCTGCACAATGTAACTTCCATCCATGTTATAAATCATATACAAGTCTTTATCAGCTACTGTAAAAGCGGGTATTTCTTCAGGAGAAATCGCAAGTTTTACGGTATGTTTATCATCTTTATTAACGATGTTTAAAACAGCTTTTGGAATAGAGCTACCTTTTTTCTCATTATCACTGCATGAGCGAATTACAAAAATAACCACAATGATTGTTATGATCACATAAATGAGTTTTCTCACTCATTACACCGTTGTTTTTGCTGATGCATATTGTTTCTTCATATAATCTATAAGTACGTCTTTTATCATGATATCTTTCCCGAGTTCGATCAGTTTGTTTCCAATAACACTCGGATAACCACAGACCTCTTCATACAGAAGTGGCGTCCCCGTCCCGATTTTATACGTTTTTGTAAAATCGATCACATCTCCGTTCACACGTATGTCCGAAACACCTTCCGCCTCCACGGTCCAGCTTATTCCTGTAAACTGAAGCTTTCCAATTGGAATCCCATGCGGCCGAAAACCGCCTCCGTAAACGCGTTTGTTCGTCACATCCTCGATATAAGTTTCTTTGTTGAGACCCTCAATCTGTTTCCCAGTCAGCTCCATGATGATTGGCGTATGCATGCTTTTACAGACGTCCAACACACTTCTCTTCGTTATCTTTCCGCGGCTTAGGCCCTCAGTAAATCCTCCGCCGTACATGATTCCGATCTCTGTTCCCCAATATTCTTTTAAACTATCAGCTGTCATCCTAACAAGCTGTTCATGTGAAATGTCACACGCTGATTCTGAAAGAACTTCCGATAAGAACTGTTCTGCTTGCAGTCTCCCATTCTTCAGCACTTCTTCTAATTCAGCATCCTGTTCATCTTCCAAACTCATTTCTGTTAATCTGCCATCATGTCCGGTTACTTTTTTAGTATCAAGATCCACCGTGATCGTTAATTCTCCAACATACTGACCGTAACACCCTGCTTGTACGATGATTACATCAGAAATCGCCTCTGGCACTGGTAAGACATTATGCGTGTGGGCACCGACAATTACATCTACTAATCCAGATAGTTCGTTAGCTAGTTTTCGGTCAGCTTCGAGTCCTAAATGAGAAAGAAACACAATCAGGTGTGCTCCTTCATTTCTAAGATGGGCCACTTCATTTTTTATTTCTGTTAGTGTGTCGCGGTTTTTAAATCCATGCTTTACTTCATAAAGATCTTCAAAAAGATCAGTCGCACCAAACAAGCCGATTTTTAAATGTAGACCAGCTTCCAGTATCAATGACTTTTTTGTGCCGCCAATTTGTGAACCATCTGCTTCTTCAAGGTTAAGCAGCAGCCATGGCACTTTTGAATCGAGGCTTAATTGCCGGATCTTTTCTTTTGGCAGACGAAGAAGCTCGTTATTGCCAACCGACATCGCGTCATAGCCCGCAGCTGATATCATATCGAGATGGATGTACCCATTTGTTGCAAGACACTCATTCATGCTCATGTCCATATGATCACCGCCGTCCACGACGATGACGTTTTGATTTTGACTCAATAGTTCGTGCTTTCTTTTCTTAATAAAAGCGGATTGTCTTGAAGCTAGGTCATAATGTCCGTGCAAATCATTGGTGTGAAGAATCGTCACTATTTCTTTCATAAAACAACCCCCGTTTTGTTAACAGTTACAAACCATGACAATATTTCCATCCGGATCTTCTACATTGAACCAAGCAACTTCCCCATGCCACTCGATCTCACGGATGATCTTGATATTTTTTTCTTTGATGTCGGCGTAAGCTGCATCAATGTCTGGTGCAAACAAATTAAACATCGGCCCTGACCCCGGTGTGCGATGGAAAGACGGATCGAACGTATGATCATCAAGAGATAGCCCTGTTTGGCCAGTTACAGGAATGTTATGTACAGGCGACTCAACTTTATCCAATTCAATCGTGATCCCGAGCAGTTTCGCATACCACTCTACTGACTTTTTCAGATCAGAAACGTGAACAAAAACATTATTAATATGACTTTGAATCGGAGCAATACTTGTTACTTTTTCATTCATAACGAACGCCTCCTAAAATTGTGTTATTCCTCATACGTTTTCCGAAAACCATAAAAAGGCCTGAAATTCTGAGATTCATAGAAAGAATGCGATGTACTGGAGGCCAGCATTTCCATTCTTGTCCGCGGATACAGATTATGCACATGCTTTAGCAGCTTTCCGCCTAGTCCCTTACCTCTAAACTCTTGTGCAATCAGCATTTCGCAAACATATATTGTTACATTCATATCGGTCAGACACCGAATATATCCTGCAATTTTCTCGTTGGGTCCGATCACAACATACGCTGCATTTGAGTTTTTCCAAGCATTAAAAGTTTCTTCATATCGCTCAACAAGCTGATTCCAGCCTTCTTTTTTGTTCAGTTCCTGAATTTCAGAAAAGTATTTTTCAGAAAAAGGAACAATCTTTTGCTCTTCCACTAGTTTGATCTCCTTATAAAAGTGCTTTAATGTTCTGAACCCCTTTTTCAACTTCCAAAAGCGGATTTTCTTCAAAATATTCCTGTTCGATCACGCAATAATTTATCTTTTCTTCATCTGCCAGCTTTAGAAATCCTTTCATGTCCAAAATACCTGATCCCGCGACCGTGCTTACTTTCTTATCGTCTTTTGTTGCCATATCTTTTAAATGAAGAGAAACACAGCGGTATTTATATTTCTTTAATAGTTCTTCCGGTTCAAACCCAGCGTACTTTGCCCAGTATGTATCAAGCTCCATTTTTACAAGTTCTGGATCGGTTTCTTGAAAAACAACATCAAACGGAATTCTACCTTCTAACTTATAAAACTCGAAATCATGATTATGATAAGCCACTCGAATTCCGTATTCTTTGCTTCTAAACGCTGCTTCGTTCAATGTTTCAGCAACCCGCTTATAGTCATCGATCGACTGCCTCTGCTCTTCCGTTAAATACGGCATGATCATCAAGTCGTTCCCGAGCACTATCTGTTCATCCATATGTATTTTTAATGCTTCACCTGAAAAACGGTCTAAAGGAATATGTGCACCCGCAACCGTAAGTCCGGTTGAGTCGAGCACTTTCTTCACTTCTTTCGCTGATATTCCGAAAAGCCCTGCAAACTGTACACTGTCATAGCCCATGTCACTAACTTTTCCCAATGTTCCTAGCAGATCTTTTTCAGCCTCTGATTGTATGGAGTATAGCTGCAATCCGATTTTACGCATGTTTATCCTCTCCTTATTCATTCGGTTATAAAATTTTGTTCATCGACACAGATGCCTGCTTAAATCCTAGCTTTCTATAAAGCTTTATCGCATTTTCGTTGCTACCGAAAACATGCAATCCTAGTGATGCCGCACGAAGTTTTTTAGCTTCTTCTTCAAAAAACCGGAGAGCTTCACCGGCAATTCCCTGTTTTCTAGACGCTTCGAGGATATAGATATGGTAGAGAAAAGCTTTTTTCTCTTCATTGTTTACATGAAACCAAAGATAGCCCGCTAAACTTTCTTCACTCTTTATATGATAAAGATATTGTCCCTCTGTGTTCTCTTGATCTGGCAGCAAACTTTCAATCTGCTTTTCTGCTTTCTCGTTTGCTTCCTCTATCGACATCAGGTAATGCTCAGCCGTATCTCTTGCGTAATCAGGAATCATAAACTCTATGTAGCTTTTAAACTCTTTATTGTTCATTTTTTCAAAAGTGATCAACGTTTTTCAGCTCTCCTTATTTCATTAGATACTCAATGATTTCTGGCATTCGTTCACGCCAAGCTGATTCATGATGCTTTCCGCCCTCTGCTATTTCAAATCGTATTTCAATACCCTTTTCCTTGAGCTTCTCGTATACTTTTTCTGAAGAATGGATGTAATGTCCTGCATCTACTTTTGATGTATCTTCATCTGTTCCGATGTCCATATAAAACTTTTCTACCGCACTCAAGTCACTTTCCTCTATGAATCTTTCAATTTCCTGCTGGTTGAACCAAAACGCAGATGATAAGCTCGCTATTCTGCTGAAAATGTGCGGATAACGGCATGCGGCATAGGTGGAAATCAGCCCGCCCATTGAACTTCCCGCCATTAAAGTATCATCAGGCTTCGTTCGGTACTTGTCATCAATGACCGGCTTTAACGTATAAAGCAAAACTTCAAGATATGTTTCCCCTTTTCCGCCAAAAACACCATCGATCTGAAGCAGCTCTGGTCCGACAGCCGGATTTTCCCAAGGACCATACTCATTCAGGCGCTCAAATCCTTCATGGTTGCAGTCAATACCGACGATAATAAGCGGTGTTTTGCTTTCTTCCAGATAATCAGCAAGTCCCCAAGACACGCCATAACTAGCATCTTCATCACGAAAAAGGTTTTGCCCGTCATGCATGTACAATACGTGATAGGTTTCATCCGATTCCTCATACCCCGACGGGAGGCAGACTCGGATCTGCCTTTCAATACCGCCGAACTGTTCAATCTTAATCTTAAATTCTTGTATCATCTTATTCTCCTAATCTTGATTTTCTTATTTCGCAATCATTGATGCTTTGAAAGTGGTTGATTTCCGCTTCAGAATGCTCGCTTTCCGCAGGGCGTGCGGTAAGCCTCCTCGCGCTTTGCGCCTTCAGGAGTCTCACCTGTCCCGCTGGTCCTGCAGGAGTCTCGCATCTTGCGCTCCAATCAACTTGTCAATGAAGTTTTTAAAAAAGTTATTGATACAACTCATAGCCGTTCACAAAAAACTGAATTGTCTCGATTTCATCCTCGTTCAGTTCCCTGCCGACCGATTCTCTATAGGCTTCTGTAATGGATTCGTTTTTTCCTTTAAATTTTTCAGTAAGTTTCGCAACACTTCTTAATGTCTTCGCTTCCTGGCTGTACTCTGATTTTAAAACGGGTTTCCAATGGGATAAAATATACGTTTCTGCATCAAACGTATCAATAACATCCAAAAGCTTATTTGTGTTTGATACCGTATAGTTATTTCGCGGTGCATACATGTTCGCGTAAATGCAATCTGCTAAAAACAAAATCTTTTCTTCTTTTATGTAAACGATGATAGAATCTGTCGTATGATCTCCCCCTACATGCTGCAGGATACATGTCACACCGCCAAGATCAATCTCCGCTTTTTCATCAAACGTAATTGTAGGGAGCTTTATTTTGATATCCCGGTTTTCTTCAAATTCTTTTTTGATAGCGGTTGCACAAAATTCAATTTCAATCCCTTGCTTCACTCTTTCATCCAGTGCTTCATCTGTCCAGGAAAAAGGCATAAGTTCTTTCATTTTATCTTTTGTTCGGCTGGAGGCAATGGACGGAAAATCTAATGCTGACATGCCAAAGATATGATCCCAATGCCAGTGCGTAATCACCGCCAGGCCAGGCTTCTGTATGCCGTTTTTATTTAATTCTTTTAAAAAATATTTTGCATGATTTTCTGAATTGCCCGCGTCGATCATCAGTGTCATATCGTCTCCAACTACTGCCCCTAAAATCGGCCTGTCTGTTTCAGAGACAGGGGTTTGATACCAAAATCGTTCACTTAATTTCTCCAGTGTCTGCATACTTCATCTCCCCATGAAACGATCTGTATTTTTCTTCATTGTACATTTTAATTATCTCTGTGGGTTAGAAAGATGCACATTCTGCTCGATATGTATTTCTTTTGGCAGGGAAGTCGGTGCGTTTGGGACTTTTCTTGTTTTCATATTAATTACATCAGAGGAATAGAGCTTTACCATCATACTTCCGCCATATTTTTTTGCCCTGATCAGAATAGGCTGATTGTATTGATTCTTAAACTGAAAATCTGGTCCGTACCAGCTGACTGTTGCATCTCTTCCAGGAGGAACGTACGGAACCCGTTTGCTGTGAGAATAACGCTGTACAATATTTAACCCTGCACGGTCAACTGCATTAAAAAGAGTGGAGGATACTTGGCATATCCCCCCGCCTACACCTTCAGATAATTCACCTCTTACGATAATTGGTGCGCGCATATACCCTTTTGCTATTGTTCGATTTCCTACAACTTGATTAAAAGAAAAAGTTTCACCAGGGAAAACAACATGGCTGTCTAATGCTTTGGAAGCGAGCTCAATATTGTTGGAACGGCTTTTGTTATTCGAATTAAAGTACGTTATGTATTGTCCGATTTGCTGCGTTTTAATATGCGCAAGGAGTTCAGTATCCACCTTCGGGTAAAGATTAACTTCAGGAACATCTACTTTAGACGAACCTTTACCAAAAAAATACGAATAGAAACTATCTTTAAACATATGACGGTTTAATTTGTAACCCACTTCCCCTGGAACAATTCCACCTCGATCATTGATCTTGGCATTAACGGGAGCTTTGTAGGTTTGTTTTTCTAGCTGATTAACAAATCGGTCGTATTTTTCGTTATCGATCATGGGTATGCCTGGGATTGGGGCTGAAAAATGGATACGATTCACTTCAGCGATCGTTTTCCCTTGCTGGTTCACTGTTAAGCTATCAGGCAAATTGACGGGATGTGCGACTAATAATAATCCAGTTAACCAATTTAGGAACATTTTGTACCCCTCCACGTTTACATAGTCATACCTAGCGTTTTTACTTTTTCCTAATTTGCTGTTTTTATTACAAATACCAATAAAAAAAAGCCTGAATCATGTGTGATTCAAGCGTCATTATCGTTATGCTTTTGTATTCAGCGGCTTTAGCCGTGCTTCTATTTCTTCACGCTGAGGCTCTAAGAACGGCGGAAGTGCCAATGATTCTCCAAGGTGCTCCAATTCTTCGTCTGTATCAAAACCTGGTCCGTCAGTCGCAAGCTCAAACAGAATGCGGTTAGGTTCACGGAAATATAGTGATTTAAAATAGAAACGATCTACGAACCCTGAGTTTGGAAATCTTGATGTTCTTACTTTTTCAATCCATTCACGCAGTTCATCTTCATTATCCACACGGAACGCAACATGATGGACCCCACCGCGTCCAAGTCGTTCCTGCGGCAAATCTGTGCGTTCTTCAATATGAACCTCAGCTCCTGAACCGCCTTCTCCCGTTTCCAAAACGATAATATCAGGCTGTCCTGAAACTTCAGCTTCGTAAGAACCGCTTTTTCGGAACCCTAAAAGTTCTGTCAGTACTTGTATAGTGGGTTCAGCTGCAGGAACTGTTAAACGGACAGGGCCAAGTCCGATAATCGCAGTTTCTTCTGGAGTGGTACTTTTACTCCAAGGTTTTCCGCCTGCTACTCCTTTGTTCTTTTCATCAGAAACTAAGATCAGGCGCTGTCCTTCTAAATCACGGAACGCAAGAGTCTGGCGTCCTGCACGGTCCTTAATTCCTTCTGTTTCTATTCCATGTTCTTTTAATCGGTCTTCCCAGTAGTTTAATGCGGCATCATCTTTTACACGAAGAGAAATCGCAGAAATCGAATTGTTACCGTCATGGTTGCGGCCAGCCATCGGGATCTCAAAAAATGTGAGCTCTGTTCCCGGATTTCCTTTTTCATCGCCATAAAACAAGTGATAAACACTCGTGTCATCCTGGTTCACGGTTTTCTTAATCAATCTGAGCCCCATTACTTCTGTATAAAACTTAAAATTCTCAGGAGCTTTTGCGGTGAGAGCAGAAACGTGATGAATTCCTTTAAGTTCCATCTACAAAACCTTCTTTCACACTTTTTCTATATTATCTGCTTTTTTGTGTAAAATGCCTAATGAAACGGTTTGGTTAATTTGACTGTTATTTTTAACTCCTCGGCGCCCAAAGCATGACAGATACTCCTATGAGGCAGATTCCTGCTCCAAGCCAGTCATACATATCCGGAGTTTTCTTGTCTATCAGCCAGCCCCATAATACCGCTAATATGATAAATACACCGCCATATGCTGCATAGACTCTTCCGAACGTCGGGAAATTCTGCAAAGTCGGAATTACGCCGTAAGCAACTAAAATTACGCTTCCAGCTATTCCATATGTAATCGGCTTAGATTCCCTTAGCCAGAGCCATACAAGATATCCGCCGCCAATCTCGGCAATTCCAGCAATTATAAATAAAAAAATGGCCGCAAACATCTTAAACCTCCTTTTACTACATTCTTCATTCATTGTAAAAGAAAAAAGACCGAAAACAAAATTCGGTCTTTTACTTAACTTCAAGAAAATGCATGCTGAACCATCGCTTTTCATCACACCAAACTTTCTTTGGTGTAAATCCGCACAAACTGGCGATCTCTTGGAACTCTTCAATCGTAAATTTATAAGAGTTTTCTGTATGAATGGTCTCACCTTCTTGGAAAGCGATCTCTTCATCACCAATCGTGATCACCTGATCCTTCAAGCTTACAAGATGCATCTCAACCCTGCCTTTTTCCGCGTGATAAAAAGCATGATGACTGAAATCTTCGAGCTTAAAGTCTGCCAGCAACTCCCGATTCAATCGGTTGAGCAGATTCAAATTAAAATCACGTGTAACACCTTTTTGATCATTGTAAGCAGCATTTAAGACGGTATGATCTTTTTTCAAATCTACACCAATCAATAAACCTCCGCCTGGTTTTAATAGTTCGGCCGTTTGTTTCAGGAATTCCCCCATTTCATGCGGTTCAAAGTTTCCAATGGTTGAACCTGGGAAAAATACAACTTTTCGTTTTGATTCAAGTTTTGGCATCTCAAATTTTGCTGTATAATCTGCCGAAACCGCATGTACGTTTATGTTTGGATATTCGATTGATAAAGCTCTTGCGGACTGATAGAGAAAATCTTTCGAGATATCGATCGGTACATATTCTTTTAGCTGGGGCATCGCCTCTAAAAGAGTCCTAACCTTTTCACTGCTGCCGCTTCCAAACTCAATGAGTACGCTGTCTGCTCCAGCGGCATCTGCCATTTCGTATTTGTATTTATTTAAAATAAATAACTCTGTACGGGTCGGATAATATTCCCGCAGCATAGTGATTGATTCGAAAAGCTCGGAACCTTTTTTATCGTAGAAATATTTTGGAGAGATTGATTTTGGCATTGATTTGAGACCGTTCAAAATTTCACTGTACATATCTGTTTCGTTTTCATTACCGACATGATAATGCACGTTCTGTTTAACGGTTTTCATAAATAGTCCTCCGCTAAACGCAATCCGCTGAACTGCCACCTTTTATCCGCTTGAAAGAAGTTGCGGTATGTCGGACGGATATGGGATTGTGAGGTTGCGCATGATCCTCCCCTTAAAACCATCTGGTTACACATGAACTTCGCGTTGTACTCACCAAGTGCACCCTCAAGCGGTTTGGTTCTTGGGTATGAGGTGTACGGGCTGCTCGTCCATTCCCATACATCCCCATAAGCTTGTTTAAATGGAGCAAGAGAATCGGAGCAATCCACAACAGGATGATAGCACTCGCTTTCCGCAAAATTGCCTTCGATTGGAATCGACGCCATCGCATTTTCCCATTCAGCTTCAGTCGGAAGTCTTTTTCCACTCCATCTCGCAAACGCATCTGCTTCATAAAAACTGATATGGCAAACTGGCTCATCCAAGTTGAGTTTCTTTTCACCTGTTAATGTAAAAGTGTACCAGCCATCATCTGCTTTCCTCCAATAAAGAGGATGCTTCCACTTTTCTTTTTTTACGGCAGCCCAGCCATCAGAAAGCCAATGTTCCGGCTGTTCATATCCTCCCGCTTCTATAAATGAGATGTATTCACCGTTCGTTACGGGATGAGAAGCCAGTCGATAAGGTTCAAGCCATACTTTATGACGCGGCCGTTCATTATCAAACGAAAAGCCTGTGCTAGAGTATCCGATCTCTACAAGCCCGCCTTCAATATTAATATAGGTTGTTCCGGTATTTGATTGCGGCTGCGGAATAGTCTTTGAATCCGCAAATTGCGGCAATAAAGGATTGCATGAAAAATTAAATTTCACATCTGTTAAAAGAAGTTCCTGGTGCTGCTGTTCATGCTGCAGACCAATCTCAATCAGATCGTGTATCTCCTGGGGCAGGTTATCTTCATATTGATCGACGAGCTGAATGATGGCTTCATCAACATGTTTACGGTATTCATAGACTTCATCCATGGTAGGTCTGGATAGCACCCCTCTGGAGTGACGCGGGTGATAGGAACCAATTGTTTCATAATAGGAGTTAAATAGAAAATCAAACTGCGGGTTATAAGGAACATAAGAAGAATCATTTTCCCTTAAAATAAATCGTTCAAAAAACCAGGTTGTATGGGCGAGGTGCCACTTTGGAGGACTGACATCAGGCATAGCCTGAATGATCGTATCTTCATTCTGAAGTTTTGATGCTAGTTTTTCTGATAAGGATCTGACTTGGTGGTATTGTTCGCTTAACTTTTCAGCTGCAGCATGCTCAATCGCCATAAATATCCTCCCTAAATTTATCATTTCAGGACATTGCATCTTGATATATATATTGAAGTTGTTCATTCTGCATTCCACTCAGTTGTAATACAACCATATTAAAGTATAAATAGCCGAAAATAGGTAAATTCAAACAAACCATATAAATTCTTAACAATTATGATGATGCGATATGAGGTATTGCGTTTATTTAGAAGAGTGTGAACAACGTAGAATCTTGTGACTGGACAAAAATGCGGGCTGACCGGACAAAAAATAGCCTGCACCGGACAAAAATTTGGACTGACCGAACAAAAAAGAAAAAGGATATCCGCACCTAGCAGATATCCCCTTCCTAATTTAATCTCTTAAAAACTTACGGTCAAAGATAAAAGGTCCAAACGGCACGACTGATGACAGCCCCGCAAGAAAGGCTCTCATAAACGGCCACTTCTTAACGTTCCAAACATAAAGAATGGCTAAGGCATAAAGGACGAACAGCAGACCGTGCAGTCCACCGACAATCGTTACCGCCATCGGCTGATCCATAAAATACTTTAAGGGCATTGCGATAAAAAGAAGGATCAGGAATGACCAGCCTTCTAGAAATCCAATAGTTTTAAGCATTTTAATTGGGTTCATAAAATGATTACCTCCAATATTGCAATTCTATCTTTAGTTTTATCATAAATCTTATAAAGATAGACTTCCCAACCCTAACTATTGTGTGAACAAATGGAGGTCAATTGAGTTCATTTCCTATAAACATTTAAGATATAACCATAAAAAAACCGGAGCATAATGCGCCGGTTCAGGTAATTCCTGCATTCTTCTTTAATCGTTCATAAATTTGATAAAAATCTTCCTGCGATATGCCTGGTGCAAACTCCTCAGATATTGATCTTAATTCAGGCATCGGAGCACCTTCTGGGGCACCGATTATGGTTTCCAGCGGACCTCCAAGCGGGTGCTCACCTGCCCAGATTAAGGCAATGTCCCGATAATCTGTATCACTGAACGTATAAAGTTTACGATGAACCCCTTCTGCCTCAAACTTTCTCGTCGTTTCAAATGCTGCGTTTTCGAGATCAGGAACCGGGAGCATTTTCTTAATATCTACACCAGTTACCATTTCAATCGCTTTGGCATAGGCAAGAACGTGAACTCCTCCCCGAACGAGCAGATACCCTATCATCTCACGGGCTACTGGGTTACTAGTCATTTCATATACTCTCATTTTGTGAGTCCGTGCTCCGCATTCTAAGAAAAAGTTATGAAGCAAATCCAGCAGTAAGTTGCCGCTGCTGAACACATAATCTCCATTCCATGCTTTTCCCATCGAATCAAAAGGAAATGAAGTTTGTGCGGTTGCTATAAAATGCTGGGTGTTTCTTTTGTCGGTAGCTGCCGCCATTGGTGCGGAATTCACATCACCAGGCTGCGTCGTACCATAAATCATTAGATTGATCGTATGGGAAACGAGTTCCACATGACCAAACTCTTCGGCTGTAATACTTGAAACAAGATCAAAGAACGGCTTTAGTTTTCCTCTTTTTCTAAAGTTAAAAGATTGATACATATAGTTATTGAGCGTTGACATCTCACCGAACCGTCCGCCTAAAAGCTCCTGAACAGCAGCTGCCGCATTCGCATCTGGGTTCGTCGGCGTCGGCAGTTCGATGGCCAGCCGGTTAAAACGCTTGATCATCAAGCTCCCTCCTCACGATAGCATATCGTTTAAAGATATGAGATTTGACGATTGTACTATTCCTGTATTTATTGGTGAAGGGGTTTACGTGGGGTGCGGGATTTGTCGAGGATTGTAAACTCGCGGATAAACAGCTGAAATTTTTGGATTGAGGGCTAAAACTCGTGGATAAACTGCCCAAATTTCTGGATTAATGCCGTTTTTTTCTGGATTCCAACTCTTGAACAGAGCTGAATACCCCTTCAGGTATCAATGGGAAACAGTTTCGGCACCCGAAACTGCACCTGATTTGATTGTTTGAAGATGGTTCAATCCTGACCTGCTTATTTTTGGGTTATTGTCACCTCAATTCCCTCTAAAAATTGAAAAATCCCTCCTGAGTATGATCAGGAGGGACATCCACATTAAATAGGTTTTCATTGAAAGTGGCCGAAATAAAGATTTCAGCGTCTTCTGTCATCAAAATGTCTCAACCTTGCTTTGGTTTCCCGCCTACTCCCCAGTGTTTGTTCGGAACTTCCTGGATCAGTACGCGTACTTGTTCTTTTTTTACATCTAAACATTCAGCAGCTGCATTCGTTAAGCTATCCATCAGCTTACTCAGCTGTTCATCTGTTCTGCCTTCAATAACTTGAACCTGAATAATTGGCATCTGCAAACTTCTCCTATTTTACATATCTTGACGATAGCGTGACAGAACCTAATCCGTCAAACTGAGCGATGATTGTATCATCCATATCAAAAGCTATCGCTTCTGATAATGCTCCGCTAAGTACGATGTCTCCTTTTTTCAATCCTTCGCCGCGTTTAGCCAGCTTTTGAACAGCCCATGCAACAGCTTCTGCCGGGTGGCCAAGAACAGCTGAACCTGCACCTGTTGCTACTATCTCCCCGTTTTTGCTCATAACCATTCCGATGCTTGCTAAATCCAGTTCCTCTGGCTTCACCATCTTGCTTCCCAATATTAATTTTGCTGAAGAACAGTTATCTGCTACAACGTCTGGAAGGGTAAAACGGAAATCCTTGTAGCGGCTGTCGATCACTTCGATGGCTGCTACAACATATTTTGCCGCTTTCATGACATCGTCAGCTGTAACCTCTTCGCCCATCAAGTCTTCTCCCATAATAAAGGCAATCTCTGGTTCTGCCTTTGGATGAATCAGTCTGTGCTGCTGAAGCGGTTCCCACTCCAAAGCCAGCATGTCACTCAAAAGATAGCCATAAATCGCTTCATGAACGCCCATCATTTCCTGCTTCGCCTTACTCGTCAGACCAAGTTTGATTCCTAGACGTTTTGTTTTCGTTTTCTCCATTCGTCTTTCAATCAGCTTTTTTTGCAGATCATACGCTTCATCAATAGACAGATCAGGGTACTGATCGGTTATTTTTACTACTTCTTTAACATCACTTTCTGCACGCAAGAGATAATCGATGACTTCAATATCAGACCTGTTCGTTACTGCCATGCTCTACACCTCCAGTTTCGTTTTCTGTGCCAATTCAGCAGCTACTTCAATAATAAGATCCTCTTGTCCGCCAACTGCTTTTCGTTTACCTAATTCTATTAAAATATCTCTTGGGTCTAAACCGAACCGTTTACCAGCGCGTTCAGCATGAAGAAGAAAGCTAGAATAAACACCAGCGTAGCCCATCGCGAGACTGCCTTTACGGATTTCCTGCGATCCCGGAAGCATCGGTCCGATCACATCTTCAGCTAAATCCATCATCTGATAAAGATCTATTCCTGTTTCCATCCCCATCCGGTCCAGCACGGCAAGTAACACTTCTGTTTGTGTATTTCCTGCACCTGCTCCAAGACAGCGGACACTTCCATCGATGCGAGTCGCACCTTCTTCGATCGCCACTAACGTATTTGCGACAGCGACAGATAAATTGTTATGTGCGTGGAATCCAACTTCGATATCAAGTGAGTTTCTTAACACAGAGATCCGCTCCTTCACTTCGTGAGGCAAAAGAGCTCCGGCTGAGTCTGTTACATACACGCCTTGTGCGCCATAAGACTCCATAAGTTTAGCTTGTTCCACCAGTTTTTCTACAGGAGCTGAGTGAGCCATCATCAAAAAGCCCATAACTTCCATTCCAAGTTCACGTGCCATGTGGATGTGCTGAGCGGAAACATCAGCTTCCGTAACATGAGTAGCAACCCTGACGAGACTTGCACCTAACTTATGTGCTTGTTTTAACTCTGAAACTGTCCCGATACCAGGCAGTAAAAGAACAGCAACTTTCGCCTGTTTGCACGCGCCAACTGCGGTTTCGATCAGCTTCATCTCATCGGTAAGCGACCTTCCGTACTGAAGCGTTGAACCTCCTAACCCGTCACCATGGCTCACTTCGATATAATGCATACCCGCTTCATCAAGTGCTTTAGCTGCATCAAATACTTGTTTTTCCGTAAACTGATGAGCCATCACATGACTGCCGTCCCGTAGACATACTTCTGTAAATTTCAGCGGCAAAGAACTATTTCGTTTCATGCGTTGTCACCGCCTTGTTCAAATATCTTTCTTGTCCAAACAAATGCTTGGCTACCATTTCTCCAGCTTGTTTTGCAGCAGCTGTCATGATATCCAGATTGCCTGCGTATTTCGGAAAATAATCTCCAGCCCCTTCTACCTCGACAAAAACCGTGACGCGACTGCCGTCAAATAGGGGGTCTTGTTTCAAGCGGTAACCAGGTACATAATCCCTAACCTTTTTCTCCATTTCAGCAATCGACTGTCTGATCTTCTCTTCATCCAGGTTCTTCACTTCACAATAGATGGTCGCTCTCATCAAAATGGGAGGGTCTGCAGGATTTAAGATAATGATCGCTTTTCCTTGATCTGCTCCCCCGACTTCTTCAATTCCCCGCCGTGTTGTGATCGTGAATTCATCAATGTTTGCACGTGTTCCAGGACCTGCACTTAATGATGAGATCGTCGCCACAATCTCACCGTATGTAACATTAGCGACTTCATTTATCGCATGCACCACTGGAATCGTAGCTTGTCCCCCGCACGTGATCATATTGATATTACATGAATCCAGATGATCTCCTAAGTTTACAGGCGGACAGACGAATGGTCCTATTGCTGCAGGTGTAAGGTCGATCACTGTCTTCCCAATATCTTTTAAGATCTCAGCATGTCTCAAATGCGCTTTAGCAGAAGTGGCATCGAACACGATGTCAGCAAGGTCCGGTCTTTCTATAAAATCTTCTATACCATTCGTGAACACCCGGTAACCTGCAGAGTTCGCACGCCGCAGACCATCAGAATCCGGATCGATCCCAATCATTGCTGTAAGTTCAAGACAATCACTTTTTTGAAGCTTATACATCAGATCAGTGCCAATGTTGCCTGAACCGATTATAGCTGCTTTAATCTTTTTCACTGATATTAGTCCTTTCTGCACAAAGTTTAGTCATGAAAAGAGATAGATACAGTACCCAGCTTTCCGAAAGCTGCGGTTATTTCATCACCTGCATCTGCATCGATCGCAGCAGACAAGGCACCTGGGAGAATGAGCTCTCCTGCTTTTAACGAGATATTGTAGTCTGCTAGTTTGTTAGCGAGCCATGCGATCGCATGAGCCGGATGTCCAAGAGCAGCAGCGCCTGCACCTGTCGCGGTCAATTCGCCATTTTTTAAGAGTGTCATGCTTAATGTACGAAGATCAATTTGCTCAATCTCATAAAATGGTTCACCGATAACGGCTCTTGCTGATGAACCATTATCAGCAACCGTATCCACAAGCTGAATCTTCCAATCTTCTATTCTGCTGTCTATTATTTCTAAGGCAGGAACTACCGCTTCAGTTGCCATCAGAACATCAACATACGTAACATTCGGACCGCACAAATCTTCTTTTAAGATAAATCCGATCTCTGCTTCCACTTTTGGTTTGATAAAATCATGTCTGGAAAGCACACTGCCACTCGTAACTTTCATATGATCAAGAAGGTGACCATAATCCGGTTCATTGACACCTAGCATGTTCTGCATAGCCTTGCTCGTCAGTCCGACCTTTTTCCCGATTACGACCCGTCCTTCATCCAGTTTCTTTTGAACCCATTCGAGCTGGATGCCATAAGAGTCCTTTACAGACAGCTCGGGATAACGTTCAGATAAAGGCGTAACAGGAACGAGTTTCTCTTCTGCCTCTATCAGTTCTGCTGTTAATTTAGAAATAATCTGCTGTTGCATATTAGTAAATCCTCCCTTCTCTATTCAAAGAGCAAAACGCGACTGGAATCCAATCACGTTTAACAAGACTATATAAAATCTTAATTAACAGATGATACGAATCGTTCTTCAAATGGTTTTGAAAAATTTCTATGCAAGTTGATTGGAGCGCAAGGTGCGTGCCTACCACTTGAGTAGCTTCTCGCTAGGCATGCGACGAGGAAGCTTACATCGGGAGCATTTACTTGTTGACGCAGGAGCAAGGATACTTCCATGAAGCGGGACAGGTGAGACCATTCAATGTCGCAAAGCGACTAGTGGGCTCACCGCACGCCCCGCGGAAAGCGAGCAACCTGGAGCGGAAATCAACCACTTGCACTCTCTGCAGCAACGAATCTTACCCTATAATTTCATCGTTATCGTCTTCGCCTCTGAATAAAACTCGAAGCTGTGTCTTCCGCCTTCTCGACCGATTCCGCTTGCTTTTGATCCGCCAAATGGTGTGCGGAGGTCTCGTATGTACCAGCAGTTGACCCAGAGCAATCCAGAATCTACTGCGGCTGAAACCCGCTGTGCTCTGCGGATATCGTTAGTCCAAACAACTCCTGCTAGTCCGTACTGTGAATCATTTGCGATTTGGATCGCATCTTCCTCTGTTTTAAATGGAATGACGACAAGAACCGGTCCGAAGATTTCCTCCTGTGCCACACGCCATTTATTATTCACGTCGTAAAGAACAGTAGGTTCATAGAAGTTTCCTGCTTCGAGTCCTTTAACTCGCTTACCTCCGCATGCGAGTTTTGCACCTTCTTTTAATCCAATATCCACATAGGTTTCAACCGTTTCAAGGTGACTCTTCGATACGAGCGCTCCCATATCGGTATCTTCCTGGGTTGGATCTCCTACCTTAATTTTCTTAACTGCTGCAACAAACTTGTTCAAAAACTCGTCATAGATGCTTTCTTGCAGAAGCAATCTGGATCCTGCCAAGCATATTTCCCCTTGATTCCGATAGATCGCATCAATGGATCCTTTAACCGCTTCATCTAAGTCAGCATCTTCAAAAACGATATTTGCAGACTTGCCGCCTAACTCCAGTGATACAGGTATCAAATTTTCAGCAGCGTTTTTCATGATCGTTTTTCCTGTGTTCGACTCTCCAACAAATGAGATGCGGCGGACGTTTGGATCAGTTGTCATCGCTGCTCCCATTGTGCTTCCCGGACCAGTAATGATGTTCAGAACACCTGGCGGGAGCCCAGCTTCATTCGCAATATCTCCAAACATAACGGCAGAAAGAGGCGTGTATGAAGCTGGTTTTACTACAACCGTATTTCCAGCAGCAAGTGCCGCTGAAGCTTTCCATGTCATCTGCATGAAAGGAAGATTCCACGGGATGATCAGACTCGTAACCCCTGCTGGACTATACTTGGCATAGGACATGATGTTGTGTTTGTCATAATGCTCACTTACCATGTATTTTGACATTTCGGCAAAAAATCGAAAATTAGATGCGGCACGCGGAATATCAAATCCCCGGCTTTCTTTAATCGGTTTACCGACATCAAGCGTCTCAACCATCGCAAGCTCGTCCACATTCTTCATGATGAGATCAGCCATCTTGCATAGAATATCTGACCGCTCTTCGACAGGCATCCTGCTCCAGACTCCGCTGTCATAAGCTGTTTTAGCAGATTGAATAGCACGCTTCGCATCTTGCTCACTGCCATTTGCTACAAGGGCGAGTTTTTCATTCGTTGCAGGGTTAATCGATTCAAAAGTTTCACCAGAAAGTGCATCGACGTATTCTCCATCAATGAACAGTCTCGCATTTTTTACTTTTACTGTCTGTGCAAGGGTTTCTGATTTCACTTTCTAGTCCCCCTTCTCTTCATCGATCTCAACAATCATCTCAATTTCTATTGCAGTTCCGCCCGGAAGCTGTGCCATTCCTACTGCGGATCTGGCGTGTCTTCCTTTTTCACCGAAAATATTTACTAAAAGATCAGAAGCACCATTAATTACTTTCGGCTGGTCTGTAAAATCCTCTGTACAGTTCACAAATCCAAGAAGCTTCACTATGCGTTTTACTTTATTTAAACTTCCAAGCTCATGCTGGACAACAGCCAGCAGGTTCAACATGGACTGCCTAGAGGCGGCATATCCATCTTCGGGCGTCAGGTTTTCCCCAAGCTTTCCGTGATATTGATCAACACCCTGTCCTGCTGTAAAAAGGAGATTTCCGACTCGTACACAGCTCACATAATTACCGACAGACGGGCGCACTTCTGGGAGAACAAGCCCTAAACTTTCAAGCTTTTCCTCCGGTGTTTGAATGACTTGCAACGGCTGCACCCCGCTTTCGTTTTTCGAGATTTAAGAAGGCTGCTGCATTACCGCCTAGCATCGCCTTGCGTTGTTCATTTGTAAGATCCACTGTTTCATCCAGTACTTTTCCTGGATTCACTTCACGCAATAGAAAAGGATAATCAGAACCCATAAAAATCTTGTCAGAACCAAAACGCTCCATCATATAACGGATGTTCATTGGATCGTAATTCAGCGAATCAAAATAAAATTGCTTCGCATAATGACTCGGAGGATGTGTAGTCAAACGAAGGTGCGGCCACACATGCCAGCCCTGATCGAGGCGAGGAATCAAATACGGAAAAGACCCTCCGCCATGAGCAAAACAGATCTTCAGCTTTGGGAACTTCTCCATCATGCCGCTCCAGATTAAAGACGCTGCAGCTAGCGCTGTTTCACTCGGCATACCGATCGTGTACATAAAATTATGGTTCGGCATGCGCTCTTTCCCTAGTGTTTCCCATGGATGAATGAACAGAGGTACTTCCCACTCTTCTGCTTTTTTAAAAAACTCAATAAATGAAGGATGATCCAGGTTCTGTCCGTTCACGTTCGTACCGATCTCAATACCATGAAGACCGAGTTCGTTCATGCAGCGGTCCATCTCACCGATAGCAGTCTCAGCGTCCTGCATCGGAACAGTCCCAAGTCCTGCAAAGCGATCAGGGTATTCATTCACTGTTTCTGCGATAAAATCGTTCTGGATTCGTGCCATCGCTTCCGCTTGTTCCGGCGGTGCCCAGTAAGAGAACGTTACAGGGATCGGGGATAGAACCTGAATGTCTACCCCTTCACGATCCATGTCATCGATCCTTTTTTTCGGATCCCATACTTGATCGGTTACGTCTCTAAAGTTTTTGCCTCCGACCATAATGGCAGCTCCGCATGCACACGTTCTGTTCAGAACCGGCCATCTCTCCCCACCATACTTTTCAGCAAAGTCAGGAAACGACTCTGGAATGATATGTGTGTGAAAGTCAATTCTTAGCACTTCCATTCCTCCACATTCTCAGGCATCTGATAGCCGCAGTCCTTGCACAAACGGACACGTTCGTTGGAGTTGAAGCTATGGATGGCTTCTTTAACTTGTTTTTCAATATCACTTAACTGAACCGTCACACGGTGCATCTCAGAGTCACAGCGGTCACAGAACCAGACAAAATCTTCTAGTTCACCTTGTGCACGCTTACGCTCAATAACCAGTCCATATGAATCAGACACACGGTGAGGTGAATGCGGAACCATTGCCGGCAGCATGAATACATCACCTTCTTTTACCTCTACGACTTCACGCTTTCCTTCCTTGTTGATGATTTCTACATAGCAGCTGCCTTTGATCTGATAGAAAAACTCATCTGACGGATCAACATGGAAATCACGTCTTTTGTTCGGTCCGCCTAAAATCATCGCGATGAACTCGGAATCCTGCCAAATGACTTTGTTGTTTACCGGCGGCTTAAGAAGATCCTTGTTTTCTTCGATCCATTTTAATAGGTTAAAAGATTTTAAAGTTGTTGTACTCATCCTTATTGCCTCCTTTTATTTAGCCAGCTTAGGCTGGTCAGCTACAAAATCATGTGTTACAGAAAGGGCTTCATCAACCATTGAGAATTTCGCTTTTCTTTTGTATCCGTTATAGAAAATCGCTCTCTTGCGGATCGGGTCCCCTGTGTAATAGCGCTCATATTGAACGAGACGCTGTCCGAACGCTTCTCCGCAGAGATCCCAAGCAAGCTTAAACAATTTCACACGTTCCAGTGAATCTACACCTTCTCGGCCTAAGTAATATTTATCAATTTCACTCCGGATTTCCGGTGCGTTAAAATCATTTCCTGTCGGTGACATGAGCAAGCCGCCGGCACCGATGATCTGGATGACTTCAATTGCTCTTGGATACATTTTAGGAAGCATACCGCGAATTGTCTCAAGAGCTGCGGCATTCGGCATCACTTCACCAGAAGCTGTTGTTTCATACTCATACTCTGCTACTCGCAATAATGAGCGTATTACTTCTACATTTTGCACGAGTTCGCCAAGGTCATTTTGAACGTTAAGGTATCCATCGACACCGATAGAGTCTGCTAGTTTACAGGCTACTTCTGTTGCAAACGCCAGCTTCACATAGCCTCTTACACCTGATTGGTGAGCAGGCTGCTGAGCGATTCCTGTCTTCGGATATAGAAGATTAGCAGCTTCCACATTGTTATAGAGGAATACACGATCCCAAGGAACAAGTACGTCATTAAAGACGAGGAGTGCGTCCATCTCTTCAAAGCGTGATGCGAGTGGATGGTCAAACTGGGACCGCTTGCCGTCCTGCATCGGTTCACGGCAAATAAGTTTCAGTCCAGGAGTGTCCACCGGCACCGCAAACGCTAGAGCATAGCGTTCGTCTCCTGGTGCGAATCCAGGGAACGAATAGATGATGACTTCATCTGTAATCGGCGCGAGTGTTGCCAGCATTTTTGCTCCACGAACAACTAGCCCATCCGGAGTTTCTTCAACTGCTCCAAGATGTGTGAACACATCTTTTTGACCATGAGAGTTCTTGCTGCGGTCATTCTGCGGATTGATGATCGCATGTGTTAAAAACAGATCGTTATCTCTTATGTAGTTATAGTAATTTTTGATATTTACAGACCATTCTGGATTGTACTGATCTAAGAACCATCCATTATGGGCCATGCCTGTTACAACAACGTTTAAGAAGTCAGGTGTACGGCCCATGAGTCCAAAAGTAGACTTTGCATAGATTTCAAACAGCTGGCTTCTCGCCATCATTTCTTCATAGCTCGTCGGGTGCAGAAACGCGTTATTTACCCTTTCGCCCGTTTCTTTGCAAATATGTGTAATGGAATCTTGATATTGCGGATCATGCTGCATGTCGTATAGTTTAGCAATCTCTTGAATCGGCTGTTTAAAAACAGGCTCGTTCACAACATCTGTAACTCTCCTGCCCTCTAACCAAATTTCTGGTGAACGAGATTTCAAAGCTTGTATATATTGAGCACCAGTTCTAATTCCCATACAATCTGCCTCCTCTATGAATAGATGTTTGAATTTGTAACCAATATATAAGAAAGCGCTTTCAACTCTCAATGCGGAAATTTCATATTATGAAATTATCAGAAAATTAATTTATTTCGGTGTTTGAAGAAAGCTTTTGGAAGTAGTTGATTTCCGATCCAGGATGCTCGCTTTCCGGGGGGGCGTGCGGTGAGCCTCCTCTGCGCTTTACGCCGTTAGGAGTCTCACCTGTCCCGCTGATCCCCCAGGAGTCTCGCACCTTGCACTCCAATCAACTTGTCAAGGAGGCAATGCCAACAATCATTTAGAAAAAGAGCCTCGTTCAGAATGGCTCTTTTTCGTTTTAAAGACCGATCATTCTTGGAATCCAAAGAACCGCATCTTCTAAATATGTGATTAAAAATAAAATAGCAATCGCTACGACTAAAAATGGTGCTGAAGATTTAACTAATTTTTCAAAACGGACTTCAGCAATTGATGAAACGATAAATAACCCTGTTCCAACTGGCGGAGTTAATAGACCGATTGTTAAGTTGATGCAGATAATGACACCAAAGTGAATCGGATCAATATCAAAGGATGTAACTAAAGGCATAAAGACCGGTACTAATATGATCAGCGCCGCAATCCCATCCAGCAGCATCCCGACAATCAACAGCATAATGTTAACGAGCAATAAAAACACAAACGGATTTTCCGAGATCGATAACATGCTGTCGGCGAAAAGCTGAGGTAGTTGTTCAAAGGCAATGAGCCAGCCAAAAATATTGGCCATTGCAATTAAGAATGTAACCGTTGCTGTACTGATAACCGTGTTAATCATGATTTGAGGAATGGACTTCCATCTCAATTCCTTGTAAAAAAACATCCCTACTAAAAATGCAATCACACAAGCTACCGCCGCTGATTCCGTCGCTGTAAAAGCCCCGCTCAGAATGCCAAAGATAATCACAAAAGGAACAATTAACGCCGGCATTACTTTTAATGTACTGTCCCACATTTCTTTTCCTGTTGCTCTTTTGCTTTTCGGAAAATTGTATTTATAGCCCATATATGCAATGACACTGATAAATGCCGCGCCATAAATCAATCCTGGTACAATGCCTGCCATAAATAAGCCGCCTATTGATGTCCCTGACAAGGTGCCATAAATAATAAAAATCATACTTGGCGGTATTATAGGTGCGATGATCGATGATGCAAGTGTGAGTGAAGAAGAAAATTCCCTGTTATACCCTTCTCTTTCCATTTCCGGCACCATAATCTTACTCATCATCGCTGCCTGTGCGTTTGCTGATCCTAATATTGAAGCTAAGAACATGTTGGCAACTACTGTCACATAAGCCAGTCCGCCGCGCACATGACCAACGAATACTTTTGCAAATCTCACAAGACGTGTTGTGATTCCTCCGCCGTTCATAAGCTCACCTGCAAGCATGAACAATGGAATAGCCAGCAGACCAAAATTATCAAGACCCGAGTAAAGTCTCATAGGTGTTGAATCTAATAAAGCAGTGTTCCCATTCAAGAAAAAGTAAACGACTGTAATCATTCCTAATACAAGAGAGATCGGGATACCCATTAATAAAAACAGAATAAAAATTCCGATGATAAGAGCAGCTGTCATAACTCTGCCCCCTTTGTTTTAATGATATGAACTAATTGAGCGAATACATGTATGCACGCAAAGGTTAAACCGATCGGAACCGCACTGTAAGGAATCCACATCGGAAGCAGAATCGCTGTAGACTTTTGATACGCTACCCCATCTGACAATATCCATGTATATGTGTATGACAATATTAATACGAGAAAGATGATGATAAACACCTGACTGAAAACGGCAATCCACATTTTTACTTTGCGGGGACAATAATCAAGCAGCAGTGTAACAGCAGCCTGAGACTTAGTTTTAAGTCCCAGACTCCCGCCTATAAAGCTGATCCAAATCAATAGAAACACAGCAACTTCACCTGACCATGATAGAGGTGCATTTAAAAAATAACGAAATGCCACTGAAAGGGCTACGATAATTGCTAAAGCTAACATGAGGATAGCAGCAAGGAATTTTTCAAATCTAGAAATTCCATTGCTGAGACTTATAATCATATCGCTCCCTCCTTTAATTGGAGGTTTTATAGTTTGGTTCATATTTTTGCCGTAGTTTATGTCCATTTTAAACACACCAATCTCTTAATTACTTTCTTACAGAATCTATGAATTCCTGAATCAGCGGATCAGTAGGACCATATTTTTTATCAAATTCTTCAATATATGGTTTGAAAAGTTCAGGATCAATATCATAGATTTCCATTCCGTTGTCAGCTAATTCTTTTCTGAACTCTTCTTCTTGACCAGAACGAGTTTCAACAGCATAATCCGCTGCAGCTTTTAATGATTCGCGTACGATCTTCTGGTCTTCTTCAGACATTCCTTCAAACGTACTTTTATTAACCATAGCAACCGCTGGCCATACCATGTGATTCGTTACCGCTCCGTATTTAGCTACTTCATAATATTTGTTTGTGATCGCTGCATCCAAGTCCATATCCATGCCATCGATTACACCTGTCTGAACCGCAGAATAAACTTCAGGAAGCGGAAGACCTTCAGTTGAAGCTCCAGTAGATTTATAGAAATCCTGCATTGGCGGACTTGGTGTTACACGAAGTTTCAAGCCTTTCATATCTTCAGGCTTCTTCACATGCTTGTCCTTAAATAACATTACACGCTGTCCCGCAAACAAATAATCCAAGCCTGTGATTCCCTGTTCATCAAGTGTTGCAAGAATTTTTTTTGCCGGTTCAGATTCTCTTGCCGCGTGTGCTGCTTCTAAATCTTTAAAGGCGTATGGAGCAAACCATGCCGCAAATGAAGGGGAACGCGAACTTGTATAAGCTGCTGTAATAAATCCAAAATCAACGGATCCTGATTCGATTTGCTGCATCATGTCTGCTTCACTACCAAGCTGTGATGATGGATAGATCTCAAGCTCAATTCTTCCATCAGAACGCTTAGAAAGCTCTTCTTTAAATTTTTCAGCAGCTTTATGCCACATGTGTGAAGGCGGTGTAATATGAGCGAGTTTGAATTTATAAGTTTTACCATCAGCTGATGCATCTCCAGAACTCGCTAAATCTTTTGCTCCGCTGCTACATGATGTTAGAAGGATTAATGCTAAAAAAAGAGCTAGTACTACATTTAACCTTTTCTTCATATTTAATCCTCCAATACGATTTTAAAATGTAAGCGCTATCATAAAACGCTAATAAAACCTAGTTCTTTTGAAATGGACTCCGCTGTCTTCACGACATGATGAATCATTGATAGTGTGTCCTGTCCAAGCATATAAGACACAGGTCCTACCATATTAAGTGCTGCAATTGTCTGTCCTGTGTACGATTTTATAGGTGCTGCAATGCCATACAGCCCCATTTCATTTTCGTTGTTGCTTATGGCATATCCGTTTGCTCTTATTTGGGCAAGTTCATCTTTTAGTTTTTCAACGCATGTAATAGTGTTAGGAGCACGTCGAAGCAGTCCTCTTGATATTGTGGGTTTAATCATTGAGGTATTGTAAGCAAGTAAGACTTTTCCAGTACTCGTACAATAAGCAGGCTTCGTATCACCAATAAATGTAGGGACTTGTACTGAATTTGATGAGGCGACACGCAAAACAAATCGCACTTCTCCACTATCCAGCATTCCGATATGTACAGTTGTATTAAACCTTCTGACAAGACCTTCACACAGCGGAAGAGCTTCAGTGTTGATGTCTTGCTGATACATAACATGGTTGCTCCATTCTAGAAGCTTCCATCCCAATCTATATTTTTTCTGACTGTCTTGAATGAGTATGCCTTCTGAACAAAGTGTCCTGACTAGGTGGTGAACAGTGCTTGCGTTCATATTTAACTTTTCGGCAATTTGCAAGTTTCCTAGTGCTGGTTCATCCTTAGTAAAGCAATTTAATATCCTTGAAATTTTTTGAACAGATGAGATCACAAATTCTCCCCCTCAAACGGATACGTTTTAGAATGTCAGCTTAAAGACAACCACCCCTTTCAATATGCGTTCATCGTATTGAAAAAGATAGCTTGATACAATCGAATAATTTCACAATATGAAATTCCTTAAAATATTTTTAGAATAATTAGAAAATTTAACAGACTTTTGAAGGATAGCTTTGGCTAGTAAAGAAGAAGTATAGGTATTGAAGTTCATTTATAGATTTCGTTATAAACTATCAAATTACCTACCTTATTTTTTCCCTTTTCAATAAAAAAATTGTAAACTGTATATAGCATTTATCTCATATATCAATTACTATATGTAGTAGAATTACTTTTACATAGCAAATAAATTCTCTTCATATTTCATCATTTCATGTTGAAAGAGGTGCGGGCGTTGGACATAACGGAGAGTCTGATTACATATATGGATGAAAATCTGCCGAATTATTTAAACGATTGGCACAAGAAAGTCGTGATCTCCAACCATGATATACATAAGGATAAGGTCATCGAAAATGCTTTGCACATGGTGGAGCTCGTTAAACTTTCCTTACGCGGCCAGCTTTCTCCTGAAAAGATTAAGCAGCTTGCACATGAAGTTGCCGTCCAGAGGTTAGAAGCAAAAATTAACATTGGCGAATTCGTCTATAACGTAAATTTAGGCCGAAGTGAAATTGTTAGGTTCGTCACCGGTTCAGGTATTTCTATTCAACAGCTTCAGCCTGTGATTGAAACGATCAATTCTCTTTTTGATGAGTTCTTATACCACGCAGTTAAAAAGTACACCCAATTAAAAGACGCTGAAATCCAAGAAAAAACGCACTTTATCGACCAAAGTCATAAAGAGCGCTTGACCATTCTTGGACAGATGTCATCGAGCTTTGTTCACGAGTTCCGAAATCCGCTCACTGCGGTCATGGGTTTTGTAAAACTCATGCAGCAAGAAAATCCGAGAATGAAATATATTGATATAATCAGCCATGAGCTAACTCAGCTCAATTTCCGAATCTCTCAGTTTCTTCACGCTTCTAGAAAAGGGGTTCAGGAAAGAGATGCAGAAGAATTTGTTCTCGAGGATTTATTTTCGGACATACTGGACTTTATGTATCCAAGCCTGGTAGATGCTGATGTGAATGTTGTACCTCGCATTGATCCGACCATTACACTCTGGGCACACAAGGATGAGTTGAAACAGGTTTTGCTCAACCTGATTATGAACTCCATAGATGCTTTGCGCCAAAAGAAACAAGAACGCCGGATTTTTATTCATAGCAAAGCAGAGTCTGATTCGAACGTACATATAACGATTTCAAACAATGGTCCTGTCATTCCTCCTGAAACCATTAAAACGATTTTTGAACCGTTTTTTACAACAAAGGAGCTAGGTACCGGAATAGGTCTTTTTGTATGCAAAAAGATCATAGAAAAGCATAAAGGAACAATCAGTTGTACTTCTTCTGACGAAGTTACAACATTTTCGATCTTACTTCCGATTCATGCTGTAGTTCATAAAGAAATACCTCAATTATAAATCAAAAGGAACTCGGATTTGCCGAGCTCCTTTTTCTTATTTCTACGGTTTTAGTACAACCTTAATACATTCATCTTCATGGTCATTGAAGGTTTTATAGGCGTTCCCTGCCTGCTCTAATGGTATTCGATGTGTAATAATCTCTGTTGGATCAAATTCCTGATTAATAATCTTATCAAAAAGCAATGGCATGTAATGTATGACAGGTGCCTGCCCCATCTTTAACGTTACGTTTCTCTCGAAGATATTACCTAGCGGAAACATGTTGTACATCGATCCATACACACCTGTAAGCTGTATCGTTCCAAATTTCCTCACTGCATTAAGGCCAATCTCAATGGCACTGAGTGTGCCGCCTTGCAGCTTCAATTTCTGTTCAACCTTCTCAACAACCGATTTTTTTCCGTCCATCCCTACACAATCGACTACGACATCGACACCGCCGCTTGTTATTTCTTTTATGTGTGCCCCCATGTTATCGAAATCATCAAAATTGTAAACTTCCGCACGATTTTTTGTGACCGCATGATTTAAACGGTAATGGATATTATCAATGGCAATAACTCGTTTTGCTCCTTTCATCCAAGCAAATTTCTGAGCCATTAATCCAACAGGTCCACATCCGAGGACAGCTACTGTATCTCCTTCTTTCATACCCGAATTTTCAATACTCCAATAAGCTGTCGGAAGGACGTCCGACATGAACAACAAAGCTTCATCCTCAAGTTCACACGATTCAGGAATGACAAAAGGCATGAAATTTCCATAAGGTACACGCAGTAGCTCAGCTTGTCCTCCTGGATGGTTACCATACCTTTCAGTAAATCCAAAATATCCTCCTGTATCAATCGCTGGGTTTGGATTAGAATTATCACATTGACTTTCCATATCATGATTACAATAAAAACATTGACCGCACGAAATATTAAATGGAAGGACAACTCTATCCCCCTTCTTTACACGTGTTACTTCTGGACCAACATCTTCTACTATTCCCATAGGTTCATGTCCAATTACATAATCTTTCCTAGTAGGCAGCGCACCTTGATAAATATGAAGATCAGATCCACAAATAGCTGTTGAAGTAATTCGTACAATTATGTCGTCCTTTTTCTGAATTACTGGATCTTCAACGTTTTTCACCTGGATGTCTTTTGTACCTTGAAAAGTAACTGCTCTCATAATAACCTCCTAGATGTAGAATACTTACTCTTTTCCCTCAACTCAGAAAATTATGTTCTATAAAACATTTTTAACAAGAAATAAAAAAAGTCCCCGCCAGTGGCAGAGACTTTATTCTAATAAACAGATTCCCGATAAAGCGGCATGGAACAGCAACGGAATGAACCGCCAGATTTAATGATTTCCGAAATATCTACCTCTAATATTTCATATCCTCGTTCACGCAAAGCACTGTTTACATTTTTATTACATGGAAGACTTAACACTTTTTTATTCCCAATTGATAAAACGTTCGTCCCCATTGTAAATTGTTCGTCTTTATTCACTTCAATTAGTTCGAAGTGCGATGCGAGAAGGTTTAAGTCTTTTTCTTCAAATGCATGCGGATAAACCAGTGCTTCTTTTTCAGATAAAATGTTAAACACACAATCTAAGTGTAAAAAGATTGGATCAAACGGAACAGCGATCACTTCCATATCTGGAAGTTGAGACTGCAACTCTTGTATGGTTTCTTCTGAAGTCCTTCCGCTAACACCGATATAAACTTTATTGCCATGAACGATTACACCTCCGCCTTCGATTCGGTCTCCTTCTATTAGAGAGAGATTTACTTGATGCTCCAGCAGCCAGTTTCGTAGAATCTTCTCTTCACCGTCACGAATGTTGCTTCCCATTCTAGAAACAAACACAGTCTCACCAATTGTAAAACCGATATCCCGGGTAAAAACCTGTTCTGGAAACTTTTCCATCGGAGGAAGTTTATAAACATCTACACCATGGTTGGTCATCATTTTAACAAAATCCTGATGCTGTTTCATCGCGCGTTTCATGTTGATATTGTCTTTCGCAAAATGACGCTGTGTTTCATTGATGATCTCATCAATCTTCATATATCTAGGTTCACAAACAATTACTTTTTTTAATGTTCCAAACTCACTGTCACAATTCACGAGCTTATATTCTCCTTTAATTACGGTAGCCATTCATAATCCTCCATTTAAGGTATATATAAGGCTCTTCCCTAAATCATCTGTACCGTAAACGTTTTTTACAACTTCAATTATTCTATTTTCATTTTTGCCAAAATGGCTAAAAGTTATCTCTTTTCATAAAAAACCACCCGAGCAGACGAATCCACCCGGATGGCTATCACTATTTTGTATGCATTTCTCGTTTTTTATACCTTATTTTCAGGTCGCACAAAATCCATTTTTTCTTTGTATTCGTTTAAAAACGGCAGATGGGGAAAATGCTCCTCTACTAGAAGAAAAACCTCTTGGGTTAAAAGTTCAAGGTCTTGCACACTATTATGAACATCTCCTAGAAAAATAGCAGCAAATCTTTCATCCATATTTTGGGGTTTAATTGTAAAAATCTCACTGTACTTATGTATCCATTTAAAAGATGGATGATGGATATACAACTTGTTTAATCCAAACAGCACACCCATTAGCTTTTTCTGAACCGCTCCCATTAAATCATACAGCATCAGCCAGTCTTTTCGGTCTAATAATGCTTTGCGGTTGTTCCATCTATACCAGAGCGCCAAGTTCTCTTCAATCATCTTTTCGGCAAGTTCATCTGGATAATTTTGAACTTTGTTTTTTAATGTATTGATCACTGAATCTCCATATAAACTTTGTCCGTAATAAATAGAAGAAACCATGCATTGCTTTCCGTAATCTATATCAAGCTCATTCACCACATCGTTAATCCAAGTTTCAGCAGTATTTTTTAAAAAGCTGCTGATTTCCAGCTTCACATTCTCAGGTGTTAGGTAGCTCTCAGCCCATTCTTCTTCCTCAAATGGGTGGAAATCAATCACTGATCCATGAATCGTTTGAATGGGCTGCATTCGGTCTTCATCTGTAGGCGGTTCAGACCAGAAGATATTCAGCTCGATGTCTGAATGTTTATCTTCCCATCCTCTTGAAACGGAACCAGCGAGCAAATCAGCTTCTACTTTAGGATTTTGCTGATAGATAGAAGCCATTTTTATTGCTATATCTTTTAATTTCATTATGTATTCTCTCCTTAGAAAGGCAAAAAGACCTTCAAGTTGCTCTTCAACTCTTTTTTAGATTATCACAACTAACACCTTAGGAAAATATTACAATATTTGAAAGGGATTTATGTTTATTAAATAGAAAGGATTCTAATAAAATTTAAGGAGACAAAAAATGATTCCTAAAAAAAGCCTATATAAATATGTAGTACTTATGATTCTTTGTGTTCCTGTCATCATTGCTGCAAAACTTGGGTTTCATATATGGATTAATCACAGGGCAGTAGAACAATTTGATTTTGACAAAGCATATTTTACGGCGACAATTATTAGTCTTGTAATTTTTATCAGCAGCATTAGAACACATAAGAATTCAAAGAATCCTTCCATTTAAAATGCTAATAAAGGAGAGACAAATGTTAGCCGGTAAAAGAATTATGTTGCGAGAGTTTGAAGAAGAAGATTGGAAAGCTGTTCATAAATATGCTTCACAGGAAATTGTTTCTCAATATCAGCCATGGGGACCAAATACAGAAAAAGATTCTATTGCATATGTTAATGAAGCGATTAATGAATCAAAGAATAATCCCCGAGTGCGATTTGCGTTCGCTATTGTGGAAAACCGATCTGGAGAAATGATTGGTGCGGGAGAATTATGTATTCGGAGCTCCGCTAATAGAGAAGGTGAAATAGGATATGTTATTCATCCGGGCTACTGGGGTTTTGGATATGCAACAGAAACTGCTAATATTTTGATTAATTTTGGATTTTCAACGTTAAAATTACACCGTATTTTTGCGACGTGCGATCCAAGAAATAAAGCCTCCGAAAAAGTATTAAAGAAAATTAGTATGACTTTAGAAGGAAGGCTTCGTGAATCTATCCGTCTAAAAGACGGATGGAGGGATTCATTGTTATTCAGTATGTTAGAACAAGAATGGTCACTAAAAAAAGGACTCGACTAGGAGTCCTTTTGCTTATTTATGATGAAACGGACATTTACCGGTAATCGGTTCTACGTCATCACCGATAAAGTACTGCTTCCATTCACGATGCTCAGGGTCACCGTAATGACTGATGTTCGGGTGAGTCGGCAGGTTATCCCACTTTTCCACACGTTCACGTACTTTTTCACGTGACATGCTTCCGCCTGGGGATGTTCCTTCTAAGCCTTCGAAAATGCGTCTTGGCTGGAATCCTAAAACTAAGCTGTTTCCGAGATCCCTCGTTTTACGCTGTTTATATGCTGGTGCGTTGCCAAACACAAAGTAGGGTTCATTATCCACTGAAAAAGCAAACAAGTGATGATCGGGATCTTTTGGAATATGCTCTGGCCATGGCTGATCGTCTGTTTCGTGAAGGTATTTAAGAATGTTCCAGAAATATTCACGATAATGCGGAATGTCTTTCTCTTCTTTTTCTGGTTCGACGAACACAAACAAACCATGGCGAATCAATTTAGGTGCGTCAAATAATTTATTGAATTCTTTAATAGCTTCAGGCAGGTTTGACCAGTCATCATGAGTCACATATGCATAGCGAAGTTCGCCTTTTTTCTCAGCGGCCATACCAAAGTAACAAGGAAACGTTTTGTCAGTTACTGTTTCATGAAAGGTCTTATACTCTTCAATGACCCAAGCTGGAACTCGATCTGGATTTATCATATCTTCTTTTGTAAGCAAAGTTAATTGTTTCGTTTCCACTTAACCACTCCTCTAATCTGATAGTGAGGAATTTCCCTTAAGCTTAATGAATAAAACGTGATTTGCCTTGCTTATTTTTTCCAAGCTAAAATTTCTTTTAAATTGCCTAAATGCTGTGCCAGCCAGATCATCTCATGTGCAAACCTTTTTGGCGGCTCACCTTCATGCTTGATAACAGAGATCCACCACGTACTCTCCATGTACCAAACAAGACACAAAGATTGAATTACCCTCTCAAGCGATAATTCATTTGTATGGCAATATCCTTCAATAAATGCATGTACCGCTTCACGATTTAAAGCATCATTATGTAAGCATGCTGAGATAATAATTCGGCCAATGTCTAACTCAAGAAAGTCATAATTCATCCGGTCAAAATCTAAGATCGCTTTTACGGCGTCTGATGTAAATAATAGATTATCCACCCATAAATCCCGATGACACCATCCTGGAGTCAGGTTATCAAAATCATCCTTGCCCATCTTACTGGTTGCTTCCTTTTGTAAAAGTATGAAGGACTTTAATTCTGTTAGACCTTTCCCATCGCACTCCAATAAAACAGAATCCCAATAATCAATACGATCTTGGAAGGATGGCCAATTAAACATGGTTTCTTTTTTAGGAGGAAGAGTTTTGTCATTTAATAGACCATGAAGCCTTCCTATAGCTGATCCTAACGATTTCATCTGTTCTGGATTAGCATTTCCAGCACTTATTAAATTTCCTTCCATAAAACGCATGAAGGTGTACAGTTCCTCATTCGAGGTCTGATGTAAAAGTACCCCGCCATGTTCCAGCAGTTCTGGACAGGGAACTCCATGATTAAAGCAGCGGTTTTGAGTCTGAAGTGCTGTATGAATGGTATCAAGGTCATATTTTTTGATCCGTTCTCTGTTGTATTGCTTTAAAAGAAATGTCCCTTTATTCGTTTCTATTTTCCATTTTTGATTCAGCCAGCCGCGTTTGATTGGCATATTTTTATAAATACGCAAATCGAAACGGTCTTCTGCATCTAATCTTAAATCTTCCCATAAGAATCGTTCAGCAGCTTGTTTTTCTAAACTAACCACACTCATCCGTTTACTTCAGCTCCTGCCACTTCACCCACAATGATTCTTCTCTTTTTTTATAAAAACCCGCGTCTCGATCCATATAACCATTCACTATAAACTCTCTGCGAATGGTACAAAAATCCTCATGGTATTGTTTGATGAATTGATTGATCTGCAGTTCACTATAAGATTCTTCATCTAATTTACGAATTAAGTACTCTAGCACCACTAACTTTTTCTTCTTTTGTGAAGGTATGTTTTTCAGTTTCCCTTCTTTATTAAAGAAAGCATTTAATACACTTGCTTGATAGTTCTCCAGTTCTGTTGTCATCTGTTTTCACTCCAATAAGATTGATTCTTTCTTTCTATTTCTTTCAAAATCTAGATAGCGTGTACCTTGAAATGTTAAGTTTCCTTTGTCGCCTTCAACCAGCTGACCATAGTCTTGTGGCTTCACTTGGAATTCCACTCGGTCTCCGCTTTCGACTTCAAATGTAACAAAATAGGTTGTACGCGCCGACGTATCGTTTGCGCCTCCGCTTACCCGGCTTCTTTTTGTTTTCACATCAGCAGGAACCGTCAGCTGAGGCTGTTTGTTATTGTGGCTCCATTGGCTTATTCCTTTAAATATCACAAAAAGAAACGTCCCTATAACCAGTACAAAGATTACCCCCATGAAAATCGGTCCAAATTCAAATATCCAATCCCCTGCTCCTAAACCAGGTTCTTGAAACTCCTGAAAGTCTTCAAATTCATCCATTTATTTAGCCCCCTATTACACCCATCTTACATATTATTACATACGGGAATAAAAAGACAGAAGTTTCAGTTTTATTATTCGAGTGAAACACTGGTGAGAAAGATTCCTGACCATTTTTCTTCGCTAATTGGATTTTCCATGCTGTTTTCTGGAGAATACAAAGGAAAACAGCTATTTTTTTATCGGGAGTAACTGCGAATACAAAAGTTTGGACAATGAATCCACAAGATTTGACCTTTAATCCACGAAAAGTGGACCTCAATCCAAAAATTTTTAGCGTTTATCCACAAGTCGACACTCGGCGACATTTTTCGCGAACCCTCCATCCCGTACTAAACCAACGCGCAATATAATCATCATTTTCCATCAAAAAAAGGACTGCATTCATAACAAATGCAGCCCTTTCTCAACTTGATTCGTTCCTTTAAACGGTTAACCTGCTTGCACGAATTTCATGCAGAGCATTCTTAACTTTGCCAAACTCAGATGCATGCGGACGGTCGTCTCCATCCCCATATCCGTAATCTACCATTCGGTTCCGGTTCAAACATAGTTTTGTAAGCTCTGGCTTAAAGAAATCAAACAGTTTGAAACGCTCTTCTAAGTGAGAGAATCGCTCTTGATACCCTTCAATACTGTCAACTAAATAGGACCAGAAAACTGCCTCTTCAATCAATTCATTGCGTACAAGCACGTTCGACATGTAACGCAGATGACAGATAAATAGACCCGTGAAAATAAACTGCGTTAAGCCTTCTGGCGGCTCGCTGCGAAGAACCCTACGCAATTCTTCCGTTACTCCCTCTAGTTCAGGGAATGGCTGGTCGGATATGTTCACATCATCCACATAATCCTTTACTGCCAGTCTTTCAGGCTGATAATCTTTTAAAATTAAGATCGTATTCTGACCATGCGGCGAGAATACTGTTCCATATTGATATAAAAAATGCAGAAGCGGCGGCATCACAACATCAAAGAACTTCTTCACCCATTCGTCAGCACTCAATCCAGATTTTTCAATCAAGCTTTGTACGTATGGTTTGCCGTTCACATCGACATGATGAAGTGCAGCTAGCGTAATCGGCTGTTCGCCAGGCTTCAAGTATGTGTAGATGCTTTCACGCCAAATCGTTCCGAGCATTTCTAAATATTGATATGGAGCACCTTTCAACTCGCTGTAATGGTCATGATTCACATTGATGCTTGCTACTTCTCCTGGCAGCACAACTTCACATTGATCTCTTAAAAAGCTGTCGCGTTCAAAGATGCCTTTAATGTGTTCAGTCACTTGAGGCGCGATCACTGTACGCTCTGATGGCAGCCCGCGATAAACGAGCGTATTTAAAATGCTCATCGGAAGTTTAACGTGTGACTTCAGCTTATTGGTTGTATTTACAAACGTTCTGATCGACTGCTGCGGCAAATAGTGATCCGTTCCCTCTTCTAATGGCACAATCATGCCGTTCGCCAAGTCTTCGGGAAAGTTCTGAATCAAAACATTCTTCCATTGCCATTCGTGAACGGGCATGAAGTAGTAATCGAGCGGCAGTTTTCCTTTTTCACGTAAAATTTCATTAAAATGCTGAACAAGCACACCATCCAGTTCTTTCCTGATCAGTTTTTCATAATGCAGTTCACTGACAGATTGGAACTGAGCACGATCACGATGTACCGCGATCCAAAACAGCTTCGTTTCGTTTTGGTTTTCAGGTGCATATTTGTTGTAATCGTCAAATCCAAATCCGATACGCCCTTTGTTATACGTAATCCATGGATGGCCAGACATCTCTCCTTCTAAGTCTGCATAATCAAGATCTGCCAGCTCATCGGAAGACTTTGTATGATGGTTTAATAGATTGGCATCTGCGATCAGTGTATGGTTCAATTCCTTAATAAGGTGACCTGCTGTTTCTGCAGACATACCGATCATAGGCTGAATATCCGTTAAGAAACGGATCGCACTTACTGCAGGCTTCCACTCACCGTTCTCTAATACTTGTATCGATTTTGGATCTACATCATAGCTGTCAAAGTAACGCTTTTCTGCGGCAAAACGGTATTGCCGGTCCTCATTAACAGTAAATACAAAACCTTCTTTTTTTTCCTCCGGCAGGATCATGTCTTCATACATATACTCTGCAAGCATCTTAGCAAGAAGATTTTTGTTGACCGTTTCCCACGTTTCCTTTTGAAGAATGGATTCTGTTTCATTTATATAAAGCATGCTTTTCCTCCTTATGTAAGTGAAGTTTCCCTCTGTTTCTTTGTCGTGTAAATGTTCCCCATAAGAAAACAATCAGATGGAGAACGACGAACAAACTTGAATAAAAAAATATATCTGACAGCGACCGGACGTTTACGATCGATGATGCTGCAACAGGTGCGAGTAAAAGACCCACATTTTGAATCGCTGAGACCTTGCTGTAATCGCCATGTGTATTCTGGCTCCACTTGAAAATAAAAACATCTAATTTCGTCAGACACCAGGCAGCTCCTATTCCGAACATGCAGCGAAACACAACCAGTCCTGCAATTCCTGTTTCAATTCCTTGGAAAAACAAGCCCGTAATAATCATGACGGTCGCCGCTACATAGCCGTTCCATCCTAGCTTCTCACTGTATTTTCGGATTAGAGGCACAGATACAATCGCTATTAAACTAGGCAGTAAATACAATATACTACTCGTCATGGTGTCTGTGTGATACATCTGTTCAGTGTACGTTGTAAAAAATGGCCGAACCATATTTACAGCAATATGAAGGGTTAACACGACGATTCCGAATATGAATAATTGTGGCAGCATGCTTGTGGAACTTCGTTGGCCGTTTTCTTGTAAAGAAGCATCCTCCACATTGCCCCCCGCTTTTTTCAGCATAAAACAACTGAAAAGACCCAACAAACATTCCATAATCCCGATCAGCCAGAATACTAGCAGAGGATTTTCCATCTGTATGACCCATCCAGATAATAATGTCGCCGAAACGATTGCACCCTGCAGAACAGCATGATAGCTTGCAGCTGCAGCTGTCGTCTTTTTTCGGTTCTCCTGCATCAAAATCGTATATAGCAGAAAATAGCTGCTCTTAAAGATCAGCAGAAGAACACTCGCTACTACAAACATCTCAAAGGTCTGAGAGACAGCCATCAAGAAGCAAGAGAGTCCTGTGCCCCATTGTCCAATGATCAGCAGAGTAAAACTGTTTTGCCTTTTGTGCGCGATCAGTCCCCAAATCGGCGTGAAAACGACTACTACCAGCCGGCATGTCATAATGTAAAAACCTGTAAGATCAGGATCTGTTATGCCATATACTTTTTTAAAAAACTGCGGGTAGAACGGTGATAGCAATACTTCTGTACATACGAACAGAAAAACACAGCTTAATAGGAAAAGATTTAGCGAACGGCTGCGTGCTTCCATGATGGTTCCGTTCCAAAGTTTTGAAACACATTTTTTTCGTTTACAGGATAAATTTCTTCACCAAAGATTTTATTGAGAATCACTGCGTTTCTGTGTGCACCCAGGCCCAGATCAGGAGCACCGACACCATGCGTGTGAAGCTCTCCATTCTGAATGAAGATATGGTTGTTCTCCATGTCTTTCGTCTGCAAGCAATAATCTTGAGTGATCTGGTAACGATTTTTAGAATCCCACTGTATTCTTTCTTGCATCTTCATCAAGAAGTGCGGAAATGAAGGAGCATAACCCGTGCCTAATATAACAACGTCAGATTCTAACTCAAACACTTCACCCGTAATGTTTTGACGAAGTGAAAGCAGATGTGTGTCACCTTCATTGTCTAAAGAAACGAGTTCGGTCATCGCTTGCAAATGAATCTTTGGCTTATACTGACCTACCGATTTTTCATAAAGCAGATCATATATATCCGCGATCGTATCCATGCTTATGCCTTTATACAAAAGGGCTTGTTTCTGCAGCAGCTCGTCCTTCTTGGAGGAAGGCAGCTGGTAAAAGAAATTTGAATAATCAGGCGAAAAATATTCAAGCCCCAGCTTTGAGTACTCCATCGGGAAAAATCCTTTTGAACGCGTGAACCAGTTCAATGAATAAGCGTCATTGTCCTGATGCTGAGCTAAATCATAAAAAACTTCTGCAGCACTCTGTCCTGATCCGATGACTGTAATGGAATTTGCGTTCAGCAGCTCCTCTTTCCGATTTAAATATTGCGAGGAGTGGATGACTTTTGCACCTAGCTTTTTCTCCAGATGTGATGGCACGGCAGGACTTGTTCCAATACCTACTGAAAGGTGTCTTGTATAATACGTAGTTATTTCACCTGATTCCTCAGATTTTACAATCACCTCATACAACGGCTCATCACCATTTTCAACCGGCATAATTTGTTCCACAGCCTTTCCGAAACGGCACGTATCAAGCTGACTCGCTGCCCACTGGCAATAATGGTTATACTCTGTGCGGGGAATGTGGAAGTTCTCCAGAAAATAAAAATGATACAGTCTGTTATGCTCCTGCAAATAATTTAAAAACGTATACTTGCTCTTCACATTCGCCATACTCACCAAGTCAGCAAAGAATGGGACCTGCAGAGTTGTACCGTCGATCAGCATCCCTTTATGCCAGTTGAATTCTGTTTTCTTTTCAAAAAATAGAGCGTCTTTCCCCTCTGTTTCATCCAGCATCGCCGCTAGCCCAAGGTTGAATGGACCGATGCCAACACCGATGATGTCATACACTTTATTTTGTTGCGGCTGTTCTAAAGACATCTTTCCATCTCCTTTCAAACGTTTCTCTATGGCAATACATGAGCATCCCTGTCTTATCTGGCAGCTCAATTGGCTTTACTTTTTCAAAACCGCACTTTTCAAATACATGAATCATCTTTTCATTCGAAATATCGGGTTCAGCGATCACTTTTTCCGTAGCTTGTGATTGGAACTGAGAATGGACGATCGCACGTAATAAAGGCAGTGCGTACCCTTTTCCAAGGTAGGCTTCCTCTCCGATCAAAAGGTGGATTCCTTGATCCTCGGGGTGTGGATCGTAGCAGGTCTCAACCACATCCCCTTTCACCCAATATGCTTCCCAGTAGCTCATTGGAACACCATCGATCAAACCTAAATACAGAGTCTGATGCTTGTCAGTCAAAAAATTTCCTAGGTGCTTTTCATAGTCTTCAAAGGATATATTCAGCTTCCAAAACGGAACAACATATGGCTGCTGCTGCCATTTATGCAGAAGTGCCGCATCCCTCTCCAAATCTACTTTTATAAAAGCTAGTGTTTTCTCAATGGTTGAATCATAGAAACTAAACGCTGGATGCATTTGGAGTCAACACCTTCTGCAATGGGTTTGGAATGTTCGTATAAACGGACTGCGTTTCTAAAGAACCCACAAGCTCGTCCATATCATAAAAACGTGTAAGCAAGTTCGCTTTACAAGGCAGCTGCTCCGAATCTAGCAAACTTCTTAATAATGCTGATTTGCCGCCCGTCAGTTTATCATGATGCATCAGCCTGTTTCTCAGCATTTTCATAAGCTCTGATTCTTCAATAAGACCAGCTGAACCGAATCCATTGATCAGTCCGAACAGGTGGTTCATGAAGAAGTAGTAACGGAAGCGTTCGATTGCGACCTCATCACTGCAGATCGTTACACTCTTCCGGTTAAGTCCTGGCAGCTGTTCCACCAGCATGTCTGCTTTCGATTCGCTGTAATAGTATCCTTGATTATCACGGTAATAGAAATGCTTCGGGTAGCCATTCTCCATCTGGACGATCGAGTTCTGCTGATGCGCCTCAAGCGCTACACCATATGTTTCATACAGCCACAGCATCGGATCAAGAGCGATTGATAAGTATTCGCCAAACCAGTCCTTGCTCACTTCTTCTGTAGATCGGTTCTCTTTTTGCGCGAGGTCCTGAATAATTGCTCCGATTCGTGATTTTCCTTCAAATCCGTGATCCTGACACAGCCCTGCCAGCAAACTCGCATTTTTGTCATTTTCATAAAACGGATTTTCTCTGATTACCACTTCAAACCCTGACGTGTCTTTTTCTGTTGGAATATTTAGGAATGCCGAATCCTGAATGATTTGAAACGATGGATAGATTTCCTTCAGCTCTTGTCCCATCCTCGCTTGCATAAGCCTGGAAACCTCCACTCCCCTATGAAGTTCCTTTTCCAAATTGACACGAAGAGAGTTTGTTATCTTCACAGGTACAGAGAACTTAAACATATATTTAAAATCATGGCTGTACACTGATCGCATAGAAGAAGTAGCTGTAAATGGCTCTCCATACGGACCTATGTAGCTTAACCTTCCTTCAGTGGTCAACGCTTGAACAGACGAATCTTGTAAAAGTACAGGAACCTGCAGCGGGTGCACAGGGATAAAGATAGATTGCTCATCACACTCTATCGTTTGAACAAAGTTTTTATCTTTCTGAAGAAGCTGCATCGTTATCTCTTCAGCAGTAATGTTGTCTGCTGAATCCTGATCGACAACCGACCTGTCTGCTTTGAAGAAATGCAGCTGAAATGTTCCCTTAAGTTCTGGGGAATACTTAGATTCCTGCTCTTCGCTCATTCCTTGTTTACTTTTCGGTGTTGGATGGAGAAGGTGGCCAAAAAGAAGAGACTGCTCTGCTTCAATAAATGTAAATTCACTGTTCTCTAGGTCAGCTGCGTCATTTTCTCGCTCTTCTAAATACCGCTGTACATTCTTTTTACTTAGAATCGTGCGGAGCATTAATTCGTCTTCCGCATCTTCACGATCTTGATCCAGCAGCAATTCCTTCGATAGAACCGATACAAGCGAAACGTAATCAAGCGGTATCACTTTCTCACCTGTTTTATACAGAATAGGAAAGTGAAATAAATGTCTGCCTGTTAATGACCAATGCTTTACCGCTGCAAAAATGGCAGAATTCTGGTTAGCGAGAGAAACTTTCACCCATCTCTTTGGTGTATATCCGTTCCATCCTAAGTGATTCATCTCACCTTCAACTTCTATGAAATTTTGTGTTTCTCTAAGATAGCAGTTTAAGAAACTCTGCATGCTCGCATTTTCTGCTTGTTGTTTATGGTTTGTCATTGGGTGATCCCCCTGTTTTCGTACTCTACTGCAAATTGAGAAATGCTATGAAGAATATCTTCAATATCCACGATGGTCGTTCGCGGATTAAGCAATGTAAATTTCAAAAATACTTGGCTTTTCACTTTTGTTTTGGCAACCAAAGCCGTACCTGTATGAAGGATTCTTTTATAGATATACATGTTCAGTTCATCCAGGTTTTCAGCAAAGCCATCTCCATATCGGAAAACGACGGCATTTATTTCTGGGTTTCTGTTACAGACTTCGAACTGCTCGTTTTGATCCAGAACACCTGCAGCCTGACTTGCAAGGTGAAGCGTATAATCGATCATGCTTGCAAAATTCTTTTCACCGACGATTCGAAGTGACATAAAAAGCTTTAATGCGTCAAACCGTCTTGTTGTCTGAACCGATTTACTTACAAGATGAACGAGACCTTCGTCTTCATCATTTTCGGGATTCAAGTAGTCTGCATGGTGTGCCAGGTATCGGAAGCTTTCTTTATTTTTCACAAAGAAAGCACCGCAACTGATTGGCTGATAAAATTGTTTATGAAAATCGATGGTGATCGAGTCTGCTTGTTCGATGCTTGCGAGTTTGTGTGAATGTTTTTCACTAAGCATTAATGCTCCGCCATACGCAGCATCAACGTGCAGCCATAGACCGTTCCTCTCAGCGGTCACCGCTATATTCTGAATCGGATCGATGCTCCCAAAATCAGTGGTTCCTGCTGTCGCAACGACACACACCGGATATAAGCCTTCTGATTTTAACCGTTGAATTTCTGCCTCTAAAACATGAACGTTCATTTTTTTGTTGTGATCTGTTTCGATGGTTACTACAGCCTGTTCTCCTAGACCTAACTGAAAAGCTGACTTTTTTACCGTGAAATGAGCATCTTTAGAACAAAGAATGCGCATCTTATTCGCTTCAGGCGGCAGACCTTTCACCTTTACGTTCCAGTTCCACTTTTCGGCGCAAAAATGATCACGAGCTAACAGCAATCCCATATAGTTGGATTGTGTGCCGCCGCTCGTAAACGTGCCATCTGCATTCTTTGGAAGACCTAACTTTTCACTTACCCAGTGAATCAGCTTTCCTTCCAGATAAGTAGCAGCTGAACTTTGATCCCATGAATCCATTGACTGATTAAGTGCACCGATAATCAGTTCCGCCGCAATGGCTGGGACAAGCGGAGGACAATGAAGATGGCCTATGCTTGTCGGGTGTGAAACGTGAATACTGTTCTTAACGATTTTTTCTTTTACATCTTCAAGAACGATGAAGGGATCTTCTCCGTCTTTTGAAGTGAAAGACAAAGCATTCAACTCTTTTTCAATGTCATGCGGCTGTTTGCCGTTATATGCATCTGTATTGTTGTTATAAAAATGACTTAAAAGGTGCTGTGCTTCAAATACGATGTCCTGAAAACTTTGCAATCCTGGTTCACTGTTATTTAGAAAAAAACGGTCAAAATCAGTAGTGTTCATTCTGCACCCCTATTTGAGCGCGGCTCTTACCGCATCTTTAAATATTACGATCACATCATCAAGCTGTTCTTCCGTAATGATAAGAGGCGGCAGGAATCTAATGACACTTCCATGTCTGCCTCCGACTTCCAAAATCAAGCCTCTATTAAAGCATTCTCGTTGTATGCGGCTCGCTAGTTCAGGATTTGCTGCGAATGTTCCTTTTTGGCCTGATGGAATTTTGGGATTTACGATCTCTGCTCCAACCATTAAGCCTCGTCCGCGAACATCACCGATCTCCGGAATCTCATTCTGAAGAATGGAGAGTTCAAGCATAAGCTTTTCTCCGAGTTCTTTTGCATGCTGTGATAAATTGTTTTTTTTGATGTATTTTAGTGTCGCCGTTCCTGCGGCCATAGCCATCTGGTTGCCTCGGAACGTTCCGATATGTGCACCAGGTCCCCATTTATCAAGCTCCCGGTCATAAATCACAACGGATAACGGCAAGCTTCCTCCGATCGCTTTAGATAAAACAACAACATCGGGAACGATATCTGCATACTGGAATGCAAACAGTTCACCTGTTCGGCCGATTCCTGTTTGAACCTCGTCAATGATCAGCGGAATGTTGCGTTCTTTTGTGATTCTGCGAATTTCACGCAGCCACTCAACTGGTGCAGGAATAGATCCGCCTTCCCCTTGAACAACTTCCAAGATCATAGCTGCTGGAGGAAGGATTCCGCTTTCCGGATCATATAAAAGGTTTTCAATATATGTGGCGCTGATTTTCCCTGTATCTTCTCCACCCATTCCAAACGGACAGCGATACTCATACGGATATGGCATAAAGTGAACATCAGGCATTAAACCTTGAACATGCTGCTTCGGTCCTAAGTTACCAGAAAGAGCCATCGTTCCGTGTGTTGCTCCGTGATACCCGCCTTGGAAAGATAGAATGCTTCTTCTTCCTGTCGCTGTTTTTACAAGTTTAATTGCAGCTTCAATCGCATCTCCGCCAGTTGGTCCGCAAAATTGAATCTTTGCACGCTTAGCGAGTTCTTCTGGTAAACTATCAAACACTTCACTCACGAATTCTTCTTTTACTGGTGTCGTTAAATCCAGTGTATGTAATGGGCGCTTGTCATGAAGCACTTTTTCAATCGCATCGATTACGACCGGATGATTATGACCAAGTGCCAGCGTTCCTGCACCTGCCAGACAATCTATGAATTTTTTTCCGTCTGCATCTTTTACATAGATTCCTTCAGCTTCTTCTATAGCAATCGGGATCCTTCTTGGATAGGACCTCGCGTTCGACTCCCGTTTTTCCTGCTGTTTAAGGTAAAGTTCGTTCATTTCTATTTTTAAGGTGCTCATGTTTGCTCCTCCTTAAGATTTAAATAAATTCACGTTACTGAAAATGATTCTCATTATTAATTACAAGTACCACTTTAAATGATAATGATTATCATCGTCAATGATAAATATTTCTCACTTTCTTTCCATATACTTTTAAGGCTGGTAGTGGTAATCAGGTCTAAAGTCCCTGTATTTTTATATAAAATAGTGAGAATATACATGAATCCTATGAGCAGTACTTTTAACAGTTTTAGCAGACAAGTTCTCATCAGAAGTATTGATTTCACTGCTAATTTGCACCCCATTGTGTTTTATCCACGGTAATCTGAAATTTATCCACGGTAATCCGAATTTTATCCACGGTAACTTTGCATATATTCACCGTAAAGATAAGTTTATAGAAATTTCGACATTCGGGAGCTCTTTAAATACACCCCCAGCGACCTTTACCTACAATAAAAAAAGCCGCCACAAACGGCGACTTTTCACATGTTTTTCATTTAAAAAAATCAAACAAGCACTCCCTCTTCCTTCAATCGAGCTTCTTTTTCTTTCACAAGCGGTATCACTTTCTCTCCAAAGTCTTTCAAATCATTTTCATAATGTAAAAACGCTGTCAGAACAAGGTCAACGCCCAGCTGCTTCAACTCAATTATGCGGTCTGCCACTTGTTCAGGTGTTCCGATCAGACCTGTTTTGAATCCATCATTATACTGGACGAGGTCCTCGAATGTAGAATTTGCCCACATTCCCTCTTTTTCCTTAGACGATTGCCCTGCTTCTTTTACGGCTTCACCAAATCCTTCAACCGCTTCAACGTCAGCATTTGAAACAATATCACGCAGAACTTGAACAGCCTCTTCTTCTGTATCTCTTACAATCACAAATCCGTTTGCCGCATATTTCAAAGTACGGCCTTCTTTCTCTGCCAAAGCCTTCACTTCTGCAATCTGATTCTTGAATCCTTCTGTCGTGTTTCCGTTCATGAAATACCAATCCGAAACTCTTGCTGCCATCTCTTTTGCAGCCTTTGAGTTACCGCCTTGGAAAATTGGCGGTGTCGGCTTTTGAACAGGTTTCGGTTTCAGCGGAGCGCCATTTATTCTGTAAAAATCACCTTTGAACGTTGTCTCTTCTTCTGTCCAAAGACTTCTTATAACTTTAATAAATTCTTCAGAACGGCGATACCTCTCGTCATGCTCCAACCAAGGTTCTCCATATCCGGTAAACTCCCCTTTAAACCACCCACTCACGACGTTGATCGCCGCCCGGCCGCCAGAGATATTATCGAGTGTTGCCATCATCTTCGCATATACACCTGGATGCCAAAGCCCCGGATGAACAGCTGAGATAAGATTTATCTTTTTAGTTACACTCGCCAAAGCTGCTGCAAGTGTTGCCGCCTCCAGCTGATATTCAGCACCATAGCTTGCAAAGAAACGCGTCTGAAGAAGTGCAAAATCGAATCCAGAATCCTCTGCGATTTGAGCATAGCGTTTGTTCGCTTCAAATGTCCAGTCTGTTTCCTGTGGAAGCTTAGATACAACTAACCCTCCGCTAACGTTCGGTACCCAATACGCAAATTTTAACTCACTCATTTTCTTTTCCTCCTCAAGGTTTATATTCCTTGAATTGGACGCCATTTCGCTTCACATGGTAAAATGTTTAAGCGATTCTGAAGCCCTCCTCAAGGGGTGATCATCGCAGCCCGGGGTGAAAGTACTGCCATACTTTCACTCCTTTTTAAAGCTTTACACCTCCTTAAAATAATAAAACCCCTTCACTCAAAGAAAAGAGCGAAGGGGTGGAATAACGAAAAAGTACCCGCTTGCTTCTCATCTTCGGAGCTTAAATCTTAAGCTTCCTCTGAAATTGGCACCGTGCACAACTTGTACTGGTTGCCGAGGCTTCATAGGGTCAGTCCCTCCACCTCTCTGGATAAGAAGAAATTCGATTAAGTTTTAATTTAAAATTGATTGTAGCATACCCGCAAGAATAGTCAAACTATTTTTATAATTTATTTCTGGTTAAAATGTCATTTTTTACGACCATACTAAATACATCAGAAATTAACGGGGTGGCTAGTATGCTGGATTTTTATCAAGAGCAAGAGAATTTATTGGCGATCGAATGGATTTTAAGGGCAATCGTTGCCTTTTTCTTTATGCTGTTTGCTGTAAAATTGATGGGACAGCGATCTTTCTCGCAGCTGCGTTTATTAGATTTTATTATGGCTCTTATCTTTGGAAACATCATTGCCCATCCCCTGTCTGACCAGCATCTTGGTCTTAAAGGTTCCCTTATCACAATGTCCGTTCTTGTTATTCTTTATGTGACTACAACCATGACCGGCCTGCATTGGCACCCTCTGAGAAAGTTAATAGACCCAGCACCTATTCCGTTAGTAAAGAATGGTCAAATTTTATATAAAAACTTAAAAAAAGCCAGGATTTCAATAGACGTTTTATTTTCTGAACTGCGAAAACATAGGGTAATAGATATTCAAGAAGTCGCACTTGCATTGTTTGAATCCAATGGTACCATTACTTCATTTTTACAGCCGCAATACCAAACTGTTATTCAAAAAGATTTAAACTTGCCTCCAAAGCCTTTTGATTATCCTCAGGTGGTTATTAAAGAAGGAAAAATCAATCAACAAGAGCTTTCGGAAACAGGAAAAAATGAGGCATGGCTTTTAGAACAACTTCAAAAACAGAACACAAAATTACCTGATATTCTGCTCGCAACACTCGATCACCATGAACATCTTCATGTGATGTATTACAAATGATAAATTTTTAACCTATGAACTGTGAAAGCTCTTTGTTCACTTTCTCCCACTCTTCCCAAAAAAGTCCATGCCCGCTGTTATTTAACGGGACAAGCTTCGAATTTCGTATTCCTTTATTCATCGCTAGTGCTAAAGGATATGGACAAACCTGATCATGAACACCATGCAGAATCAGGGTTGGGACTTGAATTTTACCAAGATCGGCAAATAGACTCTCATCACGCAGCGATCCTAAGACTGCTGCAGTCGAATATCCTGCAGCTTCTAAACCTAACTGAAAGAACCAATCCGAAAATGGATCCGTTACATATTTAAAGAAAAAAATATCTCCGAATCCCTGAAGCATCTTCGGCCGATCTTTATACGTATCAGAGATCAAGGTGTTCACCTCTTCAACAGTCTGACCAAACGGAAAATCCGGACGCTTTGTAAAACTTGGTGCAGCAGCTCCAAGCAAAGCAAGTTTTGAAACACCAAAACCTCCATGTTTAGCCATATACCTAATGGAAATCGCCCCTCCGACTGAGTGCCCAACAAGCGTGAAATCGGTTATTTTTAATGTTTGTACAACGGCAAAGATATCATCTGCTAATCGATCATATGAATAGCCCGAATAAGATTTATCTGACCTGCCGAATCCTCTAAGATCAATTCCGATGCATCTAAAACCCATCGATGGCAGCTGATTAAACTGATACTCAAACAGCTTATGATTTGCCGGCCATCCATGAATAAAAAGAATCGTTTTTTCACCCCCAGGATTAACATCTTCCACATAAATTTTGACGTTTTCCTCCACACGAATATAGTAGCCCACAAACATTCCCCCACACTTCCAATTTCATTAATAAAATACTCAACTTTACCCGATAGGTGAATATCACAAATCATCGAAAAATGATTAGAGGGTAATTGCTGATTTATCCAGGGTAATTAGGAATTATTCTGTGGTAATCTTTATTAATTCCACACTTACAGATATTTATCGAATTTTCGACAAACAACAGCTAAAACTCCTGGCTTTTTAATATATTTAAAAACGGCCAGCAAGAGCCGGCCGCTTCGAAAATTTATATGTTAATTCTTATCAAGCACTTCAATCATACGAAGCGCAACACTTCTGCTGGACTGCGGGTTTTGTCCGGTAACAAGATTTCCGTCTGTCACGGCAAAATCTTCCCATTTGCCAGCACGCTGAAATTCTGCACCAAGTTCTCGAAGTTTTGTTTCAAGCAAGAATGGTACTTCTTTTGTCAGCTGCATTTCTTCTTCCTCTTCATCGGTAAAGGCTGTAACGGTCTTTCCTTTTACGATTGAAGACCCATCCTTCAGAGTCGCTGTTGTAAGCCCTGCTGGTCCGTGACAAACACTTCCGATTACCTTATTTGTCTGCGCCATCTGGCTTACCACTTCTTTTAGAGCTTCACTTTTCGGGAAGTCAAAGACTGTTCCATGGCCGCCTGGCAAGAAGATAGCGTCATAGCTTACAGCATCATCCGGACTCAGTTCAGCTGTATCCTCTAAGAGTGATAATGCCTCTTTATATTGATCTTGCTCGACACCTTCTAAACTGTTCGGATCTAAAGGAATACTGCCGCCTTTAATACTTTTTACTGTAATGTCGTAACCTTTATCACGAAATTCGTTATAAGGTACTGCAAACTCCTCAAGCCACAGGCCTGTTTTATTACTTCCGATATTTTGGTGATTTGTTACGACAATCAATACACGTTTTGACATATTAGCACTTCCTTTCTGTCATCTACGTATATCATTTTTCCCGTATTTCTTTTTTTAAAACTATGGTTCCACCTTCTTTTATAAGAATAAAGAAATATAGCTGGCACAAAACTTTCTAATCATGTAAAAAAGCAGCCCCTCCTCAACGGTAAGACTGCATCTTCAATTACTCAAACTGCTTATAAAATTCAGGATCGTCGGGATCTGCACCGTTTCGTTTATCCTGATTAAGTGCAGAGATTCGAGTCATATCTTCATTCGTCAGCTCAAAATCATAGATATCAATGTTTTCTTCAATACGGTGCTGTGTTACCGATTTTGGAATCGTTACAACTCCATTTTGAAGATCCCACCTTAAAATAATCTGTGCAACGGTTTTATTGTGCTTTTCGGCAAGCTCCACCAAAGTTGGTTCTTTAAAAATTTCACCTTTTAATAGTGGACGCCAAGCCTCAAGCTGTATTCCTTGCTGTTTGCAGTATGTTAAAAGATCTTCCTGTGTCAGACGTGGATGATACTCCACCTGGTTCACCATTGGCTTGATTTCTGCATCAGCGATTAGATCTTCAAGATGATGCTGCTTAAAGTTACTGACCCCAATAGCCTTTGCTCGGCCATCGTTATATATCTTCTCAAGAGCTTTCCATGTTTCTTTATACTTGCCAGGAACAGGCCAGTGTATGAGGTAAAGGTCCACATATTCCAGCCCTAGCCTTTCTAAACTCGCATCAAAAGCCGCTAGTGTTTCGTCATAGCCTTGATCTGTGTTCCAGACCTTTGTTGTGATGAAAAGATCTTCTCTTGGTACATCTGACTCGGCGATAGCCTGCCCGACGCCTGGTTCATTGTTATAAAGACTGGCTGTGTCGATGCTTCTGTACCCTGCATCAAGAGCCCATTTAATGGACTGGATGACTTCATCACCATCTTCTGCTTTATAAACTCCCAGGCCAACCCAAGGCATCTGAACACCGTTATGTAATACCGCACGATCATGAACACTCGTAACCATAAACGAATCCCTCCTTAGTCATCATTGTGGCACATTTTATCTAACATATAAAAAGATTAGACTCCTAGAAGTTTACCCGCTGTTTCAGCTAATTTCTTATGAGCACCATCCTGGATCGTTGACTCACTCCACGTAAATCCGTCATTTTCATACCTTGGGATAACATGCATGTGAAAATGTGTCAGATCACTAAATTTTCCCCCATTTTGATTGATTGTAATCCCATCCGGTTTTAAACAAGTGTTTAACTTTTTAGAGATGAGTTTTGCAGCATCCATAACACCAAGTATTTCTTCGTTCGTTAATTCAGTCAGTTCCTTCACGTGTCTTTTCGGCAATATTAATGTATGTCCTTCATTAAAAGGATCGATGTCCAGGAAACAACGGACAAGTTCATCTTCATATACGGTATGTACAGGCAGTTTTGCATTTGCTAAACCGCATCCTAGACAGCTCATTTAGATTAATCCCTTCAATCGAGCGAGCAGCAATCCATGAGCCATCTCGCTGTCCTTCCAGATTCCTTGTTCAATATTACGGAACGCACGCTCTACTGGAATATGAAAAGCTTGAATAGAAGCTTCCTTTTTCTCAAGCTTCTGAGATCTGTATTCCAGAATGTCTTTCGTAAAATATACATGTGTAACGCAATTACTGTAGCAAGCACTCGGCTGAATGCTGCCTAAATACATAGCTTCTCCGCAAACAATACCCGTTTCCTCAAGCAGCTCACGTTTCGCTGCCTTCTCAGGTTTTTCATTAAGGTTCATTCCACCGCCAGGAAGCTGGATAATGATTTCATCTACCGCAGGCCGAAACTGACTGATCAATATTAAATTATTATTTTCAAGAGCAACCATAACAGCTGCTTCGTGTGGCATTTCTTTTAAAGTAATCTTGCCAAACTCATCTTCAAAAACTTCTATCTCTTTATCTCTGCTTTGATATACTAGTTCTTTCTTCAATCGGTCCCCCACCTTTTTACAACAGTGTCCTCTTAACATTATCCAAACTTGGAAACTTTTACAACTATGATCATATTGGAAACTTAGACCATTTAACTATTTTTCTTCTAGTGGAAAAAAACAGGCGGCCATATACTGTTAATGAATATGTGGGAACTTTTATGAAAACATTTTCGTATGATCAACTAGACATAAATAAAGGAGTTTTTCACAATGAAAAAGAAAACTGGAATTATATTTATTATTCTCTCATTTGTCCTTTGGATTTTTATTCCCATCATTCCCTTTTTATCACTAAGTGCTGCTGCCAAGACAGGCATCGTCAGTGGATTGTTTATTGGCGGAGAAGTGTTCTTCTGGCTCGGTGCACTTCTAGCAGGGAAGGATATCGTAAAAAAATTCATTCAAAAATATAGGCGAAAGAAAGAAAAAGAGGATGATCCCTCTTAATACTCTTTAGGAGGCAAAGATATGAGAAGGGTGACTGGAATCGCTGCTTTGCTGTTTTTGTTCGGTTGTTCATCACCTTCACCTGAACTTGAAAGTTTAATGAAAGAACACCCTGACATTCAAAAAGAATTGCACACTCTTCCAGACGAAGAATTATCACAAGTGAAAATTCCAAGCAATTTGCCCTTCATACCTGATTCCATCTCCTCAACAGTTGAAAAGAATGCGGGATTTCAGCCAAGGTTTGCAGAAGTCGTATACCATAAAAACAGCAATGCGCGTTTATCTGTTGCTACCTATTTTAATAGAGTTGAAAATATTAATCCTGACTTACCGTTGTCATTCAAACTAAAAGATGGCTCCATAGCAGATATGAGAATGAACCATGTGGATACACGAGAATTAGTCTGGTCTGATCAAAATATGAAGCTGACCTACAAGATTACATTGGATGTTATTCCACAAACGAACAATCCATGGACAACTGAAGATATGCTAAACATTGCTGATTCTATGAAATAAGGAGCTAACGATGGAGGAAATCCTTTTAGGTTTTATTTATACCTTTTTGATCGTGCTTACTTTTGAAACCATTTTTAGCAGAATACTCAATCGCGGATCTAAGCCCTCGGGGAAGAAAATATTTGTGCTTGCCCTACAGAGCTTAGTCATTAGCTTGTTTTTCTTGGCTGTTTTCTGAAGATTTGCTTTTGGATGTTTTTGTTATTTACATCGCTGAATAGTTGATTGGAGCGCAAGGTGCGAGACTCCTGCGGGATCAGCGGGACAGGTGAGACTCCTGATAGCGCAGAGCGCTAGGGAGGCTCACCGCACGCCCCGCGGAAAGCGAGCATCCTGGAGCGGAGATCAACGCCTTCTAATAGCAACAAAGATAAAACCCGTCAGCTTATGGCTGCACGGGCTTTTCTTTCATTTGGTCTTTCAAAATGTAATCAGATCTCATTAAGATCACAGCAGATATCATATATAAGAAGGAAGCGATATAAAATAGACTTCCAATCGTCAGGAAGTCTATTAAATACCCGGTTGCCATCACCGCAACAGCTCCCCATACACTCGTCCATAAATGGTAGTTTCCTATTTTCTGTCCAGTATGTTGTCCTGCAGTTTGTCTCGCAAGTGCTGTCTTTTCAGTGGTTTTCTGTACCGCTCCTAAAATACCCATTATGATTTGTAAAATATAAAGCGCTGAGATCGTTTCAATGAGCGGAACGATAATCATTACTCCCGCCATTCCCCACGTATATAACAGCAATAAAGAACGGTCCCCTATTTTATCTGATAGTCTTCCGATTATAGGATGAGTCAGTGCTGCTGTGAGCGCAAAGAGTCCATACGCCAATCCGAATTGTGAGTAGCTGTCACCTATATTTCTAATGAGGAGCAGGTAAAAAGGGAACACCATTGAGCTGGCCGTCATTAAAATACTCTGCGATGCTACAAATGTTCGATAGTTCATTGTCCATACCTCTCATAAAAAAGATTTTTAAAGCGTTCTTCAGGATCGAATTCTCTTTTCTTTTCGAAGAATTCCTCGATGCGAGGATAGGCTCTTTTAAGCTGTTTATCTGATGGATACGAATAATACGGTAAATAAAAGCTTCCATCGTGATCCAAAGTCACATCAATTAATTTTTGCAAGACTTTCTCTGTGGCTTGGATGTCCTGTTCTGAACGGCCTTGATTGATCAGCATAACGAGAGCAAACATGTCATTCTTTGCATAAGAGAGGACAGCATCTTCGTCATGTCCTACATATCTTATTGTTATGTTTAGTAAGTTTAGTTCTTCTTTTTCTAAAACTGCTCTTAAGTCATTGATATACTCAGCAAATTGATCAACAGGTACAAAGTATTCTTGCAGCACTTCTGTCCGATTAGGATTCTCATACTCCATAAATTCACTGTCTGACCGCATTACATTGTTGCGTGTCTCATATTTACCGTCATTTTTAATAAAGTACTCCTTTTGCGTCTTCCATAAAAGGTCCTTACCCCAGTCACTGTATCGAGATACACCTAGCATAAACTTAGGCAGCGCAATCATTTGTTCTTCTTTTAATTCTGTATAATTTTCTTTAATATTTTGTTGATCAGCCAGAACATAGTCCGTAACATACATCTCTTTAAGAAAAGTTTCAGATGCTACAGAAATCCGTGCAAGGTGCATCTTCACGGAATCATCTTGTTTCACTTTTTCTTTAAAATAGTTTTCATAATCTCTGTAATCCATTTCAGCAGATCGATGCTGATAAAGCTCATCATCTGCAAGTTCAAGCGTTACATCCAGTATGACGCCAAACAAACCATATCCGCCTATTACGAAGGGAAACAATTCGCTATTCTCTTTCCGGCTCACATTTATAATCTTCCCATCTGGTGTTAATAGTCTAAAAGAATCTACTGAATCAATTAAGGAACCATATCGAATATCACGGCCGTGAACGTTAACGCTTAACGATCCGCCAACCGTAAAAATATTTTGTGATTGCATCACTTTAACTGAGAGACCATAAGAATTTATCTTTTCTTGAATGTCAGCCCATGTCACACCAGATTGCACCGTGATCTTCTTTTCTTGAGGATTAAACTTTAAAATTTTGCTGTAGCCAGTCATGTTCAGCAGAGTCCCATTTGGATACAATGTATGACCGCCCTGACTGTGCTGCATACCAGCAATTGATATTGTTTCCCCGGTTTCGTGTGCCTCTTTTACCCATTGTTGAATTTCTTTAGTTGAATGTACACCTCGAAAATATTTCATTCTAACCGGCAGTAATCTCCCTGCATCTTCTGCAGTTATGGTCACACTTTGACGAGAGTAAACGTGCAAACTAAAGTAAAAGGCAGTTACATAGATGATTAAGCAAAGTAAAAGCCATTTTATTTTCAACAATTACACCGCTCCTTCAAAATAAAGTGTAAATTTACACTTTAATTATAAAAGGTTTCTCTTCTTCCAGCAAGAATTTTTTTCCTTTTTTAAGATTGAGGTCATATAATCTGATCACTTCACGGTACGTGTTCTAATAATTATTACACGTTCGCTCAGAAATCCCAATTTACGCTCAGCATGATATCACTTGCGCTCAAACTTACTCAAGTTTCGCTAAAGATTTTCAAGCTACGCTCAAACAACTGCTGTTTTCGCTCAAGATGCTTCATGCTTTTGCATTTTCACTTAATCTCTCTTAACTAACGTAGGGGAATCATCATTTTACTAGAGTTATCTCGAAAAAATTCAAAAAATGGTGATATGTACAAGCACTCATATCCCCTATTCATATAGTAATAGTGGGGGTGATACTAAATGAGTAAAAAAGGAAAAAAGCGGAGCGAAGAGTCTCCAAACGGCACAGGCGGAAAAGGCGGTCGTTGTTCTGAGTCTCCTAATGGTAAAGGTGCAAGTGCTGCTGCAGGAGATGGTGGAAAGAAACTTCGTAAAAAACTTACTGATGGTGCGTCTACTCCAGTTGCAGCAGCTGCTGCTAACGGAGCTGGTATACCTTCTATTGAAGATGCAATTCGTGAAATTTTAGCTCGGACAGCAGTTGAACGAGTAGAAGAAGCTGCAGAAGCACTTCGTGCAAACAAAAAAACCAAGAAGTCTTGCAAGAAGTCTTGCAAGAAGTCTAAAAAATGTAAGGAAAATAATACTGACAGCTGCTGGGAGTAATCCTTAAAAAAAGCCCCTCAACTGGGGCTTTTTAACATTTTATTTGGCTAACCCAACTTTTTCAGCTGCATTTTGCTTCAAATACGTTAGTGTTGCAGCTCCTAATAGATTAGCAGCAACCAATAACGCATCTTCGTTGATTTTAAATTTCGGATGATGATGCGGATATGTCTCATCCCAAGCTGTATCTTCTGCACCTGTAAAGAAGAATGTTCCAGGTACTTTTTCTAAATAATACGCGTAATCTTCCCCGCCCATCTGCGGTTCGATCTCCTCGAGCTCGAGTACACCTGGCACCTTTTTCGCGACTTCGACTACAAACTCTGTATCTTCTTTATGATTCACAACTGCTGGGTAACCTCGTTTAAATACATATTCATAGGAAGCATCCGCTGCTAAACAGGATCCTTTTGCAATGCGGTCGATCTCCTGTTCGATCCCAACACGCACCTCTTCTTTAAACGTTCGAACTGTCCCAGTTAGTTTCGCTGAATCGGCGATTACGTTAAAGGCATTTTTCGCTTCAAACGCACCAACAGATACAACAGCGGCATCCAGCGGATTCACTCGGCGGCTTACAATTTGCTGCAGATTTGAAACAAGCTGCGCTCCGATCACGATGCTGTCTTTCGTCTTATGAGGCTGAGCGCCGTGTCCGCCCTTCCCCTGAACTTTTATTGTAAAAGAGTCGGCAGCTGCCATCACTGGACCTGTTCTGTATCCAATCGTTCCAGTTGGCATTGTTGCCCAAAGGTGTGTTCCGTAAATAACGTCAACTCCGTCCAAGCAGCCGTCCTCGATCATGACGATCGCTCCGCCTGGTGCTAATTCTTCGGCGTGCTGATGGATAAATACAACATTTCCTTCAAGCTCATCTTTCATTTCATTTAATACTTTTGCCAAGACAAGAAGTGTAGCTGTATGGCCATCATGCCCGCAAGCATGCATCACTCCTGGAACATTCGATTTGTAATGAAAATCGTTTTCTTCTTGAATAGGGAGTGCGTCAAAATCAGCCCGCAGTGCGACTGTTTTGCCAGGTTTTCCGCCTCTTAATGTAGCTACTACACCTCTTCCGCCTACTCCTGTTCGAACGTCTAATCCTAATTTTTCATGATAAGCCGCAATAAAAGCTGGTGTTTCCACTTCTTCAAAAGACAGCTCTGGATTTTGATGAAGATGTCTGCGGATCTCCACCATTTCATCTTGATAGTTTGCCAACCGGCTGAATAATTTTTCCAAACCCGCTCACTCCTTCTATATAATCTACATTTTTATATATTCGCCAGGACCTAATGGAAGCCCTAGCACATACCAAATAGCAAATAAGATACACCAGAAAATCGTGTAGGCGATCGTGTACGGAAGCAAGGACGAAATGAGTGTCCCCATTCCCATGTTCTTGTCGAACTTTTTAGCGAAAGAAAGCAGAATCGCAAAATATGCAAGCATAGGCGTGATCGTATTTGTAATCGAATCACCAATTCTATACGCCATCTGTGTAAAGGCCGGACTGTAATCTAACGCCATAAACATCGGTACAAAAACTGGACCTAGAATCGCCCACTTAGCTGATGAGCTAGCAATGAGCAAGTTCACGAGTGCTGTGAATAAAATGAATGCTAACAATAGCGGCAGGCCCGTAAATCCTGATTCCTTTAAAAAGTCAGCGCCAGTTATAGCAATGATCGATCCTAAGTTGCTCCAGCTAAAATAAGCAATCATCTGAGCCGCGATAAAGGCAAGAACGATATAGTACCCCATTCCGCTCATCGCTTTCGTTAAATGTTCGGCAACATCTTTGTCGTTCTTTAACGTCCTAGAGCCAAACCCATAAGCCATTGCTGGAATTAAAAAGAATAGAAGCATAATGGGTACGAGTGAATCCATAAATGGTGAGTCGATAAGCTCGCCTGTTTTCGGATGACGAAGCATTGCTCCTTCAGGAACCGTAACAAGAAGTATGATACCTGTGTAAACGAGAAGAGAAATAGTGGCCCACTTTAAGCCTCTTTTTTCTTCTGAAGAAAGAGCCTGTTTTTTTACCTCAAGATCTTCGGGTGCATGGTACTCACCAAGTCTCGGCTCTACAATTTTAGTTGTAACCCAAACGGCTACAGGCAAAAGAACAAATGTGGAAGCTAGCATGAAGTAATAATTCATTGCTGGATTCGCTGTATACTCTTTATCTTGAAGATGTGCTGCTGATTCTGTGAAACCAGCAAGCATGACATCGAGCATACTGATGATGATGTTGGCACTGAATCCTCCCGCCACAGCAGCATATGCTGCTGCTAGCCCTGCGATCGGATGACGTCCGAGTGTTAAGAACACCATCGCTGCTACAGGCGGCAGTACAATTAATGCGGCATCGGCAGCAGCGTTTCCGACGATTCCAATAAATATAATAATCGGCAAGATAAGTGCTTTTGGTGAGGCTAGAACGACTCTGCGCATAAATGCTGAGATCAGACCTGTTGATTCAGCTAGTCCCACGCCAAGCATGACAACGAGGACTAGTCCTAGAGGAGGGAAATTCACAAAGTTGCTGACCAGTTCTGTCAGCATCCTTTTAATGCCCTCTTCGTTTAATAGATTCACAGCTGTAATTCTTTCGTTGTTGGCAGGATTCACTGCACTCCAGCCTGATACTCCAGCTATAAGTGATCCAATAAGAATAAGTGCTGTAATAATCACAAATAAAGTAAGAACATCCGGTAGCTTATTTCCGTTTTTCTCTACCCAGTCCAATAGCCTGTTAAAGACGTTCTTTGGTTTTTGATCTGGCTCTGGCGGTTTTGGTGTTGGTACTGCTTTGATTGCTGAACGTGCCATGATGATCCTCCCTTTTTGTTATGATTATTCAGAAAATTGAATTTCTTAACATTCTACAGACTGTTCGATATGCTTTCAAGGAGGAAATTAAGAACACAACTTTCTTACTACCTTCCACTGCTGTCAGGGGCTAAGGCGAATGTAAGGGCTTTCCTTTGCAGAATTTTCTTTCATTTTAAAATTTACCAGTCTGACATCTTTCGCTATAATGAATCTATCATTTTGCTTTTCGAACATATCTTTTTTAAGGAGCGAACTTCATGGATCTTTTGTTAAAAGAAAGTCTGAAAGCAAGCTATAACGAAAAAGCTGATTCAAGAGACAAAGGCGATATAGGAGAATGGAAAATTGTTGAGCTGAAATCTTATATGGATGCCCTTCACAATGAGGAATTTCGTACAGTTCTAGATATCGGAGCAGGTACTGGACAGCACGGTAAATATTTGCTGGATCATGGCTTTGATGTAACGTGTATCGATCTTTCTCCAAGCATGGTCGAAACATGCCGTATGAAAGGATTAAAAGCAGAAGTGATGGATTATTATACACTCGATTTTGATGCTGAATCCTTTGATGCTGTATGGGCGATGAATACACTGCTTCACGTTCCAAAAGTGAGTCTGCCTGCTGTTCTCAAAAACATTCATACAGTGCTTAAAGAAAATGGGGTGTTTTATATGGGGGTATACGGCGGTAAAGATTCAGAAGGCGTTTGGGAAGACGACACCTATATCCCAAAAAGATTCTTTTCTTTTTATACAAACGAAGATATTCAAGACGTAGTATCGCCATTATTCGAAGTGCTGAACTTTCATGTCGTTCCTGAAGCAGGCGGGAGCATGGACTTTCAATCTTTATTGCTGCGTAAAAAACATGTTGATAAATAGATCAGAGTGAATTCACTGAAAAATTCAATATGGATAGGTCGCTTGGCATCCGCCAAGCTTCTTTATTGGGGTCCAAACGCTGCTATTGCAGAAGTTTTGGCGATAATTCTGCGAGTTTTGATGATATTCCCGCGAGTTTCATCAATAATTCCACGAGTTTTCAATTCTCGCTGCAAAAGCAGCAAAGCCCCTCTTGTTTTAAGGGGCTTTGCTTAGATTTTTCTCATATATTGGAATGAAATGTGACCAGATCGTTTACTTACCTTTTCGGATTGTTTTACAAATCCCTTCGCTTCATAAAAAGGAATCCCTTTCATATTACCCTTTTGAGCTGAAACCCATTGTTCTTTAATCCCTAGACTTTTTTGATAATCCGTATAAAAGCTCAACAGTTTACTTCCGATTCCTAATCCTCGCTTATGTGGATCCATATAAAAGACGTAGATTTCACCTGTTTGGTTACCCGATGTTCCGCCCCCGATCGCACCTACTACTTGACCATCTTCTTCTGCAATAAAGTAGCCATGCCAATGTTCACTGAACTCCGTGACTTCTTTCAAGATCCTATCGTGGTTATAATAGTCTTCAATAACCTGCTCTACATACGCGTCATCTTCCAAATAACCATATGTTGCTCTCCATCCTTGTGAACAAACTTCAGCTATTCCTGCCACATGTTCAGTTCCTGCTTTTTTCAATGTAAGGCTCGCTAATTCTCTCATTATTTCCACCTCTATTTATTCACATCTAACTCCAATTATAAACTATTTTTTGGTAAAATAGAGATATACATCTCAGTCAGTCAAATGCCTATTTTACCTATGAAAGGCGGACGATTTTTTGACAAAATTGATTACTAAAAATGAACATGTTTATGACATGCTGGACTCGCTTTTACGTGATGAAGATGCATTCTGGAATTCTTTTTATGAAGATCGAAATAAAAAGATTCCATTTTTTATTGACGCACCGGACGAGAATCTAGTGGACTATATTGAAAAAGGCATTATTAAGCGTGGGCGAGTTCTTGAGCTAGGATGCGGACCTGGGCGAAACGCTATCTATCTAGGAGGACAAGGGTTTGAGGTGGATGCTGTTGATCTTTCGAGCGAAGGGCTTCGATGGGCACGTGAACGAGCGGATGAAAAAGGCGTTCATGTTAACTTCATTCAAGGCAATATTTTTAAACTTGATATCCCTCTGGATGAATACGATCTAATCTATGATTCTGGCTGTTTTCATCATGTCCCTCCTCACAGAAGAGTGAGCTATCTTCATCTATTAAACAATTGTTTAAAAGCCGGCGGGCATTTTGCGATAACGTGTTTTGATGCAGAAGGAATGGGACTTGATTTACCAGATGAAGAAATTTATAGAGAGCGGACGATGAAAGGCGGCCTCGGTTATACATTCGAAAAGATGCGTGAGGTATTTTCACATTTTGAAGAGCTCGAACTTCGTAAAATGAAAGAAGTGAAACAACCCGCAGACACGTTTGGTTTGCCATTTTTATGGGCTGGCTTATATAAAAAGTAAAAAGGGGCTGTTCCAAAAGTAAGCAAACTTACTTTTGGCAGCCCCTAATTTTTTGTTTTTCCAAAACAAAAAATAAATAATACGGTGCCAAGCTACCTTACAATAAGTATAATTTCATTTATGAGCCTTTGAAGAGATTTATGAGCCTACAAAAAAATTTATAGTCCTTCAAATTTTTTTTTGAGCCTTCAAAAACATTCGACAAATTCGCCCCAAAACACTATCCCTTCAGCACAACAAAATCCCGCCATTCTTCCGGCAGCATCTCCACATATTTGCGGTTTAAAAACCGATCATCTACGAGGACAAGGGTGCCACGGTCCTCTTCCGACCTGATCACCCTGCCACCCGCTTGCAGCACTTTGTTCATGCCCGGGTAAACGTATGCAAAATCATAGCCATTCTTCCCTGCGTTTTGAAAATAATCCTTCATCGTATCGCGCTCCAATCCTAATTGAGGCAATCCGACTCCGATTATTACTGCTCCTGTTAAGCGGTCTCCTTTTAAGTCGATTCCTTCTGAAAAAATACCGCCCATGACAGCAAACCCAACGAGCGATTGCTCCCCAGCCGTATCAAAGTTAGCCAGGAATTTCTCACGCTCCTCCTCTGACATAGCAGGGTGCTGAACAATAGGTTGAAATGCTGGATCTTCTTCCAAAAGCCGATCTACCACATCAGTCATATAGCGATAGGACGGGAAAAAGACGAGGTAATTCCCCGGCCGCTTATCCACAAGATCGATAATCATTTCCTTTATCGGTTCAATTGTCGTTTCTCTATCCCTGAAACGAGTAGAAAGAGGCTGGATAAAAACGTCCAGCTGTTCCTTCTCATAAGGGGACGGCATGCGAATCACATAGTCTTCTTCTCCGCCGCCAAGCATCTCCATAAAATAGGCTAGTGGAGAAAGAGTGGCAGAAAAGAAAATGCGGGACCCATATTTTTTCCCGGTTTGAAAAAGAAGCTGTGACGGATCCATACAGAACAAACGAACCTCCACTTCACTTTTAAAGACATCAATAAATGTAACAAACCGCTCATCATAAAAATCTGATATTTTCACCATCTGATTCGCAGCAAAAAATGCCTCAAGCAACTTTTCATCACTTTCACCGCTTGCGAGCAGTTGTTCTGCCTGCACCAGAAAATCATCCAAACAGCTGATAAAATCTTCAGGAAGATCAGGAACGGCAACCTGCTTCTCTCCATATTCTTTTTTCAATTTCAGCATTTCATCATTTACTGCCTTAGCTGTTCTCCACAGCCTCTCGTTCTTTCCTTTGTATTCCCGGGACAGCTGCAAGAATGCTGATTTCTGCAATTCTGCAGAATACATACTGCGCGCACGATCTACAAGATTATGCGCTTCATCCATGAGCAGCACCGTACGTTTCTTTTGTTCTTCAAACAAACGTTTAAACGATACACGCGGATCGAACACGTAGTTATAATCACAAATCACACCATCAGCCGCATATGCCAGATCAATCGAAAATTCAAACGGACAAACTTTATGTTTTTGGGCATATTGAGAGATGACATCACGATTCATTATGGTTTCATTTTTTAAAATATCTAATACCGCACCGTTGATTCGGTCAAAATACCCGTCCGCAAATTCACAATACGAAGGATCGCAGCGCGTCTCCTCTTTAAAACAAACCTTGTCTTTCGCCGTAATGGTTACACTTTGAAAAAACAACCCTTTTTCTTTCATCAGCTGAAGGGCTTCTTCCGCATTCTTTCTGTTCAGCGTTTTTGCTGTAAGATAAAAAATCTTTTCTGCCTTTTCCTCTCCTATTGCTTTAACAGCTGGAAAAAGGGTGGAGATCGTTTTCCCAGTCCCCGTTGGCGCATTGGCAAACAATGTTTTTTTATCCGCAATCGTTTTATAAACGGCACCTGCAAAATTCCGTTGTCCGTTTCGATAATGATCAAACGGAAATGGAAGTTCTCGGATGCTCTCGTTTCTCTGCTGCAGATTCGCTAATCGAAGTTTCGCATAAGGAGCATAACTTTTTACGAGATGAAGCATGAACTCCTCTAGTTCTGCTAAGGTACAGGTTTCCTGAAATCTTTTTTGTTCACCTGACTCCACCTGTACGTATGTGAGCTGTACCTTTACTTCGTCTTTTTCTTCTTTCTTTAAGTACATATAGGCGTAGCACTTTGCCTGAGCCCAGTGGACGGGATAAGACTCTTTCTTTATATCATCTAACTGTTTTGCAGTTGATTTGATCTCATCAATCGTTACAAGATCTTCTTCCAGCAAAAGACCGTCACAGCGGCCTTCCACCACGTAATCGATATCTTCATATGTATAGCTCATCTGCAAGAATACTTCCGCAGCATCTGCTTCCCCATATGTTTTTTGTATCGTTTGATGAGCTTTCGTTCCCTCTATCAATGAGGATGTAGTTTTAAATCCTGATTCAATGCTACCTGAACGGAATACATATTCTACAAGTGTCCGAACAGAAATTTTTACAGATTGAGGCATGACTTCACCTACCGATTCCAATCAATAATTTGTAGTTTAATAGTAACACAAAGAATCTAATAATCACTTAACCGCTTCCAGTATCTTGTATTTCCGTACTACCTATGTTTAAAAATAGTATTACTCTTGAAAATATCTATTGCTACTCAATACTTTTATGATAAAATTTAAACTGTTTGAAAGCGATTACATAAATGTCTGGGGGCTATTTAATATGTCTACACAAACTACATCACTAGTTAAAACATTAAATCTGAAAAACTTTACACACGGCACTTCTGAACAGCGCAAAGATTTTGCTGCTCAGTTTGAAGCTGGTCTGAAAGAAACAGGTTTTATCATTTTAGAAGGTCATGGTGTGAACACTCACTTAATCGAGAAAAACTATGAACTGTGGGAAAAGTTTTTCACTCTTGATACAGAAATTAAGCAAAAGTATGAAGGTGTTGAAGGCGGAGCTCGCGGATACACTGGATTCGGAAAAGAACATGCGAAGAATCGTTCAGTTGGAGATCTAAAAGAATTCTTCCACGTGGGCCAAGAGCTTCCGGTTGGACATCCGCTTTCAAGTGATTATGCAGCTAACGTTTGGCCAGAAGAAGTAGCTGAGCTTCGTCAATTTGCTTTGAACTTTTATCGTGAATTAGAGCGTGTTGCTCGCAACATGCTTGAAGCATTAGCGATTCAAATGGACCTTCGTCCAAGATTTTTTGCTGATATGATCCAAGACGGAAACAGCATTCTTCGTGCAATCCACTACCCGCCTCTTGATGATTCAATGGATAAAGGTGCGATCCGTGCAGGTGAACATGAAGATATTAACTTGATCACTCTTTTAGTAGAATCAACGGCTTCTGGCCTAGAGCTTCTGACTCGTGAAGGAGAATGGGTGCCTGTTAAAGCTGAAAAAGGACAAATTATCGTTGACGCTGGGGACATGCTTTCCCGCATCACGAATGAAGTGATCCCGGCAACCACTCACCGTGTAGTAAATCCTGAAGGTGAGAACACATCTCGTTATTCCATGCCGTTCTTCGTACATCCATATCCGAATTCATTGTTGGAGACGATTCCTTCATGCATCTCTGAAGATAATCCTGAGAAGTATCCGCCGATCACAGCTGGCGACTTCTTATATGAACGTCTTGTTGAAATCGGTCTAATCAAAAAATAAGCAAAGAAAAGCTGGTCCAAAGGGATCAGCTTTTTTATTGTACAACATACCCGCTATATGGTTTTTCCCACTCTCTTTCCTGCATCGTTTGCAGCATGCCTACCTTCCACTTATTCTTTTTATTAAAAGAAATATATACATCCCGATATTTTTTCTCTTGACCGTTTTCCACCATAACGAGATCGACATAGCCAATAGGCCAGCCGTCGTTCATACGAATACTTAAGTCGTCGTAAGACTTAATATAAGTCCCTTCTGTAAACAACTTCTTGTTTCTGTTTACCCAGATACCTTTTGCGTTTTCCTCAGAAATTGTTACGTCTTCGTCATACGCACCATTGTAAAAATAAATCTGATCAAACGCTTCTTCAAAGTTTTGATTCGCTGCATGTTTTAAAAACTGTGACGCCTGTTGGTTCGCTTGGAATTTCACCAATAGGTCTGGACCAAAAAGTAAAGAAAAACCGACTAAGAAAAAGCCCGTTACTATCCAAATAACTTTTCTGAAGTTCTTCATAAAAAATACCTCTATTCTGTTTTCTTCATATTATCCATTTATTGTAATTATTTCTATGTTAATTCCATGATAGATACATGATAAAGAAAACTTTGCTGACACCTTAACTTGCAAAAACAGCCCTCTTATTCTGCTGAGGGCTGTCTAACTACTTCATCATCATTTAAATCTGCTGTACAATTTTGGCACTTAATTGCTCTTAAAGGGATCGTAGATAAGCAATATTTGCATTCTTTTGTATCTGGTTCTTTCACTTCTTCTTTCTTTTTCAAACGGTTGATCTGTTTCACAACTAGGAAAATAACAAGAGCAATGATTAAAAAATTGATGAGTGTATTAATAAAAAGACCATAATTCAGAGTTGCTGCTCCTGCTTTTTGGGCTTCACCCAATGAGGAATAATCTCCTTTTCCGAGGTTTATGTATAAGTTGCTAAAATCTACTTTCCCTAGCAATAGGCCGATTGGAGGCATAATTACATCTTCAACTAAAGAAGTTACAATCTTTCCGAATGCTGCTCCGATGATTACCCCAATGGCAAGATCCATCACATTGCCGCGCATAATAAAGGTCTTAAATTCATTCCACATCTTAATTTTATTCCTTTCTATATGGCTATTTATATGTATAACCATACAATAGATCCTTTAAAACTTCAGCTATGATATCTCTTTAATTACGTTATCAAACAACCAGATGAATCCAGAAAACACAGCGACACCAAAAGAAAGAATAATTACCATCCCTCTCCCAATTGAAGACCAAAACCCATTTATACTCCCTATTGCAATTAAACCAAACATAAAAGAAATAGCCGAAAGAAAAAAAATCCATATTATTATAGGCACACCTAGAAGCTGTTCATACGCAAGGTGTTAAAAATCACCTAGAAATAACAAACAAAATAAACTTAGCAAACAATGTGACAAAGCTATTTTAAAAGATGACCTAACCATCTAAATTCCCTTTAAATCCACTGTAAATATATCCTTCATATCTGTACATATATCTTCATCAAACACCAGCTCGAGCAACTCCACACTTTCAATTCGAGCTGTAAACGGCTCTAAATGTTTCGCCGAGTAATCAAAAGCTTCCACGAGCCTTTCATGTGTCAGATGACTCGCTATCGTACAATGAGGAACCCACTGTGACGGGGCATATAAAGATTTCGGATCGATTACTCCCTTAAACCGTTCATGATAATTAGTGTGGAATTCTGTTAAATTCGGATCTTTAGTGGGGGCTGCATACAAGGTTCCGCTGTTTAAAAACATGCCGATTGATGGAAAAAACAACTGAATAGCTAGCTGATTCATAAAATACTGTTCCATCTCTTTTTTAAACAACTCTACTTCGAGCTCATTATGAGTGGCAATCGTTACATGCGGCCTTATACCGTAATCAGCTATGCCCGCCTTTTTCATTCCATCTCTTAATTTATCAATTTTTTCTTCGGTTTCCCGATCTAGAAATCCCAGAATTCCGTACATCATATCAGCTCCTGAAAAAAGATTTTATTAAAAGTACAAGACGATTTACGCCGTAGATCAGTAACACATCGATTATTAAAAATTCTATTGAACCACCTAAATCCTCTTCAGGTGTCAGAGTTGAGGACCAGTAGATATAGAAACCAGTTAAAATTAACGCTCCGATTAATGCTGTCTTCCAGCTTGCGACATTCAACAGGCCGCCAATAAGACCTAGCAATAAACTCAAAACAGGAAAGACAAAGAAAAGGTAAAGCATATTATCTAACATAAAATACCCCCAGAACAAATCCAATAATCCTACATTAGCTTTGGTGTAATTATACCTTAATCCAAAGTTTGGTAAATATATGTTTCAGCTTTTTCAAGTATAAGTACTATTTCGCTCTTGTCCTGAAAAAATGGGCTAATTCCGCCCAAACCTTTAACTTGTACCTTTAATAATCTGTCATTGTAAAGAAGGAGGTGGGTTATATGGGATTTAAGTCACACGGAAACAGCTTTGCCTTGATCGTAGTGCTATTTATCTTGTTAATCATCGTTGGGTGTTGCTGGTGCGGTGGTTACGGCGGCGGTTACGGCGGCGGTTACGGAGGAGGCTGGTGTTAATCACCACCTTTCTTCCAAGCTGGAAGTAAGGCGCTGAGTTAATCTAGCAATCAATTGCGTTAATACCTTTTGCTTAGAAAACCCCTCGAATGACTATAGAGATAGAGAACTAGAGAGAGAAAAAAGGCCTGCACTCTTATGAGGGCAGGCTTTAAATGTATCATTAAAGATTTTGTCTTTTTTTATGATTTCTATTTTGTTGTATTTGATTCAATATATTTTGCTCTATTGTTTCATTTAATTGGATCATTCTTCTATTTAAAAAGAAGGCATCAATCCAACTCCAAATAACAGACCCTATTAATAGAAATAAAGAAAAATAAAATAATGGCTCATTATAATAGTAATCAAAAAGCATATAAATTAAAATCGCTAAAGGTATAAATGTTGTCCCTAACATAGCTGATGCATATTTATAGTCCTCTGTAAAAAAACGATGTGCTCCAAAAAAAGAAAGTCCGGCCCATAATCCCCAAGCTGCTTCTTTACTTTTAGATTTTTTAAGCATTTCCGACTCTAAAAATGCAAGCTCTTCAAGTGTTAAATCTATTTTAAGTAATTCTGAGTACAAGTTATTCACCAGCTTTATTAGTTTTGAGCAGCTGCTGCAACTTCTGAATTTTTTTGAGCTTGTTTGTATAATCTAATTTCGGAAAGTACTTCATTCTCAATCTTTTCATTTGTAGATTTAACCATTCCGTTAATTAAGAAAAGATCGATAAATGCCCAAATTCCTAAACCGCCAAATGTAAAGAGCATAGCAACTGCAGTACCGGTCTTACCAAGGTAAAAACGATGTCCACCAAAACCACCTGTAAACAGCCATAGTAACCAAGTTGTGCCGCTAGATTTTTGTTTTTTCGACATTTCAGAACTCAAAAGCTGAAGTTCTTCTGATGTCATCCCTTGTTTTTGTAGAATTGACATTTCAATTCTCCCCCTTTATTAAATTTTTATTACAGATGAATTATACATTATTTTTGTAAAAAAATGTTTATATTTGATAAAATTCCAAAAATATTTAAGTTTATTACTTTAGCCAAAAAAAAACACTGCAGGAGCCACTCTGCAATGTTCTCAACATCCACTTGATGAAGCTGGCGCTTTAAAGATTAATCACTCTTTGAAGCACGAGATCTCGTTCTTCAACTTTTACTTCTGCTGGTTTCAATTTCCCTGCCACTTCATATACAACAAGATCAGAATTCGTTTTTAACGATTCAGCTGTTTTTTCCTCACATCTGATCAGTAAATAAACCAAGTCTCCTCTTACATCTTGTTTTAAAAGCTGAATATCATCTGAACCATTAAAACCTACGGATGGACCAATCACGGCGTATTCCCCTACGAATGAACCGACGACTGATTTCCTGCCCGAAGAATCAGCTTTTAAAACAGACTGCTTCTTCCTCGCAACAGATCCGCCTGAATGACCTTGAAGCACATACGTCAGGTCTTCAACCATCGCACTCGCCGTTGGGAGTTTGCCTGCTCCGGCACCTTGAACAGTCACTTTACCAGCAAGACTTGTTTCTACCATGATTGCGTTCTGAACATCTTCCACTCCGTATAGAGGATGTTCCGCATCAACGAGCACCGGCTTTACAGAAGCTGTGAAATGGCCGCGGTCACTTTTGATCCTCGCTAAATGCTTCACTTTAAAGCCCCAGCGGCTAAATACTTCAATCTGCTCAGACGAGACTTCAGTGATTCCTTTTCGCTCCACCTCATCCCAGTTTGGAGAACTTCCAAAAGATAATTCGCTAAGAATCATGAGCTTATAAAAGGCGTCAAATCCTTCTACATCATTAACCGGATCTGCTTCTGCATATCCGAGTTCCTGAGCCTTCCTTAACACCTCTTCAAACGTTAACCCTTTTTCACGCATATTTGACAAAATATAATTAGAAGTACCATTTAAAATAGCTTCGACCGAGAGAATATCGTTCACTTGCAAGAGCTGTGAAATGCTGCGGATAATCGGTGTTCCCCCAGCAGTCGTCGCTTCATAGCCAACAGAAACCCCCGCTTCCTCAGCCTTTTCAAGCAATGTTTTACCGTGTCTCGCAAACATCACTTTGTTGGCAGTGATAACGCGGCACCCTTTTTCAATGGCTTTGCTTAAATACGTGAACCCTGGCTCCTCTCCTACAATGGCTTCAAAAACAATCTGCAGATCTGGGATGTTCAATACTTCCTCAAAGTCAGTCGTGACTAGGATATGTTCATCAACATCCCGCTTTTTTGCACCATCTTTTACTAAGATGGCTTCGATAATGACTTCCTCACCCAGTACAGATTTCAGCTGTTCCCTGTGAGTTTTCAACGCTTCATAAACACCTTGCCCTACTGTTCCAAAACCAAGCAATGCCGCTTTAATAGGTGCCATATTGCAGCCTCCTTTCCTGATTCAATGCATTCTTTACATAAGGTCCCCACTTGTCGAACTCTACTAAGAAACCATCATGCCCAAAGTCTGTTTCAATCGAATAAAAAGTGCCATAACGAGTGTGTTTAACGAATGCTTCAATCACTTCAGGCGGATAAAGCAGGTCGCCTTCGTACCCGAAAGCATGGACTTCCGCTTGAATCTGTGAGGCTGCCCGTTTCCAGCCGCCAAGCTTATCGCCAATATCATAAGCATTCATCGCATATAGAAGGGTCAAATAACTATCCACATCAAATCGTTTCGTCAATTTTTCCCCTTGATAATTCAAATAAGAATCCACTTGAAAATATGGCTTTCCTTCAACATCTGTCTCACGTACTTCCCTTTGAAATCTTTCATTAAAAAGCTTCGGCTGACGGTATGTCAGAAGACCCGCCATTCTTGCAATCTCAAGACCTACTATTCTTTCTCCTTCAGCACGCCTGCCGCTTCTATAGACAGGATCATTTACAATCGCGTGAATGGCCATCCTGTTAAAACCTACACCATAATCATTCAGGAATGGCGTAGCTGCGAAAATGAATACTTTTTCCATAAAATAAGGATACTGAACGGCCCATTCCATCGCTTGCATGCCGCCAAGGGAACCTCCTAAAATAGCAAAAAGCCTTGGCACGCCTAAAACATCTAACGCCTGGCGCTGAGCACGAACCATGTCTCGTACCGTAACAAAGGGAAACGTTTTATGATAGGGCTTGCCGGTTTCCGGATTAACTTCAGCTGGCCCCGTTGAACCGCTGCATCCTCCAAGAACATTAAACGTAATAACCTGAAAAAGGGTTGTATCAATATATCCTTCGGGTCCGATCAGTCCTCTCCACCAGCCTGGCTCTTCTTCTGAACCGTATGCATGCTGATTTCCTGTAAGAGCATGACATAACAGGAGCACCGGTCCCTTCATATTTCCGGTTATCTCATATGCCAGCTCAGCATCAGTTATTACTTGGCCTGACTCTAAGGCAAAATCACCGATTCTCACCTTGCCGATTTTCCGGTTTGTTTCAAGCAAGTTTTTGCAGCTCACGGGCCTTCAGCTCTCTTCGTAAAATTTTTCCGCTGATCTTTGTTTTCGGGAGTTCCTCTACCACTTCGATCTCGCGCGGTGCTGCGTGCGCCGCAAGTTGCCCTCTAACATAGACACGGATCTCTTCTAACAGATCACTGCTCTGTGAATAGCCGTCTTTCAGCACGATAAAAGCTTTAACGATTTCTCCACGAATAGGATCAGGTTTCCCGATCACTCCTGCTTCCGCCACAGCTTCGTGCTCAATAAGTTTACTCTCAACTTCAAACGGACCGATTCTTTCACCTGATGAATTGATCATGTCGTCCGAACGTCCTTGGAAGAAGATATAGCCATCGTCATCACGGTAAGCAAGATCACCCGAAACGTACCAGTCACCCCATCCAAAATAAGATCTATACTTCTCAGCGTTCTGCCACACTTCTTTCATGATAGCCGGCCAAGGTGCCTTGATCGCTAAATGACCGACAGAAAACGGAGGCAGTTCTTTTCCTTCTTCATCTAAAACGGTTGCCGTAATACCTGGAAATGCTTTTCCCATCGATCCTGGCTTGATTGTTGCATTCGGCAGGTTCACGATAAGCTGCGCACCTGTTTCTGTCATCCACCATGTATCATGAATTCTTTTTCCAAGAATATTTTTGCCCCAATAAATAACCTCTGGATTTAATGGTTCACCTACACTCAGAATATGGCGCAGTTTCGATAGATCATATTGTTCAGGCAGCTTATTCCCTTTTGCCATAAGCATTCGAAAGGCAGTAGGAGCACTATACCAAACGGTTACGCCGGTATTTTGCAGCGTTTCATACCATTGCTCCGCTTTAAAACGTCCGCCGTGTACCACGATCGTTGCTCCATTTAAAAGAGGTGCGAATACTCCGTACACGGTTCCTGTAACCCAGCCTGGATGTGCCGTGCACCAGTAAACATCGTCTTCCTGAATATCAAGTACCCAGCGGCCGGTTAAATATTGCTGTGTCATTGCACGATGAGCGTGAATAATCCCTTTCGGCTTGCCTGTAGAGCCTGACGTATAGTGGATATTCAAACCATGTTCTGGATCGACCCACTCCACTAGGCTCTCAATATCTCCAACAGCTTTCACTTCATCTTTTAATGAGATCTCTCCATTTCTTCCAGCTCCATCTGTTAAAAAGACCGTATGAAGGCTCGGCAGCTCATTTCGTGGGACCCGCTTATAGAGGTCTTGATCTGTAATTAAAAAAGTTCCTTCACAATCTGCAATGCGGTCTCTTACAGCATCAGACATAAATGCTTCAAACAGCGGACCGACAACTGCTCCTAGTTTAATAGCTGCAAGCATGGCAATATGACAATCAGGATGTTTAGGCAGGAAGACAAATACGAAATCTCCTTTTTTTACACCATGCTTAGAAAGCACTGCTGCCCATTTATCTGTTGTTTTCTTTAGTTCCTCGTACGTGATTTTATATTCCTGTGAATCATCCAAGTAATGCAGAGCTGTCTTTTTTCCGCGCCCCTCTTCTACATGGCGGTCCACACATTCATAAGCCATGTTCGTCTTGCCATCATCTCTTCTGTTGAACCTTTCCGTTATGGTATCCCAAGAAAATGGTGCGTCATCTCTGTCAGTCACAACATTATAGGTCCCGCTTACAGGTTCAATGGCTGCTAGTTTTGTCATTGCTCGTCACCTGCTGCTTTCTTTTCAACATTTAATAGATTTAAAATATGCGCCTTCTGTTTTGAGAGATAAGCATCTCCACGCGTCCTCGGCTTTGGTTTCTCAACAGTTACTTCAGCAAAAACTTCTCCAGGCTGGCCTTTTAAGATGAAAATTCTATCACACAGGTAGAGAGCTTCATCGATATCATGAGTGACAAGAAGCATTGTCGTTTGCTTCTTTTGCCAGATTGATAGAAGGAGGTCCTGCAGCTGCATTTTTGTAAATGCGTCTAGTGCACTGAACGGTTCATCCAAAAGCAAAACTTCAGGATCTGTGATCAGCGCTCTTGCGATTGCTGTCCGCTGTGCCATTCCGCCAGAGAGATCTTTCGGATAATGATTGTCAAAGCCGGTTAATCCTACAAGGTCTAAATACGTTTGATATTTGTTTGATTTTCGTTCTTCTTTTTCTAGACCAAATGAGATGTTGTCTTTCACAGACAGCCATGGAAGAAGCCTTGGTTCCTGAAACATCATCCCGATATTGCTTTTTCCGTCATTTGAAGAAATCTTACCTTCGTAGTTCGAATCGAGTCCTGAAAGCACACGCAGCAGTGTACTTTTACCGCATCCGCTCGTGCCTAAGATTCCGATGATTTCACCCTTATCCACGGAAAAATTAATGTTCTGAAATCCAGCCTGGTTATTGTTAAACGTCCGTTTTAAACGGTTAATCTGAAGCATCTGTTTCCCCTCCTTCTACGCTTGGTTGCTTATGCTGTCCTGCCATTTAAGAGAACGATATTCAATCCATTTTAGAACCGAGTCTGTCACTTTCCCTAATAAGGCAAAAAGCAGGATACTGGCAATGACGGTATCTGGTGAATACGTGTTCTGACCGACGACTAGCAAATACCCTAATCCTTCACTTGCTCCCATCAGCTCAGCGGCGACAACGAACATCCAGCCTAGCCCGAGTCCGCTTCTCATTCCTGTAATAAAGGATGGCAATGCTGCTGGTAAAATAATGCGCTTCGTCAGCTGAAATGGAGATAGCTGATAAATCTTTCCTACTTCGATCAGCTTTCGGTCAACCCCTTGAATGCCTGCCACGATGTTCAAATACACCGGAAAAAACACGCCGACTGCAATCAAGGAAATCTTAGAAGGCTCTCCGATTCCCATCCATAAAATAAACAGTGGCACCCAAGCGAGAGAAGGAATGGAACGAACTGCTTGAAACAATGGATCCAGAAGCTGTTCAGCTGTTTTGGCATACCCGACGACGGCTCCAATCACAACCGCGGCTGCTGTACCAATCGCAAATCCTAAGAACACGCGTGTTAATGTAATTGAAACATGGCCGAACAGAGAACCATCTCTATACATGCTAATTATCTTTTCTAAAATAACGCTTGGTGCCGGAAGCAGGTGCGGCGCCAGCAATCCAGCTTTCGCAGCCAGCTCCCAAGCTATAAGCAGGACGACCGGCAGGATAGAACCAAGAACAATTCCGCGCCCTTTTTTGAATAAACCTTTTGGAGAAGAGAGCTTAGCAGCTGCTGCTCTATCGCCCGCTTTCCATTTTTGTGTTTCTGAAATCACTGGCACTTCCTCCTTCCTTCTGTGTTATTTATTGATTACTTTTTCAGCAAACTTAGGGTTGATCAATTCTTTTACGAGTTTCTGGATGTCAGTATCCTTTTTGACAATCTCTTCTGTCTGAAGTACTTCGCCTGCAGCCGATATAGCTTTTTCGTGCTGTGATCCTGGAACAGGTTCCGAGAAGTTATTTCGTTCGAGTTGTTTTTTAGCGACATCTTCTTTAATCCCCGCCTCTTCAGATAAAAGTTTTGCTGCTTCCTCTGGATTTTCAAGTGTCCACTTTCTTGCTTTTTCGTAAAGCTCAATCACTTGTTCCACTTGCTTCGGATGATTCTTAGCAAACTCTGATCGGACATTCAGCGTTCCATACGTATTAAAATCCGGATTGCGGTAAATATATTTTCCGCCAGATTCTAACTCTGTTCTTGCCATGTGCGGATCAAGTCCCGCCCAAGCATCAACTTGACCTTTGATCAGAGCGTTCGCACCATCAGCATGCTGAAGGTTTACGATCTGTACATCTTTTGCTGAAAGTCCAGCCTCACTCAGTGCACGCAATAAAAAGATGTGAGGATCTGTTCCAAATGTTGCGGCTACCTTTTTTCCTTTAAGGTCTTTTACATCCTTAATCGTGTTTCCGTCCTTCGAAACTAGTGCTGTCCATTCCGGCTGTGAATAGATGTAGACAGATTCGATCGGTGCACCTTTATCTTTTGCGATAAGTGCAGCTGCTCCGGCCGTGGAACCAAAGTCCACGCTGTCGGAATTCAGGAATTCCAACGCTTTATTGCTTCCCTGACTCTGCACCCACTCTACTTCAATGCCTTCTTTTTTAAAGGTTTCTTCTGCCCAGCCAAACTTTTTTAGTGCCAGACTTGTCGGTGAATAGAACGCGTAATCCAATCTGATCTTTTCTGGTTTTTCTCCTTCTTTTGCTGAGCTTGAGCAGCCCGCCAATAATAGTACAGCTGCTAAACTAACGAGCAGCGTTCCTCTCCACCAATTTTTCATTTCAATTTCCCTCCACTTTTGTTATCTCTATTTGTCTATTTCTATTTACACTTCACACGCATATGTTGCTATCGTACCTCTTAAACGCTGCGCCTCTTTATATGTGCAGCGGTTATGGACAACGTCTATTCCTGCTTCTTTTGCGATCCTCGCCGCTTCCGGTGAGATGACTCCTTCTTGAAGCCAGAATACTTTTGGCTGAGTGATCGCAGCTTCTTTCGCAAGCTCGATCGCTGCTTCAGGACTTCTAAACACTTGAACCACATCGATTGGGAACGGAATAGACTTTAGATCTGGATAAGCTTTTTCATCAAGTACTTCCGTTTCTCTCGGATTTACCGGTACGATCTTATAGCCAAGACGCTGCATTTTTCGAGCAAGTCTGTGGCTCGGTCTTGCCGGATTGGAACTTAACCCGACGATTGCAAGTGTCTTTGGCCGCTGAATCTCCTGGCCGTTTTCAACTGCTCTGTATAGTGACGACTGCAATGCCCAGCGGATTACACCTTCATCGTTAATCGTGATCTCTCTATTTTCCGATTCAATTCCCGTTGCCGCCTGAATCGCGCGGTCCAGATCGTTCGTTAAATCTTTTACCGATTCGAGGCCGATGGATAAGCGGATCAGTTCCTCAGTTACTCCAGTAGCTTTTAATTCCTCACCACTTAACTGCTGATGAGTGGTAGAAGCAGGATGGATTATGAGTGACTTTGCATCACCGACGTTTGCTACATGCGACCAAAGTGAAATGTTGTTGATCACTTTACGACCTGCGTCGCGTCCGCCTTTTATTCCGAAGTTTACGATCGAACCGAAACCGTTGCTTAAATATTTTTTAGCCAGCTCATGACTTGGGTGTGCTTCAAGGCCAGGGTAGGATACCCAATCGACCGCTGGATGTTTTTCGAGATATTCTGCCACCTCTTGTGCATTTTTCGCATGTTTTTCAACTCGAAGGTGCAGCGTTTCTAGTCCCTGTAAAAGTAGAAATGCATTATGAGGACTTAAGCATGCACCGAAATCTCGTAAAAGCTGAACGCGAAGTTTTGTAGCGAATGCGAGTGTTCCAAAATCTGTCGCATATCTTAACCCGTTGTAGCTTCTGTCGGGCTCAGTGAATCCTGGGAATTTTTCAGTGTTCCAATTAAAGCGTCCACCGTCAACGACCACACCGCCGATCGCTGTACCATGCCCGCCGATCCATTTTGTCGCTGAATGGATAACAATATCCGCTCCCCAGCTTAATGGCTTAGTCACATATGGCGTTGCGAACGTATTATCGATTAACAGCGGCACTCCGTTTTCGTGTGCAATATCAGCTACAGCCTCAATATCTAGTACGTTCAAACTAGGATTTCCAATTGTTTCAGCAAAGAACGCTTTCGTATTCGGAGTAACTGCTTTTCTAAAATTCTCCGGATCCTCTGCATCAACAAACTTTACGTTAATTCCGTATTTCGGAAGAGTGATAGAAAATAGGTTGTAAGTACCTCCATAAAGGTTTGTTGCCGCTACTATTTCATCTCCCGCATGTGCAATGTTTAAGATAGCGAGTGCGATAGCCGACATCCCGGAAGAAGTTGCCACTGCGGCCACCCCGTCTTCAAGAAGTGCTACTCTTTTTTCAAATACGTCAACTGTTGGGTTACCGATTCTGCTATAGATATTCCCTGGCTCATCTAGTGCAAATAAGCTTTGTGCATGATCCGTATCCGAAAAAACGTAAGACGTTGTTTGGTAGATTGGCACCGCCCTTGAACCGGTGGTTGGATCAGGCGCTTGCCCCCCGTGTAGTAGCAATGTTTCAATATCGTATCCATCAAAAGATTTTGTCATTTTACTCTCTCCTTTTTTGTTTAAGTTGATAAAATCTATAGGTAAACTAGGGATAAAGGTTATAACTTTTCCCTTAAACGGTATACAATTTTAAAAATGAAATAATTGACATGAAGTTGTTTTGAAGGTTAGAAGAGGAAAAAAGAAAAATCCCCTTCCTAAGAAGAGGATTTTGGCCTCCTCTTATCTGTCAGATCGAAAATGATCTGTAGGAATTGGCACCTTTCCAAACCAAATGTGGTTTGTTGGTTGCCGGGCTTCATCGGGCCTAGTCCCTCCGCCTCTCTGGATAAGAGATATCAAATTATGTTTAACACATTAACGTGTTGATGTTTTTATTGTTCTTGAATAGGATTATAGAGCATTCGGTTTTTAAAAGTCAACCGTTTTTTGAAAACTTTTAAAAGTCATACAAAAAGCTTATCGTTCAACTGTCAGTTTTCAAATTAAGAATATGCCTATGCTATGCGTGTTATGCCAACTTTGTTCCGCTTTTTTCATCTTCCCATTGAAATTCTTCTATTCTTTTAACAAGTACAGGAATTCTGTTGGCGATTGCAGCTTTTTCTCCGTAACGAATTTTTTGTTCTAACGTCATGTCAGAATGCAAGACTTTTTGCAAAAAAGCAGTTAAGCTTGTCAGTTTAATAAATTCCTCTTGTTTCACCCGTCTTCTTACAGTAGCATCACCATTACAATAGCCTTCCATAAATCCATCAGCTATCGTTTGCAGCTTTTCCTCAAAACGGTCAAACTGATGCTTAGCGTAACGAGGTGAATTAAAAAATGCAGGATACAGTGTGTGATAATTGTTTATAAAGTTGCCCGCTAAAGAATCTCCGCAATATAAAAGCGGAACAGGATCGATAAGACTTACCCTTCCATCTGTATGAAGCAATATATTTTCAGGAGAGGTATCCTGATTTGTAAGTACGATGTTTGATTCATCAATCTCCCTATTATTCATACATTCTTCTAAATGAGTAATTGCAGATGGGAGAATCGGCTGATCATAGTTTTGGATGAACTCTCTAAAATCGCTTAAGTACTCTTCGTTCTCTTCCTTCATAAAATCAGTGACACTGGACTGAAACTGTCCTTCAACGGCTGTACCATTCCATTTCAAGTATCCGAATCCCTTTAAGCCGTGCTGGGCCATGTTCATATTTCGGAAAAACTCACCCATTTCTGCACCAGCCTGAAATGCTTCCATGAACGTAAAGCTCTCAAGTTTTATCGCTTTTCCAGCATAGGATTCAACGGTAAACGTCTTATCTTTTTCAACATGATAATGAAAAAACTCCGGACAGATACCAGGTTTCACGCTGTTTGCCAGTGTGTAATAGGCTTTCGTACCTGCGTATTCTGCAAGACTTGCCGCCTCGTCAAATTCTACTTTCCTGCCGTATGCTTCCTGCTTAGGAAACCTTACAACAACAGCTTCTTTATCACGTAGCTGAATAAGATATGCCTGATGCCATGCGCCTTCACCTAAGTATTGAACCTGAGTGGTATCTTTAAGAGATTCAAGACCGCTCTTTTGCAGCGCAAAGTCTATTAAATCAAATGTTTCTTTCATAGATGTTCCTCTTTCTTTATTCATCATACTTTTATCCTGCATATATTCGCTAAATGTCGAAAAAAATCCTTTTTCCACATTTTTCTGATGAAAATATGGCTCATAAATCTCAGATGGCGCTCGTTCAGCGAGGATAAATCCTCTTGAACGAGCACAAATAAAGAAAAACCGGCTACTCCAGGTCAATAACTAACCCAAATAGCCGGTTTCATATTAATCTACATACGTTACAATCTCTTCAACTGCTTTACGAGCCAGTTTTTTCGGCTGGTCCTGCGGATGGCCGAGTGAAATTACCATGTTGATCTGCTTCTGAGCAGGAATATCTAAATATTCACGGATGCCATCCTGTGCTAATAAAACAGGACCAGTCATGGGACATGATCCCAAGCCGCGCGCATGGGCTGCAAGCATTAAATTCTGAATGGCAAGACAGCTGCTCTTGATGCCCTCTTCTTCCCAAACGGACTCTTCTGCAAGCTCGATCGGATCAAAGATTTTTTCACGGAACTTTGATTCATACGGAGTGGCTAAACAGATGATTAAAACGGGAGCTCCCGAGAACGCAGTAGCATAAGGGCCGAATGAACGTGTCAGCAGTTTCGCTTCCTTCGTCTTTCCGTTCTCTTCTGCTTTTGCCGCTAGTTTATGAATGGCATCCCACGTCATTTCTTCAATCTTTTTCACTTTATCTCTATTACGGATCACAATAAATTCCCATGTCTGCGAGTTTGTGTCACTAGGTGCATATCGGGCACAATCCATGATTTCGTATAGATCTTCCTCAGAAACACCTTCATCTGTAAACTTACGCACGCTTCTTCTGCCGTGTACAATTTCTTTAAAATCTTCGTATTTCATGTTTGTCTCCTCTGACACAATTAATAGTTAACTACTCGTATTATACAAAAGATTGGAATGACCTACAAAAAACGATAAAAAACAGTGCTTATTTCGCACTGTTTTTAGGAGCTGATGCTTTACTTTTATTACCCTTAATCCTTAACCCGACAGCGATTAGAGAAGCTCCTAATAAAACACTGACGATGTAAAGTGAATCCGTATTAAAGCTGCCTTGTTGAACCACTGCTTTGTCTGCTTGGTTACCAATAAAAAATGTGCTGACAAGAACTATTACGCCAGCTGTGATAAACCCTGCCTTGATCCATGGTTTCATATTTAAAACCACCTTTTCCCTTTTACATTTAACTTATTCGAGGGAAAAAACAGAATACCTTTTACAACAAAAACAAATCCTTTGAACTAGTTCGCTTTAGCGAAGTTCATTTTTTCTTCTACAAATGACCGTACTTCCTCTTCTGCCTTTTTCTTAATAATAAATTCAACATAACGGCTTCCTGTATGAAAACGGACAAGCCCCCAGCTTGGATACCCTGGGTTCTCTGCTTGCAGACCCGTTATCCATTCAACAGAATCAACCTGTCTCCACTCATAAAAATGTTTCGCAGACACGATTCCGTTTTTACCAATAGCACCGCGCAAAATTTGTGTAAAGTACAAAAAAATAAGCATTAAAATCAAACTAAGCATCATGATGTTTACAATTAAAGATAATTTCAAGAAACTAAATCCTTGAGTGATAATAGCAAAAATAACAATCTCATTCGTCCAAAAGTTTTTTTGCGTATATTCACCGCTATAAGATAATCCATACACCGGCACTGATTTCTTTTTATCTCGTATGTTCTTTATAAAATAAAAAATGGCAATTCCAATACCAGCAGTGATCACAATGGCAAACACAATATCTAATATCAATCCCATGTCTACCTCCCCTTTTGTCTCTCTACTTTATATTAACGGTTTAAGAATGGAAAAAGTTTCAATATGAACAAAAAAACGCTGAAACAAAAAATCAGCGTTTAAAGAACCATTTGTATGTTTTTATGCTCAGCAGGTTTAGGAATAAACCACCTGCCAGTCCAGCAACCATATCTAGAATATAGTGGATTCCCAGCTTTACACGGCTGACTCCAATCATAATCAAAAAAATAAATGATACGAAAAGCGCCCACAAATTTCTCCACATTCCTGATAAAAAGAGCAATAATCCATAAAATCCTGCAGCATTCATTGTATGTGCACTTGGGTAGCCATACTTGCTTGCTTTTATTAACCTCTCCCATTCAGGAGGCTTTCTTTTAAACAACTGTTTAAAAAGTGCATTCAACATTCGTATACCAATCACATTAAAAAGGATTAATCTGCTCTTGTCCCGATTCCCTGTTTTTTGATAGCTGAAGAACAGCATCAGCCCAAGTGGAACTGTGAAAAATCCTGAACTGAGACGGGAGAAAAACACCATTAAAGGATTTGATAAAGTGCCCGAATCATAGATTGAACGACTCCACCTTTTATCCAAGGTGCGGTAAGGTTCTTGATTCCTGATTAACGTAAAAAAAGCAAAAAATCCACCCGTAAACACCAGCCCTAGTAAAGGAAGCAGTGTATAACTTGTTCTCTTTTTCCGCCGTAACATATAGCATCACCCTGCTTAGGTCAAAGTTTGAGTTTATTTTCTCCCTTCACTTGTTTTCTATTCAAATAAAAAAAAGCGCCCCCTCAGGGCGCTCTGTCTATCCATCATCTATTTATGTTCGACCATCACGATGATTTTCCCGTCTTCTAAATCCTGCATATAACGTTCTGCATCATCTTCTGAAACATCCATTTTCACAAGAATTTCTTTCATATCGTTTTCCCCGTCATCAAACATCGATGCAAAAGGTCCTGCAGCAAGCAATGGACCTATTCCTGGAACACCAAGCCCTGGGACGGCAATTCCGCCGCCGATTCCTGTTAAGAAGCCTGCGATCGTGCCATATGTAGCACTATCCATATCATCATCCAGCACTTTTTCTTCATTTACATGCGTTTCATCTGCCACATTGTCAACGATCTCATCATCTTTAGCTACAATTGAAATTTCTGAAGCTTTGTAGCCTTTTTCAACAAGTGCTTTAATCGCCCCAACTGCCTCTTCTTCTCTTGCATATGTACCGATAATATCTTTTTTCATCTGTTTTCCCTCCAAACGGGTTCTTTACAAGTAGGTTCCCCTGTTCAGAGGGTTTTAAACAGCACTGACACTGGTTCTTCTGTATATCAAACATATAAGAATTCCACTTACTAATTTATCCTTTTGTTCCAGAAGTTATATTGGAACCTTCAATAAAGTATTTTTGAAAGAAAAAGAAAATAAGAACTATAGGCAACAGAACCATTACAGATGCAGCCATTAAATAATGCCACTGAGTTTGTACGGTTCCTTTAAAAGTTTGAAGACCAATCTGTAAGGTATATAATTTTTCATCATTTATATACAATAGAGGACCTAAAAAATCATTCCATGCCCCATTGAACGAAAGAATAGCGATGGTGATAACAGCTGGCTTCATTAAAGGCATTGCTATCTTCCACCAGATTTGAAAATGATTAGCACCGTCGATTTTTGCAGCTTCAATCATTTCATTAGGCAGAGTCATAAAAAATTGTCTTAATAGAAAGATAAAAAATGCGTTGCCCAGAAAAGCTGGTACGATCAGAGGAAGATACGTATTGACCCACCCTAGATTTGAAAAAAGCATATATTGCGGTATAAGAAGAACAAAGCCCGGTATCAGCATGGATGAGAGGACAATCAAAAATAATATATTTTTCCCTCTAAATCTTATCTTGGCAAAGCCGTATGCTACTAATGAATTTACTAGTACACTGCCGATCACTACGAAAAACGTAATAAAACTAGTATTCATTGCCCACCTCGTAAATGGAGCAGTACTCCAAGCTTCTATGTAATTGCTCCAACGAAACTGATCTGGTAAAAATGAAGGAGGAAATTGAGCGATTTCTTCAGGCGTTTTCAAAGATGTAGAAATCATCCAGATAATAGGTGACAAAATGACAAGACTGCCTGCAAAAAGAATCAAGGAAACAAGTGATTTTTTTATGAGTTTACGAAAGAACTTCTTTTGATAAAACGGTATTGCACCTGTGCTCACTTCTCATCCCCTCCATCATAATAAACCCATTTTTTACCTAATTTTAGATTCAAAACGGTTAAAATCATTACAATTACAAACAATACCCAAGCCATTGAAGATGCGTATCCCATGTTGAACATTTCAAACGCGTTATTCCACATGTGCAGGTTATAGAAAAGAAGAGAGTTTATTGGTCCCCCGTCCCCGTTTTCCGTCATCACATAAGCCTCCTGGAAAATTTGAAATCCTCCAATCAAGCTGGTGACTACATCAAAAAAGATAACGGGTGTGATCATCGGGATCGTAATATAGAAAAACTTCTGAAGCGATCCAGCACCATCTATATCAGCAGCTTCATACATTGTTTTTGGAACGCCTTGTAAGCTTGCCAAATAGAGCAGCATTCCGCCACCAACACTCCAAAGCTTCATGAGGATAAGAGCAGGTTTAGTCCAATCAGGATTGAAAAGCCAAGCAGGACCTTTAATTCCAAACCACGATAGAGCCGTGTTCACAAGACCTGTTGATGGACTTAAGAGTTGCATCCAAAGCAAGTAGACCGCGACCCCAGAAAGTACTGCTGGCAAATAATAAAGTGTCCTATACCACTTCATGCCAGGTACTCGCTGATTAAGAAGAACCGCTAATAATATCGCACCTGCTGTTGTAACCGGGACAGAAAAAAGAACATAGTAAAGTGTATTCCACAATGAGGTCCAGAACAGCTGATCTGCAGTAAACATGCGTTTATAATTTTCCAATCCGATAAATTCCATCTCTGAAGTAATGTTGTAATTCGTAAAACTTGTATATAAAGAAAACAACAATGGACCAAGCATTAGAAATAGAAAACCTATGATCCATGGAGCGATAAATAAATATCCGGATAGCTCTTCTCTTAATCTTAAAGAACGGATCATATGGCGGTTTTTTGCTTTTACCTTTTGGCTTTTTTTACTTATCTTTTTCTTTTTTTTATTCGCATAGACCGTCTCCATCTCAAAACCCCCTTCATACTTAAACAAGGGAGGCATAGCTCCCTTGATCTCTACTGATCTATACTTTGCTTTACAGATTTCTCAGCTTCTTTAAGAGCCTCTTCTGCTTTTCTTTCCCCTAGGAGTACAGCATCAATTGTTGGATTGATCTTGGATTGATAATCTGGTGCATTTACTGGAACAGGATGCAATTTCGTTACCTCCATATTTTTAACTGTTGCTCCATATACTTCTTTATCTTTTCCTTCAAGCAATGACTGTGCTTTTTCAGCGGCTTTAATATTTGCTACATTATCAAAGTTTTCTGTTGCCCAGTATGTTTGTGCTTCTGTATCAGTTAAGTACTCAATAAACTTCCATGCTTCATCCGGATTCTTTGAACCTTTTGGAATTTCAGCAACGAATCCTCCTCCTTGACTCCAATTCTTCTCATTTTTAGAAACCGCAGGAATAGGTGCCACGCCAAAATCCATATCTTTTCCATAGTCTCTAATTTGTGTGTAGAAAGTGCCTACATCGATCATCATAGCAACTTTACCTGCAATAAAAGGATTTGATTGTTCACTTCCAAAGTCTGCTTTGTAAGCATTAATATTTTCATTGCCTATACGATCGTTCCAACTTTTGATCCAATTCAGCGCTTTTACTTTTTCTTTTGTCGCGATTGCCACATCACCATCTTTGTCGATGTAACCCTCACCATTATCAGCATTCATCATCCAGCTTTCAGGTCCAAAAGAACCCCAGAGCGGATAAAATCCTATACGTTCATATTTACCTCCATCTTTTTTATCCAGTTTTTTTGCATAGGCTTCTAGTTCTTCCCATGTTTCAGGAGGTTTGTTTGGGTCAAGCCCCGCTTCTTTAAAAGCTTTTTTATTATAAAATAATAATCGCGTATCAGTATTGAAAGGTACTGCATATGGGTCACCTTCATATTCGACAGTTTTCCAAAGTTCCGGATAGAACTTGTTTTTAAAATCAGCATTATTTATGTACTTCGACAGATTCTCTGCTTGGTTATTTTTCGCTCTATGGGAAACAGAATTAATATCATTTATAATGACATCTGGTGGATTCCCTGCTGCAATCGCTGCAAGATTCTTTGTCCAAATATCTCCCCATGGCAAAAAGGTATGTTTAATAAAGACCTTATCTTGGGAAGCATTATAATCATCTACTATTTTTTCAATTATGGGCCTTCTTGTCTCTGAACCCCAAAAAGTCCAAAAATCTACAATTATTTTTCCATCCTTTGTCTTTCTTGGTTCGGCACCCTCCCCGTTAGAGTTAGAGCAACCCGCTAGTAACCCCATTACAAGCATAAAAAGTGTTAACCATAATAAAATTTTTTTCATCGTTTACCCCCGGTGTAATATTATTTAATAGTAATAATTCCGTTCCCTTGCTTTAATAGACTAAAACTAGTCCGAAAGTAGCGACCGAAAAACAAACGCAGTAAAAAAAACACAAATTTTTGAATAACAAGATCTTTTTACTATAAAAAATGACAATAAGCAGGTTATAAAAACCCGCTTATTGTCAAATACAGTACACTTATATGAATTTTTTTAAATATTTCAATATACTGATTTAGTCCTATATCTTTTGTATAGTTTTGGAATAAAAATATTTTTCTTTACGTATTCTCTATTTAATCCTGCTCAAACCAGCCTTTTTTCTTAAACCATAAAGACATCATAACTCCTAATAAAATCATAATACCTAGTACATAAAAGTACCCATTTTCTGATTTCAGTTCTGGCATATTAACGAAGTTCATTCCATAGAGACCCGCGATAAAAGTTAAAGGCATGAAGATTGTCGTAATGACCGTTAATGTTTTCATGATGTTGTTCATGCGGTATGAGTTAAGAGATATATAGTTGTCGCGGATATCTGATGTCATCTCACGGGCAGAAGTCATCATATCCGTTAATCTTAAAAGATGGTCGTAAATATCATGAAAGTAGGACCTTTCATCTGCATCAAGTCCAACGCGCTTTGACTCCAGGATTCGATAAAGAAGTTCCCGCATAGGTACCACAGTCTTTCGTAATGAAAGAAGATCAGTACGAATATCAAAAATCTGGTTGATCAGCTTAGGTGCTTCATCATCCTCGTTGCTTTCAATCGAAATAACGCGCTCTTCAAGTCTGTGCATGATCGGAAAATACATATCTACAAGCTTGTCCATTAATTTATGAATAAGTTCATTTTTTCCTAGTTCAGGCGGAACCACCTTCAAACCTTTCAAATAGTTCCACACAAAATCAATTTCAGGAACTTCAGTTTTATGAAAGGTGACCACCATATTTTTCGTTGTGAAGAAATCTACTTCGGTTGCTTCCAATGTTTTTTCATCCAGTGCATGAACAACATAAAACAAATGTTCTTCGTAAAATTCTACTTTTGGTCTTTGCAAGTTATTAACGCAGTCTTCTACTGCCAGAGGGTGAAAATCAAAAAATGAGCGCAGCAGGTTCGTTTCTTCTTTTACCGGGCTGTCAAAGTCAACCCAAACCCAGTCTGCCTGGATTTCCTCCAAGCGTTCTAATGGCGGATTTATGATTACTTTTTGATCAACTACCGCTAACGTGCGAATCATAGGCAGCCCTTCTCTCTTCTCTTTTTATTATCATTACCCTTTTTGTCGTAATCATTGAGCATTCATTTACAATAATGCAGGAGAAAGTGATTTTCAAGAAAAGAGTAAAAACGAAAAATGGGCATTGAACTGCACCTTTAATTACCTAATTATGCATTTATAATCTTAAAAAACCTTAGCCTGTTGTTTTCGGTTAAGGCAATTTTATGCTTCTTTCTGAGAAGCTTCTAATAAAGGTTCATACATCATGATTGCATGGTTTTCTGTCACATATTCATCGTCGATCTGCCGTTTTTGCCGGTTAAATACTTTACGGTGAATGAGGTTGTGGCGTAAATAGCCTCCCCAATATGCAGGTGTAATCCAATGTTCTTTCTCATACACTTCGTAGCTTTGTAAGGGCTCCTGCTCTGACCGCCATTCACCCACTAAGTGTGTCTCAGTTAAATACAGATGAAGCTGATAGGTTACCTCAGTATGGTTAGTGATCTGCAGATCCAAGTAATTATAGGCACATGTCGCTCCGCTTCCAAACGGCTGTGTTCTTTTGGAATCTGGAAACACATCATAACTGTGCCGATGACGTTCGGTAACTGTTAACGGTGTATGAAGCGTCATCCAGTAAATCAGATTGGAAAGCTGACAGAGTCCTCCCCCAGTTCCTTTCTTGAACTTCCCATAAAAAAGCACCATTCCATCAACATATCCTTTTGCTTTGGTTATTGTCCCAATACCTTTCCAATACGAAAAGGTTTCTCCTGGTTTTACTACCATCCCATTTAAACACTGTATCGCGATTTTAAGATTCTTTACCTTATTATGCTGATACCACATTTCAACATCTTTAAGCTTACGAAGAAGAATGGTTTGATGTGTAAAACTGACAAAAGGCAGTTTTTCATTATTTATGGTTTTTGCGTATTTTTTCTTATCTGTATACCATTCTAGAAATCTCTTAAACGTATAATACTTTTTGCCTAGCGAAATTCGAAATGCAGATCTTTGCTTAGGACGCAGTTCAAAATGGTTCATCCTGTTAACCCCTTTTACTCGATTTCATCGCGGGAAATAAATTGTATGGGGACAGTCCCCATTTCCCATTTTATTCTAATTCTTCATTTACCATTTATTTTCCTTTGATTTTTGAGTTATAGTGTATATGCTGTAATTGGATTATTATCTTTATGAAGTTTATATTTATATGAGTTAAAGAAGTTACGAGTTTGGAGGATTTTAGGATGCTCGACAAAACGTTTTTACAGATGAATACCGTATTTATTAGCATCCTCATTGAAGCACTTCCTTTTGTTCTAATAGGAGTGCTCATTGCCGGTGTTATACAAATGTTTGTTACCGAAGAAATGGTGGCACGCATCATGCCGAAAAATAAAGTGCTGGCTGTGTTATTTGCAGCTTTTTTAGGTGCGATATTCCCTGCCTGTGAATGCGGCATTGTCCCCATCACGCGCAGATTGATCGCAAAAGGTGTACCTGTTTTTGCAGCGATTCCATTTATGCTTACAGGTCCAATCATTAATCCTGTTGTCTTATTTTCTACTTTTGTTGCTTTCGGAAATCAATGGGACGTGATGATTTATAGAGGCGGACTCGCGATGGTTGTTGCTGTACTAGTTGGATTTCTTCTCGCCGTTCAATTTAAGAATGCAAAAGTACTTAAAAACGAAATCCATCATTTGTCCACGAACCCAGCAGCTAACGAAACCGCTGCAGCGATCGAAACCCAGCCTGTTTCATTTTTCAACAAACTTAAAGGGACATTCGTACATGCGGTTGAAGAATTTTTCTCAGTTGGAAAGTACCTCGTTATCGGTGCTTTAATTGCAGCAGGAATGCAGACGTACGTGAAGACATCTACACTTTTAGCGATCGGACAAGGTGAAGTGTCATCATCCCTTGTTATGATGGGGTTAGCTTTCGTACTATCGCTTTGTTCTGAAGCGGATGCATTTATTGCTTCCTCATTTCAAAGTACCTTTACAATCGGTTCCATCGTGGCATTTTTAGTCTACGGACCGATGCTTGATATTAAAAACGTGCTTATGATGCTCGCTGCTTTTAAGAAGAAATTAGTTCTAAGCCTTATTGGATATATATCTGTGCTTGTATTAATCGGATCATTATTCTTATAAAAAGGAGGTGCCATTACATGATACGCATCCTTATTTTAATCGGATTTACCTTTTTGTTTATGCATCTGCATGCCACAGGTGATATAAGCAAATACATTAACATGAAATATTCATATATCTCTTTTTCAGCTATTTTTATCTTAGGTTTTCTGACGCTTGTCCAGTTCTATATTTACGGAAAAAGCGAAGACGATGATTATCAGCATGACGAAACATGCGCTTTGGATTGCGGCCACGATCATCACAAAAAACCGTCACGATTAAAAAATATGACGGTAAACAGCATTCTGATTTTCCCAATCATATCAGGGTTATTTTTTCCTATCGCTTCTCTTGACTCAGAGACTGTTAAAACAAAAGGATTTCACTTTAAAGGTCTCGAGAACGAAGGTGATTTTGGAGAGCATCAGTTTTTAAAACCTGACACTAGCGTGTATTACGGGAAAGAAAGCTACAACACCATAATGGATAAAGAGTTAAGGCCTTTTACAAAAGGCGAAAAAGTCGTGCTAAATGATAAGAACTATTTAAAAGGAATAGAAAGCATCTATTACAAGCCGGGAATTTTCCTTGGAAAGAATGTTCAGTTTAAGGGCTTTACTTATAACGCTGAGGATCAATCAAAAACGAAAAGCAATGAACTCTTTCTCCTTCGTTTTGGAGTGATTCATTGTATTGCAGATTCTGGGGTCTTCGGCATGATGGTCGAATTCCCAAAAGGGACTACATTCAAGAACGACAAGTGGATCGAAGTCGATGGCACCATTGAAACGATGTATTATCAGCCCTTTAAGGCGGATATCCCTTATGTAAAAGTAAAAAGCTGGAGGAAAATCGACAAGCCTGAAGAAGAATATGTTTATAGAGGATATTAATAAAACCGGACCGCTGCGTCCGGTTTTTCTTCATATATTTTGCGATTTTATGAGGTTAACGACAATCTGCCCGAGCTGTCTGCCTAGCCTAAGCCCCTCATCGTTATCGACTTTAAAGTGTACCCCTGCATAAAGACGGGACATCGCGCACTCTTCCATCATTTGATTGATCCGAAATCGTTCTTGAGGAAAATAATGAATCAGTATTATTTCTGAGCATCCAGCCATAACAGCATGTGCTGAAGGATAACCTGGAAAGCGGGGTGTGAACAAAATCGGCACTAAATTGCGGTCATATTGACAAGGACGCGCCACATCCCAAAGATATTTAAAGTGCCATGCCATTACAAAAGCATCATTAATAGCCGCGTGATAAAAACCTAAAAACCTGGCAGCATTGGTTGAGGCAACACCATACGTTTCCATCATGTTATAGATGACTGGTATTAATTGCTTGCTGACCTCTCCTGTTCCCCAGCTTTGTGCGATTCGAATCTGCTGAGGGGTAATATTTTGAAGTGTTTGCTTGACTATGATTAGCTCACTTTCCCAATTTACCGTATTCGGGTTTTTGATGTTCCACTGAATGGTTTGGCCAAATGGATCTATAAAATCTTGACCTCTTCTTGCTACAAAAAACATAGGCCACGATCCTGCTTCAGGTGTAACAGCATTCATTGGGGGATATAGTTCTCCTGGATAAGGAATTTGGGACCACCTTAAGTAATCTCTCTCGCTCATTTTACCTCCCCCTCAGCAGTTATTCATCTTCCCATCCTATGCAGGGAGGCAAATCCTTTAGAACAGAAGGCAAAATGAACGAATTATCAAAAAGGGGGTCTGACCCGGGTCAGACCCCCTACAATTTAGACACAATTCACTCTAGGCAACGAGACTTAAATTTGGTATCATTTTCCTTAAATCTCTCGAGAAGGGCTGATCATACATGAATGCTCTTAAACAATCGTTTAATTCTGTTGCCTCATCCTATGAAAAATATCGTCCACATTACCCTGATCAACTCTATAAAGATATTATTCAATACGCTAATTTACAGCCAGATGATCACCTACTGGAAATCGGCTGCGGAACTGGAAAAGCAACGGAAGGATTTATTGGACAAGGCTTTACGAACATTATATGTATCGAATATGGCGAGAACCTTGCAAAGCTCACTCATAACAAGTTTTCAGCATATCCGAACGTTAAAATCGTTCATTCAGCTTTCGAGGACTGGAAAGCAACGGATCAGTATAATCTTGCCTTCTCTGGCACCGCTTTTCACTTCATTTCAGCTGAAATCGGATATCCAAAAACAGCTTCTCTATTAAAGGAAGACGGAGTGTCTGCCTTCTTTTGGTTCGCTCACATTGCTTCCAACGAACCTGTTTATCAATCTATAAGAAGCGTCTACCAAGAGCATGCATCGCATCTAGATGACAGCAGCATACCTTCTATAGAAGAATTCATTAAGGAACGAAGCGATCTCACCCTGCAATCCGGTCACTTTCATCAATTACAAGTCCATACATACAAATGGGATCAAATCTACACACCACAAGACTATATCGGACTATTAAACACACATTCCGGGCACCAAGTGCTTCCTCAAGAGCAAAAGGATAACTTATTTAGTGGAATTGAGAAAGCGATTCTGAAACATGGAGAAACAATCACTAAAAAGCACACTGTCGCCTTATTTTTAGCAAGAAAAAAGTAACTTAACCCCGCCTAAAAACACAATTTCTAATTCGAGCAGAACGATTAAATTAAAAAGCAGTATAATCACATAAATATCACAGCGAATCACATAAAAAACCAGCTCCATCATAGAAAAATTACCCTTCATCACATATTTCACCAATTACATCCAATTTCTGTCCTCCTCAAATGAACCCACAAAGAAGAACCAGCGTCAGACTCAAAATCCGCACGCTGGTTCCTATTACACATTCTGCAATTTAACCGTTTCAAGAAAACGGCTGTACTCTTCTAATCCATCTCTTGTGGCAATGTCATGATCAAACATCGGTACATAGACTTTGTCCGTATCTTTAAACATTTGTTTAATTTCCTCAAGATACGGTCGCTCTGCTTCTTTACGGTTCCGCATGAATGAACCTTCTACATCCTCTGGTATCACTTTGTTCACAATGATCTTGCTTACTGAGATGCCATGTTCTTTTAAGGTATTCACGGCACTTGCGGTCTCCAGTATCGGTAGCCTCTCAGGGTTCAGAACCATCATATACGTTACTTTTTCCTTATCAACGATTAATTCTCTTACCATACTAAACTTCTGCCTTCTGGCTTGCAGCACATCATAGATTGGATCTTCTCTTGTTTCACCGTCGTACAAAAGCTGTGTGTAATTGTCCTGTACCTTTTTACGTTTCTCCAACAACCCGTCCATCCAGACTCCCATGAATTCCGGTAAAAGCAGAAGTCTCAACGTATGCCCGGTCGGCGCAGTATCGAACACAACTGCATCATAATCCTTGCTGTCCTCCAGCAAAATTGAGGTCATCTTATCAAATACAGCCGCTTCTGCAGCACCGGGTGATTTACCTGCTAGATCCAGCTGGCGGTGAACCTCTTCAAGCATCGTCACTTTGACCAGCCCTTTAATATTTTGCTTCACCTGAGCCATGTACGTTATGGCCTCTTGGTCTGAGTCAATTTCAATCAGATCCAGATTTGGTGCTACCTGTGTTTTTCCCGTAACCTTTTTCATATGAAAAAGGTCACCCGTGTTATGTGCCGGGTCAGTTGAAACGAGCAATGTCCGTTTCCCTTCTCTTGCACACATTACTGCAAATGCAGAAGCCGTTGTACTTTTACCAACTCCGCCTTTTCCTCCAATAAAATATACCCTCATCGTTATCTCTCCTAACAGCAGCGAATTCCTTCTAAAGGTGATTTATCCATCCCCATCCTTACATGCCAATCGTGAAATTTATCGAGAAGCAGCGGATACAGTTCAAGTGTGTAATAATAGGCAGGGTTTGGGATCCCAAGCATTTCTGATACACATAAAAGCATGAACAGATCCTCTTCATCTCTTAATTCTCTTGCTATCTCGGCGCGGTGCGGCTGCTTCAAAATTTGGTCATACAAATCTACCGCGGCTTTTAATTTTTCTACAAAAGTCATGATGCCTGCTGCCTCCTTCTTGAAAAGAAAGTAGAGACTATCAAAATAGCCTCTACTCTACTCCTTATTTACATATCTGTAGATAATGGTTCAACCGTCTTTTTTCTAAATGTAGATAGTGCTTCTAAGATGATCCAGAGCGTAAAGCCTAAAATCAAGCTTCCGAAGATAAAGAGCAGCATGTTCGCATCGTTATCTCCCATACCAGACCACGTGAAGACTACCTGCTGAATCATTGCCCAAAGTGTCATGAAGAACACGAACAACATCGGGATCAGTGTTACCATGTAATTTCGGCCAAGGCGTTTCAGCCAGATCGTGATAAGTAATAAGCTTATTCCTGCTAACAGCTGGTTGCTTGTTCCGAACAATGGCCATAACAGATATCCTCCTGATCCAAAACCGTTCGGACCTTGCGGAAGAATAACAAGTGCTGTTGAAGACACAGCTGCAATGGATGTTGCAACGTGCTTCTTTTCTAAAGATGGCATGTTGTATTCAACACCAAGTTCTGAAATGATGTAACGCATCAAACGAAAAGATGTGTCTAGTGATGTTGCAGCAAAACTTACGATGATAACCGCAACAATCGTAGCAGCGATATCTGCCGGGATCCAAAGTCCTGTAGCGAGTTGAGCTGCCCCTTGAATGAAAGCTCCGAGACCGCCTGAACTCGCAGCAGCAAAGCTGTTGTAAGTTGCTAAAAAGTCACCTTGAGTAGCAAAAACCGTTGATACAGCAATGATTGCAATCAATGCAAGCGTACCTTCACCAACAGCACCTGCATAACCAACAAAGCGTGCATCTGTTTCTTTATCAAGCTGTTTAGATGTTGTTCCTGAAGATACGAGACCGTGGAATCCTGAGATCGCACCACAGGCAATTGTGATAAATAGTAATGGGAACCAAGGAACATCTCCTGCAGCAGCGTTCACAGCTGGAGCTGTAATTTTAGGCTGTAGGAAAACAAGTCCTAAGTAAAGCATTACTAAACCTACTACTAATTGGTGGGAGTTGATGTAATCACGCGGCTGCAGAAGCTTCCACACCGGAAGAACGGATGAAATGTAGCAGTACACCATCAAAATAACGATCCAGATTAAGAATGATGACCCAACTGCTCCTAGACCAAATACTCCAGCAGCTCCTTCACCGCCAAAATACTTCACAAGATCGATTTGCAGAAATGAAACTTTACTTGAAAGGATAGCTGTTCCATACATGATCACTAGCGCAATAATAGACGGAACAAGCATTTCTTTCTTATTTTTATAAACTGCATAACCAATCCAAACCGCAAGTGGAATCTCGATAAAGATCGGCAGTACACTTGCTGGGAACTTAATAAACAGATTTGAAATTACCCAAGCAAATACAGCGTTAACCATTAACATCAAGATAAGAATAATGAATAAGAACATAACCTTTGCACGTTTACCGATGATCGTGCTTGTAATCGATCCTACCGACTGTCCTTTATGTCTTGCCGATAGTACAAGCGTACCGAAATCATGAATACCTGCAGCAAATACCGTACCAAGAATGACCCATAAAAATGCAGGCAGCCAGCCCCAATACAAGGCAATGGCAGGACCTACAATCGGTGAAGCCCCTGCTACGGATGAAAAGTGGTGCCCCCAGAGTACAAATTTGTTCGTTGGAACGAAATCCACCCCATCGTTGTACTTGTGTGCCGGTGTTACATAATTCGGGTCCAGCTTATAGATTTTTTCAGCTACAAACTTGGAGTAATACTTGTACCCGAACGCAAATACTGCCATCCCAATAATGGCTAACCAAATAGAATTCATCTTTGATAACCCCCTCCTTATGACCTGGTCTTACATCTAAATGATAATTGAAAGCGTTCACACTAGTCAATATATTCTGAATATTTACTTTTAAATTAGCCCAAGTATTTATACATCCATTGTCCTGCTATTTGCTTTTGGATTAATTATCTAGGGAACGAGTACTATTGTTTCGACATTTTGGAGGATTTTTATCGATTAGGCGAGAAATATGGAGAAAACAAAGAAAGGAGGAAAAGGAAAATGAGTGAAGTGATTATTCGAAATCTGGTAAGACGTCATTTCACCAAGAAAAACATCCAAGACCCCCAATTGCAACAGCTGCTCGTTCACTTTCTTCTTTCAGTCAGGAAAGAAAGAAATTAGATAAAAGTTTCAGCATGACTCAGCAATAATAACTTAACAATCATTTATTACAGAGCATCTGCTTATTCAGGTGCTCTTTTTGTTGTACGTAAAGGCTGTTTTTGCAAATTTTGCTGGTTTTGGAAGGGATTGATTTCCGTTCCAGGTATTCGCTTTCCGCTGGGCAGGCGGCGAGCCACATTCGTAACGTTTCACTTTTAAGTGTCTCACCTGCCCGCCTGTCCCGCAGGAGTCTCACACCTTACACTCCAATCAACTGTCATAGATGAAATAAGGTTTTTAAAGCAACCTAAAAAAAGAAAACCCTGAATCGGGTTTCGAAAGTTTTATATAAGAATCTATCTTGATAACTTGCTCCTTCTTAATTGCCCCATCGATCTAGTTAGTATTTTTAATGAATGAACAACCGTATCCCGTTCAAATTCATTCATTTGCGAAAAGATCTCATCTAAGTTTGCATTAACCATGTTATTAATCTCATGTGCAGTACGCTTCCCTTTTTCCGTTAAAGATAAAAAATAAAATCGTTTATCTGACGGATTAGTACTTTTAATCACAAGTCCCATTTTCATAAGCGTTTGAATCTGCCGGCTGAAAGTTGTAATATCAATGCCCAGCAAATCTGCAATCTGCTGCATGGAAGGTGCGTCATGTTTGTCAATTTCGTAAAGGATATGACTATGTACAAGTGAAATGCCTGTCCCCTCCATACGGCAGCACTCTTTCTCTAGACCATTATATCTTCTGTTCAGAACATGAAATAAACTTCTTACATCCTCCATTTATGACACCACCTTTGCTATCACTATAATTGAAGATCTCTCAAAAAGAAAAGAAAATACGTATTAAATAAATGCTTAGAAAATTAAGGTGTAGAAGAATGATTGGCTGAGGGGATCGGTGGGGTTTATATGGGTTTACGGTACGTGTTCTTTTTTCTGTTACACGTTCGCCGATAGAAGTGTCTTTTCCGTCGATAAACCTGTTATTTACACCTGTAAAAATGCTATTTCCACCTGAAGACGACAATTTCTCGCCGATCGAACCGTTCTTCATTCATTCATCATGTCACCAATAAAGCGAAAATGCTGCCCCCATTTGCTTAGTTATAAATTTTTTCACAAGAATGATTAAAGACTAATCATATTCTTTTGAATAGCAACCTCTTAAAAACCTACCTACATAAAGCTTTTTCTGTGTCTTTAATTGATTTCCTGCTTCAATAAAAAAAGAATCAACCATTTGTTTTAGGATTTTTTTACTAAAAAACTTTAACTAATAAACATCAAATTGTTCCCATAATAGTCCAAAAGATGTAGAAAAATGTATAAAAAGGTTTTAATTTTTTTCCAGGGGGTAACAAATAGTATAGAGAAAAAGCAAATGACTTGGGGGTATCATCGAAATGAATAGAGTGGAGCAGAAACGCAGTAAGCTTGGCATTTGGCTCGAACGGCATAATAGAGATACTGACTGGTTAACACGAACTTCAGGTTTAGAAAGAAAAATGATAGAAGAATTAGCATCGAACCCTAGAAAAAGTCCAAGAATGATAACCATTCGTAAAATCTTATCTGCTGTCAAAAGAGTCGACCCTACTATAAAAGTTAGTGATTTATGGGATATGAATTAGAACATGCACTCAAGAATTTTTGAGTGCATGTTTTTTTGCTCTTCTATTTTAATTGTTTATATAATTTGAAAACCATTCAAAAATTTCTCTGTCTCGATTTTGCTCATATTTATTTGTGCATGATCTCCGTCCTTGTAAAGAATGAACTTATGCACTACATTATTTTTTGTTAGTAATTCTGCAAGTTCTGCTGCGTCTTTATAATCCACTCTAGAGTCTGCTTCTCCATGCTGAATGAGTATAGGCGTTTTTATTTTTTCTGGCCAAAGTAATGCAGATCGTTCACAGTATTCATCTCTCTTTTTTGAAAAGTCACCAATGCGTTCAGCTAAAATGCTATCCATAGGAAATGCTAATGGTCTGCGCAGTAAATTTGTCGGAGCTCCAATCACTGCAGCCGCTTTTAAATCCATTTCGTACTTCATACAAAGGTAAGTCATCATTCCGCCGCGTGAATGACCAATCATTACTTTATTGCCTTTATCTGCATAAGGCAGATCATCTGCAAGCCACGAAAGCGCGAAAACGTCCCGGACATCGTCACCCCCAAATGCATCCTTCCCATCACCACCATCGTTCCCCCGATATTGTGATGCTAAAACAACATACCCTTCTAAGGCGTATTTGCTCAACCGATAAAGACGCTCATCGTCAAGTTTTCCATATTCGCCATTTCCTCCACGGTTATATATAAGAACTGGCAGCTTGTTATCAGATTTTGGCCTGATAATAAACCCGACTACTTTTAATTCATCTACCAAATATTCAATCCTGAATATTGTTATTTGACCTTCGTAATCACAATGCACAGGAACCTCAACTTTTGAAATTAGTTTTCCGTCATTTTTATTTCTTTTCATCCATCAAATCTCCCTTTTTTTTAACTGAATATGAACAAACCAATATTAGGAAGAAGCGATGATGAATGAAATTATAACAGGCTATTCTAAAAAAAAAGAGACCTTCGTAAGTACGATGGTCTCTAACATTTAACATTTTTATTTAAAGAGGCAGGCTGTGTAACAGACATCGTAATTGGTTTGCTCTGAAATTGTTTTTTTGTCACCACAGTCCCCTTCTTTATTCCCTTTATTTTCCTAACATTAAAATTGTACCCTATTTTTAATCTATTGGGTAGTTTTTTCCAAACATTCATCTACCTTAAGTTTCATTGAAGTAATTACTGTTTTTTTATACCTTAAAGCCAGTATGAGAATTTTTGTTCTTTCCACACGTGATAAACTCTTAAAACGAGGTTCTTCTTTTAAAAAATTACGGATAATTGAAACACTCTTTGGACTTAACTTATTAAAAAAATCCTTATTTTCCTTGTCTTGTTTTTGCACATTGAATACTCGGTGAATCCAATATTTTAATTCTGTGAACATTTTGTTTTCATCTATAATACACGGAGCAAACTTATTTTTAGTATGTTTTTGAAGGTATTCATAACGATCGTTACCGCTGATGATCGTGTAGTTTCCATCCTTTTCTTTTTTCACAACTAATATGTGCATACAATCCCACATTACATTTCTAAGTTTTTTTATGTGCTCTGTTATTTTAACGGTAAAATTAGGCTTTATTTTACTCATCGGTATATATTGAACATTTAACCTCATCTGCTCCCTCCTCCTTTTCCTGAGTAGGCATACAACCAATATATGTACAGATGTTAGCAATTGGAACAATAAAAAACCATCGGCTGTTCAATAAAGGCTGCCGATGGTTTACACTTATGCTGTTTTATTTTTACGAATAAAGTTGCGGATATCTCTGTTTCCGATAAACTTCTTAGACTGTTCATCCCATAGCTTAAACGTTAATGACTTTAGGCTTGTTAAAAGCGTAAGTGTAGGCACGTCTTGAAGCCTTGGATCACTTTTATGGGCTTTCTCAAGATGATAGTTAGGAACACGGGAATTCAAGTGATGCACATGGTGGAATCCGATGTTACCAGTGAACCATTGCAGCACTTTAGGAAGCTTGTAGAACGAACTTCCTTTTAAAGCAGCCTCTACATAGTTCCACTTTTCGTTATGCTCGAAATAACCATCTTCAAACTGATGCTGGACATAAAACAGCCAAACGCCTGAGAATGTTGCAATATAGAAGATCGGAAGTTCAACTAGCAGAAATGCTTTCCATCCAATCGCAAAGCCTACAGATAAAACAATTGCCACTAATGCAACGTTTGTCAGCCAAACATGGATTTTTTCCTTTTTTGAAGCGTTTTTAGCATTAAAGCGGTAATCGATTAAAAAGATATATAACGGTCCGATCAAGAAAAGAACGATCGGGTTGCGATATGTTCGGTATTGTAATCTTTTAAACCATGAAGCTTCGGCATATTCCTGCAATGTCATCGTCCAGACGTCACCAACGCCTCGCTTTTCTAAGTTTCCGTTTGTAGCGTGATGAGTCGCATGGCTGTTTTTCCATTGTTCATATGAACAAAAAGTAAATAGCCCTGTAAAGATACCAACGATTTGATTTGCACGTCGGCTTTTAAAAAATGAATAGTGTGTGCAATCATGAAAAATGATAAATGTGCGGACTAAGAAGCCTGCTGCTGGAACTGCACAGAGAAGCGCTAACCAAAACGATATATTTAAACTCAGGTAAGCTAAAACCCATAAGATCAGGAATGGCCCAACTGAATTAATTAATTGCCATACACTTGCTGATATACGCGGTCGTTCAAACGGTGCTAATTTTTTCTTCCATTCACGAATGTCGTACTTCGAATGTTCGCTCATTAAATCAGTCTCCTTTATTTCACATCTTAACTATCTTAACACAGATTATGTGTTTAGCATCTACTTATATTTGTCGAATTATGAACAAATTATATGACCAGGTACTAAATATCACAAAAAAACCAGTTCCCCCTTAGAAAAGAAGGAACCGGCATAAACTTTTTTTTACTAAATTTTATTACTTTTTCTTCGTATTAATATACAGTTTTCCTGCAGCTCTTTCGTGAGTTTCATTGCCATAATCATCAGAAGCAATTACTTCAATTACAGCTCCCGGTGCTTTCACATTGGAAGTTGCTGTGTAGTATCCTTCGTAATGTCCTTCTGAAGTTTCTCGCATCGGCAGTTCAGTAGCATTTGCTAATCCGCCTGTGTTTGTTAAAGGCATGTGAATCACGAATACCGCATCAAGGCCAGGCTCACTGTCAAACTCGATCTTCACAGACTCCCCGCTCTTCAGCTCTTTGTCTGTATCAGGCATCAAGTTCTCAATAACTGGCGCTTCAAACTTCGCATACACTTTTACAGTCTTAGCATGGCGATTTCCGGCTTTATCGAGAGCCACAACTTTAATCACATTTTCTCCTTCATTTAGGAGCATACGGTGGCTATAGTTACCTTCTTCATCAACTTGCGCTCTTTGACCATTTACTTTTACCCAGTCAAGGTTAGCTTCATCAACTGTACCTGTAACTGTTACAGATTCACGATTCGTTTTCATATTGTTTTCTGGGGAAGTGATGCTTACTCTCGGTTTTGTCTGATCCAGCGTGATCGTTACTGGAGCTGATTCATCGGTTGAACCTTGTTCTGTAACGGCTTTCGCTGTAAGTGTATTCACACCATCCTCAAGTGTGACATCTGCAGAGAACGTTCCTTCATCTGTAGTTGCTACACTCGCAACTTCTTCTCCGTCGTTATAAATCTCAACGGTTGTTGTGGGAGCAGCTGTACCAGATACGGTTACGTTTTCTACATTTGTAAACGAACCATCTGCAGGAGAAGTGATGACAGGTGCCGTTACTTCGTAGTTAACCGTTGCACGGATCATGTAGTTTCCTTCATCTTCAGGAGACTGAGACCATGCTCCTCCAACTAACTGATAGCTTCTTCCTGACCATTCTCCATCTTCATCCGTTCCAAGACCTGGTGTGTTCGGATTCGGGTGACTCTGGATATACACCATGTAGAAATCTCCCTCTACCATGATGCCATGCTCACTTAAGTCAACATGTGTCCATTCGCCGTTACGAAGTGCAGTTGCATTAAACGGACCTGCTAGTTTCTTACCAGGAGTACCGTCTGGACCGCTTGCATCGTAAACAGCCACTTGGAAATCAGTTCCGCCTGGTACTGGCCATTCTGTATCCCAGAATCGGAACAATCCGCCAGTTACGGCTGCTTTTTCATTACCTTCAGCAAGAGACATTTTCACTGCCCATCCATTTCCTGCATCATAGAATGCTCGTGCATTTTCAGCCGTGCCATCATCATAGCCGATCTCGCCAGGATAACCAATGAAAGGTTTCAATTCGATGTTTTGTTCTGCATTTTCTCCGCCTGTGATTGTAATAGATGCTTCTTCGCTGTAGTAAGAAGGAGCAACGACTTTTAGAGTGTACTCTCCTTCATAAGCTTCAATTGTGTACGTTCCTTCTTCATTTGTTTCAACAGGCGCTACTGCTGCATCTTCCATAAGCATTACAGTAGCTCCAGCAACTGGTTCTCCTGTAACTTCGTTCGTTACAGTACCTGAAACAGTACCTCTTGGAATTTCTTCTAAAGTAAAGTTTGCAATAGCTGTTCCATCCTGTTCAACATTTACAGTTTGAGTTGCTGAGCGGAATCCGTATGCTTCAGCCATTACTGTGTAAGTTCCTGCTCCATGAGTTAAGCCGTAAGATCCGTCTTGAGGATCTGTGTACACCGATCTTCCAGACTCGAGTACACTAACTTGTGCTCTCATCGGAAGTGCCATCGGTGCTGCATCTCCGTCTTTAGATGGCTCTTTTTCTTCTGAAGGTTTCATTGGTGAGATTTTAGCTGGGTCTACCTTTGGCTTCGCTTCTAAAGATGGAGCTTTATCGATGGAACCTTCACCTAATTTAGCTTTTTGAGCAGGTGCTAAAGGCTGATCCATAAGCTTCACATCATCTAAATACCAGCCAGCTTTTACAACTGAACTGTCAGTAGTAACATTGAATGCTACATAAACGCGCTGACCCGCGTACTCGCTTAAGTCTGCCTCTCCATCGATCCAACCTCCGGATGTGGAGTTAACGCGCAATTTCTGTGTCCAATTTTCCATATCAGTAGAAACAAATACATGTCCATAATCATAGTTGCGTTCTAGGTCATGCCATTGTTTGAACTGCAGATAGCTGTTGCCCTCTGGCAGATCAACTGGAGGCATGACGAGTGTCATGTTAGCACTGTTTGCATAGTTTCCTGCAAGGTTAGTTGCATACACCTTTTCACCAGAATGTGCTGCTCCAGGTCCGCTTGCTGGAACACCGTGCTCCCAGCTATTGTTAGTACCAAATGAAGTCCAGCCAGTCGGGCTGCCTTCGAAATCTTCCTCATAGCCAGTTGAAATTCCAGGCAAGAGCGTTACTGCATAATCATCTGTGGAAACCTCATTACCACCGAAGTCGTTGACGATCCACTTATAAACGATCTGATCACCGGTTAATGCATCTCCAGGAATGGTTGCCGCATACGTACCAGACTTATAGTCTCCACCGGTGCGTTCAGCAGCCACTTCAATCCAGCTTCCATCTTCGTTTTGGTAGCTTAATAGAACAGAAGTTACACTGACATTATCTGATGCTTGTGCCTCAAGGTTTAAAGGCATTTCTTTGTAAGATTCACTTGGTGCTTCATGTGTGACAGAAGGAGCTTCTGTATCCTCTCCCTCTTTTGTTACTGTCCCTTCAATTCTTCCTAAACCTGTAACTACTGAAGATACAGCTGTAAAAGCATTTACAAGCCCATGTCCGTAGCCATTGTTAGGAGAATCAGGGAATGTTGCATCAGTTAAAGGTGTTGCCGTAGACATTAGGATGTCTTCCATTTCTTCTACCGTTAAGCTCGCATCAACTTGTCGAAGCAACGCAGCAATTGCTGATACATGAGGTCCTGCCATAGATGTTCCATTCCATCCGCCCTCATAAGCGCTTCCTGGAACAGAAGAACGAATATTTACGCCTGGAGCAGAGATTTCAGGCTTCGTTTCATCATAAGGAGAAGGACCTTGAAGTGAGAAACTAGCTAAACTGTTGTTAATGTCTGTGGCACCTGTTGCAAACGATTCAGGATAGTTTGCAGGTGTTGCTACAGATCCAGGACCGCCTGGGTTAAAGATGGTTGTGTTACCAGCTGAGAATTCTGGGAAAATTTCAGCTGCACGCCATGCTGCAACCATCTCTCTGTACCACTCATCAAGTCCAGGTCCGCCGCCCCAAGAGTTGTTAACAACGTCTGGCGCTTTTTCAGGGTGAGGGTTTCCTGCTGCATCTTTTGGAGCGAGAATCCATTCACCGGCTTCTAATAAATCTACATCAGATCCGCCGTTTGCAGAGAATGCTTTTACAGCAATCCATTTTGCACCTGGCGCCACACCGATCTGATTTGCACCACTAGGCTCTGAACCTACCATCGTACCCGTGACGTGTGTACCATGACCGAGATCATCGTAAGCAGCTGCTTGTCCGCCAACTGCATCAAACCAGTTGTATTCATGGTTTGCAGCATCAGGGTTAGCCGGATCAAATCCGCGATACTTCTCTTTCAGGGCTGGGTGATTCCACTGTACACCCGTATCAATGGATGCAACTACAGTTCCAGCGCCATCTATTCCCATATTCCAAACGGCAGGAGCTCCTACACGTTCGATATTCCATTCTATGGATGATGTTTCATTATTCGGTTGTACCTGCAATGCAGATTTTTGTTTTGGTTTTTCAGGAAGTTTAACAGAACTTACTGGCTGAATAAGCTGTCTTGTTTCATTTGGAAGGACTTTCTCAACTTCAGGGAAAGCTGCGATTTCTTCCATAACATCTTTTGTAGCCGTTACTGCCATACCGTTAACGACATAAAAAGATTGGATATCTGCTGCTTTTCCTGCTTTCTGTTGTTTTTCTAAGTATGTTTTAGTGTGCTGTTGAGTTTCAAGTGCCTTTGCACGAAGAGAGGAAACGACTGAAGAACGCTTCATTAATTTTGATTGATTCGCAGTTAATTTTTGAGCTTTTGCTTCTTTAGCAGCTTTTTTTGCTACCTCGGCTGTATCTACCTGATCTTTAAATTTGATAAGAAACGTGACCTTATCCTTTTTGCTGAATTGTTCATTTAGTTTTTTGGAAACCTTACTTTTAGTACCTTCTAATGCTCCTTTTTTAGCTGAAGTAGAAGGTTTGTCTTTCGATACGGCATTAGCTTGAGATGGGAACATCAATGGAACAACCATTAAAAAAGCTAAAAATACGGATAGCCATCGTACTTTATTTCGTTTTTTACTCATGTTGCTTTTCCCTCCCTATTCATTTTTGTCGTACAGATCAAACTAGTAAAAGTAAATCCCGGTCACACCTCCTGCTTTTTTTAGATAAAAATCTAGTAATTCTTTGTTGCTATTTAAAGGATAAAGCAAGTCTACTGTAAATTAGTGTAATAATATGTCACTTTTTTACCTATATATTGGAAAATAAATCCTTTGTATGAGGTGATATTCGTCATTTCGTGACTTTTGGACAAGAAAAAATTTAAAGTGTTTAATTATCGGAAATATTACTGTCTTATGACTCAGGACAAACGAACTTATTTTAGTGAAATAAGAAAAATTTGTTAAAAAATGTGAATTACGTCCCTTTTTTTCTTTTACAAACTTTCTATTTATCTACCGAATTTTTCTTCATACTTTCATATAAATCAGGGGAAACCCATAATGAACCGTTCTCCAGTTCAAATTCTTCGCTACAGATTGCCTATGATTATTTCAGGCAAAACGATAAATAATACCCAAAAAAGAGTAACAATTATTATCCCAAAGGATATATATCCATAGACTCAGTGTTAATTAACAACCCACCATTGTCGTTTTTTGACACGAAAAAAATCTCCCCCTTTAAAAGAGAGAGACTTCATTTATTATTCTGGCCGGTTTAATGAAAAGGTTTCTCCAAGTTTTGCATAAACAGTTCCGGCAAGTCTTCCAACTGGCCTTAATTTTTCTGCATTAATTCTGCCGCCGTTATATAATTCTTCAGCAATAGGATAATGAACTACTCTTCCAATAATAAGATCGGTTGCAGGCTGATCTGATGTTCCGCCAAGCGGCAAAATTTGTTCGACAACACATTCCATCCGGATTTTTGCTTCTGCAATCCCTGGAACCTTTACTTTAACAGAATCCACAGCTGTCAATTTTGCAAGATCCACTTCACTTTCTTCTGGACCAAGGTTAGCGGCAGTGAGATTTACCGCTTCAATATAGGTTTCATCTGGAATATGAACGACAAATTCGCCTTGTGCTTCTGCGTTTCGTGATGTATCTTTTTGAATACCGTTCTTTCTGCCAATAGAAATGGCAATCAAAGGCGGATTAGAAGTTAGGGCATTAAAATAGCTGAATGGTGCAGCATTTAAGACCCCATCAGTTGATAATGTACTGACAAATGCGATAGGTCTCGGAATGATGCTTCCTGTTAAAAATTTATAGTTCTCTTTTATGGAAAGAGTGTCAGGATCGATTGATTTCATTCTCTCACCTCTTTAGCTAAAATTTTCGGCAAACCATTCTGCAGCTTCTTCTACTTCAGCTCTAGAAAGCTGATGCCCCATGTTCTCCCATTTTACTTGTACCTTAGCACCAGCCTTGGTGAGCAAATTCTCAAGCTCTTCCGTTTCAGCTGCCGGACAGATCGGATCATTCTTACCTGCTCCGATGAACACAGGAAGATTAGTAAGCTCCGGCAGCTCGATCCCTCTCCTTGGCACCATAGGGTGATGCAGGATAGCTCCTTTTAACGCATTTTCATAATGGAAGATCAGGCTTCCAGCAATATTGGCACCATTAGAGTATCCGACTGCGACCACGTTGTTTCTGTCAAACTGATATTTGTTTGCAGATTCATCAATAAATTCATTAAGTTCTTTTGTACGGAAGATCAAATCTTCCTCATCAAAGACACCTTCTGCTAATCTGCGAAAAAACCGAGGCATACCATTTTCAGAAACATTACCCCGTACACTTAACACAGCAGAATCTGGCGAAATCATATCTGCTAGAGCTAATAAGTCTTCTTCATTTCCTCCAGTACCATGCAATAAGAGAAGTACTGGCTTTCTTTCATCGGTTCCTTTTTTAAACAAGTGTTTCATTTATTTGTCCTCCTCTAAGATTCTTGGCTTTGCAGGCAGCAAGTGTCTTTGTATTTGGTCTCGATGTGGTTCGAGCCATGGCGGCAGAAGCAGGCTCTCCCCTAGTTCCTCTACTGTCTCATCCCGTGTAAAACCAGGAGGATCTGTTGCGATTTCAAAGAGAATCTGACCTTCTTCACGGAAATAAATAGCATTAAAGTATTGACGGTCGATAATCTCCGTGACATGAAAATCATGTTCTTTCACGTGCTTTTGCCACATTTCATGTTCATCATAACTGCTGGCACGCCATGCAATATGATGGACAGTACCTACCCCGCTTACGCCTCGAGCTTCTGGTGATAATTTGATATCAATGACATTTCCAAGATCACTTGCTGCTTTAAAACGAAGGTAATCTCCATCTTGACCGATTTTTTCAAGTCCCATCACTTCTGTTAATACCTTCTCAGTCTTATGGGGAGCTGCAGAAAATAAAACAGCACCGCCAAAACCTTTTATAGCATACTGTTGGGTTATTTTACCAAACGACCACGTACTGTTCTCACCTTCACTTCTTGCAACAATCTCTAGCTGCAATCCATGCGGATCAATGAATTCAAGGTATTCTTCATGAAAACGAACCGATTTCTTATATTCAACATGAAATTGAAGCAGTCTTTCTTCCCAAAATGGAAGGGCTCCTTCAGGGACAACAAATGATGTTGTGCCAACCTGTCCGCTGCCGACTCTGCCGCGATAAGCATCTGGCCAAGGAAAGAAAGTCATAATCGTTCCGGGCTTTCCTCCTTCATCACCGAAATAAAGGTGATACGTTCCAGGATCATCAAAGTTTACTGTTTTCTTAACCAACCTAAGACCAAGGATTCCAGCATAAAAGTCTACATTTTCTTGAGGATTACCTACAATCGCTGTTATATGATGAATTCCACCTGTATGCATCGTCATAACGTTTAACATCCCTTCAATAAACTAACTTATTTTTTGTAAGTTAAGTATATAAAAGCTAACTTACTTTTGTCAAGTAACTATATTTGTTTGTAGAAGTGTTAGGTAAAAGATCTCCTGTTTCTTAATTTATGTACGAAAAACCTTATATTTAGCTTTACCCTTATTGAGGATGCAGAAACAGACAGATTAACATCAACCAAAAAGTCCACATGGAATGTATTTTCCACATGGACAAAAATTGAGTTTTTGTAATTGTATGGGGTCAGACCCCTTTTAGAAGTCGAAGTTATCTGGGTCTGGACCGATGCGGCGGTCTTCATTAAGAGCATCGATTTTTGCCATATCCTCTAGAGACAGCTCAAAGTCAAAGATATCTGCATTCTCAACGATGCGGTGCTGTTTAATGGATTTTGGAATTGTTACAACTCCATTTTGCAGATCCCAGCGAAGGATGATCTGTGCTACAGATTTTCCGTATTTCGCCGCAAGTTCAACAAGTGAAGGCTCATCTAGTAATTCACCCTGCATAAGCGGGCTCCATGCTTCCATCTGGATATCATTGTCTTTACAGAATAGAAGCAGTTCTTTTTGTGCAAGACGCGGATGGTATTCTACCTGGTTCACCATCGGCTTGATCTCACAATCAGCTAGAATGTCTTCTAAGTGATGCACCTTGAAGTTAGATACTCCAATCGCTTTTACTTTACCGTCTTTATATAACTTTTCTAATGCACGCCATGTCTCTTTGTACTTTCCTTTAACTGGCCAATGAACCAAATAAAGATCTAAATATTCAAGCCCTAGCTTTTCCATGCTTGTTTCAAAAGCAGCAAGTGTACTCTCATATCCTTGATCTTTATTCCAAACTTTAGTTGTAATAAATAATTCTTCACGCGGAACGCCAGCTTCTTTGATAGCTTGTCCAACGCCTTCTTCGTTTTTGTAGATCGCAGCTGTATCAATACTCTTGTATCCAGCTTCAATTGCCCACTTAACAGAATCAATAACTTCTTGTCCTTCTTCTACTTTAAAAACCCCAAGGCCAAACCAAGGCATCTTTACTCCGTTATGCAAAACGGTAGTATCCTGCAACGTTTTAATGGCTGTCATCTGTTTAATAGCCTCCATTTCTACATCTCTTTTTTACTTATAAGAAGATATTGTCACATTCTGCTGTAGAAAGGAAACATTTCGACTTTTAGAAGGTATTTTAATCCTTCTATGGAAGTAGTATCCAACACAATATTTAAAGTGGGGTGTTATCGTGAAGGACAACTTGATTCATTTTAAATCAAAAACCGAATCATTAAAGAATATTCCTGAACAAGAAATTACCCTGATTCAGGAAATTAGAGAACTGTTATCGGAATTTCACTGTAATTATCCTTTAGTAACAAAAAAGGCCATTTTACTTCGCATTGATCAACTAACAGATGAACTCATCTTCAACAAGCGCTGATTAAAAACTTGCTTGTCTTTGAATGACATTTAATAATACATCTAATTCCTGACTGCATTTTACAGTCTCCTTGCTGGTTAATCCTTTACGATCTGCAACTTCTACCAGCTTTTCTTTTTTTTCTTTTATGCATTCCAATAGAAGAGAGTTATTCCATTCTTTTTTCTCCACGAAAATCGGCTCCTCTTTTGTCATTTTAGTACTTCTCGATTATTATGACGGCTTTTTGCCGACTTGAAAATACTTTCCACAAAAGAAGAAGTAATGTTACAAATCCAGACATTTTTTTACATGTTGAATCGTCATAAAGACCTAAGATTTCCTACAGATTAATCCATTATTCAGCCGCATTCTTCTCACAGATCCTCAGAGAACAATAAAAGGATGGGTTACCCCATCCTTTTATTGTTTCCGATTGTTATAGTAGTTTACAGAGTACATTGCTCCCTCTTCTACCATCTTATTATCATCTACATCCATCGGATCTGGATGACCTGCTTTATTAATTGGCAGCTGAGTTCGTTCGATATGATCCGGACGCACCCTGCGTTTAAAGTCTTTAATCTTCATTTTAGTTTTTATACGATTTGGTTTAAAAGAGAGCCAGACCAATGCACCTGTACCAAGGCCGATCAAAGCCCATGATTGAGTTTTTAATAACCTGCTTGTGGTTTTCATTTGAGTTTGGGTTGCAGTTTGCATATATAACGCCTCCTTTGCTTTAAGTTACCCCAATCCACTCAAAACGTAACATGATTTTCTTTGCAAAAATATTACATAACGCCTAATTCCAAAAAAACTAAGCTTGTGTCCATACACGCTTAATACCTATCACATATACTGTATCGAAGTCGAAAGTACAAATCGTAAGGAGGAGTTTTAGAATGTATGCAAATTCACCGGTAAATGCTTCACTAGCGAACGCACCAATGTATGGTGGCGGATATGGTTATTGTGGTGGCGGAGGTTATGGCAAGAGTTTTGCGATCATAGTAGTTCTATTCATCCTTCTCATTATCGTTGGTACTACGTGGGCGCACATAGGCAAAGATTGCTAATTTGTACGCCGCAAAAAAAAGGGTGCGGTTTTATAACCGTACCCTTTTTTACATATATTGCTTTGCTTTTTTCTGAAATTGTGCAGTTCTAACGTAGTCAATGATCTTTGTACTGATCCACTGACAAATGACAGCAAACAAAATAATCGGGGCTCCAACAGTTAGCGAAGTGAAAAGCAGCACGATGCTGTTGATCCAAAATAGAATGATGCCTGGTTTCTTTCCTGTCCACTTCGCGATTATTAAAGCAAGAATATCCATCCCTCCAGATGAAGCTCCATAACGGAACAGAATTCCTACTCCTATCCCAAAAATTAAAGCCCCATAAATTACATCAAAAAGTATATTATTCACAGGATTTTGTATCAAAGAAGACAGCCAATCAACCGTTACTGAAGTTACAGCTACACAATATATCGTCCATAATGCCGTTTGTTTTCCAAGTTTTTTTACTGCAAGGAGCAGTAAACCGAAATTTATAATCCATAATGTCAGGCCAAGAGGCACCTGAAAGAAATAATCGTTTAAAATGGCTAAGCCTGCCACTCCGCCCGATGGAACAGCGTGTGGAAATAAAAATACAGCCATCGCAAGTCCTTGTAAAAAAGCCCCGGTTGTAAACCATATTACTTTATGCAAACTTTATCCCTTCTTTTTCTAAAGCGTCGTTTCAACTATCTATTTTAGACTCTTCTCATCAGATTGCAAGTGGGTATAGCAAACTTTCTTTCAACTTTGATTTTTAAATGTAATCAATCATATTTCGAAATGAATGAGCATAGGTTTATTATAATTTCTCCTTTTTAGAGGAATAGGGCCCTGTTCATCTCTTTTGCGGTAACAACATACTTTGGAAACAGCAGAAAGGTGGACAATATTTTGAGTCAGCACAATTCCAGTGATATTAAGGCTATTGAACAAAAAGCAAGAGAAGAACATAAGGAAGCAGACCTGGCACGGTCAGCTGTACAAGAAGTCCTTTTGCAGAAACTTGTCCAAACAAGCAGAAGCGGCAAAGATAAAAAATAAAGAAGGCTGGCTCGGAAGGACGCTTCCAATAAGAGCCAGCCTTTAACTTTTTGTTTTCACACAAACTAATTTAAAACTTTGGTTCCTAAACTGCGCAGCGCATCAACAGCTATCCTGCTATTTTCACCTTGTGCTGAAACACAGCAAACTCCTTGCATCCCATTTAATAAACTCATACTCAGCTGACTTTTTGCATTGATCCTTAGTGCGTTGCATTCTAAATAAATCTGGCATTTTTCAAACTCATTCGCCTTAATGACCATTTCCTGAATCCAAGCAGGTTTGATTTTTTCCTGAATCATAAAGTACGTCTTCATTTTAAATTCCCTCTTTTCAATCTGCCTCATATTAATCGTACAGATAAAATGTAAACACCGTTTAAACACTGTGTAAGATTTTTGTGGCTTATCGTTTTATCTTTATGAGAGAACTAAAAAATAATGGTATGAAAAAAGCACTAATTTGCAACATTATGTGTAGAACGATCATCTAAGGAGTTTTTTCAATGGCATATTATATTGCATGTGATTATGATGAACCTGACCGTCAGACGTACAGGGGGATCGTTATCATAGATACTTTAACGAACGAAGTAGCCCACCGCTTCTACTCGGGTAATTTCGATCATGATTTTCAAGAGTATCAAAGCTGGCTCGAAGATACCGAACCCTATTATTACGAAGGAGAAAGTTTAGTGAATTATATTGGTGATCTGCATGATCCCGCCTTAAATGACGGCCCCGATTTAAACCTGTTTTAAGTAAAAACTCTGGTCTTTGAGCGAGAAGGGAAGATTTTGAGCGAAACGAAAGGTAGTTTGAGCGCAGCGAGATTATCTTGAGCGTAACTCGACTTTTTTGAGCGAAATCTTAATGAGTCTGAGAAACGTGTAATAAATATAAGAACACGTACCGTAAAAACACAATAAACACGCCGGGGAGTCCTCATCCTGGCGTGTTTTTCATATTAATCTTTATTCGTAAAATCTATGATCCGAATTGGGTTGCCTGCCCCATCTTTATAGATCGCATACCTGCCAGGTGGAATGCTGCATGGTGTTTTAACAAAATGAAGTCTGGTTTCGTTATCATCATAGAATTGATCGACACTGTCAACAACAAATACCCCGCCTGGTCCAAGCTCCAGTTCATCTTCTTCAATCATTAACTGAACTTCACTATCAGGCATAGCTAATCCCATCACTTGATTGCCTTCACGCCACGCTTCAGTCATACCGAGCTCCTCATAATATCGTTGTGATTCTTGTAAATCTTTTACCGGGTGAAACAAAAATGCAAGCTTCATTCCCAAACCCCCCTCGTAAAAAATTCTGTATTATGTCTTAAATTGTATTCGCATCTGATTTGTGTATACGTAACTTTCCATCTATGCTGTTTATTTTCCTGCATCCTACAATTAAAAAATGATAAAAAACAAGAAAGTAATTTTCATTGTTGTTTTTGAAAGGAGTTGACCTCCTTCCAGGATGCTCGCTTTCCGGGGGGCGTGCGGTGAGCTTCCTCGTAGCATGCCTAGCAAGAAGGTTCTCATGTGGTAGGCACGCACCTTGCACTCCTATCAACATGTCAAAGGAGAAATAAGTCGAAAGCAACAATCTATTAGAAAACCGCCTTTTGTAAAAATAAAAAATCGGGGCTGCCAAAAGTAAGTTTTACTTAATTTTGGGACAGCCCCTCTTCACTATTTAATAATATGGGTACGGCGGATATGGCGGATAAACAGGATAGATTGGATATGGGCGCGGTGCCAATGCTAATCCAGCGATCGTTCCAAGTGTTAGACCGATCAGAGCAGGTGCAAAGAAACGGTCACCGCTCTCATCCTGCGGGTTTGAACTATATGGCAGAATGTATGCCTTCTCCTGATCTACATGCTTTAGGACACCGTGATACCTTGTTCCGCAATGGCAGTCGATATAGACGGATCTGCCAATATAACGGCGGCAAAGGTGGTACGTTTGGTATGACAAAGGGTAAACCTCCCAGCTTGTTTTGCCTTTCTCTACACCATATGTCCAACCCTGTATTTTGACAGAGACAAGTGTCCTGCACCTGTTAATTTTCTTTAGATGACTGCAAAACGAGATGTCTGCTTTCATCCTTGTTTTTCATTTTTAATTCTGTAATGTGGTACTTGCCGGTTGCCCAATCTTTTACTTGATCGCTGTACCATGGGCTTAGGACATGTCCTGATTGACCCGGTCCTACTACATGATAGGCCTTTGATGTGTCAGCCATATCGATGATCATTCTCCATGCGCCGCCGTGAGTAATGTTTCCTGTTTCACGATTCCAGCCCGCTACTCCGACTGTAACACGGCTGCCTCCCATCTCTTCTGAACCCGGGTTAAACAAAAGATTCAATGGTTTAATAGCAGCTAATGGATGCTCAAAAGTCAGAGAATGAAATTTGCCCCATCTCCAGCCGGAAATATCTTGGCCATATTTATCGGATAGCTTCGTGATCATACTTGAAAAAGAATTTTGAGCTACGTTTTCAAGTCCGCCGTTCTGTTTGATCCAAGGTCCAGGATTCCCTGCATATGCTTTTCGGATAAGTTCATCCACTACTTGTTCCCGTCCGTCAAACATCTTCATCATTTCCTCACTAATTTCATCTTTAAATAGTTCATTACTGAGGGATTCTATCCAAATATGAAAAATAAGAGGAGCTGCGCTGTCTTTACTGTCATTTTTATTCCATTTTTTCAGGACGGCAACAACTTCTTCTTCCTTTTTTGACAATGGTTCATTCATTACTAGCTCTAAAAGAATCGGAAGCATTTCCTCAGCCTGTTTATTCGCTTGATCGAATTGAAGAGCTTTCATATCATCTATTGTCAGTTTTTGATTTGTCCCTAACACTTCAACAATCCTTTTCTGTCTATAGGGCTGTGCGAAAGTATCTGATATGTGATAAGGATACGAATCTGATGCTACCTTGTTGTTAGCAGTAGCAATAAACCCTTTTTCGGGATTTACAGTTGTCGGGAGCTCGCTCCACGGAATAAAGCCTTTCCATTCATATTTGTCCGTCCAGCCTGGTACAGGAAGAGATGTATAGTCTTGCTTCCTGATTGGAATAAGACCATTAGCCTTATAGGCAATTGTGCCATCCGTGCTCGCAAAAACAAAGTTTTGAGCAGGAGTATGAAAAGATTCTAATGCCTTTTCAAACTGCTTCCAATTTTTTGAGCGATTCATTTGAATAACAGCTTCTAATTCCTTCGATGGCTGAAGAGCTGTCCATTTTAAAGCTAAAGCTGTACCCGGCTTATCTTGATGAGCAAATTCTGAGATCACCGGACCATGTCTTGTAATCACAACTTCATGCTCGACATCGGGTTTATCCTTTATTTTAATTACTTCCTTTATCACATCGGCTTTTTCCCAATTGGCCATATACTGAAATTCATAAGGATTATCAGGATTCCTTTTTTCCACATACAATTCCTGAACATCCGGACCAACATTTGTGACACCCCATGCGATTTGTTTGTTATGACCGACAATTATTCCTGGAATGCCTGCAAAAATTACTCCGCTAACTTCATAATCCGGCGCATTTAAATGAGTCTGGTACCAGATTGATGGCGTTCCTAGCTGAAGATGCGGGTCATTTGCCAGAAAGGGTTTACCTGATTCAGTTTTACTCCCCGAAACGACCCAGTTGTTGCTTCCGTTGTGAAAGTTAGGAATCACTGCATCTGCGAAACTTTTATCGAAGTCAAGACCGCTTTTTTCTAGATCTTCTAATATAGATGGAGCATCTGCCGGATAACCTGGAAAGAGATCTAATGCTTTTTCTTTTGGGAATTTCTCCATCAAATAGTAGCGAAAAGCTTGGCCCTCCCAATGTCCTCCGAGGTCAAACGCCATATATTTTCCGATTACCAGTGAATCGATAGGTGTCCATTTTTCAGGTTTGTAGCCAACCAGCAAGAATTCGATCGGCAACGTGCTCTCCTCTTTTGCCTGTTCCATATAAGCGTTTACTCCATCTGCATACCATTGAAGATATTGTTTGGTTTCAGATGAATATTCGCTATAGGAAGCTTCAGCCGCTCTTCTCAATCCAAGGGTCCGGAAAAATTGGTCCCTTGATAGTGTCTTTTCACCAATGACTTCACTTAGCATTCCAGAGGCTTGTCTTCGGCTAAGATCCATTTGAAACATCCTGTCCTGCGCGGTTATATATCCCTGAGCCATAAACAAATCTTTCATAGAGTCTGCTTTAATATGTGGCACACCGTGATTGTCTCTGTACACATCAACTTTTGAAGTTAATCCATTTAAGACAAGTGTTCCATTTATTTGAGGCTCACTTTTTTGCAATAAAAAATATGCTGTACCGGCTGCCGCTCCTAAAATAACAATAAGTGCCGCTCCAATAATGATTAAACTCTTTTTCCAAGATAACCTTTTACGAATGCTTTTTCTCTCAAGTGCACCGTCCACAAAGATCCCCCTTTATCTGACAATCTACCTATTTAAATTCTCTGAAGGGATGGAATTACCTGTGAAAAAAGTAAGAAAAGTACAATACTTAGAGGATCTGCAATACTTTTCGCCTGATTTTTCTTGAAACAGACAGAATTTTCAGAAATATGTCGAATATATCAACAAGCAGTATATTATCAAGGCTCTTTTCTAAAAGATTGTTTCTTTTAAATCCGTGTCTACTTTGACAGTTGATTGGAGTGGAAGGTGCGAGACTCCTACGGGACAGGCGGGCAGGTGAGACACTTAAAAGTGAAACGTCCGAATGTGGCTCACCGCCTGCCCCGTGGAAAGCGAGCAGCCTGGAACGGAAATCAACTACTTCCAACAGCCACAAAATATAGGAAAAAAAGGAGAGATTTATAATGGCTAAACTTCTTGTAGATTTTGAACTCAGCCATGGCCAGGAGAAAGTCACTCAAGGCAACATTGTGATTGTGAATATTAACCCTGGAAAATCAAATCTCCATGATCAAGTAAGAAAACTGATTGCAGAACAATTCAATTGTTCTGCCGGTACCATTTCTATCAAAGAAATAAAAATGAACACTTAGAAGAAGAGATTCTGAGCTTATTAAATAAAAAAAGAGGTGCTTAATTAAAAGCACCTCTCTATGTATAGGGGACTTTATTATCTCACCTATACACAGCTAAAAAAAGTTCCATAAGTCATATAACGCTCGACCTACTTCCATCCCTTTTATCGGAAATTTTTAAAAATTAAGGCCAAGCTATAAAACTTTTGGCATGTTAAAAATGGGAGCAAATAATACTTTCAATCTCATCTTCCTTCATTCTCCCTGAAATGCCCGGAGTTTCAGCGAAATATTTCACAGCCTCATCACAGGTCAAACCAATCTGACTGAGTCCCTTCGCGATTGTTGTTAAATAAGTTGCTGGCGGCGGATTTAAATTCTGCTCATGCAGATCCAAATTACATGTGAACGTAACCATCGGATATCCTTCTTCCTCACCTAAGTAGACCATCCTGCTGTACCATCCTGATCCAAAATGGATGTATCCTTTCTCGATTACTTCTTCCAGATCAGCTTCTATTTCATCACAGCTGTTTTCTTGTGCTGTCACATCCAGAAATTGTTCAACTGTAACCAAATATTTTCTTCCATATGTTTTGTATTTATCATTTTTTTCGTGACCGATAAAGGCTACTCCACCCTCTCCCCACTTGGTTCGTTCTCTTGCAAAATAGAGTGGGAATGGCAGAACAGCTTTACGATTTTTCAAAGGCATCGCTGGATTTCTGCAGCCTCTTTCTTTTTGTGAAGAACCTTCAGGCTGATCGCCAAGAATGTAGCATAAAAAGCGATGCTCCATCAGATTTGATCCATAACTTACATACCATACATAAGATGTATCCAACCTTTTTCCTCCTCGAAATTTTCCTTGAATAACTGTCATGAAGTCCCCGTTTTTTTTATACATTGAAATACACAAGGGGGATTGAATAATATGACTAGAAAATGTTTAGTTGTCTTACTCGGTGTGTTCATTTTCCTTTTGACTCTGTTTATGGCTGCTCCTGTTATATAAAACAGAATTGTATTATTTATAGTTATTTAGACCTATTTGATATGGATAGAAAAAACATGATCAGAAATTCCGCTGGATAATATTAGGAAAATAAACCTATTGACCTAATTCTAATTATTAGAAATAGTTATTCCGATTCTTGTACGAATAGTGCAATCGGGATAAAATGGAAAACATACAATACTTTTCCTTCTCTAATTCTTGTACGAGTCTTGCCTATTATAAAAAGGAGGGATTGGGATGACGGTATTTGAAGCAATGTCGCTGATGATTGGTTTTTCAATGCTTGTTCTTACCATTATCCGCTCCAAAGACAACTCCTAAGAATAGAGAGAAGTTTTATTGTTTCAATTATGCCATGCAGGCGCATGGCTTATTTTTTCGGGATATACCATCTATGTAATAGAATTACCTTCTATTTTAATTGTAAAACAAAAACCTTGCTGGAGATATACTCTAGCAAGGTTTTTCTGTTTTACGCTTTTTTTACGATAATCTGTCCATCAACTACATTTACTGCCAGTTTATCTACATTTTCTTCATCCAGTAGTACGTCAGCAATCTTATCTTCGATGTGTTCTTGGATGATGCGGCGGAGCGGTCTTGCACCAAATGACGGGTGATACCCTAACTTCGCCAGTTTGTGTTTGGCAGCAGTTGTTACTGTTAATTCAATGTTCTGCTCTGAAAGCTGTTTGGACAACTCTTTAAGCATCAGATCAACAATTTTTACAAGATGTTCTTCTTTTAAAGATTGGAACTGAACGATGCTGTCAAAGCGGTTAAGGAACTCAGGCTTGAAATATCCGCCTAATGAATCAAGGATGTGTGTTTCCTTTTCCACTTGATCTGCATTAAATCCAAGTTTCTTTGTTTGTTTAACAGCTGCTCCTGCATTGCTTGTCATAATGATTACTGTGTCTTTAAAGCTTACTGTACGCCCTTGGCTGTCTGTTAATCTTCCATCTTCCATGATTTGAAGGAACATGTGCTGTACATCAGGATGCGCTTTCTCGATCTCATCCAATAATAGAATGCTGTATGGTTTGCGGCGCACCTGCTCTGTTAATTGACCAGCCTCTTCATGACCTACATACCCTGGAGGTGAACCAATTAATTTGGACACAGCATGTTTCTCCATGTACTCACTCATGTCAAGGCGAATCATGCTTTCTTCATCTCCAAAGAGTTCTTTCGCCAATGTCTTTGTAAGTTCCGTTTTACCAACACCAGTCGGTCCTACAAACAAGAACGAGCCGATTGGACGTTTTTTTGCTTTCAGACCTGCACGGCTTCTGCGAATCGCTTTAGCGACTTTTTCTACCGCCTCGTCTTGTCCGATTACTTGTGAAGATAGTTTGGATGCCAGCTCTTTCATTTTAGATTGTTCATCATTTTGAAGCTTGCGAACTGGAATACCAGTTTTATATTCTACAATATTTTGAATATCTTCAACTTGAACGATTGCTGCATTTTTATCTTCTTCCTGCGTTTTCAGTTTTTCTTCGAGCATTAGTTCTTCCTGACGCAGTTTTGCAGCTAATTCATAATTCTCATCAGCAGCTGCTTTTTCTTTCTCTTTTACAAGCTCTTCTAAACGATCATCAATTGAAGACTTTTCGATCGTGATGTGCTGAAGATTGCTTTTTGAGCCTGCTTCATCCATCAAGTCAATGGCTTTATCAGGTAAAAATCGGTCCTGGATATAACGGTGTGACAGCTGCACACACGCTCTTAGTGCATCTTCAGTGAACTTAACTTGGTGATAGTCTTCGTAACGAGGTGCAAGACCTTTTAAGATTTCGATCGCCTCATCTACTGTAGGCTCATTGACGATGATCGGCTGGAATCGGCGCTCAAGTGCAGCATCTTTCTCGATCTGGCGATACTCTTTAAGAGTAGTTGCACCAACCATTTGAAGCTCACCACGGGCTAGTGCTGGTTTTAAAATGTTTCCAGCATCCATAGATCCTTCCGCAGAACCTGCTCCAACAATCTGATGGACTTCGTCTACAAATAAAATAACATTTTTTCGCTTTTGCAGTTCAGCGATCAGTTGCTTCATACGCTCTTCAAACTGGCCTCTCACCCCAGTGTCTGCTACTAATGAAGCAACATCTAGCAGGTAGACTTCTTTATTTAACAGTTTACCTGGAACATCTCCTTCTACAATCTTAGAAGCAAGGCCTTCTGCGATTGCGGTCTTACCGACACCAGGCTCACCAATTAGTACCGGATTGTTTTTTGTACGTCTATTTAGTATCTCAATCACACGGCGCACTTCTTTTTCACGCCCGATTACAGGATCAATAATTCCCGCCTTTGCAGCATCCGTTAAGTTACGCCCGAATTTATCTAAAAAGCCTCCTCCGCGTTTTCCTTTTTGAGTTTGTTGTTGCTGATGATTGTTTTGATCAGTAAATGCCTGACCACTCATCATTTGCTGAAATATATCATCGAAAGAAGAGAAGTTCATGTTCATTCCTCCCCCAGTATTCATCTCTTGTTTTACTATATGGTAACAATCAGAGCAAAGTACAAATTGCTTTTTCTCTTTATTCATGGAAATACTCATTTGGATTGTAGCAGGATTAACTTCACATTGTTCACAACGCATATTTGTAACCCCCTCAAATTATTTTATTTAGCATGCGTTAAACGCTTAGCAGATTGTATTTTTTGATGAAAGTTTGACTTTGACTTTCTTTGACCTTTCACCTTTAATCATATTATACTTTGACCTTTTTTGCCTTTCAAGTATTTTGTTTCTTCATTGAAATGAAGAAGTTGATTTCCACTCCAGGTGCTCGCTTTCCGCGGGGCGGGCGGTGAGCCTCCTGACGCTTTGCGCCCTAAGGAGTCTCACCTGTCCCACTTCAAGGAAGTATCCTTGCTCCTGCGTCTACAAGTAAATGCTACCGATTTAAGCTTCCTCATGCCTAGCGAGGAGCGTCTCATTTGGTAGGCACGCACCTTGCGCTACAATCAACTTGCCAAGGAAGGGTATTCACAAAATCTTTTGAAAGGAAAGTAAAAATAAAAAAAGAGATGAGCTCTTAACTCATCTCTTCCCCAATTCAGTTCCAATTAAAAGTAATTTTTTGACGATAATCTTCTGTTTCGCCTTTTGGAGTCAGCCAAACCTCTAATTCGTAAGTTCCTGCTTCTAAATCTTTGACTAATATGTCCTGTTTAAATGTATCCGCCTGCTTTAATTTCAAAGAAGATAATACCTGCATGAACATATGATTTTTCGAATACTGATAGACGATTTTGCCGTTCTTGTCCTTGATCACATAATCAAATTTCTGGCTTGTAGGAAATTGAAATACTTTTTCTTTCTCTGTTTGATTTTTTAATTCATAACGAAATAATATTCCTTTTTCATTCTGCTGCTCCAACACTTGAATAGAAGACTCAATGCTTCCTGCAACGATCCCGCTCTGTCCATCTTCAGGACGGTCTTTTTTTTGATTTTGTTTCCCATCACCCATCACCGGCTCTTCTCTCCCCTCAGATTGATTCGGGCTGTCAGTCTTTCCGCAGCCCGTTACGGCTATTGAAATACATATTATTAAAAGTATAACACTCAACACATTTGTGCGTTTTGGCACGATGATCACCTCATCCGTTAGTTTGGGCATATATTCTGATTTTCATGTTTAAAAAGGATTTTTGAGTATGTTTATGTAAAATAGAACTATAACAACAAAAGGAGCGTGTTTTTCTTGAATATTGCACAAGCGGATCTTTTGCTCGAAATGAAAAAACGCACATCTGAAAAACGTGCCACACAAAATGAAACCATCCTTAGGCAGCATAGCAGTGACGAATCCTACCACAGCCCAGTTCTTCCTGATGTAGTAGTATACCCTTCTTCTGCAGAAGAAATTTCTTCTATTATGTCATTCGCAAATGAAAACAAAATTCCTGTCGTGCCTTTTGGCGCAGGCTCCAGCTTGGAGGGGCACTGTATTCCGGTCAAAGGAGGCATCTCGCTTAATTTTCAGGAGATGAATCAAATCCTTGAAATTCGACCTGATGACTTTTTAGTAAAAGTGCAGCCTGGCGTAACACGTACTCAGCTGAACCTTGCTCTAAAAAAGTATGGCTTGTTCTTCCCTGTCGACCCAGGTGCTGATGCGACCATTGGCGGTATGGCAGCAACGAATGCAAGCGGAACAACAAGCGTCAAATATGGTATCATGCGTGATCAAGTCCGAAACCTTCAAGTCGTATTAGCTAATGGACAAGTTATTCAAACTGGAGGGCTCGCGGCAAAGTCATCAGCGGGTTATCACCTGACGGGCATGTTTGTAGGTTCAGAAGGAACACTCGGGGTTTTTACCGAATTAACCTTAAAAGTGTACGGAATACCTGAAGCTCTCTTGGCAGCACGATGTACGTTCCCTTCTGTCCAATCTGCTGTTGAAGCCGCATCAGGTGTTCTTGGATCAGGAACAGGAATTGCGCGAATCGAGCTAGTTGATGAACGTTCTATTGTTCAGGTAAATAACAACAGTGATACTTCTTATACCGAAGCGCCTACTCTCTTTTTAGAATTTCACGGTAATCCTGCAAGCGTTACATATGAAGCTTCTCTTACAAAAGAGCTCCTCGAGAGCTTCGGTGGTGTAGAATGGGTAGAGGAACGAGATTCCAAAGCACGTGCAAAACTTTGGGAAGCGCGTCATCATTTAGCTTATGCGTTCAAACACGGCTATCCAGGCAAATCCATGATGTTCACGGATGTATGCCTTCCTTTGTCTGAATTGTCAGGAGCAATTGTACACGCGAGAGAAACGATGGATGAAATAGGAGTACCGGGTGCAGTTCTTGGTCATGTGGGTGATGGGAATTTCCATGCCATCCTTATGTACGATCCTTCACTATCAGAAGAACGTGAAAAGGCCGACATGGTTAATTCGAGTATAGTGGAGTATGCACTAAACAAAGGCGGCACCTGCACCGGTGAACACGGTATCGGGATCGGTAAAGCAAAGTATTTAGCAAAAGAACACGCTGATACTTTGCCTATAATGTCAGGGATTAAAAAACAATTGGATCCTAATGACATTTTGAATCCAGGTAAAATCATAGTATAGATAATGAAACTATAGGCTTGTATTTTTCGTATAAGTAAGTATTAATCTTAGGGGGTCATCATTTTGATCGTTGTCACGACAGAAAGCATTAAAGGGTATGAAATTAAAGAAGTTAAAGGATCTGTATACGGTATAGTTGTTCGTGCCCGTGGAATTGGCGGGGATATCATGGCTGGACTTCGAGGCATTATGGGCGGGGAAATCAAAGAATATACAAGCATGCTAGAAGATGCTCGTAAGCAAGCGGTTGACCGCATGGTGAAAAACGCATCTGAAATGGGTGCAAACGCAATCGTTATGATGCGCTTTGACTCTGGTGAAATGGGCAACAACATGAGTGAGATCGTCGCTTATGGAACTGCCGTAATTGCTGAAAAACAATGAACTGGATAAGTATTTTAATCGGATGGCAAGTGTTCTCCATTCTCATATTAATCGTTCTTGCGATTTTATCTTGGCTTTATTACGATAAACGCTATAAAAAAAGCGAGACCAAAGTTCCTTCAGGCTATATTTGGACTGAAGAAATATCAATTGATCCATCAACCGGCAAAAAAGAACGGGTCTATTATAACCCGGATACTGGGGATAGGTTTTATAAAGAAGAATAACTTGAAAAATGCTGGCTGTAAGATGAATTGCCTTACTGAGCCAGCATTTTTTATTGTTTGGGTTGTGTGATGTTAGGTTTTATGATCGATCTAGAAGGATCTATGAGCGCCATCCGAGGTTTATGCTCGCCATCCGAGATTTATGCTCGCCACTCTATTTTATGATAAATAGAAAGCCGCCAATTCAGGCGGTTTTCTTCAAATTAGACTCTAAACTTATTAATCGTTTCGTTCATTTCTTCTGCCAGCTGTGAAAGTGCATTTGAAGATGATGAGATTTCTTCCATGCTTGCAAGCTGTTCTTCTGCAGATGCTGAAACTTCTTGTGTAGAAGACGCTGCTGTTTCAGCCATTGATGAAATTACATCGATCGCTCCTGCAACATGCTCTGTACTAGCAGACATTTGCTGAGTGGCTGCAGATACTTCTCCAACTTGATTCGATACTTCAGCTACACTGTCATACAAACTCTTGAATGCTTCACCAGACCGGTAAACGAGCTCTCGTCCGCCTGTTACTTCCTCTGTTCCGCTTTCCATTGCTTCTACAGCTTTATCCGTAAGTTCTTGAATCGCAGTGATAAGCTGGCCGATTTGCTGAGCTGATGCAGAAGATTGTTCTGCAAGCTTTCTTACCTCATCGGCAACTACTGCAAATCCTCTGCCTTGTTCTCCAGCTCGTGCAGCTTCGATCGCTGCATTTAATGCAAGTAAATTCGTCTGGCCTGAAATGTCTGTGATAACATCTACGATTTTTGTGATTTCCTGCGATTGTTCCCCTAAATCTTTTACTACTTGAGATGTATTAGTGATTGAGGCATGAATGGCATCCATCTGCCCAATCGTTTCCTTAATTGTTTCGTTGCCGCCTTCCGCAACTGAAAGGGATCTTGAAGATGACTCTGACATGTTCTGCATGCTCACTGCTATTTGCTGAATACCAGCAGATAACTGATTCATGGCTTCAACGATATCTTCAACAGTTCTTACTTGTTCCTGTGATCCGCCTGCAACTTGCTGGATTGTACCTGCTATTTGCTCAGTAGCAAGACTCGTCTGCACGGCGCTTGCTGTTAATTCTTCTGAAGACGCAGCCACTTGTTCAGATGTCACTCTTACTTGTCTGATCAGACTAGCAAGGTTCATTCCCATATGGTTAATTCCGTCTGCTAGCATTCCGATCTCGTCTTTATTTTTAACTTTAATCGGATCCATTGTAAGGTCTCCGTCTGCTATTTCATTAAGCATATCTGCCATTTTTATAACTGGCCTTGAAATATTTCTTGAAATGAAATAGCCGATTAATAGTGCCGCGATAACAATAACAATACCTAATATAGTGACTAAAGTTACGACAAATTTTTCTGCAGATTTAACGGTGATCTCACCTTCATCCATAAGGTTAGCCTGTCTTTGAGCCATTTCTGCAGTAACATCACGCATTTCTCTTCCGATAGGAAAGAGTGAACTCTTTGCATATTCATTGGCTGCTTCCATATTGCTCATGGAATTCTGCAGTACTCTTTCAGATTCTGTACGATAATCGTTGTTTAGGTAATAGATTTTTTCAAGTCTATCCTTATCCGCATCAACCTTAACCAACTTCATAGTTGCATTAACTAGCGCATCTATTCGATCGGTAGATTCCAGCAGCTTTGCTTTACTGTCTGATGACTGCTCAAGTAGATACTCACGAACACTGTTGTTTTGGATTGTAGCATTCAGCTCAATCTCTTTCGCATTTTGATGAATGACTGCTCTTCTGTCTAAAAGCTCGCTATATGTATTCTGCATGTCTTTTAAGAAATAAAAGAAAATACCGCATGTTGCTGCGAACAACATGGCAACGATTAAAAATGAACCAATTAATTTTTTTCTTAACGTCAGTTTCATGTGTCACCTCATCTTAGAAATTTCTACTACTAAATATTACCGGACAGTTTAAAATGACAATCAGACGATCGTTATGTTTAGCAACACCTTGTATGAGCGAATCTTCTTTTTGTGCAAAGCTCCCTGGAGTTTGAATCGACGCTGTGCCAATATCAATAACATCTGTTGCTGCTTCCGTCAGAAGGCCTAAAAAAGTCTCATCCTTTTGCAGAACAACAATTCTCGCAGAATCCGTCCTTAATGACTTTTGGTTTCCGATCAGCTGTCCAAAATCAATAATCGGAATGACATTGCCTCTTAAATGAATAACCCCTGTAACTTCTTGAGGCATCTCAGGCATTGGTGTAATCTCTGTAACACGTTCTATGGATGCAACGTACTGAATTGGCAGACCAAATTCTTCATCTCCGTTTGAAACAATAACGATTTTCAAAGTTTGAGTGCTAAGTGACATCTCACTTGCTCCTTTTCTAGGTATTTCGGCTTAATGAACAGTCTCAAGTCCCATACTTCTTATCGGTTAAAGATTGATTTTATTTTAGTTTTTAAAAAGAAAACGAAAAAACCGCCCAGGCATTAGCCTAGACGGTTTATAGTTTCATTTTTATCGAGTTAATTCAATATTTTCTATGCTGTTCGCAGGAACCGTGATTTGTACTTCTACAAACTGCTTTGTACCGTAAACTTGAGTCTCAATGATTTCACCTGCTGATGGGGTATAAATCCCCTGCTTCATATAAAATGGAATATTTACTGTTACAGGTTTATTTAAGCGATTAGTTAAAGTCGCTGTTTGTGTAACTTGCGATCCATCATTCGGCAGCTTAAAGGCATTCTCAAAAGAAACTATTCCCGCTGATGTGTTTCCATCTTGATAAACAGGCATTGATTTATCGGGACCTTCAAACACGTAAGAATTGAACTTATCTGCTGCTGCATCCTTTTCAAACAAGCGATAACCTACCCATGGCTTTGCGGATAATTCGATCGATGCAGTTGTTGAATATAAGATTCCATCTTGCTCTGTAATGTTATCGATATGTGTATGTCCATGAAGTGAAATATCAACATCATTCTGTTTCATCACATCGATCAATTCGTGCGACCCTTCCCCATGCCATTGTTGGTCATATTCTATTCCAAGCTTTTCACCTTTTAAAAGGGTGCTTAAATCTTGCGGGTCATGTTTAGCATCATACTCTTTCCAGTATTCCTCGACATTTGGGTCAGATGATGGCCAGATGTCCCTGTCACGCCAGATTGGATTATGATGGGAAAATAATCCTGAAGTCTGACCTTCTTGAGCAGTTGCCTTGTTCTCAGCTAAGTCCTTTTTAATCCATTCCATCTGCTGATTCCGGATTTGGCCGCCCCATGTTGGCACTGAAACGGTTCCATGCCCTTGACGGTCAAACTTATGCCAATCATATGAATTATATCCGATCATATGTGCATATGGACCGTAATCAAATGAGAAATACTGTGGTCCAAAGTATTGTTCCCAATATTTCGCACCATCTGCTAATGTTGCATCTTGCGCATAATAATCATGGTTTCCTGGCACGATGTACACTGGGACATTAAATTGTTTCAGCATACGGTACGTCTCTTCATATTCATAAATATATTCTTGAGGATTCATTTGACCGTACATTAAATCGCCCGTCATTACTACAAAATCAGGTTTTAACAGGTTTACTTGCTTAATTGTTTTTTGAAGATAAAGCCATCTTTTTGATTTATCTGGATTCCACATTCCTGCTTCTGTTGCATTAGCAGGGTCTGCAATATTTCTTGGAGATCCAACATGGATATCAGTTAAATGCATGAATTTAAAATCTTTTTTATACTCTTTAACAACTTTTACTGAATTCGGTTCGTCATCTGTAATTCGTGTACCATCACCTGTATAAGAAACTTCCAGGTCAAAAAGTTCCTCAGGTACATCTTCTGGAATCGTTACGGTGACTTCATAAATAGAAGAGCTGTCTTTCCAATGGGAAGATCCTTTTTGAACACTCTTAACAGGAAGGTTATATTTTCCTTCCACCTGTGCAGCTTCGGTAGGGTTAAGAGAAATGTCCCAGCCTGCGGGCTCTTTACCTTTAGAATCCACTTTTACGGTAAGTTCTGATCCGTTTTTCTTAATAGCAGGTGTAGCCATAAGAGGGTAAATAATGTTTTCAACTTTTGGATCAAGTGAAATATTTGGTATCTCATCTAAATAGTTCGTTGTATTCCCTATTCCGCCGTCTTTTTTATCAACACTTGTTAATGCGTCGGCATGTCCTGCAGGAATTGATAACGCAGATGCTATAGCGAAAGCGGTTAGCTTTGTTTTCCATCCCATGTGCTGCACTCCTTTCAATATATGAAACAACTTTCATATTAAAAGTAACAGCTCAAAGTAAATATAATGTGACAACCTTTTAAACGTTTTATTAACGAAATATTAATTTATATCTCTTTCCAACGCTCCCGAGCTTCCTTTTCATCAAAAGAACTGTAAATTCTATGGTTGTTATGATCGAGAATTCGGTAATGCTGACTGATGACATTTTGCTGCAATCTGCAGCCGTTTTTTGAATGCACTTCCTTCCACCATACATGACCGCCCCAAGTCTTTTCTTTTGGCGGTGCCACATATTCATGGACAACCACTTCCAATACATCAAGAGGATCGCCGCCAAGCGAGTTATACAGAATTTCAGAGTTTCGAAAAAGAGCACATAAAGCTACAATGACTGTCCAGCTAGCTTTAATTCTTTCTTTTTCAATTTGAACCAATGTTTTCTTTGAAATCCCTAGTATGTCCGCCATTTTATCTTGCGTGTATCCGAGTTCAGTCCGAACAAGTTTAATCTTGCCTGTTAACAGGTCGACAATTTCATCCTGTGTCATCTGAAGTTCTCCTTTTATTCTTTTAGGAACATTTTACACAAAAAAACTCCTTTCAACAAAATCGGAAAGGAGTCTAACTATACGTGTACGGTTCCCAATGGGCTAGATCGTACATCCCGGCATTAATGCGGCCGCTCTCATTCTTGAGGACGGCAAGAAGTTCTTCTGGCAGCTGTTCATGGTGATTACCCAATTCGATGCGGTCGTCTGGCGATGAAACGAGAACAGTAAACAATTTTTTGTTCTCCATGTTCATCCCATGAACATGAACGTAATTTAGATCTTTAATCCGGTATACAAAAAAGATACGGTATTTTCCCACAACCTTCACACTCCTCTAATAACAGTGTGGTCGGGTTTTCTAAGGAATAAACCTCTAATTTATGTGAACCGGAGCTGTAGGCAATTCGATTTCAACACGAGTTCCCTGACCTTCAACAGAAGAAAAATGAATAGCACCGCCGTGTTCATCAATGATTTTAAAACACACCATTAAGCCTAATCCAGTCCCCTTTTCTTTTGTTGTATAAAAAGGTTCTCCTAATGTCTTTAGTCTGTCTGCAGGAATACCGCAGCCTTGGTCATTCAGTTCAATAGTGACTCTCTCGTCTTTAGTGCCAATTTTTATATGAATCTCCCCATCCGAATCCATACTTTCAATGGCATTCTTCAACAAATTAATGAACAGCTGCTTCAACTGGTTTTCGACTCCATAAACGGGAGGAATATCATCAGCGATATTAACCCAGATTTGAATGTTCCTCATGATTGCTTGTGTTTCTAACAGCCTTACAACACTAAAGATCAGATCTCTTATGTTTGTATGTTCGAAACTCACCGCCTGTGGTTTAGCAACGAGCATCAATTCTCCGACAATATCATTAATTCGGTTAAGTTCAGATTCCATAATACGTAAATACTCCAAGCGGATTACATCGTCAGCATCTGATAAAAGCTTGGTAAACCCTTTTAATGAAGTGAGCGGGTTTCGAATCTCATGTGCAACTCCTGCAGCCAATTCGCCCAGTACTGATAGCTTTTCAGATTTAAGCATCAGTTCTTCAGTCTGCTTAGCTTTTGTGACATCTTTCGCGAATGTAACCAGACTTTCCACATGACCTTCTTTCGTCATGACCGGAACTCCTCTTGCTTCTAATAAAATCCAATCACCGTTTTTATGACGCAGCCGGAATTCAGTTTGAAAGGGAATCTTCTTAACAAGCGCCATCATAAACTGGTCAGACAGCCCTTCCATATCATCAGGATGAACGAGATCCAAAATTGCCCCCTTAATTTCTCCCTCCTCATAGCCTAAAACCATAAAGTGTGAAGGAGATACATAATGAATCTGTCCTGAAGGGTCAATAACAGTGATTAAATCCGTCGAATGTTCTGCGATCAAACGATATTTCGCCTCACTTTCACGTAGAGCCCGCTCTACTTTTTTCTGTGAAGTAATATCACGGTAAACGATAACAAACCCCATTATTTTTCCTTCCATATCACAAATGTTAGAGAAGGAAGCGGACACGTCAAATACTGTTCCGTCTTTATGAATTCGCTGCGTTTCATGTAGAGGAACAGACTGACCCTGCTTTAAAAGGTTGATAATTTCTATGGATTCATCTTGCAAATGAGCTGGTGTGATGACGGGAATGGTAACATTTTCTTCAGAAAAGTCCTCTTCTTCCCAGCCAAACATTTGTTCAAACGCATCATTTACTTTTATTACTTCCTGTCTTGTATTTAATATAAGTATCGCATCTGTAGTACCTTTAAGAACTGATTCCAAAAGGTCTAAAGCAACACTTAATTCTTCTTCCTTCTGTTTATGCGGAGTGATATCCCTTCCAGTAACGACCAGCATTTGCGGTTTGCCGTCTTTTGTAAAAGTCGGCTGTTTAATCAGTTCGAGCATTACCACGCGGCCGTTCTTCATTTTTATCTTTTCAGCTATTTTAGTAGGTTTCTTTGTTTCCCAAGCTTTCTGATCTGATAGATTGCACCTTTCAACAACTTCACTCGAGAGTCTGTTATCCATTTCCTCCAGACTCTTTCCTTTGTAGTCGTCATCGTATATTCCATAAATATTTAACGCGAACCGGTTTGCTTCTGCCCAAGTTCCATCAGGATATTTAATACATACAAATTCAGGCAGGACATCAATCATTTCTTTAAAAGTAGCAACTTCAAGAAGGTCGTCCTGGCTTGTTATATTCATTTTTATCCACCCTTTTACTAAAACTTCGTACTGTTTATTATTAAATAAAAGGGGCTCGTTTCCTTTAAATTTTTTGATAATTCGCACGTCAAATTATTCTTTTTTTCGCCTAAATATGACAAAGTAGCCTTAACAGCGACAAGATTTTATTTAAATTATTTGCTGAACTTGTACGGTATTCTTCAACTTATTACATCGATGTTCTGCTTAATGTCGAAAATTTTTGATACAAAAAAGACGCTTTCAAAATTGAAAGCGTCCTTTGTATTTACTTACGATTAAACTGCTTTTACAGCTTCTTTTAGCGATTTTCCTGGCTTGAATGCAGGAACATTACTTGCCTGGATCATGATTTCTTCACCAGTCAGCGGATTGCGTCCTTTTCTCGCATTTCGGTTTCGTGTTTCAAATGTTCCGAAACCGATCAGCTGAACGCTCTCACCGTTTTTCAAAGCATCTGTAATTGCGTCTAATACTGCGTCAACAGCCAGTGCTGACTCCTTTTTGTTCATACTTGTTGCATTGCGTACTGCATCTACTAAATCCATTTTTTTCATTATAGATATCTCCCTTCAAACATTAAGAATTATTGCTTGTGTAGCTCCATTATTAACGGATAATGAAGTTTTCATACAGGAAGATACAAAATTCCGAAAAATATTTATATAGTTTAGTAATTCTTGATCTAAAAACCCTGAATTGTCATCCCGCCATCAACAAATAGCGTCTGTCCATTCACATAGCTCGCTGCATCACTTGCCAAGAACACAGCTGGCCCTACAAGATCAGGCAGTTCTCCTACCCTTTTTTGCGGTGTTACAGCTAAAATATCATTCAAGTAATCTTCGTCTGCAAGCAGCTTTTCTGTTAGAGGTGTTTTGAAGTACCACGGACCTATGCTGTTTACATTAATGCCGTACTCACCCCACTCAAGCGCAAGGTTTTTCGTCATCTGAATAATAGCCGCTTTCGTAGATGCATAGACTACACCTGTTCGCAGCGCCACATGGCCTGCCACAGAAGAGATCGTAATGATCTTCCCTCCACCGTTTTCCTTCATTCTTTCCCCGGCTTTTTGCGAAAACCAAAATGCGGAACGAAGATTTGTATTCATTATTGTATTCCATTCGTCATCTGAAACCTCAAATGCCTTTGATCGAATATTCATCCCAGCATTGTTGACGAGGATGTCGATTCTTACTTTGTCGGCATCCAGCTTCTCGAAGATCGTTTCAATATCGCTTTTGTTTGTCACATCCGCTTCAAATGTATATGCTTTTCTGCCCGCTTGCTGGATATGTTCAGCGGTTTCTTCTAGATCTGATTGCGTTCTCGATACGATAACTACGTCTGCCCCTACTTCTGCATAGCCGATTGCGATCGCTCGTCCGATTCCTCTGCCCGCACCTGTTACGAGCGCTGTTTTTCCTTTTAACGAGAATGACGGTAAGTACATATTTGCTGCCTCCTGCTCATTTGAGAGTTCTACTTTAATAATAATCCGCTATTTTTGTATATTTGTTGATAGTTTATCAAAAATAAAGATCAAAAACTTTTTATTTGTCTGGAAGAGGTTAGAATCCCAACGAATTCGTGTGCACTCATAGAACCTAGACAATTAATTTCACCTGAAGTGAACATAATTTGACGAAGTTGGCTCATAATTTGAAACTTATGGTTAATAATTTGAAGAAGTTAATTAATAATTTGAAGAAGTTGAATGATAATTTGACATACCTGCGCCAGCTAGCCACACCAAAAAAAAGACATGCCGCAAATCAGCATGTCTTCATCTTTCTATCAAGTCTCTACCCACTCTTTGCGCAGAGTAAATAAGTCTTTTAGTTCATCCGTTGATAATTCTGTGATCCAGTTTTCGCTCTGGATTACTTTCTCTGACAGCTCCTTCTTACTTTCGAGCATCATATCGATCTTTTCTTCGAGAGTGCCAAGCGTGATCATCTTATGCACCGTAACAAACTTTTTTTGTCCGATTCGGTGAGCACGGTCGGTCGCCTGGTTTTCAACTGCAGGATTCCACCACCTGTCATAGTGGATAACATGATTTGCTTCTGTCAAGTTCAAACCTGTTCCCCCTGCTTTTAAAGATAAGATGAATATAGCGTTATCCCCATTTTGGAAACTGTCTATCATCTCATCACGCTTTTGCTTGGATAAGCTACCATGCAAGAACAGAACAGGTTTACCAAACTTCTTCTCTGCGTACTTCTTGATCAGCTCTCCCATAAAGATAAACTGGGTAAAGATTAAGCATTTTTCCTCTTTTTCTGTTATCGCTTCAAGGAGTTCAATCGTCTTCGAAAATTTAACAGATTGATCTTCTAGCTTCGTTAATTTGTCATTCTTCGTATAAAGTGCAGGATGATCACAGATCTGTTTCAGTTTACCCAGCATAGCCAGCAGCAGACCGCGGCGCTGCATGCCCGTTACTTTTTCAAGCTGTTCAAATGTATCCTGAACAAGTCTTTCATATAAAGAAGCCTGCTCTTTTGATAGAGGACAGTATTCTTTGATTTCTTGTTTCTCAGGCAAATTCAGCTGAACAGCAGGATCCATCTTCGTACGCCTGAGCAAGAAAGGCTGAACAAGTCTCTTTAATTGCTGCAGCCTAACATTATCATTTTCTTTTTCGACCGGCAGGACAAACTTCTTCTGAAAAGAAGGCTCACTTCCTAAGTAGCCAGGATTAAGAAAATCGAATATCGCCCAAAGTTCAAGCAGACGGTTCTCGACAGGTGTTCCCGTTAACGCAATCTTATGACGGCCGTTCAGCTTGCGGATACTTCTAGACTGTTTTGTATAGCTGTTCTTGATATTTTGTGCTTCATCAAGGACGATTGCCTCCCAAAACGTTCCACCCATTTCGATAAAATCTAGCTGACACGTTGTATATGAAGTAATGACAACGTCGTAATTCTTATACCATCTCTCAAAATCTTCTCCCTTTTTCCGGTTAGAGCCGTAGTGCAAACCAACTGTTAAAGATGGAGAAAAATGCTCAAGTTCCTTTTGCCAGTTCCCAATAACAGATGTAGGACACACCAATAGAAAGGTGCCTTCCTGCTCCCCTTTTTCTTTTACTTTTAAAAAGTAATCGATCGTCTGGACAGTTTTACCAAGGCCCATATCATCTGCAAGGCAACCGCCAAGCCCAAACTTTCGAAGAAAATACATCCAGGAGCTTCCTGTCTTTTGATAATCTCTAAGAGTTCCCTGCAGATTTTCAGCTTTTGGCTCAACGGGGATCGTTTTGATTTCGGAAAGCTGATCCATCCATAGATTGAGAGGCTCATCCCATTCCATATCAAGCATTGGACCTTCAAACTCTATACCATCAAGTTCTTCATCTGCAGGATTTGTTTCCATATTTAAAAGGTGTTGTTCTAAAACATCTTTTAACTGAATGCCCGTTCGGTCAACGTTTTTGATGAGGTGCCGGACTTGTTTCATCCATTCAGGATCAACTCTGTACCACTGACCGTTTCTGCGGACAAGTCTTCTGCTGCCATCCACCAGCTTCCGGAATTCCTCCTCTGAGAGCTCTTCATCTCCAGTTGAAAGTCTCCAGTCAAACTGCATAATAGCATTTAACCCTAAAAAGGATGGCGCACCGCCGCCAGTTTGCGGTTTAGTCTTGATCTTTGCTTTAACTTTCGGCTGAAGTTCCTGAACCGTCTGCCACCATTCCGGCAGAATGCTTGATATTCCGATCTGGCTAAGAAGTTCGCTTTTTAAAGTCAGGAAATCCCATGCTTCTTTTTCCGTAATCTCTTCCCGAATTTCTTTACGGATGCCAACCTTAAGCCAGGAAATAAGCTTAGATACAAGCTCTATATCACTTTCCAGCATTGCTTGATAGGGTTTCCATTCATCAGGCAAGAGAGTGCTTTTTCCTTTGTAAGGAACACGAATACCTTCCTCTTTTTCCTGAAGAAAGACATTCAGATTCCATATATCCCTATCTTCCTCTTCAGAAGGCTCGGATAACTCAAAAATTATTTTGAAAGGTTTAGGATCTTCCCTCCAGCCAATTTTGATCAGCCATTCTTCTTCATCCAAGTGCCCTAATGCAGAGATGATCTGTCTTGAATTCCCTCTGACCAGCTCTTTATTAAAAGATGATGGCATTGCTGAATAGCCTGCGTCCGGGAGAGTTGACAGAGCCTCATTGATCCATGGAGACTCGATTCGTTTCCCTTCAGCTTTCCATGACCAATCACCTGCTTTCCATGCTTCAAAGTCAGGAGACACGAGATCCGATTTCATTAATTTATCAAAATGATTTGCTTCTTTCACCAATCGCCAAGCATCTTTTTCCCATGTGTTTTCGGAAAGGAAAAAATCAGGATAGCGATTGAACAGAACAAAAGCTTCTCCTGCATTCAAATATATATTTTGATCGTCATCCATATCGAGCAGCGTTCCATAAAAAGATGGCGGATGCCACGTAAATAAAAGAGGTTTCCAATCGTTCACATGCACTCTTTTCTTATGTTTAGTGGCCCATAAAACCATATTTCCATGAAGCCATTTTGCGTGAAGTAAAAGATTGCTTGTATCGATCATGAAATAAACTTTCCTTTCCTTAACTCTTCCTGAAACGCTCTTAACCGACCATAAATCGTTGCGATTTGTTGAATATACTGAGAAAATCGCTCTTCCTCACCAATATCAAAGTAAAGGGTCCGAAGCGTTTTTAAATGCTTTATGGCTGATTGATATGATTTTCTCGTCCGTTCATTAATCAGCCTGTCAATCGTTTGATGGTAGATCGGCAGAACCGTTTCCTTTTCAAATGAAAGGACTTCTTTTAAATCCTTTCGCTGAATGAGCTCTGGTGAGTAGCCCATGATCACTTGAAGCTCCACCCATCTCTCATGCTCACCAATGACCATTAAATATTCACCGTACTCATAAAAAGTGATTGGCAGAAACTCAATGAGCATTTCTTCATACTGATCTTCATCACCCGTATGCTGTGCGTATTTCCAGAAATAATTGAGGTATTCGTGGAAAAATTCACGGGCATTTGAATGATAATAATAAGAGCTGACACCCTCAAGGAAATTTGGCTTTAGATAAAGAAGCCAAGCCAAAAGACGTTCCCATTCCTGCTTATCAACCAAAAGTTTCATCCACACAAGGAAATGCACCATTTCTACTTTCTTATCGCTCTGCCCCAAACGTTCAAAAGCAAGATCATCCTGTTGTCGTGCAAAAGCAAAATGCACTAAAGCAAGCTCAAGCATTTGAGATGCTTTGCCCGCTTCTTTTTCCTCCAGCAATTGTTTTTCATATTTTTCAATCCATGTTTTCTCAGAATAAAGAAGAGACCAGCTGATCTGAAAAAGATAAAATAATAAATAACCCCACTTCGGAGGGATCTCATATAGACTTTGAAAGTTTCGGAGACTCTCTTCGACGAGTTTTTTATTTTCATTTAGAAGCTTTTCGCTATTCATCTCTTTTAATGCCACATAAATCTGATCAGATAATTTTTCAACGGTAGCATCAAAGTTCGCCTGCATATAAGAAGCTATCCCATATTGTGCTTCAAATGAAAATAAGCGGATGAGCGTTTCAATTTGAACATGATATCTATATAACAATGCGATATCTTCATCAAAAAATTGCCCAGCATTTAAAAGTGCAGGATAATAATCGCGATAGATATGTACAAATGTATAGCTCGTATCTTTTCCGTCAGCAAGATCCCGAAAGGAGACGGTTTGCATTTTCCGTTTTTCGAATGTCTCGAATCGTTCTGAAAAATACTCACGCCACAACTGAACCGAATGTGTATTTTGAACTTTCTGCTCAGGGGAATTATATTGTGTACGACTTTTTTCATCGTGTTCCTCTGGTTGCTTCATTCCGTCTCCCCTCCTTCAAGTTTTATTACCAATTATAGCAAATTAGACGTTTGCTCATTCATTGCATATCATTTCTATTTTAAAGGAAATTACTTAAGTTGACCAAAAAAACAACTTTGTTGCTCTTAAACTTATTAATTTCTTGTCCGATATTATTACTAACAGGAATGTTTTTCACTTATCAAAAACTCTGCTGTTGTATTATTTTGTAATTATTTGTAAAAATTTTAAGTTATTCTGCTATACTTATGAAATCACTCGACGAAAGGGCAAACTTTTCGAAAGGGAAGGACGCAAAGCTACAGGGGCTAAGTCTTATAAAAGATATTCCAGCCAGTTGCCGAATGAACTCCTTCGTCGGTAATAATTACAAGGGAGATAAACATATGAAGGAGAATACAATTCAAGACCGAATTAGCCTCTTAAGAGAGGAGCTGTATCGTACATCACTTCAGCTGAACCATGAATTGGCTCACCCAAAATTAGTAAAGGTCAGTCAACAGCTCGATCAGCTTCTCAATCAATTCACTCTTTCAAGACAAGAAAACATATAAAAAATGGCCAGCTTTGGGCCATTTTTTAATTTTCATCATCATGATATTTATGCTTTTTCTGTTCAATAAGGTCAATGATTCGCTCAACTTCTTCATGTGCGAGCTGGCTTGATATCATATCTTTTCTTAACAATCGTTCGATTGCCTCGTGCTCAGCATACAAAGCTTCAATTGAAGCAATATGTTCCTGTGTTTTCCTCCACTCAGGATGTTCCTCATACATGACATCCAGTGTTTTTTTCGCCTCCTCCTGCTTGTGATCATACAATGATTTCATTCTTTCAAAAACAATTGTAGAAATAACTGCCTCTTTTCTTAACTGATGGAGTCTTCCGATCGCATGTTCATATCTATGAACAGCGCTCATCGCCTCCTCGTATTCTGTTCTTTCTTTATTAGGACCTTTGATGTTTAATTTATTTATGAGGGAAGAGATTGTCATTCCTTGAACCAGCAAAGAAAAGAATACAACAGAGAATGCTAAAATAATAATATTCTCCCTGCCAGGAAAATCTCCTGGTAAACTTAGCGCAAGTGCGATAGACAAAGATCCTTTCAGACCGCCCCAATTAAGCACATGCTTCCATTTTGCAGGTATACCTTTTAAAGCAAACATAGAGCTGTATACTGCAATCGTCCTTGCAGCGAGTACTATAAGAATGCTTGCTATTATCAATCCCCATTTGTCATTGATATCGATATAGGCGATTTCGAGTCCTACAAGAAGGAAAACAAGTGAATTCGCAAACAGTGCTAACACATCCCAAAAAGAATGTATGTTTATTTTGGTCGTTGGACTCATTCCGATCTTAGCACCATAATTACCAAATACGAGGCCCGCAACTACAACTGCAATTACTCCCGATACGTGGATAGACTCTGCGATTTGAAAGCTTCCATAGAATAATAATATAGAAAACAGAATCTCCAGCGGGTAATCATCATACCAGCTCGTAAACTTTGAAAAAATATATCCTAATCCTCCCCCTACTAAAGCTCCGCCTATTGCCACTTTAAATAGCATTAGAACAGCAGCTAGCAGTCCCCCTCCACCCATCTCAATATAAGAAGGCAGATAGATTGAAGCAATCATAAAAAGCACAACTGCTAATCCATCATTAAATAAACTCTCTCCTTCAATTACAGTTGAAAGCTTTCGGTTCACTCCAAGAGTTTTAAAAATGCTTAATACGGATACAGGGTCTGTCGCACTCATCAAAGCAGCGAATACAAAAGCTGTTTGAAGACTTAAATCTAATATGTAATAAGATCCGGCACCGATAATCAGAAAGGTAAGATAGGTTCCTCCAACTGCTAATGCACTTATCGCCCTTGCATTTTCCCTCAAATGGCTGTAAGGAAGTTTCAAACTTGCCTCTCCAAGTAAAGTCGGCAACAAAAGCGAAATGATTATAAATTGAAATGTATAGCCCTCTTCAACAAATCCTTTTAAAGGTTCCAACGCCGGGAGAGGTACAAGTCCGATAATGGCTCCTACTACCACAAGCGCAATCGGATAAGGTTTTTTTATTTTCTTCGCCAAGGCTGTTACCCCAACCGCTACAGCCAATAAAATAAAAGCAATATTTAATGAGTGATGCATAATATTCTCCTCTCAAGCTATGTCTCTAGCTATATAATTCCCTCCACCTTCCAAACTTAGTCAGCAGAATAAGTCACATAAATCGACAAGATCTAATAAAGTATTGTTGAATCTTGTAACATTATCACTTCTTTCCACGAAACTCTTTTTCTTTCCGTAAAAATATTGCATATTTATTGAGATAAAATCTTTCATGAAAGTTGTGAATAATACATGCTGCTACAATTAATTGAAGAAAAACGCGAAGTCTTGCTCTGTCTCGGGAAAACGTATGGGCTTACAGCGAAGGAAACAGTTATATGCAGTCAAGAACTTGATCAGCTATTAAACCGTCTTGATGAATGGAATGAAGAAAGGGATGACAATTGAAAATCTTTGTCTATTTCCTGGGAAATTTGTCGAGAACCACAGAATCCTCTTTCAATTTTTAGTTCATTCCATCTCTTATCCATATACTTACTTATTTACCTATTATTATATGAATATAATATTGTAATCTCTTTGTTACCTTCTCCTAATGGTCCTGTCATATTCGATTAGTATAATTGGCAACCGAGGCGTATTTAACCAATTATACATATAAGGAGGAGTTATTATGATAAAAAAATGGGTAATTACAGGGGCCATGGCATTTGGATTGCTCGTTTCTGCTCCCGTTAGCGGATTCGCAGCAATGGGTGATCACACTCTTCGACCTGGCACATGGGATAATGATGTATATGAACTTCAAGGTAAATTAAAGGCTATGGGATATTTTGATTTTGCTGTAACGACAGGGTATTATGGTCCAGTCACTAAAGATGCAGTTATTAAATATCAAAAAGCTAAAGGATTATTAGTAGATGGTATTGCAGGACAACAAACATTTAACAGCATTCAAAACAATATCCAAAGAAAAGGTATGACCGTATCTGCGACAGCTTACACAGCAAATTGCGATGGCTGCAGCGGAACTACTTCAAGCGGGACAAACCTTAAAGAGATTCCTTATGCTAAGGTAATCGCAGTTGATCCAGATGTAATACCAATGGGTTCAGTTGTATATGTACCTGGTTATGGTTATGCTGTAGCAGCTGATACAGGCGGAGGCATCAACGGAAACGAAATTGATGTATATATGCAGAACTACTCAGACGCTATTAACTGGGGCAGAAAAAACGTAAATATCACAATCATTAACTAATGAAGATGGGGTTTTCTTCCCCATCTTTTTTCATTTGAACAAAATTTTGCAAAATTAACTAGAAAAAGAATATGACAATGCTCTTCTTCTAAACTATAATAGATTTCATGAATTTAAAATAAGCGAAGGTGAATGTATGTTTCTTTGGGTTGCAATCGTAATGGGTATTATAGAAGGTATTACCGAATTTCTTCCGGTTTCGTCGACTGGCCACTTAATTGTTGCTGGACATATGCTAGATTTTACTGGAGACAAAGCGAAGACATTTGAAATTGTTATTCAGCTTGGTTCCATTCTAGCTGTAGTTGTACTTTACTGGAATCGCTTATGGAGTTTATTGGGTGTCGGCAAAATGTCTAAAAAGGAAAACAGCTTAAACCTCGGACATATTTTTATTGCCATTATGCCAGCTGTAATTATTGGACTTCTTGTTCATGATTTTATTAAGGCGCATTTGTTCTCTCCTAAAACAGTCATTGTCGGGCTTGTTATCGGCGGATTTTTAATGCTGTTTGCTGAAAAGGTACAGAATAAAAAAGGTGTTAATGCATCAGATCTTGATGACATGACTTATAAACAAGCTCTAAAAATCGGTTTGTTCCAATGCTTGTCTTTATGGCCAGGCTTTTCACGTTCTGGAGCAACCATTTCCGGCGGATTGATCTCAGGACTCAATCACCGTACAGCTGCAGATTTCTCTTTTATCCAAGCAGTTCCGATTATGATCGCAGCTTCCGGTCTCGATCTTTATAAAAGCCGAGACATTTTAAGTGCAGCTGATCTCCCATTCTTTTTAACTGGTTTTGTTACAGCATTTTTAGTAGCAGCCGTAGCTATTCTTTTCTTTGTAAAACTCATCGCAAAAGTGAAATTAACTCCTTTTGCTTATTATCGATTTATTGTAGCTGCAATATTGGCTGTTTTCTTCTATCTTTAAAATGCTAAGCTTACCGCTTTCTTTGTGCGGTAAGCTTTTTATTTTGGCTCTTTTCTAAATGCTCTTTTCTAAAAGATTGTCGCATTTGACTTTTTCTTTTTTCATCATTCGCAAGTTGATTGGAGTGCAAGGTGCGTGCCTACCACATGAGAAGCTTCTCGCTAAGCATGCGACGAGGAAGCTAACATCGGTAACGTTTGCTTGTAGACGCAGGAGCAAGGATACTTCCATGAAGCGGTCAGTTGGGGACTCCTAATGGCGCAAAGCGGCAGGAGGCTCACCGGACGCCCCATAGAAAGCGAGTACCTGGAGCGGAAATCAACAACTTCTACTTGAGTAATAATTGTGAAGGTAGACATTACTTCTCATTACAATAATTTCAAAAATATTACAATTGTCATTTTCTAACTATTGTAATAATGGTATGGTTAAATTATCCAACCATTGAGAGGAAGATCATGATGAATATCGTAAATCAAGTAAACCTCGTTAAAAACGCTATTGCTGGAGTATTAACAGGGAAAGATGACCTAGTTGAACTAACAATGATCGCTTTAGTTAATAAGGGACACCTTTTATTAGAGGATGTACCCGGTACAGGAAAAACTGTACTTGCTAAAAGTCTTGCACGTTTAATTGATGGAGAGTTTAAACGTATACAATTCACCCCAGACATCCTCCCTGCAGATATTACTGGGATTCAATTCTTTCATCCAAAACATCAAGAATTTGAAATGCGTCCTGGTCCTGTCATGACGAACATCTTATTGGCTGATGAGATTAACCGGGCAACTCCCCGTGCACAATCAAGTTTGTTAGAAGTGATGGAGGAACGCCAAGTAACCATAGACGGAGAAACGCTAAAGCTCCCTGCACCTTTCCTTGTAATTGCAACACAAAATCCAATTGAGTCACATGGTACGTTCCCACTGCCTGAAGCACAGCTTGACCGCTTCTTTATGAAACTGCCATCAGGTTATCCGAACTTTGATCAAGAAAAAGATATGCTTCATATGTATCGTGCACAAAATCCGCAAGAGCTGCTCGAGCCTGTCTTTACTTTAGAAGACATAATAAAAATGCAAGAAGAAGTACAGCAGATCTTTGTCAGTGATGAAATTGAGAATTACTTGTTATCGATTGTTCATGCTACACGCCTGCACGAGTTTATCGAAAACGGTGTTTCTCCGCGTGGAACACTCGCTTTCATGAAAGCTGCTCAAGGTGCCGCTTATGTAAATGGAAGAACTTTCGTTACACCGGATGACGTTCAGCTTGTCGCTCCTCATGTTCTATCTCATCGTTTAGTCTTATCAATGGAAGGAACAATGAGAAAAACAAAAGAACAGGTACTAAATGATATCCTTGAATCCATTGATGTTCCTGTGGAATCTGAGGCAGGAAGATAATCATGCAGTGGAGTAATCAGATCTGGATCAAGCCGATCTTTAAAGCGCTTGTTTTATTCAGTCCGTTAATTCTCGTAATTGGATTTTACCGAAATATATCCTTTCTTTTTGTTTTAGGTCTGGTCATTATATTTTTGTATGGTGCAACGTTATTACAATTTAAATCAGCAGCTCAAGATTTAAAACTGGATTCAAACAAGCAGATTTACCGTCTGTTTCCTGGAGATTCAGATGAATTTTATATAAAACTGCTTCATACGGGAAGATGGCCATCATTTAGAGGTGAGCTATTTTTATCTCATCGAGATGTTATTAACGAAACGAACAAAGATGACGTGGTGAGTTCAAAAGGAAGAATTGAGCTTAAAAGACCTTTTGCAATTTATAGAAAAACAGCATTTACTCAAACGATTCCCTTTACAGCTAAAAAAAGAGGAACTACTAGAATTGCAAACCTTACTCTGCAAATCCAAGATCCGCTTCAAACTAGTGGTCAGGCTCTAGCATTTCAAGAACTGTTTCCAGCTGAGATTATTGTTTATCCTAAACCTCTTCCTGTTCACAAGATTGAACACCTTTTCCATCAAGGAAGTGGTGAAGCAGCACGTCCCTTTGCATTGTTTGAGAATGTCTCGCTGCCTGCCGGAAACCGGGATTATGCGTATGGCGATTCTTTTCATAAACTGCACTGGAAAGCGACGGCTAGAACAGGAACTCTTCAAACAAAAGTTTTTGAAAAAACGGTAGTCTATCATTGGACATTCGTTTATACCATTTTGCCTGATCATAAAGATATGAAATCTTCTGAGCAGATGGAAAATGAAATAAGTTACCTTGCTTATATGTGCCAATTCGCAGTCGAGAAGAACATTCCGTTTGAAGTCTATATCAATTTTAAAGTACCGGGTCCATTAGGAATGTATCATGTAACAACGGGAAGCGGCCCGCAGCACTTAAGTAAAGTATTAGAAGGACTCGCCCGAATTGACCGCTCAAATGTTACTGTAAAACCGACCATTATGTGGACAAAAATGAATCGTAACTTTTCTGCGACTGCTCCTTTTATAATTCTTCTTGGGGCTATACCACATGAATCGAACACTCAATTTCTTACGAATAAATGGATTAAGTCCGGCGGTAAGATCTTTATAGTAAATCAAACCGGAACGGATGCATACTTGATGCCTTTCACTTCTAAGGAGGTCGTTCCATGTTAAACCAGAAATTGATTTTATATGGAATGAACTTGCTATTTGATGCCATGCTTCTCTTTTTATTTTATGTTCTTCTTCAACAAGGACGCTCCTGGCTGGATCTAGCCTTATACGCAGCAGCATTGCTGCCTATTATTGCTGTAAGTGGAGCTTTATATATTTACAAAACCAGCCTATTTAAACTTACATTGGTATTTACAGTTCTTATTGCCACCTTGTCATTTTGGTTTTTAACATCCTCTATCCTTTTTTCTTCAATCCTTGCTGTAATCATTGCTTGGAGAAGTTCAGAAAATTGGCAGGATCCGTTTAAAACTGACTTAGAAATCATCTTATCGGTTAGTGCGGTTTTTGCACTTTTACTTTCTTTCTTTTTCAAGGATGGATTCACAGTCATGTATGGAGCAGTCTGGCTTCAATTCATGCTCATGCTTGCCATAAAAATGACTGTACATTATTTTAAGAATGCAGATGGGGAGAAAGTATGGAGAGACTTTTCTGTTCCACTTTTCCTCGTTGCATTGAGCGGTGTCGTTTTTGCCTTGTTAGGACCTCTTAAACAAATGATCTACTGGGTTTTAGATGGTGTTCTTTTCTTGATGTATTACATTGTGGCAGTCCCTTTATGGAAATTATTTAGTTTGCTGGCTATACCAATTGCTTATTTAATGAAACTCTTTAAAAAAGATGATGAAGATGGTAATTCAGAAGTGGGGATAGCCGAAGAGATTCTCGAACAAAAGCCGCAAGAATTCGTAAATGATTACTCACTTCTTTGGTGGACTGCTGCTGCCTTACTTGTGCTAATAATAGTCATATATATTTGGAGAAAAAAATTATTGTTTAATCTAAGAGCAGACGCAGCTTTAACGGGTAATGTGTCAGCATTAACCAGCTCAGACTTCAACGGATCTGCTTTTGGAAAGAGAAGATGGCTTCAGCCAAAAGAAAGAACGAGAAAAAAGTTTTTGCACTTTGAAAAAACGATGGATAAACGAGGGTATGGGCGTATGCCTGGAGAGTCAGCTCCTTTATGGTTTGAACGCCTAAAGCTTTCTGGTGATGATGCCGAATCCGTATTACAAGCTTATGAAAAAGTGCGTTATGGCGAGGAAGAAATAACAAATGATGAATTCAGCCATTACGCAAAAGCAATTAAGAGCTTCGAAAAATCAGAGCACCTTCAGAAAAAGAAGTCTAAATAAGGCTTGTTTTCTTTATAGAAACTGTTTTCGTTAACTCTGTTGCTTTTGGAAGTGGTTGATTTGCACTCCAAACAACTAGCTAAGAAGCGACTGTACAAAAACCATCTGTATTTCTTTTCATTCTAAACCTCCTATATTAGACTAGGTATATAGAGACACTCGGATTTAAGTGTTAAGGAGGATTACAATGATTCCAAAAATATATGTTATCCACGAAAATAGTGAATGGACTGCACCTTTATTTCAGCGCTTTGAAGAATTAGGTCTACCATATGAAGACTGGCACATGTCAAAAGGTTATATTGATTTAACACAAGCTCCTCCCGAAGGCGTTTTTTATAATCGTATGAGTGCTTCTTCTCATACACGTGGCCATCGTTATGCCCCTGAATATACAGCTTCTGTATTAGCATGGCTTGAAAGCTACGGCAGAAAAGTGTTCAATAACAGCCGGGCACTTCAGCTTGAGATCAGCAAAGTAAATCAATACAGTGCTTTGAAAGCTTTTGATATTCCTGTACCTCGTACGATTGCGGCTTATGGAAAAGAAGAACTTTTAAAGGCCGCAGCCCACTTTGATGGTCCATTTATTACAAAGCATAACAGAGCTGGCAAAGGGCTTGGGGTGCAATTGTTTCAAACAAAAGCGGCTCTCGGGAATTACGTGAACGGGGACACTTTTGATGAGTCCATAGATGGTATTACGCTGCTTCAGGATTATATCGAAGCACCTGAACCTTTTATCGTACGCTGCGAATTTATAGGCGGGAAATTTCTATATGCGGTAAAAGTGGATACTTCTGAAGGGTTTGAACTTTGTCCAGCTGACGCCTGCCAGATTGGGGATCAATTTTGTCCTATTACCGATCAGCCCCAAGAACCAGAACCAAAGTTTAAGATTCTAGAAGACTTTAACCTTCCTTACAAATCAAACTTTGAGTCATTCTTAAAAGCCAACGGAATCACATTCGCCGGGATTGAAATCATTACCGATAAATCCGGAAACGTATATGCGTATGATGTAAATACGAACACGAATTACAACCGTGAAGCAGAAGAGAAAGCCGGCATATTCGGCATGAAAGCCATCGCAGAGTTTTTAGGGAAAGAATTGAACAATTGATGCGGTTGATATTGCTCCAAATGCTCGCTATCGTATTAGAACTTTAAATATTTTTTATTTGTAAAAATAAAAAATTGGGGCTGCCAAAAGTAAGTTTAACTTACTTTTGGATTAGCCCCGTTAAGTATGATCAACAACCTCTGGTGTTTGATTCAAGCTTTCCCATAAATAATAGGTTATGTAAGTTCTCCACGGTTTCCAATCTTCAGCTAAAAGCCTCACTTCATCTTCAGTAGGCTGATTTTCAAGGTTCCAGACATTACGAACAGCATTCCTTAAACCGATGTCTGCAGCAGGAAGAATGTCTGGTCTCCCCATCCCAAAGATCAACAGACATTCAATCGTCCATTTCCCTATTCCTCTGATTGGTAGTAGAATCTGAATAATCTCCTCATCCGATTTATCCCATAAAGCTTCTAAGTCCAGTTTGGCATCTGTTATCATTCGTGCAAGGTCTATAATATATTCGGCTTTCCGCTGACTGAACTGAAGTTCGCGCAAATCGTCATAAAATAATTTTGCAGTACTTTCAGGCGAAGGAAAGATTTGAAAGACATTCCCTTCTACCTCTATTTCTTTTCCTGCAAGTTTAATCAGCCGGTCTGTTAATGTACCTGCAAACGTTAAGTTTACCTGCTGGCCGATTATAATTTTAATAATTGCTTCAAATAGATCAGTTTCGGTTAACAGCTTCAAACCTTTAAAACGGTTAAGCACCGAATCTAATTCTTTATGATTTGAAAAATGGTCATAGAGCGGTGACAGATCCAGTTCTGTAGAAAAGAGCTGTTGAATCTTTATCTTTGCTTTTGATTCTGAAACTTTTCCGTCTATCGGAATAACCTGACATGAAAGAAGCGGTTTTTCAACAGAACCTTCTGAGTTGATTTTTAAATAGCAAGATACGTTTTCAATATGTACAATTTTTTCATACTGTGTAAAATCCTCAGAGAGTTTTAACACATGTGTCTTTCCGGTGACTGTTAAACGCTTCATCATTTTTTGAAAATCAAATGGCGGCTTAGGTGAAATCGTAAAATTCATACTTCGCTCCATCTCCTCTAAGACTTTCTAGGCTATTTGTTGGTCTCTTCTGGTTCTCTTTGATCCGTATTCGTTTTTTCATTACTATTTTTTAAGTATGGGTTGTCTTCAAGTTTGTCTATCGTATGTTTGTATGAATATCCCTTTGTTATCGCAGCTGCAAAAATTATGATTACAAACACAATAATCACAAGTGAGATGAGTATTGAAATCGTTAATTTACTCATAAGTGCTCCTTTTGCAAAAAATTGACTTAATACTTGTATAATAGCATATTCTGCAAACAAAAAAGCAGCCTAAGCCATGGATATGACTATAGACTGCTTGTACGTTTTAAAGTTTTTCTTCGTATTTTTCATGCATGATTAAACGGTTAACATCAAATCGTTCTGTAGGCTTTGCTGGGCCGTCTGCGTAACCTAAAGTAATCATCATTACAGGAATGAATCGCTCAGGAATACCTAATGCAGGCAAAATAGCTTCGTGATCAAAGCCTGTCATCGGACATGAATCAATACCTAGCGCTTTTGCAGCGAGCATAAGCTGCATTGCACCAAGTGAAGCGTTCTTAAGGGCTTCTCTCTCCCCTAATGGACGGCCTTGAGAATATGCGCTTTTAATGTTCTTAAGCAGTATATTTCGCGCTTCTTCAGGTGCTTTTTCAAATACTTCTGCAGCCACTTTATCCGCTTCAGTGTCACCTAGGACGATCACAACTGCAGATGCATCAAGAACATGTTTTTGATTGTAGGCAATCGGAAACAATTTCTCTTTTTGTTCTTGTGAAGTAACCACAATAAACCGCCAGTGTTGAAGATTCCATGCAGATGGAGCCTTTCCTGCCATCTCCAAAATTTTATGAAGAGTCTCGTTAGGAATCTCTTTATCCTTTTGATACAGTCTTACAGATGCTCTTTCTTCCATTACTTTAAAAGTTTCGTTCATTCTTTCTCCACTCCTTAAAACAGTAAAAGGTGTCTAAATTTCAGACACCTTTTTTATATTTCCTCTTAAAACGGTTCGTTATAAGTGTTAAATTTATGCGTTTCTTTTAGCAGATACTAATTCTTTTGCTAGTTCTGATGCAGTTTCTCTTGCTGCATCAAGGATATCTTCAGCACGATCTGGTGCTGCTGCCATTCCTTCTGTATATACATGATGGTAATCTGTAATGCCGATAAATGCCATTACCCCTTGAAGGTAGCCATTTGTAAATTCGAAGCTTTGCGCAGGTCCTTCAGAGTATACTCCGCCTCGTGATTGAATGTGTACAGCTGTTTTTTCTCCAAGAAGTCCTTGTGGTCCGTTTTCTGTGTATTTAAAAGTCTTTCCGGCCATTACAACATTATCGATATAAGCTTTAAGCATTGGAGGATAGCTCAAGTTCCACATAGGTGTGTTGAAAACATACATATCAGCTGAAAGGAATTGCTCTAAAATTTCACCCATACGAGTTGTTTTCTCTACCTGTGATGGAGATAGTTCAAGACCAGCAGCTAATTTTCCCCAAGCGTCTAAAACATCTGCATCGATTAACGGAATATTTTCTTCATAAAGATTAACGGTTTCAACCTCAATGTTTTCACTTTGATTTGAAAGTTCGTTCAAGAAATGGCGTCCTAAACGAAGTCCGAATGATTGATCTAAAGGCTTTGGATTTGAGTTGATGTAAAGTACTTTCATGAGTAGTTCTCTCCTTTGAGGTATTGTTTATTTGTATTTTTAAGTAATTTTATAAATCAACTTCTCTTTAGTAAGTTAATTCTTTTTATATCTTAAAAGCTTAACTTACTTTTGTCAAGTGATGAACTTTTATTTATTATCAAAATCTTAGTTAGTAATAATTCCCAATAAAAAACGCTCTCCAGTTTTAAACCAGAGAGCGAAAAGGGGAGCGCAGTTAAAAAGAACTTGTTCCTTTAAAAAAGTTATATTCCTCGAGGCCGTCAAAGCATTGCAAACGGTCCCCTATCGTTAACCCAAAGTCAATATAAGCATGACTTTTGGCAGTTAATAAGTTTTTGTCTTCCACGATCTGTTTAGACACATAAGTGCCATTCAGCCAGTTTGCTGTCTTTGCAAATTCCTCTTCACGCAAGGAAACAGTATACGATCTTCCGTTAAGGATGCCAGCTCTTCCTAAAATGGCAGCTCCGTTACCGATCGTAGCAATCTTAATTCCCTCACGATCAAATACTTGAAGAAGATGCAAAAGCCTCGGATTACCTTGAGTAAAAGCTTGTTTCCCACCTGGGATAATAAGCATTTCATAATCCATAGGGCTTATATTTTTCATTTTGATCGTTGGCTGCATCATTAAACCGCATTCACTAGTAACTGTTCCCGGTAAAAGCGAAAAAGGGAGCACTTCATATTTCTTACCTATAATAGATAAAGTTGTCATGATCTCCACTTCTCTAAATTGTGGATATAAATAGACAAGTACTTTCTTTTTCACATCATTCACCCGTTCCTGTTACCATTTTCCCCGTCTTTCGTTTGAAAGTGGGTATAATCTTATTTTAACAGGGAGTCGGCTAGCTTTGTATTGGGAAAATTGAAGGAGAACATGTGCTTTCTTTTTAGTATAAAACAAGCAGTTTTCCCAACTTATGATGGTATGAAGTCTCCGAAAACCATCAATTTGCTTGTTGAAAAGCATCTGAATGTCTGTCTGTACGTAATACTTTTCGGTTAGTAACCGCAATAATAAATGAGAAGAAAAACATAGCGCTTACCAGCATGTAGGTTGCTCGAATTCCGTATTCTTCAGCAAACCAGCCAAGCACTAAAGTAGCAATACCAAATGTACCATATACGAGTGTGCCATGTGACGCAAATACCTTAGCAAGCTGTTTATCTCTACAGGTTTGCTGAATCAGTGTATTTTGTGAAACATCTCTTGCCATTTGAGGAAATCCGAAAATAAACGATACCAATAATGCCGCCCATGCAGACGAAGTAAGTCCAAACCATACATTCAATCCAAGCAAACATAAGGTGGAAGTCATAATAATGGATCCTAAATGCGGCTCCATTTTTTTCGAGAATCTGTAAACGACAATACCCGCAACCATCATACCTGCAAAAAACGCAGCATTAATATATCCCCACCACTCTTCGCCTTTACCAATAGCAGTATCTACATACACATACAAAATGGCTGCGATCCATACCCCATGACCGAAATTTTCTAAGACATCCATCAGAGTAAGTGTTGTCAGCTTTCTTGATTGAAAAATAAGATGCCAGCCTTCACGAATGGTGTTCCATTTTGAATCACTTTTTTGTTCCTTGTTGTCTTCTTCTTTAATTTGAATCTTCGCAGTTAAAATAGAAGAGATGAAAACTAGACCAAACGTAAGCCACAGCATATTCTGTTCTCCCCATACCACTAAAAGGATACTTCCTAATGGCCAAGAAAGCAGCATCGATGTTTGATTTGTAATACTAATAAAGCCGTTTGCTTTTACAAGCTCTTCTTCTTTAACTAAATCCGGAATCATAGAACGGCGTGCTGGACTTCCGATTCCTTCAAGCATCGAAATAATGATTATTAATATGTATAAAAGGATATAAGTCAATGGAGTATCAATTCCATAGTTGGCCAGCAAACAAAGGAATAACAAAAGGAGAGTCTTAGCGGCCAAAGTTGCTGTCAGCAAGGTAGATCTTCTGTACTTTTCGATGAATAGCGGAGCAATAAACCCAGAAACCAATAAGGACATCGTTTTCGCAAAAGGAATCATTGCCATATGGAGGATAGATCCCGTTTCTTTATAGACAAGAGTAATCAAACATATGATATAAAGAATATCCCCTAAATTCCCTAATGCTTGACCGCTCCATAAAAAATGAAATGAACGTTTTGCTTTAATCAATGACGGGCACCATCCTTATTATGGTAATAACTATATTTAATGATAGCATACGAAAATGAGGGACCGCTTTTTTTGTGCTCGGATTCTTTGGTGGTCATTTTCTGAAGAGGAATGATCTTGCCGATCGAGCCTAAATCCTCCCGAGCGCGCATATATCTCCCTGAACGCGCATAAATCTCCCCGAGCGCGCATATATCTTCCCGAGCGCGCATAAATCTTCCTGAGCGCGCATAAATCCTCCTGAACGCGCATAAATCTCCCTAACCGCTCGTAAATCTCAATAACCGCTCGTAAATCTCAATAACCGCTCGTAAATCTCAATAACCGCTCGTAAATCTCAATAACCGCTCGTCCAGCAAGTATAAATCTTGCTGGACAAGCAAAAACTGACTCATATCCTCATGAGTCAGCTCTAAATTCCGTTTATTTATGCCCTTTTCCTTTTGTAAGATGGCACGCTACGCCTTTTCCCATTGCACCTGGTTTTGACATTCGTTCTATATAATCGAGTCCTCTTGCACATTGCGTTTTGCAGGCAATGCACGTTTCACTTGTGACCATCTTCAGCGTGTGCTGATATTTGTTTATTGCACTATCATATTTATTAACTTTCTTTTTTGCACTTTTTTTCGCCATATTTGAGCCCTCCCCCTGAATCCTAAACCATTGTATGTAGGAAGGTGGGCTTTTGACATTAGCAAAATAAAAAAACTACCCGATATACAGGTAGTCCTCGTCAAATTCCAGTTTAAATTCTACAGCGTTACGAACAGCAAGCGAATAAATATAATCGCTGTCAAACTTATCATATGACAGCAAAAACTCATGCAAAGGCATATTATACTTGTTCCATACCACTTCCATGAGCCACTTCTGGCTAATCTCAAAGAACTCGCCATTATAGCGGTTAACCTTAATGGTATTGCCTACATACATCCATAACACTCCCTTTCAAAGAGGTTAATTATGCATTAGGTCTACACGGTTGTACCTTCATTATAAGACTTTTGTCAGAAAAGTCAAAATTATTTTTTGTACTTTAAACGGATAGAATTACTACTTGTCGCAAATAGTGGAAACCCTTTTTAGAGCCTTACTGGGAACACTACAAATAGAGTCAAAAAAGCTGAAAAATTTTTATGAAAATACGCCTCAATTCCTATGACAAAACAACCATATTATGGTAATGTCTAAAAGGTATATTAAAAACGTGTAAAACATTGTTAAACGGGTATAGAATTAAAAGCTGATGATATAGACAAAGGAGTAGTTCGTATTGCGCATCGTAAAAGAAAATATTTTAGCATTATGTCTTCTCCTCTCTATCCCTTTGCTGAATATCATCTATCAGGTATTAAATGATGGGGAACGTGGAGCGAGACAACTCATTACCGCAGTAGATCATCAAATACCATTTGTAGAAATTTTTGTAGTACCCTATCTCTTATGGTATGCGTTTATCTTTTTAATGTTGGTTTATTTCTGTATATATGACAGAGCTATTTATTACCGGACATTATTGAGTTTTTGTGTAGGTATGCTGGTTTGCTATGTTATTTATTTCTTTTTCCAAACAACAGTTCCCCGTCCAGAGCTGATGGGAAATGGGATATTAACGAGTATGGTCAAATACGTATATGGAGCGGATCAGCCTTTCAACTGCTTCCCGAGTATTCATGTATTAAGCAGTTATTTAATGATTTTGGGCATACGCCATAGCAAACTTTGGACCATAAAAAAAGATATGATCGTTTCAACCATCGCATACAGTATTATCTTATCGACCCTTTTTGTTAAACAACACGTTGTATTGGATGTAGTTGCTGGTGTGTTATTAGGAAGCTTGTTATTTAAGCTGTTTTATTACCTGGAAGCTGAAACAGTGTTTAGCTTTTTTAAACGCATGTTTAAAACCAAACTTCAAAGCTCGGAAAAAAGTTAATTCAGAAAAAAGAACTGCAGCTCGTTTGCGGTTCTTTTTTTTTGCGTAAAAATACGGATTTTATTTAGTTATGCATAACAAGTAAAAATAAAAAATAGAAATAAAGTGGGAAGGAGTGATAGCCAATGAGCAATAATCAAAATGAATTTGAAGAACAAGTACGCGCTCAAAACATGCACCAAACATGTCGGCATCATATGTATTACCATGTGATTGTTAAAACAAACGATGGTCAGCAAACTGAAGGAATCATAACCGATCTAGACAAGAAAAATGTGTATATGCTTGTCCCACAGGACATGATGCCAGCAGATGAACAAGAAAGTCCACAAATAGCTCAGGGACAAGGAACAAGCCAGCAAGCTGCTGGACCGCAGCAGACTATGCAGCAGCAAGGTACTCAGCAGCAAAATCAGCGTCAATGGTATGGAAGACCGCGCTACAGGAGATTCTACCGTCAGATCTTTCCGCTGGCAACACTTGCAGCTTTGTCTCTTTATCCTTATTATCCACCTTATCCATACCCGCCCTATCCGTATCCTTATTACCCATATCCATATCCCTATCCCTATTATTAAAAAATGACCGCCTGAACACTCAGGCGGATTTTTATGATTTCCAAAACGAAAAATCGGGAAGAGTATTAAAGTCATAACTTTAAAGGAGGAAACATTTTGGCTAATATTTTGGTTGTATATTACAGTTCATATGGACATATTTATGAGATGGCCCTCGCGGCTTCTGAAGGAGTTAAGCAAGTAGATGGAACTGAAGTGAAAGTCGTAAAAGTTCCTGAGTTTGAAGTGACAAAACAATATATGTCTCAGCAGGACGCTTATGTAAAAGCGCAAGAAGCACAGTCTGATATTCCTGAAGTAACTTTGGATGATTTGAAATGGGCTGATGGAATTGTTTGGGGCATCCCGACTCGATACGGCATGATGCCAGCACAAATCAAACAGCTATTAGATTCTGCCGGTGGTCTTTGGGCTAATGGTGATCTTGAAGGCAAAGCAACCGCTGTTATTACAAGCTCAAACACGATACATGGAGGACAGGAATCTACGGCCATTACTTCTTTCGTTCCCCTTATGCACTTTGGAATGATTTATGTTGGCCTGCCTTATGGTGAGAATCCTGAGCAGATGACAGCAGATGGCATCGGCGGTTCACCGTATGCGGCTTCAACCGTTGCAGGAGCTGACGGAAGTAAACAGCCTGTTGATGCAGAGAAAAAAATGGCTTCTCGTTTAGGAGCTCGTGTAGCGAAAGTAGCCAAAGCATTAAAGGGAAATATTTAAATTTGGACAACCTATCACTTCATAAAAAAAGCCTCCCGGAACGTTGGGAGGCTTTTCATATTTATGCTTTTACGTCATATCCTTGTTCTTCAATCGCTTCACGCATCTGTGAATCAGACACTTTTGATTCATCGACTTCTACATCTACCGTTCCTGTTTCAAGGTGTACAGTAACATTCTTTACCCCGTCAAGTTCTGTTAATGCGTTTGTTACCGCACTTTTGCAATGTCCACAAGTCATACCTTCTACTTTTAATGTTTTCTTTTCCATCATTTATTCCTCCTGTTTTTTAGTTTGGCTGTTTTCGCAAATCATGTTGTCTTTAAAGTAGTTAATTTCCGCTGCAGTGCTCGCTTTCCGCAGGGCGTGCGGTGAGCCCCCTCTGTACTGCGTACATTGAGTGGTCTCACCTGCCCCGCTCGTCCTGCAGGAGTCTCGCCCTTCCGCTCCAATTAACTATTCAATGATGAACTTTTGAAAGTCTCTCAGTAGCAACATTTTTTTAGAAAAGTGCCTTTAGTTAAGTTTTATTCTTTTTAATCGTAATGCATTTGAAACTACGGATACTGAGCTGAACGCCATTGCGGCTCCTGCTACCCAAGGCTCCAGCAATCCGAAGGCAGCAATTGGAATACCGGCAGTATTATAAAACAATGCCCAGAATAAGTTCTGTCTGATGTTTCTCATCGTTTTTCGGCTTAATTCGATCGCCTTTGGAATATGATTCAAATCCCCGCCGACAAGGGTAACATCTGCGGCTTCAATCGCTACATCAGTGCCTGTTCCGATTGCCATCCCAATATCCGCGGTAGCAAGGGCTGGCGCATCATTGATGCCGTCACCAACCATGGCAACTTTTTTTCCTTGTTTCTGAAGCTCTTTGACTTTGTTCGCTTTTTCTTCTGGAAGTACTTCTGCAAAAACACCTTGGATACCTACTTGTTTTGCTATTGCTTGGGCTGTTCTTTCATTGTCACCAGTGATCATATATACATCAATACCCATATTAAACAAACGTTTAATCGCTTCTTTAGATGAATCCTTCACCGTGTCTGCTACTGCAATGATGCTTACCAGCTCACCATCTGCTGCAGCAAGCATAGCTGTTTTCCCTTCAGATTCAAGGTTACTCATGGTTTCTTCATGCTGATCAAAAGAAACAGCTTTTTCTTTCATCAGCTTTCGTGTCCCGACAAGAATGTTTTTCCCATTCACAACAGCTTCAATTCCGTGTCCTGGAATAGCTGAAAAGGATTCTGCATCCAACGATTCAATCTCATTATTCTTTCCATATTCAACAATAGCTTCTGCCAATGGATGTTCCGAATTTTTCTCAGCTGAAATCACTTCCGCTAAAAATCCTTCTTTTAATTCAATGACGTCTGTTACTTCGGGCTTTCCTTTTGTAACCGTACCCGTTTTATCTAGAAGAACAGCATTGATTTTGTGTGCCCCTTCCAGGTACTCTCCGCCTTTAAAAAGGATTCCCTGTTCAGCACCTTTACCTGTTCCAACCATGATGGAAGTAGGCGTTGCGAGCCCAAGTGCACAAGGACATGCGATTACTAAGATAGCAATAGCAACTTCAAGAGCTTGTGGCAGGTCTCCAGGCGAAACAAAGAAATACCACACAAGGAATGCAATGATCGAAATACCGACGACAATCGGTACAAAAATCCCGGAGATATAGTCAGCCATTCTTTGAATCGGTGCCTTAGATCCTTGGGCTTCTTCTACGATTTTAATAATGCCGGCAAGTGCCGTTTCTTTTCCTACTTTTTGTGCTTCCATCCGAAGTGTCCCATTTTTGTTGATAGTTGAGCCGATAACCGGGTCACCTTCTGTTTTTTCAACAGGGATGGATTCTCCGGTAATCATACTTTCATCTACAGATGAGTTACCTGAAATAACCTTGCCGTCTACGGGAATCTTTTCGCCTGGTTTTACAATTAATATATCACCAGCAGCAACTTGATCTAAAGGAATCTTAACTTCTTGGCCATCCCGGATAATAGTTGCTTCCTTTGCCTGGAGATTCAATAGTTTTGAAATGGCTTCTGTCGTCCGCCCTTTAGCAAGTGTCTCAAAATATTTACCCACAAGAATCAATGTGATGAGCACAGCACTCGTTTCAAAATATAGCTGCGGCATATAATCAGGGCTGCCGATTGTCTTAAATGCTTCAGCAACACTATAAAAGAATGCTGCTGATGTACCCAATGCAACGAGTACATCCATATTGGCACTCTTATTACGAAGCGCACGATATGCCCCAACGTAGAATTGACCGCCTATATAAAACTGAACAATAGATGCCAGCACTAACTGAAACCAAGGATTCATTAAAAGATGGGGCATCGGGAGTCCTGTATCCCAAGGCATGTGAGCCAGCATCGTATAGAGAAGCGGGAGGGATAAAACAATAGAAAGAATCAGTTTTCTTTTCTTAGAAGTGATTTCTTCTTCTTTCTTTGACTTTTTTGTTTCCCTGTCTTGCTTAATCGAACCTTTGTAACCCAGCTTCTCAATTTTTGATAACATATCTTCTATTGATACAACAGCAGGGTTATACTCTACCGTACCAGTTTCACCTGTCAGGTTAACAGAGGCTATAGAGATACCTTCCATCCGGTTGAGACTTTTTTCAATACGAGTTGAACAAGCTGCACATGTCATACCTGAGATATCAAGTTCCACCTTCTCCTTCGTCACTCCATACCCCAGCTTTTCAATTTTTTGTTCTATATCTGTGAGTGTTGTTACATCTGGATCATATTTTACTGAGGCTTTTTCCATGGCTAAGTTAACGTTTGCGTCAACACCATCCATTTTGTTTAAAACTTTTTCAATTCGTACTGCACATGCTGAACATGTCATTCCAGTTATATCTAAATTCGTTTCCTTTTGGCTCATGGTATTCACCAGCCTTTTTATGATTTGGAAAATTGTTTAATCACTTTCATCAGTTCATCGATTGATGCTTCGCCGTCACCTGACTTAACCGCATCAGCTACACAATGGTGGGTATGGTTCTCCATCAGTTGAAAGCCTACCCTTTTTAATCCTGCTGTAACCGCAGAGATTTGAACAAGAACATCTATACAATAACGGTCTTCCTCAATCATCTTTTGCAGTCCGCGGACCTGGCCTTCGATCTTTTTTAAACGATTGTTTAAGTCTTGTTTGTCACTTTCACATCGATGTGTTAATTTATCCATTTTCATCATCCTTCCCTGCAGGGATGCTTTCTTAATTAGAATATACTATACCCCCCTATAGTATGCAAATAATTTGTTTATGATCTTGTTTTTTTTACAATTACATATATACCTGCGGCTGCTATAATGCCTAAAATAATCTTCCCTTCCGTATTCCATTCTGTAACGTTATACACAGAATAAGCTTCTAACAGCAACGCAGGTACTTTCCCGATGGAACTGGCAGCAACGAATACTAATGCTGATACTGCTCCGATCGCTCCAGCAAATGTCACAAGACCAGAAGGAACAAACGGAAGCAGACGCAACGAAAAGATCAGGATGAAAGCTTCTTTTCCTTTTGCTTCTAAAAGCCTAACCACCCGGGGGTACCCCTCTAGCTTCTGCCTTGATACTTTTTTAAATCCTTTCCTATATAACAAAAATGAAATTGCTGCACCCGCTGCTTCTCCAATAAACGATATGAGGGTACCGTTCCAGAAGCCAAAGAAAAGAATATTAGCAGCAGTTAAAAAGACAGATGGAACAATCCCTAATATTGCGATAATCACATTTAATAAAATAGAAGCGGGTATTGCCCATTCTCTATATTCTTTAAAAAACGTTAATAGCGTTTCAGACATTTATGAAGTCCTCCTAATAAACTCTCCCTTATACACATTAAGCGTACTAAAAAAGCCACGCAAATGCATGGCTTAATTATCTATAGAAAAGCATGTTCTTCAGAATCTTCATTGATGAATAATAGGATCAAACTCTACCACTGTCCGAATGCAGTAATGCTTACAAAAGGATTTACTCTAAAAGGTTGTTGCTTTGTTACCTTTCTTCATTGCTAAGTTGATTGGAGTGTAAGGTGCGAGACTCCTGCGGGATCAGTGGGACAGGTGAGACTCCTAATGGTGCATAGCGCCAAGGAGGCTCACCGCACACCCAGCGGAAAGGGAGCACCTGAAACGGAAATCAACTACTTTCATAAGCATCATTGTACAAAAACAGCCTTTATTATTTTCTGTTGTGAAGCAATACCGTTAAGCTGATCAGTGTAACAAGGATGGTTGCTCCCATATCGGAAAGGATAGCGATCCATAGCGTCAGCCAGCCTGGGATTGTCAGCAGCAGAGCAAACAATTTCAATCCGAGTGAGAGGCCAATGTTCCACTTAATGACCGTGTTCACTTTGCGAGATACCTCTACCGCATCAGGCAGTTTGCCTAAGTGATCCTGCATGAGCACGATATCAGCTGTTTCAATAGCGCTGTCCGTTCCTTTACCCATAGCGATTCCAAGATCCGCTGTGGCAAGTGCCGGCGCATCATTGATTCCATCTCCGATCATGGCTACTTTATAATTTTCTTTTAATTCTCTAACCTTTCTAACCTTTTCTTCTGGCAGAAGTCCGCCATAGAAAGCAGATACCCCTGTCTTCTTTGCCACTTTTTCTGCAACTAAAGGATGATCTCCTGTTAACATAACTGTTTCTTTTATACCGTTATTATGAAGGTCACGAATGATATTTGCACTTTCTTTACGGATTTCATCAGCGATTGCGAATATGCCTAATATCTCTCTATCTTTGGCAACAAGCACTATGGTATTGCCCTCTTGTTTATATTGTTCAATCACTTTTGCAGCTTCTTCATCTGCATCCGTTTCACCAATTATCTTTTCATTGCCTAATCGGTAAGTAGTACCCTCAATGATTGCAGAAATCCCTTGTCCTGAAACCGTTTTGATCTCATCAACCTCGACTTCTTCTGTACCAATTTCTTCACAGCGCTTAATAACTGCTTTTGCTAAAGGATGAGACGAAGACTTTTCAATGGCATATGCGACTTTATAGAAGTCAGGATGAAATAATGCGTCTGCCACAACATGCGGCTCACCTAACGTTAACGTCCCCGTCTTATCAAAAGCGATGACTTCAATCTTGGAAAGCTGCTCTAAATATGCCCCGCCTTTGATCAGAATACCGTTTCGGGCATTTACTGTAATCCCTGATAGGATAGCGATAGGCGATGACAAAATCAGAGCACATGGACATCCGACGATCAATACAGCTAATCCTTGATAAAACCATTCACCCCATGCACCATTAAATAAAAGAGGCGGAACAAGCATCACAAGTGCCGAAATAATCATGATTGCAGGTGTATAGTAATTCGCAAACCGGTTAATAAACAACTCAGTAGGTGTTTTGGATTCTTGTGCTTCTTGGACTAGAGCAAGAATTTTAGAAAGAGCAGATTGCTTATAGGTTTTCGTTATCTTAACATGAAGAACTCCTTCATTATTAATGCTTCCGCCAAAAACTGGTTCTCCGTTTTCTTTTTCAACAGGCAGAGATTCTCCAGTAATCGCTGCTTCGTTTACAGAGCTTTTACCATGAACAACGAGTCCATCGGAAGGAATCTTTTGACCTGTTTTTACAAGGACAATGTCGTCCACGTTCAATTCTTCTATTGAAATGATTTCAGTCTTTCCATCTTTTAATAAGACAGCTTCCTTAGGAGCGACTTTCAGAAGAGTTTCCATAGACTTGCGAGCTTTCTCCATACCATACGATTCAAGCAGTTCATTGATACCAAACAGAATCGCTACAAGAGCAGCTTCTCTCCACTCTCCAATAGAGACAGCCCCTATTAACGCGACCGTCATCAAAGTATTAATATCGAATTTTAATTTTGCTAAGTTGCGCAGACCTTTCATGAACGTTGGATACCCAGACAGAATCGTCGCAATTCCGTAAAAGACTATTGGCAAAGCCGGTTGTTCCGTATACCATTCAGCCGTTAATGCAGCTATAAATGCTGCAGCTGAAACATACAGAAAAATCATAAGCCAGTTCGGACCTTTTGGATTCCCATCTGCTTCAAATCGAACTTTTTCTGATGAAAGTATCGAACGGACAGCATCCATATCGACTTCTTCGTCTAAAATAATTTTACTTGAATTGAATTGGACTTGAGTCTCTTCTCCGCCTGGAAGCTGTTGAATTTGCTCCTGCAGTTTCAATGCACAGTGGCCGCAGGATAATCCGGTAATCTTATGTTCCTTCATCGCTGTTCCTCCTCTCTCTAGTCATGTCTTGCGTGATGAATCGATTGATTCAAGAGAGTCATCACATGCTCATCATCTATTGAATAATACAGGGTTGTTCCTGCACGTCTAAATTTTACAAGTCTTAAGTTTTTTAAAAAGCGCAGCTGATGCGATACTGTTGACTGCATGAGTGACAGTTCGTCTGCTATTTCTGAGACATTACATTCCTTTTCTCCTAATAAGTGAAGAATCCGAATCCTGGTCGGATCTGAGAGTGCTTTAAAGGTTTGCGATACAATAAATAGTGTTTCCTCATCTAGTTGTTCATATTTTTCGTTGTCTTCTTTCATGAACAGGCACCCCCAGATATTGATCTTTTCAGTATATGAATATATGCTCATATATGTTACCAATAGTGTACCGTACTATAATTAAACATGCAAAATATATTAAAAAGCTGTTGTCTACATTCTTAGTTGCTACTGGAAGTAATTGATTTGCGCTCCAATCAACTCTATAAGAGGTTTCTTCAAGAATTATTTATTTTTTATTTTTTGTAAAAATAAAAAATTGGGCTGCCAAAAGTAAGTTTACCTTACTTTTGGGACAGCCCATCTGTTCTTTTTAATTTTTGCCTCTTACCATAGGTTAACGTGCGCCAAATCCACTCTAGAGGTCCCATTTTATAGTTTCTTAACCACCATGTTGAAAATAGAACCTGTAAACCGAAGATGATAACCGCAATTATTACACCAGTTAACGGACCGTATTCTCCATAAAGACCGAGTCCATAACTGTAAAAAATAAAGGTAGAGATGACCGATTGAGTAAGGTAATTGGTGAAAGCCATCCTTCCAGTAAACTGAAACATGTTAAACAATCGTTTAAACTTGCCGCTTCTATAAAGCAGCACAATCGAACATACATAAAAAATGCTCATCATTGCTCCGCCAAATTCATAGCCCCAGGACATAGCTGTATCATAACGCCAGTCTTCTCCTTTATAAGGAAAGAAAAGAACGGCGAATATTTTACTCCCAGGACCCAAAACGAGAGTCAGTCCCCATAGCTTCCATAACGCATTATTTTCAAAACGCCTCTTCTTGGCGGCATAAGCACCAAACAAAAACATAGGCAAAATACCGAATAAAAAGAACAGGAAATATTGATTAAGTTCTGTCCATTCGCGAATTCTCTCTAGCATAATTTCTGAATAGGTTCCCTCGCTATAGATCTGAATGGATTTCTGAATCTCATTTTCATGCTGGGCGTTTAATGATTCCTGATAACTTAAAGCCGCCCCGCTCGTCCAGTAATCATACGTTAAAACCGACATGAACAAACTGTACGCGGTAATCATAACCAATCCCGTGACCAACAATGCTTTTCTTGGCAACCTATAGAATATAAGCATGATCACTCCAACTACGGCATACGTAACAAGAATATCACCGTACCAAAAAAACAGAACATGAACTGCACCGAACAATAGCAGTACGAACTGTCTTCTTAAAAAGACAGGCAAAAAACTCCGGTTATTTTCTTTTGCTCTTTCTGACATCAGGATCATCCCAAAACCAAACAAAAACGAAAACATTGTAATAAAATTTCCTTGAACAAAGAATTCTAGCAGCACGTTTGTCCAAATGTTATAAGACTGATTAAAGTATTCATAACTCAATGCTCGAATTGGTGAGTCCGGCCCTGAAAATGACTTCATATTGACGAGCAGAATACCGAAAATTGCAATTCCCCTCAAGATATCCAGCGATTCAATTCTTTGTGATTCTCCAACTGGCGACCACTTCATGATTCAATCATCTCAATAAAAATTTTCATGATTCCACTCCCTTTGGTTTATTTTACCTCAAATAGGCAAAAAAGTTAGAATACGAAGTAATTTTTGCTATTCTAGAAAGAACAGATTATGAGAATTGGGAAGGATGAAACCTGTTTTGAAAAAATACACCTTAACGATTGTTTCAGCAGTTTCCATTGCGGCAAGTCTTTTGTGGCTGTTTGGTCTTGGCTGGACACTGCAAGATCAATTTACAGCCAACGAAAAATTCGAACAGCCTAAAGAAAAAACAGAGTCTGCCACTTCAAAGAAAGAAGATGGCAAGCTTACCATTTTCGCGCTCGGGGATTCATTGACACGCGGAACAGGAGACGCTGATGGCAAGGGTTACACAGGATATTTATCTGATCTATTAAAGGAAAAATCAGAACAAGATATTAATCTCTTTAATACGGCCATAAAAGGAGAGACATCTCGTGGTCTTCTAAACCAGATTCAGCAAGGCGAGATTCAAAGACAAGCGAAGCAAGCTGATGTAGTCGTGATGACGATCGGCGGGAACGACTTGTTTCAGCAAGGCGCTGTACTTGAATCCTTGGATATGAACGCCATCAACGGCAAGAAGCAAATTTACTTAAGAAATGTAAATAACATTTATAAACAGCTTAGAGAATTAAATGGGGATGCTGTCATCTATCATGTTGGACTTTATAACCCTTTTAGCAATCTTCCAGATGCCAAAACAACATCTTCTGTTGTGAGAGACTGGAATTTCGAAACCGCTGAAACAGCTGCTGAGTACGAGAATATTGTTTATGTACCAACGTTTGATCTTTTTCAGCTGCAAGTTGAAAACTATTTATACTCCGATCAGTTCCACCCCAATAAAGAAGGTTATAAGTTAATCGCAGAACGTGTAGCTTCACTAATCACCTTTGAACAAAAAGGAGATGAATCATGAGTAATATTCCCGCTTTAGAAGTTGAAAACCTGACGAAAAAAATCAAGCGGAAGCTAATCATAAAAGGTGTCTCTTTTACCCTTTATCCTGGTGAAGTGTTCGGCTTCCTAGGACCGAACGGCGCCGGCAAAACGACTACGATTCGTATGATCGTCGGATTGATTTCTCCTACTTCAGGCACGATAAAAATTGGCGGCAAAAATGTCCGTACTGAGTTTACAGAAGCGATGCGCCATCTTGGCTGTATTGTTGAAAATCCAGAACTCTATCCATATTTAACAGGATGGGAAAACTTAGAGCATTTTGCAAATATGGATTCTTCCATTCCAAAAAGCAGACTTCAGGAAGTTGTTGCATTAGTTGGTTTATCAAACCGGATTCATGATCGCGTCAGCACGTATTCACTTGGAATGAGGCAGCGTTTAGGAATAGCACAGGCTCTTTTAGGAAAACCGAAAGTGCTCATATTGGACGAGCCTACGAATGGGCTTGATCCGGCTGGAATACGTGAAATGCGTGAGTTCATCCGAACGCTTGCGAGGGAAGAAAACTTAAGTGTGCTAGTCTCTTCCCACTTGCTGAGCGAAATTCAGCTCATGTGTGACCGAGTCGCAATCATTTCAAAAGGTGCCGTTATTCGGACGGACTCTGTGCAAAACCTCTTAGCTGAACAAGAAAGAGTCATCTGGAAAGCAGAGCCTCTTTCTCTTGCAAAAGAGATTTTAGAAAGAGAAACAGAGGTACAGGAAGGTTTGGACGGTACGCTGATCACACTTTATGACGAACCTCTTCTGCCAGAATGGAATGAAAAACTTGTACAGGCTGGTGTGAAAGTAAAAGAAATGAGGACACAGCTTCCTTCTCTTGAAGATCTGTTCTTAGAAGTGACAGGGGGCGAAAGTATTGATTAATCTTGTACGCAATGAAATGCTAAAGCTTTTGCGCAAAAAAAGGCTGTATGTCATCGCCCTCATTATTGCTTTTCTTGTACCGCTATTTACATATGCACAGTTCAAGGAGATTCAGGACCAACGTGAAAAGATGGGAACCCAGGACTGGCGCACAGTGCTTCAGCAGGAGATTACAGATACACAAAACAGACTCAGCTCTAGCCGTATTCAAGATGAATGGCGGAAATATTTAAAAATTAGATTGTCTCAGCAGCAATATTATCTCGAGAATGATATCGATCCGCGTGCACCAGGTGCACCAACTTTTATGCGCATTTTCGTAGAGAACTCGATCGATCTGCTGCTGCCGCTTCTAGTCATGGTCATCGTTGCTGATCTCGTTTCCTCAGAGGCCAGCGGAGGCACCATTAAGCTGCTATTAACAAGACCTGTAAAACGATGGCGGATTCTTCTCAGTAAATACTTAGCCATGTTGCTCTCGGTATCTTTTATCGTATTGTCAGTTGCAGTGCTATCATATGGGATATCAGGATTGGTGTTCGGATACGGAGGCTGGAATATGCCGCTCTTAACAGGGTTTGCGGTTTCAGGTGATGAATTGCTGACAGACAATGTACACATTGTACCTCAGTGGCAATATATACTGATGGAGTTTGGCCTAGTCTGGTATGTATGCGTCATAGTAGGTACATTAACTTTCATGCTTTCGGTACTACTGCGAAGCACCGCAGCGGTAATGGGCATCATGCTAGCTTCCCTCATTGCAGGAGCTATATTAGTCAATATGGTTTCATCGTGGGAAAGTGCTAAGTACTTTTTCATGGTGAACCTGAATCTCACAAACTATGTAAGCGGAATGGCTACTCCGATAGAAGGCATGTCACTAGGATTCTCAATGGCTGTCCTTGCTGTCTGGGGGCTCGCCGGTTTCATAATTGCTTTTGTTACGTTTTCAAAACGGGATATCTATTAATAGATGAAAAAAGGAAACGGGATTATAGCTCCGTTTCCTTTTTATTTAGTATTTTTCTAAAAGGTGGTTTGAAGACTCTTCACTGACAAGTTGATTGGAGTGAAAGGTGCGTGCCTACCACATGAGAAGCTTCTCGCTAGGCATGCGACGAGGAAGCTTACATCGTTAGTAATTACTTGTAGACGCAGGAGCAAGGATACTTCTATGAAGTGGTACAGGTGAGACTCCTAATTACCCAAAGGGTAAAGGAGGCTCACCGCCCGCCCCACGGAAAGCGAGCAACCTGTAACAGAAATCAACCACTTTCAAGACCATCAAAAATTGCTAGATTCCTCTTATAGCTCTAAACTAAATTTTAAAATGCTTGATCATTTCTGTTAATGCTGTGGAAGCATCATTTAATTCTTCTGCCGACTGTGACACGGTTGCTAGTGCGCGGACTTGCTCTTCTGATGAAGCACTTACTTCTTCACTAGCTGCAGCGGATTGTTCAGCAACAGCAGCTATACTTTGGATAGAAGCTACTACTTCATCTTTATAATTATTGATAACTTCAACTTCACTAGTAATCTGCTGAATCGAATTAACCATCTGGTTCATCGTATCTGCGATCTCATCAAATGCGCGCTCTGTATCGGTTACAGTGCTATTCTGATCTTCTGCGATCCGCTTTGTTTGTTTCATTTCCTTCACGGCACGAACAGACTCTGCACCGATGCCAGTAATTGTTTTTCTTACTTTATCAGCTGCAACAGATGATTGTTCAGCAAGCTTACGAACTTCATCGGCAACCACTGCAAAACCTCTTCCGCTCTCACCTGCTCTTGCAGCTTCAATACTTGCATTTAGCGCAAGAAGGTTCGTTTGCTCCGAGATCTCCGTAATGGATTGAATGACCTGCTCAATCTCTTCTACTTTAACAGCTAAGCCAGAGATTACTTCTTCAATATTTTGCAGAACCTCATTGCTCTCACCCGTTTTCTCACGGAGGATATGCATTTGTGATAGACCATTCTTGTTTGCTTTTTCTGCTAGAATGGAAAGGCTAGCCATCATTTCAGCCTGTTCGTTAACCTTTTCGATCTGTGAAGAAAGATCGAGTGTCCTGCGGTTCGTTTCATCTGCATCCTCTGCCTGAGTTGTTGCACCTGAAGCAATTTCAGCAACAGCTCTTGAAACTTCTTCACTCGCTGCAATTGTTTCTTCTGATATTGCACTTAGATTTGAAGTTGATTCATTTACCGTAACAACGGACTGGCTCACAGATGTAATCAGTCCTCTCATGTTCTCAACCATGGCATTAAAATGGTGAGTGAGCGTTCCAACTTCATCTTTGGATTTTGCTTCTACTGATACAGTCAGATCCCCTTCGGCTACAAGCTGAACTTGTTTTTGCAGATTGCGAATAGGATTCGATATGCTTTTAGCCAGAAAATAAGTTACTACAAGGGCAATTACCACTGCTATAGAAGCAAAGATTAATATCATGTTAAAAAGCTGCTGAGCATCTTTTAACAGTTCATTTGTCTCATACACAAACCCCAGCTTCCACCCTGTATCTGAAATCGTCGTATAATAAAGCTCACGGTCTGCACCTTTGTATTCGTATGAAATATTTCCTTTTTCGTTCTTATACATCGCTTTCACAAACGATTCTTTACTCAGATCTTTTCCTTGCTGGTTAGGGTGAACAAGTGCCATTCCTTTTGGATCGAGCAGGACTGGATAACCGTTATAGCTTACTTTTGTTTGGTTGATCATGCCTGAAAGCCCTGCAAGGCTCAAGTCTAATCCAACTACTCCCAGAACTTGGTTTGTCTCAGGATCTATAACTGGTTTCGCTACCGTAACTACATATTCACCTGAACTTGCATCTTCATATGGCTCAGTCCACATGATCTTCTCAGGTGATTGGACAGCAGCCTGATACCAGGGACGTCCAGTAGGATCAAATCCTTCAGGAAGTTCGAGTACTGGTGAAGTTTTAAATTGCTTCGTTTCAGCTCCCACATATAGAACTGCTACATTTTTGTTCAACTCTAAAAAGTGTTTAAAATCCTGATCGACAATTGGCCAGAATTCATTAAATCCTTTTGCTTCATCCTTTTTCAGAATCTTTAAGTAGTCTATAAGTCTGCTGTCTTGACTATAACGATCTACGGTATTTCCATATGAATCTAAATACAGCTCTGTTGAAGATTTTACGTCGTTCGCTAAACCGGCAGCTTGCTCTTGAACATTCTCTGCGATCTGCTGCTTCGTTTGAAAATAAGAAAATAATGATGCTGATATTAAAGCAATTGCTACAAGAACACTGACTGAAAGCATAATTTTTGTTTGTATCTTTTTAAACAACTGTTTAACCCCCATTCCATATCTCTGCTAAATATCGACAAATATTTACAGAACTTTATTGAAATAGGTCAAACCAGTACTTTAGAATTATTTTTAATTAAAAAGTTTTTCAGTTTAGTTCTTCTTGCCTATTAAGGTGTACGTGAATTCTTTTTTCACGGTAATGTTGCTTTTATGAACGGTAATCTTATTTTATAAACGGTAATTAGGAATTTATAAACGGTAAAGTTACTTTTATAGAAATTTCGACACCTAATCTATGTGGAACATAAAAAAGACCTGTACAGGAATATTCCCATACAAGTCATTGGAATTATGCTTCGTTATTAGAAGGCTCTGGCGCTTTTTCATTAGACGCTGCTGCTTTTTCTTCCGCTAATTTTTTCTTCTTCCAAGTTCCCAGTCCTAAAACAAGCACAATCAACAAAATCTCAAAGCCATACTTGATAAATCCATTCTCAAAATAAGGCTTCATAAATTTTTCGCCGACAATCATTTTAGAAGCTGTCCATGCAAGTACACCTGCACCAATTGTAATGATGTAAGGGTAACGATCGATTAATTTTAAGAATAGAGTACTTCCCCAAACTACGATCGGTACAGAGATTAATAATCCGATGACAACAAGCAAGAAGTCACCATGTGCTGCACCGGCTACAGCGAGCACGTTATCAAGACCCATAACAGCGTCAGCGATGATAATCGTCTTGATTGCTGCAAATACACTGTTTTGTGCTTCAATATCATGATCTTTTTCTTCGATCATAAGTTTATAAGCAATATATAAAAGGATAAGTCCGCCGCCCAGCAGCAAACCTGGAATTTTCAATAGCCACACAACAGCAAGTGTTGCTGCTGCACGAATCACGATGGCACCTACTGTACCCCAAATGATTACTTTTTTCTGATTTTCTTTCGGTAAATTTCTAGCTGCTAAACCTATAACAATTGCATTATCTCCTGCTAAAACTAAGTCAATAATGACGATTGCAAGCAAGGCTGACCAAAAATCTGGTGCAAATAATTCCATTCAAAAAATCCTCCCTGTTAAACATCTGTATAATAGTATACCCCATGATTTTGTAAAAAGATAATAAATATACTTTGTCTATCACACTAAAAAAAGGCTGTTCTAACACCTCTATTGCCTTTACAGGCTTATCCATTTTTTCATATATATAATGAAAGGGGGTGTTTTTTCATGTGCTGTTCTGGATGTTCTGTTACGTGCAAAAAATGTATTTTATTTTGTGGCGTCCCTTTATTTTGCCGGGATGTAAATCCTTGCTGCTGTCCAATTTGCCCAACGCCGTCTACACCTTCAACCTCTCCTTTTATTCTTTGCTGCCAATCCAATTGCTGTGCCAGACCAACAAGAAGGTCCTCATCCTGCTGTAGTTCTTAGGATAATTAATATAGAAATTCAATTACGACTTTAATTCATACGTGCATTTGAACGTTTTGTTTCAAAATAAGCGTTCTTTTTTTTTGATTACGGGAATAATGCAGGATAGAATAATACGCCGTAATCATGGAGGCATGCATATGCGCTGGATTTTGAAACAGTGGGTACGCCGTTTTTTTGAAGATAAAGTTTTCGATCTTTCGGCTCAGCTCGCATATTATTTCTTAGTTTCATTATTTCCTTTTATTTTTCTTATTTTTACTGTGATGGGTTTTTTGCCGATATCATCTGCATATGTACTCTCTCTTTTTCAGTCTATTGCACCAGAAGAAGCATATACCTTACTAGAGTATAATTTAATTGCCGTATTAGACGAACACCGCGGAGATGTATTTTCGATTTCATTAATTATAATGATTTGGCTTGCAACCATTGGTACACATGCCATTATTAGAGTGTTTAATCTTGCTTACCAAGTGGAAGAAAGCAGACCTTTCTTTAAAGAATTAATTCTTGGGATGTTTTTAACATTCGGTTTAGTGGTTGCCGTTATTACTGCGTTATTGCTTCCTGTTTTTGGACGAACGATCGGAATCTACATATTTGAGCAAACAGGATACTCTCATCCGGTATGGCACATTTGGGAAACAGCAAGGTATGTGATTGGTTTTTCCGTCCTTCTCTTTATCTTTTCAGCACTGTATAGGTTCGCGCCAAATTTAAAACTATCCTTTCGAAATGTTTGGCCAGGGGCAGTATTCTCCACAGCCGGATGGCATTTATTTTCGTATCTTTTTTCTTCTTATGTATCCGTCTTTGATTATGGACAAATTTATGGAAATATGGGAGCACTGTTGACTCTTATGATCTGGTTCTATCTTTCTGCATTGATTTTAATAGCAGGTGGACAGTTGAATGCGATCTTGGCTCTAAGGACAGCATACAGAAAATAAAAAGATTTTGAAAAACTTTTCTTTCTGCAATTGACTTTTTCACTTTATCGTAACATCATTGTTTATATATAAAGAATTTTCATCTCTTTTTCCGGTCATAATGGGTACTAGCCCTATTCATGAGTAAACCGGATAATTTTACGGAGATTGGAGCCGGAAAATGACTGTAAAAAACGTTGTTTTGTTATTATTTTTGCTCGCTGGAATCGTCATATTTGTCTTTTACAGCATACCTCTCCTTCTCGCATTATTAACCGCCATAATGCTTGAACCGGTAGTAAAATTGTTCATCAAATTATTTAAAGGCAGACGATTGCTGTCCGTTACTATTTCGTTCGTGCTATTTTTAGCTGGCATTGGAATTCTATCATACTGGCTGACTACAACACTTGTTATTCAAGTAATTGAGTTCATTACTGTTCTTCCATCCTACTCTGTCCACCTGTTTGAAGTGGCTGAAGATACGTTTTATGAAATGGAAAACTTTTATGCAACTCTTCCGCCAGAAGTGGTTAGAACACTAGAAGAAGGTTTAGTAGGACTGAAGGAATATGGTGTTGAAACCGCTAAGGGATTAACGACAGGAATCTTAGGCCTTATAACTGCGATACCAGGTATGCTGATTTATTTTATTATCTATGTTGTTGCGGTATTTTTATTTTCATTGGATCTGCCTCGCTTGTATGCAGAATTTCTTAACCTATTTACAACTTCTGCCCGCGAAAAGGTTGAACTTGTATTCAGTCAGCTTTCAAGAGCGACTGTAGGGTTTTTCAGAGCACAGATCATCTTAAGTTTCATTACATATATCCTTGCATTAGTAGGACTTATGATATTAGATGTAGAATACGCGGTAATTATCGCTCTATTAATTGTCATTGTTGATATCCTCCCTATTTTGGGAACAGGTTCCTTCCTTGTACCTTGGGCGGCTTACTCGTTCTTTATCAACAATAATGACCACCTCGCTTTTGGTCTATTAATCATGTTCGGTGTGATTACAATAGTAAGAAGAATCATTGAGCCTAAAATACTTGGATCAAGTCTTGGTATTTCGGCATTGGCCGCTCTCGTATCCTTATACATAGGTTTCCAGCTTCTTGGCATGATAGGATTGATTGTGGGGCCAGCTGTTGTAATTATCTACGAAGCCCTTAGAAGTGCTGGATTTATTAAAATAAAAATAGACTTTTAATCGAAAAACTGTAACTCAAACATTGTTGCCCTTGAAAGTAGTTGATTTCCGCTCCAGGATGCTCGCTTTCCGTGGGGTGTGCGGTGAGCCTCCTAGCGCTCTGCGCTTTTAGTCTCACCTGTCCCACTCATCCCACAGGAGTCTCACACCTTGCGCTCCAAACAACATACCATGGAGAATAATAAACTAAAAGAAACAATCTTTTATAGAAGAACTAAATGAGAAAACGCATTTCCTGCATATAGGAAATGCGTTTTTTAAATTTAGAGGTTAGAAAACTATGAAAGGTTGGGAATTATAGAAGATAGGAAGTAAAACGCGAAATTCATACGAACACTTTATATGGTGAATTTTTATTGGAGGAATCTTGATGAGTACTGCAGCAAAAGAACGCGATTATTATTTTGACAACGCAAAGTTTATTCTCATTTTTCTGGTCGTGTTCGGACACTTTATTTCGCCGATAAAAGGTCAAAACGAATGGCTTTACACGATCTATAACTTTATTTACACGTTTCACATGCCAGCTTTTATTCTTATAGCCGGTTTTTTCACTAAAGGTGTCTGGCGTGACGGCTATCTTCCAAAGATCTTTAAAAAGGTTCTAATTCCTTATCTATTATTTCAGTTGGTGTACAGTTTATTTTATTATGATCTCTACGGAAAAAGTGAAATGAAACTAGACTTCTTTTCACCACATTGGACGTTATGGTTTTTACTGAGTCTTGTATTCTGGAACATTCTATTGAAGTTATTTGTGAAGATCAAGTACCCGCTTGTTTTGGCTATCGGAATTGGGGTAGCTGTCGGTTATATTCACGATATTGGAACATTCTTAAGTCTGCTGAGAACATTCGTCTTTTTCCCAGTGTTCTTGCTTGGTCATTTGTTAGAAAAAAGGGACTTTAAAAAAATATTGAAGCCTTCTGCAAAGGCAGCAGCCGCAGCATTCCTGATAGTGTTATTCATTACCTATCACTTTATTTTTCCGAACGGAACGAAGGAATGGCTGCTCGCTTCATCATCATATTCTGAAATTCTCGGATATAACGACTGGTATGGAGGACTTATCAGGCTTGCGATGTATGGTATTATGTTTGCTGCCACGTTCAGCTTCTTAGCACTTCTTCCTCGTCGAAAGATGTTTTTTACAGAGTTTGGTGAACGGACGCTGTATATTTATCTTCTTCACGGCTTTGTATTAAAGTATTTGTTTACGACAGATTTATTTGCATCAATTGAAGAAAACGGCGCCTACTTTATGCTTCTGTTTCTAACTCTTATCGTTACACTATTTTTAGCCAGCAAACCAGTTATTGCTCTGGCACAGCCGTTCATTGAACTCCGATGGTCTAAACTGAAACGAATGCTGCTGAAACCAAAACCTTCAAGGCCGCAAGAAAGCGAAAGTTAATAACCACAGAAAAACACCGCTGTACACATTCGTGTCAACAGCGGTGTTTCTTTATTTTATTAGTTCAAGGACGACGCACCTGCACTTACGTCTAAATCATACGCTCCGCTTCCTCGGCTTGAAGAAACTTTCACTTGATAGACACCAGTTTGTGCCGGCTTAAAGAATGCATGATCTTGTCTTTCGTTTTGCGATGAACTTACAACCGTTTTTCCGCTAGGATCGATTAGTGAAACAGAGTAATTATGTGATGCCGGGAAAATAAACCAGCCCGGGCTATAGTTTTCTGTAACCACTGTCATTGAAATCGGATACGCAGTAGATGTTACATTCAGTGAAAATGTCTGTGATCCGCCGGAATTTAAAGTACCGCGTTTATAAAAATGATCCGGCACTGCGGGTCCAGAGCCCGTCAGTCCACCAGCTGTTTTAACTGCAGCATGTCCGTCTAAACGGCCAGATCCATATTCATTGTCCTTGCCTGCTTTTCCGAAATCAATCGCTGTTGAATAAAGCGCATTCTTAATTTCGGGTTCAGTGATCGACGGGTTCGCATCATGCATAAGTGCAATTGTTCCCGCTGTAAATGGGGTAGCCATACTCGTACCGCTGTATGTTACATATTGATTTCCTGAATTAGCTTTTGCTGCTGTGATGTTATAGCCTGGTGCAAAAATATCTGGTTTCACTCTGCCGTCAGCTGTTGGTCCGCGAGATGAGAAGTACGTGATATTAAATCCGCCTTCGTAAAGATCAGCACCCGCGCCAACTGTGATTGCTTTATCAGCAGCTCCCGGGGATCCGATCGTTGAAGCGGACGGCCCAGAGTTCCCCGCTGCCACGGCAACAGCAAGTCCGGCTGCTGATGCATTATTAACTGCAACAGAAGTAGCATCTTGTCCGTTTGAGCTTCCAGATGTTCCAAGACTCAATGAAAGAACTTCGATCCCGTACGTATCTTTATTTTGCACGGCCCAGTCGATCCCCGCTGTAACCGTACTCATACTTCCTGAGCCCTGACTGTCCAATACTTTTACACCAACTAAAGCAGCACCTGGTGCAACACCTTTATGCGCAGGATTTGAATCTCCCTCACCCGCAACAATACTGGCACAATGCGTTCCATGCCCTTGGTCATCATAAGGAGTAGTACGGTTGTTCACAAGGTCTTTCCACCCGATCACTTTTCCGCCATCCAGATCAACGTGTGCAGCATCAATCCCTGTATCAATAACCGCTACCACACTATCGGCTTTTGAATAGGAGCGTTCATTCCCATCTTGATCACCAGTCACTCCATAATCAGCCCGTGCTTTTGCCGTACCAAACCAGCTGTTTGCTGTCTCCAAGTTCATGTGGATTGGTGCATCATATTCTACTGATTTTATAAAAGGAAGATGCTCCAGCAGCATAATCTGCTTCTTTGTCATCGTTGCCGCCATTCCATTGATGACTTTGTACTCGAAGGACTTTTTGAACACGCCAACTTTTGAAGCGAGTTTCTCAAAGGCTTGTCCGCCGGCGAATTCCTCGTTGAATTGAATAATTACTGGAACTTTCTCTTCATTTGAAAGCTGCTGAAGTTTACTTTCCAGATTATCGAAAAGTTTGTTTTTATTTAAGTTTACAAGTGCCTCCGTCATCTTCTGGTCCGTTACCTGCTTCGGACTTTCCGCCATTACCGAAAACGGTGTCAGCATGATCGATGTTGCTAAAAGTGTTGTTGCTACAAATTTCTTTTTATTCACCCTAAATAACCTCCTGCTTAATATGTAGTCTGAAAATTGTGTCATTTCTTGGTGATTACTTCCATATTAAACAGAATTCGGATGAATGAGGATAAGGTAAATGATTTATTTTCCTAGCCCTACTATTGAGCTAGTTTTAGTGGAGATTTATACAGAAAAAACCTTATTAGTAGGTTAGAATGAATTAAAAAGGTATAAATCCTACTATAAAGGTACTAGTACTTCGTATCTTTTAGAAGGAAACATCTTGTTAGTAGAATTTAACTAGATTTTATCGCAGTGTTTGGGCATCGACTGAAAAAAGAAAAAGCCTGTCGCACCGGACAGGCTTTCTTCTATCATATCATCCATGTTTATAGTATTCTTGTTTTGCTTCTGCAAGTACACGCAACGGAAGTTTATCCGCTAGCTTAAACGCCTCTTTTTCGTTTAGCTCTAGAGCAGTCACTAGTTTCTCGATCTTCTCTTCAGATGGGATCATTCTTCCTTTTTCGATATCTGCCATATACTGAGGCGTGATGCTCAATCTTCTTGCAAGTTCAGACTTGCTTAATCCCTTATGCTTCCTGGAGTTTTCAATGAATCTTCCAAACTCGCTCATTTTATTTTCCTCCTTCTCGTTTCGAGTAAAAAAGCGAAAATTGCATGATGATATAAGCGGCTAGCCGGCTTGTCATATTTCGAAAATCGAGCGTCGGATCGATTTCAACGATATCCATACCTCTCACAGAATGGTTTTCGGCAAGCCATTGAATTCCTTCAATTAATGAATCACTGTCTAATCCGCCCGGTCCAATCGCCGGGCAGCCTGGTGCATAAGCTTGATCCAGTACATCCATGTCCAAAGAAATGTATATGTTATCTGTTGTCTGTTTTAACTGTTCAACTGAATTTTTCAGCAAAGTGAGGAGTCCTGCCCGTTTGATGTCTCCCATCGTATAGACGGTTACACCATGATCTTTTGCATAATCATGATAGAGCTTTCCGTTTGAAAAATCCCGAATTCCCAGCTGCACGAGCTGATCGCCGCTTATCACGCCATTTTCAATAAGCTGGCGGAATGGTGTTCCGTTTGATGGACCCCCATCCTCAGTGTTTCTTAAGTCAAAATGCGCATCAAACTGGATGATTCCTACCCGACCCCTTGTTTCCTGAAAGGCTTTAATTGCACCTGCAGAAACAGAATGGTCGCCTCCCAATGTGATAATCAAAGCTTCATTGTGCTGACTTTGAATTTCTTTTAACGTAGAATAGATGCGGTTTTGCGATTGGATCAAATCCGTTACATGCATCTCAATGTCACCAAAATCCGTGATAACCCCATCCCACATGTCTGTTTCATGCTCAATGCTATAGGTCGAAAAAGAGTGCATCATCTGTCTAATCGTCTGCGGTGCCATAAACGCCCCAGAGTGGGAAATAGATGTTTTCGAAAGAGGTGCGCCAGCAATCGCTACCCCTTTCACACTCTCCCCTGCCCATGGCTTTAGAAGCTGCCCTGCCTTCTTTATTCCTCGGTCAGTAAATGGAGCTTCACCTGTCTTACGAAGAAACGGTATAGTTTGCATGTGAATCCGCCTTTCCAGCCACCAATACCCCGTTTTTCCAGACTTTATTTACGTGGTTTACACCATAGTGATAAGGAACATATTTGTAGTTAGGCACATCCCAAAGCACGAGATCCGCATTTCGACCTTCCATTAAACTCCCGGCAACACCTCCGCGACCGATCGCATAGGCTGCGTTTACCGTTACCGCGTTCCAGATCTCTTCAGGTGTCATCTTCAGCTTTAGTGCTGCTAAGTTCATAATGAACTGAATATTCTCTGTCGGCGAACTGCCTGGATTGAAGTCAGTTGAAAGAGCTACTGCTGCTCCGCTTGAAATCATTTCACGCGCAGGTGCAAAGTGATCTTTCCCTAAATAAAATGTTGTTCCAGGCAACAGAACAGCAATCGTATCTGATTCACCTAGCATACGGACGCCTTCATCGCTTGCTCCCACAAGGTGATCCGCTGAAACAGCACCGATCTCACACGCCATTTCTGTTCCGCCGAGCGGATCGATTTCGTCAGCGTGTATCTTCACACCAAACCCAGCTGTTTTTGCTTTTTGTAAAAATGTTCGGGACTGCTCAACCGTGAAGACACCTGTCTCACAGAAGATATCTACAAATTCAGCCAGACCTTCTTTCGAGATCACACTCAGCATAGACAGCATTTCCTCTAAAAAAGCATCCGGTCTTCCTTTATAGTTTTCCGGAATAGCATGCGCTCCTAAAAAAGTAGAAACGAGATCCATCGGATGTGATTCATTCAGCTTTTTGGCTACACGAAGCTGTTTCAATTCTGTTTCTTTATCAAGCCCGTAGCCGCTTTTTGCTTCCATTGTCGTCACGCCGTAAGTTAAACATCTGTTTAAATGAAACATCGCTTTTTCAAAAAGTGCATCTTCAGTCGTTTCTCTTGTCGCTCTTACCGTGGAAAGAATTCCTCCGCCTTGCGCAAGAATTTCCAAGTAAGGTACACCTTGCTGTTTCAGCGCCAGCTCATGCTCACGCGATCCCCCAAACACTAAATGTGTATGAGGATCAACCAAACCAGGTGATAATAATTTCCCTTTTGCATCAATCGTTTCGCTGGCATTTAGATCAGCCGCTTCTTCACGCGTGCCAACAAAAGCAATCTTGCCATCCTTTATTCCGACAGCTCCATTATCGATAACTTTGAGCTCATTCATTTCCGTTCCGCGAAGTGCCCGGCCCTCTCCTGCTGGAACGACAATTTGTGAAGCAAAAATTAATGTATCAAGCATTCGTCACACTCCTTTTTAGTTATAAACCTCATTCACGGTAAGTGTTCTTATAATTATTACACGTTCGCTCAGACTCATTGAGGTTTCGCTAAGAAAAGCTGAGGTACGCTCAAGATTTTCTCGCTGCGCTCAAACTGCCTATCGTTTCGCTCAAAACCTTACTTTTTCGATCAAAGTAACGAAAGCCGGGGACAATCTCGATTGTTCACCATACGCCGCAAGAGAAATCGAACACATGGGAGCGTAAATCAGCCAATTCTGCTAGCAACAACCCAAAAACAGCCTTATTTGTTGATCATCGGCAGGTCAACGCTTTTTTCATCTGCGGTTTTAATCGCTAGATCATAACCAGCATCAGCATGTCTGACTATTCCCATTCCAGGATCGCTCGTTAATACTCGCTCTAATCGACGTGCTGCTTCTTCAGTCCCGTCTGCCACAACTACCATTCCTGCATGAAGTGAATAGCCCATTCCTACGCCTCCGCCATGGTGGACAGAAACCCAGCTTGCACCGTTAACAGCATTGATCATTGCGTTTAAAATCGGCCAGTCTGCAACTGCATCACTGCCGTCCATCATTCCCTCAGTCTCACGGTTCGGTGAAGCTACCGAACCGCAATCCAGATGGTCACGTCCGATCACGATCGGTGCTGACAACTCACCATTAGCCACCATTTCGTTAATGATTTTTCCGAACTTCGCACGCTCTCCGTATCCTAGCCAGCAGATGCGGGAAGGAAGTCCTTGGAACTGTACTTTTTCCTGAGCCATCTTGATCCATTTGCAAAGGTGATCATTGTCACTGAATTCTCTTAAGATCACTTCATCTGTTTTTCTGATATCTTCCGGATCACCAGACAAAGCTACCCAGCGGAACGGCCCTTTTCCTTCACAGAAGAGCGGACGTATGAAGGCTGGAACGAAGCCAGGGAAATCAAATGCGTTCTTTACCCCTTCATCGAAAGCTACTTGTCTGATGTTATTACCATAGTCAAAGACAACGGCACCTTTTTTCTGCATTTCCAGCATTGCCTGAACGTGAACAGCCATCGAGTGTTTTGACTTTTCGATATACTGCTCAGGGTTTCGTTTACGCAGTTCTCCGCCTTCTTCCATGGAAAGTCCTAGTGGCAAGTAACCATGCAAAGGATCATGTGCAGATGTCTGGTCTGTTACTAGATCAGGAATCTCACCCATCTCGATCATTTTCGGTAAAAGTTCCGCTGCGTTTCCTAACAGTCCTATCGATAACGGCTCACCTTTTGCCGCATATTCTTTTGCCATTGCTAAAGCTTCATCTAAGCTGTCTGTCTTTTTATCTAAATATCTTGTATCAAGACGGCGCTGGATTCTTGTTTCGTCAACATCGATCGCTATGACTACACCGTCATTCATCGTTACAGCTAGAGGCTGAGCACCACCCATACCACCAAGTCCTGCTGTAAGTGTAATCGTTCCTTTTAGCGAACCATTAAAATGCTTGCGTGCTGCTTCTGCAAAAGTTTCGTATGTTCCTTGCAGAATTCCTTGCGTGCCGATATAGATCCAGCTTCCTGCTGTCATCTGGCCATACATCATAAGACCTTTTTTTTCAAGATCACGGAACGTCTCCCAATTTGCCCATGCCGGAACAAGGTTGGAGTTTGCAAGAAGTACACGAGGTGCATCTGTATGTGATTTAAAAACAGCGACAGGCTTTCCGGACTGTACGAGAAGTGTTTCATCATTTTCAAGTCTTTCTAATGTTTCAACGATTTTATGATAAGAATCCCAGTTGCGCGCAGCCTTTCCGATTCCCCCATAAACGACTAGCTCATCCGGATTCTCTGCCACTTGTGCGTCCAGATTGTTCATAAGCATTCGGATAGCAGCTTCCTGCACCCAGCCTTTTGCAGATAATTTAGTTCCTCTTGCAGCTGAAATTGAATGTTTGACGTTTGACATGTAAAAAGCCTCCTCTTAATGTGCTAGTTTTTGAGTTTTCGTTCCTATTAAAATGTCATTCCATGAGCCATCTAAGATCCAGGATGCTACTGCTTCCATATCACGGTGGAACATACGGTCACATTGAATCGTCGGACACACTTTTCTGCCATGTTCATATACTTTTTTTGTTCTTGTAGCCAATTTTTCTGGGCCTCTAAAATCAGCAGCCTGCATCGCACAGATTAATTCAACAGCGAGCACTCGTCTTGCATTTGCGATGATCTGAGCCGCATGTCTTGAAGCAATCGTACCCATGCTCACGTGATCTTCCTGATTGGCTGATGACGGAATGGAATCCACACTCGCCGGATGAGCAAGCGTCTTGTTCTCAGATACGAGTGATGCCGCTGCATATTGCATAATCATGGCACCAGATTCAAGACCAGGATTTGGACTTAAAAACCCCGGCAGATCATTCAATTGAGGATTGACCATCCGTTCGATGCGGCGCTCAGAAATGTTCGCCCACTCTGCTGCGGCAAGCTTCAAGAAGTCCATCGCAAACGCGATCGGCTGACCATGAAAGTTTCCGCCGGAAATGATCTTGTTCCCATCATCAAAGATAAGCGGATTGTCAGTTGCTGCGTTCATCTCGATCTCGAGCTTTTCTTTTACATAGCCGAGCACTTGCCACGAAGCGCCATGAACTTGAGGAATACAGCGTAAAGAATAAGCATCCTGCACTCTGATTTCTCCCTGCTTGGTCGTGAGCTGGCTGCCCTCTAAGTAGTTTCGAAGTCTCTCTGCTACCTCTACTTGCTCTTTGTAGCCTCTCGCAATATGAACATCTTCATCAAAAGCATCCGTAATTCCTCTTAAACTCTCAGTCGTTAATGAAGCGATCGCATCGGCCATCAATCCGATTCTTTCAGCTTCTATATAGGCTGCTATCCCTTGAGCAGTCATCGCCTGTGTACCATTAATCAGTGCGAGTCCTTCCTTTGCTGTAAGAACTACTGGTCCGATTCCTGCTCTCTTAAGTGCATCTTGACCTGACAAGCGTTCTCCCTTGTAATAAGCCTCGCCTTCTCCTACTAAAACAAGAGCCAAATGAGACAGTGGAGCGAGATCCCCGCTTGCCCCTAATGAACCTTGCTGAGGAACTACAGGATGTACACCATGTGAAACGAGGTCAAGCAATCTTTCAATAACAACCGGACGTATTCCAGACAAACCTTTTAATAATGCATTAGCTCTTAAAATAAGCATCAGTCGGCTGATTGTCTCAGGAAACGGTTCGCCGATTCCGCATGCATGGCTTCGGATCAGATTGATCTGCAGGGTCTCTACATCGTCCCTTGAAATGAATACATCGCTAAACTTTCCAAACCCTGTGGTAATGCCGTATACTACCTTGCCTGAAGCCACAATCTCTTCTACAGCTTTACGGCTGTCAGCCACCTTTTTCATACTTAAAGGACATGCTTCCACCGGTTCATTGTCGTGCAGAATCCGCTTTATCTCTTCCATCGAAAGCGTATTACCAGTTAAAGTAACCATCTTCATCCCTCTTTTTCTTAGACTCATTTCCGAAAAATTGTTGCTATGGGATTCTCTCGGAGCACCCTTCATTGAGGTTGATTGGAGTGAAAGATGCGAGACTCCTGGGGGATCAGTGTGACAGGTGAGACACCTATGGACGCAAAGCGTCGAGGTGGCTCACCGCACGCCCCCCCGGAAAGCGAGCATCTGAAACGGAAATCAACAACTTTCAAACAGCAACAAAGTTTACGCAAACAGCTTTTTAAATGTAGTCCCTGCTCATACAAAAAAGAGCGCACCCGAAAGAAAACTTCTTTCAAATACGCCCCCTCATCACTAATCACTATAGGCAGTGTTTAAATATGATTGATCCCCAGTCCGATTGCTTCATGCTCCAGCCCTTTTACTGGTGCACCGATCGTTCCATATAGCGCGACTGCAATCCAGTCGCCTTCTTCTTTTTTCTCATAAGGGTTTCCGCGGACAACAATGAAACGCAGTCCTACTGTACGAAGAACCGTTCCGAGCTGAACCTGGCCCCTTGTCACACCATGAAAGGCTTCCATGATGGCATGATAAAGAGAATGAGTTTCCCTATAAATTCCGCTCTGAATGACTTTTTCATTTTTGGCCGCTGTCTCGATTGCTGCTACTACTTTTTGAGAGTCCATAGAACCGGCTTTGCCTACGCAATACTTCCAGCCCTGCTTTTCAATCTCTGAGAGATAGCTTTCATCCAGCACACCTAAAATGGCCATTTTTCCGATAAGTTTTTCATTAGATAATGCCATATATTTATACACTCTTTCTGCTCGCGACTATTAACTACCTCTAGTGTATGCGTTTACATTTTGTCCGTCAATTCCCTTTCAACAACTTATCACAGCAGTACAATAAAGAAAAAGACTCCATTCACGGTACGTGTTCTTATATTTAATACACGTTCGCTCAGTATTCTTGAGTATCGCTCAAAAACGCCGAGTTACGCTCAAGATTTTCTCGATGCGCTCAAACTGCTCAGTTTCGCTCAAAATCCCTTTTTTCCGCTCAAAGTCCCTCTTTCGGCATCTTAAAGCTAGAGAAGAATCAACCGCATCTTATTACAACAAAAGTTCTTATCACGACGTATAATCTAGCAATCTAGCGGCAAGACTGTTTGTAAGAAAACAAACGGAATGAGGGCTGCGAAATGTTAGACGTACAAAAAGAAATTACACTTGCTTCAATGTTAAGAACTCCGCATTTTGAAGAAGATGTTAATGATTTTTTTATTGCTTATGACAAAGAACATAACCCTTTATTGCTATTGCCGACAACAAAGGGCTTTCTCCCGGAAAGACAGCTTTACAGCATCGCTTTTATTAAAAAAGAAAACAATTCTTATCAATATACGCTCTCAGATAAAATCATGCCTTTTTCCATTGATGAATCCACATTAATTCATGATCAGCTAGGCTTCTTTTTCGGTCCTGAAAACAATATGCTTACCAGCTTCTTTAAAGGTGATACGTATGGTGCGTATGTAGTATGGACAAAACATATGGTTAAACAGCTGATCAATGAAACACTTCAGGATTGGCATAATACATCGGACAGCCAGCAGCGAGAAAAACATAAGGACAGGCTGACACTTCTCTTGCAAGCTTAATAAAATTATCAAGTGGACGATGACTTTTGACCGTTATTCGTCCTTTTATTTTTGATCTTTTTCTTAATAAAGGTCATTAAAAAAAGTAAAGGTATATAGCTGATTGCAAGGTAGAATCCAATGATGTTCGTATAATTATTGAGCATATTTATTTTGAAACGGGTATCTAAGAAGATACAAGCTAAAAGGACTATACATAATAAAACGATTAGTGTAACGTGCTGCCTGATGTTTATCATCAATTTCACAACACGGCTCGAACACCAGATGGCAAGGGCAATATTTGGCAAGATGACGAGACACCAAATGGAAACGAAAACGAAATCAAAACGTTCTACGAAGGATACTTGTACGATTTTAACCATTGAGAGTGTTGCCCATATATTTCGAGCAAGCTGCTCCTGACTGAAAAAGGCAAATGAAAACAATGTTACTAAAAGATACATCATAAAGGTAAAGATATTCGCGTGGTGTGCAAACTTTTGTGATTTTTTCGCATTCTTTATAAATGGATAGAAAATCAGCAATGTTTCAAACCCAAGGTAACTCAGCATCATATTTTTTGAAGCCGTAAAGTAATCATTCAGCCTCTCATCAAACACTGGCAGTAAATTAGAAAAGTGGGTATATTCAAGCGGATAAATTAAAAGGAATATAAGTCCCAAAGGAATAACCACACCTAAAAAACAAATACCAGCAACTGTACGAAATCCTGCAGAAACCACATAATAAGTTAATAGAAGGAATACAACAGCTATTGTCCACGTTTTTAGTGTTGGAAACATCCATACTTGTACAACCTCAATATATGTTCTTAAAACCGTTAGCGACCATAGAAGAAAATACAAAGCTAGAGCTAAATTGAAGATGTTCCCCAGCATTCCGCCAAATAATGTTTTGTGTATCGTGACGATATCTCCCCCGCCATTATCCAGCACGTAATAGATCATCCAGATTAGAATATGAACAAAAACAGCAGCAATAATAACGGAGATCCAAGAATCATAACCTGCATATTTTGCAATGACCCGCTGATACCCTAATACTCCGACCCCTATTTGTTCTGAATGCACGAGAAAGAAGACAAGAAAGGGAGAAACAAGAAATATTTCTTTAATTTTTTGCATATCGTCCTCACCCTTTCAATGACACTATTAAATCTCGTTTTAGCATTCCCAACAGAACGCCACTTATCCCATTTTTAGCCAAAAAAGATTATGGATTAGATGGTCTGGCGTGAACAGGTTGGGTCAATTTGATGTTTAGGTGGACTGTGTTTGTCGAAATTTCGATAAATAATTTTATGTGTGGAATTATTATCTCTATCTGTGGAATTAATTCGATTTACCGTGGAATTAATGCTAATTACCCTGTAATAATCCCCCTAACATCCATATCGTGTCTATTTATTTAGTCTATTATTGAGTTTGTCTTTTTCACATGGACAAATTCTATGTAACGATTATCCTCCTGATTTTTATACTTTCATAACCATAAAAAAACCAGCTCAAAAAGGTATTTTACCTTTCCGAGCCGGCTTTATTTGTTATCCCGTGAATACTTCACCATCTGGATATCTAATATTTTCTCTTGTTTGTTTAGCAAGACTAAACGCTAGTGTCAGAGGACCAAGTTTTCCAAAGACCATCACTGCGCAAATTACAATTTTTCCGATAATGGTTAGGTCGGGTGTTAATCCCATACTTAGGCCAACTGTCCCGAATGCAGACATCACTTCAAACAGAATGATCATGAAGGAATCCCCTTTTTGCACATAAGTTACGACGAACAATGCGGCAAAGATAAATAAAATCGAAATGGTCGTAATCGCTAAGGCACGATAAACGACCGCATTACGGATCGTTCTCTTCATGATAACCGTATCATCTTTCCCTTTTAAGAACGCCGCAACCGTAAAGAGGATGACTACGAATGTTGTAAGCTTAATACCCCCGCCTGTAGAAGTGCTTCCTGCACCGACAAACATCAATAGAATCATTAAAAGGGACGTATCCGGATTAATCGCGGTCATATCGATCGAGTTAAATCCTGCTGTTCGAGGAGATACCCCCTGAAAATAGGCTGCCCAAAGTTTTTCAGCTCCGGATAGCATGCCTAATGTTTTTGGGTTATTGAATTCAAATAAATAAACAAACAATATGGCCACAATATTAATGGCAAATGTTGAAAAAATCATTACTTTTGAATGAAGCGAAAGATCTTTCCATTTACGGCTGACCCAAAGGTCTACTAGAACAGTGAACCCGATTCCCCCTGTAATAAAAAGCAGAGAGATTACAATGTTAACCATTGGATCACCAACATAACCCATCAATCCATCAGACCAAAGAGCAAAGCCTGCATTATTATAGGCAGAGATAACGTGGAATACACTGTAATAGACCCCTTTACCAAATCCCATTTCAGGTACCCACCTAAATGATAAAAAGAACACAGCAATGATTTGAATACTGATCGAAAATACGAATAAGTTTCGAACAAGCCTTATCACTCCGCCGATGGAAGGCTGGTTTAGCGCTTCTTGCATCAAAACCCTTTGTTTAACAGAGATCTTTCTTCCCATCATAATTACAACGAGAGATGCAAAGGACATCACACCAAGTCCGCCAACCTGTATCAAAAATAAAATGACGATCTCTCCGAATAAAGTAAACGTCGAACCGGGGTCGACTGATGCCAGCCCGGTTACAGTAGCCGCAGAAGTTGCTATAAATAAAGCATCAATCCAACGCAATGATTCCTCTTGGGCTATAGGCAGTTTTAATAAACAAGCGCCTAATATAATCAAAAACAAAAAAAGCAATGCTAAAAATTGAGGAGGGTTCAATTTTATCGGATTATGCAACCTGGATTTATTGACATGCAGAGCCACTGCTTACACTCCCTCATCCTCAAAGCGGTTCAAGTCTTCATTTCGTCCGATCACCACGAGGACATCTCCATATTGTAGAGTAACATCTGCAATCGGAGAAACTAGAATTTCATCATCGCGCTTAATCGCAACGATATTACATCCATAGCGAGCTCGAACGTCTAAATCTGTCAGTGTTTTATTCACTAATTTGTCCGTAACACCAATCTCTACAATACTGTGTTCATGCGACAGTTCAATAAAGTCGATGATTTTTTCTGAAGAGATAAGCTGAGCAACCCGAAGAGCCATATCGCGTTCTGGATGAATGATGCGGTCTGCTCCTAGTTTTTCCAGAACCTTATGATGATAGTCATTTTGAGCTTTTACCCATACCTTGCTTACACCTGATTCTTTAAGTAAAAGTGTTGTTAAGATACTTGCTTGAATATCTTCACCAATTGAAACGATCACATGGTTAAAATTTCTGATCCCAAGAGATTTCATTACCTTTTCATCAGTTGAATTTGCTTGTACGGCCTGAGTGGCAATCGTCGCAAATTCATTGACCTTTTCCATATCATTATCGATCGCGAGTACATCATAGCCCATTTTGGCAAACTCCCGGCAAATACTGCCCCCAAAACGGCCTAATCCTATAACTGCAAACTGTTTTTTCATTTTAATTCTCCCCTTAAATTCCATGAAGTTTTCCTTCGTTGTTTTCTAGCCTTGCTGGTTAAGAGGTTTTCAAAAAGCTGTAAAAAACAAAAAAAAGACCACACAAAAAAGCGGGTCCGGTTTTTCACCAATTTGACCTCTCCAGTGACATGACGCTTACGGGGTTAGCTGTCGGATTAGGGAATGGAGTATCCCTTTTTGCTCTTGCAAAATTCACCCCAAAAGATTGGTTCCCCCGTTTCACAGTCTTCTTCAAATAAAGAAATTGACTGTAAATTCAGCGATCTAAAGCCTGCTAAATTTTGAATTACATATACTGTAATCCTCCGTCTTTTAATTGTCAATCCATTTTTTAAGTGTTAACAAATACTTTACATTTTTCCTGAAAATTGCAGTCCCAGAACGATTAAACCGATCAGCCATACATAGATCGCAAACCCTTTTAACGTACCTGTTTGCAATAATTTAATCATCCATTTCACAGCGATATATCCAAATAATGCAGAGGCGATTGTACCTATAATTAAAGATGAGTATGCAATGGAAGGCGCAGTTGATGTAAATAGATCTTTAGACTGCAATACCACTCCGCCTGCGATTGATGGGATCGACAAAAGAAATGAAAAATAAGCGGCAGCTTTTTTATCAATTTTGCAAAATAGAGCTGCTGCTATCGTTAAACCTGAACGCGAAACCGCAGGCAGAATAGCCGCTCCCTGAAAAGTGCCGATTACGAGAGCATCCCGGATTGTGATCTCCTCGATTCCTTTATACCCGTTTCTCTTAAAAGAATCAGCCCACCAAAGCAACAGCCCTGTTACTAAGAACTCCCACCCAACTGTTACACCGGTTTTTGAAATCTCTTCAAAGAAATCCTTAAAAGCAAGTCCAATAATGGCAGTTGGAATAGTTCCTGCAATAAGCAATATCCCCGTTTTGCTAAATGGATTTTTTATTACTTTAAGAATATCTTTCCAATAAACCGTCATAACAGCAATCAATGTCCCAATATGAAGCATGCTGTCAAGAAATAGTCCCGCTTCCTCTAAATTGAAGATCTGCCTTCCCAGCAGCAGATGACCAGTTGAACTTACCGGCAAGAATTCTGTTAAACCTTGGACAATACCTAAAATAAGGGCTTCAAGCCAGTCCATAAAAAAATCCCCCTCGCTTTTATGGTCTCGTACAACCCTATTCGCAAGGAGGAATTTCTATTCTTTGTTTTCCTCTGAAAAAACAATTGTTTTTTATAACCTCGTAAACTCTTGATTAGAGAACACCTGAGAAAAGACGGGAGAATGATTCTTTCGTTCTTTCCCACAGCCCTCTTTTATAAAACTCTACAGGACGAATCTTTGTTGATTCTTCCATGTCTTCTTCATATTGTTCAACGAGGTCGTTAACTGACTTTGTGTTAAGCAAAAATACATTCACTTCAAAATTTAAATGAAAGCTTCTCATATCCATATTCGCTGTTCCGATGGATGCGGTATCTCCATCAATGATGATAACTTTCTGATGCAGAAACCCTTTTTGATACGAATAGATTTCAATACCTGAACGGAGCAGCTCAGGAAAATAAGAGCGGGTCGCATATTGAGTTAAAAATCCATCGTTGATCTCAGGTACCATCAGCCTAACTTGGACGCCTTTTTTAGCAGCGACCCTTAATGCAGTCCGGATGGCTTCATTCGGAACAAAATACGGTGTGGCGATCCAAATAGATTTTTCCGCACATGAGATCAATGAATAATACAAATCACTCATGATTCCCAACTGGGTATCTGGACCACTCGCAACAACATGTACGACCCCATCCCCATCTGAAGGATAGGCTTCCGTTAAATGAGAATCTTCCAGAAGATCTTCTCCACATACATATTCCCAGTCCATCAGGAATATCGCATGAAGAACTTGAACGGCTTCCCCCTCCATGACCATGTGGGTATCGCGCCAAAATCCGATATCAGGATCTTCTCCTAGGTACTCTACTCCAACGTTTAACCCGCCAACGAAACCAACTTTACCATCGATAACAATTATTTTTCTATGGTTTCTGAAGTTAAGTTTCTGGTTAAAAAATCCATACCTTACCGGCAAGAATGCTTCTACAAGAATACCTGCTTTTTTCATACGGTCAATATCATATTGCTGAAGAGATAAACTGCCTACTCCATCAAATAGGAATCTGACCTTAACACCTTCATTCGCTTTTTTGATTAAAAGGTCGATGATATCTTTTCCGAGCCGGTCAGAACGAAAGATATAATATTGAATGTGTATGTACTCTTTCGCCTCTTGCAGTCTTCTTATAATTTCGGGAAAAGTTTCTTGCCCGTTTTGCAATATCTTTGTACCGGTATGACGATTAATTTTTGTTAATGTGATGTGATGCGCATGCGTTGCAAAGCATTGCTGATGCCTTTTTAGGTCACTGAAATCAGGCTTCTCATCCTGTTTGGAAACTCTGATCCATTCATCACGATCATTTTTACGTTTAGACTTGAACAAATGTCCTTTTAAATAAAGCTGTCCTGAATACAGATAAAACATATATCCGATAAAAGGAAATAATATAAGTACATAAATCCATAGAAGTGTGTGCTGTGCGGTTCTGTTTTCCAGCATCAAAGAATAGATCGTATACAAAATCACCGCAATGTACAGGAGCCCGAATACCGTTTTAATGATGACATATCCTTCTGCAAAGAACACGATGTATAAACAGATAAGCAATAGTACAGTAAGGAAGAATTCCCATATTCGTTTCATCCGCTTCATGCAATAGCTCCTTTTTCACATTCTTCTCTTTTCTCTTTTTATTCCCGTCCATTGGTAATTAAAACAAGCGTTTCTCTCTTTTTATACCATTTTTAATTATGATTTGCAGAATTCATGCCTGTTATGACCAATAAATCTTCCTCTAACGAACTCTAAGGACTTCTAACACAAATTTTGTTCAGTTTCGAAGGGACGAAACTGTTCCTAAATTATACCTGACTGGGTATTATGACACTGGTTGCAGGGTGAATCCACAAGTTTAAAAGGTTTACCCACGAGTTATGCCCTTCAATCCAAAAATTTCAAGCTCCAATCCACGAGATTTAGCCATGTATCCACGAGTCGACATTCATAGACAAGTTCTCTCGCTCAAATACCCGCCACATAAAAAGACTCTAGAGGATTCTACACCCTCTAGAGCCTGCAACTCTATTCAGCTTTCACATCTTTTTGCTTCCAATAATACTCTGCAACAGCTTCGGCGACAGCTTCAGCACTTCTGTACAATTCATCCATGTTGTTGTCAACACCACCGAATTCGATCAGCAATGCTTTTTCCGAAAGATCCTGATTATAGACACCATTGGTTCCTTCAGATTTGTTTTTTCCGATTACAGCTCTGCTTATGCCTGGGTATTTCTTATTTAAGATATTATGGATTTCTTGTGCCATAGCTTGGTTCTTTTCAAAGTGTGGATTTCCTTTTCCAATAACGAATAATATTTTCGCATATGATTTTCCATCAATTGTTGTAGTAGTTGTTTTTCTACGGGATGAATCTCGATGCAGATCAAAGATTAGTTCTAAGCTGTCGTTACTGGCCATCGCACTTTCCACTAACGTTCTCGACATCGGATAACTTTTACGATAATCAGCATTATTCTTTCTTAAGAACTCTGTCATATTCGTCATATCTACAGAGGAACCGATTCCTCTAGCTTCAAGCTCTTCGCCAAGCTTTTTGCCAACCATCGTGATGTTGACCTTTGAGTGGATAGCGTGATCAGGATTTGTTACTCCTTTTAGATGCGGCAAGAAAGACTCCCAGCTATGAGAATGATAAATGTAAGCTACTTTATTTCCATCAGTTGTCTGATTTGGCGGGTTTTGAGGTTCGGAAGGTTCAGGATCCTGAAGTCTTTCTATATCCTGTACCTCTGCATCCTCTCCGCTTAAAAGCAAATCCATCGGCGGGGGTGATTCATACCCGATGTTTGTATAGTCCGTCCCTTCTCCAGCTACAAAAATAGTTGAATCATAAAGTGCAAATCCAGGCAGCTCGTTTCCAAGCAAGCTTCTGATATCACCAGGCTTAATACTTGTGGATAGCTCAAGCAAGATACTGGATAAGGCTGGAGGTTCGCTCTCTTTCGGCAGCTCCTGTGTAAAATATCTGTTTTCCCACCCTATAAAATATACGAGTGCTTCCCCTGAAAACTCAGTTAACCACTTATGCATGGTGGATGAGCTCAGCCTGTACTTATGCTCAAAGGATGTGATGAAACTCGTGGCAATGACAATAAAAAGCATGGCTCCTGCTAATAAAAGCGGTAAACGTTTCATATTTAATTGCGGGGTAAACATTTGTCGTCCTCCACTTCTTAATTCGTTTCTATCACATCCTATGCATCGAAAAATTCAAATAGAATGAAATCTATGAAAAAATAATAGAGAAAAAATGAAAGAAGAGAAACGACGCTTATCAATCTACATCAATTCCATTTGAAGATTTAGAAGCAAGAAGGTCGAAGAAGTGAAGTTTCGAGGACACGGAGTTTATTCTAGATAAATGAGTACCGGAGAAACAAAACTGACGAAGAGATTCGCGGCTTATCAATCTACAAAAAAAACCAGCCATAATCAGCTGGTCTTTGAGGAAAGTACATATTCTTCTGTGTCTGGCTGTGTACCGCTAGCCAATTTTTCATAAATATCTATAAAAGTTCCTAGTTCTTCTGATGACAAATGATTTAGGTAGTCACTGATAGAGTTCACTCTCTCATTTTCAGCTTCCCTCAAAATCTCATGTCCTTCGTCTGTGATTTCAAGATATACAATTCGCCGGTCAAGTTCACTTCGGTAGCGTTGTACAAAACCACGCTTGTACAATCGATCTGCCCCTACAGTGATTGCACTTGGCTTAACACCCATATATTCGGCCAATTTTGAAACTGTCCACTTATTTCTTACACATAATGTTTTCAAAAGAACAAATTGTGTCTTCGTTAATTCTTTTTCAATCGCAATTTCTGGGTGCAACCGCTTTGAAACAATGTAATGTACTCTTTCTAATCTCTCCACATAGGATTTTAAATCCTTATTCCCCATACTGTGAACCTCCAGCTTCTAGTTGTAATGCGAACATTATACTAAGATTATACAAGAATTTTCATAACATTTGAACTATTTTTTTACAAATAATGTGCAAAACAATTGACGTTGAGCATATAATTACTTTATGATACATTCAAATATATTTGAACGTTTTAGGAGTGTTAAACATGCAAGAAATTTATCATATACGTGAGATTGAGCAATTAAAGGTAATAAGTGACCCGCTGCGCATTAAAATTCTTTGGGAGATCCTTGATGAGGCAAAGACCGGTAAAATACTTGCCGACATCTTGGAAGTACCTGCCCCAAAGATTCATTATCATCTGAAAGAGATGGAACGTGTCGGCTTATTAGTCGTGGAAAGAACGGAAGAAAAAAACGGGATTATACAAAAGTTCTACAGACCTGTAGCCCAATCATTTTCAATTGCAGAAATATTGCCTGATCAGCGCAACACTGTAAAAGATGAACTTTCTGATGCGTTAAAGGAAAACATTCTCGTTTCCCTGGATAAAACGAAATCCATGATCAGAAAGCTAGACCCTGAAGTTCTAGCTTATACAGATTCTCCACTCAAATTTGGCTATAGACACGTAAAACTTTCACCCGATCAAGTGAAACAGCTTCATGAAAAAGCAAAAGAAATATCGGAGCTCATATCGGAATTTAAAAAGAATGAACAGGAAGAAGGTGAAATGTACCACTACTTCATGCTTTCGTTTCCATTAAAAGATACACCTTATCCAGAAGAGGAGATTGATTGAGATGGCACAAGCCTCAGCATTAGCTGAACCTAAAATAGAATCATTATTTAGACAGCGTTCCTTTTTGTTTATTTGGGCAATAACTATTTGTTCTTCTTTCTCTATTGCTATTTTTCAATTTTCACAAAGCTGGTACGTGGTTAAAACCCTTGATAAAGAAGCCTCACTAGGAATCGTTTTTATTGCTGCAAACGTACCTCGTATTTTGTTCATGGCAATTGGCGGTGTTTTAGCAGACAGAATCAGCAGGACAAAAATTTTATACGCAGCGAATTTTCTAAGAACCATTGTGCTATGCAGTCTGCTAGTTATGCTCGCAACAGGTCATCTATCACTTTTGTCTTTTATCATTTTCGGGTTTCTTTTCGGTGCCTTGGATGCTTTTGTATGGCCGGCAAACGGCTCCCTGCTGCCAAATGTCGTTGATAACTCTCAGTTGACACGTGCTAATTCAGTAATCCAAACAACCCAGCAGAGCTCGCTTATACTTGGTCCGATGATTGGCGGACTGCTTGTTGCCTCTAGCGGCGGCTATCTGCTGTCGTTCGGTGTACCCGCAATTATGTTATTAATTTCAGCGATCCTTGCCTATGTATTAAATATTCCTGCTTCTGAAAGTTCAGAAACAAAGAAGCCAGGTATGTGGCAGTCCATTAAGGAAGGAATCGATGTTGTAAAACAATCCTCCTTTCTAAAAGCTTTGTTTTTGAGCACAATCTTTCTTAACGTTTTTGTGGTGGGTCCACTAATGATGGGGCTTCCTATTTTCGTGAAAAACATTCTCGACGGAAGCGCACTTGATTTTAGTTTTATTGAGGGCTCTATGGCTGCAGGGATGCTGATCAGTTCAGTCATTATCGGCATTCTAAATATCAAGAAAAGACGCGGATTGATGGTAACAATCTCTTTATTCACAATGAACATTTTCTTTTTCTGGTTTAGTCAAAGCTCTTCCCTTTATCTTTGTATGCTGGCAATCTTTTTTATCGGGGTTACATTCCCAGCGACAAATATTCCTCTCATCTCAGCGGTTCAATCTTCTGTAGATAAAAAGCTGCTTGGACGGCTGATGGGACTTTTAACGATGGCAAGTATGGGGCTCGCTCCCTTATCTCTAGCTGTTACATCGATGCTGATCTCGTATGGTTTTACAATTGATAATATTATGGCTGGCGGAGCACTTTCTTTAATTATTGTTAACACGTTAATCATGTGGAGACTTCCTGCATTAAGAAAAATGGAATAGGCGGTGTAATTGATGAAAGTATTAATCATTGGCGGAACACGTTTTTTAGGCAGGCATTTGGCGGAATCTTTTTTAAGAAACAATCACGAGGTCACTTTGTTTCATAGAGGTAAAACCGCAGCACCTGGCTTATTGCAAGGAGTAGAAGAAATTATCGGTGACCGTGAGCAAGATCTTTCTCTTTTAGAAAATAAAAGCTGGGATGCAGTAGTAGATACTTGCGGGTATTTTCCTAAACAAGTAAGGAAGTCTGCAGAAGCCCTCCAAAAAAATGTGTCTTCTTATCTTTTTGTGTCATCTGTATCTGTATATGAAGATCAATCTGTCCGTTATTTAACAGAAGAAGCTAAAACGGCTGTCCTTAAAGATCCGGACACAACAGAAATCGGCGAATTTTATGGTGCTTTGAAAGCGGCATGTGAAAAAGAAGTTCAAAAGGTGTTTGGTGAACAGGCATTGATCATTCGTCCCGGGTTAATTGTTGGTCCTCATGACTATACTGATCGATTTACCTATTGGCCGCACAGGGGTGCGAAAGGTGGAGAAATTATTGTGCCCGAAATGAAAGATCCAACAATCCGATTTATAGATGCAAGGGATTTAGCAGATTGGATTGTACGCATGGCAGAAAATAAGGAAAATGGTGTGTATCAAGCCGTAGGCAGAAGCTATAATTTTAATGACTTTGTACAAAAGTGTGTTGCAAATCAAAACGACGCTGCCATTGTAGCTGTTCCAGAAGCTTTCCTTATAGAAGAAAATGTCGGAGAATGGGTAGAGATGCCGCTTTGGATTGCAAGTGAGGAATATCGAGGTCTTGATTATGCAGATGACTCGAAAGCCATAAATAAAGGACTCGTTTTCCGTTCAATAGAAGAAACCATTCAGGATACGGCTTCATGGTCACAATCAAGAGATTTAGAATCGAATCAATGGAAAGCTGGTTTACACCCTGATAAAGAAGCAGCCTTACTGCAGAAGTGGAAACAAAAAGTTAAATAAAAAATAAGCTGGCACATGAGGATTACTTCCTAAATGAGCCGGCTTTTTTTAAAAGAAGTAAAAAATACATGAATGCCCATGGCACTTGTCCATACCATTTATCTCTAAAGGTCATATAGTAGGATTGTGAGATACAAATCTCTCCTGCTGGCAAGAGGTCAGCAGAGCAATTCCCTACCCCCATTTCTTCATCATGCGTTCGGTTTTCTTTCCATAATCCTTTTCGGAGGATTATGGCTTTTTTATTGAAAATGAAGAATGTGTTTCGTTGAATGGGAGGTATTTATTTAAATGACCGGGAAGCTCTCCTTTTTGAAATACATACTGAATATCTGATAAAGGAATCTCCAAACGTGCCAGTGGTGGATATAGCGGCAGAATTTCCTTTGGTTCATAAGATTGATGATAGCTATTAATTGCCTCATTTGTTTCCTTTTCAACTGAAATTCGATAGGCATGAATTTCTTGAATCTGCTGAACCATCATTAAGTACTCTGCCTTCAACCGCTCTAATTGATCAATTTTTTTCTCCATGCTGCTTTTTGAAGCATTAAGCTCTCGATCTCGGGATGTGTACACCGTTTTTATGTATTCTGAAAGCCTGTCATCTCTATTTTCTTTTAACTCATCAAGATGTTCCATAGCAGCACGTTCTTTCTCCATTGCTGCCAGATAACTGTTTTTTGCTTCCGTTAAATGTTCCATCGTAACTTTTGTATTTCTTGCACCGTACTTATTCAATAAGTCTTCATATTCAGTAGAAGCCCATTCTTTTTGTTTATTCAGCTGCTGCCACTTCTCTTGTGCTCGAGCGATATCAGCATCGTATTCGTTTTTCATTTGTTTAAAATGATTTAATTCAGGATACATAACAATCTCCCTTCGTCTTTCACCATTTATAGTATTCGGGAAGGAATCAGGTTTAACGTCTCGAATGAAAAAATAAGGTCTTTTTGTATGTTGTTGATTTCCGCTACAGGATGCTCGCTTTCCGCGGGGCGTGCGGTGAGCCTCCTGCCGCTTCACGCCCTTAGGAGTCTCACCTGTCTCGCTCGTCCCGCAGGAGTCTCGCACCTTTCACTCCAATCAACTTGTCAATGGAGAAAGAAAAAAAACATCTATATAAGTGAGGAAATATATATGAAAATTATAGCTGTTAGACACTGTAAAGCATGTGGTCAGGAACATGATGCTCCCTTAACGGAGGAAGGCTTACACCAAGCAAAGGAGCTTTCTCGTTTTCTTGAAGGGTATCGATTCGACAGTGTTATATCGAGTCCTTTTAAAAGGGCTATCGATACAATAATGCCATATGCCAAATTCACTCATACCGAAATTCAAACGGACGAGCGGCTAGCCGAGCGGATCCTTTCAACGCAAACAGATCCTGATTGGGATTGGAGGTTTCATTTAGAACGTACATATAAAGAAGAACATTTAAAGTTTCCTGGCGGAGAGTCTACATTTGAGGCAAAACAGAGAATTCATTCTCTCATAAAAGAACTAAAGGAAGCTGGTCTTCATTTTGTATTGCTTGTAACGCATGGAAACTTAATGAGCTTATTGATCAATCTATATGATCCGTCATTTGGATTTATAGAATGGGAGCTATTAAAAAACCCAGATGTATTCATGATTGATATTCAAAGTAATGATGTAACCAACTTGTGGGTCGTTTAAACTGGTAGTTAATTCCAGACCCCCACCCCTCCTACAAAAGTCCCGAAACATGTACACGTAAGATAATTTATTAGGAGGGGAAACATCTTATGAAAAAATTAGTAGTAGCATCAGTATTAGGCGCTTCCCTATTCGGCGCAAACGCAGGAATCTCAGAAGCGGCATCTACATGCCCATTTGCTTCTTTAAATAATAATCAGCAGCAAGCTCAAGCTGCTCCAGCTCCACAACAACAACAGCAAGCTGCACCAGCTCCAGCTCCGGCTCCAGCACCTCAGCAAGAGCAGACAAAAGCTCCAGCTGAAGAAGCACCAAAAGCTGAAACTAGTGCAGAACTTACTGCAGATGAGCAGCAAATGGTTAATCTTGTAAACCAAGAACGTGAAAAGCAAGGTTTACCAGCATTAAAAGCTGATCCAGAATTAACAAAAGTAGCTCGTGTTAAAGCAAAAGACATGATCGACAACAACTATTTTGATCACAACTCACCAACTTATGGTTCTCCATTTGATATGTTGAAGCAGTTTGGTGTGGAATATCAGACAGCTGGTGAAAACCTAGCAGGAAACTCTTCTGTTGATGGTGCTCACACTAGCTTAATGAACTCTCAAGGTCACCGTGAAAACATCTTAAAATCTGACTACACAAACGTTGGTATCGGTGTAGTTGACGGTGGTCAATATGGTAAAATGTTCGTTCAATTATTCAAAGGGTAATATACTCTGATACAAAAAGGGGCTGTCCCAAAAGTAAGGTGAACTTACTTTTGGCAGCCCCTAATTTTTTATTTTTGTCAAAATAATAAAATAAATAAAATCAAAATTTAGTTATCTAATCGAGTTGAGTCAGCCCCTTTTTAATTTTGCTGATTAACAGGCAATGAGATGGTAAACTTTGTTCCGATTCCTTTTTCGCTTTGCACATCAAGCTTGCCGTTATGATGTTTGATAATATTATTGCTGACCATTAACCCCAACCCTGTTCCTTCATCCTTGGTTGTGAAAAATGGTTTTCCGATCTTTTTTAACACCGATTCTTCCATTCCGCATCCGTAATCACATATTTGTATCTGAATATATTCTGAATGCGGACATAACTTCATCTTCACATCTACCTTATTCCCTATTGAAGAAGCCTCAATCGCATTTTTGATAAAATTTATAAAGACTTGTTTCAATTGCATAGGGTCACAGAACACATACGGAATTTCATCCTCAAAGCTTGTTAAGATCTCAATATTTTTCATGATTGCCTGTGTGTTCAATAAATCAACAGTATCCTTAATAATCGCTTCAATACTTGCCTTTTCAAAGTTCTGGGTATTACTTTTTGACAACACAAGAAACTCTTTAATGATATGTTCAATCCGATGAACTTCAGACAAAATAATAGATAAATACTGATTAAAGTCATTTGTTTGATTTTGAATCAGCTGAACAAATCCCTTTAAAGAAGTCAAAGGATTTCGTATCTCATGTGCCACTCCTGCCGCTAATTCTCCAACAACATTCAGCGTTTCTGCTTTCAAGAGCTTTTGTTCCGTTAATTTTTGATCTGTAACATCTTTAAGAATTGTTACATGTAAAAAATCGACCATATCTTTTTCACAAGAATATTCAATTTCTTTTAGATAACCGTCAGGCGTTCTATATCGAAACTCCCCTGAGATTTTTTTGCCGTGCATAACCTCTCCCCATTTTTTTTGAATAACATCTCTGCCATTCTTCATAAAAAAGGTCTCGGCATTCTTTCCTATCAAGTCTTCTCTGGATAGTTCCAATAACTCACAAGCTCTTTCGTTTACTTCTGCGATCTCCATATTTGAACGGCATAAAATAATGGCCTCAAGCGCGTGGTTAAACAACTGTTTAAATTTATTATCACGAATACTCTCAGACTGGTCTTTTAAAGACACCATGTACGAAGTGCCAATAACTCGATTCTCACCTGAAACCGGATACAAAGTTGTGCGTAATGTATGAGCTGCTACTTCTATATCTGCTGTCTGCGTTTCTCCGGAGAAAGCTTTTTCTATTTGAGGCGTCCAGCTTGATACTAGTTCCTTTGAATGTAGTTCATAAAGCTTTGTCCCAGGTGCTGGTCTACCGGAAACCCCAAGAGCATCATACATTCCTCCAGAAGAATGAGTAAAAATATAATCACCTTTGCTCTCTCTTTTTAGTCCAAATAGATGGATGGGACAATTTGAAAGTGTACTCTGAAAATCTGCAATACGTTTTATATCAATTTCCTCATATTGCTTGTTCATTAAGCAGTCCCCTTCGCTTACATAATCTGATACGGATATTTAGCACAATTAATAATTCTGACATTCAATAAGTTCTCTAATACCTTAATTCGACAAAAAGAAAATCTTCCCTATTGGTCAACTTTCCCATTTTTTCAAAATGAGGAAACAGGTCTTTAGAATTACTTTTCACATTGAAACTTGAACAATTAAAATTGCTTTTTTCTAAAGGATTTGTTGCTTTGAACTTTTTCTGTAGAGTATGCTACATTTTCTAGTTGATTGGAGCGCAAGGTGCGAGACTCCTGCGGGATTAGCGGGACAGGTGAGACACCTGCAGGCTTGAATAGCCTAGGGGGCTCACCGCACGCCCCGCGGAAAGCGAGCATCCTGGAGCGGAAATCAACATCTCCTAAATCAAATAAAACCTCTGTCAAAAATCCACAAAGGTTTTACAAATAACTCTTATTAATTCATTTTCTGCATTTCATCTTCCATAAACTTATAGTCCATCGGACCTATATGCATCTTCGTGATGATTCCTTCTTCATCAATAAAGTAGCTAGTCGGGATCGAAACCGCTCTGAACTGTTTTCCAGTCGTATTTTTTTCATCGAGTGGGATTGGAAATTCAAGTTCATATTCTTTTACAAAATCCCTTATTTTTTCAGGCTTTGTTTCAGAGTATTCTAAGTTAACTGCAAGGATCTCGACATCCTTCTGTTTATAATCTTGATAAAACTTCTGCATTTCAGGCATCTCTTCACGGCATGGCGGACACCATGTGGCCCAGAAATTTAATATTACTTTTTTCCCCCTATATTCTTTAAGGGAGATTTGTTTTCCCTCAAGGGTATTAAGTGTAAAATCAGGCGCCATACTTCCTGGTTTCAAACCGGTATTTTGTTCAGCTGGTATTTGTTTTTTTGCTTCTTCACTTTCTTTTTGTGATGTATATAATGCAAGTCCAATTAATCCTGCAAATATAAGTGTGAGAATAACCGGCTTGAATTTCAAATAAATTCCTCTTTTCACTTCAGTTTATCAACTTCCATCATATCAAAAACAGCCATCAATTGTCTTTTGCTGGCGCCGCTTTGTTAAACAGCTGTTTAAAAATTTATTCCCCTAAGTGTGTTTTTCCATCATTTATCATTAAGTTTCCCCTTATCTTTCCGATATAAAAGAATATCTAAGCATACAAGAAATTAGCTACAGAAATAAAAGATAAAGTGGGGAACATCTTATGGATCGCTCGAGTTTAATAGGGGTTATTCTTGGAATTATTGCAATCGGAGTCGGAATGGTATTAAAAGGTGTCAGTCCGGTTTCTTTACTCAACCCTGCAGCACTGTTAATTATTTTTGCTGGTACAGCTGCAGCCATTCTAATCGCATTTCCGATGAGTGAAATAAAAAAGATACCAGCATTGTTTAAAGTGCTTTTTCAAGAACAAAAACTCATTGATATGAAGGACCTTGTAACGATCTTTATCGAATGGGCTACAGTTGCCCGAAAAGAAGGTCTTCTTGCCCTTGAACCTAAAGCTGAAGAAGTAGATGATCCATTCTTACAGCAAGGAATCAAGATGATCGTTGACGGCCAGCCTCCTGAATTCATTAAAGACGTGCTATTAAAAGACTTAGAAACCATGGAAGAACGCCATGCTTCTAACGCTACAATTTTCACGCAAGCTGGTACTTATGCTCCTACTCTTGGTGTATTGGGAGCTGTTGTTGGACTTGTTGCTGCATTAAGCAATATGGCAGACATCGTTGCACTGGGTTCTGCGATTTCGGCAGCATTTATCGCAACATTATTTGGGATTTTTACCGGTTATGTACTTTGGCATCCATTCGCCAATAAATTAAAACGCAAATCAAAGAAAGAAGTCATGATTAAAGAAATTATGATCGAAGGATTGCTTTCTATTCAAGATGGAACATCACCAAAAATATTAGAAGAAAAACTTCTGACATATATTCCGACTAGTGAACGCGACCAATACAAAGCGGGTGGTACAGTTGGCTAAAAAGAAAAAGCATCATGAAGATCATGTAGACGAGTCCTGGCTCATACCTTATGCTGACATGCTTACATTGCTATTAGCTCTATTTATTGTTCTATTTGCAATGAGTGAGATTGATGCCCAAAAGTTTAAGCAGATGGCAAGTGCGTTCCGAAATGAATTTACAAGCGGAACCGGTGTAATGGAGGAACAAGCGCCAATCCCTACTCCAGATTCAACACCTATTCCTCAGACGCAAAAAGAAATCATCTCTAAGGAAGAAAAAGAACGTCTTGAAGAAGCTAAGAAAGAACTTGAAGCTCTTGAAAACTTGGAAAAAAGAATCAATGCATTTATTCACGCTAACAATCTTACAACAAGTCTCCAAACCCAGTTAACGGAGAACGGCTTATTGATTACCATCCTAGATAATGCCCTATTCGATTCCGGCAGTGCAACAGTTAAACCTGGTTCAAGAGAAATCGGCAATAAGCTTTCTGATCTCCTTGTTACGAACCCTCCTCGCAATATTGTGATTGCAGGACATACTGACAATGTGCCGATCAGTACAGCTAGTTTCCAATCAAACTGGGAGCTGAGCGCATTCCGCGGAATTAACTTTATGCGGGTTCTGCTTGAGAATCCCGCGTTAAAGCCAAATCAAGTAAGTGCCAGCGGCTATGGGGAATACCGGCCGAAAGCTGATAATAAAACAGCAGAAGGCAGAGCGAAGAACCGCCGAGTAGAAGTTTTGGTACTTCCGAATGTAAGCCTGCAGGCAGTGAAATAAAGCTATGGGTTTCCATATAGACCTGGGTTTCGCTCGTAAATCTTGAGAAGCGCTCGTAAATCTTAAGAAGCGCTCGTAAATCTCGAGAAACGCTCATAAATCTTGAAAAACGCGCATAAATCTCGAGAAACGCTCATAAATCTCGAGAAACGCACATAAATCTTGAAAAACGCGCATAAATCTTGAGAAACGCTCATAAATCTCGAGAAACGCTCATAAATCTCGAGAAACGCTCATAAATCTCGAAAAACGCTCATAAATCTTGAGAAACGCTCGTAAACACGAAAAAGCTGGTCCGTAAAAGTGGATTTCAATCACTCTCGGCCAGCTTTTCTTTTATTTAATGAGGTAACTGCTCTTTATCCAAAGTTTTTCCTGTATTATAGCTGTCTAAAAAGTGGATGCGCTCAAGCATTGTCGGATGGCCATACAAAAACCACTTCACAATTTTAGGCGGATTAACCTCGCTCAATGATACGGTAGCCAGCTGCTGAAAAGCACCTACTGCTGCTTCAGGATTCTTTGTCATCTGAATCGCGTACTGGTCAGCATCCCGTTCCGCTTTTCTCGAAACCGCATTTTCTACTGGAGATACCGCAAAACTGAGGAGCGAGAATATTAAAAGCAAAGCAGGAAGAGCTGCGAGGTCTCCCACTCCTTTAACACCCCACGTCTTACCGTATTGCTCAATCCATTTTCGATAGATGATATTACCCAGCCACAACCCCAAGAAAGAAAGAACAATTGAAGAAATCAAGTTCCAATAAAGATGATTCATCACGTAATGCCCGATCTCATGAGCCATGACGAACAGTACTTGGTTATCACTCAACTTATTCAACGTCGTATCCCATAGGACGATTCTCAAGTTAGAACCAATTCCATTCACATATGCGTTTAATGCATTCGTTTTTTCAGACATGTTCACTTCATACACATTTTCAGCCGGTATATCCGCTTTATCCGCAATGTTCAGTATCTTTTCTTTTAAAGCTTCATCCTGAAGCGGATAGAACTTGTTGTATAACGGATCAATCACGACAGGCTGAATAAAGTATAAAAACACAGTAAATGGAATGGAGAGCAGCCATGCAAACAGCCACCATCTCTTTTCATACTTTTTGATCAGCCAATACATAACTCCAACCATGAGCGTTGTCAGTGCCCAGCTGATCCAGAAATCCACTACACCATCTCTCATCCAGCTATGAAAGGATTGGACAGATATGTTATAGCTTTTTGATACGGTAAAGCTATAGTAGCGAAGCGGAAAAGTTAACACCCAGCTCGCAAACGACAGAAGCAATACGTACACTGCCGTATGGACGATAGAAAATTTCGTAAGTCCCCCGGCTGCTTTTCGAAACCATTTTGACAGACCAAAACCTAGAACAAACAAATAGATCAGCCATTCAAGCGGTACAGAAATGAAGTACAAAAAGTCCTTTATTCTTGAAAAATCAGTGCTCAGCTCCAACTCCCTTTCGGTCATAAACATAGCCGGGTCTGCTGCAGATCCCTTAAGGTCTACTGGCAATGCTGAATCTGCTCCGTGAAACAAGTAATACCACATCAATGCACCATATACGGCAAAGCCCAGCATTAACCACATGGATTTTCTCAAAACACATGCCCCCTTTTATACCTACTATAAAGTGTAAGGGGATTTGTCCAATTTAGAACAAGTCATGAGAAACTTTTTTATAAAGCGTTCGTCAAGGTAGGGACAACGGTAAGATTTTCATGCTCAACCTCTATCCGGTTAGGCTGTATATAGATTGCTTTTAAACCCATTAAAAGTGCAGGTGCAATTTCATTAATAAAATTATCACCGATCGAAACGGCTTCATGCGGCTGAACACCAAATTCGTCTAGAATGGTTTGCATCTTTTCTTTTGTTTTCAGCGGCTTATGTCCTTCTGTATAAAGAGCATGAAATATTCCCTCTAGCTCAAGCTCGTTAAGCAATCTTTTCACATCTTCTCTTTCACTGTTCGTGAGCAGGACCAGCTTCTTTTCCTCTTTTAAACGAATCAAACCGTCTCTAAGCCCAGGTGTTTTAGTTAAATGAAACTGATCTGTAACCATATATTCTTTTGTTGCGTTATAGCATTCCCACGTATCGCTTTGTTTTAATCCAAAATGCATAGCTGTCGCATAAGGCAGCCACCATCCATCACCGATCGCGATCAGACGTTCAAAATCATATACCAGTTCACCTGCATACTCTTGCTTTATTCTTTCTTCCGGCCATTCTTCCCCATCAAATGAAGTAACCTTCGTTACCTGAAGCGTCATAGGGTCAACGGTTACACTCGTATCATTTTTAATATCATATACTTTCCCAATCGCAACAGGATGAGTCCCCTTTTTCATGCTCTCATATGTATCCCAAAATGCCTGTTTCTTATCATCTGCAACATGCTGCTGCATCAGCCTGCAATAATAATCAAAATGATCCGTGTCTTCATATAGAGTTCCGTCCAGATCAAAAATCAGCAGCTTTGCTTCATCAATTAAGTGTTTCATGCTGAACACCTCCTGCAATTATTGTAGATTCCTGAATTATAAAAAGTAAAGAAAAGTACATTGACAGGAATTTACTAATCATGTAAGTTATAAGTGTACTACATTAAGTAGTACACACGTAGTATTTAAAGGTGGGATAATATGATTTTAAATTTAGATCCCCGAAGCAATACGCCGATATGGGAGCAAGTCGTCCATCAAATTAAAGAACTGATTTTGAAGGAGATCCTGCAACCCGAAGATAAGTTGCCTTCGGTAAGAGAACTATCAGGAACATTATTGATAAATCCAAACACAGTAAGCAAAGCTTATCAAGAGCTCGAACGCCAAGGGATCATAGAGACTCTCCGCGGCAAGGGCACATTCGTTTCTGCTTCCATCACCCCTAGAGCCGATGAGCAGAAGATTGCCGAAATGAAGAAGCATATCAAACAGCTTGTCATCGATGCTTCGTATTTAGGAATCGATCAGCAAACGCTGGCACTATGGATTAAAAAGTTTTCTGAAGAGCTTGGAGGGAATAACGACCATGTTAAAAATGATTAATGTTAGTAAAAAGATAGATGGACGCCAGGTTTTAGAGAATGTCAATATTACTCTTGAACCAGGTATGATTTCAGGCATTGTTGGCCGTAACGGGGTCGGTAAATCTACTTTGCTCAGAACACTTGCTGGAATTCTGGATCCTGACGAAGGCGAAGTAACATTTAATGAAATCAATATCCACCAGAAGCCTGAAGTTAAACAAAAGCTTACTTATGTTCCTGACTCTACAGAAATTTTAAAAACCTACAACGTAAAAGAGATTGTGAAACTGTATGATGCAATCTATGAAGACTTTGACGTGATGTATTTTTACTCGTTAATGGATCGTTTTAAGCTCCCAAAAAACAGAAAGCTTAGAACCTATTCCAAAGGGATGAAAGCTTTATTTCTTATGATTCTTTCATTCTCTACAAAAGCAGACTTTATTATTTTGGATGAACCAACAAACGGGCTGGATCCGATCGTAAAACGAAATATCCTTCAATTTATTATTGAAGAAGTAAGTGAACGTCAATTAAGTGTTCTTATTTCCACTCATCATCTTGAGGAAGTTGAAAAGATTGCGGACGTGCTCATTATGATGAAGGATGGTCAGATTGAATCAACTACTTCGATCGAAGACGCTAAGTCATCTTTCAGAAAAGTTCAAGCTGTTTATAAGCATTCTCTCCCTGAAAAAATTGCAAACTTAAACAACGTAACCATTCTTTCTCAAACCGGCAGAGTGTATACGTTGATGATCAAAGGCAATATCGAGGAAACAATGAAGGAGATGCAGCAAGAGCAGCCATTATTGTTAGAGGAACTTCCGATGACACTTGAAGATATATTTATTTCATCGCTTGGAGGGGAATCACATGTTTCATAAAGCATTATGGATGAGAAACCAAAAACTAGCAGCTCCAGCTGTTTGGGCCGTATACCTATCTTTATTCTTTTTTCTACCATTCTCTTTTTTCGGAAGAGCACAAAGTCTTCAAACACAAGCAGAGAAATTTAATGATACACAATTAAACTTCACTTTTCATGGTGTTGAAATCGCTTTGTTTTTGACACTTATTCTTGTTGGATTCGCCTCATTGCTGTTAGGACAGGAGCGAACCACTCATTCTGCAGATCTTACATTCTCACTTCCTTTTAAACGAAAAGATATTTTTCTTTCAAAATGGATGTTTGGTGTTGTACATATTACAACAGGACTATTAGTTAACCTATTGTTATGTATGCTTATTATACGCTTCACGATTTTACATGAAATTGCAGATGCGTCATTTTTGCTCCATTTTATGGCGCTCGTTATACCGTATTCTATTGCCATATTTACTTTCAGTTTATTTATTGGAACTATCGCTGGCAGCATTGTATCTCAGTTTATTTTAAGTTTGATATTCCTTTTCTTCCCGATCGGTTTCTTCTCTTTGATCGGAACATTTCTGATGTATCACGGGATTGAATTAGATATGATGTATGATGTAAACGGCAGATTTAACTCGTTCGGAGATTTTATTTCAATAGCTACACTGCCTGTTCCCATTTTCGAATTCGCTTATTATACTGATGTTGTTACAGAAATCGATGGCTCGGTAATGGATTACACCAGAATGCCAGATTATCTAGTATTGCTTTCTCCTCTTCTTTATTTTGCGGTTACGTTCCCTCTTGGAATCTTGTTTTTTAGCCGTACGAAGAACGAGAATAATGGCAGATTACTGGTTTTTGAGAAAGGTAAAGGATTCTTCAGTATAGGAGTAGTAGTTTGCTTTGCACTTGCATTCGGCATGGCGGGCGGAGGCATCTTCGGATCTTATGATCAGCCTTCATTACTTGGCTATTATTTTTCCGCAGCCATTGGCGCAGTCCTGAGTTATTTTGTATTAAGAAAGATTATGAATATTCGACTAGGGTTAAGCAAATAAGTTTAGAGCGGATCACTTCCGCTCTTTTTTTGTTGAAACAGAAAATAAACAGCTGACGTATATATGCCAGCTGCTTTTGTTTATCGTCCTTTTTTCACTTCATTCAACAGGTCTGGAAAGTTTGTGAACATTCCGGTTACGCCCCAGTCGATCAGTTTATGCATTTCTTCTTTTTCGTTAACTGTATAAGGATGTATCTCAAGTCCGTTTTGAACCGTTTTCTGGACATAATCTTTGTCTATCATAGTACTGTTTGGTCCAATTCCGACTGCATATTGTTTAATAGCTTCAACTTCAGCATCAGAAAGGGCAGCTGGTGACGTGTACCACATTAGCTGTACTAGTTTTATAGAAGGGTCAATCTGGTTCATTTTTAATAAACTTGCAGAGCTGAACGACTGCACAAGTAATGTATCTTTGTCGATTCTGTATTCATCAACCAATTTTGAGAGTTTTTCTTCCATCCCAGGATAGACTTCAGGAGACTTTGTTTCGATATAATAGTTCGCATTCTTTCCGAATGTTTGAAACACTTCTTCTAGCGTTGGCACTTTAAGACCCTCATACTCAGGGTTTGCTTTTTCCGGATATTTCTCATTGAACCAGCTGCCAGCATCAAGCTCTTTAATTTCTTCAAGCGTGTAATCTTTAACCTGACCTGTTCCATTCGTTGTACGGTCAAGCGTTTCATCATGCATAGCGATTAGTTCACCATCTTTTGTCATCTGAAGATCTACCTCTATGTAATCCCCATGCATTTGTTCGCCCATCTTGTATGATGTTAACGTGTGTTCCGGTGCATAACCAGAAGCACCTCGATGTGCTACATTTAATATCTCTTTCTCTTTTTCAGCTGCATCCGCTGTAAATCCTGATCCCATAACTGTAAGGCTTAACGCAAGAGCCCCAATAGTAGCTTTGAACATGAAATTACACTCTCCCTTTGTTGTCAGTGAAGTACTCTCTCACTTTAACAAGGGAGTTTGAAGACTTGTTTACACCTGCGTAAAGCTGAAGTAAAGAAATTATTAATAACGCTGTTTGTAAATTATGTTGCTTTGAAAGTAGTTGATTTCCGTTACAGGATGCTCGCTTTCCGCGGGGCGTGCGGTGAGCCCGCAAGAGTCTCGCACCTTCAACTCCAATCAACTTGTCAATGAAGAGGATAAAAAATGGACGCAAAGAAAATTTTAGAGAGGATTCTAAATAAAAAAGCCAGTTCGATTTTTTCGAACCAGCCTCTGTAAAAAGTTATTTTGTTTCTAAAAATTTTTGAATAGCAAACGCTACTCCGCTTTCGTCATTCTCTTTCGTAACAAATGCAGCCATATCTTTTATTTCATCAACAGCATTTCCCATCGCAACTGGAAATCCTGCAATTTCAAGCATTGAAACATCATTGTAATTATCACCGATTGCCATCGTATTTTCCATAGGGATTCCTTTAATTTCTGCAAATCTTTTTAGAGCTACACCTTTTTGTGCTTCACTATTTGTGATCTCCAAGTTATTATCAGCTGACGAACTAACTGCTAAATCATCAACCGCTTGCAGATGCTGAAACGCACGCTGCAATTTATCGTTATCACTTGAAAATGCAAGAAATTTATAGACCTCTATATCCTTTTGATCTAAAAGCTTTTCAAAATCTCCTACTACACTTACAAGTCCTAAACGAAAACGGCGTAAAGCTGCCTTTTGAACATCATCATCCGTTGCTTCAGGATTTGAAGTAATAACAATATCCTTCATAACCTCATATGCCTTTTCGCGATTATCCGTATACGTTCCCTTACTTGTATACAGTTCGTAATAGATGTCCTCTTTATCTAGAATACTTTTAATTTCTTCATATTGTGAGAACTCTAGAGGTGTTGAAGAAAGAATTTCCCATTTAGCAGATCTGATTTCAGCTCCGTTTACACAAATAAGAGGCAGGTGTAATTCTGCGTCTTCTAATGTATGTCTTGCTTCATCATAAGAACGCCCTGTTGCAATGACAACATGATGTCCATCTTTTACCGCTTGTGAAATGACCTTACTGTTCTCTTTTGTTACTTTTAACTGTTTATTAACAAGTGTTCCATCCATATCGATTGCGATAAGTTTCATAAAATCATCCTTTATTGCTTAGTCCATTAGTAAGTTTACCCATAAGTGCAATAATTCAAATCAACTTAAGTGTTTTAAAAAATTGGCTTTCTAATAGTTTATTGCTTTTAAGTATTTTGTTCATTCCCTTCACTGACAAGTTGGTTGGAGTAAAGGTTCGAGACTCCAGCGGGACGAGCGGTCAGGTGAGACCACTCAAAGGCGCAAAGCGGCGAGGGGGGCTCACCGTACGCCCCGCGGAAAGCGAAGCAGCCTGGAACGGAAATCAACTTCTTACAAGAGCAACAAAGTTTGCGATAGAAGCTAAAAAATAAAAAAAGAGCTTTAGAAGCTCTCTTTTAAAAACATTTTTAGTATTAATCTTTGTAGATAAATGATTGTACCATATCCGTTACAGCGTGAAAAATTTCAACGGCTTGAAATGATAATACAGAAAGAGCTGAGATCGAAAATAAACCTATTAGTACAAATCTAAGTAAATGAGGCATCATTAATCTCCTCCTTTTACTTGTGATTATACGCCCAAAGATTTCCGAAAATCAATTAATAAGGTTAATTATTTATAAAGTAAATTATGACAATTGTCTACAAAAAGGTATAACCATATAAAACTAAGATAGAGGCTAACACAACGATAATAACATTCAGGTTAAGCCATGCTGCAATAAAAGCAGCTGCTGCTCCTATAACACCATACAAAACAGAATCCGGATTAATCGTCAGCACGCCTGGGAAAATGAGTGCTCCTAGGATGGCAAACGGAACATTTTTCAATATCCCTTGTACTCTTGGATGCAAGTTATTCGTGTGAAACATGACGAGCGGAAGCATTCTTGGAATATACGTAACCAGACCCATTCCGATAATAACCCATATCAAATTATCATTCATTCCGCTCATCCCCTTTCACAAAAAACTCTATTGAAACAGCAGCGATCAATGTAGATAAAATAATACCCCAGCCCCCGCTAAGAAAAGGGATAAATGAAAATAATGAGTTCAGGACCGCAGCTGTTCCTGCAAGGGCAATGACTTTCCGGCTTTTTTTAGCGGCAGGTACAAGCAATGCGATAAACATTGCATATAGCGCGATACCCATGCTTGCTTGAAGTGATTCCGGCAGTCCTGAGCCCATCAAATACCCTGCACCTGAAAAAACGACCCAAGAGCTGTAAGCTGCTAGACCGAGACCTAACAAATAGCTTGCCGTTATCTTTTTCTCTTGAGACGTTGCCGCAACTGAAAAGGTTTCATCCGTAATGAAAAAAGCATAAATGGCTTTAATCCATTTTGGCTCATCTTCCGCACGTTCCTTCAATGACGCACTCATCAGCAAATGACGGATGTTCATAATAAATGTAGTTAGAATAAGTTCAGCTGCCCCGCTTGCGGCAGCGACCATAGATAAAGCGATATATTGTGATGCACCAGCAAATACAATAATACTCATGCCAACCGTTTCAAAAAGGCTTAAACCGGCAGCTTTGGCAAGCAAACCGAATGTAAAAGCAACGGGCATATAGCCGATTGCGATAGGCAGTCCAGCTTGAATACCCTTTTTCCAAAGACCATGGGTTGGTTCGCTAGAAATTGCAGGACTAGGCAGCATTGTCTTCATCTCCATATTCAGTGTGTGATTTGTGCAGGAATTGTGTATAAATTGAAGGGGGTCTGTCCCGGGGACAGACCCCCTTCAATTATCAAACAATTTATTTACCGCCAGTGATAGTTCGCAAAATAAGGTCTACGCTATCAGAGGCTTTGAAGCTCTCCATGCTTCTTTGCATGTTTTCTTTATCAGCTTTTAGCTGTTTCAAAGATTGCAGCAGCGTTTCTTTTGTTAAATCTTCTTCGTAGAGCACGTGACAAAACCCTTGTTTCTCAAAAGATTGTGCATTCAAAATCTGGTCCCCTCTGCTCGCAGCTCTTGTAAGTGGAATTAACAGCATTGGAATTTTTAGAGTCAGCCATTCAAAAATACTATTAGAACCCGCACGTGAAATCACAAAGTCAGTTGCCGCCACTATATCAGGCAATTCTTTTTGAATGTACTCAAACTGCCGGTATCCTTCTGTATTGTTCAGATTCTGATCTAAGTTTCCTTTTCCGCATATATGAACAATCTGATAAGATCGAAGCAGTTCTGGAAGAGACTCTCTTACAGCTTCATTAATCTTACGCGCACCTAAGCTTCCTCCCATGATCGTTAGCACTGGCAAGTGGCTTCTGAATCCTAAGAAAGATAAACCTTTCTCACTCGAACCTTGCAGCAGCTCATCACGAATAGGTGAACCTGTTACGATGGCTTGCCCTGCAGCAAAATGCTTTTTCGCTTCATCAAATGTCACAAAGATCTTAGAAGCAAATTTAGATGAGATTTTGTTAGCAAGTCCTGGGGTAATATCCGATTCATGAATGTATACAGGAATCTTGCGCAGCCATGCCGCAATAACTACAGGTACTGCCACAAATCCTCCTTTAGAAAATACTGCATCGGGTTTGATTTTCCCAAGTTTCAAATAAGCCTGGGCCACACCTGCCGCTACTTTAAACGGATCCTTAATATTTTTTAAATCAAAATAACGTCTTAATTTACCGCTGGAAATGCCGTAATACGGTACATTCGTTCCTTCTTCTATTAAGCTTTTCTCTATTCCATCTACAGAACCGATATAGTGAAGGTCCCATCCCATTTTTTCTAATTTAGGTATTAATGCTAAATGCGGGGTTACGTGTCCAGCAGAACCACCACCGGTTAAAACTAGTTTCTTCAAACTGCATTCCTCACTTCTTTGTTTATCCGCAACCTGCTGCGGATTTAATCTTATCGCCATTTTAATATATGTTGCTGAAAAAAGAAAATGGCAGCTGTATGATTCTTTACTGTTAAACAGCTGTTTAATATTTTTCGAAACAACATATAAAAAAGCGGCCTATAAGACCGCTTTTCTTAGACTGTGCTTTTCTCTTTTTTTCGTGCCGGCGGAACATGAATTGCTTTTCCGCTCACACTTTCAATAGCCTCAAGCCATGCTTCATTTAAAGCCGGATGCGCATAGACCGGATAAGCAAGATCTTCCTCACGTGCGACCATTTCTAGTGCGTAAGTGCCTGCCTGAATCATATCAACAGCACCTGCACCCATCATGTGAACACCAAGAATTACATCTGTCTTTGCATCGATTATCATCTTCGCAATACCTTCTTTTTGTCCGAGTATAGAAGCAAATCCGTTTCCGCTCATTGAGAACAAACCGGTTTTAACTTCATATCCTTCATTCTTTGCTTGTTCTTCCGTCAAACCGACTGTTGCGATCGGCGGATTTGTGTGCACCACGTAAGGCACTAAGCTCAAATTGAAAGCCGAAAATAAGCCAGACATATGTTCAGCTGCTGTTTTCCCTTGTTTGATCGCTTTTGAAGCGAGCTTCATGCCGATCGTACAGTCGCCAGCCGCATAAATGTTCGACACACTCGTCTGGCTGTGCTCATTAACGATGATAAATCCATTCTCATCACGTTCCACATTGATTGCTTCAAGCCCAAGTCCCTCAACATTAGGTGAATAACCTGCCGCATAAAGCACATGAGAAGCATCTATAGAAACTTTTTCTTCTGCATCCTTTGAGAGTGTCACTGCAACCGTATCAGCCGTTTCCTCTGCACTTTCCCACTGATGGTTTCTAAACACTTTAATCTTATTTTTCTTTAAAACTCGCAGCAGTTCTTTTTCGATCCCGCTATCTAAGCTGAATCCATCAGCCGGTGTGATCAATGTTACATCACTGCCAAGCTGTTTATAAGCCATTGCCGCTTCCAATGCAAAATAGTCTTCACCGAAAACAACAAGACTCGCTGGCAGTTCACTTAACTCCCATAAAGTATGAGGCGTCATGATCCGGTTTGATAGTTTCGCACCACCCGGCAACAATGGACTGCTCCCCGTCGCGATCAGTGCATGTTCAAATTCATACATCTCAAAATGGTGGCCCGAATCGATGCCGATTCTCTCACCTGACATGAAAGAAGCAGAACCTGTTAAGTGCTCGATCTTATTCGCTTTAATAAGTGCTTCAACACCTTTTTGCAAACCCGTTACAACAGAAGAATAGTAGTTTGTAAATGTTTCATATTCGAATGTTACTTCAGGTACCGAGATGCCCATTTGTTTATAATGAGACAGCCCGGAAAAATTAGACGCTGTTTGAGTTAAGCTCTTTGAAGGGATGCATCCTTTATGAAGGCAAACTCCGCCAAGCTTTTCTTTTTCGATCAGCGTTACTTCAAGTCCCAGCTGAGCCGCACGAATCGCAGCATGATAGCCGCCAGGTCCTCCTCCGATAATAACAAGCTGTCGTTTTGTTGCAAAATCACCTACAACCATTTATATCAGCTCCAGTGTCATGAAGTAAGGGTGCTCGATGAGTTCTTTTACTCGGTTCGTGAACATAACAGCTGTCGCGCCATCAGCTACACGATGGTCAAACGACATCGATACATTCATCATCGAACGAATCACGATTTCATTCCCAACGACAACAGGTGTTTTCTTCGTTTTATGGAAAGCCATCAGCGCAACTTCCGGATGGTTAATAATCGGTGTTGCTGCGATCGATCCAAGCGGTCCAACGTTAGAAATCGTAAATGTCCCTCCAGTCATATCTGATCCTTTTAACTTGTTAGTTTTCGCTCTTGTGATCTTATCTTTCATATCTACTGCGATGTCACGTACATTGCGCTGCTCAACATGTGAGATAACAGGTACGATCAAGCCTTCATCAGAATCTGTTGCGATTCCGATGTTCACGTTCTTTTCAAGACGGATCACTTCTTTTTCTTCATCAAGCTTCGCATTGAAAATCGGGAAATCCTTCAGAGCAATTTGAATCGCTTTTACGAAAAAGGCAGCAACAGAAACGTTCATTCCGCGCTTATTCTCTGGGTCCATCGCTTTCAGTTGCTTTTTCAGATCCATTACTGCTGTTACATCGATTTCCTCAAAGTGAGTAACATGCGGAATGGTCGCAAGAGATTGAATCATCTTTTTCGCAATCTGTTTTCTGCGTCCTTTAAACGGAATTTCTTCAGCATCTTTTGAAGCATAAGAAGGCGCTTCTGTCTTGCGAACGTCAGCAGTTTGGTTTGCAGCTTCTTCTTTAACAGGAGTGGCTGAACCATTCTCGATAAAGTTATAAACGTCCTGATCTGTAACTCGTCCGCCAGGTCCCGTGCCTTCAATCTTTTCAATATCAATTCCGTTTTCACGGGCGATTTTTCTTGTGAAAGGCGCAGCAAGAACACGTTTGTTAAGCGTAGCGATGCCACCCGCAAATACAGTATTTTCAGGTGCAGCTACGATCTTATCTACTACAGGCTGTTCCTGTACCGCCGGTTCCTCTGTTTTTTTATCAGACGGTGCTGATGAAGACGCCTCTATCGTTAAAATAACAGAACCAACTGTTACAACGTCTCCTTCTTTTACCTTAATATCTTTAATCGTACCGGCTGCAGGTGAAGGAAGTTCAGCAGTCACTTTGTCCGTTTGCACTTCGACAAGCGGCTGGTCGATCTTAACCGTATCCCCCGCTTTTACAAAAAAGTGGATGACTTCTCCTTCATGCATGCCTTCTCCAATATCATGCAGTTTCACTTCTACCATTTGTTCCACCTCCTAAAATTGAGTGACTTTCTCGATTGCCTGAACGACACGATCTGCACTCGGCAGGTAGTGGTCTTCAAGAGCGAACATCGGAACTGGTGTATCAAAACCAGTCACACGCTCAACAGGTGCTTTCATGTATAAGAATGATGTATCGTTAATTAGCGACATGATCGTCTCACCAAGTCCGCCAGTTCCCGGTGCTTCATGTACGATAACAGCGCGGCCAGTCTTCTGGACACTCTCTGCAATCATGTCTTTATCAAGCGGATAAAGTGTGCGAAGGTCGATCACATCACACTTGATTCCCTTTTCTTCTGCCACTTTAGCGGCTTTTGTCACAACATCAATCATCGCACCGTATGCAAAGATTGAAACGTCGATTCCTTCTTGCAGACGAGCCGCTTTTCCTAGAGGTACATTGTACTTTCCATCAGGCACATCCATCTTCGTGCTTCTGTAGCAGCGCATCGGCTCCAGGAATAGCACAGGATCTGGATCTTCAATCGCAGAGATCAGCATTCCCTTTGCATCATAAGGATTAGATGGAACAACAACCTTCATCCCAGGCATTCCGGTAAAAAGTGCTTCAACAGAATCAGAGTGGATTTCAGGTGCACGCACTCCTGCTCCAAACGGTGCACGAATAACCATAGGCACTGTAAAATGGCCTAGTGTTCTTGCACGGATTCTTGAAGCGTGTGTCATGATCTGGTTAAACGCCGGATAGATGAACCCTAAGAACTGCATTTCAGCGATTGGTTTAAACCCGTTCATCGCAAGACCGATCGACGTACCAATTATTCCAGACTCTGCAAGCGGTGTATCGATCACTCTTTTCTCGCCGAACTCTGCAACCAGTCCGTCAGTTGCCCGGAATACGCCGCCATTCTGCCCAACGTCTTCTCCAAGCACGATTACATTTTCATGTTCTTTCATCATGACGCGCATGCCGTCTGTCACAGCTTGAACCATCGTTAACTTTTTCGTATCAACTGCCGTTGTCATTAGCGATCACCTCTTGAATGTGCATATGCTTCTTTTTGGCTTTCGATCGGCCAAGGATTTTCCGCAAATACATGATCAAATACATCGTTATAATGTGGTGCCGGAGCCTCTTCCATCTCTTTTACTGCAGTTTCAATCTCAGCTGTTAAAGACTCTTGAAGCTCTTCAGCCCACTTCTCATCCCACATGTTTTCATTTTTCATAAAACGCTCAAGACGAAGAATCGGATCTGTCTTTTCACGTCTTGTCGCTGACTCGTTCTGGTCTCTATACTTCGACGGATCGTCAGCTGTCGTATGCGCTCCATAACGCCAAGTAACAGACTCGATCAATGTCGGGCCTTCGCCTTTTCTAGCACGTTCAACCGCAGTACGTGTATGGAAGTAGACCGCAAACACATCGTTGCCATCCAGACGAACGCCTTCCATCTCATAAGCAACTGCTTTTTGAGCGATCGTTTTACTCTTCATCTGTTTTTCGATCGGAACAGAAATCGCAAAACCGTTGTTTTGGTTAAAGAAAACAACAGGAGCATTGAATACGCTCGCGAAGTTCAGCCCTTCATGAAAATCTCCTTCCGATGTTGCACCGTCTCCAAAATAAACGATGGAAGCACGATCTGTTCCTTTAAGCTTTTCAGCCCATGCAGCACCTGTCGCATGTAAGAGCTGAGATGCGATCGGCACTGCCGGCGGGAATATGTTCTTCCCTTCAGGAGGAATACAGCCTTCTTGACGGCCTTTCCAATAAAGGAAAAGTGTTTTTAATGAGTGGCCAAATGTCATTGTCGCCGCATGATCGCGATAAGTCGGAAACATCCAGTCGCCTTCTCCCATCGCCAACGCACTGCCGATCTGTGAAGCTTCCTGTCCTTCGAAAGGCACGTACGTCCCGATTCGACCTTGCCGCTGCAAGTTAACACCTTTTCGGTCAAACAAACGGGAACGAAGCATTTTTGTATAAAGTTCTTTTGTAAGTTCTTCCGTTATTTCACTTTTGTAAGTTTCGTCGTTCCATTCCCCGTTTTCATTAATGATCTGCAATTTCGGAAATAGCTTTTCCATGAATGAATCCCTCCTTAGTTTCGAACCTGCCATTTAGGTCTTCTGTTATGAGCAAAGAAGCTGTTGCGTTTTGAACGCGCTGCTAATTTTTCTTCACAAAAACGGTTAGCCGCTTCCATTGTCGAAATGCTATTCTTCGTGCTTTCGCTGTAAATCTGAATTAAGCTGTCATAGATCGCTCTTGTCTTTGTCAGTACTCGTGCTTTGTTTGGTCCGTAAAGCTCATCTGCAACCTGAATCAGTCCGCCTGCATTTACGATATAGTCAGGACCATATAGAATTCCTTTTTGCTGCAGATACAAGCCATGCTTATCTTCTAAAAGCTGGTTGTTCGCACTTCCGACGATCGCTTTAACTTTAAGCTGTTCAATTGTCTCGTCATGGATGATTCCGCCAAGTGCGCAAGGAATAAAAATATCTGCGTCTACCCCGTAAATGTCTCTGCCCTCAACTACTTCTACATTGCCAGGAAGCAGTTCAGCTCTATCTTGAATCTGCTTCAGAGCTTTTTCATTGATGTCAGTTACATATATCTGCGCGCCAGCTGCCAATAGCTGCTCTGCAACTTTAAATCCAACTTTTCCTAAGCCTTGGATGGAATATGATTTTCCTGCTAGTTCATCTGTACCTTCTAATGTCTGAATGGTAGCCTGCAGACCATAGATAACACCCTGTGCTGTAGGTACTGAAGAGTCGCCGCTTCCGCCATATTCTTCAGGAACACCAACGATGCAGTTTGTTTCTTTTAAAGCATGAACAAAATCGTCTGGCGTCGTTCCCATATCAGTTCCCGTATAAAAACGTCCGTTTAAAGAATCAACGAACTGGCCGAATGCACGGAACAATTCTGGAGTTCGTTCTGTTGTAGGATCACCGATAATAACGGACTTTCCACCGCCAAAGTCAACATCTGCACCTGCACATTTATACGTCATGCCTTTTGAAAGGCGCAGTACATCTTCAAGTGCCTCATCAACAGATGAATAAGGTCTCATTCTGCATCCGCCTAGAGCTGGCCCAAGGGTAGTATTATGTATTGCGATAATCGCCTTAAGACCTGTGGATGGATCATTACAAAATACGACTTGCTCGTGCTGTGATATTTTTTCAAACATGTTGAATCCCCCTAGTGTGTCTCTATTTCTCTTCCATTCTTTTTTGCTTTGTCGCTTTAAAGTGTAAGCGCTTTCATTTTCAGTTAAAAAAATTTAAGCTTTCATTTCTTCAATTTTTTGTGAGATTGCTTTTCTTGGCAGGATATATTGAGTAACTTCACCTTCACCTGCAAGTGCTTTTCCATTATGAACGGTAACATCACATATAACTGCTTTACCTTTTATCTCGCGTAATGTAGCTGTGACAATTAGTTCTGCCCCTTCAGGTGTTGGTGACATATGTTTTGCGGCTACACCTCCGCCAATACCTTCTTCATGATCTTCAAGATATGGCAATATGATCTGTCTTGCTGCCCATTCCATATGGTAGACCATGCTGACCGTTGAATATGCCGGGTGAACCAGCTTACCTTCAAATTGAGCAAACATATCGGGTGTCACTGTAGCTGTAATGGTGGCTTTTTGACCAACCTCCATGCCTGGTTTCATGCATACACCTCATATCTTCCATCTAATTTATATAACGTTTTCTTAACGTTATCATATCATTTTGTGTGATAAGCAGTCAATGAATCGCCTTAATTGTTCCATTTGTAAGAAATGTGAAAAATATGCAAAGATAAAGGTGGAGGTGTTTTTCTCAATGAAAGAATGTTTGTTTTGCAATCCTTTGAACTTTCCAGAACAGAAAATAGTCTTTGAGAATGAAAGCTGTTATTTTATCCAAAGTCCGAAAGCACAGGATATTTTGGAAGGTGCGGGCTTAGTCATCCCAAAAGCCCATGTTGAAACCGTATTTGATTTAAGTGAAAAAGAGTGGATGGATACATATGAATTGATGCAAAAAGCGAAGAAACTACTGGATGAAACGTACGGACCTGACGGTTACAGTACTGGCTGGAACGTTAAGCCCGTTGGTGGACAGAGCATACCTCACGCCCACTTTCATATCATTCCCCGTTTTGCAGATGAGCCGTTTGCCGGTAAAGGTATCCGTGCGTGGATTAAATCGGAAGCGAACCGCCGGCCAAGCAGGAAGATTGAGATTGAGGCTGAAGTGAAGTAATCCGACCTATGTCATTTTACATATTTTATTAAATTATGTGATGACACTCCATTTTATGTAATTACAGCAGTTTTTTATGTGATGAAGCTGGTTTTTTATGTGATGAATACAACTTTTTATGTGATTAACTCATTCAAGTGAACTTTAGCAGCTTAAATTGCTTTCCATTCACCAAAAATATGCCAAGAACCCTGCCACTTTCCATGTGGCAGGGTCCTTTCAACTTCAAACCTTATTTGTTTTCGCTGACCTGCTTCAAAATCTCCTTCACTCGTGCATGATCTTTCGGTGAATCGTCCATGTGCTTCCACAATACTTCACCTTCACGATCAAACAGCCATGAACTTCCTTGAACATTTACGTCCTGATTCTTGACTGCACTAAAGAAAAGCTCTCTTTTCTTCTCTTCTTTCGGAATAATGTCCCTTATCTTCGCTTTACCGCTCAAAATCCCAGCGCCTACATACGCCAGGCTCTTAAAAGTTGTGAACCGGTGATTTCCCATTTCCTTATATACATTCATTTGAGGATCTCCATAAATGTTAAAGGGATACGGACCATGAACTTCTAAAAACTTTTCAATCTGTTCACGATCGGCAGGTGAAACAATAACTACCTTAACCGAACGCGCTTCAAACTCATCGAATGACTTGCGCAACTGCGCAAGGAAATGCTGACAGAACGGTCAGCCAAGATGTCTGACTAAAGCCACGAATGTCTTATCTTTACCAAACAAATCAAGCAAAACTACAGCATCAGAACGATCAATTGAAACCAATTTTTGATTCAAGTCCATGGGAACAACCTCCTTTTTATACGTTTGGATATTCCTGTGAAAGTGGATGAAGCATGATCTCGTCAACGACCATATGCTTTGGTGCACTTGCCATATATGCAACTGCTTCTGCGATGTCTGTCACCTTCAGCCAGTCTTCTTTAAAATCAAGACCAGGTTCGCTATCTGCAAAATACGTATCAATTGCCCCTGGATTTACCGTACCTACTCGTACGCCAAACTCGCGAAGCTCTTGAGCTAGCGAACCAGAAAAACCTTGTACAGCATATTTTGTAGCGGTGTATACAGAACCGTTTGCAATTGTTCTTCGTCCAACATCAGAAGAAATCGTAATGATCGTTCCTTCCTTGCGCTCTTTCATATGCGGAACTACCGTTGTACTACATAAGAAGACACCTTGTACATTTACTTCAAACATTTTTTGAAACTCTGCTAACGAGTGTTCTTCAGCCAATTTAAACTGACCAACACCTGCATTGTTTACTAAAATATCTACTTGTCCAAAATAATCAAACGTTTGTTTAAAAAGGTCCGCAACATCCTTTTCATTTGATACGTCAGCTTTCACAGCTAGCACATCATAACCGCTGTTCTTTAGCTCATCAGCTGTTTTAAAAATACCATCTGATGAACCGACAACCGTTAATTTCGCACCAAGTGTTCCTAATTTTTCTGCAATCGCCTTACCGCAGCCGCGAGTAGCACCTGTAATAACAGCAATTTTATTTTGTAGCATCTTAAAAATCATCCTTTCACTTTAGTACTCTGCTCTATTATAAGCATAAAAAAGACGCAGAACCAAATAGGGTCTGCGTCAATGAGTTTAACCTGTAATCATTTTAAATACGCCAAGCGTGTTAAGGAATACAATGAAAATAATAACTGGCACAATGTAGCGGACAAGCATCAGCCATAATGCAAATCCTTTAACCGTAACAGATGACCCCGATTTAAACTCTTGCAGCAATAGATCCTTTGGATATCTATATCCAACGAATAGTGCGATAAATAGCGCACCTAGCGGAAGCAGGATATTACTAACCAAGTAGTCTAATAGATCAAAGATCGTCTTGCCGAAAAGAGTCACATCAGACAGCACACCCATTGAAAGTGCTGAAGGAATACCTGCTGCAAAGATAAGCAACCCGATGATCCAAGACCATTTTGCACGGTTCGTTAACGTACCTTTTGTGATTGAGGCAACAATGATTTCAAGCATTGAGAACGCTGAAGTTAATGTTGCGAACAAGAAAAGAGCTAAGAAAATGATAAAGAAAAATTGTCCAAATACGATCTGATCAAACACTGCCGGCAGTACTACGAACAATAATCCCGGTCCTTCTGCAGGCTCAAGCCCTAGCGAGAATACTCCTGGGAAGATTGCCAATCCAGCAAGCAATGAAATTAATACGTTAAGCAAAACGATGGTTGTAGCTGATTTCGTTAAGCTTTCATTCTTACCTAAATACGAGCTATACGTTACCATTACTGAAATACCTACACTTAAAGAGAAGAATGACTGGCCAAGCGCGAATAGAATATCGTCTCCGCCGATCTCTGAAAAGTCAGGAAGCAAGAAGAATTTTACACCTTCCATCGCATTGTCCAAAGTCAATGAACGCACAATCAGGACAACAAACAAAACGAAAAGAGCAGGCATCATAATCTGGTTTGCTTTTTCAATACCGTTTTTGATTCCGCGGCTAACAACAAAGATTGTAATGACCATAAAGATAAACTGTGAAATCAATACTGGCCAAGGGCTTGAGATCGACTCTCCGAACATCGCCCCAAAATCATTTTTGAAAAAATCTCCTGAAAAACTTTTGCCAAGATAAAGTACGATCCATCCGCCGATTACACTGTAAAAGGATAATAGAATAAATGCAGTTGCTACACCCATGCGTCCAAGCCAAGGCCAAGCGGATCCAGGCGCTAGAGTACGGTAAGCAGAGACAGCTTCTTTCTGCGCTCCGCGGCCGATTACGAATTCAGCCATTAAAAGTGGAAAACCTACTAAAAAAGTAAACAATAAAAAGATAAGGAAAAATGCTCCTCCACCGCTTGTCCCGACGACATAAGGGAATTTCCAAATCGCTCCGAGTCCGATTGCGGATCCTGCTGCGGCTAAAATAAAGGCTAACTTCGACGTCCATTGATCTTGCTGATTCATAATTTAAACTTCCCCCTCTGTTACAAATACAACTAGCCTATATTAAACGTTTGTTTAACAAACTAACTGTTTCCTTCGCTTCTTTCATCATGGTTTCAAGCAGTTCTTTCACGGTTGGAATATTGTTAATAGCACCCGCAACCTGTCCGCTGTTAATAAAACCATTCTCCAGATCACCTTTTACTGCCCCTAAAATATGACGGTCTTCCGTCGTATGTTCAAGAAACTCTTCAGGTGTTACACCGTTTTTTTCAAGCTGAATCAATTTCTGAGCATAAGGAGTATCGTAAATTCTCCGGATCTTTCCTACCGAGCGGCCGACGATCATCGTTTTTGTATCATCTGCCTTGAGCAGAGATTGCTTATAGATATCATGAAACGGAGCTTCTTTTGTCGCAATAAAACGTGTACCCATTTGTACGCCTTGTGCGCCAAGAGCAAAAGCTGCTGCTAATCCGTTCCCATCAGCAACTCCCCCTGCTGCAATGACAGGAATAGAAACACTTCTGCTCACTTGCGGAAGCAAGACCATCGTTGTCGTTTCATATGGAGAGTTCAACCCTGCTGCTTCATAACCCTCTGCAACCAAAAGATCCGCACCTGCTGCTTCGGCTTTTTTTGCATGATAGACTGACGCGATCACCGTGATCACCTTAATTCCGTATTCCTTTAATTTCGGTATGTAAGGAGCAGGATTGCCTGCTGAAAGGGAAACAACTTCAACGTTGTGTTTTATCAGAAGCTTAAGAATCCCCTTAACGTCTGATGCTACAGTTAAAGGTACATTAACAGCAAATGGGCGGTCTGTCATCCCTTTTGTTGCAATAATCAGGTTTTCAACCTCATCTGCCGGCATCGTTCCGGCACCGATCGTCCCTAATCCCCCAGCATTTGAGATGGCAGAAGCAAGCTCTGCGTTACTAACGTTTCCCATTCCGCCCTGGATGATTGGAAACTTTATATTTAACATTTCGCAAACTGGATTCAAATTTTCCACCTCCCTTTTGTTCCTTTGTTATACTGAACCTATCAACCTATTATTCAGGGAGGCTCATATGAAATATTCATTTAACGGAAAAACGCCAGAAGTTCATGAAAGCGCTTTTATTGCTCCAGGTGCTCACGTCATTGGTGACGTAACAATCGGTGAAGGGGCAAGCATCTGGTTTAACAGCGTCCTTCGCGGTGATGAAGGTCCTATCTCAATCGGTAAAAAAACAAACGTTCAAGATAACTGTACACTTCATCTTTACGAAGGATACCCGCTTGTTCTTGAAGATGAAGTTTCAATCGGGCATAACGTTATTCTCCATGGCTGTACGATAAAAAAAGGTGCACTCGTCGGCATGGGCTCAACAATCCTAGACGGTGTTGAAATCGGTGAACAAGCCTTTATCGGAGCAAACACATTGATTCCGCCAGGCAAAAAAATTCCGCCGAGGGTCATGGTTATGGGTTCACCCGGCAAAGTCATCCGAGAACTGAACGAAGAAGACTTGAAACTGATTCAGCTTACAATTGACACGTATTACGAAAAAGGAAAGCAATTTGCCGCTGAACTTAAAAAGTAGTCCACTAGCAAGCACTTTCGTTCATAGATGCGAAAGTGCTTTTTAGTTAACCTTTGTTGCTATTGAAAGTGGTTGATTTCCGCTCCAGGTACTCGCTTTCCGCGGGGTGTGCGGTGAGCCTCCTCGGCGCATTGCGCCCTTAGGAGTCTCACATTCAAAGGATCTTATGTGCTCCTACGTCTACAAGCAAATTCGACGAAGGATGTTTCTCGTCGCATGCCTTGCAAGAAGTTTATTCAGGTGGCTGGCACGCAGGCGTCTCGTACCTTGCGCTCCAATCAACTCTTCAACGATGAAACTTAAAAGCATCCAAAAGTAACGATCTTTTAGAAAACAGCATACTACTAAGACCTGTTCTCCTGAATGAGCGGATGATTCAGTGCATCAAATTTCGAATTCTTTTTTAGGTCATTCCCATCTGAATAGATGCTTTCAAAGAAACGGCTCGCAGGTCCTGCAAGTGCACGATAATAATCACTGAACAACGAAGCTGCATGATCGCCGAGCCATTCAGCAGGCAGAAGTTCCTGTGGCAAACCTGGATCGATAAAAAGAAACTTGCGGTATTCATGAACAAGCTTCGTCCGTTCAACAAAGCATTCCCCGTCCGTCATTTCGCCTTTTTCGATCTTGTTCTTATCGATCACATATTTTTGTGAATAAGTCACGATAAACTCATTGTATTTCGTGTTGATATCATCGAGATCCCAGCACTCAGCAACGAGCTTTTCATTCTTATTAGGACCATTATAAACGGCCGTAAATGAATGGACGTAGTCTTCGATCTGATATTTATCGATCATCAACTGAACCTGTTCAGAAGACTGATGAGGCGAAATCCAAAAGCTGTTTGCGAGGAGCCCGAAGCCGCTCCATACAAGCTCTTTACGAAGTTCATCCCTAATGCTTCTTTTTTCTTCAGGAATGGTGTAGGTGAACATCAGCCATTCCCCGTTCCACGGTTCCTGCTGCACTTTAAAGATTCTTTTCGCAGCCTCATCCATACGCTTTTTTCCGCGTTCGGTTAAGTAATAGTAGCTTTTGTTTCCTTGCTTTCTGGCAGCGATCCAACCCTGTTTGTTCATTCTTGAAATTGCTGCTCGAACAGCTTGCTCATTATGACCGAACTCTTCTAAAAGACGAATCAGGCTGCCAATCCATATTTCACTTCCATAATGGCGGATATAATCCCCGTAAAGGGTAAAAATCATGGAACGTGTGTTTAAACTATTTTGCATTGTAATTACCTCATTTGTACCTGTAATTGTCTGTACAATCCTACCAGAACAATATGAGCGAAAACAAGTTACTCTCCTTTAAATACAGGTGGTCTTTTTTCTCCAAAAGCAACAAGTGCTTCCATTCGGTCTTTTGTAGGAATCGTCACTTCATACGCTTTAGCCTCGATAGCCAAGCCTGTCTGAAGATCAACTTCGCTTCCATATTTGATCGCATATTTTGCTTGCTGTACCGCAACAGGTCCATTCTTCATGATAAGCGACGCATAGTTCTCACAGACAGCCATCAATTCTTCTCTGGATGTTACCTGGTTTAAGATACCATAAGAAAATGCTTCTTCTGCCATCATCTTTTTCGCTGTTAAAATTAGCTCCATCGCTTTTGCCTGACCGATTAGTCTTGGCAAGCGCTGCGTTCCGCCAGCTCCAGGTATGATTGCCCAGCTAAGTTCTGTTAATCCCATGGAAGCTTCTCTTACAGAAACGCGAAGATCACAAGCTAGCGCAAGCTCAAATCCTCCGCCAAAAGCGTGCCCGTTGATCGCACAGATTGTAGGCTGAGGCAAAGCTTCTACCGCAGAAAACACATCACGGATTTTACGTACGTTGCGTCGAACTTCAGATTCTGTCAGTGTACGGCGTTCTTTTAAATCAGCACCTGCACTGAATGCTTTCTCTCCTGCTCCTGTAAAAATAATAACACGGACGTCATTGTTGTGATGGATGTCTTCGACTGTTTCTTCCAGCTCTTTTAAAGTTGCATAGTTAAAACAGTTCAATACCTCAGGACGGTTTAATGTCACATAGGCAACATGGTCTTTTACTTCATATAAAATGGCACTCATCGGATAATCCTCCTACTCATTAATAGCTTCAACTACAGACGCGATTCCTTGCCCTACACCAATACACATTGTTGCAAGACCATAGCGCGAACCTTGCTTTTTCATTTCATGGATCAGGGTTGTCAAAATTCTTGCACCGCTTGCTCCAAGCGGATGACCAAATGCGATCGCACCACCGTTCACGTTTACTTTATCTGAATCCAGTCCAAGTTCATTCATGCATGCCAATGATTGTGATGCAAATGCCTCATTCAATTCGATCAAGTCTAGATCAGTCACAGATATGCCTGCACGTTTTAATGCTTTGCGTGATGCTTCGATTGGACCTACACCCATAATCGCAGGTTCTAATCCGGCCACACCTGATGAAACATATCTGGCTAAAGGCTTAAGGCCCAGTTCATCTGCTTTTTCACGGCTCATCAGTAAAAGTGCAGATGCTCCGTCATTTACACCTGAAGCGTTTCCTGCCGTCACAGTTCCGTCTTTAAACAACGGTTTAAGTGTCCCGAGCTTCTCCAGTGAAGTTTCTGGACGAGGATGCTCATCTTCTGTCACCCATGTTTCATTTCCTTTTCGGTCAACTAATCTTACAGGTACAATCTCTTCTTTAAATCGGTCGTGTTCCATCGCTTTTTTAGCCTTTTGCTGGGAACTGAATGCAAATTGATCTTGTGCTTCTCTTGAGATGTCATATTTCTTCGCTACATTCTCAGCCGTTTCAGGCATAGAATCTGTTCCGAATTTTTCATGCATAAGCGGATTAACAAAACGCCAGCCGATCGTCGTATCGAACATCTTCATATCGCCGCGCGGATATTCGACTTCCGGTTTACCCATGACTAAAGGTGCCCTCGTCATGCTCTCTGTTCCTCCAGCAATGAACACATCTCCTTCACCTGCCATGATGGCACGTGCAGCATAGATCACCGCATCCATTCCAGATCCGCAAAGGCGGTTGATCGTTGTTCCGCCAACCTCAACCGGCAGTCCAGCCAAAAGTGCAGACATACGGGCTACGTTTCGATTGTCTTCTCCAGCTCCGTTTGCATTTCCAAAAATAACTTCTTCAATGTCAGATGGAGGCAATGACGAGTTTCTTTCTAAAAGAGCCGAAATAACGACTGCACCAAGATCGTCTGGTCTTACTGACTTAAGTGCACCTTTATAGCGGCCTATTGGTGTTCGTACAGCGTCAACAATAACAACTTCTTTCATTACTTCTTCACCCCGCTGCCTTCCGTTGTGTAATCGTAAACCCCTTTGCCTGATTTACGTCCAAGTCTGCCTGCTTTGACATACTTAACAAGAAGAGGAGCCGGGCGGTATTTTTCACCTAATGTTTTATGAAGGTAGTTTAAGTTATTTAATCGTGTGTCGAGTCCTACTAAGTCTCCAAGCTCAAAAGGTCCCATTGGGAAGTTCAGTCCTAGTTTGATTGCTTTATCGATATCTTCAGGTGTACCAACACCTTCTTGCAGCATGTAGAACGCTTCGTTACCGATCATGGCTGAGATACGGCTTGTTACGAAACCAGGAAACTCGTTTACCGTAACTGTTTCCTTGCCCATTTTTACAGCAGCTTCTTTTGCAAGCTCAACCGTTTCGTCATCTGTTTCATGGCCGCGAACGATTTCTACAAGCGGCATTCTATGAACAGGATTGAAAAAATGCATCGCGATTACTTTTTGTGGTCGCTTTGTAAATGACCCGATTTCTGTAGGGCTCATGGTCGATGTGTTTGTCGCAAGCACACAATGTTCTGGTGCCGAGTGGTCTAATTCTTCAAAAACAGCACGCTTGATCTCTATATTTTCTGGAACAGCTTCAATGACTATATCTGCACCGCTGGCAGCTGCTGTCAGATGAACAGTATAAGAAAGTCTTTCTTGAGCTGCGCTTGCATTCTCTTGTGACAGCTTACCTCGAGATACCGCTTTTGAAAAAATAGAATCGATTTCTTTCTTGGCATTTTCCAGCTGAGCTTCTTTAACATCAACAAGCTGAACATCAAATCCTCCAACTGCACAAACGTAGGCAATACCTCTCCCCATTACACCAGATCCGATGACTACTGCATTTTGCAACATGGTCTCTCCTGCCTTTCTTTTTAAACAAGTGTTTAACATTTTTGATTATACTTTGTTGCTTTGAAAGAGGTTAATTTCTGCTGCAGGACTCGCTTTCCGCAGGGTGTGCGGTGAGCCTATTCGCCGCTTCGCGTCATTGAACAGTCTCACCTGTCCCACTCATCCTGCAGGAGTCTCGCCCTTCCGCTCCAATTAACTATTCAAAGAAGTCTTTATTAGAATCTCTTAGCAGCAGAATACTTGTATAAAAAAGCGAGCACAACGGCCCGCTTTTATTTTTGTGTGTCTTTTATAAAAGCTTTTTGAAACTTTTTCTTCATTGACAAGTTGATTGGAGTGAAAGGTGCGAGACTCCTGCGGGACGAGCGGTCAGGTGAGACCCTTAAAGGCGCATTGCGGCAAGGGGCTCACCGGTCGCCCCGCGGAAAGGGAGCACCTGTAACGGAAATCAACTACTTTCAAGAGCAAAAATGATTATTACAGATTAAAAGGATTCAATGGACGAGATCCTGTGTAGGAAACGACACTCTTTGTTTCTGTATAAAGGTCCAGCGTTTCAATACAAAGCTCACGGCCGAATCCTGATTGCTTATAGCCTCCGAACGGCGTTCCCGGGAATGCTGAGAACGGTGAGTTGATCATGATTGTTCCTGCTTGGATCATGCCTGCAACACGTGTTGCTTTCGCATGGTCTTTCGTCCAGATAGCTGCTGCTAAACCGAAGTCCGTGTTGTTTGCTAGTTTCACAGCCTCTTTTTCGTCCTTAAACGTCGATACCACGACAACCGGTCCGAAGATTTCTTCCTTAACCACTTTCATGTCTTCGTTTACATCCGTAATGATCGTCGGTAAGTACCAGTGGCCGTTCTCAAAACCATCCACTTTAGCGCGCCCGCCGCCTAAAGCAATCGTTGCTCCTTCTTCTTCAGCAGATTTCACATAGCCGTCGATTACTTCAAGCTGACGCTCAGAAATGATCGCACCAACATGCGTTCCTTGATCAAGTGGATTTCCAAGAACAAGTCTCTTCGCTTTTTCAACAAACTTTTCCATGAACCCGTCATAAACACTCTCTTCAATGTAAAGACGAGAACGTGCTTCACATGATTGGCCTGTGTTATAGAAAATACCGAACAATGAACCATCCACAGCAGCATCGATATCTGTATCTCCAAACACTAAGTTAGGAGATTTCCCTCCAAGCTCAAGCGTTACACGTTTTAATGTCTGAGACGCTTTTGCCATAATGTCTTTTCCTGTTCCTGTTTCACCAGTGAACGCGACTTTATCAACACCTTCATGCTCAGCAAGATACGAACCTACAGTAGCTCCATCACCTGTAATGATATTTACAACACCTTCAGGAACACCTGCTTCGTGGCAAATCTCTGTCATAACGATCGCTGTTAATGGTGTTAAGCTCGCAGGCTTTAAGATCACAGAGCATCCTGTTGCGATAGCCGGAGCAATCTTCCACGCTGCCATCATCATCGGATAGTTCCAAGGAATGATCTGTGCACAAACACCAAGAGGCTCTTTTAACGTGTAGTTCATGAACGGGCCTGGCATCGGGTTCACTGCACCGCGATGGCTTACGATTGCACCTGCATAGAATTCGAAGTCTTCGATTGCCTGCATTACTTGTCCTTGTGCAGCGCTTAACGATTTTCCGCTGTTCAGAATTTCAAGCTCTACTAGTTCGCTGTAGCGAGAACGCATGATGCTTGCGATTTTGTTCATTGTGCGAGAGCGCTTATTGACAGGAGAACGCTTCCATTTCCCTGTTTCAAATGCAGTTCTGGCAGCGGTCACAGCACGGTCTACATCAGCTTTCGTTGCTTTTGCCACTTTAGCCAAAGGTTCGCCTGTCGCAGGGTTGTATGTAACAAAATACTCCCCTTCAGATCCGGCCGTACTTTGACCTCCAATAATCATATCGTATTGATCACGCTTCACTGCTTTAATTTCTGTTTTTGCTGTATTCATACTCTCCACTCCCTTTTCTAAGATGTCTATTTACCTGTGAATGCCGGTTTTCTCTTATCTAAAAATGCTGAAAGACCCTCTTGATGATCTTCAGACTCTCCAGCAATCTTCTGTGCTTGAGCTTCATACTCAAGAACTTCATTAAGGTCGCTTTCCCAGCTTTTATTCATATAGCGTTTGATGAGTCCGATTGCTTTTGTCGGCATGTTCGCTAATTTTTCCGCGAACGTTTCCACTTCAAGCATAAACTCCTCTTCGCTTACTGCTTTCGTCACAAGACCAAATTCTTTTGCTTGCTGTACTGTGATTTTTTCACCCAGAATTGCCAGCTCCATTGCTTTAGCGTGTCCGACAAGTCTTGGCAAGAAATAAAGGTTCCCCGAGTCTGGAACTAAGCCAACGTGAATGAAAGCTTCTATAAAACTCGCTTTCTCGCTCGCGATGCGGAAGTCACAAGCTAATGCCAAGCTCATACCTGCACCTGCTGCCACACCGTTAACCGCTGCGATCACAGGTTTTTCCATCGATACAAGTGCCTGCACCATAGGATTGTATCCTTTGCGCAGCACTTCACCATAATCCGTATCTGTTGAGCCAGATAAGTCCTGACCCGAACAGAAAGCACGGCCTGCACCTGTTATTACAACTGCTCTTACACCGCTGTCTTTGTTCGCCTCTTTAATCGCTGCGACCATTTCCTTATGCATATGCGATGTAAAAGCATTAAGTTTATCCGGACGGTTCAGTGTGATCCAAGCCGTCTTTCCTCTTGTTTCGTAGCTAATCGTTTCAAACATGGTTATCCCCCTACTTCCCTTTAAACTCTGCAGGACGTTTTTCAACAAAAGCTTTCATGCCTTCTTTTTGGTCCTGCGATGAGAATAATAGGTAAAAGTTTTTTCGTTCAAACTGCATGCCTTCGTATGTCGAATAGTCGATAGATTTATAGACGGTCTCTTTTATCAAGCGAACCGATAATGGCGCTCTGGATGCTAAAAGTCTCGCATACTTTTTCGCTTCATCTAGAACAAGTTCTGGTGCGATAACACGGTTGATAACGCCATATTGCAAAGCTTCGCCCGCTGTCATTGGATCACCTACCCATAGCCATTCCAATGCTTTTTTCTGCCCCATCAGCTTCGTAAGTTTCACTGTCCCGCCCGCACCAGGCATAACGCCAAGCTTGATTTCGGGGAATCCGAACTGTGCGTTTTCAGCTGCAAAAAGGATATCTGCACATAGAGCAAGCTCGAAGCCTCCTCCGAAACAATAGCCGTTCACAGCGCCGATAATGGGCTTCTTTATCGTTGCGAGACGATCCCATTCTTTGAACTGATTTAATAGTTCAAGAGAAACGCTGTCGTCATTTTTCATTTCATCAATGTCTGCACCAGCAGCAAATGCACGGCTGTTGCCTGTTAAAACAATTGCTTTCACCTCATCATTACGGTCAAAACTCTCAAAAGCATCTAAAAGCTCCGTAACCATCGGCCGGTTGATCGCGTTTAGAACACGCGGCCTGTTTAATTGAATTAAGGCAATCCCATCTTCAACTGAGGTTAAGATTGTTTCGTAATTACTCATTGATTTCCTCACCGATCATGAGCGTTACAAGTTCTGCTGCAAAGCTCATCAAGTCTTTACCAGAAGCTTTACCTTCGTCAGACTTCATCGCTGCTTTTAGTGCATCATGATCATCGTAGTACATTTCACAAAGAATATGGTACTCGCTTTTCCCCATTGGAGAACCAACAATCTTAGTTACTTCCATTTTGCGAAGTCCAGGAATCTTTTTTGTAATCTCTGTATGATGTCCAAAATAGTGCTCGTCGAATTGTTCGATGTTTTCCGGTGTTTTGTAAAGTGCGATTAGTTTTACCATGTGTGTTTCCTCCCTATTTTTAACCTCATTTTTTTGTGACTATCCCATATCAGCAACTGGTTTCATTGCTTCAAACGGGTTTTTACAAGACTTGCAATACAAGATGCTTCGGCATGCTGTTGGACCAAAGATGTTTTCCATCGTTACATATGTTGACCCGCAATATGGACAGTCGATCTCCCATGGCTCACCCATTACATGGTTTGCCGGAGGAGGAGAGATGCCAAATTCTTTTAATCTCTCGCGCCCCTCTTGTGTGATTCGGTCTGTCGTCCATGAGGGTGTAAATACAAAATTCACTTCTGCCGATTCAATTCCTGCCACTGTTTCCAAGGCTTTTTTAATATCTCTTTCAATGATGTGCAAAGCAGGACACCCGGAAAAGGTAGGAAGCACGGAAACTTTCACTTTTCCGTCTGTCACCTCAACTTCGTGTATCATACCAAGGTCTAATATGCTGACGGAGGCGATTTCAGGATCTTTTACATCCCCAAGCGCGTCCATAACGGTATCGGTCATGCTGTTTTTTAATTCGGACACGTGGTTCATCTCCTTTCTTAATCGTCTTACCAGCCAGTTGCAGGGTTTGTAGCATACACTTCTGAAAGTGTAGATAATGCTTGTTTTAAATCATCTGTGTGAACACCGTTTCTCCCGTTTCCTCTTTCCATTCGAGGCTCCCCAGGATAAGCAGCTCCCACTTCTTTTAACACGGCTTCCATCTTGTTTGTCCAGCGCTTTTTCATGACTGCTTCATCATCAATAAAGTTCGCTTTAACGATATCTGCATATGATGGACCAAGCGTTAAAACCCCGCCGAAATCCTTCCAAACTTTTTCTATCGCTGCGTTCATGCGCCCGATTGCTTCTTCCGTGCTCGTCATCAGCTGCTTAAACCAAACTTCCCAGTGCATAAGGTGATAGTATTGCTCAGTCATGATTTTGCGAGCCGCCTCAGCTAATGGCTCATAAGAAGAATGGCGAAGCGAATCTAAACGAATCTGCTTATGCACCGCATAAAAGTAATTGCGGACTACCGCAAATGCCCAATCATATTCAGGCTCTTTTAAATATGTTCCCGGTCCGTTCACTTCTTCTAAAATGATGGCATTGCGGAATTGATCAGGTGTACGAAGATGAGCAATTCTGTCTGCTTCCCCTTCACCAAGACCCTCTAACAGACGATAGTAGAGGTTTGCGTGCCCCATCATATCCTGAGAGATGGAAGAGAACGCAACGTCTTCTTCAATATGAGGCGCAAGGCCGAGCCATTCAGATCCACGGAACGAAAGAATAAAATCATCGTCTCCCATCTGATAGAGGAGCTCGATCAATGCAGCTTTCTCCTGTGGCTTCAATGTTTCCTGTGTCATTAATTGTCTCCCCTTCCGCCAAGGATGTGCTGTTCTGTAAACTGCTCCTGGTTGTAGTCACGCCATTTTTTCTTTAAATAACCGTACCCTTTTGTTTCTCTATACTCCTTATCAAGCCTTTTGAGCATCTCTCTCTCATCCTGGTTCAGACCGCGGATGTTCTCTCTTTTTACAACCCAGATGTCAGCAACTGTCTCTCTTCTGAAAAAGTTCTCTTTGGCCATGATAAGTGCCATATCAGCGTTAGGAGCGAGCAGGCTGAAACTGTGCTGAAACGGTGATTTATCTGTCTTTTTGCTGAATACTTCATACACGTTGTAAAATTCATTTTTAGGTTCGTTCACTTTGGTTCTCTCTCCCTTCCGCTGTTAGATCGCTTTTTTAGCAGCCAATGCCTCACGTACCCACTCGTTATTTTTGTATGAGCGGCGGCGAAGGTCTAAGCGATTTTGAGATTGTGGTCCGTTTCCGGAAACGATCTGCTTGAACTTGCTCCAATCTGCATCCTTATAGATCCACATTTGAGTTTCTTCATCAAAACGGATCGTATCATCCGGAATCGTCAGGCCGAGCGACCAAATTCGCGGAATGTATTTTGTAAAGAATTCCTGTCTTAAATCTTCATTCGTTTTTGTACGGATTTTGTACATGATGTTCTTATCCGCATTCGAGTTACCCGTTTCTTTAGCCGATTTCGGTCCGAAGAACATGATAAGTGACTCCCACCAGCGGTTTAGAGCGTCCTGCAGCATCTGGCGCTGTTCAGGCGAACCTTCTGCCATCGCTAAAATAATACTCTCTCCATGCTGTGCATGGAAAACTTCTTCTGCACAAATACGCTTTAGCGCCCGAGCGTACGGACCATATGAAGAATCAAGCATCATACTTTGAGAGATGATTGCTGCTCCATCTACGAGCCAAGCAATAATACCAGCGTCCCCCCAAGTTGGAGCATCCATATGAAAAACGTTATGGAACTTCAGTTTCCCTGAAAAAAGGTCTTCCATGATATCATGGCGCGTCTTTCCAAGCGGTGCCATCAAGTCTTCTGCTACACGAAGCAGCAATTGTCCGTGACCCATTTCGTCCTGTACCTTAGCCATGATTGCAAGCTTGCGATGCAAAGAAGGTGCTTTAGGTACCCACTCTTTCTCTGGAAGCGCTCCCATAATTTCCGAAATGCCATGCATGGAAATCAAACGAATCAGCTGCAAACGATAATCATCCGGCATCCAGTCATCGGGTTCAATCTTTTCGCCAGCATTGATTCGATCTAAAAAATGCTGCATTTTTTCTTCTTCACTAAGTTGATTAAAGCTCACACCAAGTGTCATGCTATTCCCTCCTGTTGTATTACGTTTTATTACCGTAATTATAAGATAACGTCATACTTTTAAACAATGGTTAAACACCCATTTTTTTCTGAGCGTGCCTCACAACTCTGATTGCTTTCCCTTCAGAACGCGGAATGGTTTTTGGCGGAAACACTTTTATCTTCAGCGTTACAAGGCAAGTGTCTTTGATTTTCTTGGTGATGGTTTGTTTAAGCAGCTCTGTCGCTGCATGTGCTTCATCACCATTCGTTGTCTCATAAAGTTTTTCACTCATCTCAACATGAAGCTCAATATGCTCCCTGAATCCTTCTGTCTCTATATGCACCTGGTAATGAGGGACGATATCCTCATTGGCAAACAGGCAATTTTCAATTTCTGATGGGAAAACGTTAACTCCTCTGACAATGATCATATCGTCGATTCGTCCCTTCACCCTGCTCATCCGGACCGAAGTCCTGCCACAGCTGCATGGTGTACGGTCAAGTGCAGCGATATCTCCCGTACGATAGCGGATAATCGGGAACGCCTCCTTCGTTAAACTTGTAAAAACAAGCTCTCCATACTCCCCGTCCGGCACTGGTTCGAGCGTATCCGGATTAATAATTTCAGCTATAAAGTGGTCATCCATAATATGCAAACCGTTCTGTGCTTCGTGACATTCCATCGCTACACCAGGCCCCATTACTTCACTCAGCCCGTAAATATCCATAGCTTTGATTGCGAGTTTCTCTTCAAGTGTAGCCCGCATCTCTTCCGACCAAGGCTCTGCACCAAAGATACCGTATTGAAGCGAAGTAGCTCTTGGATCTATCCCGAGCTCTTCCATCTTTTCAGCAATAGTTAAGATGTAAGATGGAGTGCCGCAAATGACTTGCGGTTTAAAATCTTCAATAAGGAGGATTTGACGCTCTGTGTTTCCTCCTGATACAGGAACCGTCACCATACCGAGCCGTTCTGATCCGTTATGAAGACCTAGCCCGCCAGTAAAAAGACCATAACCGTAAGCGTTGTGCAAGACGTTGCCCGGCTCACCGCCTGCTATTGCGATTGATCGTGCTACCATGTCACTCCATCTTTCAATGTCACCTTCTGTGTAACCGACAACAGTAGGTTTTCCGCTTGTTCCAGAGGATGCGTGAAGCCGTACAAGATGGTCTTGCGGAACCGCAAAAAGGCCGAATGGATAATGATCACGCAAATCCTTTTTCACTGTAAACGGCAGTTTTTGCAAATCGTCTAGTGAGTGGATGGAGGATGGATGAATTTCTTTTTCGTCAAATGCTTTTTTGTAAAAAGGCACATTCTCGTAAACTGCATGTACTGTCTGCTTTAAACGATGAAGCTGGAGCTTTTCTTTCTCATCACCATTCATGCACTCCACTTTAGGATGAAGAATCATTTATCGTTCATCTCCTTTTAGGGTTATGTAAGCGATTACATTTGCGAATAAAAAAATATGACGTTTTTATAGCGTTATTGAATAATAGTGTAATGTAAATTTATTTTAAGCTTATCATTTATATTAATTTTCTGTCAAATGGTTTTGAGTGTTGAAGCAGGTTGTTATTAGGCTGGCAGCATAGCTTTTTACGGTACGTGTTCTTTTATTTATTACAAGTTCGCCTTATAGAAGCTCCGTTTCACCGCGAAAGAATTATCTTCCACCAATACATAGCTCCATTTCACCCTTTGAACTGTCATTTACACCCAATCACACCTTACTTTCGCCCGCTTGAACAAATACAGCTCATTATGTCTATTAGTTTTTTGCTTCACCGAACAAATACTAAAGCTGACCGAACAAAAATCGGCTATGACCGTACAAAAAAAGTTGTTCACCGTATAAAACGGTTTTCCCCATTTCTTCCAATCACGAAATTCTCTCCATACAAAAAACCGCCCTCAAAAAGGCGGTTTTCACAATATTATCTATTAATATAGAAGATCTAGAAATTCCTGACGTGAAACATTACCAAAATAGTGCTTCAGATCGATATCTTCCAGCACTTTTTCAATTTCTTCGCGATCATAGCGTATACCGTTCAGCTTATTCTCAATATCTGATACATCTCCTACACCGAAGAAGTCCCCAAAAATCTTACTTTCCTGGATAATTCCTTTTACGATGTGAAGACGGATATCAATAGAGCCTGCTGCAAAACGATTAGATAATTCAACGTTAAACTTCGGCGACTTCCCGTAGTTCCAATCCCAGTTTGCGTAACGCTCTCTGGAAATTTTACGAATCTCAGTCCAGTCATTTTCCGTTAATTCGTATTTTGGAACGGAATCAAACTCTTCGAACAAGTAAGTAAGAAGTGTTTCTTTAAATTCTTCCATCGTCATGTCTTCGTCCAAGTGCTCACGAATATTCGTAACACGGCTGCGGATTGACTTGATGCCTTTTGATTCGATTTTGTCCATACGTACGTTTAGTGCCGATACTACATTTTCAATCTCAGAATCAAACAATAACGTCCCGTGGCTGAACATGCGCCCTTTTGTTGAAAACTGCGCATTGCCCGAAATCTTCTTGCCGTCAGCTAAGATATCGTTGCGTCCGCTCAACTCAGCGTTCACACCAAGTTTTTTCAACGCTTTTACTACTGGATCAGTGAACTTCTTAAAATCATGAAAAGAGTTCCCATCATCCTTTGTGATAAAGCTGAAGTTTAAATTTCCAAGATCATGATAAACAGCTCCGCCACCTGATAAACGGCGAACTACATGAATCCCCTGATCGCGCACATACTCTGCGTTGATCTCTTCAACCGTATTCTGGTTCTTGCCGATGATAATGGATGGTTCATTTATATAAAAAAGCAAATACGTTTCATTGATGTCCAAATGCTTCAAAGCGAATTCTTCAATCGCCAAATTCACTCTTGGGTCTGTAATATTTTCATTATCAATAAAAAGCATAGTTTTCTCCTCTTTCAGTCCCTATCTTTAAGCTCCCCACGTCCATCCGGATGAGGCAAGCTCCACTTTATTGTTATACACCTCTTTTGCCTCTGTGACAAGCTGTGATAACTGACCAAAATGAGGAAGATGTGTGAGCAGCAGCTTCTGGACTTCTGCTTGCTGTGCAAGCTTACCGCAATCTTCAGAAGTCATGTGGCCAGGACCGCTTCCATCCATTCCCTTATAAAAGTTGCATTCAGCTATAAGAAGATCCACATTTTGACTGAAAGGTATCAATTCCGGAATTAGCGCAGTGTCCGCCGTATAGACAATCGTATCCTTCCCATCCGTTATACGCATCGCATAACAAACGGCTGCATGCTTTGTCAGCTGAAACGTAATCGTAAACGGACCAACTTTTAATTCACCGGAAGGATCATATGCTATTCCTTTTGTATGCTGAAGATGAGTGAGTGACATTAAACCAGCCTCATCTTTGTTATGGCCATAGATTGGCAGCGTCTGCATCCCTTCCTGCAAAAATGACTGAATAAGACGTGCATATTGAAGCACTCCAATATCCGCCACATGATCAGCATGGTAATGAGATATAACGACTGCATCCAGCTCTTCTGGTTTTATGTATTTTTGCAGCTGGGCAAGGACGCCGCTTCCGCAATCTATAAGCAGATTAAAGCTATCGCTTTGTAAAAGATATCCGGATGTCGCTTCCCCAGCGCCAGGATATCCGCCCCAGTAGCCTAAAACAGTAAGTTTCATGATAATATTCCTCCGATTTTATTTGGTTACCTTCAGAGTATCAGAATCAAGTTTAGTCTTCCATTTTCCCAAATAAAAAACACCGAAAAAATCGGTGTTTTATACGCTCTTTTCTAAAAAATCGTTACAACTGAGAGGTTTTTAAATTCTTCATTGTTAATTGGAGCGAAAGGATGAGACTCCTCGAAAATGAAGATCACATTTTCTTCGTGCGATATATCGCTGCCGGAGCCTTCCTTGTCCTACAGGATTAGTGGGACAGGTGAGACCACTCAATGTCGCCAGGCGACGAGGGGGCTCACCGCACACCCTGCGGAAAGCGAGTTCTGTAGCGGAAATTAACCTCTTACAAAAGCTACTAAGTTTACGAGTACAGCCTTTTAAAAAATATCTAATTATCAACCAGAAACATTTTTCCCTGTCCAGCCTGTGTACTGATGCGTGTGACCGTCATTAAACGTAGTTGTCCCGCTTATCATATGATAATGTGTTCCGTCCGCTGAATAAATTGGAGGTCCAGTCGTTCCTGAGAAGCGATGAACATGACCATCGTCAAAAGTTGTAGTTCCCTGGTAAGTATGAACATGCCCCATCGTGTTATTTGCTTGGCTGGTAACGCCTTGAACAGTATGTGAATGTCCGTCATTAACTGTAGTTTGGGTAGAGTATTGATGGACGTGAACATTTCTGCCCTTCCAATTAATATAAGAAACATCATGACCGTGCACTTTCTCTCCTCCTTCCAGACATATCATCTTCATATCTCTATGTTTGTTATTAGAAAAAATAACAAAAACCCCACAGCAATAGTTAGCTGTAGGGTTTCTGTTCCAAATGCTATTCTTTTACCGCACCTGAAGTCAGTCCAGATACAATCTTACGCTGGAACGCTAAAACCATAATTACGAGTGGAACCGTTACGATAACGGTAGCTGCTGTAACCTCGCCCCACGGAATCGTGAACTGACCTTCAAACATCGCGATACCGACCGGTACGGTTTTGTAAGCATCATCCGTGTTGATCGTTAACGCAAACAGGAATTCGTTCCATGCTGAGATGAACACAAGAATCGCTGTTGTGAATATCCCTGGAATCGCCAGCGGCAGGATAACTCTCCAGTACGTTTGCATCAGTGATGCCCCGTCCATTTTCGCCGCTTCCTCAAGATCAAACGGAATCTTACGGAAGAACGTTACCAATAACCAGATCGAAAGCGGCAGTGTAAACGTCGTATAAGGAATGATCAAACCAAGATAGCTGTTCGTCAAACCAAGGTTTTTCAGGACGATATAGATCGGTGAAATTGTTGCGATCTGAGGAAACATCGAAACCGAAAGCACTAATCCTAAAATAAATGTTTTCCCTTTAAACTTTAAGCGTGCGATCGCATACGCTGCAAAACTCGCAACAAGAACGGCATAGACTGTTGTAATTGTTGAAACGACCAAGCTGTTCCACAGATATTTTAAGAAAGGATAATTCACAAATACAGATTCGTAATTTTCAAGTGTCATATTATCTGTAAACGGTATGAACGCGCGATCGCCAAACAACTCGGCAACCGGTTTAATCGAACTTGCCAGTACCCATAAAAACGGAAACATGACAAGGAAGACAAACAATGCTAGAAATACATAAAACATTGGACCCGCTTTTTTGTTCATTTCCTATTCACTCCTTTTTAGTTTCCGTTTTTACTTATCATTTAAAAGATCACGGCCTAAGAATTTAATGTAGATCATTGATATAATCGCTACACAGATAAACACAATGACGGACAACGCCGAACCCTCACCGAAATTGGTTTGTGCAAACATAACTTTATAAGCTAATATGGAGATCGTTTCCGTAGAGTTGGCTGGACCTCCGCCTGTTAATACGTAGATTAAATCAAACACCCGGAACGCATCCAGTGTACGGAACAATAAAGCAACAAGAATGCTAGATTTTAATAACGGCAATGTGATCTTTAAGAATTGTTTCCACTTACTCGCTCCATCGATTGCTGCTGCTTCATACAAAGAACTCGGAATCGTCTGTAATCCAGCAAGTAATAGCAACGCCATATAAGGTGTCGTTTTCCATACATCCGCAAAAATTACCGAGAACATGGCACCATTGCTGCTTGTTAATAGATCTGTCATTCGGTCAAAAAGACCAATACTCTCAAAAGCCTTCGCTACAATACCGTTTTGCCCATCATATAAGTACTTCCACATGAACGCCGAAACAGCGGTCGGAATAGCCCAAGGAATTAGTATTGTTGCACGGACAAGCCCTCTTCCGAAGAACGCCTTGTTAATCAGGATCGCGATCGCGAGACCAATCACAAGCTCGATGAAAACAGAGATAACGGTAAAGACGGTAGTATTTGAGATTGCTTTCCACATACGTCCATCAGATAAATTTTCTTTATAGTGTTTCAGTCCGATAAAATTCGGAGTGATGACAGAATCACTTAACGATGAGGATAATCCAATCGCATCATCGGGATTTTTCAGTTCGCCTTTCAACTCCCGAACACGATCTGTTGTTTCATCTACTGTCTTTTCAAGATCAAGAGCAATATCTTTGTCCAGCTCAGCAACAGCAAGATCCTCACTGACAGGCTTCATGACCATCAGCTTCTCATCAACCTGCTCGTATTTTTCTTTCAGTTCGCTGTCTTTTTGTAACTCTGAATCTATTTTTTCAAGATCAGCCTGAATCGCCTCAAGCTCCTCTTTCGTTTTCCCTGAAGCTTCTCCAATTTCTTCATCCAGTGTATTCATTAAAAAAGGATAGTTGTCCAAATAAGTATGGAGGTTCACACTGTATGAAGTATGAGCTTCTGATTTACCTGGATTGTTCAGTCTCAAGTCAAACATGCTGTAATAAAAAGATTGGAAAACCGGCCAAATCGCAATAACAAAAATAAGAATCATGGCAGGTGCAATGAGGAAATAGCCTAGCGAACGTTCAGACAGTTTCTTTTTATTCTTCGTTTTCGTCTTAGCCTCAATAGGTTTTGAATTATTAGGCATCAAATTAGGTTTCAAAAGGGTCAGCTCCTTGCTTTTCGAATGCAATCGACGGACGGGCGCTGTAACGTCCATCCATTTCACTCTTATGGAATCGATACCAGATATTGAGAAAAGGGTGCCTTCTATGCAGAAGGCTGACCCCTATTTCTCAAAAATTACTTCTCAAGCTTTTCTGAAATTTCTTTTTGCATATTCTTTGCAGCTTCTTCAGGTGTTACCTTTTTAGCGATAGCTTGAGATACCTGAACTTGAATGATGTCAGAGATCTCTGGGTAGTTCGGTGCTACAGGACGAGAAACAGCCGCTTCAAGAGCTTTTACAAATCCTTCATCTTTGTAGTAAGGGTTTGCTTTCAGAATTTCTTCATCTTCATAAAGAGAAAGAATTGTTGGAGCATGTCCGCCTTTGATCGCGTCGATCTTCTGTCCTTCTTCACCTGCCATAAAGCTTAAGAACTTCCATGCTTCTTCAGGATGCTTCGTGTTCTTGTTGATACCAGCCATCCATCCTCCAAGTGTTGCTGCAGAACCTGCATCACCAGCCGGAAGTGGAGCTGCTGCTACTTTACCAACGATTTTAGATTGCTTCTCATCGTTTGCCAGCGCATATTGATATGGCCAGTTACGGATCAGACCAGCTTGTCCGTTGATGAACGCTGTATGAGATTCAGGCTCAGCAAATGTTGTGATGTTTTGCGGCACAACGTCAGAGTTTACGATTTCAACTAGCTTAGAGATCCCTTTAATAGCTTCAGGAGAATCTACTTTTACTTCTCCATTTTCGTCGATGATCTCACCGCCATAAGAAGCGATAAATTCAACAGCGTTACATACAAGACCTTCATATTGCTTAGCTTGCATTAAGTATCCAAATTGTGTTCCGCCTTGACCTTTTGTTTCTTTCGCCTTCGCTAAAAGCTCATCCCACGTTTTTGGAACTTCACCTTCAGGAACTAAGTCAGTACGGTAGAACAGCATTCCAGCATCGATGAACTTAGGAAGTGCCCATTGCTTGCCTTTGAACTTGGCAGCACTGATTGCGCCTTCGTTATAAGCGCCAATATCAACACCATCTTTTTCGATAAAACGATCAAGCGGCATCAAGAATCCTGCTTGCGCAAATTCAGCCGGCCAGATAACATCCAGATCAATAACATCGATCTCATCTGAATTTGCGTTAAAAGCTGTTACATAAGCGTCATGCTGTTTTCCTGTATCAGCTGGCATCTCTTTAAATACTACGTCAATGTTAGGGTATTTTTTTTCAAAAGCCTCCACCATTGCTGTAGTCCCTTGTGTATCATCCTTACCACGCGCATAAACGATTTTTACTTTTTCATCTTTATCCCCGCCGCCAGAATTGCTGCTGCCTTCCTCTTTGTCTGAGCAAGCTGCAAGCACAAGTGAAAGCGCAAGCGAAGTCGAAATCACTTTTGAAATCTTCTTAAGCTTTTTCATAGTTTTATCCCCCTACTCTCCTGTTTTGTAAACGATTTCATTTTGTTATGTGGAAGAACGCTGAATCAGGTTCAAAGGCAAAATGACTTCTTTTCTAACAGGTGTCCTCTTTGATTTAATTGATTCAATCATTAATTCCATCGCCTGCCGGGCAATCGTCTCAATCGGCTGTTCGACAGTAGTCAATTCCATCAGTTCGGCTAGAGGCTGATTATCAAATCCAATGACGGCAAGGTGTTCAGGTACCTTCCACCCAGCATCTGATGCAGCCTTAACAATTCCTGCAGCTACCTCATCACTTCCTGTAAAAAGGGCTTGTGGCCGATCTGAAAGTTTCTTCAGATTCTCAAACGTTCTTTTACCGTCTTGCACACTGTAAGCACCACCGAAATACCATTCATCCTTCATCTGAAGTCCCGCTTCATTCAATGCCTTTAAAAATCCGACCCTTCTGTCATGCGCAACTCTCGAACTTTTATGATCTCCCGTACAATACCCAAGCTTAGTATATCCCTGTTCGATCAAATGCTTCGTTCCTATGTAGCCGCCTTCGATCTGGTCTAAAAAAACAAGGGGAACTTGTGCTGAGTCAGAGTATTCGTTGCATACAACAATAGGACCGTAAGCCAAATAAGGTTCAATCTCACTCCAGTCATTTTCGATTGACGTCAAAATCAAACCATCTACCTGCTTTGTTTTTAAAAGCTCCAAGAAGTTGCGCTCTTGTTCCTTTTTATAGCGTGTCTGGCACAAAATCAGCTGGTAGCCTTTTTTGGCAGCTTCTTTTTCCATCACTTCAACTAAATGACTGAAAAAGGGATTCGTGATACGCGGAACATAGACGGCAATTGTTTCTGTTTGCTGTCTTCGCAATCTTCTTGCTGATGAATTCGGAACATAGTTGAGTTCTTGCATAGCATTTGACACAAGCCGCTTTTTTTCTTCTGTTACATATGGATGTTCGTTGATCACCCTTGAAACAGTCGTGCGGGACAGCCCTGCCAATTTCGCCACATCTTGAATGGTTGCCATCAGATTCTCCTCTTTAAAAACTTTCTGGAATCGAAATCATGAAATCGTTTTCATATTCAGAGTATAGTTCAACTTTCAACTGCAGGTCAATGCCTTTTTTCAGAAAGTTTTGCAATTAAAGATTTGAATTAAAGCAGGACTTTATTAGAAACAAACGAACTTATGATAAAATACATAAACGAGTTGTTACATGAAAGGAGCCGGACAATGATTAAAGTAAAAAATTTAAAAAAGTCCTTCGGCGATCTCGAAGTTCTCAAGGACATCAACGCTGAAATAAAACCACAAGAAGTAGTATGTGTGATCGGTCCCTCTGGCTCAGGAAAAAGTACGTTTCTCCGCTGCATTAATAAACTGGAGGAAATCACAGGCGGTCAAGTTTTAGTAGATGGAACAGATATCACTGATCCCAAAACAAATATTAATAAGATCCGGGAAGATGTTGGCATGGTATTTCAGCAGTTCAACCTCTTTCCGCATAAAACAGTACTCGAAAACGTTACACTTGCTCCATTAAAAGTAAGGAATGCAAACAAAGAAGAAGTTAGGGACAAGGCATTGAAACTTCTAGCAAAGGTAGGGTTGCAGGATAAAGCGAACGCTTACCCTTCTCAACTAAGCGGAGGGCAAAAACAGCGTGTTGCGATTGCCCGCGCACTTGCAATGGACCCGAAAATCATGCTTTTTGATGAACCTACTTCCGCACTTGACCCAGAAATGGTCGGGGAAGTGTTAGAAGTAATGAAGGATCTCGCACGAGAAGGAATGACGATGGTCGTTGTAACTCACGAAATGGGCTTTGCGCGTGAAGTTGGCGACCGGGTGATCTTCATGGATGGCGGGTACATCGTTGAGGAAAATGTACCTTCAGAGCTGTTTGGAGACCCTAAACATGAACGGACAAAGCTGTTTTTAAGTAAAGTGTTATAAAGCGTAATAAAGCTAGCGATTCCAAGGGTGGATCCGCTAACTTTTCTTTATTAATTAATTAAAATCAGACTCAATAAAAAAAACTGGACCCACTACAGAGTCCAGTTTCTCACATTATTTGATCAATCCTTTGCTCTCCAAGAAATCTTTAGCTACTTGGCGCGGATCTTCTTTATCTAAGTCAACCTTCGCGTTCATCTCAGCCATTTCTTCCTCAGTAATCTTTCCTTCAAGTTCATTCAGTACGCCTTCAAGCTCCGGATATTCTTTTAACGTTTCTTCCCTTACGATTGGAGCAGCAAAATAAGGCGGGAAGAACTTTTTGTCATCTTTTAATGTCTCTAAATTAAAGCGGACAATCCTGCCATCAGTTGTAAACGCTGGAACAGCGTCTACTTTTCTTTCTTTAACTGCCGTGTACATTAAATTCGGATCGAGGCTTCTTTTCACTTTAAAGTTTAAGTTATATGTTTTGACGAACGGTTCGTACCCGTCTTCACGTTCAAAAAACTCTGTAGGTCCGCCAAACGAAACTTCATCTGAAATCGGCGCTAATTCTGAGATCGTCTTTACATTTAGTTGTTTTGCTTTGTCAGGATTTAAAGCTAATGCATACGTGTTCTCAAATCCTAATGGCTTCGTCCACTTCAGGTTGTATTTTTCTTCATAGCCTTTTTTAACCGTGTCGTAAATTTCTTCAGGAGTCATTCCTGGATCATACTTCTCTTTTAAAATAGTTAAATATCCTGTTCCGGTATATTCAACATACATATCAATGTCGCCTTTTTTGATTGCCTCAGTTAAGATCGGCGTCTCCCCAATCGCTTCTTTAACAACAACGGGATAATCCGTCTTATCTTTTACATATTCAGAAATGATGTAAGGAAGTATATATTGCTCTGTCCATTTCTTCCCTGTAATCACGATGGCATCTTCGTCTCCGCCTCCGCGCAAGGCAAAGAATAGAACGAGAGCCGCAATTGGAATACCTATAAATAGCGGAAGTTTCCATGAACTGCGCTTATTTGCTGATGTTTTTGGCTCAGTAGCCATTTCAATTCTGCGTAATATAAAATCAAAAAGGATAGCTAATAATGCAGCCGGAATAGCTCCTGCTAATACCAGTTCGTTACGTGTTGTTGATAGACCGCGGTAGATTAGATCCCCAAGTCCGCCTGCACCGATAAATGCAGCTAACGTAGCCACACCAATGGTAAGCACTGTTGCGGTTCTAAGACCTGCCATGATAATAGGCAGTGCTAATGGCAGTTCGATCATTCTTAAAATTTGAGAATTGGTCATTCCCATACCTTTTCCTGCCTCAACAACTGAATTGTCTACTCCCGTAATACCTGTGTAAGTATTGCGTAAAATCGGCAATAGAGCGTAAACAGTAAGTGCGATGATAGCCGTCGTGCTTCCAATCCCAAAGACAGGCAGCAAGAAGCCAAACAAGGCTAAACTCGGTATCGTTTGAAAAACAGCAGTGACCCCAATGATTGGTTCTGCCACTCGTTTTTGTCTAGAAATAAAAATCCCAAGCGGAATGGCAATGACGGTAGCAATTAGTATTGAAACAAGAGATAAGAATAAATGCTGCTGCAATCCTACTAAAATTTCTGGCCAGCGGTTAACTAAAGTATCAATTAAATTATTCATCACCTTTACCTCCTTCAAGAGGTTTTTGTGCGGTGATGTTTAATCCAGCAAGTCCCCTCATCATTGTCGCACGCGTTATGATTCCAAAAAGTTTCCCATCTTCAAGTACAGGAATCATATTTACATGATTAGTCGCAAAGATTTCTGCCACTTCTGTATACGATGCATCTGGAGTCACTGTGGCAATTTCTTTTTCCATTAGATCTCCGACTGTTTTATCTTCCTCTGCATAATGTCTTTCAATGATTTCAAGTGTAGTAATACCAAGCAGCTTATTTTGCTGATCAGTTATTAGGAGGCTGTCTACCCCATAACGTTTCATCATTTTTAAAGCTTCAGCAAGTCCTCTTGAATGTTTAGAAGTTATAGGATTCCTTCTCATCAGATCAACAGCTTCAGGCATAGCAGCCTCAGATGAGAGTCTGTTCTCGCCAATAAAACCTTTAACAAAATCATTCGCTGGATGACGAAGAATTCGTTCAGGCGTATCGAATTGAATGATTTCTCCTTTATCTAAAATCGCGATCCGATCCGCAATCTTAATCGCTTCATCCATATCATGCGTTACAAATACGATCGTTTTCTTAATCGTATCCTGCAATTTAACAAGTTCATCCTGAAGCTGTTCTCGGCTGATAGGATCTAGTGCAGAGAAAGGTTCATCCATCAAGATGATAGGAGGTTCAGCCGCTAAGGCACGGATAACTCCTATACGCTGTTGCTGACCGCCGCTTAGCTCAGAAGGATAGCGTTTTCTGAATGTTTTAGGATCCAACCCTACCAAATTAAGCAATTCATCTACTCTGCCATCGTATTTTTCTTTCTCCCAGCCTTTTAAGCGCGGAACGAGAGAAATGTTGTCTTCAATCGTCATGTGAGGCAGAAGTCCGATCTGCTGAATCACGTATCCGATATTCCTTCTCAGCTCAACGGGGTTTTGTTCTGCAATATCCTCTCCATCAATTAGAATCGTTCCCTTTGATGGTTCTATCAAACGGTTTATCATTCGCATGGTTGTTGTTTTACCACAACCACTAGGCCCGATTAACGCGACTAACTCGCCTTCTTTAACCTGAAAGTCAATGTTCTTCAAAGCCTCAAAACCGTCAGGGAACGTTTTCCCTACGTTTTTGAAAGTAATCAAGTGCGGTTCTCTCCTTTTTACGTAAAATAAGCTGCATCCATTAGAATGTCCAATTATTATCTTTCCCTTGCTAGTTTGCTTAAAAACCACTTTTTTACGGCTGGACGAAAAACTTTGCTGTTATTGGAAGTGGCTCCAGGTTTTACGGTACGTGTTCTTATATTTATTACACGTTCGCTCAAAACTCCTGTTCTTCGCTCAAAATGTCTGAGTTACGCTAAAAAAAGCTCCGGACCGCTCAACTTTTATCACCCTCTCAAACCAAGGTTTTACATCTTCTAAAACTACCTGCATCACATGTATTCGAACAAAAAAACACTTGGATTTACGTCTCCAAGTGTTTTTCGTGCAGATTAAGCTGCAATTTCGTCTGTTTGTCTATTCTTTTTCTAAAATGAGCTGCGAAATATGCCCATGTTCCAATCATACATAGAATCATAAATCCTATTAACACCCATACGTTGAAAGTATAACTATTCATGTCTCCGCTTGAGATTACAGCTTTAAAGCCTGATACAGAGTAAGTCATCGGGAGCCATGTGTTAAAGACCTGCAGTCCTTCTGGGATAAGTTCCAGCGGGAATGTACCTGCACTCGTTGTCAACTGAAGAATCAAAATGATAATCGCAACAAATCGTCCAGGGTCCCCTAAAACTGTTACGAGCAATTGAACAAGCGCTAAAAACGTAAGACTAGTAATTATGCTAAGACCGATGAATGCCGGCAGATTACTTACTTCGATCTTTAAACCGTATAGCAGCACTGCATCAGCGATCAACGCTTGAACAACACCGACTGCAGCTAAGAAGGTAAACTTGCTCGCAAACCATCTAAAACCTGAACGCGGTTCCCCTGCTTTATCACGCAACGGGAACACAATCGACATTAATAATGCACCTACAAATAACCCTAATGATAAGAAATAAGGAGCAAACCCAGTACCGTAGTTTGGAACATCAGAAAAACTCTTTGTTTTTACAGAAACCGGGTTGGCGATCCGTTCAAACATTTCGCTGTCTGGATCAAGCTCTCCTGTTTTGTCAGCGGCTTCACCCAGTTTAGAGGATAATTGCCCGCTTCCTTCAAGCAGCTTTTGTTCTCCGTTATGAATTTCATTTACATGACCTGTTACCTCTTGCCAGCCTGAAGACACGGTTGCCGTTCCATCCGCAAGTTTGCCGCTTGCTGCAAGTAATTGTTGTGAACCAGACGCCGCTTCACCTAGTTTTGACTGGAACGTTTGCGTCCCTGCGTTTACTTTTGCCTGTCCGCTAGCAAGTTGATCTACCCCATCAGCTAGTTTTAGCTGTCCAGCATGCAGCTGTTCGGCCCCTTGTGCCACTGCAGCTTGTGAATCACTTAATTTTTTTGCACCTGCTGATACCTCATTAGCTCCACCTGCAATTTTGCCGGATGCTGCCGTTAATCCATCTAGCCCGTTATTCACACCGCCGCTGATAGCAGAAATCTGTTTTAACGCAGCTGTTATTTCTTCATCAGACATATTGCTCTGATTTTGAATTAAATTGTTGATCTGTTGTTCAACCTGTTTCGAACCTGCAGCAGCTTTTTGAGCTCCTGCGTTCCACTCATTCACAGAACTTGCTACATTGCCAGCACCCATGGACAGCTTTTCAGTACCGTCTTTTAAAGCAAGACTTCCATCCTTTATCTTCTCAGAACCAGCTGTCGCTTGGCTGAGACCGCTTTTTAATGAGTGTGCTCCTGAGTTGAGCTCTCCTGTACCATCCGCTAATTTTTTATGCGCAGCAACCAATTGATCTATGCCGCTGTCAAACTCCGTCATCTTAGAATTGAATAAAGCTGCGCCGCTTTCCAATTCTTTAATCTGAGGAGTTTTTTCAGTCATGCCCGCTGCAAGCTCACCGCTTCCAGTGGACGCTTTTTCTAAACCATCTGTTATTTTACTTGAACCTTCAGCAGCCTGATCAAGCCCGCCCGCAAGCTGCTCAACTTGACCAAACATCACTTCGGCATATGTTTTTGTCAGTTCATTTGATAGGCTTTCTTTCATTTTATCGACCGCGGTACCGCCGATCTGTGCAGCTAGAAAATTAAAACCGGCATTCGGTGTGTAGATGAGTTCCGGCTTTTTATTTTTCTTTCCTGAAATTGATGTAGCTTTCTCGGAAAAGTTCTCGGGAATTTCGATCATCATATAATATTCATTCTCTTCAAGCCCTTGCTCAGCTTCTTTCTCACTGACGAACTTCCACTTAAACTGAGGATTCTCTTTCAGTTTTTTTACAAACTCATCTCCTACATCAAGGGTTTCTCCGTTATATTCATACCCTTCATCCAGGTTAACGACTGCAACCGGCAGATCCTCCATCTTGTCATACGGATCCCAAAAAGCCCATAAGAACATTCCGGTATACAGCACAGGTATAAAAAGAACGGCAAAAACTGGTATCGCAATCTTCTTGTTCGAAAATACCGCTCTAAACTGAGCACCTATACTCTTTAACAATGTTTTCACTCCTTATAAAATACAAATTGACTATTTTAGTCATTTGGTCAATTCACTGCAAAAAAAGAGACCTCGTTCAAGATTTTTTTCTAAAAGCTTTAAAGTTTGTTGCTCATACATTAAATAATGCATCATTGACTAGTTGATTGGAGCGCAAGGTGCGTGCCAACCACCTGAGATTACTTCTCGCAAGGCATGCGACGAGGAAGTACACCTCGTAGAATTTACTTGAAGACGCAAGAGCACAAATGCTTCTTTTAACCTGAGACTCCTATCGGCGCAAAGCGCAGAGGAGGCTCACCGCACGCCCCCCGGAAAGCGAGCATCCTAGAGCGGAAATCAACATCTTCTATTAGCAACATTATCTAGGCTTTTTTCAAAAATGACCAAAATCAAATTCTGGTCACAAATAAATCTATCATGTTTCATTTGCTTCTGCAACATTATTCTTTTCGAAGTCCTTCCATTACGAACATTTCTAGAACTTCAAGCATCTTTTCTTTGTGAATCGCGGGGTTATCCCTTTCCCAATCAAAAATAAGAGCCAGGTACAGTTTGACCATCATGAATGCCACGATATCTGTAGGACAATCTTTGATTTCACCTTTTTCAATCGCTTTATCGAGTTCCCTTTGAACAAAACCGAGTACCGCTTTCTCTATTCTTTGCAGAGCCTCTGTTACAGGGGATGTATTCATTTCTTTTACTTCCTGTGAAAGTTTCACCGCCAATTGATGCGTTTTTCGAAACTCAATAACTTCATACAGAGCATAGTGCAGATTCTCATAAAACGGCCGATTTTCATTAATTGCTTTCGATGCTGCAAACTTTGTTTCTTTTACCAGGTTCGTAATAATCTCAGAAAACAACTCTTCTTTATTTGCGAAAAAAGTATAGATCGTCCCTTTACCGACATTAGCAATTTTCGCGATCTGGTCAACTGTACTCGCCTTATAGCCAAACATTGAAAAGGAACGTTCAGCTGCATCTAATATACTTTGTCTGCGATCCATTACATTACCACCTCTTCTTGCAGCTGATCAGATTTCGTACATAAAGGCAGAGATAAGAGCACTCTAGTCCCTTCGTTCAATTCGCTCTCATACCGAAGTTTTCCGCTCATATCTTTTATAAGCTTAAAGGTTACCATCATACCTAAACCTGTCCCTTTGGCTTTCGTTGTGTAGAAGGGAAGACCAATCTGCTCAAGCTCTTTTTCAGTCATTCCTTTTCCATTATCTTCAATTGCTATGGTTAAATATTTTCTTGTGACTTTATATTTGTAAATATGGATAGTGCCAGCATGATCAATTGCTTCAATACCGTTTTTGATAATGTTGATAAGCCCTTGTTTAAGTTTTTGTTCGTCTGTACAGACCAAGTATGAACCAATTTCTCTTAAAGACACTTCCACATTGTGTATAGATCCATACGGGGCTGTTAATGACACTACATCTTTAAAAATGGTTTCGATATCGATACTTTCCAATTTGGGAATATCAGGTTTCACCATTGATAAGTAATCCGTAATGATTTTATTCGTTCGGTCCAGTTCCTCAATTAATAGCGGAGAGTGTTCTTTCAATTTTTCATCACTTGTTGTACTTCCTAAAAACTGAATCATCCCTCGGATGGTCGTCATCGGATTTCTGACTTCATGCGCGATCGCCGCTGCCATATGGCCAGCAACTGCTAATTTATCCAGATAAACCGTTTCTTTTAATTGCATATTAATCTTAACAAGTCTTTCGATAAGAAAAATACACGAAAAGAAAGCGATAAGAAAACTAGAAAAATAAACAAGATAAAAATCAAGTGTCAAAAATTCCAGAAATGAATGAATGAACAAGATATAAAATAGCGTGTAGATCACAGCAATATAGATCGCTGAAACCCACCTGCGTTTATCTTCGTCAAAGAAGCCTTGATATATTAGAGCAATCACATAAGCTAATAAAGTTAATACGACCCCGAGCCATGCAAAATCCCCGCCCATTCCGCTCCTTACTATGATAACAAATAAAGAACAGATGGCCCCGGGCAGCCAGCCAGCATATAGTGTAACAATCATAATAGGTACATTTCTTAGGTCAAAAAAAGAATCCTTAAGCGTTTCAATAGGGAATAACATACAAACTAAAGCACCGAATCCGCTTATTACTCCAAAGATAACTTTGTTTTTTAAGCTTGGTATTACACCTGGGTGAAGAGGGAAGAACATATTCAAGAGGTGAGTAAAAGAGAAAACGATTGCAATATTAACGAATAATGGTTCAATAAATGCTTGCATAATGCTCCCCCTTCCCTTTTTTTCTTTCTTCAGTATAGCAGAATCATTCTACAAGAAAATAAGAAAAACGACAAACTTATCCGTTTGCCGTTTAACAAATATCATTTTATTTGGTAAAAAGTGATTCTACCGCTTTTTTTGCAGAATTGACACAATCCGGAAGTCCTACTCCGTCATATGGGGCACCTGCAAGAAGTACGCCTGGAAGGTCTTTTTCAAATGACGCTCTAAGCTGCTTCACGTACTCTTTGTGGCCAACTTCATACTGCGGCATTGAATCGATCATACGTGAGACATAATACTTTTCGGGCTGAGTATCTACACCCATAATCTTTTTCAGATCATCCAGTACTTTATTCAATATCACTTCATCTGACTCATGAACGATTCCTTGATCATCAGCCCGGCCTACATAGCATCTTAGAAGCACCTTGCCTTTAGGTGTCGTATGCGGCCACTTGCGGCTTGTCCACGTACATGCTGTGATAGACGTTTTCTCGCTTTTTGCGATAACAAATCCAGTGCCATCTAAAGAAAATGAAACGTCATCTGCATTGAATTCCATCGCAACGGTTGCAACAGAAGTGGGTTTTGTTTTATGAAAATCTGCCGGAAACAGCTTCTCGTTAAATAATTTTTTCGTGATTGCATAAGGTGTGGTTACGATCACGTGGTCAGCAGATAGCATTGACCCATCATCCATTTTAACAGAGTAAGTTCCGTCTTCTGAACGTTCTACAGATTCAGCCTTAACTCCCATTTTCACGCTCTCATCAGGAAGTGATTCAGCCAGAGCGGCAACAAAAGAGGAAAGTCCATTTTTAAATGTTAAAAAGGCACCCTTTTTCTTTTCCGTCTTCTGAGTTTTTACAGGCTTTGGCTTTGAACTCTTCATACCAAGAATTAAGCTTCTATGCTTTCTTTCTGTTTCTATAAATTGAGGAAAAGTAGACTGCAAGCTTAATTGATCGATCTTACCAGCATAGATTCCTGAAAGCAAAGGTTCAATCAGACGGTCTACTACTTCATCACCAAGTCGTCTTCTAAAAAAGTGCCCAACCGATACATCTTTACTAGAATCTGAACGCTTAGGCAGGAAAAGGTCAAAACCTGCTCTCGCTTTTCCGAATATTGTAAAGAGCGGGGTGAACGCAAAAGGCATCACTTTTGTCGGGACACCCATTACAGCTCCCTCCGGTATAGGATGCAATCTCATATTATGCAAAATATAAGCCTGCCCTGTTTCATTGGAAACCAGTTCTTTTTCAAGACCAACCTCTTTAGCTAGATCGGTCATAACCGTTTTTCGAGCCAGATAAGAATCCGGCCCCCGCTCAATTACAAATCCATTTTCCTTAATCGTCTCAATCTTTCCGCCAAGCCTGCTGCTGCTTTCAAGCAATGTAAATGTTACAGGCTTCCCTATTTCTTTTGCATATTTTTGCACATAAAAGGCAGCGGCTAAACCTGTAATGCCGCCGCCCAAAATGATCACGTGCTGTCGCTCGCTCATCTGATTCACATTCTTTCTTTTACTAGTGCTTTTTCAACTGTTGTTGCCAGACAGTCAATAAATTCAGGTTTTGCATTTGGCATTTCAGGACGGTAATAGTTAACGCCTAATTCATCCGTTACAACTTTGCACTCATAGTCATTGTCATACAAAACTTCTAAATGATCAGCAACAAACCCCACAGGACAGTAGATAAAATGCTTGTATCCATGCTCGTTGTACAGGTCACGTGTAAGATCCTGCACATCCGGTCCAATCCAAGGCTCCGGCGTGTTGCCTGCACTTTGCCAGCCGATCGTATAATGAGGAACGTCCGCTTCTTTTCCAATCAGATCAGCTGTTTCCTGTAATTGAGCAGGATATGGGTCACCCATCTGCAAAATCTTCTCCGGAAGACTGTGTGCAGAAAAGATAACAACCGTTTTTTCATGCTCTTCAGCTGGAATACTATTAAACGTTTGTTTAATTCCATCTGCCCAATATTGGAGATACTTAGGCTCGTCGTACCAACTGTCGATTGTTACAAATTTAGGACCGCCGATTTTAGCTGATTCTTCTACCGCACGCCCGTTGTAAGATTTAACACTGAACGTTGAATAATGAGGTGCAAGTACTAGAGTTACAGCTTCCTCGATACCATCTTCTTTCATTTGCTGAACAGCGTCTTCAATAAAAGGATCAATGTGCTTTAACCCTAGGTAGCTCTTAAACTCTTGATCAGCGTAGCGGCCATTCATTTCTTCTTCTAGTTTTCGTGCCTGATCTTCTGTAATTTTTGCTAATGGAGATATTCCGCCGATCTGTTCGTATCTCTCCGTTAACTCTTGAAGCTGTTCAGGAGAAGGTTTTCGGCCTCGTCTAATGTGTGTGTAATAGCTCTCTACTTCATCCAGACTTCTTGGCGTTCCATATGCCATCACGAGTAATCCGATTTTCTTTTTTGTCACTTTATTCACCCTAGTTTTTTAGACGTGTATTCATGGACAAAAGTAGTTAATTGCTTCAATGTTGCGATGTTGACCTCAGGGAAAATACCTTTACCTACATTAAAGATAAATCCTGGCTCTTCCATACCTTCATCCAAAATTTCTTTTGTTCTTGCTTCAATAACTTCCCAAGGAGCAAGCAGAAGCGAAGGATCCAAGTTTCCTTGCAGAGCCTTCGTAACACCCATCTGACGCGCTTCTCTTGGCGACAATCTCCAGTCAAGTCCAATCACATCGATAGGAAGTTCGTTCCACTCCATTACGAGATGGCGAGCGCCTGTTCCGTAAAGAATCAACGGAACACCTTCTCCGCGAAGTTCTGAAAAGATTCGCTCTATAACAGGCATAATGTATTTTGCGTAATCCTGCTGATTTAAAGCTCCCACCCAAGAATCAAAAATTTGAAAAGCTTGAGCTCCAGCTTTAATCTGAGCTTTTGCATAAGCAATCGTCATGTCTCCTAGCTTGTCCATAAGCATGAACCAGCTTTCTGGATCCGAGAACATAAGCTGCTTTGTTTTATGGTAATCCCGTGAAGGACCACCTTCAACCATATAGCTTGCAAGTGTAAATGGAGCACCTGCAAAAGTGATTAGAGGAACTTCCAATTGCTGACGCAAAATTTTAATCGTTTCAAGTACATAAGGAACATCCTTTTCAGGGTTGATCGTTCCAAGTCTTTCAACAGCCTCGCGTGTTCTTACAGGATTATCGATAACGGGGCCTACCCCCGGCTTGATCTCTACATCTACACCAATTGCAGGAACCGGTGACATAATATCCTTGTAAAGGATCGCAGCATCAACACCGTGCTGATCAACTGGCAGCTTTGTAACGCCTGCGCACATCTCAGGTCTGTGAGTGATGTCAAACAGTGAATACTTCTCCTTCAATTTACGGTACTCAGGCTGAGAACGGCCCGCCTGTCTCATGTACCATACAGGAATATGTGAATTTTTCTCCTTACGACACGCCTTCAAAAACTCTTCATTCATTGTCAAAACGTACACACCTTTCTATCAAGACCAAAAGCTGCAGCACTATTGTTATCTCCTAGCTGCTGAAACTTAAAACCTCTAAACGTCAATATCCATACACATTGTAAGGGAATTCATAATAAAAGTATAGGCTGAAAGTTCAATTGTCATCATTTTGGCAAATTGCCATTGTCACCCGGCAATATAACCTCGATACTGGAATCTCTTTAATCGATAATTAGGTTTTATAAAATTGGACTCTTTTCACAAAACCCCTACATGGATTTCCTACTTCTCTATTACCTTAGTCGTATTGGAGCACTATAACTTCAGGCTAAAAATTATTAGATAAAGAACTATCTTTCAGGAAATGCATTGACTCATTTTTAGGACAATTGTTTAATGACTGTAATAAAAGTCAGAAAATTCCGTTAAGGAGTGGGTACAATGTCCATCAACAAAAAAACGATTACCTTTTCAGCCGTAAGTTCTGTTTTACTTTTGTCTCAGTTATATCCAATCAGTAATCTCCCCGTGAATGCTCTTACATCAAATGAACTGGCAAAAGAACATAATCACGAGAATTTTGATATCCGTAAAAATTTATCTGCAGTGCTTCCTGATCGATCACAAATAGAAGCTGCAAATTCATTTATACAAGAAACAGGCACCGGAACAAAAATCTCCTGGAATTCAACTTTTGGTACACCCTCTTTTATCTCAAAAAACAAAGGATATTTAACTCCTCCATCTAGTTATAACAGTGAGACTATTGCTCGAAACTGGCTTAAAGAAAATTTACAAATGTTCGGACTCTCTTCCAATCAAGCAGATTCCCTTTCAGTTATAAAGAATCATTCTATTCCTGGCAGCGGTCTTCAAACCGTTGTTTTTCAGCAAACTTTCTCTGGGATTGAATCGGCAAACGGCGGACGGATCATTATTTCTGTCAATAAGGATGGACGTATTCTTTCAGTTGCTTCAAATGCTTCAAAAGCGTCAGAAATGGAAGAAGCACATAAACTATCAAGCAAAGATGCGCTTCTATCAGTAGTTTATGAACATCTTCCTGATTTAAATTATTCGCCTGTATTAAAGGGGTCAAATAAAGGCTGGGAAGAATATGCTGGCGGCGATACCCTCCCAACTGATCAGCGCGTTAAAAAATCAGCGTTTGTCACTTCCGATGGTGTAAGACCTGCTTACCGTGTACTTTTTATTGAAAAACTGAACAAAGGTAAAGAAGTTGTTGTTGACGGAGTAACAGGTAAAACTCTTTTTGAACGATCACTTGTTCAAAACCTTGATCCTGAAGGCTTAATTTTTGAAAATTATCCCGGTTCCCCGACAGGCGGCGGCACACAGGTTGTGAAATCTTTAAAAGGTGACCCAGAAGCTTCTCCGCAAGGATGGCTGTTGCCTGCAAATGATGCTGGTGTTACAACACTTGGAAATAATGCGGACACGTATGCAAACTGGAGTAATTTCCTCGTCCCAGAAGGAGCTGGGCTTGTCAGACCGGTAAACCCGCTCGGGCAATTTAAGTATCCGTTTAAAAACGCTTGGAACAAAACTGAAGGACAAACTGCTCCGCCTTCTTATGCAGAAGATGTACACAGTGCAGCAACGAATTTGTTCTACCATCACAACCTGTTTCATGATTATTTTTATAATCTAGGCTGGACAGAAGCTGCTGGTAACCTGCAAGCTGTGAATTTTGGAAAAGGCGGTATGGAAGGTGACCCTATCCTCGGCCTTGTCCAAGCGGGTGCAGCATCAGGAGGAGAACCGACATATACCGGTCGTGATAACGCCTATATGCTAACGCTTCCTGATGGTATTCCTGCGTGGAGCGGTATGTTTTTATGGGAGCCTATTAAAGGGGCTTTTGAAGGCGAATACACAGACGGTGATTTCGATGCCGGAATCATTTATCACGAATACAGCCATGCTCTCTCTAACCGTTATGTAGCAGGAGGCGAATCTCTGAACAGCCATCAAGCAGGCTCCATGGGTGAAGCTTGGGGTGACTGGTTCGGCATGCACTATCTTGTTAAAAACGGTCTGCAAAAAGAACCGGTTGTCGGCGCTTATGTAACAGGGAATCAAGAACGTGGAATCAGAAGCTGGGCACTCGATGATGCTCCCCTTCAGTTTGGCGACATTGGTTTTGATATCGTTGGTCCTGAAGTCCACGCTGATGGTGAGATCTGGGCGGCTATTCTTTGGCATGTTCGAGAAAGTTTAATAGCTGCGCTAGGAAAAGAAGAAGGTGAATCTGTCGCAGAACATATCGTAATGGATGCAATGCCAATCTCTGCTCCTGATCCGTCAATGGATGATATGCGAACAGCCATCCTTGCCGCTGACCAAGACAGATACGGTGGAGATCATTATGATCTTTTATGGAAAGCTTTTGCCCAAAGAGGTCTTGGGGCTTCCGCTAAATCTTTATCTGGTGATGATAGTGATCCTGTACCGGCGTATGACCACCCTGTTTCCGGACAAAACGGTATGCTTGCCGGAAAGATCATAAATTCTTCAACAAAAAAACCTGTAAAAGATGCAAAGATTATTATTGGACAATATGAAGCTCGTACTAGTCCGGTAGCTTTATCAAGTGATACCGGCGGGTTCAGCATGCCTATCGTCTCGGGAACCTATGACATTACCATTCAAGCACGCGGCTTCGGTTCAACAACATTTAAAAATGTAGCTATTACAGCTGGTGAGATTGAGTCATTAGATGTAAATCTATCACCTAACCTTGCTTCTGCAGCAAACGGAGCTGAAGTAGTATCGGTATCTGATGAAACAGAAACACATCCTGTGAAAAATGCCCTCGATGATACCGAGGCAACCGTGTATACATCACAAACAAAAGAAGAAGGCTTTACGGGTTCTGAGTTTGTTATAGATCTTGCAGGAGATAAACCAGCCACCGTTTCAAGTGTTCAAGTAAGTGCATTTAAAGACATTGCAAAAGCACGCTTTTCAGCATTAAAAGACTTTACCGTCCAAACATCGTTTGACGGTGAAAACTGGACTGCTGTTAAAGACGGTACGTTCAACGCTGGAAAGCCGCGTCCTGCAACACCCGATCTGCATTATAAAACATTCGATTTGGCTGAACCGGTAAAAGCAAACTTTATTAAGTTCATTGCTAAAAATGCTCAAGATAACTCTCTCGGTCATGTTCAGGTTGCCGAAGTCCAAGTCTTTGCAGAACGGTCATCAAAAGTTGAAGCATTGCCTCCTGTTATTACCGAACCATTTAAAAGTGAAGGGATGATCCAGGCAGGAAACCCTGCAACAGGCATCGGAAGCTTAGCTGACTTGGACGCGACTGGAAGTGTAACACAGAACGAATTCGTTTCGACCCAAAACCCTGAACCTGCATCACAAGGTGTTGATGGATATGTAGTAAGTCTTCCTGAACAATATCGGGATGGATTGCATAATGTTTCTGTCACAGGTCCTGCTGACGGGGCACATGATCTAGATGTTTACTTCTATGATTCATCATTTAATCTGATCGGCAGCATCGCAACAGCGGGAGCGAATGAGTCAGGTGTAGTTCCTGGCGGCACCTCCTACATCTATGTAGGACTGTATTCCGGTGCAAATGTTCCATTTACTGTTGACGTGAAAAGTCCTTTTGCGAATTAAATGAAAATACAATATGAAAGATGGGTGTCGTGCCCATCTTTTTTGTTCGTTTAACCGATTATGAGCATCACACGGTCCCTAATTAATACGTAGTAAGCTTAATCGCACGTTATTTTCATTTAAAACGATTTTCTACAACTTTCGACAGCCGCATCCTCAAATAAAGCTGCAAAAAAGAAGATGGCACAAAAGCCACCTTCTTCATCTTAATCATCTTTCTTTTTCTTCTTGTCTTTCTTCTTTCCATTGTTCCCTTTTCCGCGGTTGTCTTTTTTTTCATCGTCATCATCACCAAAGCCTGGGAAGAATGAGATCGAAACTGTGTTGGAAGGACGGCCATCTTCTTTAGTTAGAGGATTATAGGGAACGACATAAAAGTCAGGCAGTGTGAACAAATGCTTGCCTGAAGCAACATACCCTCCCTTTCCTTTTACTGTATCCAATTTCGTTCTTTCCCCATCATTTACAGCATAGATTTTATATTGTAGACGCTTGTCCTTAGATGGCGTCCAGCTTAACTTGACTGATGGCATGCCATAGTCACCCATACCAAATTCAGCAGAAAGATCACCGACCTCGATCATTTCGATCGGAGGTTCTAAATCCTTCACTCCATCAGGCTTCTTAAATGCTAATCCCTGTTGTGAAGGCATCTCGTTAATCACTTGTTTAAATAAAAGGGTAGGCTGTGCACTTCCGCTGTTTAAATAAGATTGCTTTGTGGTTTTATCATAACCTACCCAAACAGCACCGACTACTTGAGGTGTATACCCAACAAACCACGTATCTTTATTTCCTTTATCCACATTCGGATAATTGGTGGTTCCTGTTTTTCCGGCAATCTCCATATTTTCCGGACCATCTGAGCCTGTTCCGTTCTCCACAACTTGCTGCAGCATGCGCGTCATGTTCCATGCATTCTGCTTCGTCCATACTTTCTTTTCTTCACGCTTGGCCTTGCCGATCAGCTCGCCCTCATGATTGTAGATTTTGCTGATCACAAAAGGTTCGACGGTCTTTCCTTCATGAAGGAAACTTCTATAGCCCTTAACCATCTGCAAAGGACTTACCCCATGATCGATTCCGCCTAGCGCGATGCCGAGTCCTTTATCTTCAATCGGCATCCCGAGGTTTTCTAAATACTTTTTGGAATAAGAAATACCAATCTCATTCAAAAGCCATACAGCTGATGAGTTAACAGAGTGTATGACAGCATCCACCATCGATACTTCCCCTTCGTATCTGCCGTTATAGTTCTTCGGCTCGTATCCGTTATAGCTCATTTCCTCATCCAGCAGCATGGAATATGGTTTATATTTTTCCGATTCCAAAGCAGGGCCATATACGGACAATGGTTTAAATGTTGATCCCGGCTGCCGGTTTACTTCAACGCGGTTAAGCCCTTCTGTCACATAGTTCCGACCGCCCTGAACAGCGAGCAGTCCCCCTGTCTGGCTGTCCATGAGAACCATGGCTCCTTCAGGTTTTTCCTTTCCGGTTCCAATAAAATATTTTCCTTCTTGAAAGCTTTTATATACAGAATTTTGTGCGGCAGGATCCATTGGCACGACAATCTTATACCCGCCCTGCCTCAATTCTTCTCTCGAGATATGATACTTTTCTCTCGCTTCTTTAATTACCATGTCAATATAAGTCGAGTACGCCGGATTTCGTTCTTCCTGCGTAAAGTTTACAGCGATCGTTTGCCCTTGTGCTCTTACTGTTTCATTCGGAGACAAATAGTTTTGCTTCTCCATAAGGGTCAGCACTAGATCTCGGCGTTCCTTTGCAGCATCCGGATGTTTAATAGGCGAGTAATGACCTGGAGCTTTCGGAAGACCGGCTAGCATTGCACCTTCTGCAACAGTTAGTTCACTTACATCTTTATTAAAATACGTTTTAGCAGCAAGCTGAATGCCATATGCTCCGTGTCCAAAGTAAATTTGGTTCAGGTACATCTCCAAAATCTTATTTTTTGAATATCTTCGTTCAAGATTAATAGCAATGACCGCTTCTTTGGTTTTGCGCAGCCAGGATTTTTCATGTGATAAGAAAACATTTTTAGCCAGCTGCTGCGTGATCGTACTTCCGCCTTCAACCTTGCTTCCAGCCAAAATATCTTTATAGATGGCACGTGAAATTGCTTTTGCATCTATTCCGTTATGTTTATAAAAACGTGAGTCTTCTACTGCTACAAAAGCTTCCTGAACATGATCAGGAATATCGTTTATATCAACGATTTCCCTGTTTTCATTATATATTTTTGTGATTTTTTCACCTTTTTCGTTCACTAAAAGCGTGGCAGAATCCATCACAAGATCTTTTTCATCAATCACATAATCTCCCGCCAAAATGATAAAAAGGTAGGCAAAAAATCCGATGATCAATGAACCAACTAAAATACCAAGTGCGACAAGACTTTTCTTCACCATAATCAAACCTCACTTCTTTCTAGGCCGAAAAGTACATTTTATATAATTTTCCCTCAGATGGAAAGTATATTACAAGCAGTAAGATTCTTACACTGTTTAGTCCGCATGTTGGTTGGGTAAAACAAAGATAAATCGATTAAAAGGCAGGGATTAGCAAATGAAGACTTATATCACGTACGGAACAACCGACTATCTATCCAGCTATCAAGAAAAATACAGCCAGGCGCTCCTGCTAGAAGGTGATTCAAACTCCGCACTCGTATACGAGACAGATGGAGAGAATCCTTTTACTGAAAAACATGAATATGAAGTGATCAACCAGAGAGGAACTTTATCAGGTGCAGGCTTTGTCGTTATGAATCATGTTCCTGTTACAGAGGATGGCCGCAGTCTTTTTGAAGAGCGCTTTTTAAATCGTGCAGGTCTTGTTGAGAATGAACCTGGATTCATTGGGATTCGTATACTTCGCCCGGTTCATCACGACCCCTATATTATCATGACTCTCTGGAATTCCCATGCTGACTTCATCAATTGGCAGCAATCGAAAGCATATGAGGAAGCTCATAAGGACAGGAGCACGTCTAAAGGACTTCCTGAAACTCTATTCTCTGGCAAGTCATTTGTCAAAGAATACATGGTTGTTCAATGAGTATGAATGAATCAGAATTAAAACGAGTTTCTGTGATCTTAAATCCTAAAGCAGGACAGGGACGCCTTCTCAACAACTGGGATGAAGTACTTACTGAATTAAAAAAAGGATTTCATGATGTTCAAGTATACGAAACAACAGCCCCTGGTGAGGGTGCATCTTTTGTAGAGCAGCTTCATTCAGATACAGATGTCATTCTTGCAGCTGGCGGAGACGGTACGGTACATGAAGTTGCAGAGGCATTATTATCAATAGAGGATAGAAAACCTGCATTTGGAATCTTGCCTGGAGGAACCTGCAATGATTTTTCAAGGGCTCTCGGCATGAACCAAAATCCAGTAAAAGCAGCTGAACAGCTGAGCCAGAAAAAGATACGGCATATTGATATAGGAGAATTCGACGGCCATTTCTTCACGAACTTTTGGGGAGTCGGATTAATTACACATGTATCAGAATCGATAGATCCTGATACAAAAGAAAGATTCGGCAGATTATCGTATTATTTGTCTGCAGCAAAATCCATGCAAACGTGGGAACCTTTTGAGATTTCGGTTCAATCTGAAGAGTTTCAATTCGAAGGTAAAGCAGCTATGTTTTTAGCTGTAAACGGACCTTTCACAGGAGGGATCAAACCCTTCTTTCCAGACACTGATATTCAAGATGGGAAACTGGATTGTTTGCTGATCGAAGAACCTTCTATTTCGTTTATATGGGATGTTCTGCAAAACCGGCTTACCGACACATCCTATGAAGGACAAGGCTATCACTATTTTCAAAGCTCTGAAATCAAAATAAAAACCGCTCCCCAGCAGTTAATTGATTGTGATGGAGAGCGGGAACAAAAAACACCTTCTATTGTTAAATGCATGAAGCAGCATCTATCGGCACTTACTGGGGATGTTTCCTTTTAAAAAAAGGAAGCGTCCTTTTTTTGTATGCCCGTATAGACTCACGTCCGCCGATACATAAAAGCAGCCAAACCGTACCTGCGGAAAATCCTGCCAGCACATCAGATGGATAGTGGACTCCTAAGTAGATTCGGCTGAATCCAATCAGTAAGATCAAAGTGATAAAACCTATCCCCAACAAAAGTTTAAGTGATCTTCCCCGCTGGCTTCTTATTACTAAGTAGCCTAGGAATCCATAATAAATTAAACTGCCCATTGAATGACCGCTTGGATAGCTAAATCCCTGTTCAACTATAAGGCTTTCTTCCGGACGGACTCTACCAAACCAATGTTTAAGACCAAGATTTATAAGACCGCCTCCCGCGACTGCAATAATATAAAAAATGGCTCCCCAATAATTTTTGCGTTTCACGATCAGCCAAACCAGACTTCCTATCAAAAGGAGGGTAAGTATTGTTTTACCACCTAAAAAGGTTATAAATTTCATAATTTCCGTTAACGTCTCGGTTCGAATATTCAATACATATTGGATGATAACTTGGTCAAATGTAAATCGTTCCTGTTCCATCAAATCCTCAGACAGTTCAAAGAATACATTTAAGGAATAAAAAGAAAGAAAGAGACCGGCTAAAATATAGATAACGGGGAGTATCGGAAAAGGTAACTTGTTTGCTAAGTCTCGTAACATAAGATCTCCTCTTTTATTAAATATATATACCTCAAGTTTTCACCGTTTCAACGAGTATTAAACTTTTTTCTCCGCTGGGCTGTACGTTGAGGGCATCCCTCCTTTTTTATATTTGATCCAATTTAGATAATGTCTTAGATAAAGGTTTTAATAAACACTATTAGATAGCTAAATTTGGACGATATTATTTATTTTTTATTTTGTTAAAAATAAAAAATTAGGGGCTGCCAAAAGCAAGTTTACCTTGTTTTTGGGACAGCCCCTTGGTCATACATTTTATTTAACAAGTTTCACTAGCATATGAGCCAGCTTATGGCGTTCTTCTTGTTCTCCGACTTTCCATAGTTCTTTTAAGAGGTTTTCTTCAGAGTTGCGAGGCTCCTCATGAGCAGCGAGGTAATCAGCAACTTTTTCTGCCGTTTTCGCAAGTGTTTCCTCGCTCATACCCATCTTCTCACCGACTTCAACTTTGCTGTGAAGATAGCTTTTGAACTCTTCAAAGTTAGACAAAATTTCGTCTTTTTTGCTTTCACTCATTCGGCTAGCTGTGTCCTCAACCTTGTTCATGTCAACATCACGTTCTTTGTCCACCATGTGTCTGCTTTCCATTTTTATTACCTCCTTAAAAGTGTATGTGTATGACCTTTGTTTAACGATTGTGTTAGGTCTGTTATCCTTTTACCTTTTTTTCACACATCTTAAACTTATTTATACAGTTTGATTTATTTACGTTTTTTCTATTCATGCTTTCGGTTTACTATGATTAGAAAAAGGGAAGGATACTTTTGTAGAACAAGATTCAGGAGGTTATACAAATGGAAAAAGACTTACAAGCACTAATTGATGGACTAAACGAGGATCTTGCAAACGAGTACTCTGCAATCATTATGTATAATCATAATGCAGCAACAGTATCTGGATTGTACCGTCAGATCTTAAAACCTTTCTTCCAAAGTGAAATTTCGGACGAGCAGGGACACGCTCTTTATTTAGCAGAAAAGATCAAAACGTTAGGCGGAACACCTACTACTCAGCCGAAGCCAGTTAAACAAGTAGAAAGCGTACGCGAAATGCTTGAAGAAGCTCGCAATGCTGAGGAAGATACTATCAGACGTTATGAAGAGCGCAAAGAGCAAGCATCAAACTTAAAGCTTACTGAGTTAGTTGTTCAGCTGGAAGATATGATCGCTGATGAAACTAAGCATAAGGAAGAAATGGATCGTCTCTTAAGCGACAGCCGCTTCTAAACAAAATATGATAAAAGGCCAGCTAACATTTTAGCTGGCCTTTTCGTTTGTTTGTTTACGGTACGTGTTCTATAATTTATTTCACGTTCGCCCGTTGAAAGCCTCGTTTCACCCCAAATACAGATGTTCCACCCCAATACTGCCGAGTTTCACCCCGTGAATTACTGCTTTCACCCGGTGATACCTAAGTTTCACCCCTACCATCTAATATGGAGGAATTTTGAATATCAAAATCTTCATTATTTCTTCCGTTTCCAGCCTATTCAAACAGAAATAAAAAAAGCTGCTTAGAAAAGCAACCTTTTTCTTATAAATCTCTACTCTGTTCCATCATAATACGCCATCGGAAACAGTTTTGAGCAACTTCCCCTAGATCCTCCAAGAAATGATAATTGGCATATGCTCCAACAATCGCGCCTAGACCAGGCACCATCTGAAGCATCTTAATCAAATCGATATGATCTCGATAGTCCTGCTGCAGTTCTTGCCAATTTATATTTTCAATTGCTCCTGGGTGCTCAGGAAATTCATGAATCGTTTCTTTCCAAAAGACTACTTTTTCAAAAGCTTCCTTCCTTTTATGAGGATCAGAAAAAGCAAGACGGAACACATGAAGTATAAAAATCCGCTCTCTGTAGTCTTTTACATCCAATCCATAAATGCTGGCGGCTTCAAAAAGGAACTTCATTTTTATTCCCAGCAGCAATGGAAAGTCTGCAAGCCCGAGCAATATTCCGCCTGCCCCTGTACCGGCACCTTCTACAGCCGCTGTTTTTTTATAAAAAGCGAGACGTTCTTTCAGCTTTTCATCTCTTTCAAGAAGCTCTGCTTCGAGCTGAGTCGTTCGTTTTGTCGTATATTCCGAACCTACTAAAGTAGCTTTTATCATATGCTTCATACTTGCTGTAATCACGTCATGCACCTTTTGAGGGATTTTCTCATTAATTTTTGTCTGAATAGATTTCGTTGCTTTGTTCCAAAGCGAAGGACGCTTCGTCATCTCAACTTCCCAATCTTTAAGTTCTTCAAAGACCTTTTGTTCATATGTGTTCATCTTACTCCTCCTCTCCTAGACATTACGTTATATTCGGTTTGCAAGTTTCAAAATGATTCAAAGTTTATTTGCAGTTGGAATACCTAACGGAAAATTAAATAGATTTTCAGGATCATATTTTGTTTTCACTTCGATCAGCCTTGGCAGATTTTCAAAATAGCATTGTTCAAGCCAGTCCTTAATGCAATTGTCATGGAAATTCACATAAGCTCCATCCGCATACGGCAATAAGGAATTCCTTAATCTTTCTACCCACTTTGTATTAACATTTGCTTCTCGCTCATTTTCCCATTTCGTAATATACAGCAAGCTGAACAATGCTTTTCGATGTACATAGGCAGTACCAGTGGGACTTACTTCACCTGCTCTTCCAGCAAGTGCCTGCAGCTGCACTTTGTTTTCAGAACTTGGAGATTTAGATAAGAAATCTTTTAAAATTTTTATCCCTTTTGGCGGCAGTAGCATTTTTGCAAAAGCACCTGTATTTTTAAAAGGATGTGCATCGGGGTCGCCATGGTTGACCGAATATTCTTCCATACCTGGCATCCTACCGCCAAACATTTTAACAGCATCAATGTAAGAGACGTTTTTAATCTCTATTTTTTTTGGAGGATAGGCATCTATTAAAGGCTGTACAATACGCCATAGTTCCAAAGCAGTTCCTGTAAACTCACCTAATGCTCTGATCTCTCCCTTTTCTTTCGTTAAAAGATCAATAATCGCAGTCAGCCTTATGTCCGTAAATGGTGCCCAATTCTGCCACGCCATAACAACAGGTTCAAACCCCTTCCTGTCCCATGTGATGTTTAACGTAGCTACTCTATCTACAGGAATCACATGAAATAAAAAAGATGTAACGACACCAAAGTTGCCGCCTCCGCCACCTCGAGACGCCCAGAATAAATCAGCATTCTTTTCTCTGTTTGCCGTAATAATATTTCCTTTTGCATCCACCATCTCTAATCCTATCAATTGGTCGATCAGCATTCCGTATGGACGGGTCAGCATTCCCCATCCTCCACCGAGAGTCAGTCCTGACAATCCTACGGAAGGACATGTCCCTCCTGGAATTGTATACCCCTCTTCATATAATCTTTCATAAAGCGGAAGCAGCAGAGACCCCGCACCTAGTCTAGCCGTTTTTGTCTTATGATTGACCTTAATTTTATTCATCTCACTAATATCAATAACGAGGCCCCCGTCTAGTGACGAATAAGCTTCATAGCTATGTCTGCCTGTTCGAATCCTGAACTTTACCTTTCTTTCTCTAGCCCAGCAAATAGCATTGGCTACGTCTTTAGCCGTTGTGCAAAAATTGATTACACTTGGAAAAAGATCATAGCGTGTATTAAATTCTTCTCTGGCAAGATCATATTCGGGATTACCTGGTGTTACAATTCTGCCCGTCAGCCTGCATTTTCTCATCAATCAGGTCTCCTTCCATAAAACTGCTTTAAGGTAACATATGAAAGAAGCCCACTTATGGTTAAACAAAAATCTTCCCAACCTCTAAGGCTAGGAAGATAGTGTAATATGTTTTTTTGTCAAAGACGGGAGGCGTAACAGGCTGTACACCAATGCTGCAGCAGGCATCAACAGTGCAATCAGCCAATCACCTGTAAGAACTCCGTAAAACACTCCATATAAAAGTCCCTGAAACAGTAAAAGCCCCCGAAGCCACTTCATAAATGCCGTAACCTTCACATTTGACTCGATCGGATATATGTTAAAAATCACATTCCATTTATATTGCGTGTAGAGTGTAAACAATTGGAGTGTCAGCATTTGAAAGAACAAAACAGCTACAGCCAGCTGCCACCATCCGGGTGGTACCAGATAGAGAAAGAGAAAACCGATTAAAATCAGCCTTATGTATAAGCCAAAGTAATCACCTGACCGCGTAAAGGTTTTCATAAAAAGTGCCGGCATCATATTCTTTTTCTTAAAAGAGAACGTACCAAGCATGTTCAGCAATGGTCTTTTATGAACGGTTTGTTTCAGTGCAGGAACATCTGTAAAGTAGTTTACTAAACGATATCCCTTCAACTTAAGCGTCTGTTCTTCCGCTAAAAGCATTTCCCATTGATATCCGTGCATCTTCTTAAATACTTCGAACACGAAGTTCTTTAAAACATACATAATAGCAAACATGGCGATCAAGAAGACATAAGCTTCATTAAACAGAAGATATACATATACAAAGTTCACGATAAATCTCATGATCTTATAGTTCAGCTGATAGCTTTTATATGGCAGCCTTCTCTCTTCCCACGCCACATATAAATTAAATACTTTCGCCGCAATTAAAAAGAAAGCAAAAGTGACATACATTTTCCATCCATCTGTTATGAATACCTGAACAATCGGCCACGTCAGTGTAAATACAAAAAGAGTTACGAACGAACCGCTCGCGATCGCAGAAGATAAACTCTGTGAAAAATAGTGTTTCATCCCAGATTCAACAGGCAGTAAAAATACAAGGTCTCCCTCTTTTAATAAAGTCCTGATCGCACTTTTCGTCAGCAAGAACGAAAACAGCACCGTCAAAATAAGAACTGCAGGAAAATCCTGAGGCAGTGCTTTAAGTAGCTTTGCATAATAAATACTTCCCACAATGATGAGTAAAATTAATGAAACAATGAGTCCGCTGTTTGCCATTAAACTAAAATATTTTAACGTTTGAGTTAAATGTGCGTTGCGGCGTTTGCGCCATAATTTTTTTACATCGATCATGTTACTTTACCTCGAGCTACATAAAGATAGATCTCATCAAGGGTAGCATCGGTCAAACCGCTTCTTTCCCTCAATTCCTCTAAAGTTCCGCTTAACACTAACCTGCCTTCATGCAGGATCAGAAAACGGTCACAGTACCTCTCAGCAGTAGAAAGGATATGAGTAGACATTAAAACTCCTGCACCGCTATTTTTAAACGTAACCATATATTCAAGGAAAGATTGAATACCTAGAGGATCCAGCCCTACGAATGGCTCGTCTACAATATACAGCTTTGGCTCCACTAACAGGGCGCAAAGGATCATTACCTTTTGTTTCATCCCTTTAGAGAATTGGTTTGGAAACCATTTAATCTTATTATCCATACGAAATTCTTCAAGCAAAGGCCGTACCCTCGCTAAAAAAGTTTGTTCTTCAAGACCATAAGCCATAGCCGTTAACTCAAGGTGCTCCCATAATGTAAGCTCATCATAAAGGATCGGAATCTCTGGTATATAAGTAAACTGGCTACGGTAAATTTCCGGTTCATCCCGGAAGGTCTGCTCTAAAATCTTGGAGCTGCCAGACATTGGTTCCATCAATCCGAGAATATGTTTAATCGTCGTACTTTTTCCAGCCCCGTTTAATCCGATCAGTCCGACAATTTCACTTTCCTTTACAGAAAAATTCAGATTGTGGATGACAGGCTGATTTGGCATATAACCGCCCGTTAAGTCACTGACTTCTAGGATAGGTTTCATTTATTACCCTCCCTCTTCTTTTGGTTATCTTCACTTACCTATTATTTACCATATTTTTTGTTTTACCCTTTAAGAAGCAGGCATTGGAGTTGGTGTAGGCTCTGCAAAACCTTCTTTATATTTCTCATCGATCATTTTTCGGATCTCAAGTGTGCTCTTGCCTTCTGCAGATTCACTCATACTAATCGCTGCAATTTCAAGACAAGTGCCGCATTTTGTTCCATGATCATCCCATACGATTTTTCCATCTTCTTTATTATCAGCTACAAAGCAATCATAATTGTTTTTATGCCCAGCTGAATCTCCGCACCCGCAATAACAAGGCATTGATTCCAGCACTTCTTTAAACTTTGGGGCAGCTGCATAAATCGCTGAAATATTTTCAGGCTGTTTATCTAAAAATGCAGGCATAATGTCAGTGGAAGCTGTTAATTGTTGAATATCACCACTAGGAAGATGCTTCTCATGTGCACTTTCCTTATGTTCTTGCTGTGATTGTCCTTGATGATTCTTATGCTCTTCTTCTTTCTCATTCCCGCAACCGGAGATGAGAACACCTGCAGCAAGAGTCATCGTCATTACTAGTTGTCTTCTTTTCACGGAGGACCCTCCTCTTGTCATTCTTACCTAATAATAGCTCAATTCAAGCCCTTTTTTCCAATTTTATATGTATAATAAGTGAGACTGTATGGACAGAATATTATTGAAGAAGGTATCCCCCCTTCTTCAGGGAGAAAGATACAACGGTTCAGATTTTTATGTTTTATGCTTTTTATTTTAAGGAGATGGTTCTCTTGGACTATTCAGTGCTTGAGTAATTGCAAATTCTTAAACTAGAGGTGCATGGCTAAAAAATCTTTTGCTTTGTTTTCATGTTCTCCTTTCTTCTCTAACCTCTAAAAGAAGGAGAGTTCTATTTTTTAATAGGACTCTTCTTCTTTATTTTGACATGTTATCGTAATACACTGTTGCTGCAGGAAGTGCTGATTTCTGCTCCAGGATGCTCGCTTTCCGCGGGGCGTGCGGTGAGCCTCCTGCCGCTCTGCGCCATTAGGAGTCTCACCTGTCACACTCGTCCCGCAGGACAAGGAAAGCTTCGGCAGCGTTACATCGCACGAAGAAAATGTGATTTTTCATTTTCGAGGAGTCTCGCACCTTGCACTCCAATCAGCTTGTCAATGATGAGAATTCAGAAAAATCCACTCCAAAGAAAAATTCTTTTCGAAAATAGCATTATTTTTCTCGTCGTTAATGTGTGTTATGATAAGTAAAAAAAATGAGGTGAACCGCTTGTCCCACGATTCAAACTGCATTTTTTGTAAAATTGTTGAGGGTGTTATTCCTTCCCACAAAGTGTATGAAGATGATAATGTTCTTGCCTTTTTAGATATCAGCCAGGTTACAAAAGGGCATACGCTGATCATTCCAAAAGAACATTCAAAAGATGTTTTTGAGCTGTCTGAAGAAACAGCAGCCAAGCTTTTTTCTGCTGTGCCAAAAATCGCTTCAAGCATTAAACAAACGTTTAACCCCATTGGATTAAATCTTTTAAACAACAACGGAGAAGCTGCAGGCCAGTCGGTCTTCCACTACCACATGCATTTTATTCCGCGCTATGGTTCTGGCGACGGTTTTGGTGCAGTCTGGAAAACGCAAGATCTCCCTGCCGATGAAATGGCTGAGATCGCCCAAACCATTAAAGAGAACGTCAAGAATTAACACTACATAGTAAAACTGCCTATCTTTGTTCAGGCAGTTTTTTCATATTCAAGAGCATCACAACATCAGAGGAGGAGAAGAAATGGAACGTATCTATTTTCAAGCAGGACCGACTACTCTGCCTAAAGAGGTTATGAGTCGTGCTAAGTCAGAGTGGGATGACTTTAAGGAAACAGGTTTAAATATTATGGAACATAGCCACAGAGGGGCATCTTATGAAGAAATTCATGAACAAGCTAAGACCCTTATGCGGAAATTATTAGACATTCCTGAAACACATGATGTTTTGTTTTTGCAAGGTGGAGCTAGCCTCCAGTTTGCCATGCTTCCTATGAATTTACTCAGCTCTGGCAAAACAGCTAAATACGTATTAACTGGATCATGGTCAGAAAAAGCGTATAAAGAAGCTCTTAAAATTGGCCCAAGTGAAGCAGTCATCTCAGGTAAAGAAACTAAATACCGCACGCTGCCAGAAATGAATTATGAACCAAGCGCTCAAGACGCTTATCTGCACATTACCTCTAATAACACGATCTACGGTACTCAATGGCCAGACTTAAATGCATTTTCTCATCCTGCTCTTGTTGCCGACATGTCGAGTGACATAATGAGCAAGCCTTTCAACGTTTCAAACTATGCTCTCATATATGCTGGCGCACAAAAAAACCTGGGTCCAGCGGGTGTTACAGCTGTTATTATCCGCAAAGATCTATTAAAGGAAAATGAATCGCTCCCTTCTATCCTGTCTTATCAGGTACATGCAAAAAGCAGTTCTCTCTATAACACACCGCCAACCTACTCGATTTACCTCCTTAATCTTGTTCTGCAATGGATCGATGAACAAGGCGGTGTAAAAGAAATGGAATCTAGAAACAAAAAGAAAGCCGAGATCATCTATCATGCGATTGACAGCAGCAATGGCTTTTATAATGGTTATGCCACCCCAGAGTCACGCTCTCATATGAACGTTACCTTCACATTAAGGGATGCCGAACTAGAGAAGAGCTTTATAAAAGAAAGCGAAGAGAACGGTATCTTTGGTTTGAAAGGTCATCGTTCTGTCGGCGGGTTCAGAGCATCAATCTATAACGCTGTACCAGAAAAATCATGTGAAAAACTTGCCGATTTCATGCTTCATTTTCAGAAAAAATATGGTAAATAAGCTTAATACCTTTTATATTTGATATATCTTTGGTAAAGTAGAGATACTTTCGCAATAGGCCATGAGGGCACTATTGGAAAGAAATTAAGGCTAACAGAATAGCTGAGGAGAGATGAGAAATGAAAACAAAATCATTAGCGTTAACATCAGTACTTATTGCATTGGGGTATGTTTTTCACACAGTTGTACCGCCATTATTCTTCGGGATGAAACCGGACTTGCTTCTGGTAATGATGTTTTTAGCCATCATGCTCGCACCGACTAAACAGAATGTGTTGATCGCGAGTATGGCAGCAGGCGTTATTTCAGCTCTGACAACGGGAATGGCTGGAGGACAGATCGCTAACATCGTGGAAAAACCAATAACGGCCTTTATCTTTTTAGGAATGTTCTTATTGGCACGTAAAGTGAAAGTAAATACTTACAGTGCTGTTTTATTAACTGTTATCGGAACGATTGTCAGCGGAACCTTATTTTTGCTCGTGGCCATGATGGTCGCTGGTCTGCCAGGATCCTTATTCAGCTTCATTGGAATGATTGTACTTCCTACCAGCATTATAAGCGGACTGATCATGTTCTTTATTTATCCCGTTGCAAACCGATTCTCAAAACGATCAAGCTTAACTGCATAAAATAAAAATAAAAAGCCAGTTCCTTTTAAGGAGCTGGCTTTACGTATGTTTCTTCTTCTATTTCTTCTGTCTCTTCCCAAGTTTGAAACGCTGAAATTTCACCTGATAATGTTTTAAACAAAAACGCCAAAACTGTTGCATCATCCAATAAACCTGCGCCGATTAAGAAATCAGGAACAGCATCAATCGGGCTTACAAAATAGAGAAGACCAGCAACGATAAGAACCATTGATTTTGTAGAGACGTTTCGGTAATCACCTTTTTTATAGGATCTTACTAACCGTACAAGGGCTTTTACCTGTGCTCCTAAATCCTTTAAACCTTGCTTATCTGATTGAGCAGTTTTGTCTTCGGCTTTTGTAACAAGCTCACCTGTTTGTGTCGAACTTTCTAAAACAGCGTTCGCCTTTTCTTTCATCTTATTAAAATAATTGCCGATTGTATTTTGCTTCAAACCCATTCCCCTCCTGGCCGTTTTTTATATGTATACCCTCTTTTTATATTCTTCGTCAAATATTATTACGATTTCCCTTTTTTAATTTTTGTTTTTCTAATCGTCAAAGTATGTCAGCAATCTACTAAATCAGACAAACAGCGAGTTAATAAGCGAGTACAAAAAACAACAATAAAAGAAGCTATAGACGTCGTCATTCCAAGGTTTTAAATCATATTGATATAACTCGATTCCACAACGTGTATCATGTCCAAACATGACGAAATCTATCGGGAAATATTTTTATATTCGTCATTATTTTTCATAGGATTATAAGAGAAATTCACGAATTTATTAGATAATAAAAGAATGAGGAGGAATTTTAAGATGTCTAAATCAAAATCCATGGTAGTAGGTTTCGCATTAGGAACGGTAGTAACAGCAGCAGCTACTTTACTTTCAACTCCTAAGGCAGGCAAAGAGGTAAGAAAAGATCTCAGAGAAAATATGGATAAAATGAAATCTACATTCTCCAGCATTAAGCGCGACGGTATTCAGCTTAGAGCAAAGATTAAATTTGCTAATAAGGAAAAAGAGGAAGCTATGCAAGAAACAGCTGCTTCTACAATTGAAAAAAATGAAGAAGCAATCCAACAGGAAACAAAATAAACAACAAAAAAATTCTCCAGCAGTGGGGAATTTTTTTCTTTATGTACAAACATACATAATCTCTGACTTTGTCACTATATCAGCTAAAAGTTATACTTCTAATTTACTAAAAAATAAGCAGAAATTGAAAAATTTTACTTTCTTATTATAGGAAATACTGGCATAATGAGGAATAGGATGTGTTTTATAAGATGGAGGGGCATTTTAAAAATGAACAAAGATCAATTATATAGTTTTCAAGAAGCCATGATCTATAGTCACAAACTTTCACAAATTAGTAAAGCTTTATGGAAAAGTGTAGAAAAAGACTGGCAAAACTGGATTAAAGATTATGGATTAAACATTAACGAACATCATATCCTTTGGATTGCTCATCATCTAGAAGGTGCTTCAATTTCGGATATCGCGAAATTCGGTGTTATGCATGTATCAACAGCCTTTAACTTTTCAAAGAAACTTGAAGAACAGGGCTACCTAACATTTTCTAAAAAAGAAGACGACAAACGAAATACATACATCTGTTTAACAGATAAAGGCGAAGAACTTCTATTACAAACGTTAAATACATATGACCCAGCCAAATTCGGTGTATTCAGCGCATCTATGCCTATTAAAGAACTCTTTGGAAGATTCCCAGAGTTCCCAGAGCTGATGTCAATCATCCGCAATTTATATGGGGAAGACTTCATGTCTATCTTCAACAAGCTGGAAGAAAAGATCGAAGCAACGATCGAAGAACAAGTAGCTTCACCTGTTATCGCAGCCGAAGAAATTGCTTCTTCTCATTCATAACGAACAGAAAGTTCATATAGCTTTTCCATCAATGAAGTATATTTTTCCTGATGAAGTAATGCCAGAATTGTTTCTCTAGGATTAAGCTTTGGTGTCAGCATGCCTGCAAAGTGAATTAACAGTGGTGTGTAATGAACGAAACCTGCTTCTTTTTGCATAAAAAATATTTTTTCAAGCTCATCGCAAAGCTGAATGATATCATTCACTTCTGTTTCGGTGAGCTTTTTTTCCATGACTAGCCTGAAGAATGGATACGAAGTAAGATCGACACTTTCAATCGTCAGCTGATTATAAAATTCAAGTCGTTCTAACCTCTCTTCAACCGTCTCCATACATACCCTGCTTTCTAGTCATACTATGTCTATATTATAATCCAACTTTCCCCATTTGGATATGGTTTTAATTTTCTAAAAGCATGATGTTTTTGTGAAAGACAACCACACGCACCCCGAGGAAAATCAGCACCATGGAACAGAGATTAAACAAAAACAAGAATGTTAACGTAAGATTTTTTACTGATAGAGTGTTGCTAAAAGTCCTTTGCTATATTCTTCATCGACTAGTTGATAGGAGTGTAAGGTGCGAGACTCCTGCAGGACTGGCGGGCAGGTGAGACACTTATAAGTGGAACGTACGAATGTGGCTCACCGCCTGCCCTGCGGAAAGCGAGCACCTGGAACGGAGATCAACTACTTTCAAGTTCAATAATGCTCTACAAAAACAGCCCTTTTAAAAAACACCCTAGCACGCAAAAATCTGCGAACCAGAGTGTTTCTCGTTATTCTTTCGTATAAACGCCAAACTTAATGGAATTCTTCTTTAAATCAAACTCTTCTGTTTTTACAGCATATCCTGGTTTTGTTGGCATTTCAGTTATCCTCATCAAGATGCTTTCATCTGCAGGATAAACTTCTACCCAATCTGGAAACTTTACCGTATTTTTCAGCAGTTTAAATACCTCGTCCCCAGGCAGAGGAAGACGACCAACTTGAATATCTTTCTCGTTTAATAACAGATCACCATTTTCCATAACTTCAGGCTCAAAGGTAATCTGATAAGGAAGTTCCTGATTAAAAGCCATAAACGATCCATTCAGTACAGCTTCATCCCGTAAGTTAACATAAACATTTACATTAGGAGCTTTTTTCTTCAGCTCTTTGTTCAGCAAATCTTCTACCTGTTCCTTCTCGGTATGTATGCTTAATAATTTTTGATTTGTCCGAATATCTGAATCTAGTGAACTTCTATCCAAATGTCCGCCTTTCGGATCTGTAAAAAGTAAAATGATGACTGTCGCTGGAATTGCTATGATTAACAGTAATAATACAAAGAATGCAGCTTTCCATTTATTACGCATCTTCTCTCCCCTTGTTGAAAGTATTTTTCCTATTCATATTCCACATATTTTGGTAAAGTTAAACAAGTAGTTCATGTTGGAGGTTTTAAAATGGCTGGCTATTTATTCGTTTTTTTAGCACCTGTATTTTTATATGTATTCAATTCACTCACATACAAGCTCTGTGATAAAAAGAACTTGTCCTCAAAACAGGAAGATTCAGTTTACCGCACCATAAATGTTTCTATTACCATTCTTCTCATTTCTTCTTATATTTCAAACGTCTTTTAGAGAAAACTTTGCCGGCTGCACGTTTTCAGTTCATCCGATAATGCAAATAATAAAAGGGGGAACCAGAATGCTTTCCCCCTTGTGTAACCTTAAAATACATATGCGCTGCACCTATTGATCAAGAGTAGTAAAAACAACACTAACAAATCTGCTTAAATAGTTCAATCCATACAGTCCATTTCAAAAGAAAAGGCTGCAAGACTAGCGTTTATATTAGCAGAAACAAGCAGCACCTACAATAATCAATAAGATAAACAACACTACAATCAACGCAAAGCCTCTTCCATGTCCGTGTCCTGAGCCCATGTTGCCACCTCCTTCATCAATCAGTACACTATCCTATGCATCACGAGTAAGATACGCATAGGCATCTGCCCTCATATCGCTGAATTTTCATACTTTCATCATTTACAGTGAGATGCTCCAATAATGATGAGAAGGATAAACAGAACAAGAATTAATGCGAATCCTCCCCCACACCCGTAACCATAACCATAGCTCATCATCATACCTCCCCTTTCTTTTCTCCGTATCATATGGTGATGCGCCCTGTTTTGATTAGACAAATGTCCCGGGTTTTAAAAATTTTTTTATGAAAATGGATTACTATACGCTAAAACATGCAAAATATAATGTGTAAATTTTCTCATATTTCGTTTATTGAATAGGAATACTCACAACGTTTATGCTATAGTTAGAGTTGTTAAATTATTACTTCACAGTAGGAGTGTTTGAAAATGAAAAAATGGATGTTATCTTTAGGGCTAACAGCGGGACTAATCTCTTTATCCGCTTGTAATAACGCTGGTGCTGACTCAGAAGCAATTGTTGAATCAAAAGCTGGAGATATTACAAAAGAACAGTTTTACAATAAAATGAAAGAACAATATGGTGATCAAGTACTAAACCAAATGATCGATGAAATGGTGCTTGAAGATAAATACAAAGTTACAGATAAAGAGATTGATAAAGAAATCGACAAGATTAAAGAAGAGCTTGGTGGGGAAGATGCTTTTAAACAAGCACTTGAGCAAAACGGCTTATCTGATGAGAAACAGCTTAAAGAACGCGTAAAATCTATGCTTTTAAATGAAAAAGCGGCAACAGAAGGCGTTAAGATCTCAGAAGATGAAATGAAGAAAGTATTCGAAGAAAAATACAAAACAGAAGTAAAAGCTAGCCACATCCTAGTTGATGATGAAAAAACAGCTAAAGAAGTTCAGAAGAAACTTAATGATGGCGGAGATTTTGCTAAACTTGCAGAAGAATACTCTAAAGACCCTGGTTCTAAATCAAAAGGTGGAGACCTTGGTTTCTTCGGTAAGGGTGCTATGGTTCCTGAATTTGAAAAAGTAGCGTTCACTCTTGATAAAGGTGAAACGAGTGACCTTGTTAAGTCTGATTATGGTGTCCACATCATCAAAGTAACGGACAAGCGTGAAAACAAGTTCGAAGACAAGAAAGAACAAGTTGAACAAGAATTAAAACAGCAAAAAGCTAAACCAATCACTGAAATTCTAGAAAACCTACGCAAAAAAGCGGACGTTAAGATCAAAGACAAAGAATTAAAAGAAAAGATCGAAAAGAAAGCAGAACAACCGCAACAACCAGCAATGCCACAACAACAGCAATAATTCAGATAAAATCAGGCCTTTTTGAAGGGCCTGGTTTTTCTTTTTTTCGAGCCTCATTTTCATGAAAAAAACACGACCGAACAAAAATGGGCTTTAACCGTACAAAAATTTGCTCCAACCGTACAAAAAATCGTTCCCACTGAACAAAAATGCCTTTTCATACAAAAAGTTGTCCCTGCCAGGAAGACACACTCTGATAACTAACAAAAGACCTGCTGAAATTCAGCAGGTCTAACCTTTTATTCCCCTGAAGCTTTCTGCTCCGGCTCAAGTTCACCTTCACTAGCCATTTTAAAGTGCTCATTCATTTCCTTTGCTTCTTCATGAGCTCTCGCCAACTCCAGGCGTTTCATGTACACCTTTCCTTCTTCCTCGATCACCTTTTGCTCTATAACACGGTCTTCCTGGAAAAGTGTCGTTGCTTTATAACCGCTATAAATAATGCCGCATAGTACAAAATACATCCACCATGGAGTCATTACAAAGAACTCACTTACCCCTGCCGAATATTCTTTCAGTACAAATGCAGCAATGAGTATCGCACCAAAAAATAAAGCAGCATATCCTTTCATCGATAAACTCCCCCTTTTGTTAGACAAGCTTTTATTTAAGTCTATGAGGGAGCTTAATGAGATATGTCACGAAAGTGCAGGTTTTGCTTTCGTTTCAGCCGTTGAACTTGTTTTTACTTTTTTATCAAATGCCCGGAACATAACGTAGTAGATTCCCGCACTTACTACTGCTAAAACAAAGAGCAGGTAAAACGTATTATCGAAGCCGATCCACATCGTTAACGGGATAGAGATTGGCGCTATCGTACGGCCGATTGAAAAACGAAGACCCGCAGCAGCAAAGTATTGACCTCTCATGTTCTCTGGTGCCAGTTTAGAGATAAAGCTTTCCTGGATCCCTACTACCATTAATTCAGCCGTCGTAAAGATAACCATCGCCGCAAACAATACCCACATCATTGTTGTTCCGCCGAAAACGAGCATTGATACGCCGTAAAGAAGCGCGGAAAAAATAAAAACTCTTCCTTCGTTAAATCGGTTCATCCATTTAGCCATCCAAACGGTACAAAGTGCAACCATCAATCCATTTAAAGAAATTAAATATCCGAAAACTTTTTCACCTGTTAATTTGAGATCCCAATTTCCAAGTGCAATCAGCGTTTGTTCTGGCACCTTTTCTGTCAGATACACAGCCAGTAATAAATCCATCTGCATGAATGTTTGAGCAACGAGAATCCCTGCTAGAATAAACAGCAAAAATAACTTATCACTCGCAATTACCCTATAGTCCTTCAATTGTTCCCAAACCGCTTCATGCCATTTTTTGTCGGGACCTACTTGTTCAAGAATTTCTTTTTTAACCGGAACCGTTTCTTTAATGTATTTAGCAAGAACAAATGCCAGGATAATACTCCCTATTAAACATGCAAGAAGTAATTCGAAACGATGAGAGAAAAAGAATATACTTCCTAAAACCGGTCCAAATACCACAGAAATGTTGATGGATGTGTAGAACACAGCAAAAACTTCTGTACGATGCTTTTCTTCAACTACATCAGCAATCATGGCATGACTCGCCGGCCAATATAGAGATCCAAACAATCCTAATGCTGAAAAAGCGATAAACGTTAAAATAGGTGAATCCATCCAAGGAGAGTTTGCCAGAACGAAGAATACGAACGAAGCAGCCTGCCCCCATGCAGAAATAACCATCATCTTTTTGCGTCCATACCTGTCGGCACAATATCCACCGACCAAGTTTGTGATAACACCCACTACTTGTGAGAGTACAAGCAAAATACCAGCTGTTTGTTTTCCCAGCTCATCTGAAAAATAGATAGCCATAAACGGGAAGAACATCCAGAATAATAGATTTACAAAAAACTCTCCGATTAAACGAACTTTAATATTTGTATCCCAGTCTTTCCATTTCATGTTGCTCACTCTTTTCTTGTAATTTTAATTCCGTTTCTTTTAATCACTTATACCTGTCTTTTGAGCGCTTTATGGAGTAAACAACGGGATTTCTAATAAAACAGAAAAAGCCCATGGATAAGCACCCTTGCATGTGCATACCACAGACTTTTCATAAAAAGGCTGAAGATGACACAAGAAAGATCGCTCAAAAAAAGGTAGAATGCATAGCAAAATAAGCCTTTCCGAGATGGATTGGACGTTATTTAGCTTGCTTTCCTGCCTTAATTTGAACAATGCTTTTCATGAGTCATTGCCTCCTGAATGTTTTCTTATATTTCCAATTCCAAATTTAACATAATTTCAAATAATTCACAATCGTTTTGTTCCAAATTAATTTTTGGCAAATTCTGCTTGGAACTGAGGTTTATACAATGAACGGTTCTCCAAAGCGAACTGCTTCTCAGTAAATTCTCCTGGCTGCACTTTTTCCAGCGCACGGTCCATCATATTCATTCGTGCATCAAAATTATCAATCATATGAAGAATCTCTGCTTCTCTAATCAATGGCTGTTTCGGGCTTCCCCATTCGGGTTTGCTATGGTGGCTAAGCACAAGATGCTGTAGGACAGTTACTTCTTCTCCATCAATCTCCAGCTCTTTTGCTGCCATCCCGATCTCATTCACCATAATCGTAATATGACCGAGCAATTTACCTTCTAAGGTGTAAGTCGCTGCAACCGGTCCTGACAGTTCGATTACCTTTCCAAGGTCATGCAGAATAATTCCGGAATAAAGAAGATCTGTGTCTAAGGAAGGATATAGGTTGCTGAATGCCTTAGCCATATTGAGCATGGAGACAACATGATAAGCAAGACCTGAAACAAATTCATGATGATTCTTCACAGCAGCCGGATATTCCAGAAAATCCGTTTGATACTTTTTAAGCAGATGCCTTGTGATTCGCTGTATATTCGGATTTTTCATCTCAAATATGTATTGCGTGATCGTCTCCACCATTGCTTCTTGTGTGAGTGGGGCTGTTTCAAGAAAATCGCTTATTTTAACGCCGTCAAGTTCCGTTGCAGGGCGGATTGCTTTTAGTTTAAGCTGCATTTTTCCTCTGTAATTGCCCATTTCTCCAGAAAGCTTCACAATAGCTTGTGCCGCATAAAGCTCCTCATCTTCAGGAGAGCTATCCCATAATTTTGCTTCTACATCACCCGACTGATCTTGGAGGATCAGCGTTAAAAACGGCTTTCCGTTGCTGGCAGTTCCTTTTACAGATGATTTGACGAGAAAAAACCCGTCCACCATTTCTCCTACCTTATAAAAAGCAAGTCCTTTTTTCATATTCCACCCCGCCTTTCTTTGTTTTAAGTATAGCATATCCGTTTATTTAACTACTTTTGTAAACTCTAAAAAACACATTTACAATAGCTTGTTATTCTTTATCCTGCAAGTCGTTTATTAGTATTTTGATCTGGAAAGCCACACCATTTTTTTGTATTAAGCGCAGTTGCTTTACCGCCATGCAGTTCAGCAATCCGTTTTACAATAGCGAGTCCAAGTCCAAACTGGCCCTTGTTTCCTTTTCGGAACGGCTGAAAGATCTCTTCTCCTGTCACACCTGTCAATTGCTCTCCATCGTTAAAGACCTCGACGATGAAGTAGCTGCCTTTAAAGAATGCAGAGAGCCTGATCGTCTCATTCGCATAACGGAGTGCATTTTGAACCAGATTATCGAGCAAGATACTCCATTGTTCATGGTCACCGTTAATCTTGTAATGGTTGCCTGTAATTTCAAAATTTATATCTTCACGCTGATATCTGAACCGCTCAACAATATCTTCAGCAAGGTCTCCAAACTCAAACGTGTCTTTAGAAAGAACATCAAGCTTCATTGCATCAAGCTTTGTATAATACAGCATGTTTTGAACACGTTTTTCCATTCTTTGTGTCTCTTTTAAAATAACATCCATCATGTCTTCAGTCGTTTCCTTTGGCATGATGCCATCTTTTACAGACTGTGCATAGCTTTTAATCGTCATGATTGGTGTTTTCAGCTCATGAGATGCATGCTGGATGAACGTTTTTTGTGCATGATCATGCCTCAGGAGATTTTGCCTCATCTCCTCGAACTGTTTTGAGAGTACATAAAACTCGTCATCCCCCTTCCAATGAAAGGGTTCCTGCCAGTTTCTTTTTGCGATCTGCTCAAAACGCTTCCCTAAAATCGTCAGCGGTGAGCGAAGATATCTTGCCAGCCAGATCGCTGGAATAATTGAAAAGACACCTGTGAACAGCAGGATTAATACAAGTCTCAGCCACAGTCTGTTAACCATCTGATCACGGTATGTATCCCACATATAAGAGATTAAATAGACGGCTTCACCTTTGGCATTCGTTCCTGTCGAGATCACATAAAACAGAGTCGCGCCTTCATATGTTAACTCATATCTGCCTTTATTCTCTTTTTGCTCATACGCCTTTTCCGCCATCTCAACTAATACTTCTTGAGGAACGGGATCGCCTTGAGAATTGGCATACTGATCTATAATTAAAAAATGCCCGACAGACCTTTCAGCATTTCGCCTTTCAATAAAATCAACTGATGACTCCCCTTTTTGAGGAAACTGCTTTTGAGGATCACGTACTTTCTGCTGCTCGTTTTCAATAATTCTGTATGTTTCCTCTGTCAGCGTATCTTTAATGGACAGCGGATAGATAATAGCTGTCAATAAACCGATCGTAAACAGAAGCAGCCCGAACGAAAGCCAGATGCGCTGCGTCAGATTTAATCGAATCATGATGGAATGATCCTATATCCAGCACCATAGACGGTCTCTAAGTTCAGCCGCGGCATCTTCTTGCGTACACGTCTGATCACATCATCAACAGCCCGTTCAGAACCGAAGTAATCGTCTCCCCAGACATATTCAAGAATTTCTTCCCTTTTTCTTGATTTGCCTTTGTTTTCAATCAAATAGAGCAGCACATCTATTTCTTTTCCAGTTAAATTAATGATATCTCCATCCCGTGTGATTCTTCTGGATATTGGATCAATCGTATACCCAGTTATCTCAATGATCTGCGGCATTCGATTGCCAGTTTCATAAACTCTTGTTAAAAGTTTCTTAACGCGGATAACAAGCTCTCTAGGCATGAAAGGTTTAGCCAGATAATCATCACTTCCGAGCTCAAGACCCACGATCCGGTCGAGGTCCTGATCTCTTGCCGAGATGAAAATAACGGGTATATCGGAATTCTTTTTAATTTCTTTAATAATTTCATAGCCATCCATACCTGGAAGCATAATATCTAAAATCCAAAGATGCGGAGGGGATCCTTCAGAATTCTTTAATGCTTCTTCTCCATTGTGGTAAACAGAAACATTCCAGCCCTCTTTTTCCATATAAGCTTTTAAGACGTGTGAAAGATCTTGCTCATCCTCTACTAAGTAAATCGTATATTCATTTGACATGGGCATTCCCCTCCTTCAATTATTTTTCAGCTAACACAGAACCGTCTGGCCAGTGGATAAAGGGTACATTTGGCATAAGCGGCTCTAAATGGGAGTGGCAAGTAAAAAACAAAACCTGCCTGTCTTGTGCGATCTCTTGAATCAGTGACAGCGTTCGCCGCGTTCTTTTTGAATCGAAATTCACTGCAATATCATCCATAAGTATTGGGAAATCTTCTGGACCGGCATTCGCTGCAACAGCGAGCCTTATCGCTAAATAAACCTGCTCTGCAGTTCCCCGGCTCAACTCATGCGGATAAAAGCGGGTGCCATCCCCTTTTAACACTACCAGTTCATTGGCATCTGTAAATAAAATAGATTGATATTCATCTTCTGTTATTTTACTAAAATACACACTCGAAGTCTCTAAAACTGCTGGAAGCTTCGTTTTCTGGTAGTCTTCTTTCACCTTCTGCAATGCATGCTGAGCAAAACGCAGGCTGGCCCACTTCTTAACAAGAAGATTCCACTCGTCTTTTAAAAGTTCATATCGATGCAAATGCTCCGAGTAAGTGCCATCCTCTAGCAGGTTTTTCAATTCCCAATACAGTTTCCCTTTGTCTTCTGTTGCCGCAATGTGCTCATTCTTCTGAAGTTTTTCTTTTCTTTCAAGATCTTCAAAAAGCTGAACCGTTTGTTCATATTTCTCAGTTATCTTTTCCGCCATGGTTTCAATTTCATGCGGTTCGAATCCTAATGACTGCAGCTGATTGTTTAGTCCATCCTGCTCATTAGATACTTTTATAAAAGCGGCAGTTTTTTTACCTATATCGTAATAAGCTTCTTCGGTATCAGCATCAGCTTCATTCCATAGTTCGGCTATCCGATAGTTTATATTCTGAATTTGCTTTGATAGAGAGTCTTTTCGTTCTGATAACTCATTAAAGCTGTTTCTTAAATGCTCACTTTCAGCTTTATTTTTCAACTGGTTTTCAAGTCTTGCATACATTTCTTCAATTAGCTTTATGAAGTCTCCATCAGTGTCAATTTCCAAGTGAAGTGCAAGATTGTTAGCTTCATGACTTAAACGCATGAGCTCTGCTTTTGTATTCTCAAGTTTCTTGATCGCATTTTCTTTTTGTTTCATAACCTCTTTAATTTTCATGAGACTGTTCACATAGCCAGATAACATCAGCTTTTCTTTATCACCAGTATAGCCGTACTGTTCAGCCCATCTTTCTGCTTTCTCATAAACTTTAGCTTCTTCTAACTCTAAATAATCCAACTGTTTGGCAATCTGCAGATATACATTATTCTCGTGCTGTAGTGCTGCTGTTAGCTGAATCCAGAGCTTGCGGTTTTCCTCGTCTTCAAGGTAACGCTGATTAGTGCGAAGCTTATTATCTTGTGGAACAGCAGCTTTTTTTCTGGTGATGACGGCAAATCCTCCCGCTAAGAGAAGAAGCAGAATTCCTGCGTACATTACAGCATTATTTTCAGAAGACCAGCCAGACCAAATCAGAACAACCGCCGAAATAACAGGCAGCATCCAAGCGTATGGAGGAAAAGCATGGTTTTGATTCTTTTTATTTTTTTCTTGTTCATATCGAGCTAACTCTTCATCTGAGAGAAGCAAAGCTTTTCGTTCTGCTTCCTCCTTTTCCAGGTTCTCAAGCTTTACTCTGGAATCTTCTAAATCATCTTCTAATCTTTTCTTTTTCTCGATAATCACATTATATTGTTTCAAGAGCTCCTCTTGCTCTTGGAGTGAAGATAAAGAAAGCGATAATTCCTTAAGTTCCTCCTGACGCCAAGTTTCTCCTATCGCATCAAATAATCCTGATTCTTCATCACGCCACTCATCTATTAAGGTTGTAAGCTGTATGAGCTGCTCTTGTAAATGTTCATATTGAGGAAGTTTATTAAGCAATTGTTTAATTTCTTTTTGATATGACAGCAAACGTTCATCTGTTTCTAGCATTTGCTGATCCTTATCTATTTTGGCCAAACGATCTTGGATGTATTGCATTTCTCCATTTAATAGAGAAACTTCTTTTTGCCATTGCTCATATCTCTGAATACCGTTTTCCGGAAAAGTCAGCTTTATTGATCCAAACGATTTCAGTTCGTGATTCAGCTGTTTGTACTTTTCTAAAACAGGACGCAGCTCAAACAACCGTTTGATAGACCTTAACTCTTTTTGAATCTGATCCAGATTTCGGCTTGTTTCCTGTATTTTAGTCTCGAGTGATTCTTTTTGCTTTTCGATTATTTGGTAGTTTTCATTTTTTTCTTTAAGCTTTTGAAGGGATTGAGCTGAACCCTTTAACTGCTCCAGCTTTTCATTAATAACAGGCTTTTTGCCCGCTTTTTTAAACAGAACGGAATGTTTCTTTTCAAACGTCTGTTCAATTTCCAGCAGGTCGCGGTCACCTGAGATCGCCGTGCTAAGCAAGAAGTTCCCTAATTCTTCCGAAGTTAACTTATCAAGCTTCTGCAACCCGTCAAGTCCAAAGCAATATGCCCCCAAGAACAAAGACTGATCCATTCCATCTAATAATTGAATTAAAAACGATTCATCTTTTTGCTGTCCTGTTTCATCATAAATTGATACGTCTCCAGCAGCTTTTGTTCCGGCAATTCTTTCAATTGTCCATATTCCTAGTTTTGTATGTTCAACAGTAATCTTTCCGCCGGCCCGGTTGCCGTTTTTAGGATCATACTGCCTCTTTGCTTGGTTCTTTAAAGGAAACCCGAACAACATACATTTAATAAAATCCATTAATGTTGTTTTCCCTGCCTCATTTTCACCAAACAGCAATTGAAAGCCCGAACGATCCAAAGTAAGCTTGCAATCCTTTAACGCTCCAAAATGATAGATATGCAACGACACTATTTTCATAATCTCACCTATCCTTTGTACAGCTCTGCTAATAATAACTGCTCTGCCTGTTTCTTTACATCTTCCCAATCCTCTTCATCGAGCGAAAGAAATTTCCTTGCTGTTCGATGAGTCTTCAATTCAGACAAAGCAGTTTCAAGCTCTCGTTCGTCTTTCAGGACCTTCATAATATCTTGAAAAAAAAGAGACTGCTTAATAGATAACTCATCTTGGATAGCAGGACGAACATCATTTTTTAATGAAACAGTATGCACGAATGATACCTCTGCATCCTCTTCTCGCAATATCTCCTCTAAGTCTTCTAAGAAAACACCATCCAAAAGTTCTTCATACAGCGGTGTAGACCCAATTAATCGAATCGTAAGGAATATTCCTTTATGCGGATTTCTGTATGTATCTTTTATTTTTTCACACAGTGTAATAACTTCTTGCAGATGTTCAACCTCATCACATTCAACCATAACTTCGTGCCACTCAATATCTGAAGTGGCATGAAAAACGCTTGAAGCTTCGCTGCCGTTAAGAGTAACGATATATCCGCCTTTTTCACCTGTTTCACCGCTATGTCTTCCTTGGATGTTTCCGGAATAACGGACAGGAGGTTCATCATGTAGATCCATTTTTTTATGAATATGGCCAAGAGCCCAATAATCATAGTCTTTCTTCAAAAGCTCCGATAATAAAAACGGTGCATAACGGCTGTGTCCGCTATAACCGTCAGCTTGTCCGTGCAAAATCCCGATGTGATACAGATCGTCTTGCTTTTCTGGAAAATGGATCGTTCGGTTGTCTGTTACAGCTGATGTTTCATAACTGAATCCATGAAGGCAAGCAATCTTCATCCCTTCTTTTTCATAGTATAAAGATTGCACACTGCTCTCTTGAAAGAAGTGAACATTCTTCGGCCAATCTAATGCAACCCACTGACCATCAAGCGGATCATGGTTGCCATGTACGATGTAAACTTCTATATGATGAGACGCTAGTTTTGTAAAACAAGTTTTCAAAAAAGATTGCGCCTTTAAGCTCCGCTGACCGCTGTTATAAAGGTCACCGGCGATGATTACAAAATCTACTTTTTCCTGAATCGCTATATCAACAAGTCTATTAAACGACAAGAACGTACTTTCAAAAAGACGCTTCAGCATCCCTTCCGGCAATGAGGATAGCCCCTTGAACGGACTGTCTAAATGAAGGTCTGCACAATGTAAAAATTTTATCATTTCACTCATCCTCTTTTTCTACCATTCTTCCCCTCATTTTAACATATATACGAAAGCACGTTCGCTAATTTAGCTAATTACGGTACGTGTTCTTTTATTTATTACACGTTCACGCAGTAAGCCTGCAATTTCACGCAAAACTACTAAAGTTTCACGCCGTAAGAATCGAGTTCCACGCTGAACACACCTCTAGTTCTAAGCAAACTGGCTTCAGTTTCACGCCGTAAGACTTCCTCTATATTTAAACAAGTGTTTAATAACCCCGAACTTGCTAAAAATCACACAAAAAAAGAGAACTGACACCATACAGGTATTTCCCTGAATGAAACAGTTCTCTTTTTTATATATATTGACTAAAGTTCCGTTGTATTCTTCTTTTCTTCTTTGGATAAAAGAAGTGCTTGCTTGAATAGTTTCAATGAAGGTGCGTTGCCGTACATCAGAACGCCTCCGCGGTAAACGCGTGCACCGATAACTGCGAAAAGAGCGATGGCACCAATTAGAACACCAATTCCAAGTGCAATTTCCCAGACTGGCAGCGAAAGCATACCTACACGAAGCAGCATGAGCATCGGTGTAAACAGCGGGAAGTATGAAGCCGCTGCTACAAATCCAGACTCTGGATTTTCTCTGCCATACATTGCAATCATAAAGGCAGCCACTATAACGATCACCACTGGCGTCATTAGGTTGTTTACCTCTTCTACCCTGCTGATCAATGAACCCATCATGGCAAAGAGAGTAGCATAAAGGAAGAATCCTAAAATAAAGAAAACGAGAGCATAAACGATTAATGAGATTGGGATTTCGTTAAGCTTTAGCTCCTGGATAATACTTTCGCTTCCGCTAAGATTTTCGTTTAATTTTACCGCCGCAAATCCTCCAGCTACAAATAGTGCAAGCTGTGTCAAAGCGATCAGAACGATACCAAAGATTTTGCCAAACATTTGTGTTACCGGTGAAACTGATGAAATTAAAATCTCCATTACTCTGGAGGACTTCTCTGTTGCTACTTCAACCGCGATCATACTGCCATACATCATGACAGACATATACATGAAGAACAGAACCACATAAACAAGGATATAGACTTGTGCTGCTTCTTCTTCACTTTTAGCCGTTGTGGATAGTGATTCTTTTTCAAATGATACTGGGAGATAGATCGCTGCAAGCTGTTCCTGATTTAATCCGATGGACTCCGCTGCTGATTTATTCTTGATCTGCTGCAAGGCCATCTCTATATCAGTAATAAGACTTTGCTGTGTTATGTCTTCCGCTTTATATATCCCTGTCACGATGCCTGAAGCATCTTTATCTAAAATTAAAAGACCATCTAGCTTACCTTCAATTACCGCTTTTTCAGCATCACTTTCCGATTTCGTGTATGCTTCAGCTGTCAGATCATCTCCTGCTTGTTCTAACTGCGCTTGAAGTGCTGGAAGTGTATTGCCTGTTTTATCGATCACTCCTACCTTTGATGCTTCCTCCCCGCCGAACATTTTAGTAATCTCATTCATATTCGTTACTACGAATAATAAAGCAATAGTAATAAGAGTTGTGATCAAAAACGGTTTTGACTTTATCTTAGAGCGGTATGTATGCATCATGACCGTAATAAATTTACTCATGAACCACACCTACCTTTTCTATGAAAATATCATTTAATGAAGGTTCTTCGAGTTCGAACTTTCTAACAAATCCTTTGGACTGGACTGCTTGGAACAAACTATGCGCAACTTCTTCCCTTTCAACTTGCAGCGTTATGCCATCTGCAGTCATGCGGTGCTTCAAAACGCCATTTGTATCTTTTAAATACGTAAGATCAAAATCTGCTTTTACCGATACATTCTTCTTTCCGAATGATCTCTTAATCTCTTTTAAGTTGCCTTGTACGACTGCCTTCCCTCTATGCATAATGCACAAATGCTGACACAATTCTTCAACATGTTCCATTCTGTGACTGGAGAACACAATGGTCGTACCTTCTTTTTTCAGTTCATGAACGGCATTTTTCAAAAGTTCAACATTTACGGGATCCAGTCCGCTGAACGGTTCATCCAGAATTAATAGTTCAGGACGATGAATGACTGCCGCAATAAATTGTATTTTTTGCTGATTTCCTTTTGAAAGAGATTCTACTTTTTTATTTATGTATTCTTCCGCTCCAAATCGCTTTAACCATGTATTTGTTTGTTCCTGAATAAGGGGACGCGGCATACTGCGCAGCTGCCCTAGGTAGACAAGCTGTTCCTTTACCGTAAGCTTCGGATAGAGTCCTCTTTCTTCGGGTAAATAACCTATAAGATCGCTCGTTTGATAAGAGATTTCTTTTTGATCCCATGTAATCTTTCCATGTGTAGGAGTCAATAAACCTAAAATCATTCTGAAAGTAGTTGTTTTACCAGCACCGTTTGCACCTAGCAAACCGAAAATTTCACCTTTAGGAACTTCTAAATTCAGTCCTTCTACTGCTGTAAAAGTTCCGAATTGTTTTCGTACGTCTTTAATCTGTAACATCAACTTCCCTCCCCGATGTAAAATATACCATATTCTACCTTATACGTGGGTTCAAATCATTAGTTTCACAGAATTTATTGCTGATTTTGCAGGAAAAATCCGTCGAATGTTGAAATCAAGTTTTAGATACGAAAGGAGTTAGACTTTTCATGAATACATATGCATTGACTGCTTACGAAAAGAACGGTGAAAAGATATTAGATGAGGCCATTACGGCATCAAATGATTCTGAAGCAAAAGAACGTGGAGAAGCCCGTCTGGCTGAATTAAACATGCAAGAAAAAACGCATCGTCTGACTTCACCAAAAGGACAGCTGCTTCTTTTCCATCGCTAATGAAACTCATGGAAACGAGGGGAAAAACAGTGAGTGAAGTTATAATTCGAGAAGCACGTTATGAGGACAGCTACGAACTTTCTTTATTAATGGGTGAGCTTGGTTATCCCACTGCTCCTGAAGAAATGACTGAGCGTTTAGAAACGCTGCTTCCAAACGAAGCATATGCTTGTTTTGTTGCTTGCATAAACGATCAGGTTATTGGCATGATCGGTCTGACAAAAGGTATCTACTTTGAGAAAAATGGCTGTTACGCCAGGATTTCTGCTCTTATTGTAAGTGAAGAATTCAGAGGCAACGGCATCGGCAAACAGCTTGTCCGCTATGGAGAAGAATGGGCTAAAGAACAAGGAGCAACTGCAATCTTGCTGAATAGCGGAAAACAAAGGACCGATACTCATGAGTTTTACCGGAGTTTAGATTATGATGATACAGGACTTCGTTTTATTAAAGTGATGCTTTAAAGTGGTTAATTTCCGTTCCAGGTTGCTTCGCTTTCCGCGGGGCGTGCGGTGAGCCCCTTACCGCTTTGCGCCATTAAAGGTCTCACCTGACCTCTTCATGGAAGACCCTTGCTTCTGCGTCTACGAGAAAATGCTACCGATGTGAGCTTCCTCGTCGCATGCCTAGCTAGAAGCTTCTCATGTGGTAGGAACGCACCTTACACTCCAATCAACTTGCTAAAGAAGTAAATACAAAAACAACAAACTTTTAGAAATAAAACAAAAAAACCGAGTGCTGGATCGTGGCACCCGGTTTTCCTATATTCCGATCATTTTATTGACCCCGTAATGTCTATGTTGTCTATTTAAGGTTTACCCACACGCTCTTCACTTCAGTGTAATTGTTCAAAGCATATGATCCCATCTCACGGCCGATACCAGATTGCTTGTATCCTCCGAATGGTGATGCAGCATCAAATGCATTATAGCAGTTCACCCAAACTGTACCTGCACGAAGTTTGTTAGATACATAGTGAGCTGTTTTTAAATTCTCTGTCCATAGTCCTGCAGCAAGACCATACTCAGAATCGTTCGCACGAGCGATAACATCATCCAAGTCATCAAACGGCATCGCCGCAACAACTGGTCCAAAGATTTCTTCTTTTGCGATCGTCATCTTATCATCAACGTCAGCAAAAATCGTAGGCTCTACGAAATATCCTTTATCAAAAGGAACAGATCCTCCTGAAAGAAGCTCAGCACCCTCATCTTTACCTTTTTGGATATAGCTTAGTACTCGGTTATGCTGTTCTTGGGAAACTAGAGGTCCCATTGTCGTTTCTGGATCAAGTCCAGGTCCCTGCTTGATCTTTTTAGCATGTGACACAAGGTCAGCTACTACGTTATCAAACGATTTCTTCTGGATATATAGACGAGATCCCGCACAGCAAACTTGTCCTTGGTTGAACATGATTCCGCTTAACGCACCAGGAACTGCACGGCTCATATCAGCATCCGGCAAGATGATGTTCGGCGACTTACCGCCAAGCTCTAATGTAACACGCTTCAATGAGTTAGAAGCATTGCGCATAATCAGCTTACCAACTTCAGTTGATCCAGTAAATGCGATCTTGTCCACATTTGGATGGTCAACTAGAGCTGCTCCAGTTTCACCAGCACCTGTTACAACGTTAAGCACGCCTTCAGGGAAACCAGCTTCTTGAGCTAATTTAGCAAGGTATAATGCAGAAAGAGGCGTTTGCTCTGCAGGCTTTAATACAACTGTACATCCAGTCGCAAGAGCTGCTCCAAGCTTCCAAGCCGCCATTAATAATGGGAAGTTCCAAGGAATGATTTGTCCAACTACACCTAGTGCTTCATGGCGTGTATAGTTGAAAAAGCTTCCTGCAACAGGAATCGTCTGTCCAACAATCTTTGTTGACCATCCTGCATAATAACGGAAATGCTCGATCGCCAGCGGAACATCAGCGTTCATTGTTTCACCGATAGGCTTACCGTTGTCCAATGTATCAAGCTGTGCTAATTCTTCTTTATTCTCTTCCATTAAATCAGCTAGTTTGTAAATTAAGTAACTGCGCTTTGATGCTGGCATCTTAGACCAGTATCCAGTTTCGAATGCTGCTCTAGCAGCTTTCACTGCCTTATCGATGTCTTCTGGTCCACCTTCTGAAACCACTGCAAGTACATCGCCAGTTGAAGGGTTTAATGTTTCAAATGTTTTTCCGCTTGCTGAGGAGACCCATTCTCCATTAATAAAATGTTTTTTCGTTCCGTTCAGGAACTCGGCCACCTTTGGTTTTAATTGCAGGTCTAATGTTTTTTCCATTTGAATCCTCCCTTTACAAAGTGAATCTTACGTAAATAATATTCGGCACGATTCATGAAAACCCTTTCATTTTCTACAATTGTAATAAAAATGAAACGTTTTTGACTAAATTCGGCAATGGGATGTCGTAAAATTAGAGTTATTGTTGAAGGATAAGGGCTCGGTCATGAGGGGTGAATATCCTCATGGCGAGCATAAATCTTCCCGAACGCGCATAATTCCTCCTGAGCGCGCATAAATCTTCCCGAGCGCGCATAAATCCTCCCGAACGCGCATAAATCCTCCCGAACGCGCATAAATCCCTAAATATGCCTTCCTGTATACAAAAAAGAACCCTCTCTGGACACTAGCATCCATAAAAGGCTCTCTTTTTTATTAACTCGTTATCTTTTCAGCGTCTGGAATCGCATTTGCTTTCGGAATACCTCTTTTATCATGTACGGAACGCCTAGCTGATCGTTCGTGCGTGTGATCCACTTCGCTTTCTTCTTTACTTCATCAGGCGCATTCGCCATCGCCACACCTAACCCTGCAAACTCAATCATATCCATATCATTGTAAGAGTCACCGATCGCTACCATTTCATTAGGTGCGATTCCGAGCTTTTCGCCTAAGAACCGCAGCGCATTTCCTTTTGTTACTTTTTTCGCTGTGATTTCCAAATTGCATTTTGTCGAAGAGGAATACTCAAAGTCTGGCATTTGTTCTTTTAAATACTTGATAGCTGACTCGCATTCTTTTTCATCAAAAAACTGAACATCCATCTTAGGCGGTGAAACTTCTTGTGATAATACGTAATCTCCGAGGTTCTCAGTAAAAGAAACAGGATAGAATAGAGGATCGCCTGTGCTTAGCGTTAATTTTGCGACAAGCTGGCTCTTTTGCTTCAGCTGATTTCCGATTGAAAAACGCTCATGAACAACTCTCATATGGCATTCGTAGTTCTCGAGAATATCTACAATTCTGTAGGTATCCTCTACTGACAACCGGTTTTCCTGAAGCGGTTCGTCAAGAGATGAAGCAATGAAACCGCCGTTGTGGCTGATAAGGTAATTATCGATCTTAAGTGCCTTTGCTATCTTTTGTGTTGATGGAAAGCTCCTGCCCGAAGCGAGTGTGACATAGACCCCTTTTTGCTGCACATAATCAATGGCTTCTTTCGTTTCTTTATCGATACGGAAATTGCTTCGCAGTAGGGTTCCGTCGATGTCAATCGCCAGTAAACGGTATACCATGTTGCTCCCCCCATTTCGCGAAAATAAAGTATAAGAACTCGAGTTAAGTCTATGACCATTAAACATGCTTTAGAACGCTGACAAGCCTAGAAACTTATACACAAACAAAAACCCCTGTTTCAGTTAAGAAACAGGGGTTCAGTGTATGAGCAATTATTGCTGTTGTCCATCTTCTTCAACCATTGGACCATAAAGCTCTTCCAAAGGTTTTGTAATGACTTTATTTAGGTCATTAATGATCGTGCTCATGCGCTGTTCAGCTGCCATAAGCTTTGAGATTGTTTCGTTCTGCTGAACGTCAGCAAATAGTTTTTGAGCTTCTTCAATCTCTTCTTGCGTAACTTCTTGACCGCTCATTTGCTTCTGCTGAAGACTTACTTGAATATCACGGAATTTGCCAAATAGTTCTTTTGTTTCCGGATTATTATTAACTTCATCATAGCTATTTTTTAAAGCTTGGAAGTCTTCGCTGTTTCTTAATGCTTTTTCTAGATCGTATGCAACATCATATACGTTTGCCATTGGTATAATACCTCCCATGAATTAAAGTACGGTACCCACTATAACAGACTCTACAAAAATAGTACAAGGATAGCCTGAAACAGACCAATAATTCCGCCTAAAAGCGCCCCGAGCCATGTAATCATTTTCAGTTCGCTCTTAGCGATCGAGATGATGATCTCCTCTAATCGTTCAAGCGAAAAAGCTTCAACTTGTTCTTCCACAATTTTAGCCAGGTGCATCTTTTCAAGAAGTACGTCAAGTCTTGCTGCAAAAAGATCAAGTCCTGCCGCAACCGCTTTTGGCGTCAGTTCATCGATTAGCCAGTTTTCGAATGTTTCTGCCAAAGTACTGAGAGGAGTGTTTAAATACTCTTCGATCGGCAGTCTTTCCGTAATTTCTTTTGCCAGTCCTGCCGTAATGTCCGGCATGTTCAACAGCGCAACAGCTTCTCCCATTCTTTTTTCCATAAAACCGCGGTATTCTTCCTGAAGCAGTTTAAGCAATGTCTCACGAGTATTTTCATGTTTTAAAAATTTCATAAGTTCTGGCTGTACCTTTTCAGCAATACTCACGTTTCCGAAAAACATAGAAACCATGTTGACAAGCATGCCCTTATCCATTAGAAATGCGTCAATACCACTCGCTAAAGCCTTTCTGCCTTCTGTACTCTCTAAATAGAGTACACCTCTATTTAATAGCCAGTCCACAACTTCAGGAAGCTTTTCCTCACCTGCTGCCACAAACTTTTCAGGCAGCACATCCTTCATTTCTTTGCTGTCCGATTCCTCGAGCATTTTTTTCATTCTGTTCGCTAGCCAGGTTTCAGTCGTTGTTTGGATACGGCTATGAACATCTTCAACGCCAAAGTCTTTTTTCAGCAGTTCTTGTATCGTAATGTCACTCTGTAAAAAGCGTTTAACCTCACCTTGAACGAGTTCAGTCATCTCTTTACGGAAGCCCGTGTCATTGATTTTCGTCTGCACACCCTCAGCTGTCAGAAGATGCTTCGTAACTGTTTCTCCTAACTGAACAGCTAACTGATGCCTCCTTTTCGGAATGAGTCCAGGAGTAAAAGGCACTTTGAATTTACCAATATATAACGTATTAAATGGCCGGAATAACATTTTGATGGCAATCAAATTTGTTAAACCGCCAATAAATGCTCCGACAACGACCATGATCGACAATGTAAGCCACATATTCATATCATTCTCTCCATTACTGCTTAATCTATCTTCTAAGTATACGCCATTATAAAAGCTGCAAGCAATTTGGACCTAAGGCTTACTCTGATCACCACTGTCCGGAAGCAGATCTACATAATAAAAGCGATCTTCACCGGTATACATATCTTTTGCAAGCCGGTATTCACCTAACTTATACGCAATAGGAAAAGAAAAGTTTGGTCCGTTAAACACAAATGTATGAAACTCTCCATTTTCTCCGCATATATCAAGTTCTGACGGATAATCATTTATAAAATGTTCATCGATCACTTTTCCAGAAAAGGATGAATCTATTTTAAATGTATCTACACAGCAAACTACCGTTTTAAAACCATTTTCCACAAATTCATTTATCAGCTTTTTCGTCTCTTCTCCCCAAATAGGAAAAACAGGGGTTAGTCCTGTTCCTTCAAGCATCTTTTCACGATAGTCTTTAACATCCTCTAAAAAAATATCACCGAACATAATATAAGAAATGCCATCTGCTATTATTCCATCAACCGCTTCTTCCATTCTCTGCTGATAGATTTCATTCGGGCAATCACGCGGTATCCAAACTTTTCTTAGCGGGATGTCTAAGGATTCTGCTTGAGCTTCCAAAAGTCTGTTCCGTACGCCATGCATCGTTGTCCTGTCATAGTCTTCTGTTAACGTGGTCAGCAGCGAATCAACCTCCCACTCACCGGATCTCTGCAATCTATATAAGGCTAAAACAGAGTCTTTACCCCCGCTGAACGAAACAACAATTTTTTTCTTCATAGATCCCCCCACCTTTTTTTATTATTTTAAAGGAGGCACCTCGAACGAATAGCCTTCCGCTTTCAGTTCTGTTATTAGTTCATCTAGAATTTTTACCGTTTGCTTGAGTTCATGAAGCAGAATGACTGAACCATCCTCAGCATGATTAAGGATGTTATGAACGATATGAACCGGATTTTCTTTATGCTCCCAATCCAATCCCGCTACTTCCCATAAAAACGGTGTAACATCTAACTCCTTCAGAACCTCAAGTGTATCTTCATTAAACTGGCCGTATGGCGGACGAAAATATTTCATCTGCTGACCGGTTAATTGTTCAATATGTCGTTTATTAGATTTGATATCATGAAGCTGTTCCTTATAGCTGAGTCTCGTCAAATCTCTATGCCTGAGGGAATGGCCGCCTATTATGTGGCCATCATCTAACACCCTCTTCCACGGACGGTGTTTGTGCAGCAATCGGGATTGCCAGAAGAACATCGCTTTTACTTCATGCTTCTTTAAAATATCTAAAATCAGAACCAATACTGAAGAAGGTCCATCATCGAAAGTCAGAATCAGAGATTTTGATGAACGATCATCCCAGTCTCGTTTATTCGTCCATATTTCTTTATTCTCCCAGTCGTACACGACCGTTGATGATGTTACTCACGGGCATTTTTTCATCCATCTCTCCTCCTGTTCTTTCAATTCGGTTTTTGAATACAGCATAACATTGCTATAATAATAACAAGCTTTTCCTTGAAAGGATATGAAATAGGATGCTCAATAAATTAAAGAATCACTATAAAGAAACGTTAACTACTGACCTTTCAAATCAATCGGGGTATATGTGGTTCACTACACATACTGGAGAACCGTTTGGTATAAAACAAGCTGCCCTTTCTGATTCAGAAGTACAGCTGCTGCAAAGCATGTTTGATAGATATGAGAATGAAACAATTCATAGGTACACACCTTCACAGTTAAAGTGGAAGAAAATCCTTTCAGGTGAAAACAACGTAAATGAACAAGAATTCTATCGTTTTATTCATTTCTTCAGCAAGCAGCCTATTCATGATCACACTTCTTTTTCAGAGGCTGTCAGCGGACTTTTTCCTGAAGAAGCTGTCCTGCTTTTAAATGAAGACAACAAAAGTGGCGTAATTATTGAAACGTCTAAACAAGAATTTAATGACACACCATATGAAGCTTTGAAAGATACATTGTCTACAGATTTTTATAATGATCTATCAATTTACATTGGTTTATTTCAAACCGATAGAGCGGTGGCAAAAGAAATCTATGATCGTGAAAAAAATGACTTTTTAAGTGTTCAAGGGTACTTGCAACCTAAAGCAGTTTATACAATTGCCGATCTTTTACCTCTGATGCTGCTTCACAACGCGAGTCCCGAAACAAAAAAAACATTAACAGGACTGCTGGCTGAATGGATGGAAGAAGACAGAGAAACCCTTAATACAATCAAAGTTTTTGTAGAATGCAACATGAATATCTCTCTTGCAGCGAAGAAACTTTACATTCACCGCAACAGCCTTCAGTATCGAGTTGATAAGTTCTTTGATCGAACAGGTATCGATGTGAAACAGTTTAAGAATGCCCTTTCTGTATATATGGCAATATTGTCATTGGAGCAGTTATAAATGATATATAATCCTGAGGCTGACTCAAAAGTATAAAAACTTTTGAAATCATGCCTCTATTTATTTAAACCTATTTAGATAACGTCCATTATTATAAGATAGTAGGTTATCTAATAAACTCGATTAGATAGCTAAATTTGGACAATATTATTTATTTTTTATTTTGTTAAAAATAAAAAATTAGGGGCTGCCAAAAGTAAGTTTAACTTACTTTTGGGACAGCCCCTTTTTTTACAAATAAAGGAATATCCATATCCTTCTAGAATTCTTAAAACTATTAAAGAGATAGAAGAATTTGGGGGATAAAAATTTTATGAAATATATAAAACAGCCCTATTTTTTATGCGGTTTTTTGATCTTACTGGCCATCCTAATCGGAAGCTTTATTTTTTCTGCTATAAAAGAACCTAGTACCCCATCTCAAATTTTATATGATGATAGCGGCAATATTATCGATAAAGCACCTTTTAAACCGAATGATAAATACCCGCTTGGTTCAGATCAAGACGGAAATAATTATCTGCACGTCTTGGTAGAAGGAGCGAAATACACATTAGGGCTTGTCATACTAGTTACTTTAGGAAGGATGCTATTGTCTGTCATTGGTGCATTTATTCTGCTAGCCGTCCCAGATTTTTTTAAAAAAGTATTGAGCCATTTATGTAATATTTTTTACTTTGCTCCACTATCTATCTTTGCTTATTTATTAATAGCACCAGTTCTCATTGTATTTAGCTGGAGCTACTCTGATCTCACACAATTTACTGTGACCATGATCGTATTAATCTGCCTAACTCTCCCTATTTTGTCTTTACAAATCGCTAATGAGATTTCAATTTTAGCGAAGGAGGAATATATTCAAAACGCACACCTCTTAGGAGGCGGGATGGTTCATATTTTTTTCAGACATATCCTTCCTTGTCTTTCTCCTAAATTGTTGCTTCTTACAGTACAACAAGCTGGGCAGACTCTGTCTATCATTGCCCATCTAGCATTTTTGAAAATTTTCATCGGTGGTTTTCATGAAATTACCTATACTGCAACAGGTCCTTCCAACTCTGAAATTACTTATATGAGAACTTTTTCAGATTCACATGAATGGGGCGGATTAATTGTTCAAAACTGGCCGGCTTATTATGCAGCACCCGTTTTGGTAATAGCTCCTGTTTGCTGCTTTGTCATTTGTATTATCGCTATTAACCTAATGGTTTCCGGGATTGAAAGAGCTGATCAAAATTCTTACAAAAAGATAAAAAGAACAAAAACATTAATCGTACCAGAAGCAAAAACTCCTTCTTTTGTTCCATTAAAAGATAGAGGAGTGAATGCATCATGATGAGGCTGCTTTGGAAACTGGTTCTCTTTTTACTGCTGTCTTTAACGGGAATAATTTTATTTACAGCATTGCCTGTTTTAATTTTTGATTATTCTATTTTAATGAACAACACTAGATTAATTGATACTGGCCAAATGACAAATAACTCTTTTTTAGTGAACTCTATTGTTTTTCAGCCTTTAGCTTATTGGGATCAAATCAAAACTACAGTTATTCAACTCATTGATATAACGAACACCACTTTTTACAATAGTGGAATTAATAAGCCTTTGCTGCCCATATTAATGGAAGTATACCCACAATCGATTACTTTCTTAATAGGAGGACTTTTCTTAAGTTTATTTTTTGGCATTTCATTTACACTTCTCTATATGATTTTCCCTATTTTCGTCAGAAATTTTATTAAAAAGTGTATTCTAGCTATTGAGACCCTGCCTGACGTTTTCGTTATTCTTCTCGTGCAATTGGCAGTTATATGGGTCTATAAAAATACTGGACTGCTTATGTTCAATATTGTAAATGTGTACAAGACAAAAGCTTATTTTCTTCCCACTCTTGCAATATCTATCCTTCCGACACTGTATGTTATTAAGTATCTAATATTAACCATGGAGGAAGAATCAACTAAGATATATGTGGAATTCGCAAAAGGAAAAGGACTTAAGAATATATACATTTTACTTGCTTATCTGTTGAAAAATACGGCAGCACAGCTGTTTGGCCAGCTAAAGAATATATTTTGGATTCTTCTTTCTAATTTGCTGATGCTTGAAATTATCTTTAATATTTACGGCATTACCCGATTCGTCGCGGATTATGGTGTAGAAAACCCTCACCTTGCTGCAATCTGTTTAATCGCTATATTCCTGCCATTCTTTGTTCTCTTTGCAGCTGGAAGCTTATTGATAAAACGATTAGACCCTCGTTAAATAAACACCCTCATCCCTTTTTGTGCAGTTTGCATAAAGAGGGATTTTTATTTTGGGCAAGTCGTCCATTTACGCCCTTGTATTGAAAGCATAAACTTAAAACATCAAGAAAACGTTTACATCGGAAGGGGATTTTTAAAATGGCAGAAATTAAGTTAAATAATATCGTTAAACGATATGACAACAAAGTAACAGCTGTACATGACTTCAACCTTGATATTTCTGATAAAGAATTTATCGTATTCGTAGGTCCATCAGGCTGTGGTAAATCTACGACTCTTCGTATGATTGCTGGTCTTGAAGAAATTTCTGAAGGTGAGCTAGTAATCGACGAGCGCGTTGTAAACGATGTTGCACCAAAAGACCGTGACATCGCGATGGTATTCCAAAACTATGCACTATATCCTCACATGAACGTATATGACAATATGGCATTTGGCCTTAAGCTGCGTAAGTTCAGCAAAGATGAAATTGATAAGCGCGTAAAAGAAGCAGCTCGCATTCTTGGTCTTGAGCAATACCTAGACCGTAAACCAAAAGCTCTTTCTGGCGGTCAGCGTCAGCGTGTTGCACTAGGACGTGCGATCGTTCGTGACGCAAAAGTATTCTTGATGGATGAGCCTTTATCTAACTTGGATGCTAAACTTCGTGTTCAAATGCGTGCTGAGATCACGAAACTTCACCAGCGTCTGCAAACAACTACGATCTATGTAACGCATGACCAAACAGAAGCAATGACGATGGCAACTCGAATCGTTGTTATGAAAGACGGACGCATCCAGCAAGTTGGATCTCCAAAAGAAGTTTACGACACACCAGAAAACATCTTCGTTGGCGGATTTATCGGAAGTCCTGCAATGAACTTCTTAAACGGAACTTTAGAAGATGGTTCCTTTAAGATCGGCGACACAAAGATCGCAGTTCCAGGAGGCAAGATGAAAATCCTTCAGGACAAAGGTTATGCAGGAAAAGAGATCGTTCTTGGTATTCGTCCTGAAGATATTCACGATGAGCCTGTATTTTTAGAATCTTCTTCAAACACGAAGATCGATGCGAAAATCGATGTGGCTGAATTGATGGGTGCTGAAACTTTCCTTTATTCAACAGTTAGTGGACAAGATTTCATCGCACGGGTTGATTCCCGTACGGATATCCGCAACGGACAAAGCATTTCTCTTGCATTCGATATGAACAAAGCACATTTCTTTGATAAAGAAACAGAACTTCGCATTCGTTAATCAACAGGTATTTTTTAAAGCTCCTCTTACATGAGAGGGGCTTTTTTGTACTTCAACTAAGAGAAATTGCCCTAGACTGTCGAAATTTCTATAAACTTGTTATTACCGTTTATATATTTCAAATTACCGTGAATAAAATCCAGATTACCGTGCATAAAAAACGGATTACCGTGTATAAACCTCAAATCTGCAAAATCCCAGCACATAATACCTATTAAAAATTCCCTCCGAATAGCAATATTCCATAAAATTTTTCATAATCCACTATATTCTTTTAAATCTCCTGTTATTTTTTTCTTTCTCGGGGAAAATGTTTAATGATTGACGAAACAGAAAAGGGTTATTACAATTAATTCTATAAAAATTGTCGGAATTATTCCGGCTAGGAGGACTTCATTTGAAAAACACACTTAAATTTATGTTTGCGCTCGCTCTTTCAGCTATTCTTTTATCAGCATGCGGCACATCTGATGAATCTAAGGATAGCGGCTCTGATAAAGAAAAAAAAGTTTTAACGATCGGTACTGAAGCTACATATCCACCATTCTCTTACCGTGATAAGAAAACGAATGACATTACCGGTTATGACGTTGAAGTTGCGAAAGAAGTAGCAAAAAGACTTGATATGAAACCAAAATTTGTAGCGACAGAGTGGAAAAACATGTTTACATCACTCGACTCAAAGCGTTTCGATCTTGTCGCAAACCAAGTAACAATTACAGATGAAAGAAAACAGAAATATGTTTTCTCAGATCCATATACTGTTTCAGGCGGTCAAGTAATCGTCAATAAAGACAACAATGATATTAAAAGCATCGATGATTTAAAAGGTAAAGTGGTTGGAACGACACAAGGCAGCAACTATGCAGCAGAAGCTGAAAAAGCTGGAGCAAAAATAAAGTACTACAAAGGGATCGCACAAGTTCTAACTGACCTTGATGTTAATCGTGTGGATGCAGCCATGAACGATCAGCTGTTCATCTTAACGGAATTAAAGAAAACAGATTATAACGTAAAAGCTGTAGGCGAACCTTTTAACAAAAATGAAATGGCATTTGCGTTCCGAAAAGACGATAAGGAGCTGTCTGAAAAGGTTAATAAAGCTCTTGAGGAAATGAAAAAAGACGGCACTTTAAAAGAGATCTCTGAAAAGTATTTTGGAGAAGATGTAAGTGAATAACCTCTCAGAAATTCTGATCAACTCCCTCCCTTATTTGCTGGAGGGAGCTGTTTTTACTATCCTCATCAGCTTATTTTCTATCCTTGGAGCTCTTATCTTCGGACTCGTGATCGCCTTGTGCAGAATGTCTTCTAGCAAAATTCTTTCGGGGTTTGCCAAAGGGTATATTTCTTTTTTTAGAGGAACACCCTTATTAATTCAATTGCTGATTCTTTATAATGGATTTACATTTATCTATGTACCAGAGGGATGGCAAGCTGCATTAGCCGGTTTGATTCTCCATTTTAGTGCGTATATCGCCGAATCTTATCGCGGTGCTATTCAATCCATTGAAAAAGGACAATGGGAAGCCGCTTTCTCATTAGGGATGACCAGATATCTGACATATAAAGAAGTCATACTGCCGCAAGCGTGGAGAATATCGATTCCATCTGTTTGGAATTCCTTAATCGATATTGTTAAAGCCTCATCTCTAGCATCAGTCATAACAGTCCCAGAATTAACCCTTATGGCAGATCAGATCAGTGCGTCACAGCTGATTGTATTGCCTGTGTTATTAGAGGCTGCGGTTATATATTGGATCTTAACTTCTTTACTGGATGGTTTACGAGTTTTACTGGAACGACGCATTAAATTAAGTCAATAAGCTTCATGTCCTTTAATAGGGATATGAAGCTTTTTTATGCCCATTCACCAATAAAAAACAGAACTTCCTGATGACAGGAATCACAATAAAAGACATGCGGACATTGACTGTCTTTAAAATCTGTCGGATAGCCATCTTCCAGCTTCAGTTCATCCACTTCCATGTAAGGACTGTAATCATCAAAAAAATCACTTACTCTTCCCTGATCTTGGACAGCTCTTCCACATTCAGGACAGCGGACATTTATCGTTTGAAAGTTATTGCATATCGGGCACATTGCCATAATAATTACTCCTATTCGTACAGTCTTCATAAAAAGGAGTGGATTACTCCACCCCTTTACAGCCATGATTTGTATAGTGTTAGCGAGATCCGCCTAATTGTTGTTGTGCCATCGCAACTAAACGCTTCGTCATCTCCCCGCCGACTGAACCGTTAGCACGTGCTGTTGTATCTGGTCCAAGAGTTACACCGAACTCAGATGCAATTTCATACTTCATTTGATCGATAGCCTGTTGTGCACCAGGTACCACTAATTTATTTCGTCTTGCCATTTTGTTTCACCCCCTTATTCATATTGTGTTTCCTTCACAAATTCTGTATGCGCGGCACCAGCTGGCAATTTATAGTGTTCTTCCCACACAAAAAGGATTTTTTCATTATTCGTTTGAATGGTTTATACTGAGTTATAGGAAGTTGAAACGAAACGAAGTTGGTGAAATGATGTCGAATGAACATGCAGTTGAAATGTTCCGTAAAACAATCCCTTTATTTCAAGCACTCGGCGACCCCGTCAGGCAAGATCTTGTTTTACTTTTAGCTGAAACAGAAAAAATGAACGTAACAGATATAGCAAATCAATCTCCCATGTCACGTCCGACAGTTTCCCATCATCTAAAAATACTAAGGGTAGCTGGAATCGTTGGAACAGAAAAACGAGGGAAAGAAATCTTTTACTTTTTAACGCTGGATCAAACAGTAGTGCAGCTTAAACAATTGATTAACATCATCGAACAAGAATGTATTTTATAAAAGGTTCTTTATAAAAAATTGTCGGATTCTAGCTTATTTTTTTCTTTTTCTTCATTGATAAGTTTATTGGAGCGCAAGGTGCGAGACTCCTGCGGGACGAGCGGTCAGGTGGAGACTCCTGAACGCGCAAAGCGCGAGGAGGCTCACCGCACGCCCCGCGGAAAGCGAGCATCCTGGAGCGGAAATCAACCACTTTCAAGAGCAACATAGTATACGAAAAAAGCCATAATAAAAGCGACTCAGCTTATGCTGAATCGCTTTTATTTTTTAAGCAGCTGTTTATAGAATGAACGTAACAGCTCTGCTTTTTGTTTGTTATTTGAAAAGTAAGCCTGGATCAGGGTTCGTACTTTATTATATTTATTCTGATAAGGATACCAGTTGATCTCTTTTTGCTTAAGTCCAGGATCTTTCATAACCGACATTTGACGGCTGAATGTGTATAATCCTTCATCTCCATGATATCTCCCGGTGCCGCTGCTCTTGACACCCCCAAACGGAAGATGAGGATTTGCTACGGAAACAAGAACATCATTAATTACGGCGTTGCCTGTAACAAGTTTTGACGTAACGCGGTTCGCTTTTACGCTATCTTTTGTCCAGACGCTTGCATTCAAGCCGAATTCTGTACTATTCGCTTTTTGAATCGCTTCTTCTTCTGTAGTAAAACCAATGACAGGCATTACAGGACCAAACGTTTCTTCTCTGACGATCTTCATATCTTCGGTGATATTTGTTAAGATCATCGGCTCGATATACATGCTTTCTCCCCATTTATCAGGGTGTTTACCTGTCAGAAGCAATGCTCCTTTTTCAATGGCATCCAGTACATGTTCTCTTATGATCTCTTTTTGATTCTGGAATGTTAAAGAACCTACGTCCTCTCCCATCTTCAGCTTTTTCGTTTCCTCCACAAGAAGGTCTAGAAATTCTCCATGTACCGAGCTTTGAACATATACACGCTCCACTGACATACATACTTGGCCAGCGTTTGTAAAAGAGCCCCATATCGCACCATGAACAGCCCTTTTTAAAGGAGCATCATCAAATACAATCATCGGATCCTTTCCGCCAAGCTCCAGAGTGTATGGAATAAACCTCTTGCTTGCTTCTATTCCAATTTTTCTTCCCGTTTCTACTGACCCCGTAAAAAAAATACTGTCCGGCGTTCCAGAGACGAGTTCCTGCCCAAGTTCTTTGCCGCCGTGTGCAACTTGCAGCAGGTTTTTAGGCAGATTGATTTCCCTTGCGATTTTTTCTATTAACAAACCAATTGTAGGTGTCACTTCAGAGGGTTTTAAAACCACTGAATTCCCTGCAATTAATGCTGATATAACTGGTGTCATGGAAAGCTGAAACGGATAATTCCATGGAGAGATAATTAAAACCGTTCCTAAAGGAAAATAATCCACATAAGAAGATTTTCCAACAAAAAGAAGCGGTGTTGAAACTCTTTTGCGCTTTAATATTTTTGGTGCGCGCTTTTCATAATGCTGCAGAATATCAATAACAGGCATTAGGTCTGCTGTCAAAGCTTCTGTCTTTACTTTTCCTGTTGCTGAACATATTTCTTCAACGATTTCATCCATATTTTCCAATAAATAATGCTTCATCTTTGTTATAAAAGAAAGTCTCGTTTCCAAGGAGCGACTGGACCAAAACTTAAATGCAGCTGATGCTTTCTCATACATTTCAGGCACTTGCTGAATGTCTGTTTCAAGCCATTGATCGATCGTTTCACCTGTAGCAGGATGCTTTGCAATCAATACGTTTTTCATGTTGCGCACCTCCTTTTATCAAAATATTCATACATCTTTTATCATACCTTTTTTTGGACTTAATGTTTATTTATTTCTTACAATGTGATAATATGTCGATATACTTAAACATATAAACATAAAATAAAAGGAGTTAACCCTTCATGAATAAAACTGTTTTAATTACCGGCGCTTCAAGCGGAATCGGATTAGAGTTTGCCTCACTTTTCGCTAAAGATGGCTATCATCTTGTGCTTAATGCTAGAAACGAATCAAGACTTCAAGAGATCGCTAATGAGCTAAAATCCAAGTATGGCGTAAAAGTTACAGTTGCTGCAAAAGATTTAAGCAACCCTAATAGTGCAGATGAATTAACATCAGAACTTGCCTCTGCTGGAATGGAAGTAGATGTGCTGATCAATAATGCTGGATTTGCAGCATACGGATCTTTTAATGAGACATCTTGGAAAGAAGAAAAAGATATGATCCAAGTAAATATTATGGCTTTAACAGCCTTAACAAAACAGCTTCTTCCCGGAATGATCAAACGCAATTCCGGAAAGATCTTAAATGTAGCCTCAATTGCTGCGTTTCAGCCTGGACCATTAATGGCTGTATATTATGCAACGAAAGCATATGTACTCTCATTTTCGGAAGCTGTTAATTACGAACTAAGAAATACAAATGTGAGCGTAACGGCTCTTTGCCCAGGAGCTACTGCAACAAACTTTGAAAAAAGAGCAAACCTTGAGTCATCAAGACTATTCCAATCAGGAGCTATGGATGCCCGTGACGTTGCGCTTGAGGGATATAAGGCTTTAAAGGAAAAGAAATCACTAGAGATTCCTGGCCTTAAAAACAAAGCTTTAGCTAATTTGGTTCGATTCCTGCCTCGAAAGTCCGTTTTAAAAATTGTTCATTATGTTCAAGATAAAAAGTAAAACTTCGCTAGGAACAGCTTGCTTTCAGGCTGTTCCTAGACTTTTATATCGACAATATACAGTTCGAATTTAATCTTAATTTTATATCTTGAATGGCCGCATTCCTTTAGTGTAATATTACACTTATAGAGAATTTTTTAAAAATTAATCTGAATCCAGAAATACTTACATATACTTGTGGTGAGGTGGGGATAAGATGAACCAAAAATGGATGAGACATGAAGGACGAAAATGGGTTGAAGAGAAAATTATTACGCCTGACCAGCTTGATCTAATCGTTGCCCGATATCCAGATTCAAAAGAAATTAAAAAATCTACTGGCATTCTACCTGTTTTAGCAAGCATATTAATCGCACTCGGCATTTTATCATTTATCGCATCCAACTGGAGTGATATTCCTCCCCTAGCTAGGCTCGGTCTTTTGATTCTAATCATGATCAGTTTTTACTTAACCGGTGATAAATATCTTAAAAAAGGAAATGAAACGCTTGGAACTTCGCTCAATCTTCTTGGCATCGTGACCTTTGGAGCAAGTATTATTTTGTTAGGTCAAACTTTTCATCTGACTGCCACAGATGCAAGGCTTTTTGTTTTTTGGAGCTTGCCTGCCCTATTCTATTTATTTAGAGACAGACACAAACTGTATTTCTTGCTTTTAGCTGTTTTAACAATAGGCGGACAGCTATACAGTATGGGAGAATTTGATACCTTTAGTTATCTCCTTTTGGCTGTCTTTCTGATAAGTATTGGAGGCTTTGTTTATTTATACCCAAGAACATTGGAAACATGGCTTTTTACAATTGGATTAAGTATTCAAGCATTCTTGTTAGTTATTATTGAAGATCTAAACCTGCTCTGGTTCTTCCTGTTTGGTTTTGCATTATATACTGCCAGCATGTGGATAAATAAAACGTTGTTTAAACAATCGTTTAAACGAATGGGCTCTCTAATCGGGTTTGCTTATGCGTACGGTTTGTATTTCACTCTTACAAATGAATTTTTATCAGATTTTGAATTCCCGAATACTGCATTTTATCTGCCAGCCTTGATCATTATTTTTGCTTTAGCCATTCTTAGAGAAAGAAAAGATAGCTTTAATCCGCCTATGTGGGAATTAATGATCTTCGTACCATATTTCTATTTGGCAAAAGTGGCAGATCCGCTGCTGACTGGTCTGTTGTATCTCGTTGTTATGTTTGCCTACTCTGGTTTTATGCTCGCAGAGGGTTACAGAAAAGAAAATCGTTCACAAATCAATTTTGGAATCGTTCTGTTCTTGCTTGTATGTTTAATGGGTTACTTTAACCTCGCATGGGCTTTCATGCCGAAGTCAGTGTTTTTCTTAATCGGCGGCATTTTGTTATTTATACTTAATGGTTTCCTTCAGCGCAAGAAAAAGCAAATTTTGAAAAATGGAGGGCCGCATCATGAATAGAAAAAAAAGCTGGATCATAGCGGCTATCCTTCAAGTTATATTTTTACTTTTAATCGCTGGGAGCTTCTACAGCATCGATTATTTTGGCAAAGAGATCAAAATAAAAACCGTTCCGGTCGATCCAAAAGATATCTTATACGGAGATTACGTGACGCTTCGTTTTGATATCAGCACTGTTCCTGTTTCTAAATGGAAAGGTGAAACACACTTGTTAACAAGCAGACAGCAGACAGCATTTGTTGTGCTGGAAGAAAATAAAGAAGGTTATTATGAAGTTCATAGTGTTCATCCAGATAAACCTGCAGTAAACGATGACCAGGTTATTTTAAAAGGGAAAGCCGAAAGAACATGGGGAGATACAATTGAACAGATGCAGATTCATTATGGAATAGAACGGTATTACGTAGAGGAAAATACGGGGAAAACTTTAGAACAGCAAGCAAGCGATATGGCTGTTACAGTAAGGATTGCATCTTGGGGAGCATATAAGATTACAGATATAAAGCCTCGTTAATTTAAAGCCTCTTTAAAAAGGGCTTTTTTTCTTCGGTTTAAGATTGCGTATTACGGGAAAATTGATAATGAGGTGAAAACAATGTCTGATACTAAAATAATTGAACTTAAAGATGTAATTAACGGCTGGGCTGGAAATCAGATTTCAATTCGCAAGGAAGAAACAGGCGATATTGACCAAATAAGAATTTCCTTGCAGAAAGCAACATTCGAACAGCGAGATGCAGAAGATGAATATTTAGGAGACCACATATTGTTTTTACACGGAACAGCTTATGCAGCAGAAGAAGGCACTTCAGTTGAACTTCCTGCAATCACTTACGAAATCCCAATTGATGGAATTACGGACATAAGACTTGATTCTGATATCGTGTCCTTTGAAACAAGCAGAGCTCAATATGTAGTAAATAAAAATTAAAGGGCTTCCCAAAGGTAAGGTGAACTTACTTTTGGGAGCCCTTTTTTTAGTCTTGCATGCTTTTAGTCACATCTGAAAGGGAGTCGGCAGATATAGCGATTTGCCCTACTGCTTGGCTGAGTTCTTCAATTACTTCGGCCATAATTTCTACTTCATTTTCAAGCTTCCCGCTTCTCTCCGTACTTTCATCCATTTGCGATAAAATCGCATTAAAGAAGTCCGTGATCTCTGTAGCTTCAGAAACACTGTCATTAATGAAATGATGAATGCTTGCTACAGATTCCGAAACAGCCTCAATCCTTTTATGAGTATTTTTAACAAGGTCTGACACACCAGACACTGAAGTTTTGGTCTGGTCAGCTAATTTTCTGACTTCATGAGCAACAACCGAGAACCCTTTTCCTGCTTCTCCAGCTCTCGCCGCTTCAATTGCCGCATTCAGTGATAGAAGATTGGTTTGTTCAGCAATAGCTGTTACGATATCGACCACATCATTGATTTTAACCGTAGCCTGTTCAAGGTTTACGAGTTCTGCAGAAATCTGTTCAGATTGCTCTTTTACTTTATTGATCATCTGCTGATGCTCTTCAAGTTTGTTTTTACCTGCTAGCGAATTCTTCGAAACTTCTCCCGCTGATTCAGCTGTATCTTTCGCGAAAACCACAACTTCATCTGCTTTTGACGTAAGTTCTTGCAGCGCTGCACTAGTTTCCTCTGAGATGCTTGCCAGCTCTTCTACTGAATTTCCTACAGATTGCGTAATCTGCTGTTTCTGTTGCTCGTGGCGTGCTCTTTCTTTAATCTGTTCAAATTCAAAAGCTTCCAAAACAATCTGCTGCTCAAAATTCAAGATTTTCGTTACTGCTTTAACAGCTTGCTGATATTCCACCTTACCTTCGATGTTCTTATCTAAAATGGAAAGGATGGAAAGAAGCATATCTTGAAATGAACAGATATACCATTTAGGCTGCAACCCTATTTTAAAGTGAATGTGGGCGATTACTCTTCTTTGTTCTACATAACTCTCATCAATGACACCATCGAACATTTCCTGGATATGTTTAATCAGCGTTACTTTCAAACGGTTGACTGAACTGTGTTTTTGAATAATTTGCAGAAGGCCAGGAACGTGTTCAATATTTTTATAAAACTGATCCACAATTCCCTCAATGTTTTCTGAAATTAAAGGCTTTAGCGACCGGATAAGAGACAGATCTTCTAGTGTAAGAGATATCATGTTTAATTGCTTCTGCCATTCACTGTCTGCCTGCACATTAATTTTCACATCATGAATAAAATCATTAGGTAAATTCGTTGCAGGTTTTTTTTCAGCTTTTTTAGTTAGAATGCTTAAGATTGAAGCCATAGTTATTTCCTTCTTCCTTTATGATCACTTATTTAATTTAATCCAAAATTTAGCGAATCGATGTGTCTTTTATCACATTTTGTCACTCCTATGTTTTATCGACAACAAATCGGGTATCTTCAAGTAAGTAAAAATAACTATTACTAAAATAATGAAACGAGGAGTGGTTCACATGTGGAAAAAAAGATGGGCAGCCGGTACTTTGGCAGCGATGTTAACATTAAGTGGATTAACTGCTTGCGGTGATGGCGTCGACCAGGATAACGGTGTAGATGACGGCGAACAAAACGATGAAATGGATGAAAAGAATAAAGAAGAAGGTTAAATACAAGAAAACGAGCTGATTCAACCTAAGTTGAATCAGCTCGTTTTTGCTGTTTACGGTACGTGTTCTTTTATTTATTACATGTTCGCTCAAGAATGGCTTTTTACGCTCGGAATACGTCCAGTTACGCTCAAATACATCTATTTTTCACAATTACAGGAGCCATTAAGCTGTTTTTTCAGCACGTTTTTCTGTTTTCCCTTGCTGAAGCTGATACATTTGGAAGTATCGTCCTTTATGCTCCATCAATTCATCATGATTTCCGCGTTCCACGATTACACCGCGGTCAAGGACGAGAATCTGGTCTGCACTCTTAATCGTTGAAAGACGGTGAGCTATAATGAACGTCGTTCTTCCCCGCTTTAATACATCCAGTGCTTCCTGAATGACCGCTTCTGTTTCAGTATCAATACTTGCGGTTGCTTCATCCAGTATTAAAATCGCCGGATTATAAGCGAGTGCTCTAGCAAACGAGATCAGCTGGCGCTGTCCTGAAGAGAGTGTGCTTCCCTTTTCAATAACCGGCTCATCCAATCCTTTGGGCAAGTTCTTAATAAAAGGCATCGCTCCTACATCAGTTAATGCTTTTTCTACTTGTTCTCTCGTAATCTCTGGATTATCAAGGCTTACGTTAGAAGCGATGGTTCCTGTAAACAAGAATGGATCTTGAAGTACAATCCCCATATGCTGACGCATTTCTTGTTTGGACAGTTCCATAATATCCTGATCGTCAATCGTAATTTTACCCTGCTTAATGTCATAAAAACGGAAAAGCAAGTTCATGATTGAACTCTTACCAGAACCGGTATGACCAACAAGCGCTACTGTTTCACCCTGATTTGCTTCAAAGTCAATATTTTTCAGCACAGGTTCTCCATCCACATAGCTGAATGTAACGTCCTTGAATGCTACATTACCTTTATAGCGATTGATCTCGTTCTTCGTAACCGTTTGGCCTGGTTCATCCATTAATACAAAAACTCTCTCAGCAGAAACAAGTGCCTGTTCCAGTTGAGCAAGCTGATTTACCATCCCTGTAACAGGGTGGAACATTCGGTTCAAATAATCTACGAATGCATATAGCACACCGATCGATATGGCTGAACCTATCCCCAGCGCCTGACCTCCAAAATGCCAGATAAAGGCCATGAATGCAAGGTTCTTCAAGAATAACACTAGATTGTGTCCTGTCATGGCATTCAGGCTTAACAGTTTGTTTTGAAACGTGAAATATTCTTTATTCATTGTCTCAAACTCTTCTGTAGTTTCCTTTTGTCTCTTAAATGCCTGAATGATCGTCATACCGTTTATTGATTCGTTAATCATTCCGTTAATGTCACTTAATGTTGAACGGATTTTATGATTATACTTTGATGCAAACTTGCGGTAGATCTTAATCCAGACTACCAGTACCGGTACGAGAATCAAACAGATCGTTGCAAGCTTAACATCCAGCAAGAACAATGCTGTGAAGATACCTGTCAAATAGATGATTCCTGTAAAGAAGTTCGCAAGTACGTTTATAAAAAGCTCTTTTATCGCTTCCGTATCATTTGTAATGCGAGAAACGATCTTACCTGCTGGCTGATTATCAAAATACGTGATCGCTACCCGCTGAACGTGAGCAAATACGTCCTGGCGAATTTTCTTGATAACCAAGTTTGATGATCGCTGCAGCATATAGCGCTGCCCATATTGAAAGAATGCTGCGAATAAAAGCAGTCCTAAATAGATCATCATAAGCTTCATGATTCCTGCAATTTCAGGTTCATAAAAAGAGAATGTTTCATTGATACTCAGCTTATCCGCCGGGTAAGTTTCAGATTTGCCTTTATATGAAATCGTAACTTCTCCGTTTTTAGCGGATCGTTCACCGGTAATTGAAACAGGCTGATCAATTACAAAATAATCACGCTTAACCTGCACAACCCGTATTTCTTTTCCTTTATTTTCTCCCTGATCAAAATGATCACTTCGTTTATACCAGTTTCCATCGTACTTCACTGCCGCTTTTTCTTCTTGACTGACCTGATACCATGGCTTTTCAATACCAAGGATGTGATCATCAATCATTGTTTTAGCAATAAATGGTCCCGTTAGCTCGGCTGCAATTGCAACAGTCAGCATGAGCAATCCTAGAATGAAGTTCTTTTTATATTGAAGTGCGTACTGGAACAGGCGCTTTCCAACGTTCATGGCTACACCGCCTTATTATCATTTAAGTTTTGTTCGATCTGCTGGCGTTCGTGCTGCTCTTTATACCAGCCATCTCTTGCAATCAAATCCTCATGTCTGCCTTCATCCACAATCATCCCGTCATCTATAACGATGATCCAGTCTGCGTGTTCAACTGCAGATAATCTATGCGTCGTAATAAACGTCGTTTTACCCGCACGTTCTTTACGAATATTTCCGATAATAGCCGTCTCAGTTTTTGCATCAACTGCAGAAAGCGCATCATCAAGAATTAATATTTCAGGATCAACACAAAGTGCACGCGCGATAGATACACGTTGTTTTTGTCCTCCTGATAAGGCTACACCTTTTTCTCCAACAAGGGTGTTTAAGCCCTCAGGCAAATACTCAACATCATTCTTAAATGATGCCATCTCCATAACGTGATTAAGCTTATCTGTATCAGCTAAACGATTACCGAACAATATGTTTTCCTGAACGGTTTTAGAAAAAAGAATCGCATCCTGCGGTACATACCCGATCCAGCCTTGAAGATCCTCTAAGGCGATATCTTCAATGGCAACACCAGAGAAGCTGATTCTCCCTTCACCAGCAGGATACTCTCTCAGCAATTGCTTCAGCAATGTAGTCTTACCGCTTCCGGTACGCCCCACAATTCCGAGTGTTTCACCTTTCTTAACCGTAATGTTTATATCTTTTAAGTTATCAGACTCTGATGAAGGGTATCGGAAAGTGACATCCTCAAATCTAATCGTTCCCGGATCTGATAAAGGAACAAGATCTTCACCATTTTTAACATCTGCTTCGTACGCGAGCGTTTCATTTACGCGATCAAGAGAAGCACTTCCGCGTTCCATAACATTGATCAATTCGCCAACTGCGATCATCGGCCAGATCAGCATCCCTAGATAGACGTTGAAGGTAACAAGTTCTCCAAGGGTTATCGTATTATGAAAAACCATGTATGCTCCATAACCTAATCCGATCAAATAACTCATCCCTACCAGAATCTTAATCGTCGGTTCGAAAAGAGCATCGATCCTCGAAACAGCAAGGTTCTTTTCAAAAACGTCTTCCGTTACTTTATTGAAGCGTTCTACATCCGCTTCTTCCTGTACATAAGCACGGATTACACGGACGCCCTGAATACTTTCTAGAACCGAATCGTTCATTTCCCCAAAAGCATCCTGTGCAACTGTAAAACGCTGATGAACTTTTTTACCGTACTTCTTAATAATAAATGCAATAACCGGCAGCGGTATAAGAGCAGCAAACGTCAATTTCCAGCTGATCATAAAACCCATTACAAACAAGATCGTAAGCATGAAAAGACTGGAATCAACGAGTGTTAAAATACCGAACCCAGCAGTCATTGAAATGGCTTTCAAGTCGTTTGTCGCACGCGCCATCAAATCTCCTGTTCTATTTTTCTCAAAAAATGTAGGAGTCATTTTTAATAGGTGACGCATGAATCTTGAACGCATCGTCCGTTCGATAATAAAAGCGCCTCCAAAAAGCTGGTACATCCAGATGTACATCGTGATATACATCGATATCAGTACTGCTACAAAAACACCAAGAGTTTTCATCATATCTTCTCTAGTGATCGTACCCATATGAATGGAATCTATTGTATTTCCTATTAGTTTAGGAGGAATAATCTCAATAATTCCAACGCCGGTTAACAGAACGACCGCCACCGTATACCTTATCCAATGCCTCTTAAAAAACCAGGCTAACTTACCTAAAACCGAAAACATATCGTTCTCTCCTCTCTATCTCGCTGTCTTCTATTAAACAATTGTTTAGTCGAGCTACCCAAAAAGTGTATGATCCTTGCGTTCTAGCCAAACCATTAACACTCCATTTTTCATGTCCTTTACCTCCAGATTTTTTTAAAGACTGTTCTTTGTTGCATTGAAAGTGGTTGATTTCCGTTCCAGGATGCTCGCTTTCCGCGGGGCGTGCGGTGAGCCTCCTTGGCGCTTTGCACCATTAGGGCTGATCCCGCAGGAGTCTCGCACCTTGCTCTCCAATCAACTTGTCAATGAAGATCAAAGCAACAATCTTTTTAGAGAACAGCCTTTTTCTATATTGCAAAAGAAGAGGATCCTCTTCGTGCAAATGAAAACAAAAAAGCATACCACTCGAAGGCGATATGCTTTAAAAACCATAAAAAAACACACGTCACGACTGGGGTGACCTGCGTAATGAATATGTATAGAGATCGACAAAACTAAAAGAAAGGAATCCTAATACAACTCTTCCGGCAGGCCATGATATGAAATTGTAGAGTCTTTGCCCATTGCAATACAGACCGTTAATTGAACAATCATTTCTTTCACCATGACACAACCATCCTTTCCATAATTTTGTAGTTTGTAACTTTGGTAATCTTAACACTATTCTAATAACTATGTCAATTTATTTTCGATATACCAAAATTTTTATTTTGCCATTCAATATATGACAAGATGACAAGGATGGTGAGTCCAATTTTGTGATAGCCTTTCCTCTTCACCATCTGTCCTTTATACATAAAAAATAAAACTGACTTTTATGCACGGTAACCATTTGTTTTTTCACGGTAATTAGAATTATATTCACGGTAATTCCTTTTTATGAACGGTAAAAGCAGATTTATAGAATTTTCGACAAACGACAACTAAAGGATAGCGTGAATCATAATCGTTCAACGATTTTTATACTTTCTAATCGTCAAAAAAACCCGCCACTTAAAAGTGACGGGGTGATCTTCCTACTATTATTTTGAGAACTGACGTGTTAAGTTTGCCATCTCAATTGCAGAAACCGCTGCTTCCCAGCCTTTGTTTCCTGCTTTTGTTCCAGCTCTTTCAATTGCCTGTTCAATAGAATCTACTGTTAATACACCGAAAATGACTGGCACACCGCTTGTCATTGATGCTTGCGCTACACCTTTAGCTGCTTCGTTGCACACATAATCAAAATGAGGAGTCGATCCGCGGATGACAGCTCCTAACGTAATAATGGCATCATAGTTTCCGCTGTCCGCCATCTTTTTCGCGATTAAAGGAATTTCAAATGCTCCTGGCACCCAGGCGATATCCACATCTTCTTCTGACACCCCATGTCTTTTGAAAGCGTCCTGTGCGCCAGAAACTAATTTATCTGATATAAAATCATTAAAGCGTCCTGCAACGATTCCTACTTTTAATCCTGATCCAACTAAATGTCCTTCAAACAATTTTGCCATTTTTGGTTCCTCCTGTTTTAGAAATGAAGCATATGCCCCAATTTGCTTTTCTTTGTTTTTAAATAGTCTTCATTGCTTTCATTGTGAGGCATCTGAAGCGCCACACGCTCTGTAACTTCAAGATCATAGCCTTTAAGACCGGCGATCTTCCTTGGATTATTCGTTAGAAGTTTCATCTTATTGATTCCTAGATCTTTTAAGATTTGTGCTCCGATTCCGTAATCACGCAAATCTGGTGCAAACCCGAGCTGCTCGTTCGCTTCAACTGTATCAAGGCCTTCTTCTTGCAGTTTGTAAGCTTTCATTTTGTTAATGAGTCCGATTCCTCTTCCCTCTTGCCTCATATACAATAAGACTCCGCGGCCTTCTTTCTCGATCTGTGAAAGAGCTGCATGAAGCTGCGGTCCGCAGTCACAGCGGTTCGAACCAAAAACATCTCCAGTCAAACATTCAGAGTGAACCCGCACCAACACAGGCTCACCATCGCTTATATTACCTTTTATAAGCGCAACATGTTCTTTGTTGTCCAACACATTAGAAAAGCCAGCCGCTTTAAAATCACCATACTCTGTTGGAAGGTTGATTTCGACTTCCCTTTTCACCATTTGCTCTGTTTTGTTTCGATATGTGATCAGATCTTTTATCGTGATCAGCTTCATATTGTGCTGTTTCGCTAATTCTACAAGTTCAGGCACACGCGCCATCGTACCGTCTTCTTTCATGATTTCACAGATAACACCCGCAGATTTGCTTCCCGCCATTTTTGCCAGATCAATAGCAGCTTCCGTATGACCCGCTCTTCTTAGTACTCCGCCTTTTTTACCGATCAATGGAAAAATATGACCAGGGCGTTTAAAATCCGATGGAACCGAATCTTGATTCACCAGCTCACGAACAGTGGCTGCTCTTTCTTGTGCGGAGATTCCAGTTGTAGTTGATACGTGATCTACACTAATCGTAAACGCAGTGCCATGGGAATCTGTATTGGCTGCAACCATCGGCGATAAATCAAGCTTAACTGCAATTTCTTCTGAGATCGGTGTACATACTAACCCTCTGCCATGTGTAACCATAAAGTTGATGGATTCAGCTGTTATCCCTTCTGCCAGGGCAACAAAATCCCCTTCATTTTCACGGTCCTCATCATCAACTACAATGACAATTTTTCCTGCTTTTAAATCTTCTACAGCTTCCTCTATGGAGTGGAACATTGACTCTCCTCCTAAAATCCGTGCTCTTGTAAGAAATCAAGAGACAGCTTCGACTTTTGTTTAGTTTCTTCTTTTTCTGGAGACAGCATACTGGATACGTATTTCGCAAGCATATCGCATTCGATGTTTACAAGGTCTCCCGTGTTTTTTTTTCCTAATATCGTATGATCCGCCGTATGAGGAATAAGGGAAACCGTAATGGTATTCTTCGTTACATCAAAAACGGTAAGGCTCGTTCCATCAACACATACGGATCCTTTTAACATGAAATACTTCATCAAATGATCAGGAAGAGAAATGGTATAGTAGATAGCATTCTTTTCTGGACGTTTCTCCATGATTTCTCCAGTTCCATCTACATGCCCAGAAACAAAATGTCCGCCGAACCGCCCCCCGGCAGCCATTGCCCGTTCTAAATTAACATTGTCCCGATTGTTCAAAAGTTTCAAAGTTGAAGACCTGAACGTTTCAGGCATAACATCTACTGTGAATTGACTAGAGTTATATGATGTTACGGTAAGACATACCCCGTTGATTGCAATACTGTCACCAAGGTTTACATCCTGCAAAACTTTTTCAGCAGATATAGTGAGTACGATTGTTTCATTTCCTTTGTTAATAGACTTAATCGTACCCAGTTCTTCAATAATTCCTGTAAACAAACACTCTGCCTCCCTTGCTCGTTATTTTTTCGATGTTCGCTGATCGTAAATGTGCATGAATCTGGGAGTTTTCTAAAAAAAAAAACCGAGAACTTAATCGCTCCCGGGGTTGTTGTTAAAAGTTATAACTAAATACACCTTTAAAATCACTGTTTTATGAAACAAGTGTTTAAAAGCATTCACGTTCCTTCTCCCATCCAGACTATACTGTCGGCTTCGGACTTTCACCGAATCCACCGTTTTTGCTTAAAACCGGGTCACGGACTAAGAGGCATCCATCTGCCTCATCACCGCCGGTCGGGACTTTCACCCAAACCCCGAAGGACACTATTTACTTATGTACATTATAAGTAAACATTAAGCTGAATTCAAATGTGATTGCTTTTACTGTCCAATTATTAATTTTTCTTTCGGATAATGAATATGTTCAGTCGCTACTTTTCCTCGAATAATGAAAAGGAAAGAAAGAACGCCGATTCTTCCGATAAACATCAAAATCATCAAGATCACTTTACCGGTTGAACTTAATGTACCTGTGATTCCAGTTGAAAGTCCTGTTGTTCCAAATGCAGAACAGACTTCAAAAAAGATTTTTTCGATTGGCATCGGGTCTGTGATTGAAATAATGATGGTTGATGTTGTACACAGTACCATGGCAACGATTATTACGATAAATGATTTTTGTATATCTTCCGGGTAGATTTCCCGATTAAAGATTTTGATCGTATTTCGTCCTTTTGCATAAAAGAAAATCGCTAAAGCAGCTACTGCAAATGTTGTTGTCCGGATACCGCCGCCGACACTGCTCGGAGAGGCTCCAATAAACATCATTACACCTAAAAAGAGCAAAGTCGGAACAGTAAACTCAGAAACGTCCATTGTAGATAATCCGCCGCTTCGGGTTGTTACAGACTGAAACATGGAATAGAAAAATGTTTCATGCCATGATTTACCTTCAAAAAAGGCATTCATCTCCAATAGGTAGATTCCCAAAGCTCCCGTTACTACTAGTAATGCAAACGTAATTGTTGTTACTTTTGTAAAAAGAGTAAATGTATAGCGCTCTAGATACTTTCTTTCTTTTATAAAGTTGTTGATTTCTACTAAAACCGGAAAACCGATCGCTCCAGACGTAATCAAAAACATGGTCACGATCTGAACAAGGTAATCGTGACGAAACGGAATCAGTGAGCTTCCCGTAATATCAAATCCAGCATTTGTTGTTGCTGTAACCGAGGCGAAGAAAGCATGGTACAGGACATCCAGTTCCGTATCATAATATGGCTGGAAAAGAATAAAGAAAAGCACGGTCCCCAAAATTTCAATTCCTATAATCAAAGCCAAAATTTGTTTCATCAGCTGAACAAGACCCGCTAAAGTCGACTGGTTTTGATCTGTCATGATCAGCTGCCGTTCTCTCATACCGATTCTTTTACCAATTAGCAGCCAAATCGCCGTTCCCAGGGTCATTACACCGATTCCGCCAATCTGAACAACAATAGCAAGCAAAACAACACCAGTATGATTGAAAGTTTCAGATATGTTAACAGCTGTTAATCCAGTAACACTCACAGCACTTACAGCCGTAAATAACGTATCGATAAAGGATAGATCTACTCCCTCTTTATGTCCCACTGGCAAACTTAATAGAATCGTAGCCACGATAACGGAAAGTAAATAAAAGATTACGATAAGCTGAACAGAAGTTAAGAAATTCTTTTTTTGTTGTGTAGTTGCAGAATTATTTTTAAACATAGTCTATTTTCACCTGTCGAGGGAATTTTTCTATAACCTTCTGAAATAGTAACAATAGCATTTCTATTTAACAAGGTGAAATCGAACATTTGCTAAAATATTTCAATCCGTTTCATTTTCAGAAGGGATTCTCTTTTCTATTATGTTCATTAAAGACGCAGGTTCATCCACTTTTATTACCACTCTAGTAACTTTCTTTTTAAATCCATAAATGAGATCTGTCTCCACAGGTTCCTTTAAAAGAATTTCGATTGATGGCTTTTCTGGTATAAAATCACTCACTAGTGCTTCGAACGTGTATTTCTTTTCTGCAACGGGTATTGTATCAAGTCCCTCATATTTCCTTATTTCCTTTATAGCTGTATAAGGAAGTAACATTCCCTTTAAGAAGCCGATATTTATAATGATAGAATCTTCCGTTGTGATTAAAGGGTTTTTCTTAACTGCTTGCATCTGGCCGAATAGGAAAAGCACTGAGTAGGCATTGATAAAGAGCAATATGAGAGAAAGCGTGTGGTCGATCTTGCTAAAAAAATAATGAAGTCCAACTGATTCGATGATAAGTGCATGAATCAGCATCAGGTTAAGAGCTACAAAACTTGTTTTCTTATGAAAAGTAAAAACTTCACCGGTCGTCAAAGGTGGTTTTCTCCAGGAGAACAAAGCATAGTACAACATCGTGATCTCGCTGACCACGGCATCGAGCATACGGCTTTCGGAAAATTGTGAGTTAAACGCTTGTTTAATTTTTATCAGAAAAGGAAGTTCGTCTGGGAGTTTTCTGTAAGAAGCTTTTACTTTAGCAAACTTTCTTACAACCATGATTAACAAATACAGTTCTATGGAAATGAACCCAGCTTCTAAGAGGAGCAAACCTTTTGGAATCATGGATACATTCTCTAATAATGAATCTGGAATAATAAAAGTCGCGAGCCCGTAGCTTGCAATGGCTGTAAGGACTGTGAGTTTCCAAGAATATCTTTTACGGATAATAAAATAGTAAACCAGAAGCGGAATAACTAAAAGGAAATCAAACATGGAGCCTGCTACTACTAGATTTGGAACCGGCTGAAAGAATGGTGTCATGTATAAAATCATATGGCTTCCAATTATTAATAAACATAGAGCAACAAACGGTATCCATTTTATTGGCTTTAAAACTGCTTGGTTCATAAAATATCCCTCCTCACTTTTATTATACAATAAATACCAATTAATTCTTTTCATTCCAATCAATGTCACAAAACATACAAAAAGACCGCTAAGCACCAATCGGCGAGCGGTCTTTATTAATTGGTTCAGAGGTTTTTTCCCAAACAGGGATCAATACAAGTAAGCACATAAAAAACGCAATCAGTTCTAAACCAATGATGTACCACGGGTGTGGACCAAGAAAATCTATTAGTGAAGCACTGCCTGGCTTACTCATAAGAAACATATAATTCGTATTCAGCAAAGTATTAATGACATAGACACATGCGGCATAGAAATTCAGCCATAGAAACGACTTAAAAAATCTTCCCCACGTAATTTTAAAAGACTTTACGATCGCATAATACATAGCTGTCCAAACGATTAGACCATGAGCGAAAAAATATTGGATAAAACGAAAATGCCAAGGCTGCTGATAGAGTTCAGGAGTGAGCAACCCTTGTAATGCCCCTGTAAAACCAAACAAATATACAAAAGCAAAAAGCTTCTTATTCTCTGTTAACAGCAAGATCATGCCTAACAGTATATTTAAACTGCAAAGCTGAAGCGGCAAATATAATTTTACTGTCCATATCTCGTTATATAGCGCCCAGGACTGATAACTCACTTCGGATAAAGCAAGACTCAACAAGAGTATATATTTTATTGAATGCATTTCTTTTATACGAGAGCGAAAGAGGTACATTAATATTACGATAAATACGATTATTAGCAGGCTGATAATATGTTCAGCACCAAACATAACAAACCCTGATTCCCCTTCACTAAACCATTCCTTCATAGACACCCACCCCCGTAACCCCATACATATTAATATTCAAAACCATTTGACTATTACCTTTAAAAAAAAGAAAAACATTTGCTTAACGTAACAGTGTTATGTTACATTGATTTCAGGAGGAGGTTGATCATGGATAATTTAATCTCGAAGAAAGATCTTCTAGAATCTGCAAACATTTCTTATGGCCAGTTATATCGCTGGAAACGAAAAAATCTGATTCCTGAAAACTGGTTTATACGAAAATCCACCTTTACAGGTCAAGAGACTTTCTTTCCAAAAGAAGATATACTGCAGCGAATTGAAAAAATTAAGAATTTAAAAGATGATTTGTCGCTAGATGAACTTGCTGATATGTTCTCCCCATCCCCTACTATTACTTCCTTATCAGCTGAGGAATTAACAAAACGCAACATTGTTTCTTATACTGCTTTAGAAATGTGGAACATTCACAATGGCAGCACTTCCACTTTCTCCTTTGATCAATTATTAACCTTATACTTACTGGATACCCTGCTTCAAACAGGAGAAATGAATCGCTCAGAAGGAATAGAACTTCTTCACATCCTTCAGCAACATTCGAACGAAATAAAAGGCAAGGAAAGCGAACTTTTTTTTATTCGAAAAATGGGTGTATCTTTCTTTATCCTCACACCAGAACCAGCTAAGCTGTTCGTAGAATCTCAAACAAAAATTATCGCCCATTACAAACTGAATCAATGCATTGAAGAGTTAAAATTAAAGATTTCGTAAACGTTGAGGAGGAATAGTTATGGAAAAGACAAAACAAAGAAACATAAGCATTTCAGGTTCAGGAACAGCTGCTGGCGGTGAATATGATCAAGTGAAAGTTAATGGGTCAGCACATATAAATAGTGATATTCAGTGCGAAGTTTTCAAATGTAACGGAAGTGCACATATAGAAGGAAATATCAAAACTGGCACTGCCAAGGTCAATGGATCTTCCCATATTGAAGGAAACATGGAAGCTGAGGAAATGACCATCAATGGAAGCACTGATATTGACGGTAGTTTAACTTGCAGCGAAGTGAAGATACAAGGCTCTTCTAATATTAAAGGTGACCTGAAAGGAAAAGAGATCATCGTCAGAGGATCTGCTTCAATTAAAGGCAATGTTTCTGGTGATGAGGTAGATGTTAAGGGACAAGTGAAAGTCGGTGGTGACTGTGAAGCAGAATCTTTTTATGCTCGCGGCAATTTTAAAATCAATGGTCTTCTTAATGCCGGAAACATCGACATTGAACTCTTGCGCCTTTGTGAAGCAAAAGAAATCGGCGGTGAAAATATTACCGTAAAAAGGAACATTGATTCTTCTGGTTTTAAAAAGTTCATTAAATTCTTTATCGGTCAGCAAACTGATCAGCTAACTGCAGAAGTTATCGAAGGTGATCATGTATCTCTTGAATACACACATGCAAAAGTAGTTAGAGGCAATACGATAGAGATCGGTCCGGGATGTGTTATTGATCGCATCGAATTTAAACAAAGTCTTGAGCTGGACGAAAATGCTAAGGTAGGCGCACAAGAGAAAATCTGATAGAAGAATTCATTAATGCATGCATAAATCCCCCAGGGCGAGCATAATTCTCAATCAAATAGATTCTCATAATCAAAATGGCTGCCACTCAGGTTGTTTTATACACCTGTTTAAGGGCAGCCTTAATTTTTTTACTATTACACCCTACTGACTACCCGCAGTAACCTTCAAACCAATAATTCCCGTAATAACAAATGCTAAAAATACAAAACGAAGCACGGTTTTCGGCTCACCGAAAAGGACAATTCCTAAAATAACCGCTCCAGCTGCTCCTATCCCCGTCCAAATCGTATAAGCCGTCCCGATCGGCAGAACTTTTGTAGCTTGTGACAAATAATAAAAACTGATGATCATTCCAACTACGGTTATAACCGACGGCCATAATCTAGTGAATCCATTCGTATATTTAAGTCCTATTGCCCAAACGATTTCAAAGATACCTGCAATAAACAAGTACACCCATGCCATAATAATGACCTCCTACAATAAATAAAACCCAGAAAGATATATGATCTATATCCTCCCAGGCTTTTATCCCTCCGTGTACACGATGTATCTATCGTGCGCTTTCTCTCGGACCAGGCCAGCGATCAATCACTGCGGAACCCTAGAAAGCTATTCTTCTTATATTATTGAAAAAACTCTATTAAGTGTCAAGAAATCAACGCTCATCTTTCATGGTAAATAATGTATAAGATTACCCCTGCTTATCAAACATTATTAAGGATAAGACAGGTGAGGTCATTGGATACAACAAAAATTGAAATCCTTATTTATAAAAATCTTCAAGACAAGAAGAGTATATCCGTAACCTTTATAAGAACTGAGATGACATTAAGATTCGAAATTTTCAATTCGGAAGAAACTATAAACAAGTAACTCTTGTTGTATACTGTGCCTCTCTTGTTCAAGAAGAAAAATCTAACTTGCTTCACACGATCATTAAAGATATGCCGGATTTTGAAGCTGCACTCTCCCTTTCAGTTACTATAAAGAAGTAGCTTCAAGACCTGTCGTGCTCTCTCTCACTATGTATAAAAATGAAATCGAACTAGGAGAGCCAGGATCTGTGATGCAGTATGCCATAACATTTTTCTTTGGCTTCCTCCCTCTCTTTTTAGTTGTGATTATAGCCAAAGTGAAGAATAGAAACAGGAAACAAATAGCTTGATCAGAATGCGAACGACTTTAACTCACAGAATTTTTCCTTTTCGATTTCATCACTAAAAACTTTAATAAAAGTATTTAACGAAGGGGAAATCTCCTTTTCTTTTTTCAGCTGTACTAGGGCACTTTCCCTATATAGCTTAGGAAACCCCTTTACAGACAATGAAACAAGTGTGCCTTGCTTAATATCATGAGAGACCATTGTTTCTGTCAATAGTGCGACTCCCATCCCGCTTTTCAGCAAATCATAAGCAGTTTGCGGCGGTACTTCAAAATCACTATCGCTTCCTATCATATCTCTTTGAACTCTTTTAGTTTCAACACTCCAGTCTACTAATAAAAAAGGATCTGCTGTTTTTATTAAATCACTAAGCTCAATTTCACCTTTATGTACAAGAAGGTGTTCAGGATGAGTTACTAAGCGTAATGGTTCCCTAATATGCAATAAACTCCTCAACTCACTATTAAAGAAAGGGTATGTCATGATACATAGTTTTACATAGCCTTCGTACAGCATTTCTAGCAGCTCCTGATTATGACCTGTATGTACGGCAATTCCTATATGAGGATGTGTTTTATGCAATGTTGCCAGTGTTGAAGAAAAGTAATGAGCAGCAAGAGTCGGCAATGTGCCAATCGCTATTTTCCCTCCTTTTCCCTCTTTTGCAAGCTTCGCCTGTTCGATCCCTTTGTCTATTGTTTCAAGGACTTGCTGCGCAAAAGGCAGAAATGTCCTTCCTAACTCCGATAACTCAAGTTTGCTGCCTCCCCGTTTAAATAGCTCGCCGCCTACTTCCTCTTCTAAATTTTTGACGCGTATACTGATTGTCGGCTGAGATATGTCCATCATCCTAGCCGCTTTACTAAAGCTGCCATGGCGAACAACATGATCAAAAGCTAATAATTGGTTCGTATCCAAACCATCACCTCTATTAATATTTTTAATAAATTATATAGTCTATATTATATTGTTTAATATCTATAGTTATCTTACACTTTTTCTTAATATACGAAAAGAAAGGGTGTTCAATATGGGGTTTCATAAAGTCTTTAAGAATTCTAACTTAGTTATTTTATGGTTGAGCCAATTATTTTCCGCTATCGGTGATCATTTGTATGTAGTAGCTATAACGTGGATTGCAATAAAAGAATTAGGTGCATCAGCTGCATATGTAATTGGAGCTGGAACATTCTCCGCTTTGTTTTTTGGTATTTTAGGCGGCATTTACGCCGACCGATGGAACCGTCATAAAACAATGATTATAACGGATATCCTTCGTGCATTATTTGTTGGTCTGCTCCCTCTCATTGAGTGGTACTCAACACTTAACGTTTGGCATCTTGTAATAATCAGTGTCATTGTATCCGGATTGGGCACCTTCTTTAATCCTTCTCTTCAGGCAAGCCTGCCATCTTTATGCAAGGATTCAGAACTTCTTCAGCAGACAAACGCCTTAATGGATACGACACATAGACTCGCGAGGATATTAGGCCCAGGTTTAACAGGAGCCTTCCTTGCGTTCATGCCTTTGCCTCACTTTTTCACGTTAGATGCTGTCACCTTTATCCTTTCAGCCATCGCTCTCGTTTTTATTAGAAAAGCATTTATTCAGATGAATGATATGAATGAGATTAAACATTTACAAAAATCCCCCGTGATAGATTTCAAGATAGCTATCTCATTATTAAAAAATCATAAAGTCCTTCTGTGGGCATTAATAAGTCTTGGAATGGTTAATTTATGCTGGGGTGCTGTCTATATGGTAGGTGTTCCTCTTTTTACAGAGCAAATCTTAAAGGAAAGTGCAGGAGCATTCGGTCTCATTGGCGGAGCGTACGGTATCGGAAATTTGTTGAGCCTCTTTGCAGTAGGCACATTGAAAAAAAGCATTTTATTCATGTATGTCGGCCACGTTATTTTAGGTGCAGGTTTTATTGTGATTGCCTCAGCAGAGTCTCTTTCGGTTGCTTTAATGGGAGCGGTAATCGCGGCGTTTGGCAGTCCAATGGGTGACATTATGCTGTTAACTATGATTCAAACTGATTTTCCCGAAACCCATATCGGAAAAATTTATAGCTTTCGTGCGCTAATCGGGGGGCTAGGTCTTGCTATGGGTACTTTTATCGCAAGCTTTGGCTATAAAATAGCCTCTATCCCTTCGATTATGATTATATTTTCAATGTTGATTATCGCCGTCGGAGCTATCGGAATCTTTCGTATTCGCATGATATCTACCTATCGCATAAAAAACGCTTCCTGACATTTAATGTTAAACTAAACAAGGTATGCACAAACTTTTGTGAGGTGGAAAATATGCTAAGCTTGATACTTTATCACAAAGATTTGAGAACTTTTCAAAACTTGAATGCTCTGGGTCAAGTGATTTGTATGAATTCTTGTCTTTAAAAACAGCAAATGACAATGATCTGCTTCTGCTAAGTACATATGCACGCGAAGGACAGCCTGCTCCAAACCTCTTATTCGGTGCTGTTCATTATCTTTTATTGACCGGAACACAGCATGTGCTAATGGATTTTTTTCCTAACTTGACAAAACAACCTAAAAAGGCTGCAGATTCCTATGAAGCGTTTAAAAATTTCTGTTTGAAGTACCGTGATGAAATTATCTCTTTACTTCAAACAAAACTCGTACAAACTAATGAAGTAAGGAGATGCGGGTATCTTTATCCATGTTTTTCTTATCTTCATGCTAAGGCGGAAAAACCTCTAGCAATAATCGAAATTGGAACGAGTGCCGGGTTACAGCTTTTTTGGGACAAATACCGCTATTCTTATAATAATGGTAAAGTCTATGGAGCCTATGAATCTAATGTTTTAATAACGTCTGAGTACAAAGGCGAAAAAGTTCCCCCCTTTTCACCAGATAGTCCGCCTGTTTTCTATCGTTTTGGCCTTGATTTACATATAAATGATGTGACAGCTCCTCAAGATAAACAATGGCTTGAAGCTTTAATTTGGCCTGAGCATCATGAACGGAGAGAGTTATTCAACAAAGCAGCATCCTGTGTAAATAAAAAAGATGCAGTCTTTATCGAAGGTGATGGCGTGTCAAAGCTTCCTGAAATTATTAAACAAATTCCAGAAAGTTCAATGATCTGCGTTTTCCATACACATGTTGCTAACCAAATTCCTGATACACTTAAAACACATCTGCAGGAAACCATACGAAACATCGGACAAATACGTGATATCGCCCATATCTACAACAATATGTGGGACCGTGAACTGCACATCGATTCCTATGTGAATGGCATAGAAAAAACTGAAATTGCTGCTGAAACTGATGGTCACGGACGATGGTTCACTTGGAAGATATAAGCTTAAATTAAACAACTGTTTAAAAAAGGGCAGCCTCTTTTAGAGACTGCCTTTCGTATTACACTTCTCTTTTTTCTAGCTGGCCACTCCAAGCTGTTAAAAGAACGGCACCAAACACCATTACTCCGCCAATCCATGGCGTATGAATGATTCCTATTGAATCTACAATGACTCCTCCAACAAAAGCTCCTATTGCAATTCCTAAGTTAAATGCAGCGATATTAATAGCAGATGCTACATTTACAGCTGAAGGGACATATCTTTCGGCTAGTTTCACCACGTACACCTGAAGACCAGGAACATTCATGAAAGCTAACAATCCTAAGAAAAAAATTGTAATTGTTCCAGCTATCTTATAGGGTGCAGTGAATGTTAGGATCACAAGGACAATCGCCTGTACAACAAACATCCAGAACAAAGCTTTTACAGGATTTTTATCTGCAGCTTTCCCCCCTATAGTATTACCAATCGCAACTGCTATTCCATATCCCAATAAAATAAAACTGACTGCTTTTGGAGCATATCCTGTTACATCTTCTAAAATCGGCGCCAAATACGTGAAGGCGACAAATGTCCCGCCGTAACCGAGTGCTGTTATAGCAAAAGTGAGCAGCAATCGTCCATTTTTAATGACTTTCACTTGATCCTTTAAGCTTGAAGGCGGTGCTTCTTTTAAGTTCTTTGGTACTAAGATGGCACTTGCGATAATCGCTACTACACCTAAGAGTGCTACAGCCCAAAACGTTGCCCTCCATCCAAATGTCTGCCCGATGAATGTACCTAAAGGAACTCCAGTAACGGTTGCAACGGTTAATCCCGTAAACATGAAAGCAATTGCACTTGCACGCTTATGTTCTGGAACTAAATCAGCAGCAATCGTTGCTCCAATTGAAAAGAAAACGCCATGTGAGAAAGCTGTAATAAAACGCGCAACCAGCAGCAAACTAAAACTAGTAGAAAGAGCTGCAACGCTGTTCCCTGCTATAAAAACAATCATGAGCAGCATGAGCAATATTTTTCTATTCATTTTATTCGTTAAAGCTGTAAGAATAGGAGCTCCAAACGCAACACCCATTGCATAGCCGGATATCAATAATCCTGCTAATGTGATGGATATATTGAGATCACTCGCTAATGATGATAATAAACCTACTGGCACGAATTCTGTTGTTCCGATTCCAAATGCTGAAATCGCTAATGCTAATAATGCTGGAAAACCGCCTTTTGTTTTTGCGGAACCCACTTTTACTGTAGCTGTATTCATGTATTATTCCCTCCATTACCTTTTGTTTAAGTCATGCTAGCTAGTCAACTGAATGACTTGATGTTATTATGTTTTATATACGAACTTTAAGTAAGTACGCACTTTAAAGTAATGTAGGCACTAAAAAGTAATAATTGAATACTGGAGGCTTTTAGCTCATGAAAAAATATAATATTCCTGTCGAAGCTGCACTCGAAGTGATTGGCGGAAAGTGGAAGGTGGTAATCTTATGCCACCTTATAAAAGAAAAGCGAAGAACCGGAGAACTGAAAAGATTGATGCCAGGTATAACACAAAAAATGCTGACGCAGCAGCTGCGTGAATTAGAGGAAGACGGCGTGATTCTGCGCGAAGTCTATAATCAAGTTCCACCTCGTGTTGAATATTCTTTAACAGAGTACGGATGGTCATTAAAAGGCATTCTGGATGCTCTATGCGCTTGGGGAGAACAGCATATTGAGAAAACGTATCCTGACAAAGAAAGTGTATTGGTCAAACCTGTAGAAATTAAGCAAATATAATATGAAGACGGCAGCCCTGAGCGGCTGCCGTTTAGTTTTATTTACAAATTAATATTTTACAAAAGCATGAAATACATTATTAAAACAAAATAATGAAAAAGAGTTACAGGGGGAGAATCTATGAACTTCAGCCGATTAACAGACGAAGAGATGCTGAACACGATTAAAATTGGGTTAAACAAAACATCTTCTCCCCAAAAAATTATCATAGTAGGAGCTGGTATGGCTGGACTGACTGCCGCTTCCCTTCTAAAAGCTGCCGGTCATGATGTTAAAATCCTTGAATCTTCCCATCGTGTCGGAGGACGGGTCTATACGATACGAGCTCCCTTTTCACATGGTCATTATTTTGAAGCTGGAGCGATGCGTATTCCTGAAACCCATAAACTGGTTATGGAATACATTAAAAAGTTTAATTTGCCTACAAATGAATTTATCAACAGCAACCCTCATGACATTATCTATGTGAATGGTGTTCGAACTAATCAGAGCATGTACAATCAAAATCCAGAAATCCTTCGTTTCCCTGTAGCCGAAACTGAAAAAGGAAAAACCGCTGAGCAGCTTATGCGATACGCTGTGCAGCCATTAATAGAGTTTATAGATAAAGATCCTGATAAACACTGGCCGATCGTCATTCAAAACTTTCAGCATTACTCTTTAGACAACTTTTTAAGACACAACCCTTTCCGAAGATCTTTATCTTCTGGTGCAATCGACAAGATTAAAGTTCTCCTATCCCTCGAAGGACTTCCTGAACTGTCTTTTCTCGAAGTCCTCCGGGATATTCTGATCATTTTTATAAAACCAGATTTGAAATATATAGAGATAACAGGCGGAAACGATTTGCTTCCGCGCGCTTTTCTTAAGGAACTGCGACACCATATTTATTTTGGTCAAAAGCTAGTTCGCATTGTAAACGATCAAAATAAAGTCATCTTATACACCGAAAGCCCTCAAACCTTGCACCGCTATATGTTTGAAGCGGATCGAGTCATCATCACGATCCCGTTTTCCGTACTCAATTTTGTGCACATTGAGCCTTTCAATGCTCTTTCTTATCACAAACGAAAAGCGATTAGAGAGCTTCATTATGTTCCTTCAACTAAAATAGGAATTGAATTCAAACATCGCTTCTGGGAAAAAAACGGTCTAACAGGAGGCAAATCCGTTACAGACTTTTCATCACGCTTCACTTATTACCCAAACAAAAACAAAAAAGGCATTTCATCAGGGATTGTTTTAGGAAGTTATACATGGGAGGATGATACGGTACCATGGAGAAGTGCTACGAACGAGATGAGAGTCAAAGAAACTCTCCACTTTTTATCACATTTTCATGGTGAGCAGGTCTTTCATCATTTTGTAACGGGGCATGCCCACAGCTGGTCAATCGACCCCAACACGGGAGGCTGCTTTGCTTTGTTTAAACCTTATCAGGAAAGTGAATTATACGATGCCATTAAAGCTCCAGAAGGCAGGCTTCATTTTGCTGGTGAACATACTACACTGAAACACGGTTGGATTGAAGGTGCTGTTGAGTCAGGAATCCGGGTCGCGAAAGAAGTTAATGGCTGAACAAAAAGAAAGGGGCTGACTCAAAAGTATAAAAACTTTTAAAGTCATGCCTCATTTTATTTAAACTTATTTAGATAACGTACATCGTTATAAAATAGTAGATTATCTAATAAACTCGATTAGATAACTAAATGTTGACGATTTTATTTATTTTTTATTTTGAAAAAAAATAAAAAATTAGGGGCTGCCAAAAGTAAGTTTACCTTACTTTTGGGACAGCCCCTTTTTAAACGTTTGTTTAATTAGAGGTTCAAATATCGTTCTTGAATAATCTTTCGGTGATGCAGTTCATGACCTGCCATAATCGTAATCAGGGCTTGAGCTGTAACTTCACTATTATTTGCAGTTCCCCTGCGTGAAAGGGATTCATCACTCAAGCTTTTGATGAGATGAATAGTTGACTGGCGTACACATGCAAAGTGATCCTGAAGATCTTTTAATGATTGTTTATCAAAATTAGCCTCCGCTACATATACATTTTCATCATAGCCTGGAAGAGATGCTTTTTCTCCTCTTGCAATAGAAAGAAGTCTGTAGCTCATAATCCTCTCTGTGTCAGTAATATGTCCGATAACTTCTTTAATACTCCACTTCCCCGCTGCATATCTGTATTCACTTTGTGGTTCGGTTAGTGAGCTGAGCAGGGCCACTGTTTCTTTCATTTGGTCCCTTAAGATCTGGATAATATCACCCTGAGGAACTAATTTTACATAAGAAGCATAATAATCCGCATATTCGTAAGCTGATGGCATTTTATCCATGGTTACACCTCATTTTTTAGTTAATTTTACAGCTTTAAATTATTTATAATCTGTAATTTTTATTTCTAAGCCGTAATTTTCATTTCTAAGCTGTAATTTACTTTTCTAGACCATAATAATAATTTCTATGCTTAATTACTAATTTATAGACTTTTCGACAAACTTGATATGTTTCATTTTTTATTTCGGTGCACCTCTTCATTTATCCTCCTAAAATTAAGAAGAGCTAACCAATTAACTCGGTCAGCTCTTTGTTTATTGAATCGGCATAAATGCAACGTTCCATATACCGTCTTCATCCTTTATCATTTTAAAACCAGATTTAGCATCTGCATCCTTACTTGCTTCATACTCAATATATCCACCATAGTTTCCGTCTGGAATAAAGCTGCCTGCATCTATATTATTAAAAGTTGTTAGAGTTTGTATGATTGTGCCTCGGTCAGACTCCGGAAAACTTTCGTCCTCTTCCTTCGTCCATTGGATATATCCTTCACGATCTGTATAAAGCGCATACTTTGCATCGTATCTTTTATCTAATTGTGCTTGAACATATAGCTTTGCAATGGATATCGGATTTACATCTTTGAGGTGTTTCTCATCAATGTCTTGCAAGAATTTCTGATAAATAACTTCTTCCTCTGGTGTTAAGGCGAATCTAATGACATCATCGTTAGTTTCAGGATATATTTTCTCTGTTGTACGGCCATTCCTTCCTTTCGACATCATAAGCACAGAATCACCTTCTGCAAAATTTATTGTCGTCCAAAGTACTTCGTATTGATTTGAAAGACCGACATAGAACTGAACTCCAATTTCTCTATTATAAATACTCTCAACAGCAATTTCGTGTGATATGTTAAGCAGATCAGCTGAATCACTGACTAAAAAATTGTAGCCGATTTGTTTAACAGAGCCGCTTTCGCTATCTGAGTTATCTATTTCCATATAATCATTTCCTAAAAGATTAATCACTTCTTTTTCCGCCATGCCCATCACAATATTATTTTGAAGAAAGTATACTTTATCTAGTATTTCTTTATCACTGTATTTAGGGAGGGTTTTTACGGGCTCTTCTTTTTCTACAGGATCTTTTTTAACAATCGTTTTTTCTTTATGTAGATCTGCAGGCTGATTTTTCTCGCCTGCATCAGTGAAGTTTAAGACTAGAAAAACGATTAAAGCACAAAGAGATACCAATGTAACCGAACTAATAACTTTTGGAAAAAACATCTGTCTCTTGTTTTCTGCACTTGAAAATCTCACTTGATTTATAATTCTTCTCTTTTCTTGTTCTGTGAAGACCTTATCTTCATTCAAATAATTCTCAAAGTCATCTTTCATTTCTTTAAGCATTTTATCCATTGTAACCCCCTCCTTCCCTATCCATTTTGGTTTCCAAGTTTTTTTTCGCTCTTCTCAGACGGGATTTAACAGTATTTAGATTGCTGTCTAAAGCTGCAGCAATTTCTTCAAGGGAAAACTCTTTAAAATAATATAGGATAATGACTTCTCTGTACTTGATCGGAAGCTCGAGGATGAGTTTGCTGATCTGCTCTTTTTGCTCGGATTCTAGATATTCTTCTTCTGGGGACAAACTGTTTGATTTTTGATAAAACGTGTTGGTTAACAACGTTTTCGTGTAATGCCAGCTTCGCACATAATCTTTGCATTTATTTATGGCGATTCGGTAAATCCGCGTTTTAATTGTTGATTGTTCGCGAAAATCATTCAGGTGATTATAAGCACTTATAAAAATCTCTTGTGTGATATCTTCAGCCTGCTGCCAGTTCTTTGTGTACGTGAACGCTAATCTTTTAATTTCTTCACCGTATTCATCCATAAGGTAATTTAATTGATCAATTTCACTTTTTGGATACTCTTTTACGGCCGTATTGCCCTTTACCACATATGTCGCCCTCCCAAGTATTAATCGTTTGTTAGACGGTGACCCATTATAAAAAGTTGCATAACATATGAATTTATTTCCATTTTTTATTTTAACGTAATTTTGTTATCAGATGGCACCTATTAAATGAAACTGCCACTCACATAAAAAATAAGCATGATCATATAAAAATCATGCTTCATCACATAAAAAATGAACCTCATCAAATAAATAAACTATTATCACATAATTTAACAATATTTTACAAATGCATTCATAAAAAGAGCTGACTTTTCATCTAAAGTCAGCTTCAAAATAATCAATCCTCTATTTCAATATATTCCAAATATCCTCTGAGGCTCCACCTACATACCACGCAGCAGTCCCTCTTAAGTTATACTCCTCCACAAGATCATAACGAAGTTTCATGGAATCCTTATCCTCCACCCAGATCTGGTGTTTTTCACCGTCTTCCATAAACTCAACATAGTTTTGCGATGTCTTGCTATCCCACTTTTTCTTCAGTCCTTTTACCTGAATCAGCTTTTCTGTTTCAAGCATTGTCCTGTCGATGCTTCTTACTTGGCCGGTTGCGTTTGTGATCCATTCACGTGTATAAAACGGTACTCCCAATACAATTTTATGAGCAGGAACTTCCTTCATTAAAAGCTCAATTCCTTCACGAGTCCAAGGTATAGATGCAACAGAACCCGCTTTTGGGCTGCTTGCCCAATGTTCGTCATACCCCATCATAACAATATAATCAGCAGCTTTTCCGAGGCCTGCTCTATCCAAACTGCCAGACCAGAATGGATCTGCATTCTCCCTGCTCACATCAACGGAAACGACAATATCGTAAGGTTCAACTGCCGTTCTAAGTTCGCGAATAAATACCACATAATCTTGCTTATTCTTAGGATCAATGTTCTCAAAATCCACATTAATTCCCTGGCTCTTAGTACGGAGCAGAGAATTTTTTATCATCTCAATCACTTTATGGCGTTTATCAGCATTTGAAAGTATGAAGTTTGTCATTTCCGGATCGAACTTATTTCCAAAGAGAGGCCACACTTGTTTTCCCGCTTTGACAGCTGCATGGGCGTAGCCTTCATCTGCATTCATGCTGACTAATTCTGTTTTGCTTAATGTATACCATCTTGGTGAGACTACATCTAACCCATCTATCTTCAGCTGCTTCTTATAAACATCATCTGTTCCGTTGTACTTCCAGCCTAGGTTAAAACGATTTACTTCCTCAATATCAACATTTGATTTAGGAATCCACCCTGTCTTACTTCCTAAAAGCTTTACCTTGTAAAAACTAGATGGAATCTTCAGCTCATTTCCAGTTTCAAGAATAATAGCCTTTAAACCATTATGTTTTATTAGGATATCTGAGGAAACATGATAGTTTCTTGCAATCTTCCATAATGAATCTTTTATATTTATGCGATGACTCAGCATCTCTTGTGGAATCGCAAGCTGCTGTCCGATATATAGTCGTGTACCGAATATATGGTTTGCATCTTGCAGCTCACTGACGGTAATTCCATATTGTTTTGCGATGAGATAAAATGTATCTCCCTTCTTAACAGTATGTACCTGAGCTGAAGGAGAAGCGTCCCTTTTTTCAAGGATCGGATACTCTTCACCCTTCACAAGATTCGTTACTATATTTGAATTTAATTTCGGCAATTCATAAATAGCTGCTTTTTCCTCAGAAACGGTACCCACTGTCAGAGTGTCTGCTGCATATGAAGTTTTAGCACCGTTAATAGAAAGAAAAAAACCTATCGTTAAAACAAAAACAAACTTTTTCACAGTTCCCTCCAGATTAATCTATTTATCTACTTATTTAGATTACCGTCTGGTCGAATGGAACTGAACAGGTACTTTGTGGAAAAGAGGTGTATTTCCTCTGCTTCTGACTATTAAAAATCATATCCTTCTGAACTTATATGGTCATATAACTAACAAATTCCAGCTGGTCGATATGACCATTTTTACTTTTATAGTCTAGTATACAGTCGCCAGTGATTGTTTTTCATATAATGTAGGACAAGTATTCACTTATTGATTATAAAAGAAAGAAGGGACGAAGAACGTCAATGAATCTTCACATCATGATTTCCGTTTTCGTCTTCCTTATGACTATGTTAGTTATATTTTGGAGACCAAAAGGCATCAACGAGGCTTGGCCAGCTGCGATAGGAGCCTGCATCATACTGATTGCAGGCATAGTAACTCAAACCGATGTACTTGAAATCCTTCATAAGATTGGCGGAGCATCGATCACCATCATTTCAACTATCGTCATGGCAGTTATTCTTGAAAGCTTTGGTTTTTTTCATTGGTCTGCATCCCGCCTTGCCAGTCTGGCTAAAGGTTCCGGATACCGCCTATATTGGTACATCCAACTGTTATGTTTTCTAATGACCCTTTTATTTAATAATGACGGAAGTATTTTAATAACCACTCCGATACTGATTCTGCTTCTCAAAAATTTCAGGTTGAAACCGCATCATCAAATACCCTACCTGTTGACTGGCGCACTTACTGCCACAGCATCCAGCACTCCGATCGGGGTAAGCAACATTGTAAATCTAATCTCTTTAAAAATAGTGGACATGACCCTTTATATGTACACAGCGATGATGATTGTGCCAGCTACGCTTGGCCTTCTCTTCATGTCTTATCTGATGTATATTCTAGTGAAAAAAAGGCTGCCAAAAAAACTTCCGCATTTGACGTATGATATAGAACAATCCTTTTTCACAAAGAAGTTCCACCCTCTTAAAGGAACAGTAACTGTTGAAACAAAAAGACAGCGGACAAAGTTTATGTTAAAGATCTTATTGTTTGTTTTATTGATCAGGTGTTCAATTTTTATTGCTTCATTCTTGTCTATCCCCATCGAACTTATTGCAGTCCTCGGTTCAGTGGTCTTGTTAATATGGAGATGGTACTACCTCAGAACAAACCCCATGGATATTTTAAAGAAAACCCCATGGCACATTCTTATTTTTGCTTTTTCTATGTATGTAATCATCTACGGACTTCACAATACAGGACTTACTGATTTGCTCCTGATAATTTGCGAACCGATCGTTGACCAAGGTATGTTTCAGGCGACCTTATTAATGGGAGGGCTGGTTACACTCCTTTCAAATCTATTTAACAACCATCCTGCTCTGCTGATAGGAACCATAACATTGACAGAGATGAACCTTGATCCTATCACGTTAAAAACAATGTATCTGGCGAGTATAGCAGGCAGTGACATCGGTGCACTATTACTGCCGATCGGGACCCTGGCATCATTGATATGGATGCATCTTTTAAAACAAAACAAAATTAAAATAAAATGGAAGGACTATCTGCGGATATCGTTAATAGCGATCCCTCTCACTTTAGCCGTAACCTTACTATTGCTGTATACATGGGTCCATTTCATTTTTATCTTAAGTTGACCTTCTGGGAAAACGTATGAATATTTATAGGAGTAGATCGTAATTGAACCATTTTAGCAGCATGTTAAATAAACAAATAAAATTAAAAATAACCGGACATAGTTTTAAAGGAATTCTGACCGATTTTGGAAATGACATTTTAGTCCTTTTTGATGGACAAAAATTTTTCTATATCCCTCTATTGCACGTCCAAAAGGCAGTGCTTATTGAAGAGGATAACGAGGACACGAAACAGCCTGCAATACTGCCGTTTTCACCTGAAGATGATTCACCCATTTCATACCGCAGCACCTTAATAAATGCCAAAGGGTTGAACACTCAGATACATGTCATAGGGAAAAAAACGCTTCACGGGACGATCATTCATGTATTAAGCGATTATTTAGTACTCTATTCACCCGTATATAAACTGATTTATATTCCATTGGCACATTTGAAATGGCTGACTCTTTATGAACAGAATACATCACCCTATTCTGTTCAATTCGAACTTCCTGACACCTCTTCCCTTAGCCGTTCATTCGAGGAACAATTAAAGAAGTTCGAGGGGAAGATTGCAGTTTTTGATATGGGTGAGGATCCAGATAAAATAGGATTGCTCAAGAATGGAAAAGGTAACCTGATCGAATTGATCAATGCTAATGGAGAAGCTGTTTATTTTAAGCTGAATCATGTCAAATCGGTATATCTTCCATAAAAAATATGTTTTTGAATAATAGCTTGAGTCCCCTTTTCACGCGGCGACTCAATGCTTTTTTTTTCCAATAAGAGCAAAACACTTCTTGCAAACGATTTATGTAGTATAAAATAGACGTATACTCGAATTGTTTTATTACGCAAACCTAAAGGGGAAAATGATTATGATACAAAGTACTTTCAACAATAAAGTTCTTTCTATTCTAGAAGATAAAATACAAGTGATAAAAAAAGGAGAAGGAGCCATCTACTTGGTCGGACCTATAAGGCTCCCTGTTAATCTGAATGGTGAAACCGTTGTGTTCAAATGGTACAGCTGGCTGGAGGGCTGTGAGCACACCGACAACTTTGAAGAGATTATTAAAAAATTGTCTTCATCAAACCTGGCCGAATATCAGCAATCCAGTGTTTTAGTATACGGTGACTTTGAATACAGCGAAGATGCACTCATTCGTATGCACTCTATTTGTCATACTGGAGATATTTTTGGCAGCAAGCGCTGTGACTGCGGCTATCAGCTTAAGCAGTCCATGAAAATGATAACCGAACATGGTACAGGCGCGTTGTTTTATCTAGCAAACCATGAAGGACGCGGAATCGGTCTGTTCAGTAAAGCGATGGCTTATGTCCTGCAAGAAAATGGACAAGATACTGTAGAAGCAAATGAAAGTTTAGGTTTTGTAGATGATTCCAGAAACTATGATGATGCAATTGAAGTTTTAAAAGCTTTGCGTACGAAACCTGTCACTTTAATCACGAATAATCCTAAAAAACTAGATGCACTTATAAAAGCCGGATTACCGGTTTCAGGCAGGACACCGATCTGGGGAGATATCTCTGAATTCAACGAAAAGTATCTCCAAACCAAGATTAACCGCTCTGGCCACTTAGAAGACGAAGGGACTTTCCCAGATGAGCAATCATGAATTTTATATGAAACTGGCGTTAGATAATGCTATGGCTATGAAAGGCCAGACTGATCCTAACCCTCTTGTAGGTTCTGTGATTGTGAATGAGAACCGGATCGTAGGAGTGGGAACGCATCTTAAAGCTGGTGAACCTCATGCGGAAATCCACGCTTTACGAATGGCCGGTGAGAAAGCAAGGGGTGGAACAATCTATGTTACACTTGAACCTTGTTCACATCACGGGAGAACAGGACCGTGTGCCGTTGCCATTGTAGAAGCAGGTATTAAGAAGGTTGTTATTGCAGCACTCGATCCTAACCCTCTCGTTTCTGGACGTGGCGTAAAAATACTAGAAGATGCCGGTATTGAGGTTGAAGTCGGTATACTTGAAGAAAAATCACGTGAGATGAATGAAGTATTTAATAAATTTATTGTACAAAAAATCCCATTTGTTACTCTAAAGTCAGGAATAACACTCGACGGTAAGATTGCGAGTCATACGAATAACAGCAAATGGATCACATCCGCTGAAGCAAGACAGGATGTTCATAAGCTCCGAAACGAAAATCAAGCCATTCTCGTTGGAGTGAATACAGTGATCCATGATGATCCCGAACTGACAACAAGAATACCAAACGGCCGCAATCCAATACGTGTGATCATGGATTCAAAACTAAAGATCCCTTTAGAATCAAAAGTACTTAACGATCATCAAGCTGAAACGTGGGTTTTTACTACTGAAAACCATGTTAAAGAAAAGAAAGATCAAATTGAAGAACTTGGAGCTAAAGTATTCATGACCAATACCTCACAAGTAAATCCAGTTCGTGTGCTAGAAATATTAGGAGAGAACCTTGTTTCTTCCCTTCTAATTGAAGGTGGCGGTACGATAAACGCAGCTTTTCTTGAGAACAGGCTTGTCGATAAAACTATTTTTTATATGGCGCCGAAATTGATCGGCGGCAAGGGATCTCCTTCATTCTTTGGAGGCACAGGAATTGATAAAATGGTAGATGCCATTGAATTGACTGATCTGCACGTTACTCAAATCGGTCCAGATTTTAAATTTACCGGTTATCCAAAATACAATTAAGAGGTTTTGCCCATGCGATTAGGTTTTGATATTGACGATACTTTAATAAGCTTACGAGAACATGCTTTTCATATTTATAATAAAAAACTGAAACAAGATCTTCCCATTGATGTTTTTCATACGATCCAGACGTTAGAGATTCATGAGCCGTTCGGGCTTTCAAAACAGGAAGGCAACCAATTATGGATCGAATCCATGGAAGAAATCTATTTCAGTGATTGTCCAGCATATCCTGATGCAGTAGAAGTGCTCCAAGAGCTTCATAAGCAGGGCCATGAAATTTACTATATTACAGCTAGACCTGCTAAACATTGTGAACAAACAAGAAATTGGGTAGAAAAAGCTGGATTTCCTGTACAAGAAGGCAGATTCTTTTGTGGTATGAAGGATGAAGAAAAGATACATACCATCAAAGAGCTGAATTTAGATTATTATTTTGACGATAAACCCAATGTATTAGAGACGCTTACCAATGAATCTGTACAGCTGTATGTCAGGGACCAATCCTATAATCAGCATCTGGAATTTCCTCGATTGACGAATTGGACGGAATTAAAGCAGATTGTAAATAAACATAATACGAATAAATAGTGCGGCTTCTCTGCGCACTATTTTTTTGTTTATATCTTTAATAAGTAGGCACACGCACTTTCTTTAAGTCCCCATCCTTCATACCTTATGATGACATGATTTTTTTTAATGAAGAAGAATGGCGGTGACTAAAAATTGATTGAAATAAAAAAATCCCGTTACGGCAGAGGAATTTTTGCTTCACGCACTATTCAAAAAGGCGAATTGATTCATCAGGCACCTGTCATTGTATGCCCCGGCGATCAATATAAAAAGCTTAAAAAAACAGCATTGCGTAACTATTACTTTAACTGGGGAGAAAATTATGATCATGTAGCGATCGCGCTCGGATATGGGTCATTGTTTAACCACTCTTATTCTCCCAATGCCATGTTTGAAAATAATCTTAAAGAAGAAACCGTTGATTTCATTGCACTCAAAAGAATTAAAGCTGGTGAAGAAATCTTTGTTAATTATAATGGCGATCCTGAAGACAAAGGACCATTATGGTTCGATGTTTGGTGAATATATAGTAAAAAAAAACAGCACGCTGCAGAACCTACTGAAAAAGTCCATATCAATAGAAGGTTTGAGGCGGTGATCTCCGCTCCAGGGTACCATGCTTTCCGCGGGGCGGGCGGTGAGCCCCATGCCGCAACGCGCCTTTATGGGTCTCACCTGTCCCACTCGTCCCGCTGGAGTCAGTACCCTTCCGCTCCAATCACTACATGTTTGTATCACAAATTCAAAAGAAGGATCAAACTATCTCGCATTAATGAGTTGATTTGACCTTTTTTCTGTAACGGGTATGATATGGCATCATCCTCGGGTTGGTTGGCATGGAAATGCAAGATTTCGTCACGATATTTGCGGCAATTTAAAAAGAATCATGAAGTTAAAGGCAAGGATAAAAAACAAGGGCTTCGCAAGTGAATTCCATGCGAAGTCCTTGTTTTTTTTTGCTGATTTCAACCGGTTTTTCAGTGACCTCCTGTAGAAGCGCGCTGTTTTTATCTTTTATCTAGAATATGTGCGGGGAATTGGAATGAAAAGGTTGTACCTTTTTTTAGTTCACTAGAAATCTGAACTGTACCGTTCATAGCCCTTATCACACTGAAAGCCACCATCATACCAAGACCAGTACCTTTGGCGCCTTTTGTTGAGTAATATGGCTCCCCTAAACGATTAATTTGTTCCTTCGTCATGCCTATACCCGTGTCTTTGATTTTTATCGTAATTAATTTATTATCCTTATGTACTTCAATAAAAAGTTTTCCTCCATGAGGCATAGACTCTATCCCGTTCTTTATTACATTTAACATGCATTGCCTGAATTTTTGCCTGTCGCCTGAAACATATGCGGAGGGTGAAAATTCTGCTGTAACAAGTACAGAGTGCTGATTTGCTGTAGGAATTAATATTGAAATAATCTGGCTAAGCTCATGCTGGACGTTTAGTTCTTCCATAGATTCAATGGTAGGTTTGGAGAACGTTAAATAGTCTTGAATAACTTGTTCTGCAGAATCTAGACCTTCTCTTATTAAATTTAAGTATTCCTTCTGTTTATCAGGATGAATAGTTTCCTCTTCTAGAAGCTGAACAAATCCTTTTGAAACAGTCAGAGGATTTCTGATCTCATGAGAAATCGCCGCTCCCATTTGTTCGACAGCTGCTAATTTTTCTGATTTAAATAGCTGTTGTCTCATCATAAGATTCGATCTGACAAATTCAATTGTGCACGATGTGATCAGCATTCCCAGCGGCGGTATAACGAGAAAAGCAAAGTAAGCATCAAACCGGTTCAAGACTATATTACTGATTTCCATCGTGGCGATAGTTGCTAAACTAGTAATTAAGGTTATACTTACCGAGATGATAATCCTCTGCTTTGGGCTCTTCTTCCAAAACAATGGATAAACACCCCACAACAGTATAGCGAGGGGTCCATATATTAAAATATTTAAAAAGAATCCAGTATCTACACCGTGCAACCCTCTTAACAAGATAATTGCCAATGAAAGAATAGGTCCTATCCCCATGTATAGGCCGCCGATTATTACAGGTACTTCTCTTAAATCAAAACGAGTTGTGTCTGTCAGTTCGTAAGCAAGCGCTATACATGCCCATATTGCCGCGATGCCGCAAACAATCGCTGCTCTTTTAGAAATTAAAGCAGGATCTTTTCTTTTTAAAGACCAGATAATACATATGAAAATAAAAATGAGTAATAGAGACAAGTTAAACAATAAATGCTGGGTAATCTCCAATTCATTCACCATCCATTAGACCTATTACTGAAAATATTACATTTAGTTCCAAAGAATGACAATAGAATTATGTATTAATACTTTTATTTTCAATAAATATTCTAAAATTTTTTTTGAATTGGAGGCAAAAAGATGATGCTTTTCTTATTACTTTGTTTGATCGCAGCCGGGCTCATAATAGAAGTCATACAAAAACGAGTTTTAAAAATAAAAGACCCTGATATACAAGAACTTTGGGCAGAATTAGAAAAAGCAAAATGGTACCAAGAGTTAATCAGTGATCCCGAGTTAAAAGAATGGGTTTTACTTGATAAAAAAAACGGACTTTTAAAAGATTCTTATTATGTTCGCAAAATAATAGAAAGCGAAGGACATCGGGAAGGATTTATCAACTATATAAAAAATAAAGCAAAGTAAAACGGCAAAATATATAGAAAAACAAAAAATAAACCAGCATTCCATGGTATGCTGGTTTTCACCTTTAAACAAATATTTAATTAAGAATACGATCTAATGCTCTCAATCGCCTGCTTCACGCTAGCGAATGTTTTTATAGAAGTAAAGTCAATCCCCTCTGAAACAGCATTGATCGCCAGTTCTGGACGAAGACCTGTTACAAATACATCGATTCCTAATAAACCAAGTACTCTGTACACATTAAATATATTTGCTGCTACCTCAGTATCAATAGCAACAATTCCTGAAAAATCTATGATAAGCCGTTCAATATTCATTTCCGGAATTTTTGGCAGTACACCATTCATTAGATGCTCTGTTCTTTCAGTATCAATCGACCCGATTAATGGCAGAACTGCAAGTCCGTCTTGAATAGGTACGATAGGTGTAGACAATTCCCTCAGCTCTTTTTTTGCATTTAATAGAAGCTCCTCAGAACGTCTTTCAAATGCAAGAACCGTCTCATTTAAGCTGACATCGAGCATGTGGTGAACACGTTTAAGGATTAGCACTACGTCTTTTGTACCCAATCCATGTTCCAAACTAATATTCATAATAAAATCTGCAAATACCATCCGAGTGTCAGGGTAACGAATCAGGATATCAGAGATTCTATTATGTTTAGCTGCGGTCTTCTTACCGTTATCTCTGCTCCATTCAACAAGTTTATCTGGAACAGAGCCTTCTTTACAGTCAATAGATTCACTTAAGAATTCAAGGAATTCAGCATACACCTTTTTTGCTTGTAAGATATCGTTTGGAGGAACTTGAAAACCAAACTTTTTAATAATATCATCAACGATTTTATTAGCTAGAAGGTCAGCGTTTTCTTTTAGATAATTGGCAACCGTTAATGTCGATTCCACTGCTTTCACTCTCCGCATCTATATTAGTTTTAATATATCAGTTTCTTTTTATTGTACCATTAAAAAACCATAAACTGCCTAAACTGTGAAAATAAATATAAGGTTTTTTAACGCTCTATGGAATCCAGTTCTTTTTCTTTATAAAAGAACTATTACTATGATGTAAATCTTTTAGGTATTCAGTTGAACTTTAAATGAAGACATGTTATCTTGTTTTCGAAAACCGATATTGAGTTTCGTAATTAAGGAAGGTGACGCAGTGGAAGAAAAGGTATTAAGAAAACTTTTCCTTGGATTTATACAAATACACATCTTGCACCACGCAAAAGAACATCCCATTTATGGAGTATGGATGTTAGAGGAGCTAAAAGAGCATGGCTACAAAATAAGTACCGGAACCCTCTATCCAATTCTTCACAGTATGGAATCAGACGGCCTTTTAAAAAAAGAAGATAAAAATGTAGAAGGTAAAATCAGAAAGTACTACACTTCTACTGAAAAAGGAAATCTAGTGCTAGTTGAAGCAAGAAAAAAAGCTTACGAACTTTTCAAAGAAATTAAAGATTAACTGAGGTGAAAGAGCATTGAAGCATGAACAAAATCGTTTCAAAACATTATTAGAAATACTCCTGATCTCAACCAGGCTTGGTTTAACTTCGTTTGGCGGTCCCATTGCACACTTGGGGTACTTTCACGAAGAATATGTAAGAAAAAGAAAATGGCTGGATGAAAAAAGCTATGCGGATCTTGTTGCACTATGCCAGTTCCTGCCGGGACCAGCGAGCAGCCAGGTAGGTATAGGGATTGGTGTTATGCGAGGAGGTGTCTTAGGAGGAATTATTTCTTTTATCGGGTTTACACTGCCTTCTGTTATAGCACTTATACTATTCGCACTCGTTTTAGAAGGACTTGATGTAGACGACGTCAGCTGGATACATGGATTAAAAATTGTTGCTGTCGCTGTTGTTGCACATGCCATTTTAGGCATGGCTGAAAAATTAACTCCTGATTTAAAACGAAAGACCATCGCTTTGTTAGCATTAGTAGTAACACTTCTTTGGCAAACGGCTTTTTCACAAGTTGGTGTCATTCTTGTTGCTGGTATTATAGGTTTCCTATTATACCGTCAGCAAGCAGATAGTGAAGATACAGAATTTAAATTCCCTGTCTCGCGTACATTTGCAGTGATTTGTTTAATACTGTTCTTTGGTTTGCTTATTCTTTTACCAATAATAAGAGAAGCAACATCCATCAGCTGGATTGCAATCTTTGACAGCTTTTACCGCTCTGGTTCATTAGTATTTGGCGGCGGACATGTTGTCTTGCCTTTATTGGAGCGTGAATTTGTTCCAACAGATTGGATCAGTGAAGAAGCATTTTTAGCTGGATACGGTGCTGCCCAGGCTGTACCTGGACCTCTATTTACTTTTGCTGCATATCTCGGTGCAGTTATGAATGGATGGCAAGGAGGATTATTAGCAACGTTCGCCATTTTCCTGCCAGCGTTTCTTTTGATTTTAGGAACACTTCCTTTTTGGAGTATGCTTCGCCGTAACCCTAAAATTAAAGGCGCATTAATGGGTGTGAATGCGGCTGTTGTGGGGATCCTGATTTCAGCTTTCTATAAACCAATTTGGACGAGTACGATCTTAAAACCAATTGATTTTGCTTTTGCAGCAGTACTTTTCAGCATGCTGGTTTATTGGAAGCTTCCACCCTGGGTCATTGTTGTAACAGGTGCTATTGGCGGATTGTTGATGACCTCATTATAATAAAGCAAAAATGCCCAAGCAAAATATTTCAGAAGAAATTATATGTTAAATTGATGAAACCCTCACACATCAGTGAGGGTTTCAAAATGTTTCAGGTGAACTTTCACTCTTTTTAAACACAGCACTTATTATCTTTCTTATCATTTTCACAGCAAGACTCTTCCCCGCTCTTAACTTCTTTAATCTCAATGCTGCAGCATTCATTTTCCTTTTTATCGCCTAAAAGTATTTTGATAAAGCTCATCCTCTTCACCTCCTTTCATAAAGCAATTTAAACAAGATAGAATATAAAACCCGAGACTGTAGACATGGTGATAACTGAGGCTACAAAAGTAATGACGAGTTCTTTTTTAAAAATAGATTTTAATAAAACGACCTCTGGTAAACTAGCACCAGCAGAACTGATCATTAAAGCCATTACTGGTCCCAATGCCATCCCTTTTGCAATCAGTACTTGCGAGATTGGAATCATGCTGGAAAGCCTGATGTATAATGGAATTCCTACGATTGCAGCGATTGGAACGACCCACCAATTATTACTTCCAAATGTACCGGCAATCCAGTTCGTTGGCACTAGACCATGAATGATTGCCCCTATCGCTGCACCTAATATGAGATAAGGATAAACACTCTTCATCAACTCAAACGTCTCATGCAGTGCGGCTCTAACATCAAACTTTTTTGATTCTTCTTTATAACCCGTCATTACAACGTTTTTCACTGATTTTTCAAACCCAAAAGCTTCTAATGCGAAACCGATTATCACAGAAAAAACAGCGGTAATAATGGTGTATATTATGGTAACTTTCCAGCCCAGAATAACCCCCATTATCGTAATGATGGTTGGATCAAGTACAGGAGAGGAGAACAAGAAAACCATAACAATCGAGAAAGGCATCTTCTTTTTTAGCATGTTCACGACAACAGGAATCGTGGAGCATGAACAAAACGGTGTGATAAAAGCAAAGATCAGGGCGAAAACGGCAGCTAATCCTTTGTTTTTACCACTCAAAAACTTCTCCACTTTTTCGTATGGAATATAAGACTGAAGAAGGTTGATAACAAATGAGATAACCACGAATAATACGGTAAGTTCTAAAGCAATGCTTAAAAAACTTTTAAAGGTTTCCAACCACATGATTTTTTCTCCTTTTCAATCAAGCGCAGCACACTTGTTTATTTTGAATAACAGCCTTTCTTGTAAATAAACTTCTGAATGTTATCTTTTTCTTTTCTCCTGTTTGGAGTTTCCAATGCTCCCTGCTAACTTTTTCTAATTCTTCCCGCTGATTTTGCATGATGTTTTCAAGATAATAATGGTTCATAAAAGTATCCTCCTCTTATATCAAAGAAATTTGTTTTATACATCAAAAAAATTTGATGTTTTGTCTAAAAATGAAATACTACAAATTGTAGTACTCATTTAACAACAAGATGGCAAGAACACACAACACAACTGATCTGATAAAAGACCTCTAAGTTCCTTAATGTTCAGAGAATAATAGTTCCAGGTTCCTCTTTTTTCTTTTTGAATTAAGTCAGCTTCTAATAAAATCTTTAAGTGATACGATAGTTTCGATTGCGGCATATCAATCATCGGTGTCAGATCACAAACACATACACTTTCTTTAAGCGCTAAAATATTAATGATTTGCAGCCTCTGCTGATCGGCTAATGCTTTAAATTTTTGTTCGTACTTTTCAAAGTCAAGATTTGTTGCTGGATTCATGTTGTTTACTAAAGGTATTTCTTTTTTCAATATCATCACTCCTAACATCAAATTTATTTGATGTAATTTTATTATATCCTTTATTTTCTAATTTGCAACTATTAAATCAAAAAAAATTGATTTTTTCTCTTCACAACTTCTTCATAATTGCTTTTTATAATGAAACAGTATTGTAGTTTTTAACACTTTAATGGGCAACCTACTAACAGAAGGAGGAATAATAAAATGAAGCTAAAGAACAATCTTTTCTTAACATTGCTGCTTGCATTCTCCCTTACTCTTGCGGCTTGTGGCAACGACGAAAAAGACAATCAAAAAGAAGAAACAAATGAAGAAATGGACCATGGCGGTATGAACCACTCAGGTTCCGGTGAAGTGCCAAAAGGTTTGAAAGAAGCTAAAGATCCTGCTTTTCCAGTTGATAGCAAGGCTATCATTAAGGCCGATCACATGAAAGGTATGGATGGGGCTGAAGCAACGATTGTTGGAGCTTATGAAACTACTGTTTATACGGTTTCATACACACCAACAACGGGCGGCAAAAAAGTAACTGATCATAAATGGGTTATTCATGAGGAGCTTAAGGATCCTGGGAATCAACCGTTAAAGGCAGGTACAGAAGTTACACTTAACGCCGACCATATGAAAGGGATGAAAGGTGCTAAGGCTACTATAGATTCTGCAGAGCAAACGATCGTGTATATGGTTGATTACACACCGACAACCGGCGGCGAAAAAGTAACAAACCATAAATGGGTAACAGAAAGCGAATTATCCGCTGAATAATAAGTGATAAAAAAGTCTCCAACACTGGAGACTTTTTTATTTAGAAAAACGAATATGTACTTCAGTACCTTTACCAAGTTCACTTTCAATCCAGATTTGGCCATCATGAGCTTCTATAATTCTTTTAACAATGGTCAAACCAATTCCGCTTCCGCCAAATTCTCTATTTCTTGACTTCTCACTTCTATAAAAACGTTCAAACACTTGGTCAACTTCATCTTTCGGAATTCCTTTACCTGTATCCTTTACCTTAACATGAACATGTGCAGGTAACTCCGCAGCTGTAACCGTTACGTACCCGCCAGCAGGAGTGTAGGTTAATGCATTGGTTAAAAGATTGATAAATACCTGAGTCATACGCTTTGAATCCAGCTTTAATTCGATGGGAACGGCAGAAATACTCTCAAGTTTGACACCCTTTTGTACATAAGATGCCGATACCGCATCGATGCTTCTGCTTATAACATTATTTAAGTCTTCCTGCTTAAGCTCAAGGACAGATTGCGGAGATTCCATCGCAGTGAGATGTTCAAGATCCTGTACCAAAAGGATCAGCCGTTCTATCTCTTCTTTAAGCGAGTGCAATCTTTCCGGTGTTGGCTGGAAAACACCGTCTTCGAATGCTTCTAGATGACTTTTTATGGTTGCTAATGGTGTTCGTAATTCATGCGCAATATCTGAAGTCATATTCTTTCGTGCTGTTTCTTGTCGCTGAAGCTGGGAGGCTAACTGATTAAGAGAGACGCCAAGATCATTTAATTCATCGTTTCCTAATGTTTCGGTTCTTACTCCAAGGTCTCCCTTAGCCATTTTCTCTGCTGCATTCCTCATTTGAATAAGTGGCGTAGATAAGCCTTTTGCAACAAAATAACTAATGATAGTGACTAAGAGGACTGCTCCAATTGATGTCCAAAGTATAGAACTTAACAATGCCTTCTCAAAATGATGCGTTAGTGGACTTATACTATTAAAGTCTGGTACATCCTCTTTAAACATACTCAAATGATAATGCACCTCAAGCATGATAATGATACTTGCAATGATAAGAATTGATGAAGCAGCAATCACAAAACTAATCGCTAACCTTGCATGCAGCCCTCTAAACATGAGATCTCCCTCCAGTAAATTTATACCCCATCGCAAAAACGGTAACGATATAATTTGGTGCCTTTGGGTTGCTTTCAATCTTGTGACGCAGGTTCTTCACATGCTGATCGATTGTTCGTGTACCACCTTTATAATCAAAGCCCAGAATTTTTTCGATTAATTCATCTCTAGAGAAAATACGGTTTGGATGTCTTGCAAAAGTAATCAGCAATTTGTATTCATTTGGAGTAAGGTTTACTAGCTGTCCCTTTACAAAAACCTCTTGTTTGTCAGCCACTATCTTTAGTTCACCATCGTTATATGTAATCTGTTCAGCTAATAATTCTCCATCCCCTGAACGTCTTAAAATCGTTTTCACTCTCAAAACAAGTTCACGGGGACTAAACGGTTTTATCATATAATCATCAGCACCAATTGATAATCCTTTGATTCGATCTTCTTCATTTACTTTTGCTGTCAGCATAAGTATTGGAACGCTAAATTGTCTCCGTATCGTTTGGCAGATCTCTTCTCCACTCATATCAGGCAGCATCAAATCAAGTACGACAAGATCCACATTGTTATTAGAAATATAGTGAAGAGCGTCCTTTCCGTTAGACGCTTCCAGAGTCAGAAATCCATCTTTCTTTAAATAAGAAGAGACCACTTCCAGTAATTTTGGTTCATCATCAACAATTAAAATGGTTTTCATTTAATGTCTCCTCCAAGTTTATTTACCAGTATTATATCTAAGCATAGCAAAAAGCACGCCAGGAGCGTGCTTCTTAAGCAAAATTTAAACACTTGTTTAATTTTATACTCACCTTTGTTTAATTTTGTATTTTAGAGTCCCCCGATAAGTAATTACAACTGGAATCAGCATTAAGGACAATATTCCTCCAGCAAATGATAATGCTCCATAACTTGAGTAAGCTACAATCATTCCTGACATTGCTCCTCCAGAGGCACCCGCTAATGCTATCAATACATCTATGGTACCTTGAGTTTTAGCCCGGGTTGAAGACTCTGTAGAATCCACTAATATAGTAGTACCGCTAATCAATCCGAAATTCCAGCCTAGTCCTAGTAAAGAAAGAGCAATAATCAGAAATAACATAGAGTCACCCGGTGAGATCGCGGCTATTGCACCCGCAAGCAGCAATGTGATTACTGAAGCAATAACCATCGCTGTACGGCCAATTTTATCAACAAGTACACCGGTAACGAGTGAAGGAAGATACATGGAGCCGATATGAACACCGATAACTAGACCTATTTCGCTAAGTCCGTGTCCATGATGTTTCATATGAACTGGAGTCATTGTCATTATTGCAATCATCACAAGCTGTGTAAGAATCATGACAGCCGCACCGATTGCAATGCCTCTTTTATCGTTGGATTGATTGCTTTCAGTTAAAGATCCTTCAAAGACTTGCTTACATATACTAGCTTCCATCATTTTTACGATTAAAAAAGGATCTGGACGGAGCATAAGAAAAATAATAAGACCCGCTACAATAAATGCCGTTCCCGATAAGATGAAAGGTCCTGCAAGGGCTGGAACACCAATTGATAAAGCAAAATCCCCCATCACACCAACTAGATTCGGACCTGCAAAAGCACCAACTGTTGTAGAAACTAAAATAATACTAATCGCTGTAGCACGCTTGTTTTCATGCGCCAAATCAGTACCTGCATAACGAGCTTGTAAATTTGTAGCTGTACCCGCACCGTATATAAATAAAGAAACAAATAAAAGCAAAATGCTGTTTGTTATAGCAGCTATAACAACACCTAATGCTCCCAGTCCCCCTGCCAAAAATCCAATCGTTAACCCTGTTCGGCGTCCATTCCGTTGTGAAAGACGTCCCACTATAAACGCAGCTGCTGCTGAGCCTATTGTAAAAAGGGCAGCAGGCAAACCAGAAAATGCATCTGTCCCCATCATTTGCTGTGCAAGAAGTGCACCAACAGTAATTCCAGCAGCGAGACCTGCCCCGCCAAAGATCTGTGAAATGCTTACAACAATCAATGTTCTCTTATATATCTGTTTTAGTTTTTCAGATGAAATGCTTTTTCTCTGATTTAATGCTTCTATTTTGTCATTCAGCATACTTATACATCCCCTGTCTTAATACAAGCAAACTTAACAACGTTCTTCGCAAGCTCTATATCCTCTTCTTTTACTTTAAGCAGGATGCAAGATGAAGACATTTCAAGTTTAAAGGGAATGCCCCATGTACTTAATAATTGTTGTGCCTTAAATGATTCACCAGGGCTTATCGTTAAATGGACTAAATATAATGGGCTTTTTTTAAACCAAGACATAAGACCCTCTCCCGAATAAGTTACCTTTCTTTCATTCTATTCTTAATTGGCATATAATAAAAATGCATATTTGTAATACCTTCTATACGGTTTCGTTATGGATAAAGGAGAAGAAGCTTATGGATTTTTATCAGCTAAAAACGTTCTATCATGTTGCAAAACAAAAAAGTTTTACTCGAGCTGCAAATGAACTCTCTATTAGTCAACCAGCTGTTTCAAGACAAATAGAATCAATGGAACAAAAGTTTGGCTTAACCCTTTTCCATCGCGTAGGAAAGGAAATTAAACTGACCGATTCTGGTTTGGTTTTGTTTGAAATGGCAGAAAAAATTCTCTCTTTAGTAGGCAAAACGGAGTCTGTTATGGAAGGGATGAAAAATCTAGAAAGCGGATCAATCGTGGTTGGAGCTAGTACTACAATCGGTAACTACTTGATGGCTCCGATTGTCATCAACTTTATGAAAAAATATCCTGGTGTAAGCATTAAATTAGAAATCCAGCCAACGGATGAAATTCTAATGAAAGTAAAAAACAATTTACTTGATATAGCTATAATTCCTGAAGTACCTGAAATTACATCAGTAATCAACGAGATTCTGCTGCAGGATGAGATTGTGCTCATCGCAAGGAAGAATCATCACCTTACGAAGAAGAAAAATTTAAAACTTGAAGACATCATGAATGAGAAGTTTGTTATGAGAGGACAAGATTCAAACACACGTAAAACTATTGAAAAACATCTTAAACAAAATAAGGTTCAACTTCAAAAATATATTGAACTAGACTCAACAGAAGCGATTAAACAAGCTGTTTTAACCGGAGAATACATTAGTTTTGTTTCTAAAAGAACCATTCAAATGGAAACAAAGTTTGGAGAGATTCAAGTATTAGAAGGTTCAGACTTAAAGGTTCATAGAAACTTTCATATTGTCCGGCATAAAGAGACCTTCCCCAGTCCTGCCGCAGATGCCTTTATTCGATTTATTAATCATGACTCCTGTGTTATTTAATCTAATTTCAATAACAGATATACCTTCACTAAGAAGAGAACAAAAAAGCACGCCAGCAGCGTGCTTTTTTTGCTCAAACACTTTTTTACTTTTAAAGATTCTTCCAACGTACTGTCTTTCCATCAAATGTGAACTAATCGCTCTATCTTCTTGATAAAAGAGTATCCATAATGCTTTGTTTAAAGGCTTCATAATTAAAAGAAAAAGCGACACTATGGGTTCTATACTCTGGGTTTGTTGTAAAGCGAAAGTCAGCAATGCTTTGACCAAAGCCTTCCCCTCTGTCGGGTATAACTTTTATTGGCACTCTCGAAACGTTCACAAATTCTGGATACAACATGAACCAGATCGTCATAAAATCATGCATGGGACTACCTTTAATACCTGGGTTTGATTTAGAGTAAAAATTATAATAATAGTCCAACATTGGTTTGATCAAGAGTCCTGCGGGATCCTGAGTATTCTGATGGAATCTATCAATCGTTTGAACCATTTCGGGAGTAACGAGTGCGTTTTGTGTAATGTTTAATGGAATAATCGTCAAATTTCTAGCATGGAGCAAGATTAGATTTGCTGCATAGGGGTCAGAGTAAAAATTGGCTTCTGCTACCGCTGTTACATTTCCAGGATAGAAAAACGCTCCTCCCATGCAAATATACTCCTTTACTTTTTTCATCTTTTCTAAATTAAGAATAAATGTAGTTGCTAACGAAGATAATCTTCCAAGGTTGATAATTGTGAGGTCCTCTATATTTGTATCTATTATCTGATATATATCATTAATAGGGTAAACTGGATAAGGAATATCTGGGGGAATGATTGGTCCTAAGCCTGCTTCTCCATGTACTTCAGGAAAAAACTGAACCGAAATGCCAGTTAGTGGAACAGATGCACCGAGAAATACAGGAATTTTTTCTTGTCCCATAATGTACTTTATATAATTAATATTCCTAATGGCATTTGTTCTAGATACATTTCCATAATCAGCAACGATTCCCAATAATTTTACGTCTTTACGAAAAAAGGCATAAATAAGAGCAAAAGCATCATCTATTCCTAAATCCGTAAAAAGAAGAACCTTTTTGGGCATACACACTCCTCCTTATGTGAAAATGTATGACACAAGTTATAATTAAAAGAACAATAATATGAAAACAATGTGATATCAGAAATTTATAACTCAGCTATATTTAATACAAACTTGTTATACCAATAAGTAAAAAAAGCACGCCAGCAGCGTGCTTTTTTTACTCCAAGGTTTAAAGGTATTTTCGATGCACTGTCTTCCCATCAAACGTGAACAGAACAGGCTTTTGTTCGATCTTTGTCTCCATATGAACAGGACGCCCCCACAGTTGATGAACGTGCGGCAGCACTTTCTCCAGATACTTCACATCAAGTTCCATATCCTCATAGCTATGATTGAGGTATAGCTCCCCATTCTTCATATAATCTGCGTCATTTACTGTGATATACGGGAACCCTTCGTTTACCCGCATACTAACAAGCTGATCACGGACTTCCTCCCACTGCTTATCGACAATCTTGTATTCTTTCCCCTGTTTTTGAAAAAGATACATGTCTTCCCGCTGAGCTAGATCCTTAGTTAGATAGTTTCGGATGAATGACATGTCGGATTCCAGTTCACGGACTTCGAACATCTTCTCTCGACATGCCTTCTTATAATAACGATTGCTCAACAATCGCCCGATTGTTGAAGAACAATCTTAACAATCGTTCTAGAAATTCCTTCATTTTTTTCGTTGACCATATATTTAGATGTTACCAACTGGAGTATCTCTATTTTGAAAAGAAGATAAACGATTACTATTCACAGACACTGTGGATGTAAGAAATTCTTAAGGAAAGAGATGAGATTGATTGTTTTTTCTACTAAAAATAATCACTTAGATATACCTAAAACAATGAAAGCCCTACCTCTCTTCCATCCTTACGGTTCCTTGTCCGTGCCAGTGTGAATCAGTATTACAAATATCAAGTGATTATTATATCGAGTTTTTTGATAAAACTCCAAATGTTTGTAGAGGAAGTCTAAATAATAAAAATGGATTAGATTGTAGAAATAACAAAAGAGGTTAATGTTCTAAAAGTAAGTTGAAGAAGTTGAATGTCTTTGAAATGATTTACTTTTAATCATAATATTCCCGAAAAAATTCAGATATTTATTAGAATGCAATATATTATCTATAATTAACCTTAACAGAAACTTTTTATTTGATTTTCAGTGATTCCTTTAATTACTTCCAGTTCACTAATCAAAAATTCATATGCATTATCCAACATTTTTTTTTCGCTTCCGTTAAGTGCTTTATCTTTCTTCATACGCATTAAATCACGTACAACTTCAGCACCTTCCTGTATTTCACCCGTTTTAAGTTTGTCCGTGTTTACTTTATACCTTTGTTTCCACGTTAGTAATCTATCTGATTCTCCATGCTGAAAAATGTGAATAATTTGTTTTAATGCAAGTAGATCAGTAACTGGTCGTATACTTGAACTCAATATTTTACACGTTGGAATCATAACTTGCATATTACTGATTGACATTTTTATAACATAATACTGTTGTTTTCCCTCTGGGAATTCTTTTTCTTCTATGGCTTCAATTATACCTACTCCTTGCATTGGATAAACAATGTTATCGCCAATTTGGAACAAATAATCCACCTCCATATATGGTAACCTTCTAAAGTATACCATATAAGTATTTTTTATCAAAATTTTAATAATAACACGGGTTTATTTTCAGTGTCAATAATTTTTTTCAATAAATCAGATCAAGAAAAAACAACATCAAAACAATAGGGAACGTGTCGGATTCCCAATATAAGGGGGAGGTCAATTGTTCGGTGAATATCCTGAAACCTCGACAAATTAACATAGATCAGTTTTTCCTTGAAGGTCAAAATTGTGGGTAAACTGCTTAGTTTCATTGAACTCCTTCTTCAATAAAACTGCTACTTTAATGGAATAACTTACAATTTCAAGATTACCATCACCCCCCTTCCTTATTCCAAAAATATGGATCGTTAATTGATGAAGAAAGACTACAAAAAAGCACGCTAGCAGCGTGCTTTTTCACCTTTATTTTTAAACACTTGTTTAAATTTATAGATACTTCCGATGCACCGTCTTTCCGTCAAACGTGAACAATACAGGCTTCTGCTCGATCTTCGTCTCCATATGAACAGGACGTCCCCACAGATGATGAAGGTGCGGCAATACTTTTTCTAGATACTTCACATCAAGCTCCATATCTTCGTAGCTATGATTGAGATATAGCTCCCCATTCTTCATATAATCTGCGTCGTTGACTGTGATATACGGAAACCCTCCGTTCACCCTCATGCTTACGAGCTGATCACGAACTTCTTCCCACTGCTTGTCGACGATCTTGTATTCTTTGCCTTGTTTTTGGAAAAGGTACATGTCTTCTCGCTGAGCCAAATCCTTAGTTAGATAGTTTCGTATGAAGGACATGTCAGACTCTAGTTCACGCACTTCAAACATCTTCTCGCGTCCAGAGCCAGGTTTCACCCCTTGTCGCAACAATTCCTCATTAGGATTGTTATAACGTTCCTCGATGTCCTTGAAAATCTGCAAACCAAGATAATATGGGTTAATCGATGTCTTTGATGGTTGGACAACGCCCGCGTTTAATTTAGCGAACTCGATCGTCTCATGAGAGGTCAAGTCCATTTCTTGTAGAATTTTGGCGTGCCAATAGCTAGCCCAGCCTTCGTTCATGATTTTTGTTTCGAGCTGTGGCCAGAAATAAAGCATTTCTTCACGCATCATTGATAAGATATCCCGCTGCCATTCTTCGAGTTCACGGCTGTATTGCTCAATGAACAGAAGAATATCTTTCTCTGGCTGAGGCGGAAAAGATTTTTTCTTTTTCAGTGCAGGCTTAGGACCTTTTTTATCATCGATTTTCCATAAATCATCATAAGGCGTTTCTTTCTTAGGTGTTATTTCATCATCTTCACCAAATACATAGTTTAGTTTGTTCCTAACGATTGAAGGGTCGATGTGTTCTTGAATAGCAAGTACGGCATCAAGAAACTCTTCCACTTCTTTTTTCCCATAAAGATGTTCGTACTGAGCCACTCGTTCTGCAGTAGCAGTCATGCACTCAACCATGTCTCTTCTTGTGTTTGAAAAGCGGACATTGTTTTTAAAGAAGTCACAGTGAGCAAGAACATGGGCAATGATAAGCTTATTTTGTATCAAAGAATTTGTATCAAGCAAAAACGCATAGCATGGATCTGAATTGATAACAAGTTCATAGATTTTGCTCAATCCTAAATCGTATTGAAGCTTCATTTTGTGAAACTGTTTTCCGAAACTCCAGTGTGAAAAACGAGTGGGCATTCCGTACGCACCAAACGTATAAATAATATCTGCCGGACATATCTCATACCGCATAGGGTAAAAATCGAGGCCAAAGTGGTCTGCAATCTCAGTAATTTCAGCAATTGCTCTTTCAAGCTCTTTATTTTGCAAGTCCCAGTTCATGTTTTCCCCCTCCTGCTTTTTCCTTACTTTTAACTGTATGAAAGAAAACGGACATTCATGAGAAAACAAGAGCGAAAATCGGACGTGTTTTAAAATTATGCTTTTCGAACTGCGGGCAATAAATAAAACAGAAACGTACTCGCTGTTACAATTCCACCTATTGTGATGATAAACGCGGAACTGGTTGATGCCGCTAAATAACCTGATAGCATTGCTGCGACAGGCAGTAATAGCCATGTCATCCACCGGCTTGTTGCTTGCACTCTGCCTAATAAATAATCAGGAGTGTGCGTCTGACGAATCGTTCGAATACACGGGTTTATCATACATGCTGCTAATACACCAATTGCATTCGTTACCGCGACTGTAATAAAAGTTTCAGAGAAAGCGAGTCCAATGATGGAAAGTCCTCCTGTTAGATGAGCGATCATTAAGATCGTCTGAAATCTGAAAATCCTGCTCATTCTGTTTGTTACAAGAGCTCCTGTAATCGCCATTACCCCCCCTAAAGAGAGTATGACCCCAATTTCAGTGGGCTTTAAAAAGAGAACTTCTTTAAGATGAAAAATAAGTAAGGTTAAAAACATCGTTGTTCCAAAAGTCGATATCATGAGCGCCAAATTTGTATACCAAATGAGCTTTGTATTAAACACATGTTTAAATCCTTCTTTGAGTTCAGAAGCAAAGATTTGAAAAAATGTCTGTCGGTTAAAACTGGTAACTTTGTTATCCGGTACAGCTTGGATTTTAGTAATCATATAAAAAGTTAAAAAGAAAGAGATAGCGTTTAAGAATAGTCCTGCACCTGGTGCTGTAATAGACACAAGCAGTCCTCCGATAGCAGGACCAATGACAATTGCCGTTTGAAATAACCCTTCATCCCATGCGTTCGCTTCATGAAGCCTTTCTTTTTGGACAAGCTGAGGCAGAAAAGCAAATCCAGCAGAATTATGTAACTGCGTCAGCCAACCCATCAATAATGCACCCGCAGCAATATGCCAAAATTCAAGTGTATTGGTCTGATATAACACGGCAAGGAGAAGCAGTAAAAATCCTCTGGATAGATCACTGAAATAAAGGATTCTTTTCCAGTTATATGTATCTGCTATCCATCCGGCTATAGGTTGAAAAAATACCGGGATCCTTTCTACCGCGGCTATTATTCCCATCGAGACCGCCGAACCAGTAAGCTGAAGTACAATCAACGGAAGTGCGAGGAGATAAACTTGATCTCCTAAAAATGAGATGAACTTACTTCCAAGCAAGTTCAATACTTTTACATTCTTATATAATGGCTGAGTTTCTTGGTGTGAATTTTGACGTAAAGACTGCATACTTTAATCCCCTTTCTCTCTGCTTAATAAGATTACTTATTAAGCAGAGAGAATCCTTTATAAAAAAATAAATTGTTGGGGGACAGTCCCCCAACAATTTATTTCCCTTAGTCGTTTCGGCTTTCTGAGTTATATAAATCCTCCAAAAGGGCTATGACCTTTTCACCTTTTACTTTTTCCCTTTCATAAATCTAGTTTCATCGACTATTATTTCCCAACATACTAAAAGATGCACCTCTGGACAGAGAATGCTTCTTTCTTATGCTACCGTCCTTGATAAACATCGAGTACGCTTGGCCATCCGTAGTATTCTTCGGCAGGTTTTGCTATTTTATCAATCCAAACGGTTTCTTTAGATTCCGGATCGACCTTTTTCATCACTTTTGATTGATTGGAGCTTTCAACTGATCTTACCCAAACAATCCCCCCATTAGGTAAAGTTTTGGGGTATTCGTCTGCAGCTTTCTTCACGGGCTGAGTTAATCTTTTAGCACTTCTTGTAGTTGTATCAACTAATGCTAAGAAGGGTTTTGATCTTCTTTCTTCAGGAACTTCCCATCCCCATTCGATCTGCCTGCTTACAACAATTTCACGGTCACTTCTCCATGTAAAATCACCATCGGCATAGCCTTTAAAACTAAGATCCACTTCTTTTCCGCTTCGTGAGTCCCAAAGTGTTAATCGTTTATTTTCAGAGACTAATCTCCCAATCCCTTTGATATAAGCCAATCTTTCAGTTTTTGGAGACCAGTGAAACCAATTCGGGATACTTAACATATTTGCGATCATTTTAGTGTTCGATCCGTTTCTTGAAACAATCATTAATGTGTTGCTGTCAGCTGACATTGATGCAGTCGGGCAAGCAATAAAAGCAAAGACGCTCCCCTTCATCCCCCATTTGAATTTTGTTGTACCAATTGCAAAAAAGGCGTCACTCATTCCGGGCAAAGTTGTAATCTTCCTTACTTTTTCCAAATCGCTTTCTGCATCTGCCGGGACAGTAAATATCTGAACAGGAGTCCATCCATCAGGCTGCAAATTGGCTGAAGATGAAACAACAAAACTTTTACTGTCAGGTGTCCAGCTATAGTTTCCAACACCAAGAATCACATTTTGAAAAGAGGACGCCGGCTTAGAAATATCTATTACATTTAGAACGCTGCCACTTTTCCAAGCGAGCAGCTGACCATCCGGTGACCACCTTGGCATCTCAATATTACCTGCAAATACTTTTCGTTTTAACCGAGTCACCCGGTTGTAAACCCATAACTCTTTTGTTTCACCCTCACCAGACATGTAACTGATATACATAGCATCACTAGAGAATTTTGGATGAGACAGCTTAGCGCCTTCAACTAACCTTCTTTCCACATCTCCATCTTTCAGCCAGAGTCCATCATTACGAATAAAAGCAGCTTTCCCCTCCGCCGCTTCGGAATGAGCAGGATAATTCATAATAATAATCAACATACAAACCAACAGAATGGTTAATCGTTTCAAATCATTCACCTCATTACTAACATGAACTAAATGAGGAAATTCATACAAAAAAGCTCAGAAACCATTGGCTTCTGAGGTCGTCTGCTACAATTATTCTCCTGTTTCAGAAAAACGTTTGATTCGTGCTGCGATCTCGTCACGAACACGCTGGAATTCGCTCCACTCTTTACCTGCAGGATCATCAAATCCCCAGTGTTCACGTTTTTTATGCGGCGGTGTTGCCGGACATACGTCATTGGCATGTCCACAAAGCGTTACAACTAAGTCAGCTTTTTCTAAGATATCTTTATCAATTACATCAGAAGTCTGATTTGTAATATCGATATCTACTTCTTTCATCGCTTTAACTGCATTCGGGTTTACACCGTGCGCTTCAATTCCAGCAGAATATACGTCATATTTATCACTAAGATAGTGGTGTCCGAATCCTTCAGCCATCTGTGAACGGCAAGAGTTTCCTGTGCAAAGGAAATAGATGATTGGTTTGGCCATGTTTAAAACCTCCTAAGATTAAAGAACTTCTTTCGTGACCATCATAATATAAGTATATACTTATATCAATATTTATTTATATATTCTTTGACATTATATATAAACATATGGTTATATACTAATGAGGTGAGATTGATATGGAATTGGATCAATTAACGGAATGCTATAAAGCAATGGCAGACAAAACTCGTTTGAATATTTTAGCTTTACTCCGTCACGAAGAATTATGTGTATGCGAGCTGGTTGAAATATTGAAGATGACACAACCTAGTATTTCACAGCATTTAAGAAAATTAAAGCAAGCTAAACTAGTGAAAGAAAGACGAAACAGTCAATGGATCTTTTACTCCATCGACGGTGAGATCTATCCATTTATAAAAGCAAACTTAGATGCTTTACCTGATATGTCAGAGAAAATTGAACAACTTAAAGCTTCAGGCGGTAAGGTTTGCTGCTAACTTAGAAATTCATGAGCAATTGGGGGAATTGATATGGACAGCATGGCGATTACGGCCTTCGCTGTATTTTTAGTTACAATCATTTTTGTTATCTGGCAGCCTAGAGGGCTTTCAATCGGATGGTCTGCTACGATTGGTGCAGCCATTGCACTACTTTTAAAAGTAGTAAGTCCTGCAGACGTCTGGACCGTTACGGGAATCGTTTGGAACGCAACATTAGCTTTTGTTGCGATCATTCTCATATCGATCATTTTGGATGAAATCGGCTTTTTTGAATGGTCTGCCCTTCATATGGCAAGACTTGCTGGCGGCAACGGCAAGAAGATGTTTACATATGTCATCCTTCTAGGAGCCGCAGTTTCTGCATTCTTCGCTAACGATGGTGCAGCCTTAATTCTGACACCTATCGTACTTGCCCAAGTCAGGGCACTTAATTTCAAAGAATCAATGGTTCTTCCTTTTATTATGGCGAGTGGATTTATTGCAGATACGACATCCTTGCCGCTTGTCGTTTCCAACTTAGTAAACATTGTTTCGGCTGATTTTTTCAACATTGGATTCGTTGAGTATGCAAGCCGGATGATCATACCGAACTTCTTTTCTTTAATAGCGAGCATGCTTGTTCTGCTTATCTTTTTCGGTAAAGATATCCCTGATAACTATGATCTTTCACAACTAAAACAACCAAAAGAAGCTATTCGTGATCAGAAGCTTTTCAAACTGTCATGGTTGATCCTTGCTGTTCTTTTAGCAGGTTATTTAACAAGTGAGTTTATCGGTGTTCCTGTATCATTTATCGCAGGAGCTGCAGCACTAATCTTTATCATAGCTGCTCGTAAAAGTCCAGCTATCGAAACGAAAAAAGTCGTTAAAGACGCACCATGGACGGTTGTTGTATTTTCAATCGGTATGTATGTAGTTGTTTACGGCCTTCGTAATGCAGGGCTTACTGATATGCTCGGAAACGTAATTCAAGTTGTTGCAGACCAAGGATTATTTGCTGCTACGATTGGTATGGGCTTTATTGCAGCGGTTCTTTCATCGGTAATGAATAACATGCCGACAGTAATGATTGATGCTTTAGCTATTCAAGACACAGAAACTTCTGGTGTCATTCGCGAAGCATTGATTTACGCAAACGTGATCGGTTCAGACCTTGGACCAAAGATTACCCCTATTGGGTCATTAGCAACCCTGTTATGGCTGCACGTTTTATCTAAAAAGGGTGTAAAAATCACGTGGGGCTATTACTTTAAAATTGGTATCCTTCTAACGGTACCAACATTGTTTATTACTCTAACCGGTCTATATCTATGGCTGCTGCTTCTATCATAAAAAAGGAGAGTGCAAATCATGATCCAGCGTATGCATGTTGCTGTTAACTGTTCAAATTTAGAGAAATCACTTGCGTTTTATAAAAACTTTTTCGGGCAAGAACCAGCAAAAGTAAAAGAAAACTACGCGAAATTTGAGCTTGATGAACCTGGACTTCACTTTTCCCTGAATGTGCGTCCCTTCGAAAAAGAAGGTGTGCTGAACCACTTAGGTTTTCAAGTAAATAACACAGAAGACGTACTCGCTATGGGTGAACGTCTTCGCAGTGCAGGTCTGTTATTAATCGATGAGATGGACACGACATGCTGCTATGCCGTACAAGATAAGGTATGGGTCTATGACCCGGACGGCAACGCATGGGAGATCTTCTACACAAAAGAGGACTCTGAGTTTGAATCTGCTGGAGATGCACGAGACCTGTCGCTTTGCTGTGCTCCACCACAAAAACCTCAAACGATTCAATTAGGATTCACAAAGAAATAAACGTACATCCCCCTGTTGAAATAGCAGGGGGATTTTGTATGGTAATCGCTCATGATCATGACTATTCATGGACAATCCCGCATATTATCTAGTAATCACATTAGACAGGGATGATTGCCATGATGAGACGTACTGTAGCAATCTTTTTGGGCAGCGTGCTGCTCGGTATTGGAATAAATGGATTTATTGTCCCTTTTCATTTACTAGATGGCGGGATGATCGGGATCAGTCTTCTCGTAAAATATGTATGGGGCTATAAAGTGGGGTTAACCTTAATCTTATTGAGCATCCCAATCTACCTTTTAGCATGGAAGCTCGAACGCCGCTATTTTATTAACAGCATTCACGGTCTCTTAGTGTCTTCCTTAATAATTGACCTTTTAACCCCATTAAGAGGTATGTTCTCCGTTTCAATCATTGAAAGCTCTGTAATTGGCGGTCTGTTTATCGGAACGGGAATCGGCTGGATGCTGAGGCACGAAACAAGTACAGGCGGAACTGATCTATTGGCATTATTCGTATCCCGCTGGCTTTCAATCAATGTCGGCATGGTCATCTTTTTGATCGATGCAGCTGTTATATTAGCAGGGTTATATGTGATGGGAGAAGGAATGTTATTTTATTCCCTCGTTACGATTCTATCTGTAGGGTTTGCAACGATGACCATGACACTTATCAGGTCGATTCAATTTTATAAAAGCACATAAAAAAGAGCCCAAGACAGGCTCTCTTTGCTTTAAACAGATCTATCCATACATGCAATCAATCGATCTTCGATGTCTTTTGCTTTTTGCTCTAAGTCTTGGTCGTTGAGCAATTTTACAAATTCAGTCGGCTTCGGCATTCCGATTTTCGTCTTGCCTTCATCCGTATACAACACCATCTTACAAGGCAAGAAGTATCCGATCATCTTATTCTGTGTCAGGACTTCCTTTGCTTCATGAGGATTGCACACCTCTAAAATTAGAAAATCATCGTTATAGTCCAGTCCTTTTTCCTGCAGCTTTTCTTTTACGTTAAACTGCCAAAGTACACCAAACTTCTCTTCTTTTAATTGTTCCTCTAATTTATGAGACGCTTCTTCCATTGTCAATGTTGTCTCGACTGTGTAATGAAACATAAGCATCCTCCTTTATTTGTGTCTATCATAGTATGTGTTGCCTGATGAATAAGCTGCTAAACATTTACCCTAAAATATATCTAGCCAAATCTTAATCGATGTTGCAACAATAAGAGCTGCTAAAATGAATTGAAGGATTTTTGTATTTACTTTTTTACCAAACTGAGCTCCTAGTGGAGATGCGATCAGACTCGCTACTACCATGATTACAGCTGGCCATAACAATACTTGCCCAGTCGTAATCTTACCAATCGTCGCACCGATTGAAGAAATAAAGGTAATGGCAAGTGATGTTGCGATCGTCATTCGTGTTGGTATCTTAAGGACAACCAGCATGATTGGAACAAGGATAAAAGCTCCCGCTGCACCGACGATACCTGCTGCTATACCGACGATAAATGCCAATACCGCTGCAATCCATTTATTAAACTTAACTTGATCTAACGGAATGTCATCGATGCCCTTTTTAGGAATAAACATCATAACTGCTGCAATTGTAGCCAATATGGCGTATACAATATTGATTTGAGCCTCTGACATACCCTGTGATCCATATCCGCCGATAAAACTTCCTAACAGAATGGCACCGCCCATATAAATGATGAGGGGTTTATTCAAATAACCGCCTTTACGGTAAGCCCAAACTCCGCCTATCGTAGCAAAGAATACTTGAACAGCACTTATTCCTGAAACCTCATGAGCTGTGTATGCTGTGAAGCCTAGCATTGCTGGAATATAAAGAAGCATCGGATACTTGATGATCGATCCGCCGATTCCTACCATTCCGGATATAAAAGAACCTATAAAGCCAATGAGAAAAATCGTTATAATGAATCCTATTTCCATGACTTCACCTCCCCATGACTGTTTTTAATTAGATAAATAAGTTGATCTTAGATTCATCTGCATCAGCAAGATATGAAGCTACACCTGCATAGTCTAGACCATCAATAAGTTCATCTTTCGTAATACCCATTACATCCATTGACATTGTACAAGCAACCATCTTAACATCTAGATCTTGAGCCATTTCGATTAATTCTTTAAGTGTTACGATGTTTTTCTTTTTCATGGTATACTTCATCATCTTTCCGCCAAGACCGCCATAGTTCATTTTAGAAATACCAAGCTTCTCTGGTCCTCTTGGCATCATTTTTGCAAACATTTTATCCATGAAAGTTTTCTTCACATTTACGTACTCTTCTTTTCTTAAGATGTTTAATCCCCAGAAAGTAAAGAACATCGTTACTTGTTTCCCCATAGCAGCTGCACCTGTTGCGATAATAAAACTTGCCATCGCTTTATCAAGGTCACCGCTGAATACGACCATAGTTGATTTATCTTGTGTTTGTTGTTCCATTATTTAATCTCCTCCTCATAATTAACCCCTAGAAATACAAGTCATAAGGAGGCATGTAAACATACCCCCGCATGTTTTATTAATTAACCTTTTTGAATCCAGAACTTGAAAACGCCGTCTTCTTCTTTGTGGTCTAATAATTCATGACCAGATGATTTTGACCAAGCTGACAAGTCGTTTACTGCACCTTTATCAGTTGCTAGTACTTCTAAGATGTCTCCGCTAGCAAGACCATCCATAGCTTTTTTTGTTTTAACGATTGGCATTGGGCAAGATAACCCTTTTGTATCTAAAGTTTGTTTTACGTTCATTTGAAGAACCTCCTAGTAGTTTTCAGTTTAATATTTGTTTTATTTACTCAGTGATTGCACAGCGGTTTGGACCAATTTCCATCTCGCGTTGTTCGTCAGTTGATGGATCGATCTTCCCCATGTTTGTCTGACGGATTTCTTGATATGCATTTGGCTGCGGCGGTAAGTTTTCCGTTACAGCTCTACGGAATTCATCATCACTTTCAATGTTTAACCCTTCATTCTTTTCAAACAGCTCGCCTAGAGGAGCTTGAACAGCACCTTTTTCATCAAGTTCGCTGATTTTACCAAAGTGAGCTGGCAATACAACTAGATCTTTTGAAAGATTGTTATATTTGTTGTATAAAGAGTCACGCAGATCGCTTACCCAGTCCTCAGCTTTACCAGCAAGGTCTGGACGTCCGATTGAATCAACAAACAGAATATCTCCAGAAAGCAAGTATTGTCCGTCAACGATCATTGAAGTACTTCCGATCGTATGACCTGGTGTATAAAGCGGCTGAATTTCAATCTTTGTATTACCGATCGTAATGTCTTTGCCTTCTTCTAACGCTTCATAAGAGAACGTTACTTCTTCAGCATCCTTCGGAGGCAGCCAGTATGTTGCGTTCGTTTTTTCCGCAAGACGGCGTCCGCCAGAAATGTGGTCAGCATGAAGATGAGTATCAATCATGTGCTTAATTTCCAGATTGTTTTCTTTAGCAAAATCTTCATAAGCTTCAACTGTACGAGCAGAATCGATGATTGCTGCTTCGCCGTTTGATTCAACAAGGTAAGAAAGGCATCCTTTACCGATACGGTTGAACTGATAGATAGAGCCACCATCCTTCAAATCGCCGATCTTAACTGGCAACAGGTACTCGCTCCAAGCTTTCATACCGCCTTCAAGGTAATAAACATCTATAATTCCTGCTTCATCAAGCATCTCCGCTACCATTACTGAAGATCCTTCTTTTGCACAAACCACTAACACATCTTCTTTTGGAAGGTGTTCCAATACATCCTCAACACCATCAATTAGATCGAAATAAGGACGGTTGATGGACTCAATACCTTTACCTTCGATTTTCCAGTCTTCAAAATCACTTTCATTACGAACATCAAGAATAAACATTTTGCCTTCAACAACACGTTTTGCTACTTCTTTAGCTGACAATGCTTTAACCATTTTATCAAATACCTCCCCAGGTATAATTTTAGTTAAAATTTTTTAATTTTCCTCTATAGGTCCAGTCCATTCAGACATTCCTGGTAATACATTTTTCACACGCTCAAAACCTTTTTCAGATAAAACTTGTGCAGCCATATCACTTCTTGAACCAGTACGGCAAATCACATGGATTTCTTTGTTTTTATCAATTGTGTCTAATTTGCTTTCAAGTTCTCCTAAAGGAATAGATACTGCCCCAGGTATACGTTTGAACTCATATTCTGCTGGTTCTCTCACATCAAGCAGAATCATGTCATCCTTGTTCTCAGTCAAAGCTTTTTCTAATTCATCGTTTTGAATCGTATGCTCAAACTTAGCTGCTTCCTGTACTTCACCAGGGTTTGATTTTCTTAGGTAGTGCTTAAGAACATCTCCCTCTTCTTTTGTACCTAGATATTGGTTTCCTGTATTTCTAGCCCATCCTTGCATATCTGCCAGAGAACCTTTGTCTGTTGCTAGAACTTCGATTACCTGTCCTGCTTCCATCTGGTCCATTGCTTTTTTTGTTCGGACAATCGGCATTGGGCATGATAACCCTTTACAGTCTAAAACTTGATCTACTTTAATACTCATTTGTTCAAAACCTCCATATTTTCTTGATTTAACTTCGCCACTCCAATACATATACCCGTATAGGTATATTAAAAACTAAAAAAATTTAGCATGTTCCCCTTTTACTCCTTACACTCAGTTGTTTCATAAAAACTATTTCATTTAAATTTATAATGATATCTTTCATAAAAGGTTCTATAACTGGATCAATAGCGACTTCAATTTCCTTGATCCTAATGACAATACAACAGATTTTTTTGAATGTACTTTGATTGCTTTTTCTGTAATATCCAGAACTGTCACCTCCACTTTTATATACCCATAGGGGTATATTAAATGATAAAAAAGAATCTGTCAACAGACGATGCTTATGACAGAGAAATATTAGCGGCTTTTCACAAGAAGCTGCACAGCTTCTTTTACAAGATCGGAGTTCATTTCTTTTCCATTTTCCATTTGATCACGCAAGCATTGTTCAAGGTTCGTGCCGACAATTAATCCAATCGTACGATCAATAGCAGTTCGTGAAGCAGAAAGCTGTGTAATAACGGCTTTACAATCTTGCTCTTCTTCTAACATACGCAAAACACCACGAATTTGTCCCTCAATTCTTCTTAGACGATTTTTCATTTCTTGTGTGTATTCCAAATCAGCACCTCCTCTTCACAAAATACCTATAGGGGTATATTACAATATTATTATTTTAATGTCAAACGTTGTATTAAAAATAATAAAATTGGCTGCAGGTATCGCCTACAGCCATTTATTTTTATTATTGTGCCACCTTTTGCATTCTTTCATGAACCAAATCCATTACTGCATGCTTTAATGAAGCTAATGCTTCGTCGGCTTTTTCGTTTGATTCAGCTTGTACTCCGAAATAAAACTTAATTTTCGGCTCAGTTCCTGAAGGTCTTACACAGAACCATGATTCGTCAGATAATTTATATTTAAGTACATTTGATTTCGGAAGAATTATGTCGTCATTTGTATCTCTATCTAAAGTATATCGTATACTTGCTTGATAATCTTCCGAAACAGCCAGCTTTTGACCGTTCATTTCAACCGGCATATCAGCTCTGAATCCAGCAAGCAGATTTACGATCTGCTCAGCGCCAGATTTGCCTTTTAACGTCAGAGATTCTAGCCCTTCTTTATAATAACCGTACTTTTCATAAACGTCCGTTAACGCTTCATAAAGCGATTTGCCTTGTTTTTTATAATATGCTGCCATTTCTGCACCCATTAAACAGGCTTGTACAGCATCTTTATCTCGCACAAAGTCGCCAATTAATGAACCATAGCTTTCCTCGTATCCGAAAATAAAAGAATGTTTTCCGCTCTTTTCATATTCTTTAATTTTTTCACCAATAAATTTGAAGCCTGTAAGTGTATCTTCACAAGTTAAACCATAAGATTCAGCAATTACACGTCCCAATTCTGAGGTTACAATGGTTTTAAATACGATACCTTTAGGACATAGGGTGCCTTTTTCTTCACGCTGAGAAAGGATGTATTCCAGCATGAGGGCTCCCGTTTGGTTACCCGTTAAGATCTCATATTCACCTTCATTATTTTTCACAGCAATCCCTACTCTGTCTGCATCTGGATCAGTAGCCATAAGGATTTCGGCGTCATTTTCTTTTCCATACTGAATAGCCAATTCGAATGCAGCATGTTCTTCAGGATTAGGTGATTTTACAGTGGGAAAATTCGGATCAGGCTGCTCTTGCTCTTTGACAACAGTAACATTCGTAAATCCCAGCTGCCTGAGTCCTTCTCTTACTTGAATATTCGCTGTTCCATGCAGCGGAGTAAAAACAATGCTTAAATCATGCATTTCTTTAATAACTTCACGATTCAAGCTGATCTTAGTCAGCTGTTCCATATAAGCTTGATCAATCTCTTCACCGATGACTTCGATCAATCCTGCATTTTTTAATTCTTCTTCAGTCTTTACTTCTATTAATAATTCATCATCAACTGCATTGACCTTTAGAATTACTTCATCCGCTTCTTTAGGCGGCAGCTGTCCGCCATCTGGTCCATAAACTTTATAACCGTTATATTCTGGAGGATTATGACTCGCAGTAATTACAATTCCGCTATACGCTTTTAAGTATCTAACTGCAAAAGAAAGCTCAGGTGTAGGTCTTAAACTTTCAAAAACATATGCCTGTACACCATTCGAAGCTAAAGTCTTTGCTGCTTCCATTGCAAATTCTGGGGATTGGTGTCTTGAATCATATGCGATCACTACTCCGCGTTTTTGTGCCTTTTCACCTTGTTCCATAATAAAATGCGCTAGCCCAAGTGATGCTTTTCGAACTGTATAGGTGTTCATTCGGTTAGTACCTGGACCAATTTCTCCGCGCATGCCCCCTGTACCAAATTCTAAGTTCTTATAGAAACAGTCTTCTAGTGCAGTCCTGTTATCTTTAATTCCTTCTAATGCAGTTTTTAAAGATTGTTCAAGTGCTTCGTGCTGTATCCATCTATCGTATGTTTTCTCCCAGGACATTGTACTGCCTCCTTTTGCTTTTGAGCTGATTAAATATTTGTTCTCTTTAGATTCGATTTTAATCGATTATTTCCTGCTCTATCTATTAAATACGGCCTTTATTATACCGTTTTCATCAAAAAAAATAAAATCCAATCGTAAAGTTACTCTTAACTCCGACACGATTCGTTATATTTCCCGAGAAATAGAAAAAATGCGGCAAGCTTTTAAAGTTTGCCGCATTTACTTTATTCTAAAATGGTTTAATCTGAACTCTTTTGTTATTCTCTTCATCGACAAGTTGATTGTAGAGCAAGGTGTTAGACTCATCGAAAATGAAAATCACATTTTCTTCGTGCGATGTATTGCTGCCGCAGCCTTCCTTGTCCTGCGGGATTAGTGGGACAGGTGAGACTCCCAAAAGCGCAAAGCGCTGGGAGGCTCACCGCCCGCCCCGCGGAAAGCGAGTACCTGGAGCGGAAATCAACCACTACCATTAATAACAATCTTTTAGAAACAACCTTGCTTATTTACTTTTATCTTTTTGAATCACACTATATAAATCAAGACGTCTATCTCTAAGCAACGTAACACTGCCTGTTTTCCGCTGTCTTCTCAGAATTTCAAGATCGACATCACCTACTACTACTGTTTCGATATTCGGATGACATTCTCCGACAATACCGTCTCTTGGGAAAGAGAAATCCGAAGGTGTGAAGATACCTGACTGGGCATATTGAATATCCATGTTTTCAACTTGCGACAGGTTCCCAACTGTCCCAGCAATCGCCGTATAGATCTCATTTTCAATGGCACGAGCTTGAGAACAATAACGAACACGCAGATATCCTTGACGGTCTTCTGTACAGAACGGTGTGAAGATAATTTTAGCACCTTGATCCGTAACAATACGGGATAGTTCAGGAAACTCGATATCATAACAGATAAGAATAGCAACTTTACCGCAATCTGTATCAAATACTTGTACTTTATCCCCAGCAGAGATTCCCCACCATTTTCGTTCATTTGGTGTGATATGAAGTTTATATTGCTTATCGATTGTGCCATCTCTTCTGAACAAATACGCTACATTGTAAATATCGCCATCTTCTTCAACAAAATGCGATCCCCCAATGATGTTCACATTGTATCTAACAGCAAGGTTCGTGAATAATTCGATATACTGCTCCGTGAACTCTGTTAGTTTACGAATCGCCAAGCTTGGACTTTTTTCTTCACAGAAAGATAAAAGCTGAGTTGTAAGCAATTCAGGGAAAACAGCAAAATCTGAACCTTGGTCCGAAGCAACATCCGTATAATATTCCACTTGAGTCGCAAAATCTTCAAAGGAATCGATTGATTTCATCATGTACTGGATGGTTGTAATCCTTACTGGTTCACTTGTTTTAAAATATTTCTTCGTTTTGTTCGGAATGTAGTCGACATTGTTCCATTCCATTAAAGTGGCATATGCTTTAGACTGCTTGTCATCCGGCAAATAGCTTTTGTTTAATCGCATGATTGTGAAACCATTCATCAGCTGAAATGTTAAAACAGGGTCATAAATATTATGCTGGATAACTTCACGAACATACTCTCTTGGTGTCATCTCTTTTGAATACTTATGGTAGTTTGGAATCCTTCCGCCCAGGATGATACTTTTCAGGTTTTTTTGTTCTGCCAGCTCTTTGCGTGCTTCATAGAGTCTTGCTCCTATTTTCATACGGCGGTATTCAGGATGAACCATAACTTCAATTCCATACAAGTTAAAGCCTTCAGGGTCATGATTTGTAATATAGCCTTTGTCTGTGATCTCATCCCATGTATGCTTATCATCATATTCATCGAAGTTCACCATAAGACTCGAACAGCTTCCAACGATTTTCCCTTCATACGCTACACAAAATTGACCCTCAGGGAATATCCGGAGATGGCTCTCCAGCTGATCGCGCTGCCACGGTTCCATGTTTCCAGGAAAGCATACCTTTTGCAATTTTAAAATTTCATCAATATCTTCAAATTGTATATTTCTTAGTTCTATCTTTTTCTCAAATTTTGAAACATCGATCTCGCTCATCTATTCCACTCCTCTAACCTGCTTACTCGTTCAGTTTACTTCCATTTTTTCATACGCTCATAAAGAGAACCTGTATATAATTCCATTTCATTGCCGTCAGGATCAAGAAAACTTATCGTCCATCCTCCGCCCCTCTCAATAGGTCCCCTCGTGATCATAACTTGTTTTTCTTCGAGGTAAACAGCAGCCTTATGAAAGTTTTTTTCAGAAACCGAAAAAGCAAAGTGATCCACACCGGTTTGGTCTTTTTGTTTAGGTTTTGCTTTTTTGATTTCCAATAAACATATCCAGACTCCTCCAATGTCAAAGTATACATCTGTATTCCCTTTATGAACGATTTTAGCACCTAAAATTTCTTGATAAAAACGGACAGCTCTCGCTAATTCTGAAACTTTTATCGTAATATGATTAATCCCCTGAACTTTAATCATATCGTTCGTTGTTCAGCAAGCTGTATGAGTGCAGCCAGTTCAAGTTCTGCTATCGACTCCATTTGATGATCTACTTCGTCAAATTGCATATGTTTTGTTACCGGGTTTGGTATAGCTACACAATAAAGACCTGCTTTTTTAGCAGCTGCAGAACCGTTCACTGAATCTTCAAAAGCAATTGCTTCTTCAGGTTTAACACCTAGTTCTTCAACCGCTTTTATATACAAACTTGGATCTGGTTTAACCTTTTCTACATCATCAGCTGTTTTGATCACTTCAAAATAATGGCTGAGACCGATTCTTTCAAGGTGCTCCAATACCCATTTCCTAGAAGAACTCGATGCAAGTCCTACCTTCAAACCCAACTCCTTAGCTGCTTTTAGGTAATTCTCTATCCCTGGAAGGGGTTTTTGTTCTTTAATTAAGGCTAATGCACGGTCTGTTTTCTTTGTCCTTAACTCATCATGATTTAGCTTTTTATTAATTTGCTTTTCTAAGTATTCATAAGGGTTAAAACCAGAATGAGTGCCTATACATTCGCCCCACACTTCCAAAGGCAGCTCACTTCCATGCTCTTTATACATCTCTTGAAAAGCATTGTAATGCTGAGTTTCAGTATCTAGAATCGTACCATCAAAATCAAATACAAGTGCTTTAATCAATACTAATCATCCTAACCGCGTTTTTATTTATTTTCTTAAACTTTTAATAAAGACGCAAGAAAACAGATTTTGTTTTGACAGTTAGTGCAGCGCATTAGTTCTGAACATGATTTTCTTTCCGTTGCTTGTTGCGATGATTGCCCCTAGCTGATCTGTTCTGTAGACAGTCATCTTTCTGTTGTTCAGCCTATATAAAACTTCTTTGGATGGAAACTGATAGGGGTTGTTCTTTCCTACAGATATTACAGCTGTTTTAGCTTTTACCTTCTTTAAAAACTCCATTGATGATCCGGTATTTGCACCATGATGACCGATTTTTATAACATCCGCCTTTACTCCCCCGCGGCTCATAATTTCTTTTTCTTCTTCTGCGCCCGCATCTGCCATCAGCAAAAAGTTCTTTTTTCCGTGCTGAATCTTTATAACTGCTGAATAATCGTTTATATGTTTGTAATACGATCCTTTTGGTGCAAGCATTTCAACTTTTACCGAAAATCCCATTTTAAAATAAACGCCTGCTTTTGCCCGGTCTACTGGAATTTGCTTTTCATTGAGCACACGGAAAAGGTCATGATAGTACTTAGTATCATATGGCAGGTTTGGCATGTACAGAACACTAACTGGAAATGCACGGATCACATCATCTAATGAACCAATGTGATCATGATGAGGATGACTGGCTACTACAATATCTAAATGGGTAATGCCTTCTCGTTTCAAGTAAGTGATAATTTCTTCCGCATCATGCTCATCACCGCCGTCGATCAGCATTGTTTGTCCGTTCGGTGCTTCTACAAGAATACAGTCGGCTTGTCCGACATCTAAAAAGTGGATTTTTAATGGATCAAACCAGTCGGCATGTGCAGTCTTTCCTGGTACAAGCATCCATACCAGTAAGAAGCAAATGACGAATGCCGCTGATTTGTTATATTTCTTCAAACTTCACACCCCTTTATTATTAAACTTTGTCGCCTTAGAAAGTGTTGATTTCCGCTCCAATCAACTTATCAACGAAGGGAATCAAAAAATCGTTCAAAAAATCTTATCCTTAGTTATATGTAATTACGCTTGTTTCAACAACAAAACCCGCTATCCAATACATGGATGGCGGGTGGCTAAGTTATGTGGTTATTTCACTTTTTTTGAAGAAGCTCTTCATGGCATGGTAAACATCTGCTTTTTCTTTCAAAATATAATGGCTGAATTTAGGGTTATCCATATTTTTATATACACTCATTAAAGTAGAGTGGCGATTATAAGCATTCACTTCTCCATATCCAAACATATTTGAGTGTTCCATAATCTGCTGCACGAGCTTTACACATCTGGCGTTATCGCTTGTGAGATTGTCACCGTCAGAAAAATGAAACGGATAGATATTAAAGCGGTTAGATGAATATTTTGTCTCAATAAGTTCCAGCGCTTTTCGGTAAGCTGATGAACAGATCGTTCCTCCGCTCTCCCCTTTGTTAAAAAAGTCTTCTTCCGTCACTACTTTGGCTTCTGTGTGGTGTGCAATAAATTCGATTTCTACTTTTTCATATTTAGACCGCAGAAAACGCGTCATCCAGAAAAAGAAACTCCTGGCCATGTACTTCTCCCATATTCCCATAGAACCTGAAGTATCCATCATTGCTAAGACAACAGCTTTTGATTCTGGTTTTATTACTTCATTCCAAGTTTTAAAACGCAAATCATCATTATGGATTGGAGCTACACTCGGTTTTCCGATTAATGCATTCCTTTTGAATGCGGTCAGTATCGTTCTTTTTTTATCAACATTACCCATTAAGCCTTTTTTGCGTACATCATTAAACTCAATCTTTTCTAAAACAATCTGGTCTTGTTCTTTTTGTTTAAGATTTGGCAGTTCCAGCTCTTTAAAGAGCATTTCTTCAAGTTCCAGTATGGAAACTTCTGCTTCTGCATAATCCACTCCTGGCTTATCACCGGCTGGACCTTTTCCTTTTCCTGCGCCGTTTTGTCCGGCACGTCCATCTCTGGCTACTACGTCCCCCACCTGGCTATCTCCGTCACCTTGGCCTACGTGCTTGTTTTTGTCGTAGTTGTATCGGATTTTGTATTCATCCATTGAACGGATTGGAATCTTGATCACATCACGCCCGTTGGATAGAATGATATTTTCTTCGCTTATCAAATCCGGCAAGTTGTTTTTAATGGCTTCCTGCACTTTTTCCATATGCCTTTGATGATCTTGATATCCTTTTCGGTGGAGGGACCAATTTTCCTGGGACACAACAAAATTGTTCTTATCCTGTTCGCTCATCGTTTTCCCCTCCAGAGCAGCAAGAGTCAATGCTGCTTTTCTTGATCAACCCGGGGCATATCTTGTTTCCTTTTAATCACTATTATTAGAAAAAAGGGTTGGTTACTCTATCTTATGCAAGTACTCACTAGAATTGCTAAACTTTCGCGACAAAAAAGCCCCCTTTTCCAAAATCGAAAAGAGAGCTTGCACATTATTTCTTATATTCCTTTTTTTCATGCTGTTTAGGATCAGGTGTTTTGCCGCTTTTACGTACTTCATCATTCGATGATACATGTTCCATTACTTTGCCGTGTTCTTTCATTTCTTCAAAATTTGATGCCATCGAACTGTTTTTTCTTTTAGGTTCTTCTTTATTTGGTTTTGTCATAGGGATTCACCTCTTAATGAAATTTTCCCCATTTATTCCTTTTTAAAACCGTTAAAAACTCTCATTTCATCAACTGGCCAATAACGAATATTCGCTTCTCCCACAATATCCTTCATCTCAACAAAACCAATATGGCGGCTGTCTATGCTATGGAGCCTGTTATCACCGAGAACAAAGATCTTTCCTTTTGGAACTGTATCATGTCCTGTGATTTCTTCTAATGTAAAATTGCCGGTCAGGGTACGATTACCTGCAAATCTTTTAAATTCTTTTAGATAAGGTTCCTCTACTGGCTTATTGTTAATATAAAGTTTGTCATCTTTGTATGCGATATGATCCCCTGGCAATCCTATTACCCGTTTAATATAATCTTCTTTCGGATTAGCTTTAAACACGATAAGATCAAATCGTTCAGGGCTTCCGATCTCATAGCCGATTTTATTTACGATAAGGCGATTGCCGTTTTGAATTGTAGGCATCATCGATTCTCCGTAAACAACATACTGCTCAATCAAAAACTTTTTTATGATAATAGCAAGAATAAGTGCAATTCCAATGGCTTTAATCCAATCCAGCAGTCCATTTCTTTCTTTTCGAGCCGAGCTCATACAGCTCACTTCCTTTAGTTAGCTTATTAGTATCAATTTACCATTTTTAAGTTAGTAATTACAAGGTCAATATTTTTATACTAAAAATGAATGTATAAAAGATTACATTAGAATTTCTTTAGTTTTCCCTATTTTAGTGTAAAAAAACACACCCTGAAAGACCTTATCAGTGTCTTAGGGTGTGTTCTGCATATTATCGATTTAGCAAGCTCCCAACATAACGCAATAGTTCGTTCGCACTAGTTGTGTTATAGCCATGCTCATCGACAAGACGAGCTATTACTTCATTAATCTTTTTCAATTGTGATTCATCAGGAGTCTTTGAAGAAGTTGTAATCTTCACAACGTCTTTTAGATCTGCAAATAGTTTCTTTTGAATGGCTTCTCTTAGGCGCTCATGTGAATTGTAATCAAACTTCTTTCCTTTTCTAGCATACGCAGAGATACGGATAAGTATTTCTTCACGAAATGCTTTCTTCGCATTTTCCGAGATCCCGATCTGTTCTTCGATAGACCTCATCAGCTTTTCATCTGGACTCATCTCTTCTCCAGTGAGCGGATCACGAAGTTTATTCTTATTGCAATATGCCTCTACATTATCCAAGTAGTTATCCATAAGTGTTTTAGCTGATTCTTCATACGAATAAACGAATGCTTTTTGAACTTCTTTTTTCGCAATGTCATCGTACTCTTTACGGGCAGCAGAGATAAAGTTGATAAACCTTTCTTTATCTTCCTTAGAGATGGAAGCATGGTGATCGAGCCCATCTTTTAATGACCGTAATACATCCAAAGCATTAATGGAAGGCGTTTCTTTACGTATAATGGCAGATGAAATTCGGTTAATTACATAACGCGGATCGATGCCTGACATTCCTTCGTCAGAGAACTCTTTCTTCAGATCTTCGAGATCAACATGATTGAAGCCTTCTACAATCTCACCGTCATACAGTCTCATCTTTTTAAGAAGGTCCATACCTTGTTTTTTTGAATCTTTCAATCTTGTCAGTACCGAGAAGATAGCCGCTACCCTCAGCGCATGAGGTGCAATATGAACGTGAGACATATCACTCTCGCTTATCATTTTTGCATAGATCTTCTCTTCCTGTGAAACTTTCAGATTGTATGGAACGCCCATAACGATAATTCTTGAATGCAGCGCTTCGTTCTTTTTATTCGAAATGAAAGAACGGTACTCGGATTCATTCGTATGTGCAACGATTAATTCATCTGCGGAGATTAAAGCGAATCTGCCCGCTTTAAAATTGCCTTCTTGTGTAAGTGAAAGCAGATGCCATAAGAACTTTTCATCACATTTCAGCATCTCCTGGAACTCCATCATCCCTCTGTTCGCTTTGTTCAGTTCTCCATCAAAACGATATGCACGAGGATCTGATTCTGATCCGTATTCCGCGATCGTTGAGAAGTCTATACTTCCCGTTAAATCTGCAATATCCTGTGATTTTGGATCAGATGGACTGAACGTTCCGATACCAGTACGTTTGTCTTCAGAGAAGAAGATTCTTTCGACCATTACTTCTTCTATTCTGTTGTCATACTCGTGTTCAAGCCTCATTGTATTTAACGGTGATAGGCTACCTTCGACACGAATACCATACTCATCATAGAACTCTTTTCTTAGATGCTGCGGAATTAAATGTAGGGGATCTTCATGCATCGGACAGCCCTTTATGGCATAAACTGCGCCTTCTGGTGTTTTCGTGTACTGTTCCAAACCTCTTTTTAACATCGTTACAAGAGTGGATTTACCACCCGATACAGGACCCATTAACAGCAATATACGTTTACGGACATCAAGGCGTTTAGCGGCAGGGTGAAAATACTCTTCCACAAGTCTTTCGATTGATTCTTCTAATCCGAAGATCTGATCGCTGAAAAAATGATACACCTTTTGACCATTTTTTTCTGAAATTCCAGCATCTTTTATCATGTTGTATACTCTTGAATGCGCTGACTGGGCTACAAATGGCCGATCACGTAAAATTTCAAGGTATTCAGCGAAGGTACCTTCCCAGGCTAGACGCTGTTCTTCTTCTCGATGCAATTGGATTCTTGATAAAATATCCATGAGTACCTCCTTGATTGTATTGGCTCCATCAAGTGTTAATCTACTCTATGCGAGGATGTCCGTAATCATTCTGTTTGAATAGTGATTTTTATTTGAAAAAGTGATAATTGGTTTAAACCGTTTCATGGTAAAATATGTTTATCATTTGTATTGAACGGAGTAAGAATCATGAATCCCAAGCTGGGTATCTTAGCAGTGTTTATATTATTAAGTATGGTGTTCCTCTCATTTACCGGTTTGCGAAAAGAGTTCGAAAATTATATTCCTTTTCAAACCGCAATAGCAGCACTCGGTAATGCAAAAAGTATCTCTTTAGAACAAAACAGCCGCCTGTTGGATGCAAACGGTGGTCTTCTTTATGAGTTTAAAGGCGATGAAAGCCGTATTCATCTTTCATATGAGAATGTCCCGATTCTCGTCCAGCAGGCGTTCATCGCGACAGAGGATCAAAATTTCTTAGAGCATCATGGCATCGACGGGAAAGCGATCGCAAGAGCATTTGTTACAAACTCTTCAAAAGGCGGAATCGAGCAAGGCGGCAGTACGATTACTCAGCAGCTGGCTCGGAACCTTTTTCTGAATCATGAGCGTACGTATGATCGGAAATTGAAGGAGCTGTTGATTTCTTATCGAATTGAGCAGCAGCTTTCTAAAGAACAAATTTTGGAGCTATACATCAATGCTATCTATTTTCAAAATGGAATATACGGCATTGAAAAAGCGAGCCGCTATTATTTTAGTAAGCCCTCTAAGGAGCTTACTTTAAGTGAAACTGCACTCTTAGCTGCAATACCAAACAATCCTGTCCTGTATAACCCTCTGAAAAATCTTTCGAACGCAAAAAAAAGGCAGGAATGGATTCTGCTCAAGATGAAAGAGGAGGGTTATATTGATCAGACTAAGTTTGAATCTGCTATTAAACAACCGATTAACTTGCACGTGGCAAAGAGTAATGTTCCGTTTCCAGAGATCGTCGGCTATGTAAAAGATGAACTGCTGGAATTAATCGCATCTGCTCCAGAAAATAAAGGATTAAGTGAAGATCTTTTAAAGGAAAAACGTGATGAGTTGTTAAAAAGCGGTTCGGTGATTGAAACTTCATTGGATGCGAGGTTGCAAGCAGAAGCATTGAAATCTGTTCAAAAAAGACTTTCCTCTCAGGATATTGAAGGATCAGCCGTGGTAGTTGACCACGTTTCGAAAAAGATTGTAGCAATGATAGGCGGAAAACATGTAGGGATCGAAGAATTTAACCGAGCTTATCAGGCGAGAAGACAGCCAGGTTCATCTATTAAACCTCTTCTTGCATATGCCCCGTACATCGATTTATTTGGTCTAGGAACGAATTCGATGATATCTGCATCCCGAATTTGTGAAGGAAACTATTGTCCCAGCAACTATGGAGGAGCAACATACGGTACAGTCACATTAAAAAAAGCGATGGCTAGCTCCATCAATACTGCCGCTGTTCGGGCGGTAAAGAAAACAGGCGTCGAAAGAGCTTTCTCTTACCTGAAGCCGTTTCAGTTTTCAGCCGTGGAACAGAAGGATCATCAGCTTGCTTCAGCACTTGGTGGTTTTTCAAAAGGCTTTTCACCGCTCGAGCTTACTAGCGCGTATACAGCATTCGCCAATAACGGATTTTACGTGAAACCTAGAATAATAACCTCTGTAAAAGATAAAGATGGAAATGTTTTATACAAGTGGAACGAGCAGCCGGTTAAAGTTTGGAAGCCGGAAACGAATGCTGTGATGAGGGACATGCTTGCTGCGGTGACGATTTCTGGTACCGCACGGGATGCACGGTTTCCCGGTTCACAGTACGTAGCGGGTAAAACAGGAACTACAAACGATGTTAAAGATTTGTGGTTCGTGGGGCTGACTGACCGGTATACAGCAGGCGTCTGGGTCGGCCGTGACAAACCCGGAAGTCTCCGCTCGATAGAAGGATCTTCGCCAGAAGTCATGATATGGCGCGATATTATGATAAAAGCATATCAAAAATGAAAATAACCCTGCCGCTAACTGCTGTGGCAGGGTCATTTTTATTTGAATGATGTAATAATCGGACTAATTGCACGGTAAATCGAATTTTATTCACGGTAAGTTAAAATAATTGCACGGTAAATCGAATTTTATTCACGGTAAAATGGAATTTAAACGATTTTCGACAAACACTCCTCTAAGAGTACTGCTATTTATGTAATCGAAGCTACAAATGCGTTATACAAACGTATGACGGTATATACAACAAGCAAACCAAAGCCTGTCCAGAAGAATAGATGCATAAAGACCATGCCGATGATGCCTGTCGTTGATAAACTGGAGCCGATCTTCAAAAGAAAATAAAAGAAATAAACGAGAGATGCGGCAATGAACACGATAAACATCAAAATTATGGAGTGGTTTAATAAGATCGCCAGCATTCCTCCGCCAAAGAAAAACCAGCCGCCGCTTTTCCCCTGCTGCAGCAGAACACCTTCTGTATCTTTAGAAAAAAAGAACATACTTAAATGAGTCAATGCATCCGATAAAAGTTTTAAAGCAGCAAAAACCATAAAAAACAATAAGAACAAACAAAAACCAACTGATAAATGGATGACATGACTCTCAAATAATTCAAGCATTCCATGGTAAACGCCAAAGTACTTAAGCTTTTTTATCACAAGCCGTTCAAGATAAATGGCGAACCCGCAGCTAAATAAGATAATAGAGAATAACGGGAGGTACCCTGTCATATAAACGTTTTTCTTCATTCTCTTACTCATATCCCCCTCAATTTGTAAACTTTCGCAGAAATACATTCACATGAAAACCGTTTTCATTTATAATGGGGAGAGAGATTGGAAAGAATAAGACTACTTTCAAAGGAGGAGTTCAGATGGATTTTATCCTCATCCTACTCGTGATGCTCGCCTTCCTGACTGCAATCTTTACAGCAGGCTATAACGATCGTCCTGGAAAAAACTAATCCATAATACATATGGAAGCAAAAACGTCCCTCATTGATAAGGACGTTTTTTTATTTCCCTCTGTTTTATAAACTTTGTGGCTCTTGAAAGTGGTAAATTTCCGCTCCAGGATGCTCGCTTTCCGTGGGGTGGGCGGTGAGCCTCCTCTCCGCTTTGCGTCCTTAGGAGTCTCACCTGTCCCACTGATCCTGCAGGAGTCTCGCACCTTGCACTCCAATTAACTTGCCATAGAAGAGATTGATTTAAAACCAACAATCTTTTAGAGAAGAAGCTATTTTAACTCCCCAAAACTTTGCTGGCGCAATGCCTCATAAATAAGAATCGCTGCTGTGTTTGATAAATTTAACGAACGAATGTGATCGTTCATCGGAATGCGCAGACATCGATCCATATTTGTATCAATGACTTCCCGTGGCAGTCCCTTCGTTTCTTTTCCAAAAACAAAGAAGACATCTTTCTTAGGATTCGAATAGTCAAAGTCAGAATACGTCTGTTCTCCGAATTTCGTTATATAATAAAATTCGCCATCCGGATATTCCCTATAAAAAGCATCCAATGAATCATGGTGATGAATGTTAACGTGCTCCCAATAGTCGAGACCTGCACGCTTTAAATATTTATCTTCCAATGAAAATCCCAGTGGGTGAATAAGATGCAAATGTGTGCCTGTACCCGCGCATGTACGTGCGATATTTCCTGTGTTCGCAGGAATCAATGGTTCGAATAAAACAACATGTATAGTCAAAAAGCTCACCTCAAAAACAATATTCCAACAAGTACTTATTATAGCACTTTTTTTGGAATATCACTCTAGATGGCGAGCTTTCACTTAAAGAATATGAAAAAATTTGTACTGAATCCTCTTCGTATAAGCTGTTGAATCCTCATAGCCCCAATAACGCATTCTGCTGTTTGTCGTATGAGCATTTACAAGAGGCTCTCCTGATGGATCTTTTGCTACAACAATCGTCGTATGCTGATAATGCCCGTCACCATCAAAATCATAGCAGATAACATCACCTGGCAGCAAAAGGTGGGCAGCTGATTTCTCTTGAGCCTGCAGACTTGATTTCGAACCACTTAAGTACCACCGTAGCGCATTGGCCACCGACCAGCTGTAGCTCCAGGAGTTGTTCCTCATCCACCAGCCTTTTGACTTAATGGATTGCGGAGTCATTGGTATTCCTCCTGCATGAATGCTTTGGGAGATATAGTTGGTACAGTCATTCTCGAAAGACTTATAAGCAGGATTATACGTGTTCCACCAGCGTTCCGCATATCGTACGGCCGCCAGCCTGTCATACCCGCCTTTTGTCGGTGCAATCGATTCATTCTCACGTTCGATCTTCGGCAGTTCCCTATAATTGCCTTCAGCATTAACAGGCTCATCACTTTTCATTTCGCCGTCTTGAAAAAAAATAGCACGCCTCTCTTGAGACATTTCCTCGACGTAAAAATCAAACCCATGTTTGATTAGAAAACTATAATGGACAAGATAATCCACATGAATTTTGTCTTCAGTTTCCGTAGTCCGCAATACACTTCCGTTCGCTTGATTATTTACGATAAATGCATTTCTATCGGTATACATTTGTTTTTTTCGCATAAAGCTTTCTTGTTCATTTTTTAAAAAGAAGCCCCTTCCATCTGCATCCGCATGTATCATCCATTGGGACTGGTTTTGAATATATTGTTTCAGTGTCTCCATCCACATCAGACATACCTCCCTGCTTCTTTTAACATATGAGAGGTATATAAAAAAAAAGAACCCATTAAGGGCTCTATGATGTTTTCTTGCAGCTATTCTGTTCGATCGATAATAATATTTCTTTTTTGTCTAATCCTCCGCCATATCCTACAAGTGCACCATTACTTCCGATTACGCGGTGACACGGAATAAAAACAGGTACAGGATTCTGGTTATTTGCACTGCCGACAGCACGAACTGCTTTTGGTGCACCGATTCCCTGAGCTACTTCCTTATATGAACACGTTAGTCCATAAGGAATACTCGTTAGCTGGTTCCAAACTTTCTTTTGAAAGGCCGTACCAAACAAATCATAGCGGATGTTAAACTCGTGCAGGTTGCCTGCAAAATAAGCATTTAATTGCTGAACAGCATCTGCTAATAATTCAGGAGAATGAATGAGTTCTCCTTTAATATAATGCTTAGCCATCCAAGAACGTAAAGATGGAAGGTTATCCTCCATTGAACCAAAATCGAGACGGCAGATTCCGTTCTCCGTTGCAATGATCGTTAACGGTCCGATTACGCTTTCCATTTCTTCATAATAGAGTAACGTTTTAATCTGACACATAATTATCCCTTCTTTTCATTACTTGACCTTACTATATCGGACACTTTAAAGTTATGCGATTACGAAATTTCTTGATTTCGAAGCATTTTAAGTCCTTTATCTATCTCTAACGCCACTAAATCGTCTTTTTCGCGCTCTTTTGCTGATGAAAGTTCTAATTCTGCTTCATTTCCGCCTATTTTCCCAATTGCCCAAGCAGCAGTCCCTCTAATAACAGGTCTTGGATCATTTTTTAATAAGTAGATTAAATCAGGTAGTGCAGCTTCTTCTTTAAAATGGGCCAATGCTATAATCGCATTTCTCTGAATTGGTTTCTTTCCTCTCCAGCTTCCGGATACATGCCCGAATTTTTCTTTGAAATCTCTATTGCTCATCGTCAATAAAGGCTGTAAAAGAGGCTTTGCAATTTCAGGATCCGGCTCCATTTCTGCATGATGATGAAAATCTTTCCCTTTGTTTTCGGGACATACTGTCTGACACGTATCACACCCATATAAACGGTTGCCTAGCTTTTCTCTGTATTGATCTGGCAAGAAATCTTTTGTCTGGGTTAAAAACGCAATACATTTTGATGAATCCAGCTGTCCTCCCTGTACAAGAGCACCTGTGGGACATGCCTCAACACATTTATTGCATGAACCGCATTGATCTTCCATCGGGGTATCTGCAGGAAATGCGATATTCGTAATCATTTCACCAAGATACATGTAGGAGCCAAATTCAGGTGACATGATCGCACAGTTTTTGGCGCTCCAGCCTATACCAGCTCTCTCGGCCACAGCCCGGTCTGACAATTCTCCTGTATCAACCATAGATTTTATATTAGCATCTGGAACTCTCTCTATAATAAAGGCCTCAAGCAATGCAAGCTTTTCTCTTAATATATGGTGATAATCTTTACCCCATGATGCTCTGCAAAAAATACCTCTTCGCTCCCCTTTCATGCTTCTGGGAGCATTTTTCATTTTGGAGGGATATGCAAGAGCGATCGAAATGATGCTTGAAGCTCCACTTAGAAGCCGGTCTGGCTCTGTTCTTTTGTCAATGTCCTTTTCTTCAAATCCTGATTGGTATTGAAGATCTTGCTGAATCCGGAGCCTTTCTTTTAACTCAGCAAAAACATCAGCATCAGCGAAGCCAATTTTATCTATTCCGATTTCTTTACTATATGCAACAATCTCTTCTTTCAACTGGGCACCTGTCATGCATATCCCTCCTTTCACATTTATTTTCATTTCGTATGGTAAACTACAAGTATATATTTAGTAGAAACGGGGTTCTCTTATGATCACAATTTCGCCAAAAATAAAGGAACTTGTCCCGCAGTTTAAAATAGGCACAATTACATACCATGATATCGCGATTAGCGAGTCACCGCAAATGATAAAAGGCAGATTCCAGCTATTTCTAGAATCCTTAAAACTAGAAGACAAAACAGCTGCTGATTATCCGGGTGTAGCCGAATACCGATCTGTGTTTAAAAAGCTTGGCACTGACCCTTCACGTTATCGCCCGGCTTCAGAAGCACTGCTGCGCCGTGTGTTGAGCGGCAAAGAACTTCCTCCAATTAATTCAGGTGTAGACGTTAATAATTTCTTCTCTATTCGATTCGCAATTCCCATCGGACTTTATAACCTTGATAAACTTCAAGGTGATGTGGAGGTAAGGATCGGCGAGGCTGAAGACACATATGAAGGGCTGAACGGCCGTGAGATGAATATGGAAGGGAAGCTGCTGTCTGCAGACTCGCTTGGAGCGTTTGGGAGCCCTATCGTCGATTCTAAGCGGACCATGGTGGATGAAAGTGTGGCGAATGCTCTACATATTGTTTATTTACAGCCTTCGATGGATGAAAGTGAAGCTCGTGATATGTTGGAGTCAATGGCTAAAATGTTCACACAGGTGAATGGCGGGACGGCAGAAATTCAAGTGATTTAAATAGGTGTTTAAATTAGGTGGCCTTGAGTGTGTCGAATTATGTAGCTTCGTCAATATAACAAGCTTTTATGTCAATATATCTAGGGATATGGTGAATATTATGAGTGATTTGGTGAATATATCATGCGGAAGTTTCAATATAGCAATTATCTTTCACCTTAAAACCTCCTATCAAAAAAAATGCAGGGCTTCATTGAGTCAACGAAGCCCTGCATTAAAACCTACAACTAACTTGTTCTATATATAAGCAGCATGTATTAGTTTTATGACAAGTTCATAAAAAATTAATTTATTTTCTATATAAAATAAGCAGGCAGAAAAAGAGAAGTATGATTAAAAGAAAAATGGTTCGAATCGAATAAAATATTTTAGTGATCATCATATCGATAATATTTAAATATCTGGCAATATCGAATATCAAAAAAAAGATTGAAGTAATACAAACCGTTATAACAACAATACAGAAGATACTCAACACCTGGTTCCTGCTCATCAGCATCTCCCCCTACCCCTTAACTATTCAAGGTACAAGAAGAAGATTCAAAAAAAGTTCCTGGCGAAAAGCCAAGAACCTTCTTTACCTATTCAATTATCCTGCTATTTCAAACCTTTGCGACTGACTTTTGCCACTCTTAATTAAAAATGCAGCAGCTGACAGCACTCCAAAGACTGCGAAGTAAATAAGCAAAATGCTCATATTTGAAAGAGCAGCACCAGAATCATTTAATGAAGTTAATGCTTTAAAGCCTGCAATAGAGTAAGTGAAAGGAAGGAACTCACTTAATGCACGCAAATTCTCTGGAAGCATATCAATCGGCAAATTCGCTCCAGTTGTAGAAAGTTGCAATACCACTAACACAAAAGCGACAAAACGTCCTGCATTTCCGAATGAAGCAAAGAACAATACAATTGCCGTGAAAACCAAACTTACAAATAAAGCAAACAATATGAAACCGGCACCATTGTACACATTCATATCTAGAAACAGAAGCACTACAATAGATAACAGCAATGCTTGCACGAGGGCAAGCGATCCCAGGTTCATAAACTTTGCACCAAACCATGATAATGCGGAAACCTCTTCAGGTTTCTTGAAGTTAATAAACAAGGACATAATTAAGATTCCAACAAATAAAGCAAGTGATATTACAAATGGCGCTGTTGAATCCCGGTAAAGAGGATACTTGTTTACCGTATCACTCTTTAATTCAACTGGAGAAGAGAACATACTGATATTTGCATCAGTCGCATTTTTGATGCCGCTCGTTTTTTCTGCTCCTTCCCTTAGACCTGAAGAAAGTTCTCCGCTTCCATCCTTCAGTTTACCTGCTCCGTCATTAAGCTTTGTAACACCTTCTGTTAAGTCTCCCCAGCCTTTTTCTACAGAAGCATTTCCATCGCTAACTTGACTCATGCCTGAATGAATCCTGGAAGCACCGCTTGTCAGGTCACGCCAGCCCTTTTCCACTGTCGAGTTGCCAGCAGAAATCTGGCTCGCCCCCGCATTAAGTTTTGTAACTCCATCTGTTAGTGCACCCCATCCGTTTTCAACAGAAGCTGTACCTTGCTGTAGTAAAGGAACTCTTTGATCTAACACTGCTACACCATTGTCAATGGCAGTTTGGCCAACAACGAGCTGATTTACGCCATCTGCCAACGACTTTGGATTAGGCACTGCGTTCTCGGTAAATGCACCAGCAACCTTTCCAGCTCCTTGCTGAAGTGCTTCTAGCTGTTTCGCCTTTTCAGGATCATTAGCTTTCAAAGCCAAACCTTGTCCTGTCATAAAAATTTTCATAAATGCTGGGTCATTTTTCAAATCTGGGTGTGCTGCTAAAAAATTCTGTAGATCACTGGACAAACTGTTCAACACTGCCCCTAGTTGTTTAGACTCATCAGCAACAGTTTTAATCCCAGCGGAGATAGCTTGTGTTCCAGGACCGATTTCAGTCTTAATAGCTGCCTGGGCACCTTTCAAACCGTTCAAAATACCGGTAGTACCAGCTTTCAATTCAGGTATACTCTTTTCTAGCTGCTTCGCTCCTTCCGCTAATCTTGAGATATCCCCAGATTTTGCTTGCAAAGATTGAAGCATCTCTGCTGTCCCATCACTCAAATCTTTAGATCCGTTAGCAAGCTTGCTAATATCTCCTTGCTTTCCGGCTAACGAACTGAGCATTTGCCCAGTACCTGCTTCAAGTTCGTTTGCTCCATTTGCTAACTTTGATATATCACCCGATTTTTCTGTAAGCGATTGCAAAAGTTGGCTTGTACCATCATTAAGTTCAACCATTCCGTCATTCAGCTGTTTTGAGCCATCTGCGGCTGATTGAAATCCGTCAGAAACTTCTCCAAGACTCGCAAACATATTTTTAGCGTATTTCTCAGTTATTTTGTCTCCGAGCTTTTCCCGGATTTTTTCAGTTGCACTTCTTGTTACTTGAGCAGCCATGAAATTCAAACCTTCATTTTGAATGTAAGTCAACTCCAGCTTTTGAGGCTGATCCTCAAGTACTGTTGTTACTTTTTCTGAAAAATCTTCTGGGATTTCGATAACCATATAATAATCTAGATTATCTAACCCTTTTTTGGCTTCAGTTGAACTGACAAATTCCCAGCCAAGATCCTTACCTTTCTTTAAGTCTGCAACCAGATCCTCCCCTACATTGATCGGCTCGTCATCTGCCAATGCTCCCTTATCCATGTTGACAACTGCAACAGGTAAGTTAGACAAATTGTCATATGGTCCCCAAGTCGGTGACAGCAGAATTCCGCCATACACGACAGGTACAAGCAGAGCGGCGATGACAGAAATCAATACCCCTTTCTTTGTTGCTAACTTTGCCATTTCAGCTATAAATAAGCGAAAGACACTCATCCCTTAACCCCCATAATATAAAATGAATTCCTAATGAATAAAATGAGTGAATTCTCATTCATTTCATTAGAAGTAATTATTCGGATTAAGTAGAAATAAATCCTTCTTACTTATCATAAAATTGTAAAATTTTATCATTGTGTGTGACTTTTGTCCTTATTACTGATTTTGATCAGGTAAATAAAAACTTCCCATAATAAAATGGGAAGTTACATTTTTATGTATTTTATTGACGTGGTAGGTAACGAAAATAATTTCAAAAGGCATCTGATAATTCTTGAGCTAAGGGGGAACTCAAATATACGTCACCAGCTTTTAAATGAAAAATTGGAGGCGGCACCCGGATTCGAACCGGGGATAGGGGTTTTGCAGACCCGTGCCTTGCCACTTGGCTATGCCGCCATATGATGTAAATCTAATTTATTCGTCATGCTCATAAACTATTCCGTATAAAAGTAAAGGGTGCACAGGGTGCGCGGTCCGTATATCTTCTTCTCTTATACAGATTTTACTTTCGATCATTTGGTGGTCTTTCTTTGAACTGAGTGTGGGTGCTGGGCTCTTTTAGTTGATTATTGACTGGTTTATTTATGGAACTTTCTATAATATCGGTTTACCATGGATAAAAAATGGATTACCATGGTTAAATCCCCGAATGTTCATTTGGAATGAACATGAGTTGAAAATGTACATCTCAAATGAACAATTCAATACAAAAACATGTTATCTAGAGTATTAGTTTCCATACATGTCTTTCCAAAAAGAAAATAAGGAGGAACATGATTGTTCTCCTCATTTTTATCCTTTATTATCAATTCAACAAAAAAAGCCAATGCACTAAGCATTGACTTTGTCATTTGTATGTATTGGTACCGGTGGTCGGGGTCGAACCGACACTCCAGAAGGAACACGATTTTGAGTCGTGCGCGTCTGCCAATTCCGCCACACCGGCATTGTAGAACTATAAAACTTATATGGAGGCGGCACCCGGATTCGAACCGGGGGATAAGGGTTTTGCAGACCCGTGCCTTACCACTTGGCTATGCCGCCAGATAAAATTCAAATGGAGCGGAAGACGGGATTCGAACCCGCGACCCCAACCTTGGCAAGGTTGTATTCTACCACTGAACTACTTCCGCAAATTATTTTATTCATCTATAATTTATTCATCTATATATAAAATGGCTGGGCTAGCTGGATTCGAACCAACGCATGACGGAGTCAAAGTCCGTTGCCTTACCGCTTGGCTATAGCCCAACACATAAATGGGGCGGACGAGGGGAATCGAACCCCCGAATGTCGGAACCACAATCCGATGCGTTAACCACTTCGCCACGACCGCCACAATATTATTTAAATGTTAAATGGCAGGGGCAGTAGGAATCGAACCCACACCAAAGGTTTTGGAGACCTTCGTTCTACCGTTAAACTATGCCCCTGTAAGGATGAATATACGAATAAAAATGGTGGAGGGGGACGGATTCGAACCGCCGAACCCGGAGGGAGCGGATTTACAGTCCGCCGCGTTTAGCCACTTCGCTACCCCTCCACAAATTGAAGACAGGTTCTATTGTAAGTTATTTACGACCTATTTTCAATACGTTTTTTATTCCAATTAAGGAAGAAAAAACTGGTGCCGGCTAGAGGACTTGAACCCCCAACCTACTGATTACAAGTCAGTTGCTCTACCAATTGAGCTAAACCGGCAAAAAAAAATGGTGGCTCGAGACGGAATCGAACCGCCGACACGAGGATTTTCAGTCCTCTGCTCTACCGACTGAGCTATCGAGCCAAGATAATTCTTGGTATTTTATAGCCACCAAAAAAAATAAAAATGGCGGACCCGACCGGGGTCGAACCGGCGATCTCCTGCGTGACAGGCAGGCATGTTAACCACTACACCACGAGTCCAAAATTGGTTGCGGGGACAGGATTTGAACCTGCGACCTTCGGGTTATGAGCCCGACGAGCTACCAGACTGCTCCACCCCGCGATGATATAAAAGTATCGGACGATGTATCCGAATATGATATAGACTGTCTCTTTCTCTACATGTTTATCTTAGTTGTGTATCCGTCGAGACATGTCGTCGTGATTTCACAGAAGCTTACGCTCCATGCTCCACCCCGCGATGATATAAAGAATAAAAATTAATGGTGGAGGATGACGGGTTCGAACCGCCGACCCCCTGCTTGTAAGGCAGGTGCTCTCCCAGCTGAGCTAATCCTCCATATAATATAAAGTTGGTTATGTATAAAATGGTGACCCGTACGGGATTCGAACCCGTGTTACCGCCGTGAAAGGGCGGTGTCTTAACCGCTTGACCAACGGGCCAGTGTATAAAGTTAGAGAGTATGTATCTGGCGGAGAGCAAGGGATTCGAACCCTTGATACGGGGTTGACCGTATACACGATTTCCAATCGTGCTCCTTCGACCTCTCGGACAGCTCTCCAATATGGCTCCACAGGTAGGACTCGAACCTACGACCGATCGGTTAACAGCCGATAGCTCTACCACTGAGCTACTGTGGAATATGTATGGCTCAGCGACGTCCTACTCTAACAGGGGGAGACCCCCAACTACCATCGGCGCTGAAGAGCTTAACTTCCGTGTTCGGTATGGGAACGGGTGTGACCTCTTCGCCATCATCACTGAACCAATTATATAGAGAGTATGTTCTCTCAAAACTAGATACGACGTTTCCAAACA
>NZ_MQMF01000003.1 GCF_001999465.1 Fictibacillus arsenicus
GATTAAATGTTTCTCCACAGCCCATAGGTACGATGAATGAAAAAGCATTATTTTCGCTTCAGCAAAATCCATCCACACAAGTTCATGATCATCCTCTTCAGAAGATTTTACATAATTTCCGAACTTCTCTGCATAAAAATACCCATTATTCATTATGTACTCATTTTGACTTGATTGAAAATATTGTTTCGCATTCCCAATATAGCTTTCAATATTTATCTGAAAACCTGTTTCTTCTACACATTCCCTCATAAGAGACAACTGTTGTTCTTCTGCTTTTTCCATTCCTCCGCCTGGCAGAAAGCCTTTTCCGTTCTGCTCTATTATAGCGACTTTTTTTCTATCAGCATTCAGAATTACAGCATAAACGGCATCTCTTTTTCGATACTCGATCCCCGGAATAACTTCGCCGAAGTCCATTATGAACACCGCCCTTTTGAATAATAATACATTCAGAATTATTAAAATACTTAGTTTCGAACCTTTTTGTGTTAATATTCATTTTAACGAATAAATATAACTATATTGTATAAGGGGATATGCAAAATGAAACGTAATTTCTTAAGCATTTATTTTATCATAATCATCGCTATTCTTGCGGGATGTGGTGCAGTAGAAGAAAAAAGTTCATCTGACACAGGTAGTGATTCTTCCGGAAAAAAATTGATCATGGCTACTTCTGCAGATTATCCGCCATATGAATTTGTTGATACAGCTAAAGGTGGAGATGTAGTAGGATTTGATATTGATATAGCTAATCATATTGCAAAAGAGTTAGGTTATGAACTAGAGATTAAAGATATGGACTTTAATGGGCTTATTCCAGCTTTGGACAGCGGAAAAGCGGACTTTGTCATTGCAGGTATGACACCTAATGAAGAGCGCAAAAAAACTGTAGATTTCTCGGATGAATATTATGCAGCACAGCAATTAATCGTAACAAAAGATAAATCAATTAAGTCTGTTGAAGATCTTGAAGGCAAAACATTGGGTGTGCAGCTGGCATCCATTCAAGAAAAAGAAGCGGACAAGCTATTAAAGGAACATAAATTCGAAGTAGTACAGCGAAACAAAGTAACTGAATTGGTACAAGAAATGAAATCAAACCGAGTAGATGCAGCGATTATTGAAGATGCTGTAGCGTATGAATTTTTAAAGAAAAACAAAGAACTTTCATCATTTGCTTTGCCGAATACAGATGCTGCAGGTTCAGCTATCGCATTCCCGAAAGATAGCGAACTGACTAGCGAGTTTAACAAAGAGTTAAAGAAGATGAAAGAAGACGGTACATTGGACAAACTCATTGAAAAATGGTTTGGAGTAAAAAAATAGTAGAGAAAGAGAGTGATAGGCATGAACTTGGATTTTGCCCAGCTCGTGCCTTCTATTCCCTATATATTGTATGGAATATGGGTTACGTTGCAGTTTGTGGCGGTTTCGTTAGTACTTGGTTTCTTGTGGGGAACAGTACTTTCCTTATTTAAGATTGGAAAAGTAAAGATAATGCGGTGGTTTGCAGATGCTTATACATCAGTCTTCAGAGGAACGCCTTTAATTTTACAAATGCTGATCATTTATTATGCAGTCCCGCAGCTGACAGGAATGGATATCGGCGCATTTACAGCAGGGGTACTCACATTTGCATTAAATTCTGCGGCATATATCTCAGAAATCATTCGAGCAGGGATCAATGCTGTTGATAAGGGGCAAAAAGAAGCTGCAATCGCTTTAGGTGTTCCATACCGTTCTATGATGCTGAAAATTATTCTGCCTCAAGCGATGAAAAATATTTTACCAGCACTTATGAATGAATTTATTACACTGACGAAAGAATCTGCGATCGTATCCGTCATTGGTGCGCTCGATATTATGAGACGTGCTCAAATCGTTGGAGCAAGCAACTATCGCTTTTTTGAACCATTGCTGCTTGCAGGATTGATCTACTATCTGCTTGTCATGCTGTTAACCTTAGCAGGTCGTGTAATGGAGAGGAGGCTCGCCAAAAGTGATTGATGTTAATGGATTAAGAAAAAGCTTCGGACACAATGAAGTTTTAAAAGGCATTACTACTAAGATCAGCAAGGGTGAAGTTATTGCGGTAATCGGTCCTTCTGGATCTGGGAAGTCAACTTTTCTTCGCTGTTTGAACCTGCTTGAAACACATAATGCCGGTTCAATCAAAATTGACGGAAAAGAGATAGGACAGCTGGAAAGTAATCTTCGGAAAAAGATAGGAATGGTATTCCAGCATTTTAACCTCTTTCCCCATCTAACGGTTTTAGAAAACATCACTTTTGCACCACAGCAAGTCTTGAAGACCAGTAAGAAAGAAGCTGAGAAAAATGCTCTTGAACTGCTCCAAGCTGTCGGGCTTTCTGATAAAGCGGATGCTTACCCCTCAAGACTATCAGGCGGGCAGAAACAGCGTGTCGCAATTGCTCGGGCTTTAGCCATGAACCCGGAAATTATGCTCTTCGATGAACCGACTTCCGCATTAGATCCTGAGATGGTAAAAGAAGTGCTTCAAGTTATGAAGAACCTTGTAAAAACGGGCATGACGATGGTTATCGTGACGCATGAAATGGGATTTGCTAAAGAAGTAGCAGACCGTGTTCTATTCATGGACGACGGAAGATTGGTAGAAGATGAACAACCTGCGATATTTTTTGAAAATCCGAAAACAGAGAGAGCTCAAGTTTTCTTAGAAAAAGTGCTATAATGACGAAAGGACTTCTGTCGAGGTCCTTTTTTTAATTTGTTTCATTCAAAACGCTCTTTTCTAAAGGATTATTGCTTTTGGCTTTTTCTATTTTCATCATTTGCAAGTTGATTGGAGCGCAAGGTGCGTGCCTACAACCTGAGAAGCTTCTCGCTTGGCATGCGACGAGAAAGCTCACATCGGCAGCATTTACTTGTAGACGCAGGAGCAAGAATACTTCCATGAAGCGGTCAGATGGAGACTCCTAATGGCCCAGAGCGGCAGGAGGCTCACCGCACTCCCCGTGGAAAGCGAGCATCCTGGAGCGGAGATCAACTACTTGAAAAAGCAACAATGTTTACGAAAACAGCCTTTTGTTATTAAAGGTAATTAAAGTATTGGAATATGGGAAAACATGAAGAAAGTAGCATGAAAGGGCGTCTATTCATGAAATTTACGATTGGATACCGGACTTTAAAAACTGCAGTTGGTGCAGGTCTTGCAATTGCTATTGCAGAATGGCTAAAGCTCGACTTTTACACGTCAGCTGGTATATTAACGATTCTTTGTATTAAAATCACAAAAAAACGCTCTGTGATCAGTTCATGGGAGCGGTTTGCGGCATGTCTTTTAGGTATCTTGTTCGCAGCTGGCTTATTTACTCTGATAGGCTATCATTTTTATGCATTAACTTTGCTGTTGATCTTATTTATACCAACAATCGTAGCCTTTAACCTGAAAGAAGGTATTATCACTTCTTCAGTCATCATTTTGCATCTGTATACTCTGCAGAAAATCTCCTGGTCTATCGTTTTAAACGAAGTGAGTATCATAGTCATTGGAATTGGAATGGGTCTTATTATGAATTTGTACATGCCTTCTATGGAGAAGAGCCTTTTAAATATGCAGAAAGAGCTTGAGACTAAATATAAGAAAATTTTTTATGAATTTCATCTTTATCTCGCTCATAATAACCATGAGTGGGACGGGAAAGAAATTACAGAATGTGCAGATTTAATCTCTAGTGCGAAAAGTCTTGCGTTTCGTGATGTTGAAAATCATTTTTTGCGTTATGAGAATCAGTATTATCACTATTTTAAAATGAGAGAAAAACAATTTGAGATCATTCAGCGAATGCTGCCTATTCTTTCCTCTATCGATAAAACGTACATACAAGGAGAAAAATTGGGTGAGTTTTTCGAACGTCTGGGAGCAGCGGTCCATCCAGGTAATACGGCAGCATTATTTTTAGATGAACTTGAAAGAATGCGGCAGGAATTTAGGGAGATGCATCTGCCAAAAGACAGGCAGGAATTTGAAACACGGTCCAAATTATATCAATTGCTTCAAGATATAGAGGATTATTTGCTTATTAAAAAGAGATTCAAAAAAAATGATGCTGCAAATTCATGAGAAACCCTGTAAAAGCAAATACTAAGTAAAAAGACAGGGTGGATGCCATGATAAACTTCAAAATTGTTTTTCTTTTGTTTTTATCACCTTTGTGGCCATTAGGAAATCCCGAAGATCTGGGTGATCCATACGTAATTGTTAACAAAGCCAGCAACAGATTGGCTATTATACAAGAAGGAAAAGTAAAAGAAGTCTATAAAGTGGCAACAGGTAAATCGAGTGAATTAACCCCACAGGGACTATTTACGATTACAGTTAAGGCTGTAGACCCTTATTATCGCAAAAAAGATATTCCTGGAGGGGACAAATCCAATCCACTCGGAACTCGGTGGATTGGATTTGATGCAAATAACACAGACGGACGTACATTTGGGATTCACGGAAACAATAACCCTTCCTCCATCGGAAGATTTGTAACGGCCGGCTGCATCAGGATGTATGAAAAAGACGTACAGAAAATTTACAGCAAAATTAAAATAGGCACAAAGATTAAAGTCATCTCAACCGATAAGAGCTTTCAGGAATATATAAAAGAACGCACGGAATAAAAAACGAACAAACCCCAGTCTGCTGACTGGGGTTTTTGTGAACTATAGGCTCTTTTCTATGTGATTGATGCCATTGAGAGATTTTCAAAGTCTTCATTGGATAGTTCATTGGAGCGGAAGGGCGAGACTCCTGCAGGACGAGCGGGGCAGGTGAGACCACTCGATGTACGCAGTACGGAGTGGGCTCACCGCAAGCCCTGCGGAAAGCGAGCCCTGCAGCGGAAATGAACCACATTCAAAAGCACCTATGTTTATGAAAACAGCTTATTTATAAGAACAATGCTACTCCAGTAAGCAGACTGCTTAATACAAGAGAAATAATCATTACATATACTATCGTTTTCATCATTTTTTGAGACACAGCAGATTCCCTCCTATAGCTTTTCCTTTTCAATTGTATCGTTTTTGCAAATGAGAAACAAGAATTCTATAAACAGACACTTGCAATTTTCGTCGAAAATTTGCGGATTCAAGCAGGAAAAAGCGCTTTCAAAACGAAAGATGTTATGTTGAGAATATTTTTCTTTGTTAACAGGAGGCCTCTAATGGATAAACAACAGCGTTTAAAGAACTGGCAAGAAAAAACTGAGCAGTCAATGAATAGATTTCCTGAACGAAAAGAACGGTTTCATACATCATCTGATATTGAAATTAAACGCCTTTATGGTGCTGAGGATGAAAACTATCCTTTTGATACCTTAGGGCTCCCTGGAGAATATCCATATACACGCGGCTCTCAATCTACAATGTACCGAGCTCGTTTTTGGACGATGAGACAGTATGCAGGGTTCGGTTCTGCAGAAGAGACGAATAAACGATTTCGCTATTTGTTAGAACAAGGTCAGACAGGTCTTTCTGTTGCTTTTGATCTGCCAACACAGATCGGCTATGACTCAGATCACTCGATGGCACGCGGCGAAGTAGGTAAAGTGGGAGTGGCTATCGATTCATTGGAGGATATGGAAGCTCTATTAAAAGATATACCGCTTGATAAAGTCAGTACTTCCATGACGATCAACGCACCTGCGTCAGTTCTGCTCGCTATGTATATAGCGGTTGCACAAAAGCAAGGAGTAGAGGCAGATCAGCTTTCTGGAACGATTCAAAATGACATTTTAAAAGAGTATATCGCCCGCGGTACTTACATATTTCCGCCAAAGCCGTCAATGCGTTTAATTACTGACATTTTCGCGTATTGCCAGTCACATGTCCCAAAATGGAACACGATCAGCATATCTGGCTATCACATACGAGAAGCAGGAGCCAATGCGGCTCAGGAGCTGGCTTTCACGATCGCTAATGGTCTTGCATATGTTGACGCGGCACTGGAAGCTGGTCTAAAGATCGATGACTTTGCACCGCGTTTAGCATTTTTCTTTAATGCTCATAATCAATTTTTTGAAGAGGCTGCTAAATTCAGAGCAGCACGAAGAATGTGGGCAAAATTAATGAAAGAGCGCTATGGGGCAAAAAATCAAAAATCATGGCAGCTTCGTTTTCATACACAAACTGGCGGCTCTACTCTTACAGCACAGCAGCCCGATAACAATATTGTCAGAGTGACGACACAAGCATTGTCAGCCATACTTGGAGGAACGCAAAGTCTGCATACAAATTCAAGAGATGAGGCACTTGCCCTTCCTACAGAAGAATCAGCAAGAATAGCTCTTCGGACACAGCAGATTCTAGCACATGAAACGGGAGTAGCTGATACGGTAGATCCTCTTGCTGGGTCGTATTATGTAGAAAGTCTTACAGATGAACTAGAGAGTAAAGCAAACGAGTATCTGAATAAGATTGAGCAGATGGGCGGAGCAGTTTCGGCTGTTGAACAAGGATATATGCAGCGTGAGATTCACCATACTTCTTATGAAACACAGAAAAAAATTGAAAATGGCCAAGAAATTATCGTTGGCATGAACAAATTTACGATAGATAATGAGCATCAGCCAGAGCTTTTAAGAGTAGATCCTGAATTAGGTGAAAAACAGAAAGAAAAACTTAAAGCATTAAAGTTTACTAGAGACCAGGACCGAGTGAGCGCTCAGTTGGAAATGCTGCGATCGGCCGCAAAAGGTCAAGACAACTTAATGCCTGTCATTTTAGAGTGTGTAAAATCCTATTGTACAGTGGGAGAAATATGTGGTGTACTTCGTGAGGAATTTGGAGAATATACCGGCGTCTAAGAAATAGGAGGAGTGGAGAGAGATGAAAAAAACAATCCGTGTTTTAATTGCGAAACCAGGACTGGATGGTCATGACCGAGGTGCCCTTGTAATATCACAGGCACTTAGAGATTATGGAATGGAAGTTATCTATACAGGCTTAAGACAAACACCAGAACAGATTGCAGCAGCAGCCATACAAGAAGATGTGGATGCGATTGGGCTGTCTTGTCTTTCTGGAGCACATAACGAACTCTTTCCAGAAGTGATGCGTCTTCTACAAGAGAGAGGAGCAGATGATATCATTGTCGTGGGCGGAGGTGTCATTCCATGGGAAGATATACCTTTTTTAGAGTCAAAAGGAATTAAAAAAGTATTCACCCCTGGAACACCGACTATAGAAACGGCTAAATTTATTGAGAAAACGGTGTTTGAACGCGATGGGATTTCTTCTTCTAAAGTTTCCGCACAACCTCCTGAAAAAATCGATCATATAGGCATTGCTGTATCTTCACTAGACGAAACTTTGCCTTTTTATGTGAACCAATTAGGACTTACTCTTGAAGCGATCGAAGAGGTTCCTTCACAAAGAGTAAAGGTGGCTTTTATTAAAATTGGGGAAACACGCCTTGAATTATTAGAAGCAATGTCTGATGACAGCCCGATTGCTCAATTCATTGAGAAGAGGGGTCAGGGAGTACATCATGTCGCGTTAGGAGTTTCCAATATTCAAAACCGTATAGAGGAATTGAAATCTAATGGCATCAAAATGATTAATGAAACTCCAGTTATCGGTGCAGGAGGGGCTCAAGTTGCATTTATGCATCCTTCTTCTTCCCATAAAGTGCTGTTCGAACTTTGTGAAAAGAGTAAAAAGGAGGAGGCTTAAAAATGGACATCTATGAAAAGATAAATGAACTTTACGACAAAAAGACTGAGATTGAACTAGGCGGCGGAGATGACCGCATTGATAAACAGCATGAACGGGGAAAACTGACGGCACGTGAACGAATCGACCTTTTATTGGATGAAGATACCTTTGTTGAACTTAATCCTTTTATGGAACACCGTACTCATGACTTCGGGCTTTCGGGTATGAAAGCACCAGGCGAAGGGGTTGTAACAGGCTATGGAAAAATACATGGCCGTCCTGTTTACTTATTCGCACAGGATTTCACAGTGTTTGGCGGTGCGCTAGGTGAGATGCATGCAAAAAAAATCGCTGCTGTAATGGACCTTGCCGCTAAGAACGGTACTCCTTTTATAGGGCTTAATGATTCGGGCGGTGCGCGAATTCAGGAAGGTGTTATGTCGCTTGATGGCTATGGGCATATCTTTTATAGGAACAGCATCTATTCAGGAGTAATTCCGCAGATCTCTGTTATTATGGGACCTTGTGCAGGGGGAGCCGTATATTCTCCGGCGATCACCGATTTTGTTTTTATGGTTGAAAAGACAAGTCAAATGTTTATCACCGGTCCAAAAGTAATTGAAACGGTAACAGGAGAGAAGATCTCTTCTGAGGATTTAGGAGGGGCTGAAGTCCATGGATCTAAAAGCGGGAACGCGCACTTTACAGCACCATCTGAAGCTGAAGTACTAGAAGATGTTAGAAGATTAATTTCATATCTTCCGCAGAATAATAAAGAGAAGACGCCTGTACTTCCTTGGGGCGATGAAAAAGATTACCGTCCTGAACTTACTGAGATCATTCCTTTTGATTCAACAAGACCTTATGATGTCAGAACGGTTATAAATGAAGTTGTAGATAAAGATTCATTTATGGAAGTGCATGCTCAATTCGCAAAAAATATAGTTGTAGGTTTTGCAAGAATCAAGGGCGAAGTGATAGGATTAGTATGTAATCAGCCAAAAGTCATGGCTGGAGGACTTGATATTGATTCATCTGATAAAGCATCCCGTTTTATACGGTTATGTGATTCATTTAACATTCCGATCATCACATTTGAAGATGTGACCGGATTTTTCCCTGGAGTTAAACAAGAACACGGTGGAATTATACGGCATGGAGCAAAGATTTTATACGCGTATTCGGAAGCTACTGTACCGAAGATCACGATTATTCTTCGTAAAGCATATGGCGGAGCATATGTTGCACTCAATAGTAAATCTATCGGTGCAGATTTGGTTTTCGCTTGGCCGAACGCTGAGATTGCAGTAATGGGACCTCAGGGAGCTGCTAATATTATCTTCGCTAGAGAAATAGAAAACAGTGAAGACCCTGAGGAAACGAGAGCAGCAAAAATTGAAGAGTATCGCACGAAGTTTGCTAATCCTTATATTGCAGCTGCAAATGGGATGGTTGATGATGTAATTGATCCAAGAGAAACAAGAATCAAGTGTATTCAGGCGTTGGACATGCTGCGCAACAAGAAAGAAGACAGACCTTACAAAAAGCATGGAAACATACCACTATAAGAAACGAGGGAATACATATGGTAAACGCGGATCGTTTATTAAACGAGTTTTTAGAGCTTGTTCAAATTGATTCTGAAACAAGATATGAAAAAGAAATATCAATCGTACTTAAGAAAAAGTTTGAAGAGCTTGGAGTCGAAGTATATGAAGATGACGCTGAATCTAAAACAGATCATGCGGCAGGGAATTTAATCTGTACGTTAAAAGGAAACAAAGAGGGAGTGGATACCATTTATTTCACTTCTCATATGGACACCGTAACTCCAGGTAAAGGAATTAAGCCTTCTATTAAAGACGGCTACGTTGTAACAGACGGTACAACGATCCTCGGCGCAGATGATAAAGCGGGTCTTGCTGCTATGTTTGAAGCGATTAAAGTTCTAAAAGAAAACAATATTTCACATGGTGATATACAGTTCATCATCACAGTTGGTGAAGAATCCGGTTTAGTCGGAGCAAAAGCAATGGACGCTTCCAAAATCACAGCAAAATACGGGTTTGCTCTAGATAGCGACGGACCTGTTGGCGATATTATAGTAGCCGCTCCTACTCAGGCAAAAGTACGAGCCACGATCTACGGTAAATCTGCACATGCTGGTGTTGCACCTGAAAAAGGTGTCTCGGCTATAACAATCGCAGCCAAGGCGATCTCACGCATGCCTTTAGGCAGAATTGATGAGGAAACAACAGCAAACATCGGCCACTTCCATGGCGGAGGTCACGGTGAACAAACAAATATCGTTTGCGACACAGTATTTGTTTTAGCAGAAGCGCGCTCTTTGATTCATGAAAAGATGGAAGCGCAAACTCAAAAGATGAAGGAAGCTTATGAATCTGCTGCGGCTGAAATGGGCGGACGAGCTGATGTTAAGGTTGAAGTCATGTACCCTGGATTTAAGTTTAGTGATGGAGACCATGTTGTCGAGATTGCTAAAAAAGCAGCTGAAAAAATTGGACGTCCGCACAGACTTCTTCATAGCGGTGGCGGCAGTGATGCTAACATAATTGCCGGTCACGGGATTCCGACAGTAAACCTTGCTGTAGGCTATGAGGAAATTCATACAACCAATGAAAGAATGCCTCTTGAAGAACTGACAAAAACGGCAGAAATGGTTCTCGCAGTAATTGAAGTTGCTTCTGGAAAATAAATAACAATGACGAAACTTGGCGAATTTTCGTCAAGTTTTTGTTTTTATATAGGTCAGGATGCCTGTTTTTGTCATAAAAATTAACAAATTTATCTTTTAAAGTTGACAGTCTAATTAAGCATTATGTAAGATGTTTTTATCATGTAAAAGAAAATATTGGTAATTATTTTAAAATCTTATTTCGGGGGAGGAAATGGGATGAGTCAGTTATCGGACATGCATATGATGGTTAATTATATGCGTGGTGTGTATAAAGTCCTTGAAGAGGACTGGCAAAAAAATGCAAAAGCAATCGGATTAACACAAGCAGAACAGCATATTTTATGGATTGTTTCTCTTGAAGAGGATATTACAATCTCTAAAATCGCCTATTATGGATTATGGGATGTTTCTACTGTAATGCAGGTGATAAAACGGTTAAAAGACAAAGGTCTCGTTACACTAGAGAAAAAGAATGACGACCGCCGTATCTCTTATGTTTATTTAACTGAAAAAGGTGTTGAAAAGCATAAGGAATCAACAAGCTTTAATTGCAAAATATATGGTTTCCTGCAAAAGTGGCTCGAAGATGGAGACAAACGTGAATTTTATCGGGATCTTATTCAATTACATAAGGATTTAAATAAACATTTTCATGGCGAAGAATTTGTTGAATGGGTTCAGGATACGGGAAAAAGACTGCATGAGGCAAGGTAGATACCTTGTCTTTTTCTTTTGTTTTTAAAGCTCATTCGCTAACATATACTAATAAACATAGTTTCGAAAAAAGGAGTTTTCATGTTGTATCAAACCCCCGCGTCAAAAAGAAGAATCATTTTTCATGTTGACATGAACAGCTTCTATGCCTCTGTTGAAATGGCAGAAAATCCAGATCTGCGAGGAAAACCGCTTGCTGTGGCAGGTAATGTGGAGGAACGTAAAGGAATCATCGTAACCTGCAGCTATGAAGCAAGAGAAAAAGGAGTCAAGACGACGATGCCGCTGTGGCAGGCTAGAAAGCTATGTCCAAACCTGATTGTTGTTCCACCTGACTTTGAAACATATAAAAGTTATTCTTCAAGAATGTTTCAGCTTCTGCAAGAATACACAGAATGGGTTGAACCTGTTTCAATTGATGAAGGCTATATGGATGTTACGGAATGCAAACTGCCGTTGGAGACAGCTGAAGAAATTCAGAACAGGCTTTTGAATGAGTTGAATCTGCCTTGTTCGATTGGTATCGGACCTAATAAATTTCTGGCCAAGATGGCTTCCGATATGAAGAAGCCGTTAGGTATAACCGTTCTAAGAAAAAGAGATCTTGCTCAAAAACTATGGCCGCTAAATGTAGGAGATCTGCATGGCATTGGAAAGAAAACAGAAGAAAAACTAAATAAATACGGAATCATTACGGTTAAAGACTTAGCGGAAGCGGCAGATTATGAAATTAAACAGCGTTTTGGCATCAATGGTCTTAAAATGAAAGAAAGGGCCAACGGCATTGATCCGCGTCCCGTCGATCCAAGTTCTGCAAGTGATTATCGTTCAATCGGAAGTTCCACAACATTAAGTGAGGATATTATAAGCACAGGTGAAGCAGAACCGGTTTTTAAAAGATTGGCTGAAAAAGTTGTGACTCGTCTAAAGACAAAAGGCTATGTGGCTTTAACTATTGCTATTACAATTAGATACAGTGACAGGAAAACAATTACACGCAGCAAGATGCTTCTAAATGCTACTCAGGATCAACATGACATTTCAAAAACAGCCTTACAATTGTTTAAGCAACACTGGAACAGAGAACCGGTAAGACTTCTAGGAATAACAGCAACAGAAGTTGTAGAAAGAGAGAATGCTACTTATCAGCTCGATCTATTTTCTGTTGAGAAAAATGAAAAACAAGCTTTACTGCATGACGTGCTATCATCGATCGAAAGAAAACATGGTGAAGGAATAATAAAAAGGGGAAAAAATAAATAGGAGCTGGAGACTTTAATGACTCTAAAAAACAGCGTTAAAAGAACATTCATTTTAATTACAATCTTTATGGCTTTCTTTATGATGTTCGCCTATCTGTATCATAAGCCCTTTATAGAAGCCGTGGATGTGTGGTCGATGAAAAACGTATCAGACTTGCATCAGGCACGATTAAACTCATTCTTTATATTTATTACTGATGCAGCTTCCCGGCCGTATCAATATGGAATCTTGATTTTCTTTTCTGTTTTTTGGCTAATAGCTGAAAGGAAATGGAGAGAACCGCTAGTTTTATGGATATGTTTGATCGGAGTAAGATACGGAAACCATTGGTTTAAGGTATCGTTTGAGAGGATCAGACCCGAATTTGACCGTGTGATCGAAATAACAGGCTATAGCTTCCCGAGCGGCCATGCGATGATCTCCCTTGCTTTTTTTGGAATGCTATCATACTTACTTGTTCAAAATTATACTTTTCTGCAATCCTATAAAATAATAATCTATATCATTACGGGTTTATTTATTTTTATGGTGGGATTCAGCCGTGTTTATTTAGGTGTACACTATCCAACGGATGTGTTTGGGGGTTATCTTGCAGGTGGGACTTGGCTGCTTGTATGTGTACTCATCTATAAATGGTTAAAGATGAGATGGAGCGTCTGAAGTTGAAGAGAGCATTATGCTGCCACTTTGTCGACTCGTGGTTTTTTAGTGATTTATCGTGGGATTTTGTTTACCTTTCGTGGAATTATTTAAATTAACGTGGGATTATTTGCGATAACCGTGGGATTATTTAAATTGAAGGCATCTTAGAGATTGAAGGTAGTTGATCTCCGTTTCAGGATGCTCGCTTTCCGCGGGGCGTACGGTGAATCTCCTTGCTGCGCTGCATTAGATAATAGCTTACACAAAAAAACTGGCATCTCTTCACCTACTAAATTGGTGTGGATGCCAGTTTTCTTATCTTCTTACACTCATTTACCAGCCGCGCTCATACTGTTTCGGGCTCTGGATGTCTACTCCTAGCTCTTCGGCTGCTGATCGAGGCCAATAAGGATCTCTTAAAAACGCACGTGCGATAAAGATTAAGTCGGCCCTCTGGTTCTGCAGAATTTCTTCTGCTTGGCGTCCTGTTGTAATTAGTCCAACAGCAGCTGTGGGGATATCTGCTGCACTCCTAATCTTTTCTGCAAAAGGTACTTGATAGCCAGGGTATACATTAATCTTTGCCGGAACAACTGCGCCGGAGCTGCAGTCGATCAAATCGATTCCATCCTCTTTCATCCAGGAAGCATAGATTACAAAGTCTTCTGGAGAGTTTCCTTCAGGATGATAGTCATTTGCTGAAATCCTTACAAATAGCGGTCCGTCCCATTCAAGTCTCATTGCTGCAATAATCTCCTGCAGGAAACGGTATCTTTTTTGCTGATTCCCGCCATAAGAATCTGTTCTTCTATTTGATAGCGGAGACAGGAATTCGTTAATCAAATATCCGTGAGCTCCGTGGATCTCTATAACATCAAATCCTGCAGTCTTGGCTCTTTTTGCTGCAGCTCTAAATTGATTTACAGTTTCTTCAATTTGCTCCAAAGTCATTTCTTCTGGAGTTTTCATTTTATCCGAAAACGCAATTGCTGAAGGAGCGATAATCGGTCCGTCAATCATTGCTTTACGGCCAGCATGCGCAATCTGAATGGCAGCTTTAGAGCCATTTTCGTGAATAGATTTTACAAGAGAAGACAGCCCTTCAATATGACTGTCATCCCAGATACCGAGGTCTTCTGGACTGATTCTTCCTTGAGGACTTACCGCTGCTGCTTCTGTCATGATCAGACCAGTCTGTCCAACTGCTCTGGACGTGTAATGTGTCAAATGCCATGGTGTTACTATTCCATCTTGTTCATAGCATGAATACATGCACATAGGTGACATAACGATACGGTTTTTTAAAGTGACACCCCGGATCGAATAGGGTTCAAATAATAACGGTTGAATAATAAACATCTCCTTTATCTGCTAAAATGAAACTTTAGTTTCATACATTGTAAAACGAATTACCACCATTTTTGAAGAAATCTGCCTTTTGGAGCTGGTCCATCGCCATTTCGTACATTTCTTGCGATTATCGGATAATCCGTAATAATTGCTTCGATCCCCCATTCAAACAGATATGCCATCCATTTTTGGCTGTTTACCGTATAAGGACGTATCGGTATATTATGTCGTTTAAATCCTTCCAAAATATATGGATGTAAAGACTTGTAGTTTGGATGAGCGGATTGTGAACATACAGCTTTTACATACTCCCAAGGTTCAAAAATACCTGAAGAATAAAGCGGTGCAGTTTCTATGTACGGGTTCATTTTCCTGATATTTACCAGGCTGTAATGATTAAACGATGAAATGACCGTCTGCTTTTCCATTCCATATTGGTATAAGAGCTGCAATGTCTTTTCTTCAAGACCGCTGTATTCTATCACGTTGTTTTTTAATTCTATATTAAGAAGCATAGGCAGGGGAGCGATCCATTCTAAGAACATTTGCAGTGATGGAACATGTTCATTGCTAAACTTCTTTGAAAACCAGCTGCCCGCATCAATTTTTGTAAGTTCTTCATATGAAAAATCTGCAACATTGCCCTTTGTATTTGTAGTTCGATCGAGTTTCTCATCATGGATAATAACAGGAACACCGTCTTTTGAGAGCTGTACATCGAGCTCGATGCCATCTGCGCCGTCTTCAAAAGCTTTTTTAAATGCTGCCATCGTATTCTCAGGACAATCTTTGCATGAGCCTCTATGGGCAAAAATATAAGTCATTTAAATGAGCTCCTTCCTCGACAGTTCATTTTTGTTATTGATAGTATAGGCGAAAATAATTGGCAAGTGAAATAAAATAAACCCCTCCTGTCGCAAGGAGGGGGAATAATTATTTTCGGCGTTTTGACCGCTTTTTTGGTTCTTGTCTTTTATGTTCTTCAACTTTAGCACCTTTTTCAGTAAGCCAGCGGATAAAAACCAGCTCTTTCTCTGTAAGAGATCGTTTCGTAAATTTTTCAAACTGAATGCGCAATTCAAGGTATCTTTGGGAAATTTCCGTTTCTACCACATAAATCCCTCCCTAAATCTAGCTCTTCTTTAAATGATAAGAGTCAGGGACTGGGCTTGTCAATTTTTTCTAATCGGCAATTTTCGCAGGAAAATAAGGAATTTTGAACAAAATAAACGAAAGGAGCTGATTCGAAATGAAAATATTTCTTAAATTATTTCCGCTGCTGTTAGCCGCGGTCATAGTATCTACTTATATTCCACCCGCTGTACACGCGGCATATCCTGGCATGCAGGAGCCAGCCTATGCAAAATGGGGGAGACTGGCTGTTTTCGAAACGGGGAAGCGCTATCCAGATTACGATATTGTTGATTATTTATATTTGGGTCGAAATTTAGCTCAAAATGAAGATATTGTCGAAAAGTTTAAGCTGTGGCTCAAAAAAGGTTCCTCTGAAAAAGGAGTTATTATAACGATTACACTGACTCCTAATGGTGTATTTAAAACAATAGCCTTTCAAGAAACGGACCGTTAAATTACTTAACATTGCCTAATTCTTCGGATCGACTTACTGCTTTTTTAATACAAGCTAAAAAAGCATCTTGTACTTGATATTGGTCCAGCTTTCCTATACCCGCTTCAGTCGTTCCGCCGGGGCTTGTTACTTTTTTTCGAAGCTCTATTGGAGATTCTGATGTGTTCTTCAGCATTAGAGAAGCGCCGAGGAGTGTTTGAGAAATTAATGTTTTGGCTTCTTCATGGGACAGACTTAATTCTTCAGCCGCTTTTTGCATCGCTTCTGCAATATAATAAATATAAGCTGGTCCGCTGCCGGAAAGCCCTGTGACGATATGAAGCTTATCTTCTGGCACAAGTGTTACGGTTCCGATCGTTTCAAAAAGTTCAACTGCTTTTTGTACATGAACATCTGCAGCAAATAAACCTTTGGAAAGAGCGGTTGCAGAGTATCCGATTGATGCTGATGTATTTGGCATCGCTCGAAGTACAGGATTATTCTTATTCGTCCATTCTGTAATAGTGCTTGTTGATATTCCAGCCATAACAGAAATAATGAGCTGCTCTTTCTGAATAAAAGGTTCAAGACTTTTAACAGCTTGCGAAGCATCCTTAGGCTTAACTGCTAAAAGGATAATGTCAGCCTCTGATACTGCTTCCTTTAAAGTTGGAGCAGGGATTACACCGTACTTTGTCTGAAGCTCTTTTAGCCTCTCAGAATTGCTGCGGTTTTTAATCGTGATAAGATTTGCCTGCCATTTATTTGTTTTAATAAGCCCTTCCATAATCGCTTCCGCCATAGCTCCTGCACCAATAAATGTGATTTTTTCTTTTTTCACGACAGATCCCTCCCTCAATTTTTTGAGTATAAAAAAACTCCCAAGTCCTGTTTAAAGGACGGATGGGAGTGATCCGTGGTACCACCTTTATTGGCAAAAAGTTCTTGCCCGCTCGAAACGCCTGTATCGCAGAACTGCGCTGGATTTCTCCAGATGCTCTGAGGGCAGGTTCAGTATTTCCTTTTCCGGTGAAATCTTGCAGCCTTTGGATTTCACTCTCTGAGCGGGGGAGAATACTTACTGATCCCTTTCAACGCAAATTATATTATCCAAATCTTTTATATTTTAAAAAACATTATGCTATGATTTCTATATGTATGTCAACAAGTAATTATTTGGAGGAAATCATGACAAAAGCTGCAACTATTATTCCGATTACCCTGCCTACACCATTTGATGTAGGTCCTGTCAATTGCTGCCTCCTTATAGGTGATGCGGTTACTCTTATCGATTCTGGTCCAAAAACTGATGAAGCAAGAGAGGTCCTCCTATCTTTTTTAAAAGAAAACAGACTCTCATTAAAAGATCTGGATCAATACATATGCACACATTATCATCCTGATCATGCTGGTCTCTCTAAAGAAATTCAGCAGGCAGGTGTGGATACACTGATGCTCAAAGAAGCTGTACCTTATGTCAGCGGCGACAGCGATTTTTTGAAATGGGCTGATTCATTTTATATAGACCTTTATCGTTCTTTCGGTGTGCCAGATTCATTAGGAAGACTGGAACTATTGAAACTGAAAAAATACCGGGAGTTTATTTCTCCTTTCATGCCTGATCTGACACCATTGCCAGGGGAAGGTGTTCCAGGACATGAAGGTTTTATTTTTTTAAAAACGCCGGGACATGCTCCTGATCATTTGTCGCTTTACAATGAGGTGCAAGGAGTTTTTATCGGGGGAGATGTTCTTTTGCCGCATATTTCATCAAATGCACTCCTGGAGCCGCCGCCACTTCATGAAAAGGAACGGCCAAAAACTTTGCTTCAGTACCGTGAGACACTTCAAAATCTATTAACTTTAAATCTCGAAACCGTTTATCCTGGGCATGGAGAGCCCTTTAAAAATGCGCATGAATTGATACGTAAAAGGCTGCACGATCAGAACGAGCGCGCTAAGGCAATTGAAAAGCTGTTAAGTGATGAGCCATTAACTGTATTTGAATTGTGTATCCGTCTTTTTCCAAAACTGTATGAAAAGCAGCTTGGTTTAGTCGTATCTGAAGTATCAGGACATCTTGACCTTCTTCAAGAAGAGGGAAGAATTATAAAAGTGGAAGAAGAAGGGCTATTTTATTTTAGACAGACAGGGGCAGTTCGATGAGTATACTTAAAAATAAAGTGGTTGCAATTACAGGAGCTTCAGGCGGACTCGGAGCACACCTTGCGATGGATGCTGCAAAGAAGGGGGCTTTGCCGGTATTGTTCGCAAGAAGGGAAGACCAGCTGAAAATTGTTCAAGACACAATCCTTAATGAAACTGGAATAAAAGCCCCTTTCTATACATTGGATGTTTCAAATCCTGATAGCGTTGAGCAAGTTTTTACCCAAGTTTTAAATGATCAAAAGAACGTACATATTTTAGTGAATAATGCTGGCTTTGGAGTCTTTGAAGAATTTGCAGATGCTCCTTGGAAAAATATTGAGGGGATGTTCTCTACAAATGTCTTAGGCTTGATGGCCTGTACTCGTGCGGTTTTGCCGCATATGCTCGAAAGAGGGAGCGGGCACATCATCAATATCGCATCACAGGCCGGAAAGATTTCAACACCAAAATCAAGTGTGTATGCAGCAACAAAACATGCTGTTCTTGGGTTCTCCAACGGGCTGCGGCTTGAAGTAGCGCATAAAGGTGTTCACATAACAACAGTTAATCCAGGCCCGATCGCTACAGATTTTTTCACGCTTGCTGACAAATCGGGCAATTATGTAAAAAATATTCAAAAGTTTATGCTTCAGCCTTCTCACGTTTCACAAAAGATCTTAGAGGCTATGCAGCGACCTGTACGCGAGATTAATCTGCCATGGTGGATGAATATTGGCAGTACAGCTTATCAAGTTATGCCGCGATTAGTAGAAAGACTCGGCGGAAAATCATTCCGGCAAAAATAAGTTACCGTAATTTTGTTATGTAAACTAGATGGATGAATTGTATGTCGATTCAGGATCAAAACTAAGATTTGTAAATTAACAACCAAAACTCGTGGATTGTAGTCCAAAATTTTTGGATTGGCATCCGAAACTTGTTGATTAGGGTCCAAATCCTATGGGAAACGATCTGGAATTCCTCACATAGTAGCAGGTTCTGTTTACTAAAGCAGAGCCTGTTATTTATTTGTAAAATAGTCATAAACAACGTCCTGAATGATAGCGTACAGCGCTTCTTCCTGATCTTCCTCTTTGATTTGCTTCATTATTTTCATTTCCAGCTGACTCCATTCTTGTTCGGTCAGCATGCAATCCTCTTCATCCCATAAATAATCCTTTAATGCCCGTAAAATCATTTTGCGAAGCAATGAGCGATTCATTTTTAGCACCTGCCTTTCCCTTATAAATCCTAGACTTATGAGCCCAAAACGTCAATCTGCAAAAATTGCTGAAAAAATTACCATTGTGATAAGAACATATATTCGGTTAAAATGGGTATACATATAAAGAACAGATGTTCGTATTTTGGTAAGGGGGTCTGTGACAAATGAACTATGAAGATATGCCAGAGCGTACCATTTTGTGTATGGATATGAAAAGCTTTTACGCAAGCTGTGCAGCTGTTCGCTTAGGGTTAAACCCGCTCACATGTTATTTAGCAGTGGTGGGAGATACAGAACGGCAGGGAAGTGTCGTTCTTGCTGCCTCTCCGCGATTAAAAGCAGATTTCGGTATCCGCACTGGAAACCGCTTGTTTGAAATTCCTAAAAATAAAGACATCATTGTAGTAAACGCTCAAATGTCCTTTTTTCTCGAAAGATCAATGGAAATTACAAAGCTGCTGCATCGTTATGTCCCGCCTGAATCCATCCACACATACAGCGTGGATGAAAGTTTTCTTCAAGCAGACGGAACGGAAAAGTTATGGGGAAATCCTCAGGAATTAGCTAAAAAAATCCGACGGGATATCTGGAGAGAGTTCGGATTGCCGTGTGCGATCGGAATTGGACCGAACATGCTGATGTCAAAGCTTTGCTTAGATCTTGAGGCGAAGAAAAAAGGTGTTGCCGAGTGGGGGTATAAAGATGTTGAAACGAAACTTTGGCCTCTATCTCCCTTAAGCAAAATGTGGGGAATCGGGTCAAGAGTGGAGCGGACCTTAAACAGGATGGGGATTGTGACAGTGGGTGACCTGGCACATTATCCGCTCGAACTTTTAGAGAAAAAATTCGGCATCATGGGAAATCAGCTTTTCTATCATGCATGGGGAATCGATTTATCCGAAATTGGTGCTCCTATCATGCAGGGACAAATCAGCTATGGGAAAAGCCAGATTTTGCTCAGAGACTATACAGATATCACCGAGATCAAACATGTCATTTTAGAGATGTGTGAAGAGGTGGCAAGACGCGCAAGAAGAGCAGGGAAAGCAGGGAGGACGATAAGCTTTGGAGTAGGATACAGCAAAGATGAAGGAGGCGGAGGTTTTTACCGCTCTAAGACGATCGAGCAGCCATCTAATATTACGATGGAGCTTTATCAAGTTTGTCTGGAATTGTTTCGCACCTTTTATCAGGGGCAGACTGTACGGAAAATATCGATTGCTTTGTCAAACGTGTGTGAGGATACGGAAACACAGCTCACTCTCTTTTCTTTAGATCATCCGAAAAAAAGACAAATCGGCTATGTTATGGACGAAATCAGGCAAAAATATGGTTCGAATTCTCTCTTGCGGGCTGTTTCTTATACAAAGGGAGGGACTGCACTATACAGAAGCCGTCTCTTAGGCGGACATAAGGCATAGGAGGGAGAAACGGTGATTCGTGACAGAGGAACGATAAAATGGACTGCTATGATGCTTCCAGAACACGTGAAAATGTTAAGAGAACATCAGGATGGTCTGGATTACGGAAGAAAACCAGAGCTTGATGAACAAAGGTATGAAGAATTTAATGAAATCATCTGTGTGGCGATGGAGGAGAACCGGCTACTGAAATTCATGTATTATCAAAAAGGAAAGATAGCCGAGCTCGCCGGCCATGTTCATTATGTGGACGAAATAAAAAAAGAACTGCGCGTGATGGATAAAATGAACATGATGCATCTTCTAAAAGTGATGGACATCGTGGATATCGAATACGTATATTGAAAGAAGCTGGCTCAAAACTCTGAGCCAGCTTCTATGTGCATCAGCCAAAAATCTGTGTTAAATAGATCATGATTAAAAGTCCGGCAATAAATGATAATGTTGCTGAGCGGGCATGTCCGTCACCATGGCTTTCAGGAATCAGCTCTTTATAAACAATAAACAGCATCGCACCAGCAGCAAAAGAGAGCCCATAAGGCACAAGATTTTCAACGTATGAAGTTAAAGCATAACCAATCATAGCCGTAACGATTTCAACAGCTCCAGTTAAAGTGGCTATGAAAAATGCTTTTAGTCTGTTCATCTTTTGATGTATTAAAAAGAGTGCAACAAGCAAACCTTCAGGAGCATTCTGCAAACCAATCGCAAAAGCGATCAATCCTCCGAGACCTGCATCATCACTCGCGTAGCTTACACCTACTGATAGCCCTTCGGGAAGGTTATGAAGCGTAATGGCAGCAATAACTAAAGCTGCTTTCGCATCAATGCCTTTAAGGATTCTAGTATGATCTAAGTCTACATGCGGTACGAATCTTTCTAAGATCATCAGAGTCAGTGTGCCAAGAGTAATACCGACTGTAAGCACAGTTAAGTTTGATAGTTCAAGCGCTTGAGGTATTAAACTAAAAGTTGATGCAGCGACCATGATACCTGCGGTAAGCGCAAGCAGTATATCACGGAACCGGTGTGTCACCTGAGACCAGAAAAGAACAGGTAATGCACCAAAGCCGGTTGCTAATGCAGATAAAACACTTCCCAATAAAGCAGCTTCCATTCAGTTACCCACCTTAGTCAAATATCCATTTTTGATGAAAATAGTCATATGGCTCTTTTAGTATACCTTCTTTTCGTTTTTAATAGAAGTAAGCGCAACGAAAGCGTTTGAAATGGATTAAAAGAAGGTGACACTTTGAAAGTCATTATTATTGATCCGGGCCATGGCGGGAATGATCCGGGAGCGGTAAATAAGAACAGTTTTGAAAAAACATATAACCTGGCAATCGCCAAGAAAATTCAATCTTATCTGCAGAATAACTATGAAGTGAAAGTATTGATGACCCGCAGCTCAGATGCAACGGTTTCATTAGATGAAAGAACAGATTATGCTAACAAGCAAATGGCGGATTTCTATTTATCGATTCACCAAAACAGTGGTGGCGGGGAAGGTTTCGAAAGTTATGTATATATAAACGTTGGAGCTGAAACAAAAAAAATACAAAATGCAATACATGCTCGTACATCAGCAGTAATAAATAAATATGGAGCTAGAAACAGAGGACAGAAGAAGGCGAATTTTCATGTGCTTCGTGAAACAAAGATGCCAGCTGTGCTGCTGGAGGTTTTATTTATCGATAACGCTGCGAACCTTGCTCTATTAAACAGACAGGATTTCCAAAATGAAGTATCTGCTGCCATTGCATCAGGGGTTGCCGCGGGGCTTTCATTAAAACAAAAACAGCAAGAAACGAAAGATCTTTTTATCACGATAGCTGGTGCCTTTGAACAAAAAGAAAATGCTGAAGCAAGAGTTCGTTTTTTAGCAGATAAGAAGATTTCAGCATTTATTGATGAAGAGACAATAAGCAATAAAAAATATTACAGAGTACAAGCTGGAGCTTTTCAAAAAAGAGACAATGCTGAAGCTCACGTCATGAAGATACGCGCTTTAGGAATAAAGGATGCCTATGTAATAGTAAAAGGAGAAGATAATGGGCAAGGACCAGCTCCAGAGCCTCCAAAACCGGAACCTCCAAAACCAGTACCTCCAAAACCAGTACCTCCAGCTGGCCTAACAATACAAGGAACAATATTGCTTGCTGCCGATGAAATAGAAAGATTTGTTCGTAAAGTAAATCCGAATGCGCCAGAATTAGCTGCATTATATGTTCAAATCGGACAAGTATACGGAATTAGAGGAGACGCGGCATATGCACAAGCTATTCATGAAACAGGATATTTCCGCTTTCAGGGCAGTGTAAAAGCATCTCAAAATAATTTTGCTGGAATTGGCGCAACCGGGAAGACAGAAGGAGCAGCGTTTAAAACACCAGAAGAAGGTGTATTGGCTCACATACAGCATCTATATGCATATAGTTCCACAGAGCCTTTACCTCCGCAATATCCTTTGGTTGACCCGAGATTCGATCTTGTTCAAAGAGGTAGCGCAAAGGCATGGAATCAATTAAACGGGAAGTGGGCAGTTCCAGGTACAAATTACAGCAATATGATTCTCGAAATCTATAAATTAATGCTCAATGAAACAAAAGCACATTTGCAAGAAAGAGTAAATCAAATAGACAAGCAACTAAAAGAAATATAAAGCCGGATTATTTCCCGGCTTTTTTTGATTATAGGAAAAAATAGCCAATAGAGTGGGAAGATTATATAATAGAAATTGCTAAATTTAATATCACGCGTTACAGGAAGCAAAAAGCCCTGATGAGAGAACCTTCTCTTTCAGGTAAGTACTGGGCGGATCACAAATAATTTCAATCGGATCATCTGGATAGATGGAAAGAGCAATAATGCCTAAGAAACTCTTTCCATCAGCTGTGCGGTCTCCTTTTTTTATATAAATAGATTCTTGAAAACTGCCTGTAAGCTCTACAAGTTTCGCAGCACGGTCTGCAAAAATGGGTGCTGTTGCTTTTACAATCACAATATAACCTCCTTTACCATCACACATATGTATGGATATGTGCAGAAGAAGGAAAAATGCATACTAAATTAGATTTCTCATGGAGGAAATATGAAAATCACAAAAAAGTGGCTGTTCATCATGATAAGTGCGGCTATTATAGTCTTATTAGTTTTGTGGCTGCAAAAAAATTATAAAGGATTTAGTCCTGAAGAATTTAGAAATTGGATCATGCAATGGGGACTGGTAGCACCGTTTCTTTTTATACTGCTCTATACAGTGAGACCTTTTGTATTATTTCCATCGTCTATATTTGCAATAACAAGCGGTCTTTCGTTTGGTTTCTACTGGGGTTGTTTGTATACATATCTCGGCTCGCTTGGAGGAGGGCTAGTCACTTATTATGCTGTTAACCAGTTAGGCCGATTTAAGAAAAGTAAGCAATGGAAAAATGAAAGGTATAATAAAATACGCAGCAATATTGAGAGAGAAGGGTTTCGTTACGTACTGCTGTTGAGGCTGCTTCCTGTATTAAATTATGATCTTGTAAGCTATTTAACTTCGATTACAAAAGTGAAATTCAAAGATTACGCAATTGCAACAGCAATCGGAATAATTCCCGGAACGATAGCTTATACCTATCTTGGTACTTCTATGACATCTCAAAGCAAGGAAGTCATCTGGATCGGAACAACCTTGCTTTTTGTTATTGTGGGATTACCTCTTATATTCAAAAAGAAGATGAAGGCAAGGATTGGATTATAAAAAAGTATAATTGATTAAAAAGCTGTATCTTTAGTAATGACATTTAGAGCTGATTCAGCATCTGCTCCTTCAACGATATACAGAAAAGAATCGCCTTCTTTTAAAGTAAGGAAAAATGATACGAGCTGGGAAAGTCCTGATGCGTGAACGGTATGGCCGTTTTTGGACAAAAAAAGCTGACTGTTAATAGATTTAGCAGACTGCATAATTTCAAGAGCTTTATTTACGGTATATTTAGCTGTAACTTTAACTTTTTTTGAACAAATCTGTTTCATTTTTATAGCCTCCTGAGGTTGTGAATTGCTGATATATTTCCCATTAATTTTAAAAGCGAAACATGGACTAAAGTCCCTAATTTTTTTCTTCTGACTAAAATAACAGCAATAAGGCTCATATAAAAAGAGTACCGTCTCTTCTGGGAGAGGCGGTACTCTTTTAAAATTAACCAATATTATTTGCTTTTTCGCGTTTTGCCTGTCTTCTAAAAAATAGTTCGTAAAGCACTGGAACAATAATTAATGTAAGCAGAGTGGAAGTAGTAAGTCCTCCGATAACCACAATTGCAAGTCCTTTTGAGATTAATGTTCCAGAAGAAGTAGTCAATGCGAGCGGTATAAGTGCTGCAATTGTAGCAAAGGCCGTCATTAAGATCGGTCTTAAACGAGTTTTACCTGCTTCAAGCAGTGCTTCTCGCACTGGCATGCCCTTGACTTCTCTGTTCTGTCCAATACGGTCAACTAGTACGATCGCGTTTGTTGTTACGATACCGATAAGCATCAATATTCCAATCATAGCACTCACAGAAAGCGGTTCATTGATTAAGAATAATCCGCCGATTGCTCCGATTGGCACAAATAATAGAGAAGAAAGAATAATAAACGGTATACGTGCACGGCCAAACGTAATCAGCATCGTTAAGTATACGAGACCGATTGCAACAAGCATCGCTAGACCCAGGTCTTTAAACGTATCCATTGTTTCTTCGCTTCCGCCGCCGACTTCTGTTGATACAGATGATGGCAGATCAACACTATCTTCTACACCTTTTATTACTTCTTGAGTTACTTTTTGAACATTATCACCTTTTACTTGTGCAGAAACTTGGGCATAGACTTTTCCATCAAGCTTCTGGATAGCAGTTACCGTTTCTTTTTCAGATACATCTGCGACCTCAGACACCTTTACAGGGCCAGATGTTCCAAACACAGTTAGATCTTTAATTTCCTCAAGAGTTTTTACAGCTTCATCATATTCAACTCTTACATTCTTTTCGTCGCCATCAAGAGTCAATTCTCCGACTTCAACTGGCTTCGTAACATCAGAGACTGCACCAAGGACAGCGAATCCTGAGACACCCTTTTCAGCTGCCTTTTCAGTATCGATATTAACAGCCCATTGCTTTTGTGTGTCTTTGAAGTTATTTGAAACATATTTTATGGAATCAAGGGTCTTCATATATTCTTCAACTTCAGCTGCTGCTTGTTGAAGATCATCTAAATCATTCGAATAAAGATCGATGTTGACTTCATTGTTAGAAGGAGGTCCTCCGCTAGAAACTTCTTGTACGCTAAGAACTGTTCCTTTTGATTTTTCGTCTGTAATTTCTTTTATACCGGATTCTAATTCTTTCAATTCTTTTTCAACGTTTGTTTCTTTTTCAAGATTAATAAAATAGTTTGCTACGTTCTGACGTTTAAGACCGGTTTGGAAATCACGGGAACCGATACCTGCAGTAACGTCTTTAATCGTATCGCGTCCAGCTAAATATTCTTCTACTTCCAAGGAAATTTCATTCGTTTTAGAAACATTCGTACTTGCTGGAAGTTCAACGTTGACTGTTAATGTTTTCTGCTCTTCGTTTGGAAGGAATACCATTCCAAGTTTTGTAGCAAGGAAGAATGATCCTCCAAGGAGAATAAAGGACGTTAACAGAACGATAATTTTATGATTTAGTGATGCTTTAATCAGTTTTTCATATACGCGCTGCACTGGACCGTCATTTTTTTCAGGCTTTACCTTTTTAAAAGCATATTTTGCAAGAATAGGTACAATTGTAACGGCTACAATAAGTGAAGCTAATAAAGCAAAAACAACGGTTAATGCAAATGGAAGGAAGAATTCTCCCGTGACACCGCCAACTAGACCAAGCGGTAAGAAAACTACTACTGTTGTAATGGTAGAAGACACGATTGCTTTTAAAATTTCCCGTGTAGAATCAATGATTAATTCATTACGGTCAAATGTGCCATCGGCCTTTCTGATTCGTCTGAAAATATTTTCGATAACTACGATACTATCATCTACTACACGGCCGACAGCTACGGCCATTCCGCCAAGAGTCATAATGTTAAGCGTAATATCAAGACGGTCTAAGAAAATTGCTGAAACTAACAATGAGAGCGGTATAGATATAATCGCAATTATTGTTGCACGGAAGTTTCTTAAGAAGATGAGTACAGCAAGAGAAGCGAATATGGCACCGTAAAGACCTTCTTTAACGAGAGTATTCACAGAATCTTTAATGCCTTCTGCCTGTCCGAACCCAATTGCATAATTTAATTTATCGTCATATTTTTCTTTGTTGAGAACTTCTATAACTTTCTCTGCTACTTCAACGGTATTTGCATCTTGTTTTTTAGTAACAGCCATAGATAGAGAAGATTTTTGGTTGTAGCGTGTAATTTCATTTATATCTTCGGTTTCTTTAATTTCAGCAATATCTCCAAGCTTTACGCGAGGAGAAGATCCAAATGCCTGTGCTTGCGCAGGAGCTCCTTGGCCACCGGTAGCAGGAGGTCCGCCGCCTTCTCCAGGACCGTTTGCTCCGCCTTGGCTTCCTGATGGAGCTGCAGCAGCACCCGGAATCGATATTTGTTTTAATTCTGCAATCGTATCAACCACTTCTTCTACACGGACAGGAACAGTAATAGAATCATCTGTAACGGTTCCTGCTGGAAATGATAGATCTCGGCCTTTAATGGCATCTTTGACAGCGTTAAGTGAAACACCAGCTTGCTTTGCTTTCACACGATCGAGTGTAATGGATACGAATGTTTCTTTTACACCGCCGACAGATACGTTATTTACACCTTGAATCTTCTTTAGTTCAGGTATCAGTTCTTTGTCAACAAAGGCTTGAATATCTTCGTTTTCTTTTTCAGGGAACAAGGAGATGTTATAGATCGGAATAGTACCAAAAGAAAAGCGGCTAACGTCCGGCTCAACAGAGTCAGGCAGATCAGTTTCTGAAATAATGGATTTCACTTGATCTTCAACATCATCCATGTTTGCAGAAAAAGGAAAATCCATACTGATGATTGAAACACTTTCCAAGGAAGAACTTTTCACCGTCTTTACATCTTCTACTTGTTGTAATTGAGTTTCAAGCTTGTCAGTTACTTGCTTATTTACATCCTCAGGTGAAGCTCCAGGGTATACAGTCTGGATCGTTAGCTGCGGAAACTCAACATTAGGAAGCAAATCCACTTTTAAATTTGTGAACGAAAAAACACCGCTCACAATCAATAAAAAAGAAAAGATAAATATTGCTACCGGGTTTTTTAAACTAAATTTTGTTAGCCAGTTCATAGGTTCCTCTCCCACGTTTAGATTAATATGTGTATTTTCACATATGTTTAACTATAATATAATAAAAGTATCAGTTTTATATCAAGTAAATTGAATAAAGAATTTGTGAAAAGTATGTTACAATTCAAATCAGTATAGTTAGAAAGAAGGGTAACAAATGGCGTTAAGGTATGCGCTGTTAGGTTTATTAGCAAAAAATGAAGCAACAGGTTATGAGCTTACACAGCAATTTAAAGAAACAGTTATCCATTTTTGGACAGCCCATCATACTCAGATTTACCGTGAACTTCTTAAAATGGAAGAAGAGAGGCTGGCAGAATCCAAAGTTATTCAACAAACTGATTATCCAGATAAGAAAATATATAAAATTACTGACAGAGGATTTGAGCAGCTGCTCGAATGGATGCTGAATAAACCAGTAAATGTTCCTAAACTGAAAGATGATTTGCTCTTAAGAGTTTCGATGTTTCATTTTATACCGGGTGAACAGGCAATAGCTTTTCTTGAAAAAAGCAAAGAGCATCACCAGATGGGACTCATGATGACGAAAAAATGGCAAGATGAACATTTCCCAAATGGTACTTATAAAGAAAATGAGCTTGGAGAATATTTAACGAGTGAATTTGGGGTTCGGTATATGGAGAGCTGGCTGTCCTGGTGTGAGTGGGCGATAGAAGTTTTAAAAAAGAAAGGTGAGTTTTAATTTTATGAAATGTGTGTTTACTGATGCAGGGCTGGAAAGACTGCAAAACAGAATACAAGGCAAAAAGGGATTCGTAAAACTGAAGCATGATACAGAAGGATGCGGATGTGTTGTGAGCGGTGTTGCAGCACTATGGCTGATTGATAAACCAGAGGATAATGATACGAGAATCATGACCAACGGGCCTGATCTTTATTTGGATTACAACACGGAGGTTTTCTTCGATGAAAAGATGACGATCGATGCACCTGCTGGCAATCATTTTTCCTTAAAAAGCCCAAGCGAGATCTTAAATCCTGCGATGAAATATTACGATAAAACAGAGCAAAACACGGGCAGCTAATAAGCCCGTGTTTTTTTTGTATCCTTACATTGATATTGCAAAAGTTTTTATTGAAGTCGCTTCATTGCTAGTTGATTGGAGTGTAAGGTGCGAGACTCCTGCGGGATCAGTGGGACAGGTGAGACTCCTAATGGTGCATAGTGCCAAGGAGGCTCACCGCACACCCGCGGAAAGGGAGCACCTGAAACGGAAATCAACTACTTCTAAAAGCTACAATTTGTTCATTATCCGTGAAGAACATTCTTAAGTAGACAGAATTGCTTGCTTGATACTGGTTTTGAAAGAAGCGGTGAGATAAACGCAGATGCTTCTAAGAGTTTATCAAGCTGTATGCCTGTAGAGATTCCCATCTGGGACAGCATGTAGACTACATCTTCAGAGGCAACGTTTCCTGAGGCGCCAGGTGCGAAAGGGCATCCTCCAAGTCCTCCTGCAGATGTGTCAAAGCGATCTATGCCAGCTTGCATACTCGCAAAAATGTTCGCAAGTGCCATTCCGCGCGTATCATGAAAATGTCCTGTTATAAGTGTAGTAGAGCGCAGGTGATGCTTTAATAAAGTAAACAGTTCAAAACATTCAACAGGATTTGCCATTCCGATCGTATCAGCCACGCTTAGTTCATCAACACCCATTTCCTCAAAGTCCTGGCAAACCTTTAGAACAGCATACTCATCTATCTTTCCTTCAAATGGACAATAAAAGCTGGTAGAGATACAAGCTCTTACAAAATAACCTCTGCGTTTCAGGTCCTCGATCAGTGGTCGTAACTCGTTCATGCTTTCTTCTGTAGTCTTATTGATATTTTTTTTGTTAAATGAATCACTTACACCTACAAAAACAGCAATATGCTTCACACCGGCTTCGACTGCCATATCAATCCCTTTTTTATTCGGTGCGAGAACAAAGTTGCGCAGGTCATCCATGCAATGTTCAATAACCGCCCCAGCGTCCTGCATCTGAGGAACCCACTTTGGCGAAACGAAAGAGGTGAGCTCCATCTCTTGAAAACCAGCATTTTTTAATAGAGAAATAAATTGAATCTTATCCTTTGCTGTTATAAAATTTTTCTCGTTTTGAAGTCCGTCCCGCGGGCCGACTTCGATCAGAGTCACTCTCTCGGGTAATTCCATCTTTGTTAAAACCCCTCCTTGAAACCGTTTTCTTATTATATTTTAACTGTAAAAAATCACAGGTTGCAATACTTTTGAATTGTTATGGTATGATATAAAGGAATTTTCAGAAATTTTTACGTTTTAAAGAGGAGGAGACTACAAATGGTTTCAAGAGAGAGAGAAGCTGTCATTGTAAGCGCTGTCAGAACGCCGATTGGAAGCTTCATGGGAAGTTTAAAAACGGTAGCAGCGACAGAATTAGGAGCAATTGCAATCAAAGACTCTTTAAAAAAGGCTGGTATCCCGCATGATGCAGTAGATGAAGTCATCATGGGGAATGTTCTCCAAGCCGGGTTGGGACAGAATCCAGCTCGTCAAGCAGCGATTAAAGCAGGACTGCCGATCGGTGTATCAAGCATGACAATCAATAAAGTATGCGGCTCTGGATTAAAAGCACTTCATCTTGCTTGCCAGGCAATTTGGCTGGACGAAGCCGATGTAATCGTATGCGGTGGAATGGAAAATATGAGCCAGGCTCCTTATTTGCTGAACGGAGCTAGAGATGGATTGCGCATGGGCAATGCCCCTATGGTCGATTCTATGATTAATGACGGCTTATGGTGCGCGTTTGGCGATTATCATATGGGAATTACAGCTGAAAATTTATGTGAAACGCATTCGCTTTCCCGTGAGGAACTGGATGAATTCGCAGCTGAAAGTCAAAGAAAGTGTGCTGAAGCTCAAGAACAAGGAAAGTTTAACGATGAAATTACAGCAGTGGAGATTCCTCAAAGAAAAGGAGATCCATTGATCATAGATAAGGATGAATATCCGAAAGCAGGCTCTACAAGTGAAAAGCTTGCCAAATTAAGACCTGCCTTCAAAAAAGACGGAATGGTTACAGCAGGGAACGCTTCAGGAATCAATGATGGAGCAGCTGCGCTTGTTGTAATGAGCAGAAAAAAGGCAGAAGAACTTGGAGTAAAACCACTTGCTGTCGTGAAGGCGAACGCTAGTGCGGGTGTAGCACCAGAAGTAATGGGCATAGGGCCTGTAGAAGCAGTGCAAAAAGTGCTGAAGAAAACGAATATGAACATGGATGATATTGATCTTGTCGAGGCAAACGAAGCTTTTGCAAGTCAGTCACTTGCTGTAGGTAAAGATCTTGGTTTTGATAAAGAGAAATTAAACGTTAATGGCGGAGCGATTGCCCTTGGACATCCGATCGGAGCCAGCGGTGCAAGAATTGTCGTTACTTTGCTTCACGAGATGAAAAGAAGAAAATCGAAAAGCGGTTTAGCAACGCTTTGTATCGGCGGGGGCCAGGGAGTAGCCTCTATCTTTGAAAACGAAGAAAATTAATGTTTTCGAAGGAAGAAGACAGATTCTACATTTGTAAAACATTAGAAAAGGAGAGATAGGTCATGAAACCAATATTAAATTCAGCTATAGAAGCTGTAGCGGACATTAAAGATGGATCAACTCTTTTAGTAGGCGGTTTTGGATTAGTCGGCATTCCCGAAAATTTAATTCTTGCTTTAGTAGAAAAAGGAACAAAAGATCTTACAGTGATTTCAAACAACTGCGGAGTGGATGACTGGGGTTTAGGTCTCCTTCTTAAAAACAAACAGATTAAGAAAATGATAGGGTCATACGTTGGTGAGAATAAAGAGTTTGAAAGACAAGTGCTATCAGGTGAAATTGAAGTAGAACTTATCCCGCAAGGAACGCTTGCTGAAAGAATTCGCGCAGGCGGTGCTGGAATTCCTGCATTCTATACACCAGCTGGAGTTGGAACACCGATCGCTGAAGGAAAAGAAACACGTACGTTCAACGGAAAAGAATATCTGCTTGAAGAAGGGATTATTGCAGATTTCAGCTTAATTCGTGCTGCAAAAGGAGACAAAGCAGGAAATCTGATCTATAACAAAACAGCTCGTAACTTCAACCCGATGATCGCTGCTGCAGGTAAAGTAACGATTGCAGAGGTAGAAGAGATTGTTGAAATTGGAGATCTTCATCCCGACTACATACATACACCTGGTGTGTACGTGCAAAAGTTAATCGTGGGAACTCAAGAAAAGCGTATTGAACGCTTAACAGTAAAACAAGGTTAGAGGAGGGGAACCGTAATGAATATCAGAGAAAGAATCGCGAAGCGTGCAGAAAAAGAGATTGAATCAGGCTTTTATGTAAACTTAGGAATAGGAATGCCAACGATGGTAGCTAACTTCATTTCGGATAACAAGGAGGTTGTGCTTCAATCGGAGAACGGGCTCCTCGGAATTGGACCGTATCCTCTTGAAAGCGAAGTAGATCCTGACCTGATCAATGCTGGGAAAGAGACAGTAACGGCCATTAAAGGCGCATCTTATTTTGACAGCTCTGAATCATTTGCTATGATCCGCGGCGGTCATATTGACATTGCCATTTTAGGCGGAATGGAAGTTTCAGAGGATGGCGACCTTGCTAACTGGATGATTCCAGGCAAGATGATTAAAGGAATGGGCGGAGCGATGGATCTTGTTCATGGCGCGAAAAAAATCATCGTAATCATGGAACATGTAAATAAAGCAGGAGAAAGCAAAATCTTAAAGAGCTGCCAGCTTCCTTTGACAGGAAAAGGCGTAGTTGAGCGAATCATTACTGACAGGGCTGTAATGGATGTATCCGAAAATGGTCTTGTTTTAAGAGAAGTTGCAGAAGGATACTCTGTTGATGATGTTTTAAATTCAACAGAAGCTAAACTTACAGTCTCAGATGATATTAAACTAAACGCCTATTAAAAGGAGGGTGTACAATGTTCCAAGCATTGACCCGTGCTTCAAATAAATTAATGCAGCGGTACTTACCCGACCCTTTTATATTCGTTATTTTACTTACAGGAGTTGTATTTTTACCCGGACTGGCCATTACTGGTCAGTCTCCGGTAAAAATGGTTTCATTCTGGGGAGACGGGTTTTGGAAGCTTCTAGAATTTTCAATGCAGATGGTACTTATTTTAGTTACTGGGTATGTATTGGCGAGTTCTCCATTCTTTAAAAGGGTGTTAAGAAAACTAGCTTCATTCGCACGCACTCCAGGACAGGCCATCATCAGCGTTACACTTGTAGCACTATTGGCGAGCTGGATCAATTGGGGATTCGGTTTAGTAATTGGAGCTATTTTTTCTAAAGAGCTAGCACGGCAGGTAAAGAACACTGATTATCGTCTGCTGATTGCGAGTGCTTACAGCGGATTCGTTGTATGGCATGCTGGATTGTCGGGATCGATCCCGCTTACGATTGCTACTCCAGGACACTTTATGGAAGAATCGATGGGTATCATTTCGACAAGTGAAACATTATTTGCCCCTTTTAATCTATTTATTGTTGCTGCATTGTTTATCATTTTACCGATAACAAACAGGCTTATGATGAGTAAAGAATCAGCATATCAAATTGACCCTTCATTGCTGGATGACAGTGTTGAAGCTGCAACGTTAGCTGAAGCGGGTACACCAGCTGAAAAGCTTGAAAACAGCATGTGGCTCTCGATGATTATCGGAATTTTAGGTATTGCTTATATGGTTTATTTCTTTGCAACTAGCGGCTTTAATTTAAATATTAATTTTGTTAATTTCCTCTTTTTATTTATAGGTATTCTTCTTCATAAAACACCAAGAAACTATATTAATAGTGTTGCAGAGGCCGTTAAAGGAGCAAGCGGGATAATCATTCAGTTTCCCTTTTACGCAGGTATCATGGGGATGATGGTTGGCTCAGGGCTTGTTACTGAAATGTCGGAATGGTTTGTAGCTATTTCAAACGAATACACACTTCCATTATTTACGTTTTTAAGTGCAGGAATTGTAAATATTTTTGTTCCGTCAGGCGGAGGACAGTGGGCTGTTCAAGCACATGTAGTCCTTGATGCGGCAAATGCACTTGGTGTATCTCAAGCCAAGACTGCAATGGCTGTGGCTTGGGGTGATGCTTGGACGAACCTGATCCAGCCATTCTGGGCACTTCCTGCGCTTGCGATTGCAGGATTAAAAGCAAAGGATATTATGGGATTCTGCCTAATAGCACTAATTGTCAGCGGGATCATCATTTGTGCAGGGTTCTTAATCTTTTAAAAGAGGTGCAGAGTTGACATGACTATCTATTTAATTGATGGTGCTAGAACGGCATTTGGTTCTTTTGGCAAATCTTTAACAGATATATCTCCAACACACCTAGGAGAAACAACGGCAGTTGAAGCGATGAAGCGTGCCAATGTAACTCCTTCGGATGTAACAGATGTTGTATACGGAAATGTTATTCACTCTAGTAAGAATGCAGCTTATGTGGCGCGTCATACAGCGCTAAAGGCAGGTGTCCCTGCAAGTGTTCCCGCAATGCTGGTCAATCGGCTATGCGGATCGGGGCTGCAAGCTGTTGTCTCTGCCATGCAGAATCTACGAGATCATGAAGGGGGCATAGCTTTATGCGGTGGAATTGAAAACATGTCCCAATCTCCTCACGCTTCATTTACTCACCGGTTTCATAATCAAAAGTTTGGTGCAATCTCTTTTGAAGATATGCTGCTTAAAACATTAAGTGATGAGTATATAGGATGCGGGATGGGGATTACTGCAGAAAATTTAGCACAACAGTATAACATCTCAAGAGAAGAACAAGATGAATATGCAAGTCATAGCCATCAAAAAGCTGCAGAAGCACGTGAAAGCGGCCGATTTAAAGATGAAATCACGCCAGTAACTTTAAGAAATGGTGAGCACTTTACTGAGGATGAAGGAATTAAACCGCAAACATCTTCTTCAAAGCTTGGACAGCTGCGTCCTTCTTTCCAAAAAGATGGAACAGTGACAGCAGGAAACTCTTCATCTATTAATGACGGTGCTGTTTCTTTAATACTTGCTCATGAGAATGACATACGGGAAAAGAAATTAAAACCTTTGGCAGAGATTGTTTCATGGGCTGTTACAGGTGTAGACCCTAACGTCATGGGAATCGGTCCTGTTCCAGCGGTTGGGATGGCTTTGGAAAGAGCAGGCCTGTCTATAGGTGATATTGGATTGTTTGAAATCAATGAAGCATTCAGCTCCCAGTACTTAGCTGTAGAAAAAGAGCTAAAGCTTGACCGCAGCCGTACAAATGTAAATGGAGGAGCTATTGCATTAGGTCATCCTGTTGGAGCAAGCGGTGCGAGACTTTTGTTAACACTTGCATACGAAATGAAGAAGAGGAATGAAACTTACGGCGTTGCGAGTCTTTGTATCGGCGGTGGCCAGGGGATTGCAATGATTTTGAAACTGGCGAAATAAAAGAAAGGATGACCCAAAATATATTGGTGTCATCCTTTTTTTGCTAATAAGTTATGTCCTGTGAGTTTCATACTTTTCTGCTGGAAACAAAGCCTCAAGTTCTTTTCTTTCACTTTCTGTCAGCTTCGGTGAATTAAATGTATTGATATTTTCTAAGAGTTGTTCAGTAGAACTCGCTCCAGCTGCAGCGGTTGCTACAATTGAGTGACTTAGAATAAATTTTAATGCTGTTTGAGTAAGTTTTTCGTCTTGCGGGATGAGCGTCTTAACCTTTTCTAACTGTTGCTGAATATCGGATCCAGTATAAGATAGAAACTTGTCGCTGCGATTCTTCTTAAACGCCTTCTCGCTAAGCCATCCTTTTGCGACAGGTCCCCTTGCTACAACACTAATTCCTTTAGTTTTTAAGTACGGGAAAAGTTCTTCGGGTCTTCTGTCTAAAAGGCTGTACTGCATCATCACACTTTGGATGTTAGAATGCTCAGCATAATATGAAATCGTATTCGGGCGGATGGACGATATGCCATAATAACGGATCAATCCTTCAGACACTAGTTCTTCAAAAGCTTCAATTGTTTCATCCATCGGATCTTCGATTGTTCCGCCATGCAGCTGATAAAGATCGATGTAATCTGTTTGTAAACGGCGGAGGCTTTCTTTAAGAGCAGATTTTATGTACTTTTTAGATGGATTCCAATTCCAGCTATCCTTAGATTCATTCCATTCATTACCGCCTTTGGTTGCAAGGATAACATCTTGTCTAACATCTTTTAAAAGCTTTCCTATTAATTCTTCATTCCAGCCAAAGTTATATAAATCAGCGGTGTCAAAATAATTTATGCCATGATCGAGAGCTGTCTTCACAATGTTCTCGTTTTCCTTCCCAAGGTCAGGAGAAAGGGACATGCAGCCAAAGCCAAGTTCACTTGCATAAAGTTCAGATGTGCCTATTCTTCTTTTGTCGATCATCTTATTCTCCTCCAATGGTATTTTACCGGAATTTTTGTTTATTAAACGTATCACATAAATACACAAAAATAAAAACTTCCCGATTTCTGGGAAGCTACTTTTTAGGTGCTGTTGCATTAATCCAGTCTTGGACAAGCTCGTGCTGGCGCATATAGTTTCTCAACATATATTTGATCTGCCATGCTTTCCCTACTAAAGTAATTCCTTTTGGCTGCAAATAGATCTTCATTATTACCCCCCTTTTACTTACTAGTAATGGAAGTATTCCAAAGTATGATAGACTTTATGTAGCAAAAGAAATAAATAGACCATTGGAGTGTGTGAAATGGAAAATTTGACAGAGAAAACGATAAGCAAAAAACAGATATATAATGGAAAGATTATAGATTTATTTGTAGAAGAAGTGGAACTGCCTAACAAAAAAATCGGAAAACGTGAGATCGTTAAGCATCCAGGGGCAGTAGCAATACTGGCTGTTACAGATGAAGGGAAAATCCTCATGGTGGAACAATTCCGCAAACCTCTAGAGAAGACCATCATTGAGATTCCTGCAGGTAAACTAGAAATGGGAGAAGATACGCTGGAATGTGCAAAAAGGGAACTGCTTGAAGAGACAGGGTACAGCTGCGAAAAGATGGAGGCTATCGGTTCATTTTACACTTCTCCAGGTTTTGCTGATGAGCTGATTCATTTATATTTTACAGACTCACTAATAAAAAAAGGTGCACAGATGACAGACGAAGATGAATTTTTAAATGTTATGGAAGTAAGTGTTGATGAAGCGAGACAAATGGTAAGAGACGAAAGAATTCATGATGCAAAAACGGCCTACGGTGTAATGTATATGGAGCTTGCTCGTGCAGCAGGCAGATAATCTTCGTCCATTTTTTGCCGATATGCATATTCATATCGGTGCATCACGAACAGGAAGACCTGTTAAGATAACAGGTTCTCGTAATTTAACACTTTTGAATATTTTATATGAAGCAAAATACAAAAAAGGTATGGATATCATCGGAATTATTGATTGTCATGCACCGGAAGTTTTAGATGAATTGAAAGAAATGAAGGATAACGGGCAGTTGAATGAACACCAGGGCGGTGGATTAGAAGTGAACGGACTCACTCTCATTCCCGGTACTGAAATTGAAATTAATGATGAAAACTGTCAAGGCCCTCTTCATGTCTTAGTATATATGCCTGATTTAAACAAAATGGAATCATTAAGCTCTTGGCTGGGTGCTCGGATGAAAAATATTAATTTGAGTTCACAGCGAATGTACGGGAGTGCAAAAGAGCTGCAAAATACAGTTCATCAATTAGGAGGATTATTTATCCCCGCTCATATTTTTACTCCATTTAAAAGTTTGTATGGAAAAGGGGTTAAATCTTCTATCAATGAAATTCTAGATCCGAATTTAATAGACGCTGTTGAGCTGGGACTAAGCTCAAACACAGAAATGGCATCTTGGTTAAATGAACTGTCGCCTTATCCGTTTTTATCTAACTCAGATGCTCATTCTTTAGAGAAGATTGCCCGTGAGTATCAGATGATTTCTCTAGCTGAACCTTCTTTTAAGGAATTTAAAATGGCTTTAGAAGGTAAAGATGGAAGAGGAATCATCGCAAACTACGGGTTAAATCCTTACCTGGGAAAGTATTATAACTCAGTATGTGAAAAATGTTTGGATGCTTTCGATTATAAAAACATGAATACTTGCGGAAAATGCGGCAGCAGCAGGTTTATTAAAGGAGTTCATGACAGAATCCAAGAGCTGAAAGGCAATTCAGAACAAATTTCTATAAACCGCCCGCCATATATACATCAAATTCCACTAGAGTTTATACCTGGCCTTGGTCCTAAGACACTTCATAAATTACGAGAAGCATTCGGTACTGATATGGATATCATTCATGCTGCCCCTGCTGAACAGCTGAAAAAAATCGTAAAACCTTCACTTGCAGCTCATATCCTTTCTGCGCGTTCTGGAGAACTTTCTATCCAGATGGGCGGAGGGGGAACTTACGGCAAGATTGTAACGGGTAAACCTATTAATTCATAAAAAAGAGACATACCTCCTCTGCTGATTCATAGAATAGAAATAAGAGTTTTGGTAGAGGAGGAAGGCAACATGGATAATCTTCGTTACTATATGCATCAGCACTTGCAGGAAAATAAAACGCTTTACGCTTTTGTTGGCGTTTTATTTTTAATGGGAGTAATTTTTGGAGCAATCATCGTTAATTCCTTAAGCCTTAATCAAAAGCAGGATCTTTATACGTATTTATCCCGTTTTTTTATCCAAGCATCAGAAGGCGGGTTTACAAGTAGATCAGATATGTTCTTTCAAAGTTTTGGACATTATTTAAAATATATGGGGCTTATGTGGCTTTTAGGTTTATCTGTTATCGGGCTGCCTGTCATTTTGATCATGCTGTTTTTAAAAGGTGTAGTGATCGGGTTCACTGTAGGATTCCTTGTTAATCAGATGGGCTGGTATGGTTTTTTATTATCATTTGTTTCGGTGCTGCCTCAAAACGTACTATTAATTCCTGCTTTTATTATTGTTTCAGTAGCAGCGATTTCTTTTTCTATTAAAATGATCCGCCAACTTGCTTTCAAAAGACATCATGTTCCTTTTTTGCCGCAGTTGCTGCGTTATTCCTTGCTGGTAGCAGGAGTTGGTATCATGGTATTTTTAGCCTCAACTCTAGAAGCGTTTTTTACGCCGGCTTTAATGGAACAAGTCATAAAGTGGTCAATTCAATAGGCGATAATAATTATTTTTTGATAATAAGTTTAAATCGTTAATTAAAATGACTTTAAATTGACAACTTTTTTTTCCATGCTTATAATTATGTTGTGTATACATAAGGAGGAAACGGGTATGGAAAGCAGAATCGACCGTATCAAAAAACAGCTGCATTCACAAAGTTACAAGCTGACTCCACAGCGTGAGGCGACCGTGAGAGTCCTCCTCGAAAATGAAGAAGATCATTTAAGTGCGGAAGATGTCTATTTACTTGTCAAAGAAAAAGCGCCAGAAATTGGCCTTGCGACAGTCTACCGTACACTGGAACTTTTAACAGAACTTAAAGTAGTGGATAAAATAAACTTTGGTGACGGTGTTTCCCGTTATGATCTTAGAACAGAAGGTGCGGATCACTTTCATCACCATTTGGTATGTATTGAGTGTGGAGCTGTTGATGAAATACAAGAAGACCTTCTTGGCGATGTGGAAAAAGTTGTTGAAGAGGGCTGGAATTTTAAAATCAAAGATCACAGGCTGACATTTCATGGTATTTGTCATAGATGTCACTCAGACGATAATAATGAAGGTGAAGGAAGCGGAGAGTAGCGCTTCCTTTTTTATCATTATTCATTACTTTTCTAATGGAAAGAAATATTTACAAAAGTTTATGAATCAGGTAACGTATGAGGTGTAGTTTTAACTTTTACGTATAATATAGGAACATGTGGGCATAACCTGTACTATTAGAGGGACAGGGGTGGACACGATGGTTTCCTGGATGAAAATCGTTTGGAATACGGCGAAAGTTTTTTTAGTTTTTTCTTTATGCACGCTTGTTTTCTATTTTGGTTTGCTTTGGATTAATCAGGAATATGAAAATTACCATAAATATGACGAACCTAAAGGGAAAGCGGTTAAAGTTTTCAATTTGAGTACGGATAAAGATTCGAATATACTAAAACGGCTTTTTTATTTCTATCAAACGGGTGAATAAGGAGGGGTACAGTGAACGATCATGTTCAGGATTTTCTTCAATATATCATTGTTGAACGAGCCCTTTCAAAAAATACGATAGACTCTTACAGAAGAGACTTGACTCAATATGTTCTTTTTTTAGAAAAAGTGGAATCTATAGAAACAATTAATCAGATTGAACGCAATAATATTATGGGATATCTTTTATTTTTAAAAGAAAATGGTAAGGCTTCCACAACGTTAGCACGCAATATTGCATCTATACGTTCATTCCATCAGTTTTTGTTCAGAGAGAAGGTTTCGCTTCAAGATCCTTCTGTACATATTGAAACACCAAAAACAGAAAGAAAATTGCCAAAAGTGCTGTCTCCCCAAGAAGTTGAGGCATTGCTCGAGACGCCAGCTTCGAATGATCCTTTCTCGCAAAGAGATAAAGCAATGCTCGAACTTCTATACGCTACAGGGATTCGGGTCTCTGAATTAGTTCAATTAAACATAAGTGATATCCACCTAAATATGGGGTTCATACGCTGTATGGGTAAAGGAAGCAAAGAGAGAATAATTCCGCTTGGAAAAATGGCTCAAACAGCGATAGAACGTTATGTTAATAGCGGCCGATCGGAAATGTTAAAAGGCAAGAAAACGGAAGCACTGTTTCTGAACCATCATGGTAATCGATTATCCAGACAAGGCTTTTGGAAAATATTGAAACAGTTAGCGAAAAAGGCTAGAATAGAGAAGGATTTAACGCCGCATACTCTTCGTCATTCTTTCGCAACACATCTCTTAGAGAATGGTGCAGATTTGCGTGCAGTACAAGAAATGCTCGGACACGCTGACATTTCAACCACACAGATTTATACTCATGTGACTAAAACTAGATTAAAAGATGTTTACTCCGCCTTTCATCCAAGGGCGTGAGCATCTTTTTTGTTTTTAGTTGTCAGACTTCTGACATCATAAAGGATCTGTTTGCTGCACGGTTTAAAAGGAAATAGTAAATAGAATGTAGATAAGAACTTCAGGAGGAAAAAATGGAACAATCACGTTTTAAACGCACATTTCTAATCGTAATGGATTCTGTCGGTATCGGTGAAGCACCTGATGCTGACAAGTTTGGTGATAAAGGGGCTCATACCCTAGGTCATATCGCAGAACATATGAATGGACTGCAGGTGCCAAATTTAGAAAAATTGGGTCTTGGAAATATTGATTCAACAATGAAAGGTATTGAAAAAGCGGAAAACCCGCTCGCACATTTTGCAAAACTTCCTGAACTATCAAATGGAAAAGATACAATGACAGGACATTGGGAGATCATGGGTCTTCACATTCAGGAACCATTTCAAACGTTTCCGGAAGGTTTCCCTGATGAGCTAATAAACCAGCTGACTGAAAAGTGGGGAAGAGGCATTCTTGGAAACAAAGCAGCTTCAGGAACGGAGATTATTTCTGAGCTTGGAGAAGAACATATGAACACTGGAAAACTAATCGTATATACATCTGCCGATTCGGTTTTGCAGATCGCAGCGCACGAAGATATTGTTCCAATCGAAGAGTTATATGAAATTTGCGAAACAGCGAGAGAAATGACACGCGAAGGCAAGTATATGCTTGGCCGAATCATTGCTCGTCCTTTTACTGGGAAACCAGGTGCGTTTGAAAGAACGGCAAACCGTCACGATTATGCATTAAAGCCATTTGGCAGAACGGTTATGAATGAACTTCAAGACGGCGGCTTTGACAGCATCGCCTTAGGTAAGATCTCAGACATCTTTGATGGTGAGGGTGTAACTAAAGCAATCCGTACGAAATCAAATATGGATGGGATGGACAAGCTGGTTCAATCAATGGAAGAAGATTTCACGGGTCTTAATTTCTTAAATCTAGTAGATTTTGATGCACTGTTTGGCCATAGAAGGGACCCAAAGGGGTATGGTGAAGCGCTTCAAGAATTCGACCTTCGGCTGCCTGAAGTATTAAATAAATTAAAAGATGATGATCTGCTCATTATTACAGCGGATCATGGAAACGATCCGGTTCATCCTGGGACTGATCATACGCGTGAATATGTACCTTTATTGGTCTATCACAATGGAATTAAAAAAGGAAAAGAACTAAATACAGGAAATACATTTGCAGATATTGGTGCTACAATCGCAGAAAACTATAATGTGAAAAAACCAGAGATTGGAAAAAGCTTTTTAAGCCAGCTTTAAGGGGGAAAAGAAATGTCAACTAAATTACAAACATCAGCGGAATTTATTCAATCAAAATTAGATTCTTCACCTAAAATCGGACTGATCCTAGGATCGGGATTAGGAATTTTAGCTGAAGAAATTAAAAATCCTGTTGTAATACCTTACTCAGAAATTCCTGAGTTCCCTGTATCAACAGTTGAAGGACATGCAGGTCAGCTTGTGATCGGTGAGCTTGCTGGAAAACAAGTAGTAGCCATGCAGGGGCGCTTTCATTATTATGAAGGCTATTCCATGGAAAAAGTAACGTTTCCTGTTCGAGTAATGAAGCTCATCGGTGTAGAAACAATCGTTGTTACAAATGCAGCAGGCGGAGTAAACAAAGACTTCGAAGCTGGTGATCTCATGCTGATTACTGATCATATCAACAACATGGGGGATAACCCTTTGATAGGAGCAAACGATCATTCATTTGGCGTTCGTTTTCCTGATATGAGTGAAGCATATACGAAATCATTGCAGGACGTTGCTAGAAATGTATCGAAAGAGCTTAGCATCAAACTGAAAGAAGGGGTATACGCAGGGAATACAGGCCCTTCATATGAAACTCCAGCTGAAGTAAGAATGCTTCGTGTTCTTGGGGCAGATGCAGTTGGAATGTCTACAGTCCCTGAAGTAATCATCGCTCGCCATGCGGGAATGAAGGTACTTGGAATCTCTTGTATCTCGAATATGGCAGCTGGAATTTTAGATCAGCCGCTTACTCACGACGAAGTAATGGAAACAACAGAGATGGTAAAAGCTAATTTCCTTTCGTTAGTTAAAGGAATTGTAAAAGAAATTTAAACAATCAAACAAAACTAATTAAATACAGCTGGTTAAATGATTTGTATGTATCAGATGTTATCGTAAAAAGAAAGTGGTGTTTTTACATGAGAATGGTTGATTTAATACAAAAAAAACGTGATGGAAAAGAACTGACGAAAGATGAGATCGATCATATTATTCAAAACTATACGAAAGGTGAAATTCCTGATTATCAAATGTCAGCTTTCGCGATGGCTGTATATTTTAAAGATATGACAACTGAAGAACGTGCTAACTTCACAATGGCTATGGTAGAGTCTGGGGATCAGATCGACCTTTCTGCAATTGAAGGCATTAAAGTTGATAAGCACTCCACTGGCGGTGTTGGCGATACTACAACACTTGTACTCGCTCCATTAGTTGCAGCTCTAGGTGTACCGGTTGCGAAGATGTCAGGCCGCGGGTTAGGACACACTGGAGGTACGATCGATAAGCTTGAAGCTGTTCCAGGGTTTCACGTAGAGATCGATAATAAACAGTTTATTGAATTAGTAAATAAAAACAAACTGGCTGTTATCGGTCAAAGCGGAAATTTAACACCGGCTGATAAAAAGCTGTACGGTCTGCGAGATGTAACTGCAACTGTAAATTCAATCCCGCTTATTGCGAGCTCAATCATGAGTAAGAAGATCGCTGCAGGTGCAGATGCGATCGTACTTGATGTTAAAACAGGTGCGGGTGCCTTTATGAAAACACCTGAAGAAGCGGAAGAGCTGGCAAATGCAATGGTTAAGATCGGAAATGCTGTAGGCAGAAATACAATGGCAGTAATTTCAGACATGAGTCAGCCGCTTGGACTTGCAATTGGTAATGCGCTTGAAATCAAGGAAGCGATTGATACGCTAAACGGTAAAGGCCCTAAGGATCTTGAAGAGCTTTGCTTAACATTAGGGTCTCATATGGTTTACTTGGCTAAAAAAGCAAGCTCACTTGAAGAAGCACGAGAAATGTTAAAAGACGCGATCTCTTCAGGAAAAGCGCTTGAAACATTAAAAGTTTTCTTAAAAGCTCAAGGAGGCGACGATTCAGTTGTTGATAATCCTGAAAACCTCCCTCAAGCTGCGCATACTTTTGAATTAACAGCAGATGAAGACGGTTATGTGTCCGAGATCATTGCAGATGAAATTGGAACTGCAGCGATGATCTTAGGTGCCGGAAGAGCAACGAAAGAATCGGAAATCGATTTAGCAGTAGGATTAATGCTGAACAAAAAAGTTGGAGACCAAGTTTCTAAAGGTGATTCTCTTGTAACCATCTACAGCAACACGGAAAATGTTGAAGATGTTAAAAATAGAATCCGCAGCGCCTATACAATATCGAAAAACGCTGTTGATGCACCACCTTTGATTTATAAAGAAATTAAACAATAATTATAGAAAAAGAGGCTGGCTCATTGAATAAAATCAATGAGTTCTGGTCTCTTTTTTGTTTTTGAAAAAAAATTGTACGTTATTTTTAATATATGGAACTTTCGACAAAATTGATAAGCGATGTAACGTCCATAATTATTCCGGACAAAGTTACTGTAAAAACTAATTTTTCTTATTTATCACAGATGGAAAATACGGTATAAAGTGAAAAATTATGGAAAAAATAAAACTATATGAATGGAGGGAAAAGTATGAAAGCCTTGATTTCAGGTTTATTAAGTTTGTGTCTGTTAGCGTCATTTTCCGTTCCAAAAGCGGATGCTGCAGAAAAAGAAAAAGTAAAATTAGCGGAAAAAAGTCATTCTGCTATTTTAATGGAACAAGACAGTGGAACTGTATTGTATGAAAAGAACAGCCACGAGAAGCTTCCGCCAGCGAGTATGACTAAAATTATGACGTTAATTTTAGTTATGGAATCAATTGATAAAGGCAAGATCAGCTGGAACGATAAAATTCGTGTAAGTGAGTATGCTGCAAGCATGGGCGGATCGCAAATATTCCTGGAACCTGGAGAAGAAATGCGAGTAGAGGATATGGTTAAAGGAATTGCAATTGGAAGTGCCAACGATGCATCCGTTGCAATGGCAGAGCATATTGCGGGATCTGCAGATTCATTCGTAGGTTTGATGAACGATAAAGCAAAAAAATTAGGATTAAAAGATACCTTCTTTAAGAATGCAACAGGGCTGCCGGCAGCTGGTCATTATACATCTGCACATGATATGGCGATCATGGGGAAAGAGCTTCTTAAACATGAAGAGGTAACAAAATTTACTGGACTATATGAAGATTATTTGCGTGAAGATACTGACAAGAAATTTTGGCTTGTGAACACAAACCGCCTTGTTAAGTTTTATCCTGGTGTGGATGGATTAAAAACAGGATTTACGAATGAGGCGAAATATTGTTTAACCGCTACAGCAAATAAAAATGGAATGAGAGTTATAGCTGTTGTAATGGGAGCACCGACACCGAAAGATAGAAACGCACAGGTTACTTCTATGCTTGATTATGCATTTACTCAATTCTCAACAAAAAAATTGTTTGATCGCCATGAAATCGTGAAAGAAGTGAAAGTTCAAAAGGCGGACAAACCTAAACTTCCAGTGGTTACTTCTGAGAATATATCTCTTTTATTGAAAAAAGGAGAAAGTGCTAAAAAGATAAAAACAGAGGTCACTGTTGATAAAGATTTGAAAATGCCTGTTAAAAAGGGCCAGCAGATTGGAACTTTAAAGATATGGAACGGCAAAGATCTTATTACAGTAAGCCCAGTATTGGCTTCGGAAACGATAAAGAAAGCTTCCTGGTGGAAATTATTTAAACGTACAGCAGGACAAATGTCAAAATCCCTATAAACCATCGTAATTCTTGACATTTAAAGGCGAATTCCCACTAGTTTTGTCATCGGTGAAGGAATTCGTCTATTTTTATAGAAAATCACGTTATCCAAAAAAGAAGGAGAGGATAGCGTGGGATTAGCTGTCAATCTGGAACTTAAACACAGCGTTTTGTGTATCCGCTTAGACGGAGAACTTGATCACCATACAGCAGACTTGCTCAGATCACAAGTGGAAGATTACTTGAAAAAGCATACCGTAAACCACATTGTTCTTAATTTAGAAGGATTAAGTTTTATGGATAGCTCTGGTCTTGGTGTCATTTTAGGCCGTTATAAACAAATAAAGAATCAGAATGGAGAAATGGTGGTATGCGCTATTTCGCCTGCTGTAAAAAGACTTTTTGAAATGTCAGGCTTATTTAAAATAATCAGGCTGGAAGAAGATGAAGAGCTTGCACTGCAGGCTTTGGGGGTGGCTTAATATGAGAAATGAAATGAAGATTCAGTTTTCAGCATTAAGTCAGAATGAATCCTTTGCCCGTGTGACTGTTGCAGCATTTATAGCGCAAGTGGATCCTACAGTGGACGAATTAACTGAAATCAAAACTGTGGTATCTGAAGCCGTTACAAATGCAATTATTCATGGCTATGAAAATAAAGCAACGGGCATGGTTTACATTGAAGCAGCGATAGAAGAGGACACGATCCACCTAACGATTCGTGACGAAGGATTAGGGATACCAGATCTGGATCAGGCGAGACAGCCTTTATATACTTCTAAGCCAGAGCTGGAACGTTCAGGAATGGGCTTTACCATCATGGAGAATTTTATGGACGAAGTTGAAGTCATCTCAGAACCGTCGTACGGAACTACAATTCATTTGACAAAATACTTAACCAAAAATAAAGCTATGTGTAATTAAGGGAGTATGCCTATGGATGTCGAGGTGAAAGGCAGCAAAAGCGAACCGTTTCTTAAGGATGAAGAGATAAAATTATTAATTAAACAAAGCCAGGAAGGTGATCAGCACGCCCGCGATACGATTGTTGAAAAAAACATGCGGCTTGTCTGGTCTGTGGTTCAGCGCTTTTTAAACAGAGGTTATGAGGCAGATGACCTTTTCCAAATCGGCAGTATTGGTTTGTTAAAATCAGTGGATAAATTTGATTTGTCATACGATGTAAGATTCTCGACATACGCTGTTCCGATGATTATCGGCGAGATCCAGCGCTTCATACGTGACGACGGAACAGTAAAAGTTAGCCGTTCTCTGAAAGAGACTGGCAACAAGGTTCGAAAAGCTAAAGACGAGTTATCTAAATCTCTTGGACGGACACCGACGATTAATGAAGTTGCTCAATATTTAGAGGTAGCGGTGGAAGATGTTATTATGGCACAAGACGCTGTAAGAGCACCTCAGTCCATTCATGAGACTGTTTATGAAAATGATGGTGACCCAATAACACTTTTAGACCAAATTTCAGACCACGCAGAAAGTAAGTGGTTTGATAAAATTGCTTTAAAAGATATTATGGACAAGCTTGATGAGCGTGAGCGTCTAATCGTGTATCTGCGCTATTTTAAAGACCAGACGCAATCTGAAGTAGCTGAACGGCTTGCTATTTCGCAAGTTCAAGTATCAAGGCTAGAAAAGAAAATATTGTTATTTATGAAAAACCAGATGGAGACTTAATAAGTCTCCATCTGGTTTTTTAATTTTTGGTGGTAGTTTTTGGATGTTTTTTGTTGTTAAGCATGATTAGAAATAGCAAATCGCATACTAAACACAAATGCGCTGATGAAAAGAGGCGAAGTAAGATGGATAAAGTCATATACCTTCGAATGCGGCAACGCGTACAAGTCCTTCAGCATCAGAGAGTAACGATTGGAGATGTAGCGCAAATCGTCGCATCAGATGAAAACGAAAGGAAGATTAAAGAATATATCATTCACGAGGTAACACCAGAAGATAAACATTTAATCGTAATCGATGTAATGAAGGTGATAGGCAAGATTCAAAAAAGTAATACGGAAATCGATGTTCAGACGATCGGACCGGCCCAGTCCATCTTGGAAATCCAGATGAAACAAAAATCACTGGCTCCTGTATATTTTGTACTCGTGTGGCTTCTTCTCTTTACGGGCTCGGCTCTTGCTATCATGAATTTTCATGAAGATGTCAGCATGCAGCTTGTTCATCAGAAAATTTATTACATGATTACTGGGCATTATAAGGAGCAGCCGCTGCTGCTGCAGGTTCCTTATTCATTTGGCCTGGGGCTAGGAATGATCCTATTTTTTAATCATTTGTTTCGAAAAAGGCTTAATGAAGAACCAAGTCCGCTCGAAGTAGAAATGTTCAATTACCAGCAAGACCTCGATCAGTATGTAATAGTCCATGAAAATAAAGAAACAGAGAAGAAGATCAATGACAATTAAAGTGTTGCTTATCGCGTTTATTGGATTCGGCGGAGGAATAACTGTCGGTTCAGGCCTCGTTGCATTGATAACGGTTTTGGGGATTGTACCCAGGCTGATGCAGCTTTCAAAAACTTACAGCTTCATAAGAAGTTACGAGATAAGCATAATTCTTGGTGCCGTTTTAGGCGGATGGCTGAACTTGAGAAATGCATCATTCTCATTTTCGCCGATTATTCTTGCTCCGGTTGGATTGTTTGCTGGTATTTTTGTAGGAATGCTTGCCGCTGCATTAACAGAAGTATTAAATGTTTTGCCGATTTTAGCAAAACGAGTGGGCTTTGGGGAAAAAATCATCATTATTTTGATGGCTATTGTATTTGGAAAAATTACGGGGTCCTTGTTTCATTGGATCTATTATATCAATCATTAAGAAGTGGAGTGAAACAACATGGCAACAAAAGAGGAACAACAAGCTTATGCTGAAAAAATTAAACCGATACAGCCAAAACCGCCATATGTAATCAATTGTTTAAAAGCATTTTTTGTTGGCGGATTAATCTGTTTGATCGGTCAAGGGATACAAAATTTTTATATGACGTTCTTTAACTTTTCACAAGAAACTGCAGGTAATCCAACTGTAGCAACGCTCATTTTAATCGCTGCTCTTCTGACGGGTCTTGGTGTATATGATAAGATCGGTCAGTTTGCTGGAGCCGGATCTATAGTGCCAGTAACTGGTTTTGCCAACGCTGTAACGAGTGCTGCTCTGGAACATAAAAGCGAAGGGCTAGTATTGGGAGTCGCAACAAATCTGTTTAAACTGGCCGGAGCCGTTATTGTTTTTGGAGCGGTTGCCGCTTACGTTTTTGGAATGATCAGATATATATTTCAGCATGTGATGTGAGGAGTGAGCTCATGAATTTATTAGGCAGACAAACATGGAAATTCGCGAACAGCATTTATTTGAACGCTACAGGTACTGCCGTAGGTCCTATGGAAAGTGAAGGTCCTCTCGGTAGCTATTTTGATAAAACTTATAACAATCTTCATTGCGGACAAAAAAATTGGGAGCTGGCTGAAAGGCAGCTGATGGAAGATGCAATTGATTTCTGTTTAAAGAAGTCAAAGCTTAACCCTGAAGACATTAATTTTTTGCTTGCAGGAGATCTTTTAAATCAGATAGTATCCTCGAATTACACAGCCAGAGGAAATGGTATTCCTTTTTTAGGGGTATTTGGAGCTTGTTCAACCTCGATGGAATCTCTTGCATTAGGAGCCGCCTTGGTAGATGGCGGTTATGCAAACCGGGTTATTGCTGCGGTCAGTTCACATAATGCTACTGCTGAGAGGCAATTTAGATATCCAACTGAATATGGAGGACAAAAACCAGATACAGCTACATTTACCGTAACTGGAGCAGGTGCAGCGCTCGTAAGTAAAGAGGTATCAGACATAAAGATTACATCAGCTACTGTCGGGAAAGTTGTAGATCTAGGTATTAAAGACCCTTTTGATATGGGCTCAGCTATGGCTCCTGCAGCCGCTGATACAATTGCAGCACATTTTAAAGAAATGAATGTATCTCCTGACGAGTACGATCTTATTGCTACGGGAGATTTGTCAGGTGTCGGAGCTCCAATTTTAAAAATGCTTCTTAAAGAACAGGGATATGACATTTCTGATAATCACCGTGACTGCGGCTTAATGGTCTATCGGTCAGATCAGCAAGTGTTTGCCGGAGGAAGCGGATGTGCATGTTCAGCAGTCGTAACTTATGGCTATATCCTGGATGAAATACGAAAAGGGAATTTAAAGAAGGTAATGATGGTCGCTACAGGTGCTCTGTTAAATCCTGTGATGGTTCAGCAAAAAGAAACAATTCCAACTGTCGCTCATGCAGTAGTTTTAGAGCGGGCGGAAGGAGGTATGTAAGATGGAATTTCTATGGGCCTTTATTGTAGGGGGACTAATTTGTGTAGTTGGTCAATTAATGATGGACATTTTAAAATTGACACCTGCCCATGTTACAACATCATTTGTTGTAATTGGAGCTTTACTGGATGCTTTCGGTATTTATGACAACCTCATTAAATTTGCAGGAGCAGGAGCTACTGTTCCAATTACCAGCTTCGGACACTCATTGCTGCACGGAGCAATGGCAGCAGCTGATGAACATGGATTTATCGGTATAGCAATGGGAATTTTCGAGTTAACTTCTGCAGGAATATCCTCTGCGATACTTTTTGGATTTTTAGTTGCAGTTATCTTCGAACCAAAGGGGTGATTGAGGGTGAAAAAACGGATTATTTTCATAACGGATGGAGATCTCTATGCGCTTAGGGTTGTAGAACATGCTGCCAAAATTATTGGCGGACGCTGTATTTCACAGTCCTGGGGAAATCCGACGAAAAAAAGCGGAGAAGAACTTGTTGAAATGATCCGTAAAACCCCTCATGATCCTGTGCTTGTCATGTTTGATGATTGTGGCTTTAAAGGTGAAGGTCCTGGGGAGCAGGCTATGAGAATTATTCATAAGCAAGAGGATTTTGATGTTATAGGAGCTGTAGCAGTCGCATCTAAAACGCATTTTGCAGAATGGACAAAGGTTCATTGTTCGATGGACAGATATGGTGAACTCACTGAGTTTGGGATTGACAAAAGCGGATTGCCTGATTTGGAAACTGGAAGGATCAATGGAGATACAGTCTATATATTAGACGAGCTGAATCTCCCTTTTGTTATAGGGGTAGGCGATATAGGAAAGATGGCAGGTTTCGATTCTGTTGAAAAAGGAGCCCCTATAACCTTAAAGGCAATCAATCTCATTCTAGAAAGGAGCGAAATGCATGGCAAATACAAAGAACAAAACACCGATCAGTAAAAATATAGAAGAGAATGAAAAGTTCTTAAAAGACCGCCTTGGCATCGGGGTAAGTTTTGATGTAGGTGTCCGAAAAATATTTGTACTCAAAAAAGAGCTTCAGCTATATTATTGTACCGGTCTTTGTGACAGTGAATTTATCATTATGCTGTATCGCGAGCTTATGGACATGGACCATGGCCACAGATCTCCAGGGAAAGTAAAAGATCTTGTACATAATCACCTTGCTCATCAGCAGGTTGAGCTTACAAAATCACTAGATGAAGCGGTAGACCGTATGCTTTCAGGATTGATAGTCATTTTTCTTGATGGTGAGGAAGAAGCGTTCATAGTAGACGTGAGAAGCTATCCAGGAAGGTCACCTGAAGAACCGGATATCGAAAAAGTTGTAAGGGGAGCTCGTGACGGCTATACAGAAAACATCATTATTAATACAGCTCTTACGAGAAGAAGAATACGGGATGAAAGACTTAGACATGAAATTCTGCAAGTAGGCGAACGATCAAAGACGGATATCTGCATTTCATATATCCAGGATGTTGCTGACCCTGGTCTGGTAGATCTTATCAGAAAAGAACTAAGTAAAATTGAAATAGATGGGATTCCCATGGCGGACAAGACCATTGAAGAGTTTATCGTAAAGCAAGGCTGGAACCCGTTTCCACTCGTACGGTATACAGAAAGACCAGATGTTGCCGCGCAGCATTTAATGGAAGGGCATGTATTAATCATCACGGATACTACACCAAGTGTAATGATCACACCGACTACACTTTTTCATCACGTCCAGCACGCAGAAGAATATCGGCAAACACCATTTATCGGTGCCTTCTTAAGATGGATTCGTTTTAGCGGGATAATCATGTCCGTTTTTTTGGTGCCGATGTGGCTTTTATTTTCAATGCAACAACAGCTGCTGCCTGACTTTATAGACTTTATTGGACCTAATAAAACAACGAATATTCCATTGTTCCTGCAAATTTTGTTTGCTGAAATTGGGATTGATATACTAAGGCTGGCCGCCATTCATACTCCAAGCTCACTTTCAACGGCAATGGGGCTGATTGCTGCAATTCTGATCGGTCAAATTGCGATAGATGTTGGTTTGTTTGTTCCTGAGGTTATGTTGTACGTGGCCATAGCAGCAATTGGTGGATTCTCGACCCCAAGTTATGAACTTAGTGTAGCGAATAAAGTAGTCAGACTTGTTCTTATAGTATTAGTGGTACTGTTTAAGGTCCCAGGCTACATGATTGGAGTAACGTTGTTTATTCTTTACTTAAGCACCATAAAAAATTTAAACACGCCATATCTATGGCCGTTCATACCATTTAATCCAAAAGCGTTTTTGCAGATTCTTGTACGGGTTGCCGTGCCGCTTTCAAAAGTGCGTCCTAGCATCGTACATCCGCAGAATAGAAAAAAGCAGCCAAACTAATGTATCTGTCCCTTGTGGATTAACAAAAATTGTGCTAAAATTCATAACTAATTCAATATATGCCTCATTTGAGGTAGAGGCGCAAAACGAATAAGTAGCATATGGAGTTCATGGAAGACGATGAAATATGTCGAAAGGTCAATTTGCCGAAGTGTAAAAGGAGATCCATTTCTTTTTATGCTGGGCCGTTGCTGAACAAGCAGCGGACTGTCACTACAACAGTAGTGGAGAGCTATTCCGACATGAGGGCACGGTCATGACAGCCTGCCTTAATTGCGGCTGTTTTTTATTATTGTCGGGATTGAATTCTCCATCATCATGGAGAGGGGATTAATTGTGAATTTACATGGCACAGCTAAAATCGGAAAAAACAATCATCTTTGGATAGGCGGGGCAGATACGGTCGAACTAGCAAAAAAGTATGGCACACCGCTATATCTATATGATGTTGAATTAATAAGAACTAGAGCAAGAGGATTCAAGAAAGCATTCGAAGAAAAAGGTGTTGGATATCAGGTAGCATACGCCAGCAAAGCATTTTCTTCCATTGCGATCATTCAGCTTATGGATCAAGAAGGGCTAAGTTTGGACGTTGTTTCAGGCGGGGAACTTTATACAGCAATCCAAGCAGAATTTCCTGCAGAACGTATCCATTTTCATGGGAACAACAAGAGCGCTGAGGAATTAGAATTCGCACTAACAGCAGGAGTAGGGTGTATTGTAGTAGACAATTTTTATGAAATAAACCTGTTAAAGACGCTTTGCAGAAAACTAAATAAGAAAGTCAAAATTTTATTGCGCCTTACACCTGGTATTGAAGCACATACACATGATTACATCATAACTGGTCAGGAAGATTCTAAATTTGGTTTCGACTTAGGAAGCGGGCAAGCAGATAAAGCATTGCAAGAAGTTCTAAAGTCAGAGTTTTTCGAGGTTCTCGGCATACATTGTCACATAGGCTCTCAGATTTTTGAAACGGAAGGTTTTACTTTAGCAATTGATAAGCTCTTTAGTCACTTTAAGATTTGGGAGGGAAGATTCCAATATTTTCCTCGCGTAGTGAATCTAGGCGGTGGCTTTGGTATTCAATATACTTCTGATGACACACCTCTTGAGCCAGAGCAGTATGTTATGGCTATGATCGATGAGGTTAATCGTAAAATGGCTCAATTCAATGGGAAATCGATGCCTGAATTATGGATTGAACCAGGAAGATCACTCGTTGGAGATGCTGGAACTACGATCTATTCAATCGGCTCTCAAAAAGAGATTGAAGGTGTTAGACATTATGTTTCTGTTGATGGGGGTATGACAGATAATATCCGTCCAGCTCTCTATCAGGCAAAATATGACGCATACACAGCAAACAAGATGAACGATAAGCCTGCCCAAAAAGTATCAATTGCAGGAAAGTGCTGTGAGAGCGGGGATATGCTCATTTGGGATTTAGAGCTGCCTGAAGTGACGGATCAAGATTATCTCGCTGTGTCTTGTACAGGAGCATATGGTTACAGTATGGCCAACAACTATAACCGAATTCAGCGGCCAGCTGTTGTTTTTGTTGAAAATGGCGAAGAACAGCTTGTTATCAAGCGTGAAACGTACGAAGACTTAGTCAGACAGGATGTACCCTTAAAATCAAAGGTTTTTGTGTAAATTAGTTTACGAGTCAGTCATTTCACCGTACAATGGTAGGTGAATGAAACATAAGGAGGCCTATTTGAATGAAAAAAGGTTCAATCGAATTTGAAAATGGCGAAAAGATTTTATTTGATCTATATCAAGAAGAAGCACCTGGAACTGTTGAAAACTTTGAAAAGCTTGCAAACGAGGGGTTTTATAACGGAGTAACATTCCACCGTGTAATCCCTGGTTTCGTAGCACAAGGCGGAGATCCAACTGGAACTGGCGCAGGCGGTCCTGGTTACTCAATTCCTTGTGAAACAGAAGGGAATCCTCACAAACATGTAGCAGGATCTCTATCAATGGCTCACGCTGGCCGTGACACTGGTGGAAGCCAGTTCTTTATCGTACACGAGCCTCAGCCGCATCTGAATGGCGTACACACAGTTTTCGGACAAGTTACTGAAGGAATGGACACTGTTTTGCGCATTAAGCAAGGCGATGTAATGAAAGAAGTTAAAGTTTGGGAAGAGTAATATGAAGCAGCCCCGTTACCCGGGGCTTTTTTGTATTCTAAGAAGGTATAACTAGTATGCATGATGATGTTCGACTTTTGCGGTCAACTGAAACCTCACGCTATTTGAAGGGGAATCAGCCTGTTTTCTTAAGTGGGGTTTAACGTCAATTTGTCGAATTTTCTATAAAATCTATATTACCGTGAATAAACAAGAAATTACCGTGAAATAATTTAGATTTACCGTGCCTAAAAATCGATTTACCGTTTATAAATCCAAATACGGTATGTAATCTATAAAAAAAACTTGCCAGCATACAAACGGGTAAGAGTTTTAGGCATTTTATTTTAATTAAATCTTTTTTTGTTAAGTTTTTGCTTTTTTCTTTCTTCAATTACAGAAGTTCTGTCTCTTAATCTATGCTTGTGAATTATATTCTCACCTGGAATGTCCTTGATGCTCCAATCTGCTTCAGTTTTAGCTGTCTTTAACAGACATACTTTAAATAAATCGGATGTTAAAGGCAATGAGAACGGCTGGAACTCTTTATGTTGTTCAATCTCACGTTTTCGATTCTCGACAACATTAAAAAATGGTTCGAGTTCAATACCTAAATCTCTCAATGCCGCTTTTTCTGTGTAAAGTTTTTCAATACCGCTTGTTATCATTCTTTTTGCACCATTCAAATTACCGCGTCTTTGATGGTAGAGAGCTACAGCAATCTGGATGAGCCCCGGCCAAAGGTTTCCTTTCATTCCTTCGTTCTTCCAATGCTCCTCGAGTACTTCATGACACTCAAAAAAATCTTGATCAGTATGGAAATAAATTAAATAGTCAATCCATGCGTCCGGATAATTCAACTTGTGCCCACACCCCTTTGCTTTTACGGATTTAGTTTATCATAGGTCGCTGACTAATAAAAATACAGCTTTTGTATGTTGAAAATATGATATAATTTTATAATACAAAAAACGTTGATAAAACTGGGGAAATGTTATGCAATATAGTGTGAAGCTCGATGGATTTGAAGGTCCGCTTGATTTGCTGCTTCATTTAATTCAAACTTACGAAGTAGATATTTATGATATACCTGTAGCAATAATTACTGAGCAGTACTTGCAATATATACATACGATGAAAGAGCTTAAACTGGATGTTGCCAGTGAATATCTAGTCATGGCTGCAACTTTACTTGCGATAAAAAGCAAGATGCTTTTGCCGAAGCACGAGGATGATTTTCTCGATCAGCAGATGGAATTAGACGTTGAAGAAGATCCGAGAGATGAACTGGTGAGAAGGTTAATCGAATACCGGAAATATAAGTTTGCAGCAGACGAATTAAAAGAGAGGGAAGCGGCAAGAAGCTTAGTTTATACGAGAGAACCGCTCGATCTTAGTCAGTTCGAAAAAGAAGAAACAGCTCAGCAGGTAACGAATGTAACCCTTTATGACATGCTGCAGGCAATGCAGAAAGTCTTTCAGGAAAAAGTAACTCGTTCACCAAGACAAACAACGATAGAACGACAGGAAATACCGATTGAGACCAGAATGGACCAGATTAAACAATCACTTCTTTCGGTTGGAGGCAAACGCCGTTTTACCGATCTATTTGATAAAAGCTCAAAAGAGCATGTGGTTGTTACGTTTTTGGCCATTTTAGAATTAATGAAAGTAAAAAGTATTAACTGTGAGCAGCAGGACCATTTTAGTGAAATTTATATTACCATGATAGAGGAGTAAGTGGATTTGGAACGAAATGAAATAAAAGCGGTTATTGAAGGTCTGCTTTTTGTCAGCGGAGACGAAGGCATCGACCGAAAACAGATTGCACAAGTGCTTGAAAAAGACAGCAAAGAAATAGATGAGATCATTAATGAGCTGAAAGAAAGCTACCTATCACCCGACAGAGGGATGACGATCGTTGAATATGCAGGATCACTTCAGTTAGTAACAAAACCAGATCATGCGGTTTATTACGAACGTCTTGTTGAAACTCCGGGTCATTCCACGCTTTCACAAGCAGCTCTTGAAACTTTGGCGATTATTGCCTATAAACAGCCTATTACAAGGGCTGAGATTGAAGAAGTCAGAGGTGTGAAGACAGAAAAGCCTCTTCAAACTCTGTCTGCAAAAGGACTTGTTAAAGAAGTAGGAAGGGCAGAAGGGACTGGGAGAGCTATTTTATACGGTACTACCAAAGCGTTTTTAGATCATTTTGGCCTTCAGACGATCAAAGAGCTGCCTCCTCTGCCTGAGAACATTCAAGAAGAAAGTGTTGAACAAGAAGCAGATCTATTCTTTTCAAAGTTTCAGGAATCTATATCTTTTGAAGATAACTAAGTAAGGGGGTAGCTGTTTTGCTGATTCATCATATCGAAGGTATTGAATTAGAAAAAGAAAAACCGAATACATCAGAGGATTTCTTCAATCGTTCAGAAGCATCTTACGAAATAAATGGTGTAAAACAAACCTTTCATCTTCTCTATGTACGTTACTTTGAAGAAAAACTTGAAGAAGAATTAACTCAGCATGATTTCTGGAAACAGCATCTTCAAAAATATAAAATCCGTGAATTAGCTGCATTAGCAGCACTTAGCAAAAATGATTCATATTTGAAAAGAAAAAGAGTTTATATTAACGAATATGAAGACTTTAAGAGTCTATTTATGAATCCTGATGAAAAAACATTAACCAATCTTCTAAAACCATTTGAATAATTTTTTAAGCAGCCAAGCCTTTGGCTGTTTTTTATTTGGCTATTTTCGATTTTAGAAATAAAAAAGAAAACTTCAAAATGGAGAAAATGGCCTTTCTTAAAGAAGCCTTATTATTCAGAGTTGCTTTAGTTAGTAGATGATTTCCGCTCCAGGATACTCGCTTTCCACGGGGCGTGCGGTGAGCCTCCTGCCGCTTTGCGCCATTAGGAGTCTCCACCTGACCGCTCGTCCCGTAGGAGTCTCGCACCTTGCGCTTCAATCATTTGCATAGGAAGCCTTTTCAAAAGAAGCCTTCGTATACAAGGTTGCTTTTGTTAGCAGATGATTTCCTCTCCAGGATGCTCGCTTTCCAAGGGGTGCACCAAAGAGTACGTACGAAATTCTACATTGAATAGTTAATTGGAGCGGAAGGGCGAGACTCCAGCAGGATGAGTGGGACAGATGAGACCATTCAATGCCGCAAAGCGGCGGATGGGCTCACCGCACACCCTGCGGAAAGGGAGCCCTGCAGCGGAAATTAACTACCTTCAAGACCAGCAAGAATTACGTAAATAGTTTATAGATTTCTAAAGATGTTGCCACAAAGAGATAACTAAGAAATTCTTCAAGCAATCGTTGATTGGAGTGAATGGGCTAACCGCACATTCTGCGGAAAGCGAGTCCTGTAACGGAAATCAACCACTTACAAAAGCAGCAAAGTTTACGAAAACAGCCTTTTATTTCTTACTCGTTCTGTTTTAAATAGAGGGTTAAGGGTAAATTAAAAAATAAGTATAACGAGTCGAAGGAGAGAGATCTTTTGCCCAAAATAGCAGCAGTCGAAACCGTTAATCCCCCGCACAAACTTTCGCAAAAAGAAACGATGGAATTTGCAAGAAACTTATTTCAGGATGCATTTTCAGATTTAGAACGATTATTAAAAGTTTTTCAGAATGGTGAGATATCATCTAGATATTTTGTAATGCCCATTGAATGGTTCAAAGAAAAAAGAAGTTTTCAGGAAAAAAATGATTTATACATAGACTTTGCTACGAATCTCGGAGCAGAATGCATCCAAAAATGCATGGGTCCAGCAGACAGACCTATAATCCCTTATGAAAATATTGACGCAATCTTTTTTATTTCTAGTTCCGGGTTATCAACACCAAGTATTGAAGCCAGAATCATGAATATGCTTCCGTTTTCCTCTCATACGAAACGAATACCTATTTGGGGCTTAGGATGTGCAGGTGGTGCATCCGGCTTTTCGAGAGCTTTTGATTATTGTAAGGCATACCCGAAGTCAAACGTGCTCGTATTGAGTGTTGAATTATGCAGTCTGACATTTCAGCATGAGGATTTTTCTAAAAGCAATCTTGTAGGGACTTCCCTTTTTGCTGATGGAGTTGCTTGTGCACTTATCTGCGGAGACGAATCAGACACAGGTAAATCAGGAGAACTAAAACCATATATTTTAGATACAATGTCCACATTAAAGCCTCATTCAGAAGATGTAATGGGATGGGAGGTAAAAGATACAGGTCTTTATGTTGTTTTTTCACGTGATATCCCTAATGTGATCCGTACTTGGCTGAAACCGAACGTTGATGAGTTTCTAAACCGAAATCATTTAACCGGAGAACAGATTAAAAATTTTATAGCCCATCCAGGAGGTAAGAAAGTTCTTCAGGCATATGTTGATGCTCTTGGGCTGCCTCTTTCCAAAACTGATATTTCACGGGATGTGCTTATGTCAAATGGCAACATGTCTTCTGCTACTGTCTTCTATGTTTTAAAACAATTTATGGAGTTAAAACAGAATGAAGGTGATTTAGGAATTATGGCAGCACTTGGTCCTGGCTTCTCATCAGAACTCTTGTTAGTAGAATGGAGGAAATAACGGTGAATTGGTTTCTCGTTTTTTGGACTTTTTTAATAATACAGAGACTTGCAGAAGTAAAAATCGCCAAAAAGAACGAAGAAATTCTCTTGTCCAAGGGAGCCGTTGAGGCAGGGAGCAGCCATTATAAATGGATGGTAACTATGCATACCTCATTTTTTCTTTTTTATTTACTGAAGTAATGTTCTTTGGTGCTATTTCTCCTTCATGGTGGGTGATTCCATTTGTCTTGTTTTTAATTGCACAAGTAATTCGAGTTTGGGCGATTACCTCTTTAGGGGTTTTTTGGAATACAAAAATTATTCTTCTTCCAGGTGCTGAAGTTGTGGCTAAAGGACCTTATCGTTTTATAAGGCATCCTAATTACTTAGTCGTATCTTTGGAACTTCTAGTCATTCCGCTTATTTTTGGCGCTTATGTTACCGCGTTGCTTTTTACTATCTTAAATATTTTGATGCTCCGTGTACGAATACCAGCAGAAGAAAAAGCATTAATCGAGCTTACTGATTATGAATATAGGCACGGTGAAAAACAGCGTTTCTTTCCTAGTCAATAATAGAGCGGAAGTAAATCCCATTCATAACCTGTCCTTGTTTGCATAAACTTTTACAAAACACCTAAAGGGCGGGATTTTGAATGAAACAAATCATTTCACCTCTTATTTATATTGTAATATGCTCGCTTATCCTTGCAGTTTTCCCGCAAGAAGCTAAAGCTGAACCTGGTGTATCAGCAAAAGCAGCTGTACTGATGGAACAATCATCAGGAAGGGTTTTATATGGACGGAATGAACACCGTCCCATGAGAATCGCAAGTATAACGAAAATCATGACAGCTATCCTTGCCATTGAATCAGGAAAGATGCAGGATAGTGTGACCATAACCGAACATGCTGCGAGAACTGAAGGATCTTCTCTTTATTTAAAACCTGGTGAGAAAATCCCTTTGACAGACCTGGTTTACGGATTGATGCTGAGATCAGGAAACGATTCTGCAGTTGCAATCGCAGAACATGTAGGCGGAAGCTTAGATGGATTTTCCTATCTTATGAATCAAAAAGCAGAAGAAATAGGAATGAAACATACTCGCTTTAGAAATCCTCATGGCCTCGATACGCACGAAGATCATTATTCAACCGCCTATGATATGGCACTTCTGACTAAGTATGCTATGAACAACGATATGTTTAAAGATATTTCAGCAACGAAGGTATACCGTTCTGAGCAAACGGGTGAAAAGTGGGACAGAGTATGGCGTAACAAAAATAAAATGCTGAAGTTTTATGAGAATGCCACCGGCGGAAAAACAGGATATACAAAACGTGCGAAAAGAACACTGGTTTCAACGGCAGAGAAAGATGGAATGGAGCTTATCGCAGTTACTTTAAATGATCCTGATGACTGGGAAGATCACAGAAATATGTTCGAGTGGGGATTTCACTCTTTTCAAATGACCCAGCTTATAAAAGAAGGCAAAGTATCCAGCATTAAAGATAAAGGCTATAAAGGGAAAGTTGAGGCAAACCGTACTTTTTCTTATCCGTTAATGAAAGAAGAGATTAAGCAGATCTCTTCTTCCATTCATTTATATAAATTGCCCAAATCTGGTGAATGGAAGGATGAAGATATTCCTAAGCCAGTAGGTAGGTATTTTATAGATTTAAATGGTTTAAGAATAGCAGATTTACCTCTTTATTATGATGGGAAAGCATTGATAAAGCCTCACAAAGAGGGCATCTGGACAACATTTAAAGACATGCTGAACCAGCTTTTCTTTGCCGCAAGGGAGCATAATGGCTCATGGTGAATTACATTTGGGTCGGTATGATGGTGATCGGATTTTTTGTTGCAGCTATTAATGGCAACATGGATAAGGTAAATGCAGCAATTTTTACAAGTGCGAAAGAAGCAGTAACTTTGAGTTTTGCTATGATAAGTATCCTTGTGTTTTGGCTTGGAATTATGAAAATAGCAGAAAAAGGCGGACTGTTAGAAGTGCTTGCATACCTTTTCCGTCCAATTGTCAAATGGCTTTTTCCTGATATTCCAAAAGATCATCCAGCACAAGGATACATTTTATCAAATATGGCAGCGAACCTGTTGGGTCTTGGAAACGCAGCCACACCAATGGGTATAAAAGCAATGGAACAGCTAAAGATCCTCAATGGCGGAAAGAACGAAGCAAGCCGTTCAATGATCACATTACTTGCGATAAATACATCAAGCATTACATTAATTCCGACTACAATCATCGCTATTAGAATGAGCTATAACTCTCAATCTCCAACTGATATCGTTGCACCGACACTTTTAGCGACAGCCGTTGCAACAGTTGGTGCCATCCTAATCGACAGATATTACTACTACCGCTCCTTGCAAAAGGGAGGTAAATAGATGAATTTCGTTCAATCATTCTCGATTTGGTTTATTCCCCTATTGATTGGTTTTATATTGCTCTATGGAACCTATAAAAAAGTTCCCACTTATGAAACATTTGTAGAAGGAGGGAAAGAAGGGTTTTCTATTGCGATTAATATTATTCCATTCTTGGTTGGTATGCTGGTAGCCATATCTGTTTTTAGAGCTTCTGGCGCGTTGGATTATGTTATGCTCGCTATGCGACCCCTATTTTCATTGTTTCATATACCAGCAGAAGTCGTTCCGCTTGGATTGATGAGAACGATTTCTGGTACAGGTGCGCTTGGTATGACTTCTGATCTTATTGCAACTCATGGACCAGACTCCTTTATTGGCAGATTGGCTTCAACGATACAAGGAAGTACGGATACGACATTTTATGTACTGACAGTATATTTTGGAGCGGTCGGAATTAAAAAAATGAAATATGCTTTAAAGGTTGGACTTTTAGCAGACTTAATAGGTTTTTTAGCATCCATCGCAGCAATTTCACTCCTTTTTTACTCCTAAAACGAACAAAAAGAGCCATTTAGGCTCTTTTTTACGTTTATCGTGGTTGAGTATTACGAATAATGAAGGTATGATGAGACATGAGGTGAAATCATGGAACGATTGCAAAAAGTGATTGCTCAGAGCGGTATAACTTCCCGAAGAAAAGCAGAGGAATTAATCCGTGAAGGCAAAGTAAAAGTAAACGGAAGTGTAGTGACTGAACTTGGCACAAAAGTTGGAACAAAAGATAAAATTGAAGTGAACGAAATTCAAATTCAACGGGAACAACCCGTTTACTTTTTGATGTATAAACCTTCTGGAGTAATAACAGCAGTATCTGATGATAAAGGACGTAAAACAGTTGCTGATTATTTTAAAGATATCATTGAACAGCGAGTTTTTCCGGTTGGTAGATTAGACTATGACACGACAGGTGTCCTTATCATGACCAATGACGGAGAATTTGCAAATGTGCTTATGCATCCACGTTACCAGTTGGATAAAGTGTATATTGCTAAAGTGAAAGGAATTCCTCCAAGAGAAAAGATTAAACAGCTTGAACGAGGAATTCGCCTGGAAGATGGTATGACAGCACCTGCAAAAGTGAAAGTTACTTCTATCGATAAGAAAAAAGGAACTGCCATCGTAGAATTAACGATTCATGAAGGAAAGAACCGTCAGGTAAAGCGAATGCTAGAAGCAATCGGATGTCCCGTTATGAAGCTGAAGCGAGAAAGATACGGATTTCTTGATCTTAGAGGGCTTAATCCAGGTGAGTTTAGAGAATTAACTCCACATGAAATAAAGCAGCTAAGAAATATGGCTGTCACACAAACGTCAAAAAAAAGCCGTAGATAGGCTTTTTTTTCAAGTTATAGTAAAATGGAAGCGGCTAAAGGAGCGGATAACGTTGAAGAAAAAAAGATTATGGTTTCGCTCTGCTTTGCTTGCCATCTTAGTTATAGCGATCGGTTATACAATCTATAATAGTATCTTTGAAGAAAGTGGTACTTACATAAAAAAGGGAGACGCGGCTCCTAATTTTGTACTTACTGATCTTAATGGCAACCGGGTTGAACTTGAAGATTACCGGGGTAAAGGTGTCTTCTTAAATTTTTGGGGAACATGGTGCAAGCCTTGTGAACGGGAAATGCCCTACATGCAAAGGCAATATGAAACCTATAAAGAACAAGATGTAGAAATTCTTGCTGTAAATGTTAGTGAAACAAATGTATCAGTAAAAAACTTTGTGGATCGCTATCGTTTAACCTTTCAAATACCGATGGATAAACAAAGAGAAGTAACGAAAGCATACGGTATTGGTCCTATTCCAACTACGATTCTAATCGATAAGAACGGGAAAGTAGTGGGACGAACGAGTGAATCACTGTCTGAAGAGAAAATTATTTCCTTTATGGAAAAAATTAAACCGTAACGGGGTGAAAAAATGCAATCAATAACATGTGAATGCGGCCACTCCAATCCATACGGTACAAGTCTTTGCCAAGCCTGTGGGAAGCCACTGGATAACGACGTTGAAGTGCTATCAAGCATGCGTTATGAAGGAAGCGCCAGACGATCGCAAACGTATAATAAAACGTTTGTAGATCGTACCTGGAACTTCTTTTCGTCTGTAAGAGTTGGAGTGTGGCTGATAATCATCATACTGGTCGCTGCTGCAATAGGGACTATTTTTCCTCAAGAAACGTTTATCCCGCCAAATGTTGATCCTGCGACTCATTATGAAAGCGAATACGGAACACTTGGATTAATTTATTATTTGTTGGGCTTCCATAAACTTTATGGGTCATGGTGGTTTATCATTCTGCTTGGAATGTTAGGGCTTTCTATTATTATTGCCAGCCTCGATCGGGGAATACCGCTTTATAAAGCCTTAAAAACACAAAGAGTTACAAGACATGATCAATTTATGAAAAAACAGCGTTTGTTCTCGGTTAGTAAAGAAGCAGAGTTAGAAGAGATCAAATATACACTTGAATCATTGCGCTATAAAGTTCGTGAAGAAAAGGGCAATCTTTTTGCAGAAAAAGGACGGTTTTCAAGGTGGGGCGCGTATGTGAACCATGTTGGATTAATCATCTTCTTAACTGGTGCGATGCTTAGATTCTTCCCAGGAATGTATGTCGATGAAATTCTATGGGTCAGAGAAGGAGAAAAAGCGTCAATACCAGGTACTAAGAGTGAAGATGGACAATATTACTTAGAAAACAAAGAATTTATTCTCGAAATGTATGATAAGGAAGAAAAGAAGTTTAATAGTGCACTAAGTTCAGTGGATGGAGAAGTAGCAAAAAACTATCAAAGCAACGTGACACTATACAAGACGAAGCCTAATCATACAATTGGTGAGGATCCTGAACTTGTAAAAGTAAAAGACGGTGAGATCCGTGTAAATGAACCGTTTAAATTTGATTCCTTCGCACTCTATCAGACTGATTTTAAGCTGAATGAATTCAATAAGATGAGTTTTGAATTAGAAGAGAAGGCAACTGGCAAGAAGTTTGGCAAGCTGACAGTTGATCTGCATGAACCTGAGAAAAAGTATGATTTGGGAAATGGCTATAGAGTTGAGATCGAAGAGTATTTTCCAAACTTTATTCTTAATGAGCAAAAGCAGCCATCAACTGTAAACAATTTGCCTGATAACCCTGCTTTTGTATTTTCGATGTATTCTCCTGATACACCAAAAGGCGAAAAAGCATTTGTAGGTATTCAAAAGAACATTGAAGCTGGTGAGAATCTATTTAAAATGTCGTTTGCAGGAATCGAGACAAAGGACTTAACAGCCTTAACGGTTAGGAAAGACCATACGCTCTGGATCATTGCTCTTGGCGGATTTATTTTTATGATTGGTGTTACGCAAGGTTTATATTGGAACTATAGAAGAATTTGGATTAAACAAAATCAAGATGGAGTGTGGGCAGCAGCTCACACGAATAAGAACTGGTATGGCTTGAAAAAAGATTTAGATTTCCTTAGTGAAAAGACAAGCTTAGCAGCTTTAGTTGATAAGGAATCTGATACAAAAGAAGAGTACCGTTCGAGCAGGAGGGTTTAGGATGGCTGAAATTAGCAGTACGCTTTTGTATAGCGCATTCATGATTTATTTATTTTCTACCCTGTTTTTTGCAATGTCCATTTCAGATAAAAAAAATGAAAAAGCAGCTCATACAAAAAAATGGGGTAAAATAGGATTCATAACTGCGTGTGTTGGATTTGCAGCGCAGCTTGGGTATTTCATTACTAGATGGATAGCTAGCGGACATGCTCCCGTAAGTAACTTATTTGAATTTACAACTTTCTTTGGAATGATGATGGTACTTGCATTTATTATTTTATATGCGATTTACCGTACGAATGGATTAGGTGTTTTCGCGATGCCGGTGGCTTTGCTTGTTATTGCTTATGCAAGTATGTTTCCGAAAGATATTTCACCACTTATTCCAGCTCTTCAAAGTGACTGGCTCAAGATTCATGTTACTACAGCGGCTCTAGGTGAAGGAATACTCGCTATTTCATTCGTTTCAGGTTTAATTTATTTAATTCGTACTGTCGATCAATCGGTTTCTTCTAAAAAGACAAAGTGGATCGAGATCGTTTTGTACAGTTTAATAAGTGTAGTAGGTTTCATAATAATTTCCTTGGCTTTCAAAGGTGCAGGTTATGAAGCAAGCTTTGAAATCATGAACGATCAGAACCAGCCGGAAAAGATTGTTTATGATATGCCTGCAATCGCAGGGCCAGCTAACGGAGAACAGTTGGATGATACTTTCAATCCGCTTTTTTCCACACCATCATGGATGAATGGTGCCAATGCATCAATTAAATTAAACACGTTTATATGGTCACTTCTCTCAGGGGCAATTTTATATGGATTGCTAAGGCTGATATTAAGAAAAAGAATCGCGGCCGCACTTCAGCCGAAGGTGAAAATAAATCCTGATCTTCTTGATGAAATCAGCTATCGTGCGGTAGCAATCGGATTTCCAATATTTACATTGGGTGCGTTGATTTTTGCGATGATTTGGGCTCAGGAGGCATGGTCGAGGTTTTGGGGCTGGGATCCTAAAGAAGTTTGGGCATTAATCACTTTCTTGTTCTATGCTGCTTATCTCCACCTAAGGCTTTCAAGAGGCTGGCATGGTGAAAAGTCTGCATGGCTCTGTGTGCTCGGTTTCTGGATCATTACATTTAACCTGATTGCAGTAAATCTCGTATTAGTAGGATTGCACTCATACGCATAATTGAAGTTTCATAAAAGTCTCTCTTTATATAAGAGGGGCTTTTTTATAAAGTAAATGAAGAGTATCCTGTTTGTTCCAAGAGGAAGTATTCATGTATGATAGATACAGGATAGATATGATATGAAAAATTTTTCACTATGAATTCATGTGGAGGCTTGAAAAATGAATACAGAAGCAAAAATTTTAGTGGTTGACGATGAAGAACGAATTCGCAAATTATTAACAATGTATCTTGAAAGAGAAAACTATGAAGTTCATGAAGCAGAAAATGGAGAAGAAGCACTTCAAATGGCAGTATCCATTAATTTTGATCTTATTCTGCTTGATTTGATGCTTCCGGGTATGGACGGTATTGAGGTGTGTGAAAAACTAAGAGAAAAGAAAGCCACTCCAGTAATTATGCTGACAGCAAAAGGGGAAGAGCTAAATAGGATCCAAGGATTTGAAGCTGGTACAGATGATTATATCGCTAAACCATTCAGTCCAAGAGAAGTCATCCTGCGTGTTAAAGCACTTTTAAGAAGATCTTCACCAACAAAATTCCTTCAAACGGAAACCGTTGCAAAAAATGTGGTTGTGTTCAAGCATCTAACAATCGATCATGACGCTCATCGTGTTACAGCAGGTGGTAAAGAAGTAAACTTAACACCTAAAGAATATGAGCTTCTGTACTATTTAGCCAAGACACCAGATAAAGTTTATGCTCGTGAGCAGCTATTGAAGGATGTATGGAATTATGAGTTTTTTGGTGATTTAAGAACGGTAGATACACATGTTAAAAGACTTCGTGAAAAATTAAACAAAGTCTCTCCAGATGCAGCCTCAATGATTGCAACGGTTTGGGGAGTTGGATATAAATTTGAGGCGGGAAATGAATGATTTGGAGAAGTGTTGTAGGCAAACTTTCGGTAACCATTTTGTTGCTGGTCTTAGTTGTACTGACTGTGCTGACAATATTGCTTACCCAGTTTTTCGAAAATTTTTATGATAATCAGGCAAGAGAACAACTAACAAAAATGGCAGACAGGCTTGTCCTGATCATGGAGAACGATGAAAATAAAGAAGAAGCCATTAGGATCACAAGTGAAATGGCAGAAGCTTATTCAATGTCTATTATGATTATTGACGAAAATCAGGAATCATTTATGGATACAAAATCTTTTAGTGATGCTCCTTACATTCCTGTTTCTGTTTTTAGTGATAACGAACAATTATCTTCAGTAGTGGATGAGGCGAAAAAGATTTATACAAATGGAGAATTTCCGATCATATCCAATAATAATGAATCTGCCCATACAATGATCGTTTACGGTGAACCTTACGAAACAGAAAACGGTAAAGGCGGCGTATATGTTTACCAATCGATCGAGAATATTACAAAAACTACAAACCATACGAAATACCTTATCTTTTTAGCGGCAGGTATAGCGATTATACTTACGATCATATTTGCTTTCTTTTTATCCACACGCATAACAGCTCCTCTTAGAAAAATGAGAGAAGCAGCCACATCTGTTGCAAAAGGTGAATTTGATATGAAAGTGCCGATCTTAACACATGATGAGATTGGTGAACTAGGAATGACGTTTAACCGGATGGGACGTCAGCTTAAAAATAATATTACAGCGTTGAACCAGGAAAAAGAACAGCTTACAAGCATCTTGAGTTCAATGGCTGATGGTGTTATTACGTTTGACAGAAAGATGAATATCCTTGTAACTAATCCTCCGGCTGACCGCTTTTTACAAGCCTTTTATTATGAATCAGGAATGAAGAGTGAAGTTAAAGGAAATGTTCCAATAGCTGTCACTCAGCTTTTTCAGCAAGTTGTTTCACTTGAAAGCGAGCAGATGACCGAAATTGACATTCAGGGACGTTCATGGGTTATCGTTATGACACCTTTATATGATCACGCGGTAATTCGCGGTGCGGTTGCGGTCCTTCGTGACATGACAGAAGAGCGCCGTATGGACAAATTGCGAGAGGATTTTGTTGCAAACGTTTCACATGAGCTTAAGACACCAATAGCGATGCTTCAGGGTTACAGTGAAGCTATTGTAGATGATGTTGCAGAATCAGAAGAAGAAAAGAAAGAATTAGCAGGTATTATTTTGGACGAATCAAAAAGAATGGGAAGGCTTGTTAATGAACTGCTTGATCTTGCCAGATTAGAAGCAGGGCATATGAAGCTCCATTATACACATCTACCTATTCCGCCATTTGCCGAACGTATCGTCCGAAAGTTTCAAGGCCCTGCTAAAGATAGAGATATACAGCTAACACTCGAAATTTCTGGTATCCAGAATGAGATGGAAATCGATCCTGACCGAATTGAGCAAGTTTTAACGAACTTAATAGATAATGCGATTCGCCACACTTCACATGGAGGCTTTGTTCGTCTGTCAATAGAATCTAGTGAAAAGACAGTTAAGTTTTTCATTAAAGATAACGGGTCAGGAATTAAAGAGGAAGATCTTCCGTTTGTTTTTGAACGTTTTTATAAAGGCGATAAAGCAAGAACAAGAGGGAAATCAGGAGGTACTGGTCTTGGCCTCGCAATCGCCAGAAACATTGTTGAAGCACATGGCGGTCAAATTAATGTTCATAGTAAAAATAATGAAGGTACGACATTCTCATTCGTAATACCTCGAACTGTGAAATAAATTATCATACTTTCCCGATTAATCTTGTTCCATAAGGAACAGCGAACAGATCGAAAAAATGATTTCACAATTTTCTCCAGTCGGTTATAATTGATTTGTAAAAAGAAAATTTCATAAGTGTTTAAACAGGTGCTGTCCTAATCGGACAAGCATAATAGGGAAGACGGTTAAATTCCGTTGCGGTCCCGCCACTGTAATTGTGAGAAACCTAATTGATCTGCCACTGTGAAAACGGGAAGGCGTTAGGGGACGATGATCAAGAGCCAGGAGACCTGCCTGTTTTGTACATGACATGACCTACGAGGATAGGGGGGTGTTAAAGCAGTGCCGTTAAAAGGCCGCTGTTTTCTGCCTGTATACCAAATTATCAATCTCCTTCGTAGACGAAGGGGATTTTTTTGTTTGGTGATTTAAATGAAAGCTGTTTTCGTAACCCTTGTTGCTTTTGAAAGAAGTTGATTTCCGCTCCAGGCTGCTCGCTTTCCACGGGGCGTGAGGTGAGCCTCCTGCCGCTATGCGCCATTAGGAGTCTCCACCTGACCGCTTGTCCAGTAGGAGTCTCGCACCTTGCGCCCCTATCAACTTGCAAATGAAGCGGGAAAAACAACAATCTTTTAGAAAACAGCCTGAAAGAAAAAAATTATCAACAAGAAAGAGGTTTTATGATGAAAAAGCTGATTTTAGTATTTGCAGCATTAATGATGTTAATGGCTGGGTGTGGAACATCTGAGACAAAGAAGGCTTCTGATCAGCCGAAAACTGAAGAAAACAAAAAAGAACAAGTAACCGTTCAAATTACAAAAGATAACGGCAAAGAGAAAGTAGCAGAAAAGAAAGTAGCAATTACGGAAGAAACAACAATTATGGATGTTATGAAGGATAACTTTAAGATTGAAACTCAGTTTGATGATTCTTTTATCAGCAGTATTGAAGGGATTGCCGGAAGCGAACAGGATAAAACATCATGGTTCTTTTCTGTTAATGGTGAAGAAGCAATGAAAGGTGCAAAAGAAATCACATTGAAACCTGGTGATACCGTTGAATTTGACTTCCACAAATATGAATAAACTGACGATCAGAAGGATTACGATCATTGCTTTGCTTGCAGCAATCTTAACTGTAGGACGCCTCGCATTTGCAATGATTCCAAACGTTCAGCCAAACACAACGATACTAATATTAGCATCATTTGTACTTGGACCTGTTCAAGGACTTATTCTAGCTATATTAAGCACTTTAACTACAAACCTATTTTTAGGTCACGGTCTATGGTCATTTGGACAGATGATCGCTTGGGGGATTATCGCAGTTTTAAGCGGTCTGCTCGGAAAATACCGACATAGAATGCCATGGTGGGTCATGAGCTTATATGTATGCTTCTGCGGCTTTTTGTTCGGTTTCATAATGTCGGTAATAATGGGTGGGGTCATTACACAAAAATTCTGGCCTTATTATCTGGCAGGTCTTCCATTTGATGTGAATCATGCGATTGGAAATGCCGTATTCTTTGTAGTGCTATACAAACCGCTCCTATATATTATGGAGAAGCAGCTTAACAACAATATTAACAAAACAGCCGCCTATTAAGGCGGTTTTTTATATAGTGTAAAATCGCTCTGCCAAAATAATACACCATAATTTTTAAAAATAGAGTTCAAAAATTTGATTACTTGAATAGGATAGTAAAGTTGATTCTAGGAACCATAGGAGGACAAAATGAGAGACTATCTTAATCGCTTGTTTGCGGTGTTATTTTTAACACTCTGTATCAGTGTACTTTTTATAGGAGGAAAACTCGGAGCATAAATGCTTGATTGAGGGAGATATTCGTGGTACATATGGTAAAACGTTTTTAAAAGGAGATCAAAATGCTGACGGATTACCATGCTCATCTCGAAAAAGGTACTTTGACGATTGATTACTTAACGAAATTTGTAGAAACAGCAAAACAAAAAGGAATAGAAGAATTTGGGATTTCTGAACACGCTTATCATTTTTATGAAACGAAAAACATTGTTTCTAAACCTTGGATGGAAGAAAGACGCTATTATGCGATGGACGACTATGTAAATCTGTTTAAGAAAGCTGAAAAGTTAGATCTAGACGTAAGGATGTCTATTGAAATGGATTATACCCCAGGCAGCCACGAAGAGATGGAATCCTTCATTTCATCTTATCCCTTTGATTACGTGATTGGCTCTGTTCACTGGGTTGAAGATTTTGGAATCGATCTTGCAGAATTTAGAAAAGAATGGGATCGAAGGGATCTTTACGAAACATATAGAGCCTATTACGACCAAATCATAACGCTTGCACAATCAAATCTTTTTGATATTGTAGGACATATTGACTTGGTGAAAATTTTTAATCACGTTCCAAAAGACGAGGAATTTTTAATGGAGCAGTATGAGAGGGTAACAGACGCTTTGAAAAATTCAAAAACATGTGTGGAAATATCTTCAGCTGGTTTGCGCAAGCCTGTAGGAAGATTATACCCTGAACCTGAGCTTCTCTCACTATGCTATAAAAAAGGTATTCCAATTGTATTATCTTCTGATGCTCATGAACCTCACCAAGTTGGGGAAAACTATGAATCTTCTATAAAGCTTGCAAAAAAGACAGGATATACAACTCTTATGACTTTTAAGGATGGAGTACGAAAAGAAGTTGAATTGGGATAAATAAAAAAACTTGGCTCGTCAGAGCCAAGTTTTTTAAGTGTAATTTACAAGTCTAGGGGTTTACAGACGAGCAGATCGTCAATACTGACTAGTTCTTTTTGAATCTCTTCTGGCAGCTGTGAATCAAATGTTAATACCATCATTGCTTCACCGCCTGCTGATTTTCTTCCTACGTGCATCGTTGCGATATTTATTTTCCTTTCCCCTAAAAATGCACCTACTTTTCCTATAATACCGGGTGTATCACGATGTTCAATATATAAAAGAGATCCTTGGGGAACAAAATCTACTGTATATCCATTCAGTTGTATAATGCGTCCGCCAAACCCTTTAACTAAAGTAGCGGATAGTGTGAATGTCCTGTTTTGTCCGGTAACTTTAACATGAATAATATTTGGGTAGCCGTAGTCATCTGTACCTCGTTTTTCTCCTACTACAATTCCGCGTTCGTTGGCAGCCACCATACTGTTGACATCGTTGACAGGTCTGCCGAGTCTCGTTTTTAAGAAACCGCAAAGGAAGCTTCTGGTAAGTGATGTCGTATCTGTTTCAGAGAGTGAACCGCCATATCCGATGGAAATTTCAGTGACTGGCTCTTTGAAAAATTGTGTGGTAAACGACCCAAGTACATGTGAAAAGTCATAATAGGCTATAAGTTTTTCATAAGTATCTTTAGATAATGACGGAAAGTTAACAGCATGTTTTAAAGGTTTGTTTAATATAAACGACTTAATCTCATCGCTCGCCATATAAGCTACATTTTTTTGAGCCTGTATGGTTGAAGCGGCAATATGGGGAGTGACGATAACATTAGGGTGATCAATCAATGAACGGTTAACTGGAGGCTCTTGTTCAAATACATCCAGTGCACAGCCTGATAGGTGGCCAGTGTTCAAATAGTGCAAGAGAGCTTCTTCATCAATGATTCCCCCTCGGGCACAGTTGAGGATATAAGCTCCTTTTTTAGTATTTTTAAGGTTATCGTAATTTAACAGTTTGCGAGTATCTTTGGTAAGCGGGGTATGAACAGTAATAATATCACTTTGCTGAATGAGCGTATCAAGGTCAACAGAAGTAACAGATAATTCTTTTTGTTTTTCTAATGAAAAGTAAGGATCGAAAACAAGTACATTCATAGAAAAACTTTTAGCACGTTTTGCAAGTTCAGAACCTATGCGGCCCATTCCAATAATTCCAAGGGTTTTTTGGTAAAGTTCCTGGCCGGTATATTTTTTTCTATCCCATTCACCGGTCTTAACAGACTGGTTAGCTTGCGGGATATTACGTACAAGGGACATCATCATTGCCCATGTATGTTCAGCAGTTGAAATCGTATTGCCTTCAGGAGCATTAACAACCAGAACCCCTTTTTTGGTCGCTGCGGTAAGGTCGATGTTATCTACTCCAACACCAGCACGGGCAATAATCTTTAATCCGGAAAATCTTTCTAGAACTGATTCGGTAATTTTAGTCGCGCTTCTTACCATTATTCCCTCAATCATTTCAGGATCTTCGATATCATCAACCTTTCCGAAGATGAGTTTTACACCTTCGAGTTTTACTAAAGGTTCGATTCCATCGCTTGTAATGCCATCACACACTAATACGGTTGCTGTCACGTTTCCACCCCTCGAGTTCTTTATAAGTTGCATCAATATTTTGATAATTTAACACATTCTGAATAAGGGTACAACCATGTTTTTTAAGATAGCGGTTTCATAAAACAAAGAAACTAATTGACAATGAGAATCATCCTTAATAAAATAAATAAAAAAACCCTCTTAAAAGAGGGCTCGGAACTTAGTCTATTCGTATTTTAATGCATCGCCATCAAAAGGCTCATCGGCAACCTTAATTGAATCAGTCGGGCAGCCTTCAAAAGCGTCTTGCATATCTTCTAACAAAACGTCTGGAATTTCAACGATTCCTTGGTTCTCGTCTAGTGTTACAAATGCAATTCCTTCATCGTCATAATCGTAAATGTCTGGTGCTGCAGCTCCGCATGCTCCACATGCGATACAAGTTTCTTTGTCAACAATCGTATACTTTGGCATAATGAATACCTCCTAAGGAATTGGAAAACTAATCCGGTCATACATATTTAACCATTTTTTATTAAAGGGTCTTCTAATCATATTGTAATAAGTATCCCTCTACATTTCAATAGAAAATTAGTATCCTCATTTTATCTTTTATACCCAGCTTCCTTCAAAATATAACACTTTTACTCTCAATTCCCTATAATCTGATAAAATAGATATAAGAAAATAGAGTGGTGATAAAGTATGGATATTTATTTTGCCATAATCATGGACATTCTGCGAAAAGTAGATGGCAGCCGAAAATGCTCCGGCATTTATTACATAGTAACCGGGAAGAAAACCTCACAATCATTGTCAGATAGTCAATGGTTTGAGATAGAACAATATTATGCATCGCTAAAAGGATTAACGCTAGACGATTTTAACTCAATCATTGATCAACTATATACGGAAGAACTGATTATGCCTAAAGAAAACAATGTCTTTGTTGTAACTAAAAAAGGCGAAGAGTTCCTCGAGGAGACCAAGGACCGTTATTTATTCATTGGAAAGCTCAATGGTCTAAAATATGCTGCGATCGAACATAAATGCTGGCAGATCATTACTTTATTTGTACAGTCTTTATCAAACTCTCTTTATAATAACTTTGATTTTTCTCCAGTAATTAGAGAAAGTGAAGCAGCTGAAAAAGTAAAAATCCTCTTTCCAAGATCTGAACAGCAAAGAAACCATATTGCATCTCTTTTGTACAATGAGTTAAATACAGTATTGCAAACATGCGATCCCGGTGGTGCTGAAATCTTTGTTAAAAAATTGTCAGGTTACAAACGTATTGGAAATACATTTGAACAGTCTGCCAGAGAGTGGGGATCAACAAGAACTGAAACCGTTCTTCGCTTCCGTTCCGTGCTGCATCAAATTTTCAAGTCAATTAGAGAACAGCCCGAGAGGCATCTTGTATTAAATTCACTTATAGGGGATTTTATAGTTGTACCCGCCTTAACCAAATCCGCTTTGCAGACGTATCATCTGCTGAAAAAAGAAAAAGACATAAAAGAAATTATGAAAATCAGGAACTTAAAATTGAGTACAATGGAAGATCACCTCGTAGAAATCGCTCGGGAGATTCCTGAGTTTTCGATTCATCCTTACATAAGCGAGGAAGAAAAAGAAAGAGTTATCCTTTTTTATAATAAAACAAAAAAATTTAAGCTCAGGCCGATAAAAGAAGCATTTCCACATTTAACATATTTGCAAATACGGCTTGTTCTAGCAAAAGAGGGTGGGAAAAATGCAGTTGGAAGCGGCGCTTAAACAGTACTACGGTTTTGATGATTTCAGACCGGGACAAAAAGAAATATTAGAAGATATTCTTTCCGGTCATGATGTACTAGGAATGCTTCCCACTGGAACGGGGAAAACACTGATTTATCAGTTGGCAACCGTTTTATTGAAAGGCAGAGCTTTAATTGTTTCTCCGCTAGTGTCTCTTATGCAGGACCAAGTTGATCAGTTTAAACAAACTGGCTTTAAGAGAACAGTGGCGTTAAATAGTTTCTTGGATCATTCAGATAAACAATCGGTTTTGAATCACTTAAAAGATTACCAGTTTGTTTTTGTAAGTCCTGAGATCATGCAAAACAAATATATACGATCTGCTTTATTATCAGTCAACTGGTCGCTCTTTGTCGTAGATGAAGCGCATTGTATTTCTCAATGGGGACATGAATTCAGGCCATATTATTTGGATTTAGCATTTATTAGAAAAAAACTCGGAAACCCTGTATGTCTTGCATTAACGGCAACAGCTGCAGTAAAAGTGCAAGAAGATATCCTGAAGTATTTGGAAATGAAAGATGCAAAAGTTCATATACATAGTGTGAATCGACCGAATATCTCTATTTTTGTTGAATCCTTTTCAGATGTAGAACAAAAACTAGACAGAGCTTTAGAGCTAATAACAGAACTAAAAGGTCCTGGAATTGTTTATACAAATACGAGAAGAGGCGCTGAACAGCTTGTCACTGTACTTCATGAAAGAGGGATACAAGATGTTTCATATTATCACGGGGGTATGGATCAAGATGAGAGATTGCTAGTGCAGAAGCAATTTCTAAATTCGCAGCTGCAGCTGATCGTATGCACAAATGCATTTGGGATGGGTATAAACAAACCTGATATCAGGTTTGTGATTCATTATAATGCTCCAGCAAATGTAGAAGGGTACGTTCAGGAAATAGGACGTGCTGGAAGGGATTTGCAGCCATCAGCAGCGATTCTTCTTTATCATCCATCCGATCTAGAGATTCCATTTCACTTTATTGAAAATGAGCTTCCTGATGATAATCAAATAGATTACATTTTATCAGATTACGATGTACTTGCCGAACAGACCTTATCTGAACGTTTGCAGTTAGCAGGTATCTCTGAAACAGGGCAAAGATTTATGGAATACCATCTTAATAACTCAGGCGTATTGTACGAAAAATGTGTACCAGAAGTGAAAAGAGAATCGTTGAAAAAAATACTTAAGAAAAAGATAGAGGAAAGAAAAAGAGAAAAGTTAAATTCATTAAGAATGATTGAAAAGTGGATAATGGATGAAGGCTGTAAACGAAGCATGATGCTGAAATATTTCGGAGAAGAAGAAATAGCAGAGAAGGACTATTGCTGCAGCGGCTGTCAAGATGAATTGACCCGCTTTTACGGAAAAGAAGAAAAAGAGACCCATATTTATCAAGTATGGGAAGATGAGCTCAAACGGTTATTTAGACAGGAAGTGTAACAACAAATATGAACAATTCTCATGACAGAAACTTGATAAATGATTTTACCCCAAAAGAATTATTATTGAATGTTTATATCTCGCAAGGTTTATTTTTAGTTATCGCTTGTGTTATTGCTTTTTTCTTTGATGTTCCTTTTCCCTGGAATATGGATAGTACACTAACAAGTAAAGATCTAGTATTAGCAGGAGCAACAGGATTGTTTTTACCTTTTTTATCTATAGAATTAAAAAAAAGACTTCCTCCTCATTATTTGGACGATGGAGGAATTAATGAAAAAATCTTCAGCTCCTTATCGTATCCTCATATCTTTATTTTGACAGGTATAATTGCATTTACAGAGGAATGGCTATTCCGCGGAGTATTACAATCTTTATTAGGTTTAGTTCTTACAAGTCTTATTTTTTCACTTCTTCATGTCCGATATATTAGAAAGCCAATATTATTCAGTATTGTTACCCTTTTAAGTTTTTGGCTTGGCCTTTTATATGAGTTGACTGAAACAATATGGGTTCCGTTTCTTGCTCATTTCTTAATTGATTTTATTTCGGGCTGCTGGATTGCCCGAGAACATAAAAAAGGCAGGAAAGACAACGAAAATGGAGTGTGACTTAAATGGAGAAAGATCAGGCAGAAAATCTTAGAATGAAAGCCTCAGATATAAGCGGATTTCAAACAAGTACACTTCCATCGAGAAGTGAAGTGCATGGAAAGAAGAAAGAGGTCAAAAAAAAGAAAGAGAATCACCGGAAACAGAGAAAAATGTCTATGTTTTGGGTGACAAGACTGCTGCTTTTTTCTTTTATTTTATTGATTGGTGTGACTGTGACTTATAAATATTGGTCACAGAAAGTATCCACGCCAGTCCACAGTGAAGATAAAAAGGGTGTTGAGCAAGTGGAGATCGAACGATAAAGACCGTCGGGACTCAATTGATTCCTGACGGTCTTTATTTTATTTGAAAGCATGAATCTCTTTGTATAGGCATAATTATTCTATAGGAGGTTTTGTGTATGAACGCATTGAATCACTGGAGGATAAAGCCTTTTGTTAATCAGCTGACAAGTATCGTATTAGCACAGCTCGTAGAGAAGAAAGCAGAAAAAGACAGATGGAAAAAAGCAATTAATCAATGGGGATTGTCAATGATTTTTGTTGTAATTGCCACGTTTGTTTATCTATATTTTTTAAAACTTCCTGAAGCATCACCCTTTGAAAATCCATTAACCCTTATTTTCGCCGATGAGATGGTTTGGATCTGTACTGTCTTTATCATTTTCTCTAGTTTTCATATGATTTGGATGAAAAAAAAATACAAAAAAGCAGATGATGATTTCGAAGCGATCCGTTCAGATTTTATTGATCGAAATGAAGAATGGTGGAGCGATGAGGAACAATGGGATCAGAGGCATATCGTATTTGAATTTATGAAAAAAGAGTACAACATTAATATCTTTCATAAATAAAAGGTTATTGGCATGGACATCCGAAAAATAATACAGAATCTCTATCATGGTGCTGACCTTGTATGCTTACAGTCATTTCACAAAAATGATCTATTCTGCCAAAGGCAATGGTTTGGTGTGATTCTGGGCAATAAACTTCTATAGGCAAACCAAGTCGCATGCTATATGATAAATCATGGTCAGTAACGAGAGATTTGTTCTTTAATTTAGTTAATGTCATGATGTTAGTCCTCTCTATATTTTTGTTATTCTTATTAATTATCATACGTTAAATTTACAAATTTTTCAACTAATACTTTTTAAATATTCAAAAAATTAACCCGTATATATCCATTTTATTAGCTTTAAACAGTTTTGTGTTATGATCATTTAAACAATTGCAGGAGGCAGTAATGATTTACATTTTCTTATTAGCTGTATTTACACTTACAGTATTTATGTATATTGAAGCACACAGAAATAGTGTCAGTTTAGATACCATAAACATAGACAAACTCCCTGGTTCTTTTAAGAATTTTAAAATCTTTTTCATTTCTGACATCCATCGAAGAACAATTTCAAAAAAACTTATTGAAATAGCAGGAAAAGCTGACATTGTAATAATCGGAGGGGACTTAGTAGAAAAAGGAGTTACGATGGATAGGGTGGAAGATAATATAAAAATGCTGTCTAAAATTGGACCTGTTCATTTTGTATGGGGAAACAATGATTACGACGTAGATATTACTTTGTTAAAGAACACCATTTTAAATAATGGCGCAATCATTTTAGATAATACTAATATTTCCTTGAAAAGAAACAATGAAGTTCTTGATATTGCAGGAATAAACGATCTTTCTTTTGGAAGAGACAGATTGGAAGATGCGGTAAGGAATTGCAGTTCTTCATGCCGTATCCTCATCAGTCACAATCCAGATATATCAAGAAAAATCAGGGAAGAGTATCAAGTTCGCTTAGTGCTTTCGGGGCATACACACGGCGGCCAAATCAGGCTGGGACCATTGGGGATCGCTAAAAGAGGCGGATGGTATGATGAAGGGTATTACAAGCTTTTAGTCAGCAATGGCTTTGGTGCAACACATATGCCTCTCCGATTGGGTGCACCTTGTGAGGCACATCTGATTACTCTCGGTTAAGGTAAAAAGTTTACAGTGCAATGTTTTTTCAGATATACTCTTCTTAACTTATTTTTTGGAGGAAGTGCAGATGTCTTGTGAAGGGAAGTACAACATTAAAGCGGTCTCCAAAATGCTTGGTATACAAGCTGGTACTCTAAGAGCCTGGGAAAGACGCTATTCTATTGTTCAGCCTCATAGAAATGAAGCTGGGCACCGATTATATACCGATGAACAAGTATACATATTAAAATGGCTAGTGAATAAAGTAAATCAAGGATTCACAATAAGCCAAGCGGTCGATGTTGCCCAAAACGGGGAACTTTATAAAGAAGCAGCACCTTTTTCAATTGAAAATACAGATCGTGCTGCTGAAATGTCCAAAATGATTTTAGATGCTTTGCTTTCGTTTCAGGAAAAGAAAGCTAACGATCTATTGAGTCAGGCATTCAGCATGTATAATTTGGAAAAAGTCATAATTGATATTTTGGGTACATTATTAGTACAGGTAGGCCATCTTTGGGAAGATCAAAAAATAACAGTTGCACACGAACACTTTACTTCATCCTTTCTCCGAACTAAAATTGGACAACTTATGCAATGGCTTCCTTCTGACCCTTATTTGCCTAAGGTTATTGCAAGCTGCGGTATAGAAGAGGAACATGAATTAGGTCTCTTGATGTTTACATTGTTCTTAAGACGTAAAGGATTCGAAGTGATCTATTTAGGTCATGGAATTCCAGAGAAAGACTTTGAAGTTGTTTTAAAGGAAGTGGGGCCTAGGATGGTATTTTTATCGTGTACAATTGTGGATCCCGCGATAAAAACATTAGGATGGGCTAAAGATCTTAATGGGAAATTCCCTGAAACTTCTTTTGGTGTGGGGGGATCCGCAGTTAGCCATCTGTCTTCAGAAGTTCAGGAGACATACAGCGAGCTGTTAATCGGCGGCACAAAAGCAGAATGGGAAGACTGGATTTCTAAGAAGCTTAAAAATAAATAATGATGGCAGATATAATTGGCTTGTTTGTTAATCACCAACTTTTCACAAACTCATATATTGTAATTAAGACATAATAGCGCCGATCGTAAGGGGGACCAGAGATGCGGGTAGAACGGTTAACCTATAATAAAATAAAGATCTTCCTAACTTTTGATGATTTGAATGAACGTGGTATTTCAAAAGAAGAAATATGGCAAGACATTCCGAAAGTACATCAGCTTTTCCGTGATATGATGACTGAAGCTGATGATGAGGTAGGATTTAAAGCTGACGGTCCTATTGCGGTTGAAGTATTTTCACTTCCTGCTCAAGGTATGGTTGTTATTGTTACAAAAGGTATCAATGAGTATGATCTGGAAGAAGAATATGATGAAGATTATATAGAGATGCAAGTAACTTTGGACGAGAATGATGAAATTTTTTATGAGTTTTCATCCTTTGAAGATGTTATCCTCCTAGCGAACCGTCTTTATTCACTAGAAATAAAGGGTGGCAGGTTGTTCTCTTTTAATAATCATTTTTACTTAAAATTTGAAGAGGAAGAAGTTAAACCACTTGATCTGGATTTATTTATTGCAATTCTTGCTGAATTCGGGAGTTCCTCAACTATTACAAGCTATAGAGTAATCGAATATGGAAAAGAACTAATGAAGACTGAAGCAGTAGAAGAGCTTCATCGTTATTTTAAATAACAAAACAGGAAGGAGGGCGCAAAATTTCTGCGTCCTCATTTATGTTTTACCTACCTGATTTCTTAAAAATCGTGTTATGATTAGTAATATTTTTTTATTGCTGAACAGTAAAAAAGTCAGGGAATATAATAAATACATAAACTTTTGGGCTAGGAGTGACCATTAATGAAAATTGCAGTCTTATATGGCGGAGTATCTGCTGAAAGGGAAGTTTCATTATCTACAGGAAAACAAATTATTGCTGCTCTTGAAAGCAAGGGACATGATGTTATCGGTATCGATTTTCACCCATCGCGATTACATGAGTTGCTCGATATGGAAGCAGATGTTGTCTTTTTAGGGCTTCACGGCAAGTATGGAGAGGACGGACGTCTTCAGGGACTTTTAGATATGATGAATATTCCATATGTCGGATCTGGTGCTTTAGCATCAGGAATTGCAATGGATAAAGCAAAATCAAAACAGTTCTTTAAAGAAGCAGGCATCAATATTGCAAAAGAAAAGGTATTATACAAAAAATCTTATAAGGAAGATCAGACAGAATTAACTTTCGATTTTCCAGCTGTAGTTAAGCCGAATAGAGAGGGATCAACAATTGGGTTAACAATTGCTCAAAACAGGGAAGAACTTCTTAAAGGGATCGCTGAGGCATTCATGCATGATGATACGGTCCTAGTGGAGCAATTCGTAAGCGGTAAAGAGGTAACAGTTGCTGTAATGGGTGAGCATGGCAAGATGCAAGCATTGCCGGTCGTTGAAATTGAGCCTAAAAATGCCTATTATGATTATGAATCGAAATATGCTGAGGGTGGAAGTATACACTATGTTCCTGCGAGACTAGATGAAGAAACAACTGCATTATTACAGAAACAGGCTGTTGCTGCGCATGAAGTTCTAGGGTGCGAAGTTTACTCCCGTGTAGATTTTATCGTTCCTCACGATGGTACAGAGCCTGTTATTTTGGAAGTAAATACTCTTCCTGGCATGACACCGACAAGTCTTTTTCCAGATGCAGCGAAGGAAATAGGCATGGATTATCCTGCTATGATTGAAAAATTAATTGAGTTATCTTTAAAAAAATAATGATTAAAATCAATACCCCATCTGTTAATGAATGGTGGGGTTGATTCCTGCGAAACTGGACAAACAATGACAATAGGTATATTGGCAGAATATTAGGTATTTTCGTAACAGTATGTGATTAAGAAAGCGTTTTCTTTTTAGGTGAAATTCACTAAATTTTTCTTCTCAACAGTCTTGCAAAGGTGTATACTGTCACTGAAGCTTGACTAAACTTTAGAGGTGACAAATATGGGAGGTAAACAAATGACAGCCCAAAATACTACAGACCAAAAATCCGACAATCATCAGGAAAATGACAATGTGCTCCAATCCACGCAATCCGTTATAGCGGATGCGCTCGATAAATTAGGATATTCTTCCGAAGTTTTTGAGTTGCTTAAAGAGCCAATCCGTATGCTTACTGTCCGCATACCGGTTAAAATGGATGATGGAAGCACTAAAATTTTTACAGGATATCGTGCCCAGCACAATGATGCTGTTGGTCCAACAAAGGGCGGCGTTCGTTTTCATCCGAATGTATCAGAAACAGAAGTTAAAGCGCTATCAATTTGGATGAGTTTAAAAGCAGGAATTGTAGATCTGCCATACGGCGGCGGTAAAGGCGGAATCATCTGTGATCCGCGTACGATGTCTTTCAGAGAGCTTGAGAGATTAAGCCGCGGATATGTACGAGCTATCAGTCAGCTCGTAGGACCTACAAAAGATATACCTGCCCCAGATGTATTTACAAATTCGCAGATCATGGCTTGGATGATGGATGAATACAGCAGAATCAGAGAGTTTGACTCTCCAGGTTTCATTACTGGAAAACCTCTTGTACTTGGTGGATCTCACGGACGTGAAACAGCGACTGCAAAAGGTGTTACAATCTGTATTCGAGAAGCTGCTGCAAAAAAAGGTATTCAGCTTGAAGGCGCTCGTGTCGTTGTACAAGGATTTGGTAATGCAGGAAGCTTCCTTGCTAAATTCATGCACGATGCTGGAGCGAGAGTAATCGCGATTTCAGACGCTTATGGCGGTCTTCATGACCCTGAAGGACTTGATATCGATTATCTTCTTGAACGCAGAGACAGCTTTGGTACGGTTACAAAATTATTTAAAGACACAATAACAAATCAAGAACTGTTAGAACTTGATTGCGATATTTTAGTACCTGCTGCGATTGAAAATCAGATTACAGAAAAAAATGCTCACCAGATTAAAGCTACAATTGTAGTTGAAGCTGCAAATGGACCAACAACTCTTGAGGCAACTCGTATCTTATCAGAAAGAGGAGTCCTCCTTGTTCCTGACGTACTAGCAAGTGCTGGTGGAGTAACAGTTTCTTACTTTGAATGGGTTCAGAATAACCAAGGGTATTATTGGACTGAAGAAGAAGTTGAACAGAAGCTTGAAAAAGTTATGGTTAAATCGTTTGATACGGTTTATACAACAGCTATGAACAGAAAAGTTAACATGAGACTAGCCGCTTATATGGTCGGTGTTCGTAAGATGGCTGAGGCTTCCCGATTCAGAGGCTGGATTTAATATTTTGCAATTGAAATCTAAATCTCCTATCATATGATGATAGGAGATTTTTTTATTTGGCAACATAAAGATATGACGTGTTTTTTGGAGTGGTGAAAAAGTGAAAGTAGATGTTTGTATAATTGGAGGAGGACCATGCGGCTTGGCGGCTGCGTTGGCGCTTCAGAATAAGGGCATAACATATTGTGTGATTGAAAAGGGAAATGTGGTTAACACCATTTACAATTACCCCACGCATCAAACGTTTTTTAGCACTAGTGAAAAGCTGGAGATCGGAGGTTTTCCTTTTGTTCATGAACAAAGAAAACCAAAGAGAATTCATGCTCTGACATATTATAGAGAAGTTGTAAAAAGAAACAATTTAAAATTGCGCACTTTAGAAAAAGCTGTATCTGTTGAAAAGAATAATGAAGGTACATTTTCGGTAAGAACGTTGAACCGAAAAAATGAAGAAACGAACTATGAAGCAAAGTACGTTATTATCGCAACTGGGTACTATGATAATCCGAACTTAATGAATATTAAAGGAGAAGATCTGCCTCATGTCTATCACTACTTCCATGAAGGACATCCCTACTATAATTTGGATGTCGCTGTGATCGGAGGCAAAAATTCTGCCATCGATGCTGCATTGGAACTGCAAAAAGCAGGGGCGCGTCCTCATGTCTTTTATCGGGGAAGTGAATACTCGCCTAGCATCAAACCATGGGTTCTTCCTGAGTTTGAAGCGTGTGTCAAAGCAGGCACGATCAAGATGACGTTTGAATCATGTGTCAAAGAGATTAATGAAGATGAAATTATTGTGGAGATCGATGGAGAAGAAGCTGTGTTCTCAGTTCAAGCAGTTTTCGCAATGACAGGATACCATCCTGACCACGATTTTATCTCAAATATGGGTGTAAGTATTGATTCTGAGACTGGCCGGCCATTTTTCTCTGAAGACACGATGGAAACAAATGTTGAAGGACTCTTTATTGCAGGTGTAATTGCTGCTGGCAACAATGCAAATGAAATCTTCATCGAGAATGGAAGATTTCATGGAGAAATAATAGCCAGCACCATTGAAAAACGCGAAAAAAGCCAATAATCCTTAAATGGGTTATGGCTTTTTTGTTAAATAGTTGAGTATAAAAACCAGAATCTTTTCTTGGTTTTTATTTATGGCAAGGTTGATATCTTAGATCGTCCATCAAAGGTATACTTATCGTACGGTTGTTCATTTTTATTGGACATGCAAGGTTTTATGCACGGTAATTTATTTTTTATGCACGGTGACTCATGTTATATGCACGGTAATCGAGTTTTAATCCACGGTAATCTGATATTTATAGAAAATTCGACAGAAACACACGCGATCATTCACGCTAAAATTAAAGTTAAAGTTTAAGTCAAAAACAACTGCTGCAATCTCTCGGGTGAGTTTGTATGCTCAAGTGCAATCATCAGTTTCAGTCTAGCTTTTTGTCCATTTAAACCGTTTGAGAAAACAACACCAAGCTCTTTAAGATGTTTTCCGCCGCCTTCATATGAATAGATATCTTGTGCAATACCGTTAAAGCATCTGGACACAAGCACGACAGGAATTTTACGGGAGATGAGCTCTTGGATGGCAGGAACAGTTGCTGGGGGCAAATTTCCCTGTCCAAGTGCTTCGATCACAACACCGTCAGCAGTTTTTGATGCGGCCTTTATCAATTCTCCATCCATTCCTGCATAGGCTTTTAATAATATGACGTTCTTAGAAAATTGTTTTACTTGAAAACGGCTTGAACGCAGAGGGGTATGATGAAAGAGCACTCCTCTTTTTGTAACGATTCCGATTGGTCCATACTGCGGGCTTTGAAAAGTAGCAATATTGCTCGTATGCGTTTTTGTCACATTTTTTGCAGCGTGGATTTCATCATTAAATACGACGAGAACACCTTTGCCTAATGATTGTTGTTCGCAGGCGACTCTTACCGAAGAAATAAGATTATAAGGTCCATCAGAGCCGTGTTCATTGCTGGACCTCATAGCGCCAGTAATGATTACCGGGATCGGAGTTTCTAAAATTAGGTCAAGAACGTAAGCTGTTTCTTCCAATGTATCCGTACCATGTGTGATAACTAGCCCATCATATTGATCTGCTTCTGTCTGTTCATTAATGAATGAAGCAAGTTCAAGCATGTGAAAAGGAGTAATATGAGGAGAAGGCAGGTTAACGTAGTTCTTTACCACGATTTCGGCTATATCAGACAGTTCTGAGATTGTGGCTTCAAGTGGATGTGTCTCTTTCGTGTTGACACCGCCTGTGTTCTTATTCTCTTCCATTGCAATTGTTCCGCCTGTATGAATCAGTAATATTTTTTTCAATATTGCCGCCCTCCTTGTTCTTATTGTTCTCTATTCCACTTCTTAAAATATCATGTTACGATAGAAAAAAACAGTAGAAAAGAGGCAGGACATGCTAGCTGTAATTTCTGCAGCGGTGGCTCCGGCTATTGCTCTATTATCATTTTTTTACCTTAAGGATAAATATGAAACTGAACCTTTATCGTTAGTAGTAAAGGTCTATATATTTGGAGTTCTTCTCGTTTTTCCTGTGATGGTCCTGCAATTTGGATTTAAGGAAGAGATGGACGTCCCTTTATTTGCTGATGCTTTTTTTGTCAGCGGAACTCTCGAGGAATTTTTAAAATGGTTCTTAGTTTTTTATGGTGCTTACCTTCATGAAGAATTTAATGAACCATATGATGGAATCGTTTATGCAACCGCGTTATCACTCGGCTTTGCATCCTTGGAAAACATTTTTTATCTGTACACGTTCGGGATCGAAGAAGCATTGATTCGTGCGCTTCTTCCAGTAAGCGGGCATGCTCTGTTTGGAGTTATCATGGGTTTTTATCTAGGAAAAGGGAAATTTTCTACTGGAAAGAAAAAAGTCATTTATTTAAGTCTTTCTCTAATCATCCCTGTTCTTCTTCATGGAATTTTTAATTCCTTGCTTCTATCAAGCACTAAATATATCTTCTTCTATATGTTCCCGTTCATGATTTTCCTATGGTGGTTCGCTTTAAGAAAAGTAAGAATTGCTAATTCTTCATTAAACCCATATCGAAATGCTGATGCTAAGACTGGTATTTAACCGGTCTTTTTTTGTTTTCTTCTACACTGTGACTTTGAAATTGAATAAAAAAAACCGGATTACAAATGATACATGTATAACAAGAAATGGAGATTAAAATTACAGGAGGCTAACTTTCTCATGAAAAGAAATTCAGCTTACATAAAGGGAGCGTTTTTTGCAATCGCCCTTTGTTTTGGGTTATTTGCTGGATTTGGTCAAAACAATGCACATGCGTTTTCGAACCAAGTCATACAAAAAGGAGCAACTGGAGACGATGTTGTTGAACTTCAATCCCGTCTTCAATATTTAGGCTTTTACACAGGAAACATTGACGGTGTTTTTGGGTGGAGAACCTATTGGGCATTACGAAACTTCCAATATGAATTTGGTATGGATATAGACGGCTTAGCTGGAACGACAACGAAGCAAAAACTTGTGAAAGCTTCTAAGTATGATAAAGCCTGGGTGAATAAGCAAATTAATTCAGGCAAGAAATTTTCATACTATGGCGGAGTTCAAAAGAGCAAACAGACAAAAAGCGGAGGTGCCAAAGGCGGGGCTGCAAAAGGTACATCGAAGGGCACAGCACAAGGCAAAGCTGGAGGCGGGCAAGCAACAGCTAAACCAGCACAAGTAAAACCTGCTAAAAACATCCCAGATGGCTACTCGCAAAATGACATTGCTTTAATGTCAAATGCTGTTTATGGCGAAGCACGCGGTGAACCTTACATCGGACAAGTAGCAGTAGCAGCTGTAATCATTAACCGTGTTGAAGATTCAGCTTTTCCAAACACTGTTTCTGGTGTTATTTTTGAACCCGGAGCTTTTACAGCAGTTGCTGACGGACAAATTTACCTAACCCCTAATAAACAGGCCAAAAAAGCTGTAATGGACGCTTTAAATGGCTGGGATCCAACGGGTGAAGCCATTTATTACTTTAACCCTGATACAGCAACTTCAGGCTGGATCTGGGGACGTCCTCAAATCAAGAAAATCGGAAAGCACATTTTTTGTAACTAATAAAGGGGTGAACATATAATGATACGCACAATCCTTATTGCACTGTTGTTCGTTGCTGTAGCAGGGACAGGATATTGGGGCTATACAGAGCACCAAGAAAAGAATGCTATTCTTCTGCAGGCAGAAAATAACTATCAGCGGGCTTTCCATGATCTGAATTTCCATGTTGATTCACTTCATGACAAGATTGGAGAAACGCTGGCTATGAACTCCAGAAATCAGCTTTCACCTGCATTAGCTCAAGTTTGGAGATTAACATCTGAAGCTCATAATGATGTAGGACAGCTCCCATTAGCGCTGCTTCCATTCAATAAAACAGAAGAATTCTTAGCTAAAATGGGAGAATTCAGTTACAGAACAGCAGTTCGAGATCTAGATAAAAATCCATTATCTGATAAAGAATATAAGACTTTGAAGGACTTGTACGCTAACGCAAAAGAAATACAGAATGAACTGCGAAGAACAGAATCATTGGCTCAAAAAAACAATCTCCGCTGGATGGATGTAGAGATGGCACTGGCAACAAATAAGACGCAGGAAGATAATACGATAATCGATGGTTTTAAAACTGTAGATAAGAATGTTGAAGGATATTCAGAAGTGAATTTCGGTCCTGAAGTATCCAACATGATGAAGATGAAAAACCGTGATCTAAGCCAGTTAAAAGGAAAAAAGATTACGAAAGAAGAAGCTAAAAAGATTGCTATCGAGTTTTTCGATCTTAAGAAAAATGTAAAGATAACAGTTGAAAAATCAGGTAAAGATGCGAAATACGATGCCTATTCACTAACTCTTTACAACCCAGACACTAAAGGTACAACTTATATGGACATTACACAGAAAGGCGGTTACCCGCTTTATGTGCTCTATGACCGCAGTGTAGGCAAGCCGAAAATATCACTGAATGATGCCATGTTCCAGGCTGAAGACTTCTTAAAAAAACACATGGAGAGCAAGATGGAAATGGTATCGAGTGATCAATATGACAATATTGCTGTATTCACCTATGCAAGGCTTGAAGATGATGTTCGAATCTATCCAGAAGTGGTTACTGTAAAAGTCGCCCTCGATAACGGTGATATTATGGGTTATGAAGGTACTGACTTCCTGCTGGCTCATCAGGATAGACGTATTCCAGAATTCAAAATTACGGAGAAAGAAGCAAGAACTAATCTGAATCCGAAGTTTGAAGTAAAGGAAGTAAGCAGGGCTTTGATTAGAAATGATATTAATGAAGAGGTTTTCTGCTATGAATTCCTTGGGGTACTCGGAAATGAAACATATCAAGTGTTCATCAATGCAGAGAACGGAAACGAAGAAGAAGTTAAAAAGCTGAAAGAAGCAGAACCTTCTTATAATGAGATCTAAATAAAATGCTGTTTTCGTAAGCTTTGTTGCTCTCGATGAGACTCGCTTTCCGCATGGTGTGCGGTGAGCCAATTCGTCACCTTGCGACATCGAATGGTCTCGCCCTCGCTCCAATTTACTATCGATGAAGAATTTCTTAAAAATCTCTCTGTCCCAACTATCTTTTAGAAAAGCATAAAACAAGCAAAATTTCGCTTTTTGAAATTTTGCTTTTTCTTTTTTTAAATAACTGTCATAATAAGGTAAAGGCTACAGAAACGCAATTTTTGGGGGAAGATTTTATGATTGCTGTAGGGGAACCGTTATATTTGCAACCGTTATTTTCAGATAAAAAGGATAAATACAGGTGCAAAATTTGTGAAGTGAAAGATGATCGCATTTATATCGATTATCCAAGTAATGAAAAAACAAATCGTACAGAATATTTTTTTGATGGCACCCAGTTTAAAGCATCATTTGTGGACAAGGAAAAGAATGTTTTTACATTTCGCACTGAACTGCTTGGCAGGAAGATCGAGAAGATTCCAGTATTAATCATTGCCTCACCGAAAGAGGAAGAAATACATAAGATTCAGCGAAGAGAATTTGTCCGTGTTGAAACATTATTGGATACAGCGGTGAGAAATATGGATGATTCTTACCCTCCATTTAATTCTGTCGTGCTTGACCTTAGTGCTGGGGGAATGCTTTTATCTTTGCCGGTAAAACATAATGTGTCAAAAGGAGATATACTGGAATGTTTAACAGTTCTTCCTATGCAATCAGGTGAGAAAATTTACCTGGATCTTCATTGTAAAGTGTTGAGGATCTTAGATGGACATGCGAAGGATAGACAAAGAGCACCGCTTCAGTTCGAATCGATTGATCAAAAATCAAGACAGCATATTATAAGATTCTGTTTTGAACAACAGCTTTTAATGAAAAAAAAGGAAACAACCATCTAGAATAGCTATCTTTTTTTGGGGAATAATACTCCCGAAAAGAAGGTGACGAAGATTAAAAGACTAGAAAAGTTATTAATTCAGCTTGCTATTGCTCATTTTATATTATTATTGATCGCACAAGTTTTTCTAGAGATTCCTTCGTTTAAGATGTACACGAATAAAAGCATTCATTATGAAGGAGTCATAAAAGGGGAAAGAGAACCTGCCTTGGAAACGATAGACCGTTAAGCAGGAATTGTGATAAGATAGATATAGAATTAATCTGTCATTTTTAGATTATGTACAGAAAAAGCAGGGGAAAGTTTACCTGCTTTTATTGTTATGTATTCATTGTCATAGGTATGGGGTAGGAGGAAACATGAAAAAATTATTATCGATTGCTATTGATGGTCCTGCAGGTGCAGGAAAAAGCACGGTAGCAAAGCAAGTAGCTGAGCGACTTTCTTTTATTTATATTGACACTGGTGCCATGTACAGGGCATTAACTTATAAAGCTCTTTCGTTAGGGGCGGACTTAAATGATGGAATCGCTCTTGAATCAGTTCTTCAGACAACAAAGATCGAATTGGTGAAAATCGAAACAGGTCAAGCAGTGTATCTTGATGGAAAGGACGTATCAGAAGCAATCAGGTCAGCAGAAGTAACAAATAATGTTTCTTTTGTTGCACGGCAAAAAGAAGTACGGATTGAAATGGTGAAAAGACAGCAGCAGCTTGCCGAATCAGGCGGAGTAGTCATGGATGGCCGGGATATCGGTACACATGTGATGCCAAATGCTGAACTGAAAATCTTCTTGATCGCGTCAGTAGATGAACGCGCTCGAAGAAGATATGAAGAAAATCTTGCAAAAGGATTCCCGGCAGATTTTGAATTGTTAAAAAGTGAAATTTCACTTCGGGACAAAAGAGACAGCGAAAGAGAAGCTGCTCCATTAAGAAAAGCAGAAGATGCTATTGAACTGGATACAACTAGCATGACCATCGAAGAAGTAGTCTCAAGCATTCTTAATTTTGCAGAGGAAAGGGCACGCTAATTATGAAGCTTTATTCTTTCGGAAAATGGCTTTGCGGTACTTATTTTAAGAGTTCATTTAAACCTGAAATAATCGGGGCGGAAAATATGCCAGATACTGGCGGGGTATTGCTCTGTACGAATCATATTCACAATTATGATCCCCCACTTGTTGGTGTTGCTTCACCAAGGGATGTTCACTTCATGGCGAAAGCAGAACTCTTTTCGGTGCCAGTATTGAAACATGTTTTGCCTAAAATTAACGCGTTTCCTGTAAAAAGGGGAATGAGCGATAAGACAGCTTTAAAAACAGGTATGAACCTTTTAAAAGAAGGAAAGGTAGTCGGCCTTTTCCCAGAAGGGACCAGAAGCAAAACAGGTGAGATCGGCGAAGGTTTGGCGGGTGCAGGGTTCTTTGCGCTTAAATCTGAAGCTCATATCGTCCCTTGTGCAATTGTCGGTCAGTATAAAAAAGGAAAAAGTTTGAAAATTATCTTTGGCAAGCCGATTGACTTTACACATTTACGCGAGCAAAAAGCTTCCGCAAAAGAAGCTACAGAGCTTATAATGAATCATATAGCACAGTTGAAAAAAGATAACGAATAGGTTTGTTCTTTACAATGTTAATGTTCTTTCAAAGTGAAAGTTCAATAAATTATTTTTTAATTTTTTGAGGAGGCCACGAACATGACAGAGGAAATGAGCACAAGTTTAACAAATGCTACTCAAGCTGAAACAGGCGAAATCGTAAAAGGTACGGTTCTGAAAGTAGAAGACAAACATGCGTTAGTTGATATCAGCGCTAAACAAGACGCATTTTTGCCGATTAATGAGGTTTCAAGTCTTTTTATTGAAAAGGTAAGTGATGTATTAAATGAAGGAGATCAAATCACTGTTAAAGTGCTTTCTCATACAGAGGACAAACTGCTTGTTTCAAAAAAAGCGGTTGACAGTGAAAAATCCTGGTCTGAGCTTCAAGAAAAATACGAAGCGAAAGAAACGTTTGAAGTTACAGTTCACGAAGTAGTAAAAGGCGGTCTTGTTGTAGATTTAGGAGTACGCGCATTTATTCCTGCCTCAATGGTTGAATCACATTTTGTAGAGGACTTTTCAGATTATAAAGGCAAGAAGCTTTCGGTTAAAATTGTTGAGCTTGATACTGAAAAAGGGCGTGTAATATTATCACACCGTGCCGTAACTGAAGAGGAAGAAGCGGGAAGAAAGCAGGAGATTTTAGACCGCCTCGCTCCAGGAGAAATTATTGAAGGTAAAGTTCAGCGTCTTACGGACTTTGGAGCCTTTGTTGATATTGGAGGCGTCGACGGATTAGTTCACGTATCTCAGCTTTCTCATAATCGTGTAGATAACCCTTCTGAAGTATTAAGTGAAGGCCAAACAGTTAAAGTGAAAGTTCTTTCTGTAGACCGCGATAATGACAGAATCTCGCTATCAATTAAAGAAACACAGCCTGGACCGTGGGAAGAAGCTAGTTCTTCTATTACACCCGGAAGTGTCATTGAAGGTACAGTAAAACGAATCGTTGCTTTTGGTGCATTTGTTGAAGTGGCACCTGGGATTGAAGGCCTTGTGCACATTTCAGAGATGGCAAACCGCCATATCGGCAACCCGAGTGAAGTTGTTAAAGAAGGACAGCAAGTATCTGTAAAAGTACTTGATGTAAACAGCAAAGAAAAAAGAATGAGCTTAAGTATGAAAGCCGTTCAAGATGAAAAAGATAAAGAAAATCTTAAACAAAACCTTCCGAAAGAAGAAAAAGGATTTTCGTTAGCTGAAATGATTGGCGATCAGCTAAAAGAATACAAGTGATTTTTATTGAAAGCTCCCGATTATCATCGGGGGCTTTTTTTCTGCGATTAAGCACGTGAAGAAAGTGGCATAATGCTATCGAGGTGAAATTCATGAATGATGGCATACTTTTTTATTGGTTCATGTGGATCGGTTGGGTTGTAACAACCTTTTTAATTAAAAAAAATCCATTTAGAAATGCAGTGATTTTCATTTTGCTGCCAGGGATAGTCATGTCAGGTTATAATATTCCTTTTACATTGGGAACTGTTAATGCAGCTTTTCTCTACTTTTTAATTATCGGGCTTGTCCATGTTATTCGAAGTACAGGTGAGCTTCACTATTTTTTAACTGTAAGTTTTATTATAGGTGTAAGCTATGCAGTTCTTCAGATTTTTGCACTTTATGATCCTGCTAAACTGTTTATCGATAAAAAGTATTTGCTGATTATCTTTCTTGCAGCTGTGCTGTTTCTTATTTCAAAAAGAAATATCGATTTATTCTATATTCCCTTAATTGGTATTTTTATTGGAGATTCTTTATATCAGTTATTGATCTTCAGGCTTACCGGATACTTAGAAATAGGTTCTTTGTTTGTATTGGATTTGCTCGCTTCAACTACAATGATTCTGTTTTGTATGGTAATATTGGTAGATATGTTCAAAAAATTAAGGCGTGTCTCTTATAAAAAGGTTAATCCAGCAAAGCCGATATAATGGAAACCTATTATTATTAAGTTGTCTAAGCTATCAAGAATTTGCTAAAATAAGTGGACTTGTCTAATTTTATTGCAACTTAACAAAGTAATGATGAATTCATAAAGAAATGATTGATTTGATCAGGAAAAAAGGGAAGTGTCAACATGACTAAACCAGTTTTAGCCATAGTAGGAAGACCAAATGTAGGGAAATCTACTATATTTAACAGAATTGCCGGAGACCGCATATCCATTGTAGAAGATATGCCAGGTGTTACCCGTGACCGCATCTATAGTTCAGCGGAATGGCTGAATACCGAATTTAACTTAATCGATACAGGCGGAATAGAAATCAGTGATGCACCGTTCATGAGCCAGATGAAGGAACAAGCAGAACTGGCTATTGAAGAAGCCGACGTTATCTTGTTCTTAGTAGATGGTATGAATGGTATTACAGCGGCTGATGAAGAAGTAGCTAAAATGCTTTTTCGTTCAAAAAAGCCTGTTGTTTTAGGTGTGAACAAAATTGATAATCCGGAAAGAAAAGAATTGTTATATGAATTTTACAGCCTAGGAATGGGTGAACCCATCGGAGTGTCTGGTACTCATGGAATCGGACTTGGAGATCTTTTGGATCAAGTTATCAGTCATTTTCCTGAAACGGTTGAAGAAGAAAAAGACGATGATACGATCTATTTCTCCTTAATCGGAAGACCAAATGTTGGTAAATCTTCTTTAGTAAACGCGATTTTAGGGAAAGAGCGCGTAATCGTAAGCAACATTGCAGGTACAACTCGTGATGCTATTGACTCAAGCTTCGAGAAGGAAGATCAAAAGTATGTAATTATCGATACAGCAGGAATGCGCAAGCGCGGAAAAGTATACGAGACTACTGAAAAATACAGCGTTATGCGAGCGATGAAAGCAATTGAACGTTCAGATGTCGTCTTGATGGTCATTGATGCAGAAGAAGGTATCATCGAGCAGGATAAAAAAGTCGCTGGGTTTGCTCATGAAGCAGGAAAAGCGGTCGTTATCGTAGTGAATAAATGGGATGCCATCGAAAAAGATGATAAAACGATGCAAAAATTCGAGCAGAAGATTCGTGATCATTTCCTCTACTTATCATATGCACCGATCGTTTTCGTATCTGCATTAACTAAACAGAGACTTCATCATTTGTTCCCGGTGATTAATCAGGTTGCTGAAAACCATTCATTAAGAGTTCAAACAAATATTTTGAATGAGGTTATCATGGATGCAGTTGCGATGAATCCTGCACCAATGGATAATGGAAAACGGTTAAAGATAAACTATGCAACTCAAGTAGCTTCTAAACCGCCTACATTTGTTATTTTCGTTAATGATCCTGAGCTTTTTCACTTCTCTTATAAGAGATTTTTAGAGAACAGGATTCGTGAAACATTCGGATTTGTAGGTACACCAATCAAAATTTTTGCAAGAAAGAAAAATGATTAAGGTAATAGTATGATGTGGATCCTCCTCATCTTATTATCTTATTGTTTAGGTTCTATCAGCTTTAGTTATTTGCTTACAAAGCTGTTGAAAAATGAAGATATCAGGAACCATGGAAGCGGCAATGCAGGTGCCACCAACACATTAAGAGTGCTTGGAAAGGGACCTGCCATTGCTGTCCTTCTTTTAGACAGTTTGAAAGGGATATTGTCTGTTTTTGTACCTTTATGGCTAGGATTTAGTCCAAACATCGCAATACTGTGCGGTTTTGCAGCTGTAATTGGTCATAATTATCCAGTCTTTTTTGGATTCAAGGGAGGAAAGGGAGTTGCAACAACAATCGGTGTTTTTGCAGCTATATCTTTCTTCCCATCTCTAATAGCAGGTATAATTGCTATTCTTACGATTTGGATAAGCCGGTTTGTTTCTTTAGGATCAATCGTTTTTTTAATCCTTACACCTTTCTTCATGCTATATCAATACAGCCTGCCAATTATTGCGATTTTAACGGGAGGCTGTATCTCTGCTGTTTCAATCTGGCGTCATAGGGGAAACATACAAAGGCTGATAAAAGGGACCGAACGCAAAATTTAATAATTTGGAGTGTGACATATATGGATAACGTTGCTGTATTAGGTGCTGGAAGCTGGGGAACAGCTCTTGCTATCGTATTAGCTGATAATGGTCACAATGTCCGCTTGTGGGGACGGAGAGAAGAACAAGTATCCGAAATTAACGAAGAGCATCGCAACGAGAAATACTTGCCTGGCATTGAGCTTCCGAATAGCATAAATGCTTCTGTAAAGCTTGAAGAATGTATAGAAGGTGCAGATATCATCGTTCTCGTTACCCCTACAAAAGCGATGAGGGATGTTCTCGGCCAGCTGAAGAATTCATTAACTCGAAAAGTCACGATTGTTCATGCGAGCAAAGGTATTGAACCTGGTACATATAAGAGAATTTCAGAGATCATTCAAGAGGAGCTGCCTTCGTCGCTTCTAGAAGCAGTGGTTGTGCTTTCCGGCCCAAGCCATGCAGAGGAAGTATCTTTAAGACAGCCAACGACTGTTACTGTTTCTTCTGAAAAGGTAGAAGCATCAGAAAAAGTCCAAGATTTGTTTATTAACCAAAATTTCCGTGTCTACACAAACCCTGATGTAATCGGTGTTGAGCTTGGCGGTGCACTAAAGAATATTATCGCTTTAGGGGCAGGTCTATCTGATGGATTAGGATACGGAGATAACGCTAAGGCAGCATTAATCACCAGAGGACTTGCGGAAATTGCACGGCTCGGAACGCATATGGGAGCTAATCCTCTTACTTTTTCAGGTTTAACGGGCATTGGCGATTTAATTGTAACTTGTACGAGTGTACATAGCAGAAACTGGCGTGCAGGGAATATGCTTGGAAAAGGGATGGCACTCGATGATGTCCTAGATAATATGGGAATGGTCGTTGAAGGAGTCAGAACCACCCAAGCGGCTTTCGAATTAAGCAAGAGGGAGCAAGTTGAAATGCCGATCACACAAGTCCTTTACGATGTTCTCTTCAACAATAAAGGCGCAAAGCAAGCTGTTGATGAGCTGATGCAGCGCTCACGCACACATGAAGTTGAGGATGTTTCATCCTTAAAAAGCTAGTCTGAATAGGCGGGTGTCTAAATAAATTTAGGCAATCGCCTTTTTTCTTTTCACCCTTCTTGCAATGCTGCATACGATAGGGATGAAAAGGAAGTGGGAGGAGGACTTCAGGTGGAACGTGAACAACAATTTTTTGACAAGATCGAGAAAAAAACGAGTGTTAAAAAGGACGATATTTTTAAACTTGCACAATCCGTAAGCGGTTCTAATTTACGTGATGAGCGCACGATTCGAATGCTGATTTCCCAAGTATCTTCTATGGCTGGGGTAGCTGTCACGAAACAGAAAGAAGACCAGATCGTTCAGGCTGTTTTGAATAATAACATCCCTCTAGACCTGGCAACTCTATCTAAAATGTTCGATGGAAAATAGGCGGCAGCAGTGAAGCTGTTAACAGTTAATTCTGCGTCTGTTTGATAAGTTACTGAACGTAATTAAGGGAGTATTTAGTCAAACACCCGGTCAGAGCCGGGTGTTTTTTTGTCGTTTGACCATAAGGTGAAGGGTATCATATATGCAGAAATTGTCAGGATGTGTCGGTTCGTGGTTATTTTTCATTTTACGTGGGATTAATTTAATTAACGTGAGAAAAAAATGAACAAACGTGGGATTAAGGTATGTTACCGTGGGAATTCTCGTTCTACTACCTGCAGGGGTATCTAAGGGGTATCTTGCATAATGCAGTTTCAATAGGAGAAACGGCATTCTAAGCAAGGGTTATGTCAACTGACTATTACGAGTGTATGAGATCAAACCAGTTTTATATCTATACGAAATGAATTTTAAAGAAATTGAACAAATTATGCTATAATGTACGCTGTGGACAAGGAGGATACATATGAGTGAAGGTTTATTGAAAATGTGGGTGGCATTAGCGGCCATCGGTCTAATGTTTATTGCAGTTTTTTCAATCATGTTCAGCCGTTCTAAACTATCTGGTGTTATTCGGGGAATCGTTTCTTTTTTCGCCTGGATCTGTATGATAGTGGCTGGAATACTAATTATAATCGTCGTTTTTAGCGGGCCAGTACAAGGGTAGAGGAGGAGATCAATTTGCAAAAAAAATGGCTGATTCCTTTACTGCTTATCCTTTTTACTCTCTCAGGATGTCTCTATCCTGAAGAACGAAAGCTGCAAAACCGCATGCCTTATCAGGATCAGATCACAGCTGTACAGACAGCGGTTGACAACTTTCAGAAAGATACTGGTGTATTGCCTATTAAAACAAAAGAAGCAGACACAGATATCTATCAAAAATATTTAATCGATTTTAATAAACTCATTCCAAAATATATGCAGGAACCGCCAGGCAATTCTTATGAAAAAGGCGGAACATTTCAATATGTACTGATAGATGTCGAAACAAAACCAACTGTTAAACTGGCAGATCTTGTTTTAACTGATAAAGTTCAGGATGTACAGGTTGCGTTAAACATCTATATGGATAAACACCGTTATCCGCCGTTTAAGAAGATTGAGGAACAAGGAAGATACACGCTTGATTATAAAAAATTAGGATTTAAAAAGGATCCTTTCGTTACCAGTCCTTTTACAGGTAAGAAATTGCCTATGATGGTAAACGGCGATGCGAAAATTTTTATAGATTATAGAAAAGACTTAAAGCCTGCGATCGAGAGCTATAATGATGAGTTGGACAAGCACGAAGATATCCGCCATCTGCTAGCAGAACATTCCTTTTTTGTACCAGTCTATTCTGTTCCTTATAAAGTTGAAAACAAAGAGCCTGTTTTTTTAATAAAATAGGCATGAACTCTCCCTTTTTCTAATACATTCATAGAAAAGGCGGAGAGATTTTTTTTGGAAATCCTTATAACGAAACAAGCTTTATAGTTTCATCGGTAGGCACTTTAGTGCGCCCTCCCGTTTTAATGGAACTATACAACAGAGAAAAAGAGGTTCCAATAAAAATTTCCGTTCCTTTGTCATAATCAATAGGACAAAATCATACGATGTATTGTCCAAGACTAGCATCCGGAACTTTATTTGGATCGGGAGGGAAACGAATGGAAAAAATCGATATTTTTAAAGATATCGCCGAAAGGACGGGCGGAGATATCTACTTAGGAGTAGTAGGAGCAGTAAGAACGGGTAAGTCTACATTCATTAAGAAATTTATGGAGCTAGTAGTCCTGCCTAACATTGAAAATGAAGCAGAACGTCAGCGAGCTCAAGATGAATTGCCGCAAAGTGCAGCTGGACGCACCATTATGACCACTGAACCCAAATTTGTTCCAAACAATGCGGTAAAGATTAATGTTGGGGAAGGTCTTGATGTAAATATCCGTCTCGTAGACAGTGTTGGATACGCTGTTCCGAGTGCAAAAGGGTACGAGGATGAAAACGGCCCTAGAATGATTCATACACCTTGGTATGACGAGCCGATTCCGTTTCATGAAGCGGCCGAGATAGGAACAAGGAAAGTTATCCAGGAACATTCTACACTTGGAGTTGTCGTGACTACGGATGGCTCTATCGGAGAAATTCCGAGATATGATTATGTAGATTCAGAAGAACGTGTTGTAAATGAGTTAAAAGAGGTAGGGAAACCGTTCATTATGCTGATCAATTCAACTCATCCGCATCATCCGGATACACAGCAGCTGCGTAATGAACTATGTGAGAAATATGACATTCCTGTACTTGCTATGAGTGTTGAGGGGATGACGGAACACGATATTAACAATGTCCTTCGTGAAGCTTTATACGAGTTCCCTGTATTAGAAGTAAATGTAAATCTTCCAAGCTGGGTTATGGTGCTAAGAGAGAATCATTGGCTGCGTGAAAGCTATGAAGAAGCAGTAAGAGAAACCGTTCAAGATATTAAGCGTCTGCGCGATGTTGATAAAGTGGTAGGATTCTTCGCAAACTATGACTTTATTGATGATGCAAGACTCGCTGGGATTGAGATGGGGCAAGGGATTGCAGAAATCGATCTTTTTGCACCGGATTACTTGTACGATCAGATCTTAAAAGAGGTTGTTGGGGTCGAAATTCGAGGGAAAGATCATCTTCTTCAACTTATGCAGGAATTTGCATATGCAAAGACAGAGTATGATCAAGTGGCGGATGCGCTAAGAATGGTGAAGCAAACAGGATATGGAATTGCTGCTCCTGCTATCACCGATATGAGCTTGGATGAGCCGGAAATAATTAGACAGGGCTCAAGATTCGGGGTTAGACTTAAGGCTATCGCACCTTCGATTCATATGATCAAAGTTGATGTGGAATCTGAATTCGCACCAATCATCGGAACAGAAAAACAAAGTGAAGAAATGCTAAGATATTTAATGCAGGATTTTGAAGAAGATCCGCTATCAATCTGGAATTCTGATATCTTTGGACGCTCCTTAAACTCTATCGTAAGAGAAGGAATACAAGGAAAGATTTCATTAATGCCGGAAAATGCAAGATATAAATTAAAAGAGACGCTTGAACGTATTATTAATGAGGGATCAGGCGGTTTAATTGCTATTATTTTATAACTTTGAGACTCCTATAACCAGGAGTCTTTTTTTTATTTAAAAGCATTTGTTCTCCGCTCCAGGTGTTCGCTTTCCGCAAGGCATGCGGTGAGCTGCCTAGCACATTGCGCCATTACGTGTCTCACTTGCTGCATGCGTAACACTTTATACCTTAAACATTACGGACTATTTCATATGAAAATAGAAAAAAGATTCGGAAAGAAAGACAGACTTTTATACCTCTAAAACTCGTTTTTTGTAAAAAAAGGTCAAAAAATAAGGAAATTTAAGGGTTGAAACGCTAAAAACGTCGAAAAAAGATTGAATTCTTTAAACGAATCGTATAATATAAGGCTTGTTACAGATAAAATAAGTAAAATCCTGTATATTACATATGAAATTAATACTTTAAAAAAATATTTCACTACCGATATACCTGTAGAGAATTCCTTGAGAGGAGGTGAATGGAATGAACAAGACTGATCTTATCAACGCAGTATCTGAGCAAGCTCAGCTTTCTAAGAAAGATGCATCTAAAGCAGTTGACGCTGTTTTCGAAGCGATCACTGGCACTCTTCAAAGCGGAAGCAAGGTGCAGCTTATCGGTTTTGGTAACTTTGAAGTTCGTGAGCGTGCAGCTCGTAAAGGCCGCAACCCGCAAACTGGACAAGAAATCGAAATCTCTGCAAGCAAAGTTCCTGCTTTCAAACCAGGGAAAGCCCTTAAGGACGCTGTAAAATAATCAATACATAGGGCAAAAAGACCGTGATTCGTTCACGGTCTTTTTTTTACGATGTTTTCGTATACATTGTTGCTCTCGATAGTAGTTAATTTCCGCTTCAGGTTGCTCGCTTTCCATGGGGCGTACGGTGAGCCTCCTGCCGCTTTGCGCCACTAGGAGACTCCACCTGACCGCTCGTCCCATAGGAGTCTCGCACCTTACGCTTCAATCAACTTGCACAGGTAGAAAAAAAGAAAATACCCAAACAGCAACAATCTTTTAGAAAAGAGCCTTTTTTATGTCATGATGAGTTCAGCTTGGGTCTCTTGAGTTACTATTAGCAGCAACAATCATTTTAATATTTGAAATTTCTCTTTTATACATTTTATATCATACTACATCTAACTGCTAATCTCTTCATCTTCCACTCTTACTGTAAGGGGTTTCTCCTTTTGCTATTCTTTCAGCAGTATGCTAAAATTTTGCTATTGTGTTATTGGAATTGGAGGACAAAGAGCGTGGCAGAAGTTCAACGTGAGAAAATTGAAACCGCAGTAAAAATGATACTTGAAGCTATTGGAGAAGACCCTGAAAGAGAGGGTTTAATAGATACTCCGAAACGAGTAGCAAAAATGTATGAAGAAGTCTTTCAAGGATTGAATCAAGATCCAAAAGAGCACTTTGCAACTATTTTTGGAGAAGATCACGAAGAATTAGTACTCGTGAAAGATATACCTTTTTATTCAATGTGTGAACATCACCTTGTACCTTTCTTTGGCAAGGCTCACATAGGCTACATACCAAAAGGCGGTAAAGTTACAGGACTGAGCAAACTAGCCAGAGCAGTGGAAGCTGTAACAAAAAGACCGCAGCTGCAAGAAAGAATTACTTCGACGATTGCAAACAGCCTGCTTGAAACACTTGAACCGCATGGTGTAATTGTTGTTATCGAAGCAGAGCATATGTGTATGACGATGCGCGGAGTAAAAAAGCCTGGCTCCATGACAGTTACTTCTGCAGTTAGAGGTGTTTTTGAGAAAGATGCTGCAGCTAGGGCAGAAGTATTAAGTCTGATTAAAAACTAAGGAGGGTTTCCAATAATGAAATCAGAATTTGACTTTTTTGTTATAAAAGCAAAAGAAAATGGTGTAAATGTAATTGGATTAACCCGGGGAACAGAAACAAGATTTCACCACTCAGAAAAATTGGACAAAGGTGAAGTGATGATCGCGCAATTTACCGAGCATACTTCAGCTGTAAAAGTAAGAGGCAAAGCAGTTATATACACTAAGCACGGTGAAGTAGATACAGAATCATAAGAATAGCTTAAAAGTGAAATTAACTTACCGTTGGCAGGAATGTTGATAAATACGTGCTGGTGGATAGGCTAGGCGGTCAGCCTAGTTTTCTTTATGTCCGAAATAACGATTGAATCCATAAATAATTGGCGACTATGTTATAATAATGAGGCGCATTTCACTGTATCTTTGGAGGTATATGATGAACAACAGGGAAAAAATCCAACGTTTAAAAGAGCATACACTTTTATTGATGCAGCATAGTTATGTCAATAAGTTTCTGACACCTCCAGTTTTTGATGAAGCGAAAGTGTATATAGCATACTGTCTGCTTAGTGAACTTGAATTGGATGAAGCTGTTAAAGCAGAATATTTCAGTTCAATACTTTTGATACAGTCTGCACTTGACCGGCATGAAGATATCCTCGATGAAGACATCGTTTCACATAAAAAGAGAAGGCAGCTCGTTGTTTTATCCGGCGACTATTTTAGCAGCCTCTACTATCTGTTATTATCCAGGTGCGAAAATTTAAATTTGATATCAAAGCTCTCAAATGCGGTCCAAAAAATAAATGAACATAAATCTTATATGCATCATCAAATCGAAAAAAGCAATGTGGAATACATAAAAACCACAGGCCAAATTGAAAGCTTATTGTATATAAAAGCTGCTGAATCATTTGGTATGCAAAAATATATTCCGTTTATAGAACGCTATCTTCTCATATCCCTCTATCAGAGCAAAGAAAAGAGAATGTCGCTGAACGAAGATCAATTAGAATTTTTAAATTCGTGTGAAACAGATTTGCGAGAAAAAAGGATAGATATGCCTCACGTCTTTCAGCGGGAAGACTGCAGCATTTATAAATGTATTGAAAATGACTTAATGTTAGGAGAGGGTTAATCCGATGTTGAGTAAAGAAGAACGGGTTCACTCTGTTTTTGAAAAGATATCAGATCAATATGATTATATGAATGATCTTATCAGCTTCAAACAGCATAACAGATGGCGAAATGACACAATGAAACGAATCAGTGTTAAACCGGGCGACAATTGTTTGGACGTCTGCTGCGGAACTGGAGAATGGACATTTGCGCTTGCGGAAGCTGCAGGTGAAAAAGGTAATGTGACAGGACTGGACTTTAGCGAGAACATGTTGAAGGTCGGACAGGAAAAATTGAAGAAACGCTCTTTTCCCAACATAACGTTTTTACATGGAAATGCAATGGAGCTGCCTTTTGGAGATAACACCTTTGATGTTGTAACAATTGGTTTTGGCCTCAGAAACGTACCTGACTATTTTCAGGCGCTAAAAGAAATGGCAAGAGTAGTGAAGCCTGGAGGAAGAGTAGTTTGTCTGGAAACGTCACATCCGACAGTTCCAATTTTCAAACAGGTTTTCAAATTTTATTTTACGTATATCATGCCTGTCTTTGGTAAACTTTTCGCAAAAAGCTATCAAGAATACTCTTGGCTGCAAGAGTCAACTGAAGCTTTTTTGACTAAGGAAGAACTGAAAGATCTTTTTCAAAAATCAGGTTTGACCGAAGTAGAAGTAAAATCATATGCATTAGGTGCAGCTGCTATGCATACAGGCAAAAAACCGCAATAGAAGAGAGCGTTGAAGTGTGTGGAAAAAATTTAAGATTATTTTAGAAATGATTAAGTTTGAACATACCATTTTTGCTCTGCCTTTTGCCTATTTAGGTGCAATAATGGGGAACATTGTTGAAGAAGGAACCATGCCATCATTGTTCGAATGGGTATGGATTACGTTAGCAATGGTAGGTGCAAGAAGTTCTGCAATGGCCCTAAACCGGGCGATAGATTCAGAGATTGATGGAGCAAATCCGAGAACAAAGACACGCGCAATTCCAGCAAAACTCTTAAAAATAGGTGAAGTATACTTATTTATAGCAGTGTCTCTAGCGTTATTGTTTGTTAGTGCGTACCAGCTTAATATACTTTCTGTAAAACTGCTTCCGCTGGCTGTCTTTTTTCTTGTAATTTATTCTTATACGAAGCGTTTTACTTACCTGTGCCACATTGTCCTGGGGATTACAATTGCACTCGCACCGCTCGGCGGATGGGTTGGTGCAACTGGTACATTAAGTCAGGAAGCGTTTCTATTATTCTTCGGCGTGCTTTTTTGGACGGCAGGTTTTGATGTGATTTATGCAACCCAAGATGCGGAATATGACAAGTCACATGGTTTATATTCTATTCCGTCTGCATTTGGCATTGCAAAAGGACTGATAACTGCCAGATGGCTTCATGCTGCTAGTTTCATAGCTTTCATTACACTTGGTGCAGTATCAGGTATGGGGTGGATTTATTATCTCGGCGTCTTTATTTCAGGCGCTATTATGATATATGAACATTCATTGGTAAAGCCACATGATCTATCAAAGCTAGATGTTGCTTTCTTTACGATGAACGGTGTTTTAAGTGTAGTTATGTTTATTTTTTCAATAGGGGACCTTTTATTATGAAAACTTTTACAATAGGGATTACCGGGGCAAGCGGCGCTGTATATGGTATTAGACTTGTACAGGAAATTCTGAAGAGCGGACACAAAGTGCATCTTGTTGTGACTGAAGCAGGATGGCAAGTATTTAGAGAAGAGCTTCTTTGGAATACAGAGGACCGGGAAGCTTGTCTGGAAGAACACTTTGCTTCATTTGGCAGTGAACGTTTCCATTACCATACACTCCGCGATTTTAATGCACCTATCGCGAGTGGTTCTTATCAGAATGACGGAATGGTTATCATACCTTGTTCGATGGGTACTTTGTCTGGTATCGCGCATGGAGCCTCTGGAAATCTGCTGGAGCGTACGGCAGATGTTATGCTGAAGGAAAGCAGAAAACTCATCTTAGTTCCAAGAGAAACACCTCTTCATAAGATCCACCTGGAAAATATGATCAAAGTTACTGACGCTGGGGGTAAGATCGTACCCGCAATGCCTGGCTTTTATCATCTGCCTAAGTCGATCGACGATTTAGTAAATTTCCTCGTAGGAAAAGTCTTGGATAACTTAGGTGTTCATCATGAATTGTTTACACGCTGGGGAGACTGATAGACTATGAACATTGGGGAAATAAGCTATACAAACATCATACCCCTATACTTTTATTTAGACAGAGAACGATTAAAGGAGAACGGTGTATCAATAACAGATGCTGTTCCTTCTAGAATTAACCGGCTTATGGAAGAAAAAAAGTTAGACATAGGAGGGATCTCCTCTTTTTCTTTTGGAAAAAATGCAGACCGTTATAGTCTTATCCCAGACTTATCGGTTTCAGCTTTCGGAAAAGTAAATTCTATTTTTTTGTTTTCGAAATACCGGTTAGAAGAGTTGGGCGGAAAAAAGATCGCTTTAACGTCCAGTTCTGAAACGTCTGTTGCCTTGTTGAAGATCATCATGCAGCAATTTTACAGAATTGAGCCTTCTTTCGAAGTAGAAACACCGAATTTCGAAAAAATGATAGAGCTGTATGATGCATGTCTCCTGATTGGTGATGATGCAATTTCAGCCAAAAGAAAGAACAGAAGCTATCATGTGTATGACTTAGGAGAAATCTGGTATAAAGAGACAGGACTTCCGATGGTTTTTGCTGTGATGGCCTATCGTAAAGAAATGGAAACAGAAAAGAGAGAATTGCTCTCTTATGTTGGTCAAAGTATGACAGAAAGCAAAGAACGCTGTCTGCGAGAAAATTTTGCACCTGTTGTTGAACGTTCAGTCATTGAGCATGGCGGCACTTCTGCATTTTGGGAATCATATTTTAACGGGTTAAATTACGGATTTAATGGCGAACATGAAAAAGGACTTAGTGTTTATTTTCAGCTTGCTAAAGAGTGTGGATTGTTGCAGACAATACCCTCTATCTTAAAGTTTTCGTATAAGTAACAGGCGATAGGGTGAAATAAAAGTGAAGTTAAAAGACTTATACTCATTTTTAAAGAAAGATTTACAGCAAATAGAAGATCAACTCGCAGTGTCGGTTAGTTCTGACCAGCCTATGATTCATACAGCAGGCATGGAGTTATTAAAAGCAGGGGGAAAAAGAATCCGCCCTGTATTTGTTCTGCTTTCTGCTCAGTTTGGTACATATAACATCCACCAAGTTAAAAAGCCTGCAGCAGCGTTAGAATTAATCCACATGGCCTCGCTTGTCCATGATGATGTCGTAGATGATGCTGACATGAGAAGAGGAAGAGAGACTGTTAAGGCAAAGTATGACAATAAGATCGCCATGTACACGGGTGATTATATTTTTGCTTCTGCTCTAAAGTTAATGACAGATATTGAAATTCCGCGTGCACATCAGATTCTGGCGCAAGGAATGAAAGAGATGTGCCTCGGCGAGATCGAACAGATAAACGAACAATTTGATACTGATCAGAACATAAGAAAGTATTTTAAGCGGATCAAGCGTAAGACCGCTTTGCTGATTGCTTTAAGCTGTCAATTAGGAGCGATCACATCAAAAGCGGATGTTTCCCTTCAGAAGCTGCTTTATGAGTTTGGCTATTGTGTCGGCATGGCTTTTCAGATTACGGATGATATCTTAGATTTTACATCATCAGAAAAGCAGCTTGGAAAACCTGCAGGAAGTGATTTGAAGCAAGGGAACATTACACTTCCGGCGCTATTCACGATCCGCAATTATCCTGAAGTGAAAGAGAAGCTGAACCTCTACTATCAAAATGAAAATTCTGAACTGCTTAGAGAGCTATTAAAAGATATTAAAACCCTTGGCGGGATTGAGTATGCATCTCAAATCTCCGAAAAGTACCTGAATCGTGCTAAAAATGCTGCACGATCATTACCTGAAACGGATGCAAGGGACAGCTTGCTGAAAGTAGCGGATTATATTGCTGGCCGGAAATTTTGAACCATTGCTAATTTTTAAAATTTTTGGTACGATTTCTCTGGGGAACTTGTCCCGCATATACTATACATAGATGATAGGAGAGGGAATACATGGAAAAAACGTTTTTAATGGTTAAACCAGATGGCGTTCAACGTGCGTTAATCGGAGAAATCGTATCCCGTTTTGAAAAGAAAGGTTTTCAATTAGTTGGTGCGAAATTAATGAACATTTCTGAGGATCTTGCTAAAGAACATTACGGTGAGCACAAAGAGCGTCCGTTCTTCGGAGAGCTTGTAGACTTTATTACTTCTGGACCTGTATTTGCAATGGTTTGGGAAGGTAAAGACGTTATCTTAACTGCTCGCAACATGATGGGCAAAACGAACCCTGCTGAAGCAGCTCCTGGTTCAATCCGCGGTGACTATGCTGTACAAGTAAGCAACAATATCATCCATGGTTCAGATTCTGCTGAAAGTGCAGAGCGCGAAATCGGTTTATTCTTTAAAGAAGAAGAACTAGTTTCTTACGATAAAGCTGTTTCTGTTTGGATCTAATTTTTTTAAAAATGAAAGCGTTTTAGCCGGCCGTTGTGCCGGTTTTTTATTTATTAGACTTTTGTCACAAACCCCAGTAGTTATTAGAAGTCGTTGCTTTCTTCTTCAGGTACTCGCTGTCGTTTCAGAGAAGATTCTTGTTCCTGCGTCTACAGAGTAAATGCTACCGAAGTGAGCTTCCTCGTCGCATGCCTAGCGAGAAGCTTTTCATGTATAAGGCACGCACCTTTCAATTCAATTTACTTATTAATGAAGTGAATGAAAAATAATCTTAGGCAGCAATCTTTTAGAAATGTCCTTTTATGAAAAAAGTTTAAAGTCCGCCGATATAAGGGATATGAATCATGAACAAAGCAGCATATGACTAACGGGAGAGAAATTTATGGATTTGGACTATGAAGGATTTAAAAAGAATATTTTGCTAAAAACGGGAATTGATCTTTCAAAATATAAAGAAGCTCAAATGAAACGGCGGCTTATCGCGTTAAGAGAAAAAAGAGCTTTCGGTTCCTTCTCTGACTATTATCAAGCATTATCAAATGACAGGAATATGCTGGATGAATTTTTAGATAGAATGACGATTAATGTTTCTGAGTTCTATCGAAATCCTTCTCGATGGGAAGTGCTTGAACAAAAGATCTTACCAAGACTCTTAACTGAACGTTCCTCTATAAAAGTATGGAGTGCAGCATGTTCGACAGGGGAAGAGCCATATACGCTTTCGATAATGCTATCAGAATTTAAAGGGATCACCAACTTTTCTGTTTTGGCGACAGATTTAGATGAACAAGTTATTGAACACGCTAAAAACGGTTTTTATTTTGAAAAAGCAGTTCAAGATGTCCCTGTTGTGAAAAAGAAGCGATATTTTTCAAAGCAGGAATTAGGTCTAAAAGTAAGTGATGATATAAAAAAACATGTAACATTTAGAAAGCAGAACCTTCTTTCCGATCCATTCGGAAATGATTTTGATTTAATCGTTTGCCGGAATGTAATGATTTATTTTACAGAAGAGGCAAAAACGGTTTTATATGAAAAATTCAGTAAAGCACTGCGTCCAGGAGGAGTATTATTTGTTGGAAGCACAGAACAGATCTTTAATCCTGGTTTGTACGCATTAGAATCAGAAGAACCATTCTTTTACAGAAAAAAATAATAAAATTTATTATATGGATTTTACTTTCTAATGGTTGACAGATTAATATGAATGGTTTAATGTAACTGATAAGTTTAGAGCAATAGTTTAGAGTATTTAGAGCTTAGTTGAGACAAGTTGAGAGAGTTTGAGTGGAGCAGAGCCGAGAATGGAAATGTACATATGCCATGCGGGTTATTTCTGCATGGCTTTTTTGTATCCTTTTTTATTAAGGAGTACATGGTCCATAGAAGAATCGTCCTCTTATTTACCCCTCACTCTCCGTAATCTGCGGAGGTGTACTTTATGTTTTTTTCCTTTCATAACCCGCCTTGAACGATTGTTTTTTCACAGTGCAGAATAAAACAATACGTTTAAAGGGGCGTTCTTATGATTCAATCACTCAATAAAAAATTAGTAAAAAATGAAACGATGACAGAGAATGAAGCTTTTTATTTTATGGAAAGTCTCGTTAATGGGAGTGTAACTGACGCTGAAGCCATTTCTATTCTTAGTATAATGAGCTATCGAGGTGAGACTGCTGAAGAAATCACAGGTTTTGTAAAGGCGATAAGAAAACTTTCAAAACAGGTCAGCAGAAAGTCCACCGAAGAAATAATGGATACTTGCGGTACGGGCGGTGATGGAGCATCCACCTTTAATATTTCTACCGCGGTAAGCATCATCTTGTCCTCTCTTGGCATTAAAGTAGCAAAGCATGGCAATAAAGCAGTCACATCTAAAAGCGGCAGTTCTGACGTATTAGAAGCTCTCGGCATTAATGTGGCTACAAACAGTTACGAAGCAAATTCCCAGTTAGATAATTATGACATTGCATTTTTGCATGCACCTTATTTTCATCCATCTTTGAAAAAAGTCGCACACTTAAGACGGCAGCTATCTTTTAGGACTATTTTTAATATAATCGGTCCGTTAGTAAACCCGATGTCCCCAGCTTATCAGCTGATTGGTGTAAGTGATGAAAATGCCGCTGCAGCGATGGCAGAAGCTATTAAAAAACTCGGTATTAAGAAAGCACTTTTAGTTACAGGAAAAGATGGGCTGGATGAATGTTCGATTACAGGCGAAACAAAAATGTTTTTAGTTGAAAACGGAGAAATTACTGAGTTTACATTTACACCTGAAGAAGCAGGACTGAAAAGAGGCTCATTAAAAGATATTACTGTAAATGATAAAAAAGAAAGTGCAGAATTAATTATTTCTATATTAAAAGGCCAAGGAAATGAATCAGCAAGAAATATCGTCATACTAAATGCTGCAGCAGCATTATTTGCCTCAAACCGTGTTCACAGGATCAAAGAAGGTGTAGAAGTGATAGAGAACTGCCTGAGCTCGGGCACAGCATATAAACATCTCTTATCGATTAATAAAGAGGAGGAGAAAGCTCTTGTTAACTAAAATCATCCAGCAAAAAGAAAAAGAGATTGATGTTCTTCCTCCGATCACAAGATCAAGAAATATAGATTTTACTGAAAAAGACCATCGTCCATTTGCCTTGAATCTGCTTAAATCTGAAAATAAGCCAGCATTGATTGCAGAAGTGAAGAAAGCATCTCCATCTAAAGGTATTATTAAGGAAAATTTTGATCCTGTAAGTATTGCTAAAGAATATGAAGAAGCTGGAGCAGCTTGCTTATCGGTTTTAACAGATACTGAATTCTTTCAAGGAAGCCTAAAATATTTAAAAGAAATTCGAAAGCACGTTTCCATTCCGTTGCTGAGAAAAGATTTTATAATCGATGAAAGGCAAATTGTTGAGAGTGTTGAACATGGAGCAGATGCAATATTGCTGATTGCAGCTTGTTTAACGAAAGAAAAGTTTAAATCACTTTATAAATTTGCTGAGGAATGCGGTCTTGAGTGCTTAGTAGAAGTCCACTCGAAAAAGGAAATCGATCAAGTCTATGAAGTTTGTAATCCTTCTATGATCGGAATAAACAACCGTGACTTAAAAAACTTTACAACGAGCATCAATCATACTTTTTCGCTGCTTCCTTTCATAAAAAAAGAAACCATAGTGATTAGTGAAAGCGGAATTAAATCGGGTGCTGATGTGAAAAGTCTCTTAGAGCATGGTGTGAACGGAATGCTGATAGGGGAATCACTTATGCGTGCTGATTCTATCGAAAAGAAATTATCGGAGCTTTATGGGTATGTACGTTAAATATTGCGGCTGCCAGACAGAGGATGACTACCTGCTTCTTTCTACATCCAGAGCTGATATTATCGGTTTTATTTTTGCTGATAGCAAAAGAAAGGTAACGATTGAGGAAGTCTCGTCATGGGTTGGTTCTCACGAGAAACGAAAACTGATAGCAGGTGTATTTCAGAACAGTTCAATAGAAGAGATGGTTTCTGCGGCAGAGAAAGTTCCCCTCGATATTATTCAATGTCACGGAAATGAATCGGTTAGTACCATTATCAATCTGAAGAAACTTACAAAAAAGCTAATCTTTAAAGCAATTCCTTATAATGATACAATCTCTGAACAGATTTCAGTATATGCAAAATACGCAGATGCAATTGTGGTTGACTCTGAATCGAAAGGGCAATTTGGCGGTACTGGAATTTCGTTTTCTTGGAATCAGGTGCCGGCAATTTTAAAAGAAGCAAAAAAAGAAAATGTTCCATGTTTCATAGCGGGTGGAATCAATCCGGAAAACATAAATACTTTGCTTGATTATGATCCATACGGAGTGGACCTTAGCGGTGGCATAGAATACGAAGGAAAAAAAAGCAGTGATCGGATAAAAAAACTAGAAAGGATGATTTTACATGCCAACAGCGATCGTACCTGATCATCGAGGAAGATATGGTGATTTTGGCGGAAAATATGTGCCTGAAACAATCATGTTTGCCCTTGAAGAACTTGAAAAATCATTTGAAGAAGCTATAAACGACAAGGAGTTTCAGAAGCAGTTTCAAAATGAACTTGCGGTGTATTCAGGAAGACCAACGCCTCTAACCTTAGCTGAACGATTAAGTGAGGTTAATGGAGGTGCCAAGATCTATTTGAAGCGTGAGGATCTTAATCACACAGGGGCTCATAAAATAAATAATGCGATCGGACAGGCACTCTTAGCTGTAAGGATGGGCAAGAAAAAAATTATTGCTGAAACTGGAGCAGGACAGCATGGAGTTGCAGCAGCGACCGTAGCCGCGAAATATGGCCTTTCATGCAAAGTCTATATGGGCAAAGAGGATATAAGAAGACAAGCGTTGAATGTTTTTCGTATGAAACTTCTGGGGGCAGAGGTAATCGAGGTAACGAGCGGAAGTCAAACGCTAAAAGACGCTACGAATGAAGCAATAAGAGAATGGGTGGCATCTGTTGAAGATACGTTTTATCTTATCGGTTCAGCTGTCGGCCCCCATCCTTATCCTAAAATGGTGAAGAATTTTCAGCAGGTAATCGGTTTTGAAACGAAAGATCAGTTTATCCGGGAAAATGAAGGGGGATTACCAGACGCTGTTGTTGCGTGTGTTGGCGGCGGAAGCAATGCGATCGGCATGTTTGCTCCGTTCATCGAAAAAGATGTTCCGCTTTACGGTGTAGAAGCTGCAGGCAAAGGAGTTGAAACGAATGAGCATGCAGCTACCCTATCAAAGGGTACAAACGGCGTGATACATGGATCCCTGACAAAACTTCTGCAAACGGAAGAAGGTCAGATTACAGAGCCTTATTCGATTTCTGCAGGATTGGACTACCCTGGAATCGGACCCGAACATGCTTATCTTCATGAAACCGGAAGAGTAAAATATGAAGCTGTAACCGATCAGGAGTCCTTAGAAGCATTACAGTCTCTATGCTTGAACGAAGGTATCCTATGTGCGCTAGAGAGTGCCCATGCGGTGGCGTATAGCCTTAAACTTGCAAAGAATATGAGCAAAGATGAAGCAGTGGTCGTCTGTCTATCGGGCAGAGGAGATAAGGATGTTCATACACTTATGGAAAAAGCCGAAGGAGGGAATCAGCATGAATAAGAGATGGAGAGCTTTTCATAATTCGGCTGATTATCGATTTGTTCCTTATATTATGGCAGGAGACCCGTGTGAAGAGGCTACAATAGAACTTTCTTTAGCATTAGAAGATTGCGGTGCAGCTGCCCTGGAACTTGGTGTGCCCTATTCGGATCCTCTAGCTGACGGACCGGTTATCCAACGGGCAGGCATGAGGGGATTAAAGCAGCAAATGAACCTTGAGAAAACGATTAAACTTGTTTCAAAGCTGAGGGAAAGAGGCTTAAAGATTCCCGTAATCATCTTTACTTATTATAATCTTTTGTTACAATTAGGAGAAAATCGCTTCATGTCACTTGCAGAAGAAAATGGCGTTGATGGTCTCTTGGTCCCGGATCTTCCTTATGAAGAAAGCTCTTACTTAAAAGAAATGTGCTCAGTTTATCACCTCGCTTTAATCTCATTAGTAGCTCCAACTACACATAAAGAAAAGCTTAATAAACTATCAAAAGAAGCAGAAGGTTTTCTTTATTGCATTTCTTCACTTGGGGTGACTGGAGTTAGAAGTGACTTCCGTGATGGATTGAACGATTTCTTAAGAGCTGCTAAAGAAAATGCAGCTGTTCCTGTCTTAGTAGGATTTGGATTGTCAAAAAGAAATCAAATCGAACAATTTGAAGGAACAAGTGATGGATTTATCATAGGAAGCGCTATTGTTCAGAAGATTGAATCTTTGGAGAATGAACTTATTAATAACAGAGAAGAAGCGATTAGAGAATTTAAGCAGTTTGTAGAATCGATGCTGCCTGTTTATAGCAGTTAGAAAAGGAGTGGGAAAATGCAGCCGAAAGAACAGTTGTTATCACTACAGCCATACAAACCAGGTAAACCCGTAGAGGAAGTGAAGCGTGAGTTAGGTTTAGAAAAAATAGTCAAACTCGCTTCCAATGAGAATCCATATGGGTGTTCTAAATTAGCCAAGGAAAAGATAACTGAAGAACTTTCAAATCTTCAAGTTTATCCGGATGGATATGCAGCTGAGATTAGAGAAAAATTATCTGGTTATTTAGGGGTTAAACAAGAACAGCTTATTTTTGGAAATGGTTCAGATGAAGTTGTTCAAATTCTATGCCGAGCTTATTTATCTCCTGAAACGAACACCGTAATGGCTGCTCCCACTTTTCCTCAATACCGTCACAATGCAGTTATTGAAGGAGCAGAAATTCGAGAGGTGCCGTTAATTAACGGTAATCATGATTTAGATTCAATGCTTAATGAAATTGACCACAAGACAAAGATTGTCTGGCTCTGTAATCCAAACAATCCTACGGGGAACTATATACCCGAAAATGATTTTGTTCAATTTATGAAAAAGGTCCCATCTGATGTCATAGTGGTTAGTGATGAAGCATACTTTGAATATGTTTCGGCAAATGATTATCCGAATACCATTGATTATTTAAAAGATTATACTAATCTTGTAATTTTGCGTACGTTTTCTAAAGCACATGGACTAGCTGCGCTGCGTATTGGATACGGTATAGCCGATAGATCTATTATTAAAGGTATTGAGCCTGCTCGAGAACCATTTAATACATCGAGACTTGCTCAAGCAGCTGCAATAGGAGCATTAGAGGATGAGGGCTTTATCACTGAGTGTAAACAAAAGAACAGGGAGGGGCTAGAACTCTTCTATTCTTTCTGTGAAAGAAAAGACCTTCTTTACTACCCGTCTGAGGCTAACTTTATATTACTTGATGTAAAATCTGACGCGGATTCAGCATTTAATTATTTATTGAAGAAAGGCTACATTGTCCGTTCAGGAAATGCGCTTGGCTTTCCAAGGATGATTCGAATCACGATTGGTGAAGAAGAACATAACAAAGAAATAATAGGACATCTTGAAGCATATATAGAATCCCTCGTAGAAAGTTTGAACTGATTTATAGCCCGGTGTCGATCAGACACTCGGGTTATTTTCATAATTTTCAAAAAAGTGTTGCATTTTCAGAATACTCTATTTATAATGTAGTTAATATGGTTTCTCTCCACTCCTATCCATATTATTCTTTCCTGACAACGCTTACATGTCAGGACTTTTTTTGTTTATTTTTCCTCATTTTATTTAAAGCTCTTTTCTTAGGGTTGTTGTATTTGGTTATTTTGTTTTTTCTACATGGACTAGTTGATTGGAGTGGAAGGTGTGAGACTCCTGCGGGACGAGCGGTCAGGTGAGACCCTTAATGGCGCAAAGCGGCAAGGGGCTCACCGCACGCTCCGCGGAAAGCGAAGCAACCTGGAGCGGAAATCAACTACTTTCCAGAGCAACAAAGTTTGCGAAAACAGCCTTTAGAAATAATCCTCCTTTTATCATATATTTTATAATAGAATCATAGCTTGTCTTAAAGAGATAAAAGGAGGCGAGCTATGCGGTATATTATTGAGCGCCCTTTAGATTCGCTTGGTACAAATACAGTATTTTCTTATCTTGTAGATTCTCAAAAAATATCATACGTATCACAAGGGCCTCTTAGAATGAATGTTATGAGAATGTCGATGCATGGTTTTAAGATGATACCCGGTCATATTACGCCGCTAATGTCTATCAATAAAATGACCGTAGAGGATGTTAGGAAACGGACAGTTGAGAAAACACAGCGCGGCACAACCACATTATTAACTTCAGCCAGAATCAACTATCTCCATGAAGCTGACCACGAATTAAAAAGAACTCGGCACCTGCTTATATCAAGTTCAATCGATTATTGCATCGGTCTCTCTCTATCAGCAGAAAAAATCACTCCAAATGTCGTCCGTTATTGCAAGCAGAAAAAGATTCCTTTTATTGAGTTGATCTGTGATGATTTCAGTCAGATGACACGCGTAGTATGGGAAAGAATCAGAGAAGCTAATTTTCCGTATGGTACTGTTATCTTTCCGAAGTTTCCTTTTGATATAGAAGATAAGAAGAAAAAAATATGGCACAAAAAATGGAACGATATTTCAGCAAATATGCAGATACCTACTCTTTATAAGAAATTGAACGAAGATGAGCCGCTTCCGCTTCCTTTTTTAAAAATACTCGGAATATATCCTCAAAAAGGTGGACTGTTTTCTGGCAGTGATGCAGATTATTGTTTGCTCTCAGGAGAAGGCATGGATGAAAAGATAAGGTCAGTAGTTGTAAGAGGTACAATCGTCCATTCTGATAATAAATCAGAAAATAAGCAAGGTTACGGAAAAGAAATTATTATAACTCAGCCCCGTCGTTTTGGAGAATCTCTTGTTTCTCGTGTATAATAGGCACAAGAAAACATGGGAAAAAGGGGTTTTAGGTATTGAACACAATCCAAGATGCGATTAGACTTGTAGAACATGGAGATGTAGAAAAAGGCATGTCTCTATTAGAACAATTAGGACAAAATGCAAACGATGCAGAACAATTTGAGATTGCTGAAGTATATCTGGATTGGGGTCACACTTCAAAAGCTATGAACATACTGAATAACTTGCTGAATAAATACCCTGGTGAGGGAGAACTCCTCGTATCTATTGCTGAATGCTGTCTGGATGAAGGTATGGATGAAGAAGCAATCAGTTATTTAGAGCAGGTTGATAAGAATGACGAAGAGTATTTAAGGGCATTAATTCTTCAAGCAGATCTTTATGAAGGAATGGGTTTAACTGAAGTTGCAGAACGAAAACTAGGAGATGCACATGAAAAAGATACCGAACACCCTATACTTTCATATGCATTGGCAGATTTTTATCTAAGACAAGGAAAATTTGATTCAAGTTTGCCGCTTTTTCAAAAAGCCATCGAGAACAATGCTGAAATCGAAGATCTTTCATTTAGATATGCAGAAGCATTGAGCCGTGCAGGGAAATTTGAGGAGGCGCTTCCGTTATACAGAAAAGGCCTTGACCATCATAAAGATCTTTATAGCTTGTTTGGACATGGAGTTACTGCTTTTAAAGCAGGTGAATTTAAAGAAGCTATTTCAGCTCTAGAAGAATTGAAGGATATGGATCCAGATTATACGACGCTATACAGTGTTCTTTCTGAATCTTATGAAGAAGAAGGAGCTTTGGATGAAGCGTACCAAGTTATCCAAGATGGATTGAAAAGAGACGAACATAATGAAAACATATACTTGCAGGCTGCGAGACTCGCGTATAAGCTGCATTACCCAGATCAAGGTGAAGAATGGGTTAAAAAAGCACTGGAATTAAATCCAGCTCTTATTGAGCCCCTGTTGCGATTAGGAGATCAATATTTACGCGAGGAAAGATTTGAAGATATTATAAGCCTCTACAAGCCGCTTACAGAAACAAAGGAAGAAATTCCTCTTATGTATTGGCATCTTGCAACGGCTTATAAGGAAACAGAGGATTATAAACAATCTTTAGTATGGTATGAAAAAGCTGCCCAGCTTTTTCAGGATGATCCCGTGTTTTTAGAAGAATATGCATATTTTTTATTAGAAGACGGAAAACAGGAAGAAGCTAAAAATATAATGAAAATTTTGCTTGCAATGAGTCCTGAGAGAGCGGATATTGAAGATGTATTAAACAGATTGGAAGAATTTTAAAACTTTCTGAAGCAAAGAAGGATTTTAAAAGCAATGAGAGAATATAAATATTATAAATAAGACGTGTTTTTGAATGATGGGGGGATTGCAATGAGCAGCACCGTTTCGGTCCTTGAAAAGAAGGATTTTATCAAATGGTTCCTTAATCATTATCAGTTAAAGAAGCGCGAATGTGTATGGCTTTTAAATTATTTAGTCAGTGATGATCAGCTGATGGAAAAAGTTCATTTTGTTGAAAAGGCAGAATATTGTCCTAAGGCTATTATTATGTCTACTCAATGTACAGATGGTGTACCTTTCCGTTTTTACAAACAGAACGTTTTAACAACGGATGCAGAAAAATCTTTCCATGATATCCGTTTAAATCAGGAAGAAGAAATTTATTTGGAGCTTAACTTTAATGCTTCGAGACTGACACCTGAATATGCCTCTGTACTGGAAGAGAATCCGCATCTGCCTCAAAATATGTCAATGGACAAAAAGTACGGCATATGGGCAGAAATGATTCTTGAAAAGTCTATTGAAACTTACCGTAAAAACGATATTATGGCTAAGATCGACGAAGCATTAGACCAAAAAGATTATGATAGCTTTACCAAGTGGACGACAGAACTTAAAAACCTTGAAAAACAGCCATCTTAATTGGAAAGGATGACTCAAAGCTGAGTCATCCTTTTTTATGTGTTTATCAAAGGTTAAAATCAAGATGAAATATGGAACAAGTGCTGTTCATTATGCCTTCTTTCTGTCCGAATCCAAAAGTTTGCCGCCTCAATCTACGAGTTGGGCCCTTTCATCCAAAAGTTTACTTCCTTAATCCATAAGTTTTTGTCGGATATCCACGAGTCTGCATTCGTCGCCAAATTCCGACAACCCTAATGTATATTTACATAGAATAACGTTAAAACCAGCAGAATTGTGGTACGATAAAAGCAGAATAAGGAATAGCGTAAGGAGACTTAATTATGAGATGGAAGACAAATGATGCAGATGTATTTTTAAAGTCTGGGGAATATGTTGATAGTCTGCTAATCCCGTTAACCCCGATCGATTTTAAACAAGATTTTAAGAGCAGTGTCACGATGGGGGAATATACTGAGATGCTTTGCGGTGAAATTGAGCGGCAGCTGCACGGAAGGATGTTTTTATCTCCTAATTTTACATATGTCAAAGAACATTCACCAATCGAGCAGTTAAAAAGTTTGCTAGACCATGTTGCAGCCTCTGGACACTTTAAACATATCTTTTTAATGACTAGTGATGTGTATTGGAAGGAATTTGAACATACTATTACAGGGCAGCTTTTTTGGGTTCCTGCACTGCCGCTTGAAAGTATGGATGAGAAATATAGGCTCGAAGTTATTAAAGAACAAGTGAAACCGCTTTTTCAGCTCATCTTTAATGATTGGCAGCGCGGGATAAAATCATGATATTTACGTCATGTTCATATTGACAGTAAAAGACAACTTAAGCTATCATGTTTATGTCCTAGTAATATGTGTGTAAAAGTCCGGAGGGACCGTTATTTACAGCATAAGGGGGGGAAAACAATGTCAAAGGAAGATATTTCAAGACGTCAGTTCTTAAACTACACATTAACTGGCGTTGGCGGATTTATGGCTGCCGGCATGCTTATGCCAATGGTCCGTTTCGCCCTTGATCCGATTTTAAAAGAGGGTTCTGATCAAAAATTGGTAGCGGTTACGAGTATAGAAGAGCTATCGAACGAACCAAAGCGTTTCGACTTTAAAATCAAACAAAAAGATGGCTGGTACGAGTCTGATGTCACTCAATCTGCCTGGGTTTATAAAGCGAAGAACGGTGATATTATCGCACTTTCTCCAATCTGTAAACACTTAGGCTGTACAGTGGACTGGAACACAGATCCATCACACCCTAATCAGTTTTTCTGTCCTTGCCACTTAGGGCGCTATACGAAGGATGGAACTAACGTAAAGGGTACTGCACCTCTTGCGCCGCTTGATGTGTATGACAGCCAGGTGAAAGATGGGAAGCTTTACTTAGGAAAGGCAAAACCAAGAAAGGGGGCGTAATGAATGCTACAAAAGATTTATGACTGGGTAGATGAGCGCCTGGATATTACGCCGCTTTGGAGAGATGTTGCAGACCATGAGGTACCTGAACACGTAAACCCCGCACATCATTTTTCTGCGTTTGTTTACTGTTTCGGCGGATTAACTTTCTTTATCACGGTTATTCAAATTCTTTCAGGTATGTTTTTAACAATGTATTATGTGCCTGATATCGTGAATGCTTGGGAATCCGTTTATTACCTGCAAAATGAAGTGGCATTTGGAGTTATCGTACGCGGAATGCATCACTGGGGCGCAAGCCTTGTAATCGTAATGATGTTCTTACATACATTGCGCGTATTCTTCCAGGGAGCTTATAAAAAGCCAAGAGAATTAAACTGGGTTGTCGGAGTACTTATTTTCTTTGTTATGTTAGGTTTAGGTTTTACAGGATATCTATTGCCTTGGGATATGAAAGCGCTATTTGCGACAAAAGTAGGGATTGAGATTGCTATGACAATTCCTGTAGTTGGACCGATCGCTAAAACATTCCTTGCCGGCGGAGAAATTATCGGAGCACAGACGCTTACGCGATTCTTTGCGATTCACGTATTCTTCCTTCCTGCAGCATTGTTAGGCTTAATGGGTGCCCACTTCTTAATGATCCGTAAACAAGGTATTTCCGGACCGTTGTAAAAACCAGCAATGATTTAAAAGTTTCATGAGAGCAAAGGAGGGAAATATATGCATCGCGGTAAAGGAATGAAGTTTGTCGGAGACTCTCGTGTTCCTGCTGAACGCAAACCGAATATACCGAAAGACTATTCGGAGTTCCCGGGAAAAACAGAAGCATTCTGGCCAAACTTTCTTTTAAAAGAGTGGATGGTTGGTGCCGTTTTCTTAATCGGTTACCTAGTATTAACTATCGTTCATGAATCTCCTTTGGAGAAAAAAGCTGATCCTACCGATGCTGGATATATTCCTCTACCAGACTGGTACTTCTTATTTTTATACCAGCTCTTGAAGTACAAGTATGCGGCAGGGGATTATGTTCTGATTGGTACTGTAATTATTCCTGGTCTGGCATTTGGTGCCTTAATGTTAGCACCGTTCCTAGATACAGGATTGGAGAGACGTCCTTCTAAACGTCCGATTGCAACTGGATTAATGCTATTAGGTTTGATTTCCGTTACATATTTAACATGGGAATCCGTTGTGACTCATGATTGGGAAAAAGCAAAGACTCAAGGTAAGATTGTTGATGTAAGCTTTGACCAAAATGATCCAGGATATCAGATCTACCAAAAACAAAGCTGTGTTGGCTGTCACGGCAACACACTGACTGGCGGAGCTTCTGGTCCATCATTGATCGGTACAGGTTTGAAGCCTGAAGAAATCATGAAAATCGCTAAAGAAGGTAAGCCTCCAGGCATGCCTCCAAACGCGTTTAAAGGATCAGATGAAGAGCTAAAACAGTTAGCGGAGTTCATCTCAAAACTTGAAAAGAAATAATGTGAAAAGCCGGCTCGGTATGGGTCGGCTTTTTTTCTAAAAGTAAAGGAGCATAAAAATGTCGTGGATTTTCACAATCATCAAAGAACGATGGTTTCTAATGACTCTTCTGCTCGTAAATATCTTAGGTACGATTTACGGTTATATTTGGTACTACTATCAGCTGATTGAAACTCCATGGTATTTTCTTCCGTTCGTTCCTGACAGTCCGACAGCATCACTGTTCTTTGTGTTTGTTCTAATAGGTTTTTTGCTGAACCAGCAGAATGGCCTTTTAGAAGCGCTCGCAGCAGCATCATTATTTAAGTATGGCATATGGGCAGTAGGGATGAACTTAGGGGGAGCTCTTGTCGGAGATCCCTTAAATATCGTTAATTATACGCTTATATTCTCTCATCTCGGAATGGCGGTACAAGGCCTTTTGTATGCCCCTTTTTATAAAATTAAAATGTGGCATGTCGGTATGGCTGCGGTATGGCTTTTTCATAACGAGATCGTAGACTATGTATTTGGCATGATGCCAAGATATCCAGTTTTAGCTCCTTATCAAGACACGATCGGCTATTTTACCTTCTGGCTTTCTGTACTATCTGTGGTTCTTGTCTGGCGAATGAGAAAATACTAGCTTTTTCTTTAATGCCTTAAATTAGGTCTAACCTTGTCCCAGCTCTCATACTTTTTAGTATAAGGGTACAGGAGGGACAACGGATGAAAAGGGTAGGATGGACAGTATTGATTTTTTGTATCGTTTCTTTAGCTGCGATGCCTGTTTATGCATCGAATCATACAATTATAAAAGATTGGTCAGAGATTAATGAACTTACGGGTGAAATATGGGAACTAGGTAAAATTGAAAGGTATAATGAGGCGGCAGATGTTCTAGAGTTCACTTCGGAAAATATATTCCACATTCAAGATGTGCTGTCGTTAAGACCTGATCAGAAGCGTCTGGTAGAATACACATTCTCGGATGCTATAACATCTCTGCAGAATCCGGAATGGTCGAAAGAGAAAAAGCTTAACAAACTCACTGAAGTCCGTCTCCTTGTTGATGCCTTGCAAACCAATTATGAACCGTTATGGAAAAAGACAGGTTTAATGATGCTTGAACCGTTTATTACCATGGAAAAAGAAATCGGTGATCAAAATTCAACAGCGTTTCATCAAGCAGCAAATCTGCTGTTAGAACGGTATGAAACAGTTAGACCTGCTTTGATGGTTGATTTAAGTCCCGATAAGATTGATAAATTAGATGAACATGTTTCCTATGTAGATACTAACAGAAATAAAATTTTGTCAGATGCCGAACACCAGAAACAACTTGAAGCAGCTGCTGCAGACTTTGAAGCTCTTTTTTTCGCTAAAAATGATAATTCAGAGCCTTCGCTGTTTTGGCTGATCTTTTCAATAGGCGGAATTATTTCATCGACATTATTTTATGTGGGCTGGAGAAAATATAAAGGTGATAAAGAAGAAGAGCTTCGAGTGCCTGGAAAGAGATAACCTTGATGCGAATTCTTTGACAAGCAATGGTTATTAAACGTAAAATGTTGCTAACAAAAGCTTTTTATATGGAGGAATGCAAAAAATGGGTGGATTTTTAATCTACTTCGCTATTTTGCTCATTGTTCCCATTTGGGCGCAAATGAGAGTTAAAAGTACGTACAAGAAATATTCAAAGGTAGCTAACAGCACTGGTAAAACAGGTGCAGAAGTAGCAAGACAGATTTTAGATGAAAATGGGTTGTATAATGTTCAAGTAGAACCTGTTAGAGGAATGCTATCCGATCATTATGATCCTCGCAGCAAAGTAGTTCGTTTATCTGAAGATAACTATTATGGAAATTCGATTGCAGGTGCCGCTGTTGCAGCCCACGAAGTAGGCCATGCAATCCAAGATGCTGAAGGTTATGCCTTCCTGCGTTTCAGACACGCACTTGTACCTGTTGCCAATATCGGATCGAACTTTTCATTCTTATTGATTTTAGGCGGTATTTTCTTTCAAGCAACAAACTTGTTCTTGCTGGGAATAATCTTCATGTCAGCGGCTGTATTGTTCCAGTTCGTAACTTTGCCTGTTGAGTTTAATGCAAGCTCTCGAGCGATGGACCAGATCGTATCAACTGGTATGATTCGCAACAATGAAGAACGCGGAGCTCGCAGAGTATTAAATGCTGCAGCATTAACATACGTTGCTGGCGCACTAGTTGCATTGCTGGAATTAGCTCGATTTATATTCATGTTCTTAGGAATGAACCAAGATGACTAATGCAAAACTCCCGATTTCTCGGGAGTTTTTTTATCTTCCTATAGGGTTCTTATCCGCATCTAGAGTGAAACCTTCTCCGATTACCTCATGGACATCATTAACAGTTACAAAGGCATGGGGATCTATTCTTTCGATAACTTGCTTTAAACGAACAATTTCGTTCTTCGCAATTACACAATACAGAACTTCACGAAGCTGCCCGGTGAAAGTTCCTTTACCATTTAATAATGTTGCACCGCGGTCGAGTTCCTTCATAATATTTGCAGCAATTTCAGTGTTTTTCTCTGAGACAACCATCACTGCTTTCCCGGCATAAGCTCCTTCTTGCATAAAATCAATCACACGTGCTCCAATAAATACTGCAACAAGAGTATACATTGCTTCACGATAGTTTAAGTAAACAAGTGAAATGGCAATTACCATAAAATCGAAAATAAACATGGTTTTACCCATACTCCAGCCTAAAAATTTATGGCCAAGCCGTGCTATAATGTCAACTCCTCCGGTCGTTCCCCCATAGCGAAATATGATTCCTAGGCCGACACCGATAAATACACCAGCGAACAGAGCAGCGAGTGTCATATCTTCTTTCAGATCTATCATAATTGAAGAATATCTTTGGAAGATAAATAAGAAGACGGATACCGCAATAGTCCCAATCACTGTATAAATGAATGAATTTCTGCCAAGTAGCTTCCATCCCACAAAGAATAAGGGGATGTTCAAGGCAAGGTTAGAATACGAAGGATCAATGGAAAATAAAAAATAGAGAATAAGAGTGATCCCGGTGAAACCGCCTTCTGCTAAATTGTTTGTCATATTAATATGAACAATTCCAAAAGAGAAAATAGCAGAACCAAGTAGGATAAAAAGAATATTTTTTAGTTTGATAGGATAAATCATATAATGCCTCTTTTCTGTCTAAATCGAGTTGTTTCTTTAGGCTGCTTTCTTAATTTTGTTATTGAAAGGAGTTGATCAATCAATAATCTTTTAGGAAACAGCCTTTTCTTTAAAACACGCCTTCCTATTATAATCAAAATTTCATGAAATTTGTCAAACATAAAAAATACCGATAACATATAGGTGGAACTAAAAAGATAAGGAGGGTCACCATAATGGCCAACCGTACTTTAAAAGAAAGTCAGGACATAGTAGATCAATACATATCACAGTTTAAAGAAGGGTACTTCAGCCCTCTTGCAATGCTTGCCAGATTGACCGAGGAGCTTGGTGAACTCGCTCGTGAGGTGAATCACCATTATGGCGAAAAACCGAAAAAGTCATCAGAAGATGCGAAGACAGTAGAAGAAGAACTTGGAGATATGTTCTTTGTTTTAATATGCCTAGCAAATTCCCTTAATATAGATTTAGATAAAGCACTTAGTACAGTAATGAATAAATTTCAAACACGGGATAAAGACAGATGGACACGGATTGATGAAGGAGAGAGAGACAATGGATAAAATAAAAATTATTTTAGCAGGTCCCCGCGGTAAGATGGGTACAGAAGCGTTGAAGATGATTGAAGCTGCATCTCATTTCGAACTGGCAGCTGCAGTGGACTCTAAGAATGACGGTTTGCAAGTGAAAGATCTAGAGGGTGCTCCTGTTTCTATGGAAACACCAGTCTACGATGACTTAGAACGATGTATCCAGTCGGTGGAAGCAGATGTATTAGTTGACCTGACTCGCCCCGATATTGGTAAAAAACACCTTGAAATCGCCCTTAACCACGGATTAAGAACGGTGATCGGCACGACTGGTTTTTCAAATGAGGATCTCGAAAGGCTGACAGAGCTTGCACAAGAAAAAGATACAGGTGCTATAATCGCACCAAACTTTGCGATAGGTGCTATCTTGATGATGAAATTTTCACAGATGGCTGCTAAATATCTTCCTGATATTGAAATTATAGAGAAGCATCATGATCAGAAGCTTGATGCACCATCAGGTACTGCACTTAAGACCGCTCAGCTCATTACTGAAGTCCGCGAAGAAAAGAGACAAGGGCATCCAGATGAAAAAGAAGACTTGCAAGGTGCAAGAGGAGCAGACCTAGAGGGAATTCGAATTCATAGTGTAAGACTGCCCGGGTTAGTCGCTCACCAAGAAGTTATGTTTGGCGGTGAAGGACAGCTGCTGACTATCCGCCATGATTCTATGAACAGAGCGTCTTTCATGCCGGGAGTGAAAATGGCTGTAGAAAGTGTTATGAACATAGATGGCCTAGTTTATGGACTTGAAAATATTATGGAATAAGAGGTGTAATCATGAAAATAGCTCTTATTGCGCACGATAAAAAGAAAAACGATATGATTAATTTTACAATCGCTTATAAAGATATATTAATGGATCATACTTTATACGCAACCGGAACAACCGGATCAAAAATAAATGAAGCTACAAATCTTTCTATAAACTTGCTGCAGTCTGGCCCATTAGGCGGAGATCAGCAGATCGGTGCACTGATTGCTGAAAACGAACTTGATCTCGTATTATTTTTCAGAGATCCTTTAACAGCGCAGCCGCATGAACCAGATGTATCAGCATTAATGCGTCTGTGTGATGTCTATCAAATTCCGCTGGCAACAAATTTAGCTTCAGCTGAACTTTTTATCAAGTCGCTGGAACGAGGAGACTTAGACTGGCGCAGAATAATCGATGAAAGAGAGTCAGAAAACAAATGAACCTTCAAAACTGGCTAGCTTTCGGTGCACATGCAGATGATGTGGAAATCGGAATGGGAGCAGCAATTAAAAAGGAAACAGAAAGAGCCCGTGAAGTTATAATCTGTGACTTAACAGAAGCTGAACTTTCATCAAACGGAAGCGTTGAGATCAGAAGACAAGAAGCTAAAGACGCAGCTGATATTCTAGGTGTCAAAAATAGAGTGAACCTTCAGCTTCCGGACAGGGGTTTGTACTTACGTGAAGAATTCATCTTGAAAATGGTTTCTTGTATCAGAAAGTTCAAGCCCGAGTATGTATTTGCTCCTTATTGGGCCGACCGTCATCCTGATCATGGAAATTGCGCTAAATTAGTTAAAGAAGCTGTTTTTTCAGCTGGTATCAAAAATATAAAGGATCCAGATGAACTACATGCACATAAGGTGAAGAATATATTCTATTACTTCATCAACAGCACGGAAAGACCATCGTTATTTTTGGATATCAGTGATTCATATTCATATAAAATTCAAGCATTGCAAGCCTATCCTTCTCAGTTTATAAAAACGGCAGACAGTGTTGATACACCGCTCACAAACGGTTATATTGAACGCGTTGAAGCAAGGGACAGGCTGTTTGGACTTGAAGCGGGTACTTCTTATGCAGAAGGTTTTATTCCGGAACAAATTTATGTGACCAACCATTTATAAGGAGATCGTTATGAAGTTAAAAATCGGAATCACCTGTTATCCTACAGTCGGAGGATCTGGGGTGGTTGCTACTGAACTAGGGAAATTGCTAGCAGAAAGAGGCCATGAGATTCACTTTATCACGTCCAGTATACCTTTTCGTCTCGGGAAATTTTATCCGAACATTTTTTTTCATGAAGTAGAAGTAAATCAATATTCGGTTTTTCAGTATCCTCCATATGACCTTGCCCTTGCAAGCAAGATGGCAGAGGTAGCCAAGCGGGAAAAATTAGATCTTCTGCACGTGCATTATGCTGTACCGCACGCAGTATGCGCTGTTCTTGCGAAGCAGATGCTAGATGACAATATAAAAATTGTTACCACTCTTCACGGAACAGATATCACGGTATTAGGCTACGATCCTTCATTAAGTGAGATGATAAAATTCGGCATCGAAAAATCTGATGCAGTAACAGCCGTTTCCCATCAGTTAAAAGAGGATACAGAGCAGCTGCTAAAAACTCAAAAAGAAATTATTCCAGTACATAATTTTGTTGATGAGCGAGTTTATTACAGACGTGATAATAATTCAGAGCTTAAAGAAACATATGGAATAAAAGATGATGAAAAAGTAATCGTACATATATCTAACTTCAGGCCCGTTAAACGGATCCAGGATGTGATCAAAGCTTTTTCTTTGATTAGAAAAGAGATGCCATCAAAGTTATTGCTGATCGGAAACGGGCCTGAGTTAACGGTAGCGTGTGAACAGGTCCGTGAACTCAACATAGAAGATGATGTTTTATTTTTAGGGAAACAGGAGAATGTAGGAGAGCTATTTTCAATTTGTGATATGAAACTTCTGTTATCAGAAAAAGAAAGCTTCGGACTCGTTCTGTTAGAAGCGATGGCTTGCGGTGTGCCTGTAATTGGAACGCGCATCGGCGGTATTCCTGAAGTGATCGTTGATGGTGAGACTGGGTACATGGTAGAAGTAGGAGACACAGCTGCTGTAGCAGATAAAGCTATATCGTTATTGAAAGATGTTGAAAGACATAACCGATTCAGGGAGAATTCTGTTAAGCATGTAAGAGAAAACTTTTTATCTGAAAAAATAGTGAGTGTATATGAAGAAATCTATAACTCTTTAGTAAAGGGTTGAGTTTCAAATGAACAAATTGTTTGAGGAAGCTTCCTTTGTAATAGAACAAATTGAATCAAAAGGTTTTAAGGCGTATTTTGTAGGAGGTTGTGTTCGGGATTATTGTTTAAATCGACCGATAAAAGACATAGACATCGCTTCGAGTGCAAAGCCTGAAGAAATACAAAGCATCTTCCCAAAAACGATTCCAGTCGGTATAGAACATGGAACGGTCATCGTTAGATATAATCATGTTTCTTATGAAGTGACAACCTTCAGAAAAGAAGACAAATATGAAGATTTCCGAAGACCTTCTAAAGTGTGGTTTGTCACGAATTTAGAAGAAGATCTGTCCAGAAGAGATTTTACGTTTAATGCAATGGCAATGGATAAGAACTTTCAGCTCATCGATCCATTCAATGGAAGAGAAGATCTTAAAAAGCAGCAGATCCGAACTGTAGGAAAACCCGATCACCGATTCTCTGAAGATCCACTCCGCATTATGCGGGCATTCCGTTTTATGAGTGTGTACGATATGAGGATTGAAGAAAAAACGAAGTTAGCACTAAAAAAGAATGCACCATTACTAAAAAGAATATCTACTGAAAGAATAACGATGGAATTTAAGAAACTGCTGGAAGGCAAACAGGCCGGAAAAGCACTGCAGCTTATGCAAGATTGTGGTGTCTTCCCATACATGCCTTATCCTTTAGAGGAAATTTCCGAGGGCAGCTTGCTGTCATTTAACTGGAGTTCTTTAAAGAGTGAAGAACAAAGATGGGCGGCTATAATCGTTTTAACTAAAGTGGATGATGAGAGAGATTTCTTAAAGTTATGGAAACTTCCAAATAAGGTGATCCAGTCAGTTTTGAACATTCTTGTTTCATATAAAAAAGAAAAATGGTCAAAAATGGATTTGTACACCACAGGATTAAATGCAGCACTATCAGGGCTGAGGATAAAATGTCTTGTTGAGGATGAATCCTTTGAAGAACAAGCGAGCAAGCTGAAACACCTTGCAAAAGAAATTGTTATTCATTCTAGAGATGACATCCCTTTAAACGGCGAGGACATTTTGAAGATAAAACAAAAAGCGCCGGGTGTGTGGGTAGGACAACTTTTTCAAGAGTTAGAAAAAGAAATTGTTGAAGGTAACCTCCCTCTTTCTGAAAATGAGATCAGCGATTGGGTGAGAAGGTGGGGAAAAGAATGAGAGAAGCATTATTACACATGCTGGCCGAAAAAGAAGGTGAATTTGTTTCAGGTCAGCAGATAAGTGAAAACTTGAACTGTTCACGGACAGCCATATGGAAACATATTTCAGAGCTTAGGAAATCAGGATATTCGATTGAAGCCGTACAGAAAAGAGGCTACCGTCTGCTCACTTCTCCTGATCTTGTAACAGCAGAGGAAGTCTCTTTATATACAGGTGAAGGAACATTCGGCAAAAAGGTTACTTACAAAACATCTGTTAAAAGCACCCAGGAAATTGCACACAGCTTAGCAAGAGAAGGTGCTGTTGAAGGAAGTATAGTAATCGCCGATGAACAGACCGGCGGAAGAGGAAGGCTAGGGAGAGCGTGGCAGTCTCCATCTGGAACAGGTATCTGGATGAGTCTCATCCTTCGTCCCGAAATCCCTCTTCAAAAAGCTCCGCAGCTCACATTGCTTATTGCTGTTGCTGCATCAAGAGCCATTGAAAAAGTCACTGGTCTTGAAGCGGCTATCAAGTGGCCGAATGACCTTTTAATCAAAGGAAAGAAAGTAGCGGGAATTCTGACTGAACTCCAGGCAGAAGCCGATTCAATCCATTCTGTTATTGTGGGAATCGGAATGAATGTCAATCAGGAGAAAAAGCACTTTTCAGAAGAAATTTCAGAAATTGCAACAAGTCTTTCGATCGAAAGCGGAAAAACCTATAAACGAGCTGAACTAGCAGGTGCAGTTTTGCAAGAGATTGAAAATCTGTATAGAAGCTACTTAGACAATGGCTTTGCGGTAATAAAGCTTCTTTGGGAAGCGCGTGCTTACAGCCTTGGAAAAAGAATTACTGCAAGATCTGTCACAGGGTCTATAACTGGCTACGCAAAAGGAATTACGGATGAAGGGGTCCTGCTGCTCGAAGATGACAATGGCGAGATTCATTCAATCTATTCAGCGGATATCGAATTTCCTTCTCACTAAGTTATGTACGTGATAAAATAATCTTATAGGCGGTATCCTTACAGCGGAACTGCACTAGTACTGCAAGTTTTTAAACATCAACCATATATCTGCCTAGATCCAAAATCAGGACCGGGACAGAGGGAGCAAACAATCAAAACGTCTAGGGATGTTTCCTATGCCTTCTTCCTCTTTGGAAGAAGGTTTTTTTGCACTCTGGCCCTGTTAAAAAACAGGGAGGCTAAAAATATGAAAACAACAAAAAGCTTTCTCAAGATGAAAAGAGACGGCGAAAAAATTTCAATGGTAACGGCATATGACTATCCATCAGCTATGATCTGTGAAAAGGCTGGAATGGATCTCATATTAGTCGGAGATTCTCTCGGTATGGTCGTTTTAGGATATGAATCTACCATACCAGTTACATTAGGAGATATGATCCATCATACGAAAGCGGTAAGGCGCGGGGCGTCCGACACGTTTATCGTAACAGACATGCCGTTTATGACCTATCATGGCTCAATCGACGTGACGCTGGACAACGCAAGAAGAATGATGCAGGAAAGTGGAGCATCCGCTGTAAAGCTTGAAGGCGGCAAACAAGTGATCTCTACAATAGAAACATTGACGAACGCTGGTGTTCCAGTGATGGGGCATCTTGGGCTGACTCCGCAGATGGTCGGAGTCATGGGCGGTTACAGCGTGCAAGCGAAAGAAGAGGAAGAGGCAAACAGACTTTTAGAAGAATGTCTGTTATTAGAAAAAGCTGGAGCGTTCGCGCTTGTTTTAGAATGTGTACCTCAGCAGCTTGCAGAAATAGCGTCAAAAAAACTGACGATCCCAGTGATAGGCATTGGTGCAGGTAAACATACAGATGGTCAAGTTTTGGTCTATCACGATATGATCGGGTATGGGTTTCATCATATACCAAAATTCGTAAAGTCTTACGGAAATGTTAAAGATATGATGATCAGAGGACTCGAGAAGTATAAAAATGATGTACAGCAGAGGAAGTTCCCTGAAGAAGAACACAGCTTTAACATGAAACCAGAAACGATCGACCGTTTGTATGGAGGAGTTAAGTCATGATTATCTTGAAAAGCATCCAAGACATGCAGAAATACATGCTCCAAGAAAAAAAAGCAGATAAAAAGGTAGGATTCGTACCAACAATGGGGTATCTGCATGAAGGGCATCTTTCATTGATAGAACGTGCGAAGAAAGAGTCTGACATCGTTGCGGTAAGTATATTTGTCAATCCGCTGCAATTCGGACCGAACGAAGATTTTGACCGTTATCCGCGGGATTTTGAACGTGATAAAAAACTTGCAGAACAAGCAGGTGCAGATGTTCTTTTTAGTCCAGAAACAAAAGAAATGTATCCAGATAGACCTGTTGTCACGGTTTCTGTAAACAGAAGAACCGATGCTCTTTGCGGGAAAAGCAGAATAGGACATTTTGACGGGGTGGCAACAGTTCTTACTAAGCTGTTTCACATTGTTTCACCAGATAAGGCATTTTTCGGTCTGAAAGATGCTCAGCAGGTGGCAGTAGTTCGAGGTCTTGTTGATGATTTTAATTTTCCTGTAGAGATCGTTGGATGTGAAACGATACGAGAATCTGATGGACTGGCGAAGAGCTCAAGAAATGTATATCTTACGGAAGAAGAAAGAAAAGAAGCTCATCACTTGTATCAATCTTTACAAAAAGCCCAGAACTGGGTATCGAACTGCGATAGTGGTGAGACAGAAGAAAAGATGATAAAATACTTGGAGGAACATACTGTTGGAACTGTTGAATACTGCAAAGTTCTTTCATATCCTGAACTTCTTCCTCCAGATAAAGATGACGAAAAGCTGATCATCGCATTAAGTGTAAGATTCAGCAAAGCTCGATTAATAGATAATGTCATTATAGACAACATACTAGAGAAACAAGGAAGCGGGGAAGAAAAATGTTCCGTACATTAATGAAAGCTAAAATACACCGTGCAACCGTAACTGAATCTAATTTAAACTATGTTGGGAGCATCACAATTGATGAAGACATTTTAGATGCAGTTGATATGATCCCGAACGAAAAAGTTCAAATTGTAAATAATAATAATGGTGCGCGTTTCGAGACTTATATTATTCCAGGGAAAAGAGGAAGCGGTGTGATGTGCTTAAATGGCGCAGCTGCGAGACTCGTACAAGAAGGCGATACGATAATTGTTATTTCCTATGCCATGTATGATGAGGCAGAAGCTAAAAATCATCAGCCTAAAGTGGCGATCATGGACAAGAATAATATGATACAAGAAATGCTTGGTGTTGAACCTGAGGCTACCATCTACTAATTATTAATAATCTATTAAGATAGCCGCAGGGGAATGAGGTGAAGAGGCTATGACACGGCGATATGTCGTTATCGATTTTGAAACAACAGGAAATTCAGCAGCAAAAGGAGACCGGATTATCCAGATTGGAGCGGTCGTCGTTGAGGCAGGACAGATAACGGACAGATATTCGACGTTCATCCAGCCAGGCGTTCCCATCCCCCCTTTTATTGAACAATTAACGGGCATCAATGATGACATGGTCAAGGATGCCCCGTTATTTGAAGAAGCAGCACCGAAGCTCCTTCAGATGCTTGAAGGAGCTTATTTTGTTGCGCACAACGTAATGTTCGACTATTCATTCTTACAGGGAGAACTTGATCGCTGCGGGTACTCGCAGCTTTCTATGCCTCTTATCGATACTGTTGAGCTTTCCAGACTGCTCCTTCTCGGTGCCGATGGATATCAGCTAGGAATGCTTGCAGAATACCTTGGGCTAGAACATGAAAATCCGCATCAGGCTGATAGTGACGCAGAAGTAACAGCTATGCTTCTCATGCATCTTTTAGATAAGCTTGAGACCCTGCCGTTACTGACGTTAGAGCGATTATCTCCATTTGTGAAAAAATTGCAGAGCTCACTTGAGAATATCGTAAGTGATATGATCAGTGAGAAATCTGTCTTTTTGGCAGATGAAGAAACATATGATTTTTATCGGAAGCTAGCTCTTAAGAAGACTTCAAAATTAGACATGGAAGAGTATTTTGATGATCTTGAAAGTATAGATGCTTCTGACTTAGAACAAAATTTACAAAAGCACATGGCGCATTATGAGGTTCGTGAAAGCCAGCAAAAAATGGTAGACCTTGTTGATGAAGCACTTCATACGAATCAGCATCTTGTTATCGAGGCAGGAACAGGAGTTGGTAAATCACTTGGCTATCTTATACCTGGTGTTCGTTTTGCAAAAGAAAAAGATCGTCCGCTCATGGTTTCAACGCATACCGTTCAATTGCAGCAGCAGCTGTTAGAACGTGATGTGCCTCTATTGAAGAAAATTATGCCATTTGATTTTACTGCAACACTTTTGAAGGGCAGAAACCATTACTTATGTTTGAGGAAGTTTGAACATACTCTTCAGGATCATCATGAAGACAATTATGATACGAACTTTACAAAGGCTCAATTAATTATATGGCTGACTGAAACAGAACAGGGTGATGTAGAAGAACTATCGATGGCATCTGGCGGAAAACTGTTTTGGAATACAGTGAAAAGTGATGCGAATTCATGCTTGAACCATCGATGTCCATGGTTCTCGAGATGTTATTATCATAAGCAAAGAAAGGCTGCTCATGAATCAGACCTGGTTATTACGAATCATGCTTTATTGTTTACAGATTTAAAATCCGATTCTCAGCTGCTTCCATCTTATAAAGAAGCAGTTTTGGATGAAGCTCATCATATTGAAGAGGTAGTGAGCGATCATTTCGGCAAGGAAACCGATTATTTCACATTTCTAAAAATGCTGGACAGACTTTCTTTAACAGAAAGTGATGGCATGATGAATACGTTAAGAGAACTATCTAATCTGTTGGAAGTTCCAAAGTATGAAACATATCTAGCAAAATGGGACAGTCTGTTTCAAGATGTTAAAAATGAACTAGATGATCTTTTTAAGCAAATTAAAACGATCTGTGTAACAAAAGCTAAGTCCTCTCGATCTTCTGAGTTAACAAAGCAGACACTTCGTTATACGCATGAAGACATAGAAACTGCTCTTTGGGAACCTGTACTTGAGATGGAAGAGAGAGCGAAGCAGTATATTTCAGATTTAGTTAAGCCGGTTAAACGGCTTTTAAAGAGCTTTGATCAGTTTGAGGAACATCTTACTGTTAAACAAAAAGGATTCTTAGTTGATATTGAAGGGCTTCTAAATGATCTGCAGGATGAAGCGGCAGTTCTGCATCACCTTCTGTCATGTCCGTTATCTCAGGAAGTTTATTGGATGGAAGCTGAATCAAAAGGTCCGAGACATGCGGTTACTCTATACGCAAAACCGGTTGAAATCGATCAGATTCTAGCAGACAAATTCTTTGGCAAAAAAAGCAGCGTTGTATTGACATCGGCAACGATGAGTGTGAAAAACAAGTTCAGTTATATATCCGAACGGCTTGGTCTCTTAGACTTTGGTCCTTTAAACGCACAGCTGCCATCTCCTTTCAAATATGAGGAACAAGCAAAGCTGATGGTGCCGACTGACATACCACTCATTAATGAGGTAGATCAAAAAACGTTTGTTGCTAAAATATCAACCTCATTATATGAGATAGCAAAAGTTACAAAGGGCCGGATGCTCGTTCTGTTTACATCATATGAGATGTTGAAAGAAACACATTCTGCTTTTAAATCGTTAATGGATCAGGAAGAGTTCGTGCTGATAGCACAAGGTGTTGACAGCGGGAGCAGAGCAAGGCTAACTAAGAATTTTCAGCGGTTTGATAACGCTATTCTTTTTGGAACGAACAGTTTTTGGGAAGGGATTGATATACCAGGAGATGATCTTTCCTGTCTGGTCATTATTAGACTTCCTTTTACGCCTCCAGATCAGCCTGTAATGGCTGCTAAAAGCGAGAAACTAAAAGCAGAGGGCGGCAATCCTTTCTACGATCTTTCGCTTCCTCAAGCCATCATCCGCTTTAAACAAGGTTTTGGACGATTGGTAAGAAGCAGCAGAGATAAAGGAGCTGTCTTCGTTTTTGACCGCCGGATGATCGAAACACGCTATGGAAAATCTTTTATTCAGTCATTGCCGAAACTGCCCGTTTCTATTAAACCGGTCAACGATCTCGTTGATGAACTTCGGGACTGGATGGATTAGAAAGAAGAAGCTGACATACAAGGGGTAAAATACCTTGTGTTGTCGGCTTTTCGTTTATTGAAAGGCTTGTAATGGATTCCTGCGTTTCGTGGTGATTAGCTAAAATTGCTTGAACTCTTAGATTTAGCTTGAATGTGTAATAAATAAATGTGTTTCGCAAAACTTTGTTGTTTTTGAATTTTGAAGGATGCTAATTTTCGCTCTTTGGACTCGCTTTCCGCAGGGTGTGCGGTGAGCCCATTCGTCGCAGTGCGACATTTAATGGTCTCACCTGTCCCACTCATCCTGCAGGACAAGGAAAGCTCCGACAGCGATATATCGCACGAAGAAAATATGATTTTCATTTTCGAGGAGTCTCGTCCTTCCGCTCCAATTAACTATTCAATGAAGAATTTCTTAAAATCTCTCTTTGGAAATTTTTAGAAAGGTCATTTTCTAAAGATTAGTTGCATTTGGCTTTTTCAATTCTCATCATTGCAAGTTGATTGGAGCGTGCCTGCCACCTGATAAGCTTCTCGCTAGGCATGCGACGAGGAAACTCACATCGGTAGCAAATACTTGTAGACGCAGGAGCAAGGATACTTCCATGAAGCGGTCAGGTGGAGACTCCTAATGGCGCAAAGCGGCAGGAGGCTCACCGCACGCCCCGTGGAAAGCGAGCAGCCTGGAGCGGAAATCAACTACTTTCAAAAGCAACAATGTATGCGAAACAGCCTTTAGAAAAGAACTTAAATAAAAGATTAAGTACCGTGAAAATGTTTTATGAACGTTGAATAATCCACTGTTTTTAGGCATTCTAAAGTACCACTTTAAATGAATTTCTGATATAGTAAACAGGGATAAGTTTCAAAGTATAGGAGGAAGAACAATGGAAAGTAAAATCGAGGTTCTTTCTACAGTTAAGGTAGACAAGTCAAGTGATTTGTACAAAGTTGTTTCAGAATTGAACAAGACATTAAAGCACCAGGATTTAATGTTTGGGCTTGCGTTAGATGACGAGAATAAAGAGAAGATGATTTTTACGATCTATCGAACATAGAGAGGCTGAAATATGGGAAAAAAGTGGATACTTATTATTGTTGGCATTTTGATTTTAGCAAGCTGGCAGGCTTACTATCTTTATAGCGGAGTGCACGCTAAACCTCAGAAAAAAGAAGCTGAAGCTGTTGAACTTGCCAAAAAAGAAAAAAATCTTACATCTGTTACAAATGTAGAGCACTTTTTCAAGAATGAAACTTATTATGTAGTAGAAGGCAAGAACGAGCATGGGACCGACATGATCGTCTGGGTAGGAAAAGATAAAGAGATTTTTTCCGAGATTGCTAAAAAAGGCTTATCAGAAAAACAAATGATTGATTATGTGAAAAAGAACCATAATGCTGTGGAAATTATTGACAGCCGTTTAGGCATGGAAGATGAGATCCCATTATGGGAAGTCGTCTACATCGATGATCAAGATCGCTACACATATTACTATGGATACTTTGAAACTGGGAAACGGTATGAAATCTACCGTTTAAAAGAATCAGAACAATAAACAGCGGAGGGATATTTAAATGAATCTTGCAAAACGCGTGGAGGCATTGACACCTTCAACAACATTGGCAATTACAGCAAAGGCAAACGCACTTAAAGCAGAAGGTCACAATGTAATCGGTCTTGGTGCAGGAGAGCCGGATTTTAATACTCCGATACATATTATTGAAGCTGCTTATCAGTCTATGAAAGAAGGACATACAAAGTATACAGCTTCTGGCGGTCTTCTTTCGCTTAAAAAAGCCATCACAAACAAATTAAAGGAAGATCAAGGGCTAACTTATGAAACTTCTGAAATCATCGTGAGTACAGGAGCTAAACATTCACTTTATTCCTTGTTCCAGGCAATAATAGATGAAGGAGACGAAGTGATCATCCCTATTCCTTACTGGGTAAGCTACCCTGAACAAGTTAAACTTGCAGGGGGAGTTCCAGTTTACGTAGAAGGAAAAGAAGAGAATCAATTTAAGATTACAGCAGACGATTTGAAAACATCAATCACAAAACAGACAAAAGCGCTTGTTTTAAATTCTCCGAGCAATCCGACTGGCTCCCTTTACACAGCTGACGAGCTGAAAGCGATCGGTGAAGTTTGCCTTCAAGAAGACGTACTGATCATTTCCGATGAAATCTATGAAAAATTAATCTATGGCGGGGCAAAGCACACATCTATTGCTGAACTTTCACCAGAGCTGAAAGAGCAGACGATCATCATTAATGGACTTTCAAAGTCACATGCGATGACAGGATGGAGAATCGGGTTTGCAGCCGGAAACGCTAAGATCATTAAGGCTATGACAAATTTGGATAGCCACAGTACATCTAATCCAACAACGATTTCTCAGCATGGTGCTTTAGCTGCTTATAATGGCACACAAGAGCCGGTTGAAGAGATGCGTCAAGCTTTTGAAGAACGTATGAACAAAGTTTATGAGCGTCTTATCACATTGCCTGGCATCAGTTGTGTTAAACCAAATGGTGCTTTCTATCTGTTCCCGAATGCAAAAGAGGCTGTTAAAAATACAGGTTTCTCAACAGTAGACGAATGGGTTGAAGCGATCTTAGAGGAAGAGAAAGTTGCGCTTGTTCCAGGATCCGGATTTGGTGCTCCAGATAATGTTCGGCTTTCATACGCTACTTCATTGGATACGATCATGGAAGCACTTGACCGAATTGAACGTTTTATCGTCCGCCATTCAAAGAAAGATTGATTTTTAGTGAGCAGTCATTCATAATTTTTTGATAGAGACAGATTTTAGAAACAGTGGAGGTACATTTTGTGAAAACTACTATTCAAAAGCTACGTGATCATGTTGGTGAGACTGTAACGATTGGTGCATGGCTCTCAAATAAACGTTCTTCTGGTAAAATTGCTTTTTTGCAGCTGCGTGATGGAACAGGATTTGTTCAAGGTGTCGTTGTAAAAAGCGAAGTTGGTGAAGAAATTTTTGCAAAAGCTAAAGGATTGACTCAAGAATCCAGTCTTTACGTAACAGGTACTGTAAAAGAGGACGAGCGTTCAGCACTTGGTGTGGAACTTGAAGTAACTGATGTTGAAGTACTGCATCAAGCGATAGATTACCCGATCACACCGAAAGAGCATGGAACAGAATTTTTGATGGATCACCGTCACCTATGGATTCGTTCAAAACGCCAGCACAGCATTTTAAAGATCAGAAACGAAATCATACATGCTGTAAACGAGTTCTTCTATAACAATGATTTTGTAAAAGTAGACCCTCCAATTCTTACAGGAAGTTCTGCTGAAGGAACAACGTCATTGTTCCATACAAAATACTTTGAAGAAGATGCTTATCTTTCTCAAAGCGGACAGCTTTATATGGAAGCTGCAGCGATGGCACTTGGAAAAGTATATTCTTTCGGACCGACTTTCCGTGCTGAGAAGTCTAAGACACGCCGTCACTTGATCGAGTTCTGGATGATCGAGCCTGAGATGGCATTTGTTGAACACGAAGAATCTCTTGAAATTCAGGAACAGTTCATCTCACATATCGTTCAATCTGTTATTAAGCGCTGTGAAAACGAACTAAAAACACTTGGCCGTGATATTACGAAATTAGAGAACGTTAAAGCTCCTTTCCCTCGAGTTTCTTACGATGATGCGATTAAAATGTTAAAAGAAAAAGGGTTTGATGATATCGAGTGGGGTGACGACTTTGGTGCTCCTCATGAAACAGCGATTGCTGAAAGTTTTGATAAGCCTGTATTCATTACAAACTACCCTAAGGATATTAAAGCTTTCTATATGAAGCCAGATCCAAACCGTGATGATGTCGTATTATGTGCAGATTTGATTGCTCCTGAAGGATATGGAGAGATTATCGGAGGAAGCCAGCGTATAGACGACCTTACTCTAATGGAGCAGCGTTATGAAGAACACGGATTAACAGATGATGCTTATAAGTGGTATCTTGAGCTTAGAAAATACGGAAGCGTACCTCATTCAGGATTTGGTCTTGGCTTAGAACGTACAGTTGCATGGATTTCAGGTGCGGAACACGTTCGTGAAACGATCCCGTTCCCTCGTTTGTTAAACCGTTTATATCCTTAATAAATATGAAAAATCTCCCTGCTGCAGGGAGGTTTTTTTCTTGGCTTTATAAAAAGATAAAGCAAGTTCTTATGCTATAATGGTACAAGAGGTGTTGCAAGTGAACGGAATGTTATTTGAAAAATGGATGTCAGAAGGATCGGTCAGCATACCAAATATGCTTTTAAAATCATATAAAAAAATAGGACTTTCAGATACTGAATGTATGCTGTTCATACAGCTTCATGTCTTTATTGAATCTGGAAACTATTTTCCAACCCCGATAGAACTGGCTGAAAGGATGACAACTTCATCTCATGAGATGTCTTCTATGCTTCGTTCATTAGTAGGGAGAGGTCTTCTAGGGATGGAACAGTACGAAGATAAAGAAAAAGGCGTTTATTTTGAAGCGTATACCTTGCAGCCGTTATGGAACAGGCTGATGGATAGTTTAAAAGAAGAGGAACAAATACTGAAAGAGACAAATAAAGAACAGCTTGAGCAGAATGTATTTGTTTTATTCGAAAAAGAATTCGGCCGGCCGCTTTCTCCAATGGAGCTTGAAACATTAAAAATTTGGATGGATGAAGACCAGCAATCTCCAGAACTCATACTAACGGCATTAAAGGAATCTGTTTTGTCCGGCAAGCTTAACTTCAGATATATTGACCGCATTCTTTTTGAATGGAAGAAAAACGGGATAAAGACCCCGGAAGCCGCAAAGCAGTATGGAGAGAAATTCCGTGTGAGACAGCTGCAAAAATCTGGCCATTACGATAAACCAAGAAAAGACAGTGAATTAAAACGGCCCGTATATAATTGGCTTGAATCATAACTGCAAAACAAACAGACCCTGATAAAACTGGGTCTTCTTTTTCATTACAGGAGGAATGTAATCGTGTTAAACAAAGCTCAGATTCAATTTTGTCTGGAACAGATCGAGGATATGTTTCCAGATGCTCATTGTGAGCTCCATCACTCAAACCCATTCGAGTTGACGATAGCCGTCCTGTTATCAGCACAATGTACGGATGCGCTTGTAAATAAAGTAACTCCAAAGCTTTTTGAAAAATATAAGAAGCCTCAAGATTATTTAGATGTTTCTCTTGAAGAACTTCAAGATGACATCAGATCAATCGGACTCTATCGCAACAAGGCGAAGAACATACAAAAATTAAGTGAGTTGGTGCTTAACGAATACGGAGGAGAGATTCCAAAAGACCGTGATGAGCTGACAAAACTTCCAGGTGTCGGAAGAAAAACAGCGAATGTAGTCGTTTCCGTTGCTTATGATGTCCCTGCTATTGCAGTTGATACACATGTTGAACGTGTATCAAAAAGACTAGGAATCTGCAGATGGAAAGATTCTGTTTTGCAAGTAGAAGAAACACTGATGAAAAAGATTCCTAAAGAGCTATGGGGAGCTACACACCACCGCCTTATCTTCTTTGGAAGGTATCATTGTAAGGCGCAAAATCCTAATTGTCCTGAGTGTCCACTGCTGTCCATATGCCGTGAAGGCAAAAAGAGGATGAATCAAAAAGAGAAGAAGAAATGACATCTAAGAACAATCATAGACTGACTCAATCTCTAGAGTCAGTTTTTTAAATTCGTTTCATTTGTTTTATGGTAATATTTGTTAAATTATGTGATGGAAGACTATTTTTATATGATGGCCTGCATTTTTTATGTGATGAGAGTATGTATTTATGTGATCATGACTGATTTCTATTTGATATAGCCTTTTGACAAAAGGAGAGAGTTCATTTTGGAACAATATACAGAGCAATTAACAGAGATTTTTAAAGAATGGAAAGAAAAGAGTCCATTTATAGCGGATTGTTTTAAAAACCGTGATCGAAATAAAGCAAAAGAACCTATGATTTATTTTTTTCATCAGTTTTTGAAGGTGTTATTCTGCGGTAACAGAAAAATGGTCGATGAACAGGCCTTAAAAAAATGGAAAGAGAGCGTTAAGGAATTGGATCGACTACCAGTTAATGCAATAGAGCGCCTTTCATTTATTAAAGAACAGCCGGATCATTATCAATCTTTTATTCAGTTAAGTGAATTATTTTCAGAATGGGAAAAGAAAAGTGTCATACTATTAAAGCGGAAAACATAAGGACAAGGTACTTGGACATATGATGAAAGCATGAGATGTTTCAAGGAGGGGTATCATGCAGATTCATGTGGTGAAAAGAGGCGATTCCTTATGGAAGCTTTCACAGTACTATAGACTACCATGGCAAGAGCTCGCTACGGTAAACAGGCTGACAGCAAAAGATAAACTTTCTGTTGGCCAGACACTATTTATCCCTACACCTTTTACTTATACAGTTCAGCCAGGAGATACTCTGAAAGAGATCGGAGATATGATTGGCGTTTCTGTTACACAGCTTCAGCAGGCTAATCCGGGTGTTACAGATGCGAATTTAGTGGCTGGAAAGCAGTTGAATGTCCCAGAACGAACAAAAAGAGATATTACTACAAATGCATTTGCTGAACCCGTTCCAAAAGCAAAAGAAAATTTTGCTGCAGCAGCGAAAAGTTTAACGTATATTACAATGTTCAGCTATGAGGTAAATGAAAACGGCGAATTAAAGCCGTTGGATGATACTGAATTTTTAAGAGACGCAAAAAATAAAAACGTAAAACCACTCATGTCTATTACAAATATTAAAGACGGGGAGTTCAGTGAAGAGGTTGGTACCGCGATATTAACAAACAAAGAAATCACGAACAAAGTAATTGATAATTCTATAGCCATGATGAAGCAAAAAGGATACCAAGGAATATCTGTTGATTTTGAGTTTTTAGGTAAAAAAAATAAAGAAGCCTATAATCAGTTTTTAAGCACACTTACTGAAAAGATGCACCAGCAGAAATATATCGTGATGACTGCAGTAGCACCGAAGATCAGTGCAACACAGATTGGGGAATGGTACGAATCGCATGATTATAAAGCTCATGGTGAGATCGTGGATTACGTCATTTTGATGACATATGAATGGGGTTATAGCGGAGGACCGCCGATGGCAGTCAGTCCTATCCCTTCTGTTAAAAAGGTGCTTAACTATGCAGTAAGTGAGATAGACCCGAAAAAAATATTAATGGGTATAAATCTATACGGGTATGACTGGACGCTTCCTTATAAACCTGGTGGAGAATTTGCTAAAGCATTGAACCCAGTTCAGGCAACACAGCTTGCAGGGAAAAGACAGGCAGCCATTAAGTACAGCAGAAAAGATGAAGCCCCATATTTCAGATATTGGGATAAAGATAAAAAAGAACATATTGTTTGGTTTGAAGATTTACGAAGCATGAAAGCGAAATTTGATATTGTCGATCAATATGGATTCGCTGGTGTAAGCTTTTGGAATTTATCATTTGGTTATCCTGTGTTTTGGAACTACTTAGTTGACCGTTACAATATTAAATAAAAAAATCCGCCAGCTGATTTAAGCTGGCGGATTTTTGTTTGTTATTGGTTGAGAGGAGGGAACTGTAAGCCCCCGCCGCCTTCCTCTTCTTCGTTTCCTCCGCCTTGACCAGGGGGAGGAGTTCCAGGTTCTTGACCAGGAGGTGGTTCAGTTCCAGGTTCTCCGCCAGAAGGAGGCGGTGTTCCCGGTTCACCTTGACCTGGAGGGGTACCAGGTTCACCTTCGCCAGGTGGAGTACCCGGCTCGCCTTCACCAGGCGGCTGCGGTGGTTGTTCTCCTTCCGGTGCTTCGATCGTGATTGATGTTTCAGCAGGTTCGCTTTCGGTGTTGTTTTCACTGTCGACTGCTATTATTTGGAATGTGTATTTACCAGGAGCAGGGGATGGAACAACAAATTTCGTATCATTGATCGTTGCTCGTTCCTGCATCGGTCCATCATTATAGCTTGCAAGGACCTTAAAGGTAACACCTTCTTTTTTCTCGTACTTCCATTTTACTTCAATTTCATTTTTCTTTTCATCGAACTTCGCTTCAAGTCCTTCGATACCAGCAGGTTTTTCAAACTTATCACTTACATCTGGCAGCTTAGATCCTTTGACGAACAATTCAATGATTTTTTCGGAATCTGGCGTAAACTCACTTGCACGTTTTCCAGTTCCTTTTTCCATTGGAACTTCAGTCACAGATTTCGGTTTCTTAAAGTCAGTGTTCTTGTGCTTAAGCTGACTCATGATATCCTTAAAGATCTGTTTAGAATAATCGTCTTTCGTATTGTCGAGGTATAATGCATCACCGTTATCATCTTGGTAGGAATCATATCCTGTCCATACTGCTGCGGTGTAGGTAGTCGTGTATCCGGCCATCCACGCATCTTTTGTTGCATCACTAGGCATGCCGTATTTATCCCGAAGGTCTTTAGGGAAGTTCGTAGTACCTGTTTTTCCAGCTAATTTTAATCCGCTCACATTGGCCTGTGTACCAGTACCACGTTTCATAACATCTTTAAGCATATCAGTGATCATGTAAGCCGTATAATCTTTCATAGCCGCCTTCGGTTCTGGGTCGACTTCAATTACTCTTCCGTCTGGGAATTCAATTTTACGGATCGTTGTCGGTTTCGTGTAAACACCGCCGTTTCCGAATGCTTGATAAGCACCTGCCATTGTAAGCGGTGATACTCCTTGTTCAAATCCGCCGATCGCATAAGACGGGTAAGTTGTGTCTGGATCTAAGTCAAATCCAAGCTTATTAGCAAAGTCAGTTGCTTCTTCAGGACCGACTTCTTGGAATGTCTTAACAGCCGTAGTATTTTTTGATTCAACGAGAGCCTGGCGCATCGTGATATCTCCAACATTTTTCTTGTTGAAGTTGTTGATCGTTACATCACCGATCTTAACAGGTTCGTCGTTTAACATATGAGCAGTGCTCCATTTTTTGTTTTCAATAGCCGGACCATAGTCAAGGATGGGTTTGATTGTTGACCCTGGCTGGCGAGTGATTCGAGTTGAGAATTGGTTGCTCAATTCGTTTCCGCGGCCGCTGCCGACTGCACGTATTGCACCCGTTTTCGTATCAACGATTGCAACACCAGATTGTAATAACTCATGCTCGGGTTCTAATTTAGCTTTTAATACATCTTCTGTAACTTGCTGAGCTTTTGTATCCAGGTTTGTATAGATCTTTAGTCCAGAAGAATATATATCTGCTTCTTCTAATCCTTCAATATCCTTAAGGTCATCCATTACTTGTTTGATATATGCATCATAAGGACGTGTTTCTTTTTGTAGTTTACCAGGGTTAATCGTATCCTTTACAGAAACACTCTTTGCATTTTCTGCTTCTTCTTTAGAAATGAATTTATGCTGCGCCATCAAGTTTAAGACAACATTGCGTCGATGTTCAGCTTCTTTTGGATTTCGAGTTGGATCATAATAGCTTGGAGCTTTAGGTAACCCAGCCAATAAAGCAGCTTCGTGTACTTCTAACTCACTAACAGGTTTATTAAAATAAGTTTTTGCAGCCGTTGCTATACCCCATGCGCCATTACCAAAATAAATCTTATTTAAATACATTTCTAGAATCTGATCCTTTGAATACTTTTGTTCTAACTGAACAGATAGATAGGCTTCACGGATCTTTCTCGTAAGGGATTTTTCATTCGTAAGAATCGTGTTCTTTATAACCTGCTGAGAGATCGTACTTGCACCTTCAGCACCAAATCCTTCTGTTACGTTAGCGAACGCGGCACCGAATAAACGTCTTACATCAACACCGCTATGTTGGCGGAAACGCACATCTTCTGTTGCGATGAACGCATTTTGTACAGGTTCAGGAATTTCATTTATCTTTACTCTGATCCGTTTTTCTTGTCCTGAAACAAGAGAAACTTCTTCATCATTCATATCCATGATTTTTGAAGATACAGGTGTTTCTAGTTTCTTCGGATCCAGCTTTGGAGAAGTAGCTGCGATTACACCTACTGTTAAAAGTCCTAATAATCCTAAAATAACTGCAAGCAATAGGAGAGTCTTCTTCCAATTACGTCTTGGCTTTTTTGTTTTCTTTGCCGGTGTGGAGCCATTATTAGACGACGATTGTCTTCTTTCTACCCGGCTTCGGTAATCTTTTGACATAGTTTTACCAACCTTTCAACTTCGTAAAAAAACTAACATTATCAATATTCGTGGCAAATTCTGAGTTTATGAACAATCAAAGAGAAGGAGAGAAATAGACACGATCTACTGTTTCTAAATAATTCAGCCTAGGTTGATACCCGATAGTAATAGAATGTCCTTTATCTTCTATTTCACCCTTTGGAATTGATTTTCTCCCCATGGTTTGTTCTTTCCAATAGTGAACAAGATAAGAGCTGTCCAGCAGATAGCTTTTATCGGTAGAAGAGAATCGAAGAATGATAAAAGATATTCCTCCATGATCTAAAATCTGCTGCATATGTGTGATCTGATGCTCATGAAAATTCTTAAGCGGAAAACTCGTCTTGTTCTTTGTTTCTTTTGCTTCAAAGTCAATATATCTTCCTTTATATACACCGTTATAGTCGGTAGTAGAAGCGAGTTTAAAGTATGCTTCACGAATGACAGCTGCAGATCGTTTCGGGTACTCAACATTCACGATTTGTACAGGAGTCGGTTTTTTGTGAATGATCGCTTTATTCGTTAAGAGATAGAATTGATTGCTTTGATTGATATCGTCTTCGAGTGACATCCCTCTGTTGCTGTATGACACTTCTTTTTTAACAGAAGATGGGGAAGACGATCGTGTTTTGATTACAGAAGTCACTTTCTTACCATTTGGATAATGAAAGGTTCCCATGATTCATCTCCTTTTAATTAAAGATGGCTATGCGCATTATTACGAAAATAGATACACATAGCCCAGTTTAGTTTACTTTTCTAATAGTACGGAAAGTTCATCTTCTTTAAAACCCATTACAACCTGATTGCCCTCTTCTGTCTGGATCACAGTTACAGGAGTAGCCGAAGCACCCAGGTCCATGACTTCTTTCATATAGCTTTGGTTTTTTCGTATGTCGCGTTCTTCGAATTCAATATTATTTGATTTCAGCCACTCTTTTTCTGCGAAGCATGGAGGGCACGTTTCCTGTGTGTAGATGATAACTTTTTTCTCCAATTTTTATGCCTCCTTTTTCCATTTTGCATCTTTCATAAAGATTAGTTTACTCCTTTTTCTTACGCGATACAAATATTTTATAGTGCTGAAGCGAACCATAAAAGAAGAGGACGAGACTTAGGAGGCAAAGCGTGGAAGAGCGATATCAGGATATTACAATGACAATCTTGAATAAAACGATTTCACAAAATCGTGATAATATTTCACGTACCGTAAGCTATGCCTCTTTTTTTAAAAGAAACCCTGAAATAAGATGGGCAATGCTCGCAAGTCTTGTTTCACGCAACGCTGGATACAGCATGTGTGATTTAAAGGGAGAATGGCTTCCAAGATTTTTGTCTGAAGACACAAGAAAACATTTGTTTCATACATATGAACGTGCAAACTGGATGATTTTCCAAGATGCTTTTCCTCAGCTGCTTCTTTATGAATACTGTAAAAAGAAAGGGGCTCCATTATTTGATCTCCTTGATAACTTTTATGTTTCAGCATTCATGAAGGAAGAATGGCACCGTTTTTGGATCGCAAAAGATTTAAAGAGATTATGTACATCGTTAATCATCAATGAGCAGCATGTGATTGATAAGCCAGTGATTAGGCAGTCTTTTTATAAGAAAAGGATATTTTCAGGAACTCCATTTCTGCTCCAAGACTATATGCATTTCAGTACAGTACTATTCCCCGTTCTTTCTGGGGATGTATACGGAATTTCAGTTCATGGATTTAAATCTGTAAAAAATAGAATAGAAACGGGGAAGATGCTTTACTCCATTTTATTCGAATCGAGATGGAGCGAAGATATTATTCGTTTTTCTGAGGCAGTTACTCATACTGGTTCGCGGCATGATTTTGAAAAGTATGTATATCCGAAAAAAATGAGGGAGACACCGATGCTTAGAATGGCCTATCCGATTGTCCGTCATCATAGAAAGCCTATGAAAGACTGGTATAGAAAGGGAATGAATACGGATGTGTTTTATCATCCCGTAAAGAGCATACAACAACCATGTCTTACAGATTGGTATAAACAAAAGCAGAGACAGATTAAAATTGGCATCCTATTAAAAGAATGGATCCAAAATCGATAAATATAAAAGGCTTTCGCAAACTTTGTTGCTCTTGTAAGTAGTTGATTTCCGCATCAGGTTGCTTCGCTTTCCGCGGGGCGTGCGGTGAGCCCCTCGCCGCTTTGCGCCTTTGAGTGGTCTCACCTGACCGCTTCAAGGAAGTACCCTTGCTCCTGCGTCTACGAGAAAATGCTACCGATGTGAGCATACTCGTCGCATGCCTAACGAGAAGCTTCTCATGTGGTAGGCAAGCACCTTCCACTCCAAACAACTTGTCAGTGAGGGAATGAACAAAATACTAAAAGCAACAATCTTTTAGAAAAGAGCCAAATAAAAAGACGGCAGAGGGTATGCCGTCTTTCTTTTGTTACGTGCTTGGAATATCGGGTCCATTCAGTTTTTTATCACCATAACCTGTATTTTGCTTTTGTTCTGTTTTTTCAGTTACTTGCTGTTGTGAATATTGGTCTTGCTTTCTTTGCTGTTTGCTGTCTTCGGTCATTTTTTGCACCTCCTTTTATAAACGTGAACTCATATTAGTTTTGCGGTTGAAGCGACTGAATATACAAACAATCAACAAATAGCTGTCGAATTAAAGTTAAAAAAGGAAAATTGCACTTTCTTTGCCGAATAAAAACTAGTTTTGTCACGTGTGAAGGGGATAAGAGGATACAGCACGAAATTAGTTCCTACAAGAAAACGGGGAGGGATTCATAATGGAAATGGTGTTGAAGACCAAAACTGTCTCTGAGGAACTCGGGGTGAATCCGACAACGGTTCAGCGTTGGGTCAGACATTTTAATATTCAATGTGATAAGAACGAACATGGCCATTATTTGTTTAAGCAAGAAGATATCGAGCAGTTAAGGGAGATCAAAACTCAGCTCGATAATGGATTATTGATGAGTGATATTCAAATCCAGTCATTTCAAACATCAGTGAAAACGGTAGAACTGCCAACCCAGTTTGAAGAAAAGTTTGACCGGCTTAATGCAGCCATTAGAGCATTAGAAAAAAAGGTTGAAGAGAAAGCTGATGCTGTTGTTTCCTATCAAATGCTCCAGCATGCTTCTGAACTTGAAGAACTTATAAAGAAAATGGAAAACATGGAGGCGCGTCTTCAGGACCTCGAGGTAGCTTTACTGAAAAACAATTATCCAGAGGAAAAGCTTTATGTAAAGGAAAAGCCGAAAAAGAACTGGTTTGTGAGTTTGTTTACATTATAAATGAAATGAAAAGTGTAAGTCTCTTCATTCTTTGGTACGATATAAAGAATGGAGGGACTTTTTTTATGAGCAATTTGTACAACAAAACGACAGAATTAATCGCTGATATTAATGAAGCGTTTCATATTTATAAAACAGAAACGAAGGCAAGAGAGTCGGAAGCAGATTTTTATAGTGAAGTTAAGCCGTTTGCAGACCGCATCCATTTTAGGGTGCAAGAGTGGGAGCCGCTTGCACGGGAATGGGTAATCACAAATAAGCCTAAATATTTATATCCAATTCAGATCAAGACCGCGGCTGAAAACATTGGTTACCTGGGTGTTTATGTCTTTCAAAAAAATATGAAAGATAAACGCATCACTGAAATGGTGAAATCGGTTTTGTATGTTTTAAACCAAATGAAAGAACAAATGAGTTCAAAAGAAGAATAAAATTTCACGTACCGTCGGATGTTATTTTTTTCTTCCTATGCAAGGTGATTGAAGCGTAAGGTGCGTGCCTACCACATGAGAAGCATCTCGCCAGGCATGCGACGAGAAAGCTCGCTTCAGTAGCATATACTTGTAGACGCAGGAGCAAGGAACTTCCTTGAAGCGGTCAGGTGGAGACTCCTGATGGAGCAAAGCGGCAGGAGGCTCACCGCACACCCCGTGGAAAGCGAGCAGCCTGGAGCGGAAAGCAACTACTATCAGAGAGCAACATGGGTTACGAAAACAGTAATATTTTTAAATAAAGGAGCGAGCAAGATGTATCATCCATCGGTTTATGATAATCTAAAGATTGTGCTTGAAGGTGCCGTATATGATTTAGATTTTGCTGGCGTGATAGAAATTGTAGATCGAAGAGATTTAGTGGATCTTGCAGTTATCGGCAGAAGTTACTCAATTGATTTTATCGTTTCAGGCATCAGTCAGTCTTTTAAGGGAAATCTTACTTTAAATACAAATCTTGAAAATTACGCAACTGAAAAACTAAAAGATAATCCTGAAGGAGCTGGCAGCAAGGTTTCCATAATTATAGAAACACCGGTCTATGAAATTGAAACAGATTGTAAACAGCTTCAATCCATTCTGAAAAAATGGTCAGAAGGTGATTTAAAAGGAGATATTCAGCAAAAACTTACCTATATATATGGAGAATCAAGAAACGTATTTAGCAATACGATCTCCATCCATTTACAAAAGCCTTTTTCTGAAGAAGAACCTGAACGTTTTTCACTAGTACTTGAACAGGTAATTGCATCAATGAAAGAAATGAATGAATATTTTAAGGGGTATAAAAAATGACACAACTGATACATAGTTTTCCGGAATTTATCCAAAATGCATGGAATAAAAGCGGATTTACATCACTAACTGATATCCAGGAGCGCGCAATTCCGAATTTATTAGAGAATAAAGACATCGTTATTGAATCGCCGACAGGAACAGGAAAAACTCTTGCATATGCTTTGCCTGCACTCGCAAAGATAGATCCAGAAACAAAAAATGCACAAGTTGTATTTCTTGCACCAACTAGAGAACTTGCTATGCAGATATATGAAGTTTGCCAAAAGTTCACCGAAAACAGCGGGCTCAGCGGAGCTTCTCTGATTGGGGGAGCAAACATGCAGAGGCAGCTTGATAAGTTAAAGAAAAAACCTCAATATATCGTTGGGACACCAGGACGAGTAAAAGAATTAATACAAAACAAAAAACTGAAGGTGCATGAAGTTAAGACGATTGTCATTGATGAAGCGGATCATATTATTGAAGCTGGTTTTAACGGAGATGTCGAACATGTAATAAGTGCAACCTTAAAAGATCGCCAGCTCGTCTTTGTTTCGGCAACCATTAATAAAAAAACAGAAGATTGGTCAAGTAAATTAGCAGTCGAACCTTCAATAATTAAAGTCGATAAACAAGAGACAACAAACCAGGTGAAACACACGTTCATGGTATCTGAGTACCGTGATAAGGTGGATAACCTTCGAAAGTTAATTCGTCATACACCTGGAATAAAAGCGATTGTTTTTATAAACAGTTCTATGAAAATGGATGAATTCGCTTCAAAACTTGAATACAAAAAGATTAAACTGGGTGTTCTTGCTGGTAACTCTACAAAACAAGATAGACAAAAAGTAATAAATGATTTTAAACGAGGTAAAATCCCAGTACTTTTAACTACTGACGTTGCGACACGCGGTCTGGACATACCCGATGTGACACACGTTGTACACCTTGAGCTTCCTGAAGATGTGAAACAGTATGTTCACCGTTCAGGAAGAACCGGAAGAATGGGGAAAGAAGGAATCGTTGTATCACTCGTAACAAAAGCTGAATTGTCTTCTGTAAAGAAATGGACTGCAAATATAAATGTCCCGCTGCAAAAGCAGCTCCTTGAGAGAGGCAATGTAGTTATAGAAGATATTCAGAAAAATACGTCTAAGGAACAAACTCCACAAAAAAGCGGGAAACCAGCCAATAAAAAGCCTGCTACAGGAAAAAAGAAAAGAGATTAAAATACTTCGAGTTTAGACCATCTAAAAAGGATTTAGTGTTTAAAGAGGGAATCTATCCCTATAAAGGGGAGATTATTTTGGAAACTAGAGAATTTTTATATCAGATTAAACCGTTACGACCAGACTTTATGGAAAATCAGTCTGCAGAAGAAAAAAATACCTTGGAGTCTCATTTTTTCTACCTACAAAATCTTTTGCAAGAGGGTAAACTTGTACTGGCAGGACCTTGTCTTGATGCATCATTTGGGATAGTGATTTTACAGGATGTAGATAATGAAGAAGCTACTCATATCATGAATAATGATCCTGCTATCGTACATGAGATAATGACAGGAGAACTATTTCCGTTTCGAATATCGCTTCTGAAAAAATAAAAGCATGCGGCTTGAAGCTGCATGCTTTTTTCGTGGAGTTCGTTTGGAAGATCTTTATTTTTTGAAAAGCTGTACCCAAGCTCCTTGATAATAAGCAACTCCGATAGAATCATAATTTGTGCTTAAAATGTTTTGTCTGTGACCTGGACTATTCATCCAATCGTTCATAACAGCTTGTGGTGAAGTCTGACCTTTGGCAATGTTTTCGCCTGCTGCTGTGTAATGGATGCCAAAGCTGCGCATCATGTCAAAAGGTGAACCGTAAGTTGGTGAATTGTGATCGAAATAATTATTAGCAATCATGTCTTTGGCTTTTGCCAAAGCAACATTGCTTAATTCAGCATCAAGTGTTAATGGGGCAAGACCAGCTTTTTGGCGCTCTTGATTCACCAATTGTGAAACTTGAGTTGCGTATACACCAACAGAAGATTGTGCTGGAGTAGGTGCGGCAGGTTGTTTTGCAGCCGAAGCTGGCAGATCTAGTACTTGTCCAGGATAAACCCAGTTGATTTGTCGTACTTGCGGGTTTGCCTGTTGAATTGCCCATAGACTAACATTTGACGCCGAAGCGATTTTATATAATGTGTCTCCAGATTTTACTGTATATTGTTTTGAAGACGTTGGAACATAAAGAGTTTGTCCAGCATAAATCGTTGAACTGTTTAATAGGTTCATTCCGATTACCTTACTCAAACTAACATTTTTATCTTGAGAAATTCTCCAAAGAGTATCGTTTTGCTGAACAGTATAAGGTGTTGCTGCATATGTTGCAGACCCCATCAAAAGAAAAGCTGAAATACTTAAAGAAGCAATTTTTAAACGCATAATATCCCCCGATATCCCAGTTCCTCCAACGAATCCCACTAATTAAATATTCACACAATGAAAGCGCTGAAACAACTGGGAATGGGAGAGAATATCTGTAAATAATTGTATGGGTGCTGCAGACAGATATAGTAGCGTGTATTTTTCTTTTTAAAATAATTTGTTATTATAAGAAAGGAGTTTTTAAGAAGCAGAAGTAGGTGGAATTATGCAATATCAAGTTTTGTTGTATTACAAATATGTAACTATAGATGATCCCGAATCTTTTAAAGAAGAACATCTTGCCTATTGTAAGGGACTTGGATTAAAAGGACGGATCCTGGTTGCTCGTGAAGGAATAAATGGAACGGTATCCGGAACGATCGAACAGACAAAAAAATATATGGAAGATATGAAGAATGATCCTCGATTTGCGGATACGGTTTTCAAAATAGAATCTTTAGAATCTCATGCATTTAAAAAGATGAAAGTCAGAGTGAGACCTGAGCTGGTGCATCTAAGTCTTGAGGATGATGTGAATCCAAATGAAACTACTGGTAAGCATCTTTCGCCAAAAGAATGGCTTGCAGCTATGGAGCAAGAAGACGTGGTGATTTTGGACGCACGTAATACGTATGAATATGATCTTGGACATTTCAAGAACGCGATAAGACCGGATGTGGAAACATTTAGAGAACTTCCACAATGGGTTAGGGAAAACTTTAGTCAGTTTAAAGATAAGAAAGTACTAACCTACTGTACAGGTGGAATCCGATGCGAAAAGTTCTCTGGTTTTCTTTTAAAAGAGGGATTCAAGGATGTTTCTCAGCTAGAAGGAGGTATAATCAGTTATGGTTATGACCAAGAGGCAAAAGGGAAACATTGGGACGGGAAATGCTATGTCTTTGATGAACGCATCTCAGTTCCAATAAATCGAAGCGGAGAAGAAACGGTTGTCGGCAAATGCTATCATTGCGGAAATCCTGAAGAACGCTATGTGAAATGTGGAAACCCCGAATGCAATGCACACCTAATAATGTGTGAGGACTGTGAGAAGGAACACAAACGTTCATGCAGCAAGGAATGTCTTGAACATCCTTGGAATCGATATATTAAAGAACAGGAAACAGAAAGCTCTCCAAACTAGGAGGGCTTTTTTTTCTCCTGTTTTTTGTATATATAACGTAAAATAAGTTTTAGGGGGGAATTAATAACATGAAAAAGTATAACGTTTTATTAAGTGTTTGTATAATGAGTTTTATATTATTTGTGTTTTATGACACTCGTATCGTACGTGCATTCGATGATGGAGCAAGAGAAATTATTCTAAGTTTTAGAAATGAAGCGTTAAATGAATTGGTTATCGCTTTTACATATGTCGGAGATGCAAAAGTATTAGGAGCACTATGCATTTTTAGCGTTATTGGCTTATTTCTGTTTAGAGAATGGCTGAGAGGTATTCTTCTGCTTGCAAGTATAGCATTATCCTATGGTTTGAATCTTGTATTAAAAAGTGCATTTGAAAGGGAACGTCCATTAGGGAATCGTTTATTAGAAGAGGATGGGTTTAGTTTTCCAAGCGGGAACGCTATGGTCGGAACATCTTTCTATTTATTTTCAGCATTCTTGCTCTATCAAAAATACCCAAAACCATGGATTCTTTGGATCGGCACTATTCTTCCATTCTTCTTAGGTCTAAGCCGGGTTTATGTTGGAGTACACTATCCATCTGATATACTTGCAGGTTTTAGCATCGGAATGGCTTTTTTTGTTTGTTTAGCAGTCATATACAAAACATTTAATGCAAATTCTAGAGAGATGCAAAACAATAAGAATACTTATTTATAGATTTTCAATTGCTCTCCTAATTTGATATAATAAAGCGTAATGTTTACGAGAGGGTGCAAAGAGATGCTGCCGATTGTGTTTCCGGAAAACAAACTTGAATATATCCCAGCTTTTATATCACTAGCCATATTTACAATTTTCGCTTGGCGAACAGTTGTGTTTTTTAAAAAACATTCTGCAAAAGAATTAAAAAGAGCTCAATTACTAGAAGAAGATTTACTAAGTAAAGAGCAGCAAAACAAGGACTTCTAACGAGTTCTTGTTTTTTTTGAAAAAAAATTATATTTCTATGAATAGGTTTTCAAAATTAACCCATACTACCTTTAACGGAAAAACATCTCAGCTTTTCCGTACATATTATCTCCCAAAGGAGGGAAATCGCATGGCACGTAACAACAGCAACCAAATCGTGGTTCCTGGAGCACAAGGAGCTCTTGACGCAATGAAGCAAGAGATCGCTGCTGAGTTCGGAGTACATCTTGGACCAGACACAACTTCTCGTGCAAACGGATCTGTAGGTGGCGAAATCACTAAGCGTCTTGTAGCTCAAGCGCTAGGCGGACTTCGTTAATCAGTAACCTCCTTGTAAGAAAAAACCCGGGATTCGTCCCGGGTTTTTATTTTTTGTAGACTACTTACATTTATAATGTTACTATTTAGTCACATATTAAATGTTACCAATTAGGCACATATAATCTAAAGTAAAGAGGGTGGTATTTAGCGAAATGGTTAACCAAGATCTCGTTGATGTCTTTAAAGCATTATCACATCCCATTCGTATTGATATTTTGGACGATTTAAAGAAGCAGCCGCTTTCTACAGGAGAGATAAGTGAAAAGTATGATGTTTCGAGATATGCGATCATGAAACATTTAAGTGTACTTGTAGATGCTAACCTCGTACTTATTAGGAGAAAAGGAAGGATGCGCCTCAACTATTTAAATGTGATCCCACTGCAGGAGCTTTATAACAGATGGGTCAGCAAATATGAGGAACCACTTGCAAAAGGATTAATGCAACTCAAAAACTTAGTAGAAGAAAGGGAAGAGGAGAAAATGGAGCAAACAACTGAAAGAAAAGTAGACTCATTCGAGATTGAGCAAGAGATTGTTATACAGGCAGCAAAAGAAACAGTATTTAAAGCGTTGACGCAAGATATAAACAGCTGGTGGAAGTTTAGACTCGGAGAAGAAGGCTCAACTTTAATCTTTGAGCCTCATTTGACAGGCCGCTTTTACGAAGACTGGGGTAATGGTGAAGGTGCCTCATGGGGAACGGTAACTTATTTTAAAGAAAATGAGGAAATTCGGTTAAATGGACTACTAGGTATGAGTGGTGCTGTTAACAGCTTTTATTCTTATAAGTTATCTGAGGAAGATAACAAGACGATTCTTCAACTGATACATCAAGCTGCAGGAATTCTTGAACCACATTGGGAAGAAACTCATCGGCATGGGTGGAATGAACTTCTTGCTGTTCATTTAAAGAATTTTATAGAAGAGAAATAAGGTGCAAAAATGGTAAATGTCGTAACAGAAATCATTATAAATAGGTCTCAAGAAAAAGTAGCTCAGTATGCAGCAAATCCTGATCATGCTCCAGATTGGTATGTGAATATCAAATCTGCAGAATGGCAAACCGAAAAAGAGTTACAAAAAGGTTCCAAGATAGCGTTTATCGCAGAGTTTTTAGGAAGAAGATTAGAGTATGTATATGAGATTACAGACTTTATTCCAGGGCAAAAGCTTGTAATGAAAACGGCTGACGGCCCTTTTCCAATGGAAACGACCTATACGTGGACACCTGTTGATGGTGATCAAACCCGAATGACTCTACAAAATAAAGGAGTGCCATCTGGTTTTTCTAAAATTTTTGTTCCATTTATGTCTTTAATGATGAAAAGAGCGAATAAAAAAGATTTAATAAAAATAAAAGAAATCCTAGAAAAACAAAAAGCTTGAGAACTGAACTCAAGCTTTTTTCTATTTAATTGTTTGCGTATATTCTGTCGACTGCACTAAGGTTTACATTTAGCTGTAAACCTTGTTCATCACGTAATCTCTTAAAAATTTGAAGAGTTGTTTCAATTTGTTCTTCTGTATGGCTTGCGGTTGGAATAATTCGGAACATGAACAACCCTTTTGGAATTACCGGATACATAACCGCTTGCAAAAACAATCCGTTATCACGTAAGTATCTAACCCAATGAAGTCCCATTTGAAGGTCGCCCCCAGGAACATAAACAGAAATAATAGGGGAGGGGGTATCAGCTACAAAATAACCTATATCTCTTAAACCGTTTGAGAGCTTTTGTGATACTTGAAAAAGTCTATGTCTACGGTCATGACCTGACGCAACAAGTTCTAATGTTTTACGAAGACTTTTTACATATACCATCGGCAAACTTTTTGCGAATATTTGTGTTCTGGCATTGTAGTGAATCCAATCCACAACTTCCTTGCTTGCAGCTGAAACGCCGCCTATAGCAGTAAAGGCTTTTGCAAAAGTAGATAAGTATATATCAACTCTGTCCTGAACGCCAAAGTGCTCACCAACACCTTTTCCGCTGGGTCCCATTACTCCGAACCCATGTGCATCATCGACAAAAAGGCGTGCATCATATTTATCTTTCAGATCACAAATCGCATCTAGTTTTGCGATGTCACCAGTCATTCCATATACACCTTCCGTGAGAATCAGTACACCGCCTTTACGATTCTTATTTACTGACCTTAATAATTTTTCGAGACTGTTCATATCGTTATGCCGGAAGACACGAAGGTTTCGCGGGTCACTTACCGCTAGTTTTGCTGCATCTATGATGGAAGCATGACATAGTTTATCCATGATTACGATATCATCTTTGCCCACAAGGGAAGCAATCGTACCAATAATGCCTAAATAACCAAAGTTAAAAAGAATAGAAGACTCTTTTTCTGCGAAAGAAGCAAGTTCCTCTTCAAGCAGAACATGCTCCTGCGTGTTTCCGCTGACCATGCGGCAGCCCATCGGACCGCTCACACCCCATTCTTCGGCTGTTTCCACTGCCATTTTCTTTATATCTTCGTTTTCTGCCAATCCAAGATAGTTGTTAGTAGCCCACATGATTTTGTCTTGTCCATTAAATGACATCACTGTTCCAGGAACAGAATCTAAAATTGGGGATACAAAATACTGATCATCTGAAACCCTGAAGTCCCCGAAGTATCCTTCATTCGTTTTACATTTATCAAAGATATCAATGTGCTTCGTTTGAATTTGTGTCATATGAAACCTCCTATACAATAATCGAATGATAGTCTATTTCGGTAAATTTTTACAATTACCTTCAATGTTCGATATAAAAATTTTTAAGGTTTGTCCTTTTTAAGAAAGGCTAAAAGAAATCCCTTTTTTGATGTATAATGAAAGCGTTAACAAAAGTTTTTATGTCCTATGGGGAGTGGATCAAATGACAGAACAGAAAAAATTGGACAGCAAAGAAACGGAAAAAGGGATTTACACGGACTTTATTAACCAGATGACTTATGGAGAATATCTGCAGCTTGATCAAATTTTATCGAGCCAAAAAAGACTTTCTGGCCACCATGACGAAATGCTGTTTATTATTATTCACCAAGTGAGTGAACTTTGGATGAAATTAATCTTACATGAAACAAGGTCAGCTATTTCCTCAATAGAAAATGGTAATCTTCATTCAGCATTTAAAATGCTTGCACGCGTATCAAAGATTCAGTCTCAGATCATTGAATCGTGGGATGTTCTATCAACACTAACTCCTGCAGAATATATGGAATTCCGTGACAAACTTGGACAAGCATCTGGTTTTCAATCTTACCAATACCGCATGATTGAATTTGCGTTAGGATATAAAACGCCTCATATTTTAGAAATCTATAAGAAAGATGCTGACCTGCACGAACAGCTGACAGCTGCCCTTCATACACCTAGTCTCTATGATGTATCCATTCAGGCGCTTGCAAAGGCAGGGCTCCATATAGATGAAGAAGTGTTAAACCGTGATGTAACAAAACGTTATGAGTACAATCGTTCTGTCGAGGCAGCATGGCTTGAGGTCTATAAAAATGTTGAAAAGTATTGGGACCTATATGAGCTTGCAGAAAAGCTGGTAGACATTGAAGACTGGCTTCAACAGTGGCGATTCCGTCATATGAAAACAGTTGAACGAATTATTGGGTTTAAAGTAGGAACTGGCGGATCATCTGGTGTAAATTACTTGAAAAAAGTATTAGATCAGCGTTTTTTTCCTGAGCTTTGGGATTTAAGAACAAGCATATAAGATTATGAAAGGATGGCTAAATCGGCCGTCCTTTTTGTGTACATAAAATTAATACCCTGCCCAATAATAATGAAAGGAACTTTAAGGAGCTAAAAAAATGCCAGAACTGCCAGAGATGGAAACATATCGAATTCTGTTAAGTCACAATATCCTCAATAAATTCATAACAGATGTAAAGATTAAAAGAGAAAAATCAATTAATAAAGACGTTAAAGATTTCATTTCACATGTTCGAGGGAAAACGATAACCCAAGTAAAAAGAAGAGCAAAGCATCTTATTTTTGAGTTGAGCTCAGGGCAGAACCTTTTATTGCATTTAATGCTTGGAGGATGGATGTTCTTAGGGAATGACAGAAATGCTCCTGATAGGACGAAACAAGTAATTTTATCTTTTGGTGATCTTAAGCTTTATTTCATCGGATTGAGGCTAGGATATCTTCATCTTTTATCAAACGGTGAATTAGAAGAGAAACTTGCTGATCTTGGACCTGAACCCTTTGAATTGAGTGAGGAAGATTTTGATAAGATGATAAACAAGAAAAAAGGAGGGTTAAAGCCAATACTAGTTGATCAAAAGTTCATTGCAGGAATCGGTAACTGTTATTCAGATGAGATTTGTTACGAAGCAAAACTTAATCCCCTTAAAAAAGCGAAAGATCTTACAGAGGAACAAACAAAATCACTTTACGATGCAATTAAACCTGTATTAAAGAATGCAATTGAGCTGGGGGGCTATATGGACAACCCGATGTACGAAGGTGATAAGAAAACGGGAGGATTTAATGAGAATCGCCTTGTTTACGAAAGGGAAGGGGAAAATTGCTTTCGCTGCGGAACGAAGATTGAAAGGATAGAAAGTTCGGCCATTAAATCATTTTATTGTCCGAAATGTCAAAGATAATGTTAGGGATTGCATTAATGAGGGAAAGTAAAAGATTGATTCTTTATGGATGACAGGAGAGTTTCGTTTGTACAGATTAACAAATATTAAAATAAACGAACTGATTAAAATTGACAATCTTACTATACCCGGACAGTCTGTAACTTGTATTCTAGGTCCCAGCGGCAGCGGGAAATCAACCTTGCTGAAGTTATTAAATAACATGATTACACCAGATGATGGACAGATAGCTTACAAAAAACAACTAATTTCTGATTTGGATCCTATTCAATTAAGAAGAAAATCCGTTATGGTTCCACAAACTCCGGTTATATTTGACGGCACTATTAAAGAAAATATAACGATAGGTTCTAAATTCTCAGAGAAAGAGCCACCAAGTATAAAGCAACTCAATGGCATCTTGGAGGAGTTTCAACTAAATAAAAATCTTAATGACAATGCATTAAACCTCTCTGGAGGAGAAAAACAGCGAATAGCGATAGCGAGGGCGCTCCTTATGAATCCAGAGGTGCTGATGCTCGATGAACCTACTTCTGCTTTGGATGAGCAAACTGCTGAGGTTGTGGTACACAAAATCTTGGAGTACGTAAAAGACAAAGATCTCTCACTCATTTTTGTCACACATAATAAGGAATTAGCAGCTCAAGTGGCAGATCATACGATAGACCTTATGAAATATAGTTTGAAAAAGGAGATGACAATTCATGAAAGAAATCATTGATCTTTCGTTTTGGCAGCTCCTTTCCGCGTACGTTTTTATTTTGATTTTAATATTGATTGTTAAGATTAAAAGAATTCCAAGAGAAAAAGAAATATTTTTAGCTACTGTCCGGATGACGATTCAGCTTATTTTAGCGGGTTATATATTAGTATATCTTTTTGAAAATGCACATCCGATATTAACCCTTTTTTCTATTTGTATTATGCAAGTGTTTGCTATCTATAATGTTTATAAGCGATCGAACACTAAGATTAATTTACAGATGAAAAAAATAATTGCGCTGTCTATGACGCTAGGTATATTTTTCAGTCTCTTTTATTTTATTTTTATCGTAATAAATGTATCTCCATGGTATGAACCGCGTTATTTTATACCAATCGCTGGTATGATCATTGGAAATTCAATGACAGGCATCACATTAGGTGTAAATAACCTGATTACTGGTATGAAATCACATCGAGAGGAAGTAGAAGGAGCTTTAATGCTCGGAGCAACACCAAAAGCAGCTTCGAAAGAGGTTACCAATCAAGCGTTTGATGCAGCTATGATTCCTACAATAAATTCTATGGTTGGAATGGGGATTGTTTTTTTGCCTGGCTTAATGACAGGTCAAATTTTATCAGGAACTTCACCTGTTGTTGCAATAGAATACCAAATAGCTGTCATCTTAGGTATCGTAGGAAGCGTTTCGCTTTCTGTAATCCTATTTTTGCATTTAGGATATAAGCAGTTTTTCAACGATAGAAGCCAATTGATTCATGAACACGACTAAAAGGAGCACTTGCAAACAAGGGCTCCTTATTATTTAAGTACTTATATGTGTTTAGAAACTTTCTCCATTATCATAATTTAACTGCCAATGAATGCCGAACTTATCTGTAACCTGTCCATAAAGTTTGCTCCAGAACGTTTCTTGCAGTTCCATAACAACTTCTCCGCCTTCTTTTAATCCTTCATACATTGATTTTATTTGGTCCATGTCTTTATTTACAATGGCAAGTGTTACATTGTTTCCTTCTACAAATGGCATACTCGGAAATGTGTCTGAAAACATGACATTGCTGCCATCAATATTTAAACGAGTGTGCATAACTAGATCTCTAGCCTCTTCTGGAAGTTCGTAATTTGGGTTTGGCGGTGCTTCACCAAACGTCATAATCTGCGGTTTTTCCGTTTTAAATACTTCTGCGTAAAATTCTACAGCTTCACGGCAATTCCCATTGAAATTAAGATAAACATCTACTGACATTTTTTTCACTCCCATTTACATTTTTTTACGTATAATCGATCTATATTTTATCATTGAAAAGTACAATATTTCCATAAGACGATTGTAATACAAATTTACAAAGGGAAGTCAGGGCAGGAATTGAACATTCCATATTAAGTCCCTGTTTCATTACGAACAAATATTCGTTAAAATAGGTAGTGAGGTGAGAGCCATGTTTCGAAAAAAATCCATTCAACAAGTTATGGATGTTTTGCGTGAGCCTGACATATCCAAACAAATTGTACACTGGAAGACGATAGAACCACGTGAAGCGGTATCTGTTTCGCTTCCGGAAACTTTGCATCCAAATATACGATCTGCTCTTAAAAATAGAGGCATTTCTTCATTGTATATACACCAGCTGTCTGCGTATGAGACTGCGCTCCGACAAGAAAGCTTTGTTGCCGTTACGCCTACGGCTTCTGGTAAAACGCTTTGCTATAACCTGCCTGTATTACAAGAGGTCGCAAACAATCCAGAAGCAAGAGCTCTATATCTTTTTCCGACAAAAGCACTTGCTCAAGATCAGAAAGCAGAAATCAATGAACTGATTGATGAGATGGGATTAGATATAAAAAGCTATACATATGACGGAGATACTCCTGCTAATATCCGTCAAGTCGTGAGAAAAGCAGGGAACATCGTCATGACGAATCCAGATATGCTTCATGCTGCTGTTTTGCCTCATCATACTAAGTGGGTAGCCTTATTCGAGAACTTAAAGTATGTGGTAATCGATGAGCTTCATACATACCGGGGTGTTTTTGGAAGTCATGTAGCGAATGTCATTCGGCGTTTAAAACGCATCTGTAATTTTTACGGGAGTGACCCTATTTTTATTTGTACGTCAGCAACAATCGCTAATCCAAAAGAGCTGGCGGAACAGCTTACCGGAAATACTATGACATTAATTAACAATAATGGTGCGCCAGCTGGGAGAAAACATTTTTTATTCTACAATCCGCCAGTTGTTAATAAACCGCTCAATGTAAGGAAAAGCGCTACACTCGAAGCCCGTAATCTAGCTAAGCTCTTTTTAGAGAATCATATTCAGACAATCGTTTTCGCGAGAAGTAGGGTAAGGGTAGAAATATTGCTTACTTATCTGCAAGAACTGGTTAAAAAAGAATTTGGCACTAAATCAATTCAAGGGTATCGAGGTGGCTATCTTCCTAAACAGCGCCGTGCTATTGAAAAAGGGCTCCGAAATGGAGATATTATGGGAGTTGTTTCAACAAATGCTCTTGAACTTGGTGTGGATATCGGGCAACTTCATGCTTGTATTTTAACAGGTTATCCTGGCTCGATCGCAAGTGCGTGGCAGCAGGCAGGACGAGCTGGAAGACGGCAGGATGAGAGTGTTGTCATCATGGTTGCATCTTCTTCACCGCTTGATCAGTACGTTATTCAAAATCCTGATTATTTTTTCGAGCGTTCACCTGAATCTGCCCGAATGAACCCAGACAATTTGATCATATTAGTGGATCACTTGAAATGTGCAGCATATGAATTGCCTTTTCAGGAAAACGAAAAGCTCGGCGGTCAGGAGATAGAAGATGTGCTTGAATTTTTAGTTGATGAACAAGTGCTTCATAAAAGAGGAAAACATTTTTACTGGATGAATGATTCTTTCCCTGCACACAACATTAGCTTACGTTCAGCGTCCCAGGAAAATGTAGTCATTATTGATCTAACAAATGTGGCAGATGTAAAAGTTATCGGTGAAATGGATCGCTTTAGTTCTATGACTCTTTTACATGAAGAAGCCATTTATCTTCATCAAGGAACTCAATACCAAGTTGAAAAGCTCGATTATGAGGAAAAGAAGGCCTATGTACGTGAAGTTGATGTCGATTATTTTACTGATGCAAACCTTGCCGTTACGCTTAATGTATTAGAGGTGGATAAAGAATCCGACAATGACCAAAACGCTAAAGCATACGGCGATGTCATGGTTGTTGCAAAAGCGACGATTTTTAAGAAAATCAAATTTGAAACACATGATAACATCGGATCAGGTCCAATTCATCTACCTGAAGAAGAACTTCATACTTCAGCAACATGGCTTACTTTTCATAATGAAAATCTTTCTGAGGAAAAATTAGAAGCCGGTTTATTGGGTATTGCACATGTTTTGCGTCACGTTGCTCCACTTTTTGTAATGTGTGATGCAAATGATTTACATGTTGTACCTCAGGTGAAAGCCGTTCATAACCAGCAGCCCACTATTTTTATTTATGATCGTTATCCGGGGGGGATCGGTTTAAGTGAAAAGGTGTATGGATCTTGGGATACCGTTTTAGATCAAGCTCTGTCTATGATTGAAAAATGTCCTTGTGAAAAGGGATGTCCATCATGTACTGGAACACTGGAAGAAGGCAGCAACAGTAAAGCATTAGCTGTAAAATTAATTGCTCAAATCAAAGGAGTGCCGCATCATGTCGATTCAAAATAAATTGAAACGACTAAAAAAGCATATGGTTAATCCTGTTTCAACAGAGGTTTTTTCTTCTCAAATTGCAAATGAAAAGGAAAACAAAATAATTGATCATGCTGAATATTGGGAGAAGTTCGGTGCAACTCCTTATTTTTTTGAGGATGATTATTGCATCATTAGAAAAGTAGAATACCCGCTTGATCATATGTGGGGAAGGTACCGGTTCACGGACGTCAAGGACGCTGTATTAAGATGGCAGGATATTAAAGCCACTCATCCGCTAAACGCTAAAGACTTGGAGGCATCACAGCTTCTTTTCTTTGATACGGAAACAACGGGCTTAAGCGGCGGAGCAGGCAATACAATCTTTATGCTCGGAATGAGCCAGGTAAAAGAGGATCATGTACTTGTGAATCAGTTTTTCCTGCCTGGTCCAGGTTCTGAAGTGGCACTGTATCATTACTTTTTAAATCATGTTAAAGAGCTTCGGAACTTAGTGACTTATAATGGGAAATCGTTTGATTGGCCGCAAGTAAAAACGAGGCATACATTAATTCGTGATTATGTTCCTTCTTTGCCGGAATTTGGCCATTTTGACCTTTTGCACGGAGCAAGAAGGCTTTGGAAAGAATCATTGCCAGCTGTGAAGTTATCAGTAGTGGAAAAAGAAATTCTGGGAGTCAGCAGAATTCATGATACCCCTGGCTACCTAGCTCCTATGCTTTATTTCCAATATTGCAACGAGGGAGACCCTTCTTTACTGGAGGGAGTCTTTCAGCATAATGAGTGGGACGTACTTTCTTTAATTACACTTTATACTCATATGTCCACCCTTGTTCAAGGGAAGGGTATTCGAACAGAAAGAGAAATATTTGAAGCTGCACGATGGTTTGAAGCTTTAAATGAACAAGATCGAGCGATTGCTTTTTATAATGAAGTGCTAGCTACTGGAACATCACTTCAATACCAATCAAAGAAATCACTTGCTTCTTTATATAAAAAACAAAATCAAATAGATGTTTCTGTTCAGTTTTGGCAGGAATTAATTAAAGAAAATAACCTTGATGAGGAACCTGCAATTGAACTTTCTAAGTATTATGAGCATGCACAAAAAGATTATGAAAAAGCATTAGATTTTGCTATTCAGGGTTTTACGATCTGGAAGGGTAAAAAAAGGCTGGTCAAAAGGAAAGAAGAACAGGAAAAACAGGCATTTGCAAAAAGAATCGAACGATTGGAGCAGCGAATCATCCAATATTCGTAAAAATTCGTCAAATTTATGAATTTATTCAAAATATCTCTTCTCAACGGCCTTTGTTTTTTGTAGAATAAGAGAGGACATGAAAATGTTTTTGAAAAAATAAATTTCCCCTCTTTTTTATTCCCCGGGTAAGCGCAAAAAACGCCACAATACCTGAAATTTCATCATATTTTTCGTCAATAATCTGTACGTTTCGATTGTTTTCGCAAAATAACCGAAAAAAAAAGAGGGAAATGATATATTTTAGGCATGGAGAGATGGTACTTGAAGCAGTGGATTGTTGTTTTATTTTTTGTAATCGTCGGGTTAACAGTCATGATTGGCAATCAAATCAGTCACACAACACAAAACTTTTAATGAGAAAGCCCGGCTATGAAGAGCCGGGTGTTTTCATTACAGGGGGTCTTCAAATGCTTCAAACACTGCTGGTCAGTGGTTATAAAGCCCATGAGCTTGGTATTTTTAGTGACAATCACGAAGGGGTATACTACATTAAGAAAGCACTGGAGCAAAGAATTACTTCCTTAATTGATGAAGGGCTGGAATGGGTATTAATCAGCGGTCAGCCTGGGGTGGAGATGTGGACCGCCGAAGTTATCTTTGATTTGCAGCTGGAATATCCAAATCTAAAATTAGCTGTCCTTACTCCTTTTTTAGAACAGGAAACTCGCTGGAAAGAAAATGTTCAAGAAAAATATCAAGAAATTCTTTTGAATGCAGATTTTGTGGACTCAGTCAGCCGTAAACCCTATGAGAGTCCACAGCAATTGAGGGTAAAAAATCAGTTTCTCGTCCAAAAAAGCGATGCGATTTTACTTCTTTACGACGAAGAAAAGGATGGCTCACCGAAGTATTATTTGGATGCCGCCAAGCAAAAGCAGGAAATGGACAATTCATACGAAATATTTTATATTACAGCTTATGATTTGGATGTGCTTGTCCAGGATGAACAATGGAATCGTAACGAGTAAAGAGTTAAAAGAGAAAGAAATTGACATTTACGTCATGTAGTGAAAAAATAATTTTAGAATCTTTGTGTGAGGTGATTCACATGAGTGAACAGCGTTTTCATTTAACAGCAAAAGAAATACTAGAAAAAGACTTTAAACAAGGCTTTCGTGGCTACGATCAGGATGAAGTGGATAAGTTCTTAGATTTAATCATTAAAGACTATGAGAACTTTCAAAAAGAGTACGATGCAGTCGTTCAAGAAAACAATCGCTTGCGTCGCGAAGCTCAAAATTCTTCTGATCAGCCGACTCGAAGAATGCCTGCAGTAACTTCAAGCACAACAAACTCAGATATTCTTCAGCGTTTGTCTAACTTGGAAAAACATGTTTTTGGCAGCAAATTATACGATTGATTCCAGTTTTTATCCATTTGTTTTTATCAATTCAGCATGCTATAATGAATCTTGCTTTTAAAAAACTAAATCAATAACGTTCGGGTAATCGCTGGACCAGTTTTCTGGTTTAGAGGAAAGTCCATGCTCGCACGGATCTGAGATGACCGTAATGATCGTGCCTGGCCAAAAAATAAGCCAGGGTAGCTTGGTTTGCTCTATTGAGCTTACTGGGTTAACGGCAGGGAACGCACCTAAGTCCTTTGGATATGGTGTTAATACCTTGAAAGTGCCACAGTGACGTAGTCCCAATGGAAACTGCGGGAGTGGAACGCGGTAAACCCCACGAGCGAGAAACCCAAATTATGGTAGGGGAGTTTCCCATTTCGGAATTGAACGAATGGGAGAACAAGAAGCCAAGGCTTTTTGTAGATAGATGATTACCACCGGTGTACGAGGCGAATAGCCGCTTGCAGTACTAAGGAACAGAACATGGCTTACAGAACGTTATTGGTACCTAATTAAAGCTGAATGAGGGCCCCGCTTACGGGGCTTTTTCTATTTACATAAAAAAGAACAGGGTATACTTAAAATAGACAATTAAACGCAAGAATAAGGGAGTTACAAATATGACTAAATTAAGGCTGATTGCAACGGCTGCAATGGGACTCGAAGCCCTAGTAGCAAATGAAGTACGTACATTAGGTTTTGAAAATGTACAAGTAGAAAACGGAAAAGTCTATTTTGATGGTGACGAAAAGGCACTTGTAAAAGCTAATTTATGGTTAAGAACGGCTGACCGCGTAAAGCTTGTGGTTGGAGAATTCAAAGCGGAAACGTTTGATGAACTATTCGAAAAAACAAAAGCTCTTCCATGGTCGGATTATATTCCGGAAGACGGAGAATTTCCTGTTATTGGCCGGTCTGTAAAATCAAAGCTCTTTTCAGTTTCTGACTGCCAGGCGATCGTGAAAAAAGCAGTAGTTGATAATTTAAAAACCGAGTATAACCGTAAAACTTGGTTCCCAGAAGACGGAGCATTGTATCGTATCGAAGTAGCCATTCATAAAGATATTGCCACACTGACAATTGATACAAGCGGAACAGGTCTTCATAAACGCGGCTATCGCGAATTGCATTCCGGTGCTCCTATTAAAGAAACAATGGCTGCTGCTCTTATCATGCTGACAAACTGGACACCTGATAAACCATTTGCAGATCCGTTCTGTGGTTCAGGTACACTCCCAATTGAAGCAGCTATGATTGGACAGAACATCGCTCCAGGTCTTAATCGTGAATTTGCTTCTGAAAAATGGGACTGGATTGATAAAAAAGTATGGTATGAAGCAGTCGGCGAAGCTCAAGATGTAGCAAAGTATGATCTGCCGCTCGAAATTCAAGGTTCAGACATTGATCACAAGATGATCGAACTATCGAAAAACAATGCGAATGAGGCTGGGTTTGAAGGTTTTATCACGTTCAAGCAAATGCAGGTACGCGACTTTACGACAAGAAAAGATTACGGTTGCCTCGTTACTAATCCTCCATACGGTGAGCGTTTAGGTGAAAGAGAAGAAGTGGCTCAGATGTACCGCGATCTTGGAGATGCTATGAGACCATATGATACGTGGAGTGTGTATGTTATTACTTCTAACGAAAAGTTTGAAGAATATTATGGCAGAAGTGCAACTAAGAAACGTAAACTATATAACGGAGATCTAAAGACGGATTATTATCAGTTCTTCGGAAAGAGACCGCCGAGACAGCAATCATAAAATTGTCCAGGGATTCGAATTTTGTCGAGGAATATAAACTCGTGGATATCCGAATGTAATTCGTGGATTAAACAGTAAAACTCGTGGATTGAAGTCCAAAAAATATGGATTCAACCTGCAAACTTTCGTATTCCTTTAAAATAATATAAATTACTTAAGGCTAGCTCGGTTGGAGCTGGCTTTTTCTATTGAACACTAAGGGTTTTCTTAAGATCAACAATATAATTTCACGTACCGTACATATTTTTAAAGTTTTTATTAAGGTTTACAAAAAATATCACATTATTACCCAATATTCGGGACGGTGCGAAATTTTAAGCAGAAGCTTTTTCATTTTTTCATTAATGAAAAGTTAGCATTCATATCTAGATGTGCAGGCACCTTTAGATATGAATGCTAACTAAGTTGGTTTAAATACTCTTCGATCCTGTACATACTATGCTTAAATTCATTTAAGGCAGGTTTTTATATATGTACGATCAATTCAGCCATTTATCAAGTATTATGAAGGCTTATCAAAACCTATATCCTCATCTGGGGAATCACCATAAAGAAGAGATCCACCAGCTGCTTCATCAATCGATTGGTCATGATAACAATATTGATCCATCCTTTGCGCCATACGCAGAAATGTTTAAAGAAGATTTTTAATAAAAAATAAAACTGACCAGCAGGACTTTTTTATTGCGTCACGAATTCCTATAGCGGTATGTTTTTTTATGAACACGTGAAGGGATGGATTTTATAATGACGCAAACTAAAGTGAATGTTGAAAAAGATTTTTTAGAGTATGTTAAGAAAATGGTGCATGTAAATGAAGCGATCGGTCTTATGTATTGGGATCTGCGTACAGGTGCACCTAAAAAAGGGGTAGAACAGCGCTCTGAAGTAATTGGGACATTATCTTCCGATGTATTTGCAATGTCTACTTCAGATGAAATGAAAAGTTTTATTGAAGAACTTTCTAAGCCCGAAGTTCATGACACGCTATCAGAAGTAACGAAAAAAACGCTTGAAGAAGTGAAGAAGGATTTTGAGCGCAACGCTAAGATTCCTCCAGCTGAATTTAAAGAGTATGTTATTTTGCAATCAAAAGCAGAGAACGTATGGGAAGAGGCGAAAAACAACTCTGATTTCTCATTATTCCAGCCTTACTTAGAAAAACTTGTAGAATTCAATAAGAAGTTTATTGAATACTGGGGTTATGAAGGAAATAAATACAACACGCTTTTAGATATGTATGAGCCAGGGGTAACAGTTGAAATTTTGGATGAGACTTTCTCAAAACTTCGTGACCGTATCGTGCCGCTTCTTCAAAAAGTAACGGAAGCGGGTCAGCCAGAAACGAAATTCTTGTTCGACCATTTCCCGAAAGATAAGCAAAAAGAATTCAGTCTTCATGTGCTAAAAGACATGGGCTATGATTTTGATTCGGGGCGCTTGGATGAAACGGTTCATCCGTTTGCGATCGGACTAAACCCTGGGGATGTTCGTGTAACGACGAAGTATATGGAAAATGATTTCCGCACAGCAGTTTTCGGTACGATTCATGAAGGAGGACATGCTCTTTATGAACAAAATATTTCTGAGGAGCTAGTTGGAACACCTTTATGTTCAGGAACTTCTATGGGTATTCATGAATCCCAATCTTTGTTCTGGGAAAACTTTGTTGGTCGTCATTTTGGCTTCTGGAAAAATCACTATTCCACACTGAAGAGTGTATCGGGTTCTCAGTTTAACGGAGTTGAGCTGGAAGATTTCTATCGTTCGATCAACGTTGTGGAACCTTCATTGATCCGTATTGAAGCTGATGAAATGACATATCCGCTTCATGTTATCGTTCGTTATGAGATTGAAAAAGGATTATTTAACGACGAGATTGAAGTAAAAGATCTTCCTCGTATCTGGAACGAGAAGATGCAGGAATATATCGGAGTTTCACCGAAAAATGATGCTGAAGGTGTACTTCAAGACGTTCACTGGTCAGGGGGAAGCTTCGGATACTTCCCGTCATATGCATTAGGATACATTTATGCGGCACAGCTTAAAAATGCAATGATTAAAGATATTCCGGACTTTGATTCTCTTGTTGAATCAGGAAATCTCCTCTCAATTAAAGAATGGCTGACAAAGAATGTGCACCAATACGGTAAGATGAAAAAGCCCATCGAAATCCTAAAAGATGTTACAGGAGAAGGCTTGAACCCAGATCATCTCATCGCATATTTTGAGAAGAAGTACAGTGATATCTACCGTTTAAACGGATAAAGTCTTGGGGAGCCGGCTCTCGTGAATAATCCGAGAATGCCGGCTTTTTTTGCCCAACTAGAGCTGACGGAAATGCTCAGTGTCATCTGAGTTTTCTTTAAAAATGTTTCATTTTTACTGATTTTGTCTAAAATCTATATAAATGATATTTGGAGGGAGAAAAAATGGGAGCTGCAACGAAAGAGGATATTAAGAACCTTCTTAAATTGAGAAAACGTATTGCGGTAGTCGGTTTGTCTGATCAGCCGTTTCGTACATCTTATATGGTCTCGGAATATATGCAGAATGCAGGATATGAGATTATTCCCGTAAATCCTAATGTCACAGAAGTATTGGGACAAAAAGCTTTTGCAAAGCTTGAAGATATTGAAGGACATGTAGATATCGTTAATGTTTTTAGGAGAAGTGAGTACCTGCCTGAAGTTGCTCGTTCGGCAGCAAATATTAAAGCTGGTTTCTTTTGGGCGCAGCTCGGTTTATACAGTGCCGAAGCAGAAGAGATTTTGCAAAGTGCGACGATTCCTTATATTATGGATAAGTGCATTAAAGTGGAACATGCTATGATACGGTAGTAATGAACCACCCGCCAATTACGGGTGGTTTTCCCATGCTGTCTTTATTTTATATATCCAAGAACTAAAAAAGAAACTCTTTTGAACTAAAGGTTTTTGGTTCTTTAACCGAGAAATAAGAGGAGAATATAAGGACAGAGGTAGTATAGAAACAAACGTTCTGCTATGATAGAAGTACTGCAGTTCGTGAAAGGAGCAACACATTTTGGCAAGTAAATCATTATTTGACTACAACGATGATGCCATACAGGTGCTTGAAGGTTTAGAAGCCGTTCGTAAGCGCCCTGGTATGTATATCGGCAGCACAGATGCCAGAGGTTTGCATCACCTCGTATATGAAATTGTAGATAACGCCGTGGACGAAGCATTAGGCGGATTCGGTGATTACATACATGTGAAGATTCATAAAGATAACAGCATTTCTGTGTCAGATGATGGCCGTGGAATGCCTACAGGAATGCACAAGCTAGGAAAACCGACTCCTGAAATCATCTTTACTGTTTTGCATGCCGGGGGTAAGTTTGGACAAGGCGGATACAAAACATCTGGAGGACTTCATGGTGTAGGTGCTTCTGTAGTTAACGCACTTTCAGAATGGCTTGAAGTAACGATCTATCGCGACGGAAAAACATATCGACAGCGTTTTGAGGATGGCGGAAAGCCTGTTACGACACTTGAAGTAGTCGGTAATACACGCAAAACAGGGACGACTGTTCATTTTAAACCAGACCGCACGATGTTTTCGACGATTAACTATAATTACGAAACACTAAGCGAACGCCTTAGAGAAGCGGCTTTTCTTTTGAAAGGAATCAAAATTGTTCTTGAAGATGCGCGAAATGGTGAAAAAGAAGAATTCCAGTTTGAAACAGGCTTGGAAGCATTCGTGCAATATTTAAATGAAGATAAAGATACACTTCATAATGTCGTTAGCTTTGAAGGAACGCAAAATGAGATCGAAGTAGATTTTGCATTTCAATACAATGACGGTTATGCAGAAAACGTACTGTCATTCGTTAATAACGTTCGTACAAAAGACGGGGGGACACATGAGTCAGGTGCAAAGACTGCTATTACGCGAAGTATCAACGAGTACGCACGTAAAACGAACCTGTTAAAAGAAAAAGACAAGAACTTAGACGGCTCTGATATCAGGGAAGGGTTAACAGCTGTAGTTTCTGTCCGAATTCCAGAAGAATTCCTTCAGTTCGAAGGCCAAACAAAAAGTAAATTAGGTACGAGTGAAGCACGATCTGCCGTAGATGCTGTAGTTGCCGGAAAGCTCGCTTATTTCCTCGAGGAGAATCCTGCAATTAGTGAAATGCTCATCCGTAAAAGTATTAAAGCGGCTCAAGCTCGTGAAGCAGCAAGAAAAGCACGTGAGGATGCTCGTAACGGGAAAAAGAACAAACGTAAGGACTCTATGCTGAGCGGGAAGTTAACTCCTGCAACTTCTAAAAATCCTGAGCGCAATGAACTGTACCTAGTAGAGGGTGACTCTGCAGGCGGTTCTGCGAAACAAGGACGAGACCGAAAATTCCAAGCGATTTTGCCGCTTCGCGGGAAAGTAATCAACACGGAAAAAGCAAAGCTTGCAGATATATTTAAGAACGAAGAAATCAATACAATCATCCATGCCATTGGAGCTGGGGTCGGTTCTGATTTTACGTTAAAAGATGTTAACTACGACAAAATCATTATCATGACCGATGCCGATACAGATGGTGCACATATTCAAGTGTTGCTTCTAACGTTTTTCTACCGTTACATGAAGCCGCTTATCGAAGAAGGAAAAGTATTCATTGCATTGCCTCCTCTTTATAAAGTGAGCAAGGGAACGGGTAAAAAAGAAGTCATTGAATATGCATGGGATGAAGATGAACTAAAAGAAGCACAGAAAAAAATTGGAAAAGGCTATATCATCCAGCGTTATAAGGGCCTTGGAGAGATGAATGCTGATCAGCTATGGGAAACGACTATGGATCCTGATACACGTACGCTGATCCGAGTTCGTATTGATGACGCAGCAAGAGCCGAAAAACGCGTCTCTGTCCTTATGGGAGACAAAGTTGAACCGCGCCGTAAATGGATTGAAGAACATGTGGCCTTTGGCTTAAATGAAGAAACGAACATACTAGATAACGAGAACTTGTCTGCATTCTGAGGAGGTTTAAAGATTGTCACTGCTTGAGAAATTTAGAGAGCTGCCGTTAGAAGACGTAATCGGCGACCGCTTCGGAAGGTATAGTAAATACATTATTCAGGAGCGTGCATTACCTGATGCAAGAGATGGATTAAAGCCCGTACAGCGCCGTATTTTATATGCGATGTACGCGGAAGGAAACACAAACGAAAAACCATACAGAAAATCGGCTAAGACAGTCGGTAACGTAATCGGTAACTATCACCCGCATGGTGATTCTTCTGTTTATGAAGCGATGGTGCGAATGAGCCAGGACTGGAAAGTGAGAAACGTTCTGATCCAGATGCACGGAAACAACGGTAGTATCGATGGAGACCCGGCAGCTGCAATGCGTTATACAGAAGCAAGACTTTCCGCGATCGCATCTGAACTATTAAGAGATATCGATAAAGAAACCGTAGAATTTGCACCTAACTTTGATGATACGACAGAAGAACCGATTGTGCTGCCTTCTATGTATCCAAATTTACTTGTAAACGGCTCAACGGGGATATCAGCAGGTTATGCGACTGAAATCCCGCCGCACCACCTTGGAGAAGTTATAGACGCTGTTACAATGCAAATTGATAAGCCCGATGTTTCACTCGATGAACTTATGACCGTTATGAAAGGACCTGATTTCCCGACTGGCGGAATCGTTCAAGGTGTAGATGGCATCAAGAAAGCTTTTGAAACAGGAAAGGGCCGCTTCGTTATTCGTGCCAAAACCGAGATTGAGAGCTTAAAGGGCGGACGTCAGCAGATTGTCATCACTGAAGTTCCTTTTGAAGTGAACAAAGCAAACCTTGTAAAGCGTATGGACGAACTTCGATTAGACAAAAAAGTCGACGGTGTTGCCGAAATCCGTGATGAGACGGACCGTACTGGATTAAGAATTGTTATTGAACTTCGCAAGGATGGTAATGCAGAAGGGGTATTGAATTATTTCTTTAAAAATACAGATCTTCAAGTTTCGTATAACTACAACATGGTAGCGATTCATAACAAGACGCCAAAATTAATGGGCCTAAAAGCTATATTGAACGCATACATTCAGCATCAGATTGAAGTGGTAACACGACGCACGAAATATGATCTCCGAAAAGCTGAAGAACGTTCACATATCGTGGAAGGTTTAATTAAAGCAATTTCGATTTTAGATGAAGTAATCGAGACAATCCGTGCATCAAAAGATAAGCGAAATGCAAAAGACAACATCATCGAGAAGTTTCAGTTTACCGAAGCACAAGCTGAAGCAATCGTTACGTTGCAGTTATACCGTTTAACGAATACGGATATTACAACACTTCAGAATGAAGCTGAAGAACTTGAAAAAAAGATTGCATATCTTCGTTCAATTCTAGATAGCGACAAGAAGTTATACAGTGTTATTAAAAAAGAACTTTCCGATGTGAAGAAGAAATTCGCTGATCCTCGCCGTACACAGATCGAAGCTGAGATTCAGGAAATCAAGATCGATATGGAAGTAATGATCCCTTCTGAAGACGTAATGGTAATGGTAACTGAAGACGGCTATATCAAACGTTCAAGCGTTCGTTCTTACAGTGCTTCTAACGGTGAACCGCCAGGAATGAAGGATACGGATTCACTCTTACTTGTATCTCAGCTAAACACGACAGATACGATGCTTATGTTTACGAATAAAGGTAATTATATTTACCTTCCAGTATATGAGATGCCTGAGATCCGCTGGAAAGACATGGGGCAGCATCTTGCGAGTATCGTTGGTTTAGATAAGGATGAGAAACTGATTAAAGCATTCCCTGTAAAAGAATTTAAGGAAGACCAATTCCTCATTTTCTTTACAAAACAAGGGATGGCTAAGAAAACAGAGCTCAGCCAATATAAAGCAACACGATATAATCGTACATTGATGGCCGTTAAACTAAAAGGCGAAGATGAAGTAGTTGATGTGTCTTTAACTAATGGAAATCAAGATGTGTTTATCGCAACACATTTCGGATATGGGTTATGGTTCCATGAAGAAGAAATCAGTCTTGTAGGCCAGCGTGCTGCAGGGGTAAAAGGAATTAATTTAAAAGCTGGAGACCACTTAGTAAGCGGGTTTGCACTACCAGAAAGTCCAGAAACCGCTCAGGTTCTCGTTGCAACTCAGCGCGGTGCAATGAAAAAAATGAAGATCACAGAGTTTGATAAAACGTCCCGTGCAAAACGAGGACTTGTGATGGTAAGAGAATTAAAATCTAATCCTCACCGCATTGTGGGTATGAAACTAGTGACTGAAGAAGAGAAACAATTTGTTCTTGATACAGCGAGCGGCAAGCAAGAAACAATATCATCTGAAAACTTTAAATCTGCAGACAGATATAATAACGGCTCCTTTGTAGTAGATACAGGTGAAACAGGTGAAATTACAAGACTAAAGTCATTGATTTCCACAGATAGTTCAAAAGAGTAGCATTCCTGCTGCTCTTTTTCTTCTTTCTATCATAAATGATATAGCAACTTAGAGAAAAGAGAGATACATAATGAAAAGCAATACACATTTGCTAGGCGGAGTTGCGGCAGCTGCACTTTATAAGACTGCTGCAGACCTCCCGCCAGATACACTGCATCATGAACTTACCTTTTTTGGGGCTGCCGTGTTGGGAAGTCTGCTGCCTGACTTGTGTCATCCAGGGTCTTACTTGGGCAAAAAGACAAGTTTTCTATCAAAAACCATTTCTAAAACATTCGGGCACCGTACAGTCACACATAGCTGGATTATGATTTTATTGGTGATGATGCTCCCAAACTGGATCGACTGGGCCTATGAAGGGAGTTTAAGTATGGGATTGGCAGCAGGGGTGATCAGCCATATCATTCTGGACGCTGCAACATCGAGAGGAGTTCAGCTATTTTACCCGCTGCCTTTTCGAGTTCGTTTTCCCCTGTATACGAAAACAGGTACGAAGACGGAGAATCACATCGCAACAATTATAAGTTTAATAGCTGCTATTTTGATGATACATATATATATTGTTTCATTATTTTAAAGCCTTAACGTAAAAAAGGGTTTAGTTTCCTTCCTCAATGGTAATACAACAATTGTATACACAAAAAGAGGAGTGGTTGAGAAATGGCTAGAATTGCAACGGTATTAGCAAATATGTTTGAAGATGTGGAATATACGGAACCTGCCAATGCATTTAGAGAAGCAGGCCATGAAGTTATCGTTATCGGATCAGAAACAGGTGCAACATTAGAAGGGAAGCAAAAAGAAGCACAAGTAACGACTAACGCTTCTATCGGTGAAGTTTCTCCTGAAGACTTTGACGCATTGTTTATCCCTGGAGGATTCTCACCTGACATTTTAAGGGGCGATGACAAGTTCGTAACGTTTACGAAGCACTTTGCAGCTGAAGGCAAACCGGTGTTAGCAATCTGTCATGGTCCACAACTGCTGATCTCCGCAGAAGTCTTACAAGGCAGAAACATCACGGGATATAAGTCAATTCACGTTGATTTGAAGAACGCAGGAGCTACTGTGAAAGATGAGGAAGTTGTGGTTTGTGGAGGGAATTTAGTTACAAGCCGTCAACCGGATGACATTCCAGCATTTATAAGAGAGTCATTGAAAGTGTTAGAAAAATAATAAGCGGCAGCATAAAACATAAAACAAATTATAGAAATAATCGTCTAGGGATGCCTGGACGATTTTTTTATTACATTTTATCCTGAAAATTGAATCAAGCCTGTCATTAAATGAAAAAACTATAAGAATAAAATAAAACGGACTGTTAATGTCTTTAATCATTGGTAATTTTACTTGATATAAACTGTTGTGTCCATCGTTAGAACATTGTGAACAATTTCACTCTTTCATACTAGATTCAAATAGTTTATAATTATCAGAAAGGGTAGAAATTTTATTCTATAAATGATTATAAGAGTCTTTAATAGACGAATTAAAATAGACGTCTTTCCAGGTGGCGTCTTGTATTTTGTAATATTAAGAGCATAGCGGTTACTCGCAAATATAGGTTATAAGGAAGGTTATCATGAGCAGCGTACAGAAAAAAACAGACGTTATCTTAATTGGTGCCGGAGTCATGAGCGCGACTTTAGGATCCTTATTGAAAGAATTAGCTCCAGAATGGGAAATCAAAGTATTTGAAAAGCTTCCTAGCGCAGGTGAAGAAAGTTCGAACGAATGGAACAATGCAGGTACAGGACATGCTGCACTTTGCGAGCTTAACTACACAAGCGAAAAACCGGACGGATCTATAGATGTTAGCAAAGCAATAAAAATTAACGAACAGTTTCAGCTTTCCATGCAGTTTTGGTCTTATCTTGTAAAAAGCAATCTTATTCAGAATCCGCAAGACTTTATTATGTCACTACCGCATATAAGTTTGGTACAAGGGGAACAAAATATAGAATTTTTGAAAAAACGTTTTAAAGCGCTTTCAACTAATCCCTTGTTCCAAGGAATGCAATTTTCGCAAGACACTGAAAAATTAATCGAATGGTTCCCGCTTATCATGGAAGGCCGTAATTTAAATGAGCCGATAGCTGCAACAAAGATTGACTCTGGTACAGATGTTAACTTTGGTGCATTAACTCGCATGTTGTTCGAACACTTAAAGACCGAGAAAGTTGAAGTCAACTATAAGCATAGTGTTAAAAATATTAAACGTACTAGTGACGGCTCTTGGGAAGTGAAAGTGCACAATATGGATAGCGGTGAAACCGAATATCATAGTTCAAGATTCGTCTTTATCGGTGCTGGGGGTGCGAGTCTGCCAATCCTTCAAAAAACTGGTATACCTGAATCAAAACATATTGGAGGATTTCCAGTAAGCGGTCTATTTTTGGTATGTAACAATCCGGAAGTAGTAGAGCAGCATCATGCTAAAGTATACGGCAAGGCTAAGGTTGGTGCTCCGCCAATGTCAGTTCCGCATCTGGATACAAGATTTATTGATAATAAAAAATCATTGCTTTTTGGACCGTTTGCCGGTTTTTCACCTAAATTCCTAAAAACGGGTTCGAATTTGGATTTGATTGGTTCAGTAAAACCAAATAATCTTCTTACAATGCTTGCAGCAGGTGCAAAAGAGATGTCATTGACAAAATATCTGATTCAGCAAGTGCTGTTGTCGAATGAGAAGCGGATGGACGAGCTGCGCGAATTTATTCCGAACGCCAAAAGCAAGGATTGGGATATAGTAGTGGCAGGTCAGCGTGTGCAAGTTATTAAAGATACTCCTGCCGGTAAAGGAACACTCCAATTTGGAACAGAAGTTGTCAGTGCTGCTGATGGCTCTATAGCTGCTTTGCTTGGTGCTTCGCCGGGTGCTTCTACCGCAGTTCACGTAATGCTTGAAGTATTAGAAAAATGCTTCCCGCAGCATTTGAATGAGTGGAAACCGAAAATAAAAGAGATGATTCCTTCTTATGGCGTGTCATTAGTGGAAAATCCAGAACTTTTCCAGGAAATTCACGCATCAAATGCAGAGACGCTAGGTTTTAGTGAAAAAGACGAACTAATTTATAGTTAATGCTTTGGAATCAGAGGTTTATCTTACAAATTTTTTATAGTAATTAACCAACACTAATAACGGCCAGATTTTATTATAACTATGATAATTAATATAAAAAGCTCCAGGAAGACCGGCTCCCGTTGGGTAGTCGGTCTTTTTATGGTTCATCAGCCACTTCGCTGCTAGATCCATTTCAGCTGTTGGCTGATCAGAAATTACAGTAAGCGCATTTAAAGCCCAGGCGGTTTGAGAAGGAGTACTTTGCCTTAAGCCGACAAACCTTCTCTTCTTATCACTTTCACACGATTCTCCCCAGCCGCCATCTTCATTTTGAATACTTAACAGCCATCGTTTTGCCTTTTGAATTCTCTTATTTTGCGGGCTAACGCCACATGCTATTAAACCCGTAATCGCAGCCCATGTTCCATATAGGTAACAAACTCCCCAGCGGCCGTACCATGAACCCTCTTGTTCCTGGTTCTCCCATAACCAATTCACAGCTTTTTTTACAGAGTGATGATGATGATTTAATCCATGGAACTTTCCTAAAAACTCTATTGTTCTTCCTGTTAAATCAGGTGTTGAAGGATCTATAAGAGCATCTTTTGCATGTTTAATAGGGAGATTACCAATTAAGAAACGATTCGTGTTTTTCTCAAAAGCTGCCCAGCCGCCATCATCATTTTGCATGGATAACAACCAGTTAAGACCTCGATCATAACTAGTTTGGTAAACTGTATTCGTTTGATAGAAATGAGCGATCGTTCGAAGGGCTGCCTGTGTATCATCGATGTCAGGGTGAATAGTGTTTCCTATTGAGAATCCCCAGCCTCCTGGAGCTGCATGAGGATTATGAACAGACCAATCCCCGTATTTCGTGTGTTGCTGAATGAGTAGAAACTGTGCTCCTTTTATAATGGCAGAATTATGAATGGGAACTCCCGCTTCCAGTAATGTGTATAAAATAAGTGATGTGTCCCAAGTAGTTGAAGGTGAGTTTTGAAGATGCAAAGTTCCATCCGTTTCACAAAACATTTTCAATAAGCCGCTCAAGGCATTTTGGATAACAGTTGAATTAAGCTCATATCCTGCAGTCAAGAGACCATAAATCATAAAGATCGTTGTCATGCTATAACTTAACAGAGTCCCATCGGGTTCAATGTGATGTTGAATATAAGAAAGGATTTTCTCTTTTTTTAAATGGAGATAAGAATCTCTTATGTTTAAGAGAGAAAACAAGTTTACCCATTCTTCGAGATGATAACCTTCATTTTCGCCAATGTATAGGTCGGAAAAATCTGGCGTGTATTTAGATGTAAGTTTCTTTTTTTCATCAGCCATTAATAAAACCGGAGCAAAATGAGCTCTTGCATAGCTGCTGATGTCATACTGATTTATCGGAGCAGTCATTGGCAGGGAAAAAAGGATAGCGGGATCGATTGGAACGTCCGGCCATTCGTATAATCCGTTCATCGCGAGAAAGACTTTGGTCAGGAGATCCGCTTCCTTTAATCCGCCATTTTGAATAATAAATTGTTTTGCGGATTGAAGCTTGTCATCATTTGATTTAAAATGCTGGGAATAGAGAAGTGCGGTATAGGCTTGTATTGTAGCAGAAAGGTTAGCTGGTTCCTCATCAGGGTAGACTCGCCATAATCCATCTTCTGATTGCTGTGATAGAATACGGTTGGTAATCTGTTTGATTAATTTCTCATTTCTATATTCAATGTTTCTTAATAAAATGAGCATGTAAGCATCTGTGATCAATGAATTTTCAAAACAAAAACGCCATGTCCCATCAGGTTTCTGCAGGGAAAGCAACTCATTGCATCGTCTGAAAATTTCTTTTTCAAGTTTTCGCATGTCCATATCGACCACCGCACTTTACATTAGTGGTTACAGTTTATGAGTGGAAAAGGTTATCCTATGAACCACTAAAGGTAAAACACTGTTATTTTTAATAAAATAACGTTAAAATCTCTTTAACAGTTAAAGTTTTTTAGGGGGAGTTTACTTTGAGCAATAAAGAACTTGCAACATTTGCTGGCGGTTGTTTTTGGTGTATGGTTAAACCATTTGATGAACTGCCAGGAATCCATGGAATCGTATCTGGCTATTCGGGTGGACAAGTGGTGAATCCAACTTATGAACAAATAAAAACGGGTGAAACAGGACATCGTGAAGCTGTTCAGATCACATTTGATCCTGAAATTTTCCCTTATCAAAAATTATTAGATTTATATTGGCCGCAAATTGATCCGACAGATGATGAGGGGCAGTTTATTGACCGCGGCAGCCAGTATCGTACTGCAATCTTCTATCACACTGAGGAACAAAAAGAGCTAGCTGAGGAGTCACGTAAGAAGCTTGAAGAGAGTGGAAGGTTTAAAAAACCAATCGTAACAGAGATATTGGCTGCAAGTGATTTTTATAGGGCAGAAGAGTATCATCAAGATTTCTATAAAAAGAATCCAGACGCATATAAGGAAGAGCGTGAGACTTCTGGAAGAGATGCGTTTATTAATGAAAATTGGAAAAGAAAGTAGAATTATTTACTGTAATTACATTATGTTAACTATAATAAAGAGACTTGTAATTAAGTCTCTTTTTGTGTATTTCCCTTTTTGTTTCTCTCCTTACTCTACATCTAAAGGGGACTGTAGATCGTCGTCATGAGTATCTATGTAAAGCTTATTGCTGCTGGTGAGCAAAGCATATACAACATCGCCAACAGTGAGTTTACGTAATCTTAATTCCTCATGAACCCAGTCCAAAGAGATATTATTTTCTGTCAGATTATTCTTTAAAATTTCACCATCCATAATGAGTTCCACGGGCAGTTTTATTTCGGATTTATAAATATGTAAGTCCTTTCGAGTAACATTTAAGTGCTGTTCCATTTTCTTAACAGAGAGCAAACCATTATTCTCAACAAGAGCATACTGCACTTCATCAATCGAAAATATGTCTTTTTGGCGGAGCTGTTGATTTAAATAATCCAGCGTATAACGCATTTTTTTCATATTGTGCTCAAGTATTTTTCCGTTTTCGATTACGACAGTAGGGTCCCCTGCGACTAGTTTTCGGGCTTTTTCGCTTTTTAATGAAATAAAAGCAGACAGATAGATAAGGAACACAAAAATCGTAAAGACGATAAAAATATAACGGGTTTCAATTTCCATGGCGAATGCAAGGTTTGCCGTAACCGAACCAAGCGTAACAACCGCAATAAAATCAAATATGGTCATCCTTGAAACGGTATGCTTTCCTAGAACTCTTGCAGCTATAAAAAGAGAGGTAAAGGCGATCATTGATCTCATAACGACTTCAACATAAGGATTCAAAATATCACATCCATTACAGACTAGGGTAAAATCTCTATTAATCTTTTTGTCCAATTCGTTTGAAATTAAGACTTACTTTAAAGCGTAAAAAGAAAACGCTCATAATAAACCCTGAGCGCTGATGAGTATTTTATTTATTTTTGTACTGATTCAGTACATGGACCATACCTTCTTCGATCAGTTCATTTGCGGGGCGATCCAGCTTTTTGGCTAGTAGCTTAATCTCTTTATAAAGGGACTGACTAAGAGTTGTGTTCACATTTTTTCGGTCATGATTTTTTGATCGTATTTGACTAGTATACATTTTTTAACCTCCATTTGAGTGTAAGGAGTGGATATGATTTGGATAATGCCTTGCTGCACGGAATTATTTTAGCGTTTGGGCTAATATTACCTTTAGGTGTACAGAATGTTTTTATTTTTAATCAGGGGGCACAGCAGCCAAACATATTGCGGAGTTTACCCGCGGTTGTAACCGCAGGAATGTGTGATACTTTATTAATCATTCTAGCTGTTTCAGGTATTTCTGCGCTTGTATCTACCATACATGCTCTTAAACTAGGAGTTATGGCAGCTGGTATTCTATTTTTATTGTATATGGGGTGGTCCATTTGGTCTAGCAAAACACATACACAAGCTTCGACACCATGTATGACACCCAAAAGGCAGATCATATTTGCTGCTACTGTTTCGTTGTTAAACCCTCATGCTATTTTAGATACGATTGGTGTGATTGGAACAAGTTCCATAGCTTATTCAGGTGCGGATAAACTAGTTTTCACCTTGTCCTGTATCTCAGTGTCTTGGATTTGGTTTATTGGTCTTGCACTGACAGGAAGAACTGTAGGGAAAATAGATACATCTGGTTACTTTCAAAACCTTATTAATAAGGGATCAGCCATTATTATATGGTTAATAGCTTTATATCTTGTTTTCATTATGCTTGATGGAAATTTTTAGGCCGAATAGCATCCACAAAAATAATCGAACTAAACCTTCAAAAGGCGGAATTCATCGTTTAATGTCGTAAAATGATGAAAATCCTTCATTATATATGTTATAGTATGAGTAAAACTAATATAAAGAGGGATGAATTTGTCGATTGGCAAATATGAAATATTTCATACAGTAGTAGAACTTGGTAGCTTAACAAAAGCAAGTGAAGCATTAAATATATCTCAATCCGGGGTAAGTCATGCCATTGCCAGCTTGGAAAAAGAGCTGGGTTTTTCGTTATTAACACGTAATAAAGCAGGCATCAGGCTAACAGTGAATGGTGAAAGAATGTTGTTATATATTAGGGATATTCTGACACTAAGCAAAAAAATGCTCCAGGAGGCTGGGGAGATAAGAGGACTTGAAATTGGGACTGTTAGAATTGGGACCTTTTCATCTATTTCAGTTGAATGGCTTCCAGGAATATTGAAGAAATTCATGGATCAATACCCGCATATAAAAGTAGAAGTTGTGGAAGGGAAACAGGAGGAAATCTCTCTATGGATTTCTCAGGGGATTATAGATTTCGGGTTTTTAATGCTGCCTGCTGCTGACTTTGAGGTTCTTCATTTAAAGCGCGAAGCATTTTGCTGTGTTGTGCCGGAGAACCACCACCTAAGCGCTGAAAAAGCTATAAAGACAAATGCACTGAAGAATGAGAAGCTGATACTTCAAAATTCCACCCTTAAAATCATACATAACATTTTCAAACCAAATAAACATTCTCCTGAAATTGCTTTTCGTTTAGATGATGAGCAGGCAATTATCTCTATGGTGAAAAACTCGCTAGGTGTGGCCATCCTGCCAGAAATTGCCTTACATAATCTGCCTGAAGGTGTAAAAAAAATACCCCTTTCAGGTGAACGAGCTATTTCTTCCATTGGTATAGGTTCGATATCCTTTAAAAATCTTTCACCAGCTGCTGAAAAGTTTATAGCAGCATCCACATTATGGTTAAACGAAAATATTACTTGATCTTTTAACTAAGAATCATGCGTTATTTGCCCAAAACGAAGGATCACCTATTTTTTTAGACTAATCATATAAAAATACCAACCTATCACATAAAAAAATGGACTCCATCATATAATTTAACAGTTTTTTATATAAATAAAACTCAGAGCATTTACGAATATGCTCTGAGTTTGTTGTTTTGTTTTTACAATCCGCTTGGAGAAAGTGCGATTGCTTTTAATGCATGATCAAGATCATAAATAAGATCATCTACTGTTTCAATACCAATGGATAGACGGATTAATTCAGGTGACACCCCTGATTTTCTTTGTTCTTCTTCAGATAATTGCTGATGGGTTGTACTGGCAGGATGGATGATCAAGGACTTTGAATCTCCTACGTTAGCTAAATGAGAGAAGATGCTTACATTCTCAATTAATTTTTTTCCTTCTTCTACTCCGCCTTTAACACCGAAAGTTAGAATCGCTCCAGCTCCTTTAGGCAGGTATTTTTGTGCAAGTTCATAATATGGACTGCTAGGGAGACCTGCATAATTCACCCAGTCTACAGAAGGATGGCTTTCCAAGAACTGTGCTACTTTAAGTGTGTTTTCAACGTGTCTTTCTAAACGCAATGACAAAGTTTCTAAGCCTTGAATAAACAAAAATGAATTGAACGGAGAAATGGATGATCCTAAATCACGAAGCAATTGAACTCGAGCTTTCAAAATATAAGCAAGCGGACCGAATGCTTCGGTATAAACGATGCCTTTGTAGCTCGGATCCGGTTCAGTTAAGCCAGGGAACTTTCCGTTGTTCCAATCAAATTTTCCGGAATCAATGATTACACCGCCAACTGATGTACCGTGGCCGCCAATGAATTTTGTTGCGGAGTGTACGACGATATCTGCACCATGCTCGATCGGTCGGCAAAGATAAGGTGTAGCAAGCGTGTTATCAACAATAAGAGGGACACCCGCTTCATGAGCAATATTAGCAAGACCTTCAATATCTGCTACATCAATTTTGGGATTCCCGATTGTTTCAACATATACTGCTTTTGTTTTTTCTGTGATCGCGTCTTTAAACGATTGAAGATTATCGATGTCAGCAAACCGTGTCTCGATGCCGAGTTTTGGCAATGTCACAGAGAAGAGATTATAAGTTCCTCCGTATAGAGAAGTAGAGGCAACAATTTCATCACCTGAGCCAGTGATATTGAAAATAGCATTTGTAATGGCAGCTTGCCCAGAAGCGACAGCAAGCGCTCCTACACCGCCTTCTAATTTAGCGATAGTCTGTTCAAACGCATCTTGTGTTGGGTTCATTAAACGGCTATAGATATTTCCGAATTCTTTTAAAGCAAACAAATTTGCTGCGTGTTCTGTGCTGTTAAACTGATACGATGTTGTCTGATAAATAGGTACCGCTCGTGCACCTGTAGCAGGATCTACTTTCTGTCCTTCATGCAATGAAATTGTTTCAAAACCGTACTCTCTTTTTTGTTCGCTCATTTTCAAATCTCTCCTCAATGTTTAAATTTTTTTGTTATCCAATATAAATTTCAGATTCAACTTATCCAATAAAAAAAGACCTCTTCCAAAAGAAGAGGTCCCGATGATTTCACACGATCGAAGTCTCATCTTTCAGAACGTTAGTTGTTCTGCTGAAATTAGCACCATGCATCTCTGCTGGTTGCCGGGCTTCATAGGGTCAGTCCCTCCGCCTCTCTGGATAAGAAGATTGAATATTGAATTAAGGACTATAATACATACCTCACAATCAATAGTCAACAGAATTTTTTAAAAATTTTGGATTTTTATTTTCTTCAGTACTTTTTTTCGGAAAGCTTTTTACTGTATAGATAATACCTACTGCCCAAAATGCCGCTAGAACAAAATAAATGGCAAACATAACGTTTGACGAGAAACCAAAGGTCATAAGCAATGTCCTAACATTGGTTATAATGATCAAGCCGCCAACTAAAACCCCTAAAATGTGTGATGGAAAGATTCGAACTAGCCATGCTGCAATTGGGGCTGCAACAATACCCCCTGCCATGAGGGCACCAACCCAAAGCCATTCAACTTGCTCCCAGCCTAGAGAAATAAAGAATCCGAAAGATGCGGAAACGGCTACAGCAAATTCACTCGTATCAACGGAACCTATAACTTTTCTAGTTTTCATATCTTTTGCCATAAGGACAGGAGTTGTTACAGGACCCCATCCACCACCACCTGTCGCATCTAGAAATCCAGCAAGTAAGCCAAGGGGCATTAGCTGTTTTTTTGAAAAAGAGTTTACAGAGGGAGCCGTCTTTCTTTCTCCAAGTTTATAGAGAAAACGAAACAAAATATAGATTCCAAGAATAATAAGAAATAGAGAAACATATGGTTTCACAATATCTCCTGGAAGGCTGCTTAAAAAACAAGCGCCTAAAAATGCACCGATCGAACCCGGCAGAATTAAGCGGAGAACCACCTGCTTATCAACGTTTCCAAACTTAATATGGGAAACTCCAGATGCTGCTGTTGTCACAACTTCAGCAAGGTGGACAGAGGCGGATGCTGCTGCCGGCGCAATCCCCGCTACCAAGAGCAGGGAAGTCGAAGTAACCCCATATGCCATTCCGAGTGAGCCGTCGATCAGCTGTGCCATAAGTCCAATAAGCGCTAGAACGATTAACTTTTTCATCAAATTCCTCCTCAAAATAAAAAGGCCCTTAACAAGTTATGTTAAGAGCCTTCGGTTTTTCCGATCAGCGATTCGGATGAAATTTTAGTTATTACTATATGTTCCAGGAAGACAAATTGTCAACTGCAGGTTTAATTTTTTTCAGAAAAAATAGAAAATAAAAAAATAGGGCTTGATATCCGTTTCAGATGTGATATGATTTTAAAAATTAAACACTTATCCAGAGTGGTGAAGGGAACTGGCCCGATGAAACCCGGCAACCTGCGAATCGTAAGGTGCTAACTCCAGCAGAATGTTTTTACATTTTGGAAGATAAGGTAATACGTTTACCTCCACTATCTTTCCGAAATGGGAAGGTTTTTTTATTTTAATTTAGAGATATTTTGTGAAAAAAAGGGAGGCCAGTGGAGTGGCGAACGAAAAGAGTGAAAACGATTTTCTTCCTCAGCTTCAAAAAATGCTGAGCAACATCAAATTTGGGTCCATAACTTTAATCGTGCAGGATGGAAAAGTAATTCAACTCGAAAAAAACGAGAAGGTAAGAATCAAATAGCGCTGACTAGAAAACTAGAGGCGGTTTTTAACGTATAGGGGCATGCTCCTTATAACGTTAAAGCCGCTTTTTTTGTTGGTCTATTTGTTTTTCATGAAGGAGGTAAAAAATTGCTGACCTATCAAACTTGGAATAACAACATTCAAGAGTTTAATAGCGACAACCCTGAGAAAGGTGCATTAGATGTTCTGAAATGGGCGTATGAAATGTATGGCGATGATCTCGTATATGCGTGCAGCTTTGGAATCGAAGGAAGTGTATTAGTGGATCTTGTAACCCAAATCAAACGTGATGCTCAAGTAGTCTTTTTGGATACGCAGCTGCACTTCCAGGAAACATACGAGGTGATTAATGCTGCAAAGAAAAGGTATCCATGGCTGCGTATTAAGCTTAAGACGCCCGCCTTAACACTTGAAGAACAGGCAATTAAGCATGGTGAAGAACTTTGGAAGGTGAATTCAAATCATTGCTGCACCATTAGAAAAATAATTCCTTTAGAAGAAGAGCTCAAAGGCGTAAAAGCATGGCTTTCCGGGTTGCGCCGTGAACAGTCGCCTACGAGACAACAAACTCAGTTTATTAACAAAGATGAGCGTTTCCGCAGTATTAAGATCTGCCCGCTCATTCACTGGACGTGGAAAGACATTTGGCGATACGCCCATAAGCATAATCTGCCGTATAACACACTTCACGATAATGGGTATCCAAGTATCGGTTGTACCCCTTGTACAAAAGCAGCAATAAACGCAGATGACCTCCGTTCCGGCCGCTGGTCAGGAACTGGGAAACTAGAATGCGGTCTTCATGAAGACTAAGGAAAAATTGGAGGAGATACAGTATGGCAACTTTACAACCACACGGAGGAACATTAATTAATCAGTTTAGACCGGATACACCGTATGAGCACATACAAAAAGAAATTGAGCTTGATTTAACAGCACTTAGTGACCTTGAATTAATAGCTATCGGAGCATACAGCCCATTAACCGGGTTCCTAAACCAAGCAGACTATCAATCTGTCTTAGAACGTATCAGGCTGAGTGATGGAACGGTTTGGAGTCTCCCGATTACATTGCCAGTAACTCATGAAACCGCACAATCTCTTAGTACAGGAGAAGACGTCAGGCTTACGTTTGATGGCGAGACATACGGGATCTTGCAGGTTGGTGATATCTATTTCCCAGATAAGCATATTGAAGCAGAGAAAGTCTATAAAACTTCTGACATAAAACATCCAGGCGTAAAGAAGCTGCTGGAGCGGCCGACGGTTTATGTGGGCGGGGACATCACGCTCGTTAAACGGCTTGAAAAAAAATCTTTTAAGAACTACCACCTTGACCCACGTGAAACTAGAAAGAAGTTTAGCAGTTTAGGCTGGAAAACAGTTGTTGGTTTTCAAACAAGAAATCCAGTGCACCGTGCGCACGAATATATTCAAAAAACGGCTCTTGAGACGGTTGATGGACTCTTTTTAAACCCGCTAGTCGGGGAAACAAAGTCAGACGATATACCGGCAGATGTAAGGATGAAAAGCTATCGCGTACTCATTGAAAACTATTATCCGAGCGACCGTGTGTTCCTTGCAGTATTTCCTGCAGCCATGCGTTATGCCGGACCGCGTGAAGCTATTTTTCACGCACTAGTGAGAAAGAATTATGGCTGTACACATTTTATTGTTGGCCGTGATCATGCTGGTGTAGGCAGTTATTACGGGACGTATGAAGCTCAGGAGATCTTTTCACAGTTTACCGCCAATGAGATCGGTATCACCACACTCTTCTTTGAACACAGCTTCTATTGCACAAAATGTGAGGCCATGGCTTCTTCTAAAACGTGTCCGCATTCCAGTGAACATCATGTAATTTTATCTGGAACGAAAGTAAGAGAACTTCTAAGAAATGGGGAATTGCCTCCAAGTACATTCAGCCGGAAGGAAGTCGTTGAAGTGTTGATCAATGGATTAAGACGACATGAAGAAAACCAGCTTAAAGGAGATGCAAATGAATACACAGCACAATACCGTCTGGCACGATAGTTCCATTACAAAAGAAGATCGAAGAAAGCTAAACAACCATTCTAGTTTTGTCCTGTGGTTTACAGGACTATCCGGATCAGGAAAGTCCACCATTGCTAATGCACTTGCAAAAGTCCTATATGAACGAAACATCCGAAACTATGTGCTTGACGGTGACAACATCAGAAACGGATTAAACCGTGATCTATCGTTTTCGGATGAAGACAGGACGGAAAACATACGCAGAATTTCAGAAGTTTCTAAGCTTTTTGTTGATAACGGAACAGTGGTTTTGACAGCATTCATCTCACCTTTTATACAAGACCGTGAAAGAGCAAAAGAAATCGTTTCAGAAGAAGAATTCATTGAGATCTTTGTTTCATGCCCGATAGAAGAATGTGAAAAACGAGATCCGAAAGGGCTTTACAGCAAAGCTCGCAAAGGGGAGATTACTGATTTCACTGGAATCGATTCCCCATATGAGGAACCGGTGTCTCCTTCTCTTACGATTCACACAAATGAAAAGAATGTAAGTGAGAGTGTAGATGCTATTTTGGCTTATTTGCAAAAGAAAAAACTCATCTAAAAAGGAGACTGAGAACATGGCTTATGAAAAAGCGTGGGCTGATAATCCGAAGCTCAATAAAACGGAGCAAAAGAAGCTTGTGAAAGACGGGTTAAAAATATTTGAAGATATCCCTCATTACGCAAAAAACGGCTTCGCATCTATACCAAAAGAAGAGTGGGACAATTTTAAATGGGCGGGTCTGTATTTGCAGAGACCTAAAGAAGATGGATACTTCATGATGAGGGTCAATGTACCCTCTGGCATATTAAGCTACGAACAAATAAAAACGCTTGCTCACATTTGCAAAGATTATGGAAGAGGCGTATTTGATATCACGACACGACAAGCCATCCAGTTTCACTGGCTGACCATTGAACAAATCCCGGATATTTTTAGACGTTTAGAAGCAACAGGGCTATCAAGTGCTGGGGCATGCGGTGATATTACGAGAAATATTATGGGGAATCCGATTGCCGGGATAGATCCTCAAGAACTATTTGATACATCAGAGATTGTAAAAGAAGTGTATGAATTCTTTCAGCACAATGAAGATTTTTCTAATCTGCCGAGAAAATATAAAATGTCCATCAGTTCTAATGTGAACAACAGTGCGCATGCGGAGATAAATTGTGTAGCTTTTACTCCAGCTTATAAAGAAGTTGATGATAAAGAGATTCCTGGTTTTCATATTAAGATTGGCGGTGGATTATCGTCGAGGCCGTTCTTAGCGCAGCCGCTTGATGTCTTTATAGAACCGCATCAGGTAAAAGAAGTGGCTATTGCGATTACTACCATTTTCCGTGATTACGGCTATAGGGAAAAACGCCACTTCGCGCGACTTAAATTTTTAATGGCAGACTGGGGACCAGAAAAATTCAAAGAGAAACTCTTAGAATATACAGGACAGCTTCCTTCTAAAGGCAGAGATGCACTTCAAGGCTGGAACGGCGGATATTTCTATGGTGTTCATCCTCAAAAGCAAGAAGGATTAAGCTATATTGGCTTTAATGTGCCAGTTGGACGATTAGATGCGGATGAAGTACTGAAGCTTGCAGAAATAGCAAAGTTATACGGAAACGGTGAGATCCGAACGGTAAATTCTCAAAACTTAATAATTCCTAACGTGAAACATCAAAACGTTGAATCGCTGCTGCAAGAAGATATCTTTAAACGAATCACGACACAGCCTCTTTCTTTTATAGGGCATTCTGTTTCCTGCACGGGTATTGAATATTGCAATTTAGCACTGGTTGAAACGAAAGAAAGAATGCGCCGAATCGCTGAAAGCCTGGATCAGAGAATCACACTTGACGTACCGATAAGGATTCATATGGTCGGCTGTCCTAACTCTTGCGGACAGCGTCAAATCGCAGATATCGGTCTGCAAGGCGTACTGTTAAAAACGAAAGAGAAAAAGATGGTGCAAGCTTTTGAGATTTACGTTGGCGGAACGCTTGATGATGGAGGAAAGTTTAATGAAAAGCTGAAAGGAAAATTCCATGCTGATTTTCTTGATGAAGTACTAATTCGTTTTCTAGACCATTTTAAAGAAACGAAGCTTCCTCTTGAAACTTTTTTCGATTATATCAACAGGGTAGGACTTGAACCTCTTCAAATAGAGCTAGATCGAATTTCAGAGCAATTAGAAGAAAAAGTTTCGTGAAGGGAGGTCTTCCTATGTATTTATATCGGTTTGAAGTGAGCTTGAAATCAGAAATTATTCCTGTTGTAATAGCTGCTACAACAGATGAACAAGCATTTCAGCTCGTAGATGTTGAACTTGAAAAGTATTTTTTAAAACAGCCAGATTTTGAAGAGATTTCACTCTACGAAAAGAAAAAAATCCGCAGCGGCAATGGATTTGTATTATATGAAAGGGAAAATATACTTAATCCTTAAGGAGTGATGATGATGGGAAAAGTTTATCTTGTCGGAGCCGGCCCAGGTGATCCAGGGTTAATTACTGTAAAAGGCTTACGATGCATTCAGGAAGCAGACGTGATTTTGTATGACCGATTGGTGAATAAAGAACTTTTAGCTCATGCAAAAACAGAGTGCGATCTTATCTATTGCGGTAAATTGCCAAACTACCATTCCATGAAACAAGAAACAATCAACAGCTTTTTAGTAAAGCACGCTCAAAGAGGAAAAACAGTAACCCGTCTTAAAGGCGGCGATCCATTCGTCTTCGGAAGAGGCGGCGAAGAAGCAGAAGCACTTTCAAAAAGCCGTATAGAATTTGAAGTAGTACCTGGCATTACATCAGGAATTGCAGCACCTGCATACGCTGGTATTCCAGTCACACATCGAAACATCTCTTCAAGTTACGCGATTGTTACTGGTCACAGGAAAAAGGGTGAAGAAGAAGAGTTGAAATGGGACAGTTTAGCCAAAGGAATTGATACATTAGCGATCTACATGGGTGTAGGTAACCTTCCCTATATCTGTGAACAGCTGACAAAACACGGGAAAAACAAAGACACTCCGGTGGCACTAGTCCAATGGGGATCGTTAGAAAATCAGAGAACTGTAACAGGAACATTAGAAACCATTGAAGATATTGTATTGCGTGAAAGAATTGAAAATCCGAGCATGATCGTTGTTGGAGAAGTGGTTCGACTCCGGGAGGAACTTAAGTGGTTTGAACAGCTTAATGAAGAAGAATCAGTTAAGATGACTGCTATTAGCGGAGCACTTTAGATGAAAGCCTTACTTTTTATCTGTCATGGTACAAGACTGCAAAAAGGCCGTATTGAAGCAGAAGAATTTGTAAAAGAATCCATGGCTTCCGTTAATGTTCCAATCAAAGAGATCTGTTTTTTAGAACTTGCTGCACCTTCCATCCCGCAAGGTTTTATAACATGCATACAGAAAGGAGCTACGAGCATCTCTGTTGTTCCTGTATTTTTATTGTCAGCTAATCATGTAAAGATAGACATTCCAAAAGAACTGAGACAATTACAACTCCATTTTCCTCAAATTGAAGTTAAGTACGGGCGCGCATTCGGCGTACATGAAGCCGCTTCTCACTTATTATGGGAAAAAATTACGAAATGTGTTTCTAGTTTAAGTAAGAACTCATACATTTTATTGGTTGGAAGAGGAAGCACAGATCCAGATGTAAAGCGGGATTTAGAGCAGATCGCATCAAATCTTCAGCAACATTATGGTATACCAAGTATTCAAGCTTGTTTTCTCACCGGTTCAGCTCCAAGTTTTGAAGAAGTATTATGGAACAGCCAATATTCATACGATCAAGTAGTTGTTGTTCCATATCTTTTGTTTTCAGGTCTATTAATAAATGAAATGAAGCTTACTACAAAACGATATATGGAATATTCAAAACTAGAAGTGATCCTATGCGAGACGCTTGGATATCACCCCATTTTAAGAGAAGTGTTACTCACTCGGATAAAAGAGACACTTCACAAAAAAGAATTTGCAATTTTTTAAAAGTGAGGTATTTATGTACCCTATACACGTAGACCTATCCGGTAAAGAAGTTGTTGTAGCAGGAGGCGGTCCTGTTGCTTACCGAAAAATAAGAGATCTGCTGAAAGAAAAAGCAGTAATAACTGTCATTAGTATTGATGTAATTAAAGAGATTCAGGTATTACATGAACAAAAAAGCCTCACTTGGATTTCAAGAGAGGTTAAGAGTAAAGATTTCGAGAATGCTTTTCTTGTAGTCGCAGCGACGAATTCAAAAGAGGTGAATGCTGAGATTGCTATTAATGTAAAAAAGAACAAGTTGATTAATGTAGCTGACCAGACGCAATTAGGCAATTTTATCATTCCGGGCGTGGTGAAAAGAGGTAAGCTTGTACTCTCAGTTTCAACCTCTGGGGCTAGTCCGAACTTGTCTATCTCAATTAAAAAAGAGCTTCAGCAAAAATACAGTAAAGACTATGAATCTTACTTGGAGTTTTTATTTGAATGTAGAACCATCATCAAGAATGAATTTCCGATAATAGAAAGGAAAGCTCTATTGGCTGAGATCGCAGACCCGGCATTTTTACATGATGTGAACAAACGGTATGTATATAAAAAGAAATTATTAAACGGGACAATTATAACCCAGATTTATAGTAAACCAGATTGAATAAACCCTTATCAAGAGAGGTTGAGGGAGTGGCCCTATGAAACCTCAGCAACCAGCAGCGTAAAGCTGAAAAGGTGCTAATTCCTGCGAGTCCACGTATGGACTTGTAAAGATAAGAAGACCAAACACTCAAAAAGTCTTCTTTCTAGAAGGCTTTTTATTTTATATAAGGAGGCTGACATGAGCTTAGTAACAGATTTAAAACAAAACAAGATACTAATCGGCGATGGAGCTATGGGTACACTTCTGTATTCTTACGGCTCGGATTTTTGTTACGAAGAATTAAATCTATCACAGCCGGAGCAAATCTATAATATTCACCGGGCTTATCTAAATGCCGGCGCTGACATTATTCAAACAAATACGTATGCAGCCAATTATTCAAAGCTAGAACGTTATGGCCTCCAAGATCAAGTAAAAGAAATTAACAAAGCAGCTGTTCAAAATGCAAGAAGAGCTGCTAAAAACCAATATGTCTTAGGAACCATTGGCGGGATTCGCGGTATTAAACCAAACAGTATTTCACTTGATGAAATTAAACGCAGTTTTCGTGAACAGCTCTATTGTTTACTCATGGAAAACGTAGACGGTATACAGCTGGAAACGTATTACGATCTGCAAGAACTTGAAACTGTATTAGAGATTGCTAGAAATGAAACGTCTCTTCCAATCATTGCTCAAGTTTCTCTTCAGGAAATAGGCTTTCTGCAAGACCGAACTCCAATTTCGGAAGCTTTGTTGCGTCTTGAGGAAATTGGTTCGGATGTGGTGGGATTAAATTGCCGGTTAGGTCCTTATCACATGCTGAAGACACTAGAGGAAGTACCGATTCCTAAAGGAGCATTTTTATCTGCTTTTCCGAACGCCTCGCTTCCTTCATATTCAGATGGAAAGTTCCAATATGAAAGTGATGCTGAATATTTTAAAGAATGTGCTCATTTGTTCAGAAAGCAAGGTGTCAGTGTTCTAGGAGGCTGCTGCGGTACGACGCCTGCACACATACGTGCTTTCTCAACCGAGCTTAAGAATCTGCAGCCTGTAAAAGAAAAAGAAGTAAAACAAAGAAAAAGAGATATTGTTATTCAGTCAGCTTCAAAGTCTAATTATGTTCCGCTTTTTGAAGAAGTAAAGAAGAAACAATCCATTATCGTGGAACTAGACCCGCCTCGCAAGCTTGATACCTCTCGTTTTATGGAGGGTGCAAAGGCTTTAAAAAAAGCGGGAATCGACGCTCTTACAATGGCTGATAATTCTCTAGCGTCCCCGCGAATATGCAATTCCGCATTAAGTTCAGTTGTTCAGTCAGAATTAAACCTTCGCCCGCTCGTTCATATTACGTGCCGCGACCGGAACTTAATCGGGCTTCAATCACACTTAATGGGGCTTCATACACATGGAATCCGTGAAATTTTAGCTGTAACTGGAGATCCAGCAAGTGTCGGTGATTTTCCTGGTGCATCATCAGTTTATGATGTCACTTCATTTGAACTAATCAAACTCATTAAGCAGTTTAATCAAGGATTGTCATTATCGGGAAAAGAACTTGGAGAAAAGACTTCCTTTAGTGTGGGAGCAGCTTTTAATCCAAACATCAGGTTAATTGATAAAGCAGTTGAACGTTTAGAAAAGAAGATTGAATATGGTGCGGATTATTTTATAAGTCAGCCTGTGTTTTCAGAGGAAAAGCTAATTGAAACCTATGAAGCTACCAAACACATTGATAAACCGATCTATATAGGAATCATGCCGTTAACAAGTTCACAAAATGCTGAATTTCTTCATCATGAAGTGCCAGGGATAAAATTATCTGACGATGTACGAGAACAAATGGGAAAATATAAAGAAAATCCTAAACAAGCAAGTGTTGTAGGTTTAAACATAGCCAAGTCACTTTTGGATACAGCTATGGATCTTTTTAATGGAATTTATCTCATTACTCCATTTATGCGTTATGAACTCACTGTTGAATTAGCTAATTATGCAAGAACGAATCATCCATCCCTGTTAGCAAGGAGGTCGCAGAATGCCTAAAACATCAATAGAAGGTCAGCTGAAAAAGAAAATATTAATTATGGATGGCGCAATGGGGACGATGCTTCAAGAAGCAAATCTCACAGCAGAAGATTTTGGCGGCGAGGCGTATGAAGGGTGTAATGAATATTTAAATGTTACAGCACCAGATGTTATTGAATCAATTCACTTAACATATCTCCAAGCCGGCGCAGATATCATTGAAACGAATACCTTTGGAGGAACTAATCTTGTTTTAGACGAGTATGATCTTAGCGTACGAGCTTATGAGATTAATAAGTTAGGAGCGGAAATTGCGAGAAAAGCAGCTGATGCAGTTTCTACCGAAGAATGGCCGCGTTATGTTGCCGGTTCAATGGGTCCAACTACAAAAACATTAAGCGTTACTGGCGGAACTACATTTGATGCGTTAAGAGATGCTTATGCAGAGCAAGCAAGAGGACTAATCGACGGCGGAGCTGACCTGCTGCTATTAGAAACAAGCCAGGATATGCTGAACGTAAAAGCGGGTTTTTTAGGTATCGAACAAGCGATTGAGCAAACAGGAAAACGAGTTCCTCTTATGGTATCAGGAACGATTGAACCGATGGGAACAACATTAGCTGGTCAATCGATAGAAGCGTTCTATATTTCATTAAAACATATGAATCCTTTAGCAGTTGGTTTAAACTGTGCGACTGGACCTGAATTCATGCAGGACCATATTCGCTCGCTTTCTAATCTATCAACAACTGCAGTCAGCTGCTATCCGAATGCAGGGCTGCCTGATGAAGAAGGAAATTATCATGAGACTCCAGATTCCTTAGCAGCTAAATTATCAGGATTTGCAGAAAAAGGCTGGCTGAATATTGTAGGAGGCTGCTGCGGCACAACACCTAATCATATAGAAGCATTAGCAAATGTAATGAAGAATTATTTACCACGATCGATTCAAACGAGTGAAACGCATATGGTCTCAGGAATTGAACCTTTCATTTATGATGATCCAACGTTACGGCCGATTATGGTCGGTGAGCGTACGAATGTAATTGGCTCAAGAAAATTTAAAAGGCTTATTGCGGAGAAGAAGTTTGAGGAAGCTGCTGAAATCGCAAGAGCTCAAGTAAAAGGCGGCGCACATGTACTGGATGTCTGCTTGGCAGATCCAGACAGAGATGAAAAAAGTGACATGGAAGAGTTCATGAAGGAAGCGGTTAAGAAGGTAAAGATTCCTTTTGTAATCGATTCAACTGATGAAGATGTTATCGAGCTAGCTTTAAAATATTCACAAGGTAAAGCTATCATTAATTCTATTAACCTTGAAGACGGAGAAGAACGATTTGAAAAAGTGATTCCGCTTCTGCATAAGTATGGAGCAGCAGTTGTAGTAGGAACCATTGATGAAAAAGGAATGGGTGTTTCAGCAGAACGAAAGCTTGAAATTGCAACAAATTCGTATCAGCTTTTGGTGGAAAAATATAAAGTCTTGCCTTCAGATATCATATTTGACCCCCTCGTTTTTCCAGTAGGAACTGGTGACGAACAGTATATCGGTTCAGCAAATGCAACTGTTGAAGGAATTAGGCTGATAAAAGAGAGTTTTCCTCATTGCCTCACCATTCTCGGAGTGAGCAACGTGTCATTTGGACTTCCACCGGTAGGCCGTGAAGTATTGAATGCCGTATATCTCTATCACTGCACACAAGCGGGACTGGATTATGCGATCGTGAACACAGAGAAACTCGAACGATTTGCTTCTATTTCTAAAGAAGAGATTGATATGGCGGAAAACCTATTATTTAAAACAACAGATGAGGCATTGGCAATTTTTACTGAATTTTATCGAGGGAAAAAGAAAGAAACGATATCGAAGCTGCCTGACATGACGTTAGAAGAGCGGCTGCAATACTACATTTTAGAAGGAACTAAGGAAGGGCTAATTCCTGATTTAGAATTGGCATTAAAGAAATACCCTGCACCTCTAAAAATTATAAACGGACCGCTCATGGATGGCATGAAAGAAGTAGGCAGATTATTTAACGAAAACCAGCTTATCGTTGCTGAAGTTCTTCAAAGTGCAGAAGTAATGAAAGCGTCCGTAGCATTTTTAGAACCATACATGGAGAGTAATGATACTTCATCATCTAAAGGTAAGGTATTGCTTGCGACTGTGAAGGGTGATGTTCATGATATTGGGAAAAACCTCGTAGACATTATATTAAGCAACAACGGATTCCAGGTTATCGATTTAGGTATTAAAGTTACACCGCTTGAATTGATTGAGGCTGTAAAGAACAATAAACCAGATATTATCGGGTTGTCAGGATTGCTGGTAAAATCAGCTCAACAAATGTTTTTAACTGCAAATGACATGCGTGAAGCGAGTATTTCCACACCGATTTTAGTTGGAGGCGCTGCTTTATCTAGAAAATTTACCGATACGAAAATCTCAAAAGAATATGATGGGATGGTTCTTTACGCGAAAGATGCGATGGAAGGCTTATCACTTGCAAATCAACTTCAAACTCCTGAGGATCATGAGAAGCTCGCCTCTGCTTTTAGTGAAAGAAAGAGAACGATAGCATTAGATACTGGACGATCCGATGGTGGTACAGCAACTGCAACAGCTATTAAAGTAAGATCAAACGTATCACAAAAAGCACCAGTTTTTATACCAAGTGATACAAGAAGGCATATTTTAAGAAACTATTCCTTGTCTCACATACAGCCATATATTAATTTGCAGATGCTTTTAGGTCATCACCTTGGCATAAAAGGAAAGATATCGAGATTACTTGAGGAAAAAGATGAGAAAACTCTTCATATTAAGTCAATCGTTGATACGCTGTTAACTGAGGCAAAAGAAAAAGATTTAATTAATCCTTCTGCGATGTATCAATTCTTTCCGGCACAATCAGATGGAGACAGTGTTTTGATTTACGATCCTGTTGATCATCGAACAATCATTGAGAAGTTTGATTTCCCACGACAGACTAAAGAGCCATATCTCTGTATAGCAGATTACCTTAAATCAAAAGACAGCGGGGAAATGGATTATGTTGGCTTCTTTTCTGTAACTGCAGGTACAGGTATAAGAGAGCTTGCAGCTGAAATAAAAGAACAAGGCCGTTTTTTAGAAAGTCACGCACTTCAAGCATTGGCACTTGAAACAGCAGAAGGTTTCGCTGAGCTTGTTCATCAGCAAATGCGTGACCGCTGGGGGTTTCCTGATTCGGTTGATTTTACTATGAGAGAGCGTTTTTCAGCACGCTATCAGGGGCAGCGGTTTTCATTCGGTTATCCTGCATGCCCTGAGCTTGAAGATCAGCAAAAGTTATTCAAGCTGATTCAACCTGAAGATATTGGCATTCAGTTGACAGATGGCTGCATGATGGAACCAGAAGCCTCTGTATCTGCGATTGTATTTGCGCACCCAGAAGCCAGATATTTCAATGTATTAAGTTAAGTATGACCATGGCAAAAAGCACCTTCAGACGGTGCTTTTTGTATTATTAGTTAATTTCCACATAATGAGGATTGTACTGTGACTGACTGTCTTAATTAGTTCTTGAAGGAAGGCATTTCAATAAGATAAAGCGAATTTCATAATATCAACATTTTTGGGGAAGGAGGGAGCGGACATGCTGAAACAGATAGAGAACGATCTTTTGCGTTTGATTTCGTCGGGAAAAGGTACTTATGGGATTTCGATTTATTACTTCGAAACAGAAGAAGAATTTGTCTATAATCATGATGAAGAATTCTATGCGGCTAGCATCATTAAAATCCCTATCATGTCAGCAGTACTTGCTCAAGTGTCTGAAGGGAAACGTTCACTATCTGATAAGATTCGAGTACGATCAGAAGACATGGTTTCTGGTGATGGTATTTTAAAGAACCTTACTCCAGGAACGGAATGGACTATTCATGATTTAGTGGTACTGATGATCATTGAAAGTGATAATACAGCAACCAACCTTTTAATCGATATATTAGGAGTTGAAAACATCCAGCTATACATGACAATTTGGGGCTTTAAGCAGACTCAATTTCGTCATAAACTTCAAATTAAACCATCGAGGAAACATAATGAATCAAATTTAATAACAGCAAAGGAAATGAATCATTTTTTAAGAGATATAGCTATGGGCAATATCGTATCCATGAGTGTTTGCCGTAAGATGATAGAAATTATGAAGCAACAAAAGATGAATGATTTACTGCCAAGTCTTCTTCCTGAAAATGACGGTATTATCGGAATGATTCCGATTTGGGAAATGGCGCACAAAACAGGTTATGTACCAGGTGTTGAACATAATGTAGGATTATTCTATTTACCAGGGCATACCTTCGCTATTTCCGCACTTAGTAAAAACGTACCCAATCGAGATGAACCAAAAAGAATTATGAGCGAATTAGGATCCTTGCTGTTTAATACTAGAGAATTAAGCAGGTACATAAATAAAAGCTAGTGGAGCGGAGATTTAAATCCCAGCCACTAGCTTTTTTCATATTTAACATACAGAATCATTTGATTTTGGATTTTTTAATCCAAATAACGGACGAATAAATAGGGCTAAAAATGTTCCTGCCATCGCCATAATTCCCCAAACCCAGCCGTGAAGGCTGAAAGAAGCAATTCCGCTAAAATAAGCACCGATGTTGCAGCCAAATGCTAAACGTGCACCGTAGCCCATCAATAAACCGCCAATAATAGAAGCTCCTGCAATCCCTGGTTTAATCTTTCCTGGTTTAAATGTTCCTTGAAAAGCAGCAGATATAAATGCTCCTAAAATAATTCCGAAGTTCATTACGCTCGTAGCATCTGTCAGCACACTTTTTGTTAAAGCATCACCTTTGCTTCCAGCGAAATACCCCCAGCTTGAAACATCAACTCCAGTTGCCATCAATGCTTTTGAACCCCATAGTGCAAATGCTGAAGTAATACCCCAAGGACTTCCTTTTACCGCTAAAGTTACAGCATTTAATACAGCTAACACGATAGCAGCTGTAAACAGCGGCCAAGAACCGCGCAATATTTTTTTCCACCCAACAGTTGTCGGAAGTGGTTTCATCATAGGCGGATTTTTCTTTTTAGCAATTTGAATCGTGATCCAATAGATAAGGCCAAACAATGCTAACTGAAATACCAATGCACCCAGATAACCAAATCCAGGTATCTGGTTAAATGCGATTGGCGGGAGGGAAGGTAATCCCATCCAGAAAGTAAAATGATACGCCCCTATAACAGAACCTGCAATAAAAGAAATCAAGGTTAGAATCATTGAAGAAGATCCGCCGCCTAAAGAATACAATGTTCCTGAAGCACAGCCATTACCAAGCTGCATCCCGATTCCAAACAGGAAAGCACCAAAAAGAATACTGATTCCTACTGGTGATACATTTCCTTCAGGTGCAGCTCCCGTAAAACTAAACCCTGTACTTAATATCACAGCAAATAATACAGATGCAACTGCCAGCATAACCATATGTGCTTGCAGTCCTTGAACATTACCAACGGATACTAGACGTCTAAATGCTGAAGTAAATCCAAAACGTGCATATAATAATGCATTTCCTAGCAAAATACCTATGATGAACAGAATTCCCTGAGTCCAATTAGCCGTATTAACAATAAAGAATAACAAAATCAATGCGGACAGAATTCCTAGGGCAGCCCATGGTTTTTGCAAAGGACTTAATTCAGTAACAACTGTTGTATAATGCCGTTTACTTGATTGAGATATCTGTGTGTCAACTGATGAATGTGCCAAAATAACCCTCCTAATCCTATAAAACTTATCGGAATTAAAGTATTATACAACGAATCCTATTCAATATAAAGGTATTTAGTGCATGTTTTTATGATAATTGGTCTAATAATTTTGTTAGCAAGGGATAAATCAATGTAAAAAACTTTGGAATGATACAAATGCGAAGTAACAAGATAAATGAAGAGAATAAAAGCAAATCATTTAATACAAATTAAGATATTCAAAACACATAACTGGATAATAAAATGAACTTAATTTAAATGATTTATAATTATTGAAACAACATTAATATAAAAAATTATAAAAACTATATTTTTCAAATTTCGTCTCACTATCTTAAGTAATCTTTAGTTTTGAGATTATTTCTTATACATTTTACATAGCTGCCTATAATAGATATTATGTCTACTAAAAAAAGAAGTAGACTTTTTTCCTTTTCTACTTCTCTTTTATTTAACTTCTTATTTTATTTTTTCTTATAGGGATTTATCTTCGGTTAATGCATTAAATAAATTTAAGAATTTTTTGTCGTTGTTTAGCCAACTTTTTTAAAGTAATTTTCATTTATTGTGTATTGCCTTAACCAACTTCCTCGTGGTCTTCTTGTTACATCATTACTTTGTAGGACAGAATTAATATATCTTGCTGACACATTCGCTTGCTCGGCTATTTCTACCGTTCTGCTTCCACTTTCGTACATTTTAATAATTTCAGGAATACTCATGGTGCATTTCTTTTTACGCATCCCAATCAACTCCTTTGCTTTTATATTCATATTATATCGAACATATGTTCTTATATCGAATTATAAGCATAATAAAACTAGAAAAAAATATTTTTGCCTTATCTTTTATATAAAAAATAAAGAGAACCATTCTTACCGGTTCTCTTTTCATCGTTTAATTTAAATCAATTTTATAAATACCAAACCCTTTTGCATCCAGCTTATTGGTATACGTGATCTTACCGCCTTCACCAAGATAGTTTTTACCGTTAGGTGAAGAAACAAAAGTCACATTTGCACTTCCTCCGATTGGAGAAATCGACCAGTTGTTATCAGCAGTTGGTGTAATTTCTTTTACTTCTGAAATATAATCCATTAAGATTTGACGGTTTTCATCTGCAGAATCAACGACGTATTCGCTGCCTTTTACTCCAGGGAAGTTTCCGCCTCCTCCAGCACGGTAGTTATTGGTTACCACGATAAAGTCCTGGTTTGGATCGATTGGTTGTCCATTGTAAAAAAGGTTTTTGATACGACTGCTTCCGGAATTGATTACCTTGCCATCTTTATCATATTTAGCAGGTTGTGTAACATCGATTTGATAGTTAACTCCATCGATCACATCAAAGTTATAAACAGGGAATCCAGCATTAAGCAGCTCTTGTTCTTCGGTTTTGTTTATAGTGATTTGATTAAACTTACCTGCAGACATTTCTAGCCACTCTTTTACTGCTGATCCTTTAACTTTAAGGGCTTTAAGTGTATTGTCATAAAGGTATAAATCACCGGCACTTCTAATGGTCAGATCACCTTTTTGAATTTCAGTATATTCATCTACACCGTTTCTACCCGCCTTAAAAGGCGCGCCGACTGAAAGAATAGGAAGATCTTTATATTCTGGTTTGTTAAGAGAAATGTACTTTTCCACGTACCACTTTTGAGCATTTGTTACTACTTGTACAGAAGGATCGTCTTGAACGAGAGCAAAGAAGCTGTGAATGTCATCTGTTGTCGTTCCTATTGGAGTGTTTACATATTTAATTGTTTTTTCATGAACTTCAGTAATAGCTTTTACAATCGTTTCGTCGGCTCTAACCTTCTCAACATTTCTTACAGAGGATTGTGAATTAGTTACTTTCCACTTTCCTATTTCTTTTTCAAGAGTTAAGTCGATTAATCCTAACGAGCCTCCGCCGTAACCTGCTTGTACAGCTGGTACTCCGTTGATCGTTCCACTTTCATTATCTACACCAGGCAGCACTTTTCCGGTTGAATCCTTGAACAATGCATCAAGATTCTTTTCATCTATAGCGGGAAACACTTTGTGAGTATGAGAGAAAGTAATGGCGTTGATACCTTTAACCTTGCTTAACGCGTATACAACATCTTCTGTATTTGAATCGTTTCCGTTAAATCCAGAGTGAGCTTGCGCAATAATAATGTCTGCTCCTTCTTCTTTCATCTCTGGAATAAATCTTTCAGCAGACTCTATAATATTTTTTGTAATTACTTTGCCATCCAGGTGAGATTTATCCCATTCATTGATTTGAGGCGGTACAAAACCAATGTAGCCAATCTTAATTACTTTTGTTTTCCCGCTTTCATCCGTTACTTTCTTATTAACGATTTTGTATGGAGTATATTTATTTACATCGTTTGTCGGATCATTGTCATGGTCATCAACATAAACATTTGCATTTACAAACGGAAAGTTAGCATCGTCATAAGTTTCATCTAAATACTCCAGACCATAGTTGAATTCATGATTTCCTAGAGTCGCCATGTCATAGCCCATTAAATTCATTGCAGCAATCGCGGGGTGAACTTCTCCTTCTTTTAGCGGTTCAATCTTTGCTTTATATGTACCAAGCGGTGTACCTTGAATAAGGTCCCCGTTATCAACTAAAATACTGTTTTTACCTTTGTATTCTGCTCTAGCTTCATTTACAAGTGTAGCCGTTTTAGCAAGTCCTACTTTTTCTGAAGCAGCGTTTTTATAGTAATCAAAGTTAAGAAGATTAGTATGAATATCTGTCGTCTCCATGATGCGAAGGTTTACTATTGTTGTATGTGTAGCTGGCTTTTTAGCTAATACATTCTCGGCAACCGGCATAGATAAAAGACTCAAAGCTAATGAAAATGAAACAAACTTCTTATGATTTTTATTCATATCCTCTAACCCCTCTTTATGATTTGAGTCTGAATCTTCAGACCCAAAGTAATGATACCATTCCTCCTTTTTTTCTAATATCATCCAATGTAACTATCAATTGCAATATCTACTATATTTATGCTATGAAAAAAGCCCCATTGCCGGAACGTTCCTTCATTATCCGTGGAATTCCTCTTACTCAGTGTTTACGGACTTACTCAATACATACTTGTTTTGGATACATAATGTAATAAAATTAAATCGTAAAGGCTAATCGATGAAGAGTTTTTCATTAAAAAGGAGTGAACAGGATGAACTTGCAATATGAAATCTTACCTGAAAATATGATTGATAGTTTAAGAGATCTTTGTAATGAACTTATGGTCTTTCAAAAATCAAAAGCATACATAAAACCTGAACTGTTTGATAGTATGAATTTTGATACCCGTATGGTGCCATCAGTTCAGAAAGCTAAACACAATTATATTGTAGCAGTAAAAGATAATAATGAGATCGTGGCATACGTATATGCGAACATCTCACCCAAAGAGACATACTCCAATGAGTTTGCCACATTCTTTGATATGTCTTCTGTAGATAAAGATAATGTAGCCTGTCTTTCCCAATTTTATATTAAAGAAGATTACAGACAATATGGAATTGGTTCTAAGCTTTTTAATATGTCTATGGAATGGATAAAGCAATTTGACGATGTGGAAGATTACTTCATCTATGTATCTAATGGCAACAATGATGCGCTCGAATTCTATAAACGAAAAGGGTTTTCTGTCAGTCATGACATTTTAGACGGGTTTATAACCGTTCTGCGAAAAAGAGAAAATAAATAATAAAGGCGTACCTTAATATCAGTGGAACGCAACAGAAAAACTGAATCGGATCAAACATTAAGAACGGATATCTGGAGCTGGATACAGCTATGATAGTAACCGTTCTTTTTTATTTGTCTAAATTGCACCTTTCTTGTTTTTCCTTCTCCCACCTATTTCCTTGTTAATCTAAAACGATAACTTCTTTAAATCTTTTATTTCTAGGTTTATGCCGCGACAAGCCTTCCTTTTTATACATATGGATAACTACTTGATAAAACAGAAAGGCGATTCTATGAAAATTCTTTTCCTTGAAAGTCATCCTATGTGGATTCACGGTTTACCTAATGGTTTAAAGGAGCTAGGTCACACGGTTATTATTTCAGGACCTGTCAGCAAAGAGAATATTTTAGATATGATATCTAAATATGAACCTGATTTGATTCTCTCTATGGGTTGGACACCAGAGCATTCAAGAGAGAAACAACCTTGGATACGTGATGCTGCTAGATCTGCTCATATCCCGTTAGTATATTGGTCAACGGAAGACCCGCTCCATACAAAGAACTTCACATTACCTTTAATATGTACGATGCAGCCGGATTTTGTTTTTACCGTTACTCCATCTTTGTGTGAAACGTATGAGAAATTAGGGATAAAAGCGTCACACTTGGATTTTGGTTACCATTCAAATGTTCACTACCATACTGAACCATACAGCAAATACAGTGCAAATATCGCAGTTGTTGCAAATGCTTACCCTGAATTTATAAAACAAAATCCTGATGTATTCCGTTCTGAATCATTTAAAAATCTGATAATGCCGTTAATAGAAAATAATATTCGAGTTGATTTTTGGGGGAACCATTGGGAAAGACTAGGAGAGCAGTTAGGTGTACCTATCCCATCTGATTGGATACATGGATATCTTAGCTACACAAAAGCTAGAAAAGTATATAGCTCATCCAAAATCGTTATTGGGCTGCAAAATTGTACAGACCAATTATCCCAAAGAACATTTGAAGTACTTGGTTCTGGAGGGTGTCTCTTAACTTCTGATACTGAAGCCGTTAGAGAAAAGTTTTCACCAGGCCGGGATTTAATCGTATCTTCCTCACCTGAAGAAACAATTGAAAAAGTAAAATATTATTTAAAAAACACGAAACAAAGAGAGACTATCAAAAACAATGGAATGAAAGCTATAAAACCACACTCCTATTATTATAGAGCAAAAGAAATGATTAAAGTCTTAGTGAAACGAGGAATCATAAGCTCTAGAATAGCCAACGGAGACAAAGGAGAACTAATTAATTACAAAGAAGTGCTTGAGAAGAAATACAAACTTCACCATGTGAATTTAGGAGATACTCTAGGACAGATTTCTATGAGATATGATATCCCTTTAAAGAAAATCATGAAGATTAACAAGTTTACATCAGATAAAATTTATGCAGGACAAATTATTAAGATTAGTAAAAAGTAAAAACAGACTGTTTATACGGTCTGTTTTTTTACGTTAAGTTCTTTAGTTTGTTTTTGATCAACTTTTGATTATTAATTAATCCTGAATCATAAGGTAGATATTCTAAAGCAAGTTTATTATGTTTATAAGCTTTTTTAAAATCCCCTTTTTTGTAATAACAAATAGAGAGTTTTGTATGTGGCAGCCAAGTCCATGAAGGAACATGATAAAATCCCATACAATTTTTATCCCAAGTTAGCCTAGAGGCATATTTGTACCAATAGATAGCTTCATTCACTTGATTTTTTCCTAAGAATAGATTTCCCAGCCTGCAGCAAAAGTCTGCACGAGGACTATCATACTCAAAAGATTTATAGATAATCTCTCTCTCTTTTTCTTGGTCATCTAAAAGGTGATAACAATCAGCCAGTCTTCCGCAAGAGGCAATTTTATCCTCTTTCCAGGCTACTTTGTGATTTAAAAATAAGGTATAGTATTTAATTGCTTTATGAAGTTCATTATGACGCCGGAGTTCATTGGCATAATAAAAGAGATCTCTCGGTGAAAATACTGTGCCTTTATTTATTTGTTTCTCATAAATCTGTAAATTACGCGTCGAGTTGTCTGTTTTGTTTTTAAAATGATGGATACTTATATCACTGTGCAATATCGGACCGCTTACTTCCAAATATTCATGAACAGCACCCTTCCATTTAAATTGACAACTGGATTTAACTAATCTATTCCTCTTGATTATGAATGAAGGATTACCAGACTTGTCTATATTCACAAGGTACCTCATCGTAACCGAATTTACTACTGGATCTAAATGATCTTTCAGTTGTTTTAGTAGTTTCCTGTTTGGTTTACTTATAACATCATCAGCATCCAGCCACATAATATATTGTTTTGTAGCTAATTTAAAAGAATAATTACGGGCAGAACTAAAGTCATCTACCCATTTAAAATCATAAATTTGTTCCGTATAATGTCTTGCTATATGTTTAGTCTGATCAACAGAACCTGTATCAACTATTATTATTTCATCAACTAAATCGTGTACTGATTCTAGGCATCTAGCTATAGAATTCTCTTCATCTTTTACAATCATACATAAACTTATGGTAATCAAGGATTATAGTCCTTTCAATGGGGTGTATAATCATTTTTGTCAGAGCGGTTTTTAAAATAGAATAATTGGAGGAATCATATAACCCTTTGGTGAACTGAGTTTATCAGGGTTATTCTTTAAAGTGAATACAGGTTTAATATGAATTTCTTCAAATAAGTTTTCTGCTAAAGCCCCTTTAAGAATATCAGAAGATTCTTCTCCTTCATTCAGCATAAAATCTCCAGAAGTAACATAAGAGTCTAATTGAAAATCACCAGTTGGTATATATATGCCATTAAATTCATAGTCACCGGTAGGAACATATCCGCCAGTTGGAATATAATCCCCTGTTGGCACATAAAAACCGTATTGCTCATAGTCTCCGGTAGGCATATACCCGCCAGTTGGAATATAGTCTCCCGTAGTAACATAAAAACCTTCAGTTAGTTCGTTCGCGCCAGAAGGAACATAATCACCAGCCGAATCAAATCTTTTATTAACTGTTTTCTTCTTTCTTTTATTTTTCTTATTAACCAATTTTCCACTTCCTATATTAATAAATAGCTTGTTTTACTTTATTAACATATGTATTCCATGTAAAAAATGTGCCGTACAATCTCATCTCCTATAGAGTAATTTTTAAACAACAAAAAAACGTTCCGGTAAATGGAACGTTTAATAGTCTGTAAAATTATTTATTAAATAGTTTGCTGTGAATTTACAGTGTCTCTTTGGTTTTTTTGAAGCTTTGGTACAGTAATTTTTTTCGTTCTTGCGTTAAATAACAAATTTAACACGATCGCCATTAAGCTTCCAGATACAATACCGTTCGCTGTTAAGATCTGAATGCTTTCTGGCAGCTTGCTGAATAGTTCTGGTTCAACTGTTACCCCTAAGCCCATTCCTACTGAACAAGCGATAATAAGAAGATTTTCTTGTTTAGCCAGGTTCACTTCACTCAGCATTTTAATCCCTGAAGCAAAGACCATTCCAAACATTGCTACCATTGCCCCGCCCATTACGGGAGTTGGAATTAGGGTAGTTAGTGCAGCAACTTTTGGTATGAATCCTAAGAACACTAACATACCGCTAGCAACGTAAATCACTTGCTTTGTTTTAACACCGGACAACTGAACAAGACCTACATTTTGAGAATACGTTGTATAAGGAAAAGCATTGAATATTCCCCCAAGGATAATAGCAAGTCCCTCACCGCGATATCCTTTTGTTAAATCTTTTGGAGTCAGATTTCGAGCGCAAATTTTACCGAGTGCCATAAATACACCTGTAGATTCTATGAGACTTACAATGGCAACAAGGATCATCGTGATGATTGCACTGATTTCAAAGGTTGGCATTCCGAAAAAGAAAGGTTTGGGCATATGAACCCATGAAGCTTCCATTACTGGAGCAAAATTTACTAAACCCATAGCAGCCGCTGCAAACGTTCCTGCAAACAATCCGATCAATATGGAAACAGATCGAACAAATCCTTTTGAGAAACGATAAAGCAGCAGAATGAACCCTAGCACACCAAAAGAAAGAAACAGATTTTGAGGTGAACCGAAGTTTTGGCTGCCTGCGCCGCCTGCCATGTCTTTAATAGCTACTGGAATTAATGTGATTCCGATAATGGTAACCACTGATCCAGTTACAATTGGAGGAAACAGTTTAAGAATTTTACCAAATGCACTAGCAAATATCACAACGAATAGTCCTGCTGCAATGATCGCTCCATAAATCGCACTCATTCCATATTGCCCGCCTATCGCGATCATCGGTCCAACTGCGGTAAATGTACACCCTAATACAACAGGGAGTCCTACACCAAAGAAGCGATTATTCCAAACCTGCAGAAGTGTTGCTAAACCACAAGTTAATAGATCAATGGCTACCAGATAAGCAAGTTGTTCAGCTGATAGTTTAAGAGCTCCGCCAACAATGAGGGGAACGATAATTGCACCAGCATACATGGCAAGAACATGCTGTATTCCAAGTGAAAACACTTTTCCTTTTTTCATAATGAAGTTACCTCGCTTTTTAAGAATGTGATACCACTTGCATTCATCTCACTAATTCTTGCAATTGATTCAACCCGGTAGCCTTTATCAACAAGCTTTTGCCGTCCATCCTGGAATGACTTTTCGATCACAATCCCGAAACCGCGGATAAGTGCTCCCGCTTTGTTAACGAGTTCTGCTAATCCAAGAGCCGCTTCTCCATGAGCTAAGAAATCATCAATGATTAATACACGCTCACCTGCACTAAGCAACTTGGTTGCAACTGAGATTTCGTTTTCTTCCTGCTTCGTAAAAGAATAGACTTTTGAAGTAATCAGTCCATCTGTTAATGTTAATGATTTCTTTTTACGTGCGAATACAACTGGAACATCCAATTCTAACCCGGCAAAAACAGCTGGAGCTATACCAGAGGATTCAATCGTTAATATTTTTGATATTCTATCTGCTTTAAATCTTTCAGCAATTTCACGGCCGATTTGCTGCATGAACAATGGATCTATCTGATGATTTAAGAAAGAATCTACCTTCAAAACAGTTGGAGATAAAACTACCCCTTCTTCACAGATTTTCTTTTCTAAAAAATTCATGTTTCCACCTCTTAGATTTATTTGAAATACAAAAAAAAAGGAAGACCGCTTCTCTCTAAATGAGTGAAGCAATCTTCCGGTCTAATAAACGGAATAGAAATAACCCAATACACCCTCAAGTTGAGGATGTTCGGAAATGTTTGCGTCACTCGTAGTCAAACCCATTTGCGGGGGTTTGGTAGAAACTTGCAGGCCATATCCCTGCGATTATACGAGCTTTTTAAGTTAACAAGAATTATACGGCAAACATTTTAAAAAAGAAACCCTAAATTTGTCTATTTATAGTTTGAATTCAGTTTGATTGTGTCGAATACTCTCTTTCCAATCAGCGCATATCCTTTCTCATTTGGATGCAGATTATCTGAGAAATAATCTTTTTTATTTTTGTTAATAAAGAGGTCATCCGTCCTTATAAATGCAACATTTTGATGATCTTTCGTAACTTGGATGGTTGAGCGGTTCCAATTTAATATCGCTTCATTGACTACTGACATATCTGCATATTTTACTTTTGGATTATATATACCTAAAATATAAATGGTTTTGGTTAAATCCTTTTCTTGAACCTTTTTAATAATTTGGTTTAAATTATTCTTATAAATTTCTTGATTGGTTTGAAGTTCTTCCTTATCAAATTTAGTTAAACGATCAGTACTTTTTATAAAATCGTTTGTACCTATATTAATAAAAATAAAGTCTGAGTTCTTTGCCGTCTCAGCAATTTCTTTATTTTTTAACCTTTTAACCAAGTCGGTGCTTGTATCGTTCGGTACACCATAATCGTTTACAACTAACCTTTTATCTGTCTCTTCTTCATATCTATCTTCTACATCCCCTATATAGCCGTTATCCTCAGTGTCACCTAACCCATATGCTAATGAGTCACCAAGAGCAGTTACTTCGACTTCCTCTGTACTAAAAGATTTGACTAACAATGCACCTGCTAATAATACTACTAAACCAATTACAATAATTACGGCGCTTTTTTTCATAGTTCCACCACCGGCTTTCATGTTGATATTCTAAGTATGTTTAACAGACGGGTATACTTTTAGACCATTCATACATTATTTTGTAAACATACCTTTTTTATAAGGATGTTAAACAGCAGTTTATAAAATTCACAAAAAAACAGCTGAATGTAATCTTCAGCTGTTAAAGAATTTTTTACTTATTCAATTGCTTTGATGTTAAATTAGCGACCAATATATACCGCTCAGGTGAATCTCCAATATAGTCAAACGGATAGCATGTTGAGACCGTTAATGTTGCTCGTGGTTTAGGAACGATTACGGTACGGTCGTCTTTGTCTACGACTCTTACGTTCTTTACCTTGTACGTGAATGTTCCCGCTTCCGTTTCGACTACTAATATGTCCCCTTTTCCAACATTACCTAGTTTTCTAAATACTGTATCCCTATGTCCAGATAATACAGAATTGTCTTCTTCACCAGGCAAAACGCTTTTTGAAAAGTGTCCTACGCCTTTTTCCAGTTCTTCTTCATCCGTACCGTGAACAATTGGAAGTGATGCTCCTAACTTAGGTATAATCAATTCCCCTATATTTTCACCCTTTTTTGGACGTACAGGATACAACGCATCATTTGTTTCCTGTTCTCTTTCTTTTTGAGCAGGATTTGACTGATATTTAGCTGCTATTTCCTGATCTGTTTTGAAAATTATATAACCTTTCACGAACTTAAAAGCATTCGTGGTGCTGAACCATATTCCAATCAAGAATAATGCAACAGAGAATGTCAGAAGAATGAACCGGAGTTTGCTTCTTTTCTTTTCTGTATCTTTCATGGATTAGATTCCTTTAACGCGCATTCGTCTAAAGAAAAAGATACCGGCAGCAGCAATTGCTAATCCAGCAAAAGTGTTTTCAATATGATTTGTAGCGGTTTTTGGCAGTTCTCCGCCCTTTATTGTTTTAACAGGTGGTTTAGCCGTCATTGGAGCTTCAGTAACAATTTTCTCGGCTTCCTGAATATCTTTACCTGTCTCCTGGATAAGTTCAGAGCCAAACATGTCAGCTGTTAAAACTAGATCAAGAAGTAATTCACCGTTTGTGTTATAGATCTCCATAACTAGGTCATTACCGTTTGTTGATTCCATTGTCATTAATGTATCTAAAGATACTGGCTGCTTTACACCATCTACAACAAGATAATATTTTGTTTCAATCTGTAAAAGCTGCTTCATTTCTGTAAAAATAGCTAGCATCTCTGCAATCTGTTCAGCTGAGAGTTCATCTGCTGTTTGGAACTCTTCAAAAGCCATCATTCTTTCCCCAAGAAGCATCATGCTGTCAAGGAAAGCTTCATCTTCCCAGTTTAAGGTTTCAAGATGTGCAAAAAGCTTTTCCATCTCTTCATCAGTCAGATCAATATCGGTAAATAAATCTGCAAATTCATCTTCCATATATTCATCACCATTGATGTAAAAATCAACTGCCCATTGAAGATCTTCAATGTATTCATAGCTTTCAAGAGAATCATCATTCTCTTTCAATAGTTCTTCAAGTGCTTCTACTGATTCAAGGTTGAACTCTTCAAGAAGCTGCTGAAGATTTTCATCATCAATGGGTGTCCCTTCCCATCCGTTTAAATAAAAATCAACAGAAGTTTCAAGATCTTCATTGAATAAAAAGTAAGGACTGTCTAGAACGTCTTGTCCTTCTTCAATGTCACCCCATTCAACGAGTAAATCATTTAACTCTTCCCGGCTTAAATCAAAATCCTTTAAGACGGATTCTACTCCTTCTTCATTTAGAGGCATTCCTAGCTCATCAACCGATTCAAAATCTTCTAAGTACCATTCTTTACTTTCAATGAAATCGATAAAGTCCTGTTTTTCCCAACCTATCTCTTTTAAGTACACTTCAAAATCTTGATCATTTTGCTCAATAGCAAAAACTGATACCGGTAAAATTCCAAAGCTCAAACTAAGTGCTAAAAGCAGTGTTACTAAGTGTTTCATCCATTGTTCCCCCAAAGGTGTAATAGTATATTTTCTAGAAAATTATACTGCCGAAAATTCGATTTGGATACAGGTTTTATTTCCCAATATTTTTATGAGATTGAATTTTGTTCCTTTCGATTTTTTTGAGGGGCATAAGCTATATAATTACGTTTTTTTCATATGAATGTGCTATATTATTTACGATAAAAATAACTTCTTTTTATTTAGTAAAATTACATACTTAGAGGTGAACAATGGGGAAACAAAAAAAGAAAAATACCAATGTTAAAGGATCAAAGAAGAGTAATTCACACGTCTGGCTTTTTGTAATAATTGGAATTTTTACAATCGGACTAGCTGTTTTTATGTTGACAGGGAGCTTTAATAAAAATACTGAGGAATCTGCTATCTCATATGAAAACCAGCCTTACTTAGGAGATGAAAATGCACTCGTTAATATTATTGAGTTTGGAGATTACAAGTGTCCGATCTGCAAAAGCTTTAATGAATCCTTCTTCCCTTTAATCGATCAAGAGCTCATTCAGACCGGGAAAGTTAAATTCTACTTCTTAAACTATCCTTTTATAAATGTTGATTCAGAAAGATCAGCCCTTTTTGGTGAAACGGTTTATAAAGAGTTAGGAAACGAGACTTTTTGGAATTTTCATAAACTGCTGTATGAAAAGCAGCCCGAGGATCAAAGTCTAGAGCGGAAAGATGTATTCACAGAGAAGTTCTTAAATGATACTTTGAGTGAAGTTACGACAGATGAAAATGTAAAAAAGGTTAGTGCGAATTTCGAAAAAGATGCGAGTGAAAATGCAGTGGAAACCGATGAGTCTCTTGTAAATGACCTTGGAGTAACAGGAACACCTACCCTTTTCGTTAATGGTAAAAAGTTCGAAGGAAATTCATTCGGGGATCTTCAGAAAATGGTTGAAGAAGCGGCGAAGGAGAGTAAATAAAGGTGACGAATAAACCCTTATTGATCGCCTGGCTAGCATCTGTAATTGCAACTCTCGGAAGTTTATTTTTTAGTGAAGTACTCCATTTTGTACCCTGCACGTTTTGCTGGTATCAGAGGATTCTTATGTACCCAATGGTTATTCTGTTAGGAATTGCTTTTTATCATCGAGATCTTAGCATAAACCGGTACATCTTGCCGTTATCAATCCTCGGAGCGTTTGTTTCTGGCTATCATTATGCACTGCAAAAAATACCTGCACTAAAAGCTTTTGAAACGTGTTCTTCAGGGGTGCCTTGTTCGGGACTATATATTAACTGGCTCGGCTTTATTACAATCCCCCTCCTAGCATTAATAGGTTTTATTATCATTACAATTTGTATGTTACTAATAAGACAGCAACCAAAATAGCGGTTGCTGTCTTTTTCTAGGCTGTTTTCGCATTCTTTGTTGCTTTTTGAAAGTAGTTGATTTCTGCTCCAGGCTGCTCGCTTTCCACGGGGCGTGCGGTGAGCCTCCTGCCGCTTTGCTCCATTAGGAGTCTCCACCTAACCGCTCGTCCCGTAGGAGTCTCGCCCCTTGCGCTCCAATCAACTTGCAAACGATGAGATAGAAATAGTCAAAAGCAACAATCTTTTAGAAAAGAATCGTTTTCCAACTATTTACGGTACGTGTTCTTTTATTTAATACAGGTGCGCTCAAAATACTCAATCTGCGCTCAAAATTATCTATCTACGCTTAAAAAGTTTATTCTACGCTCAGAATCGGGTTTCTCCTAAGGTTTATCCGTTAATATGAACCATAAAAAAAGAAAAAACTGACTCTGAAAGGATATATTTCTTTCCTTTTAGAGTCAGTTCCATCTAATTATTCTCCTAAATCAACGTTATGATAGACCTGCTGAACATCTTCAAGATCTTCTAAAGCGTCGATCAGCTTCTCAAACTGAACTTGTGCGTCTTCAGGAAGTGTCATATCGTTCTGTGCAAGCATTGTAAGCTCTGCAACTGAAAATTCAGTTATGCCAGCATTCTTAAATACCTCTTGGACAGCATGAAATTGATCAGGTTCTGCATAAACAATAACAGCATCATCTTCTTCTATGACATCACGCACATCTAAATCAGCTTCCATCAATAACTCAAGTACCTCATCTGCTGTTTTGCCTTCAAGCCCAATTACAGCAGTTGCATCAAACATATAAGCTACAGCACCGGAAACTCCCATGTTTCCGCCGTTTTTATTGAAAGCTGAACGTACTTCAGCAACCGTGCGATTAACATTATTAGTAAGTGTATCCACGATCACCATTGAACCATTAGGACCGAAGCCTTCATATCGGAGCTCATCATAATTTTCATCTGAGCCGCCTTTTGCTTTTTCAATAGCACGGTCAATAATTGTTTTAGGAACACTGTAAGTTTTTGCTCGTTCAAGAACAACTTTTAATGACTGATTTGATTCAGGATCAGGCTCACCTTGTTTTGCTGCAACGTAGATTTCACGGCCGAATTTAGCGTAAATTCTACTTGTATTCGCGTCTTTTGATGCTTTTTTCTCTTTAATGTTATTCCACTTACGACCCATTCTTTTCACTCTCTTTCAACTTTGAATCTATAACAGTTATTATACATGAAATGCACGATTTGTTACGAGTTTTATAACATAATGAAAGCAACCCCTCTAATGAGAAATTGCTTCTGTACGTATATCAATTGATTTATTTACTATATTTATAGATTCTTTCTGGCCTGCCTACGCCACCATATGAAATGTCTGCAGAGACTTTTTGTTCTGAGACTAAGTATTCTAAATACCTTCTAGCGGTTGTACGGCTTGCTCCAACCAGCTGCCCAAGTTCTTCTGCTGTGTAGCCGATTTTATGACACGTTAGAATTGATATGACCTTATCTAATGTAATTCGATCAATTCCTTTAGGTAAGAATGAAACTTCACTCTCAGTCTTTTCTCTTTTTAAGATAGAATCTATTATACTTTGGTTTAACTCATTTGAAGCCGCTATTTGCTGAATGGAAAATTTATATTCATGAAATTTTAATAAGGTTTCTTTAAATCTTTGGAAAATAACAGGCTTTACAATATAGTCAAAGATACCATCTTCTAATGCATTTTTTAATGTTTCAGCTTCTGTAGCTGCTGTTACCATTATGACTTCTATCCCACGAAATTTGCTCCGTATCCAGCGTAATAAGTCTAATCCATTCATATCTGGAAAATAGATGTCTAAAATTACTAGATCAGGTTTAAGAATCGATATTTGTTCTTTTGCTTCTTCTTCATTAAGTGCAATGCCGCATACGGAAAAACCATCAATCTTTTCTACAAATCTGCGGTTAATCTCAGCAATTCGGATGTCGTCTTCTACAATAAATACTTCCCATGAACGCATGATATTTGTTAACCTCTATTCTTTCGGGATAATAACTGTAAAAAGGGTCGAGTTCTCTGTTGTTCTTTCATAAAAAATCTCACCATTTAATTGGTCCACAGATTGATGAACCAAATATAAACCATAACCCCGGTCTGGCCCTTTTGTGGAAAATCCCTTTTGGTATAACATATTAGCGATTGAAGGTAGAATTCCTTCTCCGTCATCCTCAATCTCAATTAATAATTGATTTCCCATATCCGAAAGGCTTATCTTAACGCCACTTTTATTTTCTCTGCTTTTAACAGCAGCATCCATTGCATTATCCACCAAATTCCCAATAATCGTTACAAGTAATTGTCTATCTAATGTTTCAGGAATATCTTTAAACGTACTAGATGGATCAATTGAAAAGGGAACTTTAAGTTCGATTGAGCGATTAAACTTTCCGATCAGCAAACCTCCAATGTAAGGATCAGAAATTCTTTTCATGATGAACTTAGCAAAGCTCTGGTGTACTTCTGATTCCTTTGATATTACATCTAGAGCTTCCTGGTAGGACTCCAATTGTATTAATCCCGAGATTAAATACAATTTATTTGAAAATTCGTGAGTCTGAGCCCGTAAGCCTTCGCTATATCCTTTAACTTGTGCCAGTTCTTCATTAAGTCTATAAAGTTCGTTTTTGTTTCGAAAAGTCGCTACTGCACCTATTACATTACCTCTATCATCCGTAATAGGAACACGATTTGCTACAACATTGCTGTTTCCAAGCTTCATTTGTTCATCAAACTCACTGCTCCCATTTGATATAACATCCAAGAGTCTAGAGTTTGGAATGACTTTTAATATATTGCAGCCTATTAAATCGTCTTTATCTCTTTCAAGCATTTGTAATGCTGTATGATTAATCATCGTTATATCACCATCACGGTTGATTGCGATTACTCCTTCTCTGATGGCTTCGAGAATAGCAATTTTTTCTTTATACAATAAACCTATTTCTTTTGGTTCCAAACCGTGCGTTGCTTTTTTAACTCCTTTTGCTATTAATATGGACCCGATAATTCCTAAAAGAAGAGTGAACATCCCAATAAGTAAAATTTTTAATTTATAGGGCCAGATAATTTCATTTATACTAGTAGTCAAGAATCCGACTGATACGAGTCCGATGATATTTCCCTCATCGTTTATTATTGGCGATTTGCCTCTCACTGCTGGCCCAAGAGATCCGATTGCTTCTGTAATACTTGGTTCTCCTGACAAGGCGAATTCATTATCGCCTCCTACCATCTTTTTTCCAATACGTTCTGGAAGAGGATGAGAATACCGGATTCCTTCTTTGTTTCCAACAACGACATATTGAGCGCCTGTTTTCTTTCTTATTTTTTCAGCATACGGCTGTATTGTTTTAGAAGGATCTTCATCTTCAAATGCATTGATTACTAATGGATTGCTGCTTACCGTATTTGCAACACTTAGCGCTCTATGACCGATCTGATCTTTTATTGTATTTACAAACATCGCCTGAAAAAGAACAGCTAAGATAACGACCACTATAAAGATGAGGGAGCAGCTGATGAGTATTAACTTTGTTTGCAGTTTCAATTTGTTTCCCCCTGAAAATAGAAAAGACTTTCTGATTTAGAAAGTCTTCTCTTTCACTTATGTTTTATCCTTCTACATTAACAACTACATTTTTTCCTTTTAACTTAAGCAAGAAAGGTATTAAGATCCATAATACGGAACAGACAAGAAAAATAGCTGAGATCGGATTCTCGATAAAAACCATAAAGTCTCCATTTGATGTTGTTAATGCACGTCTCATATTATTCTCAATCATAGGTCCTAATACAAGGCCAAGTACAAGAGGTGCGAGCGGATAATCGTTTTTTGCTAATAAATACCCCGCTAATCCAAATCCAATTAATAAATAAAGATCAAAAGTTGTTACTTGCACCGCATAAACGCCGAAAACCGATATAGCAATAATAATTGGCAGCAGATATTTAGGAGGTGTTTCAATAATTTTTGCAAATACCTTTACGAGAGGCATGTTTAAAATTAAAAGCATTAAATTTCCAATAAACATACTTGCTATGAGTCCCCAAGCTACATCAGGATGGTCACTGAACAATAATGGACCTGGCTGCACATTGTACATAATAAGGGCACCCATTAAGATAGCGGTAGTTCCAGAACCTGGAATACCAAGGGTAAGCAGCGGTATCATAGCTCCTCCAGAAGCTGCGTTGTTCGCGGACTCTGGAGCTGCGACTCCAGCAATTGCACCTTTCCCAAATTTTTCTGGAGTTTTGCTTAATTTTTTTTCAGCAATGTAAGAAAAGAAAGAAGCTAGTGTTGCACCTGCACCAGGGAGGACACCAATGAAAAAACCAAGAATTGATCCGCGTGCAATAGGTCCTGCACTCTCTTTAAGATCTGTTCTAGAGGGGATAACTCTCCCGACTTTAGCAACTCTTTCTTGATCATCTTCTTTATGAAGAATGGTTTTGAAAACTTCACCTAAAGCAAACAATCCTACAGCTACAGTTAAAAATTCAAGTCCCCCAAAAAGTACCGGGATTTCGTAGGTGAAACGTGCTACACCAGAAACAGCATCAATACCAATTGTAGCGAGAAGCAGTCCCGTTACTGTCATCATCCAGGCTTTTGTTATTGACCCTCCTGCAAGACCGCTAACTGCAGCTAGTCCTAACAGCATTAGCGAAAAATACTCTGCAGGTCCAAATTTCAATGCCATTTCAGAGAGAGGGTTCGCAAGTAATGCTAACCCAATAATGGAGACAATACCTGCTGCGAATGATCCGATGGCTGCAATTGACAATGCTGATCCTGCACGCCCCTGTTTTGCCATTTGATACCCGTCCAGCGTTGTTACAACAGAAGATGACTCACCAGGTGTATTAAGCAAGATGGATGTGGTCGAACCCCCATACATTGCTCCATAATAAACCCCTGCCAATAAAATAATAGAACTGGTAGCGGCTGCCGACGGTTCCATTCCGCCAGTTAGAGTTGCAGTCACGGGTATGAGCAGAGCAACTCCACTCATTGGACCGATACCCGGAAGTACTCCAACCGCTGTCCCGATCAAAACACCTATAAAGGCAAAGAATAAGTTTTCAGGTTGAATTGCTGTTTGAAACCCTTGCATTAGAAAATCCATTACGCCCATACTTTTTCCTCCTAACTAAACCATATCGGCAGTCCAGGCAAAGAGCCTTTTAAAACAACCACAAATAAATAATAGACACAAAATGAGAAAACACCTGCAATTAGCGCATTTTTAACCCATCCGCCTTTTTCCATTGTCTGAAAAGAAACAAAAAGAAACACGAATGTACTGATCAGATAACCGATTGTTTCAAGAAAAGCTGCATATAAAATACTCGCGATAAGTATGATCAGAAATCTTTTTACCATTAATTTTTCACGATCATTGTTATTATTCTGAACAGATTTAAATGACTCCAAAAACAGTTTTACACTTAATAAAATTAGGATGAGTCCAAGCAAAAATGGAAAGACATTTGGTCCTACTTCACTTCCATAGGCACTCTTAGCTATATTTCTGCTTTCAAATAGAAAAGCAGCGCCAATTAAAGCAAAAAGCACACTTGCATAACGGTCAAAACTTCCTGTCCTCATTTACCCCGCTCCTTTTACACGTATTAATAAAAACGGAGAAGTAGTTTTTACTCCTCCGATTTCATCCTATTTGTTCATGCCTAGTGATTTTAATAAGTCTTCAACCTGCTTTTCTTGATCCTCAAGGAATGATGTGAACTCTTCAGCATCTTTAAATTCAGCTTCCCAGCCGTTACGTTCAAGCTCTGCTTGCCACTTTTTGCTATCATTCAAATCTTTAAGGGTTTTAGCCCAGTAATCTTTTGCGCTGTCAGACATTTCTTTCGGACCGAAGATACCCCTCCATATCGTAAAATCAGCGTCAATACCTTCTTCTTTAAAAGTTGGAACTTCTGCTAAATCTCCTTTTAATCTCTCAGTAGAAGATATACCAAGAACCTTAACTTTACCCGCTTTTAAATATTCACCTACGGCGGAAGCATCTGTAGCGATGTAATCTGCATTGCCGCCTAATAAAGCTGCAATAGCTTCCCCGCCTCCATCATAGGAAACGTATTTTACTGTTTTAGGATCTACTCCAGATTTATAAGCTGGCAGTACAGCTACCAGATGATCCATTGATCCAGGTGCAGATCCGCCTGCTGCAGTAACTGATTTAGGATCTTTTTTAACAGCATCCATAAGCTCTTTTAAACTGTTATATTTTGAGTCTTCTTTTACTACAATGGCTCCAAAATCTTTTGTTAATTGAGCGAGCGGCGTTGTGTTTTTATAGCCATATGGGCTGTTTCCTTCTTTCTTGAGGTTATTAATCAAGATAGGAGGTGAATTTACATAAAGTTTATAATCATCTTTTTTATGCTGTGTGGCGTATTCGGCTAAGTAAACCGCACCACCGCCGCCTGGCTTGTTTTCAACTGTCATAGTTTGGTCAACTAATTTAGTTTCCCCAAGTACCTTAGTAAGGGAGCGTGCAGTTAAATCCCATCCGCCTCCAGCACCAGATGGAGCAACAACGGTAATAGATTTTTTAGGGTAATCTGAATCTCCAGCATTATTGCTGCTTGTTCCTGACGTACTGCATGCTGCTAATGAAGGAATAAGAATTCCTGCTAAGAGCCAATTTTTCCAATTTACTTTTTTCATATGTATCCTCCTTTTGGTAGCGCTTTCATTTCTCTTTTTATAATCCTAACACGCTTTATTTAAAAAAGAAGTTTAACTGCATAATGAGCTTTTTGTTCATAAAGTTCATGGACAAAAAAAGACTCCTGTAAAAAAATCAGGAGTCCTAAGTATACATTCAGACTATTTTTTTATATTTCTTCCATAAAAAATTTCATCCATTTCTGATTTAATGCGATCTGATATTTCCTCAACACTTCTTGAATCTAGTGTGTCTTTTGTGTAGCCGAATAGGTAGTTGTTTAAATCAAATTCTTTTAATCGGCATTTTGTATGAAAGATATTCTCTTGATAGATATTGGTATCTATCATGTCATACATGTTTTTAATATCTTCTGAAAGATAATTCTGTATGGAGTTAATATCATGATCAATAAATAATTTGTGCCCCTTTATGTCTCTCGTAAAGCCGCGTACCCGGTAATCCATTGTAACAATATCCGTATCAAAAGAATTAATAAGATGATTTAATGCCTTCAAAGGTGAAATTTCACCACAAGTGGATACATCAATGTCTGCACGAAATGTACTAATCCCTTCTTCTGGATGAAATTCTGGATACGTATGGACAGTAAGGTGACTTTTGTCCAGTTGCATAACAACAGATTCAGGCATCGCAGTTGCAGAATCATCAAATGAATCTGTTGGTACCTCAACGACCGGGCCTTCAGAGACAAGGAGGGTAACACTAGCTCCTTGAGGAACATAATCTTGCTTTGCTACGTTCAGCACGTGAGCACCTATTGTGTCAGAAACAGTCTGAAGTATATTTGTTAGTCTTTCCGCGTTATATTGTTCATCAATATATTCTATATAAGCTTCCCGCTCTTCCCGTGTTTTTGTAAAACAAACATCGTACATATTGAAACTTAATGACTTTGTAAGGTTATTAAATCCGTGTAAAGTGATACGTTGATCTGGTAAATTTGTCATTTGATCGATTCCCCTTATGTATTAAGAATTTAAGAAGTAAATATTTTTATAATACCCATAACCTGTACTTGAAAAACGGTTGATGGTAATACTCAATATAAAAAGGGAGTTTTCGCAAACTTTGTTGCTCTTGTAAGTAGTTGATTTCCGTTCCAGGTTGCTTCGCTTTCCGCGGGGCGTGCGGTGAGCCCCCTCGCCGCTTTGCGCCTTTGAGTGGTCTCACCTGACCGCGATATGGAAGTATCCTTGCTCCTGCGTCTACAAGTAAGTGCTACCGATGTGAGCTTCCTCGTCGCATGCCTAGCAAGAAGCTTTTCATGTGGTAGGCACGCAACTTCCACTCCAATCAACTTGTCAGTGAAGGGATTGAACAAAATAATTAAAAGCAACAATCTTTTAGAAAAGAGCTAAATAAAAAAAGAGGATAACGCTGTTCGTTATCCTCTTTGAATACGTATGTCAGATGACTTTTTTGATAATTTCATCAACCCATGCATCATCTTCTTCTAAAGATAGTTTATTGCAAAGACTTGAATGCAGCCTCTTAAATTCTGGGATGATTAATGTGATTACAGCCAATATTCGTGCGGGATTCCGGTCGCTATGCCAGCTTTCCAAAAGGGAAAGTTGCGCATGGCCAAAATCGCTTCTTTTCCCTTCATATTTAGACCAAACTCCCATTTGGTTAGGGTTCCTATCTGCTTCCATATCCCATCCGGCTGCAATCGACCACCGCATCATATCTAAAGAGCTTAAGGCGTAATATAATTCATCTCTCTTTACTCTTCTATAAACTTCATGCATATGGGCAAAAAATTTCCCTCGCCATATCTCAAAATCTTCTTCTGTTAATTGATAGGAAATTGATTGGGACTCCTGAACGACTCTTCCCACAATTTTATGAGGATCATAAATGATTTTGGTTTCCTCTTTAATATACAGAGACGGTTTTAGATCATCTTTCTTATAATAAAAGGAATCAACTTTAACAAAATAAGTGTAATGAGCAACGGAATGGGCAGCCCAGGGGAAATCTTCGTAAAATAAAACCTCTCCCCACCTTCTTGCTCTTTCTTTTTTGTTTCTTCTATACTTTTCAAAGTGTTCATCTTTCACTACAATACGTAGATCCAAGTCTGAATATAGATCCTCATTTCCTTTAGCAACAGACCCACCATAAAAGAAAGCTAATATATTTGGATCTTCCGTTAAGTCACGTAAGATCGCTTGCTTCATTTTTTCTAATACTAGTGGAAGCTTTAAGTCTCTTTCATCCAATTTAGTACCAAATCCCACACATGAAAAAACATCTCCTTTTTTACTAATCTATTTATATTTCTTAATTTGATTATTACTTTATTCTGATAAACTTTCGAGTTATTTCCATTCCCCAAACCAATGATTCCATCTCTTTAAAAGAACTTCTTTTAACGGAGGTGTCTCGATTCCTTTCTGCTTCTTGAACTCATTGAAACTAGCAAAACCTATAAGCAATATACCTGTTAACAGCAGATACACCCACCATGGCATATTGCCCCAATAAGGACGTGTCTGAATTAAGACGTTCAATAATAGAACAACCATCCCTATAAAAAAATAGCTTTTTTGTCTGGATATAAAACCATAAATAATACTCACAAATGACAAAGTACCAAGAATGATTGCATCCATTACTTTATAGCTTTGCATGGCATCAATCATTAATAAAGCAGCAATAAGCCCTAGCAAAGAGTATTGAACGGACGCTGCCATCTTATCAGAAAGGTTCCAGGTCTTTCTTGTTATCACATAACTTAATAAAATCCAAGGTAAAACATTAAGTTCAGCTTGTATGATTCCAGGCACCTCGAATTGATCGATAAAGGAATAATACGCAAACATTGCAAACAAACTTGAAATGGTCAGCAGTACTTTCTTTAGCGTTTCAAATTCTACTAATCGTCTAGTGTGAAGATAAAATAGGATCGTGAGCAATAATAGTCCCGCCGTAGATAGGAATCCTTGTGATAAAGTAAGTCCAGCAGAAACATAAATGACTCCAAATACCGCAAACACATCCATTGAAAACTTAGGCATTTTTGAAAGTAACTTTTTATTGTAGAACAGTCCGGCCAAAGAGGTGATTAATCCCGCGGTAAACCAAATCAATGCTTTGTTTCCTGGTTGAATCGCATACAATATAAACATTTCTTCTATGTCGACCATTAAATAAACGAGAATGATAGAAGTGGCATACTTCCAATAGCCCTTCAAAGATTGATAGAAAAGGATAAATCCGATAAGAACACCTGCATGTAAAAATAAGTATGCAGGATTAAGTCCTCTGCTTAGCATGTATTCACCAAGAAAGAACAGAGAAAACGGAACAATATAAATAACAATTCTGTCTTTCCAATGCGGTTTCAAAATGAAATATAATCCAGCGAGCAGGACACTAAAGATAACTTGCCCCTCATGTGGCAGCCATTCGAATATAAAATAATGAAAAGCTACAGCGAGCATTGTTAAACCTGAATAAAAGTAAAATCTAAATTCATATTCTTGTAACGTTCGGATCATATACATCCCATAAAGAATGGCTAAAAGTGTAAACGGCAATACGTCTTGTGACACCAATACCGAAAAACCAATTGTTAATATTAAGAAAAAATGAGAAACTGCTTTAACCGGGTATTCACAGCTTGCTTCTACCCCTTTAAAAAGTTCGCCGCTTACAAATAAAAGAAAAGCAATTCCTATATAAATATAAACCGAGCTTCTATCTGTTAACGAAAGTCCTGCTAAATCTGCTATATAAAGCAATGCGAAAAATAAACCAAACTGTATACCAGCATAACCGGCTTTGACTTTGAAATGCTGTGTAGCAAACCACAATGCTGCCATTATTAGTAGTGAAGAGGACAATTTAACCCAAGTTAAGCTACCAACAAAAGGTGCAACAATGAAATTAACAATCGCAGAAATCACTGCAACAGAAATAAAAACTTCAGAAAGTATTACATGATTTTTTTTCCAAATGTACAAACCAAGCAATATGATACTCCCTAATCCGATCGATAAAGAAAGCTTAGACTCCTGCAAAAATTCCATTCCTGCATAAAATACTGAACTAAATAGAAACACAGAAGTTAACCAAGCTGAAATTCTTTTCTTTTGACCACTTTCGATAAAGAAATGGCGCAGTGCCAAACCTACCAAAAGCAAGGATATAATAGCTGTCTGTAAATAAAGTTGAATTAAAGAGGTAAATAGAAAACTTAGAAGTATACCTCCCCCTCCGACGATCAGGCTAGATCTTTGCAGTGGTTTGAGGAACTGCCCTACTCCATATGTTAAAGCAGAGGATATTCCAATTGCTAACCCCCAGTATTCACTTAAAGAACTCTCTATCAAATGATACAATTCCATAAATGTACAAATTACATAAAAAGGTGCTAAGTATTTAAAGAAAGAAAATGCAGTATGATAGCTTAAATAAATAAAGTTTCCGGAAAGAACTAAGTACCCTAAAAAGAGCCAAATGCTGCCGTCACCAATGGATAACAAAACTCCGTTAACGGTAATAAAAATGAATGCAAGTACCGATATTGCTGCATTTGCCAATTGATAGTAATTGGTTAGATGATTATCCGAAAACTTGCCTACAAATAGTAAAACAATCGGGATCATGACGACCAATAATAGGCTGTAATCTAATAGGAAAGAATTTTGTATTAGCTGAAACAGTCCATACGAAATGAATCCAATGAATATAAATTCGTATTCTTTCCTCTGATTAACCATTCTCATTGCTAAATAAAGAATAGCTGTCAGGATAATATTAAAGCTTTGGTAAAGCTGATTATTGAATAAAACAAGAATTAATACAGTCGATAAAATCAAGTTTGCTTGAATAAAGACTGGCAGTGTCTTGATAAATACAATTTGCTGTTTCGATCGGTTCATGTGATAAAGTGCGATAAATCCGACATTACCAAAAGCGTAAGCAAAATAGAAGGCATGCTTTGTAAGGCCAATAGCTAATAATACATAAGCGTATCCTATCGAACTCGCAATAAAAGTAATCCAGCTAAACAGTTTTGAATGAAAATAGCGGCCGAATCCAAAATAGACCGGAACACATAATACGGTTGTGAGGACTCCTAGAACATATCTTCCTTCTCCGTAAAAACTAAGCCAGCTGCCAAACAACTCAAAATATCCAGCAGACAAAATTGTAATCGGAATGAACAATGCAAACAAAACAAAAAAAGTAAAAGCTGTTTTTCTTATCTTTAGCACTTTTTCCGAAAGTGCTCCCAAACCTCCAAATAAAATAGCGATTCCGCCTACAAGCATTGTTTTAGTAAGTGAACTGAATACTTCCCAATTACTTGTTGCAAGTGTTAATCCGCCTAACAATAGGAGGATAACACCAGCTGCCATTAATGAAGTTATGTTCTTTTCTCTTTTCTGCTCAGGTGTTAATTCAACTTTAGTTTTTGGCTTAACAACTGGTTTTACTGGTTTTGGCTGAACGGGTTTATGATTTATCGGTTCAGCTTTTATTAAAGTTTCCTTTATTTTTAGATCATCTGCATATCTACGATATCCATCCACTACTGTCAGGTAGTCTTTTTCTTTGATATATCCGCCTTTTTTCAGCGCATTTAAATCCCTGATAAATCTAGGCTCATCCATTATGTATCCCCCTTATAACCCCTTTGTTGAATGTATGTATGAAAAAGAAAAGAGATAACAGTCGTTATCTCTTAGAATTTATAAAAATATGATAGTCATTATTTTACAGTAACTGCTAAAATGTGTCACTATTTACTATTTTTATAACTGTGAGGATTTTGAAGATAGGAGGTTTGGTGAATAATGATAAAGTTCACCGTAAGTAGTAGGAGGAATTAAATGGATGGATCGCATTTATTCAATAGACTTTATTAAGTTTTTTGCCATATTGGCAGTCGTAATTATTCATATTTTTCCGTTAGATGGTTTTACAGGCTATTTTATTATTGATAATATCGCCAGGTTCGCTGTACCCTTTTTCTTTGCTGCTTCAGGTTATTTCTTTGCACAGAAAATGATACAAAAGGAGTCATCCTTTTTATATTTAAAAAGCTATATCATGAAGCTGACGAAAATCTATCTCGTCTGGCTGGTCTTTTATGCTATATATGATGTTCTTCTGATACTTCTAAAAGGCAATGATAATCTGGAAGATCTTAATAAATACTTTGATAAATTTACGTTATTAAATTTATTTTATTATGGCAAAGGAACTAGCGGGTATCAGCTTTGGTTCCTAACGGCGTTAATTTGGAGCACCATCATTGTTTACTTATTCATTAAATTTAAAAAAATAGGTGTTTTGTTTGTCCTAAGTATTGTTTTAAACTTATTTGGTCTTTTAGGGCAGGCATATACGATGTTCTTTGAATTGCCTGTCAGCACTACACGCGATGCTCTTTTCTTTGGTTTGTTTTATACAACATTAGGAGTGGTTTTCTCAATTAATATACATTTGAAAAAACTAAGGAAAATAAGCGGGATAACCTATCTCGGTTTAGCGATTATCTGTACGGTCATTCAAGTGATGGAAGGATATTTGTTAGATAAAGTGTTAGATGGCAGCCATGGTGAATACTTTTTTTCAACGATTCTTGTTACTGCTTTTCTATTCTTCTTTGCTCTGAATAATAAAAAGATTGGTAAAGGAGTGTGGATTACAAAAGTTGGCGGTAATGCGCTTGGCATTTATATTATCCATGTGTTTTTCTTGGACCTGTTTAATAACGTATTAAAATATTTAGATATTAAACAGCTGCTATCAGAGAATTTAATCTGGAACTTATTCTATACCTTTCTTATTTTTATTATTTCTTATTACACCTATCATTCTCTTCAGATCGTTAAAAAGGAATTAAAAGAATAATAAATCAAGAAGCTGAGAGTCTGAATCCAAAGGTTTGTTGCTCCTATCCAAAAATTTCAGCCTTAAATCCAAAAGTTTTTACCATTTATTCACGAGTCGCCAATCTAACGAAAGCTTTTTACAGTCTCAATCATTAATAAGCTTTTTTAAACGCTCTCACCACTTCCCCTTCCCAACATATTCTGTATTACATTACGAAAGGGCTAATTACCCATTCAAAGGGGAGGTATTTAAATGGGCGTTGAACTAACAGCGCTTCATTGGATTTATGTTGTGTTTATAGGCTTAATCATTGGTTTTATGGTTAAAAGGCGTGATACGACTCTAATTTGCATTGTAGGTATTTTCTTAATTGCTATAGCAGCAACAGGTTCGTTAAGCGGTTCGATCAGCAGTATTTTTAATAGTTTTATTTATGCTATTACAGAGCTTCTTCCAACAATACTTGTTATATCTATTATTGTTGCTATGAGCAGAACTTTAACTACAACAGGTATTAACGATGTAATGATCTCGCCATTTTCTAAGTTGATTCGCACTCCTGCACTTGCTTATTGGACGATCGGGATTTTAATGATGGTAATCTCGTGGTTTTTCTGGCCTTCGCCCGCAGTTGCGCTCATGGGTGCAGTTCTTCTTCCTGTAGCCATTCGAGTAGGTCTGCCTGCACTTGGAGTAGCGATGGCTATGAACCTATTTGGGCATGGTATAGCTTTATCGGGTGATTTTATCATTCAAGCAGCTCCTAAATTAACAGCTGATGCAGCGGGACTTCCAGTAAACGAGGTAATCAGTGCCAGCATTCCGCTTGTTTTTGTAATGGGGTTAGTTACAACAGTCGCTGCCTTTTATTTTTTAAGACGGGATATGAAAACGGGGAAACTTACAGCGGCAACTGGAGTGACAGATGAATCAGTAAAAGAACTTGGGTCTGATCAAAAAAAGAATCTTTTATCTGATCGTCAGAAAAAATTCTTCGCTCTATTTATCCCAGTTATGTTCGCACTTGATGTAGCTGCAATGTCCATTCTAAAGCTTCAAGGTGGTGATGCGACAGCATTAATTGGCGGAACATCTGTTTTTATCCTTATACTAATTACAATGGTCAGCCATAAAAATAAGGGACTCGAAAAGACAACTTCCTACATGATTGACGGTTTTCAATTTGGTTTCAAAGTCTTCGGCCCTGTAATACCCATCGCTGCATTCTTTTATTTAGGTGATTCTGGTTTCACAAAAATAATAGGTGAAGTCCTACCGAAAACTTCACATGGTATTGTTAACGATCTAGGCTTAGCGCTTGCTTCTGTTGTTCCATTAAGTAAAGAGATTGGAGCTGTTACATTAACAGCAGTCGGTGCAATTACTGGACTGGATGGGTCAGGTTTTTCGGGTATTTCATTAGCTGGCTCTGTAGCTAATATCTTTGGCACAGCAATCGGAGCTGGTGCTGCAACTTTAACAGCATTAGGACAGATTGCAGCAATTTGGGTTGGCGGAGGAACTTTGGTGCCATGGGCATTAATTCCTGCAGCCGCAATATGCGGTGTAGATCCATTTGAGCTTGCAAGAAGAAACCTGAAGCCTGTTACAATCGGCTTAGTCGTTACAACCATTGTTGCGATATTTTTAATATGATAAATAAAGGTTGCCAATTAACTTAAAGGATTCTCTTTTGGAAGAGAAAAAAGACCAGATTCTTGTTTGGTCTTTTTCTCATCCCATTAATTATTTGATAAGCCTAATTTTCAATCACAATTTCTCCTTCCCCTTTTGGTACTTCAAAACCATTAAGGTAGGAAGTTAAAAGTTCTTCTGTTATTGGGAAGGCATTTGCATCAAAACGTTTATTTCGTATTTTCAGCCGTTTACGCAAATCATCAGGATGAACTTTTAAATAAATTAGTTTCCATTTACCGCCTGACTTTTCAATAAGTTGTTTATATTTGTTCCTTCTTACGCGATTCCAAAAACTGAAGTCAATTACCACCTGTTTTTTATCTTGAATTAACTTTACTAAACGATTGCACAATTTACTTTCTGCTTCTTTCTTATATTTGTCTATCTTTTCAATCGGGAAATCAATCCCATAACGACCATTAGTAGCCCATATTTCTTCATCAATAGAAAGACGAATAAAACCTTCTTTTTCTAATTGTTGTGCGAATGTAGTTTTACCAGAACCAGCTACACCACACATCATTACTACTAGAGGGGTGATATAATCTCGTTCACGATAAAGTATGTCAAAATTAAACTTTTCAAACATTTGATTACCAACCTCCAGCTGTACACCATTTTTGTTTAATTTTTTATTTTCTTTAATAATTCCCGCCGGCTAAAATCCAAAAAATTCAAAGTATCTTCTAAAGTTGGAAAACCGGCTTGTGCAGATTTATCGTTGCCTCCGCCTTTTCCATTAAATGATCCCATGTGTTCTTTTAGAAACTTTCCGCATGGAACATTTTTAGTTCCGTTATGAACTACAACTGCCTTATTTTCCAACGTTGAAGCAAATAGTATAAACAAATTATGGTCATGTGCCATTATTATGGCGAGGTTTTTTAATTCATCAAACGACTTGTCATCAAAAACATGAAAAAGAAAATCTCCTTCTTTCTTTAAAAGGAGTTCTTTTGCAACGTAAGCATTTTTTTCTTCTTTGACTTTTGCAAGTTCTGATTCCAACTTCTTCTTTTCTTCTTCCCACTTTTCAATCCTGCCCATTACTTCATAACGTCCCGTATTAAATTTTGCCGCTATCTTACCTAAAATCTGCTGCCCTTCATTGAGATCTTGAAGTGCCCGTAAACCACATTTGAAATAGAGCCTTATCATTCCTTTTTGTTTTTCTGCTTTAATTAACTTGATAATTCCAATCTCGCCGGTTCTTAAAACGTGAGTTCCGCCACATGCATTGTACTCTATGCCTTCAATCTCTACTATTCGAATATTCTCTGTTACTTTTGGCATTTTTAGGAGAGGCAGTTTAGCTAATTCCTCACTCGTTACATAATAAGTATGTATAGATCTATTATGATATATTTCCTCATTCGCGGTTTGTTCAATTTTCTCCATTTGTGAGGGATTAAGTTCAGATAAATCAAGATCAATCGTTGCATAATCTTGACCAAGGTGAAAACTCACAGTTTTTGCGTTATAAAGTGTGTAGCATACTGCTGACAATAGATGCTGTCCACTGTGATGCTGCATGTGTTCAAACCTTCTTCTCCAGTTCAATGAACAGAAAGCTTGTGTTGTTTCGGGAAGTCTTTCTATCATATGGACAACTTCACCAGTTTCATCATTGAAAATATCTAGAACCTCAATACCGTTTATCGTTCCCGTATCGTGAGGCTGCCCGCCACCCGTTGGATAAAAAGCTGTTTCATCTAAGACCACAAAATATTTATCTTCTTTTGTAAATGACTTCTTAAAGATTGTTTCCCATTCTGTTGTATATGGTGAAGAGTAGTATATTTTTTTCGTCATGATTAGGCCATTCCCTTCAAAGTCTCTTTAATCAGTGTAAACTATCTCGATGATAAAATAAAAAAAGAGATAACCAAGGTTATCCCTTTTAACTAATACATTCCCAATTTCATTTACTGCTTCACGCCTGTGTAAATGTAGATAGCATCTCTTAGAAATTCTGCTGTTCCTGACTGCTCTTTATCATAATAGGCAGTAAATTTTTCGTCATCCACATACATTTGGGCAAGACCAGCATGTGTCTCCTTGCTGTATTCATTCCAATAATAAGTCAGCCATCGCTTGTGCATAGCAGCTGCTTTTTGAGCAAGCTCACCAGTAGGATCTCCAGTTTTAAATGCTTCGGCTAATGTAGTATGCAGCTCTTCACTAAGCTTAGTTACTTCATCATGTTCACTTTGAGTCATGTTTAAAACTTTTTGGTTAGATTTGTTTACCGCATCGTCTCCATATTTCTCACGAATTTCTTTACCGAATTTGTTTTCATTATCTTCTACCATTTTTTGTTTGAAGCCTTCAAATTTTTCTTTGTCTGTCATCGTAATCCTCCCTTCGTTAGAAGCAATCGTTTTTTCCACATTGGCGATTAATCTATCTAACTGTAATCGTTTGTCGAGGAGCTGTTCACGGTGTTCACTTAGAGCAGTTGCAGCATCAAAAGAAGAAGAGCTTACTATTTCTCTTATTTTGACTAACTGGAGCCCGAGTTCCTTGTAAAATAGAATTTGCTGGAGTTTATCGACTTCTGTCTGCCCATAGATGCGATATCCAGATGAGTTGATTCTTGCCGGCTTAAGAATCCCAATCTCATCATAATAACGCAATGTACGGGTGCTGACTCCAGCCAGCAAGCCTAGCTTTTGTATTGTATATTCCATGTGCTCACCTCCTGACAATTTTACTTTAAACCTTTACGGTGCGTGAAGGTCAATGGTTTTTTGTTTAAATATTATAAAAAAACACTTTGAAGTTTTCCAAAGTGTTTTTCTATAATTCTTTAATGTATTTATTTTGATTCATAAACAAGCATTGATGACTTATCATCATCAGGTACAGCATATAACTGAAACGCTTGATCTCTATTTTCTACATAAACAGGATTACGTGTAGCGGTGTGTCCTTGATCAGAAAATAGCGAGATTGGAAGTTCGTGTTCAATTCTCATTGTTTTCTTATTTAATAAAGCTAATCCCCCTAATTCATATTTTTCAGAATTAGTTCCGCTCTGCGGAAGTTCAGTGATTCCGCTGCAAATCATATTTTCTTTTCCGGCATCCTCACAATCCTGGTAATCAATAAAGTGACTTGGATTCTTGGATTTGCTTACTACTTTCCCATTTTGATCAAACTCGTAAAAAGTTCTTGAGCCCCAGCTTACAGCCTTAAGGTTTCCTTTCTTGCCGTCGCGCAGTATTCCACCAATGTGATCATTTGTTCTAAACATTTCCTTTGATTTCATCGTTTTGGGATCCACTTTATAAATGATGGATTCACTGTCTGGTCGATATTCGGCAACAGATACCCAAATTGACTCTCCATCGGAAGCAATGCCTCCAGGATGGTACATATTCCCTTCACCAAGCTCAATATCTTTTAAAAGCTTCCCTTCGTTATTGAAAACAAAAAGGTGTCCAATCCCTTTCCCTGGAGTGCGGTCATAACCATTACGAGGCTGCTCGTATTTCACAGGTTTTTCAATAATTTCAACAGAAGACATGTAGAATAAGTTCCCTATTTTTGTCATGCCTTGTGGATGGTAGGTGTTAAACTGTAAATTAACCTTTTCTTTTTCTTCCCATGCTGTATCACGGGAAAGCTGCTTAAATCTTTCTTCAAATTGTTTACCGTTTGAACTTAATTGAAGAACATCTGGATTTGCATATACCGTGGTAACTGAGCCAATAGTGGCAGCAGCTGCTAGTGTGAGCATGATTTTTTTCATTATTATCCTCCTCATATGCTTATAACTCTGTATGTTTCATCTTTACCTTACTAAATGGTTATTAAGCTAAAGTAAAAGGAGCATTTTAGGTTTGTAAAAGATTAATTACATTCCTTATTTGTTTTAAGCATTTGAACATTAAAAAACCATTGCAGATTTAAGCAATGGCAAAACGATAAGTTATATTATTAAGTCATTTTAAACCTTCTTTTTGTTCTTAAAGATGCTATTATAGCAATTAGCAACCCTCCGGCAGTATCGGCAATAAGGTCAATCATCGTATCGAAATTTCCTCCGCCCTGTAAGGTCATCGAAAAGAACTGATCCATACTGAACTCGTAGATTTCCCATACGACCCCGCCAAAAACTGAAAAGGACAGAACAAAAAGAAATACAAGCCAATAAGAAATATCACTCCTTGCATGCTGGTGTGTCATACGTTCATAGAGTGCTATTCCGACAAATGCCAATAGAGCTCCGCTTAAAAGATGTAAAAACGTATCCCACCAGCCAAGATGATAAAAACCTAAGATCGATCCTAAATATTGTGAGGCAAATAGAAAGGCGAAATAAGAAATCATAATGGGCATATTAAATTTTATCTTTGTGAAAAGAATTAAACTTAAGGGTACAAGTCCGCAGAAAATACCGCCAAAAGCTACTTGATAGCTATGGGTTTCACCTTTTGTGAAATAGTAAAAACAAAGGTATGCCATAAAAACGGTATATGCAACACTTAAAATTAGCAGGAATTTTCGTTTCATGTTTGGTCACCTCAACGGGTAAAAACAAAGTATTTTTGTCCGAAATAATTAGCGAAAGTATATAAACAAGAACCCAATAAAACAGACGCTTCTTTATCAGTAAGAATTTTAAGAGCTGTATGCTGATATGCAGTGTTTATAATTTGATCACTCAGGCTATATGCTGCTAAATAAGAAATCAGAATGACTGCCAAAAACCGTAAACAGCTGCCGCCAACTGAAGTTTTACTTTGAAATGTGAATTTTCGATTCAAGATATAACTAATAGCAGCACCTGTTGCATTGCCTATAAAAGTTGATGCCCAATAACCAATATGAAATAGGTTCAATAAAATAAAGATAACGAAAAGCCCGATACACGTATTTATTATTCCAACAATGACAAACTTCAAAAAAGTATTAGTTGGTTTCAGGAAGTTTTCGAAGGTTGAGATTATATGATTCATCTTTAACTCTCTGAGTATTTTTTAGTTGAATGGGCTTTGAAAGATGATTTGAGTCAGTTTCAACAATATATTTAGGTCTCCTCTTTGATTCTTTATAAATTTTACCGATATATTCGCCAATTAATCCGATGCCAATTAGCTGAAGTCCTCCAATCAGCCAAATAGATGTAATAAGGGATGTCCACCCGGTTTCCGTATTTCCGATAAACTTTAAGGCTAAGAAATAGACACCAAACAACAAGCTTACAAAAAAAGAAACTAATCCTGTCAGAAGGACAAAACGAATAGGAGTTACAGAAAATGAAGTAATGCCGTCAAAGGCAAAATAAAGCATTTTTTTAAGCGGGTACTTTGTTTCTCCAGCCGGTCTTTCTTTACGTTCATAGTAGACAGAAGCAGACTTATATCCGATAAGTGGAACAATACCTCTTAAGAACAAATTTACTTCCTCAAACTTTTCCAATTCAATTAAAGCTCTTTTACTCATCAAACGAAAATCTGCATGATTATAAACAAGATTTACCCCCATCTTGTTCATGAATTTATAAAAAAATTCAGCTGTATTACGTTTGAAAAATGTATCGCAGTCTCGCTTTTTTCGAACGCCATAGACAATATCACAGCCCTTATTGAAGTGCTCAATAAATTGAGGTATTACTGAAATGTCGTCTTGTAGATCAGCATCAATTGATAAAACACAGTCTGAAGTTTCCTTTGCTGTAAAAAGTCCAGCAAGCAAGGCGTTTTGATGTCCTACATTTCCTGCTAACTTTAAACCCCTGACATTATCATTTCTTAAACCTTCTTTATGAATAATGGCCCATGTTTGATCCTTGCTGCCATCATCTACAAATAACAGCTTGCTATCATCGGAAATCAGTTCCTCCGATATCATTCTTTTAAGCAGAACATTAAGGGCATCTATCGTAATTGGCAAGACTTCTTCCTCGTTGTAGCAAGGAACAACAATTGTTAAAGCTGGCTGTTTCATGAAAGTACCTCCTGGCTGTTTACATTGCTTTATATAAATAGATTTTCCATGCGGCCGTATCGGATTCAAAAACGTTTTCTAACTCCAGTTTTATTTCAGCAGCATTTTCTATAGGTAGCGCTGAAAAAATATATTCTCCCCCAAGCTGTTTGAAAGGCTCTATATTAAGCTGCAGGTTCTTTAACGTTTCACTGGAGTTCTTTTTGAACATATAATGCTTGCCTAACTGGTCTGTAAATATGTAACAGCGTCCTCCCCACTCATCATAGTAAGTGCGCAGCCGCTTATTTTTTGCTAATTCTTTATCCATTATTTCCCGAAATGCGTATTTGTATGTTAATGGATAGAAATTGTTATAGGTATCCAGAGTGTAAAATCCGTTGTATTGTGCGATGGCCGGATGTATTCCTATGCTTGCGACTCTATATCTATCCAGTGGACGGTTAATGTATTTTTCAATGTCTTGGAAGAGTTCTTCAGCATAAAATTCTTTTACTGTAGGTTTTTTACGATAAATAAACTCGTCGTTAAACAAACATAACAATACAATCTGTCCTAAGATAAAATACGGTATTATATTTTTAAGTGTTCTATTTTCCCAAATAATTTTCAGACCTAAAGCAAAGCCCATATAGATCGCTATCGGACGTAAAAAGTGAAACCGCGCAAAATTAAATGTATCCATAAAATGAAATCTTTCGGTTAATGGAAGCCAGCCTTTATAGAACCAAAACGCATACCATGCTGATAGTGCAAAATTTAGTCCTAACAAGAAAACGAAAACTTTTTCCTTCTGCCATAGCCTTTTCCAAATGACAACAATGAAAGCAAGTATGGTAACCAGCAAAACAAACAAACCATGTACAGTCATGACATGAGTATGGCCAAGTACAAAGTTCTTAAATGTAAGCCTAGTGACCCACCAAAATGGCAATCTTGCATGAAAATACTCGTCTCTTGTATTCGGTTCGTCATCATAAATAAACGAGTACACTAATCGATATTCGACTAACATAAATACGAAAGTCATAAACAAGATTGAAAAAAAGAACGGCCAGTTCCAGCCCTTTTTACGCAGTACATCTGTAAGCCAAAAAATACCCATTGCAAATAAAAAGAAGAAAAAGCCTAAAACAAAACTCGAATAAAGGGGCAAAAGACCAAGAACTAAGTAGTTCTTCCACCCTTTTTCCCCTTTCCGAATATTTAAGAATGCCCATAATGCTAATGGCATACCAAGTGTGCTTAGCATTCCGGATGGCCAAAATGGAGTGAGAGCAAAAGCGAGGGCAGTACCAATCGTGATCACTGCATACTTTTTCTCGTGTAAGAAATGTTTTTTCAATAATAAATACATGCCTGCAAAAGCAAAAAACCTTGTTATACTTTGGCTTATCGCATAAGCGATCATGGTCGGGAATATTGCATGAAGCCAGACAATACCGCTAAATTCTGTTCCAAGTGCATTCCGGGGAAGTCCATTAATAATCTGAGGAATAGTTGAATTTACCCCGCCAAACATCTGCCCGCTTTCTTTTAAAACTTTATACCAGGCGAGATTTGAATCAAGGTTATCATGAACACGAATATGTGCATTTTCTCCTAAAATAAATAGTGGTGACAAATAAAGAAGAATAATGGTTAGCGCAATGTACAGCAGCTTTTGTTCATTTGAAACAATATTTTTAAATGACATATGGACACCCCATCACTAAAATAGAGTCGTATTCAGGTTTAACATAAAAAAAATATTGTATACCCTATTTGTGGCCAATAAAAAAAGACACTTAAATAAGTGCCCAAACTGAATGATTGCTGTACATTAATTATTTTTTATTCCGCCATTATTCCAAAATACTTGAATGGCTTTCCTCAGTAATACAGCATTGTCTTCTGCTCTTGTTGGAAGAGCCACTGCCCAGCCCGCAGTTTCAGAAGCTGCATTTAGTTTTAATTTTTCCTTTGTTTGCATTGGAGAATAAAACTCGATGTGAAAACGATAATAGCTTTCAACATTTTCTGAGTTGCTTGGTCTTCCGTGGATACCCATCATAAATGGAAATGTACAATTAAATAAGTGGTCCATGCCGCCTATCACTTCTTGAAGAATATCTCCTAAAGCGTTCTTTTCCTCTTCAGTAAAATCCGTCAGTGCCGTTTTATTTTCCTTACTTACAATAAAAAGACCAAAAGGAGTATCAGTAAAAAAAGGAATAAATGCAATAAAATAATCATTCTCTAAAACTACTCTTTGGTCAAAGCGTTTCTCTTCTTTAATTATGTCATCAAACATATTTCTTCCAGTTTTTTGTAAGTACTTTTTACAATTATCTAATTCGATCTTCACTTTTTGAGGAATAAATGGATAGGCATATACTTGACCGTGTGGATGGGTAATCGTTACTCCTACTTCTTCTCCTCTGTTCTCAAAAATCATTACATATTGGTGCTTTTCATCCTTATCTAATTTGTCAAAAGTTTTTGTCCAAAGATCGATTATCCGCTTCATTTGTGATCTTGTAAGATCGGGGAGCGTAGCATGATGATCTGAAGAATAAAGAATAACCTCACAGCTGCCTGCAGCTTCTCTTGTCTGATACAAGTTTCCTCCTACATCGTCAGGTTCTGAAGGTTCTGCTCTTAGTACAGGATAATCATTTTGAAAAACATGAACATCATAGTCTTCAGGAACTTTTCCTGACCCTGGACAGAAAGGGCAATGGTCTTTTGGTAAATAAGGTCTAAATTGTCTCTTTGCAGATACCATTACCCAGCTGTCCAAAAGCGGATTATAGCGAAGTTCAGCCATTCAATTCACCCCCAGAAGTAATACTTATGATGTAATACAAGAGTGGTCCATTAAAGTAAAGGGTTATAACATATTGGTCTTTAATTGATTTTATTAAAGTCAATTGAAGAACATGAATGATTTAAATATTTGAAGAGTATAGCCTTTATCCAGGCTCAATAGGTACTTATACACTTCTTTTCAGATTTATACGGAAGTAGAATGGTCGTGATGTAAAAAAACATGAGAGCTAATTTCTCATGTCTTGTTGGAGGGACTAATATGAAGGTGAAAAGTAGAGTTAATCCCAAGATCTTCATTCTTTTATTTGCTGTATCTGCTATATCAGCAGGCAGTCAAGTTTTAAAAGCAAGCGGGATTATTTCTTTGTTTATCTTTCTAAGCGGACTCGTGCTTATCTTTTTGGGAACCTGGAAACTGCTTTATTCTCATAAAAAGAGTAAGTTTAGGCTGAACGTCTTCCTGCTTATTACCGCCGGGCTGTTTATTGTGTTTCTTTCCATGTGGCTGCCCTCTTTATTATTCATTATTCACTAATTAATATCCTTAATAAATGCAATCAGCCGGTTGGCTTCCTTAAATCCAACTTGAGTATGAAACAAATAGCTCGTCTCATTATTTAGTTCAATATCTGATCCAATTTGAATACATCCTTTACTCTTAAGCCATGTTTCTCCTTTATCTAAGAGTTTTTTGGAGATTCCTCTTCTTCTTAAATTAGGTGACACGTATATACCTTCAACAAAACCTGTTGGACTTGAATCTGAGCCTTCTACATAATCACTCCTAATGGAAATATGAATAAAAGCAGAGGGTTTTTCATTTATTATGTATAAGAAAACCATATCCTTCGATGAATAAATAAGATCTGAAAACTCCTTTTTTAACTCATCAAAATCATTATTAGGCCAAAGATCTATACCCATTTCTGTTACCCGATCTAAATATTGTTCACTTGCTTCAACTATGGATTCCATGTGCACCCCTCAAATTATTTATTTATCTCTTATGATTCGACAAATGCGGATAAATCCTTCTCAAAATAATAAATCTTTTAAAGTTTCTTTTTATATTTCTTTCCTTTATAGTCTAATTAATTTATAGACTGAATTATGGAAAAGAGGGATTAGCAGATGAGATATGGAATTAGGATTTTCTTTTTTGTAATTGGGTTATGCATCTTCAGCTATGGAATTGCATTAGCTATACAAGTGAAATATTTAGGGGTTAGCCCATGGGATGTTCTTAATATCGCTTTATTTGATAAGTTCGGATTAACGATTGGCACTTGGAACATTATTATAGGACTTGTTCTGATCTCAATAACATTAAAGATAAATAGAAAATACATAAACGTGGGTACTTTTTTAAATGCTGTTTTAGTTGGTGTATTGGTAGATACTTTTCTATATTTTGAAATACTTCCTAGTTCATCTCGACTTTCTTTTGATGTACTTATATTATTTATGGGCATTGTTTTGATGGGGATAGGCGGTGGTATGTATTCTGCTGCTGGAATAGGAGCAGGACCCAGGGATGGTTTCATGCTGTCAATATCGGAGAAAACGGGCATTTCTATCAGCAGAGTCAGAATTATGATGGAATGTTTTGTACTAATAGTTGGATTATTAATCGGTGGACCTGTCTTCATTTTCACATTCATCTATACATTTATTCAGAGCCCTATCTTTCAGCGTTCCTTTCAGTTTTGTTCAAGATGGATTGATAATTTGCTAGAAACAATAAAGGATAATAAGAAAGCAGCCAGCTGAGTATATCCCTTACAGTTCACGAAGTTACTGTGCTACACTATAGTAAGCAAACATAAAAACAATAGTAACAAAAGAAGGTTTTGTGATGAAGAGTATATCAGATTATAAAACTAATCCACTTCTCCAAATATCTATAGCTCTATTGTCAGCTTTAATTGGCGGATTCGTTTTTTACATTTTTAAATTACCTATCCCTTGGCTTTTGGGACCAATGACAGCAGTATTAATAGTTTCAAATCTAGGAATTGTCAAGCTGCACTGGCCAATATATATCCGAAATACAGGGTTAATTATTGTCGGTTATTCAATCGGTCTTACATTTACACGCGATACTCTTTTAACGATGATATCAAAACTTCCATCGATGGCATTTATGACGTTTTTCCTTATATTGATATGTACCGGAATGGCTTTTTTTATTTCACGTATTACCGATATTAATTTCCCTACCGCTCTGACTAGCAGTATTCCTGGAGGTTTATCGCAAATCATAACATTTGCGGAAGAAACAAAAGGAATTGATATTACTACAGTTACATTCTTTCAAGTAATCAGAGTTATTATGATTATCTTTTTTGTTCCCTTTCTTATTTTCAGCCCCCTGTTTTCTAAAGAAGGATTGGAAATTGCTCCACAAGCTATCAGCAATGATATACAGCAGGAGTTTTTTCCGCAAATCATTCTATTTGCGATATTTTCTGTGATAATTTCTCTTATAGGAAAAAAGATCAATCTGCCAACAGCTTTTTTATTAGGACCTATTCTAGGAATCGCTTTTTTGAATGTATCAGGTGTTCAAGGACCGCCTCTTCCCTCTGCAGTTCTGGATATCTCTCAATTTATGATTGGAGGTTATATAGGTTTATTACTAAAACCTGATAAATTAAAACATAAAGCAAAAATTATTCCTGTAGCCCTATTTAGCAGTTTAATTTTAGTGTCTATTTCATTAGGATTGAGCTTTTTGCTTGTATGGCAGTATCAATTTTCAGCCATAACAAGTTTCCTAAGCCTTGCCCCTGGCGGCGCGGATCAAATGGGGATTATAGGACATGAATTAGAAGCAGATGTATCAATGATTACGGGATATCAATTATTTAGAATTCTATTCATATTCTTTGCAGTACCTCCCCTATTAAAATTAATCTTAGGACTCAGTTTGAAAAAAAGGGATTTCAAAAATGAATAATATTTCACTTTATTAAATAAAAGAGGCTGACTAAAAAGTATAAAAACTTTTTAGTTATGCCTCATTTTATTTTAGATAACGTACATCATTATAAAATAGTAGGTTATCTAATAAACTCGATTAGATAACGAAAATTTGGCGATTTTATTTATTTTTTATTTTGACAAAAATAAAAAATTAGGGGCTGCCAAAAGTAAGTTTACCTTACTTTTGGGACAGCCCCTTTGGTTAGTGAATTATTTACTTTCTAATTCTTACTACTCTTCCCTCATTAATTTTCAGCATCTCTTCCACACTTACTTTTATGAGAGCATGCGCAGATCCTCCTCCAGTATAGATATAGGACTGTTCTGTTACTCTAGGGTCCACTAAAAATACAGCTTTGTATCCAAAAGATGGAACCCCTCCTATAGGAAATCCAGTATACTCTAAAATTTCTCTTTCATTAGCTAACCTTGGTCTAGAGATATTTAATACTTTCCCCACAAGGGTTGTGCTGGCTCGATCTTTCCCTTTTACAATTGCGAGAATTAATCGATTATTTTCGTCGATTAGACAAATGTTTTTTACAAACTCATCTGAAGAAGCTTTTATTGCTTGTGCGGCTTCTTCAACTGAATGACAAGACTCTGATAAACGATAATGCTCTGCTGATAGATTGTTTTCTTCTATGTATGTTTTCATTATATTTTCATACTCTTCCATTTTTAATTTCCTTTCTTTTTTCGATCAGTTATTAAAATATTGAAAGTACTGCCCCAACTGCGTGAATCCAGCTTCCTGCTAAAATTAAAGACTGACTGTATTCGAGGTCACCATTAGGCAGTTCATATTTTCCTTCAAGCCCCTGTAATGCGTTTCCTGCAGCCTGCAATAAATTTGAATGTTAATACATTTCCTATAGCTTGAAGAGCATTCCCGATTAAATCAAGATCGTCAAGGAATGTATCGTAAAGTATTTATTAGGTGTATTCGTATAAGCAGATATGACAGTTCCAATTGCTCGAATGATAGAACCGTCCTTTGTTTTTGCTGATTATTCATCTGATTCCATCCATTTCGAAAGTTCATTTTCCAGTGTATTCTTGGACATGAATGGTTGCTGCTGCATTAGCTGTTTTTTAAATTAATTTGTTTCCATGCGTTAGCCAGGTCATCACCTATTTTATTGATTAAATCGTTAGTTGTGAAATAGTGCATATGAGATAAAGGTGACCAGCTGCTGATTAAATTTCCGCTATTAATTTCAACATCATTTTCAACTGCTTTATCGTATGTATCATTTAGCGGTTTAAGCGGGTACCCAAAGACATCATCTTTGTCGTACATATTTATCCACTTTCCGCTCAGGTTCGGATAATATTTTTTTAGATAAGGTGAAGGTACGTTTATTGGCACATCAAAGTCAGCATATCTTAAACTCCATAACGCCAACGGACTTCCTAAAGAATAAAATCCTGTTAGTGTGTCTCCTTGTTCAAGAGGGGTATCAGCCATACTTTCTTGCACTTTCAAAGGAACTCTATCAGGTATGTATTGCAAATCATAAAAATAATTGCTTGTTATAACCGTTCCTAAACTGTGAGCTATAACAAATAAAGGGGCATTCTGACCTGCTTTTTCGCTCAGCTTTTGAAGTCCCTTCGCATAGACTTCATGTACCTTTATGTAATTCGGATTGTGATTTGCAGACGGCTGATAAGCAATTGCATCACCAAAAAAGTGAATAACAAAATGTCTTAGCTTTGCAAAATCTAATTCTGCAGCTTTTGAGAGCTTTTCCCACATCTCATTTTCTCGTCCATTGAACACGCTGCCCCAATAGATAGGCTGAATAACAATTTCTGCTTCGGGAGCTGGGAAATAAGGTTTCAGATTTTGTGAAAATCTTTTAGTCAGCTCTTCTGATAATATATCTGAAAAATCTTCTTTTTGGTCCCCGATACCATGCAGGACAGCTACAGCGATCTTTTTTGTCATAATGCTTCACATCCCTTTTGTTAGATTTAATCTTAATATTCTGCTAAACGTATACTTTCTTTATAGAAAATCAATACTAATAGTAGATTGCGAGGGATTTTTTAATATGAAAAGAAATTACTTTCATATATTTCTACTAACGACGGTTATCGCTTTTTTTATTTGGTCATTCATCAAGCCTGCGCATTATCCTATATGGATACTAGAAGTTGGCCCTTCTGTAATTATCATTTTGGCTGTCCTTTATTTTTATAACAAAGTAAGGCTGACTAGTCTTTCTTATAGCATCATTGCATTATTAACGATAATGACTTTTATCGGCGGCCATTTTACGTATGATGATGTTCCTCTTTTTGATTGGATTCAAAAAAATTATGACTTTGAAAGAAACCACTATGATCGATTTGGCCATTTTCTTAAAGGACTAACCTTTATCGTTATTCGCGAAATATTAATCTTGAAAACTCCTTTGCCTTTAGGAAAGTGGGTTCAATTTATAGCGATTAATATGACTCTTTCACTGGCAGGGTTTTATGAAATTATTGAATGGATTGCCAGCAGAATTTCAAATAGAAAAACGAAAGACTTTGTTGGTGCTCAGGGAGATATGTGGGACGCTCAATGGGATATGGGCCTTACTTTAGCGGGATCACTCATTACCTTGCTCCTATTAACAAGATTGCATAATTTATTTCTAAAATCCTTGAATAACAAAAGCTGGTCATGAATTTATTATTGTTATTTATATTAGTTAAATAAAAGGCAAATCCTTTTAAATACTCCTTCCCTCTTTCTATAATTTTTAGGCTTTTGATTCATACTAGAATGAGGTGGAATTATGAAACGTTTTCTGATTGTAACCTGTACATTTTTGGCAGGTTTTTTCCTTTACTTTGCATGGGCAGGTTATGTAGAGGAAGAATTTAAGATTACTGAATATAAGGGTCATATCATTTATAAAATTCGATCTGAACAAATTATCGATCTAGGAACTGCAATGACTGTAAAGCCCAATTACAAGATTGTTCTTTCAACCGGGGAAGCATTAACCGTGTCATATCCCATATATCAAAAATTAAATAAAGGTGAATATACCATTTTGTTAAAACAAAATGATCGTATTATGATTCCATAGTAAAAAGCACACTAGGCTGTATTGGGTGTGCTTTAATGTCTTACATCTGTAACAGGAAACAGCGGGAATTCCAATGCGAAAAAATAAGCTAAACTTATTGTTAAAACAAAGTAAACAATAAATAATAGGTCATATATTGAAAATCCTATATGATAATAAAAAGTTCTTGCGTTTGACGAATTAAACCTCTTTGCTTCCATAGCAACTGCAATACGAAAAGCTCTTCTTATACTCTGTGAAAGCAAAGGAATTGGCAGTGATTTAATACTCTTCAATACACCGCTTAATCCTTTTTGACTTTGAATTCCTCTTACTTTTCGTGCATCCCGAATGGTCTGTAATTCTTCAAACATGATTGGAATCAACCTAATCGCTGCCATAAAACTATAAGCATACTTTGGATGCAGTTTAAGCTGCTGCATCAATGAATAAAATAGCTGGACTGGCTTTGTCGTCAAAACGAATGTAATACCCATCATCGCAAATACAAGTGCTCTAAAACCTAAGTGCAAGCCCCGATATAAACTCTCCTCTGTAACGTTTACAAGCCCCCATTTAAATAGTGTTGTTTCCCCTTTTCCAAATAGAATCATTGAAACTGCCGTTGAGAAGAATACAAGTAAAAAAGGCAGGAGAAAAAGTAAAAGGTGTTTATATGGTTGACCTGTACAAAAGAAGAACAAGATAGACACGGTCAATGTAAAAGTAATCATATAATTTAAATGATGGATCGTTACAGCAAATACAAATAAAAATGTGAGTGTAAATAGCTTAAGAGCAGGGTTAACCTTATGCAGCCAACTTTCTTCAAAAGATATATTCATACACATTACCCTCAGATCCTGTTTTAATTTCATCCTTTTTCCAGTCGCTGATCACTTTTCCATTTTTCACTTCCCATACTCTTGTAGCAAAATGATCTATGATATTTAAATCATGTGTAACCATGATGATGATCGTTCCTTTTTGGCACTCTTCTTGCAACAATTCAAGCAGCTTAAATGTATTTTTAGAATCCTGCCCAAAAGTAGGCTCATCCAATAGCAGCAATTGAGGATTTTGTATAAAAGCAGTGGCCACACTTAAACGCCTTTTTTGACCAAGAGAAAGATGATAAGGATGTTGTTTCTGTTTATCTTTCAATCCGAATATTGTTAAGAGATCATTTGCCTTCTTAACAAACTCTGCATTACTCACTTCGTTTCTTTGCCTTAATTCATAAGTAATCTCTTCTATTACACTATTCGTTAAAAATTGATATTCAGGATTTTGAAAAACAAAATATGCTTTTCTCTGCAAGTCAGCAAATTTCTTTATTGGTCGTCCATCCATTCTGTAATCACCAGATGTTTTTAGTAATTGCATCATTGATAGTAAAAGCGTACTTTTCCCAGCACCATTAGCTCCTGTAACAACAATCCATTCACCTGAGTGGACAGCAGCTTTTTCTAAAGTAATCGCATTTTCTTTTTTTCTGTATCCTCGAAAGTTTTGTAAACGCAGCATATGATCACTAGGTTCCGTGAAAGTGTTTTGGACTTTCTCTTTTTTATATTCTTCCCATGCATTTGGATACCAAATTCCAAATCTTTTAAGCTCTTCTTTGAAATTAGAAAAAACGTAAGTTGAATTTCCATCTGCCATGATCTTTCCGTCATGTGTAAACACTATAACTCGATCGATAACATCCATAATCTGATCAATTTTATGTTCAACGATGATTATCGTCTTATCTTTTGAAATAGCTTTAACTGTATCCCATACTTGTGCAGTACCCTCTTCATCAATTAATGCAGTTGGTTCATCTAAAAAGATCACCTCAGGATCTAAAGCTAAAACCGTTGCTAGTGCTAAACGCTGTTTCATACCTCCAGAAAGCGTTCGAATTTCCGTATGAATATCTTCCAGGAAGAGGCCGACAGTTGCTAAGAGCTCTTTAATTCTGCCTGTCATCTCTTTTTTAGGTATTCGAAGATTCTCTAAAACAAACGCAATTTCTTCATCAACATATGGCATACAAAACTGAGAATCAGGATCTTGAAATATAAATCCCCATGAATCAGGGATTTGTATGCTCTCACTTTTAATGGGAATATCAATTGATTGAGGGATAAGACCAGATAAGACTTGTAGAAGAGTAGATTTTCCGCATCCCGACGGACCAAGCAATAATACTTTTTCTCCTTTTCGAATTGAAATAGTTAAATCGTTAAATAATAGTCCTTCCTCTTCTGGAAATTTTAATTTTAATTTATTTACGGATGTAATACATTCCATACACAATCACCTCTTTATTGATCCAATGAATCGAAATCTTTTTGTGATGTAGTCCTGACAAGATTAGTAACACCAGTAGCTTCAAGTGCCTTAACGATAGAATTCGCCAGTACTCCTGTAAAAAGAATCGTTCCAATAAATCTAAATGTCATATAGAGGACAAGATTCCAAGTTGATAAATCTCCAATATATCCTTTATAAAAGTCCAATATTAAAGATCCTATGCAAGAACTTATCCCTGCCATAGAAACCGCTAATAAATCATAACGCTTATATTTAAATGCCATGAGTAAGAGTTCAGCAAATAAACCTTGAATTATTCCATATAACAATACTTCTAGTCCAAATTCGGATCCCATTAAAAATTCTCCTGAAGAAGCAGCAACTTCTGCAAGAAGAGCCACTCCTGGTTTACGAATGATCAAAAATGCCACTGTTGCTGCCATAAACCACATCCCATAGATTAATTGATCAATATTAATACCGAATGGTTTAACAGCATAATAGAGAGGTCCCCATATTTTATAAAGAATTCCAAAACCAATCGAAATTACAATTGTGACTAATATATCAGTTAACTTTAATCTGTTAGACATTTTCAGTTCTCCTCTCACTGCATAATGTGCGCGTTGGAACCGGCCATTTTTCCAATGAGAAAGCCATCTCCCAAAACAAATATTCATACTGGCAGCTGAGTAAAAAGTGCTGTGTCATTTTTTTTCTTTCAGCGTGACTGGCATTCTCTGCTAAGTTATTTAATCGGCTTATTTGTTCTTGAACCAGCTGGCCAAACCATTCTCCTCCGTATGCAGCGATCCATTCCTGGTATATAGGTTCTTTTGGCTCAGCCCCTTCAAACTTTTCTCCGATTTCATGATAAATCCAATAGCATGGAAGAATAGCAGCAATTATTTCTCCTAAACTTCCAGAATCAGCAACTCGATACAAATGTGAAGTGTAATTATAAGCGGTTGGTGCAGGTTCGAATTTTGCTAGTTCTTCTTCTGTGATATGAAGTTGTTTAATGAACTTTTCATGCAGTGCTAACTCTGCCTCATTCGTGCCTTGAGCATGTGCGGCCATTCTAGAAGTTGTATATAAATCCTCAGCTCTTGCAGCTCCCAATGCTTGAATTCTTGCAAAATGAGATAAGTAATAAGAATCTTGAAGCACATAATACTTAAAGTTTCCTAAAGGCAGAGTACCCTCGGCAATTCCTCTTACGAATGGGTGATTAAGATTGGCTTCCCAGATTTGGTCAGCTTTTTTACGCAGTACTTCAGTAAATGCAGGCATAAAAAGTCCTCCTCAAGATAGTTTTTAACCAACAAAAAAACCACTTTCAGCAATAGAAAGTGGTTGTAGAGAAAACAAAATAAGTAATAGAGTTTCCGTAACAGCCACTTCCCTACGCTGGTATAATCCAGATCAGGTTCTAAGAGTCTCGAAGTCAAACTTCGATCTCAGCCTTTAAAAGGCACCCCTAGTGGTTTTGTGAAATTATTAAGTTGGTATTATGTTTTAAATCATAACAGGGTAGTTTAAATTGTCAACTAAAATACCAATTAAAAAGATGGATCTCTCCATCTTTTTAATATCGATTTTATTTGCTCATTGCCTCTGTTAGTACAGGTACAATCTGCTTTTTACGTGATACTACACCTTTTAATACAGCTGTATTGTTTTCAAGCTTTACATTATAAGCGTCTTCAACAGATTGAGCTCTTTTTCCAAGTGCAAGTGCTGTTGAGTCATTTGTCAGGATGTCTGTTACCACGAACATGAATAAGTCTAATTCTTTTTCATCAATTACTTTCGAAATTGCCGTTTCAAGGTCGTCTTGATGTTTTAAGACATCACTTGCATCAACTGTATTCACTTGAGCAACTTCTACTTTGCTTGCACCAATGTTAAATTCCTTCGCATCGAGGGAAATTAGCTCCTCAATGGACTTATCGCTTAAGTCTGCTCCAGCTTTCAGCATTTCAAGACCGTAAGTCTCTGCATCCACGCCAGCGATTTCAGCCAGCTCTCGAGCTGCATCAACATCTTCTCCTGTACATGTTGGGGATTTGAATAAAAGAGAATCAGAAATAATTGCAGAAAGCATTAATCCAGCAATGTTCTTTTCTACTTTTATTCCTTTTTCTTTATAGATCTTATTTAGGATTGTAGCAGTACATCCAACAGGTTCAGCACGGTAATACAATGGATCACTTGTTTCAAAGTTTGCGATTCGGTGATGGTCGATAACTTCTAAAACACGTACTTTATCAATGTCATTAGCACTTTGCTGACGTTCGTTATGGTCTACTAAAATAACAGCGTTTGTTTCATCGGAAACAGTTTCCACTAAGCGAGGAATATCTTCTTTAAAATAATCAAGCACATATTTTGTTTCACCATTTATCTCGCCTAAGCGAACAGGCTCAACATTTTGTCCTAGTTTTGTTTTTAGATTTGCATAAACAATTGCAGATGTTATTGTGTCAGTATCGGGATTTTTATGACCAAAAATAAGTACTTTTTCCATGCTTCTACTCCTTATTGATAAATAGAATTTTCATAGCCAGCCCTTATTTTATCACAGAATAAACGGTTTTGGCTTTTAGAGTTTATTGTAGCATGGAAAAAACACTTAAGGCAAAACCGTGCTGCCCATTAGATGTCTATCAACTTCTTTGGCACAGTCGCGTCCTTCTTGAATTGCCCAAACGATTAAACTTTGCCCGCGTCTGGAATCGCCAGCCGCAAAAACACCATCCACGTTTGTTTTATAATCCCCATGTTTCGCATCTACTTTATTATTCTTTGTTTCAACACCAAATTGTTTCAAAACTGGCTGTTCCGTTCCTTCGAAACCGATTGCAATAAAAACAAGGTCTGCAGGCCATACTTTTTCGGTACCTGGAATTTCTTCAAATGAAAGATTACCATTTTCATCTGATGTTCTCTTCATTTGAATCGTATGAAGCTCTTTTAAATTTCCATTTTCATCAGCAACCAATTTCTTTGTTTGTACCGAATATTCTCTTGGATCTGATCCGAATTGTGCAGTTGCTTCTTCATATGCATAATCCATCGTGAAAATATAAGGCTGTTCAGGCCACATGTTTGCCTTGCTTCTTACATCCGGTAATTTAGGATGCTTTCCGAATTGAACAACACTTTTACATTTTTGGCGTAAAGCAGTCGCGACACAGTCTGCACCAGTATCACCGCCGCCGATTACAATAACATTTTTATCTTTTGCGTCTATTAGCGGTTCGCTGATTTTATCATTTAATAACCGCTTAGTCGATTGAGTTAAATATTTCATGGCAAAGTGTACGCCTTTTGCTTCTCTTCCCTCAAGATTCAAATCTCTTTGCTTTTGAGCACCTGTGCAAAGGATTACTGAATCAAAGTCAGCTTTAAGATCTTCAGGCATAACATCTTTTCCGATTTCCGTATTAAGAACAAAATCAATGCCTTCTTGTCTTAAAAGTGTGATTCTGCGCTTTACAATATCTTTATCAAGCTTCATGTTTGGAATACCGTATGTGAGAAGTCCTCCAGCACGGTTATCTCTTTCAAAAACAGTTACAGAGTGTCCTGCCTGATTCAATTGATCCGCAGCTGCAAGTCCAGCTGGTCCAGAACCGACAATAGCAATTCTTTTTCCTGTACGTTTTTTCGGAATTCTCGGTTTAATCCATCCATTTTCAAAGCCTTTATCAATAATAGCTCGTTCAATATTCTTAATGGTAACAGCTGGCCCCGCTAATTCGACCGTACATGATCCTTCACAAGGAGCAGGACAAACTCGTCCAGTAAATTCAGGAAAGTTATTCGTTTTTAATAAACGGTCAAGTGCTTCTTTCCATTTTCCGCGGTAAACAAGATCGTTCCATTCAGGAATCAGATTATTGATGGGACAGCCAGATGCTGCCCCGTTGATTTCAATACCGATATGGCAAAATGGTGTACCGCAATCCATACATCTTGCACTTTGTCTTTTAAGCATATCTTCCGGCTGTTTCTCAGTATATTCTTTCCAATCCTTCAGACGGCGGAGAGGTTTTCTCTCTATTGTATCTTCTCGCGGGAATTCCAAAAATCCAGTTGGTTTACCCATGATTATCTCTCCTTTCATCTTATAACTACTTAAGAATCAATTTCGTAGGTCCAGGGCTTCCTGCTGGTTTTTTAGCAGAAGATCTTGCTTCAAATGCGTTCATGACAGCTTCTTGATCCGATAGACCAGCTTGTTTCTCATCATCGATTCTTTTTATCATTTCTTTATAATCTTTCGGGATAACTTTTACAAAGTGTGATTGAGCAGATTTCCAGTTCTCTAGGATTGCTGCAGCCTTACCGCTTTGTGTATATGCAAAGTGATTTAAAATTAATTGTTTAACTGATTCAGTTTCATCATGATCAACCAGTCTCTCAAACTCAATACCTTCTTTATTGCAAAGTCTCTTAAACAGTAATGGCTGATGTGTGTAGATATAAGCGATACCGCCACTCATTCCAGCTGCAAAGTTTTTGCCGACATCTCCTAAAACTACAACATTTCCGCCAGTCATATACTCACAGCCATGATCGCCAATACCTTCAACAACAATGTTTGCTCCGCTGTTTCTGACAGCAAATCTTTCACCAGCCAGACCATTAATATAAGCTTCGCCGCTCGTTGCTCCATAGAACGCGACATTACCAACAATCACATTATCGTCAGCAAGGTATTCTGCTGTTTTTGGAGGAGCAACAATCATCTTTCCGCCTGAGAGACCTTTTCCGAAATAATCATTGCTATCCCCATTCAGGTATAGAGACATGCCGCGTGGAATAAATGCACCAAAGCTTTGTCCTGCAGATCCAGTAAAGTTAAGTGTGACTGTATCTTCAGGTAATCCTTCTTCTCCAAATCGCTTAGTAATCTCACTTCCTGCAATCGTACCGGCAACACGGTTTGTATTTTTTATGGGAAGGTTTATAGATACAGCTTTTTGGTGTTCAAGTGCAGGGTTTAGCTTAGGAAGTATTTCTTGAATATCTAATGATTGTTCAATCTTGTGATTTTGAACAGTCTTGCAAGTTCGTACACCTTCAGGCTGATATAAAAGTCTTGAAAGATCCAAGTGTTTTGCCTTCCAGTGTGCCGCTGCACGCTCACCAACAGTTAATACGTCAGTGCGGCCAACCATTTCATCCATTGTTCTAAACCCAAGCTGTGCCATGATTTCACGGATCTCTTCTGCAACAAACATCATGTAGTTTACAACATGATCAGGGTCACCCATAAATTTCTTTCTAAGTTCTGGATTTTGGGTTGCTACTCCTACAGGACATGTATCGAGATGACATGCACGCATCATCACGCATCCTAAGACAACTAACGGAGCAGTTGCGAATCCATATTCCTCAGCACCTAAAAGAGCTGCCAGTACTACATCTTTACCAGTCATTAGTTTACCGTCTGTTTCTAGCGTCACACGGTCACGAAGTCCATTCAGCATCAGTGTTTGATGAGTCTCAGCAAGACCTAGCTCCCATGGAAGTCCAGTATGCTTGATACTCGTTTTTGGCGACGCTCCTGTTCCACCGTCGTAACCGCTGATCACGATAACATCAGCAGCTCCTTTCGCTACACCTGCAGCAATCGTACCTACACCTGATTTTGCTACAAGTTTTACACTGATTCTTGCAGCGCGGTTTGCATTCTTTAAATCGTGTATAAGCTGAGCCATATCTTCAATCGAATAAATATCATGATGCGGCGGCGGTGAAATCAGACCGACACCAGGAGTTGATCCGCGAACTTCAGCAACCCAAGGATAAACTTTGTTACCGGGTAGCTGACCTCCTTCACCAGGCTTAGCTCCTTGAGCCATCTTGATCTGCAGCTCATCTGCATTCACTAAATAATGACTTTTAACACCGAATCTTCCTGACGCAACTTGTTTAATGCTGCTTCTTCTGTTGTTTCCATTTTCATCTGGGATGAACCGCGCTGGGTTTTCTCCGCCTTCGCCGCTATTGCTTTTTCCGCCTAAGCGGTTCATTGCAATCGCAAGTGATTCATGTGCTTCTGCGCTCAATGATCCGAATGACATCGCTCCGGTCTTAAACCGTTTAACGATGGATTCTACAGGCTCAACTTCTTCAAGAGGAATACTTTTTACTTCAGGTTTAAACGAAAATAAGTTTCTTAAGAACGTTGTGCGCTCATCGTCCGCTAGTTTAGAAAAAGTTTTAAATAACGAATAGTCATTCTTACGGCAAGCCCATTGCAAGGTGTGGATCGTTTTGGGATTAAACGCATGATGCTCACCTGAGTTTCTCCATTGGAAGTCACTTCCTGAATCTAAAGTGTCCTCAATTGTTTCCATAAACCCTTCTTGATGTCGCAGCTGGGCTTCTTTCTGGATTTCAGCTAGTGTGATACCGTCAATTTGAGAAGCAGTTGCAGGAAAGTATTGATCAATAACTTCTTTTCCAATCCCTACTGCTTCAAAAATTTGAGCACCTCGATAACTTTGAACAGTGGAAATACCCATTTTCGACATCACTTTAACAATTCCATCAGTTACGCCTTTTTTATACTTTTTAACTGTCTCTTGAAGTGAAAGGTTGATATGCCCTTCCACTATTGCTTCTTCATACGTCTTGTAAGTCAGATATGGGTAGATTGCATCTGCACCATATCCGATTAAAGCAGCAAAATGATGCACTTCTCTAACTTCACCAGCTTCAACGATCAAGCTTACTTTTGTGCGCAAGCCCTTCTGAACTAGATAATGGTGCAATGAACTAACCGCAAGCAGAACCGGCATGGGTGTTTGAGATGGACTCATTTCTCGGTCCGATAAGATAAGGATGCTTGCTCCCTCGGAAATAGCTTTTTCTGCTTTCTTATGGAAATATTTCAAATCACTTTCCAAATCTTCTGAAAAAAGTGTTTGCAAAATCATAGATTTAAAGTCAGTAATGTCATTTTCTTTGATTTGATTAAATTCATTTGTTGTCAGAACTGGAGAATCTAATTGAATTCTGCGAGCGTTCTGCGGTCCGGGATGGAGCAAATTACCCTCTCCGCCCAGCAATGTCATCGTTGAAGTCACGACTTTTTCTCGAATCGCATCGATTGGCGGATTTGTCACTTGTGCAAATAACTGTTTAAAATAGTTGAATAATGATTGCGGTCTGTCTGATAACACTGCAAGAGGTGTATCATTTCCCATTGATCCTATTGGGTCTTTTCCTTCGGTAATTACAGGAATTAGATATTTATGAATATCTTCATACGTATACCCAAAAGCTTTTTGTTTCCTTCTGATATCTTCTAAATTAACAACAGGCTCTTCCCCGTTATCTTCTAATTGAAGCAATCCATTTGTCAGCCATTCTTCATAAGGCTGTTCATTAGCCATTTCTGCCTTTATTTCGTTATCAGTAATGATGCGTCCCTCTTCTATGTCGATAAGAAGCATTCTTCCAGGACTTAATCGCTCTTTGTAAAGAATGTTTTCTTCTTCAACATCAATGACACCTACTTCTGAAGAGAAGATAATATAATCATCTTTTGTTACGTAATACCGTGCTGGACGCAATCCGTTTCTGTCGAGGATCGCTCCTATCTGTTTACCGTTTGTAAATGAAATGGCTGTAGGTCCATCCCATGGTTCCATTAAACAGCTGTGGTATTCATAAAAAGCACGTCGTTCTTGTTCTAAATGCGGATTCTCACTCCATGGTTCTGGAATCAGCATCATAGCCGTATGCGAAGGCTTCCTTCCTGCAAGTACAAAAAATTCAAACGCCTGGTCTAAAATAGAAGAATCACTTCCATCAGCATCTAAAATCGGAAGAAGCTTTTCAATATCATCGCCAAATGCTTCAGATACAAACTGTTTTTCGCGTGCTTTCATCCAATTCATATTACCTTGAAGAGTGTTGATCTCACCGTTATGAATGATATAACGATTTGGATGTGCGCGTTCCCAAGTTGGAAATGTATTTGTGCTAAAACGGGAATGCACTAAAGCGAATGGGGACACGAAATCCTCATCCTGCAAGTCAATATAAAAAGTATCAACTTGTTCTGGTGTTAATAATCCTTTATAGACGATGGTTTGTGTAGACAGACTCGCAAAATAAGTTTGCAGCCCGTTTTGTCTTGCCCAGTGTTCTGCTTGCTTTCGAATGACAAAAAGTTTACGTTCAAAAACAAGCTCGTCAGTTATGGAGTCATCACAAGCAATAAACACCTGCTTGACTAAAGGACATGTGTTTTGGGCTTTCTCTCCGATAGAAGAACTATTAATCGGTACAGTTCTCCAGCCTAAAAGCTTTTGTCCTTCTTGTTCAATAAAATAATTAATTTGATTTTCAAGTTTCGTTTGAGCTTCTTTATCGTTCGGGAAAAAAATCATGCCTGCACCGTATCTGCCTGGTTCCGGCAGATCAAAATCAGTTACCTTTTCAAAAAAACGATGTGGCAATTTAGTCATCAAACCTGCTCCATCACCTGTTAACGGATCACTTCCTTGCCCTCCGCGATGATCAAGCTGGCATAGCATATGAAGTCCTTTTTTAACTATTTGATGGGTAGCATGCCCTTTTAGATGAGCGTATAGACCAATTCCACAAGCATCATGTTCAAAGTTCGGATTATATAACCCTTGTGGTTCTGGAAATTGACTGTAGGTCATCGGTTACTCCCCCTTCACGTTTTCAACTTAATGTTCAAAACTTTCTTTCAATTAGTTTAAGGTTTATAATTAATCGAAACAATATATAATTTAGATTAAAACGATCTCAAATTGAGAATGATTGGTTGTGGGAATGTAATGGAGATTCGTCAATTAGCGTATTTTATTGAAGTTGCGGAACGAGAACACGTGTCAGAAGCTGCGCTTGCATTGCATGTAGCTCAATCTGCCGTAAGCCGTCAAATAGCAAACTTAGAATCGGAATTAGGTGTGGAACTGTTTGAACGAGAAGGCAGAAATATCAAACTGTCACCTGTTGGCCGGTTATTCTTAACTCATGCAAAAACAGCGATGAAAGCAATCGAACATGCCAAAAAGCAGATAGATGAATACTTAGATCCTGAAAGAGGTACGATTAAGATTGGATTTCCAACTAGCCTTGCAGGTCATCTGCTTCCTACAGTAGTTTCTGCTTTTAAAAGAGAACATCCGAATATTGCCTTTCATTTACGCCAAGGATCTTATCGTTTTTTAACTGAGAGTGTGAAGAACGGCGACATTGATTTAGCTTTTCTTGGTCCTGTACCAACGAATGACCCTGATTTGGAAGGCTTTATTTTGTTCACGGAAAAAATCTCTGCATTATTGCCCGAACAGCACCCATTAGCTGAAAAGAGAACTCTTTTATTAAGTGATTTAAGAAATGATGATTTTGTTCTATTTCCAAACGGGTACATTTTACGAGAAGTTGTTGTGAATGCTTGTAAAGAATCGGGCTTTATACCCAAAATCGCTTGTGAAGGTGAAGATCTTGATGCGATAAAAGGCTTAGTCACCGCTGGTATGGGTGTAACACTTTTACCCGATAGTTCTTTCTATGAAACTAAACCACGTTTCACAGTGAAAATCCCAATAGAAATTCCAGATGTGAAACGAACGGTTGGAATCATCACTCCACGTGGCCGAGAACTTGCACCTGCTGAACAAGTGTTTTATGAATTTGTTATTAAATTCTTCTCTGTGCTGGAACAATATCAATAAACATTGTTGCTATTTGAAGCGGTTGATCTCCGCTCCAGGATGCTCGCTTTCCGCGGGGTGTGCGGTGAGCCTCCTAGCGCTCTGCGCTGTTAGGAGTCTCACCTGTCCCACTCATCCCCCAGGAGTCTCGCACCCTTGCGCTCCAATCAACTAAGCAAAGCTGAATTAAAAACATCCGGAGCAATTATCTTTTTGAAATAGCCAAAGTTTAAAAGGAAACGCTTTTGGTGTATTAATTATGATTGAGATGAGGGAAATAGAAAGGATGAAAATCAAAATTTGTCGAGGATTGTAGACTCGTGGATAAAGAGCCTAAACTTATGGATTTCAGCATAAAATTTTTGGATTCGCTACCGAAACTCGTGGATTCATGGGTTTATTTTGTGGAATTACGGTTAACTAAGCTTCTTATCATAGCTTTTCCTCTCTTCACGGCACTAATAAACAAATGAATTTGAATTGGAGCCTGCCCGATCAACATAATTATGCTCTATTTAAAAAAAGAGTGACCCAAAAATGAATGTTTTGGGTCACTCTTTCTTATTATTCAACCTGCAGCTTGTGTGTCATTGTTCGCTTTTCTAATGTTGCGGATATTAATACGGATTAATAACGATATAGCCAGTGCTGCTACAAAAGCACCTGTAAAGATATAGAGTGTCAGAGAGTAGCTGTTGGTTGTCTCACGAATCCAGGAGACTACTAGCGGACCCACAAGACCAGCCGCCGCCCAAGCTGTTAATATATAACCGTGTATTGCGCCAAGCTGCTTTGTTCCAAATAGATCTCCGATGTACGCAGGTATGGAAGCGAACCCGCCTCCATAGCAAGTAAGGATCACATATACTAAGAGCTGAAATAAAAACGCATTTGTAACATTTGGCAGCAGTAAAAACGCAACGGTTTGCAATGCAAAGAAAGTGGTATATACATTTGGACGTCCGATATAGTCTGAAACCGAAGCCCACCCAATTCTTCCAAATCCATTAAACAATCCCATAATACCTACCATAGTTGCAGCTGCGCCAGCACTCAGACCGGCAATGTCCTGGGCCATTGGTGAGGCTACTGAGATAACGGCTATTCCGCACGTTACATTTATGAAGAGCATTGACCAAAGTGCCCAAAAGCGAACTGTTTTTACTGCTTCATTGGCAGTTAGCTGTGCAAGGTCATTTGTTTTCTTTTCTTCTTTTTGATCTTTATCTTTCATTCCTTCAGGCTGCCAATTTTTTGGAGGCGGGGCAAGGTAGAGTGAAGATAAAAACATAAGGCCAAAATAGATGGCGCCTAATAGATAAAAAGTATTTGATATGCCAATTCCATTTATCAGCTTAGCAATTACAGGACTCGCGATAAGAGAGGCGAAACCGAACCCCATAATAGCTAATCCTGTAGCAAGGCCTCTTCTGTCAGGAAACCATTTAACAAGAGATGAAACCGGTGTAATATAACCGATTCCAAGCCCTATTCCCCCTAGAGCTCCGTAAAAGAAGTAAAGCATATACAAAGAGCCGATACTGTCTGCAAATCCTGCTCCTATAAGACCTGCTCCGAAACATGCAGAAGCGATCATACCTGAAATTCGAGGTCCGTAACGTTCTACGAAATGTCCCATAAAAGCGGCAGATAAACCTAAAAACAAGATTGCAATACTAAAAGTTAACGAGATTTCGCTGAGTCCCCAATTATGCTTTTCCCGGAGTGGATTAGTAAATACACTCCAGGAATAGACTGAACCAATTGATATATGAATACCAACAGCAGCCGCAGCAATCAACCAGCGGTTCTTGACTTTGTTCGCCATTGTTTAGCTCCTTTGCCCGTTTTTCTCTAACGTTTTATCTTTAGTTTGATTTGTCCGTTTTTCAGGCGTATCTTGAGTAGTTTTTTCGTAAGGCTCAGTATCTTGTCCCATCCCTTTAAGAAATTGCATAAGAATAGTGACCGCTCTATTGATTTCTGGATCTTTTAGCGATTTTACAAGATCGAAATATCCGGTCTTCTCTTCTGTATCTTTATATTCTGCGACACGCGCAATTCCGGCATCGATCTTCAGCAAAAAGGGTTCGAGTTGTCTCACGTTGATCATTCCCAGCGTACCCAAGAGCAGCAGGAGATTTTTCATGGTGTTTGTGTTTTCAGGTTTGTCCATTGCTTTAACGGCAATATCCAGCACTTTATCACCTTGGCCAAACAACCCGTTTAAAAGTGAAAGGATTCCCTTGTCCTGCATATGATTCATAATCTCGAGTGTTTGCATGATCGCTTCCTTATTTTTTACTAAAGCATCTTCCACTTCCCGTAAATCTATTGTTCGCTGTTCTTCTTCCGATAGGGTTAATTTATGAACTTTCTTAATCGCCTTAGCCATGTTGGTTTCGCTCCTTTTTCACAACATCTCCAGGGAAGATATAATCTTTTCTTGCCCACTTCTTTTCAACTGCTACACCGATCTGCGGCTGCGGGTTCCCGTATCTGAAGTTTGTTTTTGGAAGAGGGTTAACACCTTCTTCTTGCAAAATCTCTAATTTTGCACTTGTTTCTTTATAAGCTGGCGTATCCGTATCTTTATCTGAATAGCTGCTGGTTAAAAGATTTATCGCTGCTTCTCCAGTGTCATTCATCGGTAAATAGACTTCTTTGCCCTTTACACGATCTGTGATCAAACAATGAACTTTTACACTTCCATATGGAGAAGATAAGCGTACGAGAGTCCCGTCTTTAATCCCTCTTTCGTCAGCGAGTTCATGTGAGATTTCAAGGAACGTGTTTGGAGTCTTTGATGTGATCCCCTCTGATTTATATGTCATATTTCCTTCATGGAAATGTTCTAAAATTCTTCCATTATTAACATGGATATCGTATTCTTCACCAAATTCCTTCGGTTCTGTCCAATCAACAGGGTATAATTTTGCTTTTCTGTCATCAAACGGGAACCCTTCAGTAAATAAAATCGGGGTATCTGTTCCATCTGGAGCAACTGGCCATTGAAGACTTTTGTATCCTTCAAGTCTTTCATAAGAAACACCTGCAAATAGCGGTGCCAATTGGGCAGCTTCATCCATAATGTCACTCGGATGGGTATAATTCCAGTTTGCTCCCAAGCGGTTAGCGATGTCCTGTATGATCTGCCAATCAGGCTTTGAATCACCTAGTGGCTCCAACACTTGATATAATCGTTGAATTCTCCGCTCGGTATTTGTAAAGGTACCTTCTTTTTCTAAGCTTGGACTTGCTGGCAGCACAACATCAGCAAACTGAGCAGTTCTCGTTAAAAAGATGTCCTGAACGACGAAGAAATCAAGCTTTTCATACGCTGCATGAACGTGGTTAATATTGGAATCCACGATCCCCATGTCTTCTCCCTTTAAATACATAGCTTTAACATGTCCATCATGAATCCCAGTGACCATCTCATGATTGTTCAGACCAGGTTCTTCAGGAATCTTTACACCCCAGGCTTGCTCGTATTTCGCTCGAACTTGATCATCAGCCACTTTCTCGTAAGATGGAAGACGGTCAGGCATACTTCCAAAATCACTTGCTCCTTGAACATTATTATGACCTCGAAGTGGATAAGATCCTACACCGGGACGTCCATAATTTCCAGTAACAAGAAGCATGTTTGAAATAGCTGTACTCGTATCACTGCCGCCCATATGCTGGGTAACACCCATTGCCCAAAGTACACAAACACTTTTCGATTGATGGATAGTTTCAGCAATATTCATCAAAGTTTCTTGGGAAAGTCCAGTTGCTTTTTCAGCATATTCAAGCGTGTACTTTTCAAGGTTTTGTTTAAATTCTTCTAAACCGTTTACATGATTCTCTAAAAATTCTTTATCAGCCCAGCCTTGATCGAGAATATATTTTGTGACAGCTGAAAGCCAAACTAGATCAGAACCTGCCCTAGGCTGAATAAAAAGATCAGCACGGTCTGCCATTTCATGTTTACGGAGATCCGCCACAATCAGTTTCTGACCATTTAACTTGTGAGAACGTTTAACTCTTGTAGCGAGTACTGGATGGGATTCAGATGTATTGGATCCGATAACGATCACAAGCTCGGATTTTTCAATATCTTTAATGGAACCTGAGTCACCCCCATGGCCTACGGTACGGAACAATCCCACCGTCGCGGGTGTCTGGCAGTATCGTGAACAGTTATCGATGTTGTTCGTTCCAATAACTCCCCGAGCCAATTTTTGCATTAAATAGGACTCTTCATTCGTACATTTAGAAGAACTGATAAATGTTAGAGCTTGTGAGCCATATGTTTCTTTGATTTCAGTAAACTTGGATGCGATCAGGTTTAAAGCTTCATCCCAAGAAGCTTCTCTAAATGAATCGCCTTCACGGATAAGCGGTTTTGTTAACCGCTCTTCGCTGTTTACAAAATCCCAGCCGAACTTGCCTTTTATACATGTAGATATACCGTTAGCAGGCGCTTCAATCTGAGGATCTACTTTTAAGATTTCTCTTCCTTTTGTCCACACATCGAAACTGCAGCCAACTCCGCAGTAAGTACAAACGGTTTTTGTTTTCTTAATACACTGTTCACGCATAGCGGCTTCCATATCAGAAATAGCTAATATAGAGCCATAACCGGTTTCTACATTTTTAGTAATTTCTATCATAGGTCGCAAGGTTTCCCGGTTAATGCCAGTCATGTAGCCGGCTTCGCCTTCCATACCTTTTTCCATCATGGCATTACAAGGACATACTGTAGAGCAATGTCCACAAGAAACACATGAAGACTCGTTGATCGGTACATCTTTATCCCAGATTACACGAGGTCTCTCACGGTCCCAGTCAATAGATAGCGTTTCAGTTACTTGAACATCCTGACATGCTTCAACACATCGTCCGCACAAAATACACTGATCCGGGTCATATCTGTAGAAAGGATTTGAATGATCTACTTCATAGGGCTTGTGATCGAAAGGAATGCTTTGGTGGTTAATCTTCATCTCTTTTACGGTGTTATGTATTTCGCATCCGCCATTGTTATAATCACAAACCGTACAATACAATTCATGGTTGAACAGGATCCGGTCCATTCCAATGACTTGAGCTTCCTTCACATCATCTGAATTCGTATCAACCTCATCCCCTTCTTTAAGGGTGGTGGAACAGGCTCTAACAAATTCACCATTTACTTTTACAATACAAGTGTCACAGGTTTCAATTGGACCTAAACTGGGGTGATAGCATACATGAGGAACTTGATCAGGACTGTCAGTAAGCAGATTTAAAATTGTTTGATCTTTGTTGGCTTTTACTTCAGAACCATTAATTCTAATAGAATAATCGGACAAAATGATTTCACCCTTTCAATAAAATTTATTTACAAAAAAATCAGTCATCTAAAAATGCCGATTCCCTAATCGTTATCTCCTTAAACAAATAAGGTTATTCAAATCCTTTTATGTGATAACAACTTACTTTTCAACTTTTTTTGTGGCGTACGCTTCTTTGACTAGTTGATTAGAGCGAGCATCCTGGAGCGGAAATCAACCACTTTCAAGAGCATCATAGTTTGTGAATACAGAAAAAAAGACACCTATGAAGTGTCTAAGTAAATCAGCTATCTAAATCAATTTCGATTAAGTCATAAGAAGTTACAATCCCAAGCGGTTTTTCATTCTCGCTTCCATTTAGTGTAATGATGATTGCCTCAAGTTTTTTGTCTTCTTTATGGAACGTTTCAAATATTTCTTCCGCTTTAAAAATACTTGATGTTTTTGAAATAAATGCTACTAATTGCTTCCCTTTTTTTCTAGTGATATCAGATATTTTTGCATTGCTTAAATCAATAACCTGATCTGCCAGCCGGTCGCTAAGCCAATTTAATAAATAGGTTGCAGTTAACAGCCATAGATATTCGCCTTTTTCATTATATATAGGAAACCGTGAATAAGATGTTTTTCTAATACAGCTTAATACATCTGCTAATCTATCACTTTCTTTAAAATGTTGAACTTCTTTTGTAGCTATACTTAATGCTGTTTCAGGCTTTTGAAAATAACCTGCTATTTTTTCAATGCGCTCCACAATATCGAGGTGTGGCTCTGCAATATAATAATCATGGTCAACTTTTTCGTGAACGATTGCATTCCGAAGTTTCGCGAACTGGCAAAGCTCATTATAAAACGACCTGATTAGAGAATGTTTTTTCATTCCAACTTCAACTAAATTTTTAAACCGATCATCTGTCGTATCCTTTACTTTTTCCATTAGACACTTATGAATTTGATTAAATGCGATCTCAAAACGTTCTGACAAAGCATTTTCTTTATTGGTTTTTAAATGAGTCACGGTCATTTTCTATCTCTCCTTATTTCATACGCTACCCTCTACATACCCAATAACAGCATAGTAATAAACAAAAACGAATCCGTACTTGGATTCGTTTCAATCTGTTATTATTTTTCTGCAAATACAGGCAATGGATCGGAAAATGCGTTCCAGTCTTTTCTTAACATTTCATCATTATTAAGTAGACAATGATCTAATTCTTTAATTATTTCATCCTCTTTATAATCAATTCCAATAAACACAAGTTCAGTAACCCGGTCGCCGTATGTGTCATCCCAGTATGGATTCTCTGTTTTTTCTTGATCTATAACTTGTTTATCATTTTTTGATGAAGCTACCCAATGTCCCGCAGGCTGAAAGATTATGCTTGTACCTGCTTGACTTAACAATATTGCCCAGTCATTTCGGGATGCTACCCATATAAAGCCTTTCGCTCGTACAATTTCAGGAGGCCAGCATTCTAAGAAAGCAAGCAGCCGTTCCGGATGGAAAGGTATTTTTCTTCTATATACAAAGGAAGATATTCCATATTCATCCGTTTCAGGTATATGTTCGTTTTCAAGTTCTTTCATCCATCCTGCTGATTCACTTGCATACTCAATATTAAAGAGACCTGTGTTAAGTATCTCATTTGGGTTAAGCCTCCCATGTTCCGTTTCAAGAAACTTAGCCCTTGGCTGTAATTTTTTTAAAACTCTTTTTATTTCTTCTCGCTCTTCAGGATCTAATAAATCACATTTATTGAGAATCAGAACATCACAAAACTCAATTTGATCAATTAACAGGTCTACAACTTCTCTTGTATCCATTTCATCCAATGCTTCTTTTCTGTCGAGCAAGCTTTCTCCTGAAGCGAAGTCATGCCAAAAACGGTTAGCATCTACTACGGTTACCATGGTGTCTAGTTTACAAAGAGAAGCTAGATCCACTCCAGATTCTTCATCTAAATAGGTAAAGGTTTGTGCTACAGGAATCGGTTCACTAATACCTGTTGATTCAATAAGTATGTATTCTATATCACCATTTTTAACGATCTGTTCAACTTCTATAAGGAGATCTTCTCTTAATGTACAACAGATGCACCCATTAGTCATTTCGATTAGTTTTTCTTCAGTTCTAGATAGTTTTGTTTCATTTTTTATAAGTGAGGCATCGATATTGATCTCACTCATATCGTTAACAATCACTGCAACCTTTAAACCGTCTTGATTTGTCAATACATGATTTAAAATCGTTGTTTTTCCAGCTCCCAGATAGCCGCTTAATACGGTTACGGGGATTCTTTTAGTAAGTGTATGTATCATTTTAAACTCCTTTTAAATCGTAATCATTACGATTAACATAATAATTCACATCATAGGTCTATGTCAATAAATAAAAAAAGACGCATATCACATGGATACACATCTTCTTTCTAAAAATCTTTCCATTCGATTTTTCCGCATTTATTTTCTACGTCTAGTTCAACTTCAAAATCATGCTTTTCATAAAAATGAATTAAACGGTCAACGTGATCCCAGTCTCTCTTAGCAATGTCACCTTTTATTAATGGAATATTATTGTCTGAAGCAGTTTCTTTTAAGTACTCCATACATATTGATCCATATCCTTTGTTGGCGGGCCCTTTAATATCACCAATATGCAAAGTATTGTCATCTTCATATACCGCATCAATAGCAAAATCCCAGCCATCATATCTTGATTCACAATCGTTTAGCATGATTTTGCATTGATCCATTTCTTCTGTCTTATATACGATAACAAGATTATCATCTTTTGTTTGGTCAACACCGATTACATCATAGTCTTTCGCAATCTGTTTCATATCGTTCTGTAATCGGAGAAGTTGAAATTCTAGATCATCCCGGTCAAGTTTGTTTTCTGTTTCTTTTTCAAGCCCAAGAAGCAACATGATATCCCCCCCCTTTAGATTATTTTTACAGAAACACACAGTTTCCCATTTTACTAAAGGTAAGGAGATATATCAAATGTAAATTGTTTCCTGCTATTAATGTCCAGATGAAATTACATAAAATTCAGTTTGCCTTTGTGTTAAGTAATTCAATTTATTGTTTGTAAAGCAAACTGATTCCTCAAGGTATATAGGAATATCCTTATTCCACTCAGGTATAAATTGTCTAATGTTAAACTCTAACGCATAGCACGTATTATTTAGAATTTCTAATTCTCCTCGGACAGGAATTGGTTCCTGCTTATCAAATAACCCTATTAAAGGACCTGCTGCGTGGCAATGGTAACCGATAGGGTGAGAATATAGCATAGGTGAAATGCCACAGGCAATAGCTTTCTCTATTACTTCCTCAAAGACTTCATTACCTGTCATTCCTTGTTTAACCGAATCGAAAACGATATCTTCAAATTTATTAGCTGTGAATAAAGCATTCCGCAGTCCTTCTGGAACTTCTTGTTCTTCTGGATGCAGGACATAGGCTAACTGCTGTGTATCTGAACAAAGTCCCAAATATTCAATGCCAAAATCAAGGTGTACAATATCACCAGGCTGAATAGTATCTTCAATCCTGTCAGCAGATGACTCTTTTCTTTGAATGTCAACTGTAGGATAGAAAGAGGTTTTTAATCCGAGATCAAAAGTTTTTTGCCTGATCCATTCAACTAGTTCACGAGTTGTAGTTTGATTTGGGGAAATCACTTGATTAGATAAAGCTTGTTTAGCTATTTCACGAGTAATGGATGCGAGTTCTTTATATGCATCCAGTTCAGATTCTGTTCTAAATTGAAGCCAATCCATAACCAAAGGTGCTGAAGATACTAATTTAGATGAGTAATCTTTTCCGATCGTATCCGTCATTGACTGATAAAAAGAATGACTTAACCCATCACAAAAAGAAAAATGACGAGAATGGTTAACAGCGATTTGATCCGGCTGATAGTTATCCATTAGTTTCCGGAGTACTTCAAATGGTCCTTCACCTTTCTTCCCGATGCAGCATGTATAAAATGGTTCAAAATGTTTATTTGATGAAATTACTAGCCTTTTTACTTTTCCTGTTTCCTTTTCTCTAACAAAAACAAATATCGTTATACGCTTCGAGCTGTCTATTGAAGATGGGAAAAGAGTAATGGCTACTGGATCTTCATGATATTCTCTGCCTAGTGTAATCCACATATCAAAATTATGTTTAATCATAAGGACAGGCATTAAAACCCCTAGTCTCGTGTGCAGCCATTCATCTGTTATTTTATCTCTTTCAATGAGTGATTTTATTTTAAAAGGTCTTTGATCTATTTGGATTGCCACGAACTCTCAGTCCTCTCTTTCAATGTCTAATTACACTTTTCTCCTTTCTCTATGCAAAGTCCTTCGAGGTCTTGTTTCATAATTTGATGCATATGAATAGGAGGACAAAGTGTACAAGGAGATGCACCATGATATGAATATATTTTTTCGGGGAGTCCTTTTGCTTGCAGCTGCAGCATTAGTGGGAGAAAGCTTAGAATTCATTGTGAATATGATACTTGCACGTCAATTAGGAGAATTGGGATTAGGTCATTACATGTCTATTTTCCCAACTGTGATATTGATTATCATCATTGCAAGTCTAGAGCTGCCAATCTCCATATCTAAATTTGTAGCAGAAAAAGAAGAAAAGCAGCACTATAGTATGCTTAAACATGCAACTAAGCTCACTTTGATTCTAACGGCAGCTATGATTATTATTGCTATATTTGTACTGCCCTTTATCCCGGTCTTTAACAGTTATCATCCGCTTGTAAGATGGTTAATGGTGTTGTTAATTCCTCTTATCTCGCTTACCTCGATCGCAAGAGGTTTTTTTATGGGAAAACAGCAGATGGGAAAGCTCGCTTTTTCTAATCTTTTCCGTAAATTTGCACAGCTCATATTACTGGCAGGTATTTATCAATTATTCTCCTTTGATAGAGAAACAGCAATCTTAATTGCATTAGCTACTTTCGTTGGCAGTGAACTTGTTGTCTTCGTTTATTTGTTTACAGCTTATTTGCTGCAATTCAGGAAAATGAAATACCAAATGAATCAAAATTTAAGTGCTGGAGAAGTTACAAAAAGCTTACTGGCCGTGACTATACCCACAACAGGACTGCGGCTTTTTCATGCATTTACAAATGCAGTTCAGCCTTTTTTGATTAAATACTCACTTACGCTGACCGGACTATCTGATGTAGCGGCAACCGAGCAGTTTGGGCTGCTTGCAGGTGTTGCTATAACGATTGGATTCTTCCCAGCCTTTATTGCTCACTCTTTGCTCGTCGTACTAATACCGACTGTTTCTGAAGCTACTGCAAAAAAAGATGTGGATACATTAAAAATGCTTCTAATAAGGATTATGAAAATAACAGCAGCTTATGGTTTTCCTGCAGTTATCATATTTCTTTTATTTTCTGAGAAATTGACGGTGATGTTTTTTCACTCAGCTTCTGCTGCAATCTATCTAGAACTTTTATGGCCCAGCTTTTTATTTACTTTTTTCTTAATTCCGCTTCAGGCCTATTTAATTGGTTTAGGATTGATCACAACAGCTTTTATACAGTCTGTTTGGTCAACAATTATTTCTTTTTTCCTTATGTATATACTCGGTTCACAGCCATCGTTTGGAATGCATGGTGTCATCATAGGTATGAATGCAGGATCCGTTCTTCTAATGCTTCTTCATTATTTTTCAGTCTGCAAAGCTATTGGCATTACCTTTTGGCTGGGTGCAAGAAACAATTTTCAAGAATAAAAAGGGCATCTCTATAAGGATAATTCCTTAAGAGATGCCTTTTTGTCAGACAAGTTTCTGAGTATGAGCAAGGACTGCCCGAAAGTTAAAAGGGCTATTTTCTTGTTTTACAAACGCCCATTGATCAGGAATACGGGATTGCAAAAATTTAAGTTGTGATTCATTTAGATTTAGCTCCAGCCATGAGTCATCGATTTTAAAATGTTCCTTTTCTTTAAAAGAGAATTTTGTTTGCAGCAAATTTTGTAATCCTCTAATCGTAATAAACTTAAACATATACCCATTTTTAATAGCGAGTACGATATCTTCCCAATTCTCTTCTGCGTAATGAAAGAAGTTAAGCAAGCTAGCTTCTTCTTTACCTATATGACTTAAAGCACTAATATTTTTTTGTCTAATAACATCAACTAAATGATCTCCGTCAACCCCTCCAGCAATTGCAGCTTCAATTAATAAGCCGGCTGGCATCGATAATTTCACAATGATAATCCCCCCCAATTAATAGAAAAATTAAGTACGCATTGGTTTTAAAATATTTGTCCGTTTTGATGCTCTCCAAATAATGAATAATAAGAGCAAAACAGCTAAAGTGAAACTTGTGTTAGCAATAATGTCAATATCACCCATATGCCTTATGCCAATACCGATAAATGCCCAAACAAAAACGAGCGGATAAATAAAATCATCGTTTTTAAAAGTAAAAAATAAGGCTAATACCGATCCAACAATAAGCATTGTGATCGTCCAAGTTTCTGAAGAAAGCCCAAACCCCTTCCAACCCGAATATTTAAGTACAACGGAGGTATTAACAATTGTAGCTAAACTCACCCATCCTAAATAGATTGAAAAAGGAGACAGAACATATCTTGGACGGTTCTCATCGCTTTGTATTTTTGAATAAATAAGGATTAAAGACAGCAGTAATCCTATCATTACAATGAGTGAAAGAATCAGTTTTTCATAATGCCACACAAAAATCCAAAGGCAGTTAAATAAACAGCTAATCACAAACCAATAACCTATTTTTTTGAAAACAGGTTGACTAATATGTTTAGGCATGGCCTGATAAATTACCCATAAAGCCAGCAACGTATAGATGAGTCCCCAAATCGAGAATACATACCCTGCTGGAGTAATAAGGACATTATACTTAGCTGACAGTGCACCTGTTGTATTCCCGTTTAACGGTAACGCGTTTGCCATATAATTAACTACAATTACTGCTCCTAGAGCCAATATATTAAAATACGCTCTAAATTTTTCGGACATTTGTTGTACCTCCTAATAGGATCTCTTTAATCATATATACCCCATTAAGAGATTGTTTATGAGAAGCTGTTTTATTATACATGTTGCTCTAGTAGGTAGTTGATTTCCGCTCCAAGTTGCTCGCTTTCCATGGGGCGTGCGGTGAGCCTCCTGCCGCTACGCGCCTTTAGGAGTCTCCACCGGACCGCTCGTCCCATAGGACAAGGAAGGCTTCGGCAGCGAAACATCGCACGAAGAAAATTTGAAGTTCAATTTTCGAGGAGTCGGCAACCTTGCTCTTCAATCAACTTGCATAGGAGAGAAAAGAATCATCCAAAAAAACCAATCTTTAGAAAAAAGGCAATCCTTAATTGGACTGCCTTTTTAGATGATTAATTGCTAAATGCCTGAGTGCCAATTTCTGCTTCACGTTTGAATAAGCGGCTGTATACACCATGTTCTGATTCAAGCAGTGATTCGTGTTTCCCTGTTTCGATCATTCTTCCATTTTCTATAACGATAATACGATTTGCAGCAAGCACCGTTGATAATCGATGAGAGATGATAAAAACGGTTTGCTTTGATTTTCTTTTGTTGATCGCCTCATTAATTTGAACCTCTGTAATTGGATCAAGTGCTGAACTCGCTTCATCTAAAATAAGAATAGCAGCATCCTTAACAAGAGCTCTGGCAAGAGACAATCTTTGTTTTTGACCGCCAGATAACAAACTTCCCCGCTCACCTACCATTGTGTTTAAGCCCTCAGGCAGTGTTTGGATAAAATCACCTAGACCACTGTCATTTATTGCACTTAATAACTCTTCATCAGTAGCATCAGATTTTGCTATGCGGAGATTATCTGCAAGTGAACCGTTACGCAGCTGAACATCCTGTGAAACTATAGCGATTTGTGAACGTAGCCACCCAGCATCAATAGATGAAATATCTTTGCCGTCTAAAAGAATAGAACCGCTGTCAGGTTCATATAGACGGAGTAATAGATCGACGATCGTAGATTTCCCGGAACCGCTAGGTCCGACAAGTGCGATTGCTTCACCGGGCTGAACAATAAACGATAAGCCTTTAAGTACTTGTTCATCTTTTTCCGGATAGCCAAATGCTACTTCCCTTAATTCAATCGATCCCTCTACTAGAGGCAATGTAATACCTTTTTTGGTTTCTGCGTTTGACGTTTTTTCGCTTAATAAAATTTCAGATCGATCGAGCGCTGGACCGGTTCTTCTTACAGATAACCAGTTTCTGAGCATTTTTTGCATTTCATTTGCAGCGATTGCAACAAGGCCAGCGGCAGTAAGCATCTCACCGGTAGTTAATCTATCGTTCCAGATTAAATAGGCGCTAAGCCCATATACAACTGCTAAACCCAGTCCATTATAACTCCCAATAACGACGATGGATTGCATACGTGCTTTTAATTCGTAACGAGATTCTTTAATGAACGATTTGCGAATTTCAGCAACACTTTGCACTTCCCCGTCAGAAACTCCAAGAACTCTTGAAAGGTGGATGCCTGTAACAGATTCCCGAAGTCTTTCAAGATAGCGAGAAGCTTCTTTTCTTGCATTTGCAGAGGCTTGGCGCGTTCTTCGTCCAACTGCATTAGATGTTAAATAGAAGATAACCCCTAACACAACGCTTGTAATCATCAGATAGGGATGGATCCAAAGCAAAACGATGCTATAGAGGATTACTCCTTGAACGGAAGCCATGAAGGTTGAACCTTCCCATGCAAGGAAATTGTGCAGCGTATCAGGATCATCAGATACCCTCGCCATCATCTCACCAGATTGATTGTTCTGGTAAAAAGAGAATGGTAAGATCTGCAGATGTTTAAACAAACGAAGTTTTTGCCAGTTCGTTACTGTTTTAGCAACCTGGTGGCAAAAGTATTCATCAATTACCATCAGTATTAAGTCAGCAACAGCTGCAAATACGAGAAGCCACATTAATCCCCATAAAAGATTATTAGAATCTCCAGGAAGTATTGTATCGACAAGCCATCCGAGAGCAAGTGTTGGGATAAGCGCAGAGAAAACCTGGCTGACCGCAATAACAAAAGCATCTGCAAATACCCAGTTTTTATGTGGTTTTAAAAAGGCAAGAACGCGTCTGCCGTCACGGTTTTTTGACTTGGCGGCTAATTGGCTCATATCGCTCTCTCCTTTTCTAATTCACTGTATTGTGCCATATAGAGTTCATAGTATTGACCTCTTTGTGCAAGAAGTTCCTCATGAGTTCCTTCTTCTGCAACTATGCCCTTATCCAAGAGCAAAATTTTGTCCGCATCTCTAACGGTTATGAGACGGTGAGCGATTGTGATGGTTGTTCTGCCAGGAATAAGGTTTTCTAAAGCGGCTTGAACTCGCTCTTCAGTTTCACCATCAAGAGAAGAAGTTGCTTCGTCAAAGATTAATAGAGCTGGGTGTCTTAAAATTGCCCTTGCTAAAGCGACGCGCTGTCTTTGTCCCCCTGATAATTTGAGTCCACGTTCCCCTACAATGGTTTCGTATCCGTCGGGCAGTGCGGCTATAAATTCCGTTAGTCCTGACGCTGCACATGCTGCATCTAGATCTTCCTGAGATGCATTTTTTCTTCCATATAATAGATTCATACGGAGTGTATTGTTTAATAGGAAAGTTTCCTGTGACACAACTCCTACTTGCTGACGGAAAGAATTCCGATTGTAATCAAATAGATTTTGCTGATCTACTTCAATGGTTCCTGCTTCAGGTTCGTAAAGACCGAGAAGTAATTGGATAAGAGTTGATTTTCCGCCGCCGCTCGTTCCTACTATTCCAATATGCTGACCAGATTGCATGCTAAGAGAAACACCTTTAAGAACATATTCATTATTCCCGGGATAGCGGAACCATAGATTTTCAACGTCTATATCCCCGCGTATGGCGTTCATTTTTGGCAAGTTCTCTTCATGTTCAACTGGAAGATCAAAATATTCATAGATTCGTTGAAGGGCAGGTATTGCCTGCTGAATGATTAATGCGTTCTCAGCAAGTGACCGGATAGGAAAAAACATCGTAGGTATAAAACCTAGACACGCTACAAGCGTCCCAACGGATATGGTATTGTTCCAGACAGCCATACCTCCTACTAACATAACAACACCAGGTGTTGCGATGTTGAATAAATTACCTAGTCGCCAATTTACTTTGCCAATCAAAGCAGCACGAATCGAATAATTTTTCCAGTCCGTAAGTTTCTTGTCTTGTGTATGTATTTCTCGTTCTTGTGTTTGGAATGTACGAACAAGTCTTGTGGATTCGATGCTTTCTTGAAGATGATGATAAATGTCAGCACGCATATCACGCTGCACTGCACTCATTTTTCGCATTGTATTTCCAAGTTTGAAAGATGGATATAAATAGATAGCGAATACACAGAACATTACGATCGCCACTGGCCAATACAGAGCGAATACTGCGATAAATGCAGCTACAGCACTAACCACTTGCTGAACAAATCGAGGTACAACAGTATTATTCAAGTTTTGTACAGCTTCTACATCATGCGTAAGGCGATAAAGCATATCTCCGCGAGGTGTAGTCGTAAAAAATGACATAGGTGTCCGGTGCAAACGTCCAAAAGCTCTCATCTGCATATCAGTAATTACATCAAGTCCGATCTGAACCTGAATATATTCCTGAAGCGATTCGAAAATCACTTTAAATAAAAATGCAAACAGTACTCCTGCAACGAGCCAGCCGATCATATCTGTCATTTGATTTGGAAGCACTTCATCCACTAGCTTTCCTGCTAATATAGGAGGTATTACTGTAAAGGCACCTCCGATTAATGAACATGCAAAAGCAAGCAGAAGCCCCCTCCAATAAGGCTTGAAATGCTTAAGTGTCTCTCTTAAAAGCTTCATATTTAGTTCCCCCTCTCGCTCCTAAGCACTTTATTTTAAACCATTTTCTAAAAATTATCATTATTTTTACTTGTTATTTTTTTCAATATAAGAAAAATATATGAAGTCTTTAATTAAGCAATTATAGATAAAATGTTGGATCTAAAATTCCCAATAGAAGAATAATTTAAAAGGCTGTTTTCGCATATATTGTTGCTTTTAAAAGTAGTTGATTTCCGCTCCAGGCTGCTCGCTTTCCACGGGGCGTGCGGTGAGCCTCCTGCCGCTTTGCGCCATTAGGAGTCTCCACCTGACCGCTCGTCCCGTAGGAGTCTCGTACCTTGCGCTCCAACCAACTTGCAGATAATGAAAAAAAGCTAAAAGCAGCAATTCCTTTAGAAAAGAGCCTTTAAAATATATAAGAGAAAGCGTAAAATAAACAGTTTATGTAAGTAACGAACAAAAGACCAACACCAAAAGTCGCTTATATTGCAACTGTTTGATATCGGTCTTTTTGAGTAATTTATTTTGTTTAAGGATTTACACGTTTTAAAGGCTTAGTGGCTGGTCCTTCTACAACTGCTCCTTCGTAAGTAAAGCGAGATCCATGACAAGGACAGTCCCACGTTCTTTCACCGCTGTTCCATTCCACTTCACAGCCTAAATGTGTACAAGTGGTATCAACAACGTGCAACTCACCATTAGGATCTCGATATGCTCCGCATCGTTTTCCGTCAACAGTTACTGCTCCGCCTTCATCTTTATTAAGGCTCCGAGGATTTTTAGAAGGCTTCTCTAACTTTCCTGACACAAAATGCTTTGCCACATCGGAATTTTCTTTAACAAACTGCTTTATATCTGAAGGGTCTGCTTGAAAACGCTGAGGTTTATACAGATCCGCAAACTCGTTTTCTCTATCCATTATATGGTCCCGGATGATATGGGCAGCTAGTGTACCAGTTGTCATCCCCCATTTTCTGAATCCAGTTGCTACAAAAATATTGTCATGCTTATGTGTTAACTTACCAATGAAAGGAACTTTATCAAGTGTGATAAGATCTTGAGCTGACCATCGATACAAAACTCTTTCAAAGTTAAGCGATTTTTTTGCTTCTTTTAATAACGCTTCATAATGCTGATGTGTAGGGATTCCCTGTCCAGTCTGATGGCTTTCACCTCCAACAAGAACTACATGTTCTCCATCTTGAAGAATGGATCTGTATGATCTTACGGTTTCATCTACACTCAAATACATTCCATGAGGGAATTTATCTTTAGTTTTAACCGCTAGAACATATGAACGTTCTGCCATCATCCTTGTAAAATAAAAACCCATTCCATCGAAAAACGGAAAATGTGTGCAGCAAGCTACAAAATTCCCTTTCACTTCATGTTCAGTTTCTGTTTTTACGATAGCTTTTTTATCTTCCTTATCTTCCTGAATATCAGAAGCCGTAGTGTGTTCGTATATCTTTACACCTAGTGAATCCATTTCTTTTAATAGTGCAATCAAGTATTTTACAGGATGAAAATGTGCTTGGTTTTTCATAACAAGTGCTTTTTTATGAGGTATATCAAAAGGCATCTTTTCGGTTAAATCGCCATCGATCTCAAGCTGTTCATATGCATGAGCTTCATATTCAAGTTTTTTAATTCCTTGTTCTGTATTCGCATAAAGATAAGCATCATGAGTTTCATAGTTACAGTGGATACCATTTTCTTTTATAAAATTATGAATGAACTGACCTGCAGCTTCGTTGGATTGATAATACTTTTTTGCCCTTTCTAACCCTAGATGGGAGATCAGACGATCATAAATAACACCATGCTGAGAAGTTATTTTTGCCGTTGTATGACCTGTTGTTCCGTTCAAGACTTTTCCAGCTTCAAGCAATATTACTTGCAGTCCTTCTTTAGCAAGTAAATAAGCTGTCGTTATACCTGTAATTCCCCCGCCTACGATAACAGCGTCAGCGTGTTCATTTCCAGTTAATGAAGGGTATTTAGGCAAATCAACATTTTGCCTCCATAATGGTTCAGGGTATTGCGGCAAATTTTGTTCGTAACTATTCACGGAGTACCTCCTATAATTATACAATGTTTTTACCCATTATTCCCCATATGTGTGGGTCACAATCCAAAAAACAAAAAACAGGCTAAAATTTAGCCTGTTCCAAATTTACTTGGTAATTCTTTTTTCAAGAGCATAATCATAATTCCCTGTATAGCTATCGATCTTGCCATTATCCAGCCATATTGTTCTATTAAATAGCTTATTCATAAAATAACGGTCATGTGTTACTGCCATTATCGTGTCGTCAAATTCTTCTAAAGCTATTTCTAAAGCTTCGCGTGAATCTATATCTAAATGGTTTGTAGGTTCATCAAGTATTAGAAAGTTGAACCCTTCATAAACAAGCTGTGCTAGCCTTAACCTGGTTCTTTCTCCTCCACTTAGGTCACTAGCTTTTTTATATACAGAAGGCCCATAGAATAAGAACTTTGCCAAGTGATGTCTCGCCTCTCCTTCCTCCATGGGTACTTTATCTCGAAAAATGTCAAGTACGGTCATATTACCTTTCGCTTCCAGACCTCTTTGTGATAGATATCCAATTGAAACGGAGGACCCAAGTTTAACAGCACCATAATCAAAATCATTATTCTGCAGACAGTTTATTAATGTGGTTTTTCCCGAACCGTTCTTGCCGATGAGAGCAATCTTTTCTCCGTGTCTTACCTGCAGGTCAATATCTTCAAGAATCAAACGATCTTCTATTAACTTGCTTGCTTGTTCCAAAACAACAATATCCTGACCGCTTCTTTTATTCACAGTAAATTCAAAAGCTGCTTTTTTGCGTTCAAGCTGCGGTCTTTTCATGTTTTGAATACGTGCAAGTGCCTTTTCCATACTTCTGGCTCGTTTGAAGAACTTTTCATTTCCAGAACGCGCTCCCCAATCCCGCAGTTGTTTAATTGATTCTTTAATTTTCCTTACTTTTTTTTTCTGTTCTTGATACTTTTCAAATTCTAGCAAAAGATTGTTTTCTTTTTCTTTTACAAACCCAGAGTAAGAATGGTGATATACAGTGCATTCACCATCTTCGAAATCAATCGTCTTCATAGTAACCTTATCCAAAAAATATCTGTCATGACTGATAATTACTACTGCACCTTTGTATTTTTGTAAATAATTTTCAAGCCAGTTTATGGTATTTATATCTAAATGATTAGTAGGTTCATCCAGCAGAAGAAGTTCTGGTTCTTGAAGAAGCAGACAAGCTAACCCCACTTTCGTTTGTTCCCCGCCACTAATTTGCTTAAATAGATGATTTGTAAGATGAGATATACCAAGACCTGCTAAAACACCGTTTATTTTTGATTCTATTGCATAGCCGTCTAATTTCTCGTATTGTTCTTGAAGTTTATATAGTTTGTTTAAATTCTTTTCAAGTCGATCTCCTTGTGAAGGATCACTTAATTGAAGGTTTACTTCTTCTATCTTCTTTTCAATGTCTTTAATCTCTTGGAATGTTGCTGAGATAACCTCGTAAACTGTGGAATGGAAATCATGATCAGGCAGCTGGGCAAGGTATCCGATAGCTGCATCCTTTTTAATAAAAATTGAACCTGAATCAAAATGCTCTAAATTACTGAGCAGCTTAAATAACGTTGTCTTTCCTGAACCATTTTGACCGACAATGCCAATTCGATCTTGTTCGTGTATTTCAAATGATATATTTTTAAGAATCTCATTTCCGCCGTACATTTTTTTTAGATTTTGAACAGTGCATATAATCAATTTATTTTTCTCCTTTATTAATGGTATGCCACTGTCCTTTTTCAACAAAAAAACCATGAGCAAATAGTACCTGCCCATGGTTTTATCTTTAACATAGAAAAAGGAAAGGGTAAGGTTACTTATCGATGTACAATATTTGAATAGCTGAAATTGGACAGACTCCACCAATTACGAAAAATCACATAAGTAATTGAACGAAAAACGACCAGCCAGCTAAACAGTTGTACACCTTTAAGCATTCCTTACACCTCCTTACATTGTTATGTAATAAATAATTTCCATTTTATTATATGACAGAATTTTCAAATGTGCAAACAGGGAAAAAAGTTGCCGTTAAAAATGAAAAAAGCAGGTATTTTGCAATTTATAGCGAATTAGTTTTAAATATTTATATAATTCAGAAAAAGGGTGTGTCTTATGAAAGTAAAATCTAACTATCTATCCAAATCCAAAGTAACGTATGTAACAGAAAATATGTCAATTAGTGAAGCCCGTTATACCATCATTCAATCTGGGTACCGCTGTATTCCAGTTTTAGATGAAAAAGAAGAAAAGTTTGTGGGCTTGCTTTTTAAGGAGACAACATCCGATTATATTATTGATAATGTAGGTTCTGTTAAAGACAATGTTAGCAGGGTTGTAGAAGAAACAGATGCCTTCATTCATGAAAATACAGCTTATTTTAAAGTGCTGTTCTCAATCCGCCGTCTTCCTTTCATGGCAGTTATAGATGATGAACATAATTTCTTAGGAATTATTACTCACTCTAAAGTAATGGACATTCTGCAGGACTCATACGGAATTAAAAATGGTGGCTATTCATTAACTGTCTCTACTACTGAAGGTAAAGGATCTCTTAGAAAACTATTCACAGCCATCCATGAAGAATACAATATTGAAGGTGTGTTTACACAAGATGCTGGGAAACAATTTTTGCGCAGAGTTGTAATCACATTTAATAAAAGTGTTTCGCGCAAAGAAATTGATGAATTGGTTCACCGTGTTGAGGCAAATGGATTTAAAGTAGCCGATATAGAAGATCTAAGAACGTTTGCGAAAGTTTAATTCGTAAAATTAAAATACGTTCCCGCAAAATTGGGGAACGTATTTTTTGTGCTGTATTATTTAACTTCTTGCGGGACGGCTAGCCCAAGTCCTTTTGCTATACGAGTACCATAGTCTGGATCTGCATTATAGAAATGCTGTATTTGGCGCAGTTTTATTTCATCGTGTTCAACCGGTTTCATTGCTCCAACAATAGTTTCTACTAGCCGAAAACGTTCTTCCTCACTTAAAATGCGATATAAATCTCCAGGCTGTGTATAGTGATCATGGTGATCATAGCCAACACTGTCCGCTACCCCTGTGACTGGAAATGCAGCTTGTTTATTTTCGAGAGATTCTTTAGGACCACCGAAACTATTAGGCTCGTAATACACAGATCCTCCGCCGTTATTATCAAATCGCATTTGACCATCACGCTGATAATTATTTACTTCATGGCGCGGACGATTAATCGGGAGTGCTTGATGGTTTGCACCTACACGGTACCGGTGTGCATCATGGTATGCAAAAAGGCGGCCCTGAAGCATTTTATCAGGAGATACATCGATTCCTGGTACCAATGTTCCAGGGGAAAATGTCGCTTGTTCAACTTCTGCAAAATAATTTTCAGGATTTTTATTTAAAACCATACGGCCTACTTCAATTAAAGGATAATCTTTTTGTGACCAGACTTTTGTTACATCAAATGGATCAAACCGGTAAGTATTCGCATCCTCTAGAGGCATAATTTGCACATAGAGTTTCCAAGCAGGAAAATCGCCATTTTCAATAGCGTTGAAAAGATCTTCTGTATGGTAATCAGGATTATCTCCAGCGATCTTAGCAGCTACTTCGTTTGAGAGATTCTTTACACCCTGCTCTGTCTTAAAGTGGTATTTCACCCAAACTCCATCGCCTTCTGCATTTACCCATTTAAAAGTGTGGCTACCAAACCCATGCATATGGCGGAACGTTGCAGGAATACCACGGTCAGACATAAGGATTGTTACCTGATGAAGTGATTCAGGCGATAATGACCAAAAATCCCATATTGCGTTCGGATTTTTCAGGTGTGTTTGAGGATGACGCTTTTGAGTATGAATAAAATCAGGAAACTTGATAGCATCTCGTATAAAGAAGACTGGTGTATTGTTTCCAACAAGATCATAGTTACCTTCTTCAGTATAAAACTTAACAGCAAATCCACGGGGATCTCTAACAGTATCAGCAGAACCATTCTCGCCGGCAACAGTAGAAAACCTTACAAATAATGGTGTTCTTTTCCCTACTTCAGATAAGAAATTTGCTTTTGTATATTTTCTCACGTCATTTGTTACTTCAAAATACCCGTGCGCGCCAGCGCCTTTAGCATGTACAACACGCTCTGGTACACGCTCCCTGTTAAAATGCGCTAACTTTTCTAAAAGATGTACGTCCTGAATTAATGTTGGACCCCTTGATCCTGCTGTCATCGAATTCTGGTTGTCCCCTACAGGTGCTCCCCAGCTGGTAGTAAGATGTTTGTTTCCATTACTCAAACTAAATCACCTCATTGTTTTAATAGATTTATTGTACAACTCTAATGATATCACTTATCAATGGATAATCAATACTTTTTTATAATTATTCTAATATGAAAAATGTTATAATCTGTCGAATGATAGAATACCGCATACAAAAAACCAGCATCCGCGATAAATGCTGGTTTGAAAGGTTAACCTTCCATTCTAATCAACTTTTCAGTAATTTCTATGGAAAATAAATTTAGAAGCATTAACCTCTTAGAAAGTGTGTTTTTAATTATTGATTTGATAGATCTTTCAATTGATCAAAAAATGATGGATATGAAACAGCTACAGCTTCGCTTTGATCCAGAGTTGTATTACCTTCTGCAATACAAGAGGCTATGCTTAACATCATTCCGATTCTGTGATCCCCATGACTTTGAACAGAAGCCCCTTTTAAAGGTGTTTTCCCGTTAATAATCATTCCGTCTTCTGTAGCTTCGATTTCCGCTCCCATTTTCTTAAGCTCATTTACGACCGTTTCTATACGGTCCGTTTCTTTGACTCGCAATTCATGTGCATCTTGAATGATTGTTTGCCCTTCAGCCTGTGTTGCAGCTAGTGCAATAATCGGAATCTCATCGATTAACCGCGGAATGACATCTCCTTTAATAACGGTACCCTTTAATGATGAAGTTTTAATGACCAGATCGCCATAAGGCTCAGAAGCTTCCTCATTTAAATTTTGATATGAAATCTGTGCTCCCATATCATTCAAAACATCTAAAATGCCGGTACGGGTAGGGTTAAGTCCTACTTTTTGCAGCGTAATCGTGCTGTTTTGAACAATAGCACCAGCAACTAAGAAAAAGGCTGCAGAAGAAATGTCGCCAGGAACTTCAATATGTGTGCCTTTTAGCTGCTGTCCACCTTCAATGGAAACAGTTAATGAATTTGACTTCACTTTAGCTCCAAAGGCTTCCAGCATTCGTTCTGTATGATCTCTTGATTTTAGAGGCTCAGTAACAGAAGTTGTTCCTTCACCTTCCAGTCCCGCAAGGATAATAGCTGATTTCACTTGAGCACTAGCTATTGGAGAATTGTAATGGATTCCTTTGACGTTTCCTCCTTTTATTTGAAGAGGAACCTTATTTCCTGAATCATTGCCATTGATTTCTGCACCCATCTGTTTCAATGGCCTTGTAACACGATTCATCGGTCTTTTTGCAATAGAATCATCACCTGTCAGTACAGAAGTAAAAGGAGTATTGGCAAGGATGCCGAGCATCAAACGGATGGTAGTCCCAGAGTTTCCAACATACAGATCTTCAGATGGCGGACGTAATCCTGATATCCCTTTGGCTTCAACAGTTACATGTTCATTTTCCTGGACAATGTTTACACCTAGCTTTTTAAAACAAGATATAGTACTTAGACAGTCTTCACCAGTTAAAAAACCATTTATAGTTGTTTTGCCTTCTGCAATAGAACCAAACATAACTGCTCTATGAGAAATGGACTTGTCACCTGGCACTTTAATTGTTCCATTTAAGCTTTGAATAGGCATTAATTGTTTTTCCATAAAAAGTGCCTCCTTTATTCCGTGATATGTGTTAAATAGTTTTTATGATGTAATAGTTGTTGTGCTTTATCCCGATCATTATCGTTTTGAAAACTTAACCTCAGTACACCATTTAGATCTTCTCTTACCTCGAGAATGGTTATATTGATAATGCTAATTTGGGATTCTGCTAGGAGGGTAGTAACTTTAGACAAAGCACCTGCTGTATCTAAAATATCTACATATAAATCAGAAAACGGCTGTATTGCTCCTTTGGAACGAACTGGAAGTCCATCTCGAAATAATTTTGCTCCATTAAAGTAGTCAAATAATTGATTTTGATCGCCACTTTCTACAAAGCTAATAACTTGGTCCATCTCTTCTTTCCACTCATTTAAAAGTGATAATAGGTGTTCTTTGTTTTGGCTTACAATATCACTCCACATTTTTGGAGAGCTTGATGCAATACGTGTGATATCACGAAAACCACCCGCTGCCAGCTGCTGAACCAGCGGATTATCATTGGCATGTTTTTGAGCAAGTCTTACGAGGCTCGATGCAATGAGATGAGGAAAATGGCTTACAATACCTGTTAGAAAATCATGCTCATCCGGCTCAGCCACTATAAATTTTGCATGAGTTCCTTTTAGCCAGTCCTTGGCTTCTTCAATTCTTGCTTCAGATGCATTGGAACTGGGTGTTAGAATGTAAAAAGCATTTTCTAATAAATGTGGTCTGGCACTTTCTACTCCAGTTTTATGCGACCCTGCCATAGGATGACCGCCGATAAAAACAATTCCGTTTTCAGCCAGGTTTTCAGCTTTTTTCATTATTGTGTTCTTCGTGCTTCCAACATCCATGACAAGTGCTTTAATAGCTGGCTTTATGGAAGACAACTGGTCCATAATGTTCAATGTTGCTTCTACAGGCGTAGCGATTATGATAAGGTCAGCGTTGGCTGCATCGTGTTGCAAATCAGATGCGATTCTATCAATGACTCCTAATTTTACTGCAGTCTCACAATTAGCAGTCTGGACGTCATACCCTACGATAACCGCTTCGTGTTCATTTTTTATTGTTAAAGCGATCGATCCGCCAATCAATCCGACTCCTATCAGCAAGACGTTTTTCATGTGCAGGCTCCTTTGAGGTTAATTCTCTTTTAAGAATTCAGTTAATTTTTCTTCTAAATCTATTGCTTGGTAAGGAGCTATATACGGATGTCCTGTTTGTTCTAGAAGCACCATGTTAATAGTCCCTCCTGCAGTTTTCTTATCTTTTTTCATTCGATTGATAAGAGATGGTACGGAAAGATTCTTTGGTATTGGTGGATACCCAAGGTCATGCAGCCATCTTTTGAGATCTTTCCCTAGCTTTATGGTTTCTTCTTTAAGTGATAAAGCAAACAGCATACCATGTGCTACTGCCTCACCATGTGTAATATCTTTGTATTGAAGCTCCCCTTCAATGGCATGTCCGAGTGTGTGGCCAAAATTTAAAAAAGCTCTGATGCCCTTTTCTCTCTCATCCTGTGATACTACTTCGTTCTTAATCTCAATTCCTCTTGTTACGCAGTTTAAAAGGTGTTCGTCTTTTAGATCATGCAATGTTGTTATACTTTTGTGAAGATATTCATAGAAGCTTGGATCCGCTATTAACGCATGCTTGATCACTTCCGAAAAACCAGACCTTATTTCATTTTCAGGTAAAGTTGATAGGAAATCTGTTGAATAGATTACGGCTTCTGGCTGGTAAAAAACACCTATCATGTTTTTGCCTTCAGGATGATTGATTCCTGTTTTTCCTCCTACTGCACTATCATGAGCTAGAATTGTAGTTGGGATTTGAATAAAACGAATGCCTCTCATATAAGTCCCGGCAACGAATCCGGCGATATCACCAATCATACCGCCGCCAAGTGCAAGAATTACAGAAGTTCTGTCAAGTCCCTTTTCTAACGCAAAACTTTGGCAGGCGTAATAGTTTTCAAAAGATTTCTGACTATCTCCTGGTTTGATTTGAAAGGTCTCATACGAAAATGTTTGATCAAGTTCTGCTTGAACATCTTTTAGATATAATTCTCCTACATTATGATCTGTGATGATCAGCACATTTTTTGGAGCAGGCGTTAATGATTGTAAAACTGGAACTAGCTTAGTAATCGCTTTTTCACCTACATAAACCGGATAGTTTTTTGAAGGTGTCGTGATGTTGATTTGCTCCATTTAAAACACCCTTGCACGTTCTTGATGCTGAACGATATTCTTCTTGATCACTTCCATGTTATCCTTACCGAATTGCTCCACAAGTGCGCTTGCAAGTTCCCATGCTACAACTGATTCTGCTACAACACTTGCTGCTGGAACGGCACAGCTATCTGAGCGTTCGATGCTCGCTGCAAATGCTTCTTTCGTTTCAATATCAACACTTTGAAGCGGCTTGTATAACGTCGGGATCGGCTTCATTACTCCGCGGACAACAACTGGCATTCCTGTTGTCATTCCTCCTTCAAAACCACCGGCATTATTCGCTTTGCGAGTGTATCCATTTTCGATGTCCCATTGAATTTCGTCATGTACTTCACTGCCTGGTTTTCTTGCTGCTTCAAAGCCAATGCCGATCTCAGCACCTTTAAATGCATTAATACTCATGATTGCCGCAGCAAGTTTAGCATCGAGTTTGTTGTCGTAGTGTGTATAGCTCCCTACAGCAACAGGCATCCCTTCAGCAATAACTTCTACAATGCCGCCAATTGAATCACCGTTTTCTTTTGCGTGATCAATAGCTTTCATCATCATTTTTTCTGCCGTTTCGTCTAAACATCTAACTGGTGATGCCTCTGTTTTTTCACGAAGTTCGTTAAGTGTTTCATATGTTGTTTGTTCTGCCTTTACACCGCCGATTTCAAGCACATGCCCGCCGACTTCAACCCCTAGCTCTTTTAGGAGTTTTTTCGCTACAGCTCCTGCTGCTACTCGGACAGTTGTTTCCCGTGCTGAAGATCGTTCCAGCACGTTTCTCATATCTCGATGGTTATACTTAATGGCTCCGTTAAGATCAGCGTGTCCAGGGCGTGGTCTTGAAATGACACGTTTAACTTCAGCATTCTCGACTTCAAGCGGATCAGCCCCCATTATTTTTGTCCAATGGGTAAAATCCTTGTTCTCAACAACTAATGTAATTGGTGAACCAAGTGTTATACCGTGTCTTACACCGCTAAGAATCTGTACCTGATCTTTCTCGATCTGCATGCGGCGGCCTCTGCCATGTCCTTTTTGTCTTCTTGCAAGTTCTTCGTTTATGTCTTCAGCTAAAAGAGGAAGACCAGCTGGTACACCCTCTATTATCGTTGTAAGCTGCGGTCCGTGTGATTCACCGGCTGTTAAATATCTCATTTTCATTCCTCCAATTTGCTGTTTTTCAATTTTTATTGTACAAAAAAATCCCTGCTAAAAAGCAGGGACGAATTAATCGCGGTACCACCCTGACAGCAAAGATAAATCTCTGCCACCTTCATTACATAACGGAAAGTCCGGCTCTTATCAAAAAAAGCATGCTCAAGAATTGTAATTCGCAAAAGGCTTTGTACTGATTCACACCACCATCAGCTCTCTAAAACAGGGAACCTTTTCACTACTCGTGTTCTTTCATAGCAATTTGTTTTATAAAGTTATAGACAGTTTTAACACGTTGAAGCGCTGTTGTAAAGGGAATTCACTCATTTTTCTTAAAATTTACATTACCTTCATCTAATAGTCAACTTGCGTAAAATGAACATTCAGAAATTTAATAAAACTTTTTTTGGAAAAGCACTTGACTTTCTTGTCAAATCCCTTTAAAGTTACAAACAATACTTTATGAGACACACGCTTTAAAGCGCGAAAGTGCCCAGTGTGATAATAAATGACAAATAGCCTATTAGCGGCCGCGATATAGGAAATGTGGAGAAGTAAAACAATTGGGGAGGAACCGCCGATGTCAAACGAATTAGAAGTGTTACGCAAAGAAGTTGATGAGATTTCATTAAAAATTTTAGAACTGTTAAATGAACGCGGCAATGTCGCGCAAAAGATTGGAAAGTTAAAAGAAACGCAAGGTGTGAAGCGTTTTGATCCAGTCAGAGAGAGAAACCTTTTAGATTTGATTGCTTCTCATAATGATGGACCGTTCGAAACATCTACTGTGCAGCATATCTTCAAACAAATTTTCAAGGCAAGTTTAGAGCTGCAAAAAGATGATAATAGAAAAGCATTGCTGGTATCTCGTAAAAAGAAACCGGAAGATACTATTGTTAATGTTAAAGGTGAAAAAATTGGAGATGGAAATCCACATTTCATTATGGGGCCTTGTGCAGTTGAAAGCTATGAACAAGTGAAACAAGTTGCCGAGGTAATCGCTGAAAAAGGATTAACATTAATTCGAGGCGGTGCATTCAAGCCGCGTACCTCCCCGTACGATTTCCAAGGGCTAGGTCTTGAAGGACTGAAGATACTGCGTAAAGCTGCAGATGAACATCAGCTGGCTGTAGTAAGTGAAATCTTAAACCCGAATGACATTGAGATGGCCTTGGATTACGTTGATGTTATCCAAATCGGTGCACGTAACATGCAGAACTTCGACCTATTAAAAGCTGCAGGTTCGGTTAACAAACCTGTTCTCCTAAAACGCGGATTAGCAGCCACGATTGAAGAATTCATGTACGCTGCGGAATACATTCTAGCTCAAGGCAACAGCCAGGTTATCCTATGTGAGCGAGGCATCCGTACGTACGAACGTGCCACGCGTAACACGCTCGACATCTCTGCTGTACCGATCTTGAAAAAAGAAACACATTTACCAGTAGTTGTGGATGTGACGCATTCTACAGGGCGTAAGGATCTCCTCCTGCCTGCTGCTAAAGCAGCTATGGCGATCGGCGCAGATGCTGTAATGGCTGAAGTACACCCAGATCCAGCAGTCGCATTATCCGATTCAGCCCAGCAAATGAACATTCCTGAATTCCATGAATTCATGGATGCCCTTTTAAATAAGCAAAAAGCTAAAATTCATTCATAATAATATAAGAAAGCCTGGCTCAATGAGTCAGGCTTTCTTTATGCAGTTTTTTATACTGTTCAACCTTCAAAGTATTCTTTATAGTATCCGCCGATTTTCCCGGTGTTATCAATAACAAAATAAAATTCTTCTGTTTCGTTTTTCAGTTCGTACACCTTTCCGCCTGTTAAAGCTCTGTTTACCATATATTTTTCGGCGTTCGTGTGGACACATTTAATTTCTCGAATTGTTGGTCTTGTAGCCCAGTCTAAGTGAATCATTCAAATTCTCTCCTTTAAATATGGATGCGGCAAATCTATCTATTCTTCCTTAAATGATAATGGTGCAGGAGGAATAATGTCAAATTCATCTTTTCTCAAGGTCCTTCCCTAGTCTTTCATTATTTTTATCTATAAAATAATAAAGAACATTAACATACATGGATGGTGGAAAAAATCATGAAAGCATTAGTATTCGAAAAGTTTGGCGGTCCAGACGTCTTAGATTTTCGTGAAATAAATGATCCGGTTTTCGAACCAGATGAGATTTTGCTTGAAATGAAAGCGATTGGCTTGAATTTTGCAGATGTATATAGAAGAAAAGGAAATTATCATCTAGAAGGTCAGCCTCCTTATATATTAGGTTATGAAGGCGCGGGAATTGTAAAAAGTATCGGCGGTAATGTGCATGATGTTAAGGTTGGCGACAGGATTGCATTTGCAGACGTCCCTGCTGCAAACGCGGAATTAGTCGCTGTTCCAAAAGATAAGGCGATACCTATTCCCGATGATGTCTCGTTTGAATCAGCTGCCTCCCTTCTATTGCAGGGTCTTACAGCTCATTATTTAACGAAAGACAGCTATTCTATTAAAAAAGGTGATGTCGCCCTGGTACATGCTGCTGCAGGCGGTGTTGGACAGTTGCTGATCCAAATTATTAATCTGCTCGGAGGAACGGCAATCGGCTTAACCTCTTCTGAAGAAAAGCGACAAGTTGCACTGAATGCTGGTGCGGAATCGGTATTTTTATATAGGGACAACTGGAAAAAATCCGTTATGCAAATATCATCAGATAATGGCGTAGATGTTGTATATGAATCTGTAGGTTCTACATTAATGGATAGTTTTGACGCAACACGTGTTGGCGGAACAGTAGTGTTTTTTGGCATGGCAGGCGGTGATCCTGTGAAGGTGGACCCTCGTATGCTGATGGATACATCCAAAACATTAACTGGCGGTGACTTATGGAACGTACTTACTTCCCACGAAGAACGAGTTACCCGTTCTAGTGAATTGTTTAAATGGATTGCTGAAGGTAAATTGAAAATTTCAAAAACAGTCTTTCCTTTATGTGAAGGCAGAAAAGCACATGAGTTTATTGAAAGCAGAAAAAGTACCGGTAAGATTTTGTTGATTCCTTAATTTTGATAAATACATTGATGACGGCTGGCTAGGCCGTCTTTTTTTGTGGTGTAGTTGCATATTGCAAATAGTTATATTATAGGTAGTTGCATATTGCGACTTGTTATATTTGTAATATGCAAATAATGTTGTTTAAGAGATTAAGTGGATTTCTAGATAAAAAATTAGACGATTTAATTTCATTCTTAGGAGTATTATTACTTTGGTAGCGGAAGTTTGTAAGTGGCGGATTTGGTATTCCCTTTTGGAAGGATTTTCATCGAAATAAGAAGTTTTTTCATACTAGTACTCGATTTAACATGTAAAAATTCTCTAATCTCTTTATTCTTTACTACCTGATTAAATAACAGAGCGTATTCTTTAATAGCTTGTATATGTGCATCTTTGCTTTTAAGTGAGCAGTTAGAACAGAACCAGTATCCATATCTACGAATCATCGGTATTTCTCCGCACTTTGGGCAGGTTACACCAGTCTGTAAATCTTCTGGCTGAATCTAGTACCTTTTTAAAATATCACTGTTATGTTCGGTATGTTGTTTTATTAAGATAGATGATAACTTTTTAATTTCTTTATTGGATACCTCTATTCCATTATTCTTTTGCAGATATTCCATTATTTTTGATACCAAGTATTTTCCGCGGATAATTTTTTGTGCATTTATCCCGTATTTAGGTGAAATCGTTATATAAGACTTAGGATTGGTAATAACTACGAGGGTTTTGAGTGGAAGTGCAGGAAAGTCATTAGCTTCTAACCATTTTGCTAAGTAATCTTTTTGTATCTCTACCTGGTTTACAGGATCTGAGAACGTTTCTTCTATCCCATTTCGTGACCGCTTTATTTGATCATATTGATGATCAAAATATAGGTCTCCAATTAAATTTTTCACTTCAATCAAAACGCAAAATCGATGGTGAATAACTAAACAATCAATTTGAAAGAAATAATTTCTATCCTTATCTCTTGGCAGACGTAAATCATGGAAGATAGAAAAGGATTTGCCTTTCAAATCTGCTAAATAATAATCTAAGGATTCTTCTCCTTTAAAGCCTGCATTTAATTTGGCATATTCGTTATCAAGATCATTTCTTTTTTTATGATTTGGGAGCAAGCGTGATAAAATCAACTCGATTTTTAGGAGTTTTAAAGGTTTTGTTCGTTGTTTTTTAATCAAATTTTCACCTCTTCTTTTTTGCTCCTAAAATAGTTCGCTTTAGTTGTCATGTATCCTTTATTTTTTATGATATGGAGAAAATTAAATAGCGTATTTCTAATAAAATTTTTATAATTAGGTCTAAATGTCCCTTAATTAGGTCTAAATTAAATTAATTAAGTCTTCTTGCAAGTATATTGAGTCTAAATTGAAATTATTAAGTCTATCGACACAATGCCTATTATTTCGACAAAGTCATGCTCTATTAATTATCAAAAACTTCACCCTTGGAAATTCTCTTTTACATACAGTCATGACCTAGCCCCTCATACAAAAAAACCACCCTCAGCAACAGCTGAAGGTGGCCTCAATCATCATATTAACCTTCTAAAAGCAATGATTCTGGATCTTCTAGAAGTGATTTAATTGTTGTTAAGAAGCTTACTGCTTCTTTTCCATCTACGATACGGTGGTCGTAAGAAAGCGCGATGTACATCATCGGACGGTTTTCCATGCGCTCTTTATCGATTGCAACTGGTCTCCATTGGATTGTGTGCATTCCAAGGATACCTACTTGTGGAGCATTCAAAATCGGTGTAGAAAGCATCGATCCGAAGATACCGCCGTTCGTGATAGTGAATGAGCCGCCTTGAAGGTCTTCTAAAGATAACTTCTTGTTGCGTGCCTTCTCAGCCAAGTTCCCGATTTCTTTCTCAATGCCAGCAAAGCTTAAACGATCAGCGTTGCGGACGACCGGTACAACTAGTCCTTCTTCAGCGCCTACTGCTATGCCGATATCGTAGAACTTTTTAAGAACCATTTCATCGCCTTGTATTTCGGCGTTGATCGCAGGGAACTTTTTCAAAGCTCCGACAACAGCTTTTGTAAAGAATGACATGTAGCCAAGTTTTACGCCGTTTTGCTCATAGAACTTGTCCTTGCGGCGAGCGCGGACTTCGTTGATCGCAGTCATGTCTACTTCGTTAAAAGTAGTAAGCATTGCAGCTGTTTGCTGTGCTTCAACAAGACGTTTTGCGATAGTTTGACGTCGGCGTGACATCTTAACACGTTCTACTGGCTTTTCAGGATTTACAGCTTCTGCTGCTTTTGGCTGCTGTTGAGATGTGCTTGCAGCTGGTTTCGAAGAGCTCTCTACCTTCTCGCTGCTTCCGCCTTCAGCATGACGTTTAACGTCTTCTGTACGTACACGTCCAAGTGGATCACGTGAACTTACTTCAGAAAGGTCGATTCCCTTTTCGCGTGCAAGCTTACGAGCTGCTGGTGATGCGATTGGGCGATCTGCAGCCTTCGAATCGTCTTCTTCCGCTGGAGCTTTTTCAGAAGACTGCTCTTGCTTTTGAGCTGGCTCTGCCTTTTCTTCTGCAGCCGGCTTCTCTTCAGGTTTAGACTCAGTTTCTGCTGCTGATCCATCACCCTCAACGATTGAAGCAATGATATCTCCTACAGCAACTGTGTCGCCAGGCTCAACTTTAATATTTTTTAAGATTCCGTCACGCTCAGCACTGATTTCGATGTTAACTTTATCAGTTTCCAACTCAACGATGTCTTCACCTTTTACAACTTTGTCGCCTTCTTTTTTAAGCCATTGTGCAACTGTACCTTCTGAAATTGATTCGGCTAACTCCGGAACTTTAACGTCAAACATGTTCACGGCCTCCCTCTCGCGATTGAATGTCTAGTGCTAATGATGTTTGGATAATTTGTTCTTGTTCTTTTTTATAGATGTCTGGTTCCCCGCCAGCTGTACTTGAGCGTTCTTGTCTGCCGATGTAAGAAACATGTGCTCCCTTTGGTGCTACAGCACGGAGTTTCGGTTCGATGTATAGCCATGAACCCATGTTCTTAGGTTCCTCTTGAACCCAGATCAAGTCTTCAACATTTGGATATTCATTTAATAGAGCGGTCATCTCTTCCTCTGGGAACGGATAAATCTGTTCTACTCGAACGATATGCATCTCCGTTCTAGCCACTTGATCTTGCTCAAGTGCTTTTTCAAGATCAATCGCAATTTTACCAGAACATAACAAGATTTTCTTAACTTTGTCTTTTTCTTTGCCAAGACCTGGCTGTTCAAGCAATGGCATAAAGTGATCACTTTCAAAAGCTTCCGGTAGTGACGCAACCTTTGTATCACGAAGCAAGCTCTTAGGCGTCATTACAACTAATGGACGAACTTCATCCATAGAAAGAAGCTTCGCTTGGCGTCTTAACAAATGGAAGTATTGAGAAGCCGTAGTAACGTTCGCAACGGTCCAGTTGTTTTCGGCACCTAGCTGCAAGAAACGCTCTAAACGTGCACTGGAGTGCTCAGGTCCTTGTCCTTCATATCCATGTGGGAGAAGCATAACCATACCTGATTTTTGCCCCCACTTCGCACGGCCAGCAGAAAGGAACTGATCGAACAGAACTTGTGCCACGTTTGCGAAGTCCCCGTATTGAGCTTCCCAGATAACAAGAGTTTCTGGTGCAAATACGTTATAGCCATATTCAAATCCTACTACTGAAGATTCAGACAGCGGACTGTTATGAATGGCGAATGAAACATCGATATCATCCATTCCGTGCAGCGGCGAAAATTTCTTTCCGCTTTCACTGTCATTAAGAACAAGATGTCTTTGAGCGAATGTTCCGCGCTCTGAGTCCTGACCTGTAATTCGGATTGGTGTTCCATCTTTTAAGATAGATGCAAATGCTAGAGATTCAGCCATACCCCAGTCAATCTTTTCTCCTTGGAACGCTTTGCGTCTGCGCTCTAAAATACGCTTGATTTTAGGATATACATTAAAATCTCCTGGCCACTTCAGCATATTTTCCGTAAGCTCTTGCAGTTCTGTTACTGAAATTGTGGTATCGATATCAGGAAGAGCTCTCGATAACGGATCCGGAAGCCTAGTGTCTTCCAGTTTGAATTTTTCTTTGCGGCCGTGTACTTTTTCGTACTCTGTTTGATGTTTTGTTAAAACTTCATCTTCAATCGTTTTAACATCATCCTCTGAAAGAACGCCTTCTTTCACTAGCTGCTTTGCATAAAAATCACGAACAGTTGGATGGTTGTTCACTTGTTTGTACAGTTTAGGCTGTGTTGCAGAAGGATCATCCATCTCGTTGTGCCCGAAACGGCGGTATCCGATCAAATCGATCAGAACGTCTTTTTGGAACTTTTTACGATACTCATAAGCTAAGTGAACGGCTGCGATACAAGCTTCCGGATCATCTGCATTCACGTGAATGATGGGAATTTCAAATCCTTTAGCAAGATCACTCGCATATTTAGTTGAACGGGAATCTCCGCTATCTGTAGTAAACCCAACAAGGTTATTTGCGATAATATGGAGTGTTCCGCCTGTTTGATAGCCTCTTAATCTGCTTAAGTTCAATGTTTCTGCAACGATTCCCTCACCAGGGAATGCAGCGTCACCATGAATTAAAATGGCAAATGCTTTTGATGTGTCTTGAACAGGATACCCTTTGCTGTCACGTGTTTCTTGTGCAGCTCTTGTGTAGCCTTCAACAACTGGATCCACATATTCCAAGTGACTTGGGTTATTAGCCAAAGAAATCTTGATTTTGTGTGATTGATCCGTTTCAACTGTCCGGCTTGCACCTAAATGGTACTTTACGTCACCTGTCCAGCCGAAGTTTATTCCTCTAGAACCTTCAGAAGGAATCAGCTCTTTATTTGGCGAATGATGAAATTCAGAGAAAATTAATTCGTATGGTTTGCCAAGTACGTGTGCAAGAACATTTAGACGTCCTCTGTGCGCCATTCCGATTAATGCGTGCTCTGCTCCATCACGACAGCCTTCTTTTGCAGCTTCATCCAGCATTGGTACGAGCATGTCTACACCTTCGATAGAAAAACGCTTCTGCCCTACAAAAGTCTTGTGAAGGAACTTTTCAAAACCTTCTACCTCTGACAAACGGTAAAGAAGATTTTTCTTATCTTCTGCTGAAAAATCAGGGTAATGCTGGCTTGTTTCTACCATAGTGTTCAGCCATTGACGTTCTTCTGTTTCATGAACATGACTGAATTCATAGGCGATGTTCTTCGTATACACTTCCTGCAGCATTTGGATCGCTTGCCATCCGTCTTTTACAGATGCTGGAGCTTCTTTCCAAATAAAGGAAGGTGGTATCGCTTTCAAATCTTCAATCGATAAATTAAATTCTTTCGGGTCAATATGGTGGTTGTCTTTAGGAAATTCGCCAACTGGATATAAGTTAGCTGCTAAGTGACCGTATGTGCGGATGTTCTCCGCAAGTTTAAGTGCAGCTGCTAATTTCTCTAAATTCATTCCATCAAAACTCTGTCCAGTACGTTCACTTGGTGCAGAATCCTCGCTTGGAGGCCCCCAAGTTTCAAATTTTTCTTTGAAAGAACTGTCAACAGATTCCGGATCCACACTATATTGATCATATAGTTCAAGGACATAAGCCATATTTAGCCCGCTTAGTCCCTGCCAAGGATTTTCTGATTTGGAACGTTGATGACTCATCTTTTGTTCCCTCCTGCTTCCCTTTGTAAGTATTGTGCTATTGCTGTTAACAGGTGATTCATCATTTCTCGCCATTAATTTTTCCCTATATTAAGCGCTCTCAAACAATGAATGAAAAGAACCTTATCATTGATAAGGTTTCAACTGTAACAATGGTCATTGCCATTATACTATATTTTCGCAGAAAGTGAATTTTTGTTTTTACGATTTATAAGATAATTTGCCCATTTCGTTTTACTTATAGTAAAAATCAGGAGTGCGAGCCAGATCAAGGTAAAAGAAACGAGGTGAATTTCAGTAAACGTTTCGTGATATAAGAATACTCCCAGCAAAAGCATAATGGTTGGCGCGATATATTGCAGAAATCCTGTCATGGTCATTGTAATCCGCTTTACTCCTTGAGCGAACAATACGAGCGGCAATGCGGTTACGATTCCTGCTCCCCATAGAAGGACAGTTGTTGAAATGCCGCCACTAATAAAAGAACCTGATCCGTTCCATTGAAGATATGCTAAATAAGCAAAAGCAGCAGGAACGACAAACATCGTTTCTAATGTTAATCCAATTAACGAGTCAAAGCTCCCAAGTTTTTTTGCAAGTCCATAAAGCCCAAAAGAGAGAGCCAGGAATATGGCAACCCAGGGAAATTTCCCGTACTGCCACGTTAGAAGAAACACACCGCAGGCTGCAATTACAAAAGATACAATTTGCCAGCTATTTAACCTTTCTTTTAAGACTGCCATACCTAAAATAACATTTACAAGCGGATTGATGTAATAACCTAGGCTTGCTTCAACTACATGATCGTTATTAACGGCCCATATATACATTAGCCAGTTCCCGCTTATTAATATAGAAGCTATAAAAACAGAGAAAAATTGTTTTTTGCTTGAGAAAAGAATCTTAACATCTCTGTTAAGGTCCTTTTTCCTTTTTAAAATAAACATTACTGCCAGCATTAGTACAAATGACCAAAAGATGCGATGCGCTAAAATTTCTCCTGAACCGGATTGGTCTAATGGTTTCCAGTATAAAGGGAGGAACCCCCAGATTAAATAAGCTAACGCCCCGTACCAGACTCCTTTAGTTTGTTCGCTGTATGTTTTCATATATCTTTTCCTCGATTCCGGAAGATTTAAGGTTATAAGATTATATAACGGAATCGAAAGAATTTGCCAGCAAGTAAACTCAAAAAGAAAAAATTTATTTCTTCTATATAATATTGAAAAAGAAATTCAATGTTACTCACCCGTTACATTTGTTTAGGTGTCTGAATTCCTAATAATCTTAAGCCCTCTTTTAGAACGATTTGTATGCTGGCGCATAATGCAAGCCTTTCTGCGGTTTCATCGCTATTAAGAATTTTGACACTTCCATAATAATGGTTGAACTTGTGCGATAACTTTAAAACATATTTTGATATTATAGAAGGTTCTTTTCGGAAAAATGCGTTTTGTACAATTAACGGAAACTCATTTAAAACAGAAATAAGCTCCCAGCTCTCTTCTGCAATTGAAAATTCATCTGGCATTTGACCATTAAAATTTCCTTTATTTAATAACGTTTGAATTCTAGCAGCTGTATATTGCACGTAAGGTCCTGTATCTCCTTCAAACTTGAGCATCTGTTCAAAAGAGAATTCAACATCATTTCCTTTTTCATTTTTTAAATCGTGAAAGATCACTGCTCCTACTCCAACTTGACGAGCGACTTCATCTACCTTGAGTAATGCTGGATTTTTTTCTCGGATATTATTTTCAGCAAGCTGAATAGCATCTAATAGTACGGTCTCAAGCAAAACAGTTCTTCCTTTTCGTGTACTCATTTTCTTCCCGTCCTGCAAAATAAGCCCGAATGGAACATGATGCATATTTTTTGCCCATTCATAACCCATTTTACTAAGTACACGTTTAATTTGTTCAAAATGCAGAGATTGTTCATGCCCAACAACATAAAAAGCTTGATCAAAATCGTAAGTGTTCTTTCTATAGATTGCTGCAGTTATGTCACGTGTAGCATAAAGTGTTGCTCCATCTGTTTTTTTTATCAGACACGGCGATATGTCTTCACCAACATTTACGATTTGAGCACCGTCGGAAAGTTCAAGAAGGTTTTTCTCCATCAGCTCTTTTACTGTAGCATCCATTTTATCGTTGAAAAATGCCTCTCCGTTATAAGAATCGAATTTGACACCAAGAAGTTCATAAATCTTCTGAAATGCGTTTAATGATACTTCTTTAAACCAGACCCACAATTGTGTTGCTTTCGGATCACCATCTTCCAGTTGCTTGAACCATTTTCTGCCTTCATCGTTTAATGAAGAATCTTCATCTGCTTCTTCATGAAAGCGGACATATAGTTTTGTCAGTTCTGGGATTGGATTGGCTTTAACTTTCTCTTCTGTTCCCCATCGTAAATAAGCAGAGATTAATTTTCCAAACTGAGTACCCCAGTCTCCGAGATAATTGATTTTCACCGTTTCATAACCGCATTTTTCACTGATTGATGCTAAAGAGGATCCGATCACTGTTGAACGAAGGTGTCCCATTGAAAAAGGTTTCGCAATATTTGGAGATGACAAGTCAAACACAATTGTTTTGTCTTTTCCAATTAAATGACTGCCATAATTCTCTTGTTCTTTTAATATGTTAGTTATCAGGTTAGCTGCCGCCGATTTTTTATCCAAGAACACATTCACATAACCACCAACGGTTTCAATCTTGCTAAATAGACTTGGGAGGCTGCCAGCTGACAATCTAATAGCGATCTCAGCGGGTGAAGTTCTATAGATTTTTGCTAGCTGAAAACAAGGAAAAGCTAAATCACCTTGATGAAGCTGCTTCGGTTTTTCGATTAAAGCTACGATTTGTTCAAAAGTGAGATCTGTTCCAATCTGGTTATGAAGATAAGATGCAAACTCGTTTTTTTCATTCATATTTTCCCCTCCCAAAATAAAAAACCGTCTCTTCTATTAATAGAAGAGACGGATTAAACCGCGGTACCACTCTTGTTGCCTTTTAAAGGCCGCTTGATCTGTTAACGGGCTGTCCCGGTTTGCTCTATGGAATTTTCAAGCAAACATTTCCAAAGTGCGCTTCTTCTGTCAGCTGTGCCCGGCTTCCACCAATCCCGGCTCTCTATAACAAACTAGACAGAGTACTCTCTTTTTCATAAATGTTCGGCTATTTAGTTTTTCATATTATATGAGGGAAATTATTAAAAGTCAACATATTCCATTTAATCAAAATCTAAGTAATCTTTCATCCTTTTAATGTATCGTTTCAGCCTGAACAATGTTTCTGTTCGCAAATACTTGGATGTGAATGCAGAGGAAATAGCTTGTATAGAAACGAAAACGCCGTGTTCATTCACTCTTACTGGTATGATACCGGTAAAGATCGTCTCTCCGCTGCTTTTATAAAGAAGTTCTGTTGATACCAAAACTAGTTTTTCATCCGGTTGTTCTCCACGCTGAACTGACTCAACTTCAAATAAAAATTGAACGCTCATAGCTGCTCCTTTACGTTTGTGTCGATAATTATATGATATAATGCATTAGCTTTGTTTGTCAGTTAAAACCATAAAGGAAGTATGCAAATGTTCCAGACACACACATTGAAAGATAAATACAAACAATTTTTAATTTTGGTTGTTCCTGTTCTCATTACTCAGCTTGGACTATATGCGATGAACTTTTTCGACACAGTTATGAGCGGTCATGCTGGTGCGAAACAGCTTGCAGGTGTTGCTATAGGCACTAGTCTTTGGGTGCCGATTTTCACAGGTTTAAACGGGATCTTAATGGCATTGACTCCGATAGTATCTCAGCTTACAGGTGCAAAAGACACTAAAAACGTTCCTAGAGCTGTCATGCAGGCAGTTTATCTTTCCGTTGTTATTTCAATAATCGTTATTGTTCTTGGTTCCTTTATATTGGATCCTATTTTGAATGCGATGTCGTTAGAGGGTGAGGTCGAACGTGTAGCAAGAGGATATTTAATCGCTTTGTCTTTTGGGATATTGCCATTATTTTTGTACGGTGCGTTAAGATCCTTTATAGATGCGTTGGGCCAAACTAGAATCTCAATGTTTGTTACACTATTTGCATTACCAGTAAATGCTTTCTTCAACTATCTATTTATATTTGGTAAGGCTGGATTTCCTGAACTTGGAGGAATTGGCGCAGGGATAGCCTCTTCAATCACATATTGGATTTCAGCTATTATAACAATTGTTATTGTAATGAAAACGAACGAATTTAGAAGTTATCATCTATTTAAAAATTTCTATAAACCTTCACTTTCAGCATGGAAGGAACAATTGAAAATCGGAATACCAATTGGGCTGGCAATCTTTTTTGAAGTTAGTATTTTTGCTGCAGTTACATTATTAATGAGTGACTTTAATACAGTTACAATTGCTGCTCATCAGGCTGCTTTAAATTTTGCTTCTTTCCTTTATATGCTCCCATTGAGCATTTCCTTTGCTCTTACGATAGCTGTTGGATTTGAAGTTGGCGCATCACGGTATAAAGATGCTGCACAATACGGTTATATTGGAATTTTTACAGCAATTGGCTTTGCCTTGATTTCTTCAGGTTTTCTTATTGCCTTTGATGAACAAGTTGCCAGCATTTACTCGAATGAACCAGATGTAATACAGCTTACTACCTCTTTTTTATGGTACGCGGTGTTTTTCCAGCTAGCTGATGCGATAGGAGCCCCTATACAGGGTGCGTTAAGAGGATATAAAGATGTAAATGTTACATTTATATTGTCATTCATCTCTTATTGGGTACTTGGATTGCCTGTTGGGTATTATTTAGCCAACTTCACTTCTTTAGGGGCATATGGATACTGGATAGGATTAATTTCAGGTCTATCAGCTGGGGCAATCATGCTATTTATTCGTCTTAAATCTATACAATCAAACTCTTATACCAAACTAATAAACAAATAAACCAGCCAATGGCTGGTTTATTTGTTATCAAAAAGTGTCAAGTATTCTTCATAACCCTTTTCCTTTAATTGGTCTTTTGGAATAAAGCGGAGAGCAGCAGAATTTATGCAATAACGAAGACCGCCTTTATCTCTAGGACCATCTGTAAAAACATGGCCCAGATGAGAATCAGCTTCTTTGCTTCTGACTTCTGTACGGATCATCCCATGAGAAAGATCCTCTTTTTCATCAACCGTCGAAGAACGAACAGGTTTAGTAAAACTTGGCCACCCGCAGCTGCTGTCAAACTTATCAAGAGAAGTAAAAAGCGGTTCCCCAGAAACAATATCGACATAAAGACCTTCTTCCGTGTGATCCCAAAATTCATTTTGAAAAGGGGGTTCTGTTGCATCGTTCTGTGTAACGTTATATTGCAATGGGTTCAGTGTTTTCAGTATCTCCTCTTTTTTCCCTTTATCTTCCCAATGTGATTTTATAAAGAGATCACGTCCAGAACCCTGTCGGTATCTTTTATAATGGAATGGATTTTTCTTATGATAATCTTGATGATATTCTTCAGCTTTATAAAAAGTCTGAGCAGGCAGAATTAAGGTTGCAATTGGCTTATCGAACCGTCCACTCTTCTGTAATTCATCTTTAGATTGTTCAGCTATATTTTTTTGATCTTCATTGTGATAGAAAATGGCTGTGCGATAAGAGTCTCCTCTATCATAGAATTGTCCCCCTGCATCTGTAGGGTCAATTTGCTTCCAGAAAACAGATACTATTTTTTCATAAGAAATGATTGATGGGTCAAAAGTGATTTGGACAGCTTCAAAATGCCCTGTCGTCTCACTGCACACTTCTTTATACGTAGGATTTTCTTTATGTCCTCCTGTATAGCCTGATTCAACTTTAATAATCCCTGGCCACTCTTCAAAAGGTGTAACCATGCACCAAAAGCAACCTCCTGCAAAAGTCGCAATTTCATAATTCTTCATGAAATCAAACTCCTTTCATTTGTTCCATCATATAAGAATGCGATGTAAAAGCATAGAAAAAGACCTCAACCTTACCCTTTTTTTACGAGCGGCCCTGTAGTTACAGGGCTTTTAATCGGAGCTAGTGGTTTATCTTTCTTCAGTTTTCGGGTATTTTTTAAAAAGGAATAAAGTCCTAATAGCACGATTGCTCCGCCAGTCCATTGTGAGAAAGTTAATGTTTCGTTTAATAATAAATACGCAAGCAATGAAGCTCCTACAGGCTCGCCTAATATAGCCATAGAGATCGTTGCAGCCGTTACGTATTTTAGAAGCCAATTGAAAAGAACATGTCCAAAAACGGTCGGCACAATGGCTAGCAATAGAAATATACCCCAATCTTTATCGGAATATCCTGTCATCGGGATTTGCAAAAGTGCATTGTAAACAGCAAAGACGATAACTGCAGATAAAAATACAGAAAAACTATAAATAGCTGCTGGTATCGTTTTAAGAAGCTTTTGACCGATCAGCATGTGAACAGCAACTACGATTGTTCCTAATATGGATAGTATATCTCCGTGTATATGCTGTTTTGAGATACCAATGTCTCCCCAGCCAATCATGACAGCACCTGTAATGGCAACCAGCATTCCGATAATAGCTGGTTTTGATGTTTTTTCACGAAAAGCAAAATATGCACCTGCCATTACAAAAACCGGCTGCAGTGAAAGCAATATTGTGGAGCTTGCAACAGTTGTTAACTTTAAAGAACCCATCCAAAACAAGAAGTGGAGAGCTAAGAATATTCCTGATAAAAGCAGCAGTATCCATTCTCTTAAGGTGATGCTTTTGAGAGCAATAATGTGCTTCAATGTAAATGGCAGCATTAAAAATAAAGTAAATAAGAGCCGGTACATTCCCTGTACAGATACAGGAGCGTCTGACCATTTTACAAAAATAGATGAAAATGATACAGCAATAATTCCGATAATCAATGGAATAAAAACGGGTATTTTGAGCGTATCGTTCTTCAATTTGTCACCATGCACTTTCTAGGCATATTTATGTTAGTATTTATTATTATAAATTTTACAAGGAGGAGGGATAAAAGTGAAAAAAAGATATATCGTATCCTTGCTTCTTTTATTCATCTTAATTGGTATAGCTGGATGGTATTACTATCCACAGTATAAAATAAACCAAATTAAAGAAGCATCGGTTATTGTTAAAAGTGAAAATAAAGATAAGAAGCAAATAACTTATCTTGAATACTTCAAAGACAGTCCAAAATCATCATTCAGTCACTTAGTACTTGGTGATTCCGTTGCACAAGGAAGAGGTTCTGAAGAAGGAGGATTTGCTCAAAAGGTAAATACAAATCTCCAGAGCTTAACTGACAAAACCTTTGTTCTTGAAAACCAAGGGATTTCTGGTGCAACCAGCCAAGGATTGCTGAATCAGCTGCAAATCCCCGCCGTGCAGGATTCGGTAAAAAAAGCAGATATTATTTCGCTTAATATCGGCGGCAATGATCTTGTTCAAATCGCAAAAGAAGAAGGCCCTCTTAAAGCTATTCAAAGCTATGATGAAGTTAAAACCGATTACGAACAAAATTTAGAAGATATATTTAAACTAATCCGGAAACATAACCCGAATGCTGTATTAGTGCTTAATGAATTATATAATGTTGTGAAATCAGAGAAAAACTATTATCCCGCAACAGAAAAATTATTAAATGACTGGAATTTAATTGCTTATGAAACAGCACTTTCCCATCCGCCGTCTGTAGTGGTTCCTGTAAGTGACGCACTTCAAACAGAAGATATTGATAAATGGCTATATGACTCTATTCATCCTAATGATGAAGGATATGACAGAATTGCCGCAAAAACAATTACTACATTTCAAAATCATTCTTATAAAAAAGCTCAATAATTTAATGAACTGCAAGTATCATTCAATACTTTCATATCACCGTTCCAATGTTTAATCTCTGGTAAAAAATAGAATGCAGCTGCATCTCTTAGGTTATTTAGGATTCTGTCCGGATCATACAGAAATAAGAGCTTTTTACTGCCGAGCGCAATTCCCATTTCTGTATGACACCCTTTTCCTCCGGGCAGAATTACGATAACCACATCTGATTCTAACACCCCTTTAAATTCTTTTACTCCGATGTCTGCCAGTGTTTCAATCGTTTCCGCTCTTTTGTGTTGAGTCCAATCATATGTATGTTTCCATCCTAGCTGTGTCTGAATATCAATTGACATCTTTTGAACAAGCTCTTTATTTATAAAACTGGATGCGTTATAAAATTTCATTGTTTCTCTCCTTCAATGTAAACGTTTTAATGTGAAAATCATATTACAATCCTGTAATAATGAACAGATAAACTTGCATCTAATTGTGAACATGTTAACATAGTACTTTATAAATAACAGTTAAAATTTTGAAAGAGGGGTTGCATGTTAAAATACAGAAACATTTCTTTTATTGGTGCAGGATCTATGGCAGAAGCAATGATATCAGGTCTTATTAATAAAGCTGGTATCTCGCCTGAAAGGATTACTGCAGCAAATCATTCTAATGTTGAAAGAAGATCCGAACTAATTAACAAATACGATATTCAAGCTGTTTCTTTTAATGAGCTCTCATTAAAGAATACAGATGTGATTATTCTTGCGGTAAAACCAAAACAAGCAGAAGAGGTTCTGCAGCAACTAAAGCCTAATTTGCAAGACCATCATATCATTTTGTCTGTTCTTGCTGGAATTTCAACACCATTCATTGAAGAGATTATTGGAAAACAACTCCCAGTAATTCGTGTTATGCCTAATACATCTAGTATGATTGGAGAATCCATAACCGGAATCAGTGCTGGTGAGTATGTAAAAAATGAAGATTTGGATTTAGCTCAAGAATTATCGAAAGCAATTGGGAAAGTAAAAATTATCTCTGAGAAACAAATGGATGTTTTCACAGGAATCGCAGGAAGCGGTCCAGCATATTTCTACTATCTGCTAGAACATATGGAAGATGTAGCAGTTGAAAACGGACTTGATCGAGAGATGGCTCGAGATATTGCAGCCCAGACATTATACGGAGCAAGTAAAATGGTTATGGAATCAGATGATTCACCTGCTGAGCTACGCAAAAGAGTTACTTCACCGAACGGTACGACTGCAGCCGGCCTGGATGCTCTAGATGAAAACGGCGGCGGCAAAGCAATTGAAGCTGCTGTAGAAAATGCTGCTAAACGTTCGAAAACATTGCGTAAAGAATTTGAAAAAGTGCCTGTACTCTAAAATATAAAAAACACAAAGCTGTTATACGGCTTTGTGTTTTTTGTGTTTTCTAAACATTGTATTTTTTGGAAGTTGTTGATTTCCGGTCCAAGTACTCGCTTTCCGCGGGGCAGGCGGTGAGCCACATTCGTACGTTTCACTTTTAAGTGTCTCACCTGTCCGCCAGTCTCGAAGGAGTCTCTCGCCTTTCACTACATTCAGGATGTGAATAAAATTTGGACAGGGCGTTTTAATCAGTTCCTCCTAAGGGTTATGTCCCTTTTTGTATAGTTGAATATATATATATAGAAACTATTTTGAGGTGATTTTTTTTGAAAGAGAAATCTGCGAGAATGTTCCCTTATGGCGGATATGATCCTTTTTCCACTCCTTCTTCAAAAGTATTCTCCCAAAGCCATAACATCCCTGACAGACCTCCTTATGCACCAGCAGCTCCTGCTCTCACAATGCCACAGCAATATACACAAGCATTCCCACAGCCATATATGCCATATATGCCGCCAATAATGCCCCCTGGATTAGCCCCTCATCCAATGATGCAGGGTATGCCATTTCAAGGAAAGCAACAGAATACATCGATGTACCCAAACACACAAGGTTCAGGATTTAATTTTGGCAAGATGATGGGTGGAGCAAACCAAGTTATGGGTCTAGCTCAGCAAATGGGAAACATACTTTCTTTATTTAAATAGAGCCTTTTAAAGGCCTCTATTTTTTTTTATTAATCGGTAATATTGTTTCAAAAGATATACAGTCTCTATTTGATGAAGTCCTGCCCAATAAGCCATCCTGATTTTAGGAGAAGGTTTTGAGACTAATTTGATCTGAGAAATCATAATTTTCGAATTAGAAAACCAATCAGTAGAATGAAAAGGTCCATGAAAGTTTTCGTCCCAAACAGCCTCAAGTTCAGGACTGTACAGTTTTTGATTTTTCTTTGTTTTAAAAAGAGATAACTTTTCTTTTGCCGAATCGCTGTACTGACTTTTGGAGGCTGAGTAAACATCAGAATCATAATCCGAACGAGAGCCAGTATGGGGATAATTATCTGCAAAATTATATACCGGACCAAAATTATTATGCAAAAAGAGCATGACGTATAAGTTTTGTCCTAACATTATCCGTTCTTCTAGGTTCTCGAAACCCTGCATGGTATCCCCTATTGCATTATTTATTGGCAATACCGGAAAGAGAATTTGTGAAAGGTGAAGCCACTCTTGCAGCTTAAAAGATAATTGGTTTTGCAGCTTTTGAAACTGTTCTGTTCTAATCAGGTGCATCTCAATATGACTTTGTTCATTAATTATTTGTGCTGATGGCAATAAAGGAGTGCGGTCGCCATCGAAAAACATCTCCCAAACACCTTCCATAAATGAAGAAACATTAAAGAATTTACATAAGTTAAATACTGATCTCTTCCTTCTTTTACTTTCTTCATATAAGAGTAGTTGAGGATATGCGTCATGAAAAATCATACTGTTCCCTTTTTCGAGCATGAAATATAAGTCTTCAATTACAGAAGGATCTATTAAATCAGGCAAAAACTCCCCTTTTAAATCTGTCATAAAATAACCGGCGTTCCTGGAGACCATATGTGCTAAAAAAGACCAGTGAACTTCAGGATGTCTTTTATAAAATTCTAGGTAGGCAGCTGTTCTTGTTACATTGTTTATGTTATGAAGTAAGGTTTCCCTTTTAATCCGTTCTATTAATTCTTTATCTTTTTGAAAAGTTATCGAAACCCTGCCAGAGCACTCCAATATTTTATTCCATTTCTGCTTTAACTGTTGTTCTTGAATGGTATTGACCTTCCAGATTACCTTTCTCCTTTTAATCATAAAAAGAGAACGCATTATTATATGGAGTGGAATAAGTGTCAATTTTGTATAAATTCTTTTAGAGCTTCTCAATATTAACACCTTCCTTTACTCACAATGTATGAAAAGAAAAGGTTTATAACACAAAAAAGCACCCTTAACATGGTTAGGGTGCTTCTTCATTTATTTTGATGCAACGCCGCCTGACAGTAAAAATTTCATTGCTTCTTCCGGTTTTACATCCAATATTTTTATTCTTTCCTTGGGTATTAAAAATGTAAAACCTGCAATCTGAAAGGTTTGTGGAATATAGACTGCAACGTGATCTGCCAGTTCGTCCCCTAGACTGCTTACGTCCTCTGTCGTGACAAAGCCTACACTTTTTATATTGAGCTCTGGATATTCGATAAGGACAACGGTTGAGAATGACCGCTTTTCACCAAAGAGTGAATTAACGGTATCCTTAATCACTGTATATACCGTTTTTACAAAAGGTGTTTTTTCAAGTACTTGATCAATAAGTCTAAATATCTTGCCTGATATATACTGTGTAGACATCCATCCTAAAACTGTTATTAAAACAATGGTTGTAACCAGACCAATTCCCGGAATATAGTCTTCTTTTAATACATCCTTTAGTAAGTTGCCTAGAATGCTGTCTAAGAAACCAAAGATCTTATAAATAATATAGATCGCTAACACGATCGGAAGGATTGTTAATAATCCATTAATAAAATATTTGAGTAAAGTCTTCATGTTTTTCTCTACCGTTTTTTAAGATTTCATCGCTGAAGTATTTTGTTGGATTTGAGTCTTAAACTGCTTTTGTAATTCTGCAGTTACAGGTCCAATTTTGTATGATTGTTCTTTATTCCCTTTTAGCTGCACAACAGGTGTTACTTCCATTGTTGTACTAGTAATAAATACTTCATCTGCATCAATTAGTTCATCCACAGAGAATGATTCCTCGATTACTGAAATTTGAAGCTTCTTAGCAAGTTTAAGTACGATCTGCCTAGTGATCCCATTTAAAATGAGGTTTGTTGCAGGATGGGTTTTAAGCGTACCATTTTTCACTATAAATACATTAGATGATGAACCTTCAGTAACAGTCCCATCCCTATGCTGAATTGCTTCCTGACAGTCAAAATCTGCAGCTTTTCTTTTTGCCATTACATTACCAAGTAAATTTAAACTTTTAATATCACAGCGCAGCCAGCGGATATCTTCTGTCAGATATGTTTGAATTCCGTTAGACTGTGACATTTCAATAGAATCTAAAGAAACGGACTTGGCAAACCCAGTAACTACACTCTGCATATTACGTTCATACAAATGGTTGCGTGGTGCAACCCCTCTTGTCATTTGAATATAAACCATACCGTTCACGATATTGTTTTTAGTTATTAGTTCTTCTGTTAGGTGTTTGAAAGTTGAAACATCGTATGGCATTGCTAGTTCTATTTTATTTGCGCTTTGCTCAAACCGTTCAAAATGTTCATTAAATGCAAAAGGCTTTCTGTCATATACAAAAACAACTTCATAGATACCATCACCGAATAAGTAGCCTCTATCTTCAGGATCTACAGGTATTGATCCGCTTTTAATTATCTGATCATGATATAAAACGTATGAATTTTCCATAAATTAACCACCTCATCTATATAGTATGTATGTAATTGAGCTTTCATCTACTGTAAATGAAAAAGTGACTCCCTTCAAGAGTCACTTATTACAAATTTATATTTTATTGAATAGCACCGCCGGCTTGTTCGTATCTTGCCATAAATTCTTGTTTGAATTGATTCGTAATCGATAAGTCATGAATCCACAATGCATTTTCGTCATTTACATCGTTTCCGTTTGTACTCCAGTTTGTAGAACCTGTAATAACTAACGGATCACTGGAAGTATCCGCATCAATGATAAAGTATTTATGATGAAGTTTTCTTGATTCTTTATCCATATAAACTGGAGCAGGATTTTTCCAGCGTGTATTAGGGTTGTTTGTACTCGTTTGTGAAGCAGTTCTACCTGTCATATCCACGGATGCTGACCACCACATATTCCAGAATGAATCATCAAAAACTCCTTTGATATCAAAGCCAGTCAGTGTACCTTCCATGTCTTGAGGAGAGCCTTCCCATTTCACTTTCAACGTATCCACCAGTGATTGATCGGACCATGCAAATATACTGAAATACGCACTTTGATCAGCGGAAGATTCTATAGTTTCATTCATTTTTGGCACTGCATTATCACCAGGAGAGAAATATACTTCTATCACTTTGCCTCCTACGGTAACTTGATGCGGAGTATTATCTGTTTTGCGAGAGCCGAAGTTAGAAACTACAGGGTTTGGATTCACATCTGCACTTCCCCACATTTCATCAAATTCAGTTTTATAAATGTCTGAGAGTTCAGTTGAATGCAATTCAATTGAATGATTGGAATTTCCGTCTAAGATCCCTGACTCTCTGTTCTCATCTGTACCGTAAAGACCTGTAGTGGTAAAGTTCCAGCTTCCGGTAAATACCCATTTCCCATCAATAATCAGATATTTATTATGCATTTGATCATCTGGTGAATAATAAGCATTTGTATCTTTGGACTCCCCATCCACAAGCATGTGTCCTGTTTGACTGCCGCTGCCTACATTGACTGTGCGCTGTGTGAAATCCTGATAACCTGTTTGAGGCAGGTTATACTCAGATCGTTTCGAGGAATCCTCTACAGCAAAGATTATAGAATCTGAAAAAATATGAACATCATCTGCAGTGTTAACTGTTCCGTCTTTTCCTCTCGTTAATTTCTCTAAATAAAGTTTCATAAGTTCGTATCTTGCATCATGCTCAGCATCATTTAATGGCTTTGCGTCAGCGATCATACGAACTGTAACACCAGAAGCAGCCTTTTCAATTAAAGCATTGACTACATTAGGAAGATTAATCTCATATGTAGCGATATCAATAGATTCTGTTGCTCCGTTAATACGATTAATTAAACGGTTTTCTAAATTCACATTATAGTTTGCCGTATTACCAGGTGTCGCAAACTGAGTTAATGCACTTTTATTAAAATAAACATTAATGGCTCCAACTTCATTGCTTATATTATTTAACTGTTCTGACTGACCGTTCGATGTACCAGTTACGGTTCCAGGTGTACCAAAACCTGCGTCATAACTTGCAGTTGCCGTCTGCCAGTTCTGAGGGTCATCACCAGGTGCAGAAGAATTTTTTCTTTCCATCGTCGCTCTTGACGTAGAATCGCCAGCATACCAGCTCGAAATAGTGTCTATTGTTTGATTAGCCGAATCAGTTAGTTCTAGAACTTCTCCGGTATTTGAGAGAGCTCCTGTATAAATCTGATCGGCGGTTATTTCTGGTATCGTCGAATCGTCTGTTCTTTCGAGTAAATAAGTATCTCCGGGACTTATTGTGCCTGTGAGCTGCACAGATGGAGTTCCGTCGGAAGCTTTTAGAGTCCAGCCATCTAGCTGTATGATCTCGCTTGTCGGATTATAAAGTTCAATCCATTCGTCGTTCGCATCGATGGTTGTACCCATCCAAGCTACTTCAGAAATGACTGGTCCTTCACTTGTTGCTGCAGCACTTACAGATGAACTATGAGGTGATTGAACTGAAACTGCCGATGTTAAAATAACTAATGCAGATAAACAATTTTTCCATTTCATAAAACAAACCCCTTTTTTGCAATGATTTTGTAAAGCCAAAAAAAATCATAGCATAGGAAAGCTAAGGAGTTAGCATGCATTTTCAATTGTAAAGATAATTGCTCCTAAAGAACTTTTTATATAAAAGTTTTGTATAGATTTTAAGTAGAATGTCCTACTAACTTAGTTATAGATAGCCTAAAAATAAAAAAACCGCTCTTTTCAGCGGTCTTTAAATTATTGTTTAACTGTCTTAACAACTTTATTGTCTTTAACAGTTACCATATAAAATTCGTTGTCGATTTCGATTAAAAAATCTTCATCATATTGTTCTTTAAGTTCTTCTTCAATTTTAAAAGGCTTATTAAAATGATCGTCGATCACATTTAGACGTTCTTTTCTGGTATTTTCACGATTAATCGAATCGAATACAAAATAAGCTAAAAATATAACTCCTGCGACAATGATGATTTTTGCTGTTTTACTCAATTTAAAAATCCCCTTCCCCTTTTATCCAAAAACAAGTATAACCTAAAAACGTTAAAACAAAAACACCTGGCAAAAGACCAGGTGTTCAATGTTATTTCCACCATGTATCATGTACAGAGGCAGGAGGATTTCGTTTATGCATGGTTTGTATGAATCGTTTTTCAATTTTTTCTTTTGAAGATGCTGAAATTTCTTTTCCTTCTAAATAATCATCGATTTCTTCATATGTTACCCCTAAAGCTGTTTCATCCGGAATTAAAGGTTTATCATCTTCTAAATCAGCTGTTGGCACTTTTAAATAAAGGCGTTCGTCAGCTCCTAATTGTTTCAGCAATGCTCTGCCTTGCCTCTTGTTTAGTCCAAATAAAGGGACGAGGTCACATGCACCGTCACCATGTTTTGTGAAAAAACCAGTAATGGCTTCTGCTGCGTGATCTGTTCCAATTACAAGACATTGATAGGCACCAGCAATATCGTATTGCACTTTCATTCTTTCTCGTGCCTTCGTATTTCCTTTAAGGAAATTATTCAAGTCTTTATCAGTTGCATCTTTGAAATTTTTTACTGATGCATCTACTGCCGCTTTAATATTGACTGTAAGAGAAATATCAGGATTAATAAATTTTAATGCTAATTGTGCATCTTCTTCATCTTTTTGTACACCATATGGAAGTCTTACAGCAATAAATGAATAATCTTCTCCTGTTTCTTCTCTCAACTGTTCCATTGCGATCTGTGCTAGTTTACCTGCTAAGGTAGAATCCTGACCCCCGCTAATACCCAAAACATAACCTTTCGCACCTGTTTTTTTTACATAATCTTTTAAGAACTGTATTCTTTGATTAATTTCATTATCAATATCAATTTCAGGTTTTGCTAATAATTCTTCAATAATTTTCTGCTGCAAATTCAATTATATCGCCACCTTATTAAGTGTTTATTATTATTTCACTTCCACAATTTAAAGTATCTTAATCAAATTTATAATCTTTTTCTAACTGATAAAGACATTCTAGTGAACGTTTTGCCCAGTCACTATTATCTTCCTTAAGTTTATTTATGTAATTGCTTAAAGCTGTACGTAAAGATTCTTTGTATTCAGGGGGCTTCTCACCATATTCTTTAATAGTATGAATCGGCACCCATGTTCTTTCTCCATAGCTTAAAGCTCTTCTTTCCTGAAAAAATGGAACGTCAGCTTGCTTTGGATTATGAAGATCGCCTTGCCAAGGATGAGATACAACTGCCAGAACTTTAAAGAGAACCATTTGATTTCTTTCATCCTCTGCTTCACCTATATACTGCCCTGTTTTATAGCTGGCGAGCACTAGCTTTTTATGTTCTGTCATTCTTTTTCTCCTCCAATGCATCTATCTCTTTTGATACAATGAAAGCAAGGTCCTCATTACCAAATATAGATAAAACCTGCAGAAGCGTTTCATTAGCAATATCCTCTGCCTCTTCTTTACTTACAGTCTGCTCAAGCATATGCATTACATATTCATTATTTTCCTGGTCGGGATAGGCTTTTAAATAAACAGCTTTTGGATCAAGTCCGTTATTTACGCACCACTGGGCATAAATAATAATCATCATTCCTTCATCTTTTTGATAATTACTGATTACTTTTTCAGAAATTTCATTTGCACGGTTCACAATTGTTCCCCCTCGGACTAGTTGTTAAAGTTAACTTTAAAACAGGCAAAAAGAAAAAGCCAGTATATTTACTGGCTCTTGTTTAAACGCTTTGTTGTTCTTTACTTTCAGTTTCGTATCGATTACGGGGATGCTCCAAGCATTCCTTTGTACATGAACGTTTATGTTTAACTTCACATTCCGTACAGCAAACATGCTGTTTATTGCACTCTGGATTTGCGCAGTTTACGTATCGATCTTCTGTTTTACCGCAATAATAACACTGAGAGATTACTACATCTTCTTCAGTGCTATTAATTGGTACTGAGATTCGCTCATCAAAAACATAACATTTCCCGTCCCAAAATCGGCCTTGAACTTCAGGATCTTTTCCATAAGTCACAATACCGCCTTCAAGCTGTGATACATCTTTAAAGCCTTCTTGCATTAGGAAACCAGAGAATTTTTCGCACCGGATTCCCCCTGTACAATATGTTAATACTTTCTTATCTTTAAATTCACTTAAGTTTTCGCGGACCCATTTAGGGAAGTCTCGTGAAGCTTTTACATCCGGTTTAATCGCGCCACGAAAATGACCAATTTCATATTCGTAGTCATTGCGGCCATCGATAACGATAACATCTTCATCTTGAAGTGCTTCGTAAAACTCTTTTGGCGACAATCGTTTGCCCGAAAGCTGATTCGGATTCACATCTTCCTCAAAACGCCAAGTTACAAGTTCCTTTTTATGACGCACAAACATTTTTTTAAATGTATGGTCTTCAACTTCATCTATCTTAAAGGTCATATCTTCAAAGCGAGGATCTGCTTTTAGATGATCCATATAGATTTGAGTTTGTTCAAATGTACCTGAAACTGTTCCGTTGATTCCTTCTGGCGCAACAATAATTCGCCCGAGAAGTCCTAAATCCTTACAAAACTTTAAATGTTCATCTTTAAAGCTTTCCGGATCATCAATCGGTACATACTTATAATACAAAAGTACTCTCATTTTTTCTGACATTAATAATCACCAACCTGCAACGTTAGTTTATTTATGACGCCAAATAAAAAACCACCGGTCCCAATTGCCATTCCCCGTGGTGAGTACCGGAATTACCGATAATCAAATATTCAATTGGAAAGTGGCGCGCCCACCAGGATTCGAACCCAGAATACGAGAGCCGAAATCTCGTGTGATATCCATTTCACTATAGGCGCTAATTACCGTCACGATTAATATCATAAACAATAAACAGAAATAAAACAAGCTTTTTTTACAACAATTATATAAGTTTACCTTAATTTACTAAGTTTAATGGAGTGATTTTTTCTTCAGTACTTTGGTAGACAGTTATTAATGGTTCCTCTGGATGCCATTTAAAAATACCTTTTTCTCCATTTAAGATTGCAGGGAAATGAAGTGTAGAGGAAAATGCATCTTCAAACCATACACCATGAGAAAGAATGTTTGAGATGAAAATTTCAGCTTCCAATTCCATGTATTGAATTCTTTTTTCCCATTCTGCTTTTTCATCTGCATTTAAATGCGGCTCGACCTGCTGAAACGATTCATACCAAAGATCGAATTCTCTTTGCAGGTTATGAAGAGAATCAAATTCTTTTGATAGTATTGGCAGCAGCTGATTCGCTTCTTCTAATGTATAACGTTTCATAGATCATGCTCCTTCATATTCTTGTCAGTATTATAACAAATGAAGGTAACCATGCACACTAAAAATGGCAAGAAGAAAACCTTTTGGTTTCCCAAAAGGTTAAATGGTAAGGCACATTTCTTTTTTTGGATTCTTTAAGTCCAAGTAAAAATCTCTAACAGTTTCGTCTTCAAGCAGTTCAGGGAAATCTCTTCTGTACTCTGAACTGATCAAAATTTGTTCTACGAGATCGGCCGAACCTTTTCTAAGAAGCAGCCTCAATGTTAACCATTTGTCCCTTTTGGATTTTAAATGAAATTTTGTAATAAACAACATGATTCTATCATCACATGTGAACGTTTTTTCTTTTCGTAAATTAATATGAGATACCGTTTTCATAGTGAAACACCCTCCTTTAATTTGCGAGCTCTTAATACCATTATTATTCAGTTTTTTCTGAAATATACTTGTCCATGTAATAAATCTAGCTTTTTTATGGACGGGTATTAATAGAACAGCCAACATTTGCCTCAAAACTTTTTATTTGATTAAATAACTTTATAAAGCAAATAACTAGGAGCTGTGTTTAATGAAGAAACTTCAAAGTGAAATTGTTCTGGGTAATTTTCATTCCATACTATCGGAATCTGACACATGGAAAATGGGAGGTTTCCCTCTTCCAGATGGATCTTTCCATGAGTTTAGAGAGCCGGAAGCAGTTGTAATCGTAAGAAATGATGAACTTTATGTCAGAGTTAATCCATTTACTAAAACCCACCCTTCTGTTCAATTTTTAGATAATGCAAAGCACATGTATTACTCTAAAGAACCAGTGAAAGTCCCTGAAGAAGGAAGCATTACATTCAAGTGGAGAATGCGTTCCCGGCCAATCGGCACGATTCCTGGCGATTTATATGATGGATTTGTTTCTGTAAACTTATTAGATTTTTCAACGGGTGCAGCACTTGATTTCTTTGCTGGCAATGACCAGTACGCCAGTGTTTATGCTGTCCTCCCTTTTCCGGGTGTACAAGTTCCTGAAACAAATAAAACAAGATATTTTTGTATCTTTAAAGAAGAACCAACGTTTAAGAAAAGAGAATGGAATGAATATGAGATTTCTTATAACCGTGTAGCCGATGAAGTTATTTTTTCGGTAAATGGTGATGTTGTTCGAATAGAGAAAAATGTTCCGATTAAGTTTAATGAATTTACAGTGGCACTTGGTTTAATGACGGAAAAAGACTTATCTCCGGAAGGAAGTAGTTCCCTTCATGGACAAGGCATCATTGGTGAATGGACACCAATGAAAATCTCAATAGAAGACTGATACAGCAATTCGTCTAATTCTCTTAAAGGTCTGCATGATGCGGGCCTTTTTTTATGTATTCTAGCAATAATATGAAAATTCCTTTTTTTGCGACAGTTTTATATAATAAGTAATGAGTAAATAAGAGAGGAAGCGGCAAAATGTCCCAAATAAACCTGTTGCAAATTGAAGAATTGACACTGGATCAGTTACATACTTATTTTGAAAGTGAGGAATTGACGTCATTCGAACTCGTTAAACACTATTTGAAACGAATAGCATTGTACGATAAATCAGGTCCAACTATTAACTCAATTCTAGAAGTAAACCCAGAGGCATTATTCATTGCTCGCAATATGGATGCTGAGCGGAAAAACGGTAAAGTTCGCAGTCCACTACATGGTGTCCCTGTGATAATTAAGGACAATATTGATACTGCCGATCAGATGCATACTAGCGCCGGGTCATTAGCTCTTCAAAATCACTATGCAAAGAAGGATGCCTTTGTTGTACAAAAACTTAGAGATGCGGGAGCTATAATTCTTGGGAAAGCAAATATGACAGAATGGGCTAACTTCATGGCTTATAACATGCCGAATGGATTCAGTTCTAGAGGCGGACAAGTGTTAAACCCTTATGGGCCTGGTGTCCTTGATGTAAGTGGCTCGAGTTCTGGTTCAGGAGCTGCAGTAGCATGCAATTTTACAATGCTTGCAGTTGGAACTGAAACTTCAGGCTCCATACTCTGTCCTGCAGGAAATAACAATATTATTGGGATAAAACCTACAGTAGGTCTAGTTGCAAGAACAGGGATTATCCCTATCTCTATTAGTCAGGATACAGCTGGACCTATGGCGAGAAATGTAAAAGATGCTGCTGTTTTGCTGGAAATATTAGCAGGCAGTGACTCTAAAGATTCTGCTACACATTGTGCACCCTCTGCCACCTCCTACACGGATGGACTTGCAAATGCATCACTAAAAGGAAAACGATTAGGTGTAACGTATGATTTTTGTATAAAAAACTTAAATGAAAATCAAAAATCGGTGTTTGACCAAGCTCTTTTTGACCTAAAAAAAGAAGGAGCAGAGATTGTTTATTTGGATCAAATTTCTCCATTAGAAAACGGAGGGTTTGATTATAAAGTTTTATTGCATGAATTTAAATCAGGCATCAATAATTACTTGAAGACAGTATCTCCTTCCTTAGGTTTACAGACGTTATCAGATATCATCGCCTATAATGAAAAACATAAAGAAGATTGTCTAAAACATAATCAAGAATTATTGATTGAAAGTGACCAAACGGTAGGAACGTTAACAAGCCCTGATTACTTAAAGTCTAGGCTGAATGATTTAGAGAATACACAAAATAATGGTATTGATTTAGTCATCCATGAAAATCAGCTTGATGCACTTATCAGTCCTAATGATGTTTGGTATGGAATTCCTGCAAAAGCTGGCTACCCTTCGATCTCAGTACCTTCAGGATTCGATGAAGATGGATTGCCGCTAAGTATCGTTTTGACTGCAGAAGCATTCTCAGAGAAGAAATTGATAGAGATTGCATTTGTATATGAACAAGCAACCCAAAAGCGTAGACCGATTGAATTTAAATAAAAAAACCGGGGGAACTCCCCCGGTTTTTGAATTCGCTGCTCAACCGAACAAAAAAGTCTCTTCAACAATACATGTCCGTCTGAAAAAGATGCATCCCTTTATACAATTTTCTTTAATGCAGAGATTGCCTGTTCAATATCATCAAAACCTACATCATAATGAGTGGTTAATCGTATTTGACCTTCACCGAAAGATACAGCAAGAACTCCTTCTTTTTTTAAATCCTCCAAAAATTCTTCATTAGATTTATGAGTCTTTTCAATATTGATAATTACGATGTTTGTGTCTGGTCTATTTTTTAAGGAAAGTCCGTTAATATCTTCAATAGCATTAGCTAGTCTCATTGCTTTTTCATGATCTTCTGCTAATCGGTCTACCATTTCGGTTAAAGATATAATACCGCTGGCTGCTAAAAAACCTGCCTGTCTTAAACCTCCGCCTAATCGTTTTCTCCATTTTCTGGCTTTTTGTATTAGCTCTTTTTTTCCTGCTAAGAGGGATCCGACTGGAGAACCTAAACCTTTGGATAAACAAATCTGGACTGAATCACAATATTGTGTATAATCGGTGACCTTTTTATTGGAGGCTACTGCAGCATTAAATAATCTTGCACCATCTATATGTACTGGTATAGATGCCTGTTTGGCTACCTCAAAGATGTCTTTCATATTCCCTGTAGAAACAACTGAGCCTCCTGACCGGTTATGTGTGTTTTCAAGACAGATTAATGAAGTATCAGGAAAATGAATATCCTCTGACCGGATTGCGCTTTTAACTTCTTTTGGATTCATCTCCCCTTTAATCCCCTTTATTACACGGGGTTGTACTCCAGCTAATGCTGAAATAGCTCCTCCTTCATAAAAGAAGATATGAGACTCAGATTCTACGATAATTTCATCGCCTGGTGAACAATAGCCGAGAACAGCTAACTGATTTCCCTGTGTTCCGCTTGTAACAAATAGTGCGTCTTCCTTGCCAAGCATTTCTGCTGCCAGTTCTTCTAGCTTGTTTATGGTTGGGTCCTCACCGTAAACATCATCCCCTACCTTTGCTTCAAAAATAGCTTGTCTCATTCTTTTAGTCGGCTGTGTAAGTGTATCGCTTCTTAAATCAATCATTCTATCACCTCTAATTTATTTATTCTTCTCAATTACTCCATATATAAAGCTAGCGTTTCTCTGTATTACTTTGAATCCAAGCTCTTCAAATTTACTGCTGTTTCTGCTGTCTTTCATTACCACTCGCTGTGACGCCACTCGTAAAGCTTCTTCTATAACTTCAGGTGTGATCACCCGATAATCAGCACTCCCTTTTAAACCTTGAATTCCTGGTGATTGGATACTTGATTCAAACATGGGATCAAAATATGCAACATCAAAACAGTTATCTGCTTCCTTTTTTAAGAATTCATAATGATCACTATGAATGACTTGAATACGGCGCATTGCATCATTCATATCTTTTAAACTGCTATCCCATACTTTCAAGCCGCTCTGTACAACAAAAGAAATAGCTTTGCTGCTCTCAATCCCCGTCACTTTTCCATTTGCGCCAGCTGCTAAACTTGCAACAATTGAATCAGAACCGAGTCCGAGAGTACAGTCGAGTAATGACATACCAGCAGTTATTTTTGCTGCTTCAATAAATGGATCTTTATCGCCCCTAAGTAATTGCTTTACTCTAAACATAGAGGAGTTCGGATGAAAAAAGAAAGGAGAACTTCCGTCTTTTGGATGATAAGAAATTTTATCTACTCCGATCATTAGAACATTATCGTTATATTTTTCAATAATTGAAGAAATCGAATGGCGGCCTCTTTCTACAAAAGAACTATTTAATATATGGGCCGTTTCTTTCGCTTTCTCATAAATTCTTTCTGCATTTTTCCCTGCGGTTGTCACTATCATAATGATCATCCTGTCTAAAAAATAATTGCTTTAACATATTACGTATTATTTGCATATCTCTTGGAACAAACCTAAAATATGGGAAGATATATACAAGGAGGCTCCATAATGAAAAAAAGCTCCCCTTTTCTGGGATTAGGAAGAATTACATATCGATTCCGTATAGCTATTATAGCATTTTGGATCTTGACTACCATTCTATTAGGCTTCTTTGCGATCAAATTGCCTTCCATATTAAGCGGCAGCGGGTTTGAGATGGAGGGATCATTTTCAAAGGTTGAAAATATTCTCCAAGATAAGTTTGACCAGCCAAAGTCTTCTGTAATGTTAGTATTTAATTCAAAAAAATACGATACACAAGATGAAACTTATAAACAATTTGTAAATAAGACACTTGCATCAGTAAAAGATGTTGAAGATGCAGTTGGTGTTCAGAGTCCATATGATGCACCAGACAGAATGATAAAAGAGAACGTTTCATTTGCCTCTATTCGATTTGATAAAAGTTTTAATAATCTTAAGAAATCCATCGATCAAATTAGAGACAGGCTGCCAAAAGACGGTGATATTTCTGTCTCTTTAACGGGCGGCCCAGTTATTGCTGAAGATATGAATACAGCCAGCCAGCAAGATTTAGCGAGGGCTGAAGCTATTGGTATTCCAGCAGCTCTAATTATTCTTTTGCTTGCGTTTGGAGGTCTAGTAGCAGCAGGACTGCCTATAATTGTTGGATTGATAAGTGTAGCAAGTTCCCTTGGGTTATTATACTTTTACGGACTAGAAGCGAACGTCAGTATATTTCTATTAAATGTTGTTCCTATGATCGGACTGGCATTAGGAATTGATTTTGCCCTACTTCTCGTTAACCGGTTTAGGGAAGAACTTCATCAAGGTATTGAAAAAGCTACAATTATTTCTGTACAAACTGCAGGAAGATCAATCGCTTTTTCTGGTTTATGTGTGTTTTTAGGACTATCAGGAATGCTCCTTATTGATATCGATATATTTAAAACAGTAGCTATTGGCGGAATGGTTGTTGTCGTGTTATCTGTATTGAATGCTATAACATTCCTGCCAGCAATGCTTGCAGTACTTGGTAAACGAGTTAACGCCCTGAAAATACTCAAAACGAAAGAAAAAGAAAAATCAATCTGGCATTCATTTGCATCGTTTGTGATGAAACGGCCAGTAATAATGGCATTATTTGCAGCTCTCTTGCTCATCTTGTCCGTAACACCTGTTAAGGATATGAAACTTTCAATACCAGAAGCTGAGGCTTTACCCCCTGATTATGAATCTAGAACAGCATTCGAGAAGTTTGAAAAGACTTTTGGTGAAGATGAGTTGTACCCAGTACTTATTGTTGCAGAGTCAGAGAAATCATATCTCCAAGATAAAAATGCATTGCAGTCTTTAGAACGGTTAGTAAGAGACTTGAAAGAAGAAAAAGAAATCGCAAAAACAGAATCAATTTTTGATTATACAAATCAGTTAAACAGCACCGAACTATTCCAGATACTTCAGACAGAACAAGGAAAACAACAGCTATCTCCTGCTCTGGATCCTTTTGTCAATGACCGTACAGCGGTTATTCGTGCATATCTATCAGTAGATGTTACAGGAAGCGACGCGAAACAGTTCGTGAAAGAATGGGAAATGAAGCATGAAGGTCTTTCCTTAACGATTGGCGGGGCAACTAAGTTTAACCAAGAAATCTTCGATGAGATTATTGAAAAAGCACCATATGGACTTGCTGTTGTACTTGCAGCAACTTTGTTTATTCTGATGGTTGCCTTTAGGTCAGTCTTTATTCCGCTTAAAGCAATTTTCATGAACATGCTTAGTTTAGCTGCTACTTTCGGTATACTCGTATGGATCTTTCAAAGCGGAATAATTATGGAGCCGGTGGAAATTGGATTGATGATTCCGGTCTTTACTTTTGGTATTGTGTTTGGATTAAGTATGGATTATGAAGTATTCTTGATCTCTAGAATTCAAGAAATATATGAAGAAACCGGTGACAATGATAACGCAACCCTGCTGGGTCTGACTTCAACCTCAAAGATTATTACTTCTGCAGCAGCGATAATGATTGTTATTACGGGTTCATTCGCATTTACAGATGTAATGCCAGTCAAACAAATAGGAATTGCTATTGCATTAGCTATTTTTATCGATGCAACCATTGTAAGAATGATTTTTGTTCCTTCCCTTATGAAACTACTTGGACATTGGAACTGGTGGATGCCTTTTTCAAAACGAAATAAACAGCGAAGCACTCTTTGATAAGGGTGCTCTTTTCTTTAAACAATAGTGGGAAATTAAAACATTATGTCCTATAATAAGAATTAGCTAGTTTTATATTAGGGGTGTTTATATGATCGACACAGTTATTATTATACTTCTTTCCTATTTGCTAGGCTCTATCCCCTTTGCGCTTTTAGTAGGAAAAATTGGTTATGGAATTGATATTCGCCAGCATGGAAGCGGTAATTTAGGCGGCACTAATACATTTCGGACTTTAGGTAAAAAAGCAGGGTTCATCGTTTCTGCGGCAGATGTATTAAAAGGAACACTTGCTGCCAGCTTGCCCTTACTGCTTAATGCAGACCTTCATCCATTGGTTGCAGGAATTCCCGCTGTCATTGGACATTGTTATCCAGTCTTCGCAAAATTCAAGGGTGGAAAGGCTGTAGCAACATCTGGAGGAGTTCTATTGTTTGCAGAGCCATTATTATTTCTCTTGGTCTTGCTTACTTTCTTTTTATCTTTATACATAAGTAAATATGTATCTCTTTCTTCCATCATGGCTGGTGTGGGTTCAGTAATCTTAAGTCTTTTACTTGCTGATAACATTACTACTTATATACTGATTGGATTTACCCTCTTTTTATTGTACAGACATAGACAGAATATTGTCCGGATCGCTAAGAAAACTGAGCCAAAAGTAAAATGGATTTAACGAGGGGCTGTCCCAAAAGTAAGATAAACTTACTTTTGGCAGCCCCTAATTTTTTATTTTTATCAAAATAAAAAATAAAGAAAATCGCCAAAATTTAGTTATCTAATCGAGTTAATTAGATGACCAACTATTTTATAACGATGTACGTTATCTAAATAGGTTTAAATAAAATGAGGCATGTCTTAAAAAGTTTCATACTTTTAAGTCAGCCCCTTTTTTCTTATATTTTAAAAAAATAGGCTCTTCTCCTTAAAAAGTACAGGCGATTTCACTAAAAACTCCGCATTTGTCCGTGTCCGTTTAGGTGTTTCGGTCATATGGTGTAATGTGACGTTGACCTATACTTAAATTTTTGGAGGGACTGAAATGGAAAATAAGAAAATGAATATGCCTTATGGTGACAATATGAATATTGGTATGAAGCCAGTAGCTAACATGCCTCTTCACGGTGGATACGGCGGTGGCTATGGTCATGGTTATGGTTATGGATGTGGATTCTTAATTATTGTTGTTCTATTCATTCTATTAATCATTATCGGTGCTACAGCTTTCCATGGTAAAGACGACTGCGATAAAGATGAATCTTCATCATCTCATTAATGTAATTATTTTATAAAAAAAAGAGAGGAGCGAATCCGCTTCTCTCTTTTAATGTCCTGTGATAAAATTAAAATTCACATTACCAAAATTAACCATAACGATTAACAGTGCTGGTCATAAGCTCCTAACAGGTTTTCCAGGATTTCTTCTGGTGAATGATTTTCAATGTTATGTCTGTGGATAAAATGCACGACTTTTCCATCTTTTAAAAGAGCCATCGAAGGAGAAGACGGCGGGATATCACCAAAGAATTCTCTGATCTGTGCAGTTGCTTCTTTATCCTGACCGGCAAATACAGTAGCAAACTGGTCTGGTTTTACTGAGTGGTTCAATGATGCCACTGCTACAGGACGAGCAAGACCTGCTGCGCATCCGCATACGGAGTTAATTACCACAAGTGCAGTTCCTTCAGTTTCTTGCATAAAATAATTTACTTCTTCTGGTGTCTTTAATTCTTCAAATCCAGCACGAGTCAATTCATCTCTCATAGGCTGAGCCATTTGTTTCATATATTCTTCATAGGCATTCATAAATTATTCCTCCTGATAACGAATCTTTTACATACAATGTTATTATAGCGTAATTAAGCTATTTATTTAACTGTTTCGGCTTAACTCATGAATAGCAGAGTTTTCAATGATGTTCACTTGCTTATTTGAAAAAGCAAAGCTTGCTTTAATCATTGCTTTGGCAACATTGCTCGCATCGATCGGTTTATATTTTTTTGGAAAAATATAAGGAACAACTGAATAAACCTTTTCTGCAAATCTTTCTCCGAAACGAAATTCATTACGGTCACCAATTAATAAGGAAGGTCTTACGATAGTAAGATTTTTAATCTTTAAGGAGATCAATTGTGTTTCCATCTCCCCTTTTACTCGGTTGTAAAAGAACGAGGATTTGGAATCTGCACCCATTGCAGAAATGATTGCAACATTTTGAACGTTTAACTTAATCGATAACCTTGCCAGTTTAACAGGAATGTTGAGGTCAACCTCTTTAAACCTTTCTTTTGTTTGTGCTTTTTTCATAGTTGTACCAATACAAATTATCATGCTGTCTGCTTCAACGTTCTCAATCTCATATTCTGGACTTGTAAAGTCAAACAAAATCTCTTTAATTTTAGGATGTTTTATTTTTGATTTAATTCTAACGAGCAGGATTATTTCTTTGCAAGACTGGTCAGCAATTAGCTGTTTTACAACTTCTTTGCCAACAAGACCGCTCGATCCTGCTAAAATAACAGTTTTTTCATTCATACTTATAATCCCTTCTGCTTATTAAAATCTTAGAAAATATTAAGACAGGCTGGTGCTAATTTGGAACATACTTATTTTATCACTGGATTTCCAGGTTTTATAGCTACAAAACTATTTGAATCACTTCAACACAAATATCCTTCATCACAATTTTATTTGCTTACTCTAAAACAAGAGAGAAAGATTGCTGAACAAAAACTTAAAGACTATGGAAAAAACACCGTTCTTTTAGAAGGCGATATTACAAAAAAAGGACTTGGTCTGCCTGATTATTTGAGGAGAGAAATAGCAGAAAAAATGACACATTGTATACACCTTGCTGCTCTTTACGATTTAACGGCAGCTTATTCTCCTTCTTATTCTTGTAATGTACTTGGCACTGAAAATGTAATAAAATTTCTGAAAACTTGTAAAAAAATGAAACGTTTTGGTTATTTCAGCACTGCCTATGTATCAGGAAATGATAAAGGAAAAATAGTAGAATCCAGTATGTCAGAACCTGGTGGCTTTAGGAACTATTATGAACAAACAAAGTATGAGGCAGAACGAATGGTAAGGATGTATATGGATAAACTGCCAATCACCATATTTAGACCTGGAATCATAGTAGGTGATTCTAGAACTGGTGAAACTATAAAGTTTGATGGCCCTTATTTTATGATGCAATTCTTAAGAAGACTATCTGCTTTGCCAATCCCTTATATCGGGCGTACAACTTCTAAAATTCATCTTGTTCCGGTTGACTTTATTGTTAATGCTTCTGTATTTTTGATGCACGATAAACGTGGGGAGTCCAAAACTTATCATTTATTAAGTCCATCATCGCCAAAGATCTATGATGCGTATACGTTAATATGCAAAGAGCTTAATGACAAGAAGCCTAGCTGGCATTTGCCTCGATCAATTGCTGATCGAATGCTAGCCATTTCTTTTATCTCAAAATGGCTTGGTGTACCCCGTGAAACTATTTCTTACTTCTCACATGAAGCAGAGTATGATACTTCTCAACTAGTCGAAGATCTAGAAGGTACTGGTATAACATGCCCGCCTTTTGAAAAATATGTGCCAGTACTTGTACGGTACTATAAAGAAAATGCTGCTGATGTTTCGTTAAAGCGTTATTAGTAAAAAGTAAGGGGGCTATCAAAAAAGTGAAGTGAATTTACTTTTGGCAGCCCCTATTATTTATTTTTACAAAATAAAAAAATAAAATCCTCTGCTATTGGAAGTAGTTGATTTCCGTTCCAGGATGCTCGCTTTCAGGGGGGCGTGCGGTGAGCCTTCTCTGCGCTTTGCGCCATTAGAAGTCTCACCTGTCCCGCTGCTCCCGCAGGACAAGAAAGGCTTCGTCAGGATTACATCGCAAGAAGAAAATGTGATTTTTCATTTTCGAGGAGTCTCCCACCTTGCACTCCAACCAACTTGTCAATGAAGAGAATAAAAAAATGAGCCGAAAGCAACAAACTTTTAGAGAAAAACCAAAATAAATGAGGAATGACCCCAAAAGTTTTATACTTTCGAGTCATCCCTCTGTTTTTAAACGAGACTGTTGTTCTTACTGACAACTTCTGCTCCTAGTGTATTTTTAAAATGGGATAGCGCCCATTCATGCCCTGGCTGGCTAAAACTTTGTACAGCATCCTCGTGTATCACAATTGAAAAACCTTTATTGTATGCATCTACAGCAGTATGTAATACACAAATGTCAGTACATACTCCTGTCAGATGTACTTCTTGAATATTTCTCTCCCTTAGTTTAATCTCCAGATCTGTACCCGCAAAAGCACTATAGCGAGTTTTATCAAGCCATAAAATATTATTTTCCGGCCGAGCCATGTTCTCAACAAATACATCCTTAAGCTTTCCGTACAGTTCCCTGCCTTCAGTATTCCTGATATTATGTGGAGGAAACAGTTTGCTCTCTGGGTGATACTGATCGTTCTCGTCATGAACATCTACTGCAAATACAACATAATCGTCATTTTTAATAAATTCTTCAGTAATTGCTGTGATTCTTTCTTCTATTGCCTGACCTGGTTTTCCGCAAGTCAGCTTCCCTTCATTGGCTACAAAATCGTTTGTGTAATCAATAACTACTAAAGCTTTCATTTTTTCCTCCTATTTAATCAAGTGTCTCAATTTCTACACTTCTTATTCCCTGAATTTTTTTTACATCATCATATAGATCAGTGGTGTACCTTTTTTCATAAATGGAAGCAGCCATCTCCATTTTCCGGTTATCATTCTCTAGATCCTTAATTCTTACATTTACAATACGTACGTTGAGCTCGTTAATTTGTTTCATTACATCACTCATGTTTGTTTCGGGTTCTACGATTAATTTTAATTTTACATCAATCTGTCTTAATGCTTTTGGACCTATCCATTTCATAATCAAAGGTATCAATTCTACGCTGATTAAAATTAACAAAGCTCCAGCTGCAGCCTCTTTGTAAAAACCTGCCCCAGCTGCAATTCCCAAACCCGATGCCCCCCAAATCATTGCAGCTGTTGTAAGCCCTGAAATGACATCGTTGCTTCTTCTTAATATTACTCCTGCACCAAGAAAACCTATTCCGCTCACTATCTGTGCAGCAAGACGCATAGGGTCCATAACGGTTTGTCCTGATACAGTAGAGAATTGTTCAGCTGATTCAATGCTGACAATGGTGAGCAAACAACTGCTGATTGAGATGACTAGGCTTGTTTTAAGCCCTACTGGTTTGTTTTTTAATTCGCGTTCGATACCAATTATTAATCCGAAAAAAGCGGATATCCCTAATTTAACTAAGACAACACTCATGATGTTTGCACCTCTTCTCTGTTTTTGTCCTTACTTAATAATACGCAAACTACAGTATATATTCCTTCTAAACATTAAGCTTATTAATTTGAATTGGTAATGGTTTTCCGTTTATAATAATAAAAGTATTATTATCTGAAAATAAAAATAATTCTGTAAAGGGGGTTTAATGAAAGTATTCCACAACACACTTAAAGGAGGAAGTTCAGTGTTACCTAAAAAACAGAAAAACTATGAAGAACCAAGGTATAGCGAAATTGTTCATTCAAATTATTTTAAGCAGCTGATGGAAGAAAAAAAGCGATTTATTTTACCGATGACTTTATTTTTTTTACTGTTCTATTTCAGTCTTCCCGTCTTAACAGCTTATTCGGATGTCTTAAATAACAAAGCAATCGGTGATATATCCTGGGCATGGATTTTTGCTTTTGCACAATTCATTATGACATGGGCACTTTGCATGATTTATACAAAAAAAGCAAAACGATTTGATGAACTTGCAGAAAAAGTTGTATCTGAAATGGACAAGGAGGTCTCTTCATGAATGGTACAGCGTTTACTTTATTCTTAGCAATTGTTGCCCTTACTTTAGTCATTACATATTTTGCTTCTAAAAGGACAAAAACAACGAGTGATTTCTATACAGCTGATGGCGGTCTTACTGGAATGCAGAATGGACTGGCCATCGCAGGAGATTATATGTCGGCTGCGTCGTTTTTAGGTATAGCAGGTTCAATCGCTCTAGCTGGATTTGACGGCTTCTTCTACAGCATTGGGTTTTTAGTTGCTTATCTTGTTGTTTTATATCTAGTAGCGGAACCTCTTCGAAATTTAGGAAAATATACGATGGCAGATATGATTGCTGCCCGGTTTAATGACAAAAAAGTGCGCGGTGTTGCAGCATTGAATACTATTGCGATTTCAACATTCTACATGGTCGCTCAGCTTGTTGGCGCAGGCGCGCTTATTAAGCTTCTCCTCGGAATCGATTATGTATATTCTGTACTGATCGTTGGTGTCTTGATGACTGTCTATGTTGTATTTGGCGGAATGACAGCTACATCCTGGGTACAGATTGTAAAAGCAGTTCTTTTAATGATTGGGACTTTTATTATATCAGTTATGGTTTTTGCAAAGTTTGGATTTAGTTTTACAGAAATGTTTGCACAAGTAAAGCAATCTACTCCATTAGGAGAATCTTTCTTGAATCCGGGCAATAAGTTTAAAGATCCGCTTGATACAATTTCATTGAATTTAGCACTTGTGCTAGGAACAGCTGGACTTCCGCACATATTAATCAGGTTCTTCACTGTTAAAGATGCACCGACTGCGAGAAAGTCTGTGGTATATGCAACATGGCTTATAGGTGCTTTTTATATTATGACGATCTTCTTAGGATTTGGTGCTGCAGCATTTGTTGGACAAGACAACATCGTAGCAGCAAATGCTGCAGGAAACATGGCCGCTCCCCTATTAGCACAAGTATTAGGCGGTGAATTCCTATTCGCATTCGTTTCAGCTGTTGCTTTCGCGACTATATTAGCGGTAGTTGCCGGTCTAGTTTTATCAGCAGCTTCAGCATTTGCACACGACTTTTATACACATATTGTCCGAAAAGGTAAAGCGACTGAAAAGGAACAGATGAAAGCAGCAAAATGGGCATCAGTCGGTGTTGCGATTATATCCATTATTTTGGCTTTATTCGCTCAAAAATTGAATGTAGCATTCCTAGTATCACTTGCCTTTGCAGTTGCTGCTAGTGCGAATCTTCCCATTATTTTATTGACGATTTTTTGGAAACGCTTTAACACTGCAGGTGCTGTTACTGGTATGCTTGTGGGATTATTAAGTTCTCTTATTCTTGTAGCTTTGTCTCCAAGTGTATGGTCTCCAGTAGAGGGAGCAGCCATTCTAACAGGAGAAGCTATTTTCCCTCTTGCTAACCCTGGTATTGTTTCGATCCCTCTTGGTTTCTTAGGCGCATATGTAGGAACAATGCTATCTAAGCCGTCTGATGAAGACAAGTTTAATGAAATTCTTGTAAAAGCTAATACAGGTTCAGGACTGCGTAAAGGGGCATAAAGTAAAAACCGGCTGTCAATCAGCCGGTTTTTCACTTGTATTCGCATTTTTTGGAACGAGCGGATAAAACAATATTCCAGATGCAAGCAGTGCAATTCCGAAAAGGAATGTTTTGATATCTGCGGTTCCTGCGTATATAACCCATATCGAATAAATGGCGGCTAATGCTGCTATAATACCATCGGTCGTTCTTTTGTTGCCCGTCTCTTCATATGTATCCCCTTTTATTACAAGTTTCAATTGATAAAGGGATGCAACTATATAAGGAACTAAAAACGCAAGTGTTGCTATAAATATCATAAAGTCAAATGCCTGGGCCATGGATTGTGACACAACTGAAAATAAAAAGAGCTGTGTACATAAGTTAGTGACCCATAAAGAAAAAACGGGTGCCCCTTTTTTATTTTCCTTTAGAAACGCAGGTATAAACATTCTTTGCTGTGCTGCCTGAAAAGGTACTTCGGCTGAAAGCAGAACCCAGCCAATCGTAGCCCCTAATAATGAAATAACTCCGAGCAGTGCCATAATCATACTTCCTGATGGACCAATTGCAACCATTAGCGCATCAACCAGCGGCTTTTGGGAAGAGACTAATTCATTTTGAGGAAGAGTCCCCATAACTAGTAAAGTAATGCTTAAATAAAGTCCCAGAGCTATTAATAGCCCCAAAATAGTAGCTTTTTTAACATCGCTCTTTTTCTTGGCACGTGTCGAAAATACCACCGCGGATTCTACACCAACAAACGCCCAAAGAGTTGCGATCGCTGCATTATTGATCTGGCTTAGAAATCCATTAGCTATTCCGCCTTCTCCTTCAACTGGCTCGTAGAAAGGAACAATATTACTGCTCTGAAAAGCATACATACATGCAAAAATGAATAATAAGAATCCTAATACTTTTGCAGCAGTAGCTATAAAGTTAACTTTACCAGCGCCTTCTATCCCATTTAAAATTAAGAAATGCACACCCCATAGAAGAACAGTACAAACGACAAATGTTATGACTCCACCAGTAGTAATCGTTGTTCCCATTACCTTGAATAAGGAATTTGAACTTGTCATTACAGGAAAGAAAGTAGATAAATAACTTGCAAAAGTTGTTATGATAGCAACGTTTCCTGACCAGTTAGCAACCCAGTAGCCCCAGCTGACAAGGTAACCGCTTAATAAGGAAGATTTTTTATTTTCTTCAAATAATGCCTTAGCATAGTTTTGCGGACCGCCATTCAATTCTGGTTTTCTAAGAGACAAATTACCAAAAACCAATGCAGTCATTAATACACCAAAACCTGTAATTACCCAAGCTGATATCACTCCTGCAGGACTAGCCACTTCTGCTAAAGATCGTGGCAGCATGAAGATTCCTGATCCTACCATATTTCCGACTACCAAAGCTGTTAACACCCAAAAACCTAGATTTCTTTTCAATGAAATACCACCTTTCAATCATCATTTATTTTACCCAATAGGCTGAAATTCAAATCGTAACCATTATGGTGGAGGTTTTTTAGATGAAATGGCAGTGTGAAAAATAAAAAAGGAGCCTATGTGCAGGCTCCATTAAACTATATTTGAAGATAAGTTTTTCCGTTTTCCTGAATGATTTTCTCTTCTTTCATGAGTTTGCCAAGTGCGCGTTTGAACGCTGCTTTACTCATTTGGAACGTCTCTTTTATTTCATCAGGTGATGATTTATCTGTTAGAGGCATCTGTCCTTTATGTTCGCGGAGGTATTGATAAATCCGCTCGGCATCTTCACTGTAAGCTACTTCTTTTCTAGCTTTCATGGACAGATTAATTCTTCCGTCTTCACGAACAAAAGCAACCCTTGCACCCAATTTTTGCCCCAAGCGCGGCGTTACTTTCAATTCATCATTATGAATAAATCCAATATGCTGTTCATCAGTAAACACCAATACACCAGATTCATTGATTTTATAAACATATCCTGATGCTTGCTGATTAAAAGCTGTTTCAGTTGCTGCTTCTGCTTGTTCAACCATTTCTTCTTCTGTAGCTAAGTCAGCAAAAAGACGTCCCTTTTTATCAAGTTTCATCCCAGAATACAATTTATCACCGATATGCGGCCATTCATCCCACGATTCTGGAAGATCGTCTTTCGAAAGAAGAAGATCTTTTTTAATGCCAATATGCAAAAATACTCCAAGCTTATGATTTACCCCAGCTACTTCCAGCCATGCCAATGAATCAAGTCTTACTTTTGGAATAGTTTCAGTAGCCGCTAGTCTCCCTTCATGGTCCTGATAAAGAAAGACTTCAACATTCGAACCTTCTTCATACTTTCCTTTTGCTTCTGCTTTGTGCAAAAGCACCTCTTTTCCGTCTTCTAAATCTAAAACGTACCCTAAATCTGAATCTCTAAGTACTTTTAGTGTATATACTAATCCAGGTTTTTTTGATTCCATCGTTTCATTCCTTTTCTGTTGATCAATTAAGAAGGCTGTTTTCTATAAAATTGTTACTTTTCAATATATCTTTTATAGAGTATGCTTCTGTGATTAGTTGATTGGAGCGCAAGGAGCGAGACTCCTGCGCGATCAGCGGGACAGGTGAGACTTCTAATGGCGCAAAGCGCCGAGAAGGCTCACCGCACGCCCCGCGGAAAGCGAGCATCCTGGAGCGGAAATCAACCTCTTCTAGTAGCAACAATATTTACGAATACAGCGCTAAAGAAAAAAAGAAAAACCTACATAGTAGGTTTTCGCCTTCTTGTTTCTTTTTATTCATCTTGATTATCTTTTGCTGCCTCAAGCTCCATTAGTTTTTTTACTAGTATGTGCTGAGGCATATGCATCAATTGCTCAAGCGGTACATTTAACTCTTTTGCTAATTTAACCGCAGTTTCAGCAGATAATTGTAATGGTTTCATATGCTTCCCTCCAGCAAAAAGTATAGCAGCAAAATAAGCTGTTCACTCAATGTTTTTTAGAATAGGCCAACTGCTTTACCGTCTTCTGTAACATCCATATTATTAGCAGCAGGAACTTTTGGCAGTCCAGGCATTGTCATTACATCACCTGTTAATGCCACAATGAATCCAGCCCCAATAGAAGGTTTTAATTCTCTGATCGTTATTGTAAAGTTTTCGGGGCGGCCGAGTTTTTTAGGGTCATCTGAAAAAGAATACTGTGTTTTGGCCATACAAATAGGAAGTTTGTCCCAGCCAAATTCACTATATTGTTTCATTTGCTTTGATGCTTTAGGTGAAAATTGTACCTCACCTGCTCCATATACCTTCTTGCATATCGTTTCGATTTTTTCTGAAATAGATAAATCAAGGTCATATAATGGACTGTATTCATTTTTTTCATTTTCAATTGTCTCTAAAACTCTTTTTGCAAGTTCTTCTCCGCCTTCTCCGCCTCTTGCCCAAACATCAGCTTCTTCTGATGCAACACCTTTTTTACTGCACCAATCTTTAATAAAAGCGATTTCTTCTTCGGTGTCTGTAACAAACTTATTTATGGCTACAACAACTGGAACTCCAAATTGTTTCAATGTCTCAAGGTGTTTTTCAAGATTCGGCATTCCCTTTTCAAGTGCAGCAACATCTGGAGTTTTTAAATATTCCTTTGCTAGTCCTCCATGCATCTTAAGTGCTCTTACTGTTGCAACGATCACTACGGCACTAGGATTAATTCCAGCATATCTTGCCTTTATATCTAAAAACTTTTCAGCACCTAAATCAGCACCGAATCCTGCTTCAGTTACAACCATGTCCCCAAGCTTTGATGCCATTTTTGTTGCAATTACACTGTTGCATCCATGAGCGATATTTGCAAATGGCCCGCCATGAACAAGAGCTGGTGTATTCTCGAGTGTTTGAACAATATTAGGTCGAATCGCATCTTTTAACAGAAGGGTAAGCGCACCATGTGCATTCAAATCCCCAGCTGTTACAGGCTCATTATCATAATCGAAAGCTACTACCATTCTTGATAGTCTGAGCTTTAAATCTTCAAGGTTATTAGCCAAACAAAAAATGGCCATGATTTCTGAAGCAACTGTAATGTCAAATCCGTCTTCACGTGGTACACCTTGGACAGGTCCGCCTAAACCGATAACAATCTTTCTTAATGCACGATCGTTCATATCTAAAGCGCGTTTCCAAATGATTCTGCGTGGATCAATATTTAATGAATTGCCTTGATGGATATGATTATCTATAAGTGCAGCTAGAGCATTATTTGCAGTTGTGATCGCATGAAGGTCTCCTGTGAAATGAAGGTTGATATCTTCCATCGGCATTACTTGAGAGTAACCTCCGCCTGCTGCACCGCCTTTTATCCCCATGCTAGGGCCAAGAGAAGGTTCGCGTAAAGCGATAATCGTTTTCTTCCCAACGCGGTTAAGTGCTTGTCCAAGTCCTACAGTGACAGTAGATTTACCTTCCCCTGCAGGTGTTGGACTGATTGCTGTAACTAAGACTACTTTTCCATCCTCAACATTTTGAAGCTTTTGAAATAGATCTAAGGATAGTTTCCCTTTATATCTTCCGTAAGGTTCCCAATCATCTTCATCAATTCCGAGTTGTCCTACAATTTCTTCAATGCGCAGCATCTTAGCTGATTGAGCAATCTCGATATCACTTTTAAACGTAACCTTTTCTAGCATGTTGATTAGACCCTCCATATGTAAAATTGTCTCCACTCTCTATTGTATATGAAATAAGTATGTGATGCGATTAGTTTTTATATGATAACTTTGATTCGTTTAGTTTACTTGAATTCAGGTTATCGTATAATAGAAATGGAAAGATATTCTTAAGGAGGCACCTTAATGGCAAAAATTGATGTACAAGGCTATGGGACGTATAACATCGAAAATGGCAAAAAACTTGTTTTGGCATTAGAAGACAATGGAATTGATATTCTTCACCGCTGTGGAGGAAAAGCAAAATGTACTTCTTGCCGTGTAGAAGTATTATCCGGAGATTTGGGTCCAATTGGTGAAAAAGAAGCGAACATTATTGAAACAAAAGGCTTATCAGACAACGTTAGACTTTCCTGTCAGATTTGCGTGAGTACAGATGCGTCAATCAAACCTGTACTTACTGTTAGTTCTGAAGGTTTAGATGCTGGACCGCGTCCAGCTGAAGAATGCGAATAAAAAAGGGCCGTTGTGGCCCTTTTTTGTTGAGAAATGTTGAAATATCAATAAAACTAAGTCAAAGGTGAAATTAAGTTCATCATTGGTGGATATATATATGCATTTGGTGAAATTAATTATGAAAACGGTGAAATTATTCCGCCGAAATGTACTTTAATTTAGAATTTCTACTTTTTCCCTTCCCATTCACCAAAAAACTGTTCTAAAAAGCTCTCCAAGAACGCATGACGTTCATCCGCAAGATTTTTTGCAGATGCTGTATTCATTTTGTCTTTTAACTTTAACAATTTTTCATAAAAGTGGTTAACGGCTGTACTCTTTTCATTCCGGTATTGATCTTTCGTCATCTTCTCCCTGACTGGTATCTGCGGGTCATACATCAATTGTCCTTTTGCTCCTGAATAGGCAAAAGTCCTTCCGATCCCTATCGCCCCGATAGCATCTAGCCTGTCAGCATCTTGAACAACTTTTCCTTCAAGTGTTTGCATGGCTGACTGATTTCCGCCTTTAAACGACATCGTACTTATAATAGATATAATTTGATCTATATAATGACTTTCTAAGGCAATAGACTTCAGCCATAATTTTACCTCTTCCAGCCCTTTTTCTTCCGTGCCTGCAATTTTTTCATCAGCTATATCATGAAGCAAGGCTGCCATTACACATATAAAATAATCAGCACCTTCTTGCTCTGCAATGTTTTCTGCCAGCTTTTTTACACGGTAAATATGGTACCAGTCATGCCCGCTGCTTTCATCTTTTAATTTTTCTTTAACAAATTCTTCAGTTTTTTCTATTATTAATTGGTTCATTTTTACCCCACTGTACAAGATTTGTTAATTTCTCTGTTCGATTGTAAACGGTCAAGTAATTCATATGCGCGTTTCCTAGATCGGACATCTTCTTGAACAAATGATTCAAGCAGTGCAATAAAGTAACTCCCATCAAAAGATAATTGTTTGACGAGTGTAACTTCTAAAGCTATTTTCACCTGAGATTCAGATGCTTCTGTATAATGTCTGCCAAAATCAATAAAATGAAGATCTCCATCTGAAAGACGAAAACCTTTTGAAGCTAGCAATGCTACATAATCTTCTAAAATGTTTGCTGCCATGTTTTACTCAACCCCAAAATCCAAAGTTTCTAGTAAATTGTACCAGTTAGAATCAGGAATTATCAATGACTTCTTTTTTTGCTTTGATGATCTTGCCATTTAAAGCCTGATTTACTAATTGGTCAGCATCTTTATTTTCATTTCTTGCAATCCATTCGTAAACAGGTTCAATCTGAAGCTTCTTAAACAGTGTTTCGATTTTATCTGCCCAGTTTTGAAGGTTCACTTCATAACATGGCCATTCTCCTTTCATCTGTTCGATTACTACCTTTGAGTCTCCTTGAATTAAGACCTGCTCATATTGAACACCAAGCTCTTCAAGTTCCCTGGCAGCAGACCATAACGCTGCGTACTCTGCTTCATTGTTCGATTCAATATTGGTAAAACTGGCATTTTTCTTTAGTCGGTAATTTATGCCGTTCTGCGAGAAATAAATAATGATTCCTTGGCCGCTCATTCTGGATTCCGTTAAAAAACCTCCATCAAAAAATACACGGATTTCTTTAGGCTCTTCTTTTTTAACTTCAGTAAGTTTTAACAGTTCTTTTTTTGTCCATGTTACACCTTTTGTGTCGATGAATATCAACTCAGAAATTCGGCCCGTTTTTTCCAGATCATTCGCCGTAAAAATTGCTTCTTGCAAAGAAACAGGATCTGAAACAAAACGAATTTTCAATTGTGATTTTGGATGTTTGTACATATATTCTAGGGAGAATTTCATAGCAATCTCCTTTTTGTTTTATTTAAAGTGCATTATAATACGTATATAAATTTACACAGAGGAGAGTCATCAATTGATCGAAGTATATATAGATGGTGCAAGTGCTGGTGATCCAGGATTGTCAGGTGCAGGAGTTTATGTGAAAGTCGGAGATGGCACAACCCAGTCTTATCGTTTCCCATTAGGCAATATGTCTAACCATGAAGCAGAGTTTCAGGCTCTAATACGAGGCTTGGAGTTATGTGTTGAAAACAAGTGGCAGATTGTTTCATTCCGGACAGATTCTCAAGCTGTAGAAAGTGCAGTAGACAAAAGATATGCTAAAGACAAAAGGTATACTGTGCTTCTTGAAACCGTTCTCTCTTTAGCAGATCAGCTCGATTTATTCTTTATCAAATGGATACCATCCAAACAAAATAAAGCAGCAGATGAACTGGCCAGGAAAGCTATCCAGTTAAACAGGAGTTCCAAATGATAAAGAAACCATGGTTTGCTGATTTTAATCTGCTATTAGTCGCACTTGTCTGGGGAACGACGTTTGTCATTGTTCAAAAAGCGATCGCTTTTCTTGAACCTTATTCATTTAATACTGTCCGTTTTTTTATAGCTGCCATACTATTATTATTCATTATATACTTTTTTAAGCGTTCATCTTTTAGGAAATTTAAAAATAAAAATCTATTAAAAAGTGGAACATTATTAGGTTTTTGGCTATTTTTAGGGTACGGATTTCAGACTGTTGGACTTCTATATACGACTTCCTCAAAAGCTGGATTTATAACAGGATTAAGTGTGGTGCTTGTCCCTCTTTTTAGCTACGCACTGCTAAAACAAAAACTGAACTGGCAGATCGGCATAAGTTCATTGCTTGCAGTGGCTGGACTGTACTTACTTACAATCCATAATAGTTTTTCTCTAAATATAGGTGATGGTTATGTTCTTTTATGTGCTGTATCGTTTGCAATGCATATTGTTTTTACAGGTAAATTTGCAAAATCCTTTGATGCTTTATGCCTGACAGTTATACAGCTGTTTACTGTGTCATTTTTAAGCTTTATTACAGCATTTTTTACGGAGCAATGGCAGGAAATATTTGCAGCGAATATGCTGCTTAAATCTGAAGTCATTACAGCCCTTCTGATCACTTCATTGTTTGCGACTGCTCTCGCCTTTTTAGCCCAAACGTATTTTCAATCTTTTACTACTCCTGCAAGAGTGGCATTGATATTTGCGATGGAACCGGTATTTGCAGCAATCACTGCTTTTATTGTACTTAATGAACGCTTAGGTTCAAAAGCACTTATCGGTTGTATTCTCATTTTGTTCGGTATGATTCTCTCTGAATTGAAATACAGTGATTTTACATTTAAAAAGAAAACAAAAAGAGTGGGATATTAACCCACTCTTATTTGTATTTCCAAAGCATGCAAAGCTTCTCGAACCGCCTCTTTATTTAATAGATATCTGCATTCTTCAAGGTCTCTGTCAACTATATCTGGAACATCAGTGAAGATGGTGCATAAATCCTTACTTAATACGGCCATATCCTTTCCTGCTTCAAGCTTTTTCAGATAACGTTTGTACTTAGGATCTAGATTTTCGAAATTTTCATAAATGAGCTCAACTGCACCATATTGCTGAATGAGTGGCAGGGCAGCTTTATCTCCTACACCAGCTACTCCAGGGATGTTATCACTTTTATCACCTAATAATGCTTTTACATCTATCCATTGTGCAGGAGTAATCCCATACTCTTCTTGAAAATGATTCAGTGTATATTTTAACTCTTCACGTTTTATTGATATAAGCTGTGATGTTCGATCACATAACAGTTGTAATAGGTCACGGTCATTGCTGTAAATGATGCACTCCCCGTCTCTTTCATTCCGCCAGCGGTTTACCATTGTTCCGATGATATCATCTGCTTCATACCTAGGAATTGTAAGCTGTGTAATTCCAATCGTATCAAATAATTCAACAAGTGTTTCATATTGCTGAATGAGTGGTTCTGGCAGTTCGTTTCTTGTTCCTTTATACTCTGCAAATTTTTCGCGTCTAAGCGTTTCTTCCCGCTTCACATCCCAAGCAACTGCAATATGTGTAGGCTCGTGTTCTCTGACAAGCATGAGTAATTTCTGTATGGTTACACGGATTGCATTCGTAAATTGTCCTTTTGAATTTCGCGGCAGGTCATGCATCTCTTTGCCATATGCTGTTGCAAAATAGCATCTGCTCAGCAGGTTGAATCCATCGATCAAAAGCAAAACTTCTTTCTTCTCCATTCCAATATCCCCCGGTTATGTTATGAAAAAAGCGCATTTTACAATGAAGTAAAATACGCTTGTTAATTGTTAAGTAAAATCCGCTCTGCCGTGACTTTATATGCCTTTGGAACCTGATCTCTCAGGTGGGTATCCGCAGCTGCCGTTACAGCCTTCCAAGTCGAGTGCAAGGCATGACTGTCTGACAGATCATATTGGATTCCCGTCATTAGCACATAGGTTAAAGACATTGGAAAGCCACTAACATCGCAGATTTTTATTATACTCTGTATTAGTTCAGATGTAAAATTATTTTGTTTTCTTGCCGTGATGCATCTTTTGAACTTCCATCTCAGCATAAGAAGCAAATTCTGTTTGGTTTTCTGCTCCATTTTCTTTCACATTGTTGTTTCTTTGTGCATTCGCATTACCTTTTTTCTGTCTGCCCATCTGTTCATCCCTCCTTATATTTACTATGGCTAAATATGATTAAATTAAAACTTACATAATTTTTCCTCAAATGGTTAGCCTAATACTAAAAAGGAGGTCTTTACATTGGCAAATCCTTATTTGTGCCCTAATTGCAAAACAAATCGAACACGTTTTAATGTTATCGAACAAAATCCGGTATCTGTAAAACTTGATCCTTCTACAGGTGATGTTGTACAGCAGTATGAAGAAGGACAGCTCGATATGTTCCACTTGCCTTACAAGGGTTCTGAAAGATTAATTCAATGCGGAGCTTGCGGTATTGTAGGTGAAGAAGAAATGTACATTAAACGTGCTCAAAGCAATCCAAGGCAATAGACAAAAAAGACTGCCATAATTTTTAGGCAGTCTTACTGTTTTATTCGTTTCTAGCAGAAGGAAGTTTCAATGGCACCACGACATTATTTTTTAAAGGCTTGATGTGAGTGAGATGTGAAAGAGTAATTGACAGATCATCAACAGGCAAACCGTTGTAAAAATAAATTAAAAAGGAAGATTTTTCGTCTTGGTAAATTTGGGTTATGTCAAATTCTTCTAGTTGTTTACCTGTAGAATCCTTAACAGAGACAAGGTTCTTCGCGAATCGATCCTCGTGTGACTGAGGACTGAAATGATAGCTGGGACGAGGGTAGATATAGAAATCCTGAATAGAGTCTTGTTTAGGCAAAGTTTCAAATGAGAATTTAATACCGCCTTGATTATTTGCGTCATCCCAGTACAACCCTTCATAAACCACTTTTACATCATTTTCGTTTACAACTAATTCGTTTTTCGTTACCCCTTCTGCTTGATTAGCGTTATATTTCTCTAGGTCAATTTTAGGCACAGAGAAAGAATATTCATTTTTGGTACGGTGAACAGAATGTGTTATTGAAAAACTTCCTTCATCAGATTCCTCTAAATTAAACAGCTCACTCATTAGTGAGTATCCTTGAATAAAATCCTCTGATTCATTTATTGATTGAATTTCATATTCAACTTTATGTTTTCTGTCATTAATATTAACTTCTCCAATCAGAGAAACCAAGTCTTTATCAATTTTTTTATCTAGCATAATTCTGGAACCTATCTGATAAAATTCCATATTTCTTAAATTTATTTCATCGCCATTATTCACATGCAAAGTTTGATTAATAGGGGTTGATGCAATAGCTTTTGGAAGGCCGTTTATCTGAACTGGTTCAACCTGAAAAGCAATAGGCTTCAAATGTGTTACTCCTTTCTTCGAGCTCATCGTGATGTCATTTAGTTCGAACCGGTTACTTTTCATCACTTCTTCCCAATCTTCTTGTGTATATACAGCATTATTAAATTCGGGATGAATCATCATTGAGTTGTATAAGCGATGTTTATAAACATATCCTTTTGACGAAGTTTCACCAGGATATATTTCTGCACTGCCTAAAAATTCTTTACTTTGCTTTGATGATAATTTAACCTTTTCTACATTCAATCTCGGAACATCGCCTTCATCTTTATCTCTTTCTTTTAGATCCACACTGTAAAGCACGTAAAGCTGAAACCCATTATTCCAAGTCTTTTCTATTCTTAGAGTTCTGTGTTCATTTGAAAGTGGAACAGAAATATTACTGTCTTTGAATAAGTTAAAATGGTCTGCAAACTTCAATTCATTGTACTTTATTTTTTCATAATCCATTAACTCGTCCCAGCTATCTAGAACGGTAAAGTTTTCTGGGTTTACTTTCCAAGCTGGCTCTGCGTTTTTTTCATATTGTGTAAAGATCACAAAGCCGATTAATAAAACAGCTCCTATAATGATTTTTCCCCATTTGCTGTTCAAAGCCGATTCCCCTTTTTATGTTATAAATTTTAAGTTTAGGACCCACCTGTTTTCTCTCTTTACTTAAATAATACCATAATATTTTGAATATTTATGAATAAATCCTAGTTTTTGGGAATTTAAAAACCCTTGCTGATTTAGATTCAGCAAGGGTTGATTAATTACATAGATACTGTCTCACTTATATGATTTAATTGCGCTTCCATGATATTAAGTCCTTTTAGAAGCTGCTCTTCTGAAATAACAAGCGGCGAGAGAATCCTTATCACATTGCTATATAATCCAGCTCCCATGATCGCAACACCGTTTAGGTTGCATAAAGCGATGATTTTCTTTGCTTTGTCTGCATCAGGTGCTTTCGTTTTTTTATCTTTGACGATTTCAAGTGCGCACATCGCTCCGATACCTCGAACGTCACCGATAAATTCGTATTGATCTTTCCACTTGCTAAAAGTATCCAATATGATTTTACCAATTTTATTTGCTTTCGATAATAACTGCTCATCTTCAATCATAGCAATTACTTCTAATGCTGCAACACAGCCAAGAGGACTGCCGCCATATGTTCCTCCGATTTCTCCCGGAGCAGGTGCATCCATAATTTCTGATCTTCCTGTAACTGCAGAGATAGGAAGGCCGGCGGCAATTGATTTAGACATTGTCATCAAGTCTGGCACCACATCAAAGTGCTCCATGGCAAACATTTTACCTGTACGGCCGAAACCGGTTTGTATTTCGTCTGCAATCAATAAAATATTATATTTATCACAGATCTGCCGAAGTCCTTTTATAAAAGTCTTTGATGGAACAACAAAACCGCCTTCTCCTTGAACAGGTTCAAAAATAATAGCTGCGATTTCTTCTGGAGGAATCTCGCCTAAAAAGAAATCCTCAAACTTGCTTAAAATCGCTGCATCGGTTTCTTCCGTATTGCGCTCATCTCTATAATAATAAGGATATGGCATCTTGTATGTCTCAGGAGCAAAAGGGCCAAATTCAAACTTATATGGTTTTACTTTGCTAGTTAAAGACATGGCAAGAAGTGTCCTTCCATGAAAACCGCGTTCAAAGGAGATGATCGCTTTTCTTCCCGTATATTTCCGAGCTATTTTAACAGCGTTCTCTACTGCTTCTGCACCGCTGTTCAGAAAGAATGTTTTTTTATGATGAGTTCCCGGGGTGATCTCATTTAATTTTTCAGCCAGCTGTATATAGGGCTCATACATCATGACATGAAAACAAGGATGAATGTATTTATCAATTTGATTCTTTAATGCTTCAACAATTCTTGGCGGACAATGGCCGACATTAAGTGTACCGATAGCACCCGCAAAATCAATGTATTCCTTGCCGTCAACATCTGTCATCGTACTGCCTTTTGCATGATCCAGAAAGCTTAATACATTATTAAAAGGTCCTCTTGGTACATTCAGCTCTTTTCTCTTTAATAACTCTTCTGATTTCTTCATTAGTTACTCCCCCCGCACCAGTCATAAATCGTTAAAGCTATAATTTCTGCTGCCTCAATAATCTTTGAGATTTCAATGTATTCATTTGGGTAATGTGCTACAGCAGTAACGCCAGGTCCGAATACAATAGAGGGTGTATTTCCTGCTTGTGAAAGCAGGCCGCCGTCAGTTCCCCATGGCGAAGCTTCTATGATCGGCCGTTCTTTTTTAACATGTTCATAGTTTTTAATTAGTGTATTCATGAGAGGATGATCTGTATCAATAGATCCGGGCAGCCATTGAGCACCAAACCATTCTACAGAAACAGGATGCTCCGATAGCCATTCATCCTGAAGACTAGAAAGATAATCTTCTAACTCCCGTTTTACTTCTTCTAATGTTTCATGAGGTGCTACGCCTATCCTGCCTTCTAATTGAACAGTATCAGGAACGGAAGATGGCCAGTTTCCTCCTGAGATTTTCCCTACATTGATGGGAACTGGGATGGGTATCTCCCTATATAATGGATCCGTTATTCTTTTGTTGCGTGTCGTTTCAAGAGCTTTGATTGCTTCTAAGACAACAGAAGTTTTCTCAATGGCACTGACCCCTTCATAACGGGTGCCACCATGTGCTGCCTTTCCTTTTATGGTTAGCTTAAACCACATGGACCCTTGTTGAGCAGGGAAGATTTTCATATTAGTTGGTTCGGGAATAATTGCAGCATCTGCTGTATAGCCTCTAAGAACAGCAGCCAGTGTACCTGCACCGCCGCTCTCTTCTTCTATAACACTATGAAAATACAAGTCCCCATCTAATGTTGTTCCTGTTTCTTTTAACGCCTGAATTGCAAGAAGAAGTGACAAGTTGCCCCCTTTCATGTCAGTAGATCCTCGTCCAAATAGTTTCCCATCGATAATTTTTCCGCTATATGGATGGTCATCCCATTGATTTAAATCGCCCTCAGGAACAACATCAATATGTCCGTTTAGAACAAGTGAACGCCCCTTTCCTTTTCCTCGCCAAATCCCCACAACATTAGGGCTGCTTCCAAAGTTAGTTCGGCTTGCACAGAAATAAGGATGATTTGCCAGTTCTTCCCCATCAGGGTGCCACATGTCAACTTCGAGTCCCATATCGTGCAGTTTTCTCACAATTAAATTTTGAACGCCTGCTTCATTCCCAGTTGTACTTGCTTCTTGAACCGTTTCCTGCAAAAAACGTATCGCATTATCTTGTTCTTTTAAAAGCCAATTCGAGAGCTTTTCTTTTAGAAGCATGACTGTCCTCCCCCAGAACTTATTGAAATACAGAAACTTTTTCATCAACAATAACAGTAGCACCTGTCGTATCGATAACTTCTTCGACGGTATATGGATTCATAACTTCTCTAAGGAATAATTGCCCGTCCTCACAATGAAAGACTGCTTTTTCAGTGATAATCATATGCGCTCCTTCTTTTACTGTAAGAGGTAGAGAACAATTCTTAACAATTTTAGGATTTCCGAATTTGTCTGTATGGTTCATTAAAATGATTACTTTTTTCGCTTTTTGAGCAAGATCAATTGCACCGCCCATGCCCGGTACACGCTTTCCTGGAACGATCCAATTTGCGATATCACCTTTTTCGCTGACTTCCAGTGCACCTAATATCGTTACATCAAGCAAGCCTTTACGGATTATTCCGAAAGCAGTTGCACTGTCAAAATAAGAAGCACCTGGCTGAATCGTAACAGGATACCCTCCCGCATTAGAGAGGTTTCCATCTTCTTCACCTTCTGCAGGCGAACCGCCCATTCCTAAAATACCATTCTCAGTATGGAGCATAATATGTAATTCTTTTGAGATATAATCTGCAACAAGTGTTGGAATTCCTATGCCCAGATTAACTGTCATGCCATCTTTTATTTCGAGTGCTGCCCTTCTTGCGATCCTGTGCCTTGTTTCAATTCCCAAACCCATTTCCAGTCCACCCCTTTACTTTGAATAATGTAATCAACAAATACGCCAGGAGTTATAATTTCTTCTGGATTTAATGAACCGGGCGGCACAATTTCTTCAACCTCAGCGATCGTGATGTTTCCTGCTGTCGCTACTAGAGGGTTAGTATTTCGTGCACTTTTGTCATATATGAGATTTCCATATAAGTCAGCTTTTTTCGCATATATGATAGATACGTCTGCAGTCAAAGCGGTCTCAATCATATATTCTTTGCTGTTCACATGAACTTTTTCTTTATTCGTTTCAACCACAGTACCTAAACCAACATCTACTAATATTCCGCCTAATCCCATACCTCCAGCCCTGATCTTTTCTGCGAGCGTTCCTTGAGGCACAAACTCTACTTCCAAAGATCCATCTTGCATTTGTTTTCCGGCTTCAGGATTTGAACCGATGTGTGATGCAATCAGCTTTTTAACTCTTTTTTCAGTAATCAGCTTTCCTGGCCCAATCCACGGAAACCCAGTATCATTACTAATAAGAAAAATATCTTGAATATTCTTTTCCAGAATTAAATTCACTAAAGAAGGAGGAGCACCTACCCCTCCAAACCCGCCTACCATAAGTGACATTCCGTTAAAAAAATATTGAGATGCACTTTCTAATGAAATTTGTTTATTTACTTGTGCCATCTCCCACACCTCTTTCAACTCGTGGCTTCCGTAATATATAAACCTTCCGAGATTAATTGATTGGTAAGTTCGCTTATTGATTGATCAAAGATATCGATAATGTCATTGATCTGTTCTTTTGTTACCGTCAGTGGCGGAGAGATAAGGATAGAATCTCCTGAAAATCCTGTTACACCGCCAACCGCTGGATAAACAAGCAGCCCTTTTTTAAAACAAATTGATAAAAGCCGGTCTGTAATCTTGTTTGCTAGTTCAAAAGGTTCTCTTGTTAAAGGATTTTTTACTAGTTCAAGTCCGCACAACAGTCCTTTTCCACGAACATCACCGATCAATGAATATTTCCATTGCAAACGCTGTAAATGGTTTTGAAGATAGTCACCCATTAGTGCTGCATTTTCTTGGAGATTATTTTTTTCCATATAATGAAGAACTGCAAGACAAGCTGCCGCTGACTGAGGATTGGCACTAAACGTATGGCCGCTCATCACAACTCTGCTTCCTGATTCAATTGCATTCATAATTTTGTCTGATACGATTGTTGCTGCCATAGGGGTATAGCCTGCACTCATGCCTTTTCCAAGTGCTAAGATGTCTGGTATAACTCCCCAGTGTTCCATCGCAAACATTTTTCCGGTTCTGCCCATTCCAGTCATTACTTCATCAGCGATCATTAAAATGTCATACTTATCGCAAATCGCTCTAATTTTTGAATAATACTCATCAGGAGGAACGATAGCTCCACCTGAAGCACCTATCACGGGTTCAACAATAAAAGCGGCGATCTGTTCTGCTCCTATCGCTTGAACGATGTTTTCAAGTTCATCAGCGCACCTGACACCGCATCCCGGATAGGCATCCTTTAATGGACATTGATAGCAATATGGTGCTGGGGCAACAGGGAAATCTTCCAAAAGAGAGTTAAAGCGCTGTCTTCTGAGCTGATGCCCGGACATAGATAAAGCACCTAGCGTAATTCCGTGATAGCTGGTCCATCTCGATAGTACTTTTGTTTTCGTGAAAATTCCTTGTTCTTGAAAATATTGAATAGCAATCTTTAATGCTGTTTCAGTAGCCTCAGACCCACTATTAACAAAGAAAACGGAATTTAGTTCTCCTGGTGCACATTCTGCCAGTTTTTCAGCCAGTAGTTCAGCGGCATCACTTGTAAACTGAGATCGGTATACAAAGGATACATGTTTTGCCTGATTCCACATTGCTTCCGCAATTTCTTGTACACCGTGCCCAATATTGGCGGTAATAGCTCCTGATGATCCGTCAATGTATTGTTTTCCTTCTTTGTCATATAGGTAGATTCCTTTACCATGACTGATTACAGGATAATCATTTCCTAGAACCGGTTTAATGAGATGTGATTTCCTCATAAAAAAGGCTCCTTCCTCGTGAGGTTGAAAAGGAAATGCCAATTGAAGCAGACATTTCCTTCCTCTATGTGTTGTTAAAGCTTAAAATAATTTTTCTTTAGAAACCTCGGAATGCTCATCAGGTCAGTATAGGAAATAGAAGCATCTATCCTTTTTGTGTCGATGAGCATAAGCTGATCTTCTATTTCATCTACAATATGGTCTTCTTGATACTCCATTCCGCAAGACGGGCAGGAAACTGAAGGAATTATAGTTATTTCGACTGCTCTTGTGCCATCTGGAAGTTCCCAATAACCTGTGCAGGCAGTTTGTTCTGTATTTTCATTTTCACACCATAAACACTTCATGTTATCCTCCATTCTTATGCATTCTTTTGTTCTTCAGGCGTACTTGAAACTCCTGCGTTTTTCTCTTGTTCAAATTTAAATTTTTTCTCTTTCAATTCATCACGTTTATCCCGTTTATCTTTTAATGAACTATGTTCAGGGTTTGTGCCATAATCTTCTCTTCGTTCTAAACGTTTTAATCCTTGGGGAACTAAGTTGAAAGCTTCGTCACGCATTAATGCAGATACACCGATAGCGGGCTTAATATGGTCTGTCCCCATGATTTCATTAAAATAGGCATCGGCTCTGCCAGCTTGATAGTTTTGCGGTTCAGGATAGGAAGTAATTACACCTTCAAAGTTTCTGAGTACCACTTTTTCAGGAGATTGAGAGATCAAATAATTTGGCTGAACAGCGATTTTTCCTCCCCCTCCAGGAGCGTCAACAACGAATGTTGGAACAGCGTACCCAGATGTATGCCCTCTTAATCCTTCAATAATTTCAAGACCTTTAGATACTGGTGCTCTGAAATGACCGATTCCTTCTGATAGGTCACACTGATAGATGTAGTAAGGTCTAACTCTTATTTTTACAAGATCATGCATTAACTTTTTCATGATCGGTACACTGTCATTAATTCCTGCTAGAATGACAGATTGATTGCCGACAGGAACCCCTGCATTCGCAAGCATTTCACAAGCTCTCTTTGACTCTTCTGTTATCTCTAAAGAAGTATTGAAGTGTGTGTTTAGCCACACAGGGTGATATTTCTTCAGGATATTACATAAGTTTTCTGTAATTCTTTGCGGGAAAACAACAGGTGCTCTAGTCCCGATCCGAATAATTTCAAGGTGAGGTATTTCTCTTAGATTCTTTAAAATATATTCTAAAATATTGTCATTGATTAATAGTCCATCTCCCCCGGAGATTAAACAGTCTCTTACTTGTGGATTATTTCTTATATAATTAATGGCTGCGTCAAGCTGCTTTTTAGGAACACCCATCCCAATTTGCCCAGAGAATCTTCTTCTTGTACAATAACGGCAATACATGGAACATTGGTTGGTTACCAAGAAGAGAACTCTGTCCGGATAACGATGAGTAAGCCCAGGTACAGGAGAATCTTCATCCTCATGCAGCGGATCTTCTAAATCGTATTTTGTTTTTAATATTTCTTTTCCAATAGGTACAGACTGCATACGAATAGGACATCTAGCATCGTCTTGATCCATCAGCCATGCATAATAAGGTGTGATGTTCAAAGGAATTGTCATAGTAGAAATTTTAACGCCTTCTTCTTCTTCTGGTGTCAAATTAACCACTTTTCTTAAATCGTTTAAATTTCTGATTGTATTTGTAAGCTGCCATAACCAGTCATTCCATTGCTCCTCAGTCACATCTTTCCAAAGCTCATACTCTTTCCAATGTTTCTTAGGTTTAAACAATCCATTAACTACCGGCATATATATGACCTCCTTTATTTCTACACTTCATAACGCATGCAAGATTCATGCCAATTAATCTGAAATATCCGAATAATAAATAACAATATAGTTTATGCATGTTAGAGCTTTTTCGAGCCTATATGTGATTTAATGAAGGCTGTTTTTGTATACATTATTGCTCTCCGATTGTAGTTGATCGCCGCTTTGCGCCATTAGGAGTCTCCACCTGACCGCTTCATGGAAGTTTCCTTGCTCCTGCGTTTACAAGTAAATTATTTCGATGTGAGCTTCCTCCTCGCATGCCTAAGCGAGAAGCTTCTCATGTGGTAGGCACGCACCTTACGTTTCAATCAACTTGCATAGGAAGAAAAAACGAAAACATCCAAAGCAACAATCTTTTAGAAAAGAGCCTTAATGGAATAGAAAAACCGCCGAATTTCCGGCGGTTTATTTTTGTCTTATTTTATATTGAAGCGTCTGTCTAGGAACTTGCAATATTCTTGCAGCTTGCTGAATGTTACCCGAGGTTTGTTTTAGAGCCATTTGTATGATCTGCTTTTCATATTCTCCTAAAGCTTTCCTCAATGGAGGTATTGTTGAGGGATGGGGTATGTGATTTTCTGTTCTAATAATTTTTGTACCTTTTATATGCTTCGGCAATAAAGGTTCACCAATCGTTGTGTTGTTATCAGCAAAATTCATACAATGCTCGACGGCATGTTTCAGCTCTCGAATGTTTCCCGGCCAGCTATATTCATTAAGTAATTGTTCTGCTTCCTGTGTTAATCCCAGCACATTCTTTTTAAAAGCAGTGTTTAATTCTTGTAAAAAATAATTTGATAAATAGGAAATATCTTTGTGCCTTTCACGCAACGGCGGAAGTTCTATATAAACGACATTTAATCTAAAATACAAATCCTGTCTTAAAAGACCTTTTGATAAACATTGTTCAGGAGTTTCATTCAGAGCGGATATTATTCTTACATTTACTTTTCTTAAACTTGTACTTCCTATACGCTGAACCACACCCTCTTGGATAACGCGAAGAAGCTTTGCTTGCAGTTCTACAGGCATTGAATTAATTTCATCTAAAAATAATGTTCCTCCGTCAGCCAGTTCAAAAACCCCGGGCCTGTCAACTGCACCTGTAAAACTTCCCTTTTTCGTGCCAAACAATATCCCCTCAAGTAAAGGCCCTGGAATCGCCGCACAGTTTTGCACGACAAATGGTTTATTTGCCCTTGGTGATTCATTATGAATAGCTTGTACAAACATTTCTTTTCCTGTCCCGGTTTCACCATAAATCATTATGGGAGAACTTGTTCGAGATGCTTTTCGGCATTGTTCCTTAATATCGTTAAGTAAAGGGTCTAAGCTTAAAATGTTATCAAAATGATAGGTAGCAAAGGTTTGTTTATTGGTTTTATTTGTTGATGTTTTCATTTTTGCTTGCAAATCGAGGAGCTGATCTGAAAGCTGTTTTACTTTGGAAATATCTTTTGCAACCTCTACGGCACCAATTAATTCACCATCTAGCCAAAGAGGAAGAGTTGAATTTACCGTATCGATTTGTTTTCCTTTTCGATTCGTATAAGCTTGATGCTGATTATATATTGGAGTACCTGTCTGTATAACTTTCAATAAAGTACTCGTTTCTTTTGTAAGAGAAGGAAAGGCATCTAAAACATGGTAATTATGCACTTCTTCTAAAGTTAAACCGTCTAAAGAGGCAGCTACCGAATTGTAGAAAATAGTCATTCCATTTGCATCTACTACATGAATGCCTTCATCAATTGTTTTTAAAATCGCATTTAATGTTTCAGCTGTTTCCATTGATCCAGAAATCATGAAACAACACCGCCCTTTTATGCCGATTATTTGTCAGCGTGTGCCGAATTTTAGGCACTCATATACTTTCGGATAAATTCTTAACCCAAATATTCATATCTTCATATTTATCGAAAATTTTGCAGTTGTTAGCCAGTCGACCTTTATAAACGTACCCTTTTTGATGGAATACTGCATTCATGCCAAAAGAAAGGGCTCTCGCTATTGAATAGGAACAATATATTTTTCTTTTGAAGAGTTCTTGTTCCAAGTGATCGATCAAATGTTTCATAAGGCCAAATTTTCTATGTTCCGTGAGCGTTGCACAATCAGTGATTTCAGCATTATGATAAAAAGTATTAACATCAGCTGATGCAGCACTTACGATTCTTTTTTGATGAGTTACCACACAGAACAATGTTCCGGATTTGATCATTTTGAGGACATATTCCGGGTCGTCCATTGGTGTTGGATATACCTCAAATACTTGACTATATAAATCTGCCAGATCTTTTGCGTCTTGTTCATCTGCCATCCGCAATGTATATTCTTTTGGCATAGGATTAGATATTGAAGTTGGGGAAAGCTTTAATACGTCTCTTATAATTTTGTCTTCTTCTATCCAATAGCTGCTGTTTCTTCTTTCGTTATTAAAATACTTGGACATAGAAACTGCAGACGCACCGTTAAAGTAACCCGTAAACTCCCCTTCATAAATAAAACCTAACTCAAGCCATTCGGGAAGATCATCGTGGCGGGATTTAATTATTATTTTTTGAAATTTATTTTGGAAAACGATCTCATCGAGCCATTTGGATAATAAACTTACATTTCCGCGGTAGTCATCAATTCGGATCCGCTCGTTATAATAATCAAAACAAACTTCGGCTGTAAAATTCGGCTGTTGAATTTTTTCGTTTTTATAAAAAGTGGTATACACTTGTCAGCCCTCCTGTCTCTTTTACATAAATTCCATAAATTACGGATAAATTCCTGCACAAAAAAACCACCCGTATAAGGTGGCTAATAAGCTTGTCATTACAATGCTCTATGTGGCAGCTTCCATTTATATTTAAGTGACAGCATTCTAAAGATAACGAGGCAAATAAATAAAATCATATATTCAATTGTTCCGTTCACGATATTTAAACCTACAATTAATCCGCCTAAAAGAGCCCAAACCGCATAAATTTCTTCTCGCAGCACTACGGGCTTTCTGCCAGCTAGAATATCACGAATGATTCCCCCGCCTATTCCGGTTAAAATTGCAGCAACGATAATTGCGCTCATAGGATGACCCATACTTGAAGCCGCTATCGCCCCTTGAATAGCGAAAGCTGAAAGACCGATTGCATCAAAGAAATGCAAACTCCTTTTTGAGAATCGAATTAAGTTTTCCGGCATAAAAAAGACAATACCCATAGCAACTAGGGCTGATTTAAGTAAAAGACCCTGTTCCCAAATCGTATCTACAGGTAGTCCTATTAATACATTTCGAATGATTCCTCCACCGAAAGCAGTAACCAATCCTAATATAAATACACCCAATATGTCATAATCTTCTTCCATAGCAACGAGCGCGCCTGAGATTGCAAATGCGATCGTGCCAATGATATTTAATAAATCCCAAGTCAAACTCGTACTTCCTCTCTGTATTCAATAACTCTCCGTATTGAATCTTATAAGGTTACGAGCCTGCTGGCAAGGATTATTTACAAAAATTCTTTAAAGATTGCAATGTACTTAATGGAACCGTACAGCTTCCTATATCTCCGTGAAAAACCTCACCGTTCCTAAAGCCGTGAAAATCACTGCCCGCAGTCTTTATTAAGGAATATTTATCTGCTAGTTTCTCATAATGTTGAACCTGTTCTATCATATGATCAGGGTGACAGCATTCGATACCTGCCAGTCCGTTTTTACTTAATAAAGGAATCAGCTCGTCAGCATCATAGATTCCAGGATGAGCTAACACTGGGACACCACTTGCATCCTGAATAATTTTTACCGCTTCTAAAGGTGAAATACGATCAGGTATTGCGTATGCGGCTTTCCCTTTTCCCAAGTATTTTTCAAATGCTTCAGGAAGTGAATTCACGAACCCCTTCTCCATTAAAATCTCAGCTATATGCCCCCTGCCTACGTTTCCTTCACCACATCTTTTTGCTTCTAGTTCTGACTCATCTATTTGAATACCCAGTTCATTTAACTTTTGTAAAATCATCTTATTTCGCTGGTCTCTTATTGAAGTCAGCTTTTTCAATGTCATAAGAAAATTCTTATCTTTATAATCAATATAATATCCTAGTACATGAATATCTTGTCCTTTATAAAGTGTACTGATCTCAATACCCGGTATGCATTCAAAATCATCATACTTATCTGCTTCTTCAAGTGCAGCTTCAACTCCGTGTATTGTATCGTGATCAGTGATTGCAATAGCTTTCAGGCCTTTCTCAACTGCCCGCTGAATGTTTTGTGCTGGTGAAAAAGTTCCATCAGAAGCAGTAGTATGGGTATGAAGATCTCCTTGTTTCATGGTTTTCACATCCATTTCTATTTTAAATACGGTACGTGAAATTATATTTTTTAGTCTGTTTCTATTTCATGCCCCTTATAACTGATCCAATCACTCCAGCTGCCTGCATATAATATTGGCAGCTTTAATCCTGCTTCACTCATTGCAAGTACATTTACACAAGCAGTTACACCAGAGCCGCAATAAACAACTGGCTTTTTGTTATCCAGGATTAGATCTTTGTATAAGTTCTTCATTTCATCTTTATCTTTCCACCAGCCAGGTTTTCTAAAATGAATCTCCCACGGGACATTTATCGCTGTTGGTATATGTCCTGCGACCGGATCGATCGGCTCGGAAATCCCTTTATAACGGTTAGGTTCTCTTGCGTCTATAAGCAACTTATCTTTTTGCTGAACAGCTTTAACCACTTCATCGCGTGTAATTAACATGTTGTCATTAATATCAAGTTTAATTTCTGATGACTTTTTATCAGGCACTTTACTTGAGACAGCGTACCCTTTTTCTTTATAGTGTGTGTAACCGCCCTGCATAACATAAACTTGTTTCAGTCCGGCATATTTCATAAGCCACCAGAATCTGGCTGCCATTGTACCAGACTGGTCGTCGTAAGCTACTATTATTTTTTCAGTGTCTACTCCACAACTGCTTAAAAATTGTGATAGTATGTTTACGGAAGGTAACGGATGACGGCCGCCATGAGTTGTAATGGTTCCAGATAAATGTTTATCTAAGTCAGCATAAAATGCTCCTTCGATATGATCTTTTTCGTACACCTTATAACCCATTTCCGGGTCAGCCAGTGAAAAACGGCAATCGAAAATAACAGTATTTTCATCCTCTATTTTACTGTCCACCCATTCGGGACTTACTAAGTTGGACATAAGATAACCTCCTTTTATGAAGTATTTTCGTTAATTTATCTTCATCTAGGGAAAACTGTAACTATTAGAACAGATAGAAAGAAGTGACTTGCAAAATGATACATAGTATTCCAAATGCTTCTATTGTAATCTTCGGAGCGACAGGTGACCTCGCTCACCGAAAACTCTTTCCTGCTCTTTATCAATTGTACCAAAAGGGTCATATGAAAGAGAACTTTTCTGTTGTAGGTGTATCCAGAAAAGAATATTCACACGAGCAATTTCAGCAAGAAGTGTACGAAGCTGTTAACGAACACACGCCAGGCACCGAGAGTGATAGGGTAAAGAAATTCGCTTCTCACTTTTATTATTTAAAAATGGATGTTACAAGTGAACCTAGCTATCATGAGCTTGAAGAACTGCTGAACGTTTTAGATAGAGATTATCAGACAAATGGCAACCGTTTATATTATTTAGCGATGGCGCCTAGTTTCTTTGGTACCATACCTACATTCCTAAAATCAGAAGGCATCACAAATACCGATGGCTGGCAGAGAATTGTCATTGAAAAACCATTCGGTCATGACCTCCCTTCTGCTACAAAACTGAATGAAGAAATTCAGCAAAGTTTTAATGAAGATGATATTTATCGTATTGATCACTACCTCGGAAAAGAGATGGTACAAAACATACAAGTGATCCGATTTGGAAATGCGATCTTTGAATCGATCTGGAACAATAAATATATTGATTCTGTACAGATTACTTCGAGTGAGACTTTAGGGGTTGAAGACAGAGCAGCTTATTATGAAAAATCAGGTGCTCTATTGGATATGGTACAGAACCATATGCTCCAGATGGTTATGATGGTAGCCATGGAACCGCCTGGTGAACTAAAACCAGAACATATCCGTGATGAAAAAGTAAAAGTTCTTCGCTCTTTGCGTTTCTTTAACGAAGAAGAAGTAAGAAAGAATGTTATTCGCGGCCAATATACAGATGGCAAAATTAAAGGTGAATCAGTTCCCGCCTACTTAAAGGAAGAAAATGTAGATCCGGAATCAAAAACTGAAACTTTTGTTGCTGCAAAACTGTTCATAGACAATTTCAGATGGACAGGCGTTCCGTTTTATATTCGTACAGGAAAACGTATGTCTGTTAAATCAACTGAGATTGTAATTCAGTTTAAACAAGGTCCTATGGCTCTCTATCATGCTAATACAGAAAAATATCAGCCAAACTTGTTAAGAATTCATATTCAGCCTGATGAAGGTGTCAGTCTCACACTGAATGCTAAACCAAAAGGAGACACATCAGATCTATTGCCGATCGATATGACTTATAACAATAAATCAGCTACTGACATGAACTCTCCTGAAGCGTATGAAAAGCTTCTTCACGATTGTTTATTAGGGAATTCCACATACTTTACACGCTGGGATGAAGTTGCGTTAAGCTGGGAGTTTATTGACCGCATAACAAAAACTTGGAATGGCGCCGGTGCTCCACTAACGTATTACAATTCGGGCAGCATGGGGCCTATAGAAGCAGAACAATTATTAACCGCAGATGGTCATTCATGGTGGGAACCGACTAAAGTTAGAGAGGAATGTTAATCAAATGAAAATTTACGACGTTTCGTTACCAATTTTTGAAGGTATGCCTGTATATAAGAACAAACCTGAAAAACAGCCTTCTTTTGACACTTCACAAAACGGTCATGTTACCGAAACTAGAATCGCAATGGATGTTCATACAGGAACACATGTTGATGCTCCTCTTCACATGGTGCCTGGCGGTGATACGATTGAAACTTTGCCGTTAGAAAAATTAGTCCGAAAAGCAAAAGTAATTGATCTTACACATGCTGAAGATTCAATTAAAGCGGATGATCTCACCGGCAAAGATATACAAAAAGGTGATTTTGTACTTTTTAAAACGAAGAACTCTTGGGATACAGAATTTAACTTTGAGTTTATTTATGTAAATCAAGAAGCAGCAAAAAATCTTGCTGAAATCGGAGTATCAGGTGTAGGCATCGATGCTCTCGGAGTCGAGCGTGCTCAAGAAAATCATCCTACTCACAAACAATTGTTTCAAAATGATGTCATCATTATTGAAGGTCTGCAGTTAAAAGATGTTCCAGAGGGAGAATATCTGATGGTTGCTGCTCCATTAAAAATCAGGGGTCTAGATGCCTCCCCTGCACGTATTGTATTGATAGAAGAATAAGCAAAAAAACAGCGGCTGAGAGTCCGCTGTTTTTTAATTGCCTTTTTCGCGTATTACATCTGGTTGGTTTCTGCTCCTGCGTTTACGCATGCCTTACGAGAAGAATACTCATGTAGCTGCTCGGAATCAACTTATCAAAGAAACAAAAAGCTGTTTTCGCATACATTGTTGCTCTTGAATCTTACTCTACTGCCGGCTCTAATTTCTTTGCAGGCTTTACTTCTTTACTGCCTTCATCTCCCCCGCCTTTTTCCTTTTCAGGTTTTATAGCAAAAAAGGCGGCTATTGCAGCAAGAATACTTACGCCTGCAGATGTATAGAAAACGATTTCGTGTGATGATTTCATTAATACTGCATAGATTGGAGGACCTAAAGCCACTCCCACAAATCGCATAGAGCTATAAATAGAGGTTATTGTTCCTCTCGCTTCCTTCTCGATTCCCTCTGTAATCAAAGCGTCTAAACAGGGCAATGCTGCTCCAATACCAATTCCGGCAATGAATAATGCCCCTAATAAAAAATACACGTTTTCAAAAAAAGTAATCAAGAAGGCAGATCCTCCGAGGAGAACCATGGATATGAACGTACACCATTTCATAACTATTTTGTTTTGTTTTATCTTTTTTCCTGCTATATAGGAGCATATTGATAGCGCCAATAAAGGTACAGCTAATACTAAGCCTTTCATAACACCTTTGATTCCGTATTTTTCTTCCAAGATTGTCGACAGGTAAAATAAAATTCCAAAAAGTACAAACATAATAACTCCGCCGATAAAAAAAATAGCCATAAGCCATTTGCCTTCATTATGAAAAATTTGTTTAACATTTTTTAAAAACTCTTTAAATGGCTGCTTTTCTTGGTCTTTCTTTGGAACTTTAACTAAAAATAACACCAATAAAATAGAGAGAACACAGAATACGGGAATGAGCCAAAAAGGCAAAAACCAAATAATTGTGGCTAAAAAAGCCCCCAGAATCGGGCTTAAAACTTTTCCTATCGTATTAGACGTTTCAATCAAGCCTAAACCAGAGCTTACTTCTTCCTCGTCTTTAAACATATCTCCAACTAGAGGCATAACAACTGGTGCAGCACCAGAAGAACCTACCCCCTGAAGGAACCTTCCTACAAGGATAAGCATAAATGCATTATCAGCTTGCCAGGCCGCCCATCCGGAGATTAATCCACCAATCCCCGCGATAAAAAGACTCGGGATAATTACTTTTTTACGTCCATATCGATCTGAAAGGTAACCCGCGATAGGTATTAAAAGAATGGCAACAATTGAATAAACTGTGATGATCATCGAGACCTGAAATGATGAAATCTTTAATTCCTTTCCGATCTCAGGCAAAACAGGTATAAGCATCGAATTTCCCAGCGTCATTACGAGTGGAATTGATGCGAGTGCAAGCAGATCCCATTTTTTCTTTGCTTCCATAATATCCTCCACAACCGTACTATTACCTCTTTAGTATTGTAAAAAGTGCTGAAACCATACAAGAAAATCCACCCATTGACTGCAGAAACAAATTAAAGCTACACTTATTGCAAAGTAAATTTTGAAAAAATACACAGAAACCGCATGTGGAAGACGAAAGGAAGTTATGATTAATGGAACATTTGTTAAACAGCCGCGCCAGATCCATTCAAATATCAGGTATACGCAAGTTTTTTAATGAGGTGGCGAAATACCCAGATGCAATATCCCTCACTCTTGGTCAGCCTGATTTTCCTACTCCACTGCATGTAAAGGAGGCAGCGATAAAAGCTATACATAATAATCAAACCGTATATTCACATAACGCTGGTTATGAAGAAGTAAGAAAAGCTGCCGTTTCATTTGTTTATGAAAAATATGATCTAAACTATAACCATCAAAATGAAGTTATTGTTACTGCGGGAGCAAGTGAAGCAATCGACATTTCTTTGAGAGCCATTTTGTCTGAAGGTGATGAAGTGTTATTGCCTGCACCAGTTTATCCAGGATATGAGCCCGTAATTACACTTTGCGGAGCGAAAGCTATATATATCGATACTACAGAAACAGGTTTTAAAGTAACACCAGATCTTATTAAAGAAGCTATTACCCCTAAAACTAAAGCCATTATTCTTCCGTTTCCATCCAATCCAACTGGGGTAACTCTTGAAGATAATGAACTTGACGAACTGGCTGCTTACTTATGTAACCAAAATCTCTTTGTCATTTCTGATGAAATATACAGTGAACTTAGATATAACGGTAAACATCGGTCTATAGCATCTTATAATGGGATGCGAGATAAGACCTTTGTTATTAATGGTCTTTCAAAATCGCATAGCATGACTGGCTGGAGAATCGGTCTTTTATTTGCCCCTTCTGAAATTCTTCAGCATGTTTTAAAGGTTCATCAGTACAATGTTACATGTGCATCAACGATTTCCCAGGCTGCTGCTATAGAAGCGCTGACTAACGGCAAAGATGATGCAGCTCCAATGAGAAATGAATATAAAAAACGATTGGAATACTGTTCTGGTCGTTTGGAGCAGATGGGACTTGCTTTTGAAAAACCTAATGGCGCCTTTTACCTTTTCATTCCTGTTAAGCAATTTGGTTTAAGTTCATATCAATTTGCTTTAAATCTCCTAAAAAAAGAACGTATAGCTGTCGTACCGGGCGATGCCTTTTCTTCCCTTGGAGAGGGTTATATCAGAATCTCTTACGCAGCATCTTTAGAGCAACTGGAAAAAGGTATGAACGGTCTAGAAAATTTTATAAAAACTATTTCTTAAACTGCCCTAAATTGGGCAGTTTTTTCGAATAGTTTACATAACCATATTACGGTTAAATTTAGGTTCGTGTATAAGAACTCAAATTAGAAAAACACTACAAATACTTTAATAAAAGGATGACGTTTCCGTGAATTTAAAAGCATTATTAAGCCACTTGCACATTACGGCCCAAACAGATCAAGATCCGATAATCACCGGTATTACTTCTCATTCAAAAAAAGTGAAGCCGGGTTATTTGTTCTTTGCTATTTCAGGTGTGCAGGCGGACGGACATCATTACATACAAGAAGCATTTGAGAATGGTGCTGCAGCTGTAGTTGGTGAATATCGTGAAACATCAGCCTCTGGACTCTACTTTTACGCAAAAGATACGAAGCGTCTGTTAAGTATTGCTGCTTCTTATTTTTATGATGAACCATACAAAAAGCATAAGATGACAGGCATTACTGGAACGAATGGGAAAACCACGACTTCTTTTCTATTGCAGCACATCCTCATATCACATAATATTTCAACTGCATTGTTCGGCACTGTTCATCACTTTATTAATTCTAAAATTTTCAAAAGTTCTCACACAACCCCTGACCCAGTTACGTTGCAGAAAATGTTGAGTGAAAGTAATGACGAGGCAGTTGTAATGGAAGTAAGTTCCCATGGCCTTGAACAAAATAGGATCGAAGGAATCACATATGATCAGGCCATCTTCTTGAACCTAACTCATGATCACCTGGACTATCACGGTACGATGGAATCTTATTATCTGTGCAAAGCAAAACTTTTTTCATATATAAAACCAAAAGGTACAGCTATTATTTGCAGTGAAGGAAGCTATGGAAAACGTTTAATTCAGGAATTGTCTTCAAAGAATACATTACAGGTTTGGACGTATGGAAAAAGAAAAACTGACAACTTTTATATTGAAGATGTAGGGAAAAATTATTTTAATCTTATTCATGAAACACTGCATGTCACAGTCCCTCTTCCTTTGCCTGGCGATTATAACGCGCTAAATACTACTGCCGCTATCGCTGCTGCACTTGATTACGGTGTACCTATAAAGGATTCCATCAACTATCTTAAGAACTTCCAAGGCATCCCTGGCAGGTTTGAGGAATTTACTCTTTTTAATGGAACTGAAGTGATCATCGATTACGCACATACTCCTGACGGGGTCTCACAAGTATTAGAAGCAGCCAGAAAAAAAGCGGGCAGTCGCCCGTTCTATCATGTTTTTGGATTTAGAGGAAATCGAGATGTGACGAAAAGATCGGAAATGATAAGCATCTCTTTAGAATATAGCGATCAAACCGTCTTAACTGTTGATGATTTAGATGGAGTAACAAGTGACCAGCTTATTCAAGAAACACAAGAAGCTATACCTGCTGGCCCCCACACTCCCGCAGTTATTTCTGACAGAACAGAAGCTATATTTTATGCATTAAGTGAAGCCCCTCCAAAAAGTGTCGTCATTATAACGGGAAAAGGACCTGAGAGCTACAAAGAAAAATATCAATACCCTTCAGATTCCGATTTATCTACAGTTAAACTTTTTCAATCATTGAATAAAGCAGCATTATAAAACGAAAAAACAGCACATGCTCAGGCGGCAGTGCTGTTTTTTTATGGATATTTTCGTATTCATTGTTGCGATTAGAAGCTATTGATTTCCGCTCCAGGAGGCTCGCTTTCCACGAGGCGTACGTTGAGCCCACTAGGCTATTCAAGCATGCCGGGGTCTCATAAGGAAGTATCTGTGCTCCTGCGTCTGCCAGTAAATCCTGACGACGTTGGCTTCCTCGTCGCATGCCTTGCGAGAAGTGCCTCAGGTAGGTGGCACGCTATTCCCGCAGGAGTCTCGCCACCTTGCGCTACAATCAACTAGTCACAGACGCATACTCTAAAAAAATTTATCAAAAGCAACAAGCTTTTAAAAATTTGCCCTTTTTTAATGTGTTATTTTATTTAGATAATTTTTTAATTCAATGATCCTTGCTTCTAAATCTCCTGGTTTTTTTAATTCTTTAAAATAACTAGTGATTTGATCCAACAAATCTTCTTTTGAATGAATTTCTGCTTTCTCGATAACAGATGTGTAATGGTGTTCAAGTGCTTTTTCAGCATTTGCAAGCCATTGTTCCACCTCTTTCTCTATACGTTTTGCCAAATCATTCTTTAGATCGTTAGAACCGCCTTGTTCGAAGAATTGTTTTGCATTTTTAAAATAAGATATCCATTCTTTATTATCTCTTCCTGCGCTTTCATTGAATTTAGAAGAAATTGAAGGTGTAAAATACAAATCTGGATTCTCTGCAGGAGCTTTTAAGCTAACCTGATATTCCTCACCTTTTTCTATCGTTTTCTTTTCTTTATCATTAAGATTTTTTTGTATCCATTTATCTAAGCGCAGTGAACTGGCTCTGAATTCCTGGTGAAGATCGTGTGCTAACTTTGTATATAATTCTGAGATGCATGCATCAAGTTCCGCTTTAGAAGATCTGACAGCAGCTGGATGAATGGTCTCTTTATAAAAATCATGATAACGAATTAAAACCCTTTGTTTAACGTAGAATAAGAGCTCTTTCTGCTCCTGTTCAAATTGCTTCTTAGCTAAGAAATTATTATTCGTGCAATATTCCACCAACGAGTTTTCTCTTTGGTGAACAGCGTTTAAATATTCATCTTCTTGCTGCAGTCTTAGCTCTGTTTCAGACAGCAAATTGCGAATGACATTTCTGGCATGATTCTGAGAAGCTAGAGCACTATTAATCATCGCCTGTTCTAGATCATTCTCTACATAATGGAACAATCTTTCGTTAAATAAGTCAAAACCGCTCTCAGGATGCCCTGGCTGGGACAGTTCATTTTTACTGGAAACCGAAAACAATCTTGGATTACGGATCCCGAACGTCTGGAGGTTTCCTTTTACATGGTTAACGACATCCAATTTATCTTCATCGCTGTTTGCCAAATCAGAAGCGTTTATAGCGAAAAACATTTTATCGGAAGCAAATGTATCTTTAATCCTTCCTAACTGTATTAAAAACTCCCTGTCTGCATATGAGAACGCATGATTAAAGTAAGTCAGATAGATTATAATATCTGCTTGTTTCATATATTCAAACGCGACTTCTGTATGACGTGAATGAATGGAGTTTGCTCCAGGTGTATCAACGAGAACAAGACCTTTTTCAGTTAGCGGACAGCTGTAATAAATGGTTATTTTTTTAACAAAACAAGCATTCGATTCAACAGCGGCAAAGTTTCTGATTTCGGACATACCAGCTTTAATGTGTGTTCCTAACTGTCCCTTAGAACCTGGATACCCTTCCAAAAAGGCTCCTACATGCTTATTATCTTTAAATTCTTCTTTAGAAGTATCTAGTAAAATATTTAAATCACTGTAATTCGTTTTTAGAAGCATGTTGATTTCATTTAGAACTTCCTGCTCCGATTTCATTTCAATCGTTACAGTACCATGGTCATTCTCTTCATCTGGTTTTCGGATTTCATTAATGGCAGCTGTTGTCGGATTTGGTGATGAAGGAAGGATCGCTTCTCCAAATAAGGCATTGGCGAAAGAAGATTTCCCCGCCGAAAATGCACCGAATAATACAGTTGAAAAGGAACGCTTCTTTAGCCTGTCAGCAAGCTGATTCATCTCATCTGCTATGTTTGAAAACCCGGATAACGGCTTAAGCACGGCAGCTGTACTATATAGATTTTCTGTTTCATCTTGCAGTGTGCTTGACTTTTCTTTTTCTTTCTTTTGTACTTCAGAAGAATCTTGTTCAGCGTTCAGCGATTTGTTTTCAGCTTTTTCACCAAATTTGCTCTTAAACTCTACAACGGATATCTCATTGTATTGTGATTTGAATTTTAGTTCATATTCTTTTACTGCAAAAATAAATGGTTCTTCAGCCGTAACCGCATTTAATAATTCTTTCTTTATTTCAGCCCAAATAACAACTTCTTCTTTTTCCTTTTCAAGAGCTGCAATTTCTTTATTAATCTTTTCTGATTGTTCTTGATATTCCGCAAAAACCTTATCATTCTCATCTTTTATGAGAGATACAGCAAAAGAAATAAAATCACTCATCTGCTGCCGGGCTTTCTTTTTTACTTCCCCAGCAATGCTATCACAATAATTTATCAGACCTTGTCCCTGTGAAGATAATCCTGATTGGACATAGGAATATAATGTTTCATCTGTAAGTTTTACAGTTTCCCATTGAGGAAAATCAGTTTGAAACTCTTTCTGCAAGCTATTTAAATAATTTTGCGCATGCCAGTTTATATGAGCATCTACCGATTCTTGCAGTTTTTCTTGAAAAGTATTTTTTCTTCGAGTTCGTTCTTGCTCTGTTTTTTGTTTTGAAAAAAGCAAACCTACCTTAAAATCTTTTTTTGCAGCTTCAATAAACAGTCCTGCTTTTTCCCTAGTTTCATATGGCATTAATTGAGCAGACTCTATTATTTTCACAAACTGATCACGAATGGTTTCTTCTTTCTTCTTTTTATTTTGCTCAATGTCATTTATTAAAGATTGCTGCTTTTTCTTTTCGTTATACAAAAGTACCAGCTTTTCTTCGATAGCCTCTAAATTAAGTTTGTTTTTTTCATTTTGATCAACAAACTCCGTTACAAAATAACGAAGTTGGCGGTTGGTTTCCTCTAGAAGCAATTGGTCTTTATTTAACTCAATTTTTTTAATATAAGCTACTAAAGCCGATAAATCGTTAAAAGGAATTTCCGGAGACCTGACACTTGTAAAAAAGATTTGCTCCTTACAGATTCCAAAAGCTTTAAAAGCGTCAAACACGTTCTCTTTAAATGAAATAAAAGAAAGCTCTTCTTCCTGATGTTTGTCGATTTGATTTATGATTAATCGAATAGATTTGTCCTTTTCATTCAACGATTTAATAAATTCAATATTTGTTTCAGAAAGGATGTGATTATAATCCATAACATAAAAAATAACATCCGCTAAATGTATGACGTTTTCAGTCGCTTTTTTATGAGCTGGATCTGTAGAATCAATTCCAGGGGTATCATAAAATGCAATGTTTGCAGCTGTATTTTCCTCTGATTCGTAAAAAAGCTCTATAGCATCTACGAGTTCTGCGTCCTTACATAAAGTTTTGATTTCTTCTACGTTATAAGGATGTTTGAACGTAACGACTTCTTTATTTTTTAGATGAACAACTGCCTTAGGTTCACCTTGTTTCATTTTTACGATATTTGCACTTGTTGGAATTGGACTCGCCGGTAAAATCCCTGTATTTGATAGGGCATTTATTAAACTTGATTTTCCGGCCGAGAAGTGACCGCAGAATGCAATAGCATACTCTTCTTCCGCAACTTTAAGAAACAATTCACTAATCTGTCCTGCTTTTTCAAATTCCTTTATTTCATCAAACTTTTCATATAATGCAATCAAACGCTGTTTTTCTGTATATAGCAATTCTTTTTTAGTTGATTTCATCGTATCCACCTGTCTTCGGTTCATGTATCACTTTCCACTTTACCATATATATGATAACGATTTCACCATTGTTTATCACATGAATACGCGAAAATAAATTTTTCCATTGATTCTCTTACTTCGATTCAAAAAAATAGGCCATAAAAATCTCGTCTTCAAATTCCCCGTCAATGATTGCCTGATTCTTTTGTCTGCCTTCTATAATAAAACCAGATTTTTCATATACCAAAACCGCTTTCTCATTTCCTGAAAAAACAGTAAGCCATAACTTATGTAAGTTGATTGCACGTCCCCATCTTAAAGTATAATTCATGACTTGTTTGCCAATCCCTAGACCTTGGGAATCTGGATGAATCCACGTCCTGAATATACCGGTATGTTTTTTCATCTCAAGTTCGCCTTTTAAAACTCTGGCTATTCCCACGACTTTCCCCTTTCGTTCAACTGCTGTGTACATGTTGCCTTTTAACCTTGTTTCATTAATAAAATTTTTTTCTTCTTCTAAAGTTCGTGGTTCTTCTTTTTGAAGATACCTTCCTGCTTTAACAATCGTTTCAACATGCTTGATTATATCTTGGGCATCATTTTCATCTACTGGACGCAATATAATGGTTTCACCGTTTTTAGCTTCAAAAGAAAAAGTTTCCCCGCTCCTCATACACCAATTCCTCCCTTGTCAATATTTCCTTATTATGTCTTTTTCATATCATGTCATTCATTATGTAAAATAGTAGTGCTTTAATTCAAAATCATTAGACGTTGTTGTTAATATGCCATAGGAAAACTTTTTTTGTCTTCGTTTATCGGTGGGAGAACCCGGATTAAATATGGTGATTTCATCCCGTTTCTCCATAAAAGGGATATGGGAATGACCAAAAATGATCACGTCTGGTTTATCTTTCATACATGATTGATAAGCTCTATCTGGTGTAGTTCTCCCTTTCCCCAGATGGCCATGTACGATTGCGATCTTTATTTGTTCTGCCTGAAGCACCTCTTTATCAGGAAGCTGTTTAGCCCATTCATCTTTTTCTACGTTCCCTCTTACGCCATAAACGGGAGCATACAGACTTAACTCCTCATACACAGATTTTTCCGACCAGTCTCCTGCATGAATGATTAAATCTACACCTTTCTTTAATACGCTTATGAGTTGTTCAGGAAGTGAGATACCTTTTTTTGGCATATGAGTATCAGCTATAATCAATATCTTCTTCATTGCAGCTATCCTCCTAATAAAAAAAGCAAAGGGACACTTGAAAGTCCCCTTGCTTTTGTCGATTTATTTATCCTCTGTTTTTAAAATCTTCACGCACGCGTTTTTGTGAACGGTATGACTGATCACGTCCTCCGCTTCGGCTTCCGCCTTCACGAGATCCGCTTCTTTCACCTTTTGAGAAGCCAGAACGACGGTCTCTTCCGCCTCCACCTTCTCTTTTGCCTCCAGAACCAGAACGTCTGCGGTCAGAGAAACGATTGTTTGGACGGCGCTTTTTAACTGATAAAGGCGGCTCGTCTGTTAAGTTGATCGGAGTAGTATCAGGCTCTTTTGTAAGAAGTTTTAAAGCAGCTGCTAAAAGCGTCACAGAATCATTTTCTTCCAATAATTCAACTGCTGTTTGCTTATAACCGTTAAAGTTATCTTCTTCAACAACTTCCATCAACTTTTCAAGTGTAATCTGCTGTTGTCCTTCCATTGCTTCAGAAACTGAAGGAATCACTCGTTTAACCATTTTACGCTTAGTGATTTTTTCAATCGTATATAAATGATCGATCTCACGAGGAGTAATAAACGTTAATGCATAACCTGTTTTTCCTGCACGTCCAGTACGTCCAATACGGTGAACGTAGCTTTCAGGATCTTGAGGGATATCAAAGTTATATACATGAGATACACCAGAGATATCAAGACCGCGTGCTGCTACGTCTGTAGCAACAAGCACTTCGATTGTATTGTTTTTAAATGCACGCAATACTTTATCCCGTTTAGCCTGAGGAAGATCACCATGAATTCCTTCTGCAGAATATCCACGTTTGCTGAGAGCTTCAGATAACTCATCAACACGGCGCTTTGTTCGTCCAAAAACGATGGCAAGTTCTGGTGAGTGGATATCCATAAAGCGGCAAAGAGCATCGAATTTTTGACGTTCTTTTACTTCAACATATTCTTGTTCAATGTTTTTAACTGTCATTTCAGAAGCTTTTACTTTAATCAGTAATACATCCTTCATGAACTTCGCTGCAAGATTTTGAATCTGTTTAGGCATTGTTGCAGAGAAAAGCATTGTATGGCGTTCTGTTGGAACGTTTTCCAAGATCTTTTCGATATCTTCAACAAACCCCATGTTTAACATTTCATCAGCTTCGTCCAATACCACTGTATGAACGCTATCAAGCTTTAATGTCTTTCTGTTGATATGATCCTGAACTCGACCTGGTGTTCCTACAATGATATGCGGTCCGTTTTTCAATGCTTTTATTTGTCGAACAATCGATTGTCCACCATAAATCGGAAGAGTTTTAATTCCTTTAAATTGTCCGATTTTATTAAGTTCTTCAGCAACTTGAACAGCTAATTCTCTCGTTGGTGCTAAAACGATACCTTGCACGAGTCGTGATTTCGTATCCATTTTTTCAATTAGCGGAATTCCAAAGGCAGCTGTTTTCCCAGTACCTGTTTGAGCCTGACCAATTAAGTCAGTACCTTTAAATGCTGTAGGAATTGTATCACGCTGAATTGGTGTTGCTTCCTCAAATCCCATATTGTTGATGGATTGAAGCAACTCGGGACTAAGTCCCAATTCTTGAAATGTTGTCAATGTTCTATCTCCTTTTCTTGACGAAAAAGGTTTATACGATAACCTCGTGGACCTGACATATGATTAATCTTTTTTAGGTGTCAGCCAAATTGTTTTCAAAATACATCATGATTTGCACATAAAATAGCATTTCCGCGAGTGTAAATGACTGGAAATGCTTAGCCATGTGAATATGCGTAAAAATTAAAAGTTAATAGTTACAAGGCTATCCGTAATTCAAACTTGTTCCGTCCATATATATTCCGTTGTTAAACTTATCACGTAACCATAATAAATGCAACTCTTTCCATCCTAAGAAGCACTTAATTATTTTAGTTAACAGTATTTAAATTGCTTTAGTTTAAGTTATTTTAACCAATCCAGTACTAGTTAAAACATAAAAAAGCCCCTCATAATAATTGTTTATTATATAAGCAGAATATTTTTCTGAAACCATCACACGCTAATCTTATGACTTCGTGCGAAAGAAGGGCTTTTATGAGCAGCAGCTGGGTTTCAATCATCCCATTTTTAGTTGTAATACCAATCGCGATAAAAACAAAACAAGTGCTGCCAGGCTTGATTGCAGGACTTTTAACAGGTTCTTATCTCCTCAAACCTACCTTTGTAGGAGGACTCGAGAAAATGGTCCAGTTTCTTGTAAAAGGACTTATTGACCCTAAGAACATTAAAATTTTAGTTTTTTTATATGCTTTTTCAGGGTTGATCTCAATGATCAAGCTTTCCGGGGGCATCAGGGGGTTTGTTGAAGAAGCATCCAGCAGAATTCAAACTAAAAAAGGTGCCCTTTTTCTGACTTATGCTTCTACCATCGGAACTTTTGCAGCACCGAGTTTCCGATTTGTAACGATCGCTCCTATTATGAGAGCGTTGTTAAAAAAGGTGAAAATGTCAACACAAGAACTCGGCTTTGTTATTGAAACTACAGCCACACCAATCATTGTTTTAATACCAATCGCTACAGCTTTCGTCGGCTATATGACATCTATCGTAGATATCTCACTTAAGAATGAGAAACTAAGCGGAGATCCATATTCATTATTTATTCAAAGCATACCATATAACTTCTTCTCTTTTGTAATGATTATTGTTGGTGTTTATTTAAGTTTTTTTCACCATTCAAAATCGACAGAAGAAAGCGATCCAGATCACGTAGGAGATAAAGAAGATGATGATTGGCATAATTGTGATCCTGCCGTCGGAAAAGAGCTGCCTAACAAACCTTGGAATTTAATAATTCCTTTAATCTTGATCGTTTCTCTGACTCTTCTCCTAACTTGGTGGGATGGTTATAAAAAATCTGGAGGATTCATAAAAGCATTCATTTCTGCAGATGTAATGGATGCTATGCTGATCGCTCTTCTGTTCACTTCGATCTTTACATTTCTCTTTTTAAGAATACAGCGAATGAAAACAGGAGAACTATTAAATGGGTTTATATTCGGAGGCAATGAGCTTATGAGCGTCATTGTTTTGCTGGCGGTAGTCTGGGGGCTTTCCTCTGTAACGGAAGAGCTCGGTTTTTCTGCCTTTGTAACCAAATATGCAGGATGGATACCTGCTTCAGTAATAGTACCTTTATTGTTCTTATTCGGCTGTGCGGTGTCTTATTTTATTGGTTCAGCCTGGGGCACTTGGGGAATATTAATGCCTCTTGGGGTTTCAATGGCAGGAGTTGCTGGCGTATCACTGCCACTCGTGATTGGAGCAGTTTTTGCGAGTGGTACCTTTGGAGCTTTTGCTTCCCCGCTAAGCGACGATACGAACACGATCGCGCGGATATTAAATTTATCAGTAATTAAATATGCACGTTACAAACTGAAACCCGCACTTATTGCTGCTGGTATTACAGCAGTACTATATGGTGTTACGGTCTTTTTCTTTTGAACCTCCTGATTTAGGAGGTTCGTTTTATTTCTTGATCCCTTACAGTTTGAATAACGTCTCTATACCGTTCTCTTGACCACGAATTATAAGAAGGATGCGGCACTCCTTTAATTATATTCAGTTCGTCCTTCATTGCTAATTGATTCACATACTTTTCGGCGAATTTTCCGCAGGGCACAATAATCGAATCTTCTGCCATCGTTCTTATCAATCGATCCTGAAAATCATGGATAAGCAATTGATTAAACAGTCCCTTATTTTCATCTCTAAAATGATTCGCTGTACTTTTACGAATAGCTTCTGCAATTTGCAATTCTTTTTTAAATCTTTGAACAAATTCCTTTTCAGAATAAGCCGATTCTTGAAGTGGAAAAGGACAAACGTTGACAATTCCGTAGAAACTTTGTCTTTTATCTTCGGCAAGCTGTTTTAAATATTTCCCCATAGGAAGTATATCTTCCTGTAAAAAAAGTTCCTTAGCCATTGATCTTCCTGAGAGTCCTGCAAGAGGTACTCCTGCTCTCAATTCTTCTTTATGAGGCGATTCTAAAATAAAGATCATTTTGGGATCATGAGCAATATCGGGCACACTGTAACTTGCTTTTGCTTTTTCAAAAAACTCTACTATTCTGAGCATGGTATACTCCTTTCTTACTTAAATTAAAAATCCAGCAAACAAATGTCTGCCGGATATATTTTTGACTAGTTAATTGGAACGGAAATCAAATAGAAGTTGAATAATCTTTTTGCTTTGATGTATCTGGATGTTTTCCGATAATTTCACCCATACGCACAGATTTTCCGACTGCAAGCGATTTATCAAATGAAAAATCCTTATCTTCAAATAATAGGATAACTGTGGACCCAAACTCAAATAGACCTACTTCATCTCCTTTTTCATACGTTACAGGAGCAACGTTTGTTTTCGTGATTTTCTTCCATTTACGGACTTTATCATCATATTTAACCTTTACACTTCCTACGATAAATGCCCCGACTTTTACAATTGCGAGCTTGCCATAATCTGTTTCAGCAAATGTAACAACACGTTCGTTTTTAGTGAATAGTCCTTTAACATGATTAACACCAATATCATTAACCGGGAAAAGCCGTCCTGGAATGTACGTAGAACTATAAACTTCCCCTTTTACTGGCATGTGAATTCGATGATAATCTTTCGGACTTAAATAAATGGTTATAAAGTGACCGCTTTCGAAATCTGCGTTGCTTTCATCTGCAAGGAGTTTTTGAACAGGGTATGATATTCCTTTCGCCTGTATGATCGTCCCCTTTTCAACGCGTCCCATTTGTGTAACAAGTCCATCTACTGGTGAAATGGCTTCTGTAGCTTCACCGCAAATTGGCCGAGCATCTTGCTTAAGTTTCCTTGTGAAGAACTCAGTCAGATGGGCATACTCATGAATGGGCTTCTCAATTTCAGATAAGTTAATTTTATAATGTTCAGCATAACGTTTCACATATCGTTTACTGAGTTTTGAACGTCCGGCCCTGCCGACGATTGATGAAATTTTATTTTGCGGCAATAAGGTTAAGGCTAACCTTGCAACTCGTTGTTTCATTTAATTTCCCCTTTATATGTTAGATCCTGTCAAAAGATAGCTATTATTTATTATATACATTTTAACATAGATGAAAAGGCATTTTTATTGTTTATTAATTAGGCATATGTCACAATAGCACCAATTAAATTTGTTCAGACATAAGGAGTGTTCTCATTGAAAATTCACATGAGCGAAGAAACAGCAGAGTATATCATTAAAGACCTTCAAGCAGTAGAAGGTAATAAAATTCGTTTTTTTGTCCGCTTAGGAGGCTGCAGTACGGCTCAAGAGGGATTTTCTCTCGGAATTAATAAAGATACACCAAAGCACCCAGCAGTTGTTTTAGACCGTCAAAATCATGAGTTTTTTATTGAAGAAGAAGATGAATGGTTCTTTGACCAAAATGATTTAACGGTTTCAGTTGAAGACGATGAAATTAGATTTAAATTTCACAACTAAAAATCATAAGAACTTTTGGAGATCTTTCATTCGGCCTTCCTGTTCCATTATAGTTCTTTGCTTATCCCCGATAAGATCAAAATGGGGATAAGCATCTCTTTCATGAATCCATTCTGCTTTTAAGCCATATTTACTTCCCCATGCTATTAATTTATGCAAATCCTTGCAGCCAACCTTTGTTACACTCTTTTCATACGGAAAACGCGGATCAAGCCAAAAATGTGTAATAAAAGCAATCTGACCTGCTTCCACTTCGGATTTCCATTTATTTAGCTGAGATCTTTTTATTCCAAACGCCATTATGATTCACTGCTCGCTCTTACATATGCGTCATGCCATTCAGGAAAGTATTTTTTAATCGAGATCGGACGAAAGTTTTCTTTTTTCACACAAACATGTGTAGAGATTCCCGTTACACACAATTCCTGATTTTCGTTATAAATTTCATAAGCGTATACCACTTTAATACCTGAATATTCTTTTACTGCAGTTTTGATAATCGCCTGCTGTCCATAGGTTAACGGTTTTTTATAAGATGCTTGAATGTCAGTAACAGGTGAAAGGATACCCTGAGCTTCCATATCAGCATACTTAAATCCTAGAGATTCAATAAGTTTTGTTCTTCCGATTTCAAACCAGACTAAATAATTCGCATGGTATACGACACCCATTTGATCGGTTTCTGCATATCTTACATCAACGGCTGTATCAATAAACTTCATTTGTAATAAATCCACCCTTTTGCCTTTTTATTTCACTTTAGTAGAAAAAGCAAAAAAAGACCAGCAATTTGCCGGTCTCCTATTTATTGGAGTTCATTGCCTTCTCTATAGGCTTTTTCTTCCTGAATTTCATTTTGAAACTGTTCGATCGATTCTTCTCTATGCTGATTCTTTTCTTTAATCTGCTCTTTTTGGCTAGCAGTTAAATTCATGTTATCAGCTGTTTCATTAGCTTCTTGAATGTTTTGTTGTGTATTTTCGACCATTTGCTCTAAGCGTTCAACGTTATTGCTGCGGTCATCTTTATTAGGTTTTTGCATGATGGATTCTCCTTTGTGTTTGAAGTTAATTCACCATAGTGTTTGCAAAAAACCAAATAATTTATTCTCTAATTTTTTTGAAGCAATATTGGACTCATGTTCTCAATACTGCTTTTACATAAATCCGTAAGATACTTCCAATACTCAACAACACTTTCATCATCTGAATTTTTCATTGTAATTTCAAGCCAAGCCAGTTCTTCGGCAAGTCTTATAGAAGATCCAATCCAATATTTTTTGTTTTTTACCGTGATTTGAAAAGGTTCTTCAAATCGGAATGGCAAATAAAATCCTTCAGTATTTGGATGAAGGATGATGTGCTGATACACGGTTCCCTTTGTTAGCTTCGCATAAAATAAGAATACCCCATCATTTTTTGCAGCAGCTTTTTTTAGCTTTTCTAACGTTTCAACATTTCCAAGTTCCATCGTAGTAACTTCTTTTTCCCAGTTTAATTCTTCACGAAACGGAACAAGATGCCCTAACCTTTGCATTTCAATTTCAAGCTGACGGTATAAATAATCCTGATCATCTTTATTATGTGATACAGGTAATGGTTTGACAGATGCCGTAATCAAACGTACCCCTCCTAATTCTTTCACTACATACATTTTTTCGACAAAATCTTTAATATATGGGAGTCCATGTGAAAATTAGGAGGAGGGAATATTTACATTTTTATTTTATTTACCTTTTGGAGGAACATAGTCAGCATGATCATGTGACTTATTTGCCATCTTTTTTCCATTGTTACTGTTGCTTTCTCTTGGCTGTGTGCCGATATGATTTGGAACAAAATCTTCTGGAAAACGTTTTGGATTACTCAAAGGTCTTACCCCCTTTCGTATTCTTTTTACTTTTCCTTTAATTAAATAGCTCTATGCATTTTAAGACAACTCCTATTAATGGATTTAATGATAAGCAGGAACATGTATTTTTGTCTTGAAGTGTCGATTCGGGGTTTTATTCAATTTATCGTAAGATTTTAACATTTTTTCCTGATTGATTTGCTTTATTAACTTTTTAAGTAAAATATAAGATTAATTTTGCACATTTTGATTATTTCGAATTTAATTAGGCAATATTGGTAATATCTTATATGTAGAGGTGTCATTATGAGAAAGAACAGAAAGATGAGTTTTCGTGAACTTGTAAATGAGAATAAACGACAGCTGTTAAAAGATGAATCTTATTTGGAACAGCTTGAAAAAAAGCTGGATGAAAAACATACAAGAAATGGCTGAAAAAAAATCCCTTGCCAATCATGGCAAAGGATTTTTTTATGTTAATTTTGTTTTTGTGAAGAATGTGCAAGCTTATTACGAAGTACCATTGGAAGGATACCGCCATGACGGTAGTATTCAATCTCAACTTCACTATCAAAACGTGCAACAACTTCGAACGATTTTTCTGTTCCGTCTTCAAAAACAGCTGTAACTTTTACAAGATCACGAGGCTTAACTGTCTCATCAACTTGAACAGTGAATGTCTCTTTACCTGTTAAGCCAAATGTTTCAGCGTTTTCTCCATCTTTAAATTGAAGAGGAAGAACACCCATAAGCACTAAGTTACTGCGGTGGATACGCTCAAAGCTTTCAGCAAGAACAGTTTGAATACCTAGAAGTGTTGTACCTTTTGCAGCCCAGTCACGGGATGATCCCATACCGTAATCTTTTCCTGCAATAACCATTAGGCCGGTACCGTTTTCTTTATATTTCATCGCTGCATCATAAATGCTCATAACTTCATTTGTAGGCCAGAAAGTTGTCCAGCCTCCTTCAGTTCCAGGAGCAACAGCATTGCGGATACGGATGTTTGCAAACGTACCGCGCATCATTACTTCATGGTTTCCTCGGCGAGAACCATATGAGTTAAAGTCGCGAGGCTCTACCCCGTTTTTAATTAAATATCTTCCTGCTGGTGTATCTTTACCAATTGCTCCAGCTGGAGAAATATGGTCAGTTGTTACTGAATCGCCAAACTTAGCAATCAGTTTTAGATCTTTAAGAGGCTGAATTTCTTTAAGCTCTGCTGAAAGTTCTTCGAAGAACGGCGGGTTTTGAATGTACGTTGAAGAAGTATCGAAAGCATATAATTGATCAGCTGAAGTCTTCAGCTCATTCCAGCGTTCGTTCTCATCAAATACTCGCTCATATTCTTTTTTGAACAGTTCAGGTGTAACTGCTTTATTCATTGCTTCATTAATTTCTTCTGTAGTTGGCCAAATATCTTTGAAGTAAACTTCATTGCCGTCTTTATCTGTTCCAAAAGAATCAGATTGAAGGTTGAAGTTAACTGTACCTGCTAGTGCATAAGCCACAACTAATGGCGGAGATGCCAAATAGTTTGCTTTTACGAGAGGGTGGATACGTCCTTCAAAGTTTCTGTTACCAGAAAGAACTGATGCAACTGTTAAGTCATTCTTAGAAATTGCATTTTCTACTTCAAGTGCTAATGGACCAGAGTTACCGATACATGTTGTACAGCCGTAGCCTACAAGGTTAAACCCTAATTGATCCATGTAGCTCATCAAGCCAGCTTCTTCTAAGTAGCGAGTAACAACCTTAGAACCTGGAGCTAATGATGTTTTTACATAGCCAGGTACCTTCAAGCCTTTTTCAACTGCTTTTTTAGCAACTAGACCCGCTCCAAGCATTACATAAGGGTTAGATGTGTTCGTACAGCTTGTAATTGCAGCAATCGCTACAGCACCAGTTCTCATAGTAGACTTTTCATTACCTGGATGCTTAACTGTAACTTCCTTATTGATCTCATCAGCAGTTAATCCGAAGCCAGCATTACCTTGTGGAGCTACTAAAGCTTTATTAAAGCTGTCTTTCATTTGAGATAAAGGAATTAGGTCTTGAGGACGTTTTGGTCCAGAAAGGTTTGGCTCGATCTGAGAAAGATTGATCTCAACAACATCTGTAAAATCAGGATCAGCATCGCCTGCAGTGTAGAATAATCCGTTTTCTTTGCAGTATGCTTCAACTAGCTGAATTTGTTCTTCTGTTCTTCCAGTCAATCTCAAGTAGTTTAGGGCTTCTTCATCTACAGGGAAGAAGCCGCAAGTAGCTCCATATTCAGGGGCCATGTTTGATACTGTTGCGCGGTCAGCAAGCGGCATTTCCGCTAGACCAGGTCCGAAGAATTCTACGAACTTTCCTACAACCTTTTTCTCACGGAGAACTTGCGTTACTTTTAATGCAAGGTCAGTTGCAGTTGTTCCGTTTGGAAGTGAACCTGTAAGTTTAACACCGATAACTTCAGGTACAGGGAAATATGATGGCTGTCCTAACATACCAGCTTCTGCTTCAATTCCGCCTACACCCCATCCAAGTACACCTAAACCGTTGATCATTGTAGTATGTGAATCGGTACCTACCAATGAATCAGGGAATGCAATCGTTTCGCCTTCAGATTCACTAGTAAGAACAACTGGTGCCAAGTACTCTAAGTTTACTTGGTGAACGATACCTGTTGCTGGAGGAACTGCACGGTAGTTATCAAATGCGGATTGAGCCCAGCTTAATAACTTATAACGCTCTTCGTTACGAGCAAATTCAAGATTCATGTTATATGCCAGTGAATCTTCAGTACCTGCTTTATCAACCTGAACAGAATGGTCAACAACAAGGTCAACCGGAATATCAGGATTGATCTGTGAAGGATCTCCACCCATATCTTTCATTGCTTTACGAAGTGAAGCCAAATCAACTACAGCCGGAACTCCTGTAAAGTCTTGAAGGATAACACGGGATGGCTTAAAAGGAACATCTATATCTTTAAGTTCACTTGTACCCCATTTAGCCAGGTTTTCAACATGCTCTTTGTTAATTACTTTTCCATCATACTGTCTAAGTACAGATTCCAATAAAACTTTTACAGAGTAAGGCAACTTAGATACGTTACCAATTCCCGCTTCTTCTAACGCTCCTAGACGGTAGTAGCTATATTGCTTACCGTTGACATCAAAAGTAGAACGGGCATTAAATACATCATTCTTTTTCATGCTCCACTCTCTCCCTTCAATAACAATCATACACGATTATGAGAAAAATTGTCGAAAAAATGTGCTCAATTCCCTAGTAAATCACATAAAAACTTTTTTTCCCTTTATAATCATATGTAAAACCCTTTCATAAGTAAAATAGTTAATCGTTATCAAACGACATAAGTTTTACTTATGAGTGTTTGAGCACCGTTTAATTTTAATGAACATATAATGGAGTATGCAATACAATTTGTTTTATTTTTTCCTTCTTCAAAATGCCGCAATAAGATCGGAGGGAATAGGATGGATTGGTTAAAAAAATTAGCAGCATTGCTCGTTTTAATCGGAGCATTAAACTGGGGATTAGTCGGTCTTTTTGGCTTTAATGTTGTTACAGAGATTTTTGGAAGCGCTGCCACAGTTACAAAAGTTATCTATAGCCTAATCGGGCTTTCAGGATTATGGATGCTTTTAACAAAATATAAATCGTGAAGCAGTTGAAGCACTCCTTTTTTTGGAGTGCTTCTTCTTTTTTTATTTGGTACACACTAAGAAAACGGAGGTGAAAAATTCATGGGAAGAAATAAAGCAAATCATGTACGTCCTGGTATGAACGCTGCTAAAGCACAAGGCAAAGGTGCAGGGTACGAAACAGAATTCGGAAACGAAGCTCTAACATTGCCTAACGAAAAACTAAGTGAAGCTGAACGCCAAAACAACAAAAAAACGAAAAAACGTCATTAAGGTTTCGGAAATTGATTCTGGAGCTGTTCTAATTCATTCAAATAATTTTTAAGCTGTGAATGCTGATGTTCTGAAGCTGTTTCCAGAGCATTTTCAATCTGCTGGCGTGCCTTTTCATTCTCTGTCATAAAATGAGAATAAAAAACACCGTATTCACTATTAGAAGCATTTAACTGTTTTGATATTTCCATTGCGTGATGATATCCTTGTTCTGCTGCTTGGTATGCTTGTTGCTTATCTTTGTGATATGGCATATTAACCTTCCTTTTTTGGTTTGATATACCTTTAAGCTTCCATTTTAAATAATTATTATTCAAAAGGAGGGCATTTTTATGGGAGAACACAATACATTTAAAGATATTAGAAAAAATGCACCTAAAGGCGAAAATCCTGGACAGCCAGCACCAATGAGCGGGTCAAAAAAAGTAAAACAACGAAACCATACGAGACAAAATCATGGTCAAGGTAGTTAAGAATATATAAAAAAGATGGGCTAGTCCTTTTGGGATAGCCCATCCAATTTTTTAGATGCTTAAAGGTGTAATCACATAAAAACCGCTCATCTTCACATATTTTTACATTTTTATCCAAAAGGTTCTACTTAAGCAATAATAGAATTTATTGCTTCAATTAATATCGCTTCTTCTTCCTCTGTTACTGTTCTTAGATCCAAAAGCACTTCTTCATCTTTAATCCTAACAATTATCGACGCTGAATTTTCGCGTAACAGGTTGGCCAAATAAGATGCACCTTTATCATGTTTTAAAACGAGGCAATATGTTGGAAGTTTTACTTCAGGCATTGTGCCTCCGCCAACTTTTGAAAAGTCTTGAATGATATTCATCTGTAAATTGTCCTGATTATCAATCTGGTCCATTAATTTAAGTGTTCTTATTTTAATCTCATCAGGGGTTTTTAAGATATCCCGTACTGTCGGAATGGATACAAAATCTTTAATAAGATATGCATTTAATGTTTCATTCAAAGCTGCGATAGTAAATTTATCTACACGAAGGACTCGTGCGAGCTGATGTTTCTTTAAGATATCAATATATTTCTTTTTACCCGCAATGATCCCTGCCTGCGGTCCGCCTAAAAGCTTATCACCACTAAACGAAACTAAATCGAGTCCTTGATTGATTATAGAAGAAACTAGAGGTTCTTCACCGATTCCATGCGATTGGAATGGATAAAGTGCCCCGCTTCCTAAATCTTCATATATGATAACCTCTTGTGAACTTTTTTTAAGTTCCATTAATTCAGCTGAAGAAACACTTTTTGTGAATCCTATAACTTTAAAATTGCTTGTATGAACTTTCATCACCATGCCTGTATTTTCATTTATGGCTGTTTCATAGTCAGAGTAATGAGTTTTGTTCGTGGTACCCACTTCTTTTAAAAATGCACCGCTTTCTTCCATGATCGATGACACACGGAACGACCCGCCTATCTCAACAAGCTCACCTCTAGAAACAATAACTTCCTTGTTTTTCGCAAGAGCCTTTAAAATAAGATAAACTGCAGCTGCATTATTGTTTACAACAAGCGCTGCTTCTGCACCTGTCGATTTTTTTATTAAATCCTCAGTCAGGTCGTGTCTTGAACCTCTTTTTCCTTGTTCTAAGTTATACTCCAGATTCGAATACATTAAAGCTGTTTCTGTCATCCTTTTAACAGCCTTTTCACTTAGTCTTGATCTTCCTAGATTAGTGTGGATTACTACACCGCTAGCGTTTATAACTGTTCGAATCTGATTTTTAGGACTACTTAATTTTTTTATAACGGTTTGTTTAATGAGTCCATAAATATCAGCGTTCAAGTCAATGGAATTCCAATCAGTTTGTATACGATTCCGCCAGAATGCTATCGCTTCCTGAACAGCACGTGTTATTTCCTTTTCATTTTTACCATTCACTTCAAGACTGATTTCTTTTGTGACTTCATGAACCGCAGGCAGCTGCCTTAAAAGGTTTGATTTTATCAAAATGAAACTCCTCCTAAAAGGCTTAAATAGATATCCTTAAAGGAGGATTTTTCCATTTAAGCATTCAATTTCTCAAGTTCTTGAATAATCCATTCGTGATCCGGAAATTCTCCAGTTTCTTTTTTCGAATAGATTTTACTGCCATTAACAGAGACTTCAAATACCCCGCCTGAACTAGGTATAAGCTCAAGTGATGGAATTCGTGAACGGAAATGGCTAAAAAGGTCCTCCGCGAGACTCGCGGCTTTTGGTGCAAAGTTTCACATCATGCAGAATTCGATACTTACTTTCATCATTCATCCTCCTTTTTTAAGACTATTTTAGTATATCCTTAGCCAATAAACAAAAAAATTGTTTATACTACCTATAGGAGGTGCGTTACATATGACAAGCAAAGACAAAGTGAAGCTTACCCATCTGTCATCGAAAGGCGGCTGAGGATGCAAGATTGGTCCTGAAGACCTGGCGCAAGTTTTGCGTCATTTACCAGAAAGAGAATATGACCCTAACCTTTTAGTAGGTCTTGATACATCTGATGATGCAGGAGTTTATAAATTAACAGATGAACTTGCAATGATACAGACTGTTGATTTCTTCACCCCGATCGTTGACGACCCGTATATGTTTGGTCAGATTGCTGCTGCAAATTCTTTAAGCGATGTTTACGCAATGGGTGGACGTCCCACTACCGTTATGAATATCGTTGGTTTCCCGATTGGAGTATTAGGTCACGATGTATTAGCAGAAATACTTAAAGGTGCTGCAGACAAAGTAAAGGAGTCTGGTGCAGTTCTTGTAGGCGGACATTCTATTGACGATGCTGAGCCTAAATTTGGCCTTTCTGTAACCGGCCTCGTACACCCTTCTAAGGTTTTCAAAAATGTTGGTGCAAAACCAGGAGATGCACTCGTTTTAACAAAACCCATTGGGGTAGGTATACAGACGACCGCTATTAAAAAAGACAAACTAACATCCGAGCAGCTTCAGCTTGTGACTGAAACGATGGCAGAATTAAATAAAACTGCTGCCGAATGTTTAGAAGGCCTTTCACCTCATGCGGTAACAGATGTTACCGGATTCGGACTGCTCGGTCATGCCACAGAAATGGCTAAAGGCACAGGAGGTATTTCAATACACATCAATTTTGAAGACGTACCTTTACTTCCTGGCACGTTAGAACTAGCTCAAGAAGGGGTCGTCCCTGGCGGATCAAAAGCAAACCATCGCTGGATCCAAGAAGACGTGATGTATGGTGATCACCTCAAGGTATGGCAGCAGCATATATTATGCGATGCTGTAACCTCAGGAGGACTATTAGTAAGCATGCCAAAAGATGAAGCAGATGAATATATTAAACGTCTTCATGCAAAAGGAAAACAAAATGCAAGTATTGTAGGAAAAGTTACAGATCTAACTGAAAAACCGATTATTGCTAACTAAAAAAACTCCGGATTTCCGGAGTTTTTTTACTGGTTATATGTTTCAGCATAAACTTTTTCGTCGAATTTTTCTGGTGCGCCATCAAAAATGAGTTTTCCTTTTTTCAAAGCAATAATTCTTGTCGCGAATTTTTTTGCAAGTCCGACATCATGAACATTGATGATGGATACTAAGTTTCGCTTTAAATGCGTTTCTTTTAAAAGATGAAAAATTCTTTCAGCCGTACCAGGATCTAAACTAGCAACAGGTTCGTCCCCTAAAAAAACTTTAGGATTTTGAATAAGCGCTCTTGCAATTGCTACCCTTTGCTTTTGTCCCCCGCTCAGATTCTCTACTCTTCTTGTTGGCTCCACTGTTAATTCAACTTGATCTATTGCCTCTAATGCAGACATTCTTTCATTTGAATTAAATAATCCGAGCAGATTTTCATACGATTTTTTATAGCCAAACAACCCTGTTAAAATGTTTTGAACGACACTCATTCTAGGAATCAAGTTAAAATGCTGAAAAATCATTCCCGTTTTGCGGCGAACCTCTAAGTTTTCTTTAGGACTCATTTCAGAGAGAGATTTATCATTCCATTTTACTGTTCCTTCTGATACCGGCTGAAGTCCGTTGATGCAGCGGATAAATGTAGATTTCCCTGCACCGCTCTTGCCTAATACACAAACGAACTCTCCTTGATTAAAATGGATGCTCAAATCTTTCAAAGCTGGTTCAGCTGTACCAGGATATAAAACTGACACATTTTCGAATTTGATCATCTTACCACCTAAATAACCTTTTCCCGTATTTTCCCGCCAATGTAATCTACTAAAATCACCATGATCATGATTAACAGAACATCTACAGACACTAGCTGATATTGAAATGTTTTAAAATGAATAAAAAGCTGCTGCCCGATTCCGCCTCCGCCAATCAGCCCTAATATGAGGGAAGTCCTGATTGCTACTTCGAATCGGTAAAAAAACTGAGACAGAACATTTGGCCAGATTTGAGGAAGAATGGCAAATAAATTCCCTATCCAGCGTTTAGCTCCTACAGCAGACATCGCTTCCATCGGACCTTTATCTGCTGCTTCAATAAGTTCTGAGATGAGCTTCCCTAGCACTCCTATGTTATGCAATACAATTGCGATTACTGCTGGAAATGGACCGAGTCCTAATGTGGTTAATAAAATTAAACCAAATACAAACTCTGGAACTGATCTTAAAAAGCTAAGATAAAACCTAGTTGCTGCAAAAATCAAGCGATGACCGCTGGTATTTCGTGCTGCCAGAAAGCTCAATGGAAGTGCAATGATCAATCCGAACAAACTCCCCAAAAATGCGATGGAAATCGTCAAAACGCTTTCTGTAAATAAGAAAGGAAGACTTTCTGTGTTCATCGGAAACCATTTTGATAGAAAATCTCCCATATTTTCAAAATCCTGAAACTTAGAAAGGTCGAACTCTGTCAATCTCATACTATAAGCTGCGAGAACCGCAATTATGAGAAAGACAAAGAATTGTCTCTTTTTAAACCAAACCATTGTTCCCCTCTATTCTTTGATCATACCTTCTTTTATAGCCGCCTTACGTATACTTTCATAATCTTTGTTCTCCGCTTTCGTAAAACCGGTGGCTCCGAATGCATCAAGGATCTCTTTGTCTTTAATACTTAAGAAAATATCTTGCAGCTGTTTCATTGTTTCCTTGTCTGTATTTTTTGCAACTGCCCAAGGATATTGAAACAGTTTTTCAGACTTCCAAATCACCTTAAACTGTTTGCCATCAACTGTTCCTTCTTCCACAAGCTTGTCATAGATGGCACTATCGATCGCCCCGACATCAACTTGTTTGTTTTGGACGGCAAGTGCAGTAGCATCATGTGATCCAGTGAATCTTACATTTTTAAAATCATTCTCAGCTTCACTCTTATAAACACCTTCATCTTTAAGCTTGATACCCGGAATTAATGAACCAGATGTTGAAGAAGGGTCACCAAAAGCAAATTTTACATTTTTAACATCTTTGATCATATCGTCAATATTCTCATACTTACTGTCTTTATGAGTAATTAAGTAAGAATAATAAAATGGTTCCCCTTTTATCAGCTGTGTTACGATCGCTTTTGCTCCGCTTTCTTCTTGAGCAACTACATATGTAAGAGGCCCGAAATATGCCATATCAATCTTCTCATAATTCATTGCTTCTACTACTCCATTGTAGTCAGGGTAAGAAGTGATCTTTACTTCACGATCCATTTTTTCGCTCAAAATATTCTGAAGCTTATCAAGCGCTCCCTTCATTTCACCTTCTGTTTGAGCAGGAATAACTCCTATTGTAAATACTTCATCTTTATTGCCTGCACCTTTATCTTTATTTTCATCCTTTGTACCGCATGCAGATACTAACAATGCTAGAATTACAAACAACAAACCTAATTTTTTCATTTATTTCTCTCCTTTATTGTTTCATACAAAGTGACGTATGAATTGATTTCCTTATCCATAGTGTGGTTCTCTGTTACTGTCTGATACCCGTTTTGGATCACTTTTTGTGCAAAAGCTTTATCTGATACTAGTTGTTTCAAAGAATCATACAATTCGTTTACGTCACGAAATATCATGCCGTTTTTTTTGTGCTGAATAATACTTGTATTTCCAGTGTTATCTCTAGCGATTACAGGTTTATGTTCAATCATTGCCTCCAGCAAAGAAGTTGGCTGTCCTTCGGAAATAGATGTATTTATGACAATGTCAGCCCACTGATAAACTTCTTTCATCTTAGACAAATCTATTTCAGGCAGATAATAAAACCATTCATATTTTCCACAAGCATATTTGACTTCTTCGAATACAGCGTCATCCAGGTTTGCTCCTAATATCAAAAACACAATTTGCGGATATTCAGCTTTTAATTTTTCTAAAGCAGGAATTGCATAGAGCACATCTTTTATACTCCGCAATCCGGCAGGCAGTAAAATTCTTGGATTGCCTTCAGGCAGCATCAGCTTTGTATCATCTGCTTTTTCAGGTAAATAAACACTTTGCGGTATCACATGTATGACCTCATTTGAAAATCCATGATCATTTACGAGTGATTCTTTTGCCTTCTCAGTAAATACTGTAACTGCTTTTGCTTTTTGTAAAAGAGGCGCATAAATTTTTTCATCCTCTTTTAAAGAATGATTAATATCTGTTCCTCCTGAAGTAACCATATATGGTTTTTTTAATTCAATTTTATGTTTTTCTGACCATTTTAAAAAACGGGCAAATTGCAATATATGAAAAACATCTGCATTTTCCATCTGCTCAAGAACCTCTTGTGTGAGATCTTCTTCTTCATACGCATACACGTAAACAGAAACATCCTCTTTTTTTAAGCCGTGCTGAATTCTTCTCGCTGTCGTTGAATTCCCGCGATCTTGATGAAAATACGGGGTAAAAAACATTACTTTTAATGCACTATCTTTCAATCCTTACACCCATTTCCTTAAGTTAGCATCTCTAACAGTATACCCTTTTGAATCCATACATTCCAAAATGGGAATCAAAAACTTTCTAGAAATATTGAGAACATTTTTTGCTTCTTGAACAGTAAAACTTTGCTCTGTCTGGCTTTTTAACAGTTTAACTGCCGAATCGAATGTGTTCTTCCCAATTAAAACATCGTCAAACAAAACAAGTGCTATATCATGATTAACCAAAAAATACTTAAAATCTGAGTAAAGGTTTTCTGGTAATTGATGTGCCTTATAGGTTGAAAGAAGATCATCAGGTTCAAGTTCCTTTTCTTCTAGGATATTTACAACTTGGGACATGCGTTTTTCCCATTTATTCGGGTAGTGCGGTTTAAATGCCGGTAAATGAACAGATTGGTCTGTAATTTTAATAGTAGATAAATTTATCAACTTTTCAATAAAACCGCTGCTTACTTTCTGATGAAGCTTGCCTTTTAACGATTGTACGACCTCTGCCTTCGGAATACCTTGCCGTAAAGGATATTCAACGTGAAACTCATTTAATTTTTGAATAAGATTATTTTCTGCGAGCTTAATTGTTGCTTCATCATTATAATAGCCATTAATACAAACAACTGACTTCAGCTCTACAAGTTCATGTAAGACCTTAACTAATTCAGGCTCTTCAATATCCGTAAGTTTCACTAATTCTTCTGTTGTCAAAGATCCTTTTTTCTGAAGAGTTTGTATAACTCTTTCATCAGGTGTTCCTTCATATTTTTGCTGAAGCATTCGAATGGTACCAATCCCAAATTTATAAGCAGCTCCGTTTGGATCAATTACTGCTCCGCCTCCTATTGTTTCTTCAGGAGACGGCCGGCGGATAATAAAACGGTCACCCCGCTTTGTTACGATTGGTTCTTCTAAGCGCACTTGGCAAAAAACATGATCTGCAGCGTTTTCAAGTTCGTTTCTATCAAAGAATATGAGCTTCCCCATTACTTCAGCAGTTCCTGTGTAAAACTTAATCTGCGTTCGCTGCTTTAACTTCCCTGCCCATTCTTTACCTGTTGTTAATACAAGATCCACTGTATCTGTCACTGAAAAAACTCCTGGTGTCAGTAAAACATTGCCTCTTTTCCATTCAAGTTTTGAGCCTCCAGAAAGGTTGATAGCAGCTCTTTGACCTGCTATAGCATTCTGCACATTCTCTTTGTGAACCTGGAGCTTTCTAACTTTAACTTTTTCGCCTCCTGGCTGAATTTCCAATTCATCACCTTCATGAACTTCACCTTCGTACACTGTCCCTCTTACTACAGTCCCTTGTCCTTTCACCGTAAAAATATGATCGATAGGCAAGCGGAATGGTCCAGACGCAGATCTCGTTTCTGTATCCTCCAAAAGACTAGCAATTGAGTTTTTCAAATTATCAATACCGCTCATAGACAGACTATCAACGAAATGAACGGGAAACGATTGAAAAACAGAATCATTAGTAAGCTCAGAGATCTCATCTTCAATAAGGAGTTTCATTTCATCATCAACCAAATCGGACTTTGTAACAACAATCATTCCCTTTTGAATATCAAGAAAGGAAAGAATCTCAAAATGTTCTCTTGTTTGAGGCATGACACCCTCATCAGCTGCTATGACCAACAATACTAAATCGATCCCAGCAACTCCCGCTATCATCTGGCGAATTAATTTTTCATGACCTGGCACATCTACGATTGATGTATGAATTCTGTCTGTTAATGGAAAAGGAGCAAAACCTGGTTCTATAGTGATTTTACGTGCTTTCTCTTCTTTCAAAGTATCTGTATCAACACCGCTCAATGCTTTTGTAAGGGTTGTTTTTCCATGGTCGATATGTCCAGCCATGCCGATTGTAAAATAGTTTATTGTCATTGTTTAAACCACCTATAAGTACATACTCTTTTACACTTTATGAAAACAGATGTAAAAACACAAGATTTATAGCTTAATTTATATTCATAGTATCATTTCGTATTGGTCAAACAAAATTATTTCCCGTAGTTTTTATGCATGCATGTATAAATATTCATCCATGGATACACACAGGTTATCCACAATTAAAGTTATTCACAGTTGTCCACAGGCGAATCTGTTATAGTGTGAATCAGCACCTGTTACACAGGAAAAACTGTTATAGTCGAGATAGAAGAACTGTATCAGTGGCAAGTGGGGTAATTATAGTAGGCTGTTTTCGTATTCATTGATGCTATTGATCGAGGTTACTTTCCGTTTCAGAACTTCCTTTCCGCAGGGTGTGCGGTGAGCCCATTCGCCGCTTTGCGTCATTGATTGGTCTCACCTGTCTAGCAGCAGTGGCTAGGCCCTCGAGGTCAAAAGTTAAATGGTCATGAAAGCAAAGAGCGCCTTCTTAGCCCATTCACCTTTTGCATGTCGGGGCTGTACGAGCCGCTTCCGCTTTTCAAAAGTCCCACTCATCCTGCTGGAGTCTCGTCCTTCCACTTCAAATAACTATTCATATGAAGAATTCTTAAAAACATTCTTTTAGCAACAAGCTCTTAGAATACAGTCTTAAAAAAAGTTATCAGTATAAAGAAAAATTATAAGAAAATCATCTTTACCTTCTATCTAATTTCCTAGGATAGCCGCTCAACAAATCGAAACTCCCCTCCCCCACCTTCGATTCTTTTGGAATGTAAGAACAATGTACTTGGATTTTAATTTTCAATAGTCTATACTAGACTTTGTGAATAAATGAAATCTCTCTTTTATTCAACGCATATCTTGGGGCCAGATGTGTAGCTGGTGCTTACCTGGGTCTTCAAAACCTTTTGGGAGGCGCGTGCCGTCTCCGGTGGGTTCGATTCCCACATGGTCCCGCCAAATAACGTTGATATGACGAGGTTTATCGTGATTTACTCGATGATTTATGCGATGATATTTTCGCATTATCCCCACTAGGTTACGACCTATTTTTTCGTAAGTCTTTGTGGGACTCATCGTATAAGACCTTGTTGGATAAACCGACTCTTACGTAACCTTCCTATAACTTAAGGAGGTTATTTTTTTATGGTTAAAACTACTCGAAAAGGAATACGAAAGACGACTGTTAATCGTAAATCACGAAATATTATTAAGAATATGACTCTTTACGAAATGTTTCAGAGGTTTATGATTGATAAGCGTGCCGAGGGACTCTCACGGACTACTATTGAAGGATACGAAATAACATACGGCTATTTAGAGGATTTTCTACTGGGAGATTTAGCAAACGAAGAAATAACGACCGACGTGTTTACTGATTACATCGGATATATGTTGCACGAGAAGAATTTATCGCCTGTTACCGCAAATGTCCGTATAAGAACTATGCGAGCTTTCTTACGCTATTGTTATGAAAGAGATTGGATTTACGAGCCTATTCACGAAAGTTTTAAGCCTGTAAAAACTGGTGAAATAAAAATAGACGCATTTACACCCGACGAGGTTAATCTTTTACTCCATCAAATCGACGATACAAGATACGTAGGTTTTCGAGACAAGGTTATGATTCTAATAATGTTAGATACTATGGTTCGTGTATCCGAATTACTAAAGATACGTCGAGCAAACGTAGATTTAAAAAACGGAAGTATTCAATTAGAACCTCACGAAACGAAAATGAAACGTGCAAGGATCGTCCCGCTTTCGACTAAGTCTGTAAAGCTACTGGCGGAATACTTAGAGGAAACGCAAGATTTTGAGGAGGATACATTATTTGTTACGTATGATGGACGTCCTATAAGCGATAACACTTTCCGCAAACAGTTAATACAATACAAAGATTTAGCAGGTATCAAAAATAAACGAGTTTCTCCGCATACTTTCCGACATACTGGGGCTCTTTTTTATATCCTTAACGGTGGCGATCCGTTTAGCTTACAAGATATACTCGGACATACGGATATGTCGATGGTACGTAGATACATTAAGATGAGCAATGTTCATATCAAAAGACAACATAACTCATTCTCTCCCCTACTCTCCCTCAATAAATAGACTAACTTAACCGCTATAGGCGGTTTTTTTGTTTACTCGATCATATATTAAGAGTTATAATACCAATAGGTAATTTATGTAAATTGGAGGAGGAGTATTAATGGGATATACTATGAAAACTTGTAGAGAAATGAGTTGCAAGGCAGAAATCTGCGGAGATACAGATTGCCAAAATTTTAGATTCAATAAAGAGAGACTTAGAATAACAACAGGAGAAAAAACCTTATCCTATAATTGGCTAGAAAGTCCCGAAAATAACCACTGTTGGGTTTCTCCCTCTGATGTAATTTGTGATCCTCCAGTTAAAAAAATAACTGATTTAATTAAAGTATATAAGTAAGCGGTTTTATTTTACTTTTTTAAGTAGAGATTAGAGGGACGGAGAAATCGGCTCCGCACATGAGTAGGGTTTATTCAGTTAGAGGAGTAAAGAAGAAAACCCTACTGTGCGTAAAACCTCCGCTATAGTAAGAGGACTCGTTTAAGCCCCCTCACAATTCGAGAGAGAGCCGTAGCCCTCCCGATGTTAACCTGTTATTTTCGTTGGATCATGTAACCCTTCCGCTAGCTCGATCGCTTGTACTCTTTCCGCATTACTAGAGAAATACTCGTCTGTGTTATCGATATAACGGCTAGTATTCTGCGAGATTTCCACTACCGCTCCCTTAACGATCTCACCGACTACTTTCGATCCCAGTAGCCCGCTAGCCGTTTCGTGTAGCTCGGTAGCTTGTCGCATATCCTCTGTTTTAGAGTTGCGAGAGACATCCTCGAATAACTGTCCGATTTCTTTTCTTGCTCTCATTTGATCGCTAGGATCAAGTAGACAGATCGCATTACTAGATAAGTTAACGAATTGATCCGCAACCTCTTTCGCTAGTGCTGGCTCGTCCGCTAATTTAACGACCTCTCGGATCATGTTCTTAGCATCCTCGTAGTTATTCGCAAAAGCTAATCTGCCCCATAGCTCCTTAAAACGAATGTCGAAAAGAAGTTTCTTGTTTCCGTCTACTTGCGGAAGGTCTCCGATCATTAGCTCCTCCGCTTTTGTACGAGCGGTCTCTAGAGACTTTCGATACTCTTTGTTCAACCCTTCGACTAATCGCAAGGACTTAACCTCGTACTTATCAGATATACGAGATAGCTTTCGAGCCTTTCCCTCGTTAGAAAGATCGATGTCATTCGAGACCTTATTGCGTTCTGATCGGTATTCTTCGATAAGACCACGGATAAGTCCCGAACTTTCCGATCTGATCACTCTTGCCTCTCCTACTAATTCGTGTAGTTCTGTTAATCTACTCATGTTACCCTCTCCTTTAAGTTAGTTATCTTATCTCGATAAAGTCGCTCTGCTCTAGCTCACACGCATTTTCTGCTAGTCGAGTTAAAAGTCTGTTGCGAAACTTGAGGTCTTTACGTATCTTAAATAACCGTATCTTTGTCCCGCCGATCTCGAAAAGAAACGGAGGCTCGAAAAACCATTCCTTCACATAAACGTCGATCGCATCTACTGGAGGAATAAGTTTAATAAACTTTCGTATGGTATCGTTTAATGCGTCTGATCCCCGCTCTAGCTTTCCGTTATATGTAGACGTCGAATATCGTAACTTTCCGAATTTCGTTTCCTCATACGCAAGAAGTCCCGTACCGTATCTACTGTCGTTCCTTTCCGATCTTTTGGTAAGAATGAATATAGCGAGCTTAGACGCATGACTCTCACACATAGTCGATTGCCTCGAAAGTTGATCGGATCGCATAAAGGAGGTTTAGTTTTGATCGTGTAAGACCTAGTTTTTCGATCACTTTCTTTTCAGTAGCGGGGCTAAACTTTCGTAGACCGTTTTCTACCGCACATACCATGTGACTTGAAAGTCCGATTTCCTCGGCTAATTCGTTTTGTTGTTGCCCTGTATGGTAACGATAAAGTAGCAGTATATCTCCAGTTAAACGATAGTCGTTCTTAGAGTTGCGTAGATCGAATGGTTCTCGTGGCATGGTATCGTCTCCTTTTAGTTAGTAAGGAGTATCGCTGCTATTACTCCCTCTACTACTAAGTACGACTACCACGGGCTTTATTACATATCCAAGTAATATTAATTTCACTTTTCTTCGCATACCAAAAAGGAGCGGGATCACATTTTACTTCTTATGCGTCCGCTCTCTTATATCTATCTATACTTACTTTACCTAATATCCTTATGCGTGTTTTTTCGCATATGGAAGGTCTTAATATTCGAGTGTTTATACTCGAAAATGATCTACTGGTATTATTATCATTATATTGCTGTCTTTATATTGCTATCTTTATAGTGCGGTCTGACCATACTAACGGGACGATGTCTAACCACACTAACGGCACATTGTCTAACCATACTACTTGTTCTTACGCTGTTTTTCGGACTTATAGATACTAGTAGATTTCGGCATGATCCGCTCCCCGTTCTTATCGATCAGATACCCGTCCTCCGAAACTCTCGACGCAAAACTCGGAAAATAGAGCACGTATCTTTTCGTCCCGTGATAGCCTTTCTTAGTTCGTATGAGCCCGTTTTCTTCGAGTATCCTTGCAATCCATACCACACGAGGTCGATCTATATTTAAGTGATCGATTATTTGCTCGTATGTAAGGTAGCAAGCCCCATAGCGGTCGTTCTTTTTTCCGTTCTCGAGCGTCTCGTTTCCGTTCACATACGATAGCATTAAAAAATAAAAGGTCGTGATGTCCCGTATCTGCGGTTTTCGTTTGATTCCTTCTGATCGATAGAGATCGTTCGCAGATTGAATGTTTCGTATCCTCCTCGATCCATTAACGCCTCCTTGTCGTTGGGTAGCGGTTGTTTCGTTGTCTCCTCTTTCTTCATACTCATTACTCCTCTCGTTGTTAGTACGGTTAGACCGCATTACTCCGTATAAGCAACGAGTAGTGAGAAAAAGGGATATAGTTGTAGATTTTTTGGTATTATTTAGTAAAGGAGGAGATGAAAATGAAGGAGTTTTTAGATAATGTAACGTTTAAGAATGTTTTAGACGTAATTACCGTTTTGATCGCAATTATAAATGTTTATTTAGTCGTGCTAGTTTATAAGCTGACACATCGAGATGTTAACCCAAAACTCTTTGTTAAGCCTACGATTGTTGAAGACGGTAGAAGTTATGCACGTTATTCGAACCCAAATGTAGATTCAATAAACTTCGACCAAAAAGGGTTTCCTGAAATAGGACATAATTCGTTATTATGGGGTATTGAAGTGCACAACAATGGCGAACTACCAGCTACTAATATTGAAATTAAACTTTCTATAACGATTCATAAATCCGAATTCGATGATGGTGAGTTTTTGGGGGATATAGAAAACCACCGTTTTGTAGATTATAAGGTTTATTATGAGGTTTTTAATTTTGACTATATCCCGCCAAACTCCTCTGTTAAAAAAGATTTTTTATCTTTGTTGGGAGATTTTCCATATGCTACATTAAAAGTCGAAAAGCTGGTTTCTTCCGAGAGAACTTTTATTAATAAACCGACTCAAATTGGCTATTATGAACACCCTAAATTCGATGATCTCGCCGATATGGACGACTATAGAAGACTTATAGGAGCTTATAAAGGACTAGAGGCTACATTGAAAAACTAAAAAAGGTTATTTATGAAATATATCGAAACCTGTATTGTGGAAATATTTTTCCAAATAGATACAGGAAGGAATGAGGCGATGCGTTATCGCAAAACTAAGGATGATCGTAGTTGAAAAGGAAGGATCGAGAGGATCGGAATGAGTTAGCGGTCGACATCGATAAAAGCCGTCACTTAGGAGCTCGCTTACAAATGCGATTTCTAGAGAAACAAAGATCGGAGCCTGTTACGCAAACAACCGAGCTAGGTCGTTAATAGCAGCGATAAGAAATTACATAACGTATTTTTACGACATACATAGAAAAACCGACGCTCCGTAAGACTTTTTAGCCTTATCGAGCCTCGGTATTTTTTGTATTACGTTGACGAGACGCAATACATTACGAGAATTGACGCTAGCGGGACGAGATCGTTCATCGCTTGCTTTTTAATTTTAACATATTAACCCCTCGCTTTGGAAAATATTATATATTTCATAAACCCCGCTGTAGCACGCTCTCGCATATATGCGGTGGGGGTAAACGTAATCTCCAACTAAATAATACCCTCCTTTGCTATCTATTCCTCGATACTTTCCCATGTCTATTACCTTTCATCCTTCAACATCAATTCGTTAATTAGTTTCTAAAATGTTTAACAACGAATAAAAACGAACCTCTTTCGATCTGGAATAAAGAAAGGATTGCGACTCGCATCGATAAGGGAAATCGTATTAGCAAGCTCATTATCGCACAATGATCCAATCACACTCGATCTATCGTCGTACAATCTACTGCGGTATATCCTGCTAATATGTCGGGGTATCTCGCAAAGGGTAAACGGGTAAGAAGACGATAAGATATATAGCCCCTATCGCCCTGTAATTAACGTATTCTTTTCGTACTCCTCAATATAACGGTAAAGAGTCGTCCTAGATACGTTAAACATATCCTGTCCGAGACTGTACCGTAATCAATAGTTTTTGGTACACAAAAAAACCGTCGTAGTAATAACGACGGCATACAATCTTAATAGCTGTATCTCCCGATGCGTTCTAAAATCTCCTCGGGTACTAAGTTTTGAAGTTCTTCGACACTTTTCAATTCACACACTTTTGCTACCGCATAGTATGTAGCGAATAAATGCTCGATGTTCTTTACGTCGAAACTTCCAGAACTTCTGTCACGGTTTAACATTACTAGATCGACGGCAACGTCAAAAGCATTACGTTGTGAGCGATCAGTTGAAGAAATTACGTTTACATCTGCCATCCCTATTCCTCCTTTCTATTAACCTCATAAAAATTATACCATATTCTTCTAATTTTAATATATTTTGTTACAGGGGGTCGAGTTCCAAGACCCTCTCTCCATCCCGACCTCCAACGGTTTATTGACCTTTTAAGCAATAGCAGCGATCCCGCATTTTTTAAATAAGTATAATTTCGTAATATAGTGATTATGTCGTAGTAAAACAACATTTCTTAATATAATGGGTTTAATACGATTTACTGTACTAAAGATTAAACTATGTGCAATTTCACACAAAGAAATGCTTATGGGAATGATATTTCTTATTTTTCGTTGCTTTTCGTACAATCCTTCGATAAAATAGACCTTGTTGGCTATGTAAGAGTCTGCGTGGGAATTCGTAATAAAACCCCGTGGGTTGCTATCCAAAAACGTTGGTTTAACGAGGGATTTAGCGTTTTGATTTTCGAGTGATTTACGCACTAGAACTTCAAAACCTTTTGGGAGGCGCGTGCCGTCTCCGGTGGGTTCGATTCCCACATGGTCCCGCCAAATAAAATACATATGAGGTGGACGCATTGTCTGGATGGTTCATCACCTTTATCGTTTTATGGTCCGTTTTTTTATTTACGATGTTTGCCATTGGCGGTTATTTCATGTTTCGAAAGTTTTTAAAGCGCCTTCCGAAAGAAGATGGCAAATCCATATTAGATTGGCAGGAACATTATATTAACGAAACAATCCACTTATGGAACGATGATCAAAAAAAACTGTTAAATGAATTAGTAGCTCCAGTACCTGAACTTTTCCGTGATGTCGCAAAAGAAAAGATCGCAGGCAAGATCGGCGAGCTCGCATTAGCAGAGAATGCTACTTCAATGACACAGGATTTAATCATACGAGGCTATATCATTGCTACACCAAAACGTGATCATAAGTGGCTTGTACAAACACTAAAGAAAAAAAATATTGATATTAAACCGTATCAATCACTTCTCGCATAAAAACCCCTGAATCAAATAAAGATTCAGGGGTTTTTCTATAGAGCGATCTCGCTCTTCTTTTTCTTAAATAAAAATAGCATCGCTAACCGCCAAGGTAAGATCATACCGAATGCTACAATAAAAAATAAAGAGCTCGTTTCAAATATCGATACGGAAGAACCGATATACCATTTTAGTCCTAACCTAATGGCAAACAGCCCGATAATTATAAAGATAAAAGCTTTAGACCTAACGAGATATACGTGATCTCCTTTTATTTCAAACTTACTTGTCATAATCAGAAAGATAGAAAACATAATTCCTACTAAAAAGGCCTCCCCTGCTTCGATCCAAGTGATATGAAAAGCAGGAAATACAAATTGAAGAAAGCCTGTGCTCATAGCTAAAGGAGGGATTATGATCTTTTTAGATGTTACAGGTTCTCTTGTTTCCCTCATTCTGAAATTAAAAATAATAACTGCCATAATGATCGCAAAACAAGTACTAGCTATAAAAAACACTGTCAGTTACCTTCCTCTTCCACTTTTTCAATTTTGTCTTCAGCAATGGAAAGGATGATCGTCATGGTTACTCCGATTACCGTTAAATAAACGCCAAGATCAAACAACATTGCAGTTGCAAGTTCTGTTTTCCCTAACAACGGAAAATAAAAGTACCCAAAGGAATGACTCAAAAACGGTACTCCTAAAACAAAAGATCCGGCACCTGTTAAAATAGCGGTCAGTAACCCCGCTGCGATCATATAGGTAAAATTGATCGGTAAGATTCTATGTACTGGCTGAAGTCCATAAGAGATGTAAAGAAGCAAAAACGCTCCCGCTCCCATCAGTCCTCCGATAAAACCACCTCCAGGAGCATTGTGGCCTGAAAATAACATATTGACTGAGAAGGCTAAAATAACGAAAACAATGATATTTGTTGTTGTTTTTAAGATAAGATCATTTGAGCGTGATGACATGTTGAAATTCCCCTTCCTTTGTTGCTCTTAAAACCCTTGAAAACCTCCAAAAATACGGTTAATTAAAAATGAAGTCAATTGGGTCATCCAGTTAAAATAAAGCAGGACTCCCATTATTACCATAAGGCTTCCGCCGATTTTCATAAATTGGCGATTAAATTTTTTAATTGATTTTAGTTTGTCCAAAAAGAAACTTAAAACAAAAAATGGAACAGCGAATCCTAAAACATAAGCAATCATATACGTTAAAGAAGCAGCAGGATTTGATACTCCCAGTGCTATAACGCCTGCAAGAATCGGCCCCATGCATGGTGTCCAGCCTGCAGCAAAACCGATTCCTATCAAAACCGAACCTAAATAACCCGTTGGTCTCGACTGGAACTTCATCTTTTTATCCTTCATCAAGAATTCAGGTGAGATGAAACCCATGACTACCAAACCGAAAAAGACAATAAGGATAGCCCCGATCTGTCTTAATAAAGATTGATACTCAACAAAGATTTCTCCTATTACCGTTGTAGACAAACCAAGCACGATAAATATTATCGAAAACCCTAATAAAAAAAATGTTGTATGTAATAGCGCTCTCTTTCTGAGCATTGCTTGTTCTTCTTTTAGTTCCTGAACCGATATTCCGGTGATATAAGATAAAAACGCTGGATATAGCGGTAAGCAGCATGGTGAAATAAAAGATAGCAGCCCGGCTCCGAAAGCAAGCCAAATATTTAGATCGGTCATAAGCAGAAGCTCCTTTATACATTCTCTCTCTATCTTAAAGAAAATAGACGTTTTGTTCAATCATAAAGAAAGACAGCCTTTTAACGGGCTGTCTTATAATATACTTATTGTTTTTCTAAATATTCTTCTAATGTTATTCCCCGTTCATGAATTTCTTTTGCATGTTCTTTGCCGACATATCTTAGGTGCCAAGGTTCATACTGATATCCCGTTATATCTTCTTTGCCTTTAAGGTATCTAATAATGAATCCGTATTTATAAGCATTTTCCGCAAGCCACTTTCCTTCTTTCGTTTCACCGAATTTCTCAACTAATTCATAGTTAACTTGTGGTGAAGTCACATCAAGTGAAAGGCCAGTCTGGTGTTCACTTTGTCCCGGCTGGGCACTGGTTTGATTGGCTTTCTCCTCGCCAAACTGATCTGCATTGTAAGCAAAAATCGAAACCTGAGTATCGTATGAGCGGTATCCCGACTGAGCAAGGAGTTCTAATCCTTGTCCTTCAGCAGCTTTAAATAACTCTTCTACCGAGGATGCAGCTTCTTTTCTTAACTTCTTTTTAGGCAGATCCTCTTTAAATGGAAAAGGAACATTAGGAATTACCAGATCAGCTGGTTCATAGTCTTCTGGAAGATTTCTTTCCTTATTCGCAACTATAAGAATGTCATCTAAGTTTTGAACAATCGCTTTACCATCACCTGAAACCGTTACGGTTTCATTTAGCCAAGGAAGATCTGCTTGCTGATCCTGTCCATTATTTTCATCTGTTTCTGATGGTGTTTCATCTTTAGGTTTGTCTCTTTGTTGTTCATTATCGTTTTGTTTTTCATCTTTTTCATCTTTCGTTTCGTCTTTTGAATCGTTAAATGCCGAGTTCCATTGTTGTTCAGCCCAATCTACAGGTTTACACGCAGAGAGGACTAACACGCTTCCGATAAGCACTGATGTTATTACATAATTCTTCAAAGCACTCTCATCCTTTAGTTCAGTTTGTATGTATGCTATCTTATCATAGGATAATTTGCAAATAAGTCAATGACATAATAAATATATTCATATATTCGAAAAATTTCAGTCAAAAAAAGGATGGGACAAAATAAAAAATTTTAAGTCACCCATGTTGCTATTAGAAGATGTTGATTCCGCTCCAGGACATCCGCTATTTATTTTTCGCTCTTTTCTAGAAGAGCGTTTCTACAGAGAGGTTTTGAAGTTCCTCAATGAAAGTTGATTGGAGTGCAAGGTGTGAGACTCTGCGGGACTGGCGGACAGCTGAGACACTTATAAGTGAAACGTTGAAATGTGGCTCACCGCCTGCCCCGCGGAAAGCGAGCACCTGGAACGGAAAGCAACAACTTCCAAAAACAAGAGTCTACGTAAACTTTTATTTTATAAAATAAAAAATTTAGGGCTGCCAAAAGTAAGTATAACTTACTTTTGGAACAGCCCATTAACTGACTTCGTCTATTGTATCTGTACCATGCTGCAGCAAAAACATCTTATGATATAATCCTCGCTGCTTCAAAAGCTCTTGATGTGTTCCTCTTTCAACTATTTCTCCTTTATGAAGCACTAAGATTAATTCTGCATCCTGAATCGTGGATAATCGGTGCGCGATTGCAATCGTTGTTCTTCCGCTTCTCATTTTATGCAGAGCGAGCTGTATCTCTTCTTCTGTTTCAGTATCGATGTTAGCTGTTGCTTCATCTAAAATCAGGATTCTCGGAGAAAAAGCCATCGTTCTTGCAAATGAAATAAGCTGTCTTTGTCCGCTCGAAAATGCAGCCCCTCTTTCACCCAGCATCGTATTATACTTTTCTGGCAGTTTTTCAATAAAGTTTGATGCTTGAACAAACTTTGCCGCTTCCCTAATATCCGAATCTGTAATTTCTTTGTTGTATAATCGAATATTTTGAGCGATATCTCCAACAAACAAAAATGGATCCTGAAGGACAAGACCTACTTTGTCCCGGAGTTCATTATTTTCGAAATGGGATAAAGGAATATTATCGATCAATATCTCACCTTTTTCCACATCATAAAAACGCATAAGCAAGTTAATTATAGAACTTTTACCGCTGCCAGTATGACCTACTAGTGCAACAGTTTCTCCTGGGTTGGCAGTGAATGAAATGTTTTTTAGCACTTCTTGTTCGCCATCATATGAAAACGTAACATTTTTAAATTCAATTTTTCCATTGCTTATAATCGGGTCTAATTGTCCTTTTGCTTTTTTTACCGGAGCCAGTTCAGTTTCGTCCATCACTGTAAACACTCTTCCTGCGGAAACAACCGCTTGCTGAAAAATCGAAAGGCGCATCATCATCATGTTGACAGGTTCAAAAAAACGATCTAAATAATTTATGAAAGCATAGATCACACCGATTTCAACTGGTGAATTAAACGAATTTATTCCAAAAAAAGATAAGATCATCAATAGAGCCAACATATAGATAAGGTCTACAGCAGGTCTTAAAAGCAAGCCATTATATTTTATATTTTTCATCTGAGCGTCATTATGTTCATTGTTAACTTTTGCAAATTCTTCTCTCAGTCTTTTTTGCTGATTAAAGACTTGGACAATGGACATCCCCTGCAGTGACTCATTCAATTTAGCATTTAACTGGCTGAGCTTTTCTCTCATTTCATAAAAAGATTTCGAACTATACTTTCTGTACATCCACATGATACAAATAATAAAAGGCAAAATGCCTAAACAAAAAACCGCTAGTTTCACGTTTAAATAAAACATAAACCCAAAAATACCAAATAGAAAAACGATATTTTGAACAAAGGTGGACAGCACACTAACATATAGATCTTTAACTGCCTCAGTATCATTCGTAATTCTGGAAACGAGACTTCCAACAGGAGTGCGGTCAAAGAATTTCAAACCTAATGAATGTACTTTTGAAAATACTTGAATCCTTAAAGTTTGAATAATATCTAAAGCTACTGATTGGAACAAGACAAATTGAATGTAATTTACGATTGCAGACAGCACAATTAAAGCAATATAGGTGCAGGCAAGAATAATGAGTGCTTTTTGATCGAAAATTCGAGGTGTTAAATAATCATCAATAAACGTTTTAACTAATATCGGTGCTGTAAGTTCAGATGCGGTTGCAGCCAATAGGAGAAGAAAAGCAATGGAAAGGCGTTTCTTATGCATTTTTGTATATGACATTAGACGTTTAAAAACGGTCCATTGATTCATATGGGTCAGTTCTTCATTTAGCTGTATATTGCCGTTTCCACTCATCTGTTTCCACCTCCTTGTGCGATAAGCGTTTCAAGAGCTTGCCTTTCGTAAGTTTCCTTATACCAACCCTCTTCACATAATAAGGACTGATGTGTCCCCCTTTGAATAATAGTGCCGTTATCCATAACGATGATCAAGTCACAATGAGCAATAGAAGACAATCTGTGAGCAGTTATTATGGTTGTTTTGTTTTTTCTTTTCTCCTTTAAGTTCTGAAGGATTTCTTCCTCGGTTTTTGCATCAACAGCAGATAAAGAATCATCCAGAATTAAAATTTCAGGGTTAGTTACAAGAGACCTTGCTATCGATATCCGTTGCTTTTGCCCTCCTGATAACGTTACACCTCTTTCACCAACAACTGTTTCGTACCCATATTTAAATTGTGCAATATCTTTGTGGATGGAAGCGGTATTTGAAGCTTCTTTTATTTTCGTGAAAGGAGCATTTATATTTCCGAAAGCAATGTTTTCTGCAATGGTAGCAGAAAATAAAAAATGGTCTTGAGGGACATAACCAATTGCAGATCGTAAAGTATGCAGCCTGTAATCACAGATATCCTCTCCATCAAGTGAAACCTCACCTCTTAAAATGTCATACTCACGAAGCAGTATCCTGCACAGTGTGGTTTTACCGCTTCCTGTTTTGCCGACGATACCCATTGACTGCCCGCTTTCTAAAGTAAATCTGACGGCTTTTAAGACAGGCGCTTTATCTGGATAACTAAATTCCTTAATGTGAAATTCAATATTGCCTTTTGGCAATGTAGATATTGTTCCTTCATCATTAATATCCTCTTTAACTGCCAGCAACGTTTCTATCCGATCATATGATGCTCTTCCTCTTTCCACGATATTAAACAGCCAGCCGAACGCAAGCATTGGCCATATTAATAATCCTAAGTAACTGGTGAATGATACAAGTTCTCCTATTGACAATTCACCTGAAATGACTAAAGATGACCCATAGCTAACTGCCAGAAAGAATGAAAAGCCTATAATCAATGAAATTGTAGGATCAAACAATGAATCAATTTTAGCGACCGCCATATTCTTTCTAACAGCATCCTTTGATAACTCTCTAAAGCTATTAATATCATCTTTTTCCTGTCCAAAAGCTTTAATTACACGAGTTCCCGATATACTTTCCTGCACTTTATCGTTAAGTGATGAGAATGCTTCCTGTGCGCTGTGAAATCGTTTATGAAGCAGGGTTCCATATTTATTCGTCGCCCATGCCATTACAGGCAATGGAAGCAGACTTACTAGTGTAAGCTTCCAGCTAATCGTTGAGGCCATCGCAATCAGAGTAAATCCACCCATCATCAATGAATCTACCAAGGTCAGTACACCATCTCCTGCCGTTTGCTGAATCGCTTGAAGGTCATTTGTTGAGTGAGCCATAAGATCTCCAACCCGGCGCTTTTGATAAAATTCCTGAGATTTCTTTGTAAAGTGCTCATAAAGTCTGTTTCTAAGCAGCATAGCAAGTTTTACAGCAGCACCAAATATTAAAATTCTCCAAATATACCTTAGAACATAGATCCCTACAGCAATTGCAATAAGCAATCCTCCATATCGCCATAACAACTCTTCTGTTAAAGTACCTTCCTTAATGTGATCGACAGTCAGACCGACAATTTTAGGCGGCACTAATAGCCCTAGAGAAACAAACGCGAGCATAATGATACCACCGAGATATCGTAGCTTCTCTTGTTTGAAATACCACATCAATTGCATAAAAACCTTCATATTTGTCCCCCCATATATGCAACTAAAACAAGTATAGTTTACCAATATATGAAAATTCCGAAAAGAAAAATATTCATAAAAATAAGACCACCTTTAAGGCGGTCTTTAATATGAGTTAAAAAATTTTGTTAATTTCATTCTTAATTTCGTTGTAAAGGTAATCAAAAGAATCACCACATACCTTGATACATTGACTTTCATACTTTTGTTCCGCAAACTCATACTTTGGATCATAATAATTTTCAAGCAAGAAAGAAACGACTTTTTCATAATCTTGTTGCGTGAGTGCTTCTTTGATCTCCGTCATGATAGGAAACGGAATCCTTTTAGAAAGTTTCAATACTGCTTCTTCAATTTCTTCCTTATGAAACAGAGGATCATATACTTCACAAATATATTTCACTCTCATTCTAAAAGGCATATCGATATGGATGCGGGTGCCCGAGTACTTTCCTTCTAACAAAAAGTCAGGAACAACAACCCTGCCGATTCTTTTGCTTTCAGATTCAATTATTAAAACAGGAGAGTCTTTAAGTTCATTTAACCGCTCATATAATCGTGATTCAAACTTTTTCTGAGAAGCTGGTTCTTCTCCAATTCTTCCAAAAATTGAACCTTTATGACTAGCCATTCTCTCTAAATTTATAACCGGATAACCTTCATCCTGCAGCTTCTCCAAAAATTTAGTTTTCATTGTCCCTGTATAGCCTTCAATAACTATAATTTTGTGCGGGTTTTGTGAATATTCATCCAGTATTTTTTCAATCTGCTTTCGATAAGAACGGATCCCGCCATCTAACTGTAAACAATTTATCCCCATCATCGACATTGTTTGAGCTATACTTTTTGAACGCATTCCGCCTCTCGCACAATAAATCACAACTTGCTTTTCTGGATTTACTGCCATCTCGGTCTTTATTGTCTTAAAAAAGTCCGGCAATTTGGGAGCTACAATCTCCAGTCCGCGTTCCATCGCTTGTTCCTTGCTATTCTGCTTGTATATCGTCCCAATTTCCGCTCTTTCATCGTTTGAAAAAATACTTAAGCATTTTGCACCTGGAATATGGTATTCCTCATATTCCTTAGGAGACCTGACATCAAAAAGCAGATGTGAATCAAAATCTATTTCGTTTATTCGGATTGTTTTTATATCGTCCATAATCATCATCCTCTTTTGATGCTGTAAGCAATTATAACGAAAAACAAGCACCCGATTTTACTCAGGGTGCTTGTACACTTACTTCATCTGCTTGTTCATAGCCTGCATCATTTGGTTAATTTTCTTTTGAGAAGGCTTTTGACCCATCTGCATCATCATCACACGCAACATATTTTCATTAATCGGTGGATTTTTTTGTAAATAACTCATCATATACTTGCGGGCAATAAAAAATCCGATCGCAACGCCTGCAATCAGTGATAGTGCCGCCACAAGGATTACCATACCAGTACTCATTGTTAAAACTTCCTCCTTCATGTTGTCTAGAACTAGTTTACTACAAGTTATAGGTTACATACAACATTTGAAAGTTAATTAAGTAGCATACACCATGTTCAGTTTAAAGGGTGACAGCCATCCATATTTTCTTTCTCCATAGTCCATCGCTAAGAAGTATGACTCAAATTGTCTTAAAGCTTCAAAAATTATGGTTTCTGCCTCGAAATTTCCAATGCTGTACAGATGAAGATAACGATTGTTCAATTCAATCCTTACCTTACTATTCTTACATGAAAGTGTATATGTTTGACCTTCAGAACGCCACTCATATTTATCTCTTAATTGCAGCCAAAAATGTTCCTCAAGCTGTGAAACTGAAATAGAGGATGTTATGTACCCGATCTGTTTATTTAATATTTGTTTAAATATTCCTGATGAACGCTGTTCTTCATAAAATAATTGAAAAAGCTTATTTTCTTTTCCATAGTAGGAATGAGCAACTTCTTTTGTTATTAAATATATATAAAATTCTCTCATGGAAAAGCTCCTCTCCAACTTCTTTGCTGAAAAGTATATACAAAAAATGGAGAAAAGCTTGTCTAAAAAACAGAGAGAAAAACAACTTCTTTTGTCGAAAAACAAAGAAAAGAAGGTTTTCGTTTGAAAACCTTCTTTCTAAAAAAATCATTTTTATTTATTTAGCATTTCTTTAACACGCTTCACTACATTTTCTGGTGTAAAGCCAAACTCCTTTTGGATAACTTCACCAGGTGCAGAAGCTCCAAAAGTATCAATCGCTAAAGTGTCTCCTTCAAGTCCAACATATTTATGCCATCCTAATGAAGCGCCCATTTCAATAGCTAAGCGTTTAGTAATATGCTTCGGAAGCACTGATTCTTTATAAGCTGAATCCTGCTTATCAAAACTTTCCCAAGAAGGCATGGAAACAACAGATGCTGAGATCCCTTCATTTTTCAGAAGCTCTTGAGCTTCTACTGCCAAACTTACCTCTGAACCAGCAGAAAGAAGAAGTACTTCAGCCTCTGATTCAGATGGCGACACTATATAAGCACCGCGTTTAACACCTTCGTATGCTTTTTCTTTTGTATTTTTCAATATTGGCAAGTCTTGACGGCTTAAAACAAGTGCAGTTGGCTGATCTTTACTTTCAACTGCAATCTTCCATGCTGCATTCGATTCGTATCCGTCTGCTGGACGAATCAAGTTAAGGTTAGGAAGTGCACGCAATGAAGCAAGCTGTTCAACTGGCTCATGCGTAGGACCATCCTCTCCTACCATTACACTGTCATGTGTTAATACATAAGTCACAGGCAGCCCCATTAATGCAGACAAGCGAATTGCTGGACGTACGTAATCAGAGAAAACAAAGAATGTCCCACCGTATACTTTAAGACCGCCATGGAGTGCCATTCCGTTTAATGCCGCTCCCATTGCGAATTCACGAACACCAAACCAGATGTTGCGGCCGCTATAATCGTTTCGGCTAAAGTTTACTTCGCCATCTAGAAGTGTTTTATTTGAACCTGCTAAATCCGCAGATCCTCCAAAAATTGATGGAACATTTTTAGCAAGCACATTTAACGCTTTTCCAGCAGAAGAACGCGTAGCTACCGCCTTATCAAATTCAGGCATATTTTGATCCCAGTTTTCTGGAAGATCGCCTTTTATAGCTTCTTGAAGTTCTTGAGCTAATTCTGGATAAGCTTCTTCATATGCTTGGAATTGTTTATTCCATTCTTCTTCTTTTGATTGGCCTTCAGCCTTTAATTGTTCAAAATGTGATTTAACTTCTTCAGGAACGTGGAAATCATTTTCAAATGTCCACTTGTATGCTTCTTTAGTTAAAAGAATTTCGTCTTTCCCAAGTGGTGCACCATGAGACGCTGATTTACCAGACTTATTTGGTGAGCCATGTCCAATAACTGTTTTAACTTCAATTAGTGTAGGTTTGTTTAACTCTTTACGTGCTTCTGCTATAGCTTTTTCGATTTCATCCAAGTTAGTTCCATCTTCTACAAATAGAACTTGCCAGCCGTATGCTTCAAATCTTTGCTGTACATTCTCTGAGAATGAATGATGTAGATCGCCATCTAAAGAAATGTCATTTGAATCATAAAGCACAATCATTCTTCCTAAACCAAGATGCCCAGCTAAAGAAGCGGCTTCTGCAGATACACCTTCCATTAAGTCTCCGTCACCACAAATGGAATACGTATAATGATCGATTACTTCGTGTCCATCACGGTTATATTTTGCAGCGAGGTGACGTTCTGCCATCGCCATTCCGACAGCCATCGCAATTCCTTGCCCAAGTGGACCTGTAGTTGCTTCTACCCCAACTGTATGACCGTATTCAGGATGTCCAGGAGTCTTGCTTCCCCATTGTCTGAATTGTTGCAAGTCTTCAATCGTCAACCCATAACCGCTTAAATGCAGCAAGCTATAAAGTAGCATTGAACCATGGCCGGCTGATAAAACAAAGCGGTCACGGTTAAACCATTCTGGATTAGATGGATTATGGTTCATGTATTTCGCCCAAAGGCTATATGCCATTGGTGCTGACCCCATCGGCATTCCGGGATGGCCGGAATTCGCCTTTTCTATGCTGTCAATTGATAGTGTTCTGATCGTATTAATTGCTAAATCATCAATATTACGTGACAAATAAATCATCCCTTCGTATGTACTAAACAGTTTGAATTACATAATAAACCTTCATGTCCATTTAGACAAGGTAAACACTTTATAAACTATTGTTATTTTACCATTACCCTCTGCAGTTCATACAAAAACCGCCTGAAACTATTGCAACGAATTCGTTGTTATAGTACAGGCGGTATATCTATATTAAGCTAAACCGGGAATCTGACAAGAAAAGTAATCCGTTTTTTCATCATAATCAAGCTTCATATTTTCAACAAACCAACTCTCTTCTGCTTTAACAAAAAATTTTAATCCTTCAACTTCCTGGATGTAGTCATTTTCTTCCGGCACAGCAGGAGTTACCCCAAGTGAAAACCCACCCGAGTCACCGCTTCCAGCGTACTTCACAAATAAACGCAAACCTTCTTTAGCTCCTAATTCGATATCCTTATAAAGATTAGCAGCAGCACTCGTGATTGAAAAAGTCAAAATATTCTCCCCTTTCAAAGTTGTTATATAACAGTATATACTATTAAATATTTAATGCAACAGAAAAAAATGCCTATTTGCATTCTTGCAAATAGGCATTAAGTATTAATGTTTAAGATTATTTTTATTATCTTTACTTCTCTTTAGTTTTTCAGGTGTAACATCGTTTCCGTTTGGATCTACAAATGTAACTCCATGCAAATCTTGAACAAAGGATTTTCTAAATACTTGGAGATATTCTTCTCTCAGTTTCTTTTGCTCGATTTTTTCATCTTTTGATAACTCTGTTTGCTTGGATTTTCTAGATAATTCATTTATTCTTTGCATTTTATCTTTAGATAACATCTATAAAAACTCCTTTTACTTTCTCTTTCTCTCAATCTTACATGAGTAGAAAAGGAATTTCTAGTTATCCGTATTTTCCATATATTCTCTGTATCTTCGATGAACAGTAGCTTTTGAAATGTTGTAGCCCAATCCTTTTAGTGTTGCAGCAATATCATGAAATGTCAGCTTCATATCTTTTAGCCGGACGATTTCGTTTATAGGTACCTCTTTCTTTTCACGGCCGCCATAAGTTTTGTTTTTCAGATTTTTCTGAGGTTTATAGCCATCTTTCACCGCTTTTTTCATACCTCTTCTGATCTTCATATTATGGAGCTTACGCTGGTATTCCTCAACTGTTGAGACAATATCAAGTACCATTTCATCTGCTTCAGTTAAAGTGTATTCTCCGTTATGTGATAAGGTAAATACTTTAATATCGTATTTAATTAATTGATGGAGAATTGCCATCTTAGCCTTGCCTCTTCCTAAACGAGTATCATCTTGAACAAGCAGATATTGAAACTCTGCATCCCTTGCCATATCCAAAACACTCAAGAGTTCGTCACGTTCCAGTGAGTAGCCGCTAGCCTTTTCTGAAATACAATTAATAACTTCTAGATTAAATTGATCTGCCAGTTTTAACAGTTCTGCTTTTTGTCTTTCGATCGATGTTGTTTGTTCATCTTTTTCTGTACTAACTCTGCAATAAATGATTGCTTTCATAGATTAAGACCTGCTTTTTATTTATTAACCGGGATGATTACTTTCTGGCCTGGAAATACAGCAGCGGCGTTTACACTGTTCTCTTTCTCTACCCATTTTATAAACTCCCAGTTTGAATAATGATGTTTTGCATTGTATTCTTCAGAAAGACTCCACAGTGAATCCCCTTCTTCAATTGTAACTTCTATATATTGTTTATCTTGTGATGCAAGATTTGATAATGTAAAAAAGATTCCCCCAACTAAACCTAAAAATACAATCACATGCAACGTCCCTTGTTTCATTATTTTTTCCCCTTTCAACAAACGTTTGTTCGTATTTCTTATTTCCATAATAACTGGAACGTTTGTTCGGTGTCAACACATTTTTCGAACTTATGTTTGTATCTCCCAGAATGCCATGCTATACTTTTTATAGATAAAAAATCTGGTGAGGTGCTTAAAAATGACTAAGTTATCCAGACGGCAATTGGATATTCTGGCTTTTATAAAAGAAGAAGTATCGCAAAAAGGCTATCCGCCTTCTGTTAGAGAAATTGGTGAAGCAGTTGGACTTGCATCTAGTTCTACAGTTCATGGACATTTGGCAAGACTTGAGAAAAAGGGGCTAATACGCAGGGATCCAACCAAACCAAGAGCAATCGAGGTATTAGGTTTAGAAGATAATATTCCTTCTGTCAGATCTGTTTCGATTCCGGTAATCGGTAAAGTAACTGCAGGGCTTCCTATCAGTGCTGTTGAAAATGTAGAAGAATATTTTCCTCTTCCCGAGCATGTAGTTGGAGATGAAAATGTTTTTATGCTTTCTGTTGTTGGAGACAGTATGATCGAAGCAGGCATTTTTAATAAAGACTTAGTTGTCGTAAAGCAGCAGCCAACTGCTAATAATGGAGATATTATCGTTGCAATGACTGACGAAGATGAAGCAACTGTAAAACGATTCTTTAAAGAAAAGAATCATATCAGACTTCAGCCAGAGAACTCTTCTATGGAACCTATTATTCTGCAGAGCTGTACAATCTTAGGTAAAGTAATAGGGGTTTACAGGAGTATCCATTAATCCATATAAGTATTTAAGCAAGCTATTTCTAATAAATGGCTTGTTTTTTTTGTGCCTTTAAATTCATCGAATAATAAAAACACTAAACTTTACCTAGGCAATTACTATTTTTTTCTTCAGCTTTCCATTTACGAAAAAGATAAAATACATATCCATTAATTGAAAATATTACGGGATACATAGCAATTGACCATTCTATTCGCCACCCATGGTAGTAGAACAAACTTGTATAAAGGGATCAGTATTCATAGAGAGTTGAAAAAACTGTCCAAAATAATATGTATTTTACTTTTGAACGAAAGCTTAAACCGAAAGGAAAAAAATTTATAAATACAAGTTTAAAAGCAGGAAATAAAAGTAATAAAACCAAGATGTATTCTGAATCAACACCAACACTGAAATATCCATAAAGGTCATATTTAAAATCTAAATAACAATCTACCAGTTGCTGAAAAGCCATTGAAAAAAACACAGAAAAAAAAGCCTCTGATTTCGTAACGTTTTTTGGCATGACATATATGATTATTAAAAGAATGGTAATAGTAGAGATTAGCAGCCACATAAAAAATCTCCTTTCATAATCAGGTTACCTTCGTCAAACTAAATTATTCATTAGTTTTTAAACAAAAATCTATGAATGCAAAAAAAAGATGATATAATTTATTAACATCTCGTCTTTTCATGTCTTAACATAAGGAGAATACTTTTTCTTTTAATAATTGCCCCATTTATTCTATTCCAACCCATCTATTATCTGCAATTTTATTAATTCGACTTTTTCAATTTACTAAAAGTAAACTACATGAAATTTCAAAAAATAAAATAATGGAATGAGCAAGTACCTTTATAAGTTTTTTGGGAAAGTTATCGGCATATATAGAAGTATTCATTAAGTATACTATTTGAGATTAGACAAGATGTGAATAAAAATTAATGGCTTGTTTTTTTTTCAATTTAAGGATAATTTCATTTTCCTTTATTCTCTTCTGATTTCCATTTTCGAAATAGAGAAAAAACAAATCCTATAATTGAAAAGCTAGTTCTGCTGAGTTATGGCAGTGAAGCATTAAATGAATCAAACCCCTACCTTAAATCAGAAACCCAAGCTCAAGGCATTCTTTAAAGAATCGTTTAGGATCCCAAATCCAGTCTCCGCCAGTTCGAATGGTCTCTCATTGCTTCCTTATTCAGGAGACCCATTGACAATAGGCGTGGAAATGAATAAACTTGCCGCCAATATCTCCTTTGGCCGCGATACAGCGGCGTTCATTGGCGTTCTGATGGGATTGAGGGGATGAAACTTGGTGAAGCCGTCGCAATAAGCATTCTTAGGGACTATAGGGCGACCTACAATGAGAAATTCAGTGGTTTCTCATTCACTAAGTTTGACGGGACTCCGATCACAATCAAATAGGTTAAAAAGATGCAACTGGGAATAAACTGTGAAAGTCGAGACCAATTGATACTAATATTTACTATTTGGACTAAAAATCTAAAAACCCCTGATACCGTTGGTATCAGGGGTTTTAGGTTTTAATACATGCTCATATATTGTTCGCGTTCCCAAGGGTGAACCTGCGTACGGAACATATCCCACTCGATCTCTTTCGCTTCAATAAAATGTTCTGTAGCGTGCTCACCTAGAGCTTTTGTCAGAACTTCATTTTTACTGAAAAGAACTAGAGCTTCTTTTAATGTTGCTGGAAGATCTTGAATTCCTTCTGCTTCTCGCTCATCTTTATCCATTACATAGATGTTGCGGTCTACAGGCTTCGGAGCAGCTAATTTATTCTTGATTCCATCAAGACCCGATGCAAGCAATACTGCCATTGCAAGATACGGGTTAGCCGTTGGATCAACACTTCGAACTTCGATACGTGTGCTGATACCGCGTGATGCTGGAATACGGATTAATGGACTTCTGTTTTGCATAGACCAAGCTACATAACAAGGAGCTTCATAGCCAGGCACTAGACGCTTATAAGAGTTTACAGTAGGGTTTGTGATTGCTGTAAAACCTTGAGCGTGCTTTAGAATACCAGCTAAGAAATGCATTGCTGTCTCACTTAAGCCTGTTTCAGACTTTTCATCATAGAATACATTTTCGCCGTCTTTAAATAAAGACATGTTAGCATGCATACCAGAACCGTTTACACCAAATAATGGTTTTGCCATGAATGTAGCGTGAAGCCCGTGTTTACGTGCAATTGTTTTAACAGCAAGCTTAAACGTTTGGATGTTATCACAAGTGCTCACTGCATCCGCATATTTAAAGTCAATTTCATGCTGACCAGGTGCTACCTCATGGTGAGATGCTTCGATCTCAAAGCCCATATCTTCAAGCTCCAGTACGATATCTCTTCGGCAGTTTTCACCAAGATCTGTTGGAGCAAGGTCAAAGTATCCGCCTTTATCATTTAATTCAAGAGTAGGTTCGCCTTTTTCATCATTTTTGAACAAGAAAAATTCTGGCTCAGGTCCAATGTTGAAATCAGAGAATCCTAGGTCTTCCATCTCTTTTAGTACACGCTTTAGAATACCACGCGGATCTCCATCAAAAGGATTTCCATCTGGCATGTAGATATCACAGATCAAACGTGCTACTTTACCTTTTTCAGATGTCCAAGGGAAAATCATAAATGTATCTAGATCAGGAAATAGATTCATATCAGATTCTTCAATTCGTACAAAACCTTCAATAGAAGATCCGTCAAACATCATTTTATTTTCCAAAGCTTTTTCAAGCTGTCCGATTGGAATCTCAACGTTTTTAATTACACCCAATAAATCTGTGAATTGCAAACGAATGAACCTTACATTTTCTTCTTTTACCATTCTTAAAATGTCATCTTTAGTGTACTTAGCCAAATCTTTCTCCTCCTTTAAATATAAAAACGCCTATTTAAGGCGATTGTTCACCTATTAAGTATTATTTTGTTTTTGTTTAGTGAAAAAACCTGGAAAGTTCTCCTTGAATTAATGAGGTCTTCCCATGTCTTCCTGCATGAATCAATTCCCGTTTTAAACGGCGATGAAGCGCAGATTCCGAAATTTCTTTTACTCCTTGAACATTTTGCTGATTTTTAAGTAATTCAGCAGCTTGTTCGTTAAGTTCAAATACCCTTTTGATACCTGCTAAATTCACCCCTTGTTCGAGAAGTGCTTTGATCTCAAGAAGCTTATCTACATCATTGAAAGAAAACAAACGACGATTACCTTCTGTCCTTGCAGGATGAATCAATTCATGTTCTTCATAATAGCGAATCTGTCTTGCAGACAACTCAGTCAGCTGCATAACAATGCTAATTGGGAACAAAGGTAAGTTCCTGCGGTTCATATCGTTCATTATAAATACCTCCTTTCAACTTCTTTTTATATCTTATGTCAGAAAAGCTAACATGTCAAACATAATGTTAGAAAAAGTAACATCAAATTAAAAAAAGACCAAGAGCGGCCTTTTTAAGATGCTTATTTTTTAATTAAACCATGTGTTAAAAGTTCATCCACAGCGGAGATAACAGCAATTTTGACATGTTCAAGTGTAAGACCGCCCTGTACAAATGCAATATACGGCGGACGTATCGGTCCATCAGCAGTAAGCTCAATACTCGCTCCTTGGATAAATGTTCCTGCTGCCATAATGACATCATCTTCATAACCAGGCATGTAATCAGGATAAGGAACTGCAAATGAATTAATTGGTGATGATTTTTGGATAGCCTGACAGAATGTAATCATTCTCTCTTTGTCTCCGAAGATAACGGATTGGATTAGATCCGTTCTTTTCTCATGCCATGCCGGTCGGGTTTCCATGCCTAGCTCTTCCAAGAATGCGGCTGTAAAAACAGCTCCTTTTAAAGCCTGTGCGGTAACGTGGGGAGCTAAGAAAAAGCCTTGATACATCTCTTGTAAACTGTAAAGTGATGCACCTGCTTCTCTTCCGATTCCAGGAGAAGTAAGACGATAAGAAATTCTATTAATCAGTGATTCTGTTCCTGCTATATATCCTCCTGTTTTCGCAAGACCTCCCCCAGGGTTTTTGATTAATGATCCTGCAATGATATCTGCACCCGCTTCAATAGGCTCCGTTTGTTCAACAAATTCACCATAGCAATTATCAACAAATACGATTACGTCTTTTTTGATACGTTTAACATAATCAATCATTTGTTTAATAGCATTCACTGTGAATGAAGGACGGTCAGCATACCCTTTAGAACGCTGAATACCGATCATTTTTGTCTTTTCTGTAATTGATTTTTTTACCGCTTCGTAATCAATTTCTCCTTGTGCAGTTAAGTCAACATGCTTATATGAGATGTTATAATCTTTTAATGAACCTTCACCTGATCCTCTGATCCCAACAATTTCTTCTAAAGTATCATAAGGTTTTCCAGTTATATATAAGAGTTCATCACCTGGGCGGAGCACACCAAAAAGGGATAATGTAATGGCATGCGTTCCCGAAATAATTTGCGGCCTGACAATAGCTGCCTCTGCTTGAAAGACTTCAGCATAGACCTTTTCAAGTGTATCCCGTCCAGAATCATCATAGCCATAACCAGTAGATGGATTGAAATGATGGTCTCCTACATGATTTTTTTGGAATGCTTTTAAAACTTTAAGCTGATTAAATTGTGCAATTGAATCAATCGACTCATGAACATCCTTTATACGATCAGCTACTCTTTTTGCTATTTTCTCTAAGATTTCTCCATTTTGGAACTGCGAATACATGCTATTCTCCTTTATTGCTGATTTGCTCTATAGAAGTTGATGGAAGGGCATAACCCCTGCAATCATAAACCAGCTTTTCTTTATCAAACTCTTGTTTGATTAAGATCGTTTCGGACCGAAGTCTCGCAAGCTGTTTGCCATCGTGTGAAGGCACACTGATTTGATAATATGTAAGCTGTTTAGTAACTTCCTTTTCAATCGTATCTTTTAACATTGTAATATCTTGTTCAGATAAAGCTGAAATAGAAATAGACGGACTTTCTGGTAAAAAGTCTGGAGCAAACTGATCTTTTTTATTGTATACCGTTAACATTGGAATATGGCTAGCTTTCAGATCACTCAAAATTCGTTTAACTGTTTTTTCATGCTGATTGCGGTCCTCACTTGATCCGTCAATAACGTGAATAAGCAGATCAGCCTCAGCAGCTTCTTCTAATGTTGATCGAAAGGCGGCAATTAATGAAGTCGGAAGATCTTGAATAAAGCCTACCGTATCTGTTAACAGCATTTGAAAACCGCTTGTCAGTTTCACTTTTCTTGTTAAAGGATCTAACGTCGCAAAAAGCTGATCTTCTTCATAACTGTCAGCTTCAGTCAGCTTGTTGAATATTGTTGATTTTCCCGCATTCGTGTAACCGACTAGTGCTGCTTGAAAAGCGCCTTGGTGTTTGCGCCGTTCTCTATATCTTTCTCTATGGCCTACCACTTGGTTCAGCTGCTGTTTTAGTTCATGGATACGCAGTCTTATATGACGGCGGTCCTTTTCAAGTTTTGTTTCACCAGGACCTCTTGTCCCAATTCCACCGCCAAGTCTTGAAAGGCTTGCACCGATGCCAGACAGCCTTGGCAAAAGATATTCCAGCTGCGCCAGTTCAACCTGAAGCTTTCCTTCTCGTGTTTTGGCACGCTGAGCAAATATATCAAGAATCAGCTGGGTACGGTCTATAATTCTTGCTTGAAAATGTTTTGAAAGGTTACGTACTTGTGATGGTGACAGTTCACTATTAAAGATAATAAGTTCCGCTTCAAGTTCTTCTTCAAGAGTTATCAATTCTTCAACTTTTCCTTTACCTATAAAAGTAGCAGAATCATACCTGTCTCTTTTTTGAGAAACCACTGCGCAAACTGTTCCATTTGCTGTTTTCGTCAGCGACTTTAATTCTTCCATCGAATAAAAAAAACGCTCGTCGTCCTGCCGCGGAAGCTGACAGCCGACGAGAATCGCTTTTTCCTGAACTGAATCTTTTTGTCTGTTCAAATTTGCGATCCCTGCTTTCCATAGTCTCCTTCCATCATATCAAATCAAATCACGTTCTTCTAGCACAAGGTCATCACTTTGAATGGTCATCAACGCTTTTTTATCTTGCCTTGCATCATTTAGGAGCCTTACAGATTGTCTTCTTACAGCTTTTTCAATCATATTTCGAATGTATCTTCCGTTTGAGAAAGAGGCATTTCCTGAGTTTCTGACTCGTTCAATATGTGTTTTTAGTTTCCACTCACAGTCTCTTGTTAATACGTATTCTCTTTCGGAAAGCATCCTTTTGGATATTTCCATTAGTTCATCCACTGAATAATCAGGAAAAGAAATAACAACCGGAAACCTTGAAGGAAGTCCTGGATTTAGTTTTAAAAACCGATCCATTTCTTTCGGGTAGCCTGCAAGAATTAATATAAATTCATGCTGCTGATCTTCCATGGCTTTTACCAGTGTATCAATCGCTTCTTTTCCAAAGTCCTTTTCTCCGCCCCTGCCCAAAGAATAAGCCTCATCAATGAATAGAATTCCTCCATTTGCTTTTTTAAGTAATTCTCTTGTTTTTTGAGCAGTATGACCGATGTATTCGCCTACGAGATCCGCTCTTTCTGCTTCAATTAAATGACCTTTAGATAATACTTTCATCTCATGAAAAAGTGTTCCCAGTTTCCTTGCAACTGTGGTTTTCCCAGTACCTGGATTCCCTTTGAATAACATATGCAGAGCCTGCTTTTCCGCCTTCAGTCCCAATTCCTGCCGGCATTTATTAATATGAAGCCATGCGTAAATTTCTTTAACATGATGTTTTAAGTCTTCCATCCCAACAAGCCTGTTCAGATCTTGTTCAATTTTTATTAATGGAAGATGCTGCTCTTTCACTTTATCTTTTCCGGCTAAAGTTAAGGCATCATCTGCTTTGTTCTTCTCATTTCCCTGGTTTAACACAATGTTGATCTGCCGCTGTTTTTTAATCGCGATAGGTTCGTTCAAGCGGTACCACCTCTCTTTACCAGTCAAATCAATGTATGCTCTTTAGATAATACCTGTGACAAATGCCTATATCGTTTATTTACCCACTGTTATCAATTTATGACAAAGCAACATTGTCTACCACAATGACAAGCCTGTTTTTTATTGATGAATAAATATTAATGAATTGTGAACGTTTTCTATTTTCAGACGAATAAAAATACTCAAGTATGCAAGATTTCCGTGATATGTTAAATAATGAAATATCAAGTGAATTGTTAAATCGGAAGTAGGAAATCAAGTTGGAAGCTAAATTTTATAAAAGTATAATGATTATTTTAGGATTATTTTTAACTGCTGCAGGTATTAAGCTGTTAACGGTACATTCATTAACATTTGGAGGAACAGCTGGAGTCGCAACACTTGGCGCTTACATGACTGAATGGTCGTGGGAAATTCTTTTTATAATTGTAAATCTCCCTTTTTTCGTTCTTTCTATAAAAAAACTTGGATGGACTTTTTCACTATCAACTTTTTTATGTATTTTACTTATTTCCGTTATATCAGATTTAATGGATTTTGTTCATTTTCCAGTGATCTCTCCAGTAATTGCTGCGGTAATAGCTGGAATCTTGATTGGTGTCGGGGTAAGTTTTGTTCTAAATTCAGGTGCTTCTCTCGGAGGAATCCACATACTTGCTTTATACCTTGAACAAAAATCTGATATAAACCGAGGTGTATCACTTTTTGTTACTGATTTTATTATTGTTTCTTCCGCTGTAGCCATGTTTGGCTTTAAAAATGCCTTTATCTCAATTATTGCAATTACAATTGCTTCTTATATAGCCGGAAAATTAAAAAGCACACCAAAAGCTTCGACTTCTATTTATGTCTCAAGCAAAACAGAAGCTGTAAGAAATAATTAAAGCATTCTCTTTGTATGGAGAATGCTTTTTTTGATCATTAATTAACATAATATATCTTATGTTAATTAAACCTGTCTATATATGTCTGTTTATGCGCTTCCTTAGGAAATAATGAATTCCTTATTCATATAAATCATCACGGCTATGATCTATTTCTTCATGCATATCCTGCCTTCTAGTGGACTTCATATGCCCTTCAAGCGGTTTAATCTTTCCTATCAATATGCCCATCTCGTTAAAAACGCCGCTTTGACTTTCTTTGTTGCTCAGATTTGCTTTTTTACCTAATTCTTTTATTTTTTGAATTTTATCCGGATCAGTTGTAATCGCTGCATTCCTTCCATGTGCGTTTCCTTTTAGAACACTATAAACTTCCTTGCGTAAAGCATCATTTTCTTCACCTGGCGCTGTTAGTTCTGAAGAAACAATTCCGACCAGTGTATAACTGCCACTGACGATTACATATGCTTTTTCAACTCCGTTAACTTTTTCAGCAAGCTGTACTAAATCTTTTGATTGATGTATTTCATCACTATGTTCTTTCACACGCGGTGTATCAATTTGAGAATTAGGCTTACGCTCTGAAGTGTCGTATTTTACCTGCTTCGTATCCAGTGTCTCATCCCCTGACCCGCTCTTTCCTGAACAAGCACCGAGAGCAAAGAGTAAACACATTAATATCACTGACAATTTTCGCATTTTCATCATCCTTTTTTAAATAGTTTTGATTGGACGCATGTTAAATATGCAAAAAATATTGCCTTTGATATAATGGGAAAAAGAGGTTATAGGAGGCAATTATGGAAGAGTACCCACACTTACCCGAATATGCCAATTCATTTATCTCACATTTACAAAAAAAGGAAGAAAAAAAGTACGATTAAACGTTATTATTATGATCTGCTGGATTTTTTTGCTTGGCTTAGAGTGATCAAAAACAGTGATCAAATACCTATGATTTTAAATTTGACTTCTGAACAATTAAAAGAATATTTTTTATTTCTTTCTGAACAAAGAGAATATAGCACAGCGACCAGTCAACGAGTATTTACCGTAATAAAAAGTCTCTTTCAATTTCTTCAATCACAAAGACTTATCAATGAAAACCCCTTTTCAGAAATTGAAAAAGATTTAAAAGAAGATAAACAATTTCATGAGAACGACTTTATAACGGATGAGGAATTTCAGCAGCTTTTTGAAACACTTTCTTCTTCTGATGGTCTCACTGAAAATCAGCTAAAATACAGACATTTGCTTGTCAAAAGAAATGAAGCAATATTATCACTGCTATACCACTACGGATTAACGCTGCAAGAATTAACGAACATTGAAATGAAACACGTTAATTTTACAAGGCAGCAATTAACGGTTGTAAATAGTGCAGAAATCAGGCACTTGCCTCTTACTGCTTTCACACAACAACTGTTATATACGTACAAAGAAGATATCCCAGCCTCTATCAGACCAAATCATTATTCTTCTGACCGTTTTTTTATCGCATTTGATTATCAAAGGGGTACTTTTCGATTTGATTATTCAACTTATGAACCAAAACCTTTAACTGTAATCGCCATACAGAAAATGTTAAGACAGGAAATCAAGCGATCTGGTATTAGACAAGGTATAAGCTCTCAACACCTACGGAGGACAGCAATATTAAATTATTTAGCTTCAGGTAGAACAGACGAAGAAGTTCAGTATTGGTTCGGTTTAAAATCATATCTTACTTTACAAAGATATGATAACTTCATAAAACAAATAAAAACTCCCTAGAACCTCAGCAGGTTCTTAGGGAGTATTTTTTATTCATTCATATTTGCAGAAGATAAATCGACATTTCGATGCGGGGTGAACGTTGAAATGGCATGCTTATATATGAGGTGCTGTTTCCCTTCTGCCTCAAGTACAACCGTAAAGTTGTCAAACCCCTTTACTAAACCTTTAAGCTGAAAACCATTCAGCAAATATACGGTCACATAAATGTTTTCGCGCCGTAATTGGTTTAAGTAATGATCCTGTAAATTGATTGATTGCTTCATGTGAACAGATCCTCCTCTTTGGGCATTACCTTTATACATTCTCGGAAATATCTAATTTCCCTTCCACAAAGTGACGAATTTCTTTAAATTTTTTCTCAAATGGTGATTCATCCATGGAAAACCACTTCACATCCATCTGATTATTGAACCATGTGAACTGTCTTTTTGCATATCTTCTCGAATTTCGTTTCAATAATTCAATGGATTCTTTTAATGTGCTATTACCAGTTAAATAAGGAAAAAATTCTTTGTAACCGATCGCTTTTGCTGCAAGACTATTGGAGATATCCTGCTGTAATAACCATTTCGCTTCTTTAATAACACCTGACTTAACCATCAAATCTACACGTTCATTTATCCGCTGATATAACTTTTCCCTCTCCATTGTTAATCCTATTAATGCAAGGTTATATGATGATTCATCTTTCCCTTGCATATTTTTTTGTTCCTTTGAGGGTATGCTGCCAGTTTCATAATATATTTCGAGAGCCCTAATAACTCTGTGTATATTATTTGGATGGATTTCAGCTGCCCTTACAGGATCTATTGACATTAATTCTAAATGAAGTGATTCTGGACCTTCAGCATCAGCTTTTTTTTGAAGTTCATCCCTGATCTCGTTGTTTTTGTTTGCTTCTGAAAACTCATAATGATGTGTAACCGAACGTATATAGAGGCCAGTACCTCCAACAATGATAGGGATCTTCCCCCTATTATTGATACTACTGATTAGTTCTTTTGCTTTTTCTTGAAACTCAGCAACAGAAAATGGCTCAGAAGGATCTTTGATATCAATCATGTAATGAGGGATGCCTTCTCTTTCATCATCTGTAATTTTCGCCGTTCCAATATCTAATCCGCGGTAAACCTGCATAGAATCACCGCTGATAATTTCACCATTAATGGCCTTAGCGAGTTCGATACTTGTTTTCGTTTTTCCAACAGCAGTCGGACCTACTATAACTATTAATTTTTCTTTCATGGTTAGCTCCTACATGACCCGTTTGAACATTTTCTCGAGTTCATAAGTTGATAGATGAATGGTTATCGGTCTCCCATGAGGGCATGTATATGGATCTTCAGATTTTCGCAAAGTCTCCAGCAAAGCAAATATTTCATCGTTTCTTAAATGATGGTTTGCTTTTATCGATCCTTTACATGACATCATGATGGCAGCTTCTTCTCTTAATTTTTCTATATCAATCTTTCTATGATCTAGTACCTGCTGAATAATATCCATGATGGTTTCTTTTTCATATCCTTTTGGAAACCATTGCGGATGTTCTCTAACAATAAAAGTATTTTGTCCAAAGGGCTCAAGAAACAGCCCGACTTGGCTTAAAAAATTCAGATGATTGCTAATAAATGCAGCTTCGTGTGTTGTGTATTCAAATGTGTAAGGAACCGTTAACAGCTGTAATTCCCGTTCAACCATCCCTACTTTTTTCCTGAAATATTCATACTTAATTCTTTCTTGCGCAGCATGCTGATCAATTAAATATAATCCATTTTCATTTTGTGCAAGTATATATGTCCCGTGCATCTGGCCGATTGGATAAAGAACAGGTAATTTCTCTTGTTTGTTTGCTCCTGTTTCTTCGATCCTTTCTTCTCTGTCTTCAACAACTGTTTCAGTGTAATTTTTCTTTGTATCTAAAAATGAATCCATCATTTCGTTTACTTGAACTGTTTCCTGAATGCCTGCAGGTGAATTAGAAGGAATAGAAGTTTTAAATTTAACAGGTTCAGGTACTTGATAAGGATCAATCTCTTTGTTCTTTTGAGCGTATTCAAACGAAAAAGCAGACTGCATATCTGTTTCTTTCTGCCTCTGTTCTTTCTTCTGAAAATTAACTTCTGGGATGAGCTGAACAGCTTTTATTACTTTTCTTAATTCATTTTCGACTAATTGGACGAGTTCTGTTTCTTTACTAAGCCTAGCTTCATGTTTTGAAGGATGTACGTTTACATCTATAATTGTCGGGTCCATCTTAACAGAAAGAACGGCAATCGGAAATCGCCCAATCGGCAAAAATGTATGATAGGCATTTTGGATCGCTTTTGAAAGTGCATAGTTCTTAATATATCTGCCGTTCATAAACAGTGAAATATATTGTCTAGATGCTCTGTTCATCTCGGGTTTAGCTATATAACCTGTTACTTCATAGTCAAGAGATGTAAATGAAACTGGCAGCATATTCTTTGCTGTCTGAATACCATAAACAGCTGCAATAATCTGCTGCAAGTTTCCATTGCCTGATGTATGAAGCAATTCTTTTCCGTTATGTTTTAACCGAAAAGAAACATCTGGGTTTGCCAATGCAAGCCTGTTGACTAAATCAGTGATCGTCCCTAGTTCAGTTTGAATGGTTTTTACATGTTTTAGACGAGCAGGTGTATTATAAAACAGGTTACGCACTGTCAGGTCGGTACCTTTTCTGCTATTTGTTTGCTGCTGTTTTTTAATTTTACCGTTTTCGATAAACAGATAAGTACCAGGACCATCACCTGTTGAAGATTTCAACTCTACCTGAGAGACGGAAGAGATACTTGGCAGCGCTTCTCCGCGAAAACCCATCGTGCGAATCTGGATAAGGTCATGTTCACTCTTAATCTTGCTAGTAGCATGACGATTAAAAGCAAGGACACAGTCGTCGGCCTCAATACCGTCCCCATTATCAAGCACACGAATGAGTGACAAGCCGCCTTCTTCTACTTCAATTTCGATTCTAGAAGCATTTGCATCAATTGAATTCTCAACAAGTTCTTTAACAACAGAGGCTGGGCGTTCAACTACTTCTCCAGCTGCAATCTTGTTCGATAAATGCTCATCAAGCTGTACGATTTTGCCCATCTTTTATGCCTCCTTTTTATTTCAATTTGGTCTGCAGTTTATATAAAGCATTCATCGCCTCAAGCGGTGTCATTTCAAGGACATTCAATGCTTTTAAATCTTTTAAAACGTCAGTTTCTTTTGAATCTCTTTTTCGGGAAACAGTGCTTTTATCCGCAAACAAACTTAGCTGGCTTTCCTGTATTTCTTCTTTTGTTGCAGAGACTTCCTGGATAGGGAGCGCTTCATTCTTTTCTTGTTTTTCATAAGTCTGAAGGATGGTTTTCGCTCTTTGTATAACATCCTGAGGAAGATCTGCTAATTCTGCTACTTGAATCCCGAAACTTTTATCAGCTTGTCCATCAATTACTTTATGCAAAAATACGAGACTTCCATTTTCCTCAACAGCACTTACAAAAACATTTTTTAAGGATGGAAGCGAATTTTCAAGAACAGTCAGCTCATGATAATGGGTGGAAAAGAGCGTCTTCGCTTGAATTCTTTCATGAATAAACTCGATTATAGACTGTGCAAGTGCCATCCCGTCATAGGTTGAAGTTCCACGCCCGATTTCATCAAGAAGAATCAAACTATTTTCTGTCGCACTTGTAAGAGCAAAGTTTGTTTCAAGCATTTCTACCATAAACGTACTTTGTCCGCCTACTAAATCATCAGCTGCACCAATCCGTGTAAAGATTTGGTCAAACATCGGCAGTTCAGCTTGTTCTGCTGGTACAAAACAACCGATTTGCATCATTATGGCCGTTAAGGCAAGCTGGCGCATATACGTACTTTTACCTGCCATGTTAGGTCCGGTGATCAAAAGCATATTTCTTTCATTATTTAAGAAAATATCATTGGGAACATATTCTTGTGCATCCATTACTTTTTCTACAACTGGGTGACGGCCACCAACAATATTTACTTTTCCATCTTCTGAAACGGACGGTCTTACATAACGATACTGTTCACTGATCGCAGCAAATGATTGAATGACGTCCAGTTCTGAAATCGCAGAAGCGAGCTGCTGAAGCCCAGGAATATATTGCTTTACATATTCTCTAACTTCTAAAAATAAAGTGTACTCAAGACCTGAAATTTTTTCTTCAGCTTCTAAAATAATACGCTCTTTTTCTTTAAGCTCAGGAGTTACATACCTTTCTGCGTTTGCAAGAGTCTGTTTTCTTTCATATCGCTCAGCTGGTACCATCGATAAGTTAGATTTCGTAACTTCGATATAATAGCCGAATATTTTATTGAATCCTATTTTTAAGGATTTAATTCCGGTCTCTGTTTTTTCTTGCTGTTCTAGTGCAGCAATCCAAGCTTTCCCGTTCATGCTCGCATCTTTATATTCATCCAGCTTAGCATTATAGCCTTTTTTAATGATTCCGCCTTCTTTAATTTGAACAGGGGCTTCATCATGTATAGCTGAATCCAAATAATGAGCCAGGTCTTTATGATCCGTCATTTTTTCATAAATTTCAGACGCATACTCACCCGGAATTTGACTTATTTTTTCTTTTAGAACCGGAACACTTAACAATGATCTTTTTAACTGGACCAAATCTCTTGGACTAGCATTTCCATAAGAGATTTTAGCGATCAGCCGTTCCATGTCATATACAGACTTCAGCTGTTCTTTCATTTCTTCACGGATAAAAAATTCATTAATGAGCTCTTCAACCAGCTGTAACCGTTTCTCAATAGTCTTCTTTACGAAAAGCGGTTCTTCTACCCATTGTTTAAGTTTTCTGGCTCCCATTGCCGTCATAGTAGAATCTAACAGCCATAACAACGAACCTTTTTTGCCTTTTGCCCGAATTGACTCAGTGAGCTCTAGATTTCTTTTTGAAAATGCGTCCAGTTTCATTCGCAGGTCATTCTGCTGAAATTCAACCGGCTTCAGATGCTGAAAGGAACGCTTCTGCGTATAGTTTAAGTAATGAAACAGCCTCCCTGCTGCTTTCAATAAAGAAAGATGAGAGATATCTTGTGTAAGATGCAGAAATCTTTCATCAACGCTATTCTCCTTTTGAATGGAAACCGAAGCCTGTCCGTTGAGAGATATCTTTTCATTCCACTCAGCATGTAACTCTTCATCTCCAACTATTTCTTTAACCCCTTGGCTTAAGAGCAATTGGATGAATGACAGCTGATTGCCACTATATGTATATCCTTTTTGTTCTCCTGTAGATAAGTCACAAAGAATATAAGCAAATAAATCATTTTCTCTTTCAATTGAAACAAGGTAATTATTTTCCCTGTCTTGCAATAAATGATCATCAATTACCGTTCCTGGTGTTATGATTTGAATAACTTCCCGCTTCACAACCCCTACTGCTTGCTTAGGGTCTTCTACTTGTTCACAGATGGCTACTTTATAACCATTTTCAACCAGGGTTTTTATATAACCTGCAGAAGAATGATATGGCACGCCGCACATTGGTATGCGATCCTGACTGCCCCCATCTCTGCTTGTTAATGTAATCTCTAAAATTTGAGCTGCACGGACTGCATCATCAAAAAACATTTCATAAAAATCGCCTAAACGAAAAAATAAAAAGGCATCTTGATGAGCTGCCTTGATAGATAAGTATTGTTGTATCATTGGAGTATATTGCGACATGATTTCACCTTTTTTCATAACATTTCGATGTTGCTATTATATCATAACTCCTCAATTCATTTCGTTTTCTCTGCATGAAAAAAACGGGAAGAATTCTCCCCGCTTCTGTTATTCTTCTAAATCGCCAATCAGAAAGTTCGGATCAAGATCTTCGAAGTTTTCATTATCAACATCATATTCCCAATCTCGTGTATTCTCATCGTCAAATCCATCCGGATTTACGTAAACGCAAACCTTTGTCTCACCAATGATCTCGCATACAAACTCTCTTTCTACTTGAACAATGACCTTATTTCCGTTTGGAGAAATGGTTGCTTCAAGCGTATTAGGCTCTTGCAGGGCACGGCAAGTTACTTCATACTGATTCCCAAGCGCGTTTTTATCTCTTACACTCAAATCCACTTTATCTTTAAAATGTATGGTTTCAGTTACTACTTCCGTTCTAGTATTATCATTGTATGAGTACCAAACGTTAATATCGTAGCTTCCTTCAACTTCTACACATTCACCGTTTCTCTTCGGCTTATAAGCATGATTAATGATCCAGCATCCTAAAATACTGCTGGGACGATGAGCTGGTGCAATCGTATGAGTCGCCTGAGAAAACTTTCTGCCTTTACCACACACTGCTTTTGTGATGATCTCTCTGTAAGTCAACTCCTGATCAACGTGTCTAGCCATACATGAATCCCTCCTATTTCGCTCTCCATACATTTTATGCAGGGCTAATGCCTATTGTGCTTATTAATAAAAAAATCAGCAATTAGTCTATTTATATGGGCATTCTTAGCGGAATGTTCAAAAAATATTTTTAATATACGGTACGTGAAATTATATATCAATGGAAAATGATTGGATGAAAGGCAATTGTCGAACAGCCTATAAAACTTTTTGAAGGATCATAAATAAATATAAAGGACCATAAAACTTTATTTTATAGTCTTTCATCTATTTCATCGGCCCTCTTTTTAGCTATATTATGCAGAACAACAAAAAACACGATGCTCATCGAACATCGTGTCTTTAATATAATATTAGTGGCAGCCGCAGCCGCCAGGAGAACATCCTTCTTGAGAACCTGTTGTTCCTTTAAGAAGATCTCCGCCAGTCGATTCAATGATCTCATCTGTTACTTTGTTTGAGATTGTATGTGAAACCATTTGCAGAATATCATTCACATCATTCTGCGACTGTTTAAATTCCTGAACGACAGGGATGCTGTCTAGTTCAGCCATAAGTGAGTCAATCTTTTCTTCTACTTCTCTAGAAGCTTCATGCTTTTGATAATGCTGAAGATTAACAGCTTGCTTTTGCAAGTTCTTAATTTGCCCCATCAATTTAGCAACGTTGGCATTCGTATTGATTTGAGCTTCAGCTTTCTTGAAAAATTCCACTTCTTCAGTTGTCGCGATCATTTTTGCAAGTTCTTTTGCTTTCCCTAAAATTTCTTCTTTAGTATAAGTTGCCATTAGCTTACCACCTCTGATTTTTCTACGACTAATTCTCCGCCAAGATTCCAAGTTTTAGCGTCGGTAATCTTAACTTTTACAATTTCACCGATCAAGTGTTTAGGAGCTTTAAAGTTTACTACTTTATTAGAACCAGTGTGACCGGTCAGCACATCCGGATTCTTTTTGCTTTCTCCTTCAACTAGCACTTCTACAACTTTTCCCATGTAAGCGTGGTTTTTGCGAAGCGAAATATCATTTAAAACGCTGTTCAAACGCTGAAGACGCTCACGCTTAACCTCCATTGGCACATTGTCTTCCATCTTTGCAGCCGGAGTACCTTCTCGCGGTGAGTAAATAAACGTATACGCCGCATCGTACTCTACTTCTTTTACAAGAGTAATCGTTTCTTCAAACTGTTCATCTGTTTCATTAGGGAATCCCACAATAATATCTGTCGTTAATGCTGCGTTTGGAACGGCAGCCTTTATCTTATTTACAAGTTCCAGATAGTGCTCACGTGTATATTTTCGAGCCATTAATTTTAAGATATCACTATTGCCGTGCTGAACTGGTAGATGGATGTGATCGACGATATTACCGCCTTTTGCAAGCACTTCGATCAAGCGGTCATCAAAATCACGCGGGTGACTCGTCGTAAATCGCAGTCTTGGTATATCAATCTTGCGGATTTCATCCATTAGATCTCCTAGACCGTAGTTTAAGTCTTCGAAATCTTTGCCGTAAGCATTTACATTTTGACCTAGCAATGTAACTTCCTTATAGCCTTCTCTTGCCAGCTGTCTAACTTCCTCGATAATATCTTGCGGATGCCTGCTGCGTTCTTTGCCTCGTGTATATGGAACAATACAATACGTACAGAACTTGTCACATCCGTACATAATGTTTACCCAGCCTTTTACATTGCCCTTGCGTTTTCTTGGAAGGTTTTCAACAATGTCACCCTCCTTAGACCAAACCTCAACAACCATTTCTTTTGAAAATAGTGCATTTTCAATGATTTGAGGAAGTCGGTGGATATTGTGAGTACCAAAAATCATATCTACTTGAGGATAAGTTGATAGTATTCGGTTTACAACAGATTCTTCCTGAGACATACATCCACAGACACCTAAAAGCAAGTTTGGATTGTTCGCTTTTGTATGTTTCAAATGTCCAAGTTCACCGAAAACTTTATTTTCAGCATTTTCACGAATCGCACACGTATTTAATAAAATGACATCCGCATCTTCTGTCGAGTCTGTAACATCATAGCCCATCTCATTAAGTATGCCAGCCATAACCTCAGTATCATGTTCGTTCATCTGGCATCCGTAAGTTCGTATATAGAACTTCTTCCCAACACCTATATCTTTTAAATTCTCAGGAATCATGAAATCTTTTAAAATTTGAGTCTGCTCTTTACCGCGCTTTTTTGCGTCTTTTAAAGAAGGCGGAGTATAAGTGGTTTGAAAATATTGTGAGTAGTCTCTATTTTTATCTTTATTAATCGTTTTATTGTCTTTCGTATCCAAGACATTTTCACTCCTAACTGCCTTTGCTGCATATTGCTGCTTCAATCTTTTAATAATACATGTATCTAACTGTAACATTATATCAAATAATTGGTTTTATTAAAACGTGTAATCCCGTAGGTTTACATAATGATATTATAGTAACTAGTATCACTGCTGCAAACAAAAAAGAAGGATTTCTCCTTCTTTTTTACATTAGGCTCTTTTCTAAAAGATTGTTGCTTATGATAATTTTTTTCGCTACATTGATAAGTTGATTGAAGTGCAAGGTGCGTGCAAACTACCTGAATAATCCTCTTGCAAGGCATGCGACGAGGAACAGGCCGCGTCAGGATTTGCGTGTAGACGCAGGAGCACATATACTTCCCAGATGGTGAGACTCCCAAAGGGGCAAAGCGCGAGGAGGCTCACCGCCCGCCCCGTGGAAAGCGAGCGAACTGGAACGAAAATCAACTACCTTCAAAAACAACAATGTTTATAAAATCAGCTTTACATTAAATAATTTCTAGTTCTTTTCCAGCCTTTTCAAATGCGTCAAGGGCCGCTTGCAATTCTTCTTTAGTATGCTGTGCGGTAACGATTGTTCTTACGCGAGCTTTCCCTTTCGCAACTGTCGGGAATGCGATGCCTTGAGCAAATACACCATACTTTAACAATGTATCTGAAAGCTTATGTGCTAAAGCATCATCACCAACAAGAACAGGAGTGATAGGTGTTTCACTTACACCCGTCTTAAATCCAAGTTCTTTAAGACCTGCTTTGAAAAATTTCGTATTTTCCCATAATCGTTCCATGTGTTCTGGTTCTTCTTCTAATACATCAATAGCAGCAGAACTAGCAGCGATAACTGCAGGCGGATGAGATGTACTGAAAAGGAAAGGACGTCCTTTATGGATCAGGTAGTCTCTTAAAGTTTGGGTACTTGCAATATAACCTCCAAGAACACCAATCGCTTTACTTAATGTACCAACTTGGATGTGTACACGGCCGTTTAAATTAAAGTGATCGATCGTACCGCGTCCGTTAGTTCCTAACACTCCGCTTGCATGGGCATCGTCAACCATCACAAGTGCATCGTACTTTTCAGCAAGTTCTACGATTCCAGGCAGTGGTGCGATATTGCCGTCCATGGAGAATACGCCATCTGTTACGACGATTCTTTTTCTATAATCCTGTGTTTCTTTTAACGCAGCTTCCAAATCTTCTAAATCTACATGCTTATAGATTCTTCTTTTTGCTTTTGTTAAACGGATTCCGTCTATTATTGAAGCATGATTCAGTTCATCCGAAATAACGACATCCTGATCTGTCAGGATCGCTGAAAGGATTCCTTGGTTTGTTGAAAAGCCAGATTGGAATACAAGGCATGCTTCTGTATGTTTAAATTCAGCAAGCTTTTTTTCGAATTCCTCGTGCATAGAAAGTGTCCCTGCAATCGTACGAACAGAACCAGTTCCTACACCAAACTCTTCAACTGCTTTTAATGCTGCGTCTTTCATTTTCGGATGGCTTGTTAATCCTAAATAGTTGTTTGAAGAAAGCTGGATTACTTCTTTGCCATTGATAACAACTTTTGATCCTTGCTCAGATTCAAGAGGTACAAGTTTTCTAAACGTTCCCTCTTCTTTCATATGGTCTAATTCTTCTTGTAAGTATTCAAAACCTTTCATCATTACAAGCCCCTTTCTAAGGTATTAGAACTACTTTTCCGCAATTGCCTTTTATCATTAAATCAAAACCTTCCTCAAACTGCTCCAATGGAAGAGTGTGAGTGATGATTGTTTCAGGGTACATGTTTCCAGATTGTAAAAGTCCAGACACCTGCTGCCATGTTTCATACATCTTTCTGCCAGTAATACCTTGTACTGTTACTCCTTTGAAAACAACATCATTTGTAAGGTCAATTTCAACAGGCTTAACAGGCAAACTTAAAATAGATACCCGGCCACCGTTCGTAATCATTTTAAAACCTTGGTCGATAGCTACAGGGTGCCCGCTCATCTCACAGACAACATCCACACCATTCCCGTCTGTAAGCTCCAGCACTCTTGCTACAGGGTCTTCATTTTTCGGATTAATAACAGCTGTAGCACCAATTTTTTTTGCTAAATCAAGACGGTATTCGTTAAGATCTAACGCGATTACCTGGCTGGCCCCAGCAGCTTTAGCTACGTTTACAGCCATGATGCCTATCGGTCCGCAGCCGATAACTGAAACTGTTTTACCTGCAACATCACCAGCTAGAACCGTATGAACTGCATTTCCCATCGGCTCTTGAATAGAACCATGTTCAAATGGCATATCAGGATCATTCTTCCAGATGTTTTCCGCAGGCATCGCCACATATTCAGCAAAACAGCCGTGAGTATCAACACCAATAATCTTCGTATTTTTACAGATATGGAACTGCCCTTTTAAACATTGTGGACAAGAATGGCAAACTATATGAGTTTCTGCTGAAACGTGATCGCCAGCTTTAACATTTTTCACTGAGCTTCCTACTTTTTCAACAACCCCAGAAAATTCATGTCCGAAAACATAAGGAGTTTTCACACGGCTTTGGGACCATTCATCCCAAGTGTATATATGGACATCCGTACCGCAGATCGAAGTTGCTTTTACTTTAATTAAAACTTCATCATCTTTAATTTGAGGTATATCTACTGTTTCTAATCGAGCACCGTATCCCGCATGATGCTTAACAATTGCTTTCATTTTCCCTTCCAAACTGAACACTCCTCACTAAACATCAAATATCATATCCAACATCATTGTACATTTTATAAATAGTGAGGTAAAGAGCAGTGTTCTCCTCAGATGGACATACGCAGACACCGAAAAAAATTCTTGAAAAAATTTTAACTTAAACAAAAACCTCCTCCTAAATATAGGAGGAGGCTATGAATTACATAAATTCTGTCATTAGCTGATTGAATTTTTCCTCTGACAGGTTTAAGTCCATTTTAGCTAGAGCTTCTTTGCTGTAGCCATGGGCAAGATCCTGATAAGAAGACTTTACTTTATCCTGGTAGATAATCCCTTTGACAAGGCCTTTGTTCTCCATCAATGTTTGCATAGCCATCATTCGATTTGAAGAATCATAGTTTTCAATTGAGCTTAATGGAACCAAGTGTTCTTTGAACCAGTCATATGTGTTTACCTTATTGTAAGTAACACAAGGCGAGAAAACGTTGATTAAAGAGAATCCTTTGTGATTAATACCTGCTTCAATTATAGAAGTAAGTTCTTTAAGATCTGTTGAAAAGCTTTGAGCTACAAATGTCGCACCTGCGGTTAAGGCAAGCTCCATAATGCCTATAGCTGATTCTACAGAACCTTCTGGCGTACTTTTCGTCTTAAAACCAACATCAGAACGCGGTGATGTCTGTCCTTTCGTCAGTCCATAAATCTGGTTATCCATTACGATGTATGTGATATCAATATTTCTTCTGATCGCGTGTACCGTGTGGCCCATACCGATTGCAAATCCGTCACCGTCACCGCCAGAAGCGATTACAGTTAAGTCGCGGTTTGCCATCTTTACACCTTGTGCAATAGGCAGTGAACGCCCATGAATTCCATGAAACCCATAAGATTTGATATATCCAGAGATTCGCCCAGAACAGCCGATTCCAGATACGACCGCAAGATTATCTGGTTCTAACCCGACATTTGCTGCCGCTCTTTGAATGGCTGCCTGCACAGAAAAATCTCCACAACCCGGACACCAGTTAGGTTTGATACTGTTACGAAATTCTTTAAATGTAGCCATATTAAACCAGCTCCTTGCATTTCATGACAACTTCAGATGGCAAGAAAGGATTTCCATCATATTTTAATAAACTCTTAATTTTTTCATGCTGCCCAACATTCATTTTTAAAATGTTAGCTAATTGTCCTGTTGCGTTATTTTCAACAACGATTACTGTTTTCGCAGCGTCAATTAACGGTTTCATCTCATCAGCCGGGAATGGATGAATTAAACGAATATGCGCATGATTTACTTTAAACCCGTCAGCTTCTAAACGCGGCATCGCTTCTTCAATAACACCTCTTGTAGAATTAAAGCCAACAAGAAGAATGTCCGCTTCCTCGTGTTGTCCCTGCTTTACAATAGGAACATTGAAATTAAGGTTCTTTAATTTGCGAAGACGCTTATCCATCTGCTTTTGACGGTTAGCTGCTACTTCTGACGGTTTTCCGGTTTCATCATGCTCTACACCTGTAACATGGTGAATACCATTTTTCATACCAGGAATTACACGAGGCGAGATGCCGTCTTCAGTAACTTCATATCGTTTAAAGTACCCGTCTTTATCATCAGTTTCAGGCAATTCTTGATTTGGATCAAGTTTACCGCGGCGAATTTCCACACGGCTGAAATCTAACGGTTCAACAGATTGTTTACCGAGCGAAAGCTGAAGATCCGTTAGTAAAATAACTGGGCATTGGTATTCTTCTGCAATATTTAAAGCCTCTACAGCATCATAAAATGCCTCTTCAACAGTACTTGGTGCCATAACTACTTTTGGAATTTCACCATGTGTACCGTAAATCATTGCCATCAAATCTGATTGTTCTTGTTTTGTCGGAAGTCCTGTGGATGGTCCTCCGCGCTGTGTATCAACAACTACTAACGGTACTTCTGTCATTCCAGAAAGACCAAGTGCTTCCATCATCAATGAAAGTCCTGGACCTGCAGATGAAGTGATCGTTCTAACTCCAGCATAGTTTGCACCAATTGCCATCGTACATGCAGCGATCTCATCTTCTGTCTGAATAACTGTTCCGCCAAATTCAGGAAGTTTCTTAATTAAATACTCCATGATCTCTGAAGCAGGCGTGATAGGATAAGCTGCCATAAAACGAACGCCGCCCGAAACAAAACCTAATGCGATTGCATCGTTTCCAATCATGAACATTCTCTTTTTGCCGTCTGCTTTATTTAACTGGAAACCGTCAATCTGGCCGCCTGATAATTCATTAAAATGATCTGCACCTTTTTGAATAGCTTCCATGTTCTTTTCAACTACTTTTGCACCTTTACGTGAAAAAATTTCCTCAACAACTTCCAAGTAGCTTTCTACTGGCAATCCAAGTACAGCACTTGTTGCGCCAATCGCCACCATATTCTTCATGAGAGAAGTTCCGAGTTCACTTGCAATCTCAGTAAATGGAACCGCATACAATCTGACATTGAGGTCTTCTGGTACTGTAGGATTAAATTTAGAATCTCCTATTACAACTCCGCCATCGCGTAGCTCATGAACATTCACATCAATTGTCTCTTGATCGAATGCTATTAAAATATCAAGATCATCAGAAATAGAACGGGTTTCACTCGTGCTTACACGAATTTTATTGTTGGTATGACCGCCTTTAATTCTCGAAGAAAAGTGTCGATAGCTATAGAGATAATAGCCAAGGCGATTAAGAGCCATCGCAAAAATCTCACCTGTGCTATCGATACCTTCACCCTGCTGTCCGCCAACTTTCCAAGAAAGTTGATCAATCATGTACTCCACCCTTTCAGTAACCCAAACGTTAATTTTTTGAGGAATTACTTAGTTTTGTGTATTGCTTTCATGGTGATTTCAACGTTTTGATACGTTAAATAAATTATGTACTAAACGTCTACAATTCTAGACTTAACTTAATAAAAATGCAAGTATTCGGCCGAAATTATTCAAACTATTTCAAAAACAGGCAAATCATGTAAGAACTTCATTGTTATTGTTACCACCCCTGTTCTTGTACTATCAATTCTATTATATTTCTTCATATTCCTCCATAAGCAGCACTGTAAGTATATTAAAATCACAAAAAAACCTGCTTACTCATATTAAGTAAACAGGTTTTTTCATTTTCTTATTATCGCGGTTCCACTATTAATTTAATTGCGGTTCTTTCTTCCCCATCAATTAAGATATCTGTAAATGCTGGTATACAAATGAGGTCAACTCCGCTCGGTGCTACAAATCCTCTTGCAATCGCTACTGCTTTTACAGCTTGATTTAATGCACCTGCACCGATCGCCTGTATTTCAGCGCCTCCTCTTTCACGGAGAACACCTGCAAGTGCACCAGCTACAGAATTGGGGTTGGATTTTGCTGAAACTTTTAATATTTCCATTGTTTTGAACCTCCTTCAGGATAGATACCTGTTCTACTATATTCATTGATCATGGCTTGTATTCCTGCAGTAACAAATTTACCGGCATCTTTATAAAATATTTGTTCTGCTAAGTTGACCTTCTGAATAAACCCCGGTTATCTGTTTCCCTTAACATTGGCAGTTCAAACCTTATTGTAATTTAGAAATCTCCGAATATTGCATATAAAAAAATAAAAAAACAGGCTCAAAAGGTTTTTAATAGCCTCAGAGCCTGTTCATTATTTCGCGTATTCTACTGCTCGTGTTTCACGAATAACCGTTACTTTGATATGTCCTGGATAATCCAGTTCACTCTCGATCTTCTTCGTTATATCACGGGCAAGTCTATAAGAAGCTACATCATCAATCATATCAGGTTTGACCATGATACGAATTTCGCGTCCTGCTTGAATAGCAAAAGATTTTTCAACTCCATCAAATGACTCTGAAATCTCTTCCAGCTTTTCAAGTCTGCGAATATACGTTTCTAAAGTTTCCCGGCGCGCTCCTGGTCTAGCAGCTGATAGTGCATCTGCTGCTGCCACTAGAGTAGCAATAATTGATGTTGGTTCTGTATCACCATGGTGTGACGCAATACTATTGATAACTACAGGGTGTTCTTTATACTTTGTAGCAAGTTCTACCCCGATATCAACGTGGCTGCCTTCAACTTCATGATCAATCGCTTTACCGATATCATGAAGTAATCCAGCGCGTCTAGCAAGATGTACATCTTCACCTACTTCAGCTGCCATTAACCCAGCTAAGTAAGCCACTTCTGTTGAATGTTTCAGTACGTTCTGACCGTAGCTTGTACGATACTTCAAACGACCAAGGATCTTAATTAAATCTGGGTGAAGTCCGTGAACACCTACTTCAAACGTAGTTTGTTCTCCAACTTCTCGAATGTACTCATCCACTTCTCTGCGTGATTTTTCAACCATTTCTTCAATTCGTGCAGGGTGGATTCTTCCATCCTGAACAAGTTTATCCAAAGCCATACGCGCAATCTCGCGACGAATAGGATCAAAACCAGACAAAATAACAGCTTCCGGTGTATCATCGATGATTAAATCGATTCCCGTTAATGTTTCAAGTGTTCTGATGTTTCGTCCTTCACGCCCAATAATTCTTCCTTTCATTTCATCATTAGGAAGATTTACCACAGAGACTGTTGTTTCTGCTACGTGATCGGCTGCGCAGCGTTGGATAGCCAGTGAAAGAATTTCTTTCGCTTTCTTGTCCGCTTCTTCTTTTGCACGATTTTCCATTTCTTTTACCATCATCGCCAACTCATGTGTCATCTCGTTCTCAGTTTCAGTCATAATGATTTGGCGTGCTTCATCCCTGGTAATACTGGAAATGCGCTCAAGCTCTCGTTGCTGTTCCTCCAGCAATTCCTCCACTTTGCTTTCAATCTCTTCAATTTGTCGCTGTTTTTTGGTGAGAGATTCCTCACGTCTTTCTAAAGTTTCCTCTTTCTTGTCAAGAGTTTCACCTTTTCTGTCCAGGATCTCTTCTTTCTGAACCAATCGATGTTCTTGTTTTTGAAGCTCGTTTCGACGTTCGCGAATCTCGCGTTCTGCCTCTGTACGTAGCTTATGGATTTCATCTTTTGCTTCTAACAGCGCTTCTTTCTTGCTGGCGTCAGCATCGCGCTTTGCATCTTCAACAATTTGCGCAGCTGCACGCTCTGCGCTTGAAATCTTCGCTTCAGCAATTGATTTCCTAACAAGATATCCGACAATTGCACCGACACCTAATGAGACAAGCAAACTGGAGATGAATACTGCTAAACTTGGCATATTTCCACCTCCTCTTGCTTATTCTGCTTTTCTGCTTTTCATACTGCATTTCTTGGCGTCATTCATGTTACATGTGCTTTGCACCATTCATGTCGTACAAATTCTATACATATCTTTTAATTTCATAAGAAATCAAAATATATCTCCATTTTATAGGTGTGCCCATAGCTTGTCAAGAGAGTCAATCTTCTATAATAATAGGATGGCATAAAAATAGCAAGGAGCATTATTTGCCTGTATTTGACGAAATTAGTCTCCGGAAATAAGGCTGTTTTTCTCTTTTACGTAAGAGTTAAAAATAAAAATTGCCAGTCAAATGAGAAGCCACTAAAAAAGTCCAACATATAGAAGAGGATCTCCGCTCCAGGGTACATGCTTTCCGCGGGGCGGGCGGTGAGCCCCATGCCGCTACGCGCCTTTATGGGTCTCACCTGTCCCACTCGTCCCGCAGGACAAGGAAGGCTTCGGCAGCATTGCCTCGCACGAAGAAAATGTGAATTTCATTTTCGAGGAGTCAGTACCCTTCCGCTCCAATCACTACATGTTTGTATCGCAAATTCAAAAGAAGGTTCTGACCATCTCGCATTAACGAGGTAGCATGGAAATGCAAGATGCCGTCCCGATATTTATTGTAAATTTAAAATAATCATGAAGTTAATTAAATAATAAAGGGTAAGACAAGGACAAAAAACAAGGGCTTCGCAAGTGAATGCCATGCGAAGCCCTTGTTTTTTTACTGTATAAAAAGAAAAACCGGTGAAATTCAACCGGTTTTTCAGTGGCCAGTCAAATGACTGGCCTCATCTCTTACTTTTCTGTCAGCTCGAATTCTTCTTCTGAAGCAGGAGCTTCTACTTCTGCTGTTTTTCCTTCTAACTGATAGTAGTTACGGATTTCAGCAACAATCGCTGCCGCAATCTCAGGATTTTCTTTTAAGAATTGCTTAGAGTTTTCACGGCCTTGACCTAAACGCTCACCTTCATATGAATACCAGGCTCCGCTCTTTTGAACAATATCAATCTCTGAACCGATATCTAAAATCTCGCCTTGATAAGAGATTCCTTCTCCGTACATGATATCAACTTCAGCTGTTCTGAATGGAGGAGCAACCTTATTTTTCACAACTTTAATCTTCGTTTTGTTTCCGACAACATCCTGACCCTGTTTAAGCTGTTCTGCTCTTCTCACCTCTAGTCGTACTGAAGAATAGAACTTTAGTGCTCTTCCGCCTGGAGTTGTTTCCGGATTACCGAACATAACCCCGACTTTTTCACGGATTTGGTTAATAAATACTGCGATTGTTTTGGACTTGTTAATCGCTCCTGATAGTTTACGCAATGCTTGAGACATCAATCGAGCTTGAAGACCCACGTGAGAGTCTCCCATTTCCCCTTCAATCTCAGCTTTTGGTACAAGAGCAGCAACTGAGTCAATAATTAGGATATCGACCGCTCCGCTTCGAACAAGTGCTTCAGCGATTTCGAGCGCTTGCTCCCCAGTATCAGGCTGGGACAGTAACAATTCATCGATGTTAACTCCAAGTTTTTGTGCATATACAGGATCCAGCGCGTGCTCAGCATCAATAAAAGCAGCTTGTCCGCCGTTTCTTTGAACTTCAGCAATGGCATGAAGTGCAACAGTTGTTTTACCTGAAGATTCCGGACCATAAACCTCAATAATTCTGCCTCGTGGATAACCACCGATTCCAAGTGCAATATCTAAAGCAATGGAACCACTGGAAACAGTTGAAACTCTCTGATCTGTCTGTTCTCCCAGTTTCATAATTGAACCTTTACCAAATTGCTTTTCAATTTGACGCAGAGCCATATCTAAAGCCGCTTTTCTATCGCTCATCAAAATTCACTCCTCTTATTTGTATCTTCATTTATTTTTAATTCATTAATTCCTTTATTAACTACTTTTCTATCATATCTCTTTTTTTTCATTTTGCCAATCATTTTACGAACATTTATTCGATTTTTTTATTGATCTTCTTTGACCAATCGGTTTAATAAGTATAAACCATGTTTTACTGTCTTTTCACGAATACTGTTCCTTGTTCCAGCAAGTCTTATAGGAAAAACTTTTGTCTCCTGCGGTCCTGCAACGCCGATAAATATAGTTCCAACAGGCTTTTCCTCTTGTTGTTCTGGTCCTGCCACACCTGTAAAACTGATCCCATAATCTGTTTTAGCCATTTTTCTTATATGTTCAGCCATCCATTCAGCACATTCTTCACTGACGGCTCCATGTTCTTTAATTAAAGAATCAGGTACATTTAGCAGGTTTTTCTTTAATTCATTTGAATAGGCAATTATACCGCCTTTAAACACAGCCGAGGATCCAGGCTGATCTGTCATAATCCTTCCGAACAAACCGCCTGTCAGACTTTCAGCAGAGGCAACAGTAGCTTTCCTTTTCATCAATGAATCCATTGTCTGTTTTTCCAGAGTATCATTCTCATACCCGTAAAAAAAAGCAGATGTTCTTCCCACAATCTCTGACTCAGTTTCATCAAGCAATTTTTTGGCTTCTTCTTGATCGGTATGTGCAGCAGTCAGACGGATTGTCACTTCATGTTCAGACGCTAATGGTGCGATTGTAGGATTCGTTTGTTTTTCAATCAAATCTTGAAGCTTTGTTTCCAAAATCGACTCACCAATGCCAAAGAACTTCAAAACACGGGAATATAATCTAATTTGCACATCCATCTTTGAAAGAAGAAAAGGAACAACATAATTCATGAACATTGGCTTCATCTCACTCGGAGGACCAGGAAGCAATATACAGGTTATTTCATCTTGAGTAAATGCCATGCCAGGAGCCATTCCATTTTCATTAGGCAATACCTTGGCATCTTTAATGATAAGGGCTTGTTTCTTATTGTTATCCGTCATTTCCCTATTTGTTTGTTCAAAGTAATTTGTTATGTAACGCAGTGAATCCTCATCATGAACCAGTTCTTTATTGAATAATTTTGCAATCGTCTCTTTTGTTAGGTCATCTTTGGTCGGTCCCAGACCTCCTGTGAAAATAAGAAGGTTTGAACGAGAGCAAGCTGTTTTTACAGCAGAAGACAGCCTTCTTTCATTATCTCCGGCAACCGTGTGATAAAAGACGTTCACCCCTATGTCAGCTAGATTTTTAGAAATATATTGAGCATTGGAATTTACGATCTGGCCTAAAAGCAGTTCACTGCCTACTGCAATAATTTCTGCGTTCATCTCAATCACTCTCCCTGATTATATCTTCAATTAATATTAGTTCAACTTTGCAAAAGAAAAGATAGCATAATAATTATAGCTTGGTTTTTAGCAATTTCTCTTAGTAAGAATAAAAAAACAGGAGTATTCCTCTCCTGTTTTTCATGATTTACTTTGATTTTAGTAAAATGTGTTTGCTGTTCACAAAATATTCCCACCCGGAATAAAGAGTAATTAAAGTAGCAAGCCATAAGCTAATTGTTGCAAACGGAACACCGATCCATGCAAAAGGAAGATTATGAAGCAACAAAGCGGATATTGCAATGATCTGTATCCACATTTTTAGTTTCCCCATCTGACCCGCTGCAATAACTTCTCCTTCAGCAGAAGCAACAGCCCGGATACCAGTCACTGCGAATTCCCGGCTAAGGATAACGATAACCATCCAAGCGGGAGCTGCACCTAGTTCAACTAATCCAATCAGAGCAGCAGACACAAGAAGTTTATCTGCAAGAGGATCTAAAAACTTTCCTAAGTTTGTTACTAAGTTGTATTTACGTGCATAATAACCATCTACCCAGTCAGTACTGGATGCAAATATAAAGATCAGGGCTGCAATAAAATGGGTCACAGGCAACTTTTCTCCTGCGATTGTCCATGTTCCCCAATCGAAACCGCCTAAAAGTACAATCATAAATAGCGGGATTAAAAAAATTCGAGATATTGTTATCTTGTTAGGTAAATTCAAAACAAATTCCTCCAAAATACGGTCAACGTCTTATTTAATTATTGTGCCTTTTTAATAACAATCTTTTGGTGAACTAAATCTGAAGGCGGTACAGGATAAGTGAATGGTTCACCATTTATTTTTATAGATGTTACATGAGATGCACCAATATTTAAAGTAACCTCTTTTGCAGAAGTTAAATCAAAAGTTTTTGTTTCTCCTTCTTTAATCTGACTATCAAAATGACTTTTTCCGGTTTCATCTTTAATTCCTACATAACTTGGCCCAGATGCAGTCAGATCGATTACGAGTTCGTTTCCATCAGACATCTCATATGTTGTTACTTTGCCGGCTGTCTGAAGCTTTGTCAATTTTGGTGCTGCAGTTTCTTCTTTCTCTGCTGGTTCTTCATTTTTTGATTCTTCTTTTTCAGTTTCTTTTTTTGGTTCTTCTTTCTTTTTCGGTTTGTTTGTGTCCGCATCTAATTCAACGGATTTTACATCTTCACCGCTTTTGGCCTGATCATTGCCATCCGGCAGCAAAAATTTCCACACAAAGAAAAGAATCGCAATAATTAAAACTCCGATAAGTAAAATCGGGATTAACCGCTTTAAAAAAGAATTCTCTTCGTTAACAGATGAGCGTTCTCTTTTTGACCGGGGTTCAAATTCCGTTGTTGTTTCTTTAATTGCCTTCGGGATTTCATGAGCATATTCATCAAAAATCGTTTCGTAGTTTAATCCTACTGCTTCACAATAATTTTTAATAAAGGCTCTTGCATAAAATGTGCCAGGCAGCACATCATAATTCCCCACTTCAATCGCAGCTAAATAACGTTTTTGTATCTTCGTAGCTGTTTGAAGTTCTTCTAGCGACATGCCTTTTTCTTCGCGCTTTTCTTTCAATAGTTTTCCGAGTTCTGTCAACCTTCCCACCCACTTACATCATTCTAGATTTCCAAATCCTGTTGAATCTTCTTTAAGAGCTTCATATGTAATTTCTTCATCGCGGTGACTTTTTAGCTCGATAATGTAATCAAAATCATCTAATGTATATTCAGTTTGCTGTACAAAAAGGTCAGGGTGTTCTACAACCTTAGCCGCAGGAAGCCTCATTATTTCGCGAATCAGCTGCCAATGCTTATCGTTCATATTTCTTGCAGATACCGCTCCATCGATAATAAAAACATGATCAGAATCATATTCATCATCCGCGAGCATATTTCTGACGGTTTGACGAAGCAAGGTTGATGAAATAAAGACCCATCTTTTATTCGCACATACACTCGAAGCTACTATGCTTTCCGTTTTCCCTACACGGGGCATTCCTCTGACGCCGATTAATTTATGTCCTTCAACCTTATATAATTCAGCTAAAAAGTCAACCAATATACCAAGCTCATCACGAATAAACCGAAACGTTTTTTTGTCATCCGCATCACGTTCAATATATCGTCCATGTCTGACAGCCAGTCTGTCACGCAGCTTTGGTTTGCGAAATTTGGTTACTGTAATGTTATCCATAGATTCCAGTATTGATTTTAACCGGTTTGTTTTCTCTTCATTATCAATAATCAGCAGCATACCTCGCCGCTCGTTGTCAACACCATTGATCGTTATGATGTTAATGCCCAGCATACCTAACAAGGATGATATATCCCCTAGGAGGCCCGGTCGGTTTTTATGTATTTCATACTCTAAATACCATTCCTGCTCTCCCATGCTTCAGCTCCTTATTCTTCAAAATGAAACAAATTTCTACATTTATTCTTTGTAATTAATAATAAATGATTTCAATTTATTATGAAAGAAAAATAAAAGGATGTTAAGAAAAAAATCTTAACATCCTCTCTAAGTTTAACGGCTTCCGTCGTTTTGAACAAGCTTGACCATCATGTTAGCAATGGCGTGTTTTTCATTTTCATCTGCCACTTTCCATAGATCGGCAAGAACTTTTTCTTCCTCGTTCTTAGGTTCAACGTGGTTAGCTAAATATCCGCCGATTTCTGTAGCTAAATTTGAGATCGTATCGTGGTTCATGCCTTCATGCTCAGCATGATTCAATCGTTCTGCCAAGAAATTTTTCCATTGGCCAAAGTTGTCTAATACAGACATGCTGTCTCCTCCTTAAAGGTTTGATACAGCATTAATATCCCTTAGTTCATTCTTTTTTATACATTAATTTTAAGTAAACCAAGATCCATTTATTGATAAGATGTGCCCTGAAATATAATCTGCTTTATTGCTTATTAAAAATTCAACCGCATGAGCAACTTCATCAGGCTCTCCAAACCTTCCTGCTGGAATATCTGATGCAAGTTCTGCCTTTTCTGAATCTGAAAATTGATCAAGCATAGGGGTTGCAATAACTCCTGGTGAGACGCTGTTTACTTGAATGCGGCTCGGTGCAAGTTCTTTGGATAATGCTTTTACAAAAGCATTTAATCCTCCCTTTGCAGCAGAATAGACTGTTTCACAGGCAGCTCCAACCTCTCCCCAGACCGAGGAAATCATAATAACTTTTCCTGCTTTATTTTGAACCATTGCCGGAATAACTGATCTTGTAATAGAAATAGCACTAAGAAGGTGCAGCTGCATCGTTTCATTTATTGATTTATCCGTGAAATCTGTTAACAGCCCGTAATGCTGTGCTCCGCAATTATAAATTAATACATCGATTGGACCCGTTATCTGTTTAAATAAGTTTTCCGGTCCTTTTGGAAGGGACAGATCTGCAGAAATAATTGCACTTTTAGCTTTATATCGTGTTTCGAGTACTTCTTGAAGTTTTATCGCCGCATCAGCGTTCCTATTGTAGTGCATATATAAAAAGTAGCCGCGGTTGGCAAGCATATGGCATATTTTAGTGCCAATAGCTCCAGTTGCTCCTGTAACGAGCGCAGTTTTCAAATAAATAACCCTCTTTGCAATTAAAAAACATCCTAGAACCAGGATGTTTTTTTGATTATATTATGACTTTTTTTTACGGACTTGGCAAACAGTCATCGCTTCTTTCTTGAAGTGACTTTGAAGAACTTCTTCAACATCACTAGCTTGCAATGATTCAAAGACAGGAATTACATCAAACAGATCCATTTCATTAAAAGCATATCTCGTGAATTGGTTTGCAATGAACTCTGGAGAATTTAATGATCTTAGAAAGGCACCAATTTTCTTTTTTCGAGCTCTTTCAAAAGAATCTGTTGAAATATTCTCCTGTTTAAAGGCTTCAACCATATTCGATACTCGCTTAACTAAGTCATCAGGAGACTGAGTATCCCCGCCAAGCATGCTAAACCCGAAACCGTTCTCTTCAGTATAATCAAAAGAGAAAGTCTGATCGATCAATCCTTCTTCATAAAGGGCTTCGTAATTTGGTGAACTCTTGCCAAACATCATTTCAAGAGCCAAGTTTACACAAAGCTCATGACGCATCAATTCTTTTCCTTTACGCTTAGGAGCTGCCTCTTTAAAACCTATATAGCATTTAGGAGTCTGTACCGTCATCTCGATTACTTTTTCAGTTTTTGCTACTATCGGCGGCTCATCTTCAAAAAAACGTTCAATAGGCGCTTTTTCTTTAAAAGATTTTTGTGATTGATTCTCTTTTACAAAATTAAGGATATCTTGAGCATTTACCGGGCCTACGACAAACAAGATCATATTGCTTGGATGGTAAAATGTTTCGTAGCATTCATACAGAGTATCTTTCGTAATTTTAGCGATTGATTTTTCCGTACCTGCAATATCAATCTTTACAGGATGATGATGATACATGTTTTCGATCAGCCCGAAGTACACTCTCCAGTCAGGATTATCATCATACATTCTGATTTCCTGGCCGATGATTCCTTTTTCTTTTTCTACAGTTTTCTCTGTAAAGTATGGCTCTTGAACAAAATTGATCAGTGTGGTTAAATTCTTTTTTACATCACCTGTTGTTGAAAAAAGATATGCGGTACGGTTGAATGTCGTAAATGCATTTGCAGAGGCACCTTGCTTGCTGAAATCTTGAAAAACATCACCATGTTCTTTTTCAAACAATTTATGTTCTAAAAAATGTGCGATTCCATCAGGAACTTTTACTTCTTCATTCTTTCCGAGAGGCTTAAAATGGTTGTCGACAGATCCATAGTGAGTTGTGAAAGTAGCATATGTTTTGTTAAAACCTTTCTTTTCGAGCACATACACTTTCAAGCCATTTTCAAGCTCCTCAAAATGCAATGTTTCATCTAGTTGATCAAATGTTTTCATTCCCATTTGTGCCTGCTCCTTTCAAGAAGAAAATGGTATCCAATGTAACCTTTTTAGCAACTTTTACAACGTCTTCTTTTGTTACATTCCGAATGCCTTCCATCCACTCTTCAATCGTTCTGTTCTTCCCTGCGACTACATTGTGATATAGAACCTCTGATAATCCGATCGGATGGTCAATCGTTTCAAGTACCTGGTTATTGATCATTGCTTTGGTCTGTTCAAATTCCGCATCAGTGATGTTCCCGTTTTTAATTTCCTCGTGTTGTTCTTTTATAATCTTTACCGCTTTTTCGTAATTTCCAGTTTCAATTCCGCTCATTACAAACACTGCACCTTTATGGCTTTCAAACCTGGAAGCTGCATAATAAGCAAGACTCTCTTTTTCTCTCACATTGATAAAGAGCTTTGAATGCGAAAAACCTCCATAAACCCCATTGAATACTTGAAGTGCAAAATAATCTTCGTCGCTGTATGTGGTATATGTACGATACCCCATATGAAGTTTTCCTTGTTGTACATCCTGCTCTTCAAAAATTTCTTTAACCTCTGAAATTTTCTTTTCTTCCCGATTTTGATCATCAGTTACAAGCGTTTCATTCCGATTCTCTGGAAAACGAAAGTGCTTTTTAACTTTTTCGATCATTTCATTTGTTGAGATATCTCCGATTACATATAGGTCCAATTTGTCGTTGTTAATGACTTCCAGATAATAATCAAATAATTCTTTAGAAGTGATCCCATCGACTTCATTTTCGTTTCCATATACGTTTAAATGGTAAGGTTCTGATTCATACATTTCTTCAAGAAGTCTCTTATTTGCATAACGCATCTTATCATCATAGATGGATTCAATTTGCTGTTTTAAGCTGCGTTTCTCCTTTTTAACGATATTTTCTTTGAAAACACCATTATCAAGAGCAGGTGCGAGCAGAACTTGAGAAAGCAAGTGAAACGCTTTGTCGAGGACAGGTTCTGACTTGGATAAGAACTTCTCATTTGCTACTTCCATACGAATGCTGATTACCTGGTTTTCACCCTTTTTTGAAAGATCAGCATGTAATGTAGCACCGTATAGATCATCCAAAGCACTTCTTAACTCTTTGCTGGATGGAAAATCTTTCGTTCCACTTTGGAGAACATAGGAAAGCAGCGCTCTTTTTGTAACGTTCTTTTCATTAATAGCAGCTTTTATCTGCAGAATAAATGATGTGGTCTTGTACTTTTTTGTTTCTATCGTATGTACGGTAATACCATGGAGATCTGTTTGTTCATGGTTTACAATTCCCATCGGATAAATGCCCCTTTCATTATAGCCTACATCCTAGTTTACCCATTTTCTATACTCACCATGACAATCCCTCTTTCAAAAGAAAAAAAGTCCGCCATAAGGCGAACTTTTATGTGATGGGCTTATTTTGAAAGAATGTTACTCTTAAACATTTTTTATTTTTAGAATGCTACTTTGATTAGTTGATTGGAGCGCAAGGTGCGAGACTCCTCGAAAATGAAAATTACATTTTCTTCGTGCGATGGAACGCTGCCGAACCCTTCCTTGTCCTGCGGGATCAGCGGGACAGGTGAGACCTCGGCAGGCTATATTAGCCTAGGGGGCTCACCGCACGCCCCGCGGAAAGCGAGCATCCTGGAGCGGAAATCAACCACTTACAATAGCAACAATGTTTTACAAAACAGCCTTTATCTTTTTCCTTTTTCGTAAGGAGTTCCAAGAGCTTTTGGTGCATCAGCTCGTCCTACAAGTCCTGCTAATGCTAAGATTGTAAGAACGTATGGAGCGATTAATAAGAATACTTTTGGAATATCCTGTAAAAATGGAATGTGGGATCCGGAGATACTGATTGCTTGAGCTAACCCAAAGAATAAAGCTGCTCCTAATGCTCCTAGCGGATGCCACTTACCAAAAATCATTGCAGCAAGTGCCATAAACCCTTGACCTGTTATCGTTGAGTGAGTGAAGTTTCCAGAGATAGAAGCTACATATACCGCTCCCCCAAGACCTGCAAGAGCTCCACTTAATAAAACTCCGATATAGCGTACTTTTGTTACGTTTATACCCATTGTATCAGCTGCCATTGGATGCTCACCAACAGAACGCAAGCGCAGCCCGAATGGTGTTTTGTATAGTACATACCAAACGATCAATGCTACACCAACAGCCACATAGGATGTTAAATAAGCATTAGAGAAGAAAAGTTTTCCGATTAAAGGAATATCAGATAAGAACGGAATGTCGCTCTTTGAAATTCTTTCAGAAATTACTGGTGTTTGTCCTGCATTAAAGATTTTCTTCGTTAAGAAGATTGCAAGTCCTGCAGCAAGGAAGTTCAAAGCAACACCGGATACGACTTGATCCGCTTTTAGTGTGATACTCGCAAGTGCATGAATAGAAGCAAGCATGGCTCCTACGATCATTGCAACGATAAAACTTACCCAAGGTGCCGCTCCATTCAATCCTAACTGTTCACCGTAATAGATTGTAACGGCACCGGTAAAGGCACCAAACAGCATTAACCCTTCTAAACCGATATTTACAACACCGGAACGTTCACTGAATACACCGCCAAGAGCTGTGAAGATCAGTGGAGCTGCTGATACGATTGCAGCAGGGATAATAAGTGCAAGAATATCCATAAAACTCATTAGATTTTACCCCCTTTGCTTACACGGTTCATCAGCCAATGAACGATATAACTGCATGCAACAAAGAAGATGATAAGTGCAATAACAACTCCAACAAGTTCTGTTGGAACACCTGCGATAGACTGCATGTTGAGTGCACCGATCTTTAATCCGCCGAATAGTGCTGCACCAAGGACTACTCCGATAGCGCTGTTTGCGCCTAAAAGAGCTACTGCGATTCCATCAAAACCAACACCTGTGAATGCGGCGTTAATCGTCATGTACTGATATGTTCCAAGACCTTCCATACTTCCGGCAATACCTGCGAATGCCCCGGAAATGGCCATTGATAGAACAATGTTTTTTGATACATTTATACCCGCATACTGAGACGCGTGCTGATTGAAACCAACTGCACGGAGTTCATATCCCATAGTCGTTCTCCAAAGCAAGAACCACATAATCACAGCCGCAATCAGGGCAACAATGATTCCGTAATGCAAAGTTGAATATTCAGTGATGCTCTGCAAGAATGGTGAAGCAAGAGATGCAGATTCTTTAACATTCTCTGTTCTTTCACCCGGAGCAAGCAAAAAGCTACGGATGATTTCATTAGTAGTGTAAAGTGCAATATAGTTCATCATAATTGTTGTAATAACTTCATGAACTTTAAATCTAGCTTTTAATATACCGGGCACTGCTCCCCATAATGCGCCGGCTAAAGCAGCAGCAAGAATAGCAAGAGGAATGTGTACAATCGCTGGTGCATCTACAGTCACACCAACATAAACAGCTGCGAGCCAGCCAACTAATAGCTGACCCTCAACTCCGATATTGAATAATCCTGTACGGAATGCAAACGCGACTGCAAGTCCCGATAGAATCAGAGGTGACATTTGTCTGATTGTTTCACCTATATAGTACGGGCCTCCAAACATCCCTTGAAATAACGCAACATAAGCTTCAATAGGCTTGTATCCGCTAACTAGCATGATAATTCCGCCGATTAACAATCCAAGGAAAACAGAGACAAGAGGCACAAGAAGTTTCATCTTATTATTTTTATTCTGCATTTACAGTACCTCTCTTTCCGCCAGCCATCAATAATCCGAGTTCTTGCTCAGTCGTTTCTTTCGGATCAACGATTGCTACGATTTTGCCTTCATACATAACCGCAATACGATCGCTCACGTTTATAATTTCATCGAGCTCAAAAGATACAAGCAGCACTGCCTTACCTTTATCACGCTGTTCAATTAGTTTAGAATGAATAAATTCAATCGCACCGACATCAAGTCCGCGGGTAGGCTGAGCAGCAATTAAAAAGTCAGGATCACGGTCTACTTCTCTTGCAATGATCGCTTTCTGCTGATTCCCTCCTGATAATGCACGTGCAAGTGTATAAGCATCAGGTGTACGAACGTCATACTCTGCAATCAGATTTTTTGCCTTATCAAAAATTGGCGAAAATTTCAGTATTCCGTTCTTAGAAAATGGCCTTTGGTAATAGGTTTGAAGCACCATGTTCTCACCAACTGAAAAATCTAAGACAAGTCCGTGCTTATGACGGTCTTGAGGTATATGAGCGAGTCCGCTTGCTGTAACACTTCTAGGTGTTTTGTTTGTAATATCTTTATCTCTTAAATGAATAGAACCTTCATTTGCTTTTCTAAGTCCAGTAATTGCCTCTAATAGCTCAGATTGACCATTTCCATCAACACCTGCTATCCCAACAATCTCTCCAGCTTTTACTGTCAGGTTCAATCCATTTACAGCAGGAACTTTACGGCTGTCTAAAACAACAAGATCTTTAATCGTCAAAACAGCCTCTTTTGGTTCTGAGATTCCTTTGATAACGGTAAAATTAACTTCACGACCTACCATCATCGCTGCAAGAGAATCAGGATTGGAGTCCTTAACGTCAACTGTACCAACGCCTCTTCCTCTTCTGATGACCGTGCAGCGGTCACACACTTCCATAATTTCTTTCAGCTTATGAGTGATTAGTATGATAGACTTTCCTTCACTTACTAGTTTTCTCATAATCTGAATCAGTTCTACAATCTCCTGTGGAGTTAAAACTGCAGTAGGTTCATCAAAAATAAGAATATCTGCACCGCGGTAAAGCGTCTTTAAAATCTCTACTCTCTGCTGCATTCCCACTGAGATGTCCTCAATTTTTGCATATGGATCCACTCTGAGTCCATATTGATCAGAAAGTGCCTGAACTTCTTTAGCGGCTGTATGTAAATCTACTTTCCCACCTTTTGTCGGTTCTTTTCCTAGAATGATATTTTCGGTAACTGTAAATTTATCAACGAGCATAAAGTGCTGATGAACCATCCCAATACCAAGCGAGTTTGCAATATTCGGATCATTGTTCACCACTTTATTGCCTTTAACGTATATTTCACCTTGCTCAGGCTCATATAGCCCGAACAATACATTCATCAACGTTGATTTTCCGGCACCATTCTCTCCAAGAAGCGCATGAATCTCCCCTTTTTTAACCTGAAGGGTAATATTGTCATTGGCTACGATTCCCGGAAATTCTTTACGGATATTCCTCATATCAATTACGTATTCCATTCTAATGATGTCCCCCCTTTTAAGTACATAAGGAAGGACTTGGCTTATGCCAAGTCCTGGCCTGTTATTAAAATAGTTTCATAATTTGCTTACTTTAAGTTTTTTACGAACTCTTCGAACTCAGCATCTGTCTTAGGAACTTTCACTTCACCATCAATGATTTTCTTCTTATAATCTTCAACAGATTTTAGTGCGTCTTCCTTAACGTTTTCTTGAGTTGGAGCAATACCTACTCCATCTTGTTTAAGACCGAATTCTACAACTTTTCCGCCTGGGAATTTGCCTGCAGCTGTTTGCTCAGAAACTTCATATACTGCTTGGTCTACACGTTTTACCATTGAAGTTAATGTTACGTTTTCTGGCATACCTTCTTCGTGCTGATCACGGTCAACACCGATTACCCAAACATCTTCACCGTTCTTCTTACGGTTTTTCGCTTCTGTGAATACACCCATTCCAGTTCCGCCAGCAGCATGATAGATGATGTCAGCGCCTTGCTCATAGAATGTGTTAGCAATCTGCTGTCCTTTTTCTGCTTTGTTAAAGTCTTCTGCATATTGAACTAAAATTTCAGCATCAGGATTTGCAGTTTTCACACCAGCTTTAAATCCATTTTCAAACTTTTTGATAAGCTCAGAGTTAACACCTCCAACAAATCCTACTTTGTTAGATGTAGTTTGCATACCTGCAATTAATCCAACTAAGAAAGATCCTTCGTGCTCAGAGAACGTGATGTTAGCAACGTTATCGCCTTTAACAACCATATCAACGATTGCAAGCTTTGCATCCGGCTGCTGTTTAGCAACTGTTTCTACATCAGTACCCATCAAGAAGCCGATTCCGAAAACAAGATCATACTTTTGACGGATTAAAGAGTTTAAGTTTGGCTTGTAATCACTTTGAGCAGTTGACTGCAAGTACTTATAGCCTTTGTTTTCTTCCAGGCTGTTATCTTTTCCAAACTTCGTTAAACCTTCCCAAGCCGATTGGTTGAATGACTTATCATCAACACCGCCAGTATCCGTTACCATTGCTACTTTAAAATCTTTTTTAGCGTCTCCGCCAGACTTTCCTTCTTCAGAATTTCCACAACCTGCAAGAATAGTACCAGCAGTTAGCATTGCAGTTACCATTAAACCTAATTTCTTTTTCAAGTTAATTTCCCCCTAAAAATGTTTTCATTTTTTTGTGACTAACCCTAGGTGCAATTAAGTACCCCCATCACCCCCTAAAAAAGACTTTTATTAAAAGCGCTTTCTTAAAACAGAAAATAGAAATTTATCAGATCTAAAGTAATTACAAGAATAGAGCACTGGTTCATCATATTGATCGTAGTGCATTTGTTTTAACACTAATAACGGGACACCTTCATCACTTTCCAGAATTTCAGAGATTCTGTCGTGATACCCGATAGGTTCAATGTTTGTAACGGCATACATTACACGTCTTCCAGTTTCTTTTTCAAGCATTTCTAAAAAAGATTCATAATCATGGAGCCCTTTGGCTGAAAACAAATGTGACGGCATGTGATCCTTACAAAATACTACTGGTTCTCCGTCTGCTGTTCGGACACGCTCCATCATCATAAGCCCGTCTGGAAGCGAGTTATTAAACTTTGCAAGAAGTTCATCGGTAACATCAGTAGTTTGCGAAGAAAGAAAAATCGTACCTGCTTTCTTACCGCCTCTTTCAATCATATCGGTAACACTGTACAGTTCTTCAATACCTGAAGAAAAAAGTGCTCTTGTTCTAACGAAAGTTCCAACTCCATGTTTACGTATGAGGACGTTTTCATCTTCTAAAATACGAAGTGCTTCTCGCAATGTCGCACGGCTTATACCTAACTGTTTGGAAAGTTCAAATTCTGAAGGAAGCTTTTCTCCTTCTTTATAAATACCATTTTCAATATCTTTCTTTAACTTCTCTATCACTTTAATATATAACAAGCGATGGTCCGCTTTTATCGACATTACAAAACCACCTTAACTAGTTGTTCGACGTATGACAAATTGTTTGAATAATCGACATTAATATACCATTTTTAATTCTATAAATAAATACTATTTTTACAAATTTTTAATAGGTATTATTTTCATTTACCACTTCTTCAATAAAAAGGTAAATGAAAAAGGCTGTTTTCTTACACTTTGATGCCTTTGGAAGTGGTTGATTTCCGCTCCGGGATGCTCGCTTTCCGGGGGGTGTGCGGTAAGCCTCCTCGGCGCTTTGCGCCCTTAGGAGTCTCACCTGTCCCCCTGATCCCCCAGGAGTCTTTCACCCTACACTCCAATCAACCAGTCGAGGAAGCGTACTTAAAAACACCTTCAACGGGAGTAATCTTTTAGAAATGAGCCATTAAAAAAAAACGGGCAATTTAAGCCCGTTTTTATGAACTTGAAGCTTCTTTTTCTTCAGGCATTGCTGATATCAAAACTTCTCTAGGTTTCGATCCTTCATAAGGTCCAACTATTCCTTTTGATTCCATCGTGTCGATTAATCTTGCTGCTCTGGAATAACCGATACGGAACCTTCTTTGAAGCATTGAAACTGAAGCAGTCTGCATGTCAACAACAAGCTTTACCGCATCTGAAAAGAGGTCATCCTCAGATTCCATTACAGCAGGTTCGGCTTCCTCAGTAGGAATCATTTCCTTTTGATACTGAGCTTTTTGCTGACTTACACAATGGTCAACTATTGTTTCAACTTCTTCATCCGACAGGAAAGCTCCCTGAACACGTACAGGCTTTGAAGCTCCTGACGGGAAGAATAGCATATCTCCTCTTCCAAGAAGTTTTTCCGCTCCCCCCATATCCAAGATTGTTCTTGAATCTGTTTGAGAGGATACACTAAATGCGATCCTTGATGGTATATTCGCTTTGATAACCCCTGTAATTACGTCAACCGAAGGTCTTTGTGTTGCAATAATTAAATGGATTCCGGCTGCACGCGCCATTTGAGCAAGGCGAGTGATAGCGTCTTCCACATCACCAGAAGCAACCATCATCAGATCAGCAAGCTCATCGACGATTACAACGATATAAGGCAAAAACGGCTGTTTGGCGTCACTTCTGCCATTCTGTTTTCTGATCGATTCATTATACCCTTCGATGTTTCGGGTACCGCTGTGAGAAAATAATTCATATCTTCTTTCCATCTCTGACACGACTCTTTTAAGTGCTTGAGCTGCTTTCTTAGGCTCTGTAACAACTGGTGCTAAAAGATGCGGGATGCCATTATACATATTAAGCTCGACCATTTTCGGATCGATCATCATCATTTTAACTTCATGAGGCTTAGCCCGCATGAGAATACTTGTTATTATTCCATTTACACATACACTTTTTCCGCTTCCGGTAGCACCTGCTACTAGCAGATGGGGCATCTTGGAAAGATCTGCGATTATTGGTTCTCCAGAAATATCTCTCCCAAGACCTATTGCAAGCGGTGATTTTTGTCCAGAGAACTGAGGAGCTTCTAATACTTCTCTCAACGTAACCATTGAGATCTCGCCATTCGGTACTTCAATACCAACAGCAGATTTCCCAGGTATCGGTGCTTCAATTCTTATATCTTTTGCCGCAAGTGCCAAGGCTAAATCATCTGTAAGATTAACGATTTTGCTTACTTTAACACCCACATCTGGATACACTTCATATTTTGTTACAGCCGGTCCTAAATGGACTTTGAGCACCTTTGCTTTTACCCCAAAACTTTCAAAGGTTTTTTCTAATTTTTTTGCATTGCTTTTACTGGCTGCATACTGCTTGTCCTTATGCTGACCGCTGTTTTGAGGAGTACGCAGATGTTTCATTGAAGGAAGCTGATAATGCTCGTTCTGGATGACTTCATCACCAAAGTTTGCTGGAAGCGGTGAGATTGAAGGTTCACTCTCAGCTTTTTCTGTTTCGTTTTTCTTGATTGCTTCCTCAGAATCATTAAAGCTTTGAGAACCGAATTTCAGTTGAACGCCGCTTTCTGTATGATGCACTCTTTTGGTAAAATCCTCAATTACAGGTTCTTCAGATATGATGATTTCCTCTGTCTCAGCTTCATCAGCATCAGGTGTAGCAGGCTTTAATGTCTTCTTTTCACTTGCCTTTCTAGAACGTTCTTCAGCAATTGAATTTTTCTTTTCTAAAAGATATTCTTTTAGTTTTGCACTCGTTTCATTTAAACTCGTTACAATCTTCTGCATAACTACAGAAAGTGATTTGCCTGTTATCAAGAGGAGACTTCCAATAATCAAGAAAAAGATAACTAGCTTAGTACCACCCGCTCCAAATAAAAAATAAAATAGCGCAAAGCCTATAGATCCAATGATACCTCCACCAAGGTCATTTGCAGCTGTCGTTCCTTGAAGCTGAAGCCAGTACAGATCCCATGTGTTACGTATTACAGAAGCATCTTTCCAATCTCCGCCGTTCGTTAAATGTTCAAACAATGTTAAATGACTAAGAACGAGGAATGAGAAGAATAGAAGATAAATACCTGTTAATCTTTTTGAAATCATAGCTGGCCAGCTTCGTTTCCAAATAAGATAAAAAGATAATAAAATACAGGTTAAAAGCAAAACGCCATACCATTCTCCACTAAAAAAACGTAAAAGATGCACGAATGCCATACCGACGTTTCCCATTTTAGCTAGACCTAATGATGCAAGAGCTAATAATGATAAACCTGCAATCTCATATGTCAGCTGCTCTTTCCATCTTGCTTTATTTTTAACTTTCTTTTTCTTATTTTTTGCCACCAATTTCACCTCACAACCATGCTGTTTTCTTTATGTATGTATATAGGAAAAGGAAAGAAAAGCAGCCCTGCATATACAAAGGCTGCCCACATTAGTATAGCATATTTCTTAGGTGACTAATTAAAAGTTTCGCAGCGTCATTCCGGGCTGACAGTCTTCTAATAAATAATGCGAAGGGTCTGTGCTCATGATCTGAACGATTCTTGTCTCATCACCGATCCGCTCAACAAGAACAGGAACATCATTATAGAGTATTACATTCTGCATAGCTCCATTGTTTCCTTCTTCCGGAAACATCAATTCATACGGCTGCATAGTATACCAAGTCATTGTTTTATACCGTCCGACTCAATATTTTTATGTTCTTCGATAAGATCGTTCAATTTTTTAATCGCCTGACCCAGCCCTCCAACCTCATTAATAAGTCCATCTTTAACGGCATCAGTCCCGATTACATTTGTTCCGATATCTCTCGTTAAATTTCCTTTTGAAAACATCAGTTCTTTAAAACGCTCTTCACTGATCTTGGAATGGCTTGTCACAAATGAAATCACTCTTTCTTGCATCTTATCAAGATATTCAAATGTTTGCGGCACACCTATTACTAATCCTGTAAGTCTTACAGGGTGAATCGTCATTGTAGCTGTAGGAACGATGAAAGAATATTTAGCACTGACAGCGATAGGCACTCCAATAGAGTGTCCTCCGCCTAAGACTAGTGAAACACTTGGTTTTGACAAAGAAGCAATCATTTCTGAAATAGCAAGTCCCGCTTCAACGTCACCGCCAACAGTATTTAATATTACAAGCAATCCTTCAATCTTGTGATTTTGTTCGATGGCAACCAGCTGCGGAATCAAATGTTCATATTTTGTAGCTTTATTATTTGGCGGCAGCTGCATATGGCCTTCTATTTGTCCTACGATCGTTAAACAGTGAATACTCGAACCTTCCAGCTGAGGTACATTTGTTTGTCCCAGTGATTGAATTTTTTGTATCAATCCTGAGCTTTCATCTTTTTTAGGAGGCGCTTCTGGCTGCGGTGTTTCTGTTTCTGGTGTTTGGTCCATAATCTCCACCCCTTCTCTTTTAGTTCTTCTTAGTATGGGCGTTATTTCTAAACGTATGATAAGAAAATAAAAAAAACCTGCTAAAAAACAGCAGGTTAAATTTCCATAATGATCGGCATGATCATTGGTCTTCTTTTAGTTTTTTCAAATAAATACTGACTTAATGTATCTCTTACATTTGATTTTAGACTAGACCATTCTTTCATATTCTCACTCATGCATTTTTCAAGTACATCACGGACTTTTGTGTTAGCCTCTTGAAGAAGCGCCTCACTTTCACGCACATATACGAAGCCACGGGAAATGATTTCTGGTCCGGAAACAAGCTGATGAGAATCCTTGCTTATTGTTACTACAACAACAAGGATGCCGTCTTGTGATAGGAGTTTACGGTCACGCAATACGATATTCCCGATATCACCGACACCCAATCCGTCTACAAGAACATTTCCTGAAGGAACTTTTCCAGTCTTTTGAGCCTGTCCGTTTGCAAATTCTACGACTTCACCTTTATCAATGATAAAGATATTATCTTTTTCAACGCCTACTTCAATTGCAAGTTTTTGATGGGCTTTTTGCATTTTATATTCACCATGAACGGGAATAAAATATTTCGGCTTCATCATACTGAGCATGAATTTCAGTTCTTCTGCACTTCCATGACCTGAAACGTGAACCTTTTTCTGGCCGAAAATTACATCTGCACCAGTCCGCATTAATTTATCCACCATTTTAGCAACAGAAGTTTCATTACCAGGTATCGGGGTAGCGGCAATAACAACAGTATCTGTAGGACGAAGTGCAATTTGCTTATGGGATTTTTGAGCCATTCTTGATAAGGCCGCCATAGACTCTCCCTGGCTTCCAGTTGTTAGAATAACAACTTTCTCATCACTGTAATCGTTTGCTTGATCGATTGTGATGAGGAGGTCTTTTTCGATATTTAAATAACCAAGCTGTGAAGCGATGTCTACTACTTTCACCATGCTCCGGCCATTTACAGCAACTTTACGATTTGTTTTGGCAGCTGCATTCATCACTTGCTGAACACGATGGACATTCGATGCAAAGGAAGCAATAATGATACGTCCTTTTGCAGCCTGGAATACATCTAGTATCTCATGTCCAACTTGAGCTTCGGGTCCCGTAGAACCTGGACGTTCCGCATTCGTGCTGTCAGAAAGAAGACAAAGAACACCTTCTTCTGCAAGTGCTGATATTTTTCCGAATTCTGTATGCTGACCATCAATTGGTGTGTGATCTATCTTAAAATCACCAGTATTTGCAATAACTCCCTGTGACGTGTGAATTGCAATACCGACTGCATCTGGAATACTATGATTCACATGAAAAAAACTAACTTTTGCACTGTTAAACGATAATTTCTGATTTGTTTCGATTAAATTAAGTTCTGTAGAACGAAGCAGACCTGCCTCTTTTAATTTAGCTTCTACAAGGCCTAATGTCAGGCGAGTCCCATAAACAGGAACCGGAACTTGTCTTAGAACATAAGGAAGTCCTCCAATATGGTCTTCATGGGCATGAGTCAAGAAGATTCCTGTTACTCGTTCAATGTTTTCCTTTAAGTAAGTTACATCCGGTATTACGATATCAATTCCGAGCATTTCCTCCTGCGGAAACATTAGACCGGAGTCCATAACAAAAATTTCTTCACCCGTATCCACTACATACATGTTTTTGCCGATCTCACCTACGCCGCCCAAGGCAAAAACTTTAATCTTCTCTCTATTTTGTTTTGACAATGTGTATATTCCTCCTAAGTTGTATGTAAAAAATTAATCCCGATCACGTCACTTAAAAACATTATAACTTATCAGAGGATTACAAAACAAGACTGAGGCAACATCAATTGAAATAAAAGGATGGGTCCGTAGGGATTGTTGGTATTGAAGTGGTTGATATCCGCTAGAATATTAACTGATCAACGAATGGTTCATTTTTCTCTATCATCATTGACAAGGTGATTGGAGTGCAAGGTGCGTGCCTACTGCATGAATGTTCTACTTGCAAGGCATGCGACGAGGAAACCGGCTTCGGCAGGATTTCTAGCAGACGCAGGAGCACATATGCTTTCTTGAATTTGATTTAACATAGGCTTACTTAACATAGAGTTACATTCCAAAGAGGCTCACCGCACGCCCCGTTGAAAGCGAGTATACTGGAACGGAAATCAACCAATTCCTTTGAGCAACAAAGATTGCTAAAAAACAGCCTTGAGAAAAAACC
>NZ_MQMF01000004.1 GCF_001999465.1 Fictibacillus arsenicus
GTTTAAAGCTTGTCGCTCGTTTTGGCGACTTTATTAGGATAACATCTCAAAAATAAGATGTCAACCTGTTTTTTTATCGTGTTTCCCGACTGCAACATTGTTTCCGTGTGTCGCAGCGACAAGAAATAATATAGCACGATACTCATAAACAGGTCAACACCTTTTTGTAAAAAAGTTTATTCTTTTATTGCGTAATAACGGTGATATAGGTTTTTGCTTTTCGTTTCCCGTTTAACCGTCTTGATATATCCCTTATCTTTTAGGTGTGTAAGAAGCATTGGAAGGTCGATAGCATAATCCTGTACTTCACTATGCTCCATTAACTCATGGTAAGCCCATTCGTCTTTTTGTTTAAAAACATTTAGTAAATGATTAGCTCCTAGTTTTGTTTTAGAAGAAAGTGAAAACTCTGAAGCAAGCAGGAGAAGTTCGATTCTTTTATCAATCGATTCCTCACCTGTTACAAGCTCTTCATAAAGCTTGAATATCTCAGGCTGGATCATCTTCACTTGGTTCCAAACAGTTACCTCCGGATAATAACCATGCTCAATAACAGACAGACGTGCTAAATGATGAAGAGCATGCATGATGTTATTAAAAGCATCAAGATATTGTCCAGAGTGGAATAATTCCTTCCCATCATTGTATCGTCTTAAAAGTTTAGCGAACTCGAGTCCAATCTTATGTGTCCGCTCCTCTGCCGGAAATTCATGAAGCCTGTCCCTTAGCCTCGTTATGTATTCGTTTCGATTAAAAAGGACTTTTCCGTTCATTACCCAGTCAACCGCTCTTTTATTAGTACCAAGCATGAGCCATGAATTCAATAGCTCTTCTGTTACAACATGCAAGGCTGCTGAACCAGATTGGAACTCGTAATGTTTAATCATCCACGGCTGATCAGATTCTTTTACTATAATAAGAAGAATACTGTCAAAGTGGTCAGTACCTGGGCTAAATGCTTTTGTCTTTTCAACATCCAAAACACCTAACGTGTTTTCGTTGCTGGCTCTTTCCTGATAAAGGGGGCGTAAAATATCGTCCATTAAAGGTCATCTCCCATTTTAACAAAATCCTGTGTGTTATCTTCAACATCAAATAAAGAAATCCTTTTTCTTTTCTTCAGAGTTCATATGTTATACTAATGAACGTAGGAGGGACAGGTATGATAAAGTATACGAGCAAAATTAATAAAATACGTACGTTTGCCTTAAGCCTCGTGTTTATAGGTATTATCATCATGTATGCAGGCCTGTTTTTCAAGACAAGTTTTGTCGTTATGTCTATTTTTATGGTTATTGGGTTTATTGCAACAATCGCTAGTGCTGGTGTTTACTTTTGGATAGGAATGATCTCTACTCAGGCAGTACAAGTTGTCTGTCCGAATTGTGGAAAAGTCACAAAAGTCCTCGGCCGTGTTGATGCATGTATGTCCTGTAATCAGCCGCTTACGATGGATAAAGGTCTTGAAGGCAAAGATTTTGATGAGAAGTATAATTCTAAACGCCAAATGCGTAAAGAAAATAGATAAAGCTGACATTCCGTTAAGGAAGTCAGCTTTTTTCATTTAATGTTTTCTTTTGCAATCCGGGCAGACGCCGTAGATTTCCATCCGGTGCCGGCCTACTTCAAAGCCTGTTACCGACTCAGCAAGACTCTCTACTTCATCTAAGCCTGGATAATGAAAATCTACAATTTTTCCGCAAGAATCACAGATGATATGGTAGTGGTCCGTTGTCACACAATCAAACCGGCTGGATGAATCTCCATAAGTCAGTTCTTTTACTAGACCCGCTTCTTTAAATACACGGAGATTGTTATAGACGGTAGCGACACTCATATTTGGAAACTTCCCTTCCAGCGCCTTGTAGATCTCATCAGCAGTTGGATGGGACATCGATTGGATAAGATGCTCTAAGATAGCATGACGCTGCGGTGTAATACGTACACCTGCCTCTTTTAAATTGTCGATTGCAGCATTGATCTTTGCACTAGACATCCGTCATGCACCCCATTTCTTTAAGAATTATTACTTTATAATCGTTATAATTAGTCTACTGCTTAACCACAGGTTTTGTCAATTGAAGTATACGTAACACTCGCTTTTTTAGGTTTAATCTTCGTGAAGCACAGGTTCGTTTACCTTCATTTGTTCATTTACATATCTTGCAGCAACGAACAAAAAGTCTGAAAGCCGGTTTAGATAAGATAGTACGAGTGGGTTTACAGCTTCCACTCCTACGGCCAGCCGCTCAGCACGTCTTGCAATCGTTCTGGCTGTATGCAGAGCACTTGCAGAAGGAGACCCGCCTGGCAGTATAAACTGCTTCAATGGTTTTAGCCCTTCCTGCCAACTATCGATTGTTTCCTCAAGAAAACGAATGTCGTCTTCTTTCAGCTTCCATGATACTTCTTTGCCTGAAGGTGTCGCTAGCTCGGCACCAACATGAAAAAGAACCGTTTGAACTTTTTGCATGATGATTGCAGCTTGCTTTGCCCAATCTTCATCAGGTAATTGACTTATGCCTAGACCGATCATACTGTTTGCTTCATCACATGTTCCATATGCTTCTACCCTGATGTCATTTTTAGATACTCTTTCGCCAAAGATTAAAGATGTTGTTCCTTTATCCCCAGTTTTTGTGTATATCTTCATATTAATACCCCCGATCATATGGAATGATATTGATCATTTCAGAAAGCTTATTGTTTCGATAAAGTTTAAGATTATCACTAAAAATCTCAATGGCTCTTTCCTGATATTGAGGAGAAATACCAGAGAGATGCGGTGTTACGGTCACGTTGTCCATATCCCATAGCGGATTTTCTTCAGGAAGCGGTTCCTTTTCAAAAACATCCAGAACGGCATGATGAATTTTCTTGTCTCGGAGAGCTTCAATTAAATCACTTTCAGCAACTGTCGTGCCGCGGCCAATGTTTATGAATACAGCAGATGTTTTCATCCGGGCAAAAGCCTCAGCCCCAATAAATCCTTTTGTTAAAGGTGTTGAAGGAAGAACATTCACAATAAAATCACTTTCTTCATACAGCTTGTTTATTTCTTCTTGATTAACGATTGCATCAAAGTTATGCACGGATCCGCCGCTTCTGTTATAACCAATTGTCTTCATATGGAAAGCCTTCGCCAGCCTTGCCACTTCTGATCCGATTGCTCCCGTTCCTAATATTCCGATTGTTTGTCCTGAGATTTCAGTCATAGGCACTTTCCGGTCCCACTTATGCTGTTTTTGATTTCCCATTAATTCTTTTACTTTTCTCGACACTTGCAGCATCATCGAAATTGTATATTCTGCCATCGGGATCTTATGTATGCCTCTGGCGTTTGTAATGAGGATATCCTTTTCTTGAAGCGCTTTAAAAGGCATCTTATCCAGTCCTGCAGAGATAACCATAATCCATTTTAACGATTTTGCCTTAGCAACTAATTCGTCTGATAGATCTTCACCATAAGAAATAAGAACCTCTGCTTGATCCAGATCCGCTTCAGCTTCTTTCATCTTGTTGTGAAAACGAAACTCCTCATCTGGAAATCGGTCTTTAAGTTCCTCCTTAATTTCATCTCTTAATCGTCCGCTTGAAAGTATCATAAAAAAACACCTTCTTTTTTTATTAGTTATGAATTAGAAAAAGCGGGACAGTGCATCCCGCGATTTATGTTCATTTTTTCAACCCGATTATTTAAGGTTTTCTGGATTCAGCCCTTGTAATTCAGGCAGAACGAATAATCCGTCTTTACGGATTAAAACATCATCGAAGTAGATTTCTCCTCCGCCATACTCGGGACGCTGAATGAGAACCATATCCCAGTGGATGCCTGATTCGTTTCCATTAAAAGCGTCTTGATAAGCTCTTCCTGGTGTAAAGTGAATGCTGCCGCCGATCTTTTCGTCGAATAAGATGTCACCCATTGGATGCTGGATCAATGGATTTACTCCGATTGCAAATTCCCCAACATACCGTGCGCCTTCGTCTGTATCAAAGATTTCGTTCAATTTCTCAGTATTGTCTGAAGTAGCTTCAACAATTTTTCCGTCTTTAAACGTTAAACTTACATTATTAAATGTTGTTCCATGATAAGGACAAGGCGTGTTATACGTAATTTTACCGTTCACGCTGTCTTTAACTGGCGCTGTAAACACCTCTCCATCAGGAATATTGTTTTCACCTGCACACATAACAGCAGGAATTCCTTTAATAGAGAATGATAAATCTGTCCCCGGGCCAGTGATGCGTACTTTATCGGTACGTTCCATCAATGCATGAAGGGGCTTTTGCGCTTCTGCCATCGCTTTATAGTCGACGTTGCAAACATCAAGCACGAAATCAGTAAATTTCTCCAGGCTCATTTTCGCCATTTGAGCCAGACCTGTTGTTGGATAGTTCAGCAACACCCACTGACGATCGTTGATGATCAAGTTTTGAACCGGCTTATTCAACTCGGCTTTCATTTGGAAAATATCACTTGGAATTTCAGCAAATTCTGAATCATTGTTTTTACATTGAATCGAGATATAGGCATCTACGTCTTCCATTCTTGCAAGATCCCACTTCACTTGTGGTTCAGTATGTTCCTTAGAAGAACCAGTCAATAAAACACGGGAAATCTCTTCGTCCACAAGCTGTACGTACGGATAAGCGCCCATGTTATACGTTTCCTTAACAAGCTCCTTAACAAGCGGCTTTCCTGCAATAAAAGAAGTAATTAGTACTTTTTGACCTTTTTCAAGTTTAAGTGAGTGCGTTAACAATGTTTTTGCTAACGTTGTTAAACGTTCATCTCTCATTATGTAGACCCCCATATATTTATCTGTTATAAAATTCACACAATTATATTTTATCATGGGGAAGCTATCCTGCCTATTTTTTATAAATTGAAAGCATAGTATTACTCGCACCGCTGCATAATAAATGTCGTGGAGGTGATTAAAGATGAACGTATCACGTGCTCAGCAAATCATTGAATCTGAAAAAGAGATCGAAGTTTTACATAACGGGACTCCAGTCTGGCTTCAGTCTGTTGACGAGAACAATCAAACTGCAAGAGCTTACACAAGAGAACAGCCGGATAACGAGATGAACATCCCCGTAAATGAATTGCAGGAAAGTTAAAAAAGCCCCGAATTTTCAGGGCTTTTTTCTTATGATAAATTTTCTTTTATAAATTCTAGCGCATCTCGTACGTGATCCTTCACTTTAACTTTCCGATATTCCTTTTGAATGATCCCCTCTTTATCAATAATAAAAGTTGATCTTTCAATCCCCATGTATTCTTTTCCAAAGTTCTTCTTCAGCTTCCAGACATCATATAACTCTGCAGCCTTATGATCCTCATCTGCAACCAGCAAAAATGGCAGACCGTGCTTCTCGATGAATTTATCGTGACGTGCGAGAGGATCTGGACTGACTCCAATAATAACAGTATTCTGTTCCTCGAAATCACCATGCATATCTCTAAAGTCACAAGCCTGTGTAGTACAGCCTGGTGTCATGTCTTTCGGATAGAAATATAAAACCACATTCTTACCCTTAAAATCAGAAAGCTGAACTTCATCCCCATTGCTTGCAGGCAATTTAAAATCAGGTGCTTTTGTTCCTGTTTCTGCAGTCATTGATTAAGCCTCCTTAAAATAAATCTTACTATAGTAAGGGTAGCCTAAACGCCGCTTCTTCAACAACTATTTTGCTGTTCGATTATGGTGGATAACAGATGAGAGAACAAATGCGATCGGCAGCAAATAGCCGATCAATGCCTGAAGTGCTGCGATCCATCTTCCTGCACCTACCGGAACAATATCCCCGTACCCAACTGAAAGAATCGTAGTACTGCTGAAATAAATGCAGGCTTCAATAAAATAGAAGAAGTCGCTTTGTTCCAGCTCCAGTTTTATTACTGGATAACCCATTATAGACAATAATGCGTATATCATACCGAAACCCGAAATAATCGTTCCATACACAATGAATAAAACCAGCAGATGACTGGCTGGCATAAGATGCTCTTTTATACCAGGATGTTTAAACAGCATCCAAATACTGCGCATAATGATCGCAGCACTGGCTATTAATAAAATGACTAATACGCCATGTCCCATTCTTTCCACCTCAATTTATCTTATGAGAATTTTAATGTGAATAGGACAGCCTTTATATAGATCTAGAGAAAAAAGACAGCTCGCATTTTTGCAAGCTGTCTTTTTCATTTGGCTCTCTTGGTAATCTTTGTTGCTATTGGGATACGTTGATTTCCACTCCAGGTGGCTCGCTTTCCGCGGGGCGGGCGGTGAGCCTCCCTATCGCTTCGCGCTGGCGGGGTCTCACCTGTCCCGCTGATCCCGCAGGAGTCTCGCACCTTCCGCTCCAATCAACTATTCAAAGAAGTATATAAAATAACTTCCGATAACAATCTTTATGCTTTATTCGCAGAGACAAGCTCTGTTAATTCCTTCAGCTGAGTTGCCAATTCACGCACACGCGTCTGTGCCAGCTCATCAACTAATACGTTTCCTTCGTCGAAGTTAACTGGATCAGCTACATATTGATCTGGAATAACTAAGCTGTAGATCCCACGCAATACGGTACGAAGGTTTGCCAGCGCATTAATTCCGCCTTTTCCGCCACCAGCTGCAACTGCTATTGCTGAAGGTTTATTTTTAAAATACTTACCGCCTAAGAAGTCTAGTGCATTTTTTAAAGCCCCGCTCATACCGCTGTGGTACTCAGGACTTGTTACGAAGAATCCATCGGCTTCCTCAGCATATTCCGCAAGTTTTTTTACTGTTTCATTTTCAGCAGACGCTGCGTCACCCTTAAACAATGGAAGCTGGTCAATTCCCACATCGAAATATAATACTTCAACGTTCAACTTTCTCAGCTCTTCAGCTGCATATTGAGCAATACCCCGCGTTCTGGACTCTGCTTTTGGACTCCCTGCTATAACCATGATTTTCATATATTTATCCCCCATTTCTGCGATGTTCAAAAGTTGTACCTTCATATATTACTAGACTTTTATCTCCTTTGATAAGAGAAACAAATTCAAAAGTATAAAATCACGACTTTAGTCAGATTTTTTTAAAAATAATGATTGACATTCCTGATAACGAGTTGTAAATTATTTGTAATTTTGGAATTCATAAAAACTAATTAGATATATACCTAATCAAATGAAACCGGAGAGGAAGTTAGAAATGATGCACGTATCTGTTGATTTTTCACCTTTTAACGAAATGATGATCAGTCTTCACGTTATTCAAAACCCATCACACCATCCTTACAGAAAAGCTTGGGCAGAAAGAGCAGTAAACAAAATCCCTCAAGATCTCGCGCTGCTTATAAAGGAATGGGGCCCGCATTTTTATGACTGGATGTATTTTGTAAACATCCGAAACGAATTTCAATTCAACGAGGAAACAGTAGAAGAAGGAATTGAAAAGTTAGCAAGAGTTCCCGACTTAACTTTTGCTTATCTATTGCTTGGAGAGAGATATGGAACAGATAGCTTGCTGAAGTGGAAGAACAATCCGGCAACTGTCCCCCTCCACTCTATTGAAAAAGATATTCTACTAAGAACAGCCAGCTGGAAAAGCAGGTTTTGTGATTTCTTCTATGATTTCAACCGTCATCTGTTTGCCGAGGAGCTCTTCCGGATAACGCCTTGGATTGCAAGGGCATCTGACAATTTTAAGAAAGAACTCATGTCCTCAAAGATAGAAACATTAAACAGCATTCATCCCGATGTAACGGTTACGTCCGAAAATATAAAGATAAAAAAGAATGATGTGTACACCTTTTCCTTTGAAGAGTTTCCTAGACTCGTCATCCAGCCGTCTACTTACGCAACACCTCACGTAATGCTTTGCTGCAACGAAGACCGGGTTGCAATTGCTCTTCATGTGGCGGTTCCTGATTCAGAAAAAGACCAGGAGCCTCCTGAGGATTTAATCTCACTGTTAAAAGCACTCAGTGAACCAACACGTTTGAAGATCTTGCAAGATCTTCTTCATCACCCATACAGCACGAAACAGCTTGCATACAAATTCGGACTAACCGAAGCAACTGTATCAAGTCATTTAAAACTATTACTCTCTTGCGGCTTAGCGGAAACTCAAAGAAAAGGATATTACGTATTTTATACCGGAAAGCGTGACCGCTTGGAATCTTTAAGAACAGAAGTTACACAGTTCATGCAGCAGCCAGTCCTAGATGAGTATATCTTCATGCCTGATTTAACTTAAAAAGGAGAGCCCTCACATGAGAAAAGTAATTTTAAATCTTCAACAATTATTTTTACTATGCTCTAGCATTATCCTTATTGCTGCTGTTCCATCCTTTCTCGCTGGTGATGATGGTATTGAATTCAGTCTTTTAAGATACGGGGAGTCAGTAGCAGGGACACTTAAAAATCTCTTAAACCCAGACTCTCTTACACTATATATCCATTCTCAAAACATGATCTTAGAGCCTATGCCCGTGAACCTTTCCTACGAATTCGTTAATGAGATCTATGAGATCCCTTTGTTTCCTGAGGTTTGGGATATTGTGATTTACACTTTATTCTTGCTGCTTATTAGCTTTGCAGCTGTGATCATACTTGCAGTTATGCTGGGCTGGTGTGCTGAACTTCTTCCTCCTTCATATAAGAGAGCAGCATTACGTATTAGCGAGTTTCTTGAAGCATTACCTGATTTATTTTTTGTATTTTGTATTCAGCTTGCTGTTGTATGGATCTATAAAAAGACGGGTTTTCTCGCAGCAAATCCTTTTACATCAAGCAGAGAACCCTCCATTTTGCTGCCCGTTATAACATTGAGCATTGTACCGGCTATTTATTTATTCCGGCTTCAACTTGTCTTATCCCAGACAGAAATAGAAAAAGACTACATTACCTTTGCACGTTCAAAAGGACTTTCAAATTCACATATCGTCTTTCATCACCTTATAAAGAATACAATTTCCGAACTGTCTATACATCTTCCGTTTATCATGCTCCTGCTTTTTAGTCAGATGATCATCCTGGAATATCTCTTTAATTTGAATGGGATTATACAAATTTTGCTTAGTGAACAGCCAGCTGCAACGAGGGCTGTGCTGCTGATGCTTATCGCATTTCCACTGTTTGCAGCGGTAAAAGGGATAAAATTGTTTATTAAGAAAGAGAGGATTTCAAATGCTGCATAAGTTAAACGCTTTTTATTCAGGAACAATTTTGCTGGCGATCATTCTATTATTAAGTATAACGGTACCCCTTTTTATGACCGAACCTTCTGTCCAGCAATTCAAGTATAATTTCGATCAAAAGTCATTGAAAATCCCGCCGTTCAGTCCATCTGAAGAGCATTGGTTCGGTACCGACAGAAATGGCAAAGATTTATTTTATGTAATCGTGGATGGGGCAAAATATACGATCTTTTTCGCTTTTGTTATTACACTTGCAAGAATGCTGCTTTCATTTATAGGAGGACTTGTTTTTAAACGTTTGTTTAAAAAAAGCTGGGTGAGCGGCTTACTGCAGGGCTTTCAATTCGTACCTCAATCACTAATTGTATTGTTTGTTTTATCTCCGCTCCTTTTTTATGAGCTTAGAACTCAATCTGTTTTCAGTTATACAGAAACGTTGCTCATTCAGTTGTTTGTTCTTGTTGCAGTTGGGATTTTTCCATTAGGAAAAATAATTGCAGAAACAGCTGACTCACTATCTCAAAATGAATATGTGACTTGCGCAAAACACATGGGAGCTTCCCCATTGCAAATTACGGCACGTCATATTCTTCCGCATTTATGGCCACGTCTATTTGTTCTTGCAGGCAGGCAATTCTCACAAGTGCTAACTTTAATGCTTCACTTAGCTATCTATCATCTATTTATAGGAGGGGTTAAGATCACTTCTGGTCAGGTGCATGACCAGTTTAATAACTTTGCGACTGTTTCGAACGAATGGACAGGGCTGATCAGCATGTATCACCGGGAATTAATGCTTGAGCCTTTTGTTGTCATGATTCCGGTAGCTGCGTATACCGTTTTGATTTTGTGTGTGAACGTTATGACGAAAAGTCTTGAGAAAAGCTTTGATAAACGGACTCTTTATTAAACAAAAACCGCTCTCCTTTTTTCGGGAGAACGGTTTTCTTTAGTTTCCTGCACCGCGGTATTTTGTAACACCAACATTCCACAAAGTTACGGCGATCATAAAGAATACGAGTCCGACAACTGGTGTTAAGAAGGCATACGTATACCACTCTTTTCTTTCTAAAAAGTAAGAGGCAGGATATACCCCAACAAACGCAAAAGGCAGAATCCACGTCAGCACGTATTTAATGATTTTATTATAAATATCAACCGGATATCGTCCATAGTTGCCGATGTTATACATCATTGGCATGATATCTGTACGCGAATCGGACCAAAATCCGATCGTCGCAAGGCTGATAAAGATACCTGCATATACCAGTGCTCCCCCTATGACAAGAAGCAGGAAGATGAACGGATCATACCAGCTGATCTCAAGACCCAGCTTGCCACCTGCATAAAACATAACGATCAATCCTGTCACTGCACCGAATAATGATTCAAGTTCCATCCGCTCCAGTACGATCTGAAACAGACTGTGAACAGGTCTCGTCAGAATACGGTCCATCTCTCCTTTTACAATATAACGGTCTGTAAAATCCCATATATTAAAGAAGGAAGAAAAAATCGCAAACGGCACAAGGAAGAATCCATAGATAAAGATCATCTCATCCTTGCTCCACCCTGCTAGCAGTGTCGTATGTCCGAAGACAACAAGGATAAACACGAGGTTAACCGCCTGAAAAAGAAAATCAGAAAAAATCTCTACGACCATATCTGCTCGATAAGTTAGCCTAGTTTTTAAATATTGTCCTGCATATTGAAAAAAGATCGATAAATATTCCATCCGCTTCTATCCCCCTTGAACCACAAGCTGGCGCTTTGCTAAAATCCAGAGCACATACACAGGAATAATTAATATAGCTGACCATACCGCCTGATTGATTAAAGCTTCAAATACTTGAGAGCCTTTAAACCCTTCAGTAAAAATCATGCTCGGAATGTAACTGATCCCTTGAAACGGAAGATAGCTCATAATATTCTGCGCCCACATCGGATAAAAACTAAGCGGCAGGATCAGCCCTGAGAAAAGATCGATCACAACACGCTTTGCTCGAATCAGTCCGTCGTTATTAAATAAGAAGAACGTTGCAATGCCGGCAAGCAGATTGATTTGTGTGTTAATAATGAAGCTGAATCCGATCGATATAAAGAAGTAAATCCAAGTCCCAGCGTTCGCTGACAGCTCAACTGGGAAAACGAGTGCCACGATAACCATGCCTGGAACCGAAAAGAACAGTAATCTGAAGATCCCTTCCCCTAGTCCCTGCATCATCTTCATATTTAAATAAGGATAGGGACGAACCATCTCAATCGCTACTTTCCCTTCTTTAATTTCCATCGCAATCTCACGGTCGATGTTATTAAAATAAAAGGCTCTAGCCATCCAAGCTACTGCAATATAAGTGGTCATCTGTGTGATCGACAGACCCTGAATGTTTTCTTTCCCGCCATAAATCGCGCTCCACAAAAAGTAATAAGCACCGATGTTGATGCTGTAGATTAAAATTCCGCTGTAATAGTTTGTTCGATAAGCCAGCATCATTAAAAAGCGGATGCGGATCATTTCTATATACTTACCCATGGCGAACAGCACCTTCTACATAGATGTTACGGATGATTTCTTCAGTCGAGATCTCAAGGATCTTTAAATCTGCAATCTTTTTTACAGCCGTAACCTTCCCGATAACTCCTGATATTACCGTTTCATCACTATCGACAGAAGCGATCCAGATAAGGTCGCTTTCCCCTTGTTCCCAAACCACGAGGTGATCTTTTGTTAAGTTCTGCAATTCTTCCAAGGTTGCCTTTTCACTAAACTGGAACTGAATCTGTTTTCCTTCTGCCCAGTTTTCACGAAGTTCTTTTAAGGGACCATCATAAATGATCTTTCCTTCATCGAGCATAACTACCCGCTCACAAAGAGCTTCGATATCTGAGAGGTCATGTGTCGTTAAAAGAATCGTCGTTCCATACTTTTCGTTGATTCGCTTTAAGAACTCACGAATCTTTAGTTTTACAAGTACATCGAGACCGATTGTCGGCTCATCTAAAAACAGCAGCGGCGGATTGTGAATAAGAGCTGCTGCCAATTCACAGCGCATTCTTTGTCCGAGTGACAGCTTTCGAACTGGCTTATCAAGAAGCGGTCCGATATCGAGCGTTTCGATCACATCTTTCATATGCTCTTCATATTGCTGATCAGGCACATTGTAGATTTTCTTTAACAGCCTGAACGATTCCTGAACCGCGATATCCCACCAAAGCTGTGAACGCTGGCCGAATACAACCCCAATTGTCTTAACGAATTTCTCCCGCTCTTTATGCGGATTCATGCCATTTACAACAATCTTACCGTCAGTCGGTGTTAAGATGCCTGTAAGCATTTTTATTGAAGTAGACTTACCTGCTCCGTTTTCACCAATATATCCGACCATCTCTCCTCTTTTAATAGAAAAAGAAATATCATCAACTGCTGTTTTTATCGTGTAGTTTCGTGTAAAAAGATCACGAAACGCCCCCTTCAAACCTTGCCGGCTCGAATAGGACTTAAACTCTTTCTTCAAATTCTGAACATCTATAATATTCTCCATATAATGAAGCCTCCAAAATAAATAAAACTTGATGATAAGCCTTAATAAAAGATAAAAAGAATGAATAAATGATAAACAATGCCCATAATTTTGCAAAGCAAAATTTAGAATTTCCTTTAGAGAAATTCACACTAGGATAGTTTATCCTATCCTTCTTCTAAAACTCAAATAGTTGAGAACGTACGGTACAGTTTTCCAGTCCTGTCTCCACAAGCTTTTCATGCTACAATACTAGTTGTACTCAAGGTTTATTAGTCTATTAGGAGGAATTATAGATATGAATCACTCTCGATCTGAAGCTCTTTATGATGAAGCTCTCTTACATATTGTCGGCGGTGTAAACAGCCCTTCTCGTTCATTTAAAGCAGTTGGAGGCGGTGCGCCGGTTTTCATGGAACGCGCTGAAGGTGCTTATTTTTGGGATGAGGACGGCAATCGCTACATCGATTACTTAGCTGCTTATGGACCTATTATTACTGGACATGCTCACCCGCATATAACAAAAGCTATCGTTAAGGCTGCTGAAAACGGCGTTCTTTATGGGACACCTACTGCACTTGAAGTTAAATTTGCAAAAATGCTGAAAGAAGCCATGCCAGCAATGGACAAAGTCCGCTTTGTAAACTCTGGAACTGAAGCTGTTATGACGACGATCCGTGTTGCCCGTGCTTATACCGGCCGCGATAAGATCATTAAATTCGCAGGCTGCTACCACGGTCATTCAGATTTAGTCCTTGTTGCTGCCGGCTCTGGTCCGTCCACACTTGGTACCCCAGATTCTGCAGGTGTTCCGAAAAGTATCGCAAAAGAAGTGATCACGGTTCCATTTAACGATGTTGATGCTTACCGTGCTGCCATGGACAAATGGGGCGACCAGATTGCGGCTGTCCTTGTAGAACCAATCGTTGGGAATTTCGGAATCGTTGAGCCGAAAGAAGGATTTTTACAAGCTGTTAATGACATTACTCACGAGCATGGCGCTCTCGTAATTTACGATGAAGTTATAACTGCCTTCCGTTTTATGTATGGAGGTGCTCAGGATTTACTTGGAGTTAAACCAGACATGACAGCACTCGGTAAAATTATCGGCGGCGGACTTCCAATCGGTGCATACGGCGGCAAAAAAGAGATCATGGAAAAAGTAGCACCGCTCGGACCTGCGTATCAAGCAGGAACGATGGCTGGAAATCCTGCTTCCATTTCAGCAGGAATTGCCTGCTTGGAAGTACTGCAGCAAGAAGGTGTATATGAGGAGATGGATCGTTTAGGTGCAATTCTTGAAAAAGGATTGATGGAACAAGCTGCGAAACATAGCGTTTCCGTAAGCATCAACCGCTTGAAAGGTGCATTAACTCTTTATTTTACAGATGAAAAAATCGTTAATTATGAGCAAGCTGAAGCAACAGATGGAGAAATATTCGGAAGATATTTTAAACAGATGCTTAACGAAGGCGTCAACCTTGCTCCTTCCAAGTATGAAGCGATGTTCTTAACGACTGCTCATACGGAAGATGACGTTATCGCAACGATTGAAGCAGCTGGAAAAGCATTCAGCAGACTTTAATAATTTTAGTAGTATGAAGAATCCGTCTCAGCACGGATTCTTTTTTTGTTTTAGGGGAAAACAAGTAATAAATACCGGCACCTTTTCATACGGTATGTAAGTCTGTAATTTTCACAATTTGTTAACACACTCTGACTTGATTAAACTCAAAAAACAGTTTATAGTGTTTGAGATTATTAACATTTTTTATGAGAAAGGAATTATCGTAGTTATGAAATTAGGAGCCCGAATGATTAAAACGGGTTTAGCCATATCGTTATCGATCTACCTGGCGATGATGTTTCAACTGGATCAGCCGGTTTATGCGGCTATCGCTGCAACATTCGCGATTCAGCCATCCATCTACAGGTCGTATCAAACCATTTTGGAGCAGATTCAAGGGAATCTTGTAGGTGCAATCTTTGCTATTATTTTTGTTGTTTTGCTAGGTAATAACCCGTTTGTAATTGGATTTGTCGTTGTACTCGTTATCGCAGCCAACTTAAAGATGAAAATTGAAAAAACAATACCGTTATCAATTGTTACGGTAATTGTGATCATGGAGAGCCACACAGAGAACTTTATTGGTTTTGCTGTGGACCGGTTTTTGCTTATTATGCTGGGTGTCCTATCCGCATTCTTAGTAAACCTGGTATTCATGCCTCCTAAATACGAAACAAAGTTGTATTATAAGATCTCAGGTCATACCGATGAAATTATTAAGTGGATTCGTATGGTTACAAGACACGCATCAGAACATAATGCGATTAAGGAAGATTTGACTCATCTAAAAGAAAACCGCTATAAGATGGATCAATACTATTTATTATATAAAGAAGAACGAACTTATTTCAGGACGAACAAATATTCAAAAACACGGAAGCTTGTACTTTACAGGCAGATGATCCAGACGACCAACAAAGCTCTGGAGCTGCTGAAGAGCCTGCACCGGCATGAGAACGAATTATATAACATGCCTGAACCGCTTCAAGAACTGATTCAGCTGAAGCTCGATGGATTAACGAACTTCCACGAACAGATGCTGCTTAAATACACAGATAAAATCAGAGCACAGCATACACTCGACATGGACGACGAAATCAGCAAGAAGGCTCTTATGAAATGCATCATGAGCTATTACAAAAGTCCTGATAACGAAGAGTGGATTGAGCTATTCCCTGTATTCGCGCTGATCATCGATTACAGTGACCAGCTCGAACATCTGAACACATTGGTAGAAAGCTTTAAAAACTACCACCAGGACGACAGCGAAGTTCAATTAGATCAGCGGTTTGAGGACTAGATGAAGATGTAAGGAGACCAGCCCTTTTTGTGGGGGCTGGTTTTTTTGTTGGCGGATTGCGTAGGCTGACAGTTGGCGGACTCTTGCCATCTGGTAGGCTGAAATATCAATATATTACTACTTTAGGTGAAATTATTGATTACTTTGGTGAAATTATCGTCCTTTAAGGTGAAATTATGGGCACTTTCTTTCAAATTATCTAGATTTATCGCTTATTATGATGATTTTACCTTTTGCACTTAAATCAAGCTTAACGGCAGAATAAAGAAAGATTTTATAAAGGAGGTATTTTTATTAAAAACGAGAGAAAAACACCGATTTTTATTACCAAATTATCAAAATTAATCAGGCGCATTCCACAATCTCATCATAGGCTGTATGAACTTCAAGAAAAATTAAGAAATCATACATCTGGCTATAAAGGCGAACAATCTTTAGACTATTTTTATCGTTATTTACCGAGTGATGTCCATTTACTGCACGGAATTCGCATCCTGCACGATGGCTATTATTTTCAAATGGATACCATATTCATTACTTCTAGTTTCCTTACTATAGTTGAGGTGAAAAATTTAACTGGCTCACTATTTTTTGATAACCGCTTCTCCCAACTCATACGAACTTATGACGACAAAAGAGATTCCTTTTCTAATCCAATCGAACAGGTTAACCGTCAAAAGTATCATCTTTCCAAGATTCTCGAACAAAATAAAATCCCTTCAGTTCCTATAGAAACACTGGTGGTCATCACTCATCCATCCGCAATCATTGATGCCTCTCCCACTTATAAGGAAGCGTCGGAAATAGTAATTAAAAGTTCAAGTCTGCCACATAAATTTGAAAGTCTTACCTCAAAATATCCCACTCCTATTCTTACACAAAAGCAGATAAAGAAATTAATAAAATACCTTTCTAAAACAAGCTCTTTATACAATCCAGATGTTTGTGAACTATTTCAAATAAATAAAGATGATCTTATCAGAGGTGTACTTTGTCAAAGTTGTACTCCGTCTCTTATGCACTATAATCGGGGTTCTTGGTATTGTTCTATATGTCATTCTTCATCGAAAACTGCACATATTGAAGCATTAGAGGATTATGCGTGTTTAATTTCTATCAACATTACAACAAAGGAGTGCAGAGACTATTTAAAACTATCTTCTAACAAACAGGCGTATCAAATCTTGTGTTCTCTGAATCTGCCCTATACCGGCAACAGAAAATCCCGCCATTACCACCTAGCTCCTCTCCTAGAAAAAGAGCATTAAAAAAGGAGCTTGGCAGATGCCAAGCCTCCTCATTCCATACTTTTTTAGCTCTTCATCCTCGGATCGAGTGCATCACGCAGTCCGTCACCCATCAAGTTGAACCCTAATACTGTCAGCATGATTGCCAGACCTGGGAACAATACAGTCCATGGTGCCTGGATGATGAAGTCTTTCGAATCAGCAAGCATTTTCCCCCACTCTGGAGTCGGTGGCTGCGCACCCATCCCCAAGAACCCAAGAGCTGCTGCTTCAATAATAGCAGTTGCGATAGCCAGTGTTCCTTGAACGATGATCGGAGCTAAGCTGTTTGGCAAGATGTGATGAACCAGAATCCTGAAATCACTCATACCGATTGCCCGTGCTGCTGTGATATATTCTTCTTCTTTTACACTAAGCACCCTTGAACGCAATAAACGACCGAAAGTTGGAACGTTGATGATCGCAATCGCGATCAACGCGTTCTTTAAAGATGGTCCTAGTACAGATACTACAGCGATCGCAAGCAAGATACTCGGGAACGCAAGCAAGATATCGAAAATGCGCGAGATGATGCCATCCACCCATCTTCCGTAATAACCTGCTACGATACCGAGCAATGAACCTACGATTACAGAGCCTGCTACTGAGAAGAAGCCTACCCATAAAGAAATACGGGCTCCATGTATGACACGGCTTAAAATATCACGCCCAAATTCGTCTGTACCAAACCAGTGTTCAGCTGATGGCGCGATGTGTTTGTCTGACAGATTAACATCTCTATAGTTATATGGAGCTAATAAATCTGCAAAAATCGCAATCAAAATAAAAAACGATACGATTGATAGACCAACAAGAGCGATTTTATTCTTTTTAAAACTTCTCCAAGCATCTTTCCAAGGAGAAATAGCTTTGTCTTCAACTGGTGCAGGCGTATGTTGCGGTACTACTGGAGGCGTTGATCTGGCTAGTTGTTCTGACATGCTTTCATTCCTCCTACTTAAATTTAATTCTCGGATCGATCGCTGCATACAGCAGATCTACGAGTAAATTAATGAGTACAAATATTGTAGCGACAACAAGGATACCTGACTGGATAACAGGATAATCACGGAACGAAATCGCATCATAGATATATGTTCCAATTCCAGGCCATCCAAAGATTGTTTCAGTTAAAATCGCGCCGCCTAATAAAAGGCCCGTCTGCAAACCGATAACTGTAACTACAGGAATCATTGCATTTTTTAAGGAATGTTTGTATACAACCCAAAACATTTTCATCCCTTTTGCACGAGCAGTACGGATGTAGTCAGAACGCATTACTTCAAGCATGCTTGAACGAGTCATTCTTGCAATAATGGCCATTGGTATAGTTGCTAGTGCAACACCCGGCAAGATCAGGTGGCGGATAACTTCTACAAACTGATCCATTTTGCCTTGAAGCAGTGTATCAATTAAATATAAGTGCGTTATCGGGTCAACCGGGACTCGAATGTTATCTCGTCCGGTTGTAGGCAACCAATCCAACTGTATAGAGAACACATATTGTTCCATCAAACCAAGCCAGAAAATAGGCATGGATACCCCGACCAAAGCGAGTATCATTGCAGAATAATCAAACCAGGAGTTTTGGAACCAGGCTGAGATGATACCCGCATTTACACCAACTACGATTGAAATAATCATTGCCACAAGTGCCAATTCCATCGTTGCTGCTAAATAAGGCCAGATTTCTTCAGAGATTGGGACATTGGTTTTTAAAGAAACACCTAAATCTCCTGCGAAAAGACCTTTTATATATGCAAAAAATTGTGTGTACCATGGCTGATCTAAACCAAGTCGTTTTGTTAATGCTTCAATAGCATCTTGTGTCGCCTGTTGCCCTAATATTAGCTGTGCAGGATTCCCCGGTATAGCACGAATCATCATAAATACGATAAAGGTCATCCCTAACAGAACCGGGACTAGAGTTGCTAACCGTCTGATTGTATAGGCAAACATATGGTCACCTCTTTCTGGAAAGATTACAAGTTAAGTAGTTTTTCAGGTTTCAGTGCAAAAAAAGGGGGAGCAGGATATAAGTCCATACTCCCCGCCATACCTTATTCGAAAGATGTTTCCGCAAAAGATTGAGATCCTGTAGGATGCGGAACAAATCCTTTAATTTTGCTAGCTCCAGCTAACTGAGGCTTAGAGTGAACAAGCGGTACCCATGGAGCATCTTCATGAATGATTTCTTGTGCTTTCTTGTAAAGGTCAGCACGAGCATCTTCATCAGGGTTGGATTGCGCTTCTAGCAATAGCTTATGAACTTCATCGTTTTTGTAACGAGAATAGTTGTTAGAACCAATGTTGTCTTTATCAAGCAATGTGTAAAGGAAGTTATCAGCATCTCCATTATCACCAGTCCAGCCTAGCATGAACACTGGCGCTTCACCATTACGTGTCTTTTCAAGGTACGTACCCCACTCAAACGTTACAATGTTAGCTTCGATGCCAACTTTTGCAAGGTTTGCTTGGATTGCTTCCGCTACTTTTTGTCCGTTTGGCATATATGGACGTGCTACAGGCATTGCCCATAGATCCATTTTGAATCCATCAGGAAGACCAGCTGCAGCTAAAAGTTCTTTAGCTTTTGCTTCGTCATAAGCACGGTCTTGGACGCTGTCATTATAGCCATTGATTGAAGGAGGCATTGGGTTTTTAGCCGGCTCTGCAGTTCCTTCAAAGAAGTTATCAATGATCGCTTGCTTGTCGATCAAGTGGCTGATTGCCTGACGTACTTCTTTCTTGTCAAATGGAGCTTTTTCAACGTTAAATCCTAGGTACCCAACGTTCATAGAAGGACGCTCAAACAATTGCAGTTTGCCATTATCAGAAACACTCTTCATATCAGATGGGTTTAGACCATCCATTAGATCGATCTCGCCTTTTGTTAATGCGTTTAAACGAGATGAGTTATCTTTGATTACTTTAAATGTAACACCATCAAGCTTCGGAAGATCTTTTACCCAATAGTCAGCATTCTTTTCAAGAACGATTGTGTCATTCGGCTTCCAGCTCTTGAATTTGAAAGGACCTGTTCCTACTGGCTCTTTGCTTAGCTTATCGCCATCTAATGACTTAGGGCTTGCAATCGCAAACGGGCTCATAGCAACGTTCTTTAAGAACGGAGCTTGAGGACGCTTAAGCTTGAATACAACCTTGTTATCGCCATCAGCTTTAACGCTTTCGATTACGTGGCCTTCGTCTCCTTCAAATCCGCCAAACATAGATTTGTAGTAGTAGAATTTCTCTTCGTCTTTACTCTTTGCCCAGCGCTCGAAGTTTTTAACAACTGCGTCAGCATTGAATTTCTCTCCATCATGGAACTTAACGCCTTCTTCAAGTGTGAATGTGTACGTTAAGCCATCTTCTGAGATATCCCACTTTTTAGCAAGTCCAGCAACGATATCTGTGTTATCTTTGCCGTAGTTTACTAGCGGCTCATAGATTTGTTCTGTAACGATGAAAGATTCACCGTCTGTTACAACAGCTGGATCAAGTGCAACGGAGTCCCCGCCGCGGCCATAAATCATAACATTATTCGGATCGACTTTTTCGTCGTCTCCACCGTTGCTGCTGTCATTGCCTGATGAACATCCTGCCAAAGCAAGCGATAAAGCAAGCATTAAAGCAAATAAAGTTAATAGACTTTTCTTCATCTTCTTTCCCCCAGTTCTCATTTTAATAGTGCCTTTGTGTATATGTACGCGCTTACCGTTTATTCGTATAAATGGCAGGCAGCGTAGTGGCCTTCAGCAACTTCTTTTAAAACAGGTTTTACTGATGCACAATGTTCCATCGCTGCAGGGCATCTCGTATGAAACGGACAGCCGGCTGGCGGATTGGATGGACTCGGTACATCTCCTTGGAGAATGACGCGGTCCTTTTGATGTTCAACATCTGGAATCGGAACGGCAGATAATAGTGCCTGAGTGTATGGATGTTTCGGGTTGTCGTATAGTTTTTCACTATCGGCAAGCTCCACGATATGGCCCAGATACATTACTCCAACTCTGTCACTGATATGGCGTACTACTCCCAGATCATGTGCGATGAACAAGTAGGTTAAATCGAATTCTTTCTGCAGATCCTGCATCAGGTTCAGCACCTGCGACTGAATGGAAACATCCAATGCAGATACAGGCTCGTCCGCTATGATCAGCTTCGGATTTACGGCAAGAGCTCTTGCAATCCCTATCCGCTGGCGCTGTCCTCCTGAAAATTGGTGAGGATAACGTTTTGCATGCCAGCTTGAGAGCCCTACAACTTCAAGTAATTCTTTCACTCTTCTTTTTCGTTCGGCTTTATCTTTCATACCATGTACGATCAGAGGTTCTTCTAAAATCTTTTCAACCGTATGACGCGGATTGAGTGAAGCAAAAGGATCCTGAAAAACCATCTGCATTTCGCGGCGTTTCTTTCTCATCGCGTTTGTTGAAAGTTTAGTAATATCTTCGCCTTCGAAGTAAATTTTTCCTTCAGTAGGTTCTAAAAGCCGTAAGAGCATTCGTCCTGTTGTGGACTTGCCGCATCCGCTCTCCCCTACGAGTCCAAGCGTTTCTCCTTTTTTAATAAAAAAGGAAATACCATCTACAGCCTTTACTTCGCCGACTTGTTTGCCAAGCACTCCGCCTTTAATAGGAAAATGCATTTTAAGATTTTCTACTTTAACCAATGGCTGTGTCTGACTCATGCAGGTTCACTCCCTTCTCATCATAAAGCCAGCATCTCACTTGATGGCTGTCTTCTTGAGTTTTAAGATAAGGAGTTTCAGATATGCATCTTGTTCCCGCATGTTCGCAGCGCGGTGCAAATGAGCAGCCTGACTTTATGGAACCAGGCTTTGGAACATTCCCAGGGATGGAATAAAGCCTTCCAACCTTCTCCCTCATATCTGGTACTGATTTAATCAGTCCAACTGTATATGGATGTTGCGGGTTTTGAAAGATGGTCTTCACATCGCCCTCTTCAACTACTTTTCCAGCGTACATAACAACTACACGTTCACACATTTCAGCAACAACACCAAGATCATGAGTTATCATCATAATGGCTGTATCAGTTTCCTTGTTTAACCGCTTCATTAAATCTAGAATTTGGGCTTGAATCGTTACATCAAGAGCAGTTGTAGGCTCGTCCGCGATTAGAAGCTTCGGGTCACAGATCATGGCCATCGCGATCATAACGCGCTGACGCATACCTCCCGATAACTGATGCGGATACTCTTTTACAAGCTCTTCAGCTCTTGCCAATCCAACCAGCTTAAGCATTTCAATTGCTTTGCCCATTGCTTCTTTTTTTGACCATTTCCTATGTATGCGCAGTGATTCAATAAGCTGGTCACCGATTGTGATAACCGGATTCAAGCTTGTCATCGGCTCCTGAAAAATCATTCCGATCTCATTGCCTCTAATTTGCCGCATCCTTTTTTCTGGTGCAGAAGCAAGATTTTCACCTTTAAAGAGAATTTCCCCTTCGATCTTCCCAGGCGGGGTAGGTACTAAGCCCATAACAGATAGTGATGTTACGCTTTTACCGCATCCGGACTCACCAACTATCCCTAATACTTCGCCGGAATTGATGTGAAAATCGACACCGTCAACAGCTGGAATTGCACCATCCTCTGTCAGGAAAGAAGTTTTCAGATTCTTAACTTCTAAAACAGGATTCCCCATGAGATCTCACTCCTTTCTCTAAGCTGTCAAATTTCCTAGAATATTACTTCTCTGTTGTGAATTATGACACTACTCTGACATTTTGACAATAATTAATTTTCAGAATAATCGACAAATACTTCTCAAGATGTAGGTAATAAGACCTTACTTTATTGGATTAATTTCATAAAAGATTACAAAAAAAAGACCGGCATCTGCCAGTCTTTTCATACATTAACTCAATTGTTGAACCGTAAATAAATCATAATACGGACCTTGCTTTTCCATTAATTCTTTGTGTTTTCCTATTTCGGCGATCTTACCATGATCAATAACAATGATACGGTCAGCATGAGTGATTGTAGACAACCGATGTGCAACGATGAACGTTGTACGGTCTTTTGCAAGCTTTTCAAGCGCTTCTTGAATAAGATGCTCACTTTCTAAATCAAGTGCAGAGGTTGCTTCGTCTAAAATAAGAATCGGCGGATTTTTCAGGAATACCCTTGAGATAGCAACACGCTGCTTTTGGCCGCCTGAGAGCTTTACTCCCCGCTCTCCTATTTTAGTATCGTATCCTTGCGGCAAATTCATTATAAAATCATGTGCATTCGCTGCTTTAGCGGCAGAGATCATCTCATCGTCTGTAGCATCTGGATTTCCCATGAGGATATTCGCGCGAACAGACTCACTGAACAAAATATTATCCTGCAGAACCATACCGATTTTATCGCGTAAAGACCTTACCTGAAAATTGCGTATATCTGTGCCATCAAGCTTGATGCTGCCTTCTGTTACATCGTAAAACCTCGGAATCAAACTAATTAACGAGGACTTTCCTCCCCCGCTCATACCGACCAGGGCTATCGTTTCCCCAGGTGCAACAGATAACGAGACGTTATGCAGTACATCTGCTTCTTCCTCATTATAGGTAAAAGAAACATTTTCAAAGTCCAATGCTCCTTTTACATTGTTAAGAGGCTTTGCTCTAGGCTTATCCTCAATATCATAGGATTCATCCAAAAATTCAAACATTCTGTCCATTGAAGCAATGGATTGTGTGAGTGTGGTTGATGAATTTACAAGACGTCTTAAAGGATTATATAGCCTGTCCATATAAGCAACAAAAGCTACTAAGGCACCGATCGTGATGTTCCCGCTGATGGCCTGATAGGCAGCAAATCCGATTACAAGCAGTGGAGCAATGTCTGTTACTGTGTTAACAACAGAGAATGTTTTTGCGTTCCACTTTGTATGATCCATTGCTTTATTTAAAAATTTCGTGTTTCGTTTATCAAACTGAACTTGTTCATGATCTTCCAGCGCAAAGCTTCGAATAACTGACATCCCTTGAACACGTTCATGCAGATGACCTTGAACTTCAGCAAGTGCCTGTGAACGGTCTTTCGTCAGCTGGCGAAGACGGGCATAGAAAAATTTTACCGAAAACGCATAGACCGGTAGCATCGATAAGGCGACGATGGTGAGCCAGAAGTCCATGGAAAACATAATGGCTACAGCTATAATAATGGTTGCCATATCAAGCCATATATTCATAAGGCCGGTGATAACAAACGTTTTCGTCTGTTCTACATCATGAATCACTCTTGAGATAATCTCTCCTGATTTGTTGTTTGAATAGAAGCGAAGACTTAACCGCTGAATATGATCAAACATCTTATCACGAATATCATAAAGAATTTTACTTCCGACCCACTGCGCATAATATTGTCTCCAATATTCAATCGGCGGACGAAGAACAACAAATATAACAGCGGCACCGCCCATCAGCCAATACAGCTTATTCATCTTTTCATCAAATGGCAATGAGGTCTGAATAATGTCGTCCACCACATATTTGAGGATGAGGGGAGTCATTAAAGGAATCCCGAATTTGGCAAGACCAATTAAAATTGTCCAGAAGATCTGCCACTTATAGGGTTTTACAAAAGCCAAATATCGCTTAATACTATCCATGCATATCACACCATTCTGTATTCATAAAGAAAACTTGGCATCTGCCAAGTTATTCTCGTAATGAGTAAAAAAAGGATAACCCGCTGACTATTCAACAGGTTTTCCTTTTTAACGAAATTCTAAATATCTTTCATACCATTGTTCCACAAATCCAGGTTCAAAAGGTCCTTTTTTCTGTGTAACCATCATGATTAACTCTTGAAGATTTTTTTGAATGATCGTATCCAGCTGACTCGGATACCTCATCATTCTTTTGTGAAGCTCATATTCGTCTTCATCTAATAAGATATAAGTTCCATCTGGAAAGACTTTAATATCTAAATCATAATCAATATACTTTAAAGCTTCCTTGTCCCACATAAAAGGGGAGCCAAGGTTGCAGTAATAATAAATACCATCTTCCCGTATCATGCCGATCACATTAAACCACTGCTTGGAATTAAAATAGCATATAGCAGGTTCTCTTGTCCGCCATTGACGGCCGTCAGATTCGGTAACCAAGATTCGGTCGTTACCGCAGATAACCTGACTGGGAGTCCCTTTCAGAATGACAGTATCCTCCCAGTTACGGTGGAGGTAGCCATTATGTTTGTAGCTTTGAATATTGATTATACTTCCGGTTGCAGGAAAACTCATCTCTCTCTCCTTTCTGCCCGAGTTCCGGAAGCTAATGTTACCTATTGAGTTGCTGACTCTCCTTTCTTCAAACCATTTGTCGGTAATTCACCAGCTCCATGTTTAAACCTCGTTCTACGTTTGTTTTTTTATTCCCGTTCATTACTTTCTTACAAAACACGCTTTTTTTCTCTACTTTATTATATCGTTTTAAGAATAGTTTGGAAATGTACTTGTCCCTGTTTTTTAAAAATAAACGCCTTTTTTATAATAATTCCGCTTTATTAGTATTCCCATCGGTTATGTATAGAAAACGTACTGGTTTTTAATTGGCTTTTTCTTATTCATTGTTGCTCTTGAATGTGGTTGATTTCCGTTCCAGGTGCTCGCTTTCCACGTGGCGTGCGGTGAGCCTCCTGCCGCTTTGTGCCATTAGGAGTCTCATCCTGACCGCTTCAAGGAAGTATCCTTGCTCCTGCGTCAAAAAGTAAATGCTACTGAAGTGAGCTTCCTAGCGAGAAGCTTCCCAGGTGGTAGGCACGCACCTTGCGCTCCAATCAACTTGCAGATGAAGAGAGAAATAAAAACCAAAAGCAACAATCCTTTAGAAAAAACCCTTTAAATAAAAAAATAAACCAAAAAATGCCCCCTAGTGATTAGGGAGCATTCTTGGGATAGAGGTTATTTTTGTTGTTGGTTCTTACCTTGTTGAGACTGTTGGTTTTGCTGACGAACTTCCTGAGCGTTAGTTTCGCTAGCAAATTCAGTTCCGTAAGATTGACCAGCTTGAGACTGTTGGTTTTGTTGACGAACTTGTTGAGCGTTTGTCTTAGAAGCTTGTTGTTGTCTTTGTTGTTGTTGTTTGTCCATGTTTTTCACCTCCACGAAATATAATTTACCCGGGGCAGACGTGTTTTATAAGGAGTTTTTATTAATAGATATTTCCAGTATTAAAAGTTTAAAAATTGGGGGATAAATGAATGATTACATTAATTTAAGGAGGATTGAAATCATGTATGTAGGAAGAGATATGACCGAATTGAGTATGACCAGCAAAAATGAATGGAAAGACGAAGAACTCGCCTATTTTCATCACTCTCTGCAGCAGATGGCTCCTTATCTAAACGAAGAAGGCACAAGTATTCACAGAGAGATCATAAAAGAAATCGAAGCTCGCGGCGGCTTAAAGCGCGGTGAAGCGGATTGGACACACGGGACCGAAGTTAAATATGATTGATTAAGGTGGATCCCCAAGCGTATGCTGGGGATCTTTTTAATTTATGGGTGCTCATAAAATCGTATGGCGAGCATAAATTCCGTATGGCGAGCATAAATTCCGTATGGCGAGCATAAATTCCGTATGGCGAGCATAAATTCCGTATGGCGAGCATAAATTCCGTATGGCGAGCATAAATTCCGTATGGCGAGCATAAATTCCGTATGGCGAGCATAAAAACAAGCCCCAGCGTTTCCGCGGGGCTTGTTTTTCATATTTCCATTAAAAATTGCTATAAGACTGTCCGCCATCGACGTTCAGTGTACTGCCAACGACCCAAGAAGCTTTCTTAGACGCTAAAAATACTGCAACATTTGCAACTTCTTCCACTGTACCAAAACGTCCAGCCGCAATATGTTCTTCAACGAAAGCATTTATTTTCTCAGGATCATGTTCCAATCTTTTTTTCCAATTTCCGGTTTCATGCAAAATTGAACCAGGAGCTACCCCATTAACACGAACACCTTTTGAAATCATTTCATCACCAAATGATTTCGTGAAGGAGATCATTGCCGCTTTACTTGCGTTATAAGTTGGCTTTCCGCCTGATTCCCGGCCGAAGATAGATGAAATATTAATAATAGCTCCACCATCAGCATTCCCACTCATCACTTCGGCAGCTTTCTTGCTTAAGTCCACAGCTGACAAAAAGTTCAGATGCATCGCTTCTTCAAACTGCTCCATGCTTGTTTCCATTACCGTTGATCCATTGCTGCCGCCCGCATTGTTAACGAGGACATTAATCGTACCAAACTTCTCCAAGAAGTCTTTCATTACTCGCTCGCGATCCTTTTCGTTCGTTACGTCCCCTTGAAAAATCTCGATGCCTTCTTTTTGAGCCGATTCCAAATCACTCAAGGTCCTTCCGACAATTCCAACTTTTGCGCCTTCTTCTAAAAATGCATAAGCAATCGCCTGGCCGATGCCTTTAGATCCGCCTGTAACGAGGACTGATTTTCCTTCAAGTTCTAAATTCATACAATGATTTCCTCCTTTATAAGCCGGATAATTTTTTGATGAGAAACAGGGAATGGATACTGATCCAGTTCGTCTGCTGTTACCCACTTCCAATCCTTCGGCAGCTCTTCAATATCTTCTAGCAGTTTTCCTTGCCATATATTGATTTCCCATTTTAAGTGTGAAAAAACATGCTCAATATAGCCTGCCTTTTCCTCAAGAACAACCTTAACGCCAATATTTTGATCCAAATATCCTTTTAATGCTTCTGTTTCTGCATTCTTGTTTTCACCAACATATTCCGTATTCGGAAACTCCCACATGTTTGCGAGCAGACCTTCTGAAGGTCTTTTGTGAATAAGGAAACGTCCATCTTCTCCACTTAAAATTCCTGCAGACATCTTTGCTTTTCTGACCTTTGTTTTCCCAAGCTTAACAGGGAGCTCATGCTGCATTCCCTGATTGAAACCTTTACAAAGCTCTCTCATTGGACACAGCAAACACGCTGGTGATTTCGGAGTACAGATCAATGCACCAAGCTCCATCATCGCTTGATTAAAAGAGGATGGATCCTCATGAGATATAAGTTCACGAACTCCTTTTTCAAATAAGATCCGGGTTCTCGGCTTACTGATATCTTCATCTATTAAAAGTATTCTCGATAAAACACGCATCACGTTGCCATCGACAGCAGGCTCAGGAATTCCATATGCAATACTTAAAATAGCTCCTGCCGTATAAGGTCCAACACCTTTCAAACCCGCAATTTCCTTTGGTGTATCAGGCACTTTTCCGCCATAAGATTCGCATACTTCTTTTACAGCGGTTTGTAAGTTTCGAACTCGGGAATAATAACCTAAACCCTCCCAAGCTTTAAGTACTTTCTCTTCATCAGCATAAGCAAGATCTTCAAGGGTAGGAAAGAGGCTGGTAAACCGTTCGAAATAAGGAATAACAGTATCTACTCTTGTTTGCTGAAGCATGATTTCGGATACCCAGACACGGTAGGGATCCTGGTTTTCTCGCCAAGGCAGAGTGCGCTTATTTTCACTATACCAAGTAAGCAATTGTTCTTGAAATTGTTTCACATATGACGCATCGAGGGAAAATAAACTATTACTTGTTGTGTTCAATTTAGAAATCTTCCTTTATGTTCATTTTTTCAAACGCCCAGCAGTGAATTTTTTCTGCTCCCCCTGACACAAGCGGGAAAAGTTTTGAAAAAACAGGGTGCTCTCTAGACGTACGTTTTTCTTTTATCGTCTCATATGCTGCTTTATCTATAACCTTAAAATATTCAACATAAAGCGACGGCTGATCCGCAGCCCTGTACCATTGAATATCGGCTGCGCCTAGTTTTTTAAGCTCATCAATCACAGATGTCATTTCGTACTCATATGATTGAAGTGTCTCTGGATTTACTTTATACTCCATAAAAACTGTTAACATTAACTTTCACTCCATTCCCTACATAGGAGGTGGTCGCCTTGGATACAGGCACACATATTGTGATGGGGTTGGGATTAGGCGGTTTAGCCATGCTGGACCCTGCAATAGCAAATGATCCAGCGACATCCCAAGCCATCCTTGCCGGGACTTTAATCGGTTCCCAGGCTCCTGATTTTGATACTATTCTAAAGCTAAGAAATAACGCAGTCTATATTCGCAACCACAGGGGTCTAACTCATTCCCTGCCTGCATTGGTGATCTGGCCGCTTCTATTATTCGGCTTTATATCATTATTTGTTCCGCAGGCTGACAGCGGAAAGCTGCTCTTATGGACCGCTATAGCTGTTTTCCTGCATGTTTTTGTAGATATATTTAACGCTTATGGCACACAAGCCTTGTATCCTGTATCAAAGAAATGGATTGCTTTAGGTGTGATCAGCATCTTTGATCCGTTTATCTTTTTCCTTCATATCGCCGGTCTGCTCCTTTGGTATGTGGGAGTAAACCCAGGATACACGTTCTTGACCGTATATGCCATTCTAGTCTTTTATTACATCTGGCGCATTCTTGCTCGTCAAAAGGTTAACAAAATTGTTTTGGAAAAAATTCCTGAAGCAGAAGAAATTTATGCAAGCCCTACCATGCGCTGGGGACAATATCATTTGGCCATTAAATCTAAGCATGAATTTTTCGTTGCTGGCTTAAAAAATGGGAAAGTGACGATCTGGGACACATTTGACAGGCTTCCAATTCCGGAGACAAAAATCGTCGATGCGGCAAAATTGGATAAAAATATTTCGGCCTTTCTTTCCTTCTCACCTGTTCACAGATGGGAAGTTGAAAAGAACGATCATGGTCATATGGTCCAATTTATTGATCTCAGGTACAGAAGTAAAGGTCACTATCCCTTTGTGGCCATGGTCCAGCTCGATGAAAATCTGAACATTATCACATCTTATACCGGATGGGTCTACTCAGAAGACCGTCTTAAAAAGAAAATGGATTTCTCACCGATGGATCTTTTAAACAACAATGAATAAGTAAAGAGACGGGCTCAGTTAATCGGCCCGTCTTTTTTAATGAATCGCTGAAATTTTGGGTTGCTGGAAAAGTACTCGTGCAGCTTGTGGCCGTAAGAATTAATGAGCTGTGTCACCATTTTCTCAGTTACATCTTGTCCCTCATATTCCCTGCCTGCTTTTGCCCGGGTTGATTCAAAATCTTCCCATAAACCTTCCACCCATTCCCTGGATTCTTGATAACTTAGGCCCGGGTTCACTTTTTGAAGCATTTTTGCTAATCTGTCAAAACGCTCTTCCATTATTCTCCCTCCTTATCCAATTTTTAAAGAAAGTCCGTCACATAAAGGTTTCTATTACGTTTCATACTAGTTGAGAACCGATTTAAAGGAGGTAATACCACATGCGAAATAAATCGAAAAACTTCCCTAATCGGATCTCCTTCTCAGGTGAGCCGAGAGCAAAAGAAGAGTTCTCTTCTAAACGGCCAGATGGATCAACTCGCGACCATCCACAGGAGCGAATGTTTTTATCCAATCAACACCGAGATGATCAGTAACTCTTGCGGTTATGAATTTCATTCTGGGGGGTGAATCAGTTGAACAAGAAAGATTACTTCTCATCAACACGATTTAACGGAAAATATTCTGACCCCTTTCACTCTCCGCGTGCCAATTCGAAGCATGCATACAACCAAGTGAATGGGGAGACCCAGCAAGCATTAAATAACTATGTGCTTGAAATTCAAACACGTAAGCGTTCATAGTGAAGAATAAAGAAGCGGTCCTGTTATCGCTTCTTTATTTATGTTTCGTAAAGCTTTGTTGTTCTTGAAAGTGGTTGATTTCCGTTACAGGTGCTCGCTTTCCGGGGGGCGTGCGGTGAGCCTCCTGCCGCTCTGCGCCATAGGAGTCTCACCTGTCACACTCGTCCCCCAGGAGTCTCGCACCTTCCACTACAATCAACTTGTCGAAGTAGTCTTTTACAAATCCTTTAGTTATTCCAGCACCGAAATCGGCAGTGCCTCTAAATTACTTTGTTTATTTTTATAGCCCCAGGCAAAAATACCATTTAGGTAAAGAACCGAAAAAGTGGATCCCGGATCTCCCTGTATGTTGTATTCTTTTCCGCTTTCAATGGTTGCAGGATCCATCAGATAGCATTTAGCCATCGCAATTTTGCGTTCATGAACTGCGTACTCACTTACCATGCCCATTTGTTCTGCTTTTTGTGCCTTTGCCCTTAAAGAAGCAATTTCTGCTCTTATTTCAGACTCAGTCATCTCGCTAAATCTTTTTTCCATTTGAATCTTTCCTCTCTTTTCTGTACGCTGAAACGTGGATTCAAACCTACTTTACATAGGAGTGATTATATTGAATAAAACAGTCATCATTACAGGCGGCGGTTCAGGTCTTGGCTTGGCTTTAGCAAAGCAATACAGCAAAGAATTTAATGTATGCCTGATCGGACGAACAGAAACGAAACTTCATCAAGCCGTAGAAACCCTATCACAAAATGATAATCGCGTTTCTTATCAAGTTTGCGATGTTGCCGATTATGAGCAAGTACAAACCACTTTATATGCAATATTTGAAAAAGAATCTGTACACCTTTTAATAAACAACGCCGGAACTGGTGTTTTTGAACCTTTAAATGCCTTAACAAAAGACGATATTGAACTCATGATCAATACAAATGTGTATGGAACGATTTATCCTACACAAGCTGTTTTCCCTCAATTTCAAAAACAAGGCTACGGCAAGGTTATGAACATTATCTCCACTGCCGGCCTAAGAGGTAAAGTGAATGAGTCTGTCTACTGTGCGACTAAATTTGCCGTGCGCGGTTTTACAGAAAGCCTCGTTAAAGAATGGGAAGGAACCGGTATATTCCCCACAGCTGTCTATATGGGCGGCATGGATACGCCATTTTGGAACGAGACAGATCACATCAAAGACCGTTCTCGTTTAAAATCTCCAGAAACCGTGGCAAAAATGATTTTTGATCAGGACGATAACCGTTCAGAAATTTTTATAGATCGTTAAGCTCGTCTCCATTTAGAACTTCTGATATAACAGAGGAATCAAAGCCCTTGCTGTACAGAAAACGTTTCATGCGTGATTCGTACTCATACCCGCTGTATTTCTTATATTTTTGATGTGCTTTTTTCGCATGAACCAGCAGGGCTTCTTTTTCTTCTTCAGGACTCTGGCTGATCTTTGCCTCTTGGAAAGCCATCTCGATCACTTCCCAATTGAATCCTTTTTGCTGAAGCTGCTGAGCGATTTTTTGTTTTTGTTCTTTCTCAGAACGTTTTGCATTGCTTCTGAATTGTTTTTGAATAAACTTCACGGACGCTTCAAGCTGTTCCTCATATGTGAACTGGTCTAGCGCCTCTTCAGTATCACCCTCGCCAATGCCCTTTTTCTTAAGCTCCTGGCGGATAGCACCTGGCCCTTTAAAAGAAGTGTTCATCCGGGTTTTCACGAACGAATCCGCAAATGTTTTATCATTAACAAAATCGTACTCTGATAATTTATCGATTACCCTCTTGATCGTGGACTCAGTAACTTCTTTTTTCTCAAGATACGCTTCTATTTCATGGACAGTCCGCATTCGATAAGACAAAAAGTGAAGTGCTTTATTAAAAGCTTTTCGATACTCATCTTCTTCGATGATTTCTTGCCATTCATCCTCATCGATCTCCATACCTTTTTGAAGCTGGAACTTTATTAAAACGTCAGCATCTACACTAAAAGCGAACTCTTCTTTTTTTCCTTTTTGAATAAATACATTAAATCGTTCATCATTTTTTTGCTGAGCAGAAATCCTTGTTATAACAGCCATCTACCCACCTTCTTTCAGCTTATATTTTAACATAAGTCTTCTCCCAGTTAGAAAAAATACCCCTTTTAACGTTATAGGAACAAGGGAATTGAATAGCAAGAGGTAAATAGTAATAAAGATAATGTTGAGAGGAGTCTATTATGAAAAACATTTTAATATCCGGCGGCACTGGATTTGTGGGGAAACATATCACAGATTTACTCACTAAAGATCAGTATAAAATCTTTATTCTAACAAGAAATGCAAATAACAAACCTAAACAAGAAAACGTTACTTATATAGAATGGCTAACTCCTCAAAGCATGCCAGAAAAAAATCTTCCCAAAATCGATGCAGTTATTAACCTTGCCGGTGAATCTATCAATGGCAGATGGACTGAAGATAAAAAGCAAAAAATTTTAAACAGCCGTTTAAAAGCAACGGAATCTCTATTAGATCTTGCAAAAAAACGCTCTGAGCCTCCTTCTGTCTGGATCAACGCATCTGCAATCGGCTATTATGGAACATCTGAAAAAGAAGTATTCACAGAACAAACCACACAGCATGGATCTGACTTTTTAGCTGAAGTCGTTAAAGCATGGGAAATAAAAGCCAGCGCAGCGAAAGACCTAGGATGCAGGACCGTTTTTACCCGTTTTGGACTTATTTTAGGCCATGACGGAGGTGTTCTTCCTCAGTTAACTCTTCCGTACCGTTTTTTTGCAGGAGGAACTGTAGGATCTGGTGAACAGTGGGTTTCATGGGTGCATGTTGAAGATGTTGCCCGTTTAATAAAAGAAGCGCTACAGAACGATAAATACGAAGGTCCCGTAAACGTTACAGCTCCTGGACCTGTCACGATGAAAGAGTTTGGCCAAGTTACAGGAGATGTGATGCACCGGCCACACTGGCTGCCTGCCCCTTCATTAGCCTTTAAGCTTATATTTGGTGAGATGAGCATGCTGATCCTAAAAGGCCAGCAAGTCCTCCCAGAAAAAGCGATAAACTTAGATTTTTCATTTAAATATCCTCACCTAAAGGGGGCTTTACATGATTTGTTACAATGATAATAAAAACAATTTATCAGGTGACACATTATGAAAAAGTTAATTCAAAAAGCAAAAGTATATCCTATTACGAGCTCTGAGCTGGAACAAGGAGATGTCTTAATTGAAAACGGCAAGATTATTGCTGTTGAACCATCGATTGAGCCTTCTTCTGATATGGAGATCATACATGCAGAAAATCTTCATCTCCTCCCAGGCTTTATTGATGTACATACACATCTAGGTCTATACGATGAAGGAACAGGCTGGGCCGGAAATGATGCCAATGAAACACATGAGGTGCTTACTCCACATATTCGTGCGATCGACGGCTGTCATCCTCTAGACATTGCATTTAAAGATGCTGTAAGATTCGGGGTTACAACCGCCCACATCATGCCTGGAAGCGCAAATGTGATTGGAGGCACGACTTCAGTTATTAAAACACACGGTCATGATATACGGGAAATGATTATTAAAGAAACGGCTGGTCTTAAAATCGCATTAGGAGAGAATCCTAAGCGTATCCATAGCGGACGGCACAATGATTCCATTACCCGTATGGGAATTATGGGTATGCTTCGTGAAGCTTTTTATCAAGCCCAAGGTTCTGCTTATCAAGATAATCTCCGTGTCGCTCCGATTGTTGCTGCATTAAATCGTGAGATACCTGTCCGTATTCATGCTCACCGGGCAGATGATATATTGTCAGCCATCCGTTTTGCAGAAGAGTTTAACCTGGATTTCCGGATTGAACATTGTACAGAGGGACACTTAATTGCTGATTCGCTGAAAGATCTTAATCTAAAGGTCAGTGTTGGACCAACATTAACCCGAAAGTCCAAGATTGAACTAAAAAACAAAACATGGGATACGTATCGCATACTATCTGAAAATAATGTCGAAGTTTCGATTACAACCGATCATCCTTATATTCCTATCCAATATTTGAACGTTTGTGCAGCTATAGCAGTACGGGAAGGATTAAGCGAAAAAAAGGCGCTTGAGGGAATCACGATTGCACCTGCCAGAAACCTTGGAATAGCGAATCGTGTCGGTAGTATAGAACCTGGGAAAGATGCTGATTTATCCTTATGGACGGAGCATCCGTTCCACTTTTCGGCTACCCCTGTTATGACGATGATTGAAGGCGAAATAATTTACAAAAAATCTACAAAATAACTATTTTCTTTTTTAGAAAAATGTCTTATGATACAAGAAGAGCAACATGCGGATTTCAAATAATCCGGTTTAACTTAAAAGTGCTCTTTTGAACACCAAAATTATTTTCATAAATTAAATACTGAGCAAGGGAAGGCAATTGGTGCGCCACCAGCTATGACTGGTCCTAGTGGGTTCGATTCCCACCCCGAATTAATTTTTATTCTTAATTCGAGGGTGGGGGATAATTCTGCCCTCTAGGAGGGATTAAATTGTTGAAAAAGCGTGATTTATCAGACAGTCATGTTCTTTACAATTTAATGGTGCACCCAGACGTCTTCCCTTTTGTACGTCAAAAAGCTGCTTCTTTTGAAGAATTCATGTTCTTAACGAAGCAAACGATTGAGGAAGAAGACCAAGGAAAAATCATTTCCAGAACGATTTTGGATGAGTGGCATAATCCTATCGGCACCATTAATCTATTCGATGTTCAAGATGGTTACGGGTTTCTTGGAACTTGGATCGGTCAGCCATACTTTGGCAAGGGTTATAATAACTTAGCAAAAGAAGCATTTTTTTCTGAGTTATTTTATGAAAGGGATATTCATACCGTATTTATGAGAATCCGAAAGGTAAACGTTCGCTCACAAAAAGCTGCAGAAAAAATTCCTTATGTGACACTTGCAAATGAAACACGTAAGGATATTTACGACCAGCTCAATCAAGGCGAAGAAATTTATAACCTTTATCAGATTGAAAAAGATAACTATTTGATGCATCAGCTTCGTACTCAGCCGCTTGAAGTGGCAGAAGAGCAATTAAAGGAAGCTTAATACACGAAACAAGTTAATAAAGCTTGCACATACTAAGACCACCCTCACCTTTTGAGGGTGGTTTTTTTGTTTCATGAAAGAAGTTGATTTCCGTTGCAGGATGCTCGCTTTCCGCGGGGCAGGCGGTGAGCCACATTTGTACGTTTCACTTTTAAGTGTCTTACCTGCCCGCCTGTCCCGCAGGAGTCTCGCACCTTCCACTCCAATCAACTTGTCAATGAGGTATTTATAAAAAAAGCTAAACAAATTTTAGCTATTTATTTTAAGGAGGTCTTTATTATGAAAAGCAGCAAACGTGAAGCTAAAGAGCGAAATAATGATTTAACTAAAACGCAAGAAGTCACTTACAAAGAGGAATTAAAATCTGCAGAATCTGTTGCAGAAACTAAAGAAATGACAAATGAAGACTATTCATAAGTGGTGAATTCTTCCTGTATCAGATTTTAGTATTCTGCACATTCTAAGTTCGAGGACAAGTTCCTCACTAGCTTTTGATTTACGTTTCAAACATTGTATATCTTTAAGGAGGTATTTTTGTGGAAAAACGTAACCGAAAGTCCCCATCGCACAACAAAGCTAATGCTTCACAAGCCAAAGGACTTGACGTCGAGTACTCAAGTGAATTGGCAGATCAAAACGATCTTGAAGCGCAAGCTCGTGCACAAGCCGCTGACCGACGCCAGAAAAAAGGCCGTCGCTAAGTGCAAAAAGACCTGCTGGGATAGCAGGTCTTTTTTTAATATAAGGAATTTCCCAAAGTGCATAACTTGTGGATAAAGTTATCAACAACTATGTGTATATTGTGAATAACTTAATTAACCATACAAATGATTATGTGCAATTCTGTGCAAAAATTGTGGATTATACACAGTTTCTGTGGAAAACCATGTGGATAGTGTGTATATATCAGAATTTTTAAAGCAATAAAATTATTATTTTACTGAAAGCTCTTTTATAATTTTTGCTGGATTTCCACCTACAACTGCATTATCTGGTACATCTTTCGTAACTACTGCTCCAGATGCAATTACCACATTGTTGCCGATTTTTACCCCTGGATTAATAATTGAACCGCCTCCGAGCCAAACATTATCACCAATATGAACAGGCTTTCCAAATTCTTTACCTGAGTTTCGTTCATCAGGATCTAATGGATGTGTTGCCGTATAGATGTGAACTCCGGGGGCGAGCATGCAGTTATCTCCAATACTGACTTTACAAACATCTAAGATTGTACAATCAAAGTTTGCATAGAAGTTTTCCCCAACATGTATGTTGTACCCGTAATCACATCTGAAGTTAGGCTCTATACCAATGTTTTCATCCGTTGAGCCAAATAGTTCTTTAATCAGCTTACTCCTCTTTTCGGCCTCGTTCTCGAGAGTTGCATTGTATAATCTTGTTAACCTTCTGGCTTCTATGCGCTCTTTCTCTAATTGCGGATCATTTGGCAGATACATTTCGCCGTTAATCATCTTTTCTTTTTCTGTAGTCATAAAAATCCTCCCCATGCTATCCTGGTGTTATTTTAAGACCAACGTACAAACAGCTTCTACTTGTGCGGTTTGCGGAAACATATCCACAGGCGTTATATTCTCCACTTCAAATCCTTTAGTTATCAACATGTGGACATCTTTTGCTAAAGTTGAAGGATTACATGAAACATAGACCATTCGTTTAGGTTTTATCTTAGCAACTGTTTCAAGAAATGCTGGATCACAGCCTGTTCTCGGCGGATCTACAACGATCACGTCAGGATGCCATCCTTCTTTCAGCCATTTAGGGAGCAGCTTTTCAGCTTTTCCCGCTTCATACTGGGCATTCGTAATTCCATGTTTCTCAGCATTCTTTCTTGCATCTTCTATTGATTCTTTAATAATGTCCATACCTCGTACTTCTTTTGCCCCATCAGCTAGCCACATTCCAATGGTTCCTGAACCGCAATAAGCATCTACCACCTTTTCTTTACCTGTCAGTTTGGCCTGCTTTTTTACTTCATCATAAAGTTTAACCGTCTGCTGCGGATTTAATTGAAAAAAAGCACGTGCAGACAGTTCAAAGCTAAGATCTCCTAAATGCTCTGTTATCGTATCTTTACCGTATACACCCTCTGTTTGATTACCAAAAATTAATGATGTTTTTTCTTCATTAACATTTTGAACAAACGAAGTTACTTGCGGAAGACGTTTTTTGACCTCTGCTATGAAAAGTTCTTTTTTAGGAAAAGCTTCTGTAGCAGTAACAAGAACAAGCTGTATTTGATCGGTACGAAAAGCAGTACGAACCACAATTGTTCTTATGCTCCCTGTACGTTTTCTTTCGTTATAAACAGGAAGGTTAAGATCGCGTATGATCTGTTTAACCTTGTTCGTTACAATGTTGGTATCTTCGTGCTGAACCAGGCAGTGATCAATATTGATCAGTTTATGAGAATTGCTGCTGTATAGCCCAGCGATGACTGTATCATTTATTTTGCCTACTTGAAACTGGCTCTTGTTTCGGTAATACCATGGTTCTTTCATTCCAATCGTTTTCTCTAGAGGAAGTTTCTCTTTAGAAATTTTGGTGTATCGTTCAAACGCCTGAGCCACAATATCTCTTTTTTCTTTTAACTGTGACGGATAGGTTAAATGCTGAAGCTGGCATCCTCCGCACTCCTCATAAATCGGGCATGGCGGAGTTGTCCGGTTTTTTGACTTCTTTTTAATCTTTTTAATTTTCCCCTCTGCTCTGTTTGGGAAAACTTTTGTGATTTCCACCTGAATTTCTTCACCAGGAAGAGCACCAGGAACAAATACCACCTGGCGTTTATAAAATCCGATTCCTTCTCCATTGATTCCGAGTCGTTTGATCGAAAGCGGAAACGTTTGACCGATTTTCATGATTGGATTTTCTTGCTTTGTATATTTCATATTTTTTCACTCATTTCTTCGCTAAGAAGTTGCTTTTCTTATTGTAGACGAAACGAACCGCTTCTACCAACTTCATCTACACTTAAATAGGCAGTGAGTTTTTTTGAAAAATCAAATATATCACTTTATACCGATTGAATAGAGATAAAACCCATAGGGGCTATAGCCAATCCAAAAGAAGATGCTACTGTAAATAAAAAAGAAAAGGACAAAAAGAAGTGGTCCCTCACCTGGTCCGATGAATTTAACAAAATTCAAGAACATATGATTATACTTCTGCCAAATTAAAAACGAAAGGGTTATTCAGCCAAACATAGGGAAGATACAAGGTCAGAGCTAAATTTCTTCTTGGGAAAAGTACGCATACTCCTGTTGGCAGCCATACCATTTACTTAGATAACGTTGAGTTGAAAGTATAAAATAATTTTTTACTACGCTCTTTTCTAAAATATTGTTGCTTTCAAATACTTATCTTCTTTGTTAGTTGGTTGGAGTGGAAGGTGCGAGACTCCTCGAAAATGAAAATCACATTTTCTTCGTGCGATATATCGCTGCCGGAGCCTTCCTTGTCCTGCGGGACAGGCGGGCAGTGAGACACTTAAAAGTGAAACGTATGGATGTGGCTCACCGCCTGCCCCGCGGAAAGCGAGCAGCCTGGAACGGAAACCAACTACTTTCAAAAGCAACAAAGTTTACGTTAACAGCCTTTTATTAAGACGCTTAAATTAGAACCTTGTTGATAAGCCAGGTTGATTTTAAGCGTTTTTTATTCACAAAAAAAGTGCCTTTGTATTCATACAAAGGCACTGTTTAAGGGTGAAATAATAAGGGAGGGGCAGACTTTTTTATCTGCAAGTCATCAAGGCTTTTAAATGTATACCCTCTCTTTTGAAGAGCTTCTATCGTTTTCTCTAATGCATCCGCATTGTCTTTTGAAACGGTATGCAATAGAAGAATGCTGCCTGGATGGATCTGTTTCATTATCTGGTTGTAAGAATACTGCCAACCACGCTGTTTGTTGGTTTCCCAATCGAGAAATGCAAGTGACCAAAACACATGAGTGTAGCCTTCTTTTTTAGCAAGCATAATCGTTCTTTCACTGAAAACACCTCTAGGCGGCCGCAGATAGTGCATATCTGTTCTACCGGTTAGTTCCGTGTATCTCAGCTTTACTTTTTCTAATTCATTTTTTAATCGTGAATCAGAAACTTGTGTTAAATCTGGATGATGATATGAATGATTACCTACTATATGCCCTTCTTCAGCCATTCTTTTTATTAGGTGAGGGTGAGTTTTCATAAATTGTCCGGTTACAAAAAAGGCAGCAGGGACTTTGTTTCGTTTCAATACATCCAGCACATTATCTGTATATCCGTTTTCATACCCATTATCAAACGTTAAATAAATGTCTTTTTTGGTTGAATCTCCCATAAAAAGACTGTCATATTTTTTAATGAGTTCAAGATATCTCGAATCAGTGGTCGGTGGAGTTTCTTTCCCCTTTTTTTCAAAAAACCACTCCAGTCTTTGATTCGATACACCTCGTTCGGCATAAGTTACATGTGATTGGGTGAAAAATAAGATGGAAACCAAAATCAGGCACAGGAGCCGGTTGATTTTCATAAGAACTTTCCTCCTTCAAACGACAACCTATACCTTTATTGTGTTTTGATTCACCGAAACCATGCTAGGGATATTAAGGAAACCTCTGAGAGTTTGTGCAATTTATAAATTAGGGAAATGAAATCAAAAGTTTTGATGCTCAATCCAAAAGTTTTGAGCTTCAATCCAAATATTCCGCCTTCCAATCCAGAAGTTTTGGGTATTTATCCACAAGTCGACACAGCTAGACATATTTCGACTTTGTGATTCTCTGCCGCTCAGCGCTTTTACATACAAAAAACCACAGTTCAAAATTTCGAACTGCGGTTTTAATTACAATATTTATTTAAAAACCGGATCTTTAAACTGCTCCAGCTTCTGTAAAGATGATTTCTCAACATGCTCGTGCAGGCTGTTTCCGTGAGAATCCATCGTTACGACAGCGGTAAAGCCATTAACACGGATATGCCACATCGCTTCAGGAATACCAAATTCCATCAGATCGACACCTTCAACCTTTTCCATACATTCCGCATAATACTGAGCTGCACCGCCAATCGCGTTCAAGTATACACCGCCATGCTCTTTAAGGGCAGCCAGTGTTTTTGGTCCCATGCCGCCTTTACCGATTACAGCACGTATGCCAAATTTCTTCATGATGTCACCTTGGTAAGGCTCCTCACGAATACTTGTTGTTGGTCCAGCAGCTTTTACTACCCAGTTTCCTTCTGCATCCTTTGCCATAACAGGTCCGCAGTGATAGATGATCTGACCATTTAAGTCGATCGGGGCAGGGTTATCCATAAGATGCTTATGAATCGCATCACGCCCGGTATGCATCATGCCATTGATTGTGACAACATCCCCAACCTTCAGCTCACGAATCTGCTCTTCTGTAATCGGAGCTTCCAAAGTAATGCTTCTTGTTTTCTCTTCTTGATGCTCAAGAGCTGCAGCTGCTTCCTCATCTGCTTTTGCAAAATCGATCTCTTCACCTTCTTGATACAGCCATTCTTGGATTTCTCCCGTATCAGCGTTCAGCTTTACACCTAAACGGCGATATGCCCAGCAGTTATAAGCAACAGATACGAAAAAGCTAGCAGGGATACGGTTAATAACGCCTATTTTACAACCTAACAGCGTCGTTTCTCCGCCGAACCCCATCGTTCCGATTCCGAGTTTATTTGCGTTGTCCATTACATACTCTTCAAGCTTGCGAAGGTTTTCATTCGGGTTAACGTCATCTACTGAACGGAACAACATTTCCTTTGCCAGTTCATATCCAGATGTGCGGTCTCCGCCGATTCCAACTCCAATAAAGCCAGCACTGCACCCTTGTCCTTGTGCTTGGTATACAGAGTGCATGATGCATTTGCGGATACCATCCAAGTCACGTCCCGCTCGTCCTAAGCCCTCTAGTTCAGCAGGGAGACTGTACTGGATATTCTTATTTTCACATCCGCCGCCTTTTAGAATAAGACGAGCATCGATATAGTCTTCTTCCCATTGTTCGAACTTGATAACAGGGGTTCCGTCACCAAGGTTGTCACCACTGTTATCTCCAGTGATAGAATCAACAGAGTTCGGACGAAGCTTCGTATCTTTTGTTGCATCAGCAATCGCCTGGCGGATGGCCTTTTTCATCTTAATCTGGTTCGCGCCTATAGGGACTTTAATTTTAAACGTAGGAAGTCCTGTATCTTGGCAGATCGGTGATACATTCTCGTCTGCTTTTAAAATATTATCTGTAATCGTATCTAAAGACATAGCTGCGCGAGTTCCTGCATTTTCTTTAAGTTTTGCTGCAAGAATGGCACGGCGAACGTCTTTTGGCAATTTGGTTGATGTTTCTACAATCAGTTTATACATACTTTCCTGAAATTTTTCCATCTCTCCACTACCCCTTTATGACTTGGCTTTTGTAAGCGTAATCACTATTAATGCTTCTATTATAACAAAAAAATCCGTTCCTTTAATAAAGAAACGGATTCCAAAATTATTTTTCTTCCCAATCGTAACGAAATTGCTTACACTTCTCTTCAAGATCGTCGAGCATTGAAATAATCTTGTCGATTTCATCAATACCGGCTGTTTCAGCATCTATAGAATCTAAAACATCAACTAATAAATCAATTCGATTTTTAATATATTCTTTTTGAGAGGATTTATCCTGAATAGAGTTACCCATGTTGATCTCTCCTTTCCATCCATTCTACTTTAACAAGGCCAGACGCTTTTGCCAATATTAGATTAGGCTTTAAACAACATAAGTTTACCCTTTTTCTTTAGCAATTGTTCAGTTAAGATAAGTATTGTCAATTTTGGCATGAAGGAGATTTTTATTATGGTTACAAAAACAGATTTAAAAGCGATAACTCCGGACTATGATCCTTGGGAAGCTTATTTAGATATACACGAGCATCAAAGACTGCAGCTGTCCAATATCGAGATTACGACCACTACACTCTGTAACATGCGATGTGCACACTGTGCTGTCGGTTATACACTGCAAACGAAAGACCCTGAACCACTTCCATTGGAGTTAGTCATAAAAAGACTTGATGAAATTCCTCAATTAAGAGCGTTCAGCATTACGGGCGGTGAGCCTATGCTTTCATTGAAATCAGTAAACAGCTATGTCGTTCCTCTTTTAAAGTACGCAAGAGAACGCGGTGCCCGTACACAGATCAACTCAAATTTAACGTTAGATTTAGCGCGCTACGAAAAAATTATTCCATACTTAGATGTTCTCCATATCTCCCACAACTGGGGTACACTGGAGGAATTTTCTGAGACAGGTTTTGCCATGATGGAAAAAAAGCCTTCACTAGCTCAAAGAGAAGCATATTTCTCACGCCTTACCGAAAATGCACGTGCTCTAACAAAAGCAGGTGTTATGGTTTCAGCTGAAACTATGCTTAATAAAAAGACAGTTCCTTACTTGGAAGACATACATAATCATATACTTGAGATGGGCTGTCAGCGGCACGAAATACACCCGATGTACCCAAGTGACTATGCTAGCACGCTAGAAACAATCAGTCTTGATGAAATGCGCGAAAGCATCCACAAACTTCTGGATATACGAGATAAAAAGACATGGATGCTGTTTGGAACCTTGCCTTTTTATGCGTGTTCTGACAACAAGAAAGACCTCCAATTGCTGAAAAGGCTGCAGAATGAGGAAAATGTAACGGTTAGAAATGACCCTGACGGAAGATCACGTCTGAACATAAATATATTTGATGGCAATATTATTGTCACTGATTTCGGTGATGCACCTCCGCTTGGGAATATTAAAGATACAAGCCTCCTTGATGCATATGATACTTGGAATGATTCGAAGCTCGCAAAAGAACTTGGATGCCACTGCCCTGCTGTTAATTGCCTCGGTCCTAATGTTCTTGTTAAACATTCTTATTATCAAGATATTAATTTTTCCGGTAGAACAGCGAAGCTTTAAAGCGGTAAAAAGTTATAAACTTTACAAAAGTAAGTTTAAAACGTATAATAAAAGGCAAATATTAAACTGTAGCTTAAGCTTTGTTGTATAGAGGTGAATGATATGGATTACAGCACTATGTGTCCGAAATATGAAGTTGCCATGGATATAATCGGTAAAAAATGGACAGGACTCATCATCCGAGTGTTGATGGACGGTCCTAAACGTTTTAAAGATATTAAATCTCAAATTCCCGAGATGAGTGACCGTATGCTTACGGAACGCATGAAGGAATTAGAATCAGTTGGAATTGTTAAGCGCAACGTTTATCCGGAGACTCCTGTAAGAATCGAATATTCACTAACGGATAAAGGAAATTCCTTAAAGTCAATTATTAATGCTATTCAAGATTGGAGCGAGCAGTGGGTCGATCATTGTTAAGCTTTGTATAAGAAAAAGGACAGCCGTCTAGACGCTGTCCTTTTTTACATATTGCTCGTATGAAAACGGAATGATACGTGGTCTTGGATAGGAATCCACGCCCCGATTCCCTGCTGTGTAACGTTTTGAATAACAATTTCTCTTTTTCCGCCTTTTAAAACGATGTACACTTCTCCATAAGTAACTCTTCCTCTTTCGTTAACTGCCGGAACATAACTGTGTAAGTAACCGACTTGCTTCGGAGAAACATGGTATACGTTTGGTTTCTTAGTTCCTGCACCTACTGCTGTCTGAAATGCAAGAGGCAGCTTCGATTTTTCCGCTGCTGCAATGAGCATCATCTTTTGAACCGCTTCGCTGTTTGGAATAGAAGCCGTAAGTCCCCCGCTCACTTTTTTATGAGCTGTCTGGTTGTAATATAATTTAGCTATTGACTGCGCTCCTCTGTTATCTAAGCGGTTTGTATTGATCTGCTGATGCTCCCAGTTTACTGTAGTCTCAGTCGATTGATAAGAAAGCGGCCATTGACCTAAGTAAATTTTAGCACGATACCAGAAAGCAACTTTTGAAGCGTTAATGCTTGATTCATTTAAAAGTCTGATCAGATCAGGATTCGTGATCGGAACATCAGATGTTTTTAGCATTGCCTTAGCCAGTTTGCTCGGTTCAAGATACGGAAGATCTTGCGCTGAGTTAGGATACGTATTTTCTTTTGAGATGCTCAGCACCGAACTCGGAACCTTTATGTCAGCTTTTAAGTCAGCTTTTTCAGTTGTTTTTTCCGCCGGTTTTTCTGCAGGCTTCTCTGTGGTTTTTTCCTTTGCAAACGCCTGGTTTGTAAAAGCAAAAAGCATAACAAATATGATAATAAGAATTCTTTTTCTCATAATTCCCTCCTTTACCCCTATTTTTTTCTATCACATGAAATTTATCCGCGTGCACTGGTCTCTTTCTCTGGGGTATTGTTGGAAATAAATAAAGCCCCGATTCAGAGTTAGAATCAGGACTTCTTATTATGCTTGTATTTCAAAGCTTTCGGTGATGTTGATGCTGTCTTTAACAGACTGTACCATCGAACAATTTTTACGAGTCACCACTAATGCTTTTTCAACTTTTTCATGCGGAAGTTCGTTTCCCTTTATTACGAAATGCAGATGAATGTCTGATACTCTGTTTGCTTCGTTTTCATCACGTGTTACTTTTGCTGTAACATCAATGTTTTCGTATGGCAGTCTCATACGTTCTAACACTTTTCTTAAAACACCGCCGCTGCAAACCGCAACAGATGATACAAGCAGCTGAAATGGCCTGAAACCATATTCGGCGTCACCGCTTATTTGCAGTGTTCCATATTCAAAGGTCGTTTCAAATCCTTTTTCATTCATTTTAAAGTCCATCGTCACACACCTCTGGTAAAGTTTTATTCAACTTTTAACTGCATCCATTGTACAATGGTTTTAGTTTGTTTTGAAAAGGAGATGCTCATGCAGCTTTCAACTTATAGATTCTCTGTTTTAGTCAGCATTGTTTTTATTTCTGGTTTTGCACAAGGAATGTTATTGCCGCTGATTGCGGTTATTTTTGAGCAGAACGGAACCTCTGCATCGTTAAACGGTTTCCATGCAACTGCGCTGTATATAGGAATTCTGATTGCTTCTCCGTTCATAGAAAAGCCTCTGCGAAAGTTTGGCTATAAACCGCTTATTATGTCAGGTCTATTAGCAGTAATATTATGTTTTGCTTTGTTTCCAATCTGGAAAGTCTTTTGGTTTTGGTTCATGCTGCGTCTGCTTATCGGGATCGGTGATCATATGCTCCATTTTTCTACACAAACGTGGATCACTTCAAATAGTCCAGAAAACAAGCGGGGACGGAATATCTCCCTTTACGGTATAGCATTCGGTGCTGGTTTTGGAATCGGACCTCTCATGACAAAAATGCTCGAGATTAACGAAAACCTGCCATTTTGGTTTGCAGCAGTACTTTGCTTAATCTCATTTATATTAATGACAAGTATCCGCAATGAAAAACCTGAGACCGAGTCAGCACGAATGGCTGGTGTTACTGCATTTTCACGTTATAAAGATGTCCTTAAAATTGCCTGGGTCTCATTGCTTCCTCCATTTGCATATGGATTTCTTGAAGCAACCCTTCATGGATCTTTTCCTGTGTTTGCCCTTCGCAACGGTATAAGTTTGGATTGGGTAGCGGTCTTATTGCCTGCATTTGTATTAGGCAGCTTGGTTTTTCAGCTTCCGTTAGGGGTGTTAAGTGATAAATATGGACGAAAGCCAATTTTAATTTTTTCTTTCGTTTCAGGATTTTTCTCTTTTTTAGCTACCTATTGGACTATGCATTCCTTCTGGATCCTTCTAGCACTGTTCTTTTTCTCAGGTATGTTTGTTGGATCAATGTTTTCTCTTGGAATCGCTTATATGAGTGATCTGCTTCCAAAATACCATCTTCCTGCCGGCAACATTTTAGCAGGAATCAGTTTTAGCATCGGAAGCATGGCAGGTCCATTAATCGGTGGGAGTTTTATAAGCTGGTTTAAAGGCGGTGCTTTTGTTTTCGCGATCTGCGGGATGTTATTAATTCTCTGCCTTCCGATCGTATTCACGAAAAGCCCTACTTCTGCAGGTGCAGTCCAGACAAAAACGGCTTAGGTTAAATATTTTTTTGTACTTTACCCATATTATGAAAAGCAGGAATTTTGACATTGAATGCGCAATCTTTAAACTAGAATTAATGATACTTACACAATTTTGAATTATAAGGAGTAGATTTGTATGATGAGATTACGTTCGGATATGCCTGAACTTAGCGGTGCAACAGAGTGGATCAATGGTGAGGTCTCTAAGAGCGATCTTGTTGGCGACAAGCCGACCCTTATTCACTTCTGGTCAGTCAGCTGTGGTCTATGTAAAGAAGCAATGCCAAGCATCAACCAGTTCCGAGATGATTACAAAGATGAACTGAACGTTATTGCCGTTCATATGCCTCGTTCTGAGAAAGATCTTGATCTTGCACAGATCAAAGAAGTTGCTGCAGAACATGATATTACACAGCCAATCTTTGTAGACAATGACCATGCATTAACGGATGCATTTGAAAATGAATATGTTCCTGCTTACTATGTATTCGATGCAGAAGGAAAGCTTCGTCATTACCAAGCGGGCGGAGATGGAATGAAAATGCTGACAAAACGTGTTAACCGTGTACTAGGAAAAGAAACAAAATAAAAAAACCGGGCTGAGCCCGGTTTTATTTTTTTCTCTTTTTCCCTGTAAATGGTTTTTCCATAAGCCGAAATAGCAGGGCAAAGAACTTATAGATAAATAAGCCCGTCATTGCTCCTAATCCATTAAGAAGTATGTCATCAATATCAAAAATTCTTTTCGCATATTCGTATTGCAGCACTTCAATAACAAAGCTCGTACCAAACCCGATTACAAACATAAGCCGCCATGAATTAAACACACGGAATATTAAAGGCAGCAAAAGACCAAGCGGTAAAAATAAGATAATATTGCCTATGATGTTCTTAAAAATCAGGTAGTAATCTCCGCTTCTCCACATGAGGCGTATACTATCGAACAAAACAAGATTTGCTGATTTTCCATATACGTACTCATTAAATGAGAAAAGCGTGGCTTTTATAAGAACAGCCATGTAAACAATAAAGAAAAGTGCACCTATTACACTAAAAAATATTCTAACTTTTTTCATATTGCCTTTCTCCTGCCTTTATTTCAAAAATTCCCATAAGTGCCTTTTTAAAGTTTAACACGCAAAGGTCTTAAGGAGATACAGGTAAAAGACACAAAATCTCTCCAACATTTTTCTTTGCTCCTATTGAAAGTGGTTGATTTCCGTTCCAGGTACTCGCTTTCCGCGGTGGTGAGCCTCCTGGCGCTTTGCACCTTTAGGAGTCTCACCTGTCCCACTGATCCCACAGGAGTCTCGCACCTTCCACTCCAATCAACTTTCAAAGAAGAGTTTTTTAGACAGATGTCCATTTTCTAGCCTTTTTAAAAACAATAAATAACAGAATGGCTGTCACGATAATTCCAGCCACCGGGAGCATATATTCTTCTGCCTTTGCGCCGACATCTTTCCACTGCGGACCGAATTGCTTCCCAAGATAAATATAAAATGCGGTAATCGGAAACATCGCTATGAATGTGTAGACAGAAAAGACCCAAACATTCATTTTTGCCATACCGCACGGAACCGATATTGTAGTCCTTACCCCAGGAAGGAACCGTCCGAAAAACGCTACTCCTGCACCATATTTCTCAAAGAAGCGATCTGCTGCATCAATTTCTTTTTCTTTAATAAAAACATACTTTCCGTACTTGATCAGAAATGGTCTTCCGCCATACCTGCCGAGTGCATAAAGCGTCAGCGGGCCTAATGTACCTCCTAATGTTCCGGCAAATACAGCAAACCAGTAATTCATATCACCTTCATATACCCAAAACCCTGCGAGCGGGAGAACAAGCTCAGCAGGAACAAATTCAAAAGTAAGTGCAATAATAAGTCCAAAATAAGAAAACTGCTTTAAAAATTCAATAAATGAGAGTATAAGTTCTTCCATCTTATCTCCCTCCCTTTCTGTCTAGAGACACAACGAAAAACATTATAACACAATCACAAAATGGCTTTAAAGTCTTCGCAGAAAAGCAAAAAAAGCCGCCCGTAACCGGACAGCTTTTACTTATTAATGAAAGTTGTTCTTTTTGTTAGCACTGCTGCTTGTCTTGTGTTTACTTTCATTTTTGTTGTTCTTGCTATGATTAGTGTTTTGTTTGTTGCTTTTTCCCATTTAGCAATACCTCCTTAATAAAAGGTACTATTAGGTTTTCCTATCATTCAGCCTTTAACAAGCCCCTTTTCTTGGCAAAATCGATCTTGTATTTATGGAACGTAGCGTTAAGTACACCGCCGGAAAGCAGCACGATTCCTGTTAAATAGAACCAGAGCATGAGTACAATAACAGCTCCAATGCTTCCGTACGTCTGCGAATAATTTCCAAAGTGATCAACATAAAAAGCAAAACCTAATGAGACGATCTGCCATAAAAATGTAGCAACGAGAGAACCATACCAGATTTCAGTGTATTTCAACTTTTTGCATGGGGCCATATAGTAAAGAATAGAAACAACTGTTGCGATGAGAAAGAAACTGATCAGCCAGCGAAGTACAGACCAGATCGTTAGAAATTCATCACTTAACCCTAAATAAGAAAATGCTGCATTTCCCAACATCTTGCCAAACACCGGAAAAACTAAAGCTACAATAAATGCAAAGACAACCCCAAATGTTAAAAAGATTGATAAGAGCCTTGTTTTAACAAAGCCTCTGCATTCTTCCACTCCATATGCCTCGTTCAATGTTTTAATTACAGCATTAATGGCGTTTGATGCTGACCAGATTGTTGCTAAAATCCCGATAGATAGCAATCCTCCGCTTCTTCCTTCAAGTACTGCCAACAAATTTTCTCTCACTGAATCCATCGCCTCTGCAGGTACAAAATGTTCCAGGAGATCAAGTGCTTCAGCAGGTTCTATAAAGAAAGCACCGAGGGTTAATAAGAAAATTAAAAAAGGAAACAAAGATAAAAGAAAATAGTAAGCAAGCTGTGCTGCCAGCCCTGTTACATCTCCTCTTTTAAAGCTATGCATAAATTCAATTCCAAAAGATTTTGCCTTCATGTGTTTAAGAATATGCCATAAAGTCAATGGTCCTCTCACCCCTAACTTAGTTGTATATTTCCTTTATCATTCCCTTTCCTTATAGTGATAAAAACTTTTTTCGACAGAAGTTTATATTTTTTTATAATGGGTAACTTAAGAATAATTCCATATTACAACCACACAAAAAAAAGGAGGAATTTTAAATGAGTTTATTATGGGCACTTATAATTGGAGGAATCATTGGTTGGTTAGCAGGACTATTAACAGGGCGTGACGTACCAGGTGGAATCATCGGTAACATTATCGCAGGTTTCGTTGGTGCTTGGTTAGGTGGCTTACTGTTAGGAGACTGGGGTCCAACTGTTGCTGGTTTCGCAATTATTCCAGCTATCATCGGTGCTATCGTAGTTGTACTTATTGTAAGCTGGATTATGCGCAGCATGCGTAGCCGTGCTTAATTAAGAAACACCAAAAGAACATAACCAACAATCAAAGAAAGCTGGCTCAAAAGATCTGTATTGATCTTCTTGGGCCAGCTTTTTTCATTCCTTAGGGATATTTAAGGATATATAATCACACATTATATTTGTAAAAAGATTAAGGAGGAAATGAAAATGGACGCACAACGCGCACAAGAAATCTCTGCATCAGCTGTCATGGCCAACGTCACATATAATGGCCAAAGCATTTATATTGAGCATGTCGATCAGCAGAATGGAACAGCTACAATCCATCCACTCGATGAACCAAACAACAAACAAAGTGTTTCAGTTTCCAGTCTAGAAGAACAATAAAAACAACCCACCACATCATCCTGTGTGGTGGGTTATGTTGCTTCTTTATTTAAAGCTATTTTCTAAAGGATTGTTGCTCCTGAGCTATTTTGAAGAGTACTTCTTTGAACAGTTAATTGGAGCGAAAGGACGAGACTCCTGCAGGATGAGTGGGACAGGTGAGACCACTCAATGTCGCGAGGCGACGAGGGGGCTCACCGCACACCCTGCGGAAAGCGAGTTCTGTAGCGGAAATTAACATCTTACAAAAGCAACAAAGCATACGGAAACAGCCTTATTTAAAATCGTTTTTTAAATACATAACTCGGCTTTTCATAATGCATTTTTTCTTCATAAAAACGGTGAGCATCTATACGATTCACATTCGAGCTCAACGCCACACAGTTACAGTTGTTCTGAACCGCAAATGATTCCAAAAAGGCTAGCAGCTCTTCCCCGTATCCCTTTGAACGTTCCTCTGAATCCGTGATCAGATCATAAAGATATGCATGTTTACCATCATAAAAGTTCGTTAGAATGGCGAATCCTGCAAGTGCAACAATCTTTTCGTTATGGTAATTCGCAAATAATGTGTAACCTTCTTTTTGCATTTGAAGAAATAATTCATAAAACAAGTCCTCTGAGAGATGCGGTCGCAGCTGGTTCATCACAGGAAAAGCTTCGCGTACTTCATGTTCTAATGACAATTGCCTGATCTCACCCATTATTACTCCTCCTGATTAAAGCGATTCTCTATTTTTTATCTCGATAAGCAGTCTCTCGCACCCGGCTGTTACTAGGTCGTACACTTCTTGAAAATTACCGGTAAAATACGGATCTGGTACATCTTCAAACTCGTTCTCCGGCACAAAATCAAGAAGTCTTGCAATCATGCCTGTCTCCGATTGCCCAGCCATCTTGTGCATATTTCCGATGTTCTCAGCATCCATTCCGATAATATAGTCATATTGTGTCAGGTCGTTCGTTTTAATCTGACGCGCCTTTTGACCTTCAAATGATATTTGATTCTTCGTTAAAATATTTCTTGTGCCTTCATGAGGCGGTTCTCCGACATGCCAATTTCCAGTTCCTGCAGAGTCTATCGATATTTTCCCCTCTAGACCCTCTTTTGTAACGAGATCCTTAAAAATAGCCTCAGCCATTGGTGAACGGCATATATTTCCTAAACAAACAAAGAGTACTTTAATCACGATTCATACCCCTTTCTTTTTCCCTTTAAATTATAACATTTCTAACTAATTTCAAAAGGTATTCTACAGCAAAAAGAAAACCGGGCTTTTCCTTCAGCCAGGTTTTCTTCTGCGGCATTTAAGCTAGATATGCTTCACGGACTTGTTCATTTGTAATCAATTCCTGTCCTTGTCCTGCCATCACGATTTCTCCAGTTTGTATCACATACCCTCTATGTGCAACCTGAAGAGCCTGATAAGCATTTTGTTCGACTAAAAGAATAGTCATCCCTTCCTTGTTTAAATCACTGATTATGTCAAAAATTTGTTCAACAATTACAGGCGCTAATCCCATGGATGGCTCATCCAGCAGCAATAGACGAGGCTTTGACATTAGAGCACGCCCTATCGCAAGCATCTGCTGCTCACCGCCGCTCATCGTGCCTCCCTTTTGACTCAAACGTTCCTGAAGACGGGGAAAATATTGAAACACCTTTTCCATTCTTTCTTTAACAATTTTTTTATCTTTTACGATAAAAGCCCCCATCTCAAGATTTTCTTTTACAGTTAATCTTGGGAAAATTCTTCTTCCTTCGGGTACATGGGCAATCCCAGTTTGTGCCGTCAAATGAGCCGGCTGTTTTGAAATATCTTTTCCTTCATAAATAACGGAGCCTGTTTTCGGCATCACCTGGCCGCTGATCGTTTTCAGCGTAGTCGATTTTCCTGCACCGTTAGAACCGATTAATGTAACGATCTCCCCTTTTTCAACAAAAATGCTGATTCCCTTTAGCGCATGAATACCACCGTAAAATGTGTTCACATCATTCAACTGCAAAATACTCATCATTATCCCCCTTACGCTGGTGTTACGGCACTTTTTCCAAGATAGGCTTCAATCACTTTTACATTGTTTCGGATTTCTGCAGGCTTTCCTTCAGCAATTTTTTCACCATGATCCAAGACAAAAATTTGTTCCGAAATTTCCATAACGAGTTTCATATCATGTTCAATCAAAACGATCGTAACATCAAGATCCTCTCTCATACGGTGGATGAATTCGGTTAACTCGCGCGTTTCCCTCGGATTCATCCCGGCTGCTGGTTCATCGAGCAGAAGAAGCTTCGGTTTTGTCGCTAAAGCTCTGGCTATTTCCAGTCTCCTCTGTGCCCCGTATGAAAGATTTTGTGCATCTTCATTCAAATGCTTTGCCAGACCGACATATTCAAGCCAATGATACGCTTCTTCCTGGGCACGCTTTTCTTCCTCCCGCACCGTTTTCGTTTGGAAAAGTGTTCCGACTAGACCTGCTCTTAATTGTTTGTGCAAACCAGTCATCACATTTTCCAGAACCGTAATGTTTGAGAACAGACGGATATTCTGAAACGTTCGTGCAATACCTTGCCTTGCAATATCATGCGGCTTCTTTCCGATTAAGGAAGTTGATCCGAGCTGCACATTCCCTTTATCAGGCTGATAAACACCAGTAATCAGATTGAAAAAAGTCGTTTTCCCGGCTCCATTCGGACCAATAACTGCTGTGATCGATCCTTTTTCAACGGTTATATCAACTGAATTTACAGCAACGAGACCCCCAAATTGTTTAGTTAAATTGCTCACTGTTAATATAGACATTTTAATCCCGCCCCCTTATGCTTGAAATCCTTTATCTGGTTCAACCGTAATCTGTTCTTTTCTGTGCTTTTTAGAACCCTCTTTTAAAGATTCCTCATCGAACACAGGATTTTTCGCAGGAATTAATCCTTGAGGGCGATAGATTGCAAATACGATTAAGATAGCTCCAAAAATAAATCGCTGCATTTTAGCTGGTGCCAGTGCCTCTGGAAAACTAATTACTCCGTTAAGGCTTAACTGGTTCAAGTAATTCGTAACTTCTGTAAGAACTTGAAGGTTTAAGATCGTAATTACCGCAGCCCCTAAAATAACGCCAGGCACACTGCCCATCCCACCCAAGATAACCATTACGAGAATCGTAATAGATTCAAGCAATGTAAAACTTGTAGGATCAACGAAAGTCTGCTTAGCTGCAAAGACGACTCCCATCATTCCGGAGAAAGATGCTCCGATCGCGAATGCCAGTAGTTTTGTCCTTACAAGGTGGATTCCCATTGATTGTGCAGCTATCTCATTTTCTCTAACCGCTTTCCATGAACGACCAATTCTTGAATATTCGAATCTTCTTACAGCGAGAATAACAAAAAGCAAGATTGCGAGAACAATAAAGTAAAATTGATTTGGATACACAAATTGATAGCCAAAAATTTCAGGCGGTTTTACAGAAGCAAGCCCCATCGCACCGTTCGTGATATTAACAGGCTTATCCAGGTTGTTGAAAACAATTCTGATAATCTCCCCAAAGCCGAGTGTTACGATTGCAAGATAATCTCCTTTTACACGCAAAACCGGTATACCTAGAAGCACACCGAAAAGTGCCGCTACAAAACAGCCAATCAATATAAAGATCCAGAAGCTCTCCCCAGATAACGGAAAATCTCCGAATGGCATAAAATTAGCCGCCTGTCCTGTAGCAAAGATTCCGTACGTGTAAGCGCCAATGGCAAAGAACGCCACGAATCCGAGATCCAAGAGTCCGGCCAAACCTACTACAATGTTCAATCCTAGTGCCATCGCAACATAGATTCCTACAACTGTAGCTACTTCCATATATGACTGGTACCCTGGGCCTGTACTTGAAACGAATGGTATGACTCCAATTAATACTACACCTGCGATCACCCATTTTAATCGGTCAGGCAGTTCCGTGTAGTACAAGAGAAGCAAAGAAAATAACAGAAGAAGAAATGCCGTTACAGATGCTTGAGCCAAGTATAAGCTCAGTGAAGTGACTAACACATAAAGCACGAGCAGTATGATTTGAGCCAGTTTGTTGCCTTTTAATTTATTTGTGAGCTTATGCATGCACCTTCACCTACACTTTCTCAGTAACTGCTTTTCCAAACAGTCCTTCTGGTTTAAAAATCAAAACAATGATCAAGATCGCAAACGCAAAAACATCTTTATATTCAGCTCCTAAGATCCCGCCTGTTAAAAGCTGAAGATTAGCTGCTGCAAACATCTCAAGAAGTCCCAGCATAATACCGCCTGCCATAGCTCCCCGTATATTTCCAATTCCGCCTAGTACAGCAGCTGTAAATGCTTTTAATCCAAGGATAAAACCAATGTAAGGATCGATCGTTCCATATTGAACGGCAAACAGTACACCCGTTGCTCCTCCAAGAGCTGATCCGATAAAGAAAGTTAGCGAGATGACTTTGTTCACGTTGATCGACATGAGTGACGCTGTTTCACGATCTTGTGCAACAGCTCTCATCGCCATACCCCATTTCGTTTTATTAACGAAAAAGTCCAAGCCCACCATCATTATTACAACCGAAATAATAAGAATGAGCGTAGAAGTTTTAAAGAACGCATCACTAAATGAAGAGGAAATACTAGAAAATTTAATAGCAAACTGCTCGTTAAACATGGAAGGGCCTGTTAAAATGTAGTTCCCTCTCTTGTATTCCGTTATAAAACGAACCAAATCTTGAAGCAAAAACGAGACACCAATCGCAGAAATCAGTGTGATAAGTTTAGGCGAGTTCCGAAGCGGCCTGTAAGCCATCCGTTCAATACCTACACCCATAAACCCGGTAAGAATGGAAGTAACAACAAGTACGAGAATTAGTGCCAGAATAGCAGGCATAGCAGCCAGCCAGCCCATTCCTGTCATCAATATGAGCATCGCTACACCTATAAATGCACCCGTCATGAAAATTTCACCATGAGCAAAGTTGATAAGCTCCAATATTCCATAAACCATCGTGTATCCAAGCGCGATAACTGCATAAATTGCACCAAGAGCTAAACCATCGACAAGAACTTGAGGCAAGGATTGTAAAATTTCAGCTAACATAAATATTCCTCTCTTTCACAACTAGGGAGTTTATGTAAAAAAGAAGAGGGATATGGCCTATAGGGTCATTCCCTCTCATGTAAACGTTGGTTTACTTACTGATTTCGCCTTCTTGAACTCCAGGATATTTAGCTTCACTGAATTTATAGATATATACTTTAGCGAACTTGTTATCACCTTTGTCATCGAATCCGACTTTTGTTACTACACCTTGGAAATCTTGAATTTTACGGATTGCTTCTGCAACTTTCTCACGGGAAGGAAGATCTCCATCATTGCCTTCAATTGCAGCTTCAAGTCCTTTTAGTAAAACACTCATAGAATCATAGCCATATGCAGAATAAGATTCTACGTTCTTGTTAAATTTCTCTTTGTATTTTGAAGAGAAATTTTTGCCTTCATCAGTTTTGCTCGCATCAGCCGCAACAGATGTGTAGTATACGTTTTCTACAGCATCGCCTGCGATCTCAACAAGTGTAGAAGAGTCCATTCCGTCTCCGCCCATGAAAGGAATCTTGATCCCTTTGTCACGTGCCTGACGGATCAGCTGGCCGCCTTCTGTATAAAGTCCGCCGAAGAATACTAAGTCAGGTTTCTTTGAAAGAACCTGTGTAAGTACACCATTGAAATCTTTCTCTCCAACAGTAATTCCTTCATATCCAAGAATTTCAGCCCCAGCGTCTTCAGCTGCTTTTTTGAACGCGTCAGCAAGACCTGTTCCGTAAGCTGTTTTATCTTGGATAACGAAAATCTTTTTAGCTCCTAATTTATTTATCGCAAAGTCTGCGCCCGCAGGACCTTGGAAATCGTCACGTGCAACGATACGGTTTACTGTCTTAAGTCCGCGATCTGTTACTTCCGTAGCTGTATTAGCTGGAGATACCATCGGAACTTTGTATTTTTCATAGACTTCAGATGACGGGATAGAAACACCTGAGTTCAAGTGGCCGACTACCCCTAGGATGGATTTATCAGAACCAATAAGCTGGGCATTAGCTACACCTTTTTTAGGGTCAGCTTGATCATCATATGGCTGAAGTTGAAGCTTGTACCCTAAGTCTTCGAACTTCTTCTTGTTTTCTTCAAGAGCAAGCTGTGCACCAAGTTTAATAGATTCTCCAAGTGTTGCACTTCCTCCTGATAATGGAGTCTGTGTTGCTATTTTAATAACCTTTCCGCTTCCTCCACCACTGCCTCCTGATCCTCCTGAAGCATTACAGCCTGCTAAAAGTCCTAAAGACAATGCAGAAGCTGCTAATACTTTTAACCCTTTTTTAATCCCCACCTAAAATCCCCCTCGTAAAATATTTTGATAATTGCAACTATTTAAAAAAATAGTACATGAATCTGCGGCAGTAGACAACTAAAATTTTGAAAAAATAGATATTTTATTTTAAATTTAAAAGTTTTCCCTAATGTTCAACAAAATCCCTTACATTCCGCAGCTAGAACTTTAGTAGGAAAATAGAAAAAATCCGCTGACATGTACTCAGCGGATTTCATGAATTAATTTTGATTTGTTATTATTTTCACGTGATACTTTCTTGTCCTCGGTCCATCGAATTCACAAAAATAAACGCCTTGCCATGTTCCAAGCAGCAATTCACCATTTTGGATTAGTACGACCTGTGAAGATCCAACCGTGCTGGCTTTTAAATGAGAAGCTGAATTGCCCTCAGCATGCCGATACTTCGGATGTTCCCACGGATACACTTCATCAAGCCTCATTAACATGTCTTTCACAACATCAGGATCTGCGTTTTCATTAATCGTAATGCCAGCAGTGGTATGCGGACAGTACACATACATTACCCCGTCTTTTACTCGCTGTTCCTCCAGATAAGCTTGCAGTGAACTCGTAATCTCATACATTTCGTCGCGCTGGTGTGTTTGAATCGTAAACGTTTGAGCCACTTCCTATCCCTCCTCTACACTACTTAATTTGATGATTCCCTATAAAAAACCTTTTTATATCGGAAATTGTATAGAGCAATGATTAAAACAGCTGTTTTATTTATGATAGCTTGTGAACTTTCGGTATCGCTCGTAAAGTTCAAGAACCGCTCGTAAATCTCAAAAAAACACTCACAAAAATAAGAAATCCCCAAAAGGACATTTCCTTTTAGGGATGATTGGAATATGTTATTTTCTATGAACTCTCGTACGGTCACCCGCAAGCTTTTTCCAGCGTGCTTTTTCTGCAAGAGCCAGTTTTTGATCTTCTTTTCTGGCAAAATAAGCGAGTTCACGCTGAAGCTTTAAAAAGCTGTTATAACGTTCTTCATCCAATTCACCGGTTTCAATAGCAGTCTGGACGCCGCATCCCGGTTCATTATTATGTGTACAGTCACGGAACCGGCATCCTTCTGCAAATGCCTCAATATCCTGGAAACTTTGGCTCAAACTGTTGTCACCTTCCCAAAGCTGCAGCTCGCGCATTCCTGGTGTGTCGATCAGTATTCCTCCGTTTTCAAGTACGAGCAGCTCCCGATGAGTCGTCGTATGCTTTCCTTTTCCATCTTCTTCACGAATATCGTTCGTCTTCAATACTTCCTGCCCAAAAAGCTTATTGGCTAGCGTTGACTTTCCAACCCCAGAGGATCCTAATAGCGCGACTGTTTCTCCTTCTTTTATAAATGAAGATAGTGCATCAAGACCCGTTCCATTTTCCGCACTGACTGCGAAAGTGGGTACTCCAAAGGCAATTGTCTCCACTTCATCTATATACTTTTGTACATCCTCGCAAAGATCCGCTTTACTTAAAACGATAACTGGAGTTGCACCGCTCTCCCATGCCATCAATAAATAGCGCTCTAATCTGCGCAGATTAAAATCCTGATTTAATGCATTCACTAAAAACACAGTGTCTACGTTAGTCGCTACAATTTGCTCTTCTGTCGTTAGACCTGCTGCTTTCCTTGAAAACTTGCTCTTTCGAGGCAAGATCCCGTGAATATAAGCTTTTCCTTCTTGAGGAACAGCTGAAACAGCAACCCAATCACCTACTGCAGGATAATCGTGTCTTCCCGCAGCGTTGTATCGGATTTTCCCCGTAATTTCGCCAAGCAGTTCACCGTGTTCAGTAAGCACGTCATAAAGACCTTTATGCTCAACGCTGATCCTGCCTGGGACAAGTGATTGATTTTCATATGCTTTAAAAGCTTCTTCAAATGTTTGATTCCAACCTAGTGATTTTAAATTTAAATTCAATGTAATACCCTCCGAATAAATATTGTCTAATTTTTTTTGCAATAAAAAAGAACCGCAGAATACGGTTCTTTAAAGAAAGAGAGGTGCACAAACAACCTCTTTTTCATATAAAAAACCATGAACTGAATGCACAGCCCATGGTTAAAATGACAAATTTAATCGCAGAAATTACAAATCAAATAAACGTTATCTGCTATCCTTCATTGTCCCAATAGGCTGTACAAGAAACAATACACTCTCTGAAGTCAATCCTTTAAGTTGTCTCATCATACATCCCTCCTTGGGTTTTGTTAGAATAATTTACTTCTCCACTATACCAGTATATGCATATTTTGTAAATAGATGCATTCAGATTATTTTGTTATTGAAGAACTATCATGATAGCCTTTAATAATTCTTTTGATCATCTCTTCATCCATTTGAAGTGGTTTTTTATCTAATGTTTGGAGCAGCTCTTGCGTATTTGAGTCATCAAACACTATGTTTCGGTTCAAATAATTCTTATACACATCAACAACATTGTTCAACAGCTGTTCTTCTTCATTAAGATTTGGCTCATAATCATAAGGAGCAAGTTTGAACAAATCCAGGTCAGCCTTGTCTCTCATGATTTGAAATACATCAGCACTTAACGGCGGTTTGCTGTTAGTAATGTGATATATGTTATCTTCTCTGTCTTTTTGCAGTACATCTGATAAGACATCTGCTACATAATCTACAGGAACGAGATTCTGCGTGCTTCCTTCCTCACACAATAAATGAAAAACGCGGTCACCCAACCCTTTACGCTGAAATCTCCTTTTGAAAACTTCCAGACTTCTCATTAATCCATAAAGAGTAAACTTTGAATCAGCTTCCCCTGTTTTCGAATCGCCGATAATGATGGCAGGTCTCAGGATGGTAACGTTGAAAAATTCCTTATAATCCATACAGAGGTGTTCAGCTTTACACTTGCTTTCCTCATAAGGATTATTAAACGAACGGTCTAGTGAATGAAGCTCTTCTTTTGCAAATTCATCTTTTCCTAATGTGTAAGCCGTACTCACATAATAAAAATGCGACACACCCATTTTTTCTGCTGCCTCTAAAGCATATTTAGTACCCGAAAAATTTATTTGGAAAAGTTCTTCTTTAAGATCAAGATCAAACTTCACAAGAGCGGCCATATGATAAAAAACATCAATCTTATTTGCAAGATCCTGTTGAATCTCTTTGTTCATACCCAGATCAGGAACTGTAATATCTCCTTGAATAATATGAATGTTGCCTTTAAGATCTGCTGTCTTTAAAAGAAGCTGCTCCGCTTTTTTTATATTACGCGCTAATACAAATAATGTATGTCCTTCACGCGCTAAATTTTGAATTAAGCGTCCACCTAAAAAACCGGTAGCTCCGGTAAGAAATATATTCATTAAGCCGGTTCCTTCCTATTCCTATATCAGCATATTTTCTCTTCTATAGTAACACATCATCTTAAAGATGGCGCCGTATTCATGGTGGTTTGTACAAGCTGCCTCAAAAAAATAAAGCCGCATATGCAGCTTTATTTTTCATCATCAGGTTTCGCAATATTTATCGCTGGCATCTCATTGTTCATATAGTCAGTAGGATGACCATCATCTTCACGATTTTCATCATAAAAAAATTCATTAATTTCCTTTTCAGCATGTGCTGTCGGATCTTCATGTTGATTTTTGGATTTGTGTTCCTTGTCCATTGCTATTCTTCCTTTCCACAGTTTTCACAAGCTTTAAATACTTCCTCATATTGAAGCCTTTCGTTAGCATCAAACTTATGATTGCAATAGCGAATGATCCCGTCTTGGTCGATCACAAAACAAGAACGAATTGCGGTACCATTTTCTTCGTTTAATACGCCAAAAGCTTTTGTCACTTTTTTATGCCAATCGGCTAAAAGCGGATAAGGAAGCGTTCCAAGGCTAGCAGAGAAAACATTATGGGAATAAATATGATCCACACTTATCGCAAGCACTTCTGTATTCGCATCTTTAAAACGCTGATAATCCTCTTTCCAAGAGGTGATTTCCTTTATTCAGCCAGGTGTGAAGTCCAGTGGATAGAACGCTACAAGTACATTCTTATTGCCTCTGAAATCTGCTAAAGAAATATCTTTTTGAAGCGTGGATGGCAACGTAAAATCTGGTGCTCGATCGCCCGTATTTAACAACTAACCCACCTCCTTAGTTCTCTTGAATATAGTTCCCTGTTCCTTTAAAAGAAAACGTTGGAATATATAGTTATTCTTTAACATATGTGGTAGTGGATGAGCTTGTCTCCATAAGTGCTGAGATTTACAAATAAAAGTGGCGGATATGAAGTGTGTGTGGATGCTGTATGTATGGATAAAGATGGAGATACCGAGTGGATGTTGAAGAAAACAGGTGAAAAAACATCAATTCAGAGTGGATCCACATCGAAATCGAACATATTAGGTAGCTTGGCGGACGCCAAGCACCAGATTACAATTCCAAAGGGTATAAGAGAAAGCGAAACGAAGGCTAGTTAACTGTAATTCCACAAAAAACACCCATGAATCAACAAGATTCGGTTGTGAATCCAAAACTTTTGGTGTTGAATCCAAAAGTTTTGGCCATTTATCCACGAGTCTACAATCCTCGACAAACTTCACCTTCTCTTGCCGCTCAAAAACAAGAACAACAATAAAAAAGCCAGGGGAAAATACCCCTGGCATTCAAAAATATTATTGTACTTCTACTACAGTTGTTTCTTCTGTAGTTTCTTCTTCAGCTGGTACTTCAACAACTTCAGGAGCATTTTCTTCTAATACATCTTCAACTGCTAAAATTGCTGCATTGATAGCCGCATAAAGCTTTGCATTTTCACTAGCATGCTCTGCTGCTAAAGAATGGATTTTGTTTAAAAGAGCAGTAACTTCTTCAGTTGCTTCTTCTTCCGTTGTAGTTTCTTCTGTTGCTGGTGCTTCTTCAGTCACTTCTACTTCAGTTGTTGTTTCCTCAGTTGCTGGTGCTTCCTCAGTCACTTCTTCTTCAGTTGTAGTTTCTTCTGTTGCTGGTGCTTCCTCAGTCACTTCTTCTTCAGTCGTAGTTTCTTCTGTTGCTGGTGCTTCTTCAGTTACTTCTTCTTCAGTTGTAGTTTCCTCAGTTGCTGGCACTTCTTCAGCATCTACAGCGTGAACTGCAGCGTTTGGTGCAGCATGTTCCTTCGCGTTTTCACTTGAACGCTCATATGCATTAGAGTTGATTTTGTTTTGAAGAGATTTGTTTTCTTTTGCTTCTTCATCTTCTTCAGTTGTTTCTTCTTCTGTTGTTTCTTCGTCAGTTGTAGTTTCCTCAGTTGCCGGAGCTTCCTCAGTCACTTCTTCTTCAGTCGTAGTTTCTTCAGTTGCTGGTGTTTCTTCAGTTACTTCTTCTTCAGTCGTAGTTTCCTCAGTCGCCGGAGCTTCTTCAGTCACTTCTTCTTCTGCTGGTACTTCTTCAGCATCTACTGCGTGAACAGCAGCGTTTGGTGCAGCATGATCTTTCGCGTTTTCACTTGAACGCTCATATGCATTAGAGTTGATTTTATTTTGAAGAGCTTTGTTTTCTTTAACTTCTTCTGTATCTTCAGATTCTTCTTTGTCAGAATCATCTTCTTTTACATCATCAGCATCTTCAGAATCATCTTCGTCTTCTTTCACTGCATCTTCGTCAGCGATTACATCTGTGCCTTCTTCTTCTTTTACCGGATTATCTTCATTTTCCTCTTGGATCTCTTCAGAGTCAGAGTCATCATCATCTTCTTTCACAGCTTCTTCATCAGAGTCTACATCAGTATCTTCTTCGTTGCGAGTTGCATCCTCTTCTTCAGTTACAGTTTCATCCGTTTTACCTTCATCACTGTCTGCTTCAGGGATTTCGATTTCGATTACTTCAGTTTCCTCTTCCTCAACTGGAACTGTAACCTCAGTTGGTTCCTCTGTTACAGGCTCAGTTATTACTGGCTCTTCTTTTTCAGTAGGTACGGCATAAATAGCTGAGTTAGTAGCAGCATGCCCCTTTGCATTATCACTCGCATGCTCTGCACCTTGAGAGTGACTCTTATCTTTAACAGGCTTTTCAGCTTTTGCAGGTTTTGCTGCTTTTTCAGCCTTAACCGGCTTTTCAGCTTTAACTGGTTTTTGAACTTTTACAGTAACTTTAGATGGCTTTGCATACTTCTCATCCTTAGCTTGTACTTGCCCTTGAGATGCTTTTGAGCTTTGAGCTTTAATCGCATGCTCTGTTTTATGACCAGCCGCTTCAGCAGCACCTGTTCCTACAACTGCCGCAAGAGTTAATGTTCCAGCAAATACTAAAGATTTTACAAATGTACGGTTGACTTTTTTCATTATAATTCGCTCCTTAATTTTCAAATGGTTGATTTAAATACATCACAATATCTCCATGAAAAATTAAAGAGCACTTTCCGGTGGCATTGATGGCGGTGCGTTCACCCATTGACTTCTCAAGAGGTCCATTCTGCTAAAATACACAGAAACTTTTTCACTATCAGCAAAGATCAGCGGCAGGACAAAATTAGCCTTAACATTGGCTAATGGCGCTCCCCCATTTCCAGTGTCCTTAGAGGATGATGAATGAGAAGAGCTTTGTCCTGCAGTTAATGGTATTGCCTTAGAATCCGGCTGTTGAGGAAGTTCATTAGAAGGAAACTTAATCGGAAGCTTTGATACAGCTTTTTCCCGCTTCTGTTCGTTAATCTTCCTTTTTGATAAAAAGAGCTTCTTCTTTTGCCCATCCTCTGCCATTACTTCAGGCAGCACTGATTGATTTTTAGGTGTTTCTGTATGTACGTACTTTGATGTTTCAATCCTTTTCTTCTCAGGCTGATTTATTGGAACATTCTTTTTGAGTTGTCCTTGAGGAACTGATTTTTTTAGTCCATTCGAGTATTTTGTTTGCTGAGAAGATTTACTTTTTTCAGCAGCAGCATTCTTTTCTCTGGCTTCATACCTTTTCTCCGAACCATTAGAGTTAGATGTATCCCCTTTCATTTTCTTCGGCGTTCCTTCAGAAACTTCGGGTTTTGACACATTTTCCTTTTGAGATTCGCGTTCAGGAATATCAGCTTTTGCATTTTCCTGTTTGAGGTCTGATTGATTCTGAGTTTTTTGTTCAGCTGCTGAATTTTGTTTCTCTTCATTATTTTTCTCGGCAAATACTTCACCAGGAATAAAAAGGATGGCACCTGCGATCAAACCTTGCATAATGATGCTTGGAATTCGCACAAATTCACCTCCCTTCTTTCATCTATATAATACATCCATTTTATGTGTTATTTGTCGGTCTTTGTCCAAAATAGTCATAACTTCCTAAAAAACCATAATTCCAAAAAATATCAAGAGGACTTGTGTCTTAAATTGGAGAGAAGTAAGTGGCTTAAACATGAAACTTTACAATTGAAAAATCGTATAGTTATATGGAGGAAAGGTAAGGAGGTAGTTTTATGAGAAGTGCTAACCCTGCTTTAAAGAGTACAACCTTTAATAAATTTGGTGGAACATCTTTCAGTAAACAGATGACATTATCTGGAACAGTTTATAAAACATTTATTTTACTAGTCATTTTAATGGCTTCTTCCTTTTATACTTGGCATCAATATAATTTAGGGGAACCTGTAGGACATTTAATTATGATTGGTGTGATCGGGGGACTCATTTCAGCATTAATCATTGCCTTTGTTCCTAGAACTGCCCCGTTGCTTGCGCCGGTCTATGCAGCTCTTGAAGGTTTAGCAGTAGGCGGAATATCAGCAAACTTTGAATCTCAGTTTAATGGAATCACAATGCAGGCCGCGGCATTAACGTTCGGTACGCTATTTGCTCTGCTGCTTGCTTATATGCTCCGAATTATTAAAGTTACACATAACTTCAGATTGATTGTCTTCTCGGCAACAGCTGGAATTATGCTTGTTTATCTTACAAGTTTCATATTAGGTTTCTTCGGGATCGATATTCCCTACCTTCATAGTTCAGGACCAATAGGTATTGGTATCAGTCTATTTATTGTAGTCATAGCAGCACTTAATTTGGTTCTTGATTTTGACTTTATCGAATATGGAGCAAGCCAGCGTGTTCCCAAATACATGGAATGGTATGGCGCATTTGGCTTGATGGTAACATTAGTCTGGTTATACTTTGAGATTCTTCATCTATTGGCAAAAATCAGACGAAATTAATAAAGAGAAGCCCGCGGGCTTCTCTTTTCTTATGAAAAAATCATTATCCACCTGTTAATCGTCCACCATCCTATGCCGATGTTAACGGCAAATAAACCAATTCTCATAACTTTACTCTCATGAGTTATAAGCTGAACAGTATATAAAATCCCCCATAGAACAAGGATGAGAACCGACCAGACCACTCCGCTTATATCACCTTGCATAAATGCTCCATAGCTATAGATCAATGTATAGGGCATCAACAGGATAGCAGTCAGATAATACATCCCATGAACAATATGTCTGCTTACTGGATTAGAGAGCGGGGCTGATTTAACAGCTAAACTATATAATAGAGCTATTCCAATTCCAGACCCAAGGAAAAATAAAGCCTGGAAGATTTCATAAAAAAATACCGGCAAAACTTGAAGAGCATCAATCCAAAGAATTCTGCTATAAAACAGCAGCCATAGCATAGAAATTACTCCAGCGGTCGAAAAAAGTGTTTTGATCCCTTTCCAAACCGTTGAACCTAACAAAATTACACCAAAGATAAAAAACAGAGAACCTAGCAGTTTGCTTGCGAATAGTAAAAGAAAACTATATAAACAGAGAAGAACGGCAAACGCAATATGAAGAATATAATCATATTTTGAATGCTCAGCTTGTTTAAATGTATTGTATATTGGAATCATGATGCACCTGCCAAGTCTAGTCGTGTTTATACATTTATCGACATGTATCTTTAATTACTTAAATTATTCTTTTGGCACTTTAACAACACCGCGAATGTGCCACATGTTTATAAGCTCGATTCTTTTGCGGTATTGCTTTGCCTGCAGCCTTCCTTTTTTGTACCTTCTTTTTAAAAGCTGCAAGTAATCTTCAATCTTAAGATGATAATCATTCATGCTTTATACCCACCCTCGCCATTTTTCTCACTGTCATATTCCCGAAAATAGTCGATTTGTAACATAAAAAGCTCTTTTTCTAAAAGATTGCTACTTTTGAACAGTTGAGTAGGCTTCTTTGACTAGTTGATTGGAGAGCAAGGTGCGTGCCTACCACATGAGAAGCTTCTCGCGAGGCATGCGACGAGGAAGCTTACGTCGGTAGCAATTACTTGGAGACGCAGGAGCAAGAATACTTCCCTGAAGCGGTCAGGTGAGACTCCTAAGGGCGCAAAGCGGCAGGAGGCTCACCGCACGCCCCGCGGAAAGCGAGCATCCTGGAACGGAAATCAACATCTACAAAAGCAACATTGCTTAAGAAAAACAGGAATAGTTAGGAAAAAACAGCTACAAGATTGCAGCTGTTTTAAAATTATTCGCCGAGTTTTTTAATTTGTGATAACAGATCATTGTAAACAGCGATGTCATCCAACAAACCGCTTTGTTGGAGCAGATCAGCATTCAGTTTCCCATCTTTTATAACTGTTAAATAGTTATCAATTCCCTCTTGAAGCTTATTATTGTGTTCAATCACCTGATTGTGAACATCTTCAAACACAGAAGGCGGTGTTAAATCGCCAAACTCACTAATGTCTGATTTCATATCTCCCAGCAACTGTTCAAGTTCTTCTCTCGCCTTTGGGTCGTTTACTGCCGTTTCTGCAATTGCAGAAATCTCTTTTGAAAATTGTTGTACATCATTAATATATTCCGTAGCTTCAGGCACATAGTTCAGACCATTTGTTACTTCATTCACTGCAGAACAACCCGTTAATACGGTTATTGATAATAAAGCGGAAATTAAAGTCTTTTTCATTTTTTTCTCCTTTTCCCTTTATATTTGGAATGGATTTGAGATTTGAATTAAAAAAACGCCCATTTTCTTTGAGCGTCTTACATTTCTGCTTATTGTTTTATACGGCTTGTGATGTTTTAAGTTTCATTACTTTCTTAATGAGTAAAAAAGGTCAGTAAACTTATCAATGACATTCTCAAGTTTTAAATTTTCTTTCTCACCATATACCTTTGATTTTAATCGTTCAGGATTAATAGAGCACAGTTCTTTCATGTAAGCCTCAATCTTTTTAAGAACGGCATTAAAACGTTCCAATGAAATTTCTTTTTTATAGATTTTAGAATCTTTAATACGGTCTTCAAAAAGCTTCTGAAGCGTTTCATTAGAAAATTTAATATCTACTGCTTTTCTCGTCCCATATCCGTCCACAATATGAAACATGGTAGTTCCTTCTGACTTTTTGCTGGGATCGGCAAACTTTATTTCTGAAGTCAGGCTTCCGACTCTTACCTCCATTTTAAACGAGCCTGAAGAAAACACCTGGTTTGGCGGAAGTGTTACAACAGGATGGTTCCCTGAAGGGTTGATTGCTGGAGGATGAACTGGCGGGTTTATTTCCTCTACTGGCAGTTCTATTTCATCGCTAGAGTCACTTTCCCCGTTTTGATTTCCTGGTTTCCCAGGTACATGCTCCTTAACAATCTCTTCAATTTGGTTCCATAATAATTCCCGTACCGTCTCTAATAACCCATCAGCAGATTTTAAATGTTTCTTTACTTGACCTTGTGGTGATTCTGCAAGCACTGTTTCCAGGTCATTCTTTAAACCGAGCAAAAACTTTTCAAGTGACTCAGAAACTGCTTCTTTAAAGGTCTCTAAATCAGTTTCAGGAGTTTCTTTCAGCTCACCTTTAATAGAATGGATAAAGTCAGCGGAGTTATCCGCTAATTCTTGCTGCCAGTTGCTATAGATCCGTTCCGCTTCTTTTGCTCCTTGATGATGTTTCTCTATATCTTTTCTGGTATACGTTTTAAAAGGTTTATTTTCATGAACACTCTTTTCAAAATAGTCTTCTCTTTTATTTTCTTTATGAGGTTTCTCGGGAGGAACGGCTTCAAGATGCAGCTTTTTTACATAATTCTTTTTCAAATGCCCATAAGCAAAATGGTTTCCCCGATTATATGAAAATGCCTGTGCAGCGTGATTTACCATTTTGAAAACCTCCTTTTCCCGTTGATTTTTGTTTTTCTTCCTGACTTTTAGGACAAAATAAAAAAGCCCACAACAGAAGAAACGATCTTCCTAATGCCGGCCGGTTGCATCACTAGCTCCACATACTTAAAGATGCCCAAATAAAAAGTATGCTTCAACGCTTCCATTAATTTCAATTATAATAACAAAAATCTAAGACAACAATATATTTTTTCTGCTTAAGAAATAAACTTCATTGACTAGTTGATTGGAGCGCAAGGTGCGAGACTCCTGCGGGATTAGCGGGACAGGTGAGACCAATCAATGTCGCAAAGCGACGAGTGGGCTCACCGCAGGCCCCGCGGAAAGCGAGCACCTGGAGCGGAAATCAACCACTTCCAATAGCATCAAAGTTTACAGAACAACCTTTAATAAGAAAGGATGAAGAAAATGAGTAATAAGGATAAAGCTTATGAAGGAAAAGACGAACTGTACTTGGATATTGATAGGATGATTAACGAAGGAATGGCTGGCGGTACTGTTGCAGACACTGAAGACCTTCGACAGATCGGATATGATACTGATATTACCTCACAAGAAGAACCGCCAACTATTGCTGGTGAAAGAGAAAAAAGAGATAAATAAAGAAACAAAAGGATGCCCTAATTACAGGACATCCTTTTTATGTTTTACAAAGGCTTAGAAATCTCAGTAAGTGCATCTCCTGCTTTATCATTGTTTTCATGTTTAACAGCAAGGTCACCTAATGAAACAATACCAACCACATTTCCATTATGCAAAACAGGAAGTCTGCGAACTTGATGTTCAGACATTAGCTTCTTAGCCTCATCGATCGTCATATCCGGTGTTCCTGTAACAGGATCTAATGTCATAACATCACTTACTGTCCCTTCAATATTCCCGTCAGCTACACAACGAATGACGATATCCCGGTCAGAAACAATCCCTTTTAGTTCCCCATTTTCCGAAACAGGAATAGAGCCTACTCCTAAACTTTTCATCAAACCGGCAACTTTAGTGATTTTTGTACTTGGTTCACACGTCTCAATATTTGAAGTCATAATATTTCTTAATTCCATTTTTATCGCCTCCTAATAGGTAATACGGTTATTGTGTACCTGTTTAAGAGGAAAGCTAAACCTTTCAACTGCTCTATAGTCTTAATATTATTGAGCTTTTATAAGTCGGATTTCCTTTAATACTTTTTGATACCTTTGATCAAGTCTTCTTTTCTCTTCTTCATTCAAACTTAACGAAAGCTGCCCGATTAAATCTGTCATTTCAAGTTCAAGTTTCAGTAAATGATCTTTGAGGTCTGTAGTTTTCGAACCAGATTTTTTATCACCATAATTATTTTCAAGATATTCTTCATAGCTTCCCTCAAACCAAGAAGCTCCTGGAGGCTGAAGATCCAAAACATGTGTTGCTGCTTTTTCCATTAATCTTCTATCATGTGTTGCAAGGATGAATGTACCCGGATATGCAATCAAGACTTCTTCTAATGCTTCCCTCGTAAATAAATCCAGATAATTCGTCGGCTCATCAAGCAAAAGTAAATTATAATCATTTAAGAAAAGCTTCGCTAAAGCAGTTTTCATCTTTTCTCCGCCGCTTAGCACCTCAACTTTTTTAAATACATCTTCACGTTTAAATAATAGCCTCGCTAATATAGTTCTTACCCAGGTTTCATCATATAAGCTGTTTTCCATGACATTTTCTAAAATACTTTTTGACTCATCAAGGATATTTAGATGCTGATGAAAATAGCCGATCTTGAGCTGCTTCGATTTTTCGATCTGTTCATTTCCTTTATTTATTGTTTCTAATAGTGTGGATTTTCCGGTTCCGTTTTTACCTGTTAAAACAATCTTCATACCAGGCTTTACAGTAAAAGACAGGTCCGTAAACAACTGCCGCGCGTCAAATCCAACAGAAAGCTGTTTAACAGCCAGCGCTTGTTTGCCGTGAATTACTGAAAACTGCTGAATATCAAAATCGATTTTAGGCTGTTCTTTTGGTTTTTCTTTCTTATCCATCATTTCGATTCTTTTTTCAATAACTTTAGAAGCTTTCTCCAAAGACCTTTTTGCGCTTTTGACCTTCATCTTCCCCAATTTCGCTTCACTATGTGACATGCGAGCCGGTTTATCTTTCATGCCCTTCGCTTTTGATGATTTCTCTTTTGCGGCATTCTCCAGCCTCGTTTTTTCTTTTGTGTATTGCTCATATTCAAACTGCTGCCGCTCTTGCTTTTGTTCTTTTTGAATAAGGTATTCCGTGTAATTTCCGTGATACAACGTAAATGTTTGCTGATCAAGCTCTATGATTTTTGTGCAAACCGTATCAAGAAAAGTTCTGTCATGGGACACGAGCAAAACAGCGCCTTTATAATGATTAAGAACCTTTGCCAGCTGGTCCATCCCGTCAACATCCAAATGGCTCGTCGGCTCATCTAAAATAAGCATGTCTGGCTGCTGCTCAAGAGCTGCTGCTATTTGAGTACGCGTTTTTTCACCGCCGCTCATTGTTTCATAGCTTTTCCCTTTAAGGTTCCACTGACCTTCACTTCTTGCTGTAATCGCTTGTGCACCTTCTTCAAACTGGCTGACAACAGCGAACGTGCCATAGTGCTGAACAAAACCTGAATCCGCTTCTTCCATCAAAGAAAGCAGCTTTAAGAATGTTGATTTCCCTGTTCCGTTGAGTCCTACTAGCCCGATACGATCTTTGTTAAAGAGCTGAAATGGCTCTGTTTGTTTTAAAATTAATTTTCCTTTGTATGACTTTTCAAGTCCGATTGATTCTAATAAAAGCATAAAAAAACCTCCTAGTTTTACTAGAGAGGTCTGCCCACGCCGAATATCACCATACATACCGCGCTAAGAATACGGTTTTTGGCAACAAAAAAACAGGCATGCAGTTGAGTCCTAAAAATGGGCAGAGAAATCCTATCTAGCGTTCTACTTAATTATTCAAGTAAATGGCTAAAAATAAGATTAATTGCTCATTGGACGTCTACACCTGTTCCTTCCGTTATTTTTCTAAATTGTAAGCGATAACCTAAACAACCGTCAAGCGTCATTTTTACTCCTGTACCCAGTGCAGATTTACTTTTCTTTGATTGGAACCAGGTCTTGTATCTTTCAGCATCCGGATAAAAAGCAGACCTTTCCGGTAATGCGCTTGAACAGGATCTTGGTGTACCCGGACAGGAAGTGTAATCTCCCGCCTAAATTCACCAAGCTGAAATTCTTCGGTATTCAAGCGATAGGAATCAAGAGAAATTGATAATTTTCCTTGCACCGTCAATTTGAATGGATCTACAAGTACTTCAACGTCATCGGTCCGGTTCAATCCAGGCATCGCAAGTACACAGCAGATTTCCTGAGGTGTTTCATATATGTTGCAAAGCGGATTTTCGTTCCTTATCTCAGAACTCGGTGCCTGATTCGGTGCAAAGAATTGGTCACCAAAGTATTCTTCCGCCATCCTTTTCCAGTCCATCATTTGTTTCCAAGTGTCCATTCCTATTCACCTCTTATGAAGGCGGCCCTAAAGGAACTGAAGGAACTGAAGGAAGATCAGGATCAGGAATTTGAGGAGCCGGACCTATATGACCGCCTGTGTTAAATAATTGTGAGACCGGTTGGATAACGCCAGCGCTGCCGATCTGGAGTACTGAGGAATTTTGAATGCCTTCCACTTTTAATTGCTGAATTACTATCGTCTGACTGACAAACAGATTCATGATTCCTCCTCCTCAATTTCTGGATAAGGATTTTTAAGAAAGTTACGGATATGCTTTACGCGGGATTGCAGGGTCATCTCATTAACTGAACCTATATGAAGAAGAGCTGAGCTTGATACACCGAGAATATCAATTCTGCCCACTCTTATAAAAGGGCATGCGTGAAATGTTTTCTTAATCTGAACTGCCGGACAAACAGGAACAGTGACAGGCTGCGAAAAAATGTCATACTTGTTTAATGGGATATCGAACCTGCCAAAATCTGTACGCTCTCGCTGAATAGCAAGAGCAGCAGAAAAACATTGAATTTTTTCCGTATCCCCTGTCTGGAGTATGGAAGATGAGGCAAGTGAATTTAAGATCACTTCATCAACTGCAGATGTTCTATACATTTTCTCACCTCTATAGCGGAACGAGTGATGTTCCCAAAACAAGCGACTCAGGCGGAGTGTCAAACGCTGATCCTAGATTGATGCAATCTACATCTCCTACTAAAACAACAGAGGAAAGACCCACTCCGATGATGTTGATCTCACCAACAAACAGCTCATGGTTGGTTACGCAAAATTTCACTCTCTCCACCTCCGTCTGTCTTTGAATCTTTTAAGTGAACGATGAATGTTTCAATTCCCCGGTAGATATCTTCTTTCGTTTTTTGAAGAATATCTTTGCGGCCCCGCTCATCTTTTGGTTCATATTTTGTAAGATAATGCTTAATTCTTCCCGGCACCTGACGCTGAACATCCTCCAAAATAAAAACACGGTATGATTCATCAAGCGGAACATTTATTTTATTTTCAAGAGATTGCAGATACACAGGAGCTTCTTTTATAAAAAATTCATCCATCGCTTTTATCATTTCACGGTAATTAGGATTTTCTATCACACTGCGCTCCATCTTTCCAGGCATTTGAACTGTATTCTGACCGATATTGAATTGCTCGATTAAATCTTTGCTTTCTGCGGAATGGCCAATGCCGATATGAAGGGTTCCCTCAAGTTTTTCTACTTTTAATTGATCAAACTTGTACTCTACCGTTTTAGGTTCATCAGCGAGTACAGTAACCTGCTGTTTAAGCTTTTTTATCTGAAGTTCCAAAGCTTTAATTCTGTCATTCTGGTCTTCGAGCATCTGTTTCAACTTGACTAAATAATAGTTGTTCTCCTCGTTCATACAATCATCAGCTCCTTAGTAAGATGTATGCCTTCTTGCTAAGGAATTTGCATGTCGCTTAAAAATTTGTAGTGTTAGTGTTGTCATTAACATCCGGGTCTTGTGTATACGTCACGTTGTAGCCATTATGCAAACGAAGATTATCACCTGTATTAAATGAACCAGCACCTGCATACGTTTTTGCATAACTAACCGGGCAGATCGTCTGGACGTCACCTACATGAAATACGGAACCGCTAGATACAGAGTTTACAGAAATCTTTCCTACGATAGCCGGCATACACGTTCAGTCCTTTGTAAGGTTCTCCTCATATGCTATGCATACGCCCATCTTCCTGTGATAAAAAACATCCATTCACCTTTAGGCTCCTACCTACATAAGCTATCTCAAAGGGACGACGTCACACTCGTAAAACCTTTTTTTATAAGAAGGAGGTGTTAAAGTGCCCTGTTTGATTGTTGCACCTATCAACATCAATGCGGCAGAAGGGGTTGTGAACTTCGGCGACACGCTAGTGATCAACCCTAAAACTACAGGGAAAGGGTACAATGGCGCTGGCGGCGGAAATACAGGGAACTTTATACAGACGATCTCTGTTGTCAGTGCTACAAATACGTTAGATCCTGATGTTTTTGATTCGAATAATGCCGGAAATGCGTAGGGGGAATAGCGGATGTTTGGAAGAGGTCCTTTAAATCCTTTCTCTAATAACCGATCTATGGATGACTGGCTTAAATCGTTTGAACAGTTCGTCAACAAAGGGTTAACTCAGTTTGAGCGTTACGCTGACCAGATATCATTTGATGTAGATACCGAAGAGACAGCTCAAGATTATAAAATCTATGCCAATCTTAAAGCTTATAATCCTGAAGATATCCAAATTGAAGTTTTGAACCAGGGTCTTCAGATAAAAGCACAAAGAGAAGAAATTAAATCGATGAAAAATAAGCGTACAGGACATTTTCAAGAGAGAAAGTACTTGAAACGAACAGAACGATTTGTACAATTGCCTTTTATGTTTAGAAACGAGGATATAAAAGCTCAGTACAATAACGGCATCTTAATGATTACCGTAAATAAGGGGAATGGAGAACCCGCTAACCCGACTGTTCCGATTGAGGTTGCAAATGAGAATAATGATAGTGAATTTGAAGAGTAAAATGTGAAGGCCCCTCTTTATCAATAGAGGAGCCTTTTCTCAATTTATCTGCCTAATGTAGGGGCCAGCCATACTTCACCTGTTCCTTCAAATACATGTAAATAGCCTTCCCCGCTCGTTGCAGATCCAACGATGGAAGAAGATGCACGCTTGACTGAAAAATCGATGTCTCCTTTTCTAAGAAGAGCGAACGTACCGTCTACTTGAAGTTTTTCATCATTCAACTGTACTTTCATAATCTGGTCTAGCGGTACAGGACTCTGCAGCACACAAAAGCCCGATCCCTTTAATTTTGTCTGAAACAGCCCATCATCACCTTTGATAGAAGACGTTAGCTTTTGTCTGGAGACACCAAGCTGTACGGTAGGCTCAGCGGCATAAAACATTCCTTTATCTGCAACTACTTCCTCTTCGTTAAGGTTCATTAAAAGGTAATGTCCATATGAAGGCTCTAAATAGATCTCACCCGTACCCTCGTAGAGTGGCTTGAACAAGGATTCATCCGTCAGGATATTTGAAGCCATCTTTTTCATAAAACCGCCAACACCGCCTGCGTTGCTTTTCAGCTGCAGATCACCCTTCATAAACTGCAGAGCACCTGCTTCAGCCTGAACAGCTCCTTGGCGAAGGGTAACCCGGACTTGTTTCAGCTTAACTCCCGTTTCCTTTGCATAATAAGAAGAACTGGACCCGGCACTCGTTACAGGCAATTTTTTATATTCAAGGACTTCAAACGTGGCACGGCGCCCTTCTTGTTTTTCAATTACGGTGAATAGAGAATCATTCATGTTATCGTCCCTCCTTCTAACTAGGATACCAAAGAGTCTCTTAACCTAGTCAAAGCATGGTATAATTCACATAAAATTATCAAAAAAAGAGAGGCGTGATTTTTTTATGCAAAATAAAATCATTCTAGTCACTACAGATTCTTTTGGTACTGGCTATGATCCTGCCCTTGGCGAAAATGTGATGGAAACGTATTTTACTGTTTTAAAACAGCAGACGGATCTCCCGGCGGCTATCTTTTTTATGAATCGCGGTGTTTACTGCCTGACAGAACAATCATTGTGCTCCCTTCACCTGAAAGAAATTGAAGAAAAAGGAGTAAAAGTGTTTGGCTGTAAAACTTGCGTCGACCACTACAATGTCGAAAATGAACTAGCAACTGGAGAAATCTCAGGAATGGCACATTTTGTAGAGCTTTCAGCAAAATACGAAGTTATCACGATTGCTTAATACATAATTTAATTGATTGGGGTTGTCCCAAAAGTAAGGTAAACTTACTTTTGGCAGCCCCTAATTTTTTATTTTTTTCAAAATAAAAAATAGATAAAATCGCCAAATTTTAGTTATCTAATCGAGTTTATTAGATAACCTGCTATTTTATAACGATGTACTATCCAAATAGGTTTAAATAAAATAAGGAATGACTAAAAAGTTTTTATACTTTTAGTCATCCTCTTTCTTTTTCCTTTTTAGAAATACATGTGATTCATTAACCGAACAAAAAATGAAATCAAGTTAAATGTTGTACACGCGAGACGGACACGAACGTAAAAACGCACAACCCCAACGTCGGGAGTGTGCGTTTTTACATTTATCTGCGTTTCTCTTCAATGATTCTCTTCTCATGCGATGTTGGTTCTTCTCTGATTACAGTCTCTCGGTGCACGGGGTCTTTTCTGACTGTGAAAAGTCGTTTAAGCAGCATGCCCACCACTCCATAGACAATAATCGCTATGATGGTCGACAGCTCTACAACAAAACCATTTGCAAGTTCGATGTTCGGGAATATGGCTTTGAAAGGCAGCAGCAGCGGCTCACTTAATCCGTATATTAGCTGAGCAAAGGCGGCTCCTTCATTTGCATTGAATAACTGAAAAATGAAACGTAAAACTAAAATTAATTGAATTATGCCTACAATAAATGAAATAATCGTTGCAGGTACGGAACGTCTCATAACAATTCCCTCTTTTCAGTGGATTTGCTCATAAGATACCCGTAAATTCTACAAATTAAGCATTCGTTGCAGGCTTTAATGTCTTTTCGTAGTTTGCAAGCCATCGTTCTGTAAAATTCACTAGTTCCACTTGCGGAATCAGACGGCATTCTGCTAATCCTGCTTTCCCTTTTTTTACTGTGTGACCTGCTTCCTCATATGCATTGCCGATCTCTTCAAAAAGTTCCTCACGATAAGAAACTTGAGTAAAAGTCTTCCAAACGCGCTGGCCATCCAGATAATATGGTCCTGCGTTCTCTTCTGTTTTTGGGTTAGGAACACGGTGTTCTGCCAGATGCATCGTCGTATTAGAGTCATAACCCACGCCGATTAAAAGAACGTGGCCACCTAGTTCATACATTTTCCCAAGCGGTGAATCCTCTCCTAAAGCAAAATCCAGAGTTTGACCGTTTATGATTATTTCTTTATTTTTCCCCCACGCTGCAAAAGATTCAGTAGGGTGATTGCTTCTTATCACGCCAGGAAACGTCCGAAAAGCTTCAACAACCGCTCCCATAAAAAAGGTTGGCGTAACTTCCGGATCAAAGGCAGGCATTTCATCTCGGATGACCGGCCACCATTCTTCAGGTACAGGAGGATTCAGCCAGCCTGCCGGATCTGAGTAATGAGCGGTATGTGCAGGCATCACAAGTGTCCCTTCTTCTGTAAGTACGTCCATTAAAGCTTGTACAACTGCAACTGGTCCGCCAACTACCCAGCCTAGCGATTTTAGTGAGGAGTGCACGATTACCGTCATGCCCTTTTTCAAACCAAGATTGCGGAAATCCTTTGCTAAAGAAGACCTCGTTTTAGGAAAATCTGTTTTTAATTCCATTCCGTTCACTCTTTTCTTTGGGATCTTTTTTTTAATGATTGTTGTTTTAAATATCTTTTTTCCAAAATCTTCATTGAAATAAGTTGATTGGAGCATAAGGTGCGAGACTCCTGCGGGATCAGCGGACAGGTGAGACTCCTAAAGGCGCAAAGCGCGAGGAGGCTCACCGCCCGCCCCGTGGAAAGCGAGCAACCTGTAGCGGAAATCAACTGCTTTCAAGCAACACAATGTTTATGAAAACAGCCCTTTAATATTTTTTTTATTATAACAAGCAATTGGATGAATTTGGTGATGATTATTATTGATTGATTTTGGTTGAATTTGAATGTTTTTGATTGAAAAATGTAAGGGCTTACGTTAAACTGAGGTCAATGAATGAAGATTGTTGGAGGTTTATAAAATGTTAACTCCTGAAAGGCACCGTAAAATTATTGAACGATTAGGCGAAAAGCAAGTCGTTACTATACAAGAACTAGTCGAAGCAACATCCTCTTCCGAATCCACAATCCGAAGAGATTTGAGCCAGCTTCAAAAAGAGAAGAAGCTTAAACGAGTTCACGGCGGCGCTTCTCTTCTGCACCAAAAAAGTGAAGAGCTAAGCATAGTAGAAAAGTCAGCAAGAAATTCTTTGGAAAAAGAGAGGATCGCAAACTTTGCCGCAATGATCGTGAATGATGGCGACTGTATCTACATCGATGCAGGAACGACAACTCACCTCATGATCCCACATTTAAAGGATAAGGCGGTCACAGTGGTAACAAACGGCATTTCTCATCTTGAGGCTTTGACTGAACATCAAATTACGACGTATTTAGTCGGCGGTCTCGTTAAACCAAAAACAAAAGCACTTGTCGGCAGCGGAGCACTTAACAGCTTAAGCTCCTACAGGTTCGATAAATGTTTCTTAGGGATAAACGGCATCCACCTTGAGGCAGGATTCACTACCCCTGACCCTGAGGAAGCATCAGTAAAACGGATGGCACTTTCTCTTTCGCAAGAAGCTTTTATTCTGGCGGATCACAGCAAGTTTAACGAAGCATCGTTCTCGAAAGTTGCTGATTTACATGAAGCTGTCATTTTAACAAACGAAATGGACGAAGACGCTGCTTATGATTTTGAAGATAAAACAGAAATAAGGGTTGTGACACCATGATATATACTTGCACACTCAATCCATCCATTGATTACATCGCAAGAGTAAAAGACTTTAAAGAAGGCGATTTGAACCGGACAGAAACAGCCCAAATGTACCCTGGCGGAAAAGGAATTAATGTTTCGAGAGTTCTTAAGCGTCTGGGAATTGAAAGTACTGCTCTAGGATATACCGGTGGATTTACGGGAGAATTCATAAAAGATTTTCTCACAAATGAAACGATTACCCATGATTTCATAACAGTTTCGGATCTTACGAGAATCAACGTAAAACTCAAATCCGAAAAAGAAACAGAGATTAATGGACTTGGACCAAGTATCTCTTCTTCCAATCAGGAAGAACTGCTTGAAAAGATAAACAGTATGAATGAAGGTGACTTTCTCGTTTTAGCGGGCAGTATCCCTCCATCTATCACAGAAGATTTTTACGGAGAGATTGCAGAAAAATGCTTTGAAAAAGGTGTAAAAGCAGTTATTGATACAGCAGGAACCGCACTTTTAAAGACTTTTCATCATAGCCCCTTTTTAATAAAACCTAATCATCACGAGCTGGGCGATCTTTTTCAAACTAAGATTGAAAGTATTGAAGATGCGGTTTTTTATGGGAAGAAATTGCTGAATGAAGGTGTGGAGAATGTCATCGTTTCCATGGCTGGCGAGGGAGCAATCTTCCTTAATAAACAGCACGCTCTTCTTGCTAATGTACCAGCAGCTGGAACTGTAAAAAATTCTGTTGGCGCAGGAGATTCAGTAGTAGCTGGTTTTCTATCACAGATTATCCTGCATAACGATGTTCAAACCGCATTTAAGTACGGAGTCGCTTCAGGAAGTGCTACTGCATTTTCTGAGGATCTTTGTACAAAAGACTTAGTTGAAAAATTAAAAAATGAAATCTCTATTAAAGAGATATAAAGCTTTACCTTTTGGGGAGGTAGTTACTATGAAAATCACAGATTTACTTACGAAAGATACTATTATCTTAAACCTGGACGCCCGTTCGAAAGAGTCAGTGATAAACGAACTTATCGAACAGATGCATGCTGCGGGCAAGTTAAATAATAAAGAAGAGTATAAGAAAGCGATTTTAGCGCGTGAAAACCAGAGCACAACAGGTATTGGCGAAGGCATCGCAATCCCGCATGCTAAAACAAATGCCGTCAGCCAGCCTGCAATAGTATTCGGCCGTTCTCAAGATGGTATTGATTATGATTCATTGGATGGTCAGAACGCTCATTTGTTCTTCATGATCGCAGCTTATGAAGGCGCAAACAATGATCACTTAGCCACCCTTTCAAGACTATCAAGTTTTTTGATGGACACAGAATTCAGAAAAAAACTCGAAACCGCTGCAACGAAAGAAGAAATTCTGCAGGCTATTGACGCAAAAGAGAAAGTGATGCAAACAGAAGAAGACCCTATCGTTTCAGCATCACGTCAAAAGATCTTAGCGGTTACCGCTTGCCCGACAGGCATCGCCCACACATATATGGCGGCCGATTCCCTCAAAGCAAAAGCAAAAGAAATGGACGTAAATTTAAAAGTTGAAACAAACGGTTCGAGCGGAATCAAGAATGGCCTGACAAAAAAAGATATTGAGGAAGCCGACGCGATTATAGTAGCAGCAGATAAGCAGGTAGAAATGGACCGTTTTGACGGAAAGCATGTTATTCAGGTTCCCGTTGCTCAAGCGATCAGAAAACCAAAGGAGCTAATTCAGCAGGCACTTGATCAAGATGCACCTGTTTATAAAAGCACAGGAACCTCTCGATTAGATGAAAAAAATAACACATCGAAAAGCGGAAGATCAGGATTTTACAAGCATTTAATGAGCGGTGTATCAAACATGCTTCCTTTTGTTGTCGGCGGAGGGATCTTGATTGCCATCTCATTCATTTTTGGAATAAAAGCCTTTGATCCTAACGATCCTTCCTACCATCCGATCGCTGAAGCGTTGAATACGATTGGCGGCGGGAATGCTTTTGCATTAATGATTCCTGTACTTGCCGGATTTATCGCGATGAGTATAGCGGACAGACCTGGATTTGCTCCTGGTATGGTCGGCGGTTTCATGGCTGCAACAGGCGGAGCTGGATTTTTAGGGGGATTGATTGCTGGTTTCTTAGCTGGTTATCTGGTTCTTGGTCTAAAGAAAGCCTTCAGTACATTACCAGGTTCACTAGAAGGCATCAAACCTGTTCTTCTATATCCGTTGTTCGGTATACTGCTTACTGGCCTTATTATGATGTACATTGTAATCGAGCCTGTAAAAGCACTGAATGATGCACTAACAGTATGGCTGAAAGGAATGGGGACTGGAAACCTCGTATTGCTTGGGTTGATCTTAGGTGGAATGATGGCAATTGATATGGGTGGTCCGATCAATAAAGCTGCCTTTACTTTTGGAATCGCAATGATTGATGCTGGCAACTTTGCGCCTCATGCTGCGATCATGGCTGGTGGAATGGTACCGCCGCTTGGACTTGCCTTATCAACCACATTATTCAAAAAGAAGTATACGAAAGCTGAAAGAGAAGCCGGTAAGACAAACTACATCATGGGTGCTTCCTTTATAACTGAAGGAGCTATTCCCTTTGCAGCTGCCGATCCGGGACGTGTCATACCTGCAGCAATCGCAGGTTCAGCTGTCGCTGGGGCACTTTCCATGATGTTTGGCATCGGGTTGCCTGCACCGCATGGCGGAGCATTCGTCATTCCGATCGTAAACGGCAATCCTCTTCTGTACGTATTGGCTATTGTAATTGGTGCAGCGGTTACCGCGTTTATCGCTGGACTTCTAAAGAAAGAAGTTAAAGAATAAAGAACAAAAGAGGGTGACTCCGTATCCGGAAACCCTCTTTTTCTTATGTGGAGTATTTTTTGGTGGAAATTTTACGGTACTTGTTCTTTTCTTTATTACACGTTCGCCCAATAGCGATGGAGTTTCACCCTAACTTAAGCACGTTTCGTCCCAAGTAGTCATGGTTTCGCCCCATCTGCTTTAAGTTTCACCCCATGAAGCTTCATCTTCACCCCAAGCATTATTTCTCGCCTAAAAATCCGTGGGAATGGCGAAGAAAAAGACTCAAAAGGCTTCTTTCAAAACCAGTTGAGTCTTAATAATCTTACTTTATGCAGCTGCATGTTCATCTTTATCTGCTTGTGATTTCTTCTGGCCGATGCTCCAGCCTGTGTACGCGAGCAGCAATGTAAACATTGGTGATAACCATAGGAACAATGCGTATGGGATGTAGTCAATGACTGAGACTCCAAGTGTTGACGCGAAGAAAGCCCCACTCACACTCCAAGGTACGAGCGGATTCACGAGTGTCCCCCCATCTTCCACTGTTCGTGACAAGTTCTTTAATGGTACACCTGATTTTACGTATGCATCTTTTAACGCCTGCCCCGGCAACAGAATCGATAAGTACATCTCGCCTGCAAGCAAGTTTATTCCTACTGAAGAAGCTAATGTTGTTGCAATAAGCTTCCCTGCTTTTTGCGCTGTATTTTTCACAGCACCAAACAATAGATCAAACAGTCCAAGTGCTTGAATCACTCCGCCTAACCCTAATGCGATGAGCACGAGTGAAATCGACCACATCATCGACAATAAGCCGCCTTTGTTAACGATGCTGTCTACTGTTCCATTTCCTGTTTCCGTCTGTAAACCGTTCTGCATCACGTTCATCACTTTTTGCACAGTCAGATCGGGTATTAAGAAAAATGAAACCGCAATAGAAACGACCACACCTGCTAATAGAATCGGAATGATCGGCAATTTTCTAAATGCTAAAACCAGGACAACGATCGGCGAGATCAGAGTTACTGCATGAATCGGAAATTCATTAGAAAGTACGGATTGAATCTGCTGGATTTCCTCAAAATTAGCGGCTCCCGTTCCTTTTCCACCAAGCACAAAAAATGTTATTGCCGTTAGTATGAATGCGGGCACAGTTGTCCACATCATATGGCGAATGTGTTCGAACATGTTCACACCGACAACACCTGGTGCAAAGTTAGTGGAATCTGATAATGGCGACATCTTATCTCCAAAGCATGCTCCGGAAACAACTGCCCCTGCTGCCAATGCTGGATTCACACCTAACACGTGTCCGATTCCCATTAGAGCGACACCAACCGTACCAACCGTTGTAAAAGAACTTCCCGTAAACGATGAAACGATCACTGTAATTAGGAGTGCGCTGACAGCGAACCATTCGGGCTGAATGATATCCATACCGTAAAACAGCAGCGTAGGAACTGTTCCGCTCAGCATCCAGCTAGCAATGACCAGACCAACCGTTAAAAGAATCATGATCGGCTGAAGACCTGCGATAATTCCGTTAAACATACCCTTTTCGAGGGTTTTCCAGCTGGCTCCAAATGCCGCACCAACTGCGGACAGTAAGACTAAACAAGCAAGCAATGGAATGTGTGGTTCAACTTTTATAAAAACAAGACTCGTAAACATAACAGCAAAAATCGCTGCAAATAATACGAGTGCTATCGGTAATGAGATTTGTTTTTTCATAATGATGATCTCTCCGTTCGTATGAATCATAAGTTCACTTACACGCTTAAACGCTTTTATGCGTTGAAGTGAATGAGTAACTGTTTTACATACTAACGGACTTTACATATGCTGTCAACACTTTAAGAGTGGTAAATTAAAGTAAAGACTAGTATTGGAGGGTGTTCAATTGTATAAAATTCGAAGTTCTGTGAAGGCGTTAATCATACATAATCATCACCTACTCACGATTGAAAAACAAAACGGTGATAATAAAAAATACATAATGCCCGGCGGCGGACAGGATTTTAATGAAACACTATCAGACGCTGTTGCCCGTGAATGTATGGAGGAACTTGGCGTGAAGGTTGAAGCTGGCAGGCTTCTGTGGGTGCGAGAGTTTATTAGTAAAAATCACATTTCTGATCAGCTTATGGACAATCAAGGACACATTGTAGAGCATATTTTTGAAGCTTTTTTGAAGGAGATTCCAGAGAAATTTGAACCGAAGCAGCCTGATTTTACTCAAACAGCAGTTGTTTGGCTGCCGATTGACCAGCTTTCGGATGTTAACTACTATCCTAAGGAGATGATCCCGATGATTCAAGGGATAAATAGCGGTAATGGTGCACTTAAGGTGTATGTGGGAGATATAAATTAGTGGCATAAGATGATGAATCCGAAAGTTTTGCAGCTGAATCCGAAAGTTTTAGGTGTGAATCCAAAAATTTTGCTCTTCAATCCAGAAATTTCAGGGGTTTATCCACGAGTTTACATTTGCCGACAATATCCGACACACTCTCACACGCAATAAAACTAACAAAAAAGAGCGAGGCATTTATCCCCTCGCTCCTTAATACTTCTATCTTCCCCGCCTCGCAAAATCCACAAACCGAAATTTATCTAATCTGTGACGGGACTCCGTATATTGAAATAGGCTCGCATCGTCTAAATACACAAAGTTTTTTACAACAACAATGTGCTGAAATCCATCTAGGTCCAGCAAACGTTTATCCTCTTCTGTACATTCAACGACTACGATTTCTTTTTTCGCAAAGCTGATCGTTAATCCCAGCTCTTTTTCTAAATACGCGTAAATTGATTTTTCACCGATTTCTTTCGACAGCTTCGGAATGTATTTTTTCAAAAAGAAATCCTTGTCCAAAATGATGGTTTCCCCATCAATTTGTCTCGAACGAATCACTTTCCAAACAAGTTCATTCGAATCAGCCTGAAGCTGCTGCTGCAAAAAGCTGTCTGGCTCAATCAATCCAAATTCATGAACGGTAGTAACACTGCTTTTGCCCATCGTTTCAGACAGCTCTTGAAAGCTGACTAACCCCGAAACAGGAAAACTGAACTTGTTCGTCTCAAGGACGATCGAACCTTTCCCCCGGATTTTTTGAATAAACCCGTTTTGTGATAAAAGGTTCAGCGCCTTTCTAACCGTCTCTCTTGATGTTTCATAGCGATCTGCAAGTTCGTGTTCAGATGGAAGCTGGGTGTTAGCCGTAATAATACCTTCTGCAATTTGTGAAGAAAGTTCTTGATAGATTTCTTGAAATTTATTTTTTCGCATCACTATTCACCATGCTTATTGTAGCATTATTTTTTTAAGTGAAAAACGACTGATTCATACGGTCTCATCGTGAATGAAGAAAAATCTTCTGGCGCAGAATCATAATTGCTTATCAATACATCTGCTTTATAGCCTGCAACATTTTCTTCAAGCAAAGTGAACGTAGTCTCCTTGCCATAAAAATTATTAACAACAAGCAGTTTTTCGCCATTATCACCATTACGGAAATAAGCAAAAATTTCAGGGTGATCCTCTAAAATAAGCTCATAATCGCCATATGTCATAATGTCCAGATCTTTTCTGAGCTTATTCAGTTTTTGATAATGATAAAAGACGGATTTCTCATCCTTAACAGCCGCTTCTGCATTGATTTCTTTATAGTTCTTCGCAACCGGAATCCAAGGCTCACCTGATGTAAAACCAGCATTCTTGTCGTCATTCCACTGAACTGGCGTACGCGAATTATCACGCGATTTATGCTTCAGAATTTCTAAAATCTCATCTTCATTTCTTCCTTGATCTTTTAAGAGCTGGAACATGTTCAAGGACTCCACATCGCGATACTGCCCGATCGAATCGAACTTCGGATTTGTCATGCCGAACTCTTCACCTTGATAGATGTAAGGCGTACCTTGCATCATGTGAATTGTAGTTGCAAGCATTTTTGCTGATTCTACACGATACTTTCCATCATCCCCATAACGGGATACGATTCTTGGCTGATCATGGTTGCACCAAAAGAGTGCATTCCAGCCTCCGCCTTTATGCATCTCGACCTGCCATGTGGACAAGATCTCTTTAAGCTTTAAGAAATCAAAATCAGCAATACTCCATTTTTCACCGTTCGGATAATCCACTTTTAGATGATGAAAGTTGAAAGTCATGCTTAACTCTTTACGTTCTGGATTCGTGTACTTTACACAATTGTCGATCGTTGTAGATGACATTTCTCCTACGGTCAACACATCATACTTCGAGAATACCTTTCTGTTCATCTCCTGCATATATTCGTGAACGCGCGGTCCGTCTGTGTAAAATTTACGGCCATCACCAGGTGCCACTGATCCATCATCATCAGGAAACTCTTGATTTTTTGAGATTAGATTAATAACATCCAGACGGAAGCCATCAACACCCTTCTCAAACCAAAAGTTCATCATCTCATAAACCTTCTGGCGGACCTCTTCGTTCTCCCAGTTGAGATCAGCCTGCGTAACGTCGAAGAGATGAAGATAATATTGTCCTGTCTTCTCATCTAATTTCCATGCAGAACCTCCAAATTTAGAAACCCAATTCGTCGGTTCACCTCCATCAACAGGGTCCTTCCAAATGTAAAAATCTCGATACGGGTTGTTTTTAGAAGAACGGGACTGCTCAAACCATTCATGTTCAGTGCTCGTGTGGTTTACGACAATATCCATGATGATTTTCAGATTACGTTTGTGCGCTTCCTCAAGCAAACGGTCAAAGTCTTCCATCGTTCCATATTCATCAAAAATTTTATAATAATCACGAATGTCATATCCGTTATCACGCTGCGGAGAATCATAGATCGGGGTCAGCCATACTACATCAACCCCTAAGTTCTGCAGATAATCCAGTTTATCAATAATCCCTTGAATATCTCCAGTTCCGTTTCCAGTTGTATCGTTAAAGCTTTTCGGATAGATCTGATAGACAACCGATCGTTTCCACCATGGTTCGTTCTTCATTTTTTCACCGCCATGTTTTTTTTCAATTATTAATGAAAACAACCGGAAATCAAAGTTCATCCGGTTGTTTGATTTTAATTGTTTTTCGTTTACTTCTTATCTTTTTTCAATTTCGCATAGAAATAAGTCAGTACAAATGGCACGACGATTACGATTCCCATTCCGATAAAGAATGATCCCCAGCTGCCAGGCAGGATGGATAGGAATCCAGGAATTCCGCCTACACCAATGGAAGATGCTTTTACGCCGGCAATCGTAATCACGATACCTGCGATTGCAGAACCTATCATCGCAAAGATAAATGGATATCTAAAACGTAAATTTACCCCGAACATTGCAGGTTCTGTGATTCCAAGATAAGCAGATATAGCTGATGTTCCAGCAAGACCTTTAAGCTTTTCATCACGCGCAGCAACGAACATGGCAAGTGCAGCTGACCCTTGTGCGATGTTTGATAAAGCAAGCATCGGCCATAAGAATGTACCGCCAGTATTTGAGATAAGCTGCAAGTCGACAGCTAAGAACGTATGATGCATTCCTGTTACAACGAGAAGTGCGTAGAATCCTCCATAAATCAATCCGCCTAACCAAGCAAAGTTATCAAAAATAGATACGAAGAAGTCTGTCACGGCATTTCCAATCGAGAACGTAATCGGACCGATAACGATAAATGCTAAGAATCCTGTTACTAATAATGTGATTGGTGCAACTAATAACAGCTGCAATGAATCAGGAATACGCTTTTTCAAAAAGAGTTCGATTTTAGCCAGCACATAAGATGCAATTAGAACTGGTAATACTTGACCTTGATAGCCGACTTTTTCAATCGGCAGACCAAACAGATTCCATGTCGGAATATCTTTTGTTTTTCCGTAGTCCCAAGCATTTAATAGATCTGGATGGACAAGCATAAGTCCAAGTACGATACCAAGCAAAGGACTTCCGCCAAATTTCTTTACCGCTGACCACCCGATTAAAGCTGGCAGGAACACGAAAGCAGTATTCGCGATCAGGTTTATAATTCCAGCAAGATCTGCCCAGTTTTTATGAACATCAATAAATGATTTCTCGTCATAAAAAATACCTGGTCCAGTCAGAATGTTGTTGATACCCATCAATAGACCTGCTGTAACGATGGCCGGAAGGATTGGGATAAAGATGTCAGCTAATGCTTTGATCGCTCGTTGAAGCGGATTCAGTTTTTTGCTTGCTTCGTCTTTAATGTCTTCTTTTGTAGCCCGTCCTGTACCAGTAATGTCGATAAATTCGTTGTATACTTTATCAACGGTTCCTTGTCCGATAACTACTTGATACTGACCGTTTGCTGAGAACGATCCTTTCACTAGATCAATATCTTCGAGTGCTTTCTCATCTACTTTTCCTTCATCCTTTAATGCGAGGCGAAGACGTGTGACACAGTGTGTAGCTGCAGATATATTATCTTTACCGCCGAGAGCATCGACAATTTGGTCAGCTGTTTCGCGGATTTTGCTCATTAATGTTCCCTCCTAGAAACCGTTTCCATTTCTGCTGATAAAAAAGGACTTTATCGTTCCTATACCCTTAATTATCATGTGATGAAAACTTGTACTTTAATCAAACTGCTGTTTGAAGCGTTTCCAATAAATCAGAAACTTGTATATACATATTACAGAAATAATTTAACCTGTATATACAAATAAGTCAACTCATTCGATTAAATGGTGTTATTTACTAGCAATCGCAACTTTTCCTTTTCCTATTTTCTTTTGATATAATCTGTTACAGAAGCAGAAAAGAACTGAAAAGGAGATCATAGAATGTCACCTAAAAAAGCACTTACTATCGCAGGCTCTGATACTAGCGGCGGAGCAGGTATTCAAGCAGATTTAAAAACATTCCAGGAGCTAGGCGTTTACGGCATGACAGCACTTAACGTTGTAGTCGCTCAAGATCCGCATCGCGACTGGTTCCACGAAGTATTTTTACTTCCGGCTGATATGTTTAAAAAACAACTGGAAACGGTTGTAGCAGGAATCGGAGTTGACGCATTAAAAACTGGTATGCTCGCATCTGTAGAAGCTATTCAAATTACAGCTGATCTTATTGAAAAACATAATCTTCAAAACGTTGTAATTGATCCGGTAATGGTATGTAAAGGAGCAGAACCACTGCACCCTGAACTGGCAAGCACACTGCAGAACATCCTTGTACCGAAAGCAACAGTTGTTACTCCTAACCTTTTTGAAGCAGCTCAACTCGCTGGCATGGAACCAATTACGACTGTCGAACAGATGATGGAAGCAGCTCATAAGATTCAAGCAAACGGCGCAAAATACGTTATCGTAAAAGGCGGCGGCAAGCTGGATCACGAAAGTGCTGTAGATGTTTTATATGATGGAAACGAGTTCGAAGTTTTAGAATCAGAAAGAATTGAAACAACGTGGACTCATGGAGCGGGTTGCACGTTCTCAGCTGCAATCACAGCTGAACTTGCAAAAGGAAAGTCTGCCCGTGAAGCGATTCTTACGGCAAAAGATTTTATTACAGAAGCGATCGCATCTGGTTTTGAATTGAATCAATACGTAGGACCAACGTGGCACGGTGCATACCGCGATAAATTGAATAAGTAATATTCATCATAAAATGGCTGTCCAAGAAGTAGTGTTAACCTACTTTGGGCAGCTTTTGTTTTTTATTAAAAGATTGTTGCTACTGAGAGATTTTGACGAAGTTCTTCATTGGATGGTTAATCGGAGCGTAAGGGCGAGACTCCAGCAGGATGAGTGGGACAGGTGAGACCACTCAATGTCGCGAGGCGACGAGGGGGCTCACCGCACACCCTGCGGAAAGCGAGTCCTGTAGCGGAGGTTAACCTCTTTCAAAAGCAACATTGTTTACATAAACAACCTCTTTTTTTATCCCAGGCATATCATACACGATTTCTGCTGTTTTGAATTATAATAAGTACATCTATCATAAGCAGGAGTGTGAAGTATGCAGCCTATTCAAGCTAATGACGTCCAGAACGCACTGGATCAACTTATCGGTAAAGAACTTTATTTGCATTTGGAAACGACTAATGGCGCTTATGCCAATCACAATAATGAATCAGTACTTACTGTTAATGCATATATCCGAAACGGAAAAGTCACACCTTTGTCCGGAAAGATCATGGGAATCGGTCCTTTTCGTGTCGGGTTAAAAATCGAACTTGGCTGGATCTATGCAGAAGGGTTAACACATTGGGAAATCGACTCAGAAGGCAGACTGCTACTCGCCGGTCATGATCAGGAAGGCCGTCTTGCTGTTGCTCTTCAACTCAGCACTTCCCCATTTGATGTATAAAGGAGGTAATCATTCATGAACGATCACTTATTAGTCATCTTTCCACATCCTGATGATGAAGCTTTCGGAGTTTCAGGGACAATTGCCAAACACACGAAAAAAGGTTCACCCGTTACTTATGTTTGCCTTACTTTAGGTCAAATGGGAAGAAATATGGGAAACCCGCCTTTCGCAACTCGTGAATCCCTTCCACTCATCCGTCAAAAAGAACTGGAGAATGCTTGTGCAGCAGTCGGTATTGAAGATTTGCGGCAATTTGGTCTTCGCGATAAGACAATTGAGTTTGAAGATGAACAGCTTCTCGCTGATCAATTTTTATCTGTAATTGATGAAGTAAAGCCAGCAACGATTATTACTTTTTATCCGGGATACAGCGTGCACCCCGATCATGAAGCAACGGGAAGAGCCGTAGTTCGAGCGGTTAAAAGCATGGCTGAGTCGGAACAGCCAGAGCTTTTGTGTGTAGCTTTTGCCAGGAATTCTGAGGAGGACCTTGGTGCACCTCACATCGTTACAGATGTTTCCGATGTTTTTGAAGATAAAATGAACTGCATCAAAGCGCATCGCTCTCAGACACAATGGCTTGTTAATAGCGTAGAAAAAGATCCTGCGATGCTGGAATGGGTTCAAAAAGAAAGATTTTGGCGCTATCCGTTATAATTTTTAAGCTTTAGAATCCGTTGCCATGCTGGGCTTCCGGATTCTTTTTTTATGCTTAATAACTTGAATTTTCAAAAAAATGTACAAATCCATGTGGCATTTTTCTCCTATTGTGGTATACTAAATGTAACAAATCGTTCACATTTTAGACGCTAATTTGTCAAAATTGTAAGCGTGTACACTACTTCAAGGGGTTGATATGTAATGGATGTATTCATGGTTTATTTGTTTGTAGCAACTGCGACACCGCTGTTTTTGTGGAATGATAGTCGTAAGCTTGCACTGGCACAGATACCGTTTATCGCCCTGTTATGGACTTACGTAGGATTATTTATGGCATATGACAGCTTAAGCCTGTTTGTTCATAGTTTCTTTATAACGGTATTTATTGCAAACGTCGTTTTTGCTCACTATGCAGCTTACGTTGTTTGGGGCCGTCCATACTTGGCAAAACGCAAAATGGAAAAAGAATATTAAGAAAAGACATTAATCCCCTCTATTAATTAGAGGGGTTTTTGCATTTATTGGTAAATTAAACATAAAAAATTTCACTGTATATCGCTGCTCATCAGTCCCTCATCTCCCCTCACCCCCTATAGCGTATATATCCCCTTTTTCTTCTATTTTCTTCACTTTTTGCCCGTTTTCTACACTATCTCACCAAACACTGTTGTCATAAAATCAGACCATGTTATACTCAGTAACGTTGAATTTTTGACCGGAAAAGTAAATAAAAAAAACTAAAAACTAACAAACAAAACAGGAGTGATTAACACCAGATATGGCTTTTAATGAATCAAAGAATAAACGTATTGTAATAAAGATTGGTTCCAGCTCATTAACGAGCGGACTTGGTGATATCAGCAGACGTAAATTAGAACGCCTTGTAGATGAGGTCGTTAAATTAAAAGATGAAGGACATGAAGTATTGCTGGTTTCATCCGGCGCAGTTGCAGCAGGATACAGAAGACTGGGATGCTTAAATCGCCCAACTACTCTATCCGAAAAACAAGCAGCTGCTTCAATCGGACAAGGTCTTCTAATGGAAGCTTATTCTGAAAGATTTGTGTCACACGGCTACACAGCTTCACAGATCTTGATCACTAGAAGTGACTTCTCAGACCGCAATCGTTATCACAACGCGCGAAATACAATAAATGTTCTATTAGACCGCGGCATCATTCCAATCGTGAATGAAAATGATACGGTAACAGTCGAACGATTAAAGTTTGGAGATAACGATACACTTTCTGCTAAAGTGGCAGGACTTGTAGATGCAGATCAGCTCATCATCCTTTCTGATATTGACGGTCTATATACAGAAGACCCAAGAAAAAATCCAGAAGCTCAACTTTTAACGAAAGTAAGCGAAATTACATCAAAAATCGAGGATTCGGCTGGCGAACCCGGCAGTGCTGTCGGCACAGGCGGAATGCGTTCAAAAATCGATGCAGTCAAGATTGCAATGGCATCAGGCATATCCTCATTCCTTGGTAATGCAACAGCAAATGACATTATTCATAAAGCAGTAACAGGAGAGGCACGAGGAACTTACTTCGTACCTAAAAAGAACGAGTTCAATCTAGATACAAAATTGCAATGGATTGCATTCCATTCAGGACCTGAAGGCGAAATCGTCGTAACCAACAAAGCAAAAGAAGGAATTGATGACCTGAAGAGCCTATACCCAACTGGAATCCACTATGTAAGTGGACACTTTAAAAAAGGTTCTGTCGTCCGCATTAAAGACTTAGACGGCAATGAAGTTGGATTAGGTGTTTCTAACTATTCATCAAAACAGCTTATTAAAATCAAAGGCTTCTCGACAGACGAATTGGAAGACGTTGGTCCAGAAGAAGCGATCAACAATGATGATTTAGTGTGCCACACACGTTTAGCTGTACCGATTCACTAAGATTTTTTGATGGGATTTAAACAAACGTTTAAAAATAACAAGGAGGCGTTGGATGAGTACTTTTAAAAGTACAACCAAACCATTGATTGTAGAAGACCAGGCAAAGCTGGCACAAAAAGCTTCAAAAAAGCTTGCTTTACTAAGTGAGAAAGAGAAGAACGAAGCTTTATTAGTAATCGCAGATGTTTTAGAAAAAGAGTCAGATTTCATTTTACAAGAGAATAAAAAAGATTTAGAGAACGGTGAAGAAAAAGGCTTTTCAGACGCTCTAATGGACCGTCTGCGCCTGACTTCTGACCGTGTAAAAGAATTTGCTGACGGTCTTCGCGAAGTTGTTGAACTTCAGGATCCTGTTGGTGAAATCTTGTCAGGATGGAAGTTAGATAATGGCTTAAAAGTTGAACAAGTACGTGTCCCATTAGGTGTAATCGGCATGATCTATGAAGCACGTCCTAACGTAACTGTCGATGCTACTGGCTTAGCACTGAAATCAGGCAATGCTATTGTTCTTAAAGGCGGATCGAATGCGATTCATTCAAACTCAGCAATCGTATCTGTCATTCAAAAAGCATTAGCTGACACAAAGATTCCTGAGGACGCTGTACAGTTCATCGCTTCAACAGACCGTGAAGCTGCCGGACAGTTGTTTACGATGAAAGAGTACATTGATGTGCTGATTCCTCGCGGCGGAGGAAAGCTGATTCAGACAGTGGTTGAGAATGCGACAGTCCCTGTTCTTGAAACAGGTGTCGGTAACTGCCACATCTATGTCGATCAGTTTGCAGACGTTGAAAAAGCACTGGCTATTTTAGAAAATGCAAAAACTGACCGACCTGCAGTGTGTAATGCAGCCGAGACGTTCATCTTCCATGAAGCATGGTTAGAGCAAAATAAAGATCGTGTCGCTGCATTATTTGATAAACACGGGATCGAAGTTCATGGTGACGAAAAGGCTGCTGAGATACTGCCTGACGTTATCCCAGCTACTGAAAAAGACTGGGCTGAGGAATACTTAAGCCTGGCTGTAGCTGTAAAAGTCGTTGGATCCGTTGAAGAAGCTGTGGCTCACATTGAGCGCTATGGCACGAAGCACTCTGAAGCTGTGGTGACAGAAGACGCTGAGACGGCGGTAAGTTTCTTGAATGCCGTTGACGCAGCTGCTGTATACCAAAATGCTTCAACACGTTTCACAGACGGCTCAGCGCTTGGATTTGGAGCTGAGATCGGAATCTCGACACAGAAGCTCCATGCTCGCGGGCCGATGGGTCTGCCAGCATTAACGACGATTAAATATCGTATGATTGGTGATGGGCAGGTTAGATAAAAAAATATTATGCTTGGCGGTCGCCAAGTTTGAAAGCAGTCTCGCTTTGGCGGGGCTGCTTTTTTGTTGTTTTTTAGGCAGGTAAAACTTCTGTTAAGGAGAATAGTTAGGTAGCAAAGGAGGTCGTCAATGCTAGTTAAAGATCGTTCAAAGTCGATTAGAATCAAAAAGTTAGAGGTTTTTCAGCGGCGTTTAATTCAAAACCACCCGAAGCTTTTAACCATTGCTGATGAATTAGGCGGAAGACTCGCAGGACATCATGGTGAACAATCTTAATGATTATTTAGCGCACGTACATATTCTTAAGCGCGTATAAACCTCCCTGAGCGCGCATAAGTCTCCCTGAGCGCGCATAAGTCTTCCTGAGCGCGCATAAATCTCCCTGAGCGCGCATAAATCTTCCTGAACGCGCATAAATCTCCCTGAGCGCGCATAAGTCTCCCTGAGCGCGCATAAATCTTCCTGAACGCGCATAAATCTCCCTGAGCGCCCATAAATCTCCCTGAACGAGCATAAATCTCCCTGAACGCGCAAAATCCCTCAGTCAAAGTATAAAAGGATAGCCCTGGGCTTCAATTCTTTACAAATATCGAAGGCTCTCGCCAAACGAGAGTCCACATCATCAAAATTCCACACAAAAAAAGCCTCCTGCAACCAAGCAAGAGGCTTTCTCATTCATATTAATGACTTCCATGCTCCTCAGACTTCTCTTCTCCACCATGCTCACCATGGTTTTCGGTCTTCGGTTCGTCATGTTTGTCGTGTTTTGCGTGTCCTGCTGTCATTACCCAGACAGAGCCGACAACGATTACGATCGCTACGAAAGCTGCAAATAGGATGTTACCTACCTGTACGCGGCCCGTAAGCTTAGTGCTCGTTGAATTCTCTGTTAAGTGCATGAACATCAGGAGCTGCAGTGCTGCCTGCAAGAACGCAAATCCGAAAATAATAATTAAAATCCAAGTCAGTGATAAATCAGTTTCCAATGCGACCCATAGTGCGACTAGCGTCAACACGATGGAAAGCAAGAATCCAATCAAGTGTTTCCAAGGGAATCCGCCATGTCCATTAGCTGCTGTTTTGTTAGCCATGATGCATCACCATCCCCATCAGATAAACGGCAGTGAAGATGAAAATCCACACAACGTCTAAGAAGTGCCAGTATAGACTGGTGATGAAAACTTTTGCAGAAGTGGCTGGCGTCAAACCGCGCTTAGCCACTTGGATCAATACCATCGTTACCCAGAAGATACCGAACGTTACGTGGGCACCGTGCGTACCTACAAGAACAAAGAATCCTGACCATGCTGCACTTGTACCAATGTTTGCACCCTCATGAATGAAGTGCAAGAACTCCTGAATCTCGAAGTAAAGGAATCCGAGACCCAACCCAAGAGTTATAATCATCCAAAGCATCAAGCCTTTTACATTATGACGGCGCATTTCGTGAACAGCCAGTCCGCAAGTGAAACTACTTGTTAGAAGCAAGAATGTTTGGATCAGCAAACTCTTTACTTCAAACAGTTCACCAAGAGCTGGACCGTCTGCAATACGATGCGTTAAAACCATATACGTTGCAAATAGCGTTGCGAATAACGCAACCTCTGCCCCTAGGAAGATCCAGAAACCGAGAATGTTAAGGCGCCCGGTCTCCGAACGATACTCTAAAGGCGTGTTGGGGTCGTGTGTTTCTGCATGTGCCATTTTTTCACGCCTCCTTATTTAGAAATCTTTTCTGTTTCGAGTACTTCTTCAACACTTACATAATACCCGTCATCATATTCAAATGAACGATAAATCAATGTTCCGATAACACCGATTCCACCGAGAAACGCCATCCAGATCCAGTCAAATACAAAACCGAATCCGAGAACGAAGAAGAACGATCCCATAATGAACGGTACACCAGAGTTGCTAGGCATATGAATCTTTTTAATATCTTTAGCAGTAAGCTTCTCAACTTTGCCTGCTTGCTTCTGTCTCCAGAAATGGTCAAGACCAGTAACCTCTGGAATTTTAGCAAAGTTATAAAATGGCGGCATTGCTGAAGGAGTAGACCATTCAAGCGTACGGCCACCCCATGCGTCACCAGTTGTTTCACGCTTCGCGAAACGGAAGCTGTAGTACATGTTGTAAACAAGAACTAAGAACGCGATACCCATCATGAATCCGCCGAGTGTAGAAACCATGTTCAATGGGCCCCAGCCAGACTCTTCGCTGTATGTGTACACACGTCTAGGCATACCATCAAGACCTAGGAAGTATTGAGGCATGAAACATACGTTAAATCCGATTGTGAACAGCCAGAATACCCATTTACCGATACGTTCGTTCAGCTTGTAGCCAAACATCTTAGGGTACCAGTAGATTAGACCTGCAAAACAGCCAAACACTGTACCTGCGATCAGCACATAGTGGAAGTGAGATACCAGGAAGTATGTGTTGTGGTACTGATAGTCAGCAGCTGCCATTGCAAGCATGACACCTGTAACCCCGCCGACTACGAAGTTCACAATAAAGCCTAGTGACCAGAGCATCGGTGTTGTAAACTGAATCTTACCTCTGTACATCGTGAACAGCCAGTTAAAGATCTTAACCCCCGTCGGAATACCGATCGCCATTGTTGTAATGGAGAATACTGAGTTAACGGCTGCTCCTGAGCCCATCGTAAAGAAGTGGTGGACCCATACCAAGAAACTGTATCCAGCGATAAGAAGCATAGACCAGATCATGGCCTTATAACCAAACAACGTTTTTTTAGAGAACGTAGAAATAATTTCTGAGAAAATACCGAATGCCGGCAAGATTACGATATATACCTCTGGGTGACCCCATAACCAGAAGAGGTTTGCCCAAAGCATATCCATCCCTTCCCCTTGAAGAGTAAAGAAATGACTTCCGAATAAACGGTCAAATGACATAAGTGCTAGTGCTACTGTTAAAATTGGGAAAGCAAAAATGATAATAACCATTGTTACAAGCGATGACCAAGTGAACATCGGCATACGGAATAATGTCATTCCCGGTGCACGCATCTTAAGAATCGTAACAAGGAAGTTAATACCGGTTAATAATGTACCGATACCCGCAATCTGCAGACCCCATAAGTAGTAGTTCTGCCCTGGTCCCGGACTGAGTTCGTTACTTGCAAGCGGCATGTAACTCGTCCAGCCTGCTGATGGTGATCCACCGATAACAAATGAAATGTTAAACAGCATAGCACCGATAAAGAACGTCCAGAAACTTACGGCGTTTAAATATGGATAAGCTACATCACGAGCTCCAATCTGCAACGGTACAACTACGTTTATAATACCTATTAAGAACGGCATCGCCATGAAGATGATCATGATTGTACCGTGAGTTGTAAAAATTTCGTTATAGTGCTGCGAATCGAGGAACTTCGCCTCAGGAACAGCGAGCTGAGTACGCATTAAGAGCGCATCGACACCACCGCGGAAAAGCATTAGAACGGCAGAAACAATATACATGATACCGAGTTTTTTATGGTCAACGGTTGTTAGCCATTCTGTCCATAGCCATTTCCACTTTTTATATCTAGTCAAGTAAAACAGGATCCCCACCATTGTTAAGACAATGGAAACGTCAGCCCCATAGATCATCGGGTCGCCTGTTACGAAAAATTCATCCCATTTCATATTAAGTTGCCTCCTCTGTTAATGGGCATGTGAATCCCCATGAGACTCTGATTCTTCTTGTTCTTCTTGTTTCTTTTTCTTTTCTTCTTCACGTTTTTCTTTTGCTGCTTTAGAGTGAGGAATTAACGGCTCATAGCCTAATCGCTCACGAGCTTTAATTGCATAATCAGCTTCATCAACATGGTTAACAAAACCTAAGTGAGTAGAAGAAAACGTCATTTCTTTAACGTGGCCAGGAAGCATCAGCTTGTCGTATTGCTCCTTTGTCAGTTCAGGAGCTTCAGCATTCGTTTCGCTCGCCCACTTTTCAAACTCTTCATCAGACATAGCCATTACATCAAACGTATGATCTGTAAAACCTTCTCCTGTAAAGTTGGAGTTGCGCCCTTCATACGTTCCTTGCTCATCAGCTTGCAAGTAAAGCTCAGTCTCCATGCCAGCCATCGCATATTTTTGGCCGCCTAGTTGAGGAACCCAAAATGATGCCATAGAATCGGCTGAAGTCAATTTAAATAGAATAGGCCGATCTTCAGGGATATGAAGATAGTTTACTGTTTCAATGTCTTGCTCAGGGTATGTGAAAACCCATTTCCAATCCACAGATGTTGCATGAATAACCAATGGTTTTTGATCTTTCGTCTCTTCAGGAGGTCCTTCTAGAGAGTAGATCGTTTTAACCGTTGGAACAGCCAATGCAATGGTAATAATAATAGGAATGATCCACCAAATCGTTTCAAGCAAATGACTTCCTTCATTATCAGGATCATAGCCCTTATGATTTTTGCGGTCACGATATTTATAAACAATAAAAGCTGTAAGTGCATATACAACCAGCAGGATAAATAACATAAACCAGATCGAATACATAATAAGATCCTTCTGCTGTTCACCAACAGGTCCTTTAGGATCTAAAACTACCATATCGCTGCAGCCGCTTAGCATAAACACGGCCATCAATAACCCGAATGTTAAAAACGGCTTTAACCGTTGCATCACCAGGTCCACCTTCCTTTCTCTATTTAAAAGCATTCATTTTGCCTTATATACATCGAACCACAAGTGATTATAGTACATTGTGAAAAAAATCACAATGGATATCAAAGGCAAAACCAAATGACAAAAAACCTTTGCCTTCATAGTATCAGAATCCCTTGAAATGTGGCTTATCCGTAATTAAATGTCACGAGAACTTCAAATAAAGCTCACAACTTTATCACACTTTTGACATACAATGTTCACGAATTTGGAAGAGCCTTCATCTGCTGGTAATGGGATGTCCCTCTTTTAGAAAGTTCAGTTTTTAATTTTTACCCTAATTGGAAAGGCTTCACACCTTTTTAGCGAATATTTACAAACAAAATAAAGCGCAGGATCTTGTTATCCTGCGCTTTATTTATTGTATTTTATCTGATGATCCTATTCAAATTTGTCTGCAGCCCATTCACAGGCAGCTGGTTCCCTAATCTTACAGAGGTAATTGAACAAATGGGAATTAGAATGGGTATAGCGAGCTGCAGAATAATCGTTCCGCAATTAACTTTTATGATTCTTCCGATTTCGATAAAATTACCGTCTGTAGTAATGGTAACTTCCTTCCCTATACAGCCTTTCAACTCATCTCTAAGTGCTTCAGTGCAAATATCATTTACACATTCACAGTGACAATCTAATTTACAATCCCCTGTTTGGTTCGTCATACTGCAAAGAGTATTGGAGTTATTAAACTGAATCACACTCGAAATTGCGCATAAAGAAAAGATAAACGGAGTTCCTGTTAGACTGTCTCTTAAAACAATAAAACCGCAGCTTACCTTCAATAATGTCCCATTAAAAGGGCCATCTGGAGTTGTGATCCCAATTTCCTTTCCAATACAATCTTGCAGTGCTTTTCTTAGTTCTATTATACACTCATTCTCTGTGCACTTGCACTTGCAAATCAAGCATGTTTCATCCTGCTTTCTCACGAATTCACACGCAGTTGATTGAGAAGAATTAAATGCATCGTCGCATGCGAAGCTAATAATATCGCATATTTTTATTAATAACGGACCTGTAATCTGCTGAGTTTCACTCTCAACAATAATTGTTCCGCAATCCACTTTAACTAATCTTCCTACAATAAAGCGCACATTTGGGATACTGGCTCTAGAAAGTAATGTAATTCTTCTTCCCGCAATCTTTCTTAATTGCTCTCTCAGCTCCCTCGTACAGATACTTTCGCCGCACTGGCATTTATCACATTTTAATTTATTTTGGTTTAGCCTTAGATGTCCACAACTCAACATGAGTTCCTCCACTCAAATTTTAAACTTTATGTATTCTATGCAAGTACTAGGACAACCGTTCAGGCTAACAAAAAACGACCCTGCCCGAAGGCAAGGTCATCTCACTTAATTTCTTATGCACTTACTTCAACTTGATTTTCACTGTCATTGTAAGCATCCGTATCTAATTGTTTCTGAACTTTACTTGTTAATAGTCCCGAAGTCATCGCGCCACTGACATTCACCGCTGTACGGCCCATGTCGATCAATGGTTCTACAGAAATTAATAGGCCTGCAAGAGCAATCGGAAGATCCATCGCAGACAATACGAGAATCGCTGCAAATGTCGCTCCGCCACCTACACCTGCTACACCAAAAGAGCTAAGCGCTACAACTACAACGAGCGTCAACAAGAACGATGGTGAAAGAGGATCAATTCCAACAGTCGGAGCGATCATAACAGCAAGCATCGCTGGATAGATTCCGGCACATCCATTCTGGCCGATCGAAAGTCCGAAAGAACCCGAAAAGTTCGCAATTCCATCAGGTACACCCATGCTCTTTTGTGTACGGATGTTTAATGGAAGCGCACCAGCACTCGTGCGTGATGTAAAGGCAAAAGATAGTACCGGGAATGATTTTTTCATATATGTGATTGGGTTCAGCCCAGCAAACGTCAGCAGCAATAGGTGAATTCCAAACATGATCAAAAGTGCTACATAAGAAGCAATGACGAACTTACCAAGCTTCGCAATCGCACCCATATCACTAAGTGCGACAGTCTTTGTCATTAAAGCAAGTACTCCGTATGGTGTTAAACGAAGAATTAATGTAACAACACGCATGATAACCGAGTAAAAAGCATCCACAATCTTCGCAAACAGCTCAGCATGTTCTTCTTGCTTGCGCTTCACACCCAGATAAGCAATCCCAAGGAAGGCTGCAAAAATAACAACTGCAATCGTTGAAGTTGGTCTAGCACCTGTAAAATCTAAAAACGGATTAGCTGGCAGCAATGATAGAATCTGCTGCGGCAATGTTAAGTCTTTCACTTCTGCAAAAGTACCTTCCATCTGCTCACCGCGCGCAGTTTCTGCGTCACCCTGTTCGATTTGAACAGCTTCAAGATCGAAAGCAACAGACGTTCCAATCCCAACAACTGCTGCTATTGCAGTTGTTCCTACTAAAATCCCGATAATTAATCCGCTTAATTTCCCGATGTTTCCTTTAAGGTTTAATCGAGTAAACGCGGAAAGAATAGAAATGAACACAAGCGGCATAACGATCATTTTTAAGAATGTTACATAACCGCCGCCAACTAGATTGAACCAATCCGTGGATTTTGCTGCAACTTCAGAATCAGCACCATAGCCGTACTGAAGAACAAGACCGAAGAGTATCCCTAATCCAAGACCTGTGAATACACGTTTAGAAAAAGAAACGTGCTTCTTTTGCATATAAAACAAAACACCTAAAAGTATAAGCATAATAGCAATATTCGATAAAACTAAGTAAGTAGTCACCTACAAGTCCCCCCTTTAGTTAACTAAAATAAATTAATACAATAAAACCTATCTGTCAAGTAGGGATTACTGAGGGAATGATTTTAGCAGCCACCTCCATTTTTACACAACATAAAAAGACAAGCCTTTCCCAATAGAAAGAACGTGCCTTTAGTGTGATTGTGTCTTCGTTATTTTGGGAGTTTATTTAGTTGTGTTTTCAGATATATTCTTTTGTGAAATAAATTATGCTTGTTTTTGTAGTAAATTCATATGAGCAGGTGCTAAAATTTGGATATAGAAAAGGGGGGCAAGATATGAAAAAAGTATTACTGTTTGTATATGATTCTTTCGCTGAATTTGAAATTTCAATTTTAATCACGTGTTTAAATGGTTCTGATTATGAATTAGTTACATGTTCGCCGTATTCCTCCGGCAGAACAGTCACATCAGCCGGCAAATTGAAGGTCATGCCTGATATCACTGCTAATGAAGTTGATCCGGATGATTACTTTGCACTTATCATTCCGGGCGGAAATCCTTTGATAGAGGACACTGGTGTAACAAACATGATTCGCACATTTTTCGATAAACATAAACTGATTGGAGCGATATGCGGAGGACCAGCATTGCTTGGAGCTGCCGGTATTCTGAACCACGTTAAATATACCGCTTCCCTCACTCAAAATGACACACAGTACCTGCCCGTTATGAACTGGGACAACAAAGAAGAACAACATCTTGTTGCAGATCAAAACGTCGTTACAGCAACAGGTTCAAACTACATTATTTTCGCTGAAGAAGTATTGCGGCAGCTGAAAATTGTACCTGCAGATGAAAAAAATCCTTTGCAATACTTTAAAGAACCTTCTATGTCATAATTATTTGTTAGAGATCAACTCTTTAATTTCTTTTAAAACGGGCATGGTTTCCATGTCCTCTTCACTTACCTCTTCCCAGACAATCCCTGTCGGTTTTGGATAAGGCGCTTTTGTTTCGATCAATCCTTTTTCAGTAGCAATCCAATCCACCGTTAAGTCAAACACATCAACAGGGATATTATCATTAACCAGCTGAGCACTTTGAATGGAGGTAATCACAGGTACTTCTTTATTTCCAAGCTCGCGAATAATCGCATATTCCCTGTCTGCATAACCTTCGCCTTTTCCAAGTCTTCTGCCGTCACGGTGAATGGCCACCGATCCCACTACAATCAAGTCGATTGAAGGCATCAGTGATAAAGGGAGCACTTTCCCATAGTTCATAATGCTTGAAAGGCTTGCCGCTTTTCTTTCCTCACCTTTTGGAACACACTCCGGCTTTACTTGAATAAAACCATCCTTAAGCCTTGGCGTCGGCACGAGCAGCACTTTTCCATCTTTTAAAATTTGAGTTCTAAGCGGCAGCTGAGGCGAATCAGGATTCACTTTGATTACTTTAGCCTCTTTGTACTCCGGCATTTCAATTATGTATTTTGCAGCAGCCTCTGCTCCTTTAAAATTCGGAATCCGATTTGTTAAAGGAAAAGGAAATCTCCCCAGCTTTTCTTCAGTAAGCTTGTTCCAAACTTTATGTCTAATTTCATCCTTTTGGTTCATCATTGCATCTCCTTTCTTTCTTTTAGGATAAAAGTCACCAATGAAAAAGAGGACTATTATCCTGTTTAGCGTAATAAATTGGGTGGGGGAAAGAAATTAATGTAGAAATGGGGGAATTTTTTATATGACGCTATACGGAACACTTGTCTTGATTCATATTATTGCAGCTATTGTAGGTCTAGGCGCAAGCTTTGCGATGCCAGTCGTTACGAAATTTGCAAAAACGGCCAGCCAGGCACGGTTTGCACTTGAGCTGAACACAAAGATAGAAACTTTGCCGAAGATTGGAAGCTTAACACTTCTTGCAACAGGACTTTTATTAGGTTATTTAAATTCTGCACTTTTTAGTGAAGTTTGGTACATCTCATCGCTGGTTATTTATGTTCTGGCTCAGATTCTTGTTATCGGTATCATTCCTAAGAAACAAAAACAAATGAGCGAAATTCTTGCGTCACATGAAGGAGATGAACTGCCCGATACTTATCGGACCGTTGATAAACAGCTTGACCCTTATGTATATCTTTTACACGCTTTAGCTGTAGTACTAATCATATTAATGGTCGTAAAACCTTTTTAGGTGTTCATAAACTCTCCCTCTCTTGGACACAATACGGTGTAAAGAGACGAGGAGTGAAAAAACACATGGCACGCGGAAAAGAATTCGAACATAAGAAAAAGGGCCACCCAGGTCGCTTTCCAGATAACACACTGCAAAACAGACTCGTTCAAAAAAGTGACGAGACTGATTCAGCAAACTTGGCTACAAAAGAAGCTTTTAAAAATCGTACTGGAGAACAAGAATAATAAATGATCAGCACTCATGGAATTTTTCTCCTTGGGTGCTTTTTCATTGTCACGATTCGTCATACACCTATTGAGTTCCTTCCCCATTCAATACTATAATCAAGAGGGTACAAATTACTGACAGAAAAGGTGTTATATAGATGAGTATTTTAACAGTACAAGGATTGAGCCATGGTTTCGGCGACCGTGCCATTTTTAACGATGTTTCTTTCCGTCTTCTAAAAGGAGAACACATCGGTCTAATCGGTGCAAATGGTGAAGGTAAATCTACCTTTATGAATATTATCACTGGCAAATTAAAGCCAGATGAAGGAAAAGTGGAATGGGCGAAAAAAGTACGCGTTGGTTATCTGGATCAGCATACTGTCCTTCAAAAAGGAATGACGATTCGCGACGTGCTGAAGAGTGCGTTTCAATATCTGCTCGACATGGAAACAGAAATGAATAGCATGTACGAAAAAATGGGTGAGGCTACACCTGAAGAACTGGAGAAATTACTTGAAGATGTAGGTGTAATCCAGGATACGCTAACGAATAATGACTTTTATGTAATCGATGCAAAAGTCGAAGAAATTGCACGAGGTCTTGGACTTGATGATATCGGTCTTGACCGTGATGTTCATGACTTGAGCGGCGGACAGCGTACTAAAGTATTGCTGGCAAAACTTTTACTAGAAAAGCCAGAAATTCTATTGCTGGATGAGCCGACAAACTACCTGGACGAACAGCATATCGAGTGGCTGAAGCGCTACTTACAGGAGTACGAAAACGCCTTTATCCTGATTTCGCATGACATCCCATTCTTAAACAGTGTTATCAACTTGATTTATCACATGGAAAATCAAGAACTGAACCGCTATGTCGGGGACTACGATCACTTCAAATCGGTTCATGAGATGAAAAAATCCCAGCTGGAGGCAGCATTTAAACGCCAGCAGCAGGAGATTGCCGGTCTAAAAGATTTCGTTGCCCGCAACAAAGCGCGTGTTTCTACTCGAAACATGGCGATGTCCCGTCAAAAGAAACTAGATAAGATGGATGTCATTGAGCTGGCGAAAGAAAAACCAAAGCCAGAGTTTAACTTTAAAGAAGCACGCACACCGAGCAAGCTGATCTTTGAAACGAAAGATCTCGTGATCGGATATGATGAGCCATTATCAAGACCGCTGAACCTGCGTATGGAACGCGGACAAAAAATTGCATTAGTCGGTGCAAATGGTATCGGTAAAACAACCTTGCTCCGCAGTATTTTAGGTGAAATCAAGCCTGTTTCTGGCTCGGTTGAACGCGGTGAAAATCTTGAAATAGGCTACTTCGAACAAGAAGTAAAATCTGCAAACTACAACACATGTATCGAAGAGATCTGGAACGAGTTCCCTGGCTTTTCTCACCATGAAGTTCGTGCAGCTTTGGCGAAATGCGGATTAACAACAAAACATATCGAGAGTAAAGTGGAAGTTCTTAGCGGGGGCGAAAAAGCAAAAGTTCGCTTATGTAAACTGATCAACCATGAAAATAACGTATTAGTACTCGATGAGCCTACAAACCACTTGGATGTTGAGGCAAAAGACGAGTTGATGCGTGCGCTGAGAGCCTTTAAAGGAAGCGTCCTCTTGATCTCCCATGAACCAGAATTTTATAAAGAAGTAGCAAATGAAGTCTGGAATTGCGAAAGCTGGACGACGAAGGTGTTTTAACTTGTATGCCCTCACTTTTAAAGTGAGGGCTTTTATTTAGGAAGAAAATATAATTAAGTCTAAATTTCAATAATAAAGTCTAAATAAGAGTTAATTAGGTCTAAATTATGAAAATTAAGTCTTTTCTAAGGTCAATTAAGTCTATTTTTAAAAATATAGGTCTCTCGACAAAAATTGACATAATGCTTCTTTCACTTCTCAACAAAAAACACCTCCTGCCAGCCGCAAGAGGTGTTTCTCAATTAATTCTCCAGTTCTTCCACAAGCAGCGATAGCTCTTCCCAGCGTTCCATCGTCGCTTCGAGCTCTGTCTCTACTTTTTTCTGTTCCGCATACAGCTCGCTGATTCGTCCAAAATCGCTGCCAGCTGCAACGATTTCAGCTTCGATCTGCTCTTTCTTCTCTTCAAGCCCCATAATGCGGTCTTCGATCGTGTCCCATTCTTGCTGCTCTTTATAAGATAGCTTTTTCCGCTTTTCTTTTCGCGGCTGGCTGCCGCCATCAGCCGCCTCCGCCGCGACAGCCTCAGCTTTCTTCTTAACAGAAGCCGTAAGCTCATCACGCTCTTTTTTCTCCTCCATATAATCGGAGTAACTGCCCTGGAACCTGATGACCCTGCCCTCACCTTCAAATGCAAGCAGATGATCCACTACACGATCTAAGAAATAACGATCATGTGAAACCGTTAATACGACACCTGGGAAGTTTTCCAGATACTCTTCTAAAATACCGAGAGTTTGAATATCCAGGTCATTCGTCGGCTCATCCAAAAACAGAACATTCGGCTCTTCCATGAGCACCTTCAGCATATAAAGTCTGCGCTTCTCCCCGCCTGAAAGTTTGCGAATATACGTATATTGCATATAACGCGGAAAGAGGAATCGTTCCAGCATCTGTTCAGCTGTAATCGTCTGACCATCAACTGTAGTGATCACTTGTGCCGTATCTTTTATATAATCGACCAAACGAAGGTTGCCATCGAGCTCATCATGATCCTGTGTATAATAGCCGATTTTAACGGTTTCACCAACTTCGACAGAACCAGAGTCAGGCTCCATTCGGCCTGCTAACATGTTCAATAAAGTTGTTTTTCCGCTGCCGTTTGGCCCGATAATTCCAAGACGTTCACCAGGAACGATCAAATAATCCAATCCATCAACCAGCTTCTTGCCATCAAGACTTTTCGACAGACTTTCTACCTCAATTACTTTTTTGCCAAGACGCTGTGATCCGATTGCAAATTCAACAGAACCTTTTGCAGCAGGACCTGTTTCCTCCTGCAGACTCTCTACCCTCTGAATACGGGCTTTTTGCTTCGTCGTACGGGCCTTTGCACCACGGCGCAGCCATGCCAATTCGCGTCTTAGCGTGTTTTGACGCTTATCTTCATTCTGCAGTGCGAGCTCTTCACGCTCTGCCTTTTTCTCTAAATACGTTTCGTAATTTCCTTCATAAACATAGAGTTTTCCGTTATCTAGTTCAAAAATATGATTGGTCACACGGTTTAGGAAATATCGGTCATGGGTAACCATTAAAAGTGAGCCTTTGTACCCAGCGAGAAATGTTTCTAGCCATTCAACCGTTTCATTATCAAGATGGTTTGTCGGCTCATCCAGAATCAGAAGGTCAGCTGGCTGAATTAAAGCTTTAGCAATTGCTACACGCTTTTTCTGTCCGCCGCTTAAGAATTTCACTTGTCTTGAAAAATCGCGCAGACCGAGCTTTGTAAGAACTGTCTTTGCGACAGTGTTCGCTTCCCAAGCTTCTTGCTCATCCATTTTTTGCTGACAATTCATTAACCGCTGAAGCTTTTTCTCATTTGCAGGATCTGCTTCAAGATCCAGCAGAGCTTGCTCATAGTCACGCATCGTACGCATGATGGTGGAATCGCCATAATAGATCTGCTCCAAAACGGAAAGTTCTTCGTCCAGTTCAGGCTCTTGGGCTACGTATTCAATCTGAAACTGGTTTGCGTGAGTGATGCTGCCCTGTTCAGCGGGGTCCAATCCTGATATAGCTTTTAACAAAGAAGACTTTCCCGTGCCGTTTGGACCGATCAACCCGATTCTTTGTTTTTCGCTGATTGAAAAAGAGATTTTATCAAAGAGAGTTTTCTCTCCATAAGTTTTATATAAATTTTCTACTAGTAAAATACTCAAAATGAAATCATTCCTTAAGCTGAAATTCTTAATTTCTATTGTAGCTTAAAGGCGCTAGAATAGCATCTTTCGGTTATCATTTGGGTTTTTTCTCAATCTTTGTTATAGTGATAAACATGTTCTGAAAAGGAGTGGGCACGTTTTTTGCTCAAAACGGATGCCGCTATTTTCGATTTTTTTCGGCTTGGCTTTTATCTTGTTGTTGATGCCGGGTAACATTTTTTCCGGCAATGTTTGTTATGCGTTTTTCTACCGCGCTTTTGACTTCAAGTTTTTTTGTCACTCCTCGCAAACTCTTTTTGCAAATAAAAAGCTCTAGTTTTATACAACCTGTCAATTTTTTCATAAACTTGTTATCCGTTGAGCAAACTAACGTGACCCATTTCATGAAAAAAGAAAAGGAGAGATTTTTTTACATGCAAATTGAAGTAATTATTTCTTTAATTATTTACATGATTGGTATGCTGTACATTGGTTACTGGGCATACAAGAAAACATCCGATCTATCTGACTACATGCTTGGTGGACGCGGACTCGGTCCTGGAGTAACAGCATTATCTGCTGGTGCATCCGATATGAGCGGATGGATGCTCATGGGACTTCCTGGTGCTATGTTCGCAGATGGGTTAAGCAGTATTTGGATTGCAGTCGGTTTAACGATCGGTGCTTATCTGAACTATATTCTTGTAGCACCGCGTTTACGTACCTACACAGAAGTAGCTGATGATTCGATTACGATTCCGGATTATCTTGAAAACCGTTTTAATGACACACAGAAAATTTTACGTATTGTATCAGGTATTGTTATTATCATCTTCTTTACTCTTTATGCTTCTGCAGGTTTAGTATCTGGAGGAAAGCTGTTTGAGAGTGCATTCGGTCTTGATTATATGACTGGTATGCTGTTAACTGTCGGAGTTGTTGTAGCTTACACATTGTTTGGCGGATTCCTCGCCGTAAGCTGGACTGACTTTGTACAAGGATGTATCATGTTTATCGCTCTTGTATTGGTGCCAATCGTTGCCTTTACTGAAGTTGGCGACACTCAAACACTGGTTGATACAGTACGTGGAGTAGATCCGCAGCTGCTCAATGTTACAAAAGGTCTTTCATTTATTGGTCTATTGTCAATGTTAGCTTGGGGATTAGGTTATTTCGGACAGCCACACATCATTGTCCGTTTTATGGCCATCACTTCTATTAAAGAAATTAAAGCAGCACGCCGAATAGGTATGGGATGGATGATCGTCTCGATTATCGGTGCATTGCTTACAGGATTTATTGGTATCGCTTGGTTCGAACAGCAAAACCGAAACCTTGCAGATCCAGAAACAGTATTTATTCAATTCGCGAATTTATTATTCCACCCGTTCATTACAGGGTTCTTATTAGCCGCTATTCTAGCAGCTATCATGAGTACAATCTCATCACAGCTGCTCGTAACATCATCAGCTGTAACAGAAGACTTTTACAAACAGTTCTTAAAGAAGAATGCTTCTGATAAAGAGCTTGTATTAATCGGAAGACTTGCTGTATTAACGGTTGCTGTTATCGCAGTATTGTTATCACTTAATCCGAGTGAAACGATTCTAAGCCTTGTAGGTTATGCTTGGGCAGGTTTCGGTTCAGCATTTGGTCCATTAATCTTGTTAAGTCTTTTCTGGAAACGCATGACAAAATGGGGTGCATTAGCAGGTATCATTGTTGGTGCAATTACCGTTTTAGTATGGGTCCAATTCCCAGACTTAAAAGCTGAAGTTTATGAAATGATTCCTGGTTTCTTCTTAAGTATGCTAGCTGTAATTCTAGTCAGCTTGGTAACGAAAGATCCATCTTCAAAAGTTCAGAACCAATTCGAAGACATGGAAGAAACATTAGAAAACAAAACCACTTAATATTAATGTAAAAAAAAGCGTTCCTGGTTTTCAGGAGCGCTTTTTCTTATGGCTTTTATCAGTTTTTAAGCAATCGTTTCGTTAATTTAAGTTCTTCTATCTTTGCAGCACCAATTCCAAACATGGCAGCTCTAAGTTCAAATTCAATTCGGTCCATTTGTAAAATCAAAGCCTCAGCATCCTTCTCAACCGCCGACTGCAGCAGACTGCGGCCAAATCCAGCAAGATCAGCACCTAAGGCTAATGATTTCGCTGCATCAACACCATGTTTAAGGCCACCGCTCGCGATAACTGGTATCTTTTTGGATACTTCCCTGACACTTGCTATACTCTCAGAAGTCGGAAGACCCCAATCCAGGAATGCTTCAGCAGCTTTTTTCCGTGCATCATCCTCTGAACGATAGCTTTCTACCTGAACCCAAGATGTTCCGCCAGCTCCAGCTACATCAATAAAATGAACGCCAGCTGCAATCAGCCTTTCAGCTGTTGCTTTATCAATACCCATGCCTACTTCTTTTACACCAACTGGAACAGACAATCCCGCAATAAGCGTTTCAATTTTACATAATAAATGTGAAAAATCCGTATCACCTTCTGGCTGGAACACTTCCTGCAGCGTATTTAAGTGAAGAACGAGAGCATCTGCTTCAGCAATTTCAACCGCTCGTTTACACTCCTCCAGTCCAAACCCATAATTCAGCTGTACAGCACCGATGTTTGCAATTACAGGGATGTCAGGAGCCGATTTTCTTATTTGAAAAGTGTAAGCTAGCTCTTCCTTCTCCACTGCCGCTCTCATGGATCCCAGGCCAATCGCCCAGCCTCTCTCCTGTGCCGCAAGAGCCAAGTTCTGATTTATTTTAAGCGCCGTTTCCGTACCGCCAGTCATCGAACTGATCAAAAAGGGAGTCTTCATCGATCTTCCTAAGAAAGAAGCAGAAAGTGACACATCCTCAAAAGATATCTCGGGCAAAGCATTCGGTATAAATCGATAGTTCTCTAATCCAGTTGTAATGTTCTTCCCCTCAACGTCTTCATGAAGACTGATCCTAATATGCTCCGTTTTCCGTTTCTCTGTGAGATCTTTAGGTTGATCCATGTTTATTGCCTCCCTTCTTGCTGTTATTTCTATCTTCCCGCAAAAACCATACCATTACACTTTACATCTTCTAGAGAGCTCACGCTAGGGGGACTGACCCCCAACAATTTATTTCCCGCTCCAAAAACGAGCAAACACCCGTTAAGAATGCTCAATTTCAGACAATAAACTAATGCATATCATTTTCAGCTTTCAAAAAACACAATTTAAATAACATCCTCTATATATTTTGTGTTAAACTACCAATTAAAACAATTATTGGGGGTTATTTGTATGGAGATTCGCCTGCTCACACCAGATGATGCTGAAGCCTACTGGGAAATGCGCCTTGAGGCATTAAAAAATCATCCTGAAGCTTTTGCAACAAGCTATGAGGAAGCACTAGAGCGTAAAAATCCAATTGAACAGGTAGCCAGCAGGCTTAAAGGAGACGGTGATTTTACTTTCGGAGCATTTGATGAGAATTCCCTGATTGGTGCCGTAACTTTAGTCCAAGACAAAATCACAAAAATGAAGCACCGAGCTCACATTGTCGCCATGTACGTAAAACCCGAACACCGCCGGTCAGGAGCCGGGAAAGCTCTCGTAACAGCAGCGATCAGCCACGCAAAAGAAATCCCGGATATTATTAAAATAAATCTCACTGTTGTATCCAGCAATGAAAAAGCAAAAGGACTTTACAGCTCACTAGGCTTTACGACATATGGAAAAGAAGAAAAAGCACTTCGGGTCGATGAAACTTATTATGATGAAGAACTAATGGTCCTCTTCCTTAAATAATCTTATACGCACCAAAAAAGCCTGCAATCGATATGCAGGCTTTCTTTACTTTTTATTATCATTTGAATGATCATTATTATGTTCGAGATAGTCTTCTTCTTGATTTTTTGGCTTTTTCTTTCTAGTCTGACGCACGATTAGTATAACAATAATGATTACTAATAATAAGCTGACGTTTAAGAAGCCGCCTAAAAAACGAAAAATCTCTGCCATAAAGTTATCCATGCTGCTTCACCTCTTTTCAGCATTTTCCCCTTTATAACAATTTTTAAACCGTCTCTTCATCAAACGAGCTGATTAAAGGAAGCGAGACACTAACCTTCGTACCTTTTCCAATCTTGCTCGTATACTCCACCTTGCCGCCCATGGATTCTATGATCCTAATCGATACCATCGTTCCCAATCCAGTTCCTTGCTGCTTCGTTGAAAAAAACAGAGAGCCAATGCGGGACAGCTGTTCTTTAGTCATCCCTTTTCCTGTATCTCTCACGATAATCTTAACCTGTTCCCCGTCAGAAATAAGCTTAATGGACACACGTCCCTCTTTCGGAGTTGCCTCAACAGCATTCTTTAAGATATTGATCAGCGCCTGTTTTAGCTGGTTTCGATCTGTCGTAATCTTCTCATCCGATTCAATCAAATGCGAAAGCGAAATACCGTCTTTTAAAGCATACGGATTTAGTAAAATACTTAGTTCCGTTACTAATTCAGCTATTGAAAAAGTTTCGATCTTTTTAAACTCCGGTTTAGCGAAGTTCAGGTAATCGCTTATAATGCTTTCTGCTCTGCTTAATTCACTTAAAATCAGTGGATAGTAATGCTTATGCCGTTCATCTTCACCTTCCATCAGCTGAAGAAAACCTTTTACTACAGTCAATGGATTCCGGACTTCATGAGCAATAGAAGCCGCCAGTTCCCCAAGCGTGTGCTGTTTCTCAGAACGCCGGATCTCATCTTTCATTAAGTTTCTCTCTATTACTGCTTCATTTAAGATAGAGCCAAAAACGACGGCTAATATTTGAATAATACCAAAAACAGCTATGTATAAAAAGATATCTTGGTCTGCCTGCAAAGCTTCACCATTCATGTATAGGTAGCTTAGAAGTATTAATAACTGGACAATAGCAGGCCATAATCCGGCTACGATGGACATGTAAATTCTTTTTCGCGGAGGAAATCTCCAGAAATATTTATAAAGAATAAAAGGAACAGTACAAGCTACCGCTGCACTTATGTAACCAAGGTATAGCGTGTCTCCCCCTATCGCCGTTCTTGTCGCTAAGATGGCAGTAAGAGTAATAATCCCTGAAACAGGACCTCCATAAAAAATAGAAAGCACTAAAGGAACATACCGCAGATCCCAAATTAACCCCGAATTAAAGTAGGCAAAATACATACAAAGTGAAGCAGATGCACCATATAGAATACCTAAAAAATAAGGGGATTTTCCTATCTTTCTGCTTTCGAACAAAAAGCTATAGCTAAGTACTGGTGCAATAACAATCAATACATGCAAAAGCAGCTTTTCAATGATCATTTTCTACTCCCTGGTCAAAATGGCTTGTGTACTATAATTACGACAAAAAAAGGGAGATTCCTGCAAGAATCGCCCTGATATATGACAAAAGCATAGGTTCACTAAGACAAAAGTTGTAATTTCGATAGTACTAAGCTTCTTGTTTCAACTAACTGTTATATAAAGAATAGTAAAAACCTTTATGGTTTAACAGTTCCCCATGAGTTCCTTTTTCCAAGATGCCGCCATCATGAAGAACTAAGATCTGATCAGCTTGCTGAATCGTGTTTAATCGATGTGCGATTACAAAGCTAGTTCTGCCTTTCATCAATCTCTGCAAAGCCTCTTGAATCTTCATCTCTGTTATCGTGTCAATACTGCTTGTTGCCTCATCTAATATCAATAATGATGGGTTTGCAAGAATGGCACGCGCTATAGATAAGAGCTGTTTCTGCCCTTGGCTGATTCCGCTTCCTTCTTGATTTAAAATCGTCTTATAGCCTTTTGGAAGTTTTTGAATAAATGAATGGGCATTTGCAAGTTTTGCAGCTTCAATGACTTCTTCATCGGAAGCATCTAGCCTTCCATAACGGATGTTTTCAAAGATAGAACCTTCAAACAAAAAAGAATCTTGCAGCACAAAAGCCATATGACTTCTTAAACTGCTTCTTTTTACGTTCTTAATATCATGACCATCGATTAAGATCTGTCCATGATCAGCATCATAAAAGCGTGACAGCAGATTCACAACGGTTGTCTTCCCTGCTCCAGTAGGCCCTACTAGAGCGACCGTTTCTCCTTCTTTTACCGAAAAACTTAGACCTGATACAGTTTGATCGTCACCTTCATACGAAAAAGAAACTTCTTTGAATTCTACCTTTCCTTTAACAGATGAAAGTTCAATAGCCTCTTCTTCATCTCTTTCTTCTCTCGATTCATCTAAAATCTCAAATACTCTCTCTGCACCCGCAACAGCAGAAAGAAGTGTATTAAACTGATTGGCTAAATCATTTAGTGGTCTCGTAAATTGTCTTGAATACTCTACAAAGATTACGATTACCCCGATTGAAACTTTGCCGTTCAATGCCAGCACACCGCCAACACCCGCTATTAATGCGAAACTGCCGTTATTGAGAACGTTCATGAGCTTTGGAATAAACCCTGAGAAGGTTTGAGCCCAATAACCAGACTCCTTCAAACGTTCATTTTTCACCATGAATTCTTCAATAACTCTCTTTTCCTGAGAAAAAGATTTAACGATACGCTGGCCAGAAGTAATCTCTTCTACATACCCGTTGATTTCACCAAGGTTTCTTTGCTGTTCCTTAAACCTTGCACCTGTCCTTTTCGTGATCCATTTCAGCCCAAAGACCATAAGCGGAACGATGGAAAGAGAAATAATAGTCAGAAGCGGACTTAAATAGATCATGACAGCAATCGTACCAACAAGCGTTAATATACTTGAAAACACCTGGATAAAAGAACTGTTCAAGGTGGAACTGACATTCTCAATATCATTGGTTACACGGCTCATCAGTTCTCCGTGCTGCCTTTTATCAAAAAAGGAAATCGAAAGTCTGTGAAACTGCTTAAACAAATCTTTGCGCATGCGATACACCGTCTGCTGAGCAATACCGATCATCCAATAGTTCTGCAGCCAGATTGATAAAGACTGTCCAATAAAAACGAAGATCAGACCGATTAATAACTTCGTTAGACCTTCTGCATTTTCTTTAACGATATATGAATCGATCGCGACCCCGATTAGAAATGGGCCAAGCAAACTTAACGCGGAACTGATGATCACCATGAGCAAAACCAAGCTTAAAAGCCATTTCTGATTAGAAAAGTAGCTTCCGATACGTTTTACCGTACTCGCCCAATACTTCGGTTTTACTTTTTCTCCGAACAAATGATTATGTGGATGAGGTCTGTTTGAACCCTTTGACATACTGAAACCCCTCCTCCCCAAACTGTGATTGTACGATCTTCACATACAGCGGCGATGTTTCAAGAAGCTCGGCGTGCGTTCCCCATGCTTCTGCACGGCCATCATCTAAAAGCAAGATGTGGTCCGCTTCCATCGCTGTACTGATTTTTTGTGTAATGATAAATGTTGTGCAGGAATATTTCCTTAAAGCAGCCAGCAGCTTTGCTTCCGTTTTCAGATCCAGTGCACTCGTACTGTCATCGAGCATTAAAATTTTCGGTTTTCTGACTAATGCACGTGCTATGGACAAGCGCTGTTTTTGCCCTCCAGAAAGGTTCACGCCCCGCTGTCCAACACGCGTTTCATATTGATCCGGCAATTTTTCTACCGTCTCATGTATTTGTGCATCTTTTGCGGCCTGAACAATCTCCTCTTCTGACGCTCCTTCTTTTCCCCAGCCGATATTCTCAAGCACCGAGCCGGTAAAAAGAACGGCTTCCTGCGGAACAACCCCTATGCCGTTACGAAGTGTGTCAATTGGATACGCCTTTACGTTTGTGCCGTCGATGAGCACTTCACCATCTGCTACATCATATAATCGAGGAACGAGTTGGAACAGTGAAGTTTTGCCTGATCCTGTCGAGCCAAGGATAGCTAATGTCTCACCAGCTTTCACCGAAAAAGAAAGATCCTGTAATACGAAAGCATCGCTCTCTGGATATTTAAAAGAAACATTCTTAAACTCAACATGACCTTTTTGAAGATTGATCGATTGATCCGTATCTTCTGCTTCAATAAGATCAATTTCTGTATCAAGCACTTCTCCAATGCGCTGAGCAGATGCTTTGGCACGGGAAAATGCCATAATAATAAAAGAAATAATAGTTAGAACGGATGAGATGCGAAAAGAATAGTTCACAATTGCAACCACTTCACCCACTTCGATCGCACCAAGGTTCACTTGTCTGCTTCCGAACCAAAGAATGGCTAGAATTGCGATATTCATAACCAAAAGCAACACAGGAATAGAAACTTCAATAAGGCGGAGTGATGATACCGTCTGGACTTTCAGATCATCACTTGCTTTTTCAAATCGTGAGGATTCATGATCTCTTCGTAAAAATGCTTTGATCAGCCGCATCCCCATCAGATTTTCACGCATTACACGGTTCACACCATCAAGTCTGTCTTGCACATCACGAAACATCGTCCCAGCTGTATGAAGCACCCACCTTAAGAAAAACAGAAGAAAAGGAAGTGCTACCACCAATACCATCGCAAGTTTCCAATTGACGATGAGCGACATAATTACTCCGCCCGCCAAAAGCAATGGTGCTCGTAACATAATCCTCAAGCTCATAAAAACTGTATTCTGAAGCTGCGTGACATCATGAGTCATTCTCGTAATCAATGACGATGCCGGAAATTTATTAAAATTAACAAAAGAAAAAGCCTGAACCTTTTCAAATACACGCCGCCTGATATCGAACCCATAGCTCTGACTGACATGCGCGGAGAAAAAGGAGTTAGCGATCCCTGCAGCAAAAGCAGCAAGAGCAAGCCCGAACATGACCGCACCCCAATACTTCACAACATCAAGATCACCTTTTAAGATCCCATCATCAATGATCTTAGCCATGATTAACGGCTGCATAAGCTCTACGGCCAGTTCAGAAAGCGTCAGGAAAAGAGCAGCGGCTATAGCCACCCGATAAGTCTTTAAATAAGAAAATACTTTCCACATAGATATATCCCCCGTACTCCCTAGATGTTTAACGAACTTAACAATCTACTATTATTCTATCCTTTTTCTTGAAAATATTTAACTATTTCGACTTCTTATCCTATTTTTTTCAAAGTTTAACCTTGGTGTAATTGAATGGAAGGCAGCATGGTCAATTTCTTGTCTGGGCGGTATGTGTTTGTCGAAATTTCTATAAATAATTTTAAGTGTGGAATTATTATCTTTATCTGTGGAATTAATTCGGTTTACCGTGGAATTATTATGACTTAACCTTTAATAATTGATCAACACATATATCGTGTCAATTGTATTTAGTCTATTACTCGGTTTTTCTTTTCCAGAAAGCATTTTCATGGTTAACAGTCTTTTTCTAACAAGATTTTCATGCTTCAACCCAAGCAAAAATAAAAATCAGGAGAAAATTGATCATTCTCCTGATTTTTATACTTTTTTCAAGAAAAACTCACTAATAAAGCTTACCGAGTTTTTTCAGTATCATCTTCGTGTCCGTTCACTTCAATTTCAGCTTCTTTCGGCCACGTTTTTACATGATCAGTTTCTAAGATTCCCATCGTCACATCGCCAATATCAGAATCTTCCATGAGTGTATCACGGACGCGGAATTTGATATCATCAGCATCTGCCAATGTGAACCCTTCTTTTAGTTCAATATAGCTCTCAACATGATACCTTCTTCCTTCTTGAAGGATTCTAAGTTCTTTAATATCCACTACATCCTTATCTGACAGGATCGTTTCCGCAATTCTGTCCTCAACAACTTTTGGCGCAGCAACACCAATCAGCCCTCTTGTGTTTTCAATACCGAGTTTAAATGCAACAACCACAAGAAGAATACCGATTAGCAATGTTCCGATTCCATCCAGAATATAAGCACCCGTCAGATCTGCAAGGACAATTGAAACAAGTGCCAAAAAAGCACCTGAAGTCGCAATCAGATCTTCATAAAACACAAGACGGGTTGGCGGTGCAGCCAAGCTTACATTTTTAAAAGACTCTTTTACTATCCCAAAGCCTGTCGCATCGCTTCTTGTCTCATGCACAATCTCTTTCATCGCCTTAATTAAAATAAAACCGTCGACTAAGATGGCTAAAATCATAATTCCGATGTTCAGCAGTAAATTCGTTGATGGATGCGGGTCTTGAATGAGCTTCCACCCTTTTAAGATAGTTTCGTAGGCCATGATCGAAACAACGATGACCGCAACTAAAACAAATAAGTTCACAACCCGGCCAAAGCCCGCTGGGAATTTTTTTGTAGGCTCTTTTTCCGAAAGGGCACTCCCGAAAAAAACAAAACCCTGATTCAAAGCATCAGCTGCAGAGTGAAGTGTTGTCGCGAACATCGCTCCACTTCCACTGACTGCGGCTGCAATACCTTTAGCTATAGCGAGTACCGTGTTTCCTAATGCAGCAATTCCGGACGATTTGTTTCCTTTTTTAAGTAGTTCAATCAAAGGTCTGCCTCCACTCCTGTTAAATGTCTTTTTATAAGAATTCCTGAAAACACAAGAAATTAAACTTAAACACACAAAAAAACGGGCCGCAAAAAACACAGCCCGTCTCAAGAGTAACTATTATGAAACTTTTTCTTCTTTATTTCCTTTAGATTCCTTATATCCGCCTTCCCAATACTCAGCATTCTTAATGCCCAGCTTGGTGGAATCAAACACCGGATCAAGTCCAGCTTTCTTTTGTTCTTCATAATCTTTCAGCACTCGCAGAGCTGGCTTAGCCAAAATTAAGATGGCGATTAAGTTCAGCCAAACCATGACACCAAGACCTAGATCTCCAAGTGCCCAAGCAAGGTCAGCTGTTTTTATTGCTCCGTAATAAGTCGTTGCTAAAAGAACCAGTTTTAAAATAAACATCGGTACTTTATTATTCTTACCCCTGAACAGATAAGCAATATTCGTTTCTGCAATATAGTAATAAGCCATGATTGTTGTAAATGCAAAGAAAAATAGGGAAACGGCAACGAAACCAGAACCGAAACCAGGAAGAACAGATTCAATTGCTTCTTGTGTAAAGGCAGTCCCTGCTTCTACATCTGGCAGGTTTTCAACAATAAAGCTTCCATCTGCTTCGTTTTGAACGTTATACATTCCTGTAAAAAGAATCATAAATGCTGTAGCTGTACATACAAGCCAAGTATCGATGTAAACTGAGAATGCTTGTACTAAACCTTGTTTCGCTGGATGCGATACTTCTGCAGCAGCAGCCGGGTGAGGTCCTGTACCTTGTCCTGCTTCATTGGAATAGATCCCACGCTTAACTCCCCACATTATTGCAGAACCTACAATTCCGCCAAATGCAGAATCAAAAGAAAATGCACTTCTGAAAATAAGGGAAAGTACTTCAGGTATCTGTGGAATATGGAAAGCTACTATAATTAATGAAACTAGTACGTATCCAATCGCCATGAATGGCACAACATATTGGGCGACATTCGCAATTCGTTTTACACCGCCAAAAATAATAGCAGCCAAAATGATTACTAAGAAAATTCCAGTAACAGTAGGACTAACATTAAAAGCATTTTCTAGTCCCGCAGCAATTGAGTTAGACTGAATCCCAGGCATTAATAGTGCCATAGCTGCTAAAGCGGAAACCGCAAAAATGATGCCATACCACTTCCAGCCAATACCTTTTTCAATATAATACGCAGGACCCCCGCGATACTCGCCGTCCTGTTTTACTTTATAAACTTGAGCGAGCGCTGATTCAATAAAAGCACTGGATGCACCGATAAACGCGATCATCCACATCCAAAACACTGCACCTGGACCCCCAAAGCCGATCGCTGTTGCAGTACCAGCAATATTACCTGTCCCTACACGGCCTGATAATGCAATAGCCAGTGCTTGGAACGAAGATACCCCGGCTTTAGAGCTTTTTCCTTCTACCATTAATTTGATCATTTCTTTGAAGTGCCTTACTTGCAAAAATCTTGTTAAAATAGAAAATAATAGCCCGACACCTAAACAAAAATAAATCATCGGCTGACTCCAAAGGATTCCTACAGCCTCTCCTACAAATGTTTCAAAGTTGGTCTGAATTGTCGCTAAGAACTCTTTCATCTTTACCCCCTTGAATATTTAACAGAAAATTTACTCTATTTGTAATTATAAGACAAATCATATATGATTACAAATTGTGACAGGTTTCATCACTTAGGTATTTTCTATTATGATATGAAAAGAAATGAGAATACAAGATAAAATTCTTTCCAGTATGGACATTTGTATCTTTAGTAGCTTACAAGTTACTAGTTGAATCCCAATAACAGCCATTTCCATAGTAGAATGTAATCGAAAATGTACACATACAAAAAAACAGCTGTCTTGTTCAGCTGGTTTTAATTTTATTGCATTATTTTTTTACTGAGACTTATTAACGATAGTCTTTAACTTTGATTTACGGATAATCTGATTGATCACCTCAGAAAATACAAGTCCTATCGCAATCGATCCTGAGATCATAAAAGCTTTTGCAGCTAAATTAATAGCGAGATTGTAATCATTCTGCACGAAGTTTCTCATGGCATTGTAGGCAATCCCCCCCGGAACAAGCGGTATAATACCTGCAACACTATATATGATGACAGGGGTTTTATACTTTTTAGCAAAATATTGTGAGGCGATCGCTATGGAAAATGCTGCGATCACTGTCGCCAGCACCATATCCACCCCATTGGCTTCTAAAAGAAAATAAAAAATCCAGCCGACCATTCCGACAAGGCCGCAATGAAATAATGAGCGTTTCGGTCCGTTAAAAATAATAACAAAAGCCGCCGACGCAATAAAACTTGTGAGTAGCTGTTCAATAATCGTCATCGTGAACGCTCCTTTCTAAAAGAATGAAAATGTGACGGCGATTCCCGCCCCAATAGCAAATGCAGTTAAGAAGGCGTCTGCACCTTTTGCGAGGCCGGATATGAGGTGCCCAGCCATCAAGTCACGCACGGCATTTGTAATCAATAAACCGGGAACGAGCGGCATAACTGATCCTATTATGATCTTATCCAGCTCACCGCCAATACCAGTTGAAACAAAAAAGAGAGCCTGCAAGCCTATGAGCAGCGAAGCCGAAAACTCCGAGAAAAATTTAATCGGTACGAGCTGATGAAAATATAGCAGCGAAAGAAAACCTAATCCGCCAGTTACGAATGCCGGAAAAAAGTCCCCCCAGCTTCCTTGGAACATGATTAAAAAACAGCCAGATGAAATGGCAGCGGCAAGAACATGGACCCAGAGAGAATACGGAGAGCCAGACTCACTGATTTTCTTCAATTCTTTATAGGCTTCCTCGATCGTGTACTCCCCAGCACTTATTTTACGGGAGATTCCGTTGACACTCGCTACTTTTTCTAAGTCAGTTGTCCGTTCAATAATCCGGATCAGCTTTGTTTTCGTAGGTTCATTTCCTTCAACTGAAAAAAGTATACCTGTCGGTGTTACATATGGGTGTGATTGATGAGCACCAAAAGAAGCTGCAATGCGCATCATCGTATCCTCTACCCGATACGTTTCCGCTCCGCTTTGCAGCATAATTTTACCTGCTAGCAAACAAACCGCCATTATGTCATATGTTTCTTGTCTTTCCATCTCCATTAAGCATACTCTCCAATTTCGTACTTACATTCATTCTGCCCAAAATCGAACATTTAATATTTTTACAGTTTAACTGATTGGAGTATAGAGGGCAATGAAGTTGAACAAGTTTGCAAATGTTACTAGAATAAATTTAGAAGTGTGATTTGCCATAAACATCAAATAGATAGTTGAAAGCATCTTCTCTTTCTGATTTCTTTCTTATAAATCCGCTTTTTTCATGCAATGTGATCGGGAATGATGAAAATAATATTATCGTACCGCATAAGAAAATTAAACTCATGATACCTGCTAAAATCACCATGATACATTCCTCCTTTTTCTTAATAAGCAGAGGATAATTTATGAAACGCGTTTCAAAGCAAGAAAAACTTTTTATAAAAGAAGGTCTGATTATGGCAAATATAAAAGATATCGCAAAAATGGCCGGAGTGTCAGTTACAACCGTTTCACGAGTCCTTAATGATTATCCATATGTGAGTGCTGAAAAAGCTGAAGCAGTGAGACAAGCCATGGAGAAATGCAATTATCAGAGGAATATCAATGCGGTGCATTTAAGCAAAGGAAGAACCTTTTTAATCGGAGTTGTGGTTCCCTTCTCAAACCATCCCTATTTCGGCTTGCTTATTGAAGGAATCGCGAATGCAGCTTTAAATAACAACTACAAACTTGTTTTGATCCAAACGAATTATGAGGAAGAAAAAGAAGTCGAAGCTTTGACCATGTTAAAAGATAAGCAAATTGATGCGCTTATCATCTGTTCGAGGATATGTGATTGGGGGATAATCAAGGAGTTCATTGAATACGGGCCGATTGTGCTCTGTGAGGATGCGCGCGAAAAAAACGTTTCTTGTACTTTTGTTGATCATTATAAAAGTTTTTCTTCTGCTTTACATTATCTTTATGGAAAAGGACATTCGAGAATCGGATATTGTATTGGGAGACAATCCGGGACGAACAGTGAACAGAGAAGTGCAGCTTACACTCGTTTTTTAGAGGAAAATTCATTATCCTTCAATCCCGATTTCATATTTTCTGGGTGTTTTAATTTTGAAGACGGAGAGAAGATTGTAACTGATTTGATGCGGATGAAAGAACGTCCCACCGCTCTCCTCGTTACGAGTGATCAGGTTGCTGCTGGAATCCTGACTTGCTGTAAGGAACATGGGATCTTTATACCGGAAGACTTAGCGATTATGGGATTCGACAACCAGCCGATCTCGAAAGTCATGCATATTACGACACTGGAAATACCGCTTGTTGAAGTAGGAAGGAAGCTATTTTATCAAGCCATGGATGGAGAGCGCGTTTCACATGAAGAGATTGCTGTTAAGTTTATAGAGCGGGAGACTGTTTAAAAGGAGAGCTAACTCAAACTAGTTGAGTTTTGTTGGTTCACGGTACGTGTTCTTTTATTTATTACACGTTCGCTCAAAAAGGCCTGAGTTTCGCTCCGAATGCTTGTCGAACCGCTCCAAACATACTGAGTTTCGCTCAAGATGCTTGTCGAACCGCCTTTAACTTGCTGGTTTTCGCTCAAACTGCCTGCTACAATGCCTTTCAACAGCCATTTTCACTTTCAAAACATATCTAAAATACTATAACGAAAGGCGCTATTTAATAAAGAGACCCAAAAGTACAATAAATTACTCTTGGGTCACTCTTTTTATTAATTTATTTGTACTTTTATTGGTTCTAGGTTAATTCTATTATCCTTACTTACAATCTCCGGATAAACCATTAAGTATTTTACATCTTCTTTAATTTTGCCCAATGCTGCCTCACTTCGTTTAGTGATTACACCCTGGTTTTCAGTTACTTTTATATCCCCATTTTGTCTAAGCTGCACCCTTCCGCCCTTATCATCTAGCACTTTCAAATTCACATGTTCTTCAATACCATCCACTTGGTGTATAGATATATAATCTAGCGTCGCCGTTGCCTTTCCGACCGACAGCGAGGTTATTTCAATTTTATGTGCACCGTCTTTTGAAGCTCCTGTTGCATTTAATTTAATTTTTTTCATAGGAAGCTGCGTAACCGGAATATCAAACTTCCAGGTTCCTTTTTTGTTTGCTATAAGATTAAACGTTAAGGACAACGTATAATTCTTTGGCAGTTTTTCACCTGGCAATTCAAATTCCATTGCGGCAACATAACTACCGTCTTTTGCTTTTTCAAACCCAGTTTTCGTACCCGGAAGCTGTTCTTGATCACTTCCACTGAAAGAATAACCCGCTTCCGGGCTGCGTTCCTTATCCATGGCCTCCAAAGAAAGGTCTTCACCCTCTGCTTTTATGGTTACTCCAATAACATTTCCATCATAAAAAGCACTCGTTACCGTAACATCTACCCCGTTACTTGTTGCTTTCTCATTAATTTCTGTTACTAAGTTGCTTGCAGCTAGCTCTTTTCCGATTTCAAGGTTCAGCTGTTCATAGAGCTTTCCGATCAATGGTACGTCAGCTAATACTGTATTAACGGGCGAAAAGACAAATCCTGAAGCTAAAACAACAGTTGCAGCAGTTCCTGTAACCCACGCAGATACCTTCATTCCGGATTTCACTTTATTTCTGCGCTTTATCTTTCTGCCTGCTTTCATACCATTTCGAATCGCATTCATAATTTCATCTCTCGGCAATTCTTCATCTTTTCTATCAAACCATTCTTTGTCCATATGATCCTGCTCCTTCCAGTAAACCTTTTAGTTCCGCCTTCGCTCTATGAAGGTAAGTTTTTATAGTCCCCTCTGGTTTTTGCATCTTTTCGGCAATCATTTTTATTGAAAGGTCATGAAAATAGAATAAGATAATCACCGTTTGATAGTTTTGATCCAAGGTTGATATGGCATTAGTCAGGTCCAGATCCTCTTCAGGGCTGTAACTCGTATTTTCAGTCAGGCTATGTATAAACGCCTCACCTGTTAAGACTGTTTTCTTCTTTTTTTGAAGCATCTCATAAGCTGTGCGAATTAATATTTTCACAAGCCACGTACTAAAATATTTGGGTTCTTTTAATTTATGAATTCCTACAAAAGCTCTGCAAACTGTTTCCTGCAGTACATCGAGTGCGTCTTCTTTATTACGGACATAAAGATATGCTGTTCTGTATAACTTGTCGCTTTCCTGTTTAATCAGTTGTTCGAAAGCATCTTCGTTTCCTTTTATCGCTTTTATAACCGTATTTATATTTAGCAAGTCCGTGCCTCCTTTCACCTATTAGAGGAACTGTTCACGGAAAAAAGTTTCAAATTTATTCTAAAGCGGTTATTCCTTATAAGAATCGGTTAATCCTGCATATTGTAAATGGCGAGTTTACGGTACGTGTTCTTTTATTTATTACACGTTCGCTCAGAACAGTTGAGATACGCTCCAAATCCTTGTCGAACCACCCCTAACATGCTGTTTTTCGCTCAAGATGCTTTTCGAACCACCCTTAACCCACTGATTTTCGCTCAAGTTGTAAGATTTTCATACTTATCAACACAATAAAAATGCTCAACAGGTAACATTCAACCTGTTGAGCCGCGTTTTATATCTATAATCTTCCTTTTTCACTTAGATTCTGTAATGATCTGCTTTCCAGTTATTAATCGCTTGTTTAATTTCTTTTGGCTTCATGTTTTCTGCAGCAGCTTTTTCTGCTAATCCTGGAAACTCGTTGTCTGGTGCAAAACGCAATGCCACGATCTGTCCGGGTGTCAGCTTCGCGTCTAACAATTTACCTGTTAACACGTAATAACGCAGGTTCTCTTCAGCACGAATGGCTCGGTCTTGCGCTTTCAATGGGTATAAACGCAGCAGAGCAAAAGTAACCGCCAGACTCAGTGACATCACTACAAGAACAACGCCTAAAAAAGTATCCTCCGCTTTGAGCAGATAAACAATACTTGCAACTAGTCCCCCAACTACCAGCAAACTCAACACATAATGATAAATCGGGTGCATACGTGTATGATTTTTAAAGTCTTGTGTCTCCATCTTTTCTCCTCTTTCTCTATGAAATTACTCCCACTTAAATGTAAAACTTGCGGCAATAAACGCTCCAACGAGCCAGCAGCCTAGAATGATCGCTTCCATTCCAAGATCCATGAATGACGCCCCGACGTTCATCGTTTCACGCAGTGCATGACTGAGATGAGCAATCGGCAGAATCTGAACGATCGGCTGCAGAAACTCCGGCATATCTTTTATGGGGAAAAACACACCGCCTAAGAACAGCATCGGAAATGAAAGAAATCCCGCAATCGGTCCCGCACTCTCAGGAGTCTTAGCAATACCTGCAATAATAAAACCGATCGCCATAAACGCTAACGTTCCGAGCGTTACAAAGGCGATTACCGTAAGCCATGAGCCACGCACCTCAATTCCAAAGACAGCCCAGGCAACGCCAAGCACAATCATCGCCTGCAAACCGTTCAGCATGAAGCGAGCGGTAATCTGCGCAGCTATAAAAGTGGATGCCTTCAATGTTGTTCCTTGCATCCTCCGCAATATACCGCGCTCACGCCACGAGGAAATCTGACCGGCCACACCGTTCATGTTGTTGCTCATGATCATCATCGCCACGATCCCAGGAACAAGAAAGTCTATGTAACGGAGATTTAACGCTTCAACACCTTTAGAATCTGTCACAACAGCAGGCTTGTAATCTACCTGCTTTTTACTGATCGTATCTACCGCATTATTCACGAGCTGCAGCCCAACTTGGGAAACTGTTAAATTCGTCTCGTTATAATAGACTGGCAGTTTAAATGGCTCAGCATTCCCGCCTGCCTCCACACTCTTGCTATAGCCTTCAGGAATGGTAACGACAAGCTGCAGATCACCATCTTTCAGCTGTTGTAACATGTCTTTTTCATTCGAACTTTTCTCAATTGAAATCGCTTTGTTTTTCTTAAGTTCCTCCACTAAAACCTTCGACTGCTCACTTTTGTCTTGATCAACTACAGCTACAGTCAAAGAGATGCCGTTGCCGTTTCCTAAGAACGACCCGAGCATAATCATTAAAAAAATCGGAAAAGCGAGCGTCCAAAATAAAACTTGCCGGTTTCGAAGGAAAATCCGGAGCTGGGCTAAAGTCAGTTGATAATATGCTCTCATCCTTCTCTTAACCTTCTTCCTGTCATATGAATAAATACATCTTCAAGCGTTGCCGTTCTTGTTTGCAGATCTACCAGCTTCAGTTCTTTTTCAGATGCTGTAGCTATTAAGCTAGTTAGTGTTTTTTGCAGGTCATCCGTGTACAAGATATGTACATCTTTCTGGCTTCCTACCTGTTTAACGGCTTCAATCTCTTCTAGCAGCACGTCCGCTTCTTCATCAAACCGGAACTCAACGGCACTGTCGGACTGCAGATTCTTCACGAGCTCACCAGGCGTATCGAGTGCAATTAGCTTTCCTTGGTCCATAATCGCGATCCGGTCACACAGGACATGCGCTTCATCCATATAGTGAGTCGTCAGCACGACCGTTTTGCCACGGTCTTTCAAACGCAGAATAATATCCCACAGCGTCCGTCGTGCTTGCGGATCCAAACCTGTTGTCGGCTCATCCAAAAAGATAATCTGCGGATCATGAACGAGTGCCAGCGCAATCGCAAGACGCTGCTTCTGGCCGCCTGACATCCCTTTAATTCTGCTGTTCTTTTTCTCCGTTAAAAGCATATCCTCAATCAGCTCTGGAATCGATATGTGCTCACGATAAAAACTGCCGTACAGATGAAGGATTTCTTCCACCGTCAAAAGTTCAAAAAGTGTTGTAGATTGAAGCTGCACCCCAATAACTTCTTTCACTTTATCGAGCTCACGGGTAATATCAAACCCGCCAACAATTGCTGTTCCCTCATCTGGTTTACGAAGCCCGACCAGCATCTCAAGTGTTGTTGTTTTTCCGGCACCGTTCGGACCAAGAAGACCGAATACTTCACCTTTATGTACGGAGAATTCACTGCCATCCACTGCAGTAAAATCTCCATATCGTTTAACCAATCCCTGCACTTTAATAATTTCTTGCAAAGACTCCATTTTTCACACTCCAAACCTTTATCACTGCTTTTTGTTTTTGCTGCAGCCAAACATACCTTCAAATCTTGACCATATCTGTTTTAGAGCATCCATCCACTCGCATGCGCCATCCATCGAATCTGGTTTTATAGAGTAATACCTGTAGCGCCCTTCTTTCCTTTGCGTTACAAGACCCGCATTCTCTAAAACTTTTAAATGCTTTGAGATCGCCGGCAGCGACATATCAAAAGGCTCTGCTAACTCCTGGACACTCCTTTCTCCTTTTGATAGCTGCTCGATAATACTCCTTCTTGTTGGATCTGATAAAACAGAAAACACATCATTCAAATTATCAGCATTATATTTAACCATTTGGTTAAGTATAGTGCGAGGCAATAGAAGTTGTCAATTTATTCCTGTACTAGCTATAGGTGTATTCGATTTTCACAGTAGCGGTAATCTTATTTTCTCCAGGCTGAATCGGTGTTCCGGTGCTTTGAGCCAGTGTTGCTGCTTGAAACGGTATAGGAGTTGGCGGCAGAGGCTGCGACAGCTCTTGAACGACAATCGGAACTGGCTGAAGTATAACTTGCATTGCCCTCGCCATAGACACTGCCTTTTGCTGTGCGTTTTGAATAGCTGCAGTTAATGCTTGATTATAAAAAACGTCTGGATTCGATACAGAAAACTGAATAGACGAAACAGAATTAGCACCGCTTGCGACAGCTTGATCAATCACTTGCCCGGTTTTGCTAATATCTTTTACAGTAACTTGAAGCTGATGTTCCACGCGGTATCCGCGAAATGTCTGCTGACCGTTTTCGTAATTATACTGAGGTTCGATCCGATAAGAAGAAGTTTGAATATCTTGCTGAGGAATGCCTAAAGACATCAATGCGTTAATAACAGATGATGTTTTAGAAGCATTTTCTTTTTGGGCCGTGCTTAAGTTCATGTTCTCGGTAATGACCCCGATTGTTATCATCGCCTGATCTGGTACTGCCGAAACGGAACCTTCACCAGTAACGGTTAATCGATTTAATTTTGTCTCGTCATTCTGCTGTCTAAATCCCATATTTTGATACCCCGGGTAGCTGTAATACATAGCAAAGCCCCTTTCACAATCTATTCCATAAAAACTATGCGGTGGCAGTTGATAAAAGAAGGATAAAGAAAAAAGCATCTGCCACAATAGTGACAAACGCTATTTAAAAAGAAATGATCGAACGGTATGTCCGTTTCGGCCAATCGTCGTTTCGGCTGAAGATAACGAATTAAGTATAGCTTCCTCTGTTGCTTCTGCAGCAGCCGTGAAAATTTCGTTCATTACTGGGAGATCTTCCCGGAGCTGAGTTCGTATTTCAATTTCTTTTTCATGAAAATGAGAGATCTTATGTGCCGTCGAAAAAGCAATCACAATATCCCCGCTGCCGTTTCCAAAGTGGCTGCCTGTTCGGCCAAGTCCAATCCCGCATCTTTTAGCCACTCGTAAAAGCTGTCTGTCGCTTAACGGCGCATCGGTCGCGAGGACGATCATAATGGAGCCATCACTCGTTTCCGATATCCCCTCTGTCCCATCACTTTTTAAATGAGAGTATTTAAATTCTTCCTTCTTGCCAAAATTACTAAGCACGAGACAGCCTAACGTGTACTTAGATACGATGCGCGAAGAGGTTCCTATTCCACCTTTATGACCAAAGCAGATCATCCCTTTTCCAGCCCCAACTGCACCTTCCACCGCAGCTTCATCGTTTGCCTTTCTAATAGCCTCGGTCGCGTGCTCCGGTTTTACAGGAAAATGTCTGATCGAATTCAGATAGCTGTCATTGCATTCGCCAACAACGACGTTCACCGTACCCGTCGTGTCGCCAATCTCAGGATTTTGTTCCAGCATGTACTCCAGCGTTCCTTGCGTAACAGCCGGAACGCCAAACGTGTTCGTCAGCATGATCGGAGACTCCAGAACTCCAAGTTCATTCAGCTGAACAAGACCTGTCGTTTTGCCAAAACCATTAATTACATAGCTTGCAGCTGTCACTTTTTCTTGAAACAGATTGCCTTCGTGCGGCAGAATTGCCGTAACGCCTGTGCAAGTGTAATCGTTATCGTTAATCGGATAGTCCAGCGTGACATGACCGACCCTCACGCCTTCTACATCGGTTATACAGTTTTTCTTCCCTGGAGAAAGAGTTCCAACGATCATTCCCCTGTCGCGAACCTTCATTACTTACACCCCTGGTTTTTATTTTGGAAGATAGTTTAAGAAGTTTCGATGTGCAAATCCTTTTACTTCGTCTTCTGAATAATGTTTTAACAGTTCATTAATTAAGTTCTGTGTTTTAGAAGCGTCCTCGAGATCCACAATGTGTGAAGCAATCCCGTCAAAATCAGAGCCTAGACCAATCTGTTTCACACCGCCAAGTCCGCAGAAGTGATCGATATGCTTAATCAAATCTGAAATACTTGATGGACCTTCACTTTTTGTAAAGGGAGGGTTATAAACAACATGAACGACTCCGCCTTTTTGAAACATTTCCTTTGCCATCTCATCAGTAAGGTTTCGCGGGTGCTCACACAAAGCACGAGAATTTGAATGACTTGCTAAAGGGTACTTCGCGATTTCCATCACGTCCCAGAATGCCCGGTCACATAAGTGGGATACGTCGGTCAGGATTTTATGCTGATTATTAAACCGAACGATTTCTTTTCCGAATAAGGTCAGCCCTGCTCCGCGCGGTTCTTGTGCCCCGTCAGCTGCAAGATTCGCATGATTCCACGTAAGTCCGATCAGACGAACGCCAAGCTGATAAAGAATGTTCAGCTTTGTTAAGTCATCACCAATCGCTTCCACACCTTCAAGCGTCAGCACCGCACCGATCTCACCATCTTTTACAGCGGCAAGTTCACTCCAATCCTTCACATGCTTCATCTCTGGATTTTTGACAAGTACTTCACGGTAAAAGTAATCAATCTGATCTAGTGCAGCCTGAAATTTTTGATCTGATGGAATGAAAGGCTCTATGAAAATAGCAAAGAACTGAACTTTAACCTTTCCTTTTTGAAGTCTATTTTTATTTGTTGACAGCTCAGGAGCATCGGCATATCGCAGATTTCCTTTTGTTTCCCAAAGTTTTAGTAATGCATCACAATGTAAGTCAATAACATTCATGTTTAATCCCACCGTTCATTTGAATATTTATCTCATCATTATAAGGTTAAGGGCAGTCAAATATAATCCCTATCTCATAAAAGAATACGTTTAGTTGAAAATTATTTTTGTTATAATGTAAAGTATACTTTAGTTTACATATAAGGAAAGGCTTGATACGGGATGGAGAATAGTTCTTCTAATTTTATTAAAACAATCATCCAAAGCGATCTGGAATCCGGAAAGCACAAGAAAGTTATTACACGCTTCCCTCCAGAACCTAACGGATATCTTCATATTGGACATGCAAAATCGATCGTCATCAACTTCGGGCTTGCTGATGAGTTCGGCGGGGAAACAAACCTGCGTTTTGATGATACAAACCCATTAAAGGAAGACCAAGAATACGTTGATGCTATCAAGAAAGATGTTGAATGGCTAGGCTTTGAATGGGAAAATCTTCGTTATGCTTCCGATTACTTTGAAGAAATGTACACGCGCGCTGTACTTTTAATTAAAAAAGGAAAAGCATATGTGGATGACCTTAATGCTGATGAAATCCGCGAATACCGCGGGACACTGACTGAGCCTGGTAAAGAAAGTCCTTACCGCAACCGCTCTGTTGAAGAGAACTTGGATCTTTTTGACCGCATGCGTAAAGGAGAGTTCGAAAACGGACAGAAGGTTCTTCGTGCCAAAATCGATATGAGCTCGCCAAACATTAATTTGCGCGACCCGGTTATCTACCGCGTATCTCATGCTACACACCACAACACAGGTGACACTTGGTGCATCTATCCAATGTATGCCTTCGCTCATCCGATCGAGGATGCGATTGAAGGCGTGACGCACTCGCTTTGTACAACAGAGTTTGAAGACCAGCGTCCTCTTTACAACTGGGTAGTTGAAGAGTGTGAAATGGAAAGCAAGCCTCAGCAAATCGAGTTCGGCCGCTTAGGTCTGATAAATACGGTAATGAGCAAGCGTAAATTAAAACAGCTTGTAGATGAAGGGTATGTTGATGGATGGGATGATCCGCGCATGCCGACAATCTCTGGCTTGCGCCGAAAAGGCTACACACCTGAATCAATCGTTGAATTTGTAAAAGCTGTTGGAGTATCAAAAGGTTCTGGTGCTGCTGATACGGCGATGCTTGAACACTTCATCCGTGAAGATTTAAAAGTGAAAGCACCTCGTACGATGGGTATCGTTGATCCGCTTAAAGTGGTTATCACAAATTATCCTGAAGGCCAAGTTGAAATGCTGGATGCTGAGATCAATCCAGAAAACGAAGAAATGGGAACACGCCAGATTCCATTCTCCCGTGAAATTTATATTGAGCGTGAAGACTTTATGGAGGATCCTCCGAAAAAGTACTTCCGCCTCTTCCCTGGTAACGAAGTTCGCTTAAAGCATGCATACTTCATTAAATGCGAAGATTTTATAAAAGATGAAGACGGCAATGTGGTTGAACTTCATTGTACGTATGATGTTGAAACGAAGTCAGGCACTGGTTTCACTGGACGCAAAGTAAAAGGAACACTTCACTGGGTTGAAGCTACACAAGCTGTTCCAGCGGAGTTCCGTTTATATGAACCATTAATTCTGGATGCTGACATGGAAAACGAAGAAGACAGCGAAGGTAAAACATTCTTGGATTACGTGAACAAAGATTCTCTTATCGTAAAACAAGGATTTATCGAAGCAAACATGAAGGACGCGAAGCCTCATGACAAGTTCCAGTTCTTCCGCCACGGCTATTTCAACGTAGATCCAAAGCAAACAACTGATGATAAAATCGTATTTAACCAAATCGTTTCATTAAAGAGTTCGTTTAAGCTATAAAAAGTATCAGGCTGTCACTAGAAGGCGCTTAATGTGCTTTCTGATGTCAGCCTTTTTTGTTTAACTAATACTTCATCTTTTCAATAGGAACAGTGACTAATTCAATATTTTTAAGACTGTCTTTACAATTTGTTAATACAAAGATAAATTCATCTTGTTTATTTTGTTTTTCTATCCCATTGCATTTGTATTCCTCAACAAACTTTTTATCAACAGTATGATGTACTTTTAAGCTATCGCCGTCATAGGTAATTTTCTCAACAGACCGTTGCCCTTCAATACCATATTTTATAAAAGTTAGCTTAGATTGTGTTTGATCTTGAACATCCTTTAAAAAAGAATTGAAACCCATCGGATTTTTAAACTCACCATTTTTATCTTCAACACGTATTGCTCCAAGATTATCACAGCCTGAAAAAAAATAGCACCTGCTAATAAAACAAATCCAAATAGTTTCATGAACTTCTCCTTTACTTGCTTTTGGGAGGTCTCTCCCCATATTGCAGCTCTCGAATACTCAACCCAAAATCCATCTCCAAATGCGGATAATCTTTAAAACCAACCCAGTCTCCGCCCCATTCAAAGCCTAGCTCTTTCCCAATACGTACAACTTCCATCCAGTCTGACTTTCCATTCTTATTATCATCTCGCTCTAAGTCCCACACGACCGTTCCGTCTTTTAACTGAAGTGCAAAATCTATGGCTAGACCGTAATTGTGATACGACTCTCCGCCTTCTACATGTGTAACAACTGTTCCTTCCGTACTTCTGCCGCGGGCATAAAGTTCATCCTGTTCTTCCGCTGAACGGAAATCATCTGTTATCACAACCGCAATACCTTTTTCGGCGGCTCTCTGAATCAGCTGATCTCTTTTTTCAGCAACGATCGGGTGAATCTCAGTTGGCATCGGAACATTCTTTTTTCTCATCTCATCTATGATTAGAAAAACTAGAAAGCCTAATAAAGACACAAATACCACTCTTGTTATCCATTTCACTGAAGCAAATCCCCCCAGAATCTAGCATTCTATTTTCATTTTAACGTATGTGTACTGGAAATGTTTCACTATACTCTATATCTATGAAATAAAGACATAAAAAAAGACCAGGTTTAACCCCAGTCTATGAAAAAATATTAATTTTCTTTTGAAGCAAGTGCTTGAGCAAGATTTGATTTAATAGAAACTTCATCGAAAGAAAGTCCGAGCTGTGTTGCGGTTAAAGCAATTTCCGGTCTGATTCCTGATAGAGTAGATTTTACCCCGATTAACCCAAGTGTTTCTATTAAAGAGAAGATTTGCTGCGCAACCATCGTGTCGATAATCAAAACACCAGATAAATCGATTAAGAGATGAGAGATATTTTTTTCTGTACATTGCTCAAGAGTACTCTCTACGATTAGCTTTGCCCTTGCCGTATCAATCACACCGATCAACGGAAGGAGCCCCATATGATTATTAAGTGCAATAACCGGAGAACTCAATTCATTAATCATTTCCTGCTGAGCATGTAATTTCTCTTCACTGTATTTTTGGTTTTCTTCAACGAACCAAGTAACAATTTTATTAAAGGTATTGATTATAACCTCGTTCCAAGAATCAACAACATCTTGAGAATATTTACCTCTATCAAGATTCACAAACTCCTTTACGAACCCAAGATACTGTCTCTGAACCTTAAAGAATTCTTGCATGATTCCTGTCACAGGTGTATTTAAGTGCTCATCATCCTTTGCAATCATGACTACCCATGGTTCAAAGTCTTTTAGAAACTCTGATTCCTCTTTAACAAAAACCTCACAAAAATGCAGATGGAATTCATGATTCTGCTTTTTTAATGTCCTTATGGTTTCAGGAATTGAAGAAGCATAGACTCCCGTGGCTTTGCTTTTATCAATAGAAGCATACCATTCCTCAGTCATTTGCCATGTCTTATCAATTAAAAAAGAATGCAGTTCCTTGTCTCTATGCATTTCTTTTACACTCTCCCTATTTACCATACTCTCTCTATCATATATCGAACTTTTCGTCTTTACAATTTTTAGGATTGTTAATCCTCATCCTTTGCATCCCAGTCTTCTGGGATTGGTTCACTCAAATATTCCTCTACTAATTTTTTATATTTTTCAAGCTGTTCAAAGTGTGTGTTGAACTGCTCCTTGTTTATCAAGTGCTGCGTTCCATCAAAGATCGTACGGATTTTCTTTTGCTGAACCAAACTTTCTACTACCGGTTCAGGTATCGATAAATACTCTGCTGTTTCTTTTATTGTCATGTACATAATTATTATCTTCCCTTGTTTAAACATTTGTTTACCTAAGATTACTTCATGAGGGCTATGCTTTCAATATACCCGATTAGTAAAAAAAGACCATACCAAATCTATTGGAATGATCTTCGTTTCATCAACAGTTGATTACTCATTATCAATGCGAACATTAACAAAATAGCATCCACAAAACCATAAGCTAAATCATAACTGCCTATATGGAATAGAAAGCTTCCTAGTAACGGTCCGATCGACATCCCCATATAGCGAAAAAAGTTATATGCACCGATGGCAGTCGCCCGGTTCGTCTGGAATTCCTGTGTAAGCAATGCAGTCTGCACAGGCAGAGACATTCCCAAAAACAAGCCAAATAAGCTGATCGACACAATTAACATATTAAGCGAAACATCCGATACCAGAATGAAGAACAATAGAGACAGAACATTAAGAAAAGCTGTGCCTACAACTACTTTTCTTTCGTCAAAGTTTCGCAGCTTTCCACCAAAGAAACTTCCAGCAACAATTCCCAGTGATAACGGAAGAAACACAAGTCCTTTTTGCTCTACAGATAAGCCATAACGTTCGCTCATAATTCCCGGTAAAAATACCAAAAAGTTATACAGCGCGTAGTATTGGATAAAACCGATTCCGATTACTGAAAATCCAATTCGATTTTTTAGAATGTTAACAAAATCTGTAAACTTAAAGTTTTGTTTCTTACTTTCTTGTGGCTTCGTTTCTTTTAAATATACAATGTTACCTCCGAGAACAATTAATCCCACACATAATAAAGCCACAAAAATGATTTGAAAATCAAACGAACCACTTAAGAATCCACCAGCCACGGGACCAAAGACCGGACCAAGCGAAACCATCATCTGAAAGGTTCCCATCGGCTGAATGCGGTCTTTTCCTTCAAAAATATCACCTATCACCGTTACAGCTACAACAGAACCGGCTGCAATACCAACTGCTTGCAAAGAACGAAAAACTAGCAGTGACTCAATTGACCCAGAAAGAAAACAGCCAACCGTTGCGACCAAGTAAATTAAAAGACCCGCGAGCATTACTTTACGCCGCCCTATAGAATCCGTTAAAGGCCCATAAACCATCTGCATGAGCGCTAAGAAAATCGTATAAATGGATATCGAAAAATTAACTAAAAAAGAAGAGGTATGAAGTTCTTTAGTCACTTCTGGAATGAGAGGGACATAAATGGTCTGTGAAAAAGGACCAAGGAAAGCGGTAAAAGCGACAAGATAAACCAATAGAGTTCGGTGTTTCAATCTGAAAACTCCTTGCTGTATGAAATAAAAAAGTCCGCTGAAATCGATCCAGACAGACTTACTCCAATGCTTGAACTCTTAAATTATACACCTTATTAATCTTTTTTAAAAAAGATTAACATTTTATCCTTTTTAGTTTACGGTTAATTTCATTTAATAATGTTCTTTACACAGGATATGATCAGACTTTGAGACTCCGTCATAACTAAACATCTAACACCAACATAGCTGACTTCGAACGTGAAACACAAGTTAAAATCCTTGATTGGCTTTGTTTTTGGTCTTCACTAAAAAAAGAATCATAGTGTGCAATTTCGCCTTCTACAACCTGGAGTTCACATGTACCACACCTGCCGACCCTGCATGAATAAGGGGCTTTAATCCCTTTGTTCAATAGTGCTTCAAGCAAAGTCTGATCCCTCGCAACTTCAACAAGAGTTCCATCTTTTAGTTGAACATTAAAGGGTTGCATATCTTTAGGCTGTGGCGGGGTAAACCTTTCAGTATGTACAGCGGATGGAGGATACCCTAGTTGATACGCTGACTCAGTAAGGTCCGATATAAATGATTCAGGACCACAAAAATAAACGTGAGTTCCGATTGGGTGTTCTTCTAAGGAAGATGAATTAATCCGCTCCCTTTTATTAGAAAAATAGAAACGGTATTGATTAGGATAATGTTCCTGAAGAAAATCATAGAATGCACAAGCTTCCTCCGTTTTAGAAGCATAGTAAAGTTCGAATGAAGAACCTCTGGAATGAAGTTCATTCATCATCGATAAAAATGGTGTAATTCCGATTCCAGCTGCATAAAAAACATGATGCTTTGCTTTAAAGCTAAGAGGAAAGTGATTCTTTGGATAGCTGATCTGGAGTTGATCGCCGACTTTCATTTTTTCATGCCAATATCGTGAACCTCCTCTTGAAGTATCACTTAACCTGACAGCAATTTGATAATGTTTAGTATCATCGGGATTACTAGTTAAAGAGTATTGTCTGACAAGCAATTCTCCATGTTCAATATATGTAGAAATATGAGCACCCCCTGAAAACTTAGGGAGCAATTCTTCATTAACTGAAGCCAATGTAAACCTCCTTATAAATTCATTTTCCTGCTCAATCGCTTTAACATAAACTGGAATCGTTTTCTCTTTATACAAAACACCCACTCCTAAAGTTTTGCCACAAAACCTAAGAAGGCATTATGAAAAACTGAGTAATGATCGGATATCGATAGTTCTAAACCGCATTGGCTACAAAGAATATCAGCTTGAACATCAGCCGTTTCATTCATTCCATGACAACGGCAGCAAAAAATTCTCTTCACTTTATTGCCATACCCGATGTATTGCGTTTCTTCCTCAGTAAAACCTATTTCTTCAGCAGTCTTTCTAACTTTCTCCAGTTCCGCATAAGGTAATGCTACATAGAGGTGCGTCCCCATTTTTTGCTTCTTTAACAATTCGCCTAGCTCCAAACAATCTTGGTTTTCTACAATTTTAAATATTTCATAAGGTCGTCCTTCTTCTTTTACCTGTTCTATTACATTGAATAAAAGCTTTATGCCCTCTTGATCGCTACAAAACACATACTTTCTTTTACCAGGAACAAAAACTGCTTCGGTCATACTACTTTCCCGCTTTCTAGCTTTTCACTTAAATATTTAAGAACCTCATTTTTATAAAGAGAAATCCCTTTATAATCGGTTATATGCGGTGGAAGTTCGGATAGAATGTCATGAAACTGCTTCAACCATTCCCGGTTAGAAACTAGATTTTCAAGAGAAAGCAAATGAGTGTTAATCGTAAAAAGAATACCGTTCGTTCGAGGCAACCTGAACAGCTTCTGCACTTCTACACGAATATGAACAAGCTCTCCTGCATTCTCTTTTGTAACCTGTTTACGAAGTTTCCCCCACTGATCAAATGTCTCAAGGGAAGTGTCCAGCCTGTCTCCAGCCATCAGCGACCAGTTTTTCCTCTCCCATGGGTTGCCAGCTTCAAGCCTCATAAGGAATTGCAGAATTCGATCATCCAGTCCTTCTTCTTTAAATCCGGGAATTGGGTGGTGAATGCACTTAAACTTCATGCCTAAGTTAAACGCAAGCGACCAGTTAGCAGGAAAACAAAGCTGACCTGCATCGAGATACAGATCACCGTCCCGCTGCATCATAAGTATTAAATCCTCTTGCACGTGCCTGCTTATAAAAGCTAAAGGCTCCTCAGGAAATGTTGATTCACCGCCAAACGTGAACTCCTGCTTTTCTTCTAAAATTTTATTGTTAAATGTCCATTTTGAACCCTTTTTTTCTACCGAAAACTGATCTGGATACTGAGCAGCAAGATGATCAATCACCAGCTCAACAATCTCCCACTGTCCAGTAATGGTGTGTGGTAGTGATTGATAGCAGCGTTCAGCATGATGATTCAAAAGAGTACGCTTTAATTGCATCTCTTCTATATAATCTGGAGTGACTTCAACACAAAGTGGCGTCTTCATAGGTATAGAGTTATTGGAGTAACGGTAGGTTGAACCTTTAAATGGATAAGGAAAGCTCTCTAGATTATTAATCCACTTCATGTCTTCACCCTTTACAGAATATTCTTATAACTTTAATTGTATAGATTTTAGATATGAAAGACTAGGAAATTATGAAAAACGCAATCCATTTATCACCACATAATTTATGTTGTTAGTATTAATTACTTGTAAAAAAGATTAATAAACCATTTTATGCCCATGAAACAAATATTCCATTACGAACACTTTTATTAAATTCTGAATTTTAGAAAAAACTGTTTGTCATCATAAAATAAAAAGGAGACAAAAATGAAAAAATTAGGTTTACGTCATTACACACCGAAAATATTCTTATGGTTTGGATTGATAGCACTGTTCTTTCCAGCTATGAACATTGAAGCCGCCTCGCCTCCTCCTTCAAGCTCAAGCTATTACATGGACACGATCGATACCGTTACTCTCTATGAAATGGGCTACCAAAAAGGACGTGCAGATTTCAGTAAAGCCGGGACACAGCAAAGCATCGTCATTCTTGACTTTGGCGGCCAGCCTTCACCCACTACTGTTTCACTTAGAGGAATGCCTGATGCCACTCTCGATCAAGTAAAAAATGCGGTACAAGCCTATTCCCGAGGTTATTGGAAAGGAACGGGATCTGATAACTATTCGACTGTTCAAGTGATCGTTGGTACTAATAATTCGTATACCGTAACAAATGAAGGCGGCCGAAACTTTGCAAATATGGTAGATGCCATCAATGCCCATAACACAGCAAACTCCTATTCTGACCAAGTAGAAGTGGATGGTGGGAACGATATGGAGCCGGGCTATGATGATACGGTAAGCACGAGAGACTGGGTAAAAGGTTATGATGCAGTTAATAGCTATTCTCTTTACAATTATGGAAGTGCTGATGGATGCTACCATACAAACACAAACACGGGAACAACTAATTATTCTTGTAATAACGGATGGACCTATAACGATATTTATTACATTTCATGGGGAGCATCGCCATCATGGCCACTTCCACAAGTTTATGATAATAGCGGAGATATGGCAGAACAGTGGCAAAACATAAACAAGTACTCCGCTGTTTCACAAAACAACCAGATGAAATTTGGAGCTTCCTTAACCCAAGCCGGAGCCTGCCAAGACGTTGGCTGTCATTGGGAACTTGACAATACACCCAGCCAGGGCTGGACACAGTTAATCAATGAGCTCAACAGTGATGCCATTACAGCCGAATCAACTAAATTTCCTATTCTATCAACGGATATTCAGTGGCACTAATAATAGGTAAAGGAGTGAAGGAAATGAATAAAATTTGGATCGCATTACTCACTGTAGGAGTACTCTCTTGTGCGGGAATTAGCTATTATCATGTTTCTGCTTCTAATACAGAATATGGCGCTTTGCCAAAAGAAAAACAGGAGATCCAGGAACGAAAAGACAAAAATAAAATTAAAGCAAAAAACGACAGTATTACAAAAAACAACACGAAGGATGGTCCACTTGTTATCCAAAAAGACCGTACCGTAACACCTCAAATCATCAAGAAAATAGAAGACCCAGTAAATGATCAACGTATTCGGTTCACGAATGGCTGGGTCAGTCCGGTTAACCATCAGGAAATGAGTGCCCGCGGGGTAACCGTTGAGACTGGAGCTCTTAAGTCAGATCCCGCTCAAGGTATTGTTGTTGTATTAACAGATGGTGAAAAAAGAAAGTTTGTCGATTCAAAAGAATATAAGACTCCTTCAAAACATGGAGAAGTTAGAGTTATAGATTATGATGGATTTGATCTCACTTTAGAGGCAGAAGACAAAACCAGATGGACCTTTAATGTTCCGACAGGGACTTTTAAATAGGTTTGATTTGATTAAAACAAAGAAAGTGGACTAGGAATAATTTTCCTGGTCCACTTTCTTATTTTAAATAAAATTACCATTTAATCATCTAAAGATACATAATCACACAGTTCTATAATCTGCCCTTGCGAATGAACAGGATTCATATAGATTAGTCGACGTCCAAAAGGGTTGATCCGGTATGTGTCTTTTAAAAAAGTATAGCCCCTGCTTTCAAAATCTTTTATGGTCTCAAGCAGGTTATCTACTTCGTACGCCAAATGATGCACACCTTTACCGTTCTGCCTGATAAAACGCTCAATAGGCGAGGTCCTGCTCGTTGGTTCCAGAAGCTCGATGACCTGGTTTTCCATTTCAATAACAGCGATATGCGTTTCAACTCCAGGCTTTTCACTTGTATAACGTTCCGTGAGCTTACCACCCAATACATTTGTATAAAATTCAATCGCCTCATCTATTCTTCTTACGGCAATTCCAGTATGATCCAGCCGCATTTCAGTCACCTCTTCCTCTTGTTGAGTAGAATTATAGATGCTTTAAATCGTTTTCGCAAAAAAGGGCGATTCTCTATAAAAGAACCACCCATACAACAATTATTTGATTCTTATTTTCTCGTTGCCCTTTATCCAAGATGGATAATAGCTAAGTTTAAGTTTGATAGGCTCTTTTCGTGTTGAAAGACCAGTTATATAAACTCCATTTACTTGAGTACCTTCGGAAGAAGTAGTCATATAATTAGAGGCTAACTCTATCTTTTCTCCTGATATCTCAAAAGCCTCACTAAACATGCTATAAGGAAACTCTTTCATTTTCATAGTAAACGCTAGATCATTTCCAACCACTTTTAAATCTTTTATCATGTTTACTTCGGGTTGCTTTAGAATCTTTTGTTGTTGCGGATCTACGATTACATACAATTCATTTTTATTGACCGCTTGTGCCTTATTTAAAACCAGGTAAAGTTCTTTTGGTTCATGAAAATAGTTACTTTGAAGATAAATCTCCTGTTTTGCACCATTTTCACCTGCTCCTGTTACGCCATTCAAAATCTTTCCCCAAACCTCACCCTTTTCATCTACAATACGTAAATCATCAAAATTAAGAATTTGCTTTTCATTATTTGGATCGGCTTCTAAATACACTGCAATTCTTAGAGGGTACACGATTATTTTTTCAACATTTATCTTTTGACCTTCTAATTCCATCGTTTGATTTATAGGATACTCTTTTTTCTTTTTAAAATCTTTTAAAGTAAACGGCAAAGAGTATTTTTCTCCGCTTACCTCAATATCAACAATGTATTCTTTAGCAGTTAAAGGTGCTTCAAAGAAATACTCAATCTCTCCACTATATGAATGTTGACCTTTCTCTGATTCATGAGGAGCACCATAAGAAATAGATGCCTCGTCAAGAGGAGTGCCATCCTTTGCTCTTAGTTTGACCTTATCAATCATCATTGATTTCTGCTTTTCTTCAGAGTGGAGCGTATAATACAGAACAATCCCCATTTCATCTGCAATCGTTCCATCCAATGTGACTTTCAGACCATCTTTCACCTCAGAAGTTACACCTAGTTCTTGATAATATTTATTTTCTACTGCAGCCAGTCTTCCTTTATCATCCCTGATGAGTTCAACGATTTTTTCCATCCCCGGAATCTCTGAAATGTAGCTGGCAAACACAGGAGAAATTCGAATCGATGAAAATAATCCGATGAATAAAAGAGCTGCAGCAATAAAACCATATATACTGTTCTTTTTCCTTTTAGATTTCCGTTCTTCTAATTTAGCTTTATTTAATCCTGTCATAATGGCTTGATCCAATTTATCAAGTGATAATGGGATGTTGTCATATTCTTTCTTAAAGTTGTTTAATTGTTCCTCTTCTCTTTTAAACATTCAGATTACCTCCTCTCTCTTCAAGTTTTTCTCTAAGTGCTTTCAGCGCTTTGTTCAGCCAAGTCTTAACTGTCCCTTCTGGGCACTGCATGGTTCCAGCGATATCTTTAATCTTCAAGTCATGAAAGTATTTTAACGTCAGTATTTCACGTGAAAGTTCGTCCAGTCCAAGCATCGCATCCCGAAGTTCCATCTCTGAATGATTCTCTGTCACCCCAATGGATTTCAGCACCTCTTCATTAATAACGACTCGCTTTTGCTTTTTAAGATGATCATTGCAATAGTTGATCATGATTCGAATCAGCCAAGTTTTAAAATAAGAAGCCTCTTTTAATTTCCTGATTCCTTTATAAGCACGGTAGGTTACTTCCTGTATCGCTTCTAACGCTTCCTCCTCATTCCGTAAAAAGGAGAGCGCTGTTTTATATAAATCCACTTTGTATATTTGAATGAGCTGTAAAAAAGCATCATCGTTCCCTTTAATCGCCTTTTTCACTAATTGTTCTGTCTCCAACTTCTCGCCTCCTAACCCCTTACCTATATATTAGACCCTGGAATGTGGAAAAAGTTTTACAGAAATAAAAAAATCCTTTTAAAAAGGATTTTTTTACATTTTTATGGAGTTGACGCACTAGATTTCACTAGAAACAGTTTCATTTTCAAATTTATCTCTTATATATTCTTTTTGCCTATCAATATCATCTTCTTTAATTCCATAGATTCTCCAAACTCTTAATCCTTGATTTAAAGATTCTATAATTTGAGTTGCCTTAGCTAATTCTTTGTAGGAGGTTACATAAAATCTCCCTTTTGATTTTTCAAGTAATTTTGCTCCATTGTTAACATCTTTTAAGGGAAACCTATTGCTTTTAAATAAGTATATATCTTTAAACTCTTTCTTCATATTTGGATAGATTTCATCTAGTATTTTAGAGAGTTCAGTGGTAGAGTTTGCATCTGAAATAAATTCATCTTTCTCAAAGACTCTTTTCCATAACTTTCTTCCTCTTAATCTCACAAGAGCATTGAACTTTTTATTATGACCATCTTCCTTTGAAGATTGATAAAAAGCAATTAATTTTTCTAAAAATGATTCATCTGTATTACTTAAATATATGGATTCAAATTCACTTGCTAAACTTTCTTTATTATCAAAATTAATATCCGCCCATTGTTTGACACTAATATTATTATCCTTGCAAATAAAATCTATTTTAGCCTTACATGCTTCATTAGTTTTATGACCATATACTTGTACATATAATTCGTATCTTGCTTGTAAAAAATTTTCTACTGCGTGAAGACCACTGTTTTTCAGACCAAGCCTGACTTCTTGTTTATTATCTACAAAAGCCATAAGAGTCTTTAAAACTCTTTCCTCACTATAATTTCCGTAAGGCACCCCAATGAAATAACTATCTCTTTTTAAATAATCCATTCTATCACAATCAATTGGTCCACTTGCCACAAGATCGTTTAATAGTGGAAGTAAATTATAATCGATACCATTAATATTTAATGTTAATGAACCAAGTGCTAATTCTGGTTTTAAAATCGTGAGTACATTTTTAATATTTTCTTTTTCAAACAAGTTTCTGTTTAATATTTTAAATGCAAAATACGAAGAAATATGCTCGTGTTCAACTCGAACATTAGCATTCCCTTTTTCTTTTTTTTCCTTATATTTAAGTATCATCGTATTAATAGCTTCATAAATTTCTATATTTTTTTTCAAATCAACATCGCTTTCAAGTATTTCTAAAAACTCTTCCACTGTTGGGGCAAACGAATCAAATAAATGAGATAATGGTCCGTGTCCAATATCGTGTAATAATGCGGCTAATCTAAGATTATAAAACGCCTTGGTAATTACATCAGAGTTTTTATCCCTTAAAGAAAAAATATCGATACCAATACCATCATGATTAGCTAGTTCATTTGGTATTTCCCTTAATTCGCATAAGTCAGATCTTTGTGCAGCAATAAAACCGTTTTCTAGTACGGATAGTAACATCTTTCCAGACAGATGCATCACACCAATTGAATGATCAAAACGGGTATGTTTTGCCGTTGGAAACACTTTATATAAGAATGAGTTTTGCCGGATAAAATGTAATCTGTTAAATAGTGGGTCTTCAATAATCTTCATTTCTTCATTACTTAATTTTATCAATCCATGTATAGGATCATGTATGCTTCTAACTAATTTTAAATTATGAAAGTCCATAATATACATCCTTCCTTTTTTATTTATTTATTATAACATTATTTTACAAATAATTTAAATTTTACATATTTACTATGAATTCTACAAATAAGTAGTAAAATATAAAAATAATATATGAAAGGGATGATATTATGTCAGTTCCTACCAAAGAAAATGAATTAAAATTGTTAATTGATGAAGAAGCATATAGCAAATTATTAAAACACATACCTTTGAAACAACAATATGATCAAATAAATTATTATTTTGATACTCCCACTCACACATTAAATGCAAGTAATATAACTCTTAGAATCAGGAATCAAGATAACAAATTCTTATTATGTTTAAAAGTTAAAAATAAAAAAAATATGCACTCTAATTTTCTCTCTTCACTTGAATATGAAAATGAAATCGATAAGTATGTATTTGAAGAGGTTATTAAAAGTCCATTTAAGTTGTCAGATGTGATTCCTTCAGAAGCCTATAATATAATCTCAAAAATAATTAATTTCAGGGAATTGAAATATATTGGGAATATCCATAATAGCCGGAGCCAATTATCTTTATTCAATGAATTTCTTTTTGAGCTAGATAAAACAAATTTTCCTAATAATAAAGTATGTTATGAATTAGAGGTAGAGGGATTATCTACTGAAGACGACAGTGACAAAATTGTCGATTATTTAAATAAAATTAATATAAAATACAGTATTAATAAAGCAAGTAAGTATAGTAGATTTATTAAATCAATATGCTATTAAACATTCATAGGCTGCTCTAAGGTGGAAAAACCTTCAGGACAGCCCTTTTTAAATACTTGTTTAATTAAAACATCCCCAACGCCTTCTTTGTCGCTGGTCCTACAATTCCATCTACTTTTAGTTTTTTAGCTTTCTGAAACTTACGTACAGCTGCGTCTGTATTATTTCCAAAGATCCCATCGATTCCTTTTGTGCTATACCCTAAGTTAGTCAGTCTGCGCTGCAGCTCCATGACTTCAGCTCCGCGGCTGCCTTTTTTCAGGTTTACGATCGAGAAAACTGGTACTGTTGAGCCGTTTGTTATTTTATAACCATTCGCTGCTGCTATTGCTGGGAATGTCTTGCTTGAAGTGGTAATGACGACAGGTGTGTTCACAGGAATTCGTGCATAAAGCCATTGCACATCGTTGTTGTACATGCGGACGCACCCTGCACTTACATATTTTCCAATGGCATCTGCGTTATTGTTCCCATGAATCGCATACGTTGTTCCCCAAGTTCCTCTTGCATTTAAACCAAGCCATCTGTTGCCAAGAGGATTCCGAGGATCTCCACCTGGTATATTACCGGTATAATAAGGTCTGTTTGTAATCTTGTTTACAATTTTAAATTTGCCTTCTGGTGTGTACGATGGCAGCTTACCCGTTGCCACTTTGAAGACTTTTGATAATTTATTATTCTCGAAATATGCCAGCTGGTTGGTGGATTTATTTATTACGATAAAAGACGAAGCTGCTGCTTTTGCCGGCTGCACTAAAAAGAACATAAAACAAAACATGAGTAACCCGATGACTAATTTTTTCGTTTTCATTCCTTCTCTCCTATTCTTTTTTGAAATAACAAATCCTCATATTCTATGCGAGGGAATAGGAGCTGCATTACTATTTTGCTAAAAAATTTAATCAAAAAATCATGAATATTAGGGTTGTACCATGAATAGACTGGTAGGTTATATTTAACTTAATAATTATGATCTGAAGGACTGAGTAAAGATGAGGAAAATTATCCTGAAAAACAACATAGAAGTGACCGTAAGAAGAGCAACTAAAGATGACGCCCAAAACATGATCGACTTTTACAATGTGGTTGGCGGTGAAACAGATTTCCTATCCTTTGGAGCAAACGAATTTAAGCGTGATCTTCGAGAATATGAGGAATACATCACAGCAACCTCTAATGAACAAAATTCAATCATGCTGCTGGCACTGATTGATTAAGAGATTATCAGCATCGCAACCATTAATTCCTCACAAAAAGAACGAACCAAACATGTTGGGACACTAGGAATCGTCGTCTCTAAAAAGTACACCGGCTTAGGATTAGGAAAGGTATTAATGAAAGATCTAATAGAATGGGCTAAACAAAACGGCTTGACCAAAAAGATCAGCCTCGTTACCAATGAAACGAATACAGTTGCTATTGAGCTTTATAAGAAGTTGGGATTTGAAGTGGAAGGTTTGTTGAAGAAAGATAATTTTATTAATGGAAATTATAATAACTCTATTATTATGGGACTGCTGTTATAGCTTTTCTATTGAAATACTTTTCGATCAATTCTGAAATTATTATTGACTTCTTTATTTTAAGATGCTAAATTTACTATTAATATTAAAATCAATGACGAGAAAGAGTAAGATATGATCCTGTTCCCCAGAGAAATCGGTGCTTGGTGAAAGCCGATGTACAGACCTTATCCGAAAATCATCTCTGAGATGCAAAGCTGATAATGTAAGCTTTGACGGGTCGTCCGCCGTTACAATGGAACACGTATAATCGTACGTTGACTGAGTGCCGCAAGCTTTTATTAGCTGCGGAATTAGGGTGGTAACGCGAGCTATAACTCGTCCCTGTTTTAGGGACGGGTTTTTTTATGTTCAAAAACAATAAAAGGAGAGATTACTTATGAGAAAGATGGACACCGTTTTTATTGGACTAATGTTATTTTCAATGTTTTTTGGAGCAGGAAATTTAATCTTCCCTCCATTTTTAGGAGCAGAAGCTGGATCATCTTACTGGCTTGCTATGGCAGGATTTATCGTTACAGGAGTTGGACTTCCTTTTGCCGTATTATTTGCTGTTTCACTAGTAAAAGGAGGAGTTCAGACCATTGGCAACCGCGTTCATCCAGTGTTCAGCACAGTCTTCATGGTAGTCATCTATTTAAGTATCGGACCGTTCCTTGCCATCCCAAGAAACGCAAACGTTGCTTATGAGATGGGTGTTAAACCATTCTTGAGCAGTAATTCCAACGCAGTACTTATTCTCTTTTTATTCACGGCTGTCTTTTTCGCACTTGTCTATGCAGTCAGCCTAAATCCATCAAAGATGGAGAAATATATGGGACGCTGGATCACGCCAGTCTTGCTCTTAGCGATGGTTGTGCTATGTACAGTAGGATTTGTTAAGTTGGATGCTCCACTTCAGTCCCCAACTGCTAACTATCAATCAGGAGCTTTTTCAACAGGATTTATTGAGGGATATAACACAATGGACGCACTTGCTGCACTTGCTTTTGGAATTGTTATTCTTACAGCAATTCAACAAAGAGGCGTTCAAGATCGAAAGCAATTAACAAACTATACATTAAAAGCAGGTTTGATCGCCGGAACATTACTTGCGCTGGTTTATGTTAGTTTAGGGTTAATCGGTGGAAAGATGGCAGCAGCAGGTTCCTTTGAAAATGGAACAGATATTCTTTCAGCAGCCTCCACTCTATTGTTAGGTGGAAGCGGAACAGCCTTTCTAGGTGTAATTTTTACATTAGCTTGTTTTACTACCGTTGTTGGACTAACATCTGCGTGTGGTCAATATTTCTCAAATCTACTTCCCAAAGTTAGCTACAAAACGGTAGTCTTGCTGGTTACACTTGTAAGTTTTACACTCTCTAATCTTGGTCTGAACCAGATCCTAAAAGTGTCGGTGCCGTTTTTAGTCACAGCTTATCCATTAACAATCGTATTAATTACACTTACGTTTTTTAACCGTTTCTTCAAAAATCCAAAAAAAGTGTATGGCAGTGCCATTCTATTTACAGGTGTATTTGCCCTGATGGATGGATTACTTGCTTTCGGTATTGAATTAGGTCCGGTTCATGTTGTTAAAGATATCCTTCCGCTATCCTCGATGGGATTACAGTGGATCCTTCCTGCTCTTGTTGGTACTGGCGTTGGAATGGTTATCAGCAACTTCAGCAAAAAACCTTCAACACTAGATTCGTTAGAAGCAAAAGCTTCGTGAGTTGAACTAAAGTCATGATTTCCCTTGGCACAAAAAAAGGTACTTGCGTCTCATCACAGCGCAAGTACCTTCTTTAATTATTCTCCTTTAATCTCAAGCAGCTTCTGTCTCAACCCGATCTCCATCGTTGCAAGCTCTTCTTCTGCTAAACGTCGCTTCATGCGGCCTTCCTCTTGGATTCGAAGCGTTTCTTCAAGGGTTGACAGTAAGTTTTCCTGTGTTTTCTTCAACGTTTCGATATCAATTAAACCACGCTCATTCTCTTTCGCAGTTTCAATTGTATTGGTTTTAAGCATTTCTGCATTTTTTAATAACAGTTCATTTGTCGTTTTGGAAACCTGTTTTTGAGCTTCTACAGCATTACGCTGTCTGATCAGTGTGAGTGCGATCGCCACTTGGTTTTTCCATAGCGGAATAGCCGTCATGATGGACGACTGAATTTTTTCAACAAGTGCTTGGTTCGTATTTTGGATCAAACGAATTTGCGGTGCGCTTTGTATCGTGATTTCACGGCTCAACTTCAGATCATGCACTCGTTTATCCAAGCGATCAGCAAACTGGACCATATCGTTTACTTCTTGGAACTTCATTTGATCATTTGTTTGTTCCGCCACTTTTCTCATCTCAGGAATCGTTACTTGATTCAGCTCATCAAGCTTCAACTCACCTGCCGCAATATAAACATTCAGCGCCTGGAAGTATTCCTTATTGTTCTCATACAGCTTTTCGAGCATTACGATATCTGACATGAGGACATTCTTGCTTCCGTCCAATTTTACCGAGATGCGATCAATCTGTGCACCCGTCTTCTGATACTTGGAAAGCACTTCTTGAACAGAACCGGAGATCTTACCAAACATGCGGCCGATTAATGTTGGTTTGTTTGACTTTAATTCTTCAGGATTCACATCTTGAAGCTTTCTCATTAAGTCGCCAATGATTTCACCGATCTGACCTGTGTCTTTCTTTTTCACATGTTCAAGCATCGTATTTGAAAATGAATGAAGCTTCGCTTGTGCGGGTGCTCCGTAAGTGATCATAGTCTGGTGGTTTGTCGGATCGATCTGTTTAGCCAACTGATAAGCTTTTTCTTTGTTTTCTTCTGGCAGCACATCGATTAAACGGATCTGTTTATTTTCCCCCGGCTGCAGATTAGCTTCCTTCTCTTCACCAAAAGGATTAGCCAGCAAGTCATCCATTAGATTTGCCGGTTCATCTGTATTGTTAAACAGGGGTGCATTATTTTCTTTCATTTATATCTCCTGCCTTTTTAATAGATTGTGATTCTTTCAAAGATCTGATCGAATACTTCGCCACATCGATCTCATAATGAAGGTCATCTATATCATTTGACAAAACCTGGTATAAATCCTTTTCGATGTATTCTTTTAACTCATCAAGCGTTCGTTTTGTTTCCACTAAAGACTTTGTGAGTTCTTTCGTTTTTCTTGGCTGTGCTGTTAAAAACATATATTTCTCCGTAAGTTCGACAGCTGAATCCAAATGGGAAAAGTAAAATTGCTCAGCCTGGTAAAAACGTCTTGGCTCTTTCTGGGTTAAGCTTTGGATTTTCCGCACCACTCGTACCAAGTCCGCTCTTTGCTTTAACGTAGGCAGATCTCGGACAGAGAGCAGTGCCTTTTGCAAGCGATGAATCTTCGGTTTTGCTTCGTCTAAATTTCTTCTGATGTATTTATATTCTTGTCTTGATAGTTGATGGCTGCTAAGAAATCGCTGCTTTTGCAGAAGTCCTGTTGCAGTATATGCAGCAGCCCCGCCCGCAACGGCGATTCCAGATGACATGAGATACGTCTGGTCATACGCAATAATACTCGCCAGCCACACTCCAATAGAAGATGGGATAGCAACAAACATTCGGATAAAAAAGGCTAAAAATCCGTTCATTGTAATCGACTCCTGACATAAACTCTTACTTATTCATACGAATGTACAAGTTTCAGAGTTTCGTTTTCCAATAAAAAAGTTTACTTATTATATGTTTCTAGTATTACCTTATCGAAACCTTCCTAAAATAACCATGGCTTCAGGAAGTAATCTGTTCTAAGACTTAAGGCGTATTTTATAAAAAAACTCACCCTGTAAAAAAGATGGTGAGTTTTGATTTTTATGTAATTAAGTTAGTATTCCAGCGGGTTTTCTCCAAAAGCTTCCCATAAAAGCGGAAACTTTTTTCTAAGACCCTCATCATCATCTTCATCCCAGTCAAATTCGATCTCTGGCTGAATATATGAATGGTTCGTTAACTTTTCGTACAAATCATGATAATCTTCATCATCCTGACCCGTCTTTTCTTCAAACGCTTCACACGCCACAGACAATAATTCTTCAAGCTGCGGCATTTCATCTTGCTCTTCTACTAGTTTTAAATAAGGCAAAAGAGTCTCAGGATCTTTTATAGCAGCCTCATAAGGCTCTTTTCCGAGATATAACAGAAATGCTCTGAAATAATCAAAACAATCATCAGAACAGCCGCCCATAATGATGTATGCTGCAGCCCAGAGGTCTGATGTGTATGACTTTGAATAATATTTATTTAATATGAAATCAAATGTAACTATATCTTTTACTGGTCTTTTTGAAAGCTGTGTCATAAGCCATTCCATCTGCTCTTCAGCATCGTCGCCTTTTTCTTTACATTTATCGATCAGTTCCCAAAATAGCGTTTCTGTCATGGTTGTATCTTTTAAAATAAGATTTGTTGATTCTGCAGGTAAATAGCCCTTCTTTATCTTTGAGCGGATGAGCTTGTCTATTTCTTTACGGCATTCATCTTCGGATTCAAACGTTTTTGTTTTTATCGCTCCAACCGTTCCTACTTTTCCATAGATAACAATAAAAGAATTTCCTGTTTGGCTGATTTTCCAAAATTTATTTGAAGTATCATCTTGATAAAAAAGTAAAGTTTCCATATAGATTTACCCCTCATCTTCCTTTTCCAACTTAACCCTGCACTTCTATGTTAATACAAAACAAAGACGCTGAATATGTATATATCACATAAACAGCGCCTTTAGCTTATACTCACAATATTCACTTAAACTTTCTTTCCTTTCTTACTAATACACAATGCTAGTTATTTATCCCATAACTAGACTTCAATTAATTGTCCGTTCAATCAATTGCCTTGCATTAGATCAATATTTTTCCTTCACTCTGGTAATTTCCCACATGCCCACAAGCTGCGAAAATAGTTTTCACCGGCTATTTTCATCTGCAACATGATCTTAGCATGCTTCGCTCACATACGTCATTGGAATCATCCTCTTTCCGTAATGTGTATTTGCGCGTCCCCGCATATCCACACATCTCGAAATCAGTTTTCACGGGCTGATCTCTACCTGGATGTGATTTAATATGCTTCGCTTACTTGCGTCATTGGAATCACGCCTTCCTTGTAAAGGTTGTGTTTCTTTGTTAACTACATATTAACCTATTCTGAATTTATTTTAAATATTCAGAATAATCAATATTATGTGGTTTGAGCTGTTTTTATTCCACTTTTGTTTGTCATACTTCTTTTTTCGTAAAATTTCTTTTTATTTCATCATATTTCAACAATTTAATTATTAAACTCTATCCTTAGGCTTTCACCTATTTGTTTCTCCTCTCATAGTATGCATGTAGGAAACACAACTAACTAATAAGAGGAGTGTTTTTAACATTGACTGGAAAAATTTTAAATTACTACGCTGGCGGCAATACAGCAAGGGGTTTTCATAACTTATTCGAATCAAATCTTAACGGCCTTGAACGTCTTTTTATCCTTAAAGGCGGACCGGGAACAGGAAAATCTACTCTGATGAAAGCCATCGGTAAGAAATGGAACGACGATGGATATGATGTTGAGTACATCCACTGTGGTTCTGATAATGGCTCAATCGATGGAGTCATTCTGCGAGATTTAAAGGTAGGAATTGTTGATGGAACGGCTCCGCATGTTATTGAACCCAAAGCTCCAGGTGCCATTGAAGAATACGTGAACTTAGGTATTGCCTGGGATTCCGGTAAGCTGGCTAAGAATAAGAATGAAATCCTGCAGCTGTCTGAGGAAATTTCTGCTGATTTCCAAACAGCTTATTCAATCTTTCATGAAGCCTTGCTTGTTCATGACGAATGGGAAAAGATTTATATCGAGAACATGGACTATAATAAGGCGAATGAACTTACAGATGAACTGATGCACAAATTATTTTCGAAAAAGCAGAACAAACAAGGTGAAGTCTATCACCGCTTTTTAGGAGCAGCCACTCCACTAGGAGCTAAAGATTTTGTCCCAAATTTAACTGAGGGTTTAAAGGAAAGATACTTTATTAAAGGACGTCCTGGTTCTGGCAAGTCTACTATGTTAAAAAAGCTTGCAGCGAACGCAGAAGCATCGGGTTATGATGTTGAGATTTATCACTGCGGATTTGATCCGAACAGTCTTGATATGGTCATTGTGAGAGAGCTCGGTTTTGCGATTTTTGACAGTACTGCTCCGCACGAATATTTTCCTGAGCGGTCAGGTGATTCTATTGTGGATATGTACGCAAAAACGATCACACCAGGTACAGACGAAAAATATGCTGCTGAGCTAAAGGTTATAAGCTGGCGATATTCAGAAAAAATGAAAGAAGCGATCAGCTTTTTAGCAGAAGCAAAACGAAAGCATGATGAGCTAGAAAAATATTATATTGGAGTGATGGATTTTAAAAAGATTGATGAAATTGAGAAGTCGCTAAATGCGGAAATTGAAAAAAGAGCTGCTGCAAGACAAAAATAAGATACCTCTAGGTCGCCATTTTTGGATGGCGGCTTTTTTTGTTATGATGATTACATGTTAAATCATACATATGGAGGACTGGATATGAATACTAAGGAAGGCAAATTGGTCCAAGATCTTTACCAACGCTTTTTGAATGCATGGAATGAACGAAATGCTCGAGCTATGGCTGATCATTTTACCGGAGATGCCGAGATGATCGGCTATGATGGAAGCCAGGCGATCGGTCGTGACGAAATTTATTCACATCTGAGTCCTATCTTCGAAAACTTTCCTACACCACCTTATCACGGGAAAGTGAAAAGTGTTTCTTTTTTAAGCGATAACGCTGTGATCCTGCGTGCGATTGCTGGAATGGTCCCAATCGGAAAGACAGAACTTTCCCCTGAGCTGAATACACATCATACAGTCGTTGCGGTAAAAGAAGGCGAAAGCTGGCTCATTAAGCTTTTTCAAAACACACCCGCACAGTTTCATGGCCGACCAGAACTTTTAGAAAAAATGACGGATGAGCTAAAAGAATTGATTAATAAGTAAAAGAACCCGCTGGCTGCCAGCGGGTTCTTCTCTATAACTAATGTTTACCTAATAAGTCCAATATACCTTTGTAGATCAATACAGCTGCGAACACTAAAACGGTTAGGATAGCGATAATCTTGATCGCAGGACCGAACGCAGCTAAAAACGTTCCGCCTAACGGCAATCCGAGTAGAAAATAACCAGCTAGTAGAGCACCAATCAATGTTAACACGTTTGTATTAGACATATTGCGCCTCCTTATAACAGATTTTTCTGCTTGTTATAAGGTATGCACGATTGGGGCAAGTGGTTAACAGAGGATATTCTGTCGGGTTTTCTAGATAATCTTGTCCACTTGCTATTTTAATAGACTCGTATAGTCTTTCTTCGGTACAATGCCCTCTTCTCCGGCACGATTTAACAGCGTAGTAATAGCTTCAAAACCTTTATCTCCAAGATCAGCGGTAAAATCATTTACATAGAGATTAATGTGAGACTGCGCTACTTCTGGAGACAGCTCACTCGCATGCTGCATCACATAATCTTTCGAAGCTCCAGGATTCTGCCACGCATATTCTACTGATTCTATTATCCACTTTGTAATAGATTCTAAATCTAGTGAACGGCGGGCGATAATCGCGCCTAACGGAATCGGAAGCCCTGTATCTTCTTCCCACCAGTTCCCCATATCCGCAAGCATCGTCAGTCCATAGTCTTGGTACGTGAATCTCGCTTCATGAATAACAAGACCGGCGTCGATCCGTCCATCTTTAACGGCTGGCATAATCTCATTAAACGGCATCACGATGATCTCGCCAACTCCGCCGGGAACATTTTGTGCAGCCCACAAACGGAACAGCATATAAGCAGTGGAACGTTCGCTCGGAACAGCGACCTTCTTACCAGAAAGCATCTCAGGACTTGCATCACCTGACTGATTGACGAGAACGAGCGGACCGCAGCCGCGCCCTAGTGCACCTCCACATGGAATAAGTGCATATTTATCTAACACCCATGGCAGTGCGGCATAAGAAATTTTCAAAATATCAAGTTCATCTGATCGAGCCGCTAGACCATTTGTTATATCGATATCTGCATATGTAACGTCAAATTCAGGTGCACCAGGCACAAGACCATGAACCAGAGCGTGAAAAACAAACGTATCATTCGGACAAGGAGAAAAAGCAATACTCATTTTACTCATTACAAAACCTCCACAATAACTTTACTGGCTGATTCCAGTGTAACTAATGCATCTTTAATCCGCCAAGCAGAACGATCCCGGGGACCGATTGGGTTAGAGATGGATCGAATCTCTAAAACTGGCAAACCAAACTCTTTTGCCGCCATCGCCACTCCGTACCCTTCCATCGCTTCAGCCAATGCACCAGGTTCACGCTGTTGCAGTTTAGAGGTTGTTTCTGCAGTCCCTGTTACCGTTGATAACGTTAAAATGTTTCCAGCTTGCACAGGTATATTTGCTGCTTTAATCGATTCCAATAAAATTTGAACTAAATCACTATCCGTTTTCACACGGGTAGAAGCTCCAAACCCGAGCTCGTCCAATGTAATAAAACCTTCTGGCGATTCGGCACCTAAATCAGCAGAAACTATTTCGTTAGCAATCACGAGTGAACCAACCTCTGCTTTCTCTTTAAATCCGCCGGCTATGCCCATGTTTATAACAAGGTCATATTCGTCAGCTGCCAAAGCTTTTGCCGTCTGGATCCCAGCAGAAATAGGACCGACGCCTGCCAGCTTAACGTCAATCCTTGAATCCGTGCCAATTCCTCGCAATATGGCATCCCGTTCTGCTTCTACTGAGGTCATGATTAAAATGCGGCGATATTTATTCATTGAGATCCCTCCGCGTTTTTAGCTTAACTTTTTAATGAAAACCACTTTCAGATAGTTACCTTCTTTGAACTCTTTATGTGTCTTGAAATCTGCAGGAAGTTTGTATTCCTCTAAGATTTCATACGTACCACCTGTTTGTTTAAATGCTGATGCAATAAAGTCTTTGAACTTTCTCATACCGAACGTACTGCAGTTGGATGATGCCACAATAACTCCATTTTCTTCTGTAATCTGAATCGCTTGTGCCAGCAGCTCAGGGTAATCCTTCCCTGCACTGAAAGTATGCTTTTTTGAGCGGGCAAAGCTTGGCGGGTCGAGAATGACAAGATCAAACGAAAGCTCTTTTCGAACCGCATACTTAAAATAGTTGAATACATCTTCCACAATGATGTCGTGATCTTCGTAATCCAGGCCGTTCACACTGAACTGCTCCTGTGTTTTGCTTCTGCTCCTGTTTGCCAAGTCGACACTTGTTGTTTTTGTTGCTCCCCCTAGTGCAGCTGCAACTGAAAAAGCACCTGTATACGAGAACGTGTTTAATACCGTTTTTCCTTTTGCATATCGGTCACGAATCGTTTTACGAACGTCTCGCTGATCTAAGAAAACACCGACCATCGCGCCATCGTTTAAATAAACCGCAAAGTGGATGCCATTTTCTCGTACAATTAAAGGACTTGGCGCTTGCTCACCTTCCACAAAGTCATCATCATCGATGTACTTTCCTTTTACAGCAAAACGCTTTTTCTCATAAAGTCCCTTTACCTTAACGACGTTTTTAAGTGACTCGATCACTTCCTCTTTAAACGCATAGATTCCTTCACTATACCAAGTGAGGACATAATAGCCGTTATAATGATCAATTGTCAGTCCGCCGATTCCGTCTCCTTCGCCGTTAAAAACACGGAACGCCGTCGTTTCATAATCGTTGTACAGTGCTTCTCGATGATTGATCGCTTTCTTTATTTTCTTTTCGAAAAAGCTTTGATCGATCACTTCTTGGGAATTTTGAGTCAGGACCCATCCTCGTCCTTTATTCTGCTTGCCGTAGTACCCTTTTCCAAGGAACACATTCTTGTCATCAAACAGCTCGATGATTGTACCTTCTTCTTTTACATTGCTGATATTTTGAACAGCATCCTCTGTAATAAGAGGATAGCCAGCTTTTAAGCCCTTCACATATGAAGATTTCACTTTTAACCGGACGTTCTTTTTCATAATGTCACCCGTTTCCCATTCTCATTTTGAAGCAAAAACACTTTAATCATAAAATAGCTTACTTCATCAGGAAGCAATTCTTTGATCGGCTTTAACTTTTCTCCGCCAGCCTGCTGGATGGCGTTCTCGATCTCAGCGATGTATTCATCTGGAATAAGATCTTCCATGTGAACGTCCATCCCTTCCTGCATGCATTGAATCAGGTGGCTTTCTACTGTACTTACAGCCAGATTCCGATGCTCCGCTATTTCTTCAACAGACATTTCCTCTTTATAAAACGTGTATGTTTCAAGGTGAGAATTTGGTGTCGATTTTTTCTTATTAGGGTCTGTCCCCGGGACAGACCCTTTCACTGCATTTTCTTTGCGCTCGGGGTTTTGTACTAAAAACTCTAAAATAGCCTCAATAAACTGTTCACCATACTTCTCAAGTTTATTTTGGCCAACTCCTGTAACGGTTAAAAACTCTTCTTTTGTTTCAGGAAGTTTTACGCACATATCTTTCAACGCCGTATCTGCAAAAATAACGAACGGAGGCACGTTTTCTTTTTCTGCGATCGCCTTACGTACCGTTCTGAGCTCTTCAAACAATGGATCATCATTAGATACTTGCTTTGTCTTAACGGCTTCTTTTCGCATTACCGTTTCTTTACCTAACAGAACTTCTTTTCCTTTTTCCTTTATGTAAAGAGTCGGGAAAGAGCCATGCTCTACTGCAATCAGTTCTTGAGAGATAAAGAATTCGATAAAGTCGGTAACTTCTTTTATGCTTTTTTCTTTCATCATGCCGTATGTTGGCAGTTTGTGGAATCGCAGCTCCATCACTTTTTTATTTTTAGATCCTGTCAGCACTTGGGCGATGATCGTTTTACCGAATCTCTTCTGCCCCATCCGTACGATACAGGACAGCACGATTTGAGCTTCCCGCGTTACTTCAATGCTTTCTCGTGAATCCGTACAATTGCCGCAGCGTTCGCATGGAGGAATTTCTTCGTCACTAAAATAACGCACGATCATTTTTTGAAGACAGCTCTCTGTATGACAGTAATCCACCATGAGCTGCAGTTTCTCAAGTTCCTGTGAGATGCGGTCTGATTCACTCGACTGGTCAATCAGGAACCTCTGCACTTGAACGTCCTGAGAGGAATATAGCAAAATACATTCACTCGGAAGTCCGTCTCGGCCAGCACGGCCAGCTTCCTGATAATAGCTTTCCATATTTTTCGGCAGCTGAAAATGAATGACATATCGGATATTTGACTTATCGATTCCCATACCAAACGCAGATGTCGCGACCATTACAGAAGATTCATCTTGCAAGAACTGCTCCTGCTGCTCCATTCGCTCTTGGTCGTTCATCCCGGCATGGTAGCGTGAAACATGGATATCACTCTTTTTTAGATGCTCATACAGCTGATCAACCGTCTTTCGTGTCGCCGCATAAATGATACCCGCTTCTTTTTCGTTCTTTTTAATAAAATCTTTTAGAAAAGAGAGACGATCTTGTCCTTTAATCACTGAAAAAGAAAGATTCTCACGCTCAAAACCTGTTAAGACCGTTTTATTTTCATCGATATCCAGCGACCAGCAAATATCCTGGCGGACTCTTGGAGTAGCAGTTGCTGTTAACGCGAGAACAACAGGCCGCTTATGTAAGTTCCCTATCATTCTCTGGATACGCTGATAGCTCGGCCGGAAATCGTGGCCCCATTGTGAGATACAATGCGCCTCATCCACAGCTACTAATGGAATATCGATTTGTCTTAAATGATCCATAAAGTCATAGGATTCGAGTCTTTCTGGTGCAATATATAAAAGTTTATATTCTCCGCGCTTCGCCTTTTCAATCCGATCTCTTGTTTCTGCCGCTGTTATCGAACTATTAATGAAGGCCGCGGAAATTCCTAGCTGCAATAATGTATCAACCTGATCTTTCATCAATGAAATTAATGGAGAAATAACAATCGTTGTTCCTTCAAAAACAAGGGCAGGAATCTGATAGCAGATCGATTTACCTCCGCCTGTCGGCATGACACAAAGAGTATCTTCACCTGCTAAAACTGATTGTATCGCTTGCTCTTGTCCATTCCGGAATGAAGAATAACCGTAATGCAACTCTAGCATTTGCTTTGCTTTTTGTATCAAAACTTTTCTTGCCCCCCTCAGGTAGAGTCATCTCTTGATTATAAAGGTACAGCCCTAACATAGCAAAGACACATCTTACCGATTATATGTTATGAAAAGAGGCAGACTTATTATTAAAATGTGATACATTAGAAAATGGAGAAAATAGAAAAGGAGTTTTTACATATGACAAATCATGAAAACAACAATTTACCGCCAAAGACATGTTCGATTGAAAGACTAGTAACAATGCCATCAGATGTTGAAATGGTCATTGCAGGCAAGAAGACTGCTACTCGCCGTAACGGCAGATATGCTGATGTAGGCGAGATCATGGAATTGCATGGCCACAAGTTTGTGGTGGACAATGTTTACTCTCAGTCTTTAGGAGAATTAACGGACAAGCATGCTCAAGATGAAGGTTTTGAAACAGTAGAAGCTTATAAAGAAGCGATTTTATCATACCACCCAGGAATGCCTTGGCTTCCTCACATGCAAGTATGGGTGCACGAATTCAGTCCTGTTAAAGGTTAATAAACACTGGAATGGATTTGCTGTATAGGGGATTACTTTATATTCATATTCTCAGCGTTATTGTTTCTATTGGTCCCTTCTTTATCCTGTTTCCGATTATAAAAAAACTTCGGACAGCTGAAGATGCTGAAATGAACGCACATGTTGGTACATTTCGTTTTATCGTGTGGCTGGCCAAACACGCCGGTCATGTCCTAGTAGGATCAGGAGTTCTTCTATTGCTTTTAGGACCATGGACATGGAGTACACCATGGGTTTTAGTGACACTGATTATTTTATTTTGCTCCCTGTTCTTTTTGGCGCGTGCCTTTTCACCGACACTTCGCAGATTTGAAGAAGAAGGCAGCGATCAAAATTTATTGGCAGACAAATTGAAAAAAGCTGTGTGGATCTACCTTATTTTACTGATGATTATGTTGTGGTTCATGGTAGTGAAGCCATATTTATGGTAGAGAGAATGGAAGCTGGCTGATTGTGGCCGGCTTTTTTGTTTATCATAGTCTTGTCCGTTTCAGAAGGACACATTGTTAAATTTGTGGATTGAGGTCTGAAATTTGTGGATTGAACGCCAGAACTTTTGGATTGAAGTTGCTTTTTTCTGGATTCAGCACTGTTTTTTCTGGATTAACTGTATGGATGTCTTTTTGAAAAAGAACACGCTATTGAAAAAAGAATTTCTCTCTATATGTAGAATAGATATAGTAATAAGTCCTATATAAGGATTGGAGACCACCCGTGATGCAACTGCACCCTATTACTGTGATCGAAATTATTTTTACCGTCATTTTTCTTGGCGCACTTTACACTATTGCAATGCTTATTCCGAAAACCAAAAGAAAAATTGGTTTGTACGCCGCTGGCATTATCACTGTAATCGTTCTTGCCTTTTTTCTAATTCGTCCCCACTGGATCAACTACCAAGTTTCCATTAAAACAGATCAGCTGCATTCTTATTTAGAGAAAAAGTATCCTGGTGAGGAGTGGAAGATAACTAGAAGCAATGGGAGACAATACAATCCTTATCATTTGGAAGTAGAGTTTAGCAGCGAGAAAGGATGGAAGTATCTGTATTGGGTAAAAGATGCTGCTAACATTAAGCAAACTGGCTATTCTGTGCAAGATGGGGACACAAAAATTGAAGGTAAACATTTTCAGCCGGAAAACTGGTAACAATCCTATTTCTTTTATATGAAATAGGATTTTTTATTTGTAAACCCTTTCATTTTCAAATTAGCGTAAATATTTTAAAAATTTATATAATTCCTCTTGTTACGTACTTTTAAAGCTGTTATGATTGTGAACATTATATTTCTAAAAACACCTAAGAAGGAGCGCAGCATCATGAAAAAAATTCTTTTGGTCATATTAATTGTTTTGCCATTTGCAGCTCAGCTAGTCGTCTTGCCGTTCGTCAACAGGATTGACCCTATTATTTTAGGATTGCCGTTTCTTCAATTCTGGTTGTTCTTATGGATTGTCTTAACTCCTTTTTGCACCTTTGGCATCTATCAACTTCAGAAATCACAAGGAGGCTTGGATTAAATGCAGCAGGGAAATCTTACAGCACTTTCAATCACAATTTGTATTATCTTAACCGTTGTTCTTATTGGGTTTCTTGCCGGCAGAGACAAAGCTACCCGCAGTTCTGTAGAGGAATGGTCTGTCGGCGGACGCCGGTTTGGAGGTCTTCTAGTCTGGTTTTTAGTCGGAGCTGATCTCTATACAGCCTATACGTTTCTCGGATTAACAAGTACTGCATATACGGCAGGAAGTTTGGCTTTCTTCGCAATTCCATACTCTGTTCTTGCGTATTTTATCTCTTACTTTTTCCTGCCGAAACTATGGAAAGTAGCCAATCATCATAAACTCACGACGCTGGCTGACTATGCCCGTGAGCGTTTTGATTCTAAGTTGCTTTCGTCTCTAATCGCTATCGTTGGTGTACTTATGCTCATTCCGTATATCTGCCTGCAGCTAAGCGGTATTCAAGATACCCTTCAAGTAGCTGGGACAGGCTTTATCAATGTAAAAGTGGTCGTGATCACATCGTTCTTTCTTGTTGCACTTTATACGTTTTTCAGCGGAATTAAAGGACCCACTTATACAGCAATCATTAAAGATGTGCTCGTTTGGGCAATCATGCTGTTTATGGTCGTCTCTCTTCCGATCATGCACTTTGGCGGCTGGAACCCGATGATCGATAAAATCGTAACTGAAGCACCTCAGCTTCTGACGATTCCTACCGAAGGGCCAAAAGGCATCCCATGGTTCATTACGGCTTCATTCGTTTCAGCTCTTGCTTTGTTCATGTGGGCTCACGCTGCAACTGGTGTGTTCACAGCAAAAAGTGCTGATGCCATCCGTAAAAATGCCTTATATCTGCCGCTTTACAATATTGTTTTAATTCTTGTTGTCTTTTTAGGATTCATCGCATTTTTAGTTCTGCCGGACGGTACGGATCCACGTTTTGCATTATTAGCATTGATCCAAACTTCATACGGCGGAATCGGACAAGGGTTGGCTTATTCAACCATTGCACTTGCATCCCTTATCCCATGTTCAATCATGGCGATCGGTGCATCGAACCTTTTCGCAAACAACATTTATCGCGATTTGATTAATCCAAAAGTTAAGGGTGCAAAGCTTACAATGATCACGCGCGGAATGGTGTTCGTTGTAATTGGATTAGCTTTATTATTCGGACTAGTGTTCCCGCAGGCGCTTGTATCGCTTCAATTGTTGGGTGTATCCGGCATGGTACAGATCTTCCCGGCTATCGTAGTAAGTTTATTTTGGAGAAATCAAACGAGAGAAGCAACAATCATCGGCTTGCTTGTTGGACTCGCGGTAACATTCACTGTCTATTCAACTGGAACATCACTTGGAATTTACGAAGGATTCTGGGGTTTGATGGCGAACTTTGCTGCAATCGTGGTATTGAATCCACTGTTTGTTAAAAAAGCGAAGGTATCTACAAACGATGTCAAAGATTACTTGTTTGGAAGAAAGTCTAAGGAAGTAGATCTAGTGCGTAAAGGCGCGTAAATTGGAAAGAGGATGACTTTTTATGGTCATCCTCTTTTTTATATTTTATCTAGGATCATAAAAAATTTTGAAGGCTCTTAAAATTTTTTGAAGGCTCATAAATTTTTCTGAAGGCCCATAAATCTCTCTGAAGGCTCATAAATTTATTTGAAGGCTCATAAACACAAATTTAATCTCTAGTGCCTCTGCTTTCGCTCCTGATACTGCATCATTTTTTGATTAAATCGCATGCCGAGTACTTTAAAGTAGATGGAAAAGCCGAAAATACCACCTAAATAGATGACATGAAACAAAATCAGCATGTTATAGAACGCTTTTGTGCCGATCACGAACCAATCGAACAACTGCGACATTACAAAGAGTACTGCACCTAATAAAAAATACTGAATCAGCAGTTTGCTCACAGCAGATAACTTCACTTTACTGTCTTCATTCCAGAATATATATTGAAGACACGTTACAAAGATGCTCAAAAAGAAGATCTGCACGACCATCTCAAATGAAATTTCACGAACGCCCAGCATAAATCCGAACACCACATAAATAATGATCCCTGCTGAGAAGAACAATCCAGCCATCGTTTTAAAAACAAGTGTATACTCCATTATTTTATTCCACATCTCAATTCCTCCTTTTTAAAAACCTAACTTTTCTTTTAACCCAGGAACATACTGACGGGAGACGATCATGTTCTCACCGTTCTCAAGCGTCACTTCTACCCTTCCTCCAAGTCGAGGAGTGAGAGATTTAATTTTGTCGAGGTTCAAGATTGTCGCTTTGGTTGACCGAAAGAAATTCCCGTCACCAAACAGCTCCTCAATCTGATAAAGCCGCATAGAAACTTCATAAACCGCTTGCTTTGTATATGCGAAATTCTTTTTATCAACGGATTCAAAATAAAAAATATCGCTTGGCAGCAGCAGATGAATTTTCCCATCCAGCGTCCCCAAAATTTTTCTTTCCAGGGACCTTATTGAAGTTAGTACTTGAATGACTTCATCGTTCAACTCTTTGCACTTTACGATAATTTCCAGCTCATCCTGGTCATCATTCTCATGAATGGTTAACTTCATCTCTCTTATGTCCTCCTTCCGTTTTAAGGACTGTTAAGCTTGTGTCACCAGTATATGCCAGCTGCATCCTGCCGTAAATCCAATTCGAACCGACCTGCATAGAGGAGTTACTAAGTTGCATATAAGCGGGAATGAACATATAAAGTGCGTAAAAATTGCTAAACAGCATAAAAAAAGAGCGTTTTTCAAGAAACGCCCTCTTGTTGAGGAAGAACAGCTCATTTTGCTTTAAATACTTAAGTCTGTTCACAATAATTGCAGGGTAATGATAAATTTATGGAAGGTAATCTGGAATAATTGCACGGTAATCTTCAATAATTGCACACATACAGAAATTTATAGAAATTTCGACAAACCCACAACTAAAATATACTGTTCTAATTCAAATTACATCAAAATATTAATACCCGAATGCTTCTTTTACAATATCCAGCAGTACTGTATTGCGATCGGTTTGTACTTTTCCTTTGTTATCCCAATTTACTAAGTAGTATGGAAGGTGCAGAACATCTTGCAGCCGCTCCTCCGTTAAAAAGTCAGATGTAACTTTTAACTTTATATCCTTTGCATCGACTGGAAGATTTGTAGCCAGAATATAGCCCCAGTCTACTCCATCTTTTGTCGAGAAGTTGTGGAACGGTACAGTAAAAAAGCCAGCTTCTTGCAAGGTGGTTTCAATGCTCCACATGTATTCCGGCATCCAGCTCGAAGTGGAGCAGGCAATGGAGATCGCACCTCCTGGATTTAAGTGATCTTTTAACTGATTGTAAAATTCAAAAGTAAATAATCGTGATAGACTTGGACATTTAGAGGTTGGCTCTGGAATATCTACGATGATGACATCCCATGTTTCTGTGCTATTTTCAACAAAATTTCTTCCATCTGCAATAACGGTCTCTACTTTAGAATGATTCAGTGATCCCTTGTTGAACTCTACTAATCGGTCTAAGTTCTTTCCAAAGTCTATCATCACATCATCAATATCAATCGTTGTTACCTTTTCAACATCCTCATAACGCAATGCTTCTCGTGTAGTAATTCCGCCTCCGCCGCCAATAATCAAAACACTTTTGACGTTTTTTGCTGCGGCCATCGGGACGTGAACAATAACATCCGCGTACTCGTCCTCATCACGAGTCGTGCTGAACATCACATCTCCATTGCTGTAGATCCACATTTCACCATCCACATCTACTAATGCAATTTTCTGTGTGGGTGTATTAATTTTACGGATAACCCGAAAATCCCCCTGTGGTTTCTGATCTTCATTCATATAACTTTTAATTGATCCTTTTCCAAAATAGCGCCAATAAAACCAGCCAGCTGCCTCTGTGAAAAGTATGGCTGCTGCACCTAATGCTAGCCAATATAGTTCATTCATATATACACTTCCCTAAATTTTTAAACAAGCTTAATTTCATTCATATTCACAAGATGGACAAGTGGTGTTTAAAAGCAGAGACACCGAACAAAAGATAGGCGCAAAAGTTAGGCATCTGCATAGACTATTGCGACTTTATTTTTTTGGAGGTACGTATATGAGCTATATGAATCCACAAGATCAGCAATCGAGCGGACAGCAGCAAGCACTTCAGCTTTCTTTGCAGCTTATCAGAGAAGCTGTCGCTGGAGAACGAGAAGATCAATTGTTTTATGAATACTTAATTTCTGTAGCACCGACAAACGAAGAGAAATTAATTATCGCATCAATCCGTGATGATGAAAAAAGACATAACCGTCTGTTCAGAAAAATTTATAAAGATCTTACGGGGCAAGAGGTGCCACAAACAGCTGGTGAAGAATTTCAGCGGCCAAAAACGTATAAAGACGGCCTTGTAAAAGCACTTTTTGGGGAATTAGCCGCCGTTGAGAAATATCGTGTGATCAGGCAAGGTCTGCCAAACACGTATTATCGCGATATTTTATTTAATATCATTACGGATGAAATTAAACACAGTGCAAAATACAATTACTTATTTACGCTTAACAGCCAGCCGGGTTCATCCCGCAATCCAGATACCCAAACGCAAGTACAGTCTGAAACGCAAATTCCAACACAAACTCAGTCACAAAGTACAGCTGACCAGTGGGTAATGTATATTGACCCATTGGTGAAAAGAGCTTTGGAAGAATCGAAGGAAGGCATTAATCTCACTCATCTATTTCAGGAATTTATCCTTTCTGGTGTATTAGTCGGGCAAGGTTTTACACCTGAAGAAGCGATTGAACTTGTTGAAAAGTGGGAGAAAACGGGCGAATCTCAATTGTTAAAAAAGAGCAAGATGTTGGGAAACCAACCCAGAATCAAATAGAGGAGGAGAGATATGGAGGAAGCACAGGAATATACAAAGCCATTCATTGGCGATCAATTTCCGGAGGTGACAGTTCATACCACCCTTGGGGAACTTGTCCTGCCAACAAGCTATCAAGGTCATTGGTTTGTGTTATTTAGCCACCCCGGTGATTTTACGCCAGTCTGCACAACGGAATTTGTCGCTTTTCAAAAACTGATGCCTGAATTCAACAAACTGAACACGTACTTAATCGGTTTATCGGTTGAACAGGTTTTCGCACATATAAAATGGATTGAATGGATCAAACAAAACCTAAAAGTAGAGATCACGTTCCCCATTATCGCTGATAGCCTTGGAAAAATAGCTGCTAGGCTCGGAATGATCCATCCGACCATGGGAACACGAACGGTTCGAAGCGTGTATATTGTCGATCCTACAGGAAAAATCCGTCTCATCTTAACGTATCCAGATTCTATAGGACGGAACACCCATGAAATTTTAAGGGCAGTTAAAGCCTTACAGACGGCAGACAAAAATAAAGCAGCGACTCCTGCAAACTGGCCGAAGAATGATCTGATCGGCGACCGTCTCATTGTTCCCCCTGCTAACACAGTTCAAGAAGCCAAAAAACGGGCTGAACAAGCACAAGCAGGAGAAATTCAGTGCTATGACTGGTGGCTATGTACGAAGCCGCTTAACAATATGTAGAGGCAGCCTATTAAAGGCTGTTCTTTTTTTGCAGTTCACAATATAGTATTTAGTAAATTATTTTGATAAGCTACATACTAAACTTAATAGAAGTTTTTTCAAAGAAATCAGGTGTTGAAATGGATATTAAACAATTGCAATATTTTATCGAGGTTGCCAAATATAATAGTTTTACCCGTGCTGCTGAGGAACTGTTCATCACTCAGCCAACGATAAGTAAAATGATCAAGAATTTAGAAGATGAACTAGGATTGGTTCTATTTGACCGCTCCAGCAGAAAGAAGCTGATTTTAACCGATGCAGGACGAGTTATTTTTGAACAAGCAAAGCTCGTTGATAAAGCATTTAACAACTTGGAATCTGAGATGGATAATTTGCTGGGACTACAAAAAGGGCATGTTCGCATAGGATTGCCCCCCATTTTTGACTCCCGTCTCTTTCCAAAGCTGGTTGGAAGTTTTCATGAGAAGTATCCAGCGATAACGTTCGAGTTGATGGAGGATGGCTCAAAGAAAATCGAAGAAGAAGTAGCTAATCACCATCTGGATATTGGGGTTGTTGTCCTTCCTACAAATAACGATATTTTTCAATATTTTTCTTTTATGAAGGAAGATTTACAGCTTATTATTCATCCAGATCACCAGTTAGCACAGAATGAATCGGTTAACTTATCTGATCTAAACAGCGAATCCTTTATACTGTTTAATAAAGATTTTGTTTTGCATGACAGGATTATCACTTCTTGCAACCGTGCAGGTTTTAATCCTCATGTGATCTCGGAAAGCTCACAATGGTCGTTCATCGAAGAAATGGTCGCCTGTAAACTAGGTGTTTCTTTATTGCCTGAAAGTATTTGCCGGCATCTTACGACAAAAGTGAAAACCATCAAAGTTGTGAACCCATCAATCGGATGGGAACTCGCACTTATTTGGAGAAAGGATCAATATTTATCTTTTGCAGCAAAAGAATGGCTGCGTTTTGCAAAAGAACAACTTTAATATATATTCAAGATGATTCCACAGAGAATCATCTTTTTTATGCAGTCAGGGTATAATTGTAAGCATTTACATAGATAACAGCTATGTTCTAAATGAAAAATAACCATTTTACTCCATGTTAATTTCGGCGTACACTTGCCTTGTGAATGGAAATTTCCATTCGGGAAGGACTGATTCAAATGAACAAAAAGAAAGCGCGAGAAAGCCGCATCATTAATACTGACCAGGTTATGTCCCTGGATTTAAATAATTATAATACGTTATTCGGCGGGGTTTTAATGAGAAAACTGGATAACAACGCAACCTTATCAGCACGCAGACATGCTCGAGTAAAAGAATGTGTAACAGCTTCAACCGATTCAATCGACTTTTTACACCCCATCCATCAAACAGACTCTGTCTGTATAGAATCATTTGTTTCATATACTGGCAAAAGCTCTATGGAGATTTTTTGCAAAGTAATTGCTGAAGACATGATAACAGGCGATCGAAGAATAGCAGCAACAGCCTTTTTAACGTTCGTAGCTTTAGGAGAAGATAAAAAGCCTGTTGATGTTCCGCAAGTTATACCTGAGACAGAAGAAGAGAAATTCTTATATGAAACAGCACAAGAAAGAGCTGAAGTCCGAAAGCTGCGACGTATGAAAAGTAAAGAATTAGCAGCTGTCATTTCTCTGGATAAACCTTGGGATATAAAAGAGGAGGTATTCGCATGATCACATTATGCAGTCAAAACGAACTAAAATCGGCACAAGCTGCACTCAATAAATTAGAGCAATCCAATCCTGAACTTTTCGAAAAGCTAATTGATGTTATTAACCTTACCCGTGCTATCCAGCTGAAATATCAATATATGGGTTGTCTTATCATGAATGAGGACCCCGGAAACGCCAAACCTCAATTTGTTATTGGTTCTGTTATTCGTTTGTATAAAAAAGAAATGCAAAAATTAACTAGCGACAAGAATATTGAGGAGTTAAGAAAAGTCTTCTTAGAATATAAACATACTGGTTATTCTAGACTTAGCCAGCTTGCTCTAGGAAAAGCACCTGAATCGTTAGCAGGCAGCTCAGCTATCATTCAATGAACATAGGTAAACCTGAGTACAGATTTTTCGCACTCAGGTTTTTTTATATCGTTTTAATTTTGGTTATAAAATAATAATATTTGTAGACAATAATAAGAAGCAGCACTACCCTCACAATCGTACTATCCGCCATTATAAAAGCCACTGCAATCATGGCATCAGCAAACAGATTAATCGTGATTTTCTTTTTTCTCGTCATGGATTTTTCTTTTATAAATTCTTCTAAATGATTTTTGTATATCGATGTTCCTTTGAACCATCGTTCAAACTTTTTAGAACCTTTTACAAAGAAGTAAGATGCTAGAAGAAGTAAAGGTGTTGTCGGGATAAGCGGCAAAATGATACCTACGATTCCTAAACCAAGAAATAAAAATCCCAGGGACACATAAAGCATATTCTTGATTTTCACTGAGATTCTCACTCCTTTCATCTCTAACTATCTTACCTTCTTTATTCATGTATGGCTATTGATTCACGTTTTTATATAGCAGGCGCCTTTCTTTTCTCAACGGGGCATTTTCAAAAAATGATATTTCCTCTTCTGTTTCCGGAATAACACTAGGTACAGGAGTTGGTTTTCCATCCTTATCAATCGCAACCATCGTAAGAATAGATGTCGTGTTTAATGTTCTGTTCCCCGTCTCTAAGTTTTGGCACTCAACTTTCACGTACACTTCCATTGAGGTCCTGCCTGTTGAAATGACAAACCCTTCAAGAATTAAAATATCGCCAACTTTTGCAGAAGATAGAAAGTTAACATTATCAATAGAGGCCGTAACAACAACCTTTCCGCTATGTTTCATTGCAGAGATCGCTGCGATTTCATCGATATACGATAAAACCGTTCCTCCAAAAATCGTTCCCATATGATTTGTATCCGGAGGTAAAACCAGTTTCGTTTGAATCGTTCTTGAGACATTTGATGATAATTGCTGTACCATACCATTCCTCTTTCTAGAGCTTTCATGCTCCTTTTTTAGTGGCGGGAATTGGAACGACAAAATAAATACCCATCACAAAGGATGGGCAGGCTTGAATACTCAATAGAAACAATCTATTTAAATATCCTCGTCCTATCTTCCCAACTCCCGAAGAAGATCAACACTATAAACATGGCAGGTCTCCTGACTCATGCCTCATCCTACTCTAAGCCCTTCCCGTCTTTAGACAGTGGTTTTGCTTATTTCGTCAGCACTTACAGTTGCGGGTACAGCTCTGGATTTTCACCAGATTCCCTATTAAGTCTGTAACAGACACCATGATTACCGGATGAATCTATGAAATTATAAACTTCTTTTTTTATTATAAGTTGCTGTTAGATCAGTGACAACTACAGCCAATTTATATCAGAAATAATTCATTACATTAATCCCTTTCTTTGAACCCGGACTGTACAACAAAATGAGCAATCTACAAAAAACTCAAGCATGTTTCAGCTTGAGTTTTTCTGCGTTTTATTAAATGATCATCCTCTTTATTTCAATCCCTTCATTACAAACGCTACCAGGCGCCATGCCCCATCACCTAGTTCGCTAGAAATTTCAAGATCAATTTCCTTTCCTGTACTTCCTCCATCCAATTCAAAGCTGAGCCATTTAAATTGACCAGGATCCAAAGCATAGCCAGCCTCAGCTAATAGTTTGTTGTCTGATCGTATGATGGTGTTTGCAGATCCATAAACGGAATCACCAGTCAGGAAGTAAACTTTGTGGATTCCAGCAGGTACGTTTACTCTAAAAATAGTAAGCTCTTCTCGTGATGCTATTAAATCACGTTGCAATGCATCAGCATTACCTCTATCTCTAGCAAATGGTGCCGTACCAACCCATCCGTATCCGTTTGAAACTTCCCATGTATCTTCAGGAACCAATCTCTTGTATGTCGGAAAAATTGGCGTGGAGCTGCTTCCACCGTCTAAAGCAAGCTGAACATTTTCACCTGATAATGCTGATACCACTTGAATGTCCCGCGGCGGACCATATACGGCTGTTTCTCCAGCATCCACTTCTACACGAAGCCTTTCTGCTGCAGGCATTTCTGCAGGAGGAGTTACCAACACATCAAATACAGACTCGTCTGATGGTTCAAGTACTTTTGTTACGCTCTCGCTCTTCCATCCAGTTGGAACAGGAATGTTCACGCTTACTTCTACTTGCTTTGCTGTACCATTACTTAATGTCACTTTAACAGGGCTTGGCTGACCTGCCATCATGGTGTCAGCTGCAATACGAGTAATGTCTACACCACCGATTCTGACTGCTCCTGCTTTTCCATTTTTCACTGTAAAAGAAGCAAGCGTTACTGCAACAGCGTCTGGATTACTTGGAGAAGACACAACTCGATAATCGGATTCCCACGAATTATGTGTGACATGGCACTTCACATACCCCCGATAATCCCCATCAAAGAATTTTACATGCTGATTAACAGAAAGTGCTTCTTCTATCTGATTTTTCCATCCACATCCTGAACTTATTGACGTTCCGACAAATTCTGTTGCCAAGGTTTTAGAGCTTGAGTCGTTAAAATCTTCCTTCAGATCGTTTACCCAGCTTGAGTGCCAGTCACCGCTCAGAACGACCGGATTAGAAGGCTCATATTTTTTAATAAAAGAAAATAGACGGTCTCGATCTGCAGAATAACCATCCCATTGGTCGTGATTAACGCTGATTCCTTCACCTGGGTCATAATCGTACTGTGCCATCATAGTCTGCTGAGCGATTACGTTCCATCTAGAACGTGAATCCCGAAGATTTTTCAAGAGCCACTCTCCTTGTTCAGATCCAACAAGCGTTCGGTTAGGATTTGACGCTTCAGGATCAAGAGGTCCACCAGGAAAGCCGCTTCCTACTTGATTATCCCTGTATTGCCTCGTATCTAAAATACTAAATTCTATTAAGCTGCCAAACGTAAACTTACGGTAAAGAAGCATGTCTGGACCGTTCGGCTTCGACCTTCGTCTTAGCGGCATGTGTTCATAATACGCTTGAAAAGCTGCTGCGCGAACAGCGAGGAATCGTTCACGCTCACCTTCCGGATAATTCGGATCAGAAATATCATCAGACCAATCATTGTCTACTTCATGGTCATCAAATGTAACAATAAACGGGAACTTGGCATGTGCAGCCTGTAAATCCTGAGATGTTTTATATTGTGCATGAAGCAGTCTATAATCGGTAAGTGTTTCTGTATCTCCTTTTTCATATATGTAATCTCCTAAATGGAATACAAAATCAAGGTCCTCTTCGACCATATTATGATACGCAGCAAAACGGCCACCCGTCCATGCCTGACACGATGCAATGCCAAACGTTAGACTCTTAATATCCGCATCACGCTGAGGTGCTGTTTTTGTTCTTCCTACTGGACTAATTTCATTACCTGCCTTGAAGCGATAATAGTACTCTTTTCCTGGTTTTAACCCATACACTTCTGCATGAACGGAATGTCCAAGCTCAGGCGCTGCAATCTCCTTTCCAGAAAGAACGGTTTTATTGAACGCTTCATCGTAAGATATTTCCCACTGAACGGAAACATACCTGTTTTCCATTCCGCCTTTTCCATCCTCTGCAAGAGGATTAGGAGCGAGTCTTGTCCAGAGCACTACGCTGTCAGGAAGAGGATCCCCAGAAGCAACACCTAGGGTAAATGGATTGCCTGTAAAAACTGGAACAGCTTCAATCTCTTCAGTTTGATTAATTGCAGGAATAGATAGTCCGATAGCAGTTGCCGCAGCAGATTTACCAGTCGCTTTAAGGAAGTTTCTGCGATTCATTTTTTCAAGATTAAACTCTTTTAACCATTTCTCAAAACCCAACATAACCCACTCCTTTAATACTTTTCTTGTATAACAATTAGATTCTATGTAATGAAAATAAATTCTCCGTTACAGAAGAATAAAGAATTGTAAAAAAAACCGTTAAAACAACAAAAAAGCCCTTGAGAGAATCAAGAACTTTTTACAGATTATGTTATTCTAATTTGGATTTAGTTATACTTGAATTCTACTTTCTCGCAATCTTTTATCTAAGCTGAAGAATACTTTCTTTAACCTTTCACTAGGTATATTAGTATATTGGTCGCCTATGTTAACTTCAAAATAACATACAGATTCACTAACTTCTCTTAGGGACCCCGTTAAACCGATTTCTATTTCTTTATATAGTTCTAAGAGGATAGACTCAACCTTATTTTTTGGTACTGTAAAATAAACATGGAACATATTTGAGACAGGTTCTAACGGAACAGTTTTAACACAATAGCACTGATTATAAAGCGCTGCGAGCTCTTTCGCTTCTTCATAATATTGCTCCATCTTATTAACTCTCTGGTCAAAGTAATAATTTGCACTGATAATGTACGGATAAAGAGAGATCAAGTCACCACCGTGGCGTCTTTTCCATACCTTTGATTCGTCCGTAAAATCTTTAGGACCCGCAAGAATAGCTCCTGCTATGCCTCCAATTCCTTTATAGAAAGAAACATAAATACTATCAAAAAGAGAACAAATTTCTGCTGCAGACTTTTGGTAGAAAGGTAGAATTTCAAATAATCTTGCCCCATCCAAATGAAGTTTAATTCCTTTATCCCGGCAATAATTTGAAATAGCCGCAAGTTCCTCATATTCCGGAAGCTGACCGCCAATTTCACGCTGAGGCAGTTCCAGCAGCAAGCAGGAGATCTCCTCTTTCATATTTACAACATCATTAAGAGTAATTACTCTTTTCTTATCTGCTAGAAGAATTGGTTCTATCCCGTGCAATTTTTTCAAACCATCTTCTTCATGAATCTCCAGATGGGATAAGGGATGATAAGCTACCTTTTTTAAACGCTTTTGATCACACCAGATTCTTAATGCGATCTGCTGCGCCATTGTACCGCTCGGAAAAAAGACAGATGATTCTTTTCCTAAGAACTTTGCTATTTTTTCCTGAAAGTCATCAATGACTTTGCCATTTCCGTAAACATCACTTTCAAGTTGGCCATCTATTGTATCCATAGCTTCTTTCAACACTGAAATATCTCGTTTACCATGACCTGAAATTTGATATTCAGTATCCTTAAAAGCTTCTAACAATGGGTTTTCTTGACTCATCCAGCTCACTCCTTTCCATATACCAAATGATAGATTAAAAACTTTTCATATGGATTTTTCTCGTACAGTTCTGGCAGTACGATTTCCTCTTTCAACTCAAATGCTGTTTGATTCTCTAAAAAATAAAGATATTCCTCTGGTGCATAATATAATATTAATTCGATTCCCCTCGGTTTTTTCTCTAAAGAACGTAAGATATTATTGATTGTTCTCATGAAGATCTGCAGAGAAAATGGATTAAAAAAATAAAACCGATTATCTTTAGAATCGATTTTGTATTCTTCTGCTAAGCAGCATTGAAAATGAATGGTTTTCATTCCTTCTCTATGTTTCTTTATATAATCCTTTTTGTTCTCAAGTGCCTCTTCATAAAAGGTTTCATCCATTTCAATTCCTATAGCGGATGCCCCAAACAAGTGATGCACGAAGAAGTTCAATCGGCCTTTTCCACATCCAAAATCAACTATGCGGTCACTGCTCTTTAACATATAGTGTTCAAACAGTGTTTCCAGAGCTTCATAAGGAGTAGGTTCATAACGGTTATAATGCATCGAAGGATGGAATCCCTTTTGATTACCGTGTGTATGAATGTTGAGTAATTGATCATAATATTGTTCTTTCATGATGGAAGACTCCTATTATTTATACGTCTAATCCTATAATAACAAAAATCCTCTCACACTTATTCAAAGCATTTATTTGAGTTTCTCCGCATATATTTTTATGGCTTTTCCTGCAAATCTTTTTGCTTGTTATTTTTAAGGTTTTTCTTAATACTGATGAAAAAACTTGCTGCAAGCATCACAAATCCATTCACAAAGGTTACAAATCCAAAGAAAAACCCGCCGTATCCGGCACCTTCTCCAATATCGGCTATTAGTTTAAGTATTAAGGCACCTGTAATAAAAGCCATTATAGGAGCTAATATCATTAAGAGGAGGCCTGAATAAAACAACTTTAATCTCCCGCTTTGATTGGCTTTTACAGCCGTATAGTTCAGCAGCAGAATAACGATGAAATATGACCAAAGAATTACACTGTCCATCTATGTTTCCTCCTATCTTTTAATCTAGTTTAGATTAGTTTATCCATAATGGAAACATATGTAACACGAATGCTGATTATTAAACTACTGCAAAAGATGAATTGACATTGTTGAACTTTGTACTACACTTGTAGAAAGTTTAAAGAATGTCTCCGGACACCAGGAACGCTAACAAAAATAGAATTGGAGGACACATCATGTTATTTCTTATTTTATTAATAGGTGTACTGTTAGTTGTAATCGCTACCACGAAATTTAAGCTGCATCCGTTTTTATCTTTGATTCTAGGTACCTTCTTTGTAGGAATCGCTTCCGGCATGCCTTTAATGAAGATTGTTGAAAACGTTAACACTGGCTTTGGTGGTCTAATGGGAGGAATCGGTCTCGTTATCGTTTTCGGAACGATCATCGGAACCATACTTGAAAAATCCGGAGCCGCTCTTCGTATGGCAGAAGTGGTTCTTCGCGTTGTCGGACCGAAACGTCCTCAGCTCGCTATGAGTATGATCGGCTATATTGTTTCTATTCCTGTTTTCTGTGATTCTGGGTTCGTCATTTTGTCTTCTTTAAGAAAAGCACTCGCAAAACGTGCAAAAGTAGCTGTTGCTTCGATGTCTGTCGCTCTTGCTACCGGTTTATATGCCACACACACGCTCGTTCCTCCAACCCCTGGTCCTATCGCAGCCGCTGGTAATATTGGTGCAAACGGATTTTTAGGAACGATTATTATCATTGGACTAATTGTTGCCATTCCCGCTACCATTGCCGGCTATTTATGGGCAGTAAAAGTGGCCGATAAAATTGAAGTCGAAGATGACGGTGAAGAATTGAATTACGATGAGATCGTCTCTTCGTTTGGTAAAATGCCTTCCACATTTTTATCCTTTTTACCGATCGTGCTTCCGATTGTATTAATTGGTATTGGTTCTGTTGTGACCTATCAAGGTGCAAAAGGAAACATTGCAAACTTCTTTCTTTTCTTGGGAAGTCCGCTTGTGGCTTTATTAGCTGGTGTGATTGCAGCCTTCTTCTTGCTGCCGAAATACAACGAAGAAACGATGACAAAATGGGTTGGAGAAGCGCTGTTAGATGCCGCTCCTATCTTACTAATCACTGGAGCCGGCGGAGCATTTGGAGGAGTTATTAAAAATACAGGCATTGCCGATATCATTCAAAGCTGGTCCTTAGGCGATATTTTCAGCGGAGCGTTATTCCTGCTCATTCCGTTCTTGATTGCAGCTGCGCTAAAAACAGCCCAAGGGTCTTCGACAGCTGCACTCGTTATTACATCTTCACTCATCGCGCCCATGCTTCCTGGTCTCGGTATTGAAGGAGCCGTTCCGCTGGCGCTGGTCGTTATGGCAATCGGAGCAGGAGCAATGACAGTAAGCCATGTGAACGACAGCTTCTACTGGGTAGTAACAGAGTTTACAGGAATGAAAGTAACAGATGCCTATAAAGCACAAACGATGGCTACTCTTCTCCAAGGCGTTGTTACGATTGTATTCACGATGATCTTGTGGGTGATTTTGGTTTAAACTGTTTAAACATTGTTGCTCTTGTAAGTGGTTAATTTCCGTTACAGGATGCTCGCTTTCTGCGGGGCGGGCGGTGAGCCTCCTTGCGCTTTGCACCTTTAGGAGTCTCACCAGTCCCACTCGTCCCGCTGGAGTCTCGCACCTTTCACTCCAATCAACTAGTCAATGTAGAGAATGAATCACAAGCAACGATCTTTTAGAGAATAGGCAAATTAAAAGACAGAGACACGGTTGCTAACGGGTTCTCTTTTGAGGGAGAAAACAAGAAAAAACAAGCCAAATCGAATAGCAATTAGCACTATAAATCGCAATGTAATTGTTTGCGGTTTTTTCATTGATATAAAAGGATTTTGGTGAAAATAAACCACATATATTACCTTAATCAGCACCCTAATTCGCATAGGTTTTAGCAAGCTGACAATAACTATTGTCACGCTGCGATTTGGTATGCTAATTTACTTGCTAAAAGACTTACCAATTTTAGCGAAAAAGGATTAAGAAACGATTAAATCGAATATATATTAAGGGTTAAAATATGGGATACCATATTCAACAAACGTAGCAGGATTGTGGAATAAACACTATTGGAGGATGTAATGGGATACATTAGGGATTTAAGAAAAGTAGTGGGTAGTCGCCCTCTAATTATGGCTGGTGCGTGTGTAATACTTGTAAATAGTAAAAATGAATTATTATTACAACTTCGTAAAGACAATAATTGTTGGGGATTAGCTGGTGGTTCTTTGGAGATTGGAGAAACATTAGAACAAGTAGCTAAAAGGGAATTATTTGAAGAGACGGGATTGAACGCAAATAATTTAATTTTATTCAATGTTTTTTCAGGACAAGATTTTTACTATAAATATCCTCACGGTGATGAAGTATATAATGTTGTATCTGCCTTTGTATGTAGGGATTATGAAGGTGTATTGAGAAGAGAAGAAAGTGAAGTTCAGGATTTAAATTTTTTTAAGTTTAATGAACTTCCCCCAAACATTAGTCCACCTGATTTACCAATAATAGATGAATATATTAGAAGTGCTTATTAAGCTAACGGGTGCTTTAATTGAATAACGGCATAAGAAAACGACCAGACAAAAATCTGGTCGTTTTTAATGTCATTTGCATATCCAATTATAGTGCTATTCAATATGCTAAAGGGCTTGTGAAATATGATTTTCTCCTCCAAAAGAGAACCCGTTACACGGTTGCGCTCTGTCTTTTTTAATCTTCTTTCGCCCCGTCTTCTGCAATCGCTCTTAAGTCTGTGTAGAAAAAGTCATCGGTGCACAAAGGGGAATGTTCTTTTTTATCTTCGTACTTATTGACGATTTCTTTTAATTCCTCTGTATCGCCCTTAGCATTAATAATTTCAACAAGCTGGTTTAATCCATCAGAAGTTTCTTGATTTACTTTTTCTTCTTCTTTTTCTTTCATCTTGCATCCCTCCTATGATTTTTTATGTTCCCCAAAAAGAAAAGAATTACACAGGATAAAAAAAGCCCCTTCTTCAACAGGGGCTTGCATTTAATTCTTTTTAACCGGTAACCCTTCTTTTCGCTAAGCTGAAAAACCAGGGTTTACCGTGAGTTCACTTTTGAAAACAAAGGATCTCTAGACATTTATCAAGTGTTACTGGATACAAATTATACAGTGGAAGATGCAAAGTCTGATAATACAGATGACTTTGCTAATCTCATTAAAGTAACCATCATGTACAACACAAGCAACGCTACGGTTCCTGTGGTTAAAACAACACTAGCTCAGCTTAAAGAACAAATTCCACATTTAACAGTGATCGACGAGTTTGTCGGAAGCACACAGCGCCCTGACGGAATCCCTCCTGGCGAAAAAGAAAAAATGTTCGTGTTATTCCAGTTTGTCGATAACACAGAAGATCAATACCAATTCCAAGGCGATAAACTTCAAGTCGATTGGACATTTAATCCGAAGCAGGCACCAGGAACTTATAATGATGATACAGATCCAGAGAATAACTAAGATTAAGAAAAAAAGACTGATCCAGAATGAAAGATCAGTCTTCTTTTATTTTGTCTACAACCCTTGTCTTTTAACCGTTACTGCCTCACACATCACATTGTACATCTTCTCAACACCAACCTCTGATGCCTCAAAGTCGTAAGCATTGTCTTTACTAATTCCCAAACTCTCCGCTTCTTCTGCAGCGTCAATGTTTGCTCCCATAAAAATAAACTCCCATCTGTATTTTTCTTGCTGATGTTTAATCAGTTCTTTTACTTTTTCATAGGTGAACTCACGACTCGCGTTCTCCATGCCATCTGTTGTGATCACAAAAATAACGTTGCCCGGTCTTTGTTCCTCTGGTGTCTTTGATAATCGGTGTCCAACATCTAAGATGGTTTTACCTGCTGCATCCAATAATGCTGTTGTCCCTCTGACAAAATACTCTTTAGATGTTAATTTCACTTTCGTAGCATCTTTTCCGTTCCACAACAATTCATATTGATCATCAAAAAGAACTGTGGTGACTAGCGTGTCTCCCTCCAACTGGCATTGCCTCTCAATAAAAGAATTAAATCCACCAATTGTATCGTTTTCTAATCCAGACATAGACCCGCTTCTATCCAACAAAAAAATAATCTCCGTTAAATTCTTATTCATCTTCATCATCCTCCAAATTTGTTTGTCATGCTATAATAATAGCTGCACTTATCCATAATTTGGTCGCCTGTGAAGCGACATTTTGGAGGCTGATCTTATGCTGGATCAAAAGATAATTAAAGAATTAGAAGCTTATATAAATGACCACTTAATTTATGAGCTACAAGAAAGTATGTACTACACCGATATGAAGGCAGAAAGTCTTCATATTGAGTTAGATGATTTTATAAGAAACAATCGAAAACCCACTCTTCAGGAAGTTCTTTTCGGTTTTATTGATCAAAAAGGCGTGAGTGACAGTGAGGTCTATAAAAGTGCTGGTATTGACCGCAAGCATTTTTCAAAGATTCGATCGAAGGCTGATTACCGGCCAAAGAAAAATACTGTGATTGCTCTTGGGCTTGGGCTTACACTTAATGAAGAGGAATTTGAACAGCTGCTCGATTCAGCCGGTTATTCACTTTCTGACAGTGAAACAAGCGACTTAGTCATTAAATTCTGTTTAAACAAGGGGATTTATGATGTTATTCAAGTCAATGAGTATTTAGATTACTTTAGTCAGAAGACATTAGTGTAGATAGGGGATTTAGAAGATTGATTGGTATACCTCGGCAATACCCATACTGGTATAATCGATTGAGAATCCCACGATAAATAGGAATAATCACACGTTAATTAAAATATTCCCACGTTAGATCACCATAATCCCACGTTAATCTGAAAATAACCACGAGATGACATTTTGCGACAAGTTTCGCTCCGGTATACCTCATCTATAACTAAAAAGACAACCCTAAAGTTGTCTTTTTACCTTCTATTTGATATCTTCAATTGCTCCAGCTACATCATAGCTGCTGGTATCAATTTCGGTTTGCTGATTGAGAGCTAGCTTAGCGAGTTCCGCGCCAAGGTAAGGACCGCTTGTTAAACCGGATGCTCCTAATCCGTTGGCAAGCAGGATGTTCTCAAAGTTAGGCAGAGGACCGATCACCGGTAAGAATCCAGGCGTAAATGGCCGGAATCCAACTCGTGTCTCGATTATAGTACTCTCTGCCAAACCAGGCGCAACAGTTAATGACTTTTTTAAAATTTCATGGACTCCACCCGCTGTTACGCGATTATCAAACCCCGCTTCATCCTCGTGTGTTGCACCGACAACGACTCTCCCACCTTCAAATGCGAGGATATATTGATTGGTAGGAGGCATTACAACTGGCCAAGAGCTTGTCTCAGTCTGAGGCAATTCCAGATGAACGATTTGAGCCTTTTGCGGTGTTACTTTGAAGTTAACACCTAACGGCTTCAGTAATTCTTGTGACCATGCGCCTGCCGTAACGATGACTTTGTCTGCCAGCAGCGTTTTCCCCTCTAGTTTTATTCCGAGGACTCTATTGTTTTCATGAAAGATTGTTGCGTCACCATTTAATAGACTAGCTCCGTTCTTAACAGATGCACTGATTAATGCATTTCGCAGTGCTCTTCCATTCACACGAGCACCACCGCTCACAAAAACAGCTCCGTATTCATCTGCAATAAGAGGAAATAAACGTTTTGTTTCAGTAGGCGAAAGGACAGTGACCTCCCCAATCTCAGGAGCGTCTTCTCTCCGCTTGATCGCTCTTTCCGCCATCTTCTCCAACTTATCCGTGTCTGAATGAAGACTTATTGCACCTACTTGTTTATAACCTGTTTCCGTTTCGCCGTCTGCTTCCAACTGCGCAATCAATTCCGGATAATAGCGAGCACCGCCTTTTACTAATTGATACCAGGCTTTGTTCCGGCGCTGCGAAAGCCATGGACACACGATGCCTGCAGCTGCATCTGTTGCCTGCCCCTGATCTCGACGATCTACTAAAGTAACATCAGCCCCTGATTTTGCAAGGTGATATGCTGTAGATGCGCCGAGTATTCCAGCTCCGATCACTATAACTTTTTGCATATAAACATTCCTTTATTACATATGTATTTTTGTTATAAGTTTAACTGTATTATTTCATAAAATAAAACGTAAAAAACCCTGATTTTCTGCAGGATGATATTAAATGCAATAACGAACAACAAAAAAGAAGCAGGTTAATCCTGCTCCTCTTCATTAATCAACTCCGGGGAACCAACCAGGGGTACTCACAATAGCCTTCCATAAGGGATCTGGAACGACTAGTTCCTCTTGTTTCGTTTTATCAATCTTAGTAACGATCTCTGATTCTTTTCCTTGTTCAATTTTTTTCACAAAATCCGGGTCAATAATAAGCTCTCGGCCGAGCGCTATTAAAGGTACTCCTGTTTTAATTGCAGCAAGTGCATCATCAGCAGTGTAGATTGAACCAACACCAATAACTGGTACGAGATCTCCCACTCTTTCATTGATAATCTCAATACGAGGACGTTTATCTTCAACTCCACGTCTTGGCTCTGACCAGAAATCCATCAGGGAAACATGAAGGTAATCCAGCTTTTTTACACTTAATGCATCTACAAGTGCTAGTGTATCAGCCATCGTGATCCCTGGTGTTGTAGGTTCTTCTGGTGAAAAACGATAACCGACGAGAAATGAATCATCTGCGTGTTCAGCAACTGCTTTTTTAACAGAGTCAACTACAGCCAGGGGAAAAGCCATACGTTTTCCTAAAGAACCACCCCATTGATCTTCACGGCGATTAGCGTGAGGCGAGAAAAACTGCTGAATTAAATATCCATTTGCACCATGAATCTCAACGCCATCGTAACCTGCCTCGATTGCCCGTCTTGTAGCTTCTCCAAAATCCCGAATAATAGATTCCACCTCATGAGCATCTAATGATCGCGGAACTGGTTTACCTTCTGCGGATGGTATGTCACTTGCACTTACGACATCTCCGTTTGGGACAAGCTCAGGGGGAACCTCCCGTCCTCCATGAAAAATCTGGAGAATAGCCTTTGAACCTTTCGCTTTTATAGCTGAAGCCAATTTCCGCAGACTAGGAATCATTTCGTCCGTATCACCCGCAAACTCACCCGGGAACCCTTTACCGTTCGCTGTAACGTTTGTACAGGCTGTAATGACCATACCAACACCTTCAGACCGTCGCTCATAATAACGGATCTCTTGGTCGGTTACCGTCCCATCGGGGTTAGATGAGAAATTCGTCATTGGAGCCATAATTAAACGGTTTTTTAACTCAATACCATTTTTAAAACTAAAAGGGTTAAACAGTAGCGCATATTTCTGGTTCATTAAGTTCTCTCCACCTTTAATTACTTTCTTTTTTTTAGTAACTATTATAATAATACCTAGTACTCACAAAATCAAAAGATACGATTCATCGTTTTAGGAATGAATTATAAAGGGAACAGTATTCTTCTAAGGACATGAAAATCCGTGGTTTTCGTATTCTCCCCTACTAATCAGGAGGTAAAACATGAAAATTATCGATTCAGCCAAAAGATTTATTCGCAGCAACTGTTGATGCATATTTGATTGCCTTGACTACTCTTCTTTTAATCATCGTTGCCGGCCGATTAAACAAAGTCTCTGCCTGCTCCTTTCCCTTCTCTTCTTTGGAGTTCATTTGCCACTTTTCTATCATGGACGATATATAGCTTAAATTAAAAAGATCTAGCCCGAAGACTAGATCTTTTTGTTAATAACCAGAAATGGCGACATTTTGATTTTGAAGGTTAAAGCGGTTTTCTTTCCAAGCCAGTGTGTTCACCACATAACCGAGTGCATCCGCATTATACCTGCCTGCTATTTTTTGATACGCCGTCAGCTCATAGACTCCATTAGAATCAAAATCTACGGGATATAACCCGCTTACTGGATTAACAAAGCCCTCAATAGGGTTTTTCAATTTTCCATTTGCATCATAAATTTCGCTCAAGTACTTTGGATCTCTTAAAGAAATATCAATTAAGTATGTGAGATTATTAATCTTACTGACTACTTTCACTTTGTAGTTGTTTTGGAACTTAACATCATACTGAAATTGCTCGTTATATGCCTTAAAATTGAATATTAGCTGCGGGTTATTATTCAAGAAAGAATAAACGTAGTCATATGTGAACGCGCCGCTTCCCCCTGAGTCAATGCGTATTAAAATATCGTCCACACCGTTACCAGTAAAATCCCCTAAAAATAACGTGGGGTTATAACCAGCATTTTCGGACAAATCCACCGATTTATATGCACCTGTTCTTCCATCTTGTACGACAAGCGTAATGTTTTGAATAAAGGGACTGTCAGGTGTTTTTGTTCCCGTTAAGTACACGTTGTCAGGGACCTTATCTCCCGTTACATCACCTCTGGCAAAAGAAACGACGCTTGGATCCACTCTGTAATAGTTATACATATAATTGCCCCTTGCCTAATGGACTTTAATTATATTCTATGGGCTGTAAGGGATACTGGTGTATGACAAACAAAATGTGTTTAACTAATAAAAGTACCCTTTCTTAAATTACTTTTAAGAAAGGGTACATTATTACTCTAGAAATTGTATTTTTTACTTCTTTTTCTTTCCTTCGTTAAAACTATAGAAGAATTTAGCTGAAATAGATCCATCTTCATTTTCGACAATGTCTGTTACATGAATTCCAGAGTCAGCTGGTGTTGAACTATAACCTTTCCAGAAGTAATAAGATCCTGTATGCACGTTTGAAGAATTTGGAGTCAGCTTAGAACCTGTTTTAAAGAAGTCACCTGCATCTCCGCGATTCGCATACTTTTCTAAATCATATTGACCGTCAGCTTGCAGAACAGATAATCCATAGTGTGTAACAACTGTTCCATCTTTAGCTGTTTCTGATTGGTTGTACTGGAAGCGTTTATTCATCCAGTTTTCAACATTATTCGGACGGAAGCCTGCAGTTTGATATAGATTAATAATATTTTCATCTACATGCCATGCCATTAACCCATGAGAATCTTCACCTTGACGGTATAATCCTTTGTTAAAACCGTCTTGCTGAATATTTTCAAACAAGAAGTATTCCGTACCATTTGAACCTGGCACTTCCATTTTTACAATACCATTATTATCATCTGCTTTATTAATAGCTGGTAATGTAATTTCTTGAACTCCGCTCTCAGGTTTTACTTCTATAGGATTAGCCCATCCTAAGAATATTTTAGAGAATGGATCGAAGTGTGTTGGCGAGTTACCAGAGTATGCTGGTTTATTCGGAAAGCGCATCCATGAACCGCCTGCCATCATAGAGTAGTTTCCAACACCTTCAGAAGTATAAAGTGTGTCATAGAAATCCGGTAATCCAAGAGCATGTCCAAATTCGTGAGCATATACTCCGGTTTGAGCAGGGAACGGACCTTGTTTTAATTCTTCCTTATAACTATTTGTCGCAGCATCAAACCCTGCAACGTTTCCGCCGATACCAGGCTGGATGTTGTAGTTATTTACGATGACGCCGTCATACGTCATATCTTCTGCATAAGTTTTCTTAATCCATTCAGCTTGAGTCATACCTTCATACACATCTGCAGGTTTACCAGTTTCATAGTATTTACCATAGTAAAGAGCGCTTAATACATTCCACTTGTGAGACCAGAACTGTGCCGGGTCACGGCTGAATTCAGCTCCTGTTCCTTCATGGACGACGAAGATATTTGGAACTTCTCCATCCTCTGCATATTGTGAAAAATCTATTTGATCATCAGCTGCTTTTAGTAAATCACGTATAAATTCACCAGTGTGAGCATCCCCATTTACATTCCCAAAAACGTATTTACCACCTTCAGCATACTTGCCTTCCTGGTCTAAATAATAGGAAGCTCCTTTAGGCATTTCCACCCATGCAAATTCAGTATTTTCTTTTCGGACTAAATTAACTTTTCCATAACTGGACTCTTTGTAGGCATTTTGCATAGTGCGGTCCTTTGGTACATTCAGTCCATCATATTGTTTAAATTGGTTTAATTCATAAGGATTATATTCATTTCCAAATATTAAATCCTCATAGTATTTCGCTGGAACTTGACCGGGCATATCACCAACCGGCTCATCACCATCTGGATACTTTGCTAAGATTACAAGTACCGGTACATCGCCAGTAGCTTCGTTATAAGCAACATGGTTATCACCGGGTTGTTGAAACTTTTCTCCATGTTTAGCAATCTTTTCAGCTGGATCAGCTTTGGAGATATCAATATTTAATTCTTTGGCCCTTTCAACTAATTCAGGTGAAGCACCAACATAATGAGCTAAGTTTAAATCGTATGTATGTTTTGCTTGTTCATGAACATTATCTGGTTGATAACTAGTGAATGTAACACTACCAACTAATGCTAAAGATAAGCCTGCCTGAGACAAAATTTTCAACAAGAATATCACTCCTCATTTTTCAAATCTCATACAAATAGAATATATCTGAATTATTAGTATATTAATAGAGAATTAAATCTACCTATTTCTACAAATTAATTCATATAGTAACGATTAAGAGGAGTTGCTACAGTATAAGCTGAATTTTATTGTCATATAATAGTATTTCCAGTCTAAGAATGTTGAAAAGTTTTAGGGTAAAACCAAAAATAAAATCTTTTACAAGACATATAAATAGAATTCATGAGTTTTTGTTAGTATCTCTCATTCATTAAGTTACCTGTTACATTGTATTTTAATAGATAAAATAAAAACCAACACGAATTGTTGTTGGTTTTTAGCTTTTGTATCGAGTTTTAAGGATTAAAAATATTATTCTTGTGATTCATACCCCATTTGCTGTAAAAGCTGCTTAGCTGACGTTAAACTTTGTACTGCTTGTTGCTGCCAGCTGATTATGTTTTCAAGAAATGGCTTAAACTCATCAGGGGCATCGTCTCTCATTACAGGCAGCCATTCCGTTACTTCTTGATCTCTTTTAAGTCCATTGTTTACACATGAAACCAATATACGAATGATTGTCTCATGCGTTTCACCGTTCTGCAGACGTGTTGCACTTCCTGCTGCTGTCACTCGATGATATGAAGCTGGGACTAGACTGTTGTGCATTTCAGCATTTCCTTTTAGGTCTGCTGTTGCCGGGATAACAAATAATTGAGTACTCATGGAACAAACCATTTCCTCGGCATATAAGCTTTGATTTAGAAGTTGCAAAACAGCGGTCCAATCCTGTCTATATCTATAAGAATTCAACACCTTCACCCACTTTTAAAAATTCATAATATCATATGAGGTATGGGTGTTTTTGTTTCAATTTAATTTAAGTTAATTCATCACTGCTCCAATAAAGGCAGTTTCAACAATTTATCATCTCCTTCTCGCGGAGAGCCTCTTCCGTCCCGGTTATTCGTAATCGTATATAATGCGTTACCTTCAATCAGCACATCACGCATTCTCCCTGCACTTTGAAAAAAAGTATCGACCGTTTTCACAGTCAGATCAAACACTAAAATTTGTTCACCGCGTAAATTCGATACATAGATTTTGTTATCTGTAATGGCCATTCCCGATGGAGCCCACGTGACATCCCCTGAATGAAAGATCGGCGAAACCATGCCAGATTCTTGTTCATCACCTTCAATAACCGGCCAACCGTAGTTTTTTCCAGGCTCGATTAAATTAATTTCGTCATGTGCAGACTGTCCATGCTCAGAGCTATAAAGATTTCCGTTCTGGTCCCAGGCTAGCCCTTGCGGATTTCGATGGCCATATGAATAAACAAGAGAATTATTAAATGGATTATCGCCCGGAATCTTCCCATCCATCTCCATGCGTAAGATCTTCCCAGCTAACGTTTGAAGGTTTTGAGCATTTTCCGGATTCCCTGCATCGCCAGCGGTAGCGTACAACTTCCCATCAGGGCCAATTTTAATTCGTCCGCCGTTATGGATTCTGCCTCCTGGGATTCCATCGAGAATGATTCCTTTTTCCGTCCATGTATTACCGGTCAATTCCAGCACAATTATTCGGTTAAAAACAACACCATCCTCTCTATAGGTATGGTACGCAATCGCTTCTCGGGAAGTATCAAAGTCAGGGGCAAGTATGAAACCTAACAAACCTCCCTCTCCACTGTGCAGAATTTTCTTTGTAACTTCCATATTTTGAACCGTTTTTGTTCCGCTATCACCATCAACTTTGACAATATAGCCAGGTCGTTGGCTTAAATAAAAGGTGTTATTCTGTTTTGTAATATTCCAGGGTATGTCCAAATCTGTTGTAATCACCTCAGCTTGTCTTGCAAGAACTTCTACTGTATCCTTCTCGCTTTCCTCGGATGTATTTTTGCCATCATTGAAGCATCCTTGAAGTAATAAAACCGAAACTAAAATGAATAAAAACCTTTTCAATGCCAACACCCCCATTTCATAATTTTCATCCCTAAAAATAGTTTAGCCAGATTATTAATGAATCTAACAAACGAACTTTATTATAAAAAATTATACCATTTTAATGAGATTGCTTCTGTTTTACAAAATGAAAAAAGGAACTCCATACTGCGAGCTCCTTCTTAAAACTGATCCGATTATAAGATAAATCCCATTCACTCTTCATATCGTGATAACTACTTTCCCTTGAGCGTGTCCTTCTTCAAAGTACCTAAAAGCCTCGGATACTTCACTTAAATTGTAACATCTATCAATAACAGGTTTTACTTTGCCGGTCTCAAGAAGTTCTTTCACATAAATTAGATCCTTTTGGTTTTGCCTTTATAAGAAGGTACTTATCTTCTTACTCCCTGTCATTGATATCCAAGGACCTAGAAACATAGCTTGGGACAATTGAGAGCTTGAACCTCCTACATGAATAAAAATCCCATTAGGTTTTAATGCTCTTTTATAAACTGAAATTGGCTGAGATCCATTAACACCAAGAATCAGATCATACCGGTCAATCTTTCCAAAAAAATCCTCTTTCGTATAATCTATTATATTGTCTGCACCATTTGAACGCGCAATGCCTAAGTTTCTGGAACTGCATACAGCTGTTACCTCTGCTCCAAATGATTTTGCAACCTGAACAGCAAATGTCCCTACACCGCCAGAGGCACCATAAATCAAAACTTTTTGACCTGTCTGGATTTTACCTTTATCTCGCAGACTTTGAAGGGCAGTAACTGCTGCCATCGGTACCGCAGCGGCTTCTTCGAAAGATAGATTGGCTGGTTTCATTGCTAATGCACTTTCGGCTGCAGATACATATTCAGCATAACCACCCCACCCACAACTTGATAGATCACCGAACACTTCATCACCCGGCTTAAACTGTTTTACATCTTTTCCAACAGCTTCCACCCGCCCGGCTATGTCACCTCCGGGTATTGGGTATTTTGGTTTTGTGAGACCGAAAGCAAAGCGGGCCAAGAACGGTTCTCCTTTTAAAAGAACCAGATTGCCATAATTTAAGGATGATGCATGAACCTTCACTAGTACTTGATTGTCCTTTGGAATAGGCTTTTCTACTTCTTCAAATCGAAGTACATCAGGTGAACCATATTTGTTACAAACGATAGCTTTCATAACATTCCCCCTTTTTAATAAAGACAACTAAAGACCCATTAATTAAAGATATTCATTTAAAAGTATGAAAGACTTATTGATAAAGAAACATTTGGTATTAGTTAATCGAATTCCCTTTTTTAGCGACTGCTTATATATCTAGGCAGTTTCAAAGCCAAATGCGCATCTTGCTTTAAAAAAGTTTTATGACTGGGCATTTAAACAAGCAATATCTATTTGATAGCCATTGTTTATAGAAGGGGAAACTTTTAAAAAGGAGATTGAATTATTTGGAGTTAGAAAAATTTGTTGATCCTCTTCCCATTCCTTCTATAATTATGCCAAAGGAACAATATAAAGGGGAACCGTTGTATGAGGTACGTATGATCGAGACACTGCACAAGTTTCATAGAGATCTGCCTGCAGCAAAAGTATGGGGCTACAATGGGCTAGTGCCTGGTCCAACATTTAATGTTGAAAGAAATCAGTCTATATATGTGAGATGGACAAACCATTTACCCCTTAAGCATTTTTTACCTGTTGATAAAACGATTCACGGAGCAGTTCATAATCCCGAAGTACGTACCGTTGTCCATTTGCATGGAAGTCCATCAGAACCAGACAGTGATGGTCATCCTGAAGCATGGTTTACGAGAAACTTTCGGCAAACAGGTCCTCACTTTAAAAAAGAAATCTATCATTATCCGAATTCAGAAAGGGCATCTTGCCTTTGGTATCATGACCATGCACTCGGTATTACCCGCTTAAACGTGTATGCAGGTCTTGCAGGTCTTTACTTTATTCGCGATAAGCATGAAAGAACACTTCCGCTTCCAAAAGGAAAATACGAAATACCGCTTGTCATTCAAGATAAATCCTTTAATCCAGATGGTTCGTTGTTCTATCCTGCCCAGCCAGAAAATCCGACACCCAATATACCATACCCTTCTATCGTCCCAGCATTTTTAGGGAATACCATTACCGTCAACGGAAAAGTTTGGCCATATTTACAAGTGGAGCCCCGAAAGTACAGATTTCGCCTCTTGAACGCTTCTAATACTAGAACATATAAATACCAATTCAGCAACCATATACCATTTTATTTAATTGGGACGGATGGCGGCCTTCTTGAACGCCCCATCAGGGTAGAAAGTTTAGATGTTTCACCAGCCGAACGCGTTGATATCGTTGTTGATTTTTCAAAGCTAAAAGGACAAAGCATTTTATTGCAAGATGGTTTTGAATTAGGAAACCCAACTGGTGCTATCATGGAATTTCAGGTGACTAAGCCTTTATCTTTTCCTGATCAATCAAGAGTCCCGCTCCTCTTAAGCCATATAGAACCTCTTTCGTTAAATTGTGTAAGAAAAGTAAGACGCTTAACATTACAGGATTCTCAAGATGAATTTGGACGCCTTATGCTATTGTTTGATGATAAAACATGGATGGATCCAGTAACAGAGACACCGTTGCTTGGTTCTACAGAAATATGGGAGCTAGTGAATCAAACTCCTGGGATTCATCCTATTCATATACATCTGGTCAATTTCCGTGTAATTGATCGTTACGATGAGAACGGAAATCTAGTAGAACCTCTCCCAGCAGATTTCGGTTTGAAAGATACCGTTCTCGTAGCAGGAGGACAAACGGTTCGAATTATTATGAAATTCCAGCCTTATTGCGGGGATTATGTATGGCACTGCCACCGTTTAGAGCACGAAGATCACGACATGATGAGACCGTTAACAATCCTGCCTTGTGATTTTTCTTCTAAATCTAATTCTGGACACCATTCAGACTGATACTTTGTATAAAACTTGAAAGGCAACACCCAAGTACAGGGAGTTGCCTTCTTTAATAATTTTATTTTGCATTTTCATCAGGCTGATGGATTCCAAAAATATTGCCCTCTGTATCTATGTAATATCCTTGCCACGCCATTCCTGGGAGAGCATATTTTGGCATAGCAACCTTACCGCCCTGCTCTAGAATCTTACTCTCTGTCTTGTCGTAATTTTCTACTCCCATTGTACCAGTAAAGCCATTTACAGGTTGATTAGGTTCTGGCGGTGCACTTTGCCGCTTCATTAGAGCGCCATTGATCCCTGGTGTATTCTCGTCACCTGTTACCGCTCCAAAATATGGCAATCCTGCGTACTCACTCCAATCCTGAAACGCCCAACCAAACACTTCTCCATAAAACTTCATTGCTCGTTCCATGTCATCCACATGAATTTCAAAATGAATTAATCTTCCCATGATTAACCTCCTTTGGTTATAAAATAATCACCACTTAAGTCATTCCATGCATTTCCTAATAATTCCTCTTATATTATGGGTATTTGTGAACGAAAAAGGCACCTCCAACACTAAGATCGTTCGTTGGGGTGCCATTCTTTTTGCAATGCAAGAAAATTTCTTGCTTATGCTGCTTTTTCAATTTTTATTTCTTTTCCTTCTTTACGCCACTCTTTATATTCAGCTGCAGCAGTAAAAAGTACGTCTGTCGATGAGTTCAGAGCGGTTTCAAATGAGTCTTGCAGCACGCCAATGATAAAACCTACTCCAACTACCTGCATAGCCACATCACCTGGAATTCCAAATAAGCTGCAAGCTAGTGGAATCAGTAATAATGAACCGCCAGCAACCCCTGAAGCACCGCAAGCACAAATAGCTGATAGTACGCTAAGGAGAACTGCCGTAGGAAAATCCACCGCAATCCCTAGTGTATGAACCGCTGCAAGTGTTAAAACGGAAATCGTAACTGCAGCACCTGCCATATTAATCGTTGCCCCTAAAGGAATGGATACAGAATAACTATCCTTATTCAAACCAAGCTTCTCACATAACTTCATGTTTACCGGAATATTGGAAGCTGAGCTGCGTGTAAAGAAAGCTGTAATCCCGCTTTCCTTTAAACATTTAAAAACAAGCGGATATGGGTTTTGTTTTATTGCTAAGAACACGATGGCTGGATTCACGACTAACGCGACGAAAACCATGCAGCCGATCAATACAGCAAGTAACTTCCCATAACTCAATAATGAATCTATACCGTTTGCTGTAATAGATTCAAATACTAAGCCCATGATTCCTAACGGCGCAAACTTAATCACCCAAGTAACGATTTTAGAAACAGCGTCTGAAACATTGGAGATCATTGTTTTAGTCGTATCCTGTGCCTTTCTTAAAGCAAGACCTAAAAGTACTGCCCACGCTAAAATACCGATATAGTTTGCGTTAACAAGGGCATTAAAAGGATTATCAACAACGTTCATCAGCAATGTTTTGAGTACCTCAACAACACCTCCAGGAGGCGTTACACCTTCCGCTCCCTTTCCAAGAGTCAAGCCTACAGGGACAAGAAAACTTGCAAGAACGGCTGTTAATCCTGCCAAAAATGTTCCTAAAAGGTATAAAAAGATAATTGATTTCATGTTTGTTTGATGGCCCGCCTTGTGTTGGGCGATAGCCGACATAACCAGGAATAATACCAGCACAGGTGCAATAGCTTTTAGAGCACCTACAAATAAAGAGCCAAAAATAACAACAGGTTTTGCTGCTTGCGGAATCGTTAAAGCAAGGATAATACCTACAATCAATCCTATAAGGATCTGTTTAACAAGACTCAACTGATTCCACTTTTTCAGTATACTTTTCATAGATGTCATCACCAATCTAAGTTAGAATTGTAAAGCTGTTTAATCTCAAAAAACCTGCAATAAACTAAAGTCTTTTATAAGGGAGCAACAATGAAGGTACGCCTAATATATTCCACCTGAAAAAGACAATTGTCTTCCTAATAAATAGTATTATAGTGGGTATTTTGATAGATTACAATTTATTTATAAAAGTTGTAATTATTTGAATATTTTAAATAATTATTGCTGGTTCTGAAGATGATATTGATTTCCGCTCCAGGTTGTTCGCTTTCCTATTAGAAATGAACTAAAGAAAACACCTCAGTGGTTATTCCTGAGGTGCCTCTTATCTAAAATACATCCGTGATAATTTTTCTTTTAGTAAATTCCCACCGCATCAAAACCTTCGTTAACAGCAGTCTCTTCCGCACTTCCTTCACCATACAGATCGCTTGCTGACTGAACGAGCGCCTGGCGAGCGTCGCTAAAATTGGAATTTGAAGTTAAATAAACAGATAAAGCACGATAATAAATCTTTCCTAATTTTTCTCTTCCAATCTCTTGGCCAATCAAGTATGCTGCATGGTTTGTAATGGAAGAGTTAACATGAACACCACCATTATCTACATTAAGCGGCATGTTATAAAATTCATCCATATGAGCGGGATACACTCCACTGCCGTAAGCTGCTCTTTGCGGATTACTTACGACGACGCTGTTTGGATCACTTAAGCTGCGCAGCCTTGTTACACCATCCGCTTTTGCAGCTGGCGCCATAATGTCCTCGCCCATTTCCCAATCACTATCATCAACGAGTGCACCAAAAACGTCAGCGAATGATTCGTTCAGTGCTCCAGATTGATTTCGGTATGCCAAGTTCGCAGTATGGGAGATCACACCATGAGTCATTTCATGGGCTGCAACGTCAAGGCCGGCTGATAAAGGAATGAAAAACTCCCCATCGCCATCCCCATAAGCCATATAACGCCCATTCCAGAACGCATTATTGTAATCGACACCCATGTGTACATAAGAATTAATTGCCATTCCTTCTCCATCCAGAGAATTGCGACCATGTTCGTTTAGATAATACTCATAAACTTTCTCAGAATTATAATGAGCATCTACGGCCGCTCGATCATAGTCGCTTATGAAGGACGCAGAATTCCCTGTATATAGGGCGTCATTGCTGGAGTCCCAATCAGCTGTAGCATCATACGTGAAAATTCCTTCGAGATTCTCATGAGAGTAGTCCGCTAAAGCAAATTTCGTGCCTGAATTATCTTCCTTCACACGGGTAATATGCAGGTTCCTGTGCTCACCATGCACACCTTTTCCAGTGCCATTTTGCGTTTTATTTTCCTCAGCATGCATCAAGCCATTAAACTTATCAATCACTTCTCCTGACTTTGCATCAACAAACACAAACCAGTTTCCAGGCTCATCACCCATGAAGTTAACATTCACTTTATAAGCTGTATGATTTTTATTTTTAAAAGGATAAACGACAAGCTCAGCAGTTGGGTCATATGTCAGTTCTTCTGGAGCATTAACAGACGATAATGCAGCTTGAAGTGCTGCTTCACTGCTGAGAGAAGCAGTTGTATCCACTTCCTCAACAGTAAGAGTCTGATTTGTTCTGCCGTTCACAGATACTACTTCATTATTTTTATTAAAATGTGCAATAATTTCAGATCCTTCTACAGGAATTCCATTGATTGCTTGAGTAAAGCGGACATGCGTCATGCCCAGTTCATCTCTTTGTACACTTTTCACTTTTAGATTTTTATCAGGATTGTTGATCCCGATCCTATCTTGATTTTTCTTCAAGTAATTCAAGGCATTAGAAGGACTGCTAGAAGAGAACTTCTCCGCCGAACGCTCCTTCACAAAAAAAGGAACACTCGCTTTTTCATTCCACTCTTTAGAAGCTTGTACACTACCTTCACTAGAGTTAATAGGTTGTGCAAGGACGTTTACGGGAATTGAGCCTACCAACAGCGCTGACGACAAAAGTACAGGTGCTAAAAGCTTTTTCTTCACTATGTAATACCTCCTATTAATTGGATAGTAATCATTATAGAGGAGAAGAAAAAGTTTCGAATGAACAATAAGAATTATCTTAATTTTACAAAAAATATAAAATATAGCTAATTATTTTAGGGTTGTGTAGGTAGAATATACCAAATAGGATAAGGGAAAATCACTGCTAAGTAATTTATAAAAGCATAAAAAAGAAGGAGTTAGCAGGTTTTTATCCTGCTTTTCTCCTTCTTCTAACCAATCTTTATTCTGAATTTTGTTTTAGTAAGTGTGAATTATAAGCTTCATTACTTTAGAACTAACTTTGCGTAAACAGTTTCCAATGCCCTTCGGATACAACTTCGACCTCTCCATCGATCACTTTGATGGCGGTTTGATCATCAATCGCGTATGCAGGCCCCTGCATACCAGCTGCCCATTTCTCTGCAGCAGCCATCGTGTTATACGGCAGCATCTCGTGATCCACATGGGGGAACATTGCAAAATCGACCAGACTCAGCGTCTTATCACCACCGTTGGGTGGAGTCCAGCCAACGAAGAATTCCCCAATGTTAGGTGCCATCACCATGCTCCCAGCACTCATTCCCACATAGACTGAACGCAGCGACGGCAAAAGGTCTGCCAGCCCGGATTGCCGCATCCAGTGGCACAGGTAGAGAGCGTCGCCTCCCGACACCAGCAGGACGTCCGTCTCCCTGACCAGCGGCACCCAGCGATCTTCATCGATGCTTGGCAGCGCTGTGAGCTCCAGAACGCCCACTGACTTCCACCCTAAATTAACCATGGGATTCTCTCCTTTCCCGCTGATGAATTCCCAAGTTTTCACGCCTGGTCCGACCCAAGGATGTCCGTACATCGCAGTGGGAATGCACAGTGCAGTGCAATCGGCGATTGGCTTGTCCAGCATATCAACTAGCGCGTCGTGTATGCTTTTGTTATTAACGCCTGCAGATGTAAGCAGTAATTTCATAACGTAACTCCTCCTTGTCGTTACAATATTCTGATTGTATATTTTATTCTGCAAGGGCTTTCGTCTTCCTCTATCCCATAACTTTTTAGTCATTTTTAAAGGACTTGCACTCTAGTATTGAAGTGAAAAATAAATAAACAAAAACAGTATGTAACCCATGAGTTTCCATACTGTTTTTAACTTTATATTCTATTTGTTTTTATAAGTCAGCAGTCTAAGTTATCAAGCAATTCACGCACTTCATCTGTCGATTTTGTGTTCATTAATTGATTTCTTAATTCAGCAGCTCCAGGGAATCCTTTGACATAGATCTTGAAAAAGCGATGAAGACCTGTGATTGAACGCGGTACTTCTTTCGCATATTTATCCTGTAGGTCGAGCTGCAGTCTTAAAAGATCAAGATATTCTTGGCTGCTGTGCTCTCTTGGCTCTTTTTCAAAAGCAAAAGGATTTTTAAATATTCCCCGGCCGATCATTACACCATCAATACCGTATTTCTCAGCGAGCTGCAGCCCGACTTGACGGTCAGGAATGTCACCATTAATTGTTAGCAGTGTATCTGGTGCAATATGGTCACGCAGTTTTTTAATTTCCGGAATAAGCTCCCAATGTGCATCTACTAAGCTCATTTCCTCTCTTGTACGTAAATGAATAGAAAGGTTTGCAATATCCTGTTTTAAAATATGCGTAAGCCACTCCTTCCACTCATTAACTTCCTTGAAGCCAAGTCGTGTTTTCACGCTGACAGGCAATCCGCCCGCTTTTGCTGCTTGAATAAGTTCTGCCGCAACATCCGGACGCAGAATAAGACCGCTCCCTTTACCTCTTTGTGCGACATTTGGTACAGGGCAGCCCATATTTATATCAATGCCTTTAAATCCCATCTCTTTCATGCCAATGCTCATTTGGCGAAAATATTCGGGATTATCGCCCCAAATATGTGCCACTATCGGCTGTTCATCTTCCGTAAACGTTAAACGGCCGCGGACACTTTTCATGCCCTCCGGATGACAATAGCTATCCGAGTTAGTAAACTCTGTGAAAAATACATCCGGCCGGCCGGCTTCACTTACGACATGACGAAAAACTACATCTGTCACATCTTCCATTGGTGCAAGCACAAAAAATGGACGCGGTAAATCACGCCAAAAATTATCTATCATTTCAAGCTCAAATCCTCTCACTATGGATACAACTTTCAAATCCCTGTAAAAAATATTCTTTCATACTTATATCATGACTACTAAATGTTTATCAAATACTGTCCATTTATAATTTATGGAAATACTTAAGAGCGAAATACTTACTTGGTTCTGAATGAAGTCATCACAAACAAAAAAGCCTCATCCACCAAGGAATAAGGCTCCTTAAAGTTATGAGAGTACAAGCTTCGCAACCGCTTCAACATGCGTAGTCTGCGGGAACATATCAACGGGCTGTACTTCTACCGTTTTAAATCCACCATCTTCTAAAACACGGAGATCACGAGCCAGAGTAGCTGGATTGCAGCTTACATACACCACTCGTTCAGGTCTCATTTCAATAATCGTTTTTAATAGTTCTTCGTCACAGCCTTTACGCGGCGGGTCGACTACGATCACGTCTGGCGTGATGCCTTGTTTCTTCCACTCAGGAATCACGTCTTCTGACTTACCGACAGCGAACTCTGCATTGGTGATGTTATTTAATTCTGCGTTTCGTCTCGCATCTTCAATGGCTTCTGGTACAATTTCTACTCCGTACACTTTTTTTGCTTTTTGTGCGAGGAAAAGTGAGATTGTGCCTATCCCGCAATACGCATCAATTACCGTTTCGTCACCGCTCAGCTCAGCGTATTTTAACGCTTGATCGTAAAGTACTTTCGTTTGATCAGGATTGATCTGATAAAACGATCGAGCTGATATAGCGAACTTGATGTCACCGATAAAATCATGGATATATTCAGCACCCCATAATACTCGTGTTTCGTCACCAAAAATAACATTCGTGCGTTTAGAGTTCACGTTTTGCACGATAGATTTAATCTCTGGAAGTGCTTTGATAATGTCTTCAATAATCTTTTTACGCTGCGGCAGATCTTTGCCGTTGGTGACCAAAACAATCATCAAGTCACCAGTAGTTTTACCATATCGTGCGATGATATGGCGGAGTACGCCTTTGTGTTTTTGTTCATCATAGGCTGTAATATTGTACTTGTTTACGATTTCTTTTACCGCTTGTACAGCATCATCGTTCGTATCGCCTGTTATGATGCAGCTGTCCATTTCTACGATTTCATGGCTGCGTTTTTGGTAAAAGCCTGTGATAATGCGGCCGTCTCGCTCACCTACTGGAACTTGTGCTTTATTTCGGTAGCGCCAAGGCTCGTCTCCCATCCCGAGTGTTGGCAATACGGGCACACCCTCAAGTTTTCCGATTCGTGTGAGCACATCTTCTACCTGCTTGCGTTTATATTCAAGCTGTCCTTCATATGACAGATGTTGCAGCTGGCAGCCTCCACACCATTTGTAGATCGGACATGGCGGTTCAACTCGTTCAGGGCTCGCTTCTATAAGTTCTTCCATTCTACCGAAACCGAAACCCTTTTTAACACCAACAACCTTTATCTTTGCACGCTCTCCTGGCAAAGTATTCGGTACAAACAAAGTAAACCCATTAACGCGCGCAACTCCAGCGCCTTCATGGGTTAAATCCACTATATCAACTTCATAACTCTCATTTTTATGAACAGGCAAATCAGCCTTTGTCATTTTCATCGTCCCTTTTTGTCCACTATGCTTTTCTGATTGTAGCACAACTGCTTATGGACACCAAATGACAAAATATAAAAAGAACAGACCCAAATGTTCAGGTCTGTTCACTGTTCATTAATTACCAGCTGCTTTTACAGCTTCATATGCATTCACGTATCCAGCTCCTACTTCATGTAGCTTATAGCCAGCCATCGGATCAGCTGTTGATTCTAATAATTGTAGGATTTGATCCGGTGTTAAGTTTGGATTTGCTTCGAGCATTAATGCTGCAACACCCGAAATGTGAGGCGTAGCCATGCTTGTACCGCTCGCGGTTGTGTAGTTTGCAAGGTGTTCTGGCGCAATATATTCTGCATCTGTCACTGAACCAAGTGCGTTCATGACAACACCAGTTTTTGATTTTGTAGAAACGATATCAACACCTGGTGCTGTGATGTCCGGGTGAAGCAGGTTATCTCCTTCAACTCCTCGAGATGAGAAGTCTGCCAGCTGCTTGTCCTTTGTACCGGCAGCAACCGAAATAACCCAAGGTGCTGCAGAATATGGATTTAACGTGTTGTCGTCTGGCCCTTCATTCCCTGCTGCGAACGTTACGACCATTCCAGCATCGTGCGCTTCTTTACTTGCCACGTTGATTGGATCGTTTGCTGAGTAATCACCTGTTGTTCCCCAGCTGTTTGAAATGACATCAATGCCATACTCTTCCTGATTTTCAATCGCATAGTTAAATGCTTCAAGTGCCCAAAAGATGTTGATTCCTTCGCCTGTGCCAAGACCTACCAGCTTTGCATCTGGTGCTACACCTGTATACAACCCTTCACTTGCTGTTCCAAGTCCTGCGATTGTTCCAGCAACGTGAGTTCCATGACCAGAAGAAGTATCAGTGTTTTGAACATTTTCAAGGTAAAGCGGTTCGTTCGAGAACAAATCACCCGCTAAGAATTTTACGTTTTGAATAACTTTTTCTTCCCCAAACGGCAGATCTGGATGTGTTGCATCGATTCCACTATCGATTACAGCTACGGTAGTGCCTTTCCCTGTATAGCCTAACTCGTTCCATACACGCTCAGCCCCAATTAATTTACGGCTGTCTTTCATTAAAAAGTTCAGGTCTTTGTTATGGTAGACCGATACTGCATCTAAACTGCTAGAAAGCAGTGATGTAATCTCAAGCTTTGTTCCTTTAACAGCAACCATCGGCAGTTTGCTGAACGTTTTTGTTTCTAAGCCAAGATTTTGCAGTGCTGTTACATCCGATGAACTCGGTAATGACTCATATGTAACCACCGCTTCTACCAGTGTGTTTGATGTGAGATCACCAAGAACTTTCGTCAACTCAGTGTCTACCTCTATTCCAGCCACCGCCTTCGCATTTTGCTCTGGCAGAAAAAAAGCTGCAGCCATCATAACTGTTAAGCACAGCGCAAAAAACTTTTTCATAATCAAACCCCTCCACTTCCTTTTTTATGAATTGTTTTAATTTTCTAACATAATAAAGGAAGAGACAATCATGCAAAGGGGATAAATCGCATTACTGTAAATGGACTATACAGATATATCGTTTGATAGGCTTTCCCGTGCGACGATAATGGTATAAAGGTCATTAATCGTCTTGTATTCCTTCGTAATTTCAATCGGAAAGTCACTCTTAATTTTGTAAAAATCACGAGTAATATCCGTCCCGATCGCTGAAGTGATTTTGTTTAGGAATCTTCTAACCACATTCGGTTTCTGATTGGAATCTATAAATTTATCAAATATCAATAACGTGCCGCCAGGGCTTAGACAGTTCAAACTTTTCTCTAGTACTTTCTCAGGATGCTCTACAACACTTAGGATTAAATTTAATACGATAACATCGAACTTTTGATTTCCGAAATCCATGTCTTCAGCATTCATTTGGAGCAGTGTAATATCCCAGCTGTTCTTTTTACTCTCAGCAATTCTTAACATATCTTCAGAAAGATCAACACCTGTAATTGATGCGCCTGCAGGCAGGAACGGAAAATCCTCGCCTGTACCAACTCCAACTAACAATAAAGAGTCCCCTTTTCGAACTTCAATTTCAGAAAAAGCTTGCTGACGAGCCTTTCGAAAAAGACGGTTGCCCATAAACTTATCGTAGAAAGGTGCAAGTCTTTTATATTTCTGGATATTTGAGTAGTTTTTCATATTTAATTTTCCCCCATTAAAAAAGAACACCTAATAGCTCTTTGCTTAGGTGTTCAGTCTCGTTAGATTATATTATGGTTTGATTCTTTCTTTTGGTACTAATAACTCGAAGTGGTGATGCAGGTTTTCGAATTCACCTGGCAGAATTCCGCCCAGTTCCCCGTCGAGGTTGATCTGCATCTTTTCGCGAGGTGTAACTTTAACACGCTTCGCTTTTTTGTAGATAACATGATCATCGTGAATGTGTTCGCCGCGAATCGCAAGGGATGCGATACGGACAAACTCAGCAAGGTTTGTTTTCTTTAAGATGATCACATCGAAAAGACCGTCATGGAATTCAGAAGATGGAGCAAGTTTTTCAAACCCTCCAACTGAGTTTGTATTTGCTACTAAAAACAGCATGATCTCGCCTTCGTACTTTTCCTTGTCATCGAATTCAATCTCAACATACGTGGGACGAATTGATGGAAGCATTTCGATTCCTTTAAGGAAATATGCAAGCTGGCCGATCATCGTTTTGAGCTTGCTCGGCACTTCATAAGTAAGTTCAGTTATTCGCCCGCCGCCAGCAATATTAATAAAGAACTTATCATTTACTTTACCGATATCAACCGGCATGTGAGTACCGCCGCACAGAACATCACAAGCACCTTCGATCGTTCGCGGTACACCTACTGCACGCGCAAAGTCGTTTGTCGTCCCCGCAGGAATGATGCCAAGCATAGGACGATTCTCTAGCCCTGCAAGTCCGTTTACTACTTCATAGATCGTTCCGTCTCCGCCTGCTGCTATGACAAGGTCAAAACCTCGTTCCCCAGCAAGGAGTGCCGCACGTGTAGCGCAGCCATCTTCAGGTGTAGTGGCATGACACGATGTTTCATATCCTGCGTTTTCAAGTCTATCTAAAATATAAGGAAGCTGTTTCTTTACCGTTTCTCTTCCTGAACTTGGATTATATATTAGTCTTGCACGTTTCATATCTTTCACCTTCGCTGTTTGACTTCTATTAAAAGTTTTAACGTAAATCTTTCGCTGTATAACCGCAAAAAACAGTCCGTGCATGGACTGCTTCTAAGGATTCCTCTTATATTATAGTGATACATGTCCTAAAAAGCAAAGCTGTTTGTATGCTGCATGTGTTGAAATTGTGTCTGAATTGTAGGGGGTCTGTCCCGGGACAGACCCCCTACAATTTTCAAATAATTCTTGTGAAAATAAAGGAGTTTCATGTCTCTTTATGGAATTTTCTAGGCGAGGAGTGTGTAACATGGAGAAACCTGCATTAGAAATTTCCTTATCAACACCTGCGGATTACCCCGGGCTTGTTGAAATTGATCATCTCGTTTGGAACACAGAAACAACACCAGCACCTGATATTCGATGGGATTCACCTGAAGATTATGGCAAGCAGTTTCCTGCCGGCAGTCAAATTGTCGCCCGATGCAACGGAAAGGTCTGCGGATACATTTTTTATAAAGATGTGTTTCCAGTCCCTTCTAACCTGCATGTAGCAGATCTGGCGATGGCTGTTCACCCTGATTATCATGGACAGAACATCGGGTTTGAGCTCATGAGGGCAGTAGAGAAGCTGGCGCGGGACAACGGCAAAACTAAGCTTTCTTTACGCGTATTATCAACAAATGAGAAAGCTATCCGCTTTTACAAAAAATGCGGCTACCAGGAGCAAGGAAGATTAGTCGGAGAATTTTGCTTAAACGGTCGCTTTGTCGATGATCTGCTTTTTTATAAGCATATCTAAAGACTGCATTCATAGATTAACTAATGCACCACTAAATCTAGGAGGTGTTTTCAAATGTTTTGGGTTTTTATTTTATCACCGCTCGCTGCAGTTCTCTTGCTTTTTGCAATTGTGCATTGGAGAACGAAACAGAGGTATAAGAGATACAATGCAAAATATGAACTTGAGGAAAACGTAAGTGATCAAAACAAAATTAACAATGCAGCTGCCTGGAACTCTTCCCAGCAAAATCACCATTCTGGCGGTGGCGGAGGAGGATTTTAAAAAGACGGGATGCCGATCCTGTCTTTTTTCACGCTTAAATACTGAAAGGAGCTGCACATGGCACACAAAATAGCGATATCTGGAAGCACAATCATGTCTGATACTTCCCTGTTACATGACCTTTTTATAGATAAAACGAGTCATATCGAAATAGGAGAATTCGAGAATGAAGATGCTTATCAACATTTTTTAAGCATGGTTAAAAAGTCGAACAAAAGCTTCGGACTTCATTCACCCCTTTTTCGCAATGACAGCAAATACGACCTTATTGAATACGTGCAATATGAACCCGACAAGTCATGGATTCAGTTTGAGATCGAAGTAAAGCGGATGGCTGAAGCTGGGGCAGCATACATACTTGTTCATTTCCCTTATTTTCAAGATGAATCAAAAGATCCTAACTCTTTAATAGAGGAAGGACTACAAAGGCTTTCTCTCCTTCAAAAAAAGTATAATCTGCCAATTGTCTGCGAACCAAAACTAGGAATGGGGAGATCCGCAAAAGGCATCGAGTATCTTCATAAGTTTCCTCTGTCCGTTTGGGAAAAGTACGGACTGAAGCTTTGCATTGATATCGGTGATTATTTGCTGGCTGCTGCAAAGTTATCTATGAACCCGCTAGACTTAATTCAAAAATGGCAGGATTACATTAAAGTTGTTCATCTTCATAATATTGAATTCATTGAAGAGAAATACATTTGGATCCCCATTCATCCATCACATGAGAGTGATGATGTTTATTTTCCGATAAAAGAGATATTGAGTTTCATTGCCAAACAGAACAATATTTATTGGGTTTTAGAACATACGCCGCATTCATGCCCGAAGCAAGAATTCGTCGTGGAAGGCATAGAGTGGTTAGTGAAAGATATTCTAAAAATTGAATAGTGAAGATGGAGGATGCAACAATTGAAACATTTAAAGATTGCCTTATTTCTTGGTTTATTAGGTTTACTTGCAGGAGCTTTTGTAGTGCCTTTTCAGCTAGAATCGTTGAAAAACACATTAACAGCAGCTGAGTATGCCAAAATGATGGATGCCTTTCCATTTCCACTGCCAGTCATGATAATTATCGCTTCTCTTCAAATTGGAGTTTTGACTACTATAGTAAGCTGGATTGGTTTAAAGCTTACCGAACGCACAGGCCTGACACTTCCCTTGCTTAGGGCGTGGATTGCTGAGAAAAAGAAACCTGTCATCGACCTGGCTGCTTTAAAACTCGCTCTTATAGGCGGCGCAATCGGATCTTTTTTTATGATTCTAACCGATTTGTTTTTATTTCAGCCTCACATGCCCAAGCTCGGAAATAGCGAAGGTGCCGTATGGTGGAAAGCCACACTTGCGGGAGTATTGTACGGAGGTATTGTTGAAGAAGTTCTGATGCGCCTTTTCCTGATGACATTAATTGTCTGGCTATTATCTTTCATATTCAAAAAATCTAACGAAACCATCCCTTCCTCTTTTTACTGGATTGGAATTATACTGGCTGCCCTTCTTTTTTCCGCGGGACACCTGCCAGCTACAGAGGCTTTATATGGAGAGCTCAATAACATAATCATAGCCCGTGCTTTTGTTTTAAATGGAGTTCTCGCTGTTTTCTTTGGCTATCTTTTTTGGAAGAAAGGTCTGGAATACGCGATGATTGCGCATATGATGCTGCATGTGGTTACACAGCTAGTCTTGCTGCCGTTAATAAAGCTAATTTCATAAGTTTTGCAAATACTGGATAAGATCCAGTATTTTTTTTGAAGAATTTAAACAGACTTATACGTCAAATTAAATAAACATGTTTTTTAGGGGGAATTGTTTCAAATAAATGTCGATTATTTTACAATTATTTCAAACTATTTTAAGGATTGAGGTGTAATATGAATTTTTCATTAAAGAGTTATCTGAAAAGACTTAGGTCTATTATTCTGGGAATCTTAATAATCGGCATATTGCCTGCTCTTTTATTCGGTACCAATACTCAGGTTGAACAAAACGTTTGGGAATACTCAATTAGAAACCTGAAATATCCGCTTTTTCCTGACGTGTTTGAAAAGTATCAATATTCCATGACTATTTTCTTTGCTGCTTTGCTTTCGGGTTTGGTGGCTGCTCTAATTCTTACTTTCTTTACAACACTTCTGCCAAGATTTCTTCAGCGCATTGTATACGGATTATTAACATTCTTGGAATCACTGCCCGATTTATTTATTGTGGTTGTCCTGCAGTTTACCGTTATTTACATCTATCAATCTACTGGAATTCTAGTAGCTAATATTTCAAACGTCTATAACAATCCGATCTACCTTCTGCCGATCCTTACTCTCGCAATATTGCCTACCATTCAGTTATTTAAGATTGCTTTGCTGCTAATGAAGGATGAACAGCATAAACCTTACGTAACAGTTGCAAGAGCGATGGGTCTCAGCCGTTTTTACATTACGATCGTACACGTTTTCAGAAACATTCTTACGAGTCTTGTCCAGTATTACAAAACGATTTTTGTATTCATGCTTTCCAATCTGTTCATAGTAGAATATGTGTTTAATTTGAATGGCATAATGAATGTTCTACTATACACGAAGGGTGTAGCCTTTATGGTAACCGCACTTATGATCGCAATCCCTTTTTCTTTTTTGTTTGAGATTGCGGAAAGTAATACCATTAAGGTAAATAAACAAGAAGAGGAGGAAGCCGCATGATTTTAAAACTATTTAAACAGCCGCAGGCTATAATAGGATTTCTTTTTATAACAAGTTTATTGATTTTTAGTTTTTATTGGCCCAGCATGCTGGATGTTGATAAAACAGAAGCTTTAAAGCTGCAGGATTTTTTATATGACGATGATGGGAGAATAATAGATGCTCCTCCCTATTCACCATCACAAGTTCCTCCGTTAGGCTCGGATATGTTTGGTAAACACATTTTTTATCAGGTAATCGATGGAGCAAAATATACTATTCTAATCGCACTGGGTATCGCTTTGTTTAGAATTCTGTTTTCAGTTGGCATCACCTTAATTAATCCGAAATCTAACTTTTCTTTTGTAAATGATATTGTTCAAGCAACTCTTTATCTTCCAACTGCTATTTTAGCCTATATCTTCATAAATTCTTTAATAATGAAGCAGTCAATGGAGCCTATGAGTACTATAAAACTAATCCTGCTCCAGTGCCTTATTTTAATTGGCGTTGGTGTGCCGCCATTAATTTCAACCTTCTCAAATGAAATTAAAGCTATTTTAAAAAAAGATTACATTACTAATACATTTGCATTAGGGTCAAAGAAAGTTTATGTGTATTACAAACACGTACTTCCTGAGCTTTCCACAAAATTAGTTCTTTTATTTGCTCAGCAAGTTGTTCAGACGTTAATACTCATGGCGCACCTTGGTGTTCTTGCCATTTTCATTGGTGGTTCAGCTATAGTCGTTTTGGGAGACATTTTCGCCCCAATGCCAGTAGCGATTCCTTTAGCAGGTGAATGGGCTGGTATTATCGGAATGAATTTCGCAAAAATAAAAGCCGCTCCCTGGGCTATTTTAACTCCACTGACTTTCTTTGCAATGTTGATTTTCGCATTAAATCTAATTATTCAAGGAATCCAAAACTGTCTAGAAACAAATAAATCGTAAAGTGTGGTGAAAGATTATGGATCAGCATATTCTACAGATTAAAAACTTAAGAGTTTCTTTTAATAAAAATAAACAAAAGACTACAGCAGTTAATGATGTAAGTCTTCAAATCGAAAGGGGACAGACAGTTGCTCTGATCGGAGAATCTGGTTCAGGCAAAAGTATTACCTCTCTTTCTGTTCTGCAGCTTCTCCCTTCAAATGGCCAGGTGGAGAAAGGTTCTATCACCTTTGATGGTAATGAACTTCTTAAGAAGCCTGAAAAAGAAATGCGTGAAATTCGAGGCAATGAGATTTCTATGATTTTTCAGGACGCCATTGCCTCACTTAATCCCGGCATGAAAGTCGGCTTGCAGATTACAGAAGGACTTAAATATCATAAGTTAGTTTCAAAAGAAGAACTTAAATCAGAAGCACTTCAATTGCTTGAACAAGTCGGCTTTAAAAACCCCGCACAAATCTATAACCAATACCCTGATCAGCTTTCTGGCGGGATGAAACAGCGCATCTTGATTGCGATGGCAATTTCATGCAAACCAAAGCTCCTCATCGCTGACGAACCGACTACAGCACTGGATGTTACGATCCAAAGGCAGGTACTCGATCTAATCGAACATTATAAAACTGATCTAGATGCCTCTGTTCTGCTAATCACACACGATTTTGGCGTGGTTGCGGAATATGCTGACTGGGTTTACGTCATGTTAGGCGGTCATATTGTAGAGTCGGCAGATGTATATACGATATTTAAAAATCCTGTACACCCTTATACGAAAGCTTTGATCGGCAGCATCCCTAATCCCGAAAACGGACAAGAGCGCTTAAAGAGTATTCAGGATTATACCTTTGAAGATACCGGCTATGACGGCAGAAAATTTGCCCCTGCAACGTATACCTATGAAAGCAGCTCTTTTGATGCTCCTTCTTCATTAATTGAAGTAGAACCAATGCATTATGTCCGGTTTTATGATGATGAAAGGAAGGTAGTTGCGATTGGATAATCTACTTGTAAGAGCTCAGAATCTATCTAAATATTTTACAGACAGCTCTGGTGTTCATAAAGCAGTTGATGGTGTTTCACTAAACATCCATCGCGGAGAAACGCTGGGTGTTGTTGGGGAATCAGGATCAGGAAAAACAACGCTCGGACGCACCATTATGCGTTTATATAAGCCAGAACATGGACAGATCTGGTTTGACGGAAAAGAAATAACGAAGCTAAATGACGGAAAGCTCAGACCCTACAGAAGAGAAATTCAAATGATCTTTCAAAATCCATATGAATCGTTAAGTCCCCGTTTAACCGTTGGGGAAATTCTTGAAGAGCCCTTATATATTCAAAAAATAGGGACAAAAAAAGAACGGATGGATAAGGCGATAAGTATGCTAGAGAAGGTAGGTCTGCCACGGAACTCTTATAGCAGAAAGATACATGAATTTTCCGGTGGCCAGCGTCAAAGAATAGGAATCGCACGTGCGTTGATTCTTGAACCAAAGTTCGTTATAGCAGATGAGCCCGTTTCCGCACTCGATGTTTCTGTTCAAGCTCAAGTGTTGAATCTCTTAAAAGATCTGCAGGCTGAGATGAATCTAACATGTCTGTTCATATCGCATGACTTAAGCGTCGTTCATTACATGAGTGACCGTGTAGCGGTTATGTACCTGGGGCATTTAATAGAATTAGCTCCAAAAGAAGAGCTGTATCGCAACCCGATACATCCGTATACTAAGTCACTGTTGTCTTCCATCCCTGTGCCAGACCCAGAGCGGCGCAATCCATATCGCGAGCCGATCATCCTTCCAGAAAAGCCGCTATACCCGCCACAGCTGGTACATGTCGGAAACGAGCACTATGTATCGGCCAATATGATCAATATAAAAGATTTTGAGATTGAAAATACAAAAAAACAAGTAAGCTATATTTAAAATAGGAAGACTGGCTGATTGCCAGTCTTTTCTTTTTTATTGCTTTTAGTTCGCAATGTCGGAAAGTCTATAAATGCAACTTTACGGCTTAGAATAATAAATTACGGCTTATAAGCTCCCTACACGCTTTATCATCTATTCCTCAAAATTACAAACATACTCACTGCCATAGCTCCTACTCCTAAAACCAATGAAAATATCAATCCAATCCATGCCATAAATAGATCATCCCCTGGATAAGCTGGCTTGAGTGTTATGTAATGCCAGATAGCCCATATCATTAAGATAAGGAAAAACGAATTCCCCACGCATGCCATCTTAATCTTGTCTTTATCATTTCCATCCCAAATCTCAGAAATGAAAAGCCATGTGAAAATGCTAAGCGGTATGCACAATAAAAGACCCAGTATGGTTCCCATCGGCAAAAAGAACACGATAACAAAAGCTATACCAAACAACGCAGTATTGGCAACAAATAACGCTGTTCCTGCTAGCCAAAAGTTATGACTTAACAGACTGCCCTTTAATTTGTAGCTGATGTTTGTTAAAAATCCAGCTGATGACCCAGCTTTTTGTTTGCTTAAAAGAATAACCGTTAAGATCATCGCAGCAATTAATAAAATCGACATCTATTCACCACCCACATTTTTACAATTTACTAATCTTATAATATCATTAAAGAAGAAGATAAGATTACTTAAAGGAGGTGGCAGGCATTATAAAATTTTTTATTCTATTTTTTGTTATCGCTATAGCAGTTGCCATTCTGATTAAAAAGGCATCAAAACCCAGATACTTAAAGATCGCTGAAATGACGAATTTGCCTCCAGAATTAGGCGTCAATAAAAATCTGCATCTTGAAAAAAGGGTCCAGAAGCTAGAGGCTTCTCTTCCCAGCGAGTTTAAAGAAAGACTTAAACGCCGATATCTATCCGAGCACCCTAAAGCTACAGAAGCTTATTTTGAGGCTTGTTTTTATGAGCTTAAACGCTTTTTCATCATGTGCTCTTTATTGAATAATGTTCTGATGTTCAGCAAAAAAGTTGATGCCATCTGGCACGAGATGCTGATGTATACGAAGGAATATGAGAAGTTTTCGTCAGACCTTTGCGGTGAGCACATTCATCACGCACCGAACGATACAGTAACACCTGATCCGCACGGCAGGGCATGGTTTGATCTTTTATATGCTAAGCTTTTTGCATTTACGGAATTCACGCCTGTCGCATGGGGTACTTTCTTTCAAAATCCGCTACACCCAGGACTTTTAGAAGAGCTGCGTACGCTTTCCGTTGAGGACTTAAGCAGAAGATATTTTAGAGAAAATGTTGATCAGGATACTGTTCATGCATTGCTTACAGAAATTAAAAATGAAATCGAACGGTTTAAGAAAGAAAATGATCCCTATAAAGGCTTAAAGCTTTCACCAACCGCGATTGATAGTGCTCCCATCCTTGCCGGAGCCATGCTTTATTATTCCTATCACCATTTTGACGAGTATGAGGGTCATATGGGAAAATTGAACCCGGCAAATAACTACTCTGGGAATTCAACCGCGTGTGGCAGCAGCTGCAGAAACGATAACCATGACAGCAGCTGCAGCGGTGATGGTGGAGGAAGCAGCTGTGGCAGCAGTTGCGGCGGGGGTTGTGGAAGCAGTTAATTTGTAAGACCCTTATCTACAAGATTGTTGTTCTCGATTATTTTTCATCTTCATTGACAAGTTGACTGGAGTGCAAGGTGCGAGACTCCTCGAAAATGAAAAATCACATTTTCTTCGTGCGATGTAACGCTGCCGAAGCTTTCCTTGTCCTGCGGGACGAGTGTGACAGGTGAGACTCCTAAAAGCGCAAACCGCTAGGAGGCTCACCGCATGCCCCCCGGAAAGCGAGCATCCTGGAACGGAAGTCAATCACTTCCAAAAAGCCTTCTTTCCTATAAAAAAGCCCTGCAGGATGACACATAGATCATCTCGCAGGGCTAAACCATTTAGTTTTCTACTACTTCTTTACGATTTTTCTTAAAGATCTTCGACAATACTTCATATACGATTGGTACGATAATCAAAGTCAATAACGTGGAACTTGTTAATCCACCGATTACAGTGATACCAAGACCTTTCGAGATAAGACCGCCTCCGCCTGATCCAACCGCTAATGGAATTAATGCTCCGATTGTTGCGATAGCTGTCATAAGGATGGGACGAAGACGTGTTGCTCCCGCCTCGAGAATCGCTTCACGCATACTCATTCCAGCACGCTCCATATGAATGATGCGGTCTACTAAAACGATAGCGTTCGTAACAACAATACCGATCAGCATCAATAGTCCCATCATGACAGATACAGAGATTGTTTCGCCTGCGATTAATAATCCGACAAATGAACCAATAACTGCAAATGGCAGTGAGAACAGGATCGCAAATGGTGCGACACCTTCACGGAATGTTACGACAAGAATGAAGTATACGATCGCAATTGCCGCAAGCATTGCTGCTCCAAGCTGTGTAAATGTTTCTGTCATATCTGCCTGTACTCCTGCTACCCCAACGGTAACGCCTTTAGGCATATCCAGCATATCGATATCTTTTTGAACTTCAGATGTTGCTTTAGAAATATCATCGCCTATTACTTTACCTGAAACCGTTGCGTAGTACTCCCCTTTGCTTCGGGCAAGTGTATTAAGCGTTGTTCCTTCTTCAACTTTTACAAGCTCAGATAACGGCATAGTCGTACCAAGCGCTGTTGGTACTTGTCGTGCCAAGATATCATCAACAGATTTAGGCTGTTTCGTTTGTTCCTGCTGAACGATAACGTCTAGCGTGTCACCTTCTTTTTCAATCGTTGTTAATACATCATCCCCTTTTGCAGGATTCAGCATCATCACAATCTGACCTGTTGTTAGTCCATATTTCAGCAGTTCATTTTGATCAACATTAAATGTGTGTTCAACAAACGCATCCTTTGCGCTTGAAGAAACGTCTTCTAAGTGGTCATTCTTCTTCATAACGTCTTCTGCCATTTTTACAGCTTTATTGAGCTTATTTAGATCTTCACTGTAAAACGTATAACTGACTTCATTTTCTGCTCCTGACATCGAAGAGAAGTTCTGACTCTTCCATTCTCCTGATTGGCCGATGTCTGCTACATAGTCTTCTATATCTTCACGTACTTCCGGGAAGTTCTCCATCTCCGGGTCAAAGATCAAGTACATTAATGCACCGCCTGCTCCGCCAGCCATAGCCATCATCGGATCGGCGTTTTCCGTTACAGAGATTTGAACGATGTCGATATAGTCACGCTTCAGCATTTCTTCTTCTAATTCTTCAACGTTTGCCAGTGTTTCTTCCTTAAGTTCACCAGCTTCTGGTGTATATGTTAAATACATTACTTTGTCTTCTTCGCTGCCCATGAAGCTGAAACCGATTATTGGCGTTAACGCTAAGCTTCCTGCTAATAAAATGACAGCTAATAGTGAAGTGATAATTTTATGATTAAGAGATTTGTTAAGGATCCCTTTGTACCAATTTGATAACTTACCAGCTTCTTTATGGCTTCCTTCTGTCTTTTCACTGTATAGCTTCTTTTTGAACAAAAAGTGGGATAATGCAGGTACGATTGTAATAGCTACAATCAGTGAAGCTCCGAGCGCAAATGTCATCGTTAAGGCGAAAGGCGCAAACAGCTCTCCAACCATTCCCCCTACAAAGATAAGCGGCGCAAATACTGCAACGGTTACCAGTGTTGATGATAGGATCGGCTTGAACATTTCAATTGTTGCTTCGCGAATTAACGCACGCCCATTTAGCTTTTCTTCTTTTAAATGCAAGCGCCGGTAAATATTTTCAACTACCACGATGGAGTCATCGATTACACGGCCGATTGCTACCGTGATAGCTCCAAGCGTCATAATGTTCAGTGTGATATCCATCCAGTTAAGCAGCAATAAAGCCATGAAAATCGAAACTGGAATCGAAATGATTGAAATAACCGTTGATTTAAAATCACGCAAGAATAATAGGATTATTAATACCGCGATTAATCCGCCAAATACTGCTTTTTCAATCATGGTTGTTACGGATTCTTCTATCGGTTTGCCTTGGTCCAGAGAAACATCAATAACTAGACCATCTATTTTTGATTTTTCTTCTTTAATTAACTTTTTGACACTGTCCACAACATCAACAGTGTTTGCTTGCTGTTCTTTAACAATCTGGATCGCGATAGCGTTATCTCCATTTGTACGGGAAACTGATTCTACTTTTCCGACCGTTTTGATATCTGTGATTTCACTTAGCTTTACAAATGGGGTTGGATTTTGTTCAGATGGTGTGACTGGGATCATCATGTTCTTCAGTTCTTCTGTAGTCACGAACTTACCGTCAACTGCTACTGCTTCTTCACCCTCTTCAAACTCATAAAGTCCTAAAGAGACTGCCATGTTGCTTGCCTGAATCATTTCTTTTACTTTATCTTCTGTTAAGCCAAACTCAGACATTTTGGCTTTGTTATAAGTAAGGTCTACTTCTTCAATATGCTGACCTGTAATTTTAGCTGATGCAACTCCATCAATCTTCTCGATCTTTGGAAGAATAATCTCTTCTACCGTTGAAGTTAATTCCACGATATCTTCTTTCGTACTGCTGACACTAAGTGCAGCAACTGGCATCATGTTCATGCTGATTGCTGTAACTGTTGGCTCTTGTGCTGCTTCTGGCAGGTTAACTGTATCTAAGGCAGACTGTAATTCACGTTTTGCCTCACCCATATCTATGCCATATTCATATTCCACTTGAATGTTTGACATATTCGAATAAGAATTTGAATAAACAGCTTTTACATCTTCAAGGCCTTCAACTGCTTTTTCTATCGGCATGGACACATCTTCCATAACCTTCTCTGGAGTCGCTCCAGGATAAACGTCCATAACCATTAAATAAGGAATCGAAACGTCCGGAATCGTCTCCATATTCATTCGTGTCCCTGAAAAAAATACCTGAAACTGTTATAATAATGGTAAGCAGCCATACGGCTAATTTATTCATCAGGACAAAATTAACTAAACCTTTCATTAGTCCACCAACCCCTAATTGACTTATCAAACTCAATTACTTATACTAATGACTGATTGGTCATTTGTCAACAAATTATCTTAGGAGCGATGAAATGAGTAAAAAACAATTAATTATGGAAAGTGCTTTAGAACTTTTTGCAAAACAAGGTTTTGAAGCCACTTCTGTACAGCAGATAACCGAACATGCCGGTATTTCCAAAGGTGCTTTTTACTTATCTTTCAAGTCAAAAGACGAATTGATCATTGGGCTGATCGATCATTTTATGCAGGAATTCATCTCGGATATTGACCATGTAGTCAAAAATCACAATGAAGATAAAAATCTATTAAACGAATTTTATAAATCAGCGTTTCATTCCTTTCAAAAGCATTCTGATTTCGCCAAAATTTTTATTAAAGAGCAATCGCAAACCGTTAACGAAGATCTCATTTCTAAAATGCATCATTACGATAAACAAATCGATAAGATTATTTTAGAGATGCTGGAGCGTTTATACGGCGAAGAAGTCAGATATACAAAATACGATCTGATTTATTGTACGAAAGGCTTCATCCATACCTATTCACATCTATTTTTATTCTTTAACGTACCACTGGATCTGAATTTATTAAGTCAGTCACTTGCAGAAAAGACCTACTTGCTTGCCAGACATTCTGAGACAACTTTTATATCAGAAGAGCTTTACCAATCGTTTAATGAGATGCCGGAAGAAAAAGTTACAAAAGAGCAGATCATCGAAATCATTGAACAAAAAATAGAAGAAGTTGATGAGTCAACTGAGTGTGAGTCCTTAGTTCTGCTAAAACAGCACATTCAAGAACCAAACCTCAGTCCTGTAATCGTAAAAGGGCTGCTGTCAAACCTCAAAGACCACCCTAAATGTAAGCAGATTTCTTATTTACTTCGGAATTATCTGGAGTTATAGACGAAAAAAATCCTCCTGTAATAGGAGGATTTTTATTTTAAGATCTTAGGTTGTTCTCTAAATTCTTCATTATTGGAGTGCAAGGTGCGAGACTCCTGCAGGCTCACCGCACACCCTGCGGAAAGGGAGAACCTGGAACGGAAATCAACTCTTTCTACGAAAACTTCCTTGCTTTATCTCTTTTTAAGTTCTTCCACAATCAGCTTATTTACAAGCGGAGGATTTGCTTTTCCTTTTGTTTCTTTCATCACTTGCCCGACTAGGAATCCAACAGCTTTTTCTTTTCCGTCTTTATAGTCAGCTACAGATTGCTCGTTGGCATCCAAAATCTTTACGACGATTTCCCGGATAGCACCTTCATCTGAGATCTGCACGAGACCTTTTTCTTTCACGATCTGTTCAGCATCGCCGCCGTTTTCAACCAACTCTTTGAAAACCGTCTTGGCGATTTTATTAGAAATCGTTCCGTTCTCAATCAGTTTAATCATACCGGCAAGACCTTTTGCCGTTAAGGCGGTTTGATGCAGTTCTCTGCCTTCGTTGTTCAAGTATGCGCTCACTTCTCCCATGATCCAGTTAGATGCTTGTTTCGCATCAGCACCTGCTGTAATCGTTCCTTCAAAGAAATCAGCCATCTCTTTTGTCATCGTGAGAACTTTAGCATCGTATTCAGGAAGTCCGAATTCGCCAACATAACGTTTCTGGCGCGCATCCGGAAGTTCTGGAATCTCTGACTTCACCCGGTCCATCCACTCGTCATCAATAAAGATGGAAACAAGATCTGGTTCCGGGAAGTAGCGGTAGTCATCAGACCCTTCCTTCACTCGCATAAGAAGTGTAGTCTTTGAAGCTTCATCATAGCGGCGGGTTTCCTGAAGGATTTCTCCTCCGCCTGAAACGACTTCACGCTGGCGCTTTTCTTCGTGTTCGAGTCCTTTTTGAACGAAAGCAAATGAGTTTAAGTTCTTAAGCTCTGCTTTTGTTCCAAACTCCTCTTGGCCGACTGGACGGATAGAAATGTTAGCGTCGCAGCGCAATGACCCTTCTTCCATCTTACAGTCTGAGACTCCTGTATATTGAATGATCGCTTTTAATTTTTCTAGATAGGCATATGCTTCTTCCGGCGTACGGATATCGGGTTCAGACACGATCTCAACGAGCGGCGTTCCTTGGCGGTTAAGGTCTACAAGTGAGCCGTCTGCCGTGTGCGTAAGCTTTCCTGCATCCTCTTCCATATGAATACGTGTAATGCCGATTTTCTTTTTGTTTCCGTCAACTTCAATTTCGATCCAGCCATGTTCACCGATCGGCTTATCAAACTGTGAAACTTGATAGGCTTTTGGGTTATCCGGATAAAAATAGTTTTTGCGGTCAAATTTCGTTTCACGGTTGATTTCACAATTCAGTGCAAGTGCAGCACGCATCGCAAAATCAACAGCTTGATGGTTCACAACTGGCAATACGCCTGGGTGTCCTAAACAGATCGGACATACATTCGTGTTCGGCGGCGCACCAAAGTTTGTAGAACAGCCGCAGAAAATCTTTGAGTTTGTTTTTAATTCTACGTGTACTTCTAGTCCAATTATCGTTTCAAATTCGCTCATTCTCTGCACCCCCTACAGCTTCGGCTTCGCTTTGTGATGTTCTGTTGCCTGTTCAAATGCGTGAGCAACCTTATAAATTGTCGCTTCGTCAAAATGCTTCCCGATGATTTGAACTCCAATCGGCAGCCCGTCTGAGAATCCGCATGGCACTGAAATGGCAGGCACACCAGCCAAGTTCACCGGAATTGTTAGAATATCGTTCATGTACATCGTTAACGGATCTTTCGTCATCGCTCCGCACTTGAATGAAGCAGATGGTGTTGTTGGTCCGATGATCACATCGTATTTTTCAAAGATTTTTGTAAAATCTTCTTTAATCAGCGTACGGACTTTTTGCGCTTTTTTGTAATACGCATCATAATAGCCTGAGCTCAACGCAAATGTACCAAGCATGATGCGGCGTTTGACTTCCTCACCAAAACCTTCGCTGCGGGACTGCTTGTACATATCAATCAGGTTGTTGCTGTTGTCTGAACGAAGTCCATAGCGAACACCGTCAAAACGGGAAAGGTTCGCTGACGCTTCAGAAGAAGACAGCAGATAGTATGTTGCAAGCGCATATCGTGAATGCGGAAGAGATACTTCTTCCCACGTTGCGCCTAATCCTTCAAGTACCTTCAGAGCTTCCATAACGCGCTCTTTTACGCCAGGTTCTACACCTGCACCGAGGTATTCTTTTGGAACTCCAATTTTCAATCCTTTTACTTCCCCTGTTAAAGAAGCCAGGTAATCAGGGATATCTACTTTTGCAGACGTGGAATCCATTGGGTCGTTTCCTGCAATCGCCTGCAGCAAGTATGCATTATCTTCAACGCTTGTTGTAATCGGTCCAATTTGGTCAAGAGAGGACGCAAAGGCTACAAGACCGTAACGGGATACAAGGCCATATGTAGGCTTCAGTCCCACTACGCCACAGAAAGCAGCCGGCTGACGGATGGATCCGCCTGTATCTGAGCCCAGCGAGAAAAGAACTTCTCCTGCTGAAACAGCCGCAGCTGACGCACCTGATGATCCGCCTGGTACACAGGAAAGATCCCACGGGTTATGCGTCGGGTGGAATCCTGAGTTTTCATTTGATGACCCCATCGCAAACTCGTCCATGTTTAATTTACCGACTGTGACCGTGTCTGCTGCAGTTAAACGTTCAACAACTGTCGCATCATAGATCGGTTCGAAATTTTCTAGAATTCTTGATGCACATGTCGTGCGGATCCCTTTTGTAACGATGTTATCCTTAATCCCGATCGGCATGCCAAATAGCAGTCCTCTATCAGCACCGGAAACTAGCCTCTCATCTAATTGTTTTGCCTTAATGCGGCTATATTCTTCATTTAATGTTAAAAAAGCTCTTACTTTATCGTCAACTTGATGAATCCGGTCAAACGTAGCATTCACAATATCAGTTACACTTAATTCTTTTGTATGTAATAACTGATGCAGTTCTGAAATCTTTTTATCTAAAATCGACATACGTGGTCTTTCCTCCTACTCCAAAATGTTCGGAACTTTAAACTGGCCGTCCTTTTGTGCGGGTGCATTTTTCATGGCTTCATCAACTGAAACAGAATTTCGCACCTCATCTTCACGAAGTATATTCTTCAGCTCCAGTACGTGTGTAGTCGGCTCCACGTTATCTGTGTCGAGTTCATTTAACTCTTCTGCAAACCCGATAATTTTATCTAACTGCTCAGTCAGCATTTCGGCTTCTTCATCCGTAACCGCTAATCTGGCTAAATGCGCTACGTGTTTCACTTGATCTTTCGAAATTCGAGACAAACCTGACACCTCCAAGACTTCTTATACCAAAGTATTATTCTGATGATAACAAAAAGCTTGGTGTATAGGCAACTTGAGAAGAGAAGATTCGTGTGATTAAGTGTAAATAGAGAGAAATTAGGTCTTTTTTGGGTAGAATAAGGTCTAATTTATAAAAATTAAGTCTAAATCGATGTGAATTAAGTCTTCTTTATAAAATATAGGTCTTTTGACAAAGCTCGACAAATGAAAAACCGATTCAAAACGAAATGTCTTGAATCGGCCTTATCTTTAAATACCCCACTCATGAAGTTCTAAACGGCGCACGCCTTCCTTCACGTAAGGATCTTCTTGTGCTAATTTTTGTGCTTCCTCTAGTGAATCAGCTTTATAGACGACCATACCTCCTAAGCCATCGACGAAAGGCCCTTTAAGATGCACCTTATCCTGTTCAACCAGCTCTTGCAGGTAATCCAAGTGAGCCTGACGGTACTCCTGATTCATTTCTGGTTTTTCCATATGTAAAATTGCTGCGAAGAATGCCATGTGAATAACCTCCTTATTGATACGTTTATCTTACTATAATCCTTGTTAATTCTAAAAGAAAAACATCCGGTGTTATCCGGATGCATCAATCTTTTCCATAGCTTGAATCTTTAGTTGGATGGCGAAGCATGCCTTCTTTAGGCAGAGCCTTTTTTTCGATAAGATCACGGTTCATGTTCGTGTTCCAGCCAATATCGTTCGTCGGATGCACCCATTCATCTCCTGCCATTACTTCAGGGTCTGTGTCAGTACTCCAATTATTAAGAGGTGAATTTTCTGAATCGTAAAAGCTGTCTCCAATCACTACACCATGCTCATTTACGAATGGCGCCTGCATCTTCATACCCGTCTCTTTAAAATCTGGGGAGCTGATCTGATGCGGCATCGTTTCATCCAGATCGACTTCAGGCAGATTCTTCTTTTGCTCTTTATCCTTTGACATCCACTGCACCTGCTTCCATTTCGTTATACGATTAACTTCTCCTGAACCGAGGAGGATAATCCATTTTTATTCACGATTGGGTGAAGACAAATCATTTTTTAAAAAGGCTTATATATGAAATTTCCCCAAATAAAAAGCCTTTTCTCAAATGAGAAAAAGCTTTTTATTTTTTATTAAAGTGTTTCTGAAGTTGTTTTTGCTTGCATGTGAAGGGTCAGGTAGTCTGGTCCGCCTGCTTTTGAGTCAGTTCCAGACATGTTGAATCCGCCAAATGGCTGGTATCCAACGATCGCACCTGTACATCCGCGGTTGATGTAGAAGTTTCCTACGTGGAACTCTTCACGCGCGCGTTCGATGTGCTCACGGTTGTTTGAAAGAAGTGCACCAGTCAGACCGTATTCTGTGTTGTTTGCGATTTCCATCATGTGATCGAAGTCACGTGCTTTACATACCGCTACAACTGGTCCGAAGATTTCTTCTTGCATCAAGCGAGCTTTTTCATCCACATCAGCAAAGATTGTTGGCTGGATGAAGTAACCTTTAGAGTCGTCGCCTTCTCCACCAGTCATTAGACGGCCTTCTTCTTTACCGATTTCGATGTACTTCATGATTTTGTTATAAGAAGCCTGGTCAATTACCGGCCCCATGTATGTTCCAACTTCTTCAGGGTTGCCCATAGTTAAAGTCTTAGTAAGAGCTACAGCTTTTTCTAAAACTTCATCATAAACGTCTTGGTGGATGACTGCACGAGATCCAGCAGAACACTTTTGTCCAGAGAATCCGAATGCAGAGTAAACGATTGAGCTTGCTGCTAATTCAAGATCAGCATCACGGTCAACAACAACTGTGTCTTTTCCGCCCATTTCAGCGATTACACGCTTTAACCAGATTTGGCCAGGGTGTACTTTCGCTGCACGCTCATAGATACGACAGCCTACTTCACGAGAACCTGTAAATGATACGAAACGAGTTTTCGGGTGGTCTACGAGGTAGTCACCGATTTCTGCACCGCTTCCAGGAACGTAGTTAAGTACGCCTGCAGGAAGTCCTGCTTCTTCCATTACTTGAACGAACATTGCTGCGATAATTGGAGTTGAGTTCGCTGGCTTCAACAATACTGTGTTACCAGAAACGAACGCAGCTGCTGCAGTACCCGCCATGATCGCAAACGGGAAGTTAAATGGAGAGATAACAATACCTACTCCAAGTGGAATGTAGTTAAATTTATTGATTTCGCCATCACGGCTTACAACTGGCTGACCAGCTTTAAGCTTGATCGCTTGGCGAGCATAGTATTCTAAAAAGTCGATAGCTTCAGCTGTATCAGCGTCTGCTTCTTTCCATGGCTTACCTGCTTCTTTAGTAAGCATAGCGGAGAATTCATATTTACGGCGGCGGATGATCGCTGCTGCACGGAACAAGATGTTCGCGCGGTGTTCAGGATCCCACTTTTTCCAAGATTCGAAAGCCGTTAATGCAGCTTGCATTGCTTGCTCAGCATGATCTTGAGTCGCTTTTGAAACAGATCCAATCACTTCTTCTTTGTTAGCTGGATTTATAGAAACAATCTTTTCATCTGTTGTGATTTTCTCACTGCCGATAACAAGCGGAAACTCTTGTCCAAGCTTTGAATTGATAACCTTCAAGCCTGCTTCATAAGCTTCCTTGTTTGCAGGAACTGAAAAATCCATAAATGGTTCATGACGGTATTCACGTGTCATAATAAATTCCCCTCCTAATAAAGCGTTTTCAAAATTGGTTTTCCCACCGTTCATTCTACATGAACATAGCGATTTGTTCAAACAAACAGAAATAGTCAGAATTCTTTATTTTTCAAGGATTTACCGCTGTAATGCATGTTCTTTCTTTAGGATGAATGAATAGTACCTATAAGGCTATTTTAGTTATAAAATTCTGGTAAAAAGACGAATAAATATACTTTTTATGATCCTACTAAACGAGAAGATGCTGAGGAAAACTGTTTTTACGGTACGTGTTCTTTTATTTATTACACGTTCGCTCAGATTGTTTGAGTTTCGCTCAAAAATTCATACTTTCGCTCAAGATAGGTCGAGTTTCGCTCAGAATGCTCATGCTACGCTCAAACCACCTCTATTTTCGCTCAAGCGAACCTACTCTATGTTTAAATTGTACTAATAACGCATTCAGATCTAAAAAAAACAAAAAGCTGACGTTAAAGAGCACATATCATGCCCTTTAATGTCAGCTTTTCCTAAAAATCACTTTATTTCCGATAAATATGAACAAATGGTTCTTCTTGTGTTGTATCGTCTTTTACGATTAGTGCCTCTGGCTGGTCAACTGCGGAACCGATGTACACTTCGATCGGCACATTCGGCAGTTCGCCGAGTGCTGATGTGGCGACGAACTGAGTGAAAGAGATGATCTCCGCTTTTCCTCTGAACTGTACAGGAATTTCGATCGTCATTCGCTCTAAGTTGCCGTCTTTATAGAACCCTTTTCCGATTACACCAATAAAATTTGGGAAGTATTCCTGAACTTTGGCTTTGAAAGTTGTAAACTTCTCATAATCACTTCGCTTCTTTTTTGAAGCTGTATCTGATGGGAACAACAGATAATCTTCATCGATGTTTTCCCACGAACTGATCGAGTTGCTTCCTTTCTTCACGACTCCAGCAGAAAAGAAGTTCCCTGGCGTTACCGAATCACGTTCTTCTTCTTGATAAAGTGCAATGACGATAGGTACATCTTGAAGTTTAGGATTCTGACGCAAACGGCTTGCCACTTGCCCAGCAATCTTTTGTGCTTCTTTTTGAACTTTCCCACGATCCAGCTTCACTTCGCCTGGATAGATCAAGCTATCTTTTTTAACGTCAAAATAATAAGTTGAGTTAAAAGACAAACCAACTACCACGCCGCCAAGCTTCACCTTTCCATCTCCGCTTTGAACAAGATAGTTGTGCTCTAGAACATAGGAAAGGTATTTCGGGTTATTCTTATTGGCCTCTTGCAGTTTTTTTACATAATCCGGATCACTTTCATCGACTTTGGCACCCAGTTTCGGGTTTAAACCAGTCTGATCTAGATCACTTTTGCTCTTCCCTGGCTTTTCATCTTCTCTTCTCAGCCAGTTAGTCACAGTAGGCTCGTTTAAGAACTGGCCTTCCTGGAAAAAGTATTTATCAGTATTAAACGTATCTTGAGCTACTCGCATCAAACCCATTTCGAACTCGTTAATATCTAGGCGGTTGTCTACGCCATAACGGATAACACCGCGTGCTCCGCCAGGCTCAAACGGAAAAATACTTCTGTAATACTTTTCCCCAGTATTGATTTCCCCAGTGATGATCGCTTTTTCTTCTTTCTTCCCCTTTTCCTGCACAACCTTTTCTTCTTTTTCCAGCTCATCGTCACCTAGACAGCCAGTCAAAACGAGTAAAAGGCTTAAGAAAAGGAGTCCAACCCGTTTAATCATTACGGACACTCCTCTAATAGTTGGTTAGCTCTCGCCAATCTTTATTTGTTTAGCTCATCAACCAATTGCTGTTCATCCCAGACATCGATGCCAAGCTTTTTCGCCTTATCAAGCTTAGATCCAGCATCTTCTCCGGCTATCAGCATATCTGTATTTTTACTCACGCTTCCGGTTACTTTTGCCCCTAAGCGCTCCAATTTTTCTTTTGCTTCATTACGGGTTAAAATGGACAGCTTTCCAGTCAGGACAACGGTCTTCCCTGCAAACGGCGTGTCCAGATCCTCAACTTTAATAAGCTTTGGTCCTTTGTATGTCATGTTCACACCAAGGCTCTGCAGTTCTTCCATCAGCTCTTTAACTTCAGGCTTCGAGAAGTACAGTTGGATAGAATCAGCCATCTTTTCACCAATTTCTTCTACTTCTAAAAGTTCATCTTTCGTAGCTGCCATCAAGGTTTCTATCTTTTCGAAGCGCTGTGCGATCGTTTTAGCCGCTTTTGCTCCTACATGACGGATCCCGAGTCCGAAAAGGAGACGCTCTAATGAGTTTTCTTTTGATTTCTCGATCGCTGCAAGCAGGTTGTCTGCAGATTTTTCACCCATACGTTCTAATTCTAACAGTTTATCACGCTCAAGCTTATATAAATCTGCAACATTATCAATCAGTTTTTCTTTAAAAAGCTGAGCGACTACCTTTTCACCAAGTCCATCGATGTTCATCGCATTTCTGGATACAAAATGAATGAAGCCTTCACGGATCTGTGCCGGACATTGCGGATTTAAGCAGCGTAGTGCCACTTCACCGTCCAAACGCTCGAGCTTGCTTTCACACTCCGGGCATTCTGTTGGCATGTTAAAATCCGTCTCGTCTCCCGTTCTGCGCTCAGTTATGACGTTAACGACCTCAGGGATAATGTCTCCCGCTTTTTTCACAACAACATAGTCACCAATTTTAATATCTTTTTCGCGAATCAGATCTTCATTATGTAATGAAGCGCGTTTGACTGTCGTTCCTGCTACTAAAACAGGCTGAAGTAATGCGGTTGGCGTAACAACACCAGTACGGCCGACGTTAAGCTCGATTCCTTCAAGCTTTGTCACTACTTCCTCAGCTGGAAACTTGTATGCGATCGCCCAGCGTGGATTTTTCGCGGTGAAACCTAATTCTTCTTGCTGATATAACGAGTTAACTTTAATAACGATGCCATCAATTTCATACGGAAGATCTGGACGTTTCTCCTGCCAGCCGTTCACATACTCAATCACTTCATCGATGTTACCGCATTTTTTCCACTCCGGATTCGTTTTGAAACCTAGGTGGCTCAAATACGTTAAGCTCTCATCATGAGAATCTACCGATTGGCCTTCCAGCTTGCCAACTCCGTATAGGAAGATGTCCAGGTTTCGGCTAGCTGCGATTTTCGGATCAAGCTGACGCAATGACCCTGCTGCTGCGTTCCTTGGATTAGCAAAAAGCTCCTGCCCTTCCTCTTCACGGTGAGCATTAAGCTTCTGAAATGACTTCTTCGGCATGAACGCTTCTCCGCGCACTTCGAGCATGACAGGATCTTTCAGCTTAAATGGAATGGAACGAATTGTTTTTAAATTGTTCGTAATATCCTCGCCGATTGTGCCGTCGCCGCGGGTAGCACCGCGAATAAATCTCCCATCCTCATAAAGGAGAGAAACCGCAAGTCCATCTATCTTAAGCTCGGCAACATAAGTAACGTTATCGCCGACACCATCGCGCACACGGCGGTCAAAATCCCGAAGGTCTTGATCGTTGAATGCATTTCCAAGGCTAAGCATTGGAACAGTGTGCTCAACTTTTTCAAAAAAGTCCAAAATAGCACCGCCTACACGGGATGTAGGCGAATGCTCGTCATGGAGTTCAGGATGATTATTCTCAAGTTCGATCAGCTCTTTCATAAGCTGGTCATATTCAGCATCAGGTACAGACGGTTTGTCCAGTACATGATATTCGTAATTGTATTTTTCTAAAAGCTCCCGGAGCTCCAGGATTCGGTTCTTTGCGTGTTCTTCGTTCAACCCGTTCCACTCCTTCTTTTCTTACTCTTTTTCGATCGGGGCAAATTTAGCAAGCAGTCTTTTCACACCAACAGGCTGCGGGAATGCGATATCCAGTTCCAGTGAATCGCCTTCACCGCGCATACTTACTACTGTTCCCGTTTCCCATTTACGGTGTTTGACTTTGTCGCCTACTCTCCAATCCAGTTTTTCCCCGCCAGAAGATTGATAGACAGGTGTAACGGTTTTCTTTTTCGGACTCATGAATGAAGGAGTCGATCCACCACCGGAACGAGCCGAAGCACTCCAAGGAACAGACGGCTTTTCTTTTACTTCTGTTTCAATTAAATCAGCAGGAATCTCAGCGATAAACCGTGATTCCGGGTTCGTAGTTGTACGTCCATAAAGTGTACGCATTCTCGCGTTTGTTAAGAAAAGCTCCTCTTCAGCACGTGTAATTCCTACGTATGCAAGACGGCGTTCTTCTTCCATTTCGTTCTCTTCAAAAAGAGCACGGCTATGCGGGAATACTCCTTCTTCAAGTCCCATCAGGAATACAATAGGGAACTCCAGACCTTTTGCAGAGTGAAGCGTCATAAGAACAACATATTCTTTCGGTCTATCTTCTTTTTCAGCCTCTTCATCCAGCTTATCTATATCCGCAACAAGAGCAAGGTCAGTAAGGAAAGCGATCAGTGACTTGTCATCCTGCTTTTTTTCAAAGTCCTGTGTAACGGAAATAAATTCATCAATGTTCTCTAAACGGCTTTGTGCTTCGATCGTTTTCTCAGCTTTTAAAGCTTCCCGGTAACCCGTTTTGCTCAATACTTCTTCTGTGAGCTCAGTAACAGAAAGGAATTCCTGCTGGCGTGTCCAGTTTGTAATAAAGTCTGTGAACTCTTTTAAACTGTTTATTGCGCGAGCGCTAAGTCCGATCTGTTCTACTTCTAAAAGTGCCTGATACATCGACAAATCATTTGCAGCCGCATATTGAGCGACTTTATCTAATGAAGACGCACCAATCCCTCGTTTCGGAACATTCACGATTCGAGTCAGGGATATATCATCATCAGGGTTAGAGATCAGACGAAGGTATGCAAGGATGTCCTTAATCTCTTTTCTGTCATAGAACTTCGTGCCGCCGACAATGTTGTAAGGAATGTTAGATTTTATTAAAACTTCCTCTATTACACGCGACTGTGCATTTGTTCTGTAAAGAATCGCAATATCGTTGTAAGACCGTTTGCCGGATGCTACAGCTTCACGAATCTTTCCTGTTACGTAATAGCTTTCACCTTGCTCGTCGTCACCTTGATAGTAGGTGATGCTGGCTCCATCGGTATTATCTGTCCAAAGGTTCTTCGGCTTGCGGTTCATGTTGTTTTCAATGACTTTGTTTGCAGCTTGAAGAATTTTTTTCGTAGAACGATAGTTTTGTTCGAGCAAAATAACTTCTGCATCGTTGTAATCTTTTTCAAAAGAAAGGATGTTTGCAATATCCGCTCCGCGCCAGCCATAGATCGACTGATCGGAATCTCCGACAACACAAAGGTTGCGGAAACGGTCAGCAAGCATTTTGACAAGCATGTATTGTGCACGGTTCGTATCCTGATACTCATCGACGTGGATGTATTGGAACTTACGCTGATAAAACTCAAGTACCTCAGGAACTTTCGCAAACAGTTGGATCGTCGTCATGATAAGATCATCAAAATCAAGCGCCTGGTTCTTTCTTAAGCGCTTTTCATAGTTTTCATAAACCTCTTGAACGACACCTTCAAAATGGCCGTTTGCAACCTTCGCAAAGTCAGATGCTGTTTTCAGTTCATTTTTTAAAGATGAAATCGAACTTAAGATGCCGCGCGGTTCGTATTTCTTCGGATCGTAGTTTAAATCTTTAAGGATTGCTTTTACAACCGACAATTGATCTGTCGCATCTAAAATCGTAAAGTTACGGTTGATTCCGATACGGTCGATGTCACGGCGTAAAATACGTACGCACATGGAGTGGAACGTTGATATCCAGATCTGTTCCGCTACAGGGCCCGTAATCTTCGCTACCCTTTCCTTCATCTCTCTTGCTGCTTTATTCGTAAAGGTGATCGCCAGGATGTTCCATGGCGCCACTTCTTTTTCCATCATTAAATATGCGATGCGGTGTGTCAGCACACGCGTCTTACCGCTTCCCGCTCCCGCCATTAACAGCAATGGCCCGTCTGTATGTTTTACCGCTGCTTTTTGCTCAGGGTTAAGCCCCGTTAACAGCTTTTCAATCATTTGATGCATACTCATTATTCATTCACCGCCCGAACATATATTCTCATTTAATTTTCGCTTATTTTGCTGTTTTTTTCAAGTTCTATCCTTAACCGCTTTTACTGTTTCGATGGCAGCTTTCAGATCGTCATACACGATGTTTCCGACTACAACCGTATCAGCAAATTCCGCCATTTCACTTGCCTGTGCTGCAGATGTGATTCCGCCTCCATAATAAAAGACTGTATTCTCAAGTACGCCTTTTACCTGTTTAACGATATTCACATCGCCATAAGCCCCGCTGTATTCCAAATAAAAGATAGGGAGCTTAAACATTTTTTCCGCCATACGGGCATATGCTACAACATCATCTGCCGTTAGATCTGCATTAGCATTCGAACGCTCAGCCGCCGTACAATCGGGATTTAAGATGCAATACCCTTCCGTAATAATCTCTTCCCAATTCATAATGTCGCCGTACTCTTTTAAGGCTTCGTGATGCAATCCTGTTATGAAGTTTGCATCCTTCGCATTTAAAACGGTCGGAATATAGTAAAAATCAAATCCGGGTGTAAGGGATTCAATGTTTGAAACTTCAAGTACACAAGGAACTGCAAACCTGCGGATTCGTGACATAAGATCGAGTGTGTTATCAAGCGTTACCCCTTCAGATCCGCCGACGAAGACAGCATCTGTACCACTTTCGCAAATCATCTCAAGGTCGCTGTCGCTGATCTCTTTATCTGGGTCAAGCTTAAACACATGCTTCCATTCTCTATAATCAAACATGGTGTTCTTCCTTTCATGAATAAAGGCTGTATTCTGAAAAAATGCTACCTGAACATTTGGTTCTTCATTGACAGTTGATTGGAGTGCAAGGTGCGAGACTCCTACGGGACGAGTGTGACAGGTGAGACTCCTAACGGCGCAAAGCGGCAGGAGGCTCACCGCACGCCCCGTGGAAAGCGAGCAACCTGGAACGGAAATCAACCACTTCCAAAAGCAGCAAAGTTTACGAAAACAGCTTTAATAAAACAACCCGTGCCTGCTTTTATAACAGGCCGTTTTCTGTACTTCTGCATTATATCAAAAATCAAGTTCTCACTCTATGATTCATCATGTGGAAAGATTGTGAAGTTCATACTTCAGTTTGGGGAGGATTGCCTGTGCTCATGTGGCAAATTGACGACGAAATCATGCTGAAACAAGCAGACTTGAAAGAATCCGAATCTATTTTTATGCTGCTCGAGCATTCGCGCGAGCATCTTGGACCATGGATCGGATGGGTGGATTACACACAATCAAACGGAGAAATGAAACAATTTATCAAAACGGTTAATAAAAAGATGAAAGAACAAACAGATGTTGTTCTGTTTATTTGGTATCGTGGCCAAGCTGCAGGATCCGTCGCTTTATATGATATCAAGTGGCATAATCAGTCGGGAATGCTAGGGTACTGGGTTGGCGCTGGATTTGAAGGACATGGCATTGCACAGCGGGCTGTACGGGGGATGCTTATGTACGCGTTCTATACGCTGATGCTGAACCGTGTGGAATTAAGGGCAGCTGTTCAAAATGAAAAAAGCATCAAACTCGCACGCCGGCTTGGCTTTCAGGCAGAAGGCATCGTCCGGCAAGCAGAATGGATACGCGGAGAATGCCGCGACCAGGTTCAGATGAGCTTGATGAAGGGTGAGTTTAAATAAGCAGGAAGAATTTATAAAAATAAAAAAAGCATTGACCACATTCCTTTGGTTAATGCTTTTTTAATAATTACTTATCCTTTTTTTCTTCTTGCATTTCGCTCTTATCATCATCTTGATCTAGTTCATCGTTCTGTTCAGAAGGTTCTTCGCTTGGATCTGGTTCTTGCTCATCTTGGCTTGGATCTGAACATCCGAATAGAAGACTAAGTGAAAGTACTGCCGAAAGTGAACCGAGTACGATTTTCTTTAGTTTCATGTTGTGTCCTCCTTTCGTCTTATCAATATTTGTATTTTGTATATTATTTGATTTTTTATTCAGCGTACGGTGCTCTGGGTTAACCAAAAAAAGGCTCATCTGAAGGGTTTAAATCCCTTTTGATGTTAGCCTTTTTTTATACCTTTTACATAATCCGCTTAAATTTTTATCTTAGAATCTTGAATATTAAATTCCTTCTCTTCTCCATATCCAATCACAATTACTTCAGTTTTTGGATAGTTCTTTAGTTCAGCAGCGAGATCCTGGTCTTTGTCCATCATCGTATCTATTATAGGAAAAGCTTTTAACAGTGCTTCTAAAACCTCTGGGGAAGAAGCTTTTTCCTTTGTCGGGAAGGTATGACTAGGAATGACATATTCAACATTCAGCAAGTTCTTAACCGCATATGCTGCTTCTTTCGGACCCATCGTAAAATGACCAGAAGACGAAAGTATGGCAATCGTCGGTTCAAAAACATCTTGGATAAGTTTCATGTCCGACATAATCGCCGTGTCACCTGAATGGTAGAGCGTATGGTCGTTATCGAAGTTAAAGATGTAGCCTGCTGCTTCACCAGCATAAATCGGCGTTCCCTCTGTTTCGCCGTAACTCGATGTATGTTTTGCTTGTACCATAGTGGCTTTAACATCCTCTAAATGAATGCTTCCGCCTAAGTTAATCGGATAGACATTTTTTACGCCCTTCTGTAAAAGGATCATCGCTATTTCATATTGTGCCACTACTAAACAATCAGGATGTGAATTAAGAAGCTTTTGCAAACCGCTTGTATGATCAAAATGACCATGTGTCAGAAACACCGCGTCTATCGATTTCATAAACTCTTCTGTCTGATATTGTGCGGGACAGCCTGGATTCATGTCAAAAAACGGATCAATCAAGTAATTTTTACCCACTTTACTCGTTAAAACATACATGGCGTGACCTAAGCGCAATACTTTCATCTTTTACCTCCTGAAAATAAGTATCGAAACACCCTAATATATTCCAGTCAAGGGATGTAAATGTTTATTCGGAGGCGTTTTTTATTCTCCTTCTCGGAATCCCACGTTAAATGAATTATTTCCTGGCTTAATTTGAATAATCCTACGAAAAACGGCATTAATCCCACGTTAATTTAAATTTAACCACGAATCGACACCCCGCAACAAAATCCACCGCCACGCCACTAAGTTTTCCAAACAAAAAAACCTGCCGCAGCAGGTTTTTCCTCATTATTTATTTCGCTTCTTCCTCTTCATGAACGCGGTCGAGGACCATCGCATATGCGTCGTTCCCGAAGTTCAGACAGCGCTTCACACGCGAAATTGTCGCTGTGCTTGCACCCGTTTCGTTCTCGATCTTGTGATATGTCTTACCTTCACGAAGCATGCGCGCCACTTCAAGTCTTTGTGCGAGTGACTGAATCTCGTTCATCGTACAAAGGTCGTCAAAGAAACGATAGCATTCTTCCATATCCTTAAGCGAAAGAACAGATTCAAAAAGCTGATCCAGCGCTTTTCCACGTAGTTTATCAATTTGCATGAAACATGCACTCCTTTTTTCTATTGCATCTTTACTGAATTCTTCATACCGCTAGGCACGATGTTGATCCAGGTTTTGCCCGGTATGAACGCTCCGCCGTCCGGAACGATTCTGCCATTCTCGTTTTTCCACGAGATTTTCTGAGCAACACCATTTTGAATCAAAATCGCATCTCCGCCTGAAGTTAGATTGATTTCGCGTCTGCCGGCATCATCGATAACCCGGTGAGCTGCCTCTACGATAAATACATTGCTCACTGAGATTGGAGTTTCAGTTTCCCTATCTATTGTCGGTTCATTGTTGCTGCTTCTAGCGTACGTTTTCTTTTTCTCGGAGTACGTAAATCCTACTGTTTCTCCGCGGCCATAATCAACCGTAACGACTTTGGCTGGTTCGCCTTCAATATTTACGGAACTCGATTTTGTCAGAAATGGGAGCATATCCAGATCGTCTGTTTGATCTGCTCCAACTTTATCCATTCCTTTTAAAATATTTTCCGAGGTGATGTAAGAGTTGTGAGGCGCCTTTCTGAAATCAGCTCGGTTAAAAAGGCTGCCATCGTAGTCCATGCCGTTCAGATGATCGATCGTACCGCTATATAGAATTTCTTTCGCTTCTGGACTGTATCCATGTGCAATATACAGGGCGTGGTATCCGCGGGAAAGCTCAATATAGTAGTCTCTCGCACTGCGGACTGGTCCGACTGTTTCCGGCATCTCGCTCTGGAAGATTGCCAGAAAACGAGTAAGTTCTCCCTCAGCTAATACTTCGTACACAATATCGGCTTTATGAAGTCCTGATTGAGGTCTTGCTTTCCAGTGGTTGTTCACCATTACCGCTACCGCACGCTGATCGACCTCGTCGTTCGTCCCAATACCAGTAAGTGGATAGACAGAAGTAAAGGTTTCTTCCTTTTTCTTATCTTTCTTCTTATCGGAAGCTTCGGCTTTATCAACCTTGCCGTCTTCTAACACCTTATCTTTTGCGTCTTTACATGCAGACAGCGTAAATACAAGGATCATAGACATCAAAATCACGTACCACTTTTTCATTGGGCTCACTACCTTTGTATCATTATTTTGCCCAATCCTTTTCTATATTAACGCATAATCGAAGGAAAGAGTAACCCTTTCTTTTTAACATCGTAAATGCCTCTTTGCGTAATGCGGATATATGGCAAGTGTGTTGAAGAAAAGAATAGAAGAGAATAGATCGGATCTTCATATTGATAGCCCCGGTCTCTAAGCGCTCTCGTCAGGGCTTTTTCTTCCTCTATTAGTTTTTCTACAGCAAGATTCGACATTCCTCCCGCTAAAGGAAGATTTATCTCAGCTATCACTTTGCCTTTTTCGGTAAGTACGATACCTCCTCCTATTTCCTTTAATCGTTCAAACGCCAAAGACATATCCTTTTTGCTTTTTCCGATTATGAGAAGGTCTCCAGTATTAGAGTACGAGCTTGCAAAACCATACAAATTTTTAGCAAAGCCCTTTACGATCGTGTTGGTCCGCCACTTTCCATCTTTATCGATCAGCATCAAGAAACATTCATCCGATTCTTCGTTAATCTCTTCAGAAAAAGGATTGATCGATACATTATATGGCCGTGTGATGACACTATTGTACATTTCTATGCCGACAAGGCCAGAAAACTGAAAATCTTCATCATGCAGCTCCCAATCAATCTTTCTTGGCGAGATGCCATGGGCTTCCCAATCAAACTCAAATTCTTCGTCTTTACTTGTATCGATTCCATCCCGCTTCATCCATTTTCCTTTAGCCAAAACTGAAACAGGAAGAGGATTGTTTATATCATCTAAAATGTTTAAGTGTGCTACACGTCCTGGAGCAACCATCCCAAATAGATGTTCCATTCCGTAATATCTTGCAACGTTATACGAAACCATCATGTAGGCATCCACTGGATCTATTCCTGACTCTAATGCGATCTCAAGCATTTTATCTGTAACACCTTCCTCATAAAAAGCAGGAGTTGATCCGTCAGTCGTAAAGAAAATCCGTTCAAAGTTTGTGATTCCTTCTTCTTTCATCTGACGCAGCAGTTTAGGAAGGTCCGGACGAATTGAGGAATATCGAAGTGACACTTGAAGACCTGCATTCAGTCGGTCCATCACTTCTGTTCCTGTCATCGCTTCATGATCGCAATCTACACCAAGCAGCGTCATCGCTGTTAACGTTTTTTCTGATGCTCCCGGCAGATGCCCTTCAATCTTTTTGCCCGCTTTCTTCGTCTTCAGCATCCAGTGTAAAAGTGTGTCATCTCCGTGAAGAACCCGCGGCCAGCTCGTCAGTTCTCCTCCTTGTAATACATACGGGCTTTCGAGCAGCTTTCTTATCGATGTTTCCGAAAAATACTTCTCTTCTTCCGCTAGCTCTGTTTGTGCGTCATAACGGCACCACCAAAAGAAATTAGCAGGCATATCGTTGACGTCTTCCATAAAAGAAAGCGCTTTCGAAATATTCATTTCAAAAAGAAGCATGAAGTTATCGGCTAAAAATACAGATGTCCCGCGCTGTAATGCATATCGGGAGAGCGTCTGGGGATTATAAAGTTGAAACGGATGACAATGTGGCTCAATGTATCCCGGCACAACAAATCGGCCATCAAGATCCGTATACTCTGTACCCGTATCTTCAGCTGGCAGCTTTTCGCCTACATAGACGATACGGTCTTCTAAAATCCAGATGTTTGCCTTCGTCCATTTTTTTAGGGCGGTATTAAGGTAAGCCGCGTTTTTTAGGACAAGAGACGGTGCCATTTCACCTTGAATGACGGCCACTTGTTTGCGCATTTGTGACTTATTCCAAAACGCGATGTGTTGGTTCATGTTGGATTCACCTGTCTTCTCTGAAAATTTCGTTTTTTCAAGAATACCATAATCACCAAGCAAATTGGTAAAAATCGAAAGGAGTATCTCAATGAAACAAAATATTGGTTTAGTAAACAGCATGATTCGTATTATTGCTGGTCTGACTTTACTCTCTGTTTACACGGCTAAATTAACAAGAAAGCCTTACAAAGAGTCTTACATTCTAATGATTATGATGGCAGCCATGAAGGTTGCAGAAGGAATCGTACGTTATTGTCCGATGACTGACCTGCTTCACAAAAGCAAAGAAATGAACGATATGGATTTAGGTACGATCGCAAAAGAAGGTTCACCATTTAATCCTTCTTAAATGTTAGGGGGCATATGATGCCGACACATTCGATTATAAAAGGCAATCGGCCGCTTCTAAGTCTTTTGATCATTGTATTTATTACACATCTCGGATCCTATCTCGTTCTGCCTGTTCTGCCAATTTTATTAAAAGTAGAGACTGGGCTTACAGCTGCCCAGATCGGATTTACTCTTGCAGTGATTTCGATGTTCATGCAAACAGGGAGTGTGGTTGGAGGAATTTTAGCTGACCGTACAGGAAGACGTTTTATTATTGCGATTGGGGCGCTGATTAGGGCTGCTGGTTTAATTGGTTTTGCCTATTTCTCAACGTACTATCTTGTCTTGTTAACAGCAGCTGTCAGTGGTTTTGGTCTTGGTCTAAATGCTCCTTCAACAAAAGCTTTTATCTCTTCACTTGTAAAAGAAGACATGAGATCTACTGCGTTTTCACTTCGTGGCATTTTTGCAAATATCGGGATGGCTCTTGCAGGCTTAACGGTATTTGCTTTATTTACGGATAACTCCAGACTCATTTTTATCACTGCTGCCGTCATTTATGTAAGTGCCAGTATTATAAGCTGGTTCTTCCTGCCGGCTGGATGCGGGGACGAAAATTGCGGAGAGGTGAAGTGGAGTGAATATAAAGAGGCGCTTAAAAACATTCCGTTTCTTGTGTTTGTGATCGCTACTATCTTTGTTTGGGCACTCTACGTTCAGTTTGCACTCGTCTTGCCGCTGCGTGCCGAAAGCGTCTTAAAGAACGGTAAAGATATCAGCATCATCTGGACGATTAACAGCGTTACTGTCATTCTCGTTCAAACACTTATCACCAAAAATATCATCCGAAACATTCACCCTCTTACATCTGTCGGACTTGGCACTGTTTTTATCGGATTATCACTTGGCAGTTTGTTTTTCGCAAACACTTTATTTTTCTTTGTGTTTGCCGGTCTATTCTTTATCGTTGGCGAAATGCTGCTTATGCCTACTCTTGATACCTCTATTTCTCAGCTTGCCGCTGCACGTTTTCTTGGCATGTTCTTTGGACTGGCAAGTGTGTTTACAGGGATTGGGGAGGCGATTGGAAACTTTTTAGGCGGAAGGCTTTTCGAGCTTTCAGCAGGTGGAGAGAATGCTGCGCCTTATATCGTTTACGCCTTAGCAGGAGTAACCATATTTCTTGGCATGCAGCTATTAAGAAGGTGGCGGCCGCTTACTATTATTCAGCCTCCAAAACCAGCAGATACAGCATCACCTATTACCGATTCAGCGTCATCTCATCCAAATCCAATAAAAGAAAGCTGACTTGCCGCAGATGTCTCTTCGGTAAGTCAGCTTGATTAAAAAGGAGAAAATCTAATGAACTATGAATACTTAATGGATACTGCTTTTCTTTATATACTGCTTATTGGCGGAATCATCGCTATTTCATTTGTTTTTATTAAGAAGAGACGTGTGAAATAGCTTTATAACCGATATCTTTGCGATAGAAGGATCCTTCGCACGTAATCTTTTTCATTTCTTCATAAACTTTTCTTTGAGCATCTTCAAGTGAATGACCTTTTGAGGCAGCCAGAAGCACTCTGCCGCCATCTGTCATTAGTGCATCATCTGAGCGTTTTGTACCTGCATGAAAAACATTTGTGTCCTCATTGATTTCTTCAAGACCTTTAATAAGCTGAGGTTCAGATGATGAAACAGGATACCCGGCTGATGCAAGGACTACACCTAGAACAGATTCATCAGTCCAGTTTAACTCTGGCTTTTTGCCATCTAACAATGAGACCAGCAATTCTCCTAGATCATTTTCAAGCCTCGGTAAAATCACTTGTGTTTCTGGATCGCCAAAACGTGCATTGAACTCAATCACTTTTGGTCCTTCTTTTGTTAAAATCAGACCCGCATAAAGAATGCCTGTAAATGGTGTACCTTCCTTTTTCATTGCTGCAACAGTCGGCAGCACAATGTCATGAATCGCTTTTTGAACCGCTGCATCAGGAATTTGCGGAACAGGTGAATAAGCTCCCATGCCGCCTGTGTTTGGTCCTTCGTCACCATCATACGCACGCTTATGATCTTGTGCGATTTCCATCGGAAGGACGATTTCGTCATGTACAAATGACATTAACGAGAACTCTTCACCTTCTAAAAATTCCTCGACCACAACTTTTTCGCTAGCTGCACCAAACCGTTTGTCTACCATAAGTTCGTACAAGCCATCTTCAGCTTCTTCCAGCGTCGTTGCAACAATAACTCCCTTTCCTGCTGCAAGACCGTCCGCTTTTAACACGATAGGGGCACCTTTTTCTCTTACATAGCTGAGCGCCTGATCATAATTAGTAAACGTTTCAGAAGATGCAGTGGGTATGCCGTACTTTTGCATCAGATTTTTGGCGAAAGACTTGCTTCCTTCAATCTGTGCCGCAGCTTTTGACGGTCCGAAGATTCTAAGTCCCGCTTCTTGAAACTGATCTACGATTCCGTTTAGTAGAGGTACTTCTGGTCCAACAAACGTCAGATCGATCTCTTTTGATCTTGCAAAAGAAACAAGTTCATCAATCTCGTTTTCCTTAATCGATACATTTTCGGCTATTTTTTCAGTTCCAGGATTACCTGGTGCGGCATATACGCGTGACACACTTGGGCTATTGGCAAACTTCCAAACAAGCGCATGCTCACGTCCGCCTTTTCCGATGACAAGAACGTTCATTAGCAAATCCTCCTTTTCCTAAAAGATTGTTGCTCATGGTAAATCTTTCATTCGCTTCATTGACAAGTTGATTGGAGCGCAAGGTGCGAGACTCCTGCGGGACGAGTGGGACAGGTGAGACCCCTAAAAGCGCGTAGCGGCAGGGGGCTCACCGCCCGCCTCGCGGAAAGCGAGCATCCTGGAGCGGAAATCAACTACTTCCGAAAAAGCAAAATAGTACACGAAAAAAGCTTAATGTTTAAAGTGCCTTACGCCTGTAAACACCATAGTAATGCCGTGTTCGTCTGCTTTTTTGATTGAATCTTCATCTTTAATTGACCCTCCTGGCTGAATGATTGCTGTTACTCCAGCGCAGGCCGCAGCTTCAACAGTATCATCCATCGGGAAGAACGCATCTGAACCAAGCGCAGAACCTTTTGCACGTTCGCCAGCATGCTCGATCGCAATCTTCGCGGCACCAACTCGGTTCATCTGACCAGCACCAACGCCAACTGTCATTTCGTCCTTTGCAAGTACGATCGCGTTTGATTTAACGTGTTTTACAACTTTCCATGCGAGTTTCAAATCTTTCCATTCCTGCTCAGTCGGCTGGCGCTTTGTAGGAATTGTCACGTTTGCATCATCTAGTCCATAAACGTCTTCATCCTGAACTAGCATCCCGCCAGAAACAGTCGTAACTTTTTTAGCAATTCCTTTTCCTTCTGTAAAATCCAGCTTTAACAGTCGGATGTTCTTCTTTTTTGTTAAAATTTCTAAAGCTTCGTCTGTAAACGAAGGAGCTATAATAATCTCTAAGAAAATTTCAGCCAACTTCTTTGCCGTCTCTGCATCTATTTCTGTATTTGAAGCGATGATTCCGCCAAAGATTGAAACCGGGTCTGCTTCGAATGCACGTGTATAAGCTTCCAGCACTGTCGATCCAGTCCCCACTCCACATGGATTCATATGTTTCACTGCAACCACAGTTGGGTCAACGAATTCTTTTACGATAGAAAGCGCTGCATCAGCGTCATTGATGTTGTTGTATGAAAGCTCTTTGCCGTGAAGCTGCTCAGCGTTTGATAGTGAAAGTGCTCCCGCAAGCGGTTTTGCATAGAACGCCGCTTTTTGATGAGGGTTTTCCCCGTAGCGAAGATCTTGCTTCTTCTCATACGTGACAGTAAATGATTCTGGGTGTTCTTCTTCTACCGCTGCTGTTAAGTATTCCGCGATTAGCGAGTCATACGCTGCTGTATGGCGGAAAGTCTTTGCTGCAAGTCTGCGGCGCGTCTCTTCACTTACTGAACCTGCGTTCTCTAATTCACCAGCAACTGTCTCATAATCCTTTGGATCTACTACAACTGTTACATAAGCATGATTTTTTGCTGCAGAACGAAGCATGCTCGGTCCGCCGATATCAATATTCTCAATCGCATCAGAAAATGCTACATTCTCTTTTGCAATCGTTTCTTTAAACGGATATAAGTTAACGACAACAAGGTCGATAGGTGCAATCTCATTTTCTTGCATGGCTTGTTTGTGTGTTTCATTGTCACGGACTGCAAGAAGCCCGCCATGAATTTTCGGATGGAGCGTTTTTACTCGGCCGTCCATGATCTCAGGAAAACCTGTTACTTCGGAAATCCCGATTACCGGAATTCCTGCTTCTTCTAATGCTTTTTTCGTTCCGCCAGTCGAGATGATCTCGACGCCATGACTCGCTAATTTTTCTGCAAAAGGAAGCAAGCCTTCTTTGTTGGATACGGAAACTAGTGCTCGTTTAATAGTCATTGTACATTGCCTCCTACCGTGTCTTTTTGTAATAGTTTGTTTATGATGGCTGGGTACAATTGATGTTCAGCTTTCTGTATACGCTGCTGCAGCGTTTCTCTTGTATCTCCAGGCAATACCGGAATTTTCACTTGTTCAATGATCGGGCCTGTGTCCATTCCGCTGTCTACATAATGAACGGTAACGCCTGTTTCTGCAACATTCGCTTCTAAAGCCTGGCCGATTGCATCCTTGCCTGGAAATGCCGGCAGGAAAGAGGGATGGATGTTTACGATTCTTCCTTCAAAAGCATCCAGCAGTACGTTACCGATTAGCCGCATATAGCCTGCAAGTACAATAAACTCAACGCTATGTGCTTCAAGTTCATTCACAATCTCTTTTTCAAAATGAGCTTTTGAGGCAAATGTATTCGGTACAAAAGTAAAAATAGGGATGTTAAGTTTACGGGCTCTTTCGATGACTTTTGCTCCGGGCTTATCGCATACCAAAAGCTGTATTTCAGCCATAAGCGTTTCATTTTCCACAGCGTCTGCAATCGCTTGAAAGTTGCTTCCGCTTCCTGAAGCAAACACAGCTATTCTTTTCATTCGATCGATCCTCCGCCAAAAATAACGCCTTCACCTTTTTTAACACGTCCGATAATGTACGGCTTCTCGCCTGTTTCTTCTAAAAGACGGATGATCGGCAGCATGTTCTCTTCTGAGACAGCAAGAACCATGCCGATTCCCATATTAAACGTCGTGAACATCTCTTTTCGTGTGAGGCTGCCTTTTTCTTCGATCAAATCAAAAACTGGAGGAACTGGCCATGAGCCATAATCAATTTCTGCAGCAAGTCCTTTTGGCAGCATACGCGGGATGTTTTCGATAAAACCGCCGCCTGTAATGTGAGCCACACCATTTACATCGAATTTATTAAAGACTTCCAATAACGGTTTTACATAGATTCTTGTTGGGGTTAGAAGCTCTTCACCAAGCGGTTTAGACAACCCGTCATATTGTTCCTTCATGTCTAGTCCAGCATCATCTAGTAAAACTTTTCGAACAAGAGAAAAGCCGTTTGAGTGCAGTCCGTTGGAAGCAAGTCCGATCATCACATCGTTCTCCCCGATATTAGAGCCGTTAATCAGCTTAGATTTCTCAGCAATTCCCACTGTAAAACCAGCAAGGTCATACTCTTCGCTGCTGTACATGCCTGGCATCTCAGCTGTCTCTCCCCCGATAAGCGCGCATCCTGCCTGCTCACAGCCGTCCGCGATGCCTTTTACAATCTGTTCTATTTTTTCAGGGTGAAGTGTGCCGCAAGCAATATAGTCCAGGAAATAAAGCGGCTCAGCACCTTGCGCAACGATATCGTTCACACACATGGCAACTGCATCTACACCAATTGTGTCATGCTTATCAGCCGCAAATGCGAGCATCAATTTCGTTCCTACTCCGTCCGTTCCTGATACAAGGACCGGTTCTTTGTGTGAGAAACCTGACAGATCAAACATCGCACCAAATCCGCCAAGTCCCGCCAGTACTTCTGGCCGTTTTGTTCTCAGTGCATGTTTCTTGATCCGGTCAACCGCTTCATAACCTGCTTCGATATTCACTCCCGCTTGCTTATATGCTTCTGCCATCGACTTCTCCCCCTTTAAACAAGCTCTTTTTCATATGGTAAAACTGTATCTGGATAAATTTCCGTCGGATAACGTCCTGTAAAACAAGCTAAACACTGACCGCAGTTCGGTTCTGAGTTTGAGCGGCCAATTCCGTCCATCAATCCTTCAACGGAAATAAAAGATAAAGAATCAGCTCCGATAATCTCACGAATCTCATCAACCGAATGTTTTGATGCGATGAGTTCTGCACGCTCTGACGTATCGATTCCGTAGTAGCACGGATGTGCGATCGGCGGTGCTGTAATTCTCACATGCACCTCTGTCGCGCCCGCGGCACGCAGCATTTTTACGATACGGCGGCTTGTCGTGCCTCGAACGATCGAGTCATCCACCATCACAACACGCTTGCCTTCCACAATTCCCCGAACCGGTGAAAGCTTCATCTTTACACCGAGTTCACGCAGTTCTTGTGAAGGCTGGATGAATGTTCTTCCCACATAACGGTTTTTAATCAAGCCGATCTCATAAGGGATACCAGATGCTTCTGCATAACCGATCGCTGCCGAGATACTTGAATCTGGAACACCTGTTACCACATCTGCTTCAACTGGTGCTTCTTCAAACATCTTCTTCCCAAGACTCTTTCGTGCTGCATGAACGTTAATTCCTTCAATATTGCTGTCTGGTCTTGAAAAATAAATATATTCCATCGAACACATGGAACGTTGTACAGATGTTGAAAAACGATCTACCGTTAATCCATCTTCGTTAATGATCAAAAGTTCTCCAGGCTGCACATCACGCACGTATGTTGCACCGATTACATCAAATGCACAAGTCTCAGAAGCTACAACATACGCGTCTCCCAGCATACCTAACGACAATGGACGTAAGCCGTTCGGATCTAACGCCACCATCATCTCGTTTTCAGTCATGACTAAAAACGCGTAAGCACCTTTTAACATCGTAAGTGCGTTCTGTACTTTTTCTTTTAACGTAAAATAACCGCTGCGCTTAATTAAGTGAGCAAGCACTTCCGTATCAGATGTTGTCTGAAAGATGCTTCCTTGTGATTCCAGCTGATGTTTTAACGCGTTAGCATTTACCAGATTTCCGTTATGGGCTAACGCGAGTGAACTCGTTTGCGAGCGGAATAACAACGGCTGAACGTTAGCAAGCTCGTTTCCGCCAGCTGTTGAATACCGGACATGGCCAATCGCACCATGCCCGATCAAACCTTCTATCTCGCCTTTGCTAAAAACGTCATTAACGAGACCGCTCCCTTTATGGATGCGAAGACGTTCTCCATCCGTTACAACAATTCCAGCACCCTCTTGTCCGCGATGCTGCAGGCTGTGAAGGCCGTAATATGTTAACTGCGCAGCATCAGGGTGACCCCAAATACCAAATACGCCGCATTCTTCGTTTAAACCTTTGATGTCAGCAAGCATGGAATTGCTCCTTTCCAGGCATCTTGCAGTTCCTGGAGCGTACAGGATAATAACTCTTCACCCTGCTCATTATCGATCGCAAGACCGCTCTCAGAACGTACAAACCCTATGATTTTTGCATCTTTTACAAGCTGTTGGAACTCGTCTTGATTTTCAGGTTTTACTGTTACTAAGAAACGGGATTGAGATTCTCCGAAAAGGCTTCCGATCGGCTCATCTGTCAGCGTAACGCTCGCCCCGACTTTTCCGTCCATCACAGATTCAGCAAGTGCTACTGAAAGTCCGCCTTCAGCCACATCATGTGCAGAAGCGATAAGCCCTTTTTGAATCGCTGTTAAAAGATCACGCTGTCTGTTTTCTTCCACTTCAAGATCGATGTGTGGCGCTTTACCGAAAATGCTTCCTTCTTTCATCTTCTGAAGCTCGCTTCCGCCAAATTCAGGCTTGCTGTCCCCGATCAGATAGATGATGTCTCCCGCTTCTTTAAAGCTCTGCGTTACAATGTGCTTCGTGTCTTCGATCAGCCCGACCATTCCGATAACAGGCGTCGGGTAAACCGCTACACCGTTTGTTTCGTTATAAAGAGATACGTTTCCGCCAATTACAGGAGTTTCAAGCTTGTTACATGCCGCACTCATGCCGTCAGCCGATTTTTCAAGCTGCCAGAAGATCTCAGGCTTCTCAGGGTTTCCGAAGTTTAAGCAGTCAGTTACAGCCAATGGCTTCGCACCAGAACATACAAGGTTGCGAGCCGCTTCAGCAACAGCGATCTTTCCGCCAACTTCCGGATCAAGATATAAATAGCGAGAATTACAGTCTGTTGTCATCGCAAGAGCTTTTTTCGTGCCTCTTATTCTTACAACTGCTGCATCAGACCCAGGCGCAACAACTGTATTCGTGCGAACCATATAGTCATATTGGTTATACACCCACTCTTTGCTCGCGATAGTCGGCTGTTCTAAAAGTGATAGCAACGTAGATTTGAAGCTAGTAACCTTAGGGATATAATCTTCTTGCGCTTGGAACTCACCATAATATGCCGGTTCTTTTGATGGTTTATGGTAAATCGGTGCGTCTTCAGCAAGTGCATCTACTGGTACATCTGCTACGATCTCACCTTGATGAGTGAGGCGCAGTACTTTTTCTTCGATAACCGTTCCGACTGTTACACAATCAAGATCCCATTTCTCAAAAATCTTCTCTACTTCATGCTCACGGCCTTTTTCAACAACTAACAACATGCGTTCTTGCGATTCTGAAAGCATCATTTCATAAGCCGTCATACCTGTTTCACGCTGAGGAATAAGGTCAAGGTTCATCTCGATTCCCATTCCTGCTTTACTTGCCATCTCTGCTGACGAACTTGTCAAACCTGCTGCACCCATATCCTGAATCCCAACAAGCGCATCACAGTTATGAATCAGCTCCAAACACGCTTCCATTACGAGCTTTTCCATGAACGGATCGCCAACTTGAACCGCAGGGCGTTTTTCTTCTGACGCTTCAGATAATTCTTCCGATGCGAATGTTGCACCATGGATACCGTCGCGTCCTGTTTTCGCTCCAACATACATCACGGAGTTGCCAGCACCTTTTGCCTGACCTTTTTTTATATCTTTGTGATCGATTAAACCGACACACATTGCGTTAACAAGCGGATTGCCTTCATATGACGGATCAAATTGAACTTCTCCGCCAACAGTCGGGATACCGATACAGTTTCCATAGCCTGCGATTCCTGCTACTACCTGCTCAAATAAATACTTAACACGTGGTGACTCTAATTCACCAAAACGAAGCGAGTTCAGCATTGCGATCGGACGCGCTCCCATTGAGAAAACGTCACGGATGATTCCGCCAACACCAGTAGCTGCTCCTTGATATGGTTCAATGGCTGATGGATGGTTGTGTGATTCAATCTTAAAAACAACCGCCTGGCCGTCACCGATATCCACGATACCAGCACCTTCACCTGGTCCTTGCAGTACACGCTCTCCCTTTGTCGGAAACTTGCTCAACACAGGTTTTGAATTTTTATAAGAACAGTGTTCACTCCACATAACAGAGAACAATCCCGTTTCCGTCCAGTTTGGAAGTCTTCCAATAATCTTTTCTACGAGTTCAAACTCTGAATCACTTAAGCCCATTTCACGGTACAATTTCTGTTCTTTAATTTGAGAACTTGTTGGTTCATGTTGCAGCGACATAGCGTTCCCTCCAGCTCTTCACGATTGATTGAAATAATTTCAGTCCATCCTTGCTTCCTAACAGCTCATCAACAGCGCGTTCCGGGTGCGGCATCATCCCCAGTACATTGCCCTCTTTGTTTATAATTCCGGCAATATCCTCAACAGATCCGTTCGGATTTTTCGCATAGGTGAAAACGATCTGATTATTTTCTTTCAGCGCTTTTAACGTCTCTTCATCGCAATAATAGTTGCCTTCACCATGTGCAACCGGAACAGAGATCACTTCACCTTTTTCGTATTGAGATGTAAAAAGTGTTTGATCATTCACAACAACAAGCTCTTCTGGCTGGCAGATAAATTTTAGCGATTCGTTACGGCGCATCGCTCCAGGCAGTAGACCTGTTTCGAGCAAAATCTGAAATCCGTTGCAAACACCTAGAACGGGCTTGCCTTCTTTTGCTGCCTTTACAACTTCACTCATCACGTTTGAAAATTGTGCGATGGCCCCAGAGCGTAAATAATCTCCATAAGAGAAACCGCCTGGCAATAAAATACCGTCAAATCCACTTAAGTCTGATGCATCATGCCAAACGTACTCAACATCACTGCCAAGCTCGTCTTTTACCGCGTGATACATATCTGTGTCACAGTTCGATCCTGGGAATACGATTACTGCAAACTTCACTGTGCAACAACCTCCTCCACCTCATACCGGTAGTCCTCAATTACCGGATTGGATAAAAGTTTAGAACACATAGCAACAATCTTCTCGTCCAGATCATAGTCGCCTTTTTGAAGTGTCAGCTCCAGATACTTGCCGATACGTACGTCTTCAACCTCTGACTGTCCCATCTTATGAAGCGAATGCATAACTGCCTTTCCTTGCGGGTCCAATACACTCTCTCTTAGCGTCACATAAACTTTTACTTTGTACATGATAGGCCTCCTAGACGTTTTAAAATAGTTTCATAAGCATCTGTTAAACTTCCAAGTTCACGGCGGAACACATCTTTATCAAATTTCTCGTTCGTTTCTGCATCCCATAAACGGCAAGTATCAGGGGAGATTTCGTCAGCTAACAGTAGTTGTCCTTCGCTGTCTAAACCAAATTCCAGTTTGAAATCTACAAGCTTCACATTTCGCTGAACAAAATACGAAGTCAGAATTTCATTAACCTGAAGAGCCTGTTTAGAGATGACTTCAAGCTGTTCTTTTGAAGCGAGATTGAGAATATCGATATGCTCTTCTGTAATCAGCGGATCGCCAAGATCATCATTTTTGAAGTAAAACTCGACAATCGTTCTTGGCAGAATCTGTCCTTCAGGGATTCCTGTACGCTTTGATAGTGAACCAGCTGCAATATTGCGCACGACCACTTCTAAGGGAATGATGGTCACCTTCTTTACGAGCTGCTCCGTTTCTGACACTCGTTTTACAAAATGAGATTCAATACCTTTTTCTTTCAGCAACTCGAACAGAATGGATGATATCTCGTTGTTTAGTCTGCCTTTTCCTTCGATCTCGGCTTTTTTCTCACCGTTAAAAGCTGTTGCCGAATCCTTATAGCTCACCCATACGATATTTTCGTCTGATGTTGCGTAGATTTTTTTGGCTTTCCCTTCATACAGCTGCTCTAGCTTCTCCATTCTGACCCCTCCATTTTAGGAACATTCCCAATATTCAATCTTTTAAAAAAGGCAAAGAGAAAGAGAGCTCATAATATCACTCTCTTTTTAGTTGAAGTACTTCTAATAAGCTTTATAGCAATTACTGTTATTTTTGGAAGTGGTTGATTTCCGTTTCAGATGCTCGCTTTCCGGGGGGCGTGCGGTGAGCCTCCTAGCGCTCTGCGCTGATAGGAGTCTCACCTGGCCCACTCGTCCCCCAGGAGTCTCGCATCTTTCACTTCAATCAACTTTCAATGAAGTCTTTTTAAAAACAACAATCTTAAAAGATCTTTATAAAACCCTTTAAAGTCCCAATCTGTCAAAGATCGTATCGACATGTGACAGATGATAACTGTAATCAAAGCATTCAGAGATTTCTTCTGGTGTTAATTTGTCTGTTATTTTTGGTTCAGCTTCTACTAATGTTCTGAACTGAACGCTTTCTTCCCAAGCTTGCATTGCTTTTGGCTGCACTGTGTCATATGCTTCTTCGCGTGCCATGCCTTTGTCGATCAGTTTCAATAGAACGCGCTGTGAGTAGATCAATCCGTATGTGCGGTCCATGTTGCGCTTCATGTTCTCTGGGAACACCGTTAAGTTTTTGATAATGTTTCCAAAACGGTTCAGCATGTAGTTCAGTGCGATCGTCGCATCAGGCAGAATCACACGTTCAGCAGATGAATGCGAGATGTCACGCTCATGCCATAGAGACACGTTCTCATAAGCAGTCATCATGTAGCCGCGGATCACACGAGCAAGCCCTGTCATGTTTTCAGAACCGATCGGGTTTCGCTTATGCGGCATTGCAGAAGATCCTTTTTGACCTTTTGCAAAGAACTCTTCAACCTCACGCGTTTCACTCTTTTGAAGTCCGCGAACTTCTGTCGCAAACTTCTCGATGCTTGTTGCAATCAACGCGAGTGTCGACATGTAATGTGCGTGACGGTCACGCTGCAGTGTTTGTGTAGAGATTGGTGAAGCCTCTAACCCAAGCTTTTCACACACATATTTTTCAACGAATGGATCGATGTTGGCATAAGTTCCAACAGCTCCAGAGATCTTTCCAAAACGAACCGTGTCAGACGCTTGCTTAAAGCGTTCAACATTACGCTTCATCTCTTCGTACCATAGAGCAAGTTTTAATCCGAAAGTTGTAGGCTCAGCGTGTACACCGTGCGTACGTCCCATCATCACTGTGTACTTATGTTCTTTGGCTTTCTCTCCTAAAATTTCAACAAAACGATCAAGGTCTTTTGCCAAGATGTCGTTTGCTTGTTTTAAAAGATAAGAAAGTGCAGTATCAACAACGTCAGTTGAAGTAAGTCCGTAATGCACCCACTTGCGCTCGTCACCAAGCGTCTCAGAAACCGCTCTTGTAAAAGCAACTACATCATGGCGTGTTTCTTCTTCGATCTCTAAAATGCGGTTAATATCAAACGACGCATTTTCACGAAGCTTCTTTACATCCTCTTTAGGGATCTCTCCAAGTTCAGCCCAAGCTTCACATGCCAGGATCTCAACTTCCAGCCACGCTTGATATTTATTTTCATCCGTCCAAATAGCTCCCATCTCTGGGCGAGTATAACGTTCAATCATTGTTGTACCTCCGTCTTCTTTCTCTCTAAAAAAACGTTAGACACGATTTCAGCTTTTTCTAGCGCTTCTTCAATTGTTTCGCCTAAAACCGTTATGTGCCCCATTTTACGTTTCGCTTTTGCTTCTTTTTTTCCGTACAGGTGCAGTTTCGCTTCTCCTAATTTTCCTATCTCAATTAACACGGTCTCATGATGTTCCCCTAAGATGTTGATCATCACGGCCGGTTTTATTAAGTCTGTATTGCCAAGCGGCCAGTTGCACACCGCACGTACATGCTGATCAAATTGTGACGTCTCACACGCCTCGATCGTGTAATGGCCCGAGTTATGCGGGCGCGGCGCAAGTTCATTCACATAAATACTGCCGTCTTTTGCGACGAACATCTCTACGGCAAGCGTCCCAACAAGCTCCAGTTCCGTTGCGATTGACCCCGCTAAGTGCTTCGCTTGTTCCGCAGTTTCTTTTGTGATTCGTGCAGGTGCTATCGTTTGGTGCAGAATGTTATCTCTATGAATATTCTCTGCTATTGGAAACGATTTAACCTCACCGCTTACACTTCTTGTTAAAATAACCGAGATCTCTTTATCGAATTCCACCCATGACTCTAGGACACAATCTGTTTGTTTATTTAAAAGCTGTTCTGCTTTTTCGATGTCGCTTTCCTGTTTAATCACGACTTGGCCTTTTCCGTCATAACCGCCGCGGCACGTCTTTAAAACGGAAGGAAGTCCGAGCTGTGTGATCGCATCCCTTAAAGAATCTCTATCTGAAACCGGTCTGAAAGGCGCTACCGGAACGCCAGCTTTTACGAGCGTTTCTTTTTCTCTTAAGCGGTGCTGAGTAACCGCAAGAAGACGGCTTCCCTGCGGCAGATGAGCATTCTCCTCAAGCCAGCCAGCACTTTCTGCATCGATGTTTTCAAACTCATATGTGACAACATCGCTAAGAGCTCCCAGTTTCTGAATGCCTTCACGATCTTCATAACCGCTTATGATTTGTTGATCTGCAACTTGCCCGCAAGGAGAATCTTCACCTGGCTCTAAAACTACGACACGGAGTCCCATTTCCCTTGCGCTCAGTGCCATCATACGCCCTAGCTGTCCGCCGCCTAAAATCCCAATTGTCTGCTGTGGTCTAATTGTTTTATACAAGCTGCTCACTACTTTCAATCGCCATCTCTTGGGCATTAGCCCGGCGTTGTTTAAGTCGCTGTCTTACTCCTTCATCATGAACTGCTACCATCTGTGCAGCTAGAAGTCCTGCGTTTGCTGCACCTGCTTTACCGATTGCAACAGTTGCTACCGGAACACCTTTAGGCATCTGAACAATGGATAAAAGTGAATCAAGGCCATTAAGCGCTCTAGACTGAACCGGCACCCCAATAACAGGAAGGATTGTCTTTGCTGCAACCATGCCTGGCAAGTGTGCTGCACCGCCAGCTCCTGCAATGATTACTTCAAGTCCTCTTTGTTCAGCTTCTTCTGCATATTGAAACATAAGATCTGGTGTACGGTGTGCTGAAACTACTTTCTTTTCAAATACTACCTCTAGCTCTTCTAAAATATCGCACGCTTCTTTCATTGTCTCCCAATCTGAAACACTTCCCATGATAACGCCTACTTTAGCCATGGCAGCCTCCTTATTGTCAGAAAAAATAAAAAAGTCCAGTTTGTATGCTTCTCCCTAAATATGAGAGAAAGCAGCCAACTGGACATACTTATCCGATAAAAATAACAGAAAGATGCTTTCCCTCATAGTCTGATGAAATACACGGTCATCAGGTAGAGACTTACGGGCCATATCCCCGAAATTATATGAGGGCTTTATTCTTCTGGTTTCATTGTAACAATGGTCGTTTTCGTTTGTCAACAAAAATCGAACATTAAGTTATATTAAATACCTAATGTTCGTGTTTTACCGTTATTTTATTAATTTTCCTTCAAAAACAATTCGTTGTTCCTTTACTTCTGGTTCCAATCTGCCGTTACGTTTCACTTCATGAAACACAGGCTCTTCCATTCTTCTAACTGGTGTATAGCCTTCCTTTGCCATACGATCCAGGCAGTCAGAAATCGACTCTCCTATTTCAACAGCAAACTTCTTTTTAGATGGTTTCTTCTCCATCTGTTACCTCCTGATACCCTTGACCCAAAATCCGCCATGAAACGCTTTCGGCTCGTGCGAAATAATAAACGCCTTCGGATCTAAATCTTTAACTGTATTATATAGATTCAATTCTGATTTACGAGATGTTAGAATCTCCATCATTAAACGCTGTCCTTCACGGCCTTCCGCAAGCCAGTTCGTAACACCATAGCCCTTGTTGCGAAGCGCATTCGGCAGGCCGCCAGCAAGATCAGTTGTAATCACGTTAACAGTAGTATATCCAAGTGCCAGCTTTTCCTCAATCTTCATCCCTACTAGCACACCGGCTCCATAACCAACCGCATATGCAATCAAGTTCTGAATCTCATTTAAGTTATCAAGTACAAGACCAAGTCCAACAATATAAATAATAACCTCAAAAATACTTATAAAAGCAGCCAGATACCTCTGCCCTTTAAGCGTTAAAATCATCCGGATCGTAAAAAACGAAACGTACACTATATTAATCAATAAAATAATACACACCATAACAAATGCATTATCTAACAAGGCAGCAACCTCCTAAGGTGAAAAAATACTTTGTTAAGAATAACACTTTTTGGACAAGTTGGAAACTGGAGAATTGATGCAAAAACAGTTATGAGGTGAATGGGAGAATTTATGTGGAAAGAGGAATATCTGTCATTTGTCGAAAAGCCTATAAATGAGGAATTATGGCCTAGAAGTCATATTTACGGACTAGAAATCGAAATTAAGCTTAGAAATAATAATTACAGTTTGAAAATATAAAATTACAGCTTAAAAACATTTTTATACCATTCTAAAAAGATTTAATAATAAAAAAAGATGGAACGAACATAAAGTTCGTCCCACCTTCTTTGCCTAGCGACGTCCTACTCTAACAGGGGGAAACCCCCAACTACCATCGGCGCTGAAGAGCTTAACTTCCGTGTTCGGTATGGGAACGGGTGTGACCTCTTCGCCATCATCACTAGACCTTATTGAATTAGAGAGTTTATGTTCTCTCAAAACTAGATACGACATTTCCAAACG
>NZ_MQMF01000005.1 GCF_001999465.1 Fictibacillus arsenicus
TCGGCTGCGCCTTGATTTATGAGCTCTAAATACAAAAAAATAAGCTGCCTCATTTATAAGAGACAGCTTATCACCGTTTTTACGCTTCCTTTTTGCAATATTCTTCAAAAGCGCTTCTTAATTTATTTACAACTTCCATTGGTTCATGTCCTTCGATCTCATGGCGTTCAACCATCATTTGAATCTCTCCGTCTTTTAATAGAGCAAATGAAGGCGATGATGGAGGATACCCTGTAAAGTAAGAACGTGCTTTTTCAGTTGCTTCTTTATCCTGACCAGCAAAAACAGTAACGAGATGATCTGGACGAACCTCTTGTTTTACTGAAAATGAAGCCGCTGGACGTGCGATTCCTCCTGCACATCCGCAAACGGAATTAATCATCACAAGTGTTGTACCTTTGTTACTAAACGCTTCTTCTACATCCTCCGGCTTAAAAAGCTGTGTATAGCCAGCTTCGGCCATTTCTTTGCGAGCCGTTTCTACAACATCGTTAAATAAATTGAATTGAAAGTTCATTTCGTCAGCTCCTTTCCTTCTTATTGTACTCAAAAAAAGAAATATAAAAAAGAAAAATGCCGTAACACTTACGGCATTTTTCTTAGGGGGTTATGGGGTTTGGAGGTGTTGATGTTAAACTCTACCCTGTTTCAAACCTGCATAAACCACTTTTTTAATATTTTTTAATAAATTGATGTGTTTTCTTTTGTCATGTTTTCAAGACGTTCTTTTACACGTGCTAAGAAACGTCCGCAAACAAGTCCGTCAAGTACACGGTGATCAAGTGATAGGCAAAGGTTTACCATATCACGTACTGCAATCATCCCATTGTTCATTACTACGGGACGCTTCACAATGGATTCAACTGAAAGAATTGCCGCCTGCGGGTAGTTAATGATTGGCGTTGACATAACAGATCCAAAAGAGCCTGTATTGTTTACTGTAAATGTGCCGCCTTTCATATCATCGCCTGAAAGTTTATTCGTTCTTACTTTATCAGCAAGCTCTTTAACATCACGAGCGATTCCCTTGATCGACTTCTCATCTGCATTCTTGATTACTGGCACATACAGTGCATCATCAGTAGCCACTGCGATTGAGATATTAATATCCTTCTTCTGGATGATCTTATCTCCAGCCCACATAGAATTCAATTGCGGAAATTCTTTTAGCGATTCTACTACTGCTTTAATAAAGAATGGCAAGAAAGTAATGTTATAGCCTTCTTTTGATTTAAAATCACCCTTTACAGAATTACGGTATTCCACAAGATTTGTAACATCAACTTCAACCATCGTCCAAGCATGCGGTGCTTCGTGTTTTGAACGAACCATGTTTTGAGCGATCGCTTTACGGATACCTGTAACAGGGATTTCCACATCGCCAGGCATAGATTCAACAGGGATTGGTTTTAAGCCTGATGCAGTTTCTTTTGACTGTGAAATAGCTTCTTGTTTAATTTCAGAAACTGCTGGAGCCGATGCAGCTGCTGGTTTGTTGTCTGCAGTTGGAATCTGACCAGAATCGATAATCTGCTGCAGATCTTTTCTTGTAATTCTTCCGCTTTGACCTGTTCCTTCAACTTGGCTCAAGTCAATTCCGTGCTCAGACGCCATTCGTACAACAGCTGGCGAATAACGGCCTCGTGCAGCTGTATCTTTTTTAGGAGCGGCTGCTGCATTACTCGTTGGAGCAGGTGCTTTATCAGCCGTTTTTTCTTCTTTTTTAGCAGGAGCAGGTTCAGCTGAACTGCTTCCTTCTTCAGTATCGATATAGCAGATTAGTTCACCTACAGAAAGAGTATCTCCTTCTCCAGCAACAAGTTCTTTAATTGTGCCGCTAAATGATGAAGGGACTTCAGCATTAACTTTATCCGTCATCACTTCAGCTAGAGGATCATATTTCTTTACTGTATCACCAGGCTGTACAAGCCATTTACTTATCGTTCCTTCTGTTACACTTTCCCCGAGTTGAGGCATTGTGATTTGTTCTGTAGCCATTTAAGTTCCCTCCTTTTTGTTAAAATGCCGCAAGATCTCTCATTGCTTTTTCTACCTTATCAGGATTCACCATAAAGTGTTTTTCCATAGTCGGTGCATATGGCATTGCTGGAACATCAGGACCAGCAAGACGCTGAATCGGTGCATCTAATTCAAACAAGCAGTTTTCAGCAATAATCGCTGCAACTTCACTCATGATGCTTCCTTCTTTGTTATCTTCTGTAACAAGAAGTACTTTCCCGGTCTTAGAAGCAGCTTCAATGATTGCTTCTTTATCCAATGGATAAACAGTACGAAGATCTAGGATATGAGCAGAAATCCCGTCTTTTTCTAACTTTTCAGCAGCCTGTAATGCGAAATGAACACAAAGTCCATATGTAATTACCGTAATGTCATCACCATCACGTTTAACATCTGCTTTTCCGATCTCCAGCGTGTACTCTTCTTCTGGAACTTCCCCTTTAATTAAGCGGTATGCACGCTTATGTTCAAAGAATAAAACAGGGTCCTCATCACGGATTGCTGCCTTTAATAGACCTTTTACGTCATAAGGTGTTGAAGGCATAACAATCTTTAAACCTGGAACATTAGCAAACAACGCTTCAACTGACTGAGAATGATAAAGAGCACCATGTACACCGCCGCCATAAGGAGCGCGAATGGTAATCGGACAAGACCAGTCATTATTTGAACGATAACGGATTTTAGCAGCTTCCGAAACAATTTGGTTTACAGCTGGCATGATGAAATCAGCAAATTGCATTTCTGCGATCGGACGCATCCCATACATAGCTGCACCAATTCCTACACCAGCGATTGCAGATTCCGCAAGTGGTGCATCAATTACTCTTTCCTCACCAAATTCTTCGATTAAACCAGTAGTTGCACGAAAAACTCCTCCGCGTACCCCAACATCTTCTCCTACAACGAAAACTTTTTTATCACGCTGCATCTCTTCGCGGATCGCATGCGTTACAGCATCAATATATGAAATTACCGGCATCTCGTTTTCCCCCTTTACTCTGCGTAAACATGCAGAAGCGCACTTTCAGCATCAGCGTATTTTGCGTTCTCTGCGTATTCTGTAGCTTCATCCACTTCTTTTTGGATATCTTCAGTGATCTGTTTCTCTAACTCTTCCGTTAAAATTCCATTCTCTCTTAAGTATGCAGCAAACGTATGAATCGGATCTTTTGCTTTTGCTTCCTCTACTTCTTCACGTGTTCTGTATGCACGATCATCGTCATCAGAAGAGTGAGGTGTTAAACGATAAGCAACCGTTTCAATAAGTGTAGGACCTTCACCTCTTCTTCCGCGGTCAGCTGCTTCTTTTACAGCTTCATAAACTGCCAAAGGATCGTTTCCGTCAACTGTTACACCCGGCATACCGTATCCAATCGCACGATCAGAAACGTTCACACAAGCCAATTGTTTTGAAATTGGAACTGAAATCGCATACTTATTGTTTTCGCACATAAAGATAACAGGCAGTTTATGAACAGAGGCAAAATTTGCACCTTCATGAAAATCTCCTTGGTTAGAAGATCCCTCTCCAAACGTAGTAAACGTTACAATATCTTTACCTTCCATTCTTCCGCCTAATGCAATACCTACAGCGTGAGGAACTTGTGTAGTAACAGGAGATGAACCTGTCGCAATTCGAAGCTTTTTAGAGCCGAAGTGACCTGGCATCTGACGCCCGCCGCTGTTTGGGTCTTCCGCTTTTGCAAATCCGGATAGCATTAGATCTTTCGCAGTCATTCCAAACTGCAATACAACACCCATATCACGATAGTAAGGCAGTACATAGTCTTTTTCGTTATCAAGTGCCATAGCTGCACCCACTTGAGCAGCTTCTTGACCTTGGCATGAGATAACAAAAGGAATTTTACCAGCGCGGTTTAATAACCACATGCGCTCATCAATCTTTCTTGCTAAAAGCATAGTTTTAAACATATGGATAACATCTTCATTCGTCAAACCTAATTGTTCATGACGTGTTTCTGCCATTATTTTTACCCCCTTAAAAATGAATTGCTTTTCCTTCAACTGCTAATCCAGCTTCACCAAAAACTTCTGAAAGAGAAGGGTGCGGATGGATCGTATGTGCAATCTCCCATGGTGTTGCATCTAGTACTTTCGCCAGTCCTGCTTCAGAGATCATATCTGTAACATGAGGACCAATCATATGTACCCCGAGAAGATCTTCTGTATCTTTGTCTGCTACGATTTTTACAAATCCGTCGCTTTCTCCGTATACAAGCGCTTTTCCTATCGCTTTAAATGGAAACTTTCCAACTTTAACATTGAAGCCTTGATCTTTCGCTTGTTTTTCTGTCAGACCTACGCTAGCCATTTCTGGACTCGAGTAAATACACTTTGAGATATTGTCGTAATTAATCGGCTCCGGCTTTAAATTACAAAGGTGTTCTACAGCTGTTATTCCTTCGTGAGAAGCTACATGTGCCAGCTGAAGGCCTCCGATAACATCTCCAATGGCATAAATATGACTTTCAGCAGTTTGGAAATACTCATTCGTCTGAATGTATCCGTTTTCAACTTTTATGGTGGTGTTCTCTAAGCCAATTCCTTCTGTATTCGCTTGTCGGCCAACAGAAACGAGCATTTTTTCAGCTGAAAACTGTTTCGTTTCCCCTTTATGTTCCGCAGAGATCATAACGCCATTTCCTGTTTCTAACGTATCAGGAAGTACTTTTGCAGATGTAACAAGTTTAATGCCTTTTTTCTTTAACACACGAGCCGCTTCTTTAGAGATTTCTTCGTCCTCGGTAGGTACGATTCTATCTGCATATTCTAATACAGTTACTTCAACTCCAAGGTCATTTAGCATAGAAGCCCATTCGATTCCAATGACTCCGCCTCCAACAATAATGATAGATGCCGGAAGTGTTTCCATCTCAAGAGCTTCGTCACTTGACATAACATATTTACCGTCAATTTCTAACCCCGGTAAAGAACGCGGTCTAGATCCTGTGGCAACGATTACATTTTGCGGGATTAAAATCTCGTTCTCTGTGCCGTCATTAAACTCTACTGATACAGTTCCTGGCATTGGAGAAAAGATAGAAGGTCCAAGAATGCGCCCTGTTCCTTCGTAAACTTCTATTTTACCTTTTTTCATAAGGCTTTGAACGCCCATATGAAGCTGATTGACAATCGATTGCTTTCGTTCCTGCATTTTTGAAAAATTAAGACCTAATCCTTCTATATCTACACCGAAGTCAGCAGCTTTTTTAGCTGTTTTGTAGACTTCAGCACTTCTCAACAATGCTTTACTCGGAATACAGCCTCTATGCAGACATGTTCCGCCAAGCTTACCTTTTTCAACAACTGCAACCGTTTTACCTAATTGAGCAGCACGGATGGCGGCTACATAGCCGCCTGTTCCTCCGCCCATTATGACCAAATCAAAATCTTTTGACATCGCTCATATCTCCTTTTGCTGTTAATCCAGCGGCAATTCTGCAGGAGTCTTCCCTCCTGGATATTCCTTCGCCTTCTCTTCATTCCTTAAAACACGAAGTCCGCCTTCTGCTAACGCTTGAAGTTCATTCTCTCCAGGCTGAATGATACAATCAGAAATCCACTCAACACGATCTGTTATTTTTTTGACAAATTCTTTGCCAAAAGCTAGCCCGCCTGTTAGAACGATCGCATCAACTTGACCGTGAAGGACCGTACTCGCGGATCCAATTTCTTTAGCGACTTGATAAGCCATTGCATTATAAATAAGTGCAGCTCTTTCATCGCCGTTCTCAATTTTCTCTTCCACTGTTCTTGCATCATTAGTTCCCAGATAAGCAACAAGTCCTCCTTGTCCCACGAGCTTTTTCATTACTTCATCCGCGTAATATTCGCCAGAGAAACAAAGAGATACTAAATCACCGATTGGCACTGTACCTGCACGTTCAGGGGAAAAAGGTCCTTCACCATGCAGGCCATTGTTTACATCAATTACCCGTCCGTTTTTGTGAACTCCTACCGTAATCCCTCCTCCCATGTGTACAACAATGAGACGAAGTGATTCATAGGATTTATCGAGCATTTTTGATACTCTTCTTGCTACCGCTTTTTGATTTAACGCATGAAATATACTTTTTCGTTCGATATCAGGTACACCTGATATACGAGCAATCTCATCCATTTCATCAACTACAACAGGATCTACAATAAATGAGGGAATATTTAATCCTTCTGCGATCTCATAAGCTAGGATACCGCCTAGATTAGAGGCATGTTCTCCATTAAAGCCTGTTTTCAGATCATGAAGCATTGGTTCGTTGACGCTGTAAGTTCCACCTTCGATTGGTCTTAATAACCCTCCGCGGCCAACCACACAGCTTAATTTTGAAATGTTAATTCCTTCATAATGCAATGCCTCTAGAATGGTTTCTTTTCTAAACGTATATTGATCAATAACAGAATCGAATTGATTAATGGTATCTATATCATGTCTTATTGTTTTTTCAAAAACAGGCCGTTCATTATCAAAAATACCTATCTTGGTAGAGGTTGAGCCCGGATTGATCACTAGTATGCGAAATTCTTTTTGATGCACGTTTCAAACCTCCATTAATACAAACTCTTAGCGAGTTCGGCTTGACAGAATGTGTCGTTCATTTAATAAAAATTGACTTCTTGATTTTCTCATTCGCTCGATGCGCTCTTCAGCAAGACGGTCAGCTGCAAGGTAAGTAGGAATGTTATCGCGCTTAGAAATTTCAATAACACTTGCAATATTGTCATAAATGGTTTCAACTTTCTTAAGTGCTCTTTCTCGGTTGTAGCCATTAAGTTCGTCAGCAACATTTATTACTCCGCCAGCATTGATTACATAATCTGGAGCATAAACAATACCCATTTCATGGAGAGCATCACCATGTCTTGTTTCTTTTAGCTGGTTGTTTGCAGCACCTGCAATAACCTTGGCTTTAATCTTTGAGATCGTGTCATCATTAATGATCGCACCAAGTGCACATGGAGCAAAAATATCGCAGTCAACACTATAAATATCATCGATGTCTACAGCTTTAGCGCCGAAATCTTCAACAGCACGCTGTACAGCTTCTTTGTTGATATCCGTCACAATGAGAGAAGCCCCTTCTTCATGAAGGTGTTTACAAAGTGTATAAGCAACATGTCCTACACCTTGAACGGCGATTACTTTTCCTTCTAACGTATCTGTTCCGAACGCTTCCATAGCTGCTGCTTTCATACCGCGATAAACACCATAAGCTGTTACTGGAGAAGGATTTCCACTTGAACCAAACGCTGGTGAAACACCTGTTACAAATGGTGTTTCCTGATAGATTAGATCCATATCTTCAACAGTTGTACCCACATCTTCTGCTGTAATATAACGGCCATTTAGACCTTGGATGTAGCGTCCGAATGCACGGAACATTTCTTCGTTTTTATCTTTCTTAGGGTCTCCGATAATAACTGTTTTCCCTCCGCCAAGGTTCAAACCAGCTGCAGCATTTTTGTAAGTCATTCCTCTTGCAAGTCTCAATGCATCTTCGATTGCTGCATCTTCAGAATCATATGTCCACATTCTTGTTCCGCCTAGAGCAGGACCTAATGTCGTGTCATGGATACAGATAATCGCTTTTAATCCAGATTGTTTATCTTGGCAGATCACCATTTGTTCGTAATCGTAAGTCTCCATATATTTGAAAATTTCCATTTTGTATTCCTCCTAAAGTTTCTTATCAGTGATGACAGATTTCACAGCCAAAGCAATTGAGAGGTATTTACTCTCAGAAGAATCAGCTCTTGAAGTTAGGACAATTGGCGCTTTAGCACCGCAAATGACTGCTCCAACTTTTGCACGGGCAAAATAAATGAGTGATTTGTATAAAATGTTGCCCGTTTCAATGGTCGGTACAAGTAAAATATCCGCTTTCCCTGCTACTTTTCCTGAGATTTCTTTATGTGCTGCCGCTTCCATCGAGATGGCATTATCAAGAGCTAAAGGTCCCTCCACAATTCCGCCAGTAATTTGGTTTCTTAGATTCATGACAGTAAGACTGGCAGCATCCAGAGTCGCTTGCATGGCAGGATTAACAGTTTCTACTGCAGCTAAAACGGCCGTTTTAGGCTGAGCTACACCTGTTTGCTGCACAAAGTCTATTGCATTTTGCAGTATTTGACTCTTCTGGTTAAGGTCAGGGTTGATATTCATTGCTGCATCTGTAACAAAGATCAGTCTGTCGTATCCAGAGATCTCAAACGCGGCTACGTGTGACAGAACTTTACCTGTCCTTAAACCAAATTCTTTATTTAATACAGCTTTTAAGAGTACAGAGGTAGAAACGAGTCCTTTCATCAAAATATCCGCTTTCCCATCATGCACTGCTTTTACAGCATCTGTTGCCGCTGTCGCCGTATTTGTTGAAACAATTTCAATTCCAGGTGTAGAATCGTTTGTATTCTTTTCTAGCCAGTCAGAAATTACTTCCCCATTTCCAAATAATATAAAATGAGCAATGCCCTCTTTATAAGCACGTAAAACACTTTCCATTACTTCTTGATCGCCTGCTTCTGCCACTGCGATGACTGGTTTCACTTGCTGATTTTTGGCTTGGCTGACCAAGTCTTCCAAAAGCATGTTATCCCCCCTTGTTAAGCACACATAATAACTATGCAAGTTTCATGCCAAGTTAATTCATAAGTTTTCAATATAAAAAGAGCAGGTTTTTGCAATACTTTGCAAAAAACACGCAACTTTTTGCATGAAATTATTTGCGCACCTTATCATCTAAGCCGTATTTTTCAAGTTTATAATAAAAATTACGCAATGAGATTCCTAGAGCTTTTGCGGTTTTCGTTTTATTGCCTTTATATCTGTTTATAGCATCTGTTAAAATGGTCATTTCAAACTTATCCATCTGTTCTGCTAAAGTGATTTCTTCCGTTGATTCGTTAAAAGACCCGTCCGAGTCTGAATTTGGCTTGTTATGATTAGTCTGCTGAAGCAGCGAAATATGTTCCCGGTTAATAATTGAATCTGTATGACTCATGTGAATGATCGCCCGGCCCAAAACATTTTCAAGTTCTCTAACATTTCCCGGCCAATGATATTGAAGCAGGAAATCTTCCGCGTCACTGCTTATAGTGTCAATATTTCGTCCGTAATCCTGATTCAGTTTTTGTAAAAGATGATTTGCCAGCATTAAAATATCGCTATTCCTTGCTCGAAGTGGCGGAATATAAATCGGCATCCGGTTTAAACGGTAATACAGATCCTGTCTGAAAGTGCCATCAGCTATCATCTTTTCAAGGTTTACGTTCGTTGCCGCAATAACTCTGACGTTTATGGGAATCGCTTTTGTGCCTCCAACTCGTCTAATTTCATTTTCTTGTAATACACGCAGCAGTTTAGCTTGAGTATTCTGTGAAAGCTCTCCCACTTCATCTAAAAAGATACTTCCTCCGTTAGCTTCTTCAAAGAGACCTCTTTTACCGCCTCTTAAAGCGCCTGAAAATGCTCCTTCTACATAGCCGAAAAGCTCACTTTCTAAGAGAGATTCTGAGAGTGCTGCACAATTGACCCTTATAAATTTATTGAACTTCCTGTCACTCGCGTTATGGATCGCATGAGCAAAAAGTTCTTTTCCAGTACCTGATTCGCCGCGCAGCAGGACAGTTGCAGGTGTTGAAGCTGCTAGCTTTGCTTGATCAACCGCAAACTTCATCTCATCTGATTCACCTATTATGTCTTCAAAAGAATATTTAGCTTCAAGTGTACGGATAATCTGCCTTGCCCTATTCAATTCCTCAGTTAAGCCTTTTATCTCAGAAACGTCATGAATCACACCAACGCTGCCTTTTAATAATCCATCAACAATAATTGGCGCGACATTAACGATTACATCTTTTCTTTTAGGACCAACCCTAAGTCTGGCTCCCCTCACTGGTTTCCTCGTCCTTAAAACTTGCATATGAATACTTTCACCTTCAGAAATATCTGTTGTTGCTGGCTTTCCAATCACCTGCTCTGCTGTGTAGCCAGTAAGTTTTGTGTAAGCAGGATTTATCATAATCCCTTTTCCTTCTTCATCCACAACAGATATAGCTTCCTCTGATGAATTGATAATTGAACTAAGCATAATTTGAATACTTTTTAAATTTGTAACTTCTTCTGCAAGGTCTACGATTTCAGTTATATCTTTAAAAACAGCAAATGCACCATGTTTCCTTCCAGACTGATCTAAGATCGGCGTTCTTGTGGTATAAATTTTTGTACCGTTAGCAAGAATCTGTTCTTGGTTTACTTCCTCAATTCCTGAATCCAAGACTCTTGGAAGCTGGCTGTTTGGCATGACTTCCAGAATAGATCTGCCTATTGCTTCAACAGCAGATAGCCCCGTCATTCTTTCGGCACTTTTATTAAAAATAGTGATGTTTAGTCTTTGATCAATAACGATCATACCGTCATGAGTATTATCTAAAATCGTTCTGAATTGCTGAAGATTTGCTTCAGCATCCTTAGATTGTTTAAGTTGATTTGCTATCTTATAAAATTGAGAATCTGAAATAATGTCTGATTCATGATAAACATCTTCCTGCAGCTGATGGGCTATTTTTTTATTTGAAGGTGAATAGACTACATAATTCGCCTCAAGCTTAGGTGGAGATGAATATGAGAAAACAGCCACATCATCATCCGTTTTTTCTGCACCTATTTCAGAAACAAAAACCCCTATAAGTTCAAAAAAGCTTAAAGACTTTATTAAACGAAGAATCTTCTTTGTTTCTTCAGGAGCGGTCATTAACAATACAGTTTGCAACAATACCCCTCCAAATTCTATGTAAAGTGGATGTGCAATATTTTTCACACATTTATCATACCGTAGCATGAAAGGGTTTGCAAACTGTAATTTCATCGACAATAAAATAAACTTTATGTACAATACATGTAGAGGAGTGAAACAATCATGAGCAGGTATGCAGCATTAGTAATCGTTTTGATTCCTGGTATCATGGCCGTAATGGGCATTAAATGGATGAGAGATACGTTATTCGGAGTATTGCAATTTCCTTTCCCCGTTTTATGGCTTCAGTTTATCGCAGGATTTATCAGTTTTTCGGCTGGATTGGCCTTTGTTGGGGGATTTATATTTTACCGTGATCGAAAAAGAAATAAAGTACAATTAAAGTTTAAGAAAAAATAACCAGACCACTTAGAGAAGTTGGCTGGTTATTTTAAATTGAGCGTAATATTATGTATGTTAATCGCACATACACATAAAGATTTCTGAGCGAGCGTGTAAAATTAAAGGCTGTTTTCGCATACTTTGTTGCTTTTGAAAGCGGTTGATTTCCGCTCCAGGATGCTCGCTTTCCACGGGGCGTGCGGTGAGCAGAGCCAAATTTATAGAACAAGTACTGTAAAACGGAAAAAGAACTAACTCAAACGAGTTAGCTCTTTCTATATTATCCAGCTTTGTGTTCAATTCTCAGTTTATCAGCGACCATCGCAATGAACTCACTGTTCTGAACGCTATAACCTCCGCTAAACTTACGTTAAACAACTTAACGCTAAGCTAACCGAATTTCCCTCCTTCCAATAAACATTATAGAAATTAGTCCGAACCTTTACCAAAAATTCTTCGTAAAAGGAGACGTGCAATATCATGCAAAAATACGGATTTATGAAACGAAAAGCTAGCCACAAACTAACGCTAAACCTTAACGAATGCATCGCGTTGTTTACCGCCGCTAAACGGTTGCAGAAACGTAGTGAGAGGATCTTAAACGTATCGAGCGTTTAACAGATGGCTTAAAGAGAGAAGCTACGATTATGTAGACGGTAGTATTGCTCGTGAATATATCGAATATATCTCGTTCGAAAAATGCCGGTGGGACGATCACCCTACGAGTCCGGACGGTGAACGCGGATTATCTCCGCGCGCGGTAAATAATACGCTCATAGAATACTGCATAAAGGTATCTGAAAGGTGAGGTTACTGAGGGTCGCGTCGGCTGGTTGCGTGCAGTTGGTGATATGACATATTAGCACCGGAATAAATCGCATATGTTAAACGATGTTAATGCGTTATATATCGTTCCATATTCCCTCCGTCTTCTTACGTTGTCTTTCGTATGCTGCTTTCATTTAATTTCGAAATCGTAATATTAGTTTACGCAAAAAGACCGCCAATACCCTGGCGGTCTCTTAACGAAATATATTCGATTATTTTCGGTATTTAGATACTAATGGTTGTAAACTTCGGACAACTTTATCGGTATTATGGATGGTTAACTTATCGGAATGATTTACGGAGGTTCCGATAAACTTTCGGGCAAACTTCCGTATAAGCTAACGTCAAACTAGCGTGGTTATGCGTTATGCCATCGCCTTATGTTCGATTCTCAGTTTATCAGCGACCATCGCAATGAATTCACTGTTCGTCGGTTTCGCTTTAGACATGGATACTGTGTAGCCGAATAGAGAAGAGATGCTGTCGATGTTGCCTCGGCTCCAAGCTACTTCGATCGCATGGCGGATCGCGCGTTCAACACGGCTTGACGTGGTGTTAAACTTTTTAGCGATATCAGGATACAATACTTTTGTAATTGATCCTAATAATTCGATATCGTTGTATACCATTGAGATAGCTTCTCTTAAGTACATATAACCTTTTATATGAGCAGGAACTCCGATTTCATGGATGATGCTTGTTATACTTGCGTCTAGATTACGCGGTTTATTTATTGATTGGAAACTGCTTCGATTATTTCCGGATGCACGCTGAACTGTTGTTTTCTCTGATCCGCAAATCTGGCGGATCTGACTAGCTAAATTATCCATATCAAATGGTTTTAAAATAAAATAAGAAGCTCCAAGATCAACAGCTTTTTTCGTTACATCTTCTTGTCCAAAAGCAGTTAGCATTATTACATTAGGCTGAGGCAGATCATCACTTGATCTGATTTTTTCTAAAACAGCTAATCCGTCTAAATGCGGCATGATAATATCGAGTACGAGTACATCAGGATTTTTATTTTCTAAAACGGAAAGACATTCTTGACCGTTATAAGCTACCCCAATTACTTCCATGTCATCTTGACTTGAAAGATATTCCCTCAAAAGACTAATTAATTCACGATTATCATCAGCTAGACACACTTTAACTTTTTGCACCATTAATTCCTCCCCATCCAACAATTTCTTGTTTTTCCCAATGTAAGATTTCAACAATAAAACTTAAATCCCTTTATTTTGTTTTAAATTTTTTAAAATTATTTTATTTTTGTTGTAGAAAAAGCTGTTTTCTTCAATTTACTTCGAATTTCGACAGTTATTAGTATGTAGACACATAATTTTGTCGAATTTTCTTTACAACTTCCATTATACAAAATTTTGTTAAAGATGTCTAAACAATAAAGAAAACCTTTTCATTAGATATTATAATCAGGCTATAAAAGCTTCTTTTCTGAAAGTTGTTGGCTAATAAGAGATTTTCAAAAGTTCTTCTTTGAATAGTTAATTGGAGCAGAAGGGCGAGACTCCTTCAGGACGAGCGGACAGGTGAGACCACTCATTGATCGCAGTACGGAGGGGGCTTAAAACCGAGCAACTGCAGAGAGAAGTAACCACTTTCAAAAGATTGTTGTTTTTGTCTTCGTAGAAAAAGTTGATTGAAGTGCAAGGTGCGTGCCAACTACATGAATACTCTTCTCGCAAGGCATGCGACGAGGAAAAACGCGCGTCAGGATTTGCTTGTAGACGCAGGAGCATATTACTTCCTTGAAGGTGAGACTCCTCAAGGCGCAAAGCGCCAGGAGGCTCACCGCACGCCCCACGGAAAGCGAGCGACCTAGAACGGAAATCAACTATTTTTTCAAAAATCAACCACTTCTAATAGCAACAAATTTTAAAAAAAACAGGCAACTGCATCAGCTCGCCTGTTTTCTTTCTTCGTATATATTTATACCAGCTTCATCAAGCATCCACTCAATATGAACACCATATCCTGAAGTCGGGTCATTTACAAATACATGTGTTACTGCACCAATAATTCTTCCGTTTTGAATGATTGGACTTCCGCTCATACCTTGAACGATTCCACCGGTAATTTTTAAAAGTTCAGGATCAGTTATTTTAATTACCATACCTTTTGTTGCTGGAAACTTTTGCGGAACAGAACTGATTACATCTACATCAAATTCCCTTACCTTTGAACCGTTAACAACGGTAAGGATTTTTGCAGGACCTTCTTTTACTTGATCTGACAATGCAATTGGCAGAGGCTTGTTCCAGCTGCCGTTAGAAATCTTATCGTTTAACCTTCCAAATATTCCAAAAGGGCTGTTTTTTGAAATATCACCTAAAACTCGTTGATCGTTTGAGAAACGTGCTAATTTTTCTCCAGGATGTCCATTCGAACCTTTTTCAATCGACGTTACTGTCGAACCTAAGATCTCGCCATTGTTTACTTTGATCGGCTTTTTGGTATCCATGTCTGAGATAACATGTCCTAAAGCTCCGTATTTAAATGATGCTGGGTCATAAAAAGTAAGGGTACCGACTCCAGCAGCAGAATCTCTAATGTACAATCCAATTCGATATGACTGATCATTTTTATCCTGAAGGGGTTTAAGCGTTTTGTGCAGGAATTTGCCGTCTCTGATAATTGTTACATCAAGAGGTTTTTGAGATTCCCCAGATTCTCTGACAAAAGGGCTGACATCGCCCATCTTTTTAATATCTTTTCCATTGATTTTGGTAATAATATCTCCTACCTGGATATCGGCAATTTCCCCTGGAGACTGCTTACCTGTACTTGTATTCACAAGATGATGACCAACAATAAGGACTCCGAGTGTATTTAGTTTTACGCCTATAGATTGTCCGCCGGGTACAACCTTTAAATCGGAAAGTACTTTTACATCCATCTTTTTAATGGGAAAACTTCCTGCTTCGAGAGTTGCCATATGATCACCATTTGTTTTGGCTTGTATCGAAACGATCTTTTCACTTTCCATTGCTGTTGTATAAATTTCATTCTCTTCCTGTTGAATCGATGTACCAGCAGGAAGTGACTGAATAGAATTTTGTCCTTCAAAAATCGTCACAGATTCAGGCAGTTTCACATAATCACGCACTGGAGACAAAAAACCGATTCCCACTAAACTTCCAAGGAGAATAACGCCGATCATTCGCCGAAGTAAATCCTTAAACATCTTTCACTCTCCTCGCTCCAAGCTCACACCCTCACCATGGCTGTACCTTTAATTTAGCCTACGGACCTTAAGATTATAACCGGCAAAAAAGAAAAAGCTATTCCTTAAATGGATAGCTTTTTCATGCATAAATGTTTTAAGATGATTTTTTTATGGTCTCTGCTAGCTGTAGCAATTCCTGTGCGTGCTGTTTAGTCAAATCAGTAATTTCCACACCAGAAATCATCCTGCCGATTTCATGAACTTTTTCATCAGTCTTTAAAGAAAGCACTTTTGTCACAGTTCTGCCTTGGAGAGTTGATTTTGAAATATGGAGATGTGTATCAGCCATAGCAGCAACTTGAGGAAGATGGCTTATGCATAGCACTTGTGAACCGACTGACACACGGTAGATCTTCTCTGCAATAGCCTGAGCAACTCGTCCCGATACTCCTGTGTCCACTTCATCAAAGATAATAGCAGTAATTCCTTGATTTTCAGAAAAAATGGTTTTCAAAGCCAGAATTACCCTGGATAGTTCTCCGCCAGAAGCAACTTTTGATAAAGGCTTCAAAGGCTCACCTTGATTGGGAGAAATAAAGAATTCTACAGAATCCATACCTGTCTTCAAGAACTGATTATCTTCCGTTCTATCCATCACAACCTCAAATTCTGTTTTTTCCATGTAAAGCTCTTTAAGCTGCTGCTGAATGGCTTTCTTTAAAGTTTTCGCTGTTTCTGATCGCCTTTTTGTTAGCTTTTTACCTGAAGTCTCTAATTTCGAAATGATTTTTGACTGCTTAATTTTAAGTTCTTCTATATGGTTATCTTTGTTTTGAATAAGTTCAAGTTCCTTTTTGACCTTTTCTCCATAACTTAAGATTTCCTTTACAGAAGTACCGTATTTGCGTTTCAGTTTACTTATTTCGTCAAGACGCATTTCGATGCTATTTAATCTTTCCGGATTATATTCCAATGAATCAAACATATCGCGAATTTTGTACGTCAGTTCTTCAAGCACGTAGAAACTGCTTCCAAATTGCTCTTCGTCCGCCTTTAGTGATTCATCCAGTGCTGCTACCTGTGAAAAATCAGCCATGGCACTTGAAATAAGTTCAAGACCTTTACCTTCTCCATAAAGACTGTGATATGCGTCCTGGAGGTGTCCATGAATTTTTTCAAAGTTGCCGAGCATTCTTTTTTCTTCTTCAAGCTTAATATCTTCATCCTCGAGCAAATTTGCTCCAGTAATTTCATCGTATTGATACTCTAATAAATCAATTCGCTGAGCGATCTCTTGTTCATTTCTTGATAGTTCAGAAAGCTGTTTGCTTATATCTTTATATTCTTTAAATGCTTCTTCGTAAGTAAAGAGCTCTTTCTTAAAATCTTTGTCACCGAAACTGTCTAATAAGAATAGATGTTTATCGGGCTGCATTAAATATTGAGTTTCATGTTGGCCGTGAATATCAACTAAGGCTTGTCCAATTTCTTTTAATACAGAAAGTGTGACCAGCTTTCCGTTTACTCGGCAGATGCTTTTTCCACTTTCAGTTATATCACGTTTGAGTACAACCATTTCATCCGTTATGGTTATCCCGACTTCCTCACATTTCTCGTAAACACGATGGTCCTCAAGAATGTAGAATAATCCTTCGATTTCTGCTTTTTGTGTTCCATAACGAACGAACTCAGTTGAGCCGCGCCCTCCTATTAAGAGGCCTATTGCATCAATAATGATCGATTTTCCTGCACCAGTTTCCCCCGTTAGAACAGTTAGCCCTTTTTTAAAAGAAACGCTTAAAGAATCGATAATAGCAAAATTACGAATATTTAATTCTGCTAACAAGTACATCACACCTTATTAAAAGATTTACAGCATATCTAAAAAGCGCTGCGAAATATCTGAACTTACATCTTTTGAACGGCAAATGATTAAAATGGTATCATCACCGCAAATCGTTCCCATAAGATCTTCCCAATCCAACCTATCGATCAATGCACCTATTGCATTTGCATTACCTGGAAGGGTCTTCATAATAATCAAATGATCGGCATGATCTATGCTTATGAAGCTGTCTGTCAGGGTTCTCCGAAGCTTTTGAAGAGGGTTGAACCTCTGATCAGCCGGAAGACTATATTTATAACGTCCGTCATTCATGGGAACTTTTACAAGGTGAAGTTCTTTAATATCACGCGAAACCGTCGCTTGCGTAACATTAAAGTTTGCTTTCTTTAATAGTTCAACAAGATCATCTTGGGTTTCAATATCATGATTGCTGATCATCTCTCGAATTTTAATATGTCGCTGTCCTTTATTCACTAGTAAATCCACCTCAATTTTTACACTGTCACATTCTGCCTTTATCTTATACTATTGTGCATAGGATGTAAATTTTTCATTAATGGAATAAAAAGAAAAGACTCTTTTCTAAAAGATTGTTGCTTTTAAGTAGTTTTTTTTTCCTTCACTGACAAGTTGATTGGAGTGGAAGGTGCGTGCCTACCACATGAGAAGCTTCTAGCTAGGCATGCGACAGGAAGCTAAAATCTGTAGCATTTACTTGTAGACGCAGGAGCAAGGGTACTTCCATGAGGCGGTCAGGTGAGACCACTCAATGGCGCAAAGCGGCGAAGGGGGCTCACCGCACGCCCCGCGGAAAGCGAAGCAACCTGGAACGGAAATCTACTACTTTCAAGAGCAACAAAGTTTGCGAAAACAGCCAAAGAAAAAGAGCAGGAATCTGGCTATTCCCGCTCTTTTTTAAAAGTATTATGTGCTTCAGTAACCACTTCTTTAATTCTTTGGTCAGAAATCGCTGGTCTATCCTGCTTATTTACTTCCCCATGAAGCAGAAATTCAATATTTCCGTCTCCACCTGTTATTGGTGAATATGACAAACCTACAGGATTAATGCCTGTTTTATTGGCAAATTCAATGATTTCAAAAATAACTCTTTCGTGAACTTTCGGGTCTCTGACAATTCCTTTTTTGCCTACTTCTTCTCTGCCCGCTTCAAATTGAGGTTTAATAAGAGCTATTACTTCTCCCTCTTCCATAAGCTGAGTGAGAACTGGAAGAATAATTCTCAGTGAGATAAAGGAAACATCAATTGTGGCAAAATCCGGAATTCCATTTTCAAGCTGGTCAGGAGTTACATAACGAAAGTTGGTTCTTTCCATTACAGCAACACGAGGGTCATTCCTCAGCTTCCAAGCTAACTGGTTATACCCCACATCGATGGCATAAATAAATTTAGCACCATTCTGCAGTGCGCAATCAGTAAAGCCCCCTGTTGAAGCCCCAATATCCATACCCGTTTTATCTTTTACATCAAAAGAAAAGACTTTTAAGGCTTTTTCTAGCTTTAAACCGCCTCTTCCCACATAAGGGATTAAATTCCCTTTAACGTGCAAAGGGGCATCGGTTTCAATTTTTTCTCCAGGCTTCTCCATACGTGTTGTTCCAGAATAAACAAGGCCTGCCATGACAGACCTTTTAGCTTTTTCTCTCGTTTCACACAACCCGCGGTTGACAAGCATCACATCTACACGTTCTTTTTTCATGTAAAAAGACCCTTTTCTGCTTTTCTCTTCACCAGTTTTTTAACTCGTTCAACAAGATCTGGAGTCGTTAGACCGATCTCTTCAAGAAGCTTTGTCACACTTCCATGTTCGATAAAGCAGTCAGGGATACCCATGCGGTCTATTAATACGTTCACTTGATTATCGGCGGCATGTTCCAGCACAGCACTGCCGAAACCGCCCTGTAAAATAGCTTCTTCCAAAGTAAGAATCGGCATGTTTTGAGCATAGAGATCGTTCAGCATTTTAAAATCCAGCGGCTTAATGAACCTTGCGTTAATTACACGGGCAGATACTCCAGATTTCGCGAGGATTTCCCAAGCCTCAAGCGCCATAGGAACTGTTGTCCCAAAAGTAAGAATGGCAACATCATCGCCTTCTTTCAAGACTTCCCAAGATCCAATTGGAATATTTTCAAACTTATCGTCCATTTGAACACCAATTCCATTGCCTCTAGGGAACCGGATAGCGATTGGTCCGTCTTCATATTTCAGCGCTGAATATACCATATGCTGAAGTTCGTTTTCATCTTTACCCATCATTAGCACCATGTTTGGTATATGGCGCAAAAACGCAATATCAAAAACACCTTGGTGTGTTTCTCCATCTGCACCAACTAAACCTGAACGGTCAATAGTAAATAGAACATTCAAGTTTTGTCTCGCAACATCATGTACTACTTGATCATACCCGCGCTGCAAGAAAGTAGAGTAGATGGAAAGCACCGGTTTCATGTTTTGTGTAGCAAGTCCTGCGGCCATAGTAGTTGCATGCTGTTCAGCAATTCCTACATCGAAAAGACGGTCTGGAAAGGCTTTTCCATAGTCTACAAGCTTCGAACCAATTGTCATAGCAGGTGTTATAACTGCTATCCTCTGATCTTTATGCGAGAGCGTTTCTAATGTTTTACTAACAACACCACTGTATGAAGGACCTGTTTGCTGAGGCTTGATTTGTTCACCGGACTCAATCTTATATGGTCCAACACCATGCCAGCTGTCTTTTTTATCACTTTCAGCTGGTTCATATCCTTTTCCTTTTTTAGTAAGAACATGAATGATAACAGGACCTTTTGTTTTCTTTGCATATGAAAGGTTTTCAATCAAGTCGTCCAAGTCGTGTCCGTCTACAGGACCTAAGTACGTATATCCAAGCTCTTCAAAAAACATGCCTGACACCAACAAATATTTCAAGCTGTCTTTTACGCGCTCAGCAGTAGCAGCAAGCTTGCCTCCAAAGGCAGGTATTTTACGGATTAATGATTCAAGTTCATCCTTGGCTTTATTGTACTTTCTGGCTGTCCGCATACGTCCAAGAACGTTGTGCAGAGCACCGACATTTGGTGCAATGGACATTTCGTTATCGTTTAGGATGACAATAAGGTCTTTCTTTTCATGACCAATATGATTCAAAGCTTCCAGAGCCATCCCGCCTGTTAAGGCACCGTCTCCTATCACTGCAATTACTTTATCATCCGTCTTTTTGAGATCACGTGCAATTGCCATTCCCATAGCAGCAGAAAGAGATGTTGAACTATGTCCTGTTTCCCATACATCATGTTCACTTTCATTTCTCTTAGGAAACCCGCACAAGCCTTTATACTGCCGCAGTGTATCGAACTGAGATGCTCTTCCTGTCAGGATTTTATGAACATACGCCTGATGCCCGACATCCCAAATGAATTTATCTTTCGGGCTGTTAAATACCTTATGCATTGCGAGTGTCAATTCAACAACTCCAAGGTTAGGGCCTAGGTGACCACCTCTTACAGAAAGTTTCTCAATTAGAAAAGAACGGATATTACCCGCTAATTTATTTAATTGTTCAGTCTCATATGATTTTATAAAATGAGGATTCTGAATGTCTTCCAGGTTCATGGAATATGCCTCTCTTTCCATTAACGCCTTTTTTTCTCTTTCTTAGCAGGCGATAGCAGTTTAATTCTTAACTTTTCCTCTATAAAATATATTAAACGCCCAACCTGAAAAATAATAAAGGTTGAGTGATTGATCGCATAAGATTTTCCTAACGCTTTACCGCCGACTGTCAATGCAGCAACAACACTTGTGAAGATAATTGTAATCAAGTACTCGAGATTTGAGCCATTATCATTACCCATTGAAAGCGTGAGCTCTACCACAACTGCAGCAGATGCTGTACCACTAACTATACCAGATATATCCCCAATTACGTCATTGCAAAAGTTCGCTACACGATCAGCGTTTCTTGTTATTAGAATAGCATGTCTTGCACCTGGCACTTTTTCTGAAGCCATTGCGTGAAATGGAACTTCTTGAGCCGCTGTGGACGCTACTCCGATAATATCAAAGATAACACCTGTTAACACGATTAAGAAGACGATTCCCATCCCGATGCCCCACGAAACACCGTTAAGGAGGGCAGAAGAGACAACTGTAAAAATAGCCGCTAACACAAGAGTGATAACGGCAATGCTTGTACTCCATTTAAGTGTTTTAGAAAAGGAATGCTTCATGCATAACTCCTTCTTTTTTGGTAACTTTATGTAATAAGGAGTGGTCACCTTATTAAGTAAAGACTGCGGCTTAGGTCCAGTAGGTTTTCCCAGAAGAGTACGAAATGTCGCCATATTCGCGGTTTCCCTTTACTCTCTTCTTAACGCTGTCACCAAACGTTAGACTAGATTACCACTTAGTCCGCACTATAATCCCTAACAGGTGTCTAGGTAGCAGAACAGTCTAGGAGTTTTCCTCAACAGCCCTTTGCACATTCCCTAGCCTCTTTTGCAGAGTAGATTTCATATGGCATAAAGCTCAAAATCAGCGGCCAACCGATACAGGCTTTTCACACCATAATCCCCTCTAGCACCACTCAAGGCAGGCTACGCTGCTCGCCTTTTCTTTTCCTGAAAATCAAGAAAAGCGGCAAAGCAGGTTCAAACCCCATTTCGCAGTAAGGTCTTTTGAACGCAAACCGCAAATATGGGGGCCTCCGCGGAAGAAGGGTCATCGCCCACATGCCATTGTGGATCGCCCTTCAACCTTAACTCCCAGCGTTAACCCAAGGCTGGGCGCCTCAAGCCAACACAAGGAACTTCATCGATGTGCCCTTTGGCGGATTTTTAGGCCCGCCTTCAGGAACGGGGGGCTGACTAGAATACTGCACCACTCCAAAGCAAATAATATCATATCATACTTCCAATTGCTCAACAATCTCTTAGTGATTTCTTTTTATAATGTAGTCCGCAATCGAAGCTAATATGCCTGTATTTCTATTGATTTTACCTAAATGTTCCAAAGAAATACGAATATGATTTTCCATTTCTTTTTGTGCTCCATCAAGACCCAGCAATTTCGGATATGTTGTCTTCAGATTTGCCTCATCACTGCCAATCGGTTTGCCAAGCTCATCCTGATTGCCCGTTATATCCAAGATATCATCTTGAATTTGAAATGCGATTCCAATATGCCGAGCATAGAGCTGTAAAGCTAAAAGCTCCCCTTCAGTCGCGTCAGCCGCAATTCCACCAGTTAAAACAGAGCACTCCAGCATTTTTCCTGTTTTCTTTTCATGAATGCTCTCAAGCTCTTTGAGAGAAAGTTCTTTGTTTTCCCCTTCAAGATCTTCTACTTGGCCGCCAACCATTCCTTCTGCACCTGCTGCACGAGAAAGAACAGAGAGCAATCTGACTTTTTGTTCCGCATTAAGGAAAACATTCTCTGTAACCATAGAAAAACTTTCTGTTAAAAGGGCATCTCCTGCCAAAATGGCTTGCGCTTCTCCAAACACTTTATGGGAAGTGAGCTTTCCTCTTCTATAATCATCATTATCCATAGATGGAAGGTCATCATGAATAAGAGAATATGTATGTACAAACTCAATGGCACAAGCTGCATCTAGAACAAATTCAGGATCTTTTTGAAAGGATTCCATGACTGCAAGTGCTAATATGGGGCGCAACCTTTTTCCTCCTGCAGAAATGGAATACAGCATAGAATCTTTTAAGGTTGCCGGAGCATTAAGGCTATTGAGATAATCAATCATCCTATCTTCTACTAATTGTTTCTTAACCTGAAGATATTGTTCAAAATCAATCAATGATCTTCCTCCTGGATGACGTATGGTTCTTCCTTCCCATCTTCATGCATGATTGTATCCATTTTCTTCTCAACGTTTTTAAGCTTTGTATGACAAAGCTTTGAAAGCTTCATACCCTGCTGATAAAGATCAATACTTTCTTCTAGCGGAACATCACCTTGTTCAAGTTTCTCAACAATTTCTTCAAGCTGTACCATTGCATCTTCAAATGTTAATTTTTTTCCGTTTATCAGCCATTGCTTAAAGAACCTCCGTTCCAGTGATATGACAATCAATCTGCCCATCTTTAAGTTTTATCGTTAACGACTCGCCAGAATTTACTTGTTTTACTGACTTGACGAGTTCGTTTTTTCCTTTTTTATAAGTAAGACTGTATCCTCTATCCATTATAGCTAACGGATTTAATGAGGACAGCCTTGAAATTTTATTGGAAAAATTCGTTTGGTGCTGTCTTACATGTCTGTTTGTTTCTTTAATTAAGTTCTTATGAAGCACATTCACTTTTTCATTTGCTTTTTGCAGCTGGCCAGCTGGCGAGAATAGAGCTAGCTGACGCTGAACCTGAGTTAATTCCCTCTGATGCTCTCCAAGAAAGGTTTCTGCCGTTCTTTTCAGCTTATCTAAATATCTGTCTAGTTCCTGTTCCTTCTGCTTGACAAGCTGAGTCGGATATTTAAAAGCATAAGATTTCTGCAGACGGTTTAAGTGGTGCTGATGTCCAGCTATAAAATCAGCCATAACTCTTTTCAGTCTTACTCTTCTTTGGTGCAGACTGTCTCCGAGTTCATCCAAATGCGGAACAGCTAACTCTGCTGCTGCAGTTGGAGTAGGTGCTCTTAGATCAGCTACAAAATCTGCAATCGTAAAATCTGTTTCATGACCAACCGCAGAAATAACCGGTAATCGTGAAAAATAAATAGCGCGTGCTACGATTTCCTCGTTGAATGCCCACAACTCCTCGATCGAACCCCCGCCACGACCGACAATCAATACATCAGCGTCACTTAATTCGTTTGCTTGTTCAATAGCACGAACAATTGATGGAGCTGCACCCGGCCCTTGTACCAGAACTGGAAACAGTGTAACGGTCGCTAAAGGAAAGCGGCGTTTTATCGTAGTAAAGATATCCCTGACCGCAGCTCCTGTTGGTGATGTGATAACACCTATTCTTTTTGGAAACTTTGGCAGCAGCTTCTTCCGTGAAGCATCAAAAAGCCCTTCACGTTCTAGCTTGTTCTTCAATGCTTCATACGCTAAATAGAGATTCCCTACACCATCCTGCTGCATCGATCTTGCATAAAGCTGATATTGTCCTTGTGGTTCATATACGGAAAAGGAACCTTGGATCAAAACATTCATGCCTTCTTTTGGCTTGAAGTTTAAATATTTATTATTTCCTGCAAACATAACTGCACTGACTCTGCTATTTGCGTCTTTTAAAGTGAAATACAAATGACCTCTGCTATGCAGCTTAACATTTGACAATTCACCTTTAACCCATACATCCTGCAGGTTGCCGTCATTTTCAAATAATCGTTTAATATATCTGGTTACAGCAGATATTGGTACATACCGATCGTTTTGCATTAGTGAACTTCCTTTGTCTTCTTTCTCCATTTTGATGCAAGCACAGTGTTGTTCATCAGCATCGTGATCGTCATTGGACCTACCCCGCCAGGAACAGGAGTGATATGTTTTGCTTTTGGCTTAATTGCTTCAAAATCAACATCTCCGCATAATTTACCGTTCTCAAGACGGTTTACACCTACATCAATAACAACGGCACCAGGTCTAACCATATCTTCTGTAATAATGTTCGGTTTTCCTACTGCGGCGATTAATATATCGGCTTGCAGCGTTTGTGCTGACAGATTCTTTGTTCTTGAATGACAAAACGTTACGGTTGCGTTCTCTTGCAAGAATAGCTGTCCTGCAGGTTTTCCTACTAAGTTGCTTCTGCCTACTACAACAACATGCTTTCCAGAAATCTCTTCACCTGTCTGTTTTACCATCTCTAATATACCAAGCGGTGTACATGGAATAAACGCATGCTCATCACCAGCATGCATTCTTCCGATATTTATAGGATGAAAGCCATCAACATCTTTTTCAGGCAGAATTGTTTCAATAACTTTTGATTCACTTATATGTGAGGGTAAGGGGAGCTGAACAAGAATTCCGTCGATTTGTTCATCATTGTTAAAGGATTGAATGCAGTTTAACAAATCATTTTCAGAAATGGACTCGGGCAATTCAGTTAATACTGAGTGCATTCCAAGTTCTTTGCATGTTCTTTCTTTTGCAAGAACATATGAACGTGATGCAGGGTGATCGCCTACTAGAATAACAGCCAGTCCAGGGACATTTCCTTCCAGCTTCAGTTCCTGTATCTCTCTAGCTAGCTGCTCTCTTATCTCTTTTGCAATTTGCTTTCCATCTAATACAGTCATTCTAGGTCCCCCTCAAAAATTATTATTTTTTCCGGATATCTGAGATTATCTTACCTAATACACCATTAACGAAGCGGCCGGCTTCCTCACCGCCAAATATTTTAGCAATTTCTATCGCCTCATTCAGTGTTACATTCTTCGGAACTTCTTCCATGTAAAGCCATTCATAAGCTGCCATTTGCAGAACTACCCGTTCTACATTAGCAAGTCTTGAAAAGCTCCATTTTTCTAAATAAGGAGTTAAGAATTTTTCAATCTCTGTTTTATTTTCAACGGTTCCATTCACGATCTCATTTAGAAAATCATCTGATGGTTCTCCTTCTAATACATGCTCCATTGCTTCTTCAACACTAATGTCACTCACTTCAATTTGAAAAAGCGATTGAAAGGCTTTTTCTCTAGCAAGTCTACGTTTCATAATTCGACTTCCTTTCTATATGCGAACAATTTCTAACTAGCATAATACCATATTCGGACGAGTGGTTACAATCCGAACATTTAACACTAAATCCCTTCGAAACATTCAGTTTTTTAATTATAAAAGACAGCTATTACATACATTGTTGCTCATGGAAGGAGTTGATTTCCGTTCCAGGTGTTCGCTTTCCGCTTCAGGGTAGTATTCTTGCGCCTGCGTCTACAAGGAATTTCTACCGACGTAAGCATCCTCGTCGCATGCCTAGCAAGAAGCTTCTCATGTGGTAGGCACGCACCTTGCTCTTCAATCAACTTGTCAATGAAGAGAATTAAATATGAACCAATAGCAACAATCTTTTAGAGAAGACCTTAGAAAAAAGTATTTCTAAAAAAAACCAAAGAAAAAAATCAAAGGAGGAATCCCCCTTTGATTTCTGTATCAATCTACTTCAGGTGCTTCATACTGTTTTTCTTTGGAGTCGAATTGAACGCCTACCACAAAAACATTAATGTCTGTTGCTTCAAGAGCAGTCATATCTAATAATGCCTGTCTGACATAATCTTGAATTTTTTGAGCAACATCTGGAATCGCAACGCCATATTTCATAGAGACATAAATATCGATTGAAATTCCTGACTCTGACAGCTCTACTTTAACGCCTTTACCGTGTGTTTTCTTTCCAAGCCGCTCTACAACCCCACTTGCAAAGCTTCCTCTCATTGACGCTACACCTTCAACATCTGAAGCTGCAATACTTGCAATAACTTCAATTACTTCAGGTGAGATTTCAACTTTACCTAACTCTGATGAATAACTCTCCATCTCAAATGATAGTTCATTCATTTTATGCACCTCCATTGTTATTCACTTTTTGAAGTTAAATCATGATTTTCTAAAAACTTAGTATTAAAGTCGCCATTCACAAATGTTTCATGGTTTAAAAGACGCAGATGGAAAGGAATGGTCGTGTGGACTCCTTCAATAACAAATTCACTTAATGCGCGCTTCATACGATTGATTGCTTCTTGTCTAGTGTTTCCATAAGTGATTACCTTAGCAATCATAGAATCGTAGAATGGCGGTATTGTATATCCAGGATACACGGCTGAATCAACGCGGACCCCAAGTCCGCCTGGAGGCAGATACATGTCAATCTTTCCAGCAGAAGGCATAAAGTTCTTTTCCGGATTCTCTGCATTTATTCTGCATTCGATCGACCATCCATTAAACTCAATATCTTCCTGTGTATATATTAATTTTTCGCCTGATGCCACTTTGATCTGTTCTTTTATGAGGTCAATTCCCGTAACCATTTCTGTTACAGGATGCTCAACTTGAATACGTGTGTTCATTTCCATGAAATAAAATTCACCGGTATTATGATCAAAAATAAACTCAACAGTACCGGCACCGGAGTATTGGACGGCTTCAGCGGCTTTAACAGCTGCTTCTCCCATTTCTTGGCGTTTTTCCGGACTTATTGCTGGAGATGGCGTTTCTTCTAAAAGCTTTTGCAAGCGTCTTTGAATACTGCAGTCTCTTTCTCCTAAATGAATAACATGTCCGTAATTATCTGCAAGAACTTGTATTTCTACATGACGGAAATCTTCAATGTATTTTTCGATATAAACACCTGGATTACCGAAAGCAGTTGCAGCTTCTTGCTGAGTAATTGCAATACCCTTTAATAGTTCAGCTTCGTTTTTGGCTACTCGAATACCTTTCCCTCCGCCGCCGGCAGTCGCTTTAATAATGACGGGATATCCAATTTTATTGCTTAATTCAATGGCTTCTTCCTTGTCCCTGATTATCCCCTCTGACCCGGGAACGATCGGAACACCTGCATCTGCCATTGTTGCTCTGGCAACATCTTTAATCCCCATCTTGTTGATGGCTTCTGAACTAGGGCCTACGAATGTTACATTGCATTCCCTGCAAAGCTCAGCAAAATCGGCATTTTCAGCTAAGAATCCGTATCCTGGATGAATAGCATCTGAACCTGTCAATGTAGCGACACTCATAATATTTGTGAAATTTAAATAACTGTCTTTTGAAGCAGTAGGTCCGATACAATAAGCCTCATCTGCCAAACGGACATGCAATGCATCCTTGTCAGCTTCTGAATAAACGGCTACCGTTTCAACACCTAGTTCTTTGCATGCTCGAATAATCCGTACTGCAATCTCACCACGGTTTGCTACTAATAGCTTATTAATCATCGACATACCCTCCTATTCTGCTTTCACGAGGAACAGAGGTTGTCCATATTCTACTAGTTGTCCGTTCTCCACCAATACTTTTACAATTTCACCGTTCACTTCGGATTCAATTTCATTAAACAATTTCATAGCTTCAATGATACAGACGACGCTGTCTTTAGATACTTGGTCTCCAGGTTTAACAAAAGGATCATCTTCTGGAGAAGAAGCCGAGTAGAATGTACCAACCATCGGTGACACTACTTTATGTAATGATGCATCTTCTTCTGCAGCCTTTGTTTCTTGCTGAACTTCCGGACTAGCCTTTACCGGTTCTGCAGCAGGAGCTGACTCTCTTGCAGGTGGTGCTTGATTCACTACTGGCTGAACAGGTACTTCTTCTGTTTGGTATGAAACAGCAGTTCCTGCATTCTTTTTAAGAACGATTTTTGAACCGTCATTTTCATATTTGAATTCATTAATACTTGATTTGTCGATAAGTTTAATTAGTTCTCGGATTTCTTGTATTTTTAGCATAAAATCTCGACTCCTTTAAACAATCCTATTCAGGTTTATTTTTGGTTTAGCACCTTCTATTGTGACTAGGTCTTAACAAAAGTAATATACCATAATTCTTTTTTCATGGATACATTACTTTCATGTACAAATTTAATAGTACACGATTCGTAAATAGATTGTAAGCGATTACCGCTATGAATACTTTAATATTCTATTTTTACCTATAAAAAATAAATACAAACCGGGTTCCTATCTTTTCTGTCAAATCATTTTGCTTGTTGCTCTTATTTGACTAGTTGATAGAAGCAGAGAACTTAGGCAACTAAACTTACAAAATGCTCTTTTTGTTGCTTAAAGCTCTTTCTATTCTCATCATTTGCAAGTTGACTGGAGCGCAAGGTGCGAGACTCCTACGGGACGAGCGGTCAGGTGGAGACTCCTAATGGCGCAAAGCGGCAGGAGGCTCACCGCACGCCCCGTGGAAAGCGAGCAGCCTGGAGCGGAAATCAACTACTTTCAAAAGCATCAATGTATGTGAAAAGCAACCTTATATAAACGACTTATTCAAAATATAACACGAAATGCCACAAAATAAAAAAAGCCGGAATCAATCCGGCTTCATTTTATTTTGCTGCATGATATTCTACAGCTACTGTTTTGCTGTTGCCCAGGTGTTCGTTTGCTAAATTCATAATCTCAACAACTTCTTTTTTGGATAGTTTATCCGCTTTTACAATAACTTTAATCTCATTATTCATCGTGCTTACTAATGCATCTTTAAAGCCCATTGATTTAATTAGCGTTTCGAGAGTTGCTTCTTTCATTGTAAGTGACTGCAGTTCTGTCATTTTAGCCCATGCTTCCGCCTGTACTTCTGCAGACGCATCTTCTGATCCTGCTACAGCAACATAATCAGCACTCATCTCGTCACGAACTTCATCACGTTCTAAACGAAGGGCTGTAAACATATCATCGTTTGCAACTCCTGAAACTGTTGCATCCTTACCAGATTTTTTACCTGCCTCCAAGTAGGCAAGATCATCAGTTCCACCTGGTGCGGTAATGTAATACACTGACAATACAATAATCAGGCTAAGCATTGTTAAAAGCCAAACTGTTTGTTTTTTAAGTAACATTCTTTTAATCCCCCTCGTATTTTTTTGGTACCACAGATACATTGTGGCTGCCGATATCAAATACTTTTGTTATCACATCGATGATCATTGCTTTTGTTTGCAGATTTTCTGCACCTTGAGCTACAACCGCTATACCTCTTATTTTTGGTTTTTCAGTTGTTATTACAATAGGTTCTTCTTTTCCATCGTTTTGAACGATTACGATCTTTTCTTCTGTTTTTTGATCTTCAATCGTCCGTTTTCCTCCACTTTTATCTGTCTCTGATGTTGTTTGCCTTTGAATGTTTTCGTCGGTTGCAACTTCTTTTCTCTCCGTTGTTTCGAGTTCTACATAGACCGAAGCACTCTCCACTCCTTGGATCTGCTCTAACAGATCTTTCAGCTGATTTGCATATCTGTCTTCATAAGATCGAATGTTCTTGTTGGTGACTTCTTTTGAATCTTTGAAGACCGTTTCTGATTCATTCGATTGTTTGTTGAGAGAAAGTGTTTGCATGGAAACATTTTTAGCAGGGGAGTCAATTATTTTACTTATAAACATAAGCGCTATTCCCAACAGAAGCAGTACAAGTAAGTATTTTTGTTTATTCCCTGCTTTATCACTTAGCTGCAGCCATTTTTTTATCTGTTCCCAAAATGAATGTTTCATTGGGATGACTCCTCTCCCCCTTTCATTTCCACCTCAAGCTGCTGTGCATCTAGCTGCCATTGGCTGGCCAAGAACTCAACTATCTCTTCAGGAACTCCATCTTTTTCAGCTTGGCCACTCTTTTCAGAAATACTCACTTCCACTTCTGATACTTCTGAGACACCAGCCGATTCATGATGGTTAGCTAGTACTACCTTTACACCTGTAATATCTTCAGGCTTTAAAGACTCCGTACCGCTATTCGTGTGGATTTGAAGATCGACTATTTCTAATTCATACGTCTTATTCAACTCCTCCTGAACTTTCTCTTTCATTGGGACAGCCATTTGCTCTAATATATATGCACGTTGTGCGCCTTGTATTTCACTTTTATTTTTTTCTATCGAATTTTTTATTTCATTTTCTTTCGCAGCAGCTGGCAGATCCATAGCTTGAAACACTTGATCCATATCAGAATTTAATAGTTTAAATAATGGAGACAGCATTGCAAGCAAGATAAGTAGGCCGATTACCATTTTGATATAACTCTGAAATTGGTTGCCGGGCAATAAGAGCTCGATGACCCCTGCGAGCAAAACGAGTACAATAATATTTGTGATCCATTCAGTTAAGAATCCCAATTTTAACGCCTCCTACCGAACCATCAGTGTGACATTGCCAGCAGCAATTATGATGGTTATCGCAAGGAAAAACATGATAGACACCGTCATTAGGGCTGCAAAGATAAACATGACACTTTTGCCGATAATTCCTAAACATTCTACGATTGGTCCTCCGCCAAGAGGCTGCAGCAAGGCAGATGCCATACTGTAAATGAAAGCTAAGATTAAAACTTTAATAGCAGGGAAAATTGCAATCATCAATAAAAGCGCCGCACCAATAATTCCTATAGAATTCTTGAGAAGTATCGAAGCACTCATGACGGTGTCGGTTGCGTCAGTAAACATTCTTCCTACTACCGGAATAAAATTGCCCGTAATAAATTTTGCAGTCTTTATTGTAATTCCATCAGCTACTGCTGCTGTTGCCCCCTGAACACTCATGACTCCTAGAAAAACGGTAAAGAAGAATGCTAGTGAGCCTATGCTGATATTTCTAAGCAGCTTTGCTAACTGAGTAACTTTGTGATGCTCAGACATTGTAGAGACAATACTTAACAAAGCAGATAAAAAAAGCAGAGGAAGTACAAAATTTTTAATGAGCAGTCCGCTCGTGTTAACTAAAAATAAGATGACTGGATGGAAAAAGGCGACAGAAGCTATACTGCCTACAGTTGCCATCAAAGCTAGAAGGAGAGGGATAAGTGCAATCATAAAACTGAGCATGGTGTCTATCGCTTCTACAGCATATGAGATGGCGACATGAAAACTATTAAGTGCCAATATGATCAGAACCATATAGATAATCGCATAAGCAACCTTAGATATTGCTGATTTATCGAATGCATTTTGAATGGACTGCAATAGCATGCTAAACACCGTCAGTAAGATCAAGGTGCCGAGAAGTTTTCCATGAACAGCCATTTCATGAAACATAAATTTAATAAGACCTATGAAATACGCTTTTATAGAGAATTCTTTATCCCCTTTTACAAATTCAAAAAAAGTACCTTTTTGGCTTTCTGGCAAGAAGCCCCCGTATTTATTAGAGACACTGTCCCAAAAATCTTTAATTTCATCAAGCTGCATAGATGAGATCTGATGCTCTACTATCTCAGACGTGATTGATTCAGCGGAAACAGAAGCATGGCTGCCGAAAGTTATTATTATTACAAATATGAGTACAAAAAAGCTTGTCCGCGTCATACTTCTTCTCATCCTTACGACCCGCTTTCTTATTTGGGAATAAGCGTCAGCACGGTTTCAATAATTACCGTTAAAATTGGGATTGCCATAACTAAAATTAATATCTTTCCTCCAAGCTCTATCTTTGATGCAATTGCACCTTGACCAGCATCTCTCGTAATCTGAGCTCCAAATTCTGCAATATAAGCAATTCCAATAATTTTTAAGAGTGTTTCAACATAAATCATATTTACATTGGCATTAACTGCGAGTCTTTGAAGCATCGTAATAACCTGTCCGATCTTATCAATCAGGAATAAAAAAATTCCCGCACCTACCATTAGGGTGATCAAAAATGCAAAATTCGCTTTCTGCTCTTTCAGGACTAAGGCTAAGAAAGCTGCGACCAGTCCAAAACCAACGATTTGGATAATTTCCAATTGGTCTCCCTCCTTAGTTCTGGAACAAAAAGACTCCTTTTACTTTCTGGAAAAGATCATCAAGCAGCGTGATCACCATGAATAAAGCCACCACAAACCCCAATAAAGTCACCCAATGTGCATAATCTTCTTTCCCAATCATTTTTAAGACCGTATGCAGCATAGCCACAATTATTCCTAAACCAGCGATTTGAAACACTGCGTTAACATCAAGTCCCATGTAAAGTTCCTCCTGTTACATTAAAAGGATTACGATTAAAAGTCCCAAAAGTACGCCTAGACTTTTGCACATTTTTTCATAACGCTCCTGTATATCTCTCGCTTCTTTTTCTTCACGATTCAGATGAGCAAGGGTTAGTTGAATTTGTTTCTGCTGATGTTCCTTATCGTGTCTGCCAAGCGTAGATCCAAACTGGCGAAGCACTTCGATTTCTCCGCTTTTAAACGATGTTTCTTGTGCCAAAACTTCCAGCTGGCACTCCCAGGCTTCTTGAACAGTAAGGTCTCCATCGTTTAACAAGTTAGAAATGGTTAGAAAAAAAGAAGCTAACGGCTCTTTTAACGGTTTTCCTATATGCTGAAATGCTTCACTTAGCGGCGTCGACCCATACATGATCTCAGCTTCCAGTGCCTGCAGCGTAACCTTTAGCTCACGCAGCCGCTTCGGTCTTTCTCTAACGCGCTTAGCCCATTCAAAACCAAATATCGTTGTAGCTGACAATATAGCAGCGGCACCGAACCAGCTCATCATGCCGCACCTCCTGACGACCGGAAAATCTCATTAAATGAGCCGTCATAAATACGCTGAATCGTACCTGGTCCTTTTTCGCGGCTTAAGATAACATATCTTTGAAATAATGAAAGACCAGATAAAGGTTTCATCACCGGTCTTTTAAGAGCATCTTCCAAACTGCTGCCATGCGCCGTGAATATCATCTGTACACCTGCATGCATAGCCTCTTGGATTGCTTCACCATCTTCTTTTCTTCCTATTTCATCTACTATTAAGACTTGAGGACTCATTGAACGTATGAGCATCATCATGCCTTCAGCTTTTGGACAAGCATCGAGCACATCTACTCGTTTACCAAGTGAATGCTGCGGAATTCCTTTAATAGATCCTGCTATTTCAGAACGCTCGTCCACGATTCCTACCTTAAAAGATGGAATGTTTCTTTGTTTTATCCCGCAGCTGACAAGTCTGGCGATATCTCTTAAAAGTGTCGTTTTTCCTGTTTGAGGAGGTCCGATCAGCAAAGTATTATGCCATTTTTTTTGAAAAAGATATGGAATAAGCGGTTCGGCAATCCCTATTTTTTCTCTGGCAATCCTGATATTAAAAGAACTTATCTCTTTAATTGCTTTTACAAAACCCTTTTCTGTAATTACTTTCCCAGCAAGTCCAACACGATGACCGCCAGAAATCGTAATATATCCGCGTTTTAGTTCCTCTTCCAATGCGTATAGAGAATGCTGACTCAATCGATTTAGTAAAATTTGTGCTTCTTCTGCAGACACTGGTTTATCTGATGGATAGATTGGATTGCTTGAACATACGATTTCTAACGGCTGTTCGATCCTAATTCTTATTTCTTCCACAGATTGAATAACGGCTGCAGGAAGATTACGCAGCAACTGCTGAATTTCTTCTGGAAACAATCTGAATATTTTTTCCATAGCCGGGGTCTCCTTTTAAAGGCTCGTACTATAAACGTATGGTCTATCGTTTAGCTTTATGCCAATAAAGAGAGGGTTTAGTTATGTACGGGGGAGATGTGAAGAGTATTTAATTAGGTCTGATTTAAAATAATTAAGTCTAAGTGAGATAGAATTAGGTCAAATTACAGTCACATTAAGTCTAAATTTATAAAATTAGGTCTTTCGCCAAACTTCGACATCTACTCAATTGCCTGTTCCTCTTTTAGAAATAGGCTCTTTTCAAAAAGATTTTTGTTTTTGGATATTTTATATCTTCATTGACAAGTTGACTGGAGTGCAAGGTGGGAGACTCCTTCGGGACGAGTGGGACAGGTGAGACTCCTAATGGCGCAGAGCGGCAGGAGGCTCACCGCCCGCCCCGCGGAAAGCGAGCATTCTAGAACGGAAGTCAAACACTCCCAAGAGCAACAAAGTTTGCGAAATCAGCCTAAAAAAGCAATAAAAAAAGCCTTATTCCGAAATGGAATAAGGCTTTAAATCTTTATTCATTATTTTACGCGCGTGAAACATATGCTCCATTTCTAGTATCGATCACCAGTTTGTCGCCTTGATTAACGAAGAAAGGAACTTGGACAATCAAACCAGTTTCAAGTGTAGCCGGCTTTGTACCACCTGAAGCAGTATCACCTTTAATTCCAGGCTCTGTTTCAGCAACCACTAATTCAACTGTGTTCGGAAGCTCAACTCCGATCGTTTCACCTTGATAAGTCATGATTTGAACAGTCATGTTCTCTAGTAAGTATTTTAGTTCGTACTCAATCTGAGATGCAGGAAGTTCAATCTGTTCGTAAGATTCATTGTCCATAAATGTGTGTGTATCGCCTGAAGCGTAAAGATATTGCATTTTGCGATTTTCAATGTGTGCTTTAGATACTTTCTCTCCGCCACGGAACGTTTTTTCCTGGATTCCGCCAGTTCGCAAGTTGCGCAATTTTGAACGTACGAAGGCTGCACCCTTTCCTGGTTTTACGTGCTGGAATTCTAGTACTTGCCAGATTCCTCCGTCAACTTCAATTGTTAAGCCTGTTTTAAAATCGTTTACTGAAATCATGTTTTTTCCTCCTGATTGTTAACTTATCGTTATAAGTGACTTTGTAGAGTGGGTTAGTGATTCATTACCATCTTTTGTTATGAGGGCATCGTCTTCAATTCGTACTCCGCCAAGACCTGAAATATAGATTCCAGGTTCGACTGTTACAAGCATACCCGGCTCTAGTACTGTATCAGATTTAACTGACAAAGCAGGACCTTCGTGAACATCTAACCCGATTCCATGACCTGTCGAATGTCCAAAATAATCTCCATAACCTTTAGAAGCTATATAATCCCTTGTTAACGCGTCTGCTTCTTTACCAGTCATTCCTGGTTTAATACCTTTCATTCCAAGCATTTGTGCATCATATACAACTTGATAAATTTCTTTTAATTCATCTGAGACATTCCCAATGGCCACCGTACGTGTAATATCTGAACAATAACCTTTGTAATATGCACCAAAGTCCAAAGTTACTAATTCACCAGTCTCGATCGTTTTATCAGATGCTACACCATGCGGCAGAGCTGAACGATAACCCGAAGCCACTATAATATCAAATGATGAAGAGATTGCTCCGTTTTTCCTCATGAAAAATTCAAGTTCATTTGAAACTTCCCGTTCAGTCAGACCAGGACGTATGAACTCGATAATATGTGAAAAAGCGGCATCTGCAATAGACGCGGCATCCTTTACTATCTTAATCTCTGATTCATCCTTTATCAAGCGCAACTTTTCCACTAATCCTGTAACAGGCACGAGCTTTGTTTCCGCTTCCTTTAACTTGCTGTCATATGTACGATATGTAGAGAATGTAACATCATCTTGTTCAAATCCTAGTTTTTTAATAGATAAATCTTTTGCTAATTTAGCAACCTCTTCAGGAATAGGAGCAGTGTGCATAACTACACGGTACCCTTTTGCTTGTTCTGCGGCTTGTGTCTTGTATCTAAAGTCCGTTACCAAAACAGCGTCGTTTTTTGTAATAAGAAGCACTCCTGAACTGCCTTTAAAACCGCTTAAATAGAATCGGTTTGAAGAAGAAGTAACTAGTAAAGCATCAATATCAAAGTTCTCAAATAATTGTCTCGCTCTTTCTACACGATCCATTTTCATTCCCCCTATTTTACATTGTGGCTAAAAGCCTGAAGTGCAAGTTTATAGCTATCAAATCCAAAGCCTGAGATTTGTCCGATCGTAACAGGAGCAATTACAGATTCCCGGCGAAATTCTTCCCTGGCATGTACGTTTGATAAATGAACTTCAATTACAGGGACATCCACACTGGCAATTGCGTCTCTAATCGCATAACTATAATGAGTATAAGCCCCTGCGTTTAAAACGATTCCTTCATGTTTACCGGAAGATTCATGGATGCAGTCAATAATATCGCCTTCTGAATTACTCTGATAAAAAGATACATGGAAGGAAAGCTCAGAAGCTGTTCTTTCCAGTTCTAACTGAAGATCGTCTAATGTTTTCGCACCGTAAATTCCTGGCTCCCGTTTTCCTAACCGATTTAAGTTAGGACCGTTAAGAACAAGAATAGACTTTTTATAGTCCACAAACGCCACCTCGCCTTTACACCAAAAAAAATAGAATGTTCTTACAACATTCTATCATAGCGCTTAATCTTTTGGATAGTTACGAACTTTGTGCAGGCTGATTCTTTTCCTGGGCTTCACCGTATCGTTCTCTATATTCAAATGAAATAGAATACCCTATAAAAACACCATATAATATATAAATACAGAGTGTTGTTGTAATTGTATTTTTACCAATTGTATTCATCGGCTCTAATCCCGGAAAAATGGGATGAAGTAAATAGAACACAATACCCCATAATGCAGCTCCAAAGACAATTCCGCCCCACATGGATTTAATTTTCGCAAATGCATAACGGTACCCGATCGCCACTAAAATAGAGAGCAATGCAATAATCAGAATGCTTATAAGCTGACCGATCCACCGAGATTTCCATACTCCTAATGCCCAAGGTGCCAATACCAGAGCGGGTCCCACCTTAGAGAAATTTAAATAGTATGCAATGAAGCCAAATGAAGACCAAATCAGTCCTCCAAAAAAACCTACTCCCACAACTCGGCTCATAAAAGAAGACTGAGATTCTTGTTTGTTTTGCTCTAATTGTTTTTCGTCCATAAACGAACACCTCCAACAGAATATAGTATGTCCATAAAATACCACGTCAAACTCAATTAGGCTTATTCAATCATAATCCGTGTAAAACGTGTATAAAATGGGAAAAATACAAATAAATCATACCTTCTGGAGGAATATCCAGCTTTACTGTAGAATAGAAAGTACCTACAAAATTTTAGGCTGGGGGTCCAACATGACAAAAGAGAAAAAACCCGTATACGGCGGTCAAGCTGTACTAGAAGGGGTTATGTTTGCCGGAAGACACACATATGTCACGGCAATTAGAAGAAACGATGACTCAATTGAGTATTTTGAACTTAAAAAAAAGCCAGCTCCTGTTTTAACAAAGCTTAAAAAGATTCCTTTTTTAAGAGGATTTATCGCTATTATCGAAGCAAGTATGAATGGCACTCAGCATTTGAATTTTTCCGCTGAACGATTCGGGGTTAATCCTGGTGAAGAACAGGCAGAGGAAGAAGAGGAAAAAACTTCGAAATTTACTTTTTTCTTTAGTCTGGCGATAATCGGTGTCCTATCATTTCTGTTCGGAAAATTCGTATTTACTCTTGTTCCGGTGTTCTTAGCAGAAGCATTTCGGTTCATTGTTCCAGGACATCTAGGGCAAAATCTTTTAGAAGGTTTGTTCAAATTTATCTTCTTATTAAGCTATATTTATTTTGTTTCATTGACTCCTGCAATTAAGAGGGTGTTTATGTATCACGGAGCCGAGCACAAAGTAATCAATACTTTTGAAGCTGGAGATGAATTGACTGTTGAAAATGTTAAACGACATTCACGGCTTCATTACCGCTGCGGCAGCAGTTTCATACTATTTACAGTACTTGTTGGAATGGTGATCTATTATTTTGTGCCTTCTGACGTACTTTGGCAAAGAATTTTATCAAGACTTGCGCTTATTCCTGTCGTTTTAGGGGTATCTTTTGAAGTATTACAGCTGACAAATAAATTAAGAGACGTTCCAGTTCTTCGATATTTAGGATATCCGGGACTTTGGCTGCAATTACTGACAACAAAAGAACCTGATGAAAAACAAATAGAAGTTTCTATACTATCTTTTAATGAAATGCTTAAACGTGACGCATCCTATGAAAGTGAGAAACAACAAAATCAAATTGTTTAATTTTAAGGAGGTGAACCTGTTGCAACAGAATAGCAGAAGATTGCATCCTATCATTTGGTTTGTCATTTCACTGGCTGTTGTCGGAATCCTATATCAACTGATCACTTCACCTCGCCAACTATTTACAACCCTTCTGATCGGAGCAGCAGTGGTCGCCGTTTTTTACTTTATATTTCGCAGAACTTCATCTGGAGTAAACGGCAAATATAGAAAAGCAGTAAAGCAATCAAAAAAACGGTATGGTTCTAACCAAAAACCTTCAAAAGCTTCGCCGTTATTTTCAAACAAGAAAGTTAAAAGTACCGCTCAGAAAAAACGGGCAAGAGAACATCATTTAACTGTTATTGAAGGAAAAAAGAACAAGAAAAAAAATCGAGCCTCCTTTTAAGGATTAGGCTCGATTTTTAAATGCTGGGTGCGGATATGTTTTCCCTGCGATCCAGCTCTGCAGAAAATGCTCTGCCCTGTCATATCCAAACTGATAAAGTTCATTTTTCGCTTCAGCAGACAACTGAAAGTCGATAACAGATACATGCTTAACAGGCATAAATATAATATCTCTAGCATCGTGGGTATCAATATAACGATTATCATGAGCTTGCATCATCGTTTCAAACAAAGCTTTAAAAAGCTGTACTGCATTTTTCACCTGGTGTGTCGGAATATGATCATTGATATAGGAACTGAGCTGAAATCCTAACACAGGACGTATCGGCACCCTGTCTTTCCTTTGAAAAAGCCACATTGGAAAATTACTTAATACACCGCCATCCACGATATAACTTTTTTGTCCAACCCGATTAAACAGCTTTATCGGATAAAAAAAGTAGGGAAGGCTGCAGCTCATCCGAACAGCCCTTGCTATCGGGAAACGTTCTGGAAGCAAACCGTATTCTTCAAGATCATCCGGCAGAACAATAAGCCTGCCCCGGGTAATATCTGATGCGATAATCTTTAAACTTCCATAAGGAATATCGGCAAACGTTACGATTCCCCGGTTTGCAAGAAGCGTTGCCACCCAGTTTTCTAAATAATCTCCTTTAAACAAACCTAGCTTCCAATAGAGCTTCAGCCAGTTCATAAACGGTATTGGAACCTTACTTGTGTCCAAAAACTTTTTAAAATCAAGTGTATCAATTATGCTTTTCATTTCATCAGCTTTATACCCGGCTTTTACTAAAGCAGCCATCAACGCACCCGCACTTGTCCCCGCTACCCTTTCAAAACAAAGTCCTCTGTGTTCTGCCGCCTCAACTGCGCCGATCAACGAAAGAGCTTTAATTCCTCCACCTGAAAATACGCCGTCTATTCGCATTGACCATCTCCTCCACTACTATCCTAATCACAAGAAGATGTCCTTTATAACCTATTTTTTTAAAATAAAAAAACAACCATAAAAATTATGATTGTCCTTGTTCTTCGTTTTTAGCTTGTACTTCTCTTAATTCATTCAGGCGATCTTTGTCTTCTTCAAAGAATTGCACGAGATCTCCTATTCGATCAATAGCGTTCCAGCTTAAGTGGTGCTCAATTCCTTCTACATCTTGAAAGATGTTTTCCTCATTTACCCCGATTACTTTTAAAAATTCTTCTAACAATTCATGTCTGTATACTAAACGCTTACCTAGTTTTTTTCCATTCGGCGTTAAAACAAAGCCTCTGTATTTTTCATAGACGACATACTTGCCTTTGTCGAGTTTCTGAATCATTTTGGTTACAGAAGAGGGATGTACCTCAAGGTTTTCTGCAAGGTCTGATACTCTTGCATATCCTTTCTCTTCTATTAGGGCATAGATGCGTTCAATATAATCTTCCATACTTGGGGTTGGCGGCAAAATGTTCCCTCCCTATAATAAAACCAATTGGTCTCTATAAAAAGGATACTATAGAAATGTTTGAGTGACAAGGGAATACCCTTTACCTGAATATTACGTAAAATACTCGATCTTGGCTTGCGGAAACATGGTATTAATATAGTTTTCTACCGTCTCTCGGAGCTTCGTAGCTTGATCGTCTTGATACACATACTTGCCTATTCCATATTTGCCCCACTTGTATTTACGTTCTTCCTCGTTCATTTCGAGCTTGCTTTTCGGATAATTTTTTTCGATTACCCTTTTGGCGGGCTTTGTAAAACGGTGCTGAATCAGTTCAAAAGTTAAATCGTTTGTTAAATATTTTGGGAGCTTAGCCTCCAATATATCAAAAAGCTCTTTATACCCCTCTTCCCAATCCTTATGAAGATAAAGCGGCGCCACAATAAAACCTAATGGGTATCCGGCTTCAGCTACTTTAATGGCAGCATTGATTCTCTCCTCTAAAGGGCTTGTGCCTAATTCAAAGTTTTTGATTACATAATGTGAATTAATACTAAATCGAAACCTGGTCCGCCCTTGATGATTGGCGTCTAGCAAATGATCAACATGATGATATTTCGTTGTGAAACGAAGTCTTCCTAAGTCCGTTTGACCAAAAAATTCAATCGCTTTTTTCAGAGAGTGGGTAAGATGATCAATTCCAACGATATCTGATGTGCATGACGCCTCAAACCGCGTAACCTCTGGTGCTCTTTCCTGCATATACTTTTCAGCCTGAGCAAAGATTTCGTCTGTATTTACATACGTTCTTAAATAAGGCTTGCTGCCAAGGGTGGTTTGCAGATAACAATAATGACAATGTCCCATGCATCCCGTAGCAAGCGGTATTGCGTATTCTGCTGACGGTTTTGACGTATCAAATTTTAGTGTTTTTCGAATACCGACAACAAGCGTTGATTTTGCTGTTCTATACTTTTGAAAATCGTTATCTCCAGGCAAGTCGCGTATTTGATTATGTGAAGTTGTTTCTCTTATTTCAACCTCGAGCTTACTGAACTTATCGAAAAGCTCTTTGCCTAATGGATATTCAAGTGCACACGGTTCAAAATAAATGAGCTGCGGCATAAACGGTTTATTAGCACCGGCCATTTTATATACCCCCAAAATTCACAAATAATGAGGTTAGTATGTCCGAATATGAGCATATAAAAAGAAGGAACCATTTCCAGTTCCTTCTTGCTTATCGTTCATGTTTATAGGCCGCACTTTAATTGAGCGTTGCAGTTCGTACACGTATTGCAGCCGCCGATTTCTTTTACTTTTCCTTTTCGGCATACAGGGCATGTGTTGCCTACTTCGTTGCCGATTGTAACATCTGTTGAACGAAGGTCAGTAATTGTATCAAGAATAACGACTTTTTTCTTTTCTTCTTCCATTCCAAGATCGATCTCTGTTTGTTCAAATGTTTCTTCTGCTTTAAGCGTCAGAACTTGTGCATCACGGCTTCCATCAACATAAACAGTTCCGCCTTTTGCGCCGCCTTTATACAAACGCTCATAAACTTTCTGAACTTGATCAACCGTATATCCTTTTGGCGCATTTACCGTTTTGGAGATTGAACTGTCCACCCAGCGCTGGATGACACATTGTGTATCCGCATGTGCTTCTGGGGCAAGCTCCATCGCTGCAACAAACCATTCAGGAAGTTCATTTTCATTCGCTTCCGGATTATTATCGAGATATTCTTTTACAATATCAGCTTTTACTTCAATAAACTTCCCAAGACGTCCGCTGCGGAAGTATGAGAATGAGAAGTAAGGTTCAAGTCCTGTTGAGACTCCAACCATGGTCCCGGTGCTTCCAGTAGGAGCGACCGTTAACAAATGGGAGTTGCGAATTCCATATTGTAAAATATTTTTTCGAACTTCTTCAGGAAGTTTCTTCATATATCCTGTTTCAATAAAACGATTTCGAAGGTCATTAGTAGCAGTTTCTGTCTCACCTTCTAAGAATGGGAAACTTCCCTTTTCTTTAGCAAGCTCGATTGAAGTTTTATAAGCGGTAACCGCAATCGTCTCAAAGATTTCATCAACTAATTTATTACCTTCTTCAGATCCGTAAACCGTCTCACAGTAGATGAGTAAATCATGAAGTCCCATTACTCCTAAACCGACACGGCGCTCTCCTAATGCTTGAACACGGTTTGGTTCTAAGAAGTATGGTGTTGCGTCAATTACGTTGTCTTGCATTCGTACGCCGACTTCAACCGTTTGTTTCAACTTCTCAAAATCGACCTTCTTGTTTTCTTTGTCTGCCATATTGCCTAAATTTACAGCAGCTAAATTACAAACAGAATATGGTGCAAGTGGTTGTTCTCCACATGGATTAGTAGCTACAACTTTTTGTCCATAAGCTGTAGCGTTCGTCATGTCATTGGCATTATCGATAAAGAAGATTCCTGGTTCTGCAGAGTATGTTGCACAAATGTTGATCAGGTTCCAAAGTTCACGTGCTTTAATACGTTTGTAAACGCGAATTCCGTATCCTTTTTCTTCCCAAACACGAACATCTCCAATTTCATGCCACTCATTATTGTAAGCTTCCATTTCTTCAGGAGAGTATGCTTCAACACTCGGAAAACGCAACATGTATTCTCCGTCGTTCTCAACAGCTTCCATAAATTCTTTCGTGATTGTTACAGAAATATTAGCTCCTGTCAGGAACTCAGAATTATGAACACTGTAAGTACCTCCATCGCGGAGCATCGTTTCTGCATCGCGTAAAACATCAGAGTCGAAACCGCCTGTTCCCGGAATATCTTTATAACGCAGAATTCCTTCGTACATTGCTTTTTGAGCTGGTGTTAACGGTGTGAACTTCAGCTTATCTTGTGCGACTTGTTTAATCTTCTCGTCGTTTGTATTTTCAATCAAGTAACGCAAAATACGGGGATTTTGCATTTTAGAAATAATGAAGTCAATAATGTCAGGGTGCCAGTCCGCAAGCATGATCATCTGGGCCCCCCTGCGCGACCCGCCCTGCTCAACCAAATGCGTCAGTTTCGCAATATCATCGAGCCAAGATACTGATCCAGATGATTTACCGTTTACGCCTCGTGCCAGTGCATTTTTAGGTCTAAGTGTTGAGCCATTTGTTCCAACACCGCCGCCTCGGCTCATGATCTCCATTACTTGCTTGCGGTGATCTGAGATTCCTTCACGCGAGTCTTTTACATATGGCATAACGTAACAGTTAAAATACGTTACATCCGTTTCAGCCCCTGCACCATAAAGAACTCGTCCAGCGGGTACGAAGTTCATTTCCGAAAGTTCTTTATAGAACCTCTCGAACGACTCCTGGCGCTTTTCCTCTGTCGTTTCAACAGATGCTAACCCTGTGGCATTCCTTAGCGCAATCTGCTCGTAGAATACTTCCAGCGGCTTGTCCATTACATCGAGTGAACGTGTAATAAGTCCTGTTTCTGCTTCTTCCGGTTTTTCAAGGACCGCTTTGAATTCATCCTCAACTAAAACTACTGCATTTTTATCGTCCCAGTTGACTGATTGAATGTAACCAAGTCCTCTCGCCGGAAATTTCGGATCCTCTTTGACCGTTAATACAACAAAATCACCCGGTTTGAGTGTTTTCTTTTCTGTGTCTTTAAAACTGTATCGATCAAGCATCACCAGTCGTGAAACACCTTTATGCGTTGTTTTCATTGTGGATGATACGGGATGTACTTGTGGGAACTGTGCTATATCTTGATTAAGAGCTTCGTAGTCGATACCCTTTTTAACAGTGGCAACCGCGTCCATATTTCTCCTCCTTTTTCATATTCTCACACAACTATGAATATCTATATCTTGTATGTAGTTCTTCTACCCCTATACTATATATACGTAAACATCATGTCAAAGAAAAAATCTTGTCAAACTTGAAATCAAGAGTAATTAATAGAATATTAAAGAAAAAAGAATAATTTATATGATTTTATTTACTATTTGGCTAAATACTAGATTTGTATTATCTGGGAGTTTTATAACCCTATATAAGACAAAGGTTTTCACAAAATCCTTCTTTTTCCCAAAAAAAATTAATATCTTGACTTCCCTTTTGTTTACTTCTTTTCCCAAAAGAAAAAATCGAGACCTCTTTTAAGGTTTCGATTTTCTGTTTTTATCGTCTAAAAGTCCATTCGTCATTTCTATATCTTGTGTCAGCAATACGTTCTACTTCAGCCCATTGTTCTTCAGTTAACGTATACGGAATAAGATTAATATTCAATCCATCTTCAAATCCTTTTTTGAAGGCTGTTTTTGCATCATTAATCGTAACAGGTGAATCTAGCAGATCATTAATAGCTACTGCCTTTTTCTTAAAAGCATCCTGCATTCTTTCTCTCAGACGGTCACTGGAATACTTAAATAAATCAAAGAGTTTATCCTCGTCTAGATCTAATAAAATAGAACCATGCTGAAGAATGACGCCTTTCTGTCTTGTTTGAGCGCTTCCTGCCACTTTCCTTCCTTCAACAACTAATTCATACCAGGAAGGTGCATCAAAACAAACGGCTGAACGGGGATTTTTTAAACCTTCGCGCTCTTCATCGGTTTTTGGAACCGCAAAATATGCATCCAGACCTAAGCCTTGAAATCCTTCTTTAATGCCCTCAGAAATAACTCTATAAGCCTCCGTAACAGATTGCGGCATCGCTTTATGATCTTCAGAAACAATCACACTGTATGTCAGCTCCTGATCATGAAGAACGCCTCGCCCGCCTGTTGGCCGTCTAACAAAGCCTAAATTATATTTTTTTACGGCATCAAGATTTATCTCTTTTTCTACTTTTTGAAAATATCCAATGGACAATGTTGCTGGATCCCATCCGTAAAAACGTATTACAGGCGGGCTTTTCCCTTCACTATGCCATGTTAATAAAGCTTCATCCATGGCCATATTAATGGCTGGTTCACAGTTACCTGAATCAATGTAATACCAATTTTCTTTTTCCATGTTTTCGTCTCCCTGCAATTCTATCGTAACTAGTGTACCAAATTCGGTGATTGTGTCAAAAACAATCGCTTAATTCCTATTATTTTCTTTGCCTATCGTGTCCAGCACCGCTATAATTGGGGTAGATTGTTTAAAGGAGTGCAAGCATTATGGGATGGATTATTTTAATCGTTATTGTAGTAGCAATACTTGCTTATGTTGTTACTATGGGGCTTTATCAAAAGAAATTCTTAAAAACTCTCAATGAAGAAGAGTTTAAAGCTGGTTATCGTAAAGCTCAGTTAATTGATGTACGGGAACCTGAAGAATTTAAAAAAGGCCACATTCTTGGAGCTAGAAATATTCCGTTATCTCAAATGAGACAGCGATTAAAGGAAGTTAGAAACGATCAGCCAGTGTACCTATACTGCGAGAGCGGATTTAGAAGTGCACGTGCGGCAAACTTCTTAAAGAAAAAGAAGTACAGCAACCTGCATCATTTGCAAGGCGGGTTCCGAAAATGGACAGGCCGTGTAAAATCAAACTAAAAAAACAAAGCAGCCCATCACAGGCTGCTTTTTTATTCGGTTATTTAAGCTTGTTTGCTGTATTTTAGAATCGGTTTTCTCGCAGCAGTTGCTTCATCCAGTCGTTTAACAACAGTTGTATGAGGTGCTTCTTGTACCAATTCTGGAGTTTCTTCAGCTTCTTTTGCGATTTGTATCATTTTTTCGATGAATTCATCAAGTGTTTCTTTCGATTCCGTTTCAGTCGGCTCGATCATAATTGCCTCTTCTACGCTAAGAGGGAAGTAGATTGTTGGCGGGTGGTAGCCAAAGTCAAGCAAACGTTTTGCAATATCAAGTGTTCTTACCCCAAGTTTCTTCTGGCGTCGTCCCGATAATACAAACTCATGCTTACAGTGCTGCGTAAAAGGAAGATCGAAATGCGGCTCTAATCGGCGCATCATATAGTTTGCGTTCAGAACAGCATTCTCTGAAACTTGATGCAGACCATCTGGACCCATTGTCATGATGTACGTGAAAGCACGAACATTGATTCCGAAGTTTCCATAAAACGGCTTCACTCGTCCGATCGATTGCGGTCTGTTGTACTCAAACTTATACACATCGTTTTCTTTTACAAGGACTGGTTTCGGCAAGAACGGAATAAGATCCGCTTTTACACCTACAGGACCAGAACCAGGACCTCCGCCGCCATGCGGACCAGTAAATGTTTTATGCAAGTTAAGATGAACTACATCAAAGCCCATATCTCCAGGTCTAGCAAAACCAAGGATTGCATTAGCGTTTGCTCCGTCATAATAAAGCTTTCCGCCAGCTTCGTGAATGATTTTTGCCATTTCTAAAATATGCTCTTCAAAAAGACCAAGAGTGTTTGGATTCGTTAACATCAATGCTGCTACATCTTGATCCACAACACGTTTCAAATCTTCTAAGTCAACAAGACCGCGCTCATCAGATTTAACTGTAACCGATTCAAATCCAGCAACTGTTGCAGAGGCAGGGTTTGTTCCATGGGCAGAGTCAGGTACGATAACCTTTGTACGGTTAAAGTCACCATTTGCTTCGTGATATGCACGAATCATCATAAGACCTGTCCATTCACCATGAGCGCCGGCTGCCGGCTGCAATGTCACTTCATCCATGCCCGTAATTTCAGCTAATGAAGTTTGCAGACGGTACATCATTTCCATTGCGCCTTGTACTGTTCCCTCTTCTTGAAGCGGGTGAATATGAGCAAATCCAGGGAAGCGAGCAACGTCCTCGTTTATTTTAGGGTTGTATTTCATCGTACAAGATCCCAGTGGATAAAAACCAGAATCCACCCCATGGTTACGATTTGATAATGCGGTGTAGTGTCGGACGATCTGCAGTTCAGAAACCTCAGGAAGTTCTGGTTCTTCTGTACGCAAATAATCGGAAGGAATAATAGATTCTACATTTACTTCTGGTACATCAAGATCCGGAATACTATAGCCCACTCGGCCCGGCTTTGACAATTCAAAAATTAGTGACTGATGTTCTGTACGCATGACAACCCCTCCAATACATTTGCAAGCTGATCGATTTCTTCTTTTGTTCGCATCTCAGTTACTGCGATAAGCATATGATTTTTCAATTCAGAATAAGAAAGACCAAGATCGTATCCTCCGATAATACCGGATTCTAATAACTTTTGGTTTACTTCCTTGGCAGAACATTTAAGTTCGATAACAAATTCATTGAAAAATGGTCCAGTAAATGCCGTTCTCAAACCTTTGTCTTCAAGCACTTTTTTCGCGTAGTGAGCTTTTTGAATGTTTTGGTGAGCCACTTCTTTAACACCTTCTTTACCAAGAGCAGTCATTGCAATAGATGCAGCAAGAGCATTTAAAGCCTGGTTTGAACAGATGTTACTTGTAGCTTTATCACGTCTGATGTGCTGTTCTCTTGCTTGAAGAGTCAATACAAATCCACGTTTGCCGTCTTCGTCAACAGTCTGGCCAACTAATCTGCCTGGTACTTTACGCATAAGCTTATTTGTAACAGCAAAGTATCCGCAGTGAGGTCCGCCGAAACCTTGAGCAATACCAAACGGCTGCGCATCCCCAACAACGATGTCCGCTCCAAATTTCCCTGGAGGAGTTAATGCTCCTAACGCGAGTGGATTAGATGAAACGACGAACATTCCTTTATTTTCATGAATGATTTCTTCAATCTCTTTTAATGGCTCGATCTGACCAAAGAAGTTAGGATATTGAACGATAACACAAGCTGTTTCTTCATCAACTGCAGAACGCAGGCCGTTTATTGAAGTCAACCCGTTTTCAGCATCTACTTCCACTACTTCAAGGTGCTGTCCTTTTGCATAGGTTTTCAGAACATCTCTGGATTCTGGATGCACGGATTTTGAAACGACGATTTTCTTTCTTCGAGTTTGTGCAGCTGATAATAATCCAGCTTCAGCTAGTGAAGTTCCACCATCATACATCGATGAGTTGGCTACATCCATTCCTGTTAATTCACAGATCATTGTCTGGAATTCAAAGATAGCCTGCAGTTCACCTTGGGAGATCTCTGGCTGATAAGGAGTATATGCCGTATAGAACTCTGAACGTAAAAGCATATGGTTAACGATGGATGGTGTGTAATGGTCATAAACACCTGCACCTAAAAAGGAAGCATAATCCTTCGTGTTTTTATTCATGGCTGCAAGCCTGCCCATTTCTTTTACAAGCTGCGGTTCTGGCAATGCTTCTTCTATGTCGAGGCGGCCTTTAAAACGTACCTCTTCAGGGATATCTTTAAAAAGTTCTTCTGTAGTTTCGATTCCAATCGTCTCAAGCATTTCCTTTTTATCTTGATCTGTCATCGGCAAGTAACGGAACGTCATTGTTTCTCCTCCTTATTAGAACGATTTATTTTCCACGTTTGTAAAATGGTGATGCTACCACTTTTGCTTTTAAGCGTTTTTGGCGTATTTGCACTTCTACTTCTGTTCCAAGTTCGCTGTATTCCTTGTCAATGAGGACAAGTCCCAGGTTCTTCTTAAGTGAAGGAGATTGCGTGCCAGTAGTTACTTCACCGATTCTTTTGTCACCTGCAAACACTTCATAATGAGAACGAGGAATACCTTTATCTATCATCTCGATACCAACAAGCTTGCGAGGTGCTCCATTTTTCTTTTGCTCAGCGAGCACTTCTTTCCCGATAAAGTCTGCTTCTTTATCCGTCTTCACTGCAAATCCGATACCAGCTTCTATCGGTGTGATATCTTTTGTCAGCTCCTGCCCGTAAAGTGCAAGTTTCGCCTCAAAACGAAGCGTGTCACGTGCTCCTAGACCAGCCGGCAGCAATCCATCTTCGCTCCCCGCTTCTAATACGGATTTCCATAGTTTTTCAGCATCAGCTGTTTTTAAGTAGATCTCGAATCCATCTTCACCTGTGTACCCTGTTCTAGATACTAAAGAAGGAATCCCAGCTAGTGATACGTCTTCTTTGAAACGGAAGAAACCGATTTCAGAAAGGTCAGTGTCTGTCAGTTTTTGAAGAATCATTTCAGCTTTTGGCCCTTGAATAGCAAGCTGAGCATATTCAGGTGACACGTTAACAAGCTCAACACCCTCTTGTTTGTGGCTGTTTAGCCATTCGAAATCTTTTTCAATATTTGAGGCATTCACAACTAGCAAATAGTCATTTTCATCTCTTTTATAGATCAAGAGATCATCTACAGTTCCGCCGTTTTCATAGCACATCGCCGTATATTGAGCTTGTCCATTTTGAAGTTTGGAAACATCATTCGTCATTGTATATTGCAAGAATGATAGTGCATTTGGCCCTTTTACTTCGAACTCACCCATGTGAGAAACATCAAATAAACCTGCTTGAGTACGTACAGCCTCATGTTCCTCTTTAATACTTGAAAACTGAACTGGCAATTCCCAGCCACCGAAATCAATAACTTTTCCACCGTGTTCTTTATATGTGTTAAATAACGGTGTGCGCAACAATGTAGCCATGTGAATTCCTCCTTTTTCATACTTTAAAATTTTCAATCAAATTTGGACAAAAAAAGGACAGAGAGATCCCTTATAAATAGGAATCCTCTGTCCTGCAACCGGTAAGTTTCTCATGATATTTCCTGAGTTTCTTCGTTGGTGGCTTTCATCTATTTAAAAGCTCTCTCCAGAGATGCGTCTAGCAAGAGTCTTTTTGCCTGAGAGTTTCACAATTGTTTGCTCCTTCGGCGCCGCTAAAGCAGTCTCTCCTCTTACTTTCATTCGCGAGTATGTTATTGTCCAAGGTCGCACATACTACTACTATGTTTACTACATTATTATCCTATCATTTTTATAAATGGAATGGCAATGAACTTTTTTATGGAAAGGATATCCGGTATGAAAATCGACGTTCAGTTTCAGCGAGAATGGCATGATGACTTTTTAAAGCGTGTGGAAGAAGATGGACCATGGGCCAACTGGGAGTTGTACAACTTGGCACTTGAGGCCGAACATCATCTTGCAATACCTGAGTTTTTGGGGCTGCAAGCTCCAGCTCATCTCCCACAGATGACTTTTCTGCCTCATCAGCTGGACGTTGCAACAACCGTTATTGAGCAAATGAACGGAAAAGCGATTCTAGCAGATGAAGTCGGATTAGGAAAAACGATTGAAGCTGGATTAATTTTAAAAGAATACATGATTCGACGCTTAGCGAAGAAAATCCTGATTCTAGTGCCGGCTTCTTTAGTTATACAGTGGACGAATGAACTTAATCAAAAATTCTTTATACCTGCGATTGCTCAAAAGAAGGCTTATGTTTGGGAGCAATGTGATGTTGTCGTTTCATCAATCGATACTGCAAAACGCGCCCCGCACCGCGATATTGTTTTGAATCAGGAATACGACCTTATCATTATCGACGAAGCCCATAAATTGAAGAATAAGAAAACGAAAAACTATGAATTTGTACAGCTTCTGAAAAAGAAATTTTGTTTATTGTTAACCGCTACTCCAGTACAGAATAGAGTAGAGGAAATCTTTAATCTTGTTTCTCTGCTAAAGCCGGGACACCTTGGCAACAGAGAAAATTTTGATAAAGACTTTAAAGAAGATAAGTATTCTTTGAAAAACGAAGAAAAACTAAAGCAGCTGGTCAATAAAGTAATGGTCAGAAACAGAAGAGAAGAAACTGGCTTAAAATGGCCAAAACGGCTAGTAAAGACCATCCCTATAACATTATCAAAAACAGAGCGGGACCTTTATGATGAAATATCTAAACTTAAAAGAGAACCCTACTTTGACAGAAGCAAATTCTCTGTTGTTACCTTGCAGCGTGAGGCATGCAGTTCAAGAGAAGCTGTATTTTTAACGCTTAAAAATATGCTTCAAAAGGATGTTCCATCAACATTAATGGAAAACCGTATCGTTGAACTAATGAAGAAAATTGAATTGGTGGATCAAAACTCAAAAGCATTAAAAGCGCTTGAGCTTATTCAGTCCATTAATTCAAAAGTTATTATTTTCACTGAATATCGTGCCACCCAATTATATTTACAATGGTTTCTTCAGCAGCACGGCATTTCTTCTGTTCCCTTCAGAGGGGGCTTTAAACGAAGCAAGAAAGACTGGATGACACATCTTTTTAAAACGCGTGCTCAAGTATTGATTGCTACTGAAGCTGGAGGCGAAGGAATAAATCTTCAATTTTGTCAGCACATCATAAACTATGATCTGCCTTGGAATCCGATGAGGATTGAACAGCGTATCGGCCGTATCCATAGAATTGGCCAGCAGGGAGATGTTCACATCTATAATTTCGCCACTCAGAACACCATTGAAGAACATATCTTAAACCTGCTTTACAACAAGATTAACTTGTTTGAGAGTGTCATCGGGGAACTTGATGAGATCTTAACGAAGTTTGAAATTAAAAATATTGAGCGCCATATTTCTGATATTTTGAACACTTCAGACAGTGAAGGCGAAATCAGGATAAAGATGGATAACCTTGCTTCCCTTATCAATTTAGATGGAGGAATAAAGCAGAAAGGATGGGAAGAGCATGCAGCAGCACGAGATACATCGATTTCTTGAAAGGTATTTTGATGCTAACGAATGCCGGATTCTAGAGAAAAACTTCAGTTATATAAAGGTTCAATTAACGACTGAGCTGGACAAAGTACTGATGAATCGTCCATTCTATTGGCACTACCTTGAAAAAACCGGCGGAACTCCTAATCCTATGACATTAACACTGGTTACAGGACAGCAGCAGTCACCAGATGGTAAAGGAGAGTTTATTCATTTTGGCTCTCCCCGCCTTCATCAAATATTTGCATCTACAAAAAAACTCGCTTCTTTTATCCGTTTATACGAATCTGTTCCGCAGCAAGGAGCACAAGTTCCTCTTCAGCCCTGGCTGTGTTTAAATGTGAAAGTTTCCTATCAATGTGATCAGAAAAAGGATCAAGTGCTATCGTATGGAATTCAGCTGATTAACGGGACGATAGAAGACCAGTTTCATAACCGGCTTCAGAAGCTTTTATTAACGAAAAGAATTCCTGATTTTTGTTACACACTCTCTCCTTTTATAAAACCAGAAAGTGCTTTTAAAAGGCTTGAAACTAAAATACAGGAAGTGATCGATCGGGATGATCATACTTGGGCAGACGATGCAAAGAATCGCTGGAAGGAAGATCAGGACCTTCTAGAAAGTTTTTATGAAGATCTTTTAACGAAACCAGAAGCTTACCATGTAGAAAAAGAAGCACTTCGAACACAATACGAGCCAAAGATCATTGTAGAAATCATAAACGGAGGGCTCTTTTATCTTTCATAAAGCAACAATCTTTTAGATATATTACAAAATTAAAAAGCCGGGTTAGGCTCCCGGCTTTATCCTTTTTCCAGCCAATGCTTATCTTTTTCTTCTCTTCCTGAACATAAGACCTAAACTCATTGGCAAAACGCCAAAAAGGTATGTTAACATCGGTTCTTTCTCGTTTTTCCGTGTACGCTTTCTTTCTTTTCGGACCGATTTTGGCTCGTCAAAATATTTCACTATTTTCTGAGTTAGATACTTCACAACATCATTTCCCGCAGCCATTAACAAAACTCCTTTAATTTATACCATTCACTGTCTAGTCTTGTCTATTTGCTCAGGAATTAAACCGCTGTAACTCAACAAGAATCTGCTCGCATACTTCTTCTGCAGTCAGTACATCCGTTAAAATCGTGATATCACTTTTTTCATAATGCTTTCGCCGCTCATTATAAAGCCGAAAAACATCTTCTTTCGTATTTGTCAGCAATAATGGTCTTTTCTTTCGCTCCTCTTCTTTCATTAACCGATCCCACAATACAGGAAAGCTTGTTTTTAAATAAATCACTGTTCCTTTACTCTTCATATAAGTAAGGTTCTCTTCACGAACAACAGCTCCCCCTCCTGTCATGACAACTGCATGTTCCAGCGGAAGCTGACGAATAGCTAGAGATTCATAGTTTCTAAAAGCTTCTTCTCCTTCATGATGAAAAATTTCTTTTATCGTTTGTCCTCTTTGCTTCTCAATTGCAGAATCTACATCATATGGTGGTACTTCAAGCTGTTTGGAAAGATGTTTTCCAACAGACGTTTTACCGCACCCCATGAAGCCTACTAAATATATGGTGTTCAACTTTAACCCTCCACCCATTTTGTAACGCTATTCTGGGTTACATTATAATATACTTTCACCTTTTTTGTATGTTGCTTATCTGTAAATGCTTCAATCAAAATGAGCCTTTCGTCTTCTGTCGTGTGTTCGATCACCAAATTAACAATTCCTTCATTCAAGATTAGATTCTTCTCCACCGGGAGAAGCACAGAAGTATCCCTGGCATAAATAATTGCTCTCTCCACCCCTTGCTGAAGGAGCCGAGTTTGCTTTAATTGTTCTTCCTGCATATAAACAAACTGCCTTTCAGAGGAAACCTTCCCTGTAAAGTATCCAAAAAAGACAAGGATAACAAAACACAGTGTAATTACGAGAGGGTAAATGATCCCCTTTTCATTTTTCATTACTCAATCCTCCGAAAAAAACGCTCATATTCATTTCCTTGTGTATCTATAAGTTTTACGGCTAACAGTACGTCTGAATGCTTTTTTAGCACCATCTCACTAATATTCTGCACCCACACTTCATGTCCCAGTCCATTTACTTGCTTGCGAATAAGAGAATGATATCTTGAGAAACTCAAAACATTGCCATTTGTAAGCGTAATGTACAATGAGTTATTGTTTACTTCAACAGACTTTCCTTCTCTTATTTCTTTTCCTAACATAGAGAAAAATAGTGAGGATTCTTCCACCTGAGGATTTGGTGGCTGTTTTTGGATAGGAATAAACAATACTGGTATAAGCGATGAGAGCATGAGGAGTACTGACAAAGCTATGAAAGCTTCCATTATGCTATAGCCCTTCTGAGAATCAGCATATTTAATAATAGCTTGAACATGCCGTATACTCTTTTTGGTTAGCTCCCTCAAATGTAATACAGATTTCATACTCATCTGTAACTCCCTTTTTAGTTAATAACGAATATGCTGTTCCGTTTTGACTCCACTCCATATCATGCAATTGGATTTTCAATAAAGAAAGCCGGTCAGCCTCTTCAATAGCAAACATTAGTTGCCTTGTTGTCTTTTGCTCCTGGTTCAATATATAAACATAGGGAAGACAAATAGAAGCTATAGCAGAAAACAGCAATAAACCTAGCATGGACTCAAGCAGCAAATATCCATTATTGTTTCGCAACATAAAATTTCCCTTTACCAAGCTGAAACACCATTTTATAAACAGCTTCTTCTGAATATATATAAAGTGTTCCTGCACGGCTTATGTTTCCGTTTTGATTATATTGGATCGTCATTTCCATAGCTTGTCCTTCAATGGTAATATGTTTTGGAATAGGCCGGTTCAATACCTTAATTGAACTATAGGTTCCTATCTGGTACATATCTTGTTCATTATTGAAGGTTAGACGGTACACACTGCTTTCATTAATTGCTTTTTGCTGCATAAGCATAATGTCCTTTTCAAGAGAATTTAAAAAGTACTCTGTCTTTCTGTTTTTTATAAACGCATTGAACTTCGGATAAGCAACAGAGCCTATTAGTCCAATTATTAAGAGTACGATCATCATTTCAATCAATAAATGACCAGACTGTTTATATTTAATCAGGGTGTTTCATCCTCATTATCGACATACACTTTCCCTTCACTATCGATGAGCAAAGGTTCTTTATCGGGACAGACTTTTGTATCAATATATTTTTCATCAAAAAGCTGTTCAATTGTAGGCAGCTCATTCTTTTCCGCTTCATAAGCGCCTACCTGACCTTGCACGAGATCTATCGTTGCTTCACAGCCAAGAGATTTAACGATAGCATTATTCTTAGTCATACTCGGCAATGCAATCAGCATCAAAACTGAAATAATAAGTAAAACAATCATCATTTCAATCAGGGTAAAACCATTTTCATTTCTCATAAAAGCGTTTTCCTCCCTATAAAGCATCCATTAGTTGAAACATCGGCAAAAGCATAGAAGCAAACATAAGCAGGACAAAACCACCAATAATAGCAAAAAGGATAGGCTGTATTTTTTGCAGATTAGAAAGGACTTTCTCCTCCAACTCTATAAATATCCACTCTCCATATTGAACGAGCTCAAATCCTAGTGCCCCTTGTGCTTGTCCGAAACGAATAATATCCGTCATTTCCTTTGCATAAAAAGGTTTATGAAGTAAAAGCTCGGGCAATGTTTTTCCATCCAATAAACCTTTTTGCAGCCTCATACTCTCTTCTTGAAAAAAACCTTTTTTCATATGATTTTCCATTACGATTAATGCATCTGTTACCGGCAAACCGCTTTTTAACATAGAACCAAAGTTAATGCTGAAATAATGTGAGTTCATCAGCAAAAGAAATTTCTTTAAAAAGGGTATAGATGTTAATAACCTCATCTGATCAGAGTAGCTTGTGTTTTTCCTTATATAGTAAACAGCGATCCATCCAACCAGAAATGTTAATAAAGCTGCAATTAGGAGGTAAGGAAACAAAGATAGGAAAGACAGCATTATTGAGGTGAACGCGGGTGTCTTTACTTCCAAAGAAGAAAAAAGAAGAGAAAATTGAGGAAATAAAAAATAGTAAAAAAGAATACCGATCCAAACTGTAAGAAATAACAAAAATAAAGGATATCTAATCGCTTTATTTAATCGCTCTCGCCATTCTGCCTTTTTTCTCATATAATTTCCGTTTTCCATTAAACTGTCTGTTAAATTTCCGTTAACGCTGTTTATAGATAATGAACTTATTACTTCATCCGGCAAATTTAATTTTGAGAAAACATCTAGAACAGAATTACCTGCAGACAATGCTTCTAATAATTCTTCTATTAAATGCTGTTCTTTATCAGGTAAATGCGATTTTAAAAGTTCTATGCTTTTATTGATCGAGTAACCATGACTTTGCAAAAGTCCAAGTTTATAAAGGAAAATGCCTTGAGAAGCTCTTTTCCACTTCTTCTTAAACATTCCCATGCCACCCCATCCATCTTTCATAACTTTCTTTCGTTACAAATCCTGCTGCATATGCGTGATTAAAATAATATGGGAGACTTTTATAAAACGGCGGAACGGAGGTGTCTTGCTTAAAAGCAGTTTCCAAATCTTGATTACTTAAGATTTCATAAATCCCTACTCTTCTAAAAGTCCTTGATTTAAAACAAAAGTCACTGCAATGATCACCGCAAAAACGGCAGGGCATGGAAATCAGACTTTGCGAAACTACACCCATTAATGTCTGTTTCAATTCTGCCTCGCGGATTCCAAACTCCCTTAAACGTTCTAAACAGCCTATACAATCCGAGGCATGCATAGTTGAGAGAACTAAATGCCCTGTTAATGACGCACGGATAACTAGCCGGGCTGCAGCTTCATCGCGTATTTCTCCTATCATGATGACATCGGGATCGTGCCGCAATAAAGATTTAAATCCTTCACCATATGTTACACCAGCTTTTTCATTAATTTCCATTTGAAGAAATGTGTCAACTTTTCGTTCAACAGGATCTTCTAAAGTAACTACCTGACGCTTGTAGTGGTGTTGGAGGTATTGAAGCAAAGAATAGAGCATTGTCGTTTTTCCTGAACCGGTAGGGCCAGTAAATAATAACAAACCACTTGAACGTTTAATGAGAAAAATGAGTTTTTGAAGTGCATGCGGGAAGAGTGATAATTCATTAATTGAAAAGGATTCTTGCTGAGGAAGTATGCGGATTACAAGAGATTCATTAAATGCAGAAGGAATGGAAGAAAGTCGAAGATGTACGTTAATATTATCTATTAGTACATCCATAGCACCGCTTTGAGGTTTACGGTGTTCACCGATATCCATTCTGGCTGAATACTTGAAATGAGAAATGACACGGACGTACTCTTCGAAATTAAGAGTTCTGTATTCGAGCAATCTTTCATCAATGCGAAATTGTACTACTCCTCCTTTTTTTAATGGGATGAAATGAATGTCAGATGCATTTTGATTTACCGCATCATGCAAAATTAAACTGCCTAAAATTTTTATTGGCAAGCATTATCGGCCTCCTTTTTGTTTCGTGTTATAAAACATACTTCACACAAATTAAAATTCCTTCATCTTTTTTTGAAATAACGCATATAAATTTCGACACGGCTCATACTATTATTGTTGTATTGGGCTATAGCCAAGCGGTAAGGCAACGGACTTTGACTCCGTCATGCGTTGGTTCGAATCCAGCTAGCCCAGCCAAAAAATATACACTCTTAAAGTTTAAGAGTGCATGATATCAGGACACATGACTTGAAATGTGTTCTTTTTCATTTTTATGGCTTAACTTTTTCATATCGCCAGGGCTGTATCCAGCAATTAGCAGTTCTCCATCAGTTACGAGAGGACGTTTAAGCAGCTTAGGGTTCTTTGTTAGAAGTTCAAGCAATTCGTTTGTAGATAGATCATAAATATCTACATCAAGAGATTTAAAGGATTGGCTTCTTTTAGCCAAAATATCTTCAGTTCCCGCTTTCGTTAGCTTTAATAACTCTCTGAGCTCTTCTACTGAAGGTGTTTCTTTAAATAAGTGTCTTTCTTCAAATGATACTTTATTTTGTTTAAGCCACATTTTCGCTTTGCGACATGAAGTGCAGCTAGGATATGTGTAAAACGTAATCGAATTCATATAACTTCACTCCTTTTGGTTTACATTACCTTTAAAAGAGGCATAATAAACCAAAATTAACCTACTTCGAGTAATTATATTTACTTTGTCTTTTTATCCGCTTACAATTGTCATTTACAAGAGAGTGGAAACTCATATATAATACTAAAGGATACAAGTATTGGCGAAAAAAGGAGGGATACATATGTCAAGAATGTATAAGGTTTTGGGCTTTTGGACAGGAATCATTGGTGTCATGGCTTATCTTGGCGATATGCAGGACATGGCGTTATTGTTCCTAGGACAAACGATTATGTTCGTTTCATTAGGTTATTTGAACTTATCTGAACGTATGTATATTTATATCTTTGGTGCTTATTTAACAGTTTTCTTTGTCGGATTTACATACTGGTCAACATTTATGATGACTCCTGGAGCTGGCGGAGGCCATTAATATTTAAAAAAGTTCATATTAGCTTATAAAAAAATGGACCGTTATAAAACGGTCCGTTTTTTTTGTTGCATCACAACTTGAAAGCCGTTCGCCAGAGAACTGTCTAAAAGGAATGACCTGATTGCCCTGTTCCTTTTATGTTCAGCAGAGAAAGGATCTGTACCCACAGCGTCATTCAAAAGAGATAACATACCCTCTTTTAATAGAAATTCACCTTGCATACTAAATTGTATGGTTTCAATGCCATGTTTTTTCGCAGAACTTTCAACTTGATCCCAGTCTACATGATAAGTTATATCCATCTTACCCGGGTAAAAAAGAGGGTTATTTTCAATTTTATGCTTATGATATCCGCGTATACTGCCTTCTTTCAAAGCTTCTTCATTCCATTCATCACCACTATATCCGTAATCCACAAAGAAATAAACACTTTGCTCAGCTGTCCATTCATAAATATCTTTCAGCCAATTCATCATCTGAAAGGACACTTCAAGATCAAAATCACTTCTTCTTGATGCGAATAATTGATCTAACCATATCGAATGATCAGATGTTTTTATATAGTTTAATCGAATTTCATCTTTATCTTCTTCAAATATAACAACTTTCTCATACCAGCTGTTTTTTTGTTTACGAAAAACCCGTATAGGAAAAGCATCTAGTACTTCATTCGCAAAAATAATACCTTTAAAATCCGGATAAGTTTCTTTTAATTCTTCAAATGAACTAAAAATGGTCACAGAAGAGGAACCTATTAATTCATTTTGGAGAAGCTGACGGTGGTAAGGACTTTTTTCAACGATGATATATGATAGTTGCTTCTCAAAACCGTAATCTTTCCAGCTGGATAAAACTTGTTTCGCGAACCGGCCAGTTCCTGCTCCAAATTCGATTACGACAGGGTCTAAATCGTGTTCATGTATAGTTTTTGCAAAAATATTAGCCCAAACTTTTCCGAAAACATCTGAAACGGAACTGGATGTATAAAAATCCCCGTTTTTCCCAATTTTCTTCTGTTCATTCATGTAATATCCGTAATCAGGATGATAAAGAGCCCATTCCATAAATTGCTCCATCGTCATCCAGTGGTTCTGGTGCAAAAAACTTTTTATATCATCCTTCAGGCTCAATTTAAAACCCGCCTAAGAAAGGATTTGAATCCATTTCCATTCCAATTGTCGTCTCAGGACCATGACCAGATAGTACAACTGTTTCTTCAGGAAGCTGCAATAATTTCTCATGAATACTCTTTAGCAATGTATCCTGACAGCCTCCGTTAAGATCGGTTCTCCCAATACTTCCGGCAAATAGTGCATCTCCTGAAAATACAGCTCCTGCACCCTTCAAATAATAGGATACACTCCCTGGTGAATGCCCAGGAGTAGTTAATACATCAAAAGAAAATGAGCCAATCTTTAAGCTTCTATCATTATCCGTTAATAAGTGACTAGCAGGCTTAGCTGTGATATTTTGTCCAAAATACTTTGACCCGTTCTTTTTTGTATCAGTGAGCCAATCTTGCTCTTTTTTATGAATATATAATGGCAGCTGGTATTTTTCCCGTACTTGATCCACTGCACCTATGTGATCAAAGTGAGCATGCGTCAGCAAAACAGCCAGTGGTTTTAACTTTAGTGATTCTATAGTTTGAATAATTTTGGAACCTTCACTCCCTGGATCTAAAATTATCGCTTCATTTTTTGAATCATAAAGGATATATGTATTTTCTTGAACAGGTCCTACAGTTAGCTTTTTCCATCTCATGTTTATACCTCCAGTTCCAATTGCAAGTTCTCCCTTTCTATCTTACACTAAAATAGTCATATATACGGAGGAAATGCATGAACATCTATTATGGTTTCGAAAACAATTTAGAGAGTTTTCCTTTTGTGGACCGGGAAGGTGACTTCATTATTACAGAGTATTGTTTTGAAGATTCAAAAGAAGCGATTCCGTTACTTTTAATAAAGCCCTATAAAACCTCTCTTCTTCTTGAGGATTATGGATTCTTTTCCGAAAGTGGGAAATGTTATTTATATCTTGATATGATTTGTGCATTTTCTGTTAAGCAAGGAGATCAGAAGCAAATAGATATGTTTCTCCTGCAAGCTGAAGAAGAATTAGTTGCCGTTGAAAATGAAACGGAATCTATATATTTCTTCAGCCAGCATAATAAACCGCTTATACTAAAATGGGCATCATCTTATCAGGTTAAGCCAGAATTCATATTGTTGTAAATGTTCACTCGACAAATAAGGATAAAACAAGTAAAATAATACAAGGTTATACCTGTGTGAAAGCGTTATACATAGGATTGGTATTACTCCAAAGCAAGGGGGCACAGAATAATGGGATTAGCCATTATATTCGGCTTAGTAGCTATTCTAGCTGCATTGGGACTATTACGTTCGTTAAAAATTAAAAACTTAATGGCAGCAGGCTTCGCGTTTTTAACGTTTGCTGTATTTGGCTGGTTTACAGTCATGACTGTACTTGACGTATTAGTTGGCAGCGGCGGTTCAACAGGCCATTAAAATCCGAAAAACCATCAGAATTATTGTTCTGATGGTTTTTCTATATAAACTTACATATACAAGCTGGCAATCAGGATACCTCGTGTTTCTTCATAAATTTTATCAAACTGTCCTAAAGGCAATGGGTTAACTCCAAACCCGAGTTCTATAGTAAAGCCAGGTCTTCTAAACTCCTGTATAAACCAGTCTTTATATCCTGCATAACTGTCAACATACCTGATGGCTTTATAACCACTGACCCGTTCAAATTCATCTGCAATCTGCTGGGATACCGGCATAGGTTCTTCCCCTTCAAATCCCCAGTAAAGCTCTTTTCCTTGCGTATGAAGAGCAACTACCCTGTCAAAATCATACTTTTGTGCAGCCTGAGCCATGGCAATTGCCTCTGGTTCAGATAAAGGTGCTTTTCCAGGATAATCTCTTGGAGCTGGCTTTTTGGGCTTTCTTGGCTGTTCCATTTCCCATCTTGCAGGGAACTGATTGTTTAAATCCACGCCTCTAATATTGGCTTTCCATGATGAAAAGTCTTTTTTTCCTTTGTTTAAATTTAATACAAACTCTTTTAATTCTGCATCCTTTGGAGGACCATGTAGAACAAGGTCTACTCCATCGGGATCAACCATTGGTACGGCAAGTAAAGTGGTATTCTTGTAAAGATCGAGCGAAGAAACATCATTCATGGAGGCTTCAATTGTTAAAGCTCGAGCATACTCATTAATAAACTTCATGAGGATTGCTGTTGTTATCCATTCATTTCCGTGGAAGGAACCGTTGATATGAACTTTTTTCTTTCCTTTACCAACGATAAGCATATCTATTGGCTTTCCTTGAACGGAATGTCCAATAGTTTGTTTTTTGATAAAAGGATAAGTTTGCATTAAATGATCGATGTCCCTCTTTAGCACTTGGCTGTCATATTTACGTTTTCCTTGTATACAAGGAAATGGAAGGACATAAGGAATATTAATTTCATCTTTTACAAATATCTCCTTAGGATCGACTTGCTGGTTAAATAAGTAAAGCGCATCAATGGGAATATCTTTTTCCTCAGCAATTTTGAAGAACGTGTCACCATTTTTTATTTTATAGCGCTGAACAGCGATTCCAGGCAGATGAACTTTTTTTCCTGCTTCAATATTTCCAGAATGCATATTGGGATTTGAATCTTTAATTAATATATAAGGGATAGACAAGAGTCTGGAATAGTACCAAAGCGAGTCTCCGTTCCTAACTAGAATTTCCAATCAAAGCCCTCCCTAAAAACGTCCTCTTAAAGATGTATGATTGATGTTGTCATATATGCAAAAAAAGCACTTAGCCGAAGCTAAGTGCTCTCTGTCTTATTAATTATTTTGTTTTGCTTTGTCTTTATCATAAAAGCGAAGCAAGTCACCATAGATGATACGATCTGACATATCAAGTTCAGTTTTTGCACGTTCAGCATAAGGTTCACATGCATTTTCTTCGCCTTCAACTGGCTTACCAGTTGCCTTGTCGTAACACTTTCCATCTGTAAAGACATTATCTTTCGTAATATAAGAATTATCACGTAAAACTGCGAAATCTTCGCGGTCTTTAGAGAAAAGGTCTGATCCTAATTGAATATCACCTTTTGTGTCAATTCCCAGCAAGTGCAAGATTGTTGGTTTTAAGTCGATTTGTCCGCCGACTGTATCCATCTGCTTGCCTTTTTCACCAGGCATATGAATGATCAATGGCACTTTCTGAAGCTGCGTTGATTCAAATGGGGTAATTTCTTTTCCTAAGAATTGACCCATTGCATCATTGTGATTTTCAGAAATACCATAATGGTCACCATACATGATAAAGATAGAGTCTTCATATAACCCAGCTGCTTTTACATCTGCAAAGAACTCTTTCAATGCTTCATCCGTGTACCGTACAGTTGTAAAGTATCGGTTAACTGTTCCGTCATTTGAAGTCCATTCAGGAATCATTTCATCTTCTTCTTCTAACGTGAAAGGGAAGTGATTCGTTAAAGTAATATACTTTGTATAGAACGGCTTATTCATTGCCTGCATTTCTTTCAAGTGAGGAATAGACTGTTTAAAGAAATCTTTATCCTTTAATCCCCAACCGATTGAATTTTCAGGTGTAACTTCAAAATCTTTTAATGAGTAATAACGGTCATAGCCGAAATTATCATACATAATATCACGGTTCCAGAAACTCTTGTTGTTCGCATGCTGTACTGAAGAGTAATAGCCTTGCTCTTTCAAGATCTCTGGCGTTGCATTGTATTGATTTTGTGAATGTGTAAAGAACACTGCTCCACTTGGAAGCGGATATAGTGAGTTATCTAGCAAGAACTCTGAATCAGATGTTTTCCCTTGCCCTGTCTGGTGATAAAAGTTCGGGAAGTAATAGCTGTCTTTAATCAAGTCATTCATAAACGGTGTAATTTCTTTTCCGTTAACTGATTCATTAATAACAAAGTTTTGTGTTGATTCTACAGAAATTACGAAAACATTTTTGCCTTTCGCTTTACCAAACATCTCAGGGTTCGGTTCTTTATAATTGGCACGTGTGTAGTTTTCAATATCCGTAATTTCGCTTCCATCCGCGAATGCACGCTGAGCTTTTGCTTTAGACTGAATGATTGAATCATAAATATGGTAATTGTACGAACCAATATTCTTAATCAGCATTTCACGGTCAAAAGTACGTGTTAATAACTGTGGACGCTCTGTTTCAGCAATTCCAACGTTAACGATAAAAAATACAATCGCTGCTGCATAAGTCAATGTAATCTGTTTGCGTGACGCACGAGCAGGACGGTAATCAGCACGTCTCATAAAGTAAGATAAAATTACGATGTCAACAAACACTAAAACGTCTGTTGGCTGAATTAATTCAAAAACACTGTTTCCTAGATCACCCATGTTGCTTGTTTGAAACAACACTGGAATGGTAATAAAGTCGTTAAAGAATCTGTAAAAAACCATGTTTGCATACATTATAAAACTCATGATCGCACTTACGGCAATAATCATTCTTCTATGCGCTTTACCTTTAAAATAAAGGGTAATACCTAAGAATAAGATGACCGAACTGATTGGATTAATAAATAGGATCAGTTCCTGAATTTTATTGTCCATAGGCAGTTCAAAGGCTGTTTTATATACGATATACGTTTTAACCCATAATAAAGCAATTGCAATAAAGAAAAACTTATAATCAGCAAAAGCTTGTTTCATTTTTTCTTTCATAATGTTCTCTGACCTCCTCAATCAAAAAGAACTTGTGCAGTTAAATTTAAATGTTATTTTTATACTCTTCCTTATCCGCTGTATCCATCTGGAATGTAAATCACCATTTACAAAACCTTAACTAAAGGATTACATAAAGAGTATAATATATGGTTTTGCACAAGAATTCAATACCCTAACGTACTATTTCAAGATTCTGACAAATAGGACAACAAAACTATATTAGTTTTACCCTTTTTTTTCATCCATAAACAATTAGACGAACCTTTGCCGAAAAAGTTTCAAAAAAATAAAGAACCACTTCGTGTGGCTCTCTATTTTTATATAGCATTTATATGTTATGTTTTGCCAGCCATGCCCCGCCAATAACACCAGCGTCGTTGCCTAAAGTTGCTATAGTAAGCGTTGCTCCTTCTGCTACCCTTGGAAGTGCAAACCGTTTAAATTCTTTCTCTAGTCTGGACATAAGTACGTGGCCAGCTTTTGAAACTCCCCCGCCAATAACAATTTTCCCCGGATTAATACTGTTGGAAAGATTTGCGATCACAAGCCCTAAATGATACGCTACTGTGTCTAGCGTATCAATTGCTGCCTGATCACCATTCCCAGCTGCTTCAGCAACATCTTTTGCTTTAAGTTCCCCACTATTTTTTAAAATTTCATTAAGAGATGAAGATGAATTATTTGCTGCTTTTTCTTTAGCGATCCTAGCTATTCCTGTAGCAGATGCAATCGTCTCAATACATCCTGACTTTCCGCAATTACAAGAAGCTCCGCCTTCTGGAATAGATGTAATATGTCCAATCTCGCCGGCCATTCCATTAGTGCCATGCATGATATGGCCATTTACAATAATTCCGCCTCCGACACCAGTTCCTAGTGTTACCATCAGAAGATTTCCTTCACCATCTCCTGCACCTCGCCACATCTCACCGATCGCTGCAATATTTGCATCATTGTCTACCGTAACCGAAAGTCCTGTTGCTTTTTCAAGTTCGTCTTTCAAAGCATAATTTCGCCATCCAATGTTAACCGCATGATAGATGAATCCTGTTTTCATATCAATAAATCCTGGTGCTCCCATACCAATCGCAGCGAGTTTTTCACGGTTTTCAGAAAGCTGATCTAATTTGGCATCAATCGACTGAGCAATGTCACTTACAATACGTTTACCGTCTTCTTCTATATTAGTAGGAATTTCCCACTTCTCCACGATATGACCATCCAGTGTTATAAAAGCTATTTTTATTGTTGTTCCGCCTAAGTCTACCCCAACTAGCCATTTTTCCATTTCGCTTCATCCTCTATTGTAATTTATTGTTAGCTGAACGAATAATAAGAATTGCTGTTTTGTATTCGTTTACATCTATTAGTTTCTGGTTGTATAGCTCTCGAACTTCTTCTTGTATTAATTCTAAATCTGCAGCTGGGTTCCCTGTGTATATAATGGTTCCAAATCTTTTCAATAACTGCTGCACATCATACATTGTTTTCATTTTCTATCACCAAAGTCATTATAACAAAAATTATGGGACTTAATGCAAGCCTTTGCACAATATTATCACAAAAAACAGCCAGTTTTTTCTGTGGCCACTGAAAAACCGGTTGAACAGAAAAAAGAATCAAACCACCTCGATAAGAGCTGGTTTGATCCTTTTTTTGCATAATAACATGTAAGGATTGCGGCGGAAGGGTACTGACTCCTGCGAGTGCCTCTTTTTTCTCTAGCTGTTTTTGCGTATTAACGATCTGGGTCCTTAGGGTGGAGTACAACAGGTCTTCTGTTTTTTAAGGGCATTGGAATTCTAAATATCACATCTCTGATTGCTTTATAGTTAAATGGAATAAACGGCCATAAATAGGGGATATGAAAAGATTTAAAAGAAACAAAAAATAAAATAGCTAACGTAAATCCTGCCATATAACCTGGAACTCCTAATAAAGCAGTAAGAGCCAGTAATGAAAGCCTCAATAATCTGTTAGCAAGACTAAGTTCATAAGTTGGAGTAGCAAAAGTGCCTATTGCTGCTACGGCAATATATAACACGACTTCATTTACAAACAAACCAACCTCAATAGCAACTTGACCGATTACAATTGCTGACACAAGCCCTAATCCTGTAGACACAGATGTGGGTGTATGAATGGTAGCCATCCTGAGCATATCCATACCGAGTTCAATAATGATAAACTGCAAAAAAAGCGGAACAACACCAATTTCCTCAGGGCCAATAAAACTGAGACTAATCGGCAGGAGTTCTTTTTGAACAGAAAACAAATACCAAAGCGGCAGCAGAAAAATAGAAATCCATACAGCAAGAAAACGGACAAACCTTAAATACGCACCTACGATTGGCTTCTGCCTATACTCTTCTGCATGCTGAAGATGATGCCAAAATGTAGTAGGAGTTATAAGAACTGACGGTGATCCGTCTACAAAAACGAGAACATGTCCTTCAAAAAGATGCACAGCAGCAGTATCAGGACGTTCTGTATACCTCACTAACGGATATGGATTTAAGTGCCTTCCGCAAATAAATTCCTCAACCGTTTTCTCTCCCATTGGAAGGCCGTCCGTATCAATTTTTTTCAGAGAATCTTTAATTCGTCCCACGATATGCGGATCAGCTATGTCCTCAATATAGGAAATACATATATCCGTTTTGGAGCGCCTTCCTATACTCATATATTCCATTCGTAAAGATCGATCACGTACTCTTCTTCTCGTTAATGCTGTATTAAATATAATCGTCTCAACAAAGCCATCTCTTGCTCCCCTTACTACCCGCTCAACATCAGGCTCTTCCGGCCCGCGGACAGGGTATGTTCTGGCATCAATCTGTATAATCTCTTGAACGCCTTCAACAATAAGAACAGTTGGTCCGCTCAAAACCCAATCTATCCCCTGGTTAAGATCATCAGATTTAGAAATCTCAACATACGGGATATACGTTTTCATTAATCTCAAAAGCGGATCGGGATCTAGCTGTTCGGGTTCAAGGTCTGCTAAGAGCTTCATTAAATAGTGAAGAATATCATCTTTCACAAATCCATCCACCATGAACAGTGCCATTCTTCTGCCTGCATACTCTAAGTCCAAATGGATGCAGTCAAAACTGATATCCACACCTAGTTGTTTCTTCATATATTGAACGTTTTCATCAAAATCGTATGAAAGAGGCTGTTTTTTTGGCAGATAAGACATTTTTCATCACTCCTCTGCCTATCATCCTTTACTTTCTATAATTTTTTCATACCTCCAATCATTAAAATCCCAGCCACTATGACTGGGATTTCAGATCTTCTATACGAGGTTTGAATGTAAGTATGTCTTTATAAGATTAGCTGTGTGTTCCAATGATTTAATATGTGTCCGCTCATATGCATGAGAAGCATCAATCCCAGGTCCTATTAAACCATGCACAACATCAGCGCCAGCTCTTATAGCCGCAGTAGCGTCTGAACCATAGAAAGGATAAATATCTACTTTATAATCAATTCCGTTCTTCTCAGCTAATTCAACTAAATGCTTTCGTAATCCAAAGTGATATGGTCCGCCAGAATCCTTCGCACAAATACTGACAGTAAACTCATCCGTTGTCTGTCCATCACCGATTGCACCCATGTCTACTGCTAAATATTCAACAGTCTGTTCTGGTATATTGGAATTGCCACCAAAGCCAATCTCTTCATTATTACTAATCAAGAAATGTGTCGTAAAAGGTAATTTTGTTGATGTTTTCTGAATTTCGTTAACAAGGTGCATTAAAATTGCAACGCTTGCTTTGTCATCAAGATGCCTAGACTTTACAAAACCACCTTCCGTCTCATCAAATCGCGGATTAAAAGAAACGAAATCACCAACGGAAACCCCTGCTTCCTCTGCATCCTTTTTTGAATGGAACTCTTGATCAACTCTAATCTCTATGTTCTTTTCATCCCTCTTCAGGTCACCCATACCTTTATACACATGTGCTGATGTCTGATGCATCAAAACTGTCCCCGAGAAACGATCACCCTTTGATGTATGAATCGTACAATATTCCCCTTCGACCGTGTTCCAATAATATCCGCCGATTTTATCTAATTTTAAGCGGCCGTCACTTTTTATTTCTTTTACCATCGCACCAAGTGTATCCACATGAGCTGTTAGTAAACGGTGTTTCGTATCATCTTCTCCTTTAATTGTTGCAAGCAAAGCTCCTTTGTTCGTGATTTTAAAAGGCACTTCATTTTTTTCAAAGAACGCCTTCATGTAATGAATAGCAGCTTCTGTATTCCCAGAAGGACTTGGTATATGTACTAATTCTTTAATAAATCTTACAATTTCATTTGTTTGTATTTCCATTTTCTTCTCCTCCTTATATGTAAACATAACATAATGATATTTTCATTTTCCATCTTCTAATTTACATGGCAGCGCATACAATTTAGGAACTAGTTTGTCCTTAGAGGAGGCACAGGTAATGAAGTGGAAAATTTCAATATTTACGTTGATAATTATACTTGTAATAGGTATCATCTACCAGCCGTTTATCAAAAAAGAGGCTCGTGAAAGTATTACATTCTTCCCGATAGACACCTCTTTCTCTTTTACAGAAGCTGTCACATCTCTAAAATTTAAAGAAGGAACAGCATCAAACTATGAATTTGAATGGGACGTTGAGTCGGAGTCCTCGGAAAGTGTCTATTTAAGACAAGACATCGCCATGATTTATGAAAATGGAAAACTTGCTAACAAAATGACTGAATGGAAAACAACGGCAAAATCGATAGATCTGGAGAAAAATATAGAGGGGGAAACTCCTGGTTTATGGGAAGCCATATCCTACCATCAAGGTGAAATTCATCTTAATGAAGAAAAATATCGTTCGGTTCAAAAAATGAGCAGTGATTACCTATACACAGTTAAACCAAATAACACATTTACAGGATTTAAAGAACCTGCTTCTCCATCAGAAAGGCGTCTAAAAAACACACTAAATCAAGAAACAAATAAATACCTTCAAATTACTTTAACAGAGCTTCTGGAATATTATCAGATAAACCGAAACAATTACCACGTTATTTCACTTCAGTCATTAACAGGCTATAACGAAAAAGCACTGTCCGGATTTAACCAAGTTAAAAGCCAGGAGATTATCGGGAAACTATGGGAAGGACTTTATAAAAATTATTTTATAAACATCACAACAAAAACAGGTCAAAAGATCAATCCTATAGGAAGCAGCATGCCTTATATTTTAATAAGCAAAGATAAAACTCACTTATTTGTTTTATTTCAAACCTCAACTGGAGAGAACATTCAGCTCATTCAATACATTTCTTAAATACACTTCTTAATTCATTTGCAGAACAGCAGTTAAATATATATGGATTTGTTTGGGCTAGCATTTGTTTTGAAGGATTCCACCATATCCCTGTCCACCCTGCTGTTACAGCTGGGTGGATATCAAAACTGAATGAGTCGCCCACATAATAAAAATTTGCCGCATGTGTTCTGCTTTTTACATATTTGAATATCTCAAGGCTAGGTTTGCCAAAAGAAAGTTCTGAGGAAATAAAAATATTGTTCTCTGAAAAGCTTATTCCAAGCATACTAAGCTTCTTTCTTTGCAGTTCGGACCCTCCATTAGAAATGATTCCTGCTGCAAATCCTCGCTTATATAAAGATTCAATAATCTCTTTGACCCAAGGATAAGGTATGACAAATGAAGGGATTTTATCTTCACAAAGTTTTCGGAAATAATCTATTTGATTAATATCAATAGATTGGATATTTAAGGATCTTAAAGAAGAAACAAGCCTTTTTCTTTGATATTGCTCACGTGTTAAAGTTTTATCTTCATAAGCTGGCCAATACATATCACAATAGATTTTATAAGCATCGAACCATTTCTCGGCATTTATCGGCTTCTTCAAGACAGGATAAAAAATTGATTTAAAGGCAAATAAAGAAGCCTGCTTAAAAGAGGCTTCATAGTCAAATAACGTATTATCCAGATCAAAAAAGAAAGCTTTGCTATTTGAAACGTTCATATTAGATCAATTCATCCATCATTTTTGAACGCAATCCGGGAAAAGACATAGCACTCCCAACTACAAAACGTCTAATAAAAGGTTGTCCCAGTGCCATGTTAATAAGACGATAACGCATTCTATAACCAAGCATTACAGCAAGGAATAACAGAAATCCTTTAATCATAAATCCTTTCATAAAAAAACCTCCTTGCTTATACTTTTTGTGTTTGAAGGCTTTTTTATTCGTAAACAAGTCTTGCGAAAAATTCTTCATACATTTCTTGGGCAATTTTTGTGTCCTCTGTTCCTTTTATATGGATTCGGCCATCTTTAAATATTGCAACATCTAATCCGTTGACGGTAACTCTAAGTAAAAAGGGAGTTAAAATAGGATGATACAGTGCAAGTTCTGATTCTAGCTGTTTAAGGTCAAATAATCTATTCGTTGATAATTGCACAGTTTTTCTTCCGCATAAAACAACTGCTTCTAAAAAATCTTTTTGAAGTGCCGGGAATATATTCTTAATGCAAACGGGACAATCCGCTTTGGAAAGAGGCAGTTTTGTTTCCATATTCATTCTGTTCCAGACATCAAAAGTTAGCATCGTAGGAATGATTAAGTTGGATTGGTCTGTAAGAATTTTAAGCGCCTCAACCGTCTGATAAGATGCTGTAATTTCAACTGCTGGCATGATTACACCATTTGCATCGCACGTTTCCCCTGACATTCGTCCTCCTAATAAACAGCGAAGACAGCAAGTTTTATCTCGAATAAATACCGCCACAGTGCCTGTAGAACCTGCAACCCCTCCATATAAGTATGGAATGTTATTTTTCATACATACATCATTCAGTATGTATCGCGTTTCAAAATTGTCAGTTCCATCCAAGACCACATCTGCATCTTTCAGCAGCGTTTCTGCGTTATGCCCTGTAATTTGTTCGAAATGTGCTTCAATAACTACTGAAGAATTTATAGCGTTTAGTCGTTCTTTTGCTGCAATCACTTTCGGAACCATATCTTCTGAGTCTTTTTCAATAAAAAGAGTCTGTCGCTGGAGATTTGATTTTTCTACAACATCACGGTCTATTAATATTAAACGTCCTATGCCTGCACGCGTCAGCTGATGAGCTAATGCTGAACCAAGAGCTCCAACCCCTGCAATCACAGCAGTTTTTGTTTGCAAAATAGTCTGTCCCTCTTTACCGATTGGACGAAATAGCTCTTGTTTTTCATACCGATTCATTGTCTTCCCCCCTCAATGATCCCAATTAGCTCGTTTGGTGTGTTCACATTCTTAAAATAATGTTCTTCCTCTTCTTCTACTTCTATATACTTGGTGTTTTTTCTCTGGAGGAGCTTTAACACTTTATAGTTATGTTCTTGTAAGCAGAAATCAATATCAGGTAAACATGTTTTTTTATATACTCCGTTTAATGGATATATTTTTCCGTTTAATACAGGAATCACACAATCATATTCCCCCTCCTGTGCAGCGGTAAGCCATTTTTGATACATACTGCTGCTCATCAAAGGCATGTCACATGGAGTGACAAGATAGTAATCTGCTTTTTGACTGATCATTCCGGTATAAATACCTGCTAACGGTCCTTTACCTTTATAACGGGGTACATCTTCAAAAATGCGTATGAACTTTGAGCTGTCTTTAGTTAAAGTTGTCAATAGTTCCTCGCGCGTAATAACTAGTATCTTATCCGCATGAGGCGTCAGTGATTCAATTGAATACTCTATAAACGTTTTGTTATTCCACATTGCTATTGCTTTTGGGCTCCCAAACCGCCGGGATTCGCCGCCAGCCAAAACTATACCTGCACAAATCACTTGACTGTCCATATGTATAATCCCCCTGCTATTAACCCGCCAATGATTGTGGAACTAAAGTTAACAAGATTATTTGTTACCCATGACAAACCAAATATTCTCACTGTTTTCATCTTGCAATGCCACTTACTCTCAGTCTCTGTTTTACAAATTTGACAATAAAACTTTTGTTCAAACCATGCTCCAAAAAGGGTATCTGCAATATTTCCAAAAAAACCTGCGAAAACAATAATAATACTTCCCATGAAAGTTGATGTATCATATAGGAAATTGTAGCTTATCCCAATTGCTGCAGCTCCTAAAGCGGCAGCGATTGTCCCTAATCCAGTAACAGCTCCTGAAAGTCCTGGTTCAACCTTTCTCCACTCTTTTAAGTGAAAGGGCTTCGTCTTAGACAGTATCCCAATCTCAGAGGCCCACGTATCTGCTGTAGCGGTCGCAAGTGCACCAGCAAACACTATTATCCAAACTGGGTCTTGAATGAATATAGCAGCTATTGCAGCAAGAATGGATGCACCTCCATTTGCAAACACTTGACCGGCTGTCCGCCCTTTCTTGTCTTCTAAAGGTTCTGCATTATAATTTATCTTCATTTCTCTTTTCCATTTGGTTAAAAGGGATGATGTTAGAAAAAATATCGCTAAAATAACTAAACCTTGCCATTTAAAAGAATAAAAGGTTAGTGCTCCTGTTATAAATGCTGCTAAGCTTCCTTTAAGTGTAAGCAGCTTAAAAATAAAGAAGACCATACAGAGCAAAGCGATCCACGTAAAAAAGAAAACTTCCATTTATATATAGCGTCCTTCTTCAGTAATCACTTGTTCTACTGGTACATCAAATACTTCAAAAGGCAGTTGTTCTGCTGTTTGAAATGAGTAGCAAATCGATAATGTTGATCCTTGATAGTTTTGTAAGAAACGGTCATAATAACCGCCTCCGTAACCAATCCTGTATCCTTTTTTGTCAAAAACCAGCCCAGGTACGATAAGCAAGTCGATATTTTCTTTAGGAATAACCTTCGTTCTATCAATTACAGGTTCATAAAGATCCATATACACATTCTCTAATTCATCAAAGGAACTTAGTTCTCTAAATTCCATCTTTTTGTTAGCCGAGTAGCATTTTGGTACACAGACCTTTTTTCCTTCCTCCCAAGCTTTTTTTATAACAGTTGTCGTGTCTAATTCAAATTTTCTAGAAACAGTAATACCGATGTAGTTTGAATTTTGCCAAAGTTCTGTTTTAAATAATTGTGCAGCTATTTTTTCGTTCAAAACCTTTCGATCATTTCCTTCCATAGAGAGTAATTCACTCTTTATCTTTTTTCGCCATTCTGACTTTGTCATTAGCAGCACCTCTTATGAATTGAATTATGCCTTAATCATAGCATGTGTCTTATAAGAGACAAAAAAAAACGCTGATAATGTAATCAACGTTAGTTATTCTTCAAGGTATTTTTCCTCAATCTTTGTAGCTCTTGAAAGTAGTTGATTTCCTTTCCAGGATGCTCGCTTTCCGCAGGGCGTGCGGTGAGCTCACTCTGTACTGCGTACATTGAGCGGTCTCACCTCCCCTCTCGTCCTGCCGGAGTCTCGCCCTTCCGCTCCAATTAAATACCAATGAAGAATTTTTGAAAATCTATCAGTTGCAACAATCTTTGGAATGATCCTATTTATGGACGAAAAAACGCCTGATTCCTCATTCTCATGGGAGTCAGGCGTTCTTATGTGAAATTACTTCGTTTCACGGTGAACTGTGTATTTCTTTAAACGCGGGCTGTATTTTTTAAGCTCTAAACGGTCTGGATTTGTACGCTTGTTTTTAGTAGTGATGTAGTTACGATCACCAGTCTCAGTACAAGCTAAAGTAATGTTTACACGCATTGTTGTTTCCCTCCACATCTTTACCAAAGTACATATTCATGGTTACTAACAGTCATTATTCTCTATTAAACCATACTTTAACATGATAACAAATTCTTATCTAACGGGCAAGAGAGTTTTGTGAAAGTTTCTGATATACGGTCGTGTATTCTTTTAGAACATCTACAAAAGTAGCATGTGACCATGTTAAAGGCGCCACTGATAATGCATCACCTGTGAAGGGGTGGAGCTGTTCTGGCAATACCCCCGTTGTAAAACTATGCTCTTGGACCCAGCGCAAAATTTCGTGAGGCCGTTCTAAATCATGTACTGTTTTTGCCTTTTGAATATACCATTTTGCTACCCAAAGTGTACAAATCAGCCATGGGTTGCCAGGAACCCTTGCTACTTCATGTGTTTGCTGAAAATAGTAATCATTTGTGTACCTAGCTATTCCACCGACACTCGTTTTTATACTCAAATCTTCTTCCATCTGATGCATCGTTCGGACGACTCTTTCATCATCTGCTGAAAATACGCCAAAGGCAAATAGTGCATACATGCTCGATTCCATCGTAAAATCTTTTTTATATGCGTTACCATCCAATAAATAAATACCCCTGATGAATCTGCCAGCACCTTCATCATACAAATGTTTTTCCATACCTGCTTTTATGCGTTCAGCACCTTTTTTATATCGTTCTGCCCTATCGTCTTCACCAAACAGTGTAGCAAATGAATATGCAGCCATGAGTCCTCCATATACACTGCTTGCTGTAAACGTAAATATTCCTCTCCTTTCCTCCCAAAGATCATAAGATTGAAGAGGAAGGTCTAATTCATCATGCATGTATTGGAGCAAAAATCTAGCACTTGGTCTGACAAGCGAGCGATATAGAGATTGAGCAAATTCAATATCACCCGTTTCTTTATAGTGCTCCCAGAACGCCCACAAAACCAGTGCTGTTTCATCTTCTTGGATAGGCAGCTGGCTTGCTCCATCTTTATCAATCATAGGGTGCCAGGAGGACCCTATTGAACCGTCTGGATTATATTTATGATGCAGGTACCCTTCTTTCGTGAGAACATCAGCACATCTTCTATAAAAATTTTTAACCATACCATGAAATCCCGCTTTCGCGACAGAAGCAGCTATTAAAGCTCCGTCTCTCGGCCACATATAACTGTAATGATCGCGGTTATATTGTTGTATATCGGAATCATTTGCTGCGATGATATAGCCATTCTCATTCGTTTGCGTACGTATAATAAGCAAACTCCGGTTGTACAAGTTCAGTAGTTCGTCTGAAAGGTTGCATGGGTCAACCATCGTTTTGTTAACCCACCTCCGCCAATAAACATCTATTTTGTCCAGGGTTAATGATGGACCAATCTCCATCAGATAATCAAAAAGAGAAAAAACCTCTTCTCTGCTTTTGCCAACTGTTAAGGAATAAAATGCTTCCCTTGTTTCATTAGGGGGTATGACTCCAGTGACTGAAAACGTGCTGTCTACAGATCCTTGAGCAATTGGATTCACATGAAGATGGCCATCTTCAGCATCTTTCCATGTCCCTTCTGCACTTAAAAATCGTTTTATACCTGTCGTGTATTGATCCATTTCTTTTCCTTCAAAAGAAGCATGGAACAAAAAATATCGATTCTTTTTATAATGGATAATGACTGACTTATGAGGATCGTAATAGGCAGTATCACCAACTTCGGTCTCGTAAATTGAAAGATCCTGATGAAAGAAAAGTTTAATGTTCTTTTCTTCATCTGTTTCGTTAATAATACTCATTCTCCTCAAAAACATGTTTTCTCTTTGATGAACAGCATCTTCAATCTTCAGGCATACACCTTCTTTTTTATTTCTTGCAAATGACTGAGTCACTAAGGAATCACTGCGGTAACCGGGTTCTATCACCCACTCTTTAGAAGAAAGCCAAGAAAAGGAGCCATTGATACTGGCTCCCAAACGGTTTACATGTCCCTGCACATGATTTTGCTGACCAACATAAGGAAAATATATATCTCTAATCTGCAAAAACGCGTCTAAGTTGATTAGTAAATTTCCATTACCTAAAGCTAAATGTCTTGGCATACGTTACACCTGCTGATACAGCTGGATTTTTTCAATGTATTGTGACGCCGCCTGTTTTGCTTGTTCAGGGTTCGTGTTTTGAGAATAAACCGTAAAAACAGGTTGTTCCACATCAGGTAAAATTAATGTCCAGCCGCCTTCTGGATGAAATACCTTGATTCCATCGAGTAATTCAACATTGTTATCCCTTATATCTTCCATTAACCTTCGCATCACACGCCCTTTTTTATCTTTAGGACATGGTACAAATTCTCTCAGCATATGCACATCAGGCAGCATTTCCACGAGTTCTGAAAGTGTGATTTGCTGCATAGCCATCACTTCCAGTATATGAACAAATGCATATTGTGCATCGTATTGATAGTTTAATACACCTTCGCCAACTTCCATAATGGATCTTGGGTTAGCTTTAGTACGGATCAGCTTTCCCTTTAGACGTTCTGCGATTGAGTCTAATGCTGAAGAGCCATACACAGGAATAGCCATTTCCTTTTGCTTGCCCTGAGAAAATGCAGTGAAAACGTAAAGAGCCAGCATGGTTTCCTCGTCTAACACTTCACCAGTTTCTGTGATTAACCGTAAAGTTTCTCCTGCTTCACCGATCAGAACACCTATATTGGCATTTGTTACTCTAACAAAGGAAGCCATTTCTTCAGGTTTTGTCTGATAGGGGGCAGTTAGAATTTCACAGTTAAGACGGTTATAGAGATTTGGAATGAAATTTAAATACGGCTGATGATTATAATTCACGACTACCCTGAATTTTGCTTCTTGAATTCTTTTTTCCTGAATTTCTTCAAGCAATGCTGAAATATAATCCTCATGCTTATTCGCCTGTAGCGCGCCTTTACCAATTCTATCAAACGATGCCCGTCTATAATCTTCCTGCCAATATGCATTTTCAATTTTTCTTTCAAGATCGGAGTGAATCGGCAAACCTTTGTTATCATAAAACTCTATCATTAATTGTTTTTCGCCTGTAGGGTTGGAGAAACGTACATAAACCCCGCCTTCCAAACGTTCTTCCTCAATTGAAAATCTAACAACCGGCGCCACTGTCGGGCTGATATCAAGTGTGTGTACACCTGAAGAATGAAGTCCTTGTATAAAGGATTGCTTGATCATTACAGAAAAATCATGTGAATCACTTGCGATCAGAATCTGTGAACCATATGGAAGAACCGCACCATAAGCAGAAGCTAGCCTCGCGATGTAATCAGGAGTGATTTCAACATTCGCGATCCCTGAAACTCCCCTTGAACCAAATAATGACTTGGTCGCCTTCTTCCCCCACACGATCGACGTATGAACAAGTGCCTCTTCAAAGATTTCTTTTTCCGGCCATATTTTCACATCCGGTTTTAAAGTAGCATTTTTACCGATCGTACAATGATTTCCTACTACAGCATGCTCAAATATCGATGCATCTTTCTCAACTTTTGTTCCATTTGCAATAGTAGCACCTCTCAGCTCACATTGATCACCTATAAAAACGTCATTCCACAGCACCGTTTTTTTCAATGAGCTTCCGGAACTCACTACGCTGTTTTTCCCTATAACAGATAGTTTTCCAACGTGAGCTCCTTTTCGAATGACAGCCCCATCCGCAATACTTACAGGACCCTCAATCTTAGCTCCTTCTTCGATAAAAACGTTCTCACCAATCCAGATTCCATCTTCATCCTCTTTTCCGGCAACAGGAAGATTGACAAGACCATTTAACATATCATAGTGAGACTGGCGGTACTGTTGCAGACTACCAATATCGGACCAGTAACCATCTGCTTGATAGCCGAACAAATTTTTGTCTTCTTTCATCAGTAATGGAAATAAATCTTTACTGAAATCTACAGGTACATCTTTTTCGATATAAGAGAAAACTTCGGGTTCAAGAACGTAAATGCCAGTATTCACTGTATCGCTGAAAACTTCATTCCAGCTTGGTTTTTCTAAGAATCGGATGATTTTACCTTCCTGATTCGTCATGATCACACCATATTCCAGAGGTGATTCTACTTGTTTCATAAAAATAGTAACTAGGGAATTCTTTTCTTCATGAAAATCAATCCCTTTTTCAAGGTCAAAATCAGTCAAAGCATCGCCGCTAATAACAATAAACCGTTCATCTAAAAAGTCTTCAGCATTTTTAATCGATCCTGCTGTTCCAAGAGGGGAATCTTCAACAAAATAATGAAGATTAACACCAAAGTTCCGCCCGTCGCCAAAATAGTTTTTGATGGCATCTGGAAGATAATGAACGGTAACCGCAATATCAGTTATTCCATACCTTTTTAACAGCTCAATGCCATATTCCATAACCGGCTTGTGAAGCATGGGCACCATAGGTTTTGGCATGTTGCATGTAAGAGGTCTTAAACGTGTTCCTTTTCCGCCAGCCATGATTACACCTTTCATTACACCATTCCTCCTACTTTTGCTGTATTATTTTGAATTTTGTTATATAAGTCAGCGGTTCTTTCAGCAATTGAATTCCAGCTAAAAATGGTTCTAGCCGTTTCTTCACCTTTTCGAGCCATTTCCTTGCAATGTTCACGATTGGCAAACATATATTCTACTGCCCATACGATGCTGTGCGGATCATTTGGATAGACCTTAAGACCAGTTTCATCATGTTCTATAATTTCTTTTAATCCTCCGGTGTCTGAGACAATCGTTAATTTTCCTGCAGCCATTCCTTCAAGTGCCACAATTCCAAAAGGCTCATAATGACTTGGAAAGAGTGCTGCATCCGCTTTTGCAAACCATCCATTTCTCTCCTCATCACTGACAAAACCGGCTAAATGAACATAATTTTCTAAATGTTTTCTCCTCACCATTTCATTTAGTTCATCAAATAGAGGTCCTTTTCCGGCAATCACAAATTTCACTTGAAGTCCTTTATTTCTTAAAATATCTGCAGCTTCAATAATCGTTTGAAAGCCTTTTTCTTTTACGAGCCTTCCTACTGAAAATAGCAATAGTTCATTATCAGAGCGTTTTTCATCATAATTTTTTTCATTCGAATCAGCTATTATCTGTTGTGGATCTATGCCATTAGGCAAGATGGATATTTTATCTTCAGGGATTTGAAAAACATCGGTAAGTTCTTTTTTCATGTAATTACTGCAGACAATGAGGCTGTCAGAACCGTCCATAAGTTCCCACTCTTTTTGATTAATCTCATATTGCAGAGGTGAAGTAATTCCGTTGTTTCTTCCATGTTCAGTGGCATGTATAGTCGTGATTAACGGAATTTCTAATTCTTTTTTTACCGCTAAGGCTGCAACGGAAACAAGCCAGTCATGAGCATGGATACAATCAAACTTAATTTTCTTGGATAGTTCAACAGCATATTCGGCCATTGCCAAGTTCAAGCTGCCGGTCCAATGAAAGAAAGATTCAAAAGATGGCTGTTTTCCATTGAGCCTATATACGTGAACGCCATTATTTATTTCGTAGTCTGGATAGCCATCGACTGCAGAAGTTAGCACATACACTTCATGACCCAGATCAGTTAATTTACGCGATAGATCAAATACATGTCTCGATAGCCCTCCAACCACCATAGGCGGAAATTCCCAAGAGAGCATCAATATTTTATTACCTTTTTGGTTTTGGTTTGTATACTGCATATTCACATATAAATCATGCTGATTTTTAAAGTAATGCCATAACTCCATCACGATAAATGGATATTCATTTTCATAATCTGAGATTTCTTTAACGTTATAACTTCCATTTTGAATTGCCTCATTTAATGTATGAAACCTTTCAATGTGTTCTTGAAATCGATCTTTTGCATATTGTGAAGCGCTATTGCCTTCAATAATAAAAGCCCAATCAGAACTTGCAGCAAGCATCCATTCTCTTACCATCTGGTTAGCATATCGTTCGATCACAATATTCACTTTTTCTTTTGAAAGCTTGGCAGCTAGTTCAACTAATTTCTTCTCACAGTAATGAAGATGACGATACATCCATGCATTTGTATTGTTTAGCCAAACTTCGCCAGTCCCATTCCTTCCCCATGTTGAAAAGCCAGGTCTAACGGTTTCAAGGTCTTGATAATGTCTGTGTAAAAATTCTTGTGGTGTGATCCAGCTGATGTTTTGTTCGATTGAAACTTCCATGGATTGAAGTAAGAATTCTGGTCCTTCAAACCACCAGTGTCCAAAAAGTTCTGCGTCAAAAGGTGCGGTAATAAGTTGAGGAGGAAAAGATTGTTTGTTGTTATGTAAGTAGTCTTTGATGCGAATATTAAAATCTTTGGTATGCTGTTTTATTTTTTCTTCGGCATATGTTCTGTTATACCAGTCTTTATTTTCAGTTTCACCAGTAATTCGCCAATATTTTAACGAGGTATCTACTCTGATTCCGTCAGGATGAATAAATCCTTTAATGTAATCAAAGTCGCGTTCATAAGCAACGTCGCGATAAAACTCCCTGTAATCGAAATCACCTGGATATCCAACAGAAGAATTCCAAATGGTCTCAGAAATAAACTGATTTCTAGGGAATAATGCTACCCCATGAGGTGAATAAACGGGTGCTCCTATTCCTTTACTTGGTACAGGCTTACTCTTTAGAAGTGTTTGTTCATCAACAAACGTGTAGCGGATTCCTGCATCAGCTAATATTTTATCTACACCGGGAGAATAAGCACATTCTGGAAGCCAAAATCCTGTTGGTTTATACCCAAAATATTTCTCATACGTATTTACACCTGCAAGAATTTGCGCTTTTACTCCCTGCTCAGTCTGAACATACGGCAAGAACGCATGAGTTGCAGCGGAAGTAATACATGTGATTTTCCCTTCATCCATAAAAGACCTGAAAGCTTTAATAATCTGGCAGTCATGATTCTGATACGTATTCATGATTTTCTTATAGCGTTTTTCGTAAAAACTGATGATTTCTTTTTCCTGTTTGTTTTTTGAGAAGCTTTTTTCTTTTTTGATGAGTCTTAAAGTGGAATCGAGATGCTCTAAATAGCGTTTTTGAATAACTGGATCATTCAATAGTTCAAGCAATGGAGGGGAAAATGATAAGGTCCAAGATAAGGATTCAGGCTGCTCTTCTAAAACCCATAATAACGGGATATATGACTCAGTAAGTGCCTCAAATACCCATCTTTCCTCTAATCTATTTGCTTCATTATGTCTCACGTAGGGAAGGTGAGCGTGCAAAACCAATGCGAAATACCCGTTAGACATTGTATACTCTCCTATCTGATTTTTTGATAGTATGAATAAGTTGAAAAATTTTCAAGCCATTCAGGCTGTGATATATCCTGCTGTTTCCATCGTTCTATCTTTTCATCGTAAGAACTGTTCACTTCGTTCGCACCAGTTTCAGCTGGATTTGTACGCAACAATGTAAAAAAGCTGCCGTCGAATGTGCGGGTTCCAATATCTGCAATGTATGTGCGGTCAGGCTCTAATGAATGAAGGAACCAGTTGTTTGTCATAGGAGGAATATCTATTTCAAATGTTCTGTGTGCGTTATGCCCATAAAATAGAATATCCGTGACATCGTATACTTTTAAAACACCAGGAAGCTCCTCCCACTTTGTACGAAAGTGGTGTTCAGCCATAATCTTGACCGATTCTGAAAAGCTCCAATATACATACAAACTCTCAGGTGTACGCGGCATAAGACAAGCGTTTGCTTCCTTATACTCAAATGGCATTGACCATTTTTCTTTTGTCATTTCTTGTGATGGAGCAAAAATCTCTTCAGGCGGCGATTGCTGCTGCCGGTATTTATTCCAGCGGTATTGAACCTTGCCTAAAGACATATTCATTCTTTCAGCAATCTCTTGCAGCGTAAGTCCTCTTTCCTTTAGTTTCACAATATCTTCGATCAAGTTCATCACCTCATCTTAATCAATTATTCTAGTAAACTTATACTTATTCTTAGATTTTAAATAATCGTATCATTAGATATTTTTATATACAATGTGTCAAAAAAGTCGAAAATTGACGGTTTCAACTCCTGCTTGAGATTACAGTTTATGTAAAGTTTTTGTAACCGGTTGCTTCATCAGATTATTCTGAAATTTAGACAAAATTACACAAAAACACGTGTTTTTTTCTAATTTATGGATTATAAATTTATATTATGACAAGAAAATAGTCGAAATGTTGTATTTTGTGTAAACTTTTGTGAAAAAACCTATACCATAAATAGATACTATGTTATAAAAGTAAAGGGTATAGCTTTATTTACAGGGAGGATATTATGGAGTTTGCAATTTTTGGATTATTGCTAGTTGGTATTATTCTTTTGATTCTTTCCTTTCGAAAAAATCGTGAAAACTCAGTTGAAACACAGCTTGAAAACTTTACGATTCAATTAATGAAAGAAATCTATCAAATTAAGAAGAAGCTAAAAGTTCTTGAAGATGAAATGATGATTAACGATAAGAACTAAATTTGTGAGGGGAAATTAGTATGGCGAGCAAAAACCTTCGCGGATTTTCAGCTGGTATTATAATTTCTACTGGAATATTAGCTGGTGTATATTACACAGCGGATACAGAAAACCGTACTGAATTAACGGATACAGCAGTAGAACAATATCTTTCTGAAAAAGGCGAATTGGCGATTTCAAAAGAGGAATATACTTCTTTAACAGAAGCTGAAAGTGCAGCGGCTGCACCTGCAAAAGAAGAAGCCGATGCTGAACCTGAAAAGGAAGAAGATAAAGTTTTTCAGATGACTTTAACAATCACACAAGGTATGAGTACTGGCGAGGTTTGTGATCTTCTTCAAAAAGGAAACATTATTAAGGACAGCAAAGAATTCTTAAAGTACTTAAGGTCTAATAACTTAGAAGGTGCTGTCAGAGCTGAATCTCATCAGGTGAACAGCAGCATGAATTTTGATGAATTAGCTAAAGAAATAACAAGTTCTTAAATTTTTATTACATAAAAAGAGCAGGCGTATCTCACGCCTGCTCTCTTTCTTTAATCATTCAATCCGTATCGCTTGCCTTTGACTAAGAAAATAATACTTTCAGCAATGTTCGTTGCATGGTCCGCTGTACGCTCGATGTATCTGCATACAAAAAGCAGCTGGCTAATCTGTGAAAGGTGATCAGGATTCTTGGTCATTAATTCAAGAAGCTCTTTAATAATTTTTCCATATGTTTCATCAACGTAGTCATCCATATCAGCAAGTTCTTTTGCCAAAGCAACGTCTTCTTCCACATATGCTTTTGTTGAGACTGTCAGCATCTTAATAGCATGATGCGCCATTTTTGGAAGTTCTTCAAGTGGTTTAATAAGTTCTTGCTTACCGATTCGAATCGTTGATTTTGCAATATTTACTGCGAAATCAGCCATTCTCTCAATATCAGATGAAATCTTAATAGCTGCAATAATACGTCTTAAATCTGACGCTACAGGAGCTTGTTTTGCAATCAAAAGGATTGCCATATCATTGATCTCATCTTCTAAGACATTGATTCTGTTATCATTTTCAATTACTTCTAATGCTTTATCAAGATTTTGAGTTTTTAAAGCTTCTACAGATTCTAGCAAAGCTTCCTCTGTCAGCTTTGAAATCTGAATAATAGCATTTTTCATTTCTTCTAATTGAAGCTGAAAATTTTCACGAACAACCATTTATCCCACTCCTATTCCCTTTTATTAGCCAAAACGTCCTGTAATATAATCTTCGGTTCGTTTATCAGATGGGTTTGAGAACAATGTGCTGGTATCTGTGTACTCTACAACTTCTCCATTAAGGAAGAATGCTGTACGATCTGAAATACGAGCTGCTTGCTGCATGTTATGAGTAACGATAACAATGCTATAATCCTTTTTCAACTCTTGAACAAGCTCTTCAACTTTTAATGTAGAGATTGGATCAAGTGCAGATGTTGGTTCATCCATTAAGATTACGTCTGGTTCAATCGCAAGACAACGCGCAATACATAGACGCTGCTGCTGTCCGCCTGATAGTCCGTAAGCATTTTCGTTTAAACGGTCTTTAACTTCATCCCAGATAGCCGCACCTCTTAAGCTTTTTTCAACAACTTCATCTAAAACTTTTTTATTTTTAATGCCATGGATTCGAGGTCCATAAGCTACATTATCATAGATCGATTTTGGGAAAGGATTTGGCTTTTGAAACACCATACCAACTTGTGTACGAAGTTCTTCTACTCCGTACTTCGGATCAAAGATATTTTTTTCTCTGTAAACAATTTCTCCTGACATGCGAACGATTGGGATCATCTCAACCATTCTGTTCAGTGTTTTAATAAATGTAGATTTACCGCACCCAGACGGCCCAATGATTGCTGTTACCTGCTTTTCAGGTATATCAAATTTAATATCTTTTAAGGCATGATCTTGTCCGTACCATAAGTTCAAGTTATTTATTTTGAAAACAGGTGTAAACTGTTCTTCCTTTTTAATATCCTTTTGTACCAACTGTTTATTAATTGTAATATCCATGTTTTTAAGTCCTCCTTCTCTCTGTTAGAAGCGTTTGTGAAATTTATTTCGAATGTATACAGCGATTGAATTCATGATGAGCAAGATAATCATCAAGATTATAATTCCGCTTGCTGCAAGCATATGGAAGTCTTCTTGAGGTCTGCTCGTCCAGTTATAAAGCTGTATCGGAAGCACAGTAAACTGCGAGAATAGATTTTCTGGTACAAACGCTACATATGCTAATGCCCCTAATACCAATAACGGAGCTGTTTCCCCTACTGCACGTGATAAGGCTAAGATTGTACCTGTAAGAATTCCAGGAAGTGCGGCAGGAAATACGATTCTTCTGATCGTTTGCCATTTAGTTGCTCCCATTCCGAAAGAAGCTTCCCTAATTTCTTTAGGTACTGTTCTGATTGCTTCTTGAGAAGCAACAACGATTACAGGAAGAATTAATAAACTCATTGTTAATCCACCTGCAAGTACACTTGATCCAAGTCCCGCTAATCTCACAAAAATCGTCAATCCTAAAAGTCCAAAAACAATGGACGGTACACCAGCTAAGTTAGCAATATTTACTTGGACAAATTTTGTAAAAGCATTTTTCTTTGCATATTCTTCTAAATAAATTGCTGTACCGACTCCAAGAATAAACGAAACAGGGGCTGTAACAGCCATTATCCATATCGTACCTAAAAGTGCTGCCCAAATACCAGCGCGTTCAGGCATTCTCGAAGCAAAATTTGTAATGAAATCCAGACTTAAATATGGCAATCCATCAACTAAGATTCTATAGATCAAAACGCCTAAAACAATTAAAGAAAAACTAGTTGCAAGAATAAAAAGAAACTTCGCAAACCCGTTGGCAGCAACTCTGCTTCCCATTCTTTTCTTAACTGACTCTTTATTAATTAAACTCATTAATATTCCTCCCTAAACTTGCGGGAAATAAACTGAGCAAGTAAATTCATAATTAGTGTAAAAACAAACAATGTCATCCCTACCGCATAAATACTGTAATAAATCGTCGTCCCATACCCCGTATCTCCTTGGCTTACTTGAACGATATACGCAGTCATGGTCTGAATAGATTCTGTTACATTAATATCTGCTGTAGGTCTAGATCCACCGGCAATCGTAACGATCATCGTTTCACCGATGGCACGTGAAATTCCTAATACGAAGGATGCCATTACACCTGAAAGAGCAGCTGGAAGCACGACTTTCATAGCAACTTCAAAACGTGTTGCTCCTAATGCCATTGCGCCTTCCCTCATAGAGTTTGGCACAGCGTTCATTGCGTCTTCTGATAAAGAAGCAATCATAGGAATGATCATAATTCCAACCACAATACCGGGACTTAACGCATTAAAAATCGAAATTCCCCCAGGTATAATGCTATCCAATAACGGAGTGACAAAAGTAAGTGCAAAAAATCCGTATACAATTGTAGGTATACCAGCTAATACTTCTAAAATAGGTTTAATTAATTTTCTTGTTTTTGCTGAAGCATATTCACTTAAATATATCGCGGCTGCAAGACCAACTGGAATTGCAACTACCATTGCGATAGCTGTTACTGTAAGAGTACCCATTACAAGTGCGAGAATACCATAATCAGCATTTTTATCCGCAGTGAAAGGGAACCATCGTGTATTTGTAAAAAATTCAACGATTGATACTCGGTTAAAGAAAGTAAAAGTTTCAGTTAAAAGTGTAAAAACAATGCCTAGTGTAGTAAAAATAGAAATAATAGCACAGATCAAAAAGATTTTTGGAACTACCTTTTCCATTACCGCCGATTGACTTCTTGAAGATTTATTCTCCTGAATCATAGAGCGGATCGATTTTTGGTTTGTTTTATCTCTTGACACCAATAGCCCTCCTATAATTCGATAATACTAAACAGGTGAAAGGTGAGGAGCAGCAATTCTCCTCACCTTTATTATTTTGTTAAGTTATTCCATATGAATTTTTATTTACCTGCAAGTTCATCGAGCTTTTTCATTTGCTCTTCGTATTTTTCCTTTGGAAGAGACACATATCCAATCGTATCAGATGAAGCAAGTTCACCAGCATTTTCAAGAGTAAACTTCATGTACTCATAAACTGCTTCGTTCTCTTTTACTGATTTGTTATTCACATATGTGAATAACGGACGGGATAGTGGAGCGTATTCACCGGACTCGATAGTTTCAGGATTTGGTTCTACAGGACCATTTCCGCCATCAATTGGAACAGCCTTTAATTTATCTTTATTTGCCTGATAGTACGCATAACCGAAGAATCCGATTGCATCTTTAGAACCAGTAACACCTTGTACAAGAACGTTGTCATCTTCAGAAAGCTGAGCATCACGGCGCATAGGTTTTTCTTCTAGGATTACTTCATCGAAATAGTCATATGTTCCAGAATCAGTACCAGGAGCAAAAACTTCAATTTTTTCCTTCGGCCATCCTTCACGAACATCAGCCCAAGTTTTTGCTGCATCTTTTTCAAGGAAAATCTTTTTAAGCTCATCTACTGTAAGGTGATCGATAAAGTCGTTTTCTTTTGAAACAACTACTGATAAACCATCTTTAGCAAGTTCAAACTCTGTAAATTCAATACCTTTTTCTTTTGCTGCAGTTTTTTCTTCTTCTTTAATCGGACGAGAAGCATTTGAAAGATCAAGTTCTCCACGAACAAATTTTTCAAAGCCGCCGCCAGAACCAGAAACTCCAACTGTAGCCTTTACATCAGGATTTGCAGCTTGGAATTCTTCAGAAACAGCTTCCATGATTGGGAATACTGTGGATGATCCATCAATTTTAATTTTACCGCTTAGATCTCCGCCGCCAGCTGCTCCATCTTCACTTTTATTTCCGCATGCTGCTGCGAAAACTAAAATTAGTGACATTACAGCTAATAGGTACACAGACTTCATTTTCTTCATCTTGATAGGTCCCCCTAAATGTAATTTTCAACTTTTTCATGTTAGAGATTTTTTATCTCGGGTCATGAATCCCTTATGCTTGTTTCTTTCTTACACTTACTACAATAAACCTGGATTATTAATTAGGTTTTAATGAATTGTAAAGAGATTGTTAAGACTGAATTTTGTTGAATATAATCCTATTCTTTTACTCATCGCTTGAAACTATACAAAAAAAGAACCGCACTGATCAGCGCGATTCTTTGTTCTCGTTCGTTTGATTAGATTCAGGTTCTGCTGGTATACCTTCTTTTTTCATTGAAAAATACGCGTCCAGAACACCTTCTGCAATTTCATTGTTTGTGTAGCCTTCTCGTATATCAGGTACGACTACCGCGAACGCTACTTCAGGGTTTTCATATGGAGCATAGCCGACCAGTGTTTTGTTTTCTAGACCCGTTTCCTTATTGACTTCTGCTGTCCCTGTCTTTCCTGCTGGATTGTATTCTTTGTCTTTAAATATCCAAGCCGCTGTCCCGTTAGATCCATGCATTACTTCGTAAAAACCTTTTTGAACGACTTCAATGTCACTAGGATTCATTTCAATCTTATTCATAACGTTTGGTTCAAAACGATATAGAAGTTTGCCTAATTTATTCGGATCCACAGATGGTTCTCTAATCTCTTTTAACAAATGCGGCTGCATCCTTAAACCGCCGTTAGCAATTGTTGAAACGTATTGTGCCAGCTGCATAGGTGTATATGTGTCAAATTGCCCAATCGAGAAAAACATTGCTTGGAACAATTCATTACTCATTCCTGTATTATAACCTGTTGCCTCAGAAGGCAAGTCAATTCCCGTAGGTACGCCCAGACCAAATTGACTATAAGAATTTCTCAGTATTTCAAAAGCTTCTCTCACTTTATGATCATTAAAGCGTTTGTTTGCATAATCATAGCCTGAGAGACGCATCGCAATGTGCCACATAAAAATGTTCGAAGATCCTTCCAACGCTTCAATTGCATCAACCGGTCCCATGTTCGCATGTGATTTTAATTGTCTTCCGTCACCAAATTTGATCGGTGCATCATTGATTACGGTATTACGTTCAATAACACCTTCATGTAATCCTGTTAAAACAGTAGCTCCTTTAACAGTGGACCCCATCGCATACGAATGATAGATGTTGCCGAATGGAATATCATTAAATTTGCCTGTCTTCCGATTGTACTCTTTACCAGCCATGGATAAGATTTCGCCTGTATTAGGATCCATCATAACCACATAAGCATTTTTTAATTCCTTGTTATCATAAGCATACTTACCTCGAATAGCTTCTTTTAATTCTTCTTCAATAACCTTTTCGACTTTTTGCTGAAGTTCCATATCTACAGTTAATACAAGATCGCTTCCTCTTGCACCATCTTCTTCGACAGGATCACCCACAGGATTCCCTACTTTATCCGTAACATATTTGATTTTTGTTTTCGTTCCACGAAGAACCGATTCATATTGTTCTTCTAAAAAGCTCGTACCAACCATATCATTTCGGTCATTACCTCTAGAAGTGTAATAATCCATTTTTGATTTCGGTATTTGTTTTACTTGTCCGAATATATCCCTGAAAGAATCTTTAAATGGATAAGAACGTTCTGCATCAGGTTTTATATCTACACCTTCTAACTCAGGGAGGTGTTCACTGATTAAAGCGATTTCTTCTTTGGTTGCACCAATTTTTATTCTTTGAGGGGAAAGTGTATACCCTTTATCCATCTCACTTTTAATCGCGAGGACTTCAAGCTGCTGTTTCGTTAATGATTCAACGTCTTTCTGAGTTACTTTTTCGAGCATTAAATCATAAAGCTCTTCAGGAGGAGTGCTTTCATTTTCGGCAGCTGATATTCTCTTCTTTACTTCTTCTTCATTTAGAAAGATAAAATAATCCTTTTTATCTCTTTCTGTTAGTTCTTCCGAGTCTTTATCGATCAATTCAGCCATTTTTTTAGCAATTTCGTGTCTTTTTTCAGCATCCGCTTCACGTGTTCTTGTGTACGTTATCGAAAATACCGGCTCATTATCCACTACTACTCGATAGTTAGCATCAAACATTTTACCTCGCGGGGCATCAAGTTTTGTTGTTACATTTTCTGTTAGGTACGCGGTCCGTTTGTATTCTTCACCTTTAACAATTTGTATGTAGCCTAATCTTAATACCAGCACTGAAAAGAGAAAAAATACCGATAAAAACAAGGCATTCATTCGAATCGGTACGTGATTTTTCTTTTTATTTGATTTTGATTTCATAATATTGTAAATCTCCCTTTAAAACAGCAGAAACACCTTTAAAAAAGGTGTCCTAAAGCCAACCGGTTATTATCTTTACATAACAATAGTATCCTTAGACTAGTTAGTATGTCAAAAGTTAATTATTGTTTATTTGGATTATTGCCATCTTGCTGAGTTTCTGCAAGTTCTATTGTTTGTTCGGCTGGACTGGCTGGTATAGATATATTTCTTAAGCAGAAGTAAATCAGGAAATGCCCTGCACCCAGTATTGGCAATAAAAGCGGAATACCCTTTTCTTCTGAAAGAACATTTATAACAAATAAAAATATAAGGATTGAAAATATTCTTCCCGCATTAAGGAAAAATTCCCGAACTACAATGTATTCAATCCTTTTTTCATAAATCCCCCGGCATTTGCCAATAATGTCATACGTTAATGAAACATATGGAACAAGAAGAAGCGGATACGCTATAGATACAGATATGCCATATATAATTAGCAGTGTGAAAGAAACAGGTACAAGAAGCATAAATGGAGAGATAAACAATAATAATCCGCCAGCAAAGATTCCTTTTTTCCTATGCCATGGCTTTAAATAATGAGAAACGATATAGTACCCAATAAATGATACAAGTGATTGAACAAACCCGAATGTTCCAAGTGCAAATTCGCTCTGTGAGGTCGTATAAACCCAGATTACAATTAAGAAAATAAAGGTCCCTTCCCGCAATCCTTGAAAGAAATGCGCATTCAACAATTGGAACCAAGCATTGTTATTTCTTCTTTCTTGAAAGACTTCTTTTAATCCAAAATGCCCATCGGCCTTTCTTCTTTTTAAAAAGAAACTGATTACCACAGCAACTAAGAATAAAACCATTGAAATAGTAAAAATGGTTTCATATCCTAAATGTTTGTCCATCCTTGTAATAATAAACCCTGCACTTAAAGGACCAATCATACCAGATAACGAATTCAATACACCCAGGTATCCATTGAAAAAATCTCTAGTCTCAGGTTCAGTCACTTCCAACGTCAGAACATTAAAGGCAAGCCAATAAAATCCTAGACCGAAACCCAACATGGCCCCTAACGCAAACAAATAATGACTTGCAAGGGAACCCATAAAAAGAACACCTATATAAAACAACGCAAGAATGACAACACCAATTCTTAACACAATCACCCGGTCAATTCTTTTAGCAAACCACCCTGCCAAATAAAAAGCGACAGGCTGCATGACTACAATAGATAGATTATAATAAGCGATATCTTTAAGTTCACCGGATTGCTTCCACAAAAAAATGTTAACAAATGTGTTAGATAATGCAGTGCTTAGCGTAAATAAACCGCCGACAAACAGAAGTAAAAAAAGATCTCTAGGGTATTGGTCGTCCTCCATGAATTTTTTCCATATCATGTTATTCGCCCCTTTACATATCGTCGTTAGTGTCTTTCAAGAGTAAAAGGGCTATTCATTATTTAAGTAATTGGCTTTTATTGTATAAGGAGACAGAAATATGTTTGAATATTGGATTTACCATGATGAGGAATCATGTATTCCTTTAGATTTAGAAGATGTATTGTATTCGAGGAAAAATGAAGAGTCTTTAGAAACGACTGGGGATCGTTTTTGGTTTTTTAAAGCAAGAAACCTAATGGTCATTCAGTCTTATGTCTCTTTTGGAGACGGGAATTTATTGCTTGATGACTTATTAATAAAATTAGCTAAAAATTACGAGATACATGATAAAGGCATAATAAAAAGCTGCTGGGATGCCAGCAGCTTTCATTAAACTTATTTTGCTTCGTTATAACGCTTTTCAACTTCATCCCAGTTTACTACATTCCAGAACGCAGCAATGTAATCAGGACGCTTGTTTTGATATTTCAAATAATAAGCATGCTCCCATACATCCAAGCCAAGAATAGGTGTCTTACCTTCCATAACAGGGTTGTCTTGGTTAGGAGTGCTTGTAACTTCTAGCTCACCATTGTTTACAACTAACCAAGCCCAACCAGATCCAAATCTTGTCTTACCTGCGTTTGCAAATTCTTCTTTAAACGCTTCAAGGCTTCCAAACTTGCTGTTGATTTTATCAGCAAGCTCGCCAGATGGTGCGTTCGCTCCGCCTGGTGCGATTACTTTCCAGAAAAGACTGTGGTTAGCATGTCCGCCGCCATTATTTCTTACAGCATTTTGAATGTTTTGCGGAAGAGAATCAAGGTTTGAAAGAATGTCTTCTAGAGACTTGTTTTCAAATTCAGATTGACCTTCAAGTGCCGCATTAAGATTATCAACATACGTTTTGTGGTGGCGACCGTGGTGGATCTCCATTGTTTCTTTGTCAATATGCGGTTCAAGTGCGTTAGATTCATAAGGTAATGCAGGCAGTTCAAATTTAGCCATGTTCATTTCCTCCCTATAATATGTAGTGTTTTTTATTTTCATTTTCAAGGATAATCTTGAAAAGTGAAACCATTTAATCAACTTACTTGTTTAAAAAGTGATTTAACAATTTTACCTTATCAAATTTACTCCAAACTTTCAATTCTTAAACACTTTACTCTTTTATATAACAAAAAAACCTTACGATTCGTAAGGTTTTAGTATGTATACTTATGGTGGCTCGAGACGGAATCGAACCGCCGACACGAGGATTTTCAGTCCTCTGCTCTACCGACTGAGCTATCGAGCCACGTTGTTAAACTGTCCGTTGGCAACCTGTCTCTTCTTATAAAAGAAATGACTGTTGGTAAATCCGTCGAGACAAAAAATATGGAGGAGGTAGAGGGATTCGAACCCCCGCGGGCTGTTACACCCCTGTCGGTTTTCAAGACCGATCCCTTCAGCCGGACTTGGGTATACCTCCTCGACTTTGGTGGACCCTGTAGGACTCGAACCTACGACCAATCGGTTATGAGCCGACCGCTCTGACCAACTGAGCTAAGGGTCCATGTAAAAAATATTAGTTATGTAAAATAGAAATGGGGCGGACGAGGGGAATCGAACCCCCGAATGTCGGAACCACAATCCGATGCGTTAACCACTTCGCCACGACCGCCATCGTGATGAAAAAACATTTTGGTAGCGGCGGAGGGAGTCGAACCCACGACCTCACGGGTATGAACCGTACGCTCTAGCCAGCTGAGCTACACCGCCAAAATGGCTCCACAGGTAGGACTCGAACCTACGACCGATCGGTTAACAGCCGATAGCTCTACCACTGAGCTACTGTGGAATAAGAATTAACATTATTAAGGACAAGAACTACTATAGCACGTTGACTCTGTTAATGTCAATAACATTTTAAAAGTAATTCAAACGAACACATGTACTTTTTTAGAACAAAAATAATATAGCATGCGAAAGAGGATTAAGCAAGGTCGATTTATAGTACTTGGTAATAAAAATAACCAATCATCAAAGCCTGAGTAAATACTTTAATGATCGTCGTTCCTACAAAAGCAAGAACAGTCCCTATACCAATTGAAACCGCAGATTTAAAACCTGTTTTATGGAAGATCAATTCAGCAAGCACAGCACCTAAAAATGGTCCTATGAGTATTCCTGCTACTGGTATAACGAATGGACCAGCGATCAGCCCTATTGTGCTCCCCCATAAAGCTGCTTTAGAACCGCCTTTCTTTTTTACTGCATATGCATTACCAACATAATCTACAACAAATAAGCTGATAAACAATAAGACCTGTATGATAATAAATAATAGTGAAAATGGTTCAAAAGAAAAAGCAAATCCATAAATCAAGAATCCGGCTGCTAAAAATAATACTCCTGGCAGGATTGGATAGATCAGTGCTAGAAAACTGATAACAAATACAACTGCAATTAAGATCCAATATACAGTTTCCAAATCACCAACACCTTTCAAAAATAATGATAAGGAAAAACCCAGAAGAAAAAATTCTCCTGGGTTTCATTTTACTTCTCTAATACCGCTTCTGCAATATTTACTGCATGGTCCCCAATTCGCTCTAAATTACTAATAATATCGACGAATACGATACCGGCATTTCCGTCACATGCGCCTTCGTTCATGCGAATAATATGCTGTTTGCGAAGCGTGCGTTCCATTTTATCTATTTTGTCTTCCTGACTTAGTACTTCTTTCGCAAGATCAATATTGTTTTCTTCTAAAGCTTTTACAGCTTTATCTACTGTAGATACAGTCAAAGTAAACATCTCATCTAAATCTTGTTTAGCGGTATCTGTCAGACGTACATTATTACGAAGCTGATAATCTACTAACTCAATAATGTTTTCCATATGGTCACCAATACGTTCAATATCACGTGATGTATCAAGAAGCATAGAATGTTCGTTTGATTCTTGAGGTGTTAATGGATGCGCAGATAATTTCACAAGATAAGATGTGATCTGGCGGTCTAAATTATTTATTGCTTCTTCATATTGAAGAGCTAAGTCAGAATTCTTTTTGTCTTTCTCATTAAGGTAAGCAATTGCTTCTTTTAGACCAGCTTGTGAATAGTTAGCCATTCTGATGATTTCTTGTTTAGCCTGGCTGATTGCCATAGCAGGTGATGTTTCTAGTACGATTTCATCTAGATGTTTGGCTTTGTACTCAATTAAAGTATCTTCGCCTTTAATGATTTTTGTCACAATTAATGCCAGTAACCCAATGAACCAGAACTGAATCAATACGTTTGCAAGGTTAAAAGTACCATGTGCGAATGCAATCTGCATAGCTGGTTCTAAGTTAAGTTTTCCTGATAAAAATTCAATATAGTGTCTAAAAGGAACAAGTAAGATTAAAAAGATGACTGTCCCTAACAAGTTAAAGATAACGTGTGTCAAAGCTGCTCTTCTAGCTGCAACTGTTGTTCCAATTGCTGCAAGAATAGCCGTAATCGTTGTACCAATATTATCACCAAATAGAACAGGCAATGCGGCTTTAAGATCAATCATGTTTTGTGAATATAGTTCTTGTAAAATACCAATCGTTGCACTTGAAGATTGAACTACTACCGTAAATAAAGTACCAATAACAACACCAAGAATTGGATTATCACTCATTGAAACGGTTAATTCCTGGAATGCTTCAAGACTTCTCAATGGCTTCATCCCGTCACCCATGAGTTCAAGACCTAAGAAGAGCGCACCAAATCCAAATGTGATCTGACCAAAATAGTTGTACTTCGGATTTTTAAAGAAGAATATTAAAATAGAACCAACAGCAATAATAGGCAAAGCATATGCTCCAACATCAAAACCGATAATGAACGAGGTTACTGTTGTTCCAATATTCGCACCCATAATTACTCCAATAGCTTGGCGCAATGTTAAAAATCCTGCATTAACTAGTCCAACAGTAAGAACGGTTGTACCAGAACTGCTCTGAATCAAAACTGTTACAAATATTCCCGCTAAAACTCCCATAAAAGGATTTGTTGTTAATTTATCAAGTATATCCCGTAATCGATCTCCAGCAGAGTTTTGAAGACCATCTCCCATATACTTAATACCGAATAAGAAGATCCCCAGTCCTCCAATAAACTGAAATAACATTTCTTGATAATTCAATATTTACAGCTCCTTATACCTAACTTTTATCGACCTTTGCCATTATCTCGGTTTGTGTTGTTTATGTAAACAAAAACCCGGAATTTGTAACATTTCCTTTACAATTAATTAGATATTGTCGGATTTCTGTGCTTCAGGTACACTAAAAAAGCCATACTGTAAAGGAGCTTTTAAATGAAATTACATATCCGATTTTTAAGAAGTTTATTTTCCACAAAAGCAATTTCAAACTTCCGTTTATTAGGTGTAGGAAGCACCATTATATATGTTTTGTCCTTAACCTTCCTATGTATACTTCCTGTACTCTTTATATTCTTGTTCAGTTTATTTGCCGCGGAAGATAAACCGCTACAAAATTTTCAAAACTATGGTCTTAACCCCGGCCAGATGCAGGACTTTGCTTCTTCTGTTAACGGTGTTTTACCAATTATAATAGTCGTAATTTACTTAGCGATGTATATCATATTTTCAGGCATATTGTTTTCTGGTGTATCCGTATTGTCAGGAATCGGTCTTCCTATCTCCAAAGTTTTTAACAAAAATCTTTCATACCGGCATTTATGGGTTATGTCTTGTTATTCAATTACCCTTCCCGTTGTATTATTAACAATTATCTTTTTAATGAATGTGCATATTCCCTACTCCTTTTTCTTATTCTGGGGTCTCACCTTCATTATTTTGGCTATTGCCATAAATAAGTCTCCAGTTAAAAAATAAAAAGCGGCTTTGCAGCCGCTTTTTATAATGTCATTATTTAAATAATGATTTTATAGCTTCAATTAATGCACTTAGAAATTCGAGTATTTTTTGAATAAAAGATTGTGTCTCTTCTTTATTTAAAAAATCACCTAAATTTTCACTAATGTTCTTTAAATCACTTTGAACTTGATCCCAATCAATATTTAAGTCTTTCATTTTATTAAACAAAGCAATCAGCCCGTTTAATTCTTCTTGGGTAAGTTCGATTCCCATGTCCTTCGCAACTTTTTCAATCAATGCTCGAAGATCGTCTTCAGATTGTACCGGATTTTTTGCAATTTCTTCTTTTACTCGAGTCATAAGCTCAGTTGCTTCTTTTGCACCAATTCTTTCCCCAAGTTCTGCAGTTTTGACCATTTCTTCATTCGCTACTTGTTTTTGAGCTTCTGGTATTTCGATTTGTGCTGTTGTTTCGTATGCTTTAAGAATCCCAGTCAAAGCAGCTGTTCCAGAAACTTCAAATGGTGCTGTTACATAGATCTCAGCATCCGTAACACCTGCTGTTGTCAATGCATTCATATACATCTCTTCAGTTACCCAATTGATATTGTTCGTTTCAACAGTGAGCCCCTGATCTTTTTCGCCTACTGTAATTTTAGAAGATGATATAGCTTTTGAACCAATTTGAGCCTTCGATATATAATCACCTAAGTACTTGTGTTCTTCTTCATTTGTTACCGTTACGGTTTGGACATCCGCAGGTACATCCATCTCTTTTAAAAGTGAATTCTTCTGTTCATCTGTAAGATTTTGTCCTAGTGTGACAATTATGTCTCCTGGAGCTGCATCTGCAAACATTTTTAATGGAGCTATAAATAACGCAGCAGCTATAATTGACAGCAATGCAAATATTTTTGCCTTTTTCATACAGTTAACCTCTCCCCTCGGTACAACTACATTGATACGTATGAAAATTTATTTTGTGTCCATTGCACCTTTCCATTTTACACCAATGCTTGTACCTAAGTCACTTTTAATTTGTCATAAAAAAATGGGACAAGCATATAGTTCAATATGAGAAAGGAGAGGGAAAATATGAAACGTTTTTTGACAGGCTGTTCAATTCTTCTAATTCTATATGTGGTTGCGTACGATCTTAAAATTGGGACACTCCCTCAAACTCAACCGGTGAATGCAGAAATTCAAACAACAGAAAAAAATAATAATTATAAAACTTATGAAGCTGGTCCTGGAGATACCTTAATTTCAGTAGTAGAAGAACTAAATTCTGAAGGTGGATATTCCATCACAACAATGATAAAAGACTTTAAATCCCTGAATCCAGGAGTCAATCCTGAAAACATTCAATTAGGAAAAACATATAAATTTCCTATATATAAAAAGGCGGAAAGGTAACAATACTTGTCAAAACAAAATAATCCCTGCTAAAATGAACTGATGATAGGACAGAATAATACTGTCAATTTGATAAAAGGAGCGATTCACCAAATGAGTGAAATCACCCACCGTTCTAAAACAAGACCTGTAAAAGTCGGACCTTTAACAATTGGAGGAACTGACCAGGTTATCGTACAAAGTATGACGACTACAAAAACACATGATGTTGAAGCTACAGTCGCTGAAATAAAACGTTTAGAAGAAGCCGGCTGCCAGGTTGTCCGAGTTGCATGTCCGGATATGCGTGCTGCTGAAGCAATTGCAGATATTAAAAAGCAGATCAGCATACCTTTGGTAGTTGATATTCATTTTGATTATAAGCTAGCCCTTAAAGCAATTGAAGGCGGAGCTGATAAAATCAGAATTAACCCAGGAAACATTGGAAGACGGGAAAAAGTTGAAGCTGTTGTAAAAGCTGCGAAAGCAAAAGGTATTCCAATCCGCATTGGTGTTAATGCTGGTTCATTAGAAAAGAAGTATCTTGAAAAATACGGTTATCCAACCGCAGATGGCATGGTAGAAAGTGCTCTCGAACACATCCGGATCTTAGAAGAACTGGACTTTCACGATATTATCGTGTCGATGAAAGCATCTGATGTTAATTTAGCTATTGAAGCATATGAAAAGGCCTCTAAAGCATTCAATTACCCATTGCACCTTGGGATAACTGAATCAGGTACACTTTTCGCAGGAACTGTAAAAAGCGCAGCCGGTCTTGGCGTAATTCTTCATAAAGGTATCGGAAATACACTCCGCATTTCACTAAGTGCCGATCCTGTTGAAGAAGTTAAAGTTGCCCGGGAATTATTAAAATCCTTCGGTCTCCTTTCAGATGCAGCAACTTTAATTTCATGTCCAACATGTGGACGTATAGAAATAGATCTTATTTCAATCGCAAATGAAGTCGAAGAGTATATTTCAAAAGTACGTGCACCGATTAAAGTAGCCGTTTTAGGATGTGCAGTTAACGGTCCTGGGGAAGCAAGAGAAGCTGATATCGGTATTGCAGGCGCTCGCGGCGAAGGTTTGCTTTTCAGACATGGTGAAATTGTACGAAAAATTCCAGAAGATCAGTTGCTGGATGAGCTGAAAAAAGAAGTCGATATTTTAGCAAAAGCACATGAAGAAAAATTAAAAGCACAGCAAGCATAAAAAAGCTCCCCATACGGGGGCTTTTTTTTGCTTAAAACAAGAAAGGATGCACGATTCTGTGAAATTGAGGAGTTAAATTAAGGGTATTGTCTGCTCTATATGTACAATATTAATTTTTGTTTGTATGTAATGAACAGTTTTATCAAGAAAAAGATTAATTCCACGGTAATGAGAAAAAATCCCACGTTTATTTAAATAATCCCACGTTAGACACTTGAAATCCCACGTTAAATTGCATTTATCGATTTTTCGACAAAACCGTGAAATGCAAGATAAAAAAGAAGAAGCCTCAGCTTCTTCTTTGCTCCTTCTTACGTTAAAAGAATGGTGCGAAAAATAAAGAAATGATTATGGAAACGATGCCGAGTCCAATTGCCCAATTCCCTAGAGTATTCGCACCTTGTCTTCTGGCCACAAATCCAACGATAATACCTGCTGCCCCAAACAAAACTGGAGCAATAAACAAAGAGAGAACAGAGAGGATTAAAGCAATTACACCTGTTGCTTTTCCGCCTTCTCTTTCGCGTTCTTCTTCATGCCCGCGCCTATGGTCTCTGTCTGCTAAACGAGGACGTTCGCTTTCAGGATAAACCATATCACTTTTTACGGGTACAGCTTCAGCTGCCATCTCTTCCCGATAGTCAACTTCATTTATATTACGTTCATTTCTGTCATCTGCCATCATGTTTCCCCCTCTTTTTGTCTTAAGGAGCGTTCTTATTATGGCATTAATTGACTCATTTCATAGATGTTAAGTTATGGGGATTGATTCAAAAAGGAAAGAGGCCTACATAGCAGGCCCCTTCCTTAATGTTTTGATTTAAAAGTATGACAACATGTTTCAGCTGGATCATGTGCATGATCTTTGTGAGCAGCCTCTCCAACTAATTCTCCAGTGGCACTCATGTCATAAGAATTATTTGCATGTCTGTCAATTTCAACAAGTATCGCATCAGCGATACAGTTGTTTCCTTCACCCCAATAGGTGCAATTCGATACATTACACTTAACCTCAGGCATAAAAAAACCTCCTTTACTTATAGCTTGGCTAAAATAAAGGAGGAGCATACTTAAAAAAAATTCTTAATTTTATTCTTTGCAATCTCTGCAATAACCATAGATCTCGAATTTATGACCAGTGACATCAAACCCATTCAATTCACTGTTTAACACTTCCATCGGACACGTATGAATGGACTTTGTGCTTCCGCAAGTTAAACAAATTAAGTGATGATGATGCTCATTATGGGAACAAGTGAACCGGAATTTCCGTTCACCTTCCCATTCTGTTTCTTCAAGTAGTCCAAGTTCAACGAATGTTGTTAAGTTTCTGTAGATCGTATCGAAACTTAATCCCGGATATTGACTCTTTAGACATTCTTGAACATCTTTTGCAGAAAGATATCTTTTTTCACGTGCAAAGAGGGTAAGAAGATCTTTTCGTTTTTCTGTGTATTTGTATCCTTTTTCTTTTAACAAATCCATTGCATCATCAATTGTTAATGTGAATTTCACAGTTATCCCGCCTTCCGTGAACCCATAAGCTTCTTATAGAATATAGACAAGCTCAAAATAATAATCAGGCATACTACAATTGTACCACCAGACGCCAGATCCAGATAATAGGATAAAAACATTCCAGCGATGACTGCAGTTTCACCAAAAAGAACTGACAACCAAATCGTTTGTTTAAATCCAGTAGCGATTCTAATGCTTGCTGCTACGGGTAGAGTCATAAGAGAAGAAACCAAAAGGATTCCTACAATTTTCATGGATGCAGCAATGACTAACGCTGTAATAGCCATAAATGCAATCAATATCCAATTACTTCTGATTCCTGAAAGCTTACCCTGTTCTTCATCAAAAGACAGAACAAATAACTCTTTATACATAAAGAAAACAAATGCAAGTACAACCACTAGTATTGCAAAAACAGTCCAAACGTCCGATTGCTTAACCGCTATAATGCTGCCGAATAAATAATTAAACAGATCTGTATTGAATCCATCTGCCATTGAAATAAAAATAACACTTAAACCTATTCCAGCTGACATGATAATCGGGATTGCTAATTCTTCATAATGCTTATAAACTTTTCGAAGCTGTTCGATAAAAACAGCACCTCCAACAGAGAAAGCCATACCCATGTATATCGGATTAGCTCCGGCAAATACTGCAAACCACTTTCCGAGCAGCAGGTTTGCTGCAATTCCAGCCAGTGTTATGTGCGAAAGAGCATCCGCAATAAGAGCTTGCCGCCTAACAACGATAAATACTCCTAACACTGGAGCCAGCAAGCCGACCATAATTCCTGTTAAAAATGCATTTTGCAGAAATTCATACTTTAAAAAAGGTAACATCCGTTCATCCCCTTACTCGTGATCATGGTCATGATGAATGACATGAACATGATGCCCATAAAAAGCAGACATGTTTTCCGAAGAACTTTCTTCAAATTCTTTTGTGTTACCATGAAAATGGATCTGCTTATTTAGACAAGCTACATCAGTAACATAGTTAGTCATTACACCGACATCATGGGTGACTAAGACGAGTGTCATTTTATTCTCACGATGTAAATTCTTTAGCATTTTATAAAATGACTCAGAAGATTCGATATCCACACCAACTGTAGGCTCATCTAGAATTAGAAGTTCGGGATCACTGACCAACGCCCGAGCTATAAAGATTCGCTGCTGCTGGCCCCCGGAGAGTTCCCCTATATTTCGGTTTGCGAAAGCTTCCATATTGACAGCTTTTAAAGCATCCCATACCTTCTCTTTATCAGAGGATTTTAAAAAGCGGAATAAACCAACCTTTCCAAACAACCCCATTGAAACCACTTCAAATGCTGTAGCAGGAAATGCGGTATTAAAGCTATTTGCTTTTTGAGATACATATCCGACTTTTTCCCACTTATTAAATTTTTGAACTTTTTCACCAAAAAGTGATACGCTGCCCTGCTGCGGTTTCAATAAACCTAAAATACATTTTATGAGTGTTGACTTCCCTGATCCGTTTGGACCCACAAGACCTAAGAAAGAACCTTGTTTTACTTCCATCGTTACATGTTCAAGAACGTTTTTTTCTCCATAATGGAAGGATAAATCATCCACAAAAATTGCTGGATTCTTTAATTTTTTCTCCACAATAATCCTCCCTGTAAAATTATAAGTAGTAATGAGTACGATTTAAACTGTCTCATAGTATACACGAAAAAAATAGAAAGTAAAACAACATGCTTGATACATCTGCATGCCGTACTACTTTCATAATCCTTTAAAGCTCTGATTCGGAACTTAATAATCTTTTCACCGTATGTTTTAATTGTGGCGGTGAAACAATCACATCAGCCTTCGTTAAATATTTTTCTTTAAGTGTTGTTTCAACAGCCAAACAAAAAGCCCCAGCTTGTTTCGCCGATTCTATTCCAAGCGGTGCGTTTTCAATTACGAGCCATTCTGAAGGAACAAAGGAAAGATTACTCATTGCTTTCAGATATGGTTCTGGTGATGGTTTGCCTTCTTTTACATCGTCCCCTGTTATAACAGAATGGAATTCTACAGGAAGCTTCTCAAGCACTTCCTCTACAAATTCTCTTCTGCTTCCTGTTACTAAAGAAATTGGTATTTCTTTTTTATATAGGTACTTTAAAAGAGATAAGGTCTCTTTAATAAATGCATAATTTGCGTTTTCCTTAAAATAATTTCTTTTTATTACATAAATCTCTTCAATATCTTCTTCAGTTACCGGCAGTTGATAGGATTTGAAAATATCCATTATCGTCTTTCGGCCGGGCATCCCTTCTCTTAAATAAAACTCAAGATCATTATGATCATATCCTTTTTCCTTGAATGCAAAGCGCCATGCTTCTACATGGTGCGGCATCGTATGGACGACAACTCCATCCATATCAAAACAAACTGCTTTAATACTCATTATTCCAACCTGCCTTTATGTATATATCCAATATTCAATATGACATATTCCATTATTATAGATCAAAATGTTCAGAAATAAATAAACAGAAGCTGAAATTTTTGATTCAGCTTCTGTTTAGTAACTAACTATTTATTTTATTCCCTCAATAACTGTCTTTGTGTTCCATTCCATCATTTCCTTATATGAATCTCCATCTTCACCAGGCTTGCCTAAAGAATCAGTAAAGACTTTTCCTTTTATAGGTACCCCGGTTTCTTTAGACACAGTTTCCATACTTCTTGGATCAACACTAGTTTCTACAAATAGAGCGGAAACATTTCCTTGTTTAATAAAATCAACAAGACTTTTGATCTGCTGCGGCGTACCTTGGTTTTCAGAGTTAATCTCCCAAACGTATGCTGTGTTCATATTGTAAGCTTCTCCAAAATACTTAAAAGCCCCTTCACTTGTAATGAGAACTCGTTTTTCTTCTGGGATCTTAGCAATTTCACTTAACGTTTCATCATGCAGTTTCGTTAATTCTGAAATATATTTTTCTGCGTTTTGTTCATAATATTTTTTGTTATCTGGATCTTCTTTTATAAGTGCATCTCTAATGTTTTCAACATAGATGATTCCATTATTGATATTCATCCATGCATGAGGATCAGGTTCTTTCTCCAATCCTTTTGATTCAAGATGAATGGCTTTCACGCCTTCACTTACCCGATAGACAGGTGCATCTTTTCCATCTTTATCTGCGGTCTTTAAAAGCTTTTTAAACCACGAATTACCTTCTTCAAGATTCAGGCCGTTATAGAAAACAACATCTGCATCAGTCGTTTTTAAAACGTCTTCTGGAAGCGGATCATATTCATGCGGATTTGAACCAATCGGAACCATACTGTGTACATCTACTTTATCTCCGCCTACGTTTTTAACTAAATCATAAATAATCGAATAGGTCGTAACTACTTCTACCTTTTCAGATTCCTCTTTTCCTGAACTGCATCCTGCTGATGCCGCTATTAACGCTCCAGCTAAAATAAGACTTGCTGCCTTTTTAAACATTTAAATTCCTCCCTTTTATCGCATCAGCTCTGCTCTGTTCTTTCTCGCTTTTAGCGCTTTCCACACTAATCCTTGAGAAGGAGAAAAGAAGAAAGCCATTGCAAACATAAATGCAGAAACCAAAACGATCGTTGCACCTGATGCAAGATTATAAATAAAACTAAAGTACAATCCGAACACAGAAGCGATTATCCCAAAGAATGCCGAAAGATAAATCATGACTGACAATCTATTAGTAAGCAGATAAGCGGTTGCTGCCGGAGTGATTAACATTGCCACTACCAAAACGATTCCTACTGTTTGAAGAGAAGCAACGGTGACCATTGTAAGAACCACCATAAGTGCATAATGAATCCATTTATTCGGAAGGCCATAGCTTTGAGCCATTGTCGGATCAAATGTCGAAACAAGCAGTTCCTTATAAAATAAAGTAACAAGCCCGATTACTAGAACGCCAATACCTACTGTTATCCACATATCACTCATTCGAACAGCCAGAACATTTCCAAACAAGATATGATACAAATCTGCACTGCTCTTCATGAGAGTGATGATTACGATCCCTACTGCGAACATACTCGTGAACATGATACCGATCGCCATATCATGCTTAATCCTGCTGTTTTGACTGACATAACCAATTCCAATGGCAGTTAATACTCCTGTAATAACTGCTCCGAAGAAAAAGCTGATTCCTAACATATAGCTTATTGCAACTCCAGGCAAAACAGCGTGGGATATAGCGTCCCCCATTAATGACATTCCTCTTAAAATGATAAAACATCCTACGATTCCGCATATAACACCGACCATTACAGAAGTAAACAACGCTTTTTGAAGAAATTCATACTGAAATAGCGCTTCGAAAAAATCGATCATATTCATATTCATGATGTAACATTCACCCCTTTTGGCTGAAGAAATGAAAATTGATTTGCGTAAGCTTTCGTAATCACTTCCGGCTGAAGCACTTCTTCAGATGCACCATAGTGAATCATGTGCTGATTTAATAAAAGCAGATGATCAAAATACGATTCAGCTTTGCCTAAATCATGGTGTACGACAAGAATCGTTTTTCCTTCCTTTTTTAAATCTCTCAGAATGTTAATAATGGTTTCTTCACTAGCCACATCAATACCAACAAAAGGTTCATCGAGAAAAAATAATTCTGCTTTTTGAGCAAGAGCTCTCGCCAGAAAAACCCTTTGCTGCTGTCCTCCCGAGAGTTCTCCAATCTGACGACCGCTGAAATTCTCCATTCCGACCGTTTTTAAACATTCTTGCGCCCACTCTCTATCACTTCTGGAAGGCCGTTTGAAAAGACCTAGTTTAGGATAAGTACCCAGCAGTACTACATCGATTACAGTGATAGGAAAATCCCAGTCAATATCTGAGCGCTGAGGCACATAAGCAATGTTCTTTTTCCATTTTTTTAACGGTTCACCGAATATTTTTATATCGCCTTTATCTTTGGAAATTAAGTTTAAAGCCGCCTTCATCAAGGTGGATTTACCTGCCCCGTTTGGCCCGATAATACCGACAAGACTTCCTTTTTTCACAGAAAACGTAATGTCTTTTACAACTTGATTTCCTAGGTATGAGACGAACAATCGCTCGATCTCTAATGCATATTTCATAGAAAAAAGACCTCCTTTTTCGCTTGGCAACCTCTTTTGCCTTTATGCAACTTTTAATTAAAAAAATAATCCCTTCACAATGTATGTGTCGAAATAGTTGAAAGTGACTAAATTGAACAAAAGAAAATGTTTCCTTTGGGCAACTTTTTTACTTAAGTCAAATTATATAGTGTGGACACAAGATTGTAAATGATTTTTTCTAGCCATATTTCTACATTTGCTATATAATCATCTCTGGCAGGCAACTGCTGGGTGGGAGAGGGTTTGTTTTTTAGTTTTAAGAGAGGAATACATGAAACAAGATCGAGTTTCAATAAAAAAAGAGATGCTCGCAGGTATAACTTCATTTTTCACGATCGCCTATATTATTATTGTAAACCCTTTAATATTAGCGGATGCTGGAATGCCATATGAGGGTGTTATACTAGCGACAATTCTTACTTCTGTAGTTGGGTGTTTAATTATGGGACTGTATGCAAACGCACCTATTATTCTTACACCAGGTATGGGTGTGAACGCTTTTTTCACCTATACGATTGTTCAAGGAATGAATTTAAGCTGGCAAGAAGCACTCGCCGCTGTTGTTTTATCAGGTGTTTTCTTTTTAATTGTTGCTTCTACCCCTTTAAAGGACATACTTTCTAAAAGTATCCCTGAATCTTTAAAGCATAGCATTACTGTAGGTATTGGTTTATTTTTGACATTTATCGGACTTCAAAAAGGCGGGATTATTGAAGCCAGCTCTGACACTTTTGTTAAATTAGGACACTTAGACCGTCCTGATGCTATTCTCACCATGGCTGGCCTGGCAATAACACTTGCTTTGTTCTTAAAAAACGTTAAAGGTAGTTTCCTGATCGGTATTGCTATAACGACTTTCATTGGTTTTATGATGGGACATACTCAAGAAGTTAAAAGAATGTCTGAAGGATTTTCATTTAAGCCTTTTGGTGAATTGCTGTTCGCTTTTGATTTCTCTGGAATTACGGAACTATCTTTCTGGATCGCTACTTTTTCACTCACCATGATCATTACGTTTGAAAACATGGGATTGTTATATGGATTGCTGCCAGATCAGAAAAAGTTTCCTAAAGCGTTTCAAGCCAATGCTGCTTCTTCTATCGTATCTGGATTATTCGGAACAAGTCCGACTATTTCGACGGTAGAAAGTGCCTCTGGAATAACGGAAGGCGGTCGAACTGGAATAACAAGCATAACAGTTGCTATCTTATTTATTGGATCCATTTTTGCAGCTCCGTTCATTGCTTACATTCCCGATGGTGCCATTGCGCCGGTTTTAATCATAATTGGCGGTCTTATGGTTCAGCAGATCCAGCATATTCCATTAGCTGACTTCACTGAAATGTTTCCATCATTTTTAATTATCGCGTTAATTCCTTTAACATACAGTATTGTTGATGGTCTTGCTTTTGGATTTATTGCCTATCCTTTGATTAAATGGATGTCTGGCCAAAAAAAGCAAGTTCCCACTACAATGTATGTAATAGCGTTCTTATTTTTTATGAACTTTGTACTTCACACCATCATTTAAATGTTGATATTTTCCAGAGTCTTTTTTAGCACTTTCTCCGCTCCTGGCTCATACAATAAAAAAGTCAGGAGGGAGTTTCTTATGAATCCAATTGTTGTGCACTTTGTTAACCAAAAACTGAATACAATCAGCCCAAACGAATTAATATCTCTTGCAGCACAATATCAGCTTCCTATTTCACAAAAAGAAGCCGTTCAAATCGTAAACATATTACGCCGGCAGACTATTGATATAAAAAATCTTAGTCAGCGTAAACAAATTATTGCAACGATCGCAAAAGAAGTCAGTCCTGAAAAAGCGAACTATATTCAGTACTTAATCCAGACATACATTGACAGATAAAAATGTTGAATGCGGGGATCTCCGCTCCAGGGTACATGCTTTCCGCGGGGCGGGCGGTGAGCCCCCTGCCGCTACGCGCCTTTAGGGATCTCACCTGTCCCACTCGTCCCGCAGGAGTCAGTACCCTTCCGCTCCAATCACTACATGTTTGTATCACTAATTCAAAAGAAAGATCAAACCACCTCGCATTAACGAGGGAGTCTGATCTTTTTTTCTGTATAATAAAGAAATCAAATACGTTTAGGTGATATCAGATGACTTCATCCTCGGGTCTGATTGGCATGGAAATGCAAGATTTCGTCACGATATTTGCGATAAATTTAAAAAGAATCATGAAGTTAATGAAATAAAAAAGGGTAAGGCAAGGATAAAAACAAGGGCTTCGCAAATTAATTCCATCCGAAGCCCTTGTTTTTTGCTGTTTATAAAAAAACCGTTGAAATTCAACCGGTTTTTCATTGACCGCCAACTGCTTGCGGTCTTTTTTTATGGCTTATTGTTTTTGAACATTTTTTGTCGATTCGCTTCCTCGACTAGTTGATTGGAGTGTAAGGTGCGTGACTCCTGCGGGATCAGCGGGACAGGTGAGACCATTCAATGTCGCAAAGCGACGAGTGGGCTCACCGCCCGCCCCGCGGAAAGCGAGCACCTGAAACAGAGATCAACCACTTCCAAACAACAGAGTTTGCTCTATAAATGTCCTTTTATTGAGCAAGAAGTTTGTTCTGAAGATCTGGATCAAACTGTTTTGCTTTTATCATTTCAATCTCTAATTGATAAGGTGGTTTCTTATTATTCTTATCTGTACCAACATAAGGCGTTTCAAGAATTTTTGGAATGTCCTTAAACGATTCATGATGGACAATATAGCTTAAAGCATCAAAACCAATATGGCCAAAGCCAATGTTTTCATGTCTGTCTTTTGATGCACCGCATATATTTTTACTGTCGTTAATATGAAAAACTTTAATACGGTCTTTGCCAATAATTTTATCGAATTGATTCATTACCCCATCAAAATCATTTACGATATCATACCCTGCATCATGTGTATGACATGTATCGAAACAAACAGAAAGTTTTTCGTTAAGGGTAACTCCATCAATGATCTGTGCTAATTCTTCAAACGATCTTCCGCATTCGGATCCTTTACCTGCCATGGTTTCCAATGCAATTTGAACATTTTGTTCTTTCGTTAACACTTCATTGAGGCCCTCAATAATCTTTTTAATTCCAATTTCGGAACCTTCCCCTACATGTGCACCCGGATGCAAAACAATCTGCCTTGCTCCTAAGGCTTCTGTTCGTTCAATCTCTCTTCTTAAGAAGTCAACACCCAGTTCAAAAGTTTCGGGCTTTACTGCATTTCCTATATTAATAATATAAGGTGCGTGAACGACAATATCAGCGATGCCGTTTTCAATCATGTGTTTCGTTCCAGCTTCGATATTAAGGTCTTCAATCTTTTTTCGTCTCGTGTTTTGAGGTGCTCCTGTATAGATCATAAAAGTGTTTGCACCATAAGAAACAGCCTCTTCACTGGCAGCTAAAAGCATTTTCTTGCCGCTCATTGAGACATGTGAACCGATTTTAATCATACTTTCCCCTCTTCTCCACGCAGTAATCTCTATCTTTGATTTCTTCTTTTCTTTTTCATTAACTTTTTCTTTTGCTCATCCATCTTCTTTTTATAGCCCGGTTTAACTTTACGAGGTTTAGGTACATAAATACCATCCTGCTCCTTGGAAGCTGTACTCTTTTCTCTTTGCTTAACAGCTACCCACTCACCATTCTTATATTGTTCATACGTGAAACTGATTTTTTTCTCTTTCAGTTTTTGTACAGAATGCTGGTCCGTTTGTTCAAACAGAGAGGCACAGATACCTGACATGCCTGCACGGCCTGTCCGGCCAGCTCTATGGATATAAAAATCAAGATCCTTTGGAAACTCATAGTTAATAATGTGGCTGACACCTTTAATATCAATTCCTCTTGCAGCTAGGTCAGTTGCAACCAAGAATTGAAATTCAGCCTTTTGTACTCGCTTCATAATGTTCTTTCTCGTCCGAGGTGGTATATCCCCATGTAAACGCTCTACGCTCAATCCTTCAGCAGCCATTGCATCAGCAATTTCATCTACTGATTTTTTGGTATTGGCAAAAATAATAGCAAAATACGGATTATAGTTTTTCGCCGTTTTAATCAGCATAGGAAGCTTATCATTATGTTTTGTCTGAATAAGAACATGCTTTATATCTTTAGCTGTAATATGCTGAGGTTCAATATGCACATGTTTTGGATTCTTCATGTATTTCTTCAAGAAAGGCTGCAGCTTCTCAGGCACAGTTGCTGAGAAAACCATAATTTGAAGTTCATTAGCCATGCGGGATGCGATCATATCAACATCTTCGATAAAGCCCATGTCCAGCATCTGATCAGCCTCGTCAACTACGAGCATGTTAGCTGTATAAACAACTAGTTCTTGTGCATTCACCAGGTCTTTGATTCGTCCCGGTGTACCTATAACAAGCTGCGGAACTGTCTTAAGCTTTTCTGCCATTCTTTTTCTGTCGGTTCCACCGACTATTGCTTTTGCTTTAATCTGTTTATCTTCAGGCATTTTTTCTGAAACTTTCAGGAATTCATTATAAATCTGCTGTGCCAATTCACGTGTAGGTGCTGTAATTACAGCTTGAACCTCTTCTTTTTGAATATCGATCCTGTGCATTAACGGAAGCAAGAATGCAAATGTTTTCCCAGATCCAGTTTGAGATTGCCCGATCATGTCTTGTCCATTAATGATTCCTGGAATGACACGTTCTTGAATATCAGTTGGTTTTTCAAATCCAATACCACTTAATGCAGCTTGGAGCGATTCATTTATTTTTAACCGTTCAAACGGAGATTTCATACGCTCACCTTTTCTTTTTCAAATATAAATCTATTCACTTTTAGTATTATAGAGTAAGTTTCGTATTTCCGCCAATCATCCTTGATTTTCGTTAAGAAAACCGGGATAAATATCACACATGTTTTCTTGAATTCATATTCTGTTTATGAGCGTATTATTTTGGAAAGGAGGGGGAATTATGCAGCCTTTTTACAGATACCCAACTCAGCCTCAGCATCCAATGCAGCCATTTCAGGTAAATCCTCATATGCAAAATTTGAATGGTATACATGGAATGCCGCGTCATGCAGGGTCTGTTGACCGTTTCTTAGGGACCATTGGCAGTGGAGGAAGTATAACTGGCGGAACTAGTATTTTCACTATGCTAAACAACGTACAAAAAGTTTTAAAAGTTGCTGAAACTATGGGACCTATGATTAAACAGTATGGACCGGCGATGAGAAACCTGCCATCCATAATGTCAGCATTTAAAGACTTTCAAAGCGGCAGTTCAGAAACGAAAGCCGAGAACAGCGCTGAGGCAGATACCTCCAAGAAAGCGGATAACAAAGAAAAAAATGCTGAAATAAAAGAAAATCCAGAACCAAAAAAGAAAGAAAAAAGAAAGAAAGATACAGAAGAAAAAGTAACTGTGCCAGATGCAAAATCTTCAAAAACAACTAAGCAGCCGCAAGCTCAAAAATTAAAAAAGGCACCGGCTAATACCAAATTAGTATCTGCAGCACCAAAAACAACTATGCCTAAAGGTTATCACCTCTCAGGACCGAAGCTATACGTATAAGTATAGTGTTTGAGTTCTTATGTTCTCTCCTTTATAATAAAGAAATACAGAAGTAAATCTCCCAAGACAGCATAGACATCTGTGCTGTCTTTTATATGAATAAAGGAGAGGTCCAATATGGAAATTATTAAAATATCTCCCCGGGGATATTGTTATGGTGTGGTAGATGCTATGGTAATGGCTCGTCAGGCAGCAAACGATCCAACTCTGCCTAGACCCATTTATATTCTTGGGATGATTGTCCACAACAAACATGTAACAGATGCCTTTGAAGATGAAGGAATCATTACACTTGATGGAAACAATCGTTTAGATATCATTCGTAACATTGAATCAGGAACGGTAATTTATACTGCTCACGGTGTCTCTCCAGAAGTCAGACGCATCGCTCACGAAAAAGGACTCTATGAAATAGATGCAACATGTCCAGATGTTACAAAAACGCATGATCTAATCAGAGAAAAAGAAAACGAAGGCTATGAAATTATTTATATTGGAAAAAAAGGTCACCCTGAGCCTGAAGGTGCTATAGGAATCGCACCTCATATCGTACATCTTGTTGAAAATCAGGAAGACTTGGAATTATTAAATGTAAAAAGTAAAAAGATTCTTATTACAAATCAAACAACTATGAGTCAGTGGGATGTTGCCGAACTTATTAAACAGCTATTAATTCGTTATCCAAAAGCGGAAGTGCATAAAGAAATTTGTTTAGCTACCCAAGTCCGTCAAGAGGCAGTCGCAAATCAAGCTGGTGACTGTGACTTAGTACTTGTTGTAGGTGACCCTCGAAGCAATAACTCTAACCGCCTTGCACAAGTCTCAGAAGAGATTGCCGGGACAAAAGCATATCGAATTTCTGATGTATCTGAGATCGATTTAGCGTGGTTAGAGGGAGTTGAAAAAGTTGGGGTTACGTCTGGTGCGTCTACACCAACGCCGATTACAAAAGAAGTCATCGATTTCCTTAAAAATTATGATGAAAAAAATCAAGAAACTTGGAAAAAAGAACGCAAGGTTCAGTTAAACCGAATCCTTCCAAAAGTAAAAGAGAAAAAATAACAAAAAA
>NZ_MQMF01000006.1 GCF_001999465.1 Fictibacillus arsenicus
CCTCTCTAATTTAATAAGGTCTAGTGATGATGGCGAAGAGGTCACACCCGTTCCCATACCGAACACGGAAGTTAAGCTCTTCAGCGCCGATGGTAGTTGGGGGTTTCCCCCTGTTAGAGTAGGACGTCGCTAGGCAATGAGGAAGATGGATGAAGATCCATCTTCTTTTTTTGTGTTAAAAAGAAAGAAAAGTGCCTTTTTCAAGATTAAAACAATAAAGATTAGCTGCTGTCTGTAGATTTCAAGCTGGTTGTTCTAAGAATTACTGCATATAGACCTATTTTTGTTATAAATGAAGAGCATGGCGTGACATGGATATGCAAGTTTGAGCGAACAGGTATCATTCTGAGCGTAGGTAAGGAATCTTGAGCGTAAAACGACGATTCTGAGCGTAACTTGAAGGTTTTGAGCGAAGAGAGGGTAAACTTGAGCGAACGTGTAACAAATAAAAGAACACGTACCGTAAAAGTATTTTGTCGAATAGTCAATAAATGAAAATTCATAGCATAAACAGCAAGAATTACAGCTTATAAATCCAAACTACAGTCTAGAAATCCAAATTATAGCTTAGAAAATAAAATTACAGCTTGAAAACCACTCTCCCCCTAATACTTCAACACAAAAACCCCAGCAATATTATCAATTGCTGTCCCAATCAAAAGTTCCCACTCTCATTTGACATAAACCATCCCAATCCCGACCCAGATTGATAACCATCCAAAAGCTCACAACCAGCAATCCTATCACCGCTCCTCCAAAACCACCATCGTTTCGACAGAATCATACAGGTTAAAGCACGACTCCTGAGGCAATAATGGATGCATAGAGATTTGCATTTTCGGAAAAAACCTGGCTATAATAAGGGTATAGTCAAAGTTAGTCAAAGTCAGAAGGGGGAGGGGAAATGAGGAATATTTCAGATGTGATTGAAAATTATTTAAAGCAAATTCTCTCAAGCACAAACGATTTGGCGATCGAGATCAAACGGACGGATATTGCTGAAAGGTTTCAATGCGTACCTTCTCAAATAAATTATGTAATCAACACGAGATTTACGGTTGAAAAAGGATTTGTAGTGGAAAGTAAAAGAGGTGGAGGCGGTTATATTCGGATCATGAAAGTTCGAACCGAAAGCTCCGCACATCTTATTGATCACTTAACTACCTTGATTGGTGAAAGGATATCACAAGGTAACGCAGAAAATGTAATTAAGCGACTATTGGAAGAAAACATTGTACGTGAACGGGAAGCAAGGCTTATGTTAAGTGTTATGGACCGTTCCATCTTAAAGCTGAATCTTCCGGATAGAGATGAATTGCGAGCAGAACTATTAAAAGCTATGATAAAAACTTTAAAATATAGAACCACATAGCCCTTTTTTTCATTCTATATAAAGGGAGGGAGCAGAATGAATTGTGAAGAATGCCATGAACGTGAAGCGTCATTGCATTTTACTAAGATCATAAATGGCGAGAAAACAGAATTTCACATTTGTGAACATTGTGCTAAAGAAAAAGGAGAATTCCTGCCGGGGTCGAATTCCTTTTCCATTCACCAATTGCTTTCTGGTCTTCTGCATGGTGATGGACATGTTCCGAACACACCATCATCAAACTTTATTCCGCCATCGTTAGCCTGTGAAAAATGCGGAATGAGTTATTATCAGTTTGCTAAAATTGGCCGCTTTGGATGTGATAATTGCTATAAAGCTTTTGAATCTAAATTAAATCCTATCTTCAAAAGGGTTCATGGCGGCAATACATTGCATGCGGGTAAAATCCCATTACGGGCAGGAAGCAGTATTCAAGAAAAAAAGCAGCTTCAGCAATTAAAGCAAGCCATGCAGCAGTATATATTAAATGAGGAATTCGAAAAAGCTGCTGAAACAAGAGATGAAATAAGAGAGATTGAGCACCGCTTGCAGCAGGGGAGGGATACGTAAACTTATGTCTCTAGAGCGATTTATCAGTGATGCGATCAGTCCCTGGATGAAAAGGGAAGGACCGGAATCGGATATTGTTCTCTCAAGCCGTGTCCGACTTGCAAGAAATCTTCAGCAGTTTGTTTTTCCTATCGCAGCAGACAAAGAATCTGCTCATGAGGTGATTTCATCTATTTCTTCTTTCATAAATGAAGAAAAGGATGTACCAGATGCAGAAAATTTGGAAATGCTGGTAATGGAAGAGTTAAAACCGATTGAAAAAAGGGTACTTGTTGAGAAACACCTTATAAGTCCAAATCTTGCTGAACAGGCAAAATACGGGGCAGTGCTTATGAATGAGGATGAGTCAGTCAGCATCATGCTAAATGAGGAAGATCATATCCGCATTCAATGCTTGGCACCAGGTTTTCAACTCGAAGAAGTGCTTCATAAAGCAAATGTAATCGATGATTTTATTGAAAGAAATGCAGATTATGCTTTTGATGAAAAGCGAGGATATTTAACGAGCTGCCCGACTAACGTTGGAACAGGACTCAGAGCCTCAGTCATGATGCATCTCCCCGCTTTGGTTCTGACAAAAAAGATGAGCCGCATTATTCCGGCGATTAATCAGCTTGGATTAGCCGTAAGAGGAATATATGGGGAAGGAACAGAAGCACAAGGGAATATTTTTCAAATTTCAAATCAGATGACACTAGGCAAGTCAGAAGAGGATATAATGGAAGATTTAGCTGGTGTCGTTATGCAGGTTATTCAGCAAGAACGTGCTGCAAGAAAACAGCTGAAGGATGGTTTGAAACTACAGCTTGAAGATAAGTTATACCGTTCATTGGGAACGTTGGAAAACAGCAGGATTATCCAATCGAAAGAAGCTGCCAAATGCTTATCAGATGTAAGGCTTGGCATCGACTTAGAAATTCTGCCTGGTATTTCGAAAACAATCTTAAATGAACTTATGATACTTACACAACCAGGTTTTCTTCAACAATATGCAGGTGAAGTTCTAACTCCAGACGAACGTGACATTAGAAGAGCCACTTTAATCAGAGAAAGAATAAAATTGGAAAACCGATAAGGAGCGTGAAGGGTATGATGTTTGGCCGTTTTACAGAGCGAGCTCAAAAAGTATTAGCGTTAGCACAAGAAGAAGCAATTCGATTAGGTCATAACAATGTGGGAACTGAGCATATTTTGTTAGGATTGATCAGGGAAGGCGAGGGTATTGCGGCGAAAGCTCTCCAAGTACTTGGCCTTGGACCTGAAAAGATTCAGAAAGAAGTGGAAACGTTAATCGGCCGTGGACAGGAAGCTGTTCAAACGATTCATTATACACCGCGTGCTAAAAAGGTGATTGAGCTTTCAATGGACGAAGCTCGTAAATTAGGACATTCGTATGTTGGAACAGAACATATTTTATTAGGATTGATCCGTGAAGGTGAAGGCGTAGCAGCAAGAGTATTGAACAACCTTGGTGTAAGCCTGAATAAAGCGCGTCAGCAAGTGCTTCAATTGCTGGGAAGCAACGAATCTTCTTCCAGCCATAGAGGTTCATCTGCCAGCGCAAATACACCGACCCTAGACAGCTTAGCCCGCGATCTGACAGCTATTGCCCGTGATGGTTCACTTGACCCTGTTATTGGGCGTGCTAAGGAAATACAGCGTGTTATCGAAGTGTTAAGCCGCCGTACGAAAAACAATCCTGTGCTTATTGGGGAGCCTGGTGTAGGTAAAACGGCGATTGCTGAAGGATTAGCACAGCAGATCATTAATAACGAGGTGCCCGAAACACTTCGCGATAAGCGAGTTATGACGCTTGATATGGGTACTGTTGTTGCAGGTACAAAATATAGAGGTGAATTCGAGGACCGTCTAAAAAAGGTAATGGATGAAATTCGCCAGGCTGGCAATATCATTTTGTTCATTGACGAACTTCACACGTTAATTGGTGCAGGTGGAGCAGAAGGTGCGATCGATGCATCTAACATTTTAAAACCTGCTCTTGCTCGTGGTGAACTACAATGTATTGGTGCTACAACACTTGATGAATATAGAAAGTATATTGAAAAAGATGCAGCGTTAGAGCGCCGCTTCCAGCCGATCACGGTTAATGAGCCAACGAAGGATGAAAGCATTCAGATTCTTCAAGGTCTTCGTGACCGTTATGAGGCTCACCACCGTGTAACCATCACGGATGAGGCGATCGAAGCATCTGTTTCATTATCTGACCGCTATATCTCAGACCGTTTCTTGCCGGATAAAGCGATCGACTTAATTGATGAAGCAGCATCAAAAGTACGTCTTCGTTCTTATACAGCTCCGCCAAATTTAAAAGAACTTGAGCAAAAGCTTGAAGAAGTCCGCAAAGAAAAGGACGCAGCTGTTCAAAGCCAGGAGTTTGAAAAAGCAGCGTCACTGCGTGATTCAGAACAGCGTCTTCGTGAAGAGCTTGAAAAGACGAAGGACGTTTGGAAAGAAAAACAAGGAAAAGAAAATACAGAAGTTACCCCTGAAGATATCGCACAAGTTGTATCTTCATGGACGGGAGTGCCGGTTTCTAAGCTTGCAGAAGAAGAAACAGAACGCCTCTTGAAGATGGAAGAGATTCTTCACGACCGTGTAATCGGCCAGTCTGAGGCAGTAACGGCTATTTCAAAAGCAATTCGAAGAGCTCGTGCAGGATTGAAAGATCCTAAGCGTCCGATTGGTTCGTTCATATTCTTAGGACCGACTGGTGTTGGTAAAACAGAGCTTGCTAGAGCTGTTGCTGAAACACTTTTTGGAGATGAAGATGCAATTATCCGCATCGATATGTCTGAGTACATGGAGAAGCATACAACGTCAAGACTTGTTGGATCACCTCCTGGCTATGTGGGACATGAAGAGGGCGGACAGTTAACAGAGAAAGTCAGAAGAAAACCTTATTCTGTTATCTTGCTTGACGAGATTGAAAAAGCACATCCAGAAGTATTCAACATTCTGCTTCAAGTGCTTGAAGATGGGCGTCTGACAGATTCTAAAGGACGTACAGTCGACTTCCGCAATACAGTTGTGATCATGACATCAAACGTTGGTGCGAGCACGTTGAAACGCAACCGTTCACTAGGGTTCGCTGTTCATAATGAAGGACAGAAATACAACGATATGAAGTCTAAAGTAATGGATGAATTAAAGCGCGCGTTCCGTCCAGAGTTCTTAAACCGTATCGATGAAATCATCGTCTTCCATTCTCTAGAGAAAGAGCACCTATTAAGAATTGTAAGTCTCATGGCAGATTCCTTGAAGAAGCGTCTGAGTGATCAAGGCATTGAGATCGAACTTTCACAGGCTGCACTAGAGAAGATTACAGAAGAAGGCTATGACCCTGATTATGGAGCTCGTCCGCTCAGAAGAGCACTTCAGCGCAAGATCGAGGATCGATTGTCTGAAGAACTGCTAAAAGGAAATATCAACAAAGGGCAAACGGTTAAAATTGACGTAGAAGAGAACGACTTTGTTGTTGAAACGGTGTAACTAAATGAATGAACAGACCGGTATTGGCCGGTGAAACAGAATAAATGAGAATATCCTGCAAAAAAACCCGGAAGGCAGTCATGTCCTCCGGGTTTTTGTCGAAATAATTCTTAAGTTTCGCCCTTTTTTGCAAAGCGTAAATGGAAAGAGTTGTGAGGTTTTATGTTATGATATTATTGAATAAATTTTTTTATTTATAGCATTTAACTGTTTAATATATAAAAGCTTCGAATTGAATAAATATCATGTTTTAAGGTGTGAAGTTTGGAAGAGGAGTTTTTTTGATGGCCAAAATAAAATCAATCTTTATGTGCCAGGATTGCGGTTATGAGTCTCCAAAATGGATGGGGAAATGTCCAGGATGCCAGGCGTGGAATACGATGGTGGAAGAAACGATACGTCCTGAAAAGAACGTAAGAGGACTTAGTTCCGGAGACTCAAATCTAAAGCAAAAACCACAGTCGATCGTGGAAGTGAAAAGTGAGCAGGAACCTCGTATTCCTACAAATTATCAAGAGTTTAACCGTGTTTTGGGCGGAGGAATTGTTCCAGGCTCTTTAGTTTTAGTTGGCGGTGATCCGGGAATCGGAAAATCAACGCTTCTCCTTCAGACATCAGCACAACTTGCTCAAAAAGGAGAACGTGTTCTCTACATATCTGGTGAAGAATCTGTTAAACAAACAAAGTTAAGAGCGGACAGACTCGAAATCGCGGCAAAGGATTTGTTTGTATTAGCAGAAACGGATTTGGAACTGATAGAGCAGGCAATGGCTGACGTTATGCCATCGGTAATGATCATTGATTCCATTCAAACCGTTTATCGGTCTGAAGTAACTTCAGCACCAGGAAGTGTTTCGCAAGTAAGAGAATGTACATCGCATTTAATGAGAATGGCGAAAACAAAAGGAATTGCAATATTTATCGTTGGACATGTTACAAAAGAAGGTGCAATTGCGGGACCTCGCCTTTTGGAGCACATGGTAGATGCAGTATTATATTTTGAAGGTGAAAGACATCATACTTTTCGTATTTTAAGAGCAGTTAAGAACCGTTTTGGATCAACGAACGAGATTGGTGTTTTTGAGATGAAGGAAGAAGGATTAGAAGAAGTACTGAATCCTTCTGAAATTTTCTTAGAAGAACGTTCAAAAGGAGCTGCTGGCTCTACAGTGGTAGCTTCACTTGAAGGAACGCGGCCGATGCTTGTTGAGCTTCAGGCACTTATTTCACCGACCAGTTTTGGAAACCCTAGAAGGATGGCCACCGGAATCGATCATAATCGTGTATCGCTATTGATGGCTGTTTTAGAGAAAAGAGTCGGATTGCTGCTTCAAAATCAAGATGCTTATTTAAATGTGGCAGGCGGAGTAAGACTTGATGAACCTGCGATTGATCTTGCTGTTGCGATCAGCATCGCATCAAGCTTCAGAGATGCACCGACAAAACCAACGGATGTAATGATCGGAGAAATCGGATTGACGGGGGAAGTACGAAGGGTTTCCCGCATTGAACAACGAGTACATGAAGCAGCAAAGCTAGGATTTACGCGTGCTATTATACCTGATAAAAATATCGGCGGCTGGACGGTTCCAAAGGGAATAAAAGTCGTTGGTGTATCTACTGTTTATGAGGCATTACAAGCAGCGTTAGGAGGGTAAAGCATATTATGGATCATGCGATTAAAGAAGCGATCATTAGTCAGATGCTGCAGCTTGTTGCCCCCGGAACACCGCTTCGGGAAGGCATTGATAACGTATTGCGCGCAAATACAGGCGGACTGATTGTTGTTGGCTATAATGATAAAATTAAAGAGATTGTTGATGGCGGTTTCTCGATAAACTGCAAGTATTCACCTGCATCTCTATATGAGCTTGCAAAGATGGACGGAGCCATCATTTTAAACGAAGATGCAGCAAAGATATTGTTTGCGAACACGCAGCTTATACCCGATACTGTTATTCCGTCAACGGAAACGGGAATCAGGCATAGAACGGCAGAGCGTGTTGCGCGTCAGACAGGCAACCTTGTAATCTCTATTTCACAGCGCCGTAACGTTATTACGCTTTATCAAGGAATGATTCGTTATTCCTTAAAAGAAATCGGTGTAATATTAACGAAAGCGAACCAGGCGATACAGACGCTTGAAAAATATAAAGTTGTGTTTGATCAGAGTGTGACCAATCTGGGTGCACTTGAATTTGAAGAACTTGTGACTTTCCAGGAAGTTACACAAGTTATTCACAGAATTGAAATGGTTTTACGCATAAAAAATGAGATAATTAAATATGTTAATGAACTTGGAGTTGAAGGCAGGCTGATCAGAATTCAGATGGAAGAGCTCGTCTCAAACATCGAAGAAGAAGCTTTGCTTTTAATTAAAGATTATATGAAGGATGATGAAAGCGATCCTTATGCGATCCTTCGCCAGCTCAATAAGCTTTCAAGCGAAGAATTATTTGATGAGTCCGTTATTATGAAACTTTTAGGCTTCTCAGCCGGTATGAATATGCAGGATGAAACGATTCATCCACGCGGATACCGTATTCTTGCGAAGATACCAAGACTGCCATCTGTTATTATCGAAAACTTAACAGATGCATTCGAAAATCTCCCGCAAATATTACGTGCTTCAATTGATGAGTTGGACGAGGTTGAAGGAATTGGTGAAATTCGAGCAAGAAAAGTAAAAGAAGGATTAAAACGAATTCAGGAACAGCTTTTCGTAGATCGTCATATTTAGTTTTTAAAAATACGATTTTCTACGTTTCAAAACTATTATTTTGTAAATAATGATTAGGGGAGGTGAATCAGGCATGCTAAAAAGAATTGTTCAGTTGTTTTTTATAGTGATAGGGGGCATGCTGGGCTATCTGTATATTCCAGATTTAATTCGTGTTCTTAACTTCGGTGATCTGCCGACTCAAGTAACATCCCCATATGTCGGGGCAGTAATTGGTGCACTTATACTATTTTTATCTACATTTTGGCTGTCAGATTACGTAGTAGGATTGATTCGCTGGGCAGAGGAAACGGTTGTAAAAGCCCCTGCAACTGATCTTTTATCGGGTACGATGGGACTTATCATTGGGCTTATTGTTGCATTCTTAATCCAGTCGCCGCTCAGCAGCATGGACATCGTTGTTGTAAGTTCAATTATGCCGATTGCTATCACATTTTTACTTGGATACCTTGGTTTCCAGGTAGGATTCAAAAAGAGAGATGAATTGATTCAGCTCTTCTCGCTGAACCGTCAGGGCAAAGAGAAGAAGAAGGAAGCAGAACCTGAAAAGACTAGAGGGAAATATAAGATTCTCGATACAAGTGTAATTATTGATGGCCGTGTTGCAGATATCTGTCAAACTGGTTTTCTGGAAGGTCCGCTGATCATTCCTAGATTCGTTTTAGAGGAATTGCAGTATATTGCAGATTCGTCAGATGTTTTGAAACGTAACAGAGGCCGCCGCGGATTGGATATCTTAAACCGTATCCAAAAAGAATTGTCTATGAAAGTGGAGATATATGAAGGTGACTTTGAAGAAGTTACCGAAGTAGACAGCAAACTAGTAAAGCTTGCACAGCTTTTAACAGGCGTAGTCGTTACGAATGATTTTAATCTTAATAAAGTATGTGAGCTGCAGAATGTTGCTGTTCTTAATATTAATGATCTTGCTAACGCGGTAAAACCTGTCGTTCTTCCGGGTGAAGAACTGGTTGTTCAAGTGATCAAAGATGGAAAAGAACAAAATCAAGGTGTCGGTTATCTTGATGACGGAACGATGATTGTTGTTGAGGATGGACGAGACTATATCGGAAAAACGATCGATGTAGTTGTTACCTCTGTACTTCAAACGTCAGCGGGACGAATGATTTTTGCTAAAAAAAAGCTGCTAGAAAAAGCATTGTAATGAACGGTGGGGAAAGCACGTGAATTATTGGACAGTAATTCCTGCGGCCGGACAAGGCAAAAGAATGAACGCTGGTATTTCAAAGCAATGGATCGAGCTCTTAGGAGAGCCGGTTCTAAAGCACACACTGGATGTTTTTGAGAAAGACCCGGTTTGTTCGGGTATCGTTCTTGTCGGCAGCGAGCGGGAATTAAAACAGATGCAAGATTTTGTACAAACATTCCAATATACAAAAGTGCACCAAATCGTTCCAGGCGGAAGTGAACGGCAGCAAAGTGTATATGAGGGTCTAAAAAAAGTTCCGGAAGATGCAGAGCTTGTCCTTATACATGATGCTGCACGACCTTTTATTACGCATCACCATATTAGCCAGCTCGTTGAAAATGCGGCTGAAACAGGTTCTGCTGTTTTAGCTGTACCTGTAAAGGATACGGTGAAGCGGGCTATGCAAAATCAGGTGGTAGAAACGATCGACCGTTCCAGCTTGTGGGCTGTTCAAACCCCGCAAGCTTTTCGTCTTTCTATTGTAAAAGAGGCGCATGAAAAAGCTGCCGCCGATTATTATCTTGGAACGGACGATGCAAGTCTGGTGGAACGAATTGGACATACAGTTGCTATTGTAATGGGAGACTATCATAATATAAAATTAACTACGTCTGATGACTTGTTGTTTGGACAAGCCATTTTATTGGATAGACAGGGGGAAAAAGCATGATGCGCATCGGTCAGGGTTTTGATGTTCATGCATTTTGTGAAGAACGGCCATTAATTATTGGCGGAGTTACGATACCTTATGAAAAAGGACTTTTAGGACATTCTGATGCAGATGTTCTTTTGCATGCGATAACAGACGCATTGCTTGGTGCTGCAGGTGAAGGGGATATTGGCAAGCACTTCCCTGACACGGATCCTGCCTATAAGGGTGCAGATTCAAAGCGTTTATTATTAGAATCTTGGAAGCTTGTAGAGAAAAAAGGGTACCGTTTAGGAAATATAGATTGCACGATTATCGCTCAAAAACCTAAGATGCTTCCCTACATTGAAGTGATGCGCGGAGTGATCGCCGGTATTTTTGGTATTGAAGTAGAGAGAATCAACGTGAAAGCAACGACCACTGAAAAGCTAGGATTTCCTGGACGCGAAGAGGGTATCGCAGCTCAAGCGGTTGTGTTGATAGAGAAGGTTCTTCCTTAAAAAGATTGGTGCCTTGGAGGCATTACGTTCATTATCTTCTCTGCTAAAGTTGGTTGGAGTGGAAGATGCGAGACTCCTGCCCCGCGGAAAGCGAGCAGCCTGGAACGGAAATCAACCACTTTCAAAAAGCATCATCGTTTAAGTAAAAAATATTTATAGAGGTGAAACAGGATGGCAAATGAAGTTCGGGTACGCTATGCACCAAGTCCCACAGGACATTTACATATAGGTAATGCACGTGCAGCACTTTTTAATTATTTATATGCACGTCACACTGGCGGGAAATTTATTATCAGAATTGAAGACACTGACCAAAAGCGAAATATTCAGGGCGGTGAAGAAAGTCAGCTGAACCATTTGAAATGGCTTGGCATGGATTGGGACGAAAGTGTTGATATCGGCGGGGATTATGGCCCTTATCGTCAGATGGAGCGCTTAGATCTTTATCAAAAATATACGGACGAGCTTCTTTCAAAAGGACTTGCCTATAAGTGCTATTGTACGGAAGAAGAACTGGAAGCTTCCCGTGAAGAACAGATGGCAAAAGGTGATACACCAGTTTATGACGGGCGCTGTCGCAATCTTTCAGATGAAGAGCGTGCTGCATTAGAAGCAGAGGGACGCAAGCCTAGTATTCGCTTCTTAGTGCCTCAAGACCGTTCCATTACGTTTGATGATATGGTAAAAGGAGAAGTTTCCTTTGAATCTAGCGGCTTTGGCGATTTTGTTATCGTAAAAAAGGACGGCATACCAACTTATAACTACGCGGTAGTAATCGATGATCACGAAATGGCGATCTCTCATGTATTAAGAGGAGATGACCATATTTCAAATACACCAAAGCAGCTTTTAATCTACGATGCTTTAGGCTTTGAACATCCTAAGTTTGGACACACGACATTAATCGTAAACGAAAACCGTAAGAAGTTAAGTAAGCGTGACGAGTCTATCGTTCAATTCATTGAGCAGTATAAGGATCTAGGTTACCTTCCTGAAGCGCTGTTTAACTTTATTGCATTATTAGGATGGTCACCAGGCGGAGAAGAAGAAATATTTAGCCGTGAGGAGTTTATTGAGATTTTTGATCCAAACCGCTTATCAAAAGCACCTGCTGTTTTCGATACGCAAAAGCTAGAATGGCTGAACAACCAGTATATGAAAAAGCAAGACGTTGAACGAATCGTTGACATTTGCATGCCTCATCTCGTAAAAGCAGGAAGAATCTCTGAAAACCCAAGTGCCGAGGAGCAAGAATGGGTAACTCGCCTTGTAGCTCTTCATCAGGAAAAAATGAGCTATGGTGCTGAAATCGTAGATCTTACTGAACTTTTCTTCAAAGAAGAGATTGAGTACGATGGGGAAGCGATAGAAGTTCTTCAAGGTGAGGGTGTTCCATCTGTTATGGAAACATTCTTAAGCCAGGTGGAAAACAGTGAATCGTTTGAAGCAGAAGATATTAAAGCGATGATGAAGGCAGTACAAAAAGAAACAGGACAAAAAGGAAAGAACTTATTCATGCCGATCCGTGTTGCGACAACAGGACAGACGCATGGTCCAGATCTGCCGGCAGCTGTTTCTCTTTTAGGGAAAGACGTTATCGTTAAACGCCTAAATGCTGTGATCGCAAAAATTAATAAATAATAAAAGTACACATTTTGCAAAGATTATAATATAGTAAAAGAAACTTATTTTTAAAGACTAAAACGCAGATGAGGAAAGTAGGCTGGCGCCTTTTCATAGTAGAGAGAACCATCACCGGCTGAAAGTGGTTTATGAGAAATGCCTGCTGAAGTGCCCCTCGGAGTCCCTTGCTGAAACAGAAGTAGGCATGGGCGGCAGCTCCCCGTTACGGAGATCAAGGGAACAGGTAATAAAGTTTAATTTACCTGTTAAACAGAGTGGAACCGCGTCTAATTCAGCGTCTCTGTGTCATTCGGCACAGAGGCGTTTTTTATTTTTAGTTTTTTCTAAAGGATTATAATCATAAGCTTTGTTGCTACTGAGAAGTGGTTGATTTCCGTTCCAGGTGCTCGCTTTCCGCGGGGCAGGCGGTGAGCCACATTCGTACGTTTCACTTTTAAGTGTCTCACCTGACCGCCAGTCCCGCAGGAGTCTCGCACCTTGCACTCCAATCAACTATCAACGAAGTTTTACAAAAACTATTCGAAGTCCAACAGCTTTTATTATTTTTTTTGCAAGGAGGTTGAGAAGCATGTTTTCAGCCATAAAAGAAGACATTCGTGTTGTATTTGAAAAAGATCCAGCCGCAAGAAGCTCATTGGAAGTAATCTTAACTTATTCAGGATTGCATGCTGTATGGGCACACAGACTGGCACATAAATTATTTAAGCGGAATCTGCTGTTTTTAGCCCGTGTGATCTCTCAGATCAGCCGATTTTTTACCGGCATTGAAATCCATCCCGGAGCTCAAATCGGAAGAAGGTTCTTTATCGATCACGGTATGGGAGTCGTTATCGGTGAGACCTGTATCATCGGCAATGATGTAACAATCTATCAAGGTGTGACACTTGGCGGAACCGGAAAAGAAAAAGGGAAACGGCATCCGACACTTGAGGATCATGTTCTTGTTGCCACAGGAGCAAAGGTCTTAGGGAATATTACGATCGGGAAAAACTCAAAAGTTGGAGCGGGTTCAGTTGTTTTACAAAATGTACCTCCTAACGCAACAGTAGTCGGTATACCAGGAAAAGTCGTCATTAAAGACGGGATCAAGGTGGGTTGTGAACTAGACCACCGCGATCTGCCAGACCCAGTAGCTGATAAGTTCAGAGAAATGCAGCTCGAAATGAAAAAGTTATATGAAGAATTGGAAAGAATGAAAAGAGGGAGTGAATCTAAATGAGCATTAAAATTTTTAACACGATGACACGCCAGAAAGAACCGTTCGTACCTTTAGAAGAAGGAAAAGTGAAGATGTATGTATGCGGACCAACTGTATACAATTACATTCACATCGGCAATGCCCGTCCTGCTATCGTTTTTGATACAGTCAGAAGATATCTGGAATACAGAGGCTATGATGTTCAATTCATCTCCAACTTTACGGATGTTGATGACAAGTTGATTAAAGCAGCTAACGAAATGGGAAGCGATGTCCCGACGATCGCTGAAAAATTCATAAATGCTTATCACGAAGATACGTGCGCGCTTGGCGTTCAGAAAGCAGATGCACATCCGCGTGTAACAGAAACGATGCCTGAAATTATTGAATTCATCGATAATCTGGTTAAAAAAGGATTTGCATACGAGGCAGCAGGGGATGTTTATTTTAAAACACGTTCTTTTGAAGGCTACGGCAAGCTTTCCCACCAATCCATCGATGACCTTAAATCAGGCGCAAGAATTGAAGTCGGAGAGAAAAAAGAAGACCCGCTTGATTTCGCGCTTTGGAAAGCAGCTAAAGAAGGGGAGATCTATTGGGAAAGTCCTTGGGGCAAAGGACGTCCGGGCTGGCATATTGAGTGCTCAGCTATGGCTAAGAAATATCTTGGTGATTCCATCGATATTCATGGAGGCGGACAGGACCTTGCATTCCCGCATCACGAAAATGAGATTGCGCAATCTGAGGCATTGAATGAAGCTCCGATGGCTAAGTATTGGATGCATAATGGGTATATTAATATAGACAATGAAAAAATGTCCAAATCACTCGGCAATTTCGTGCTCGTTCATGACCTTGTCAGAGAACAGGATCCGCAAGTTATCCGGTTCTTTATGCTGGCTGTTCACTACCGCAACCCGATCAACTTCAGCCAGGAACTGCTAGAAGTGGCGGAAACGAGCTTAAACCGAATCAGAACTGCTTATGAAAACTTGAAGCACCGCTTGACAGTTACAGCCGACTTGGCTGAGGACAGCGATAAATGGGCAAAAGTGATCGACGACACAAGAGCAAAGTTTATCACAGATATGGATGATGATTTTAATACGGCTAATGCGATTTCCATCCTGTTCGATTTTTCGAAAGAAGCGAATGTTTACTTGCAGGAAAGAAACACTTCAAAAGCTGTCATTACTGATTTTATCCACTTATTCGATGAGCTTGCAGGGGTATTAGGATTGACGCTTCAAAAAGAAGAAGAGCTTTTAGATGAACAAATCGAAGCTCTTATTGAAGAACGAAATCAGGCGCGCAAAGACAAGAACTTCTCCCGTGCCGATGAAATTCGTGATCTGCTAAAAGAGCAGAACATCATTCTTGAGGATACCGCACAAGGTGTACGGTGGAAAAGAGATAAGTAGATGAAACTATCTGATTCAGACATCAAACAACTGAATGGAACCACACTTGCTTATATGGGTGATGCAGTAATGGAGCAATTCGTGCGTGAGCATCTAATACGCAACGGACAAGTGAAACCGAATAAGCTTCATGTTTCGGCAACAAAATTTGTATCTGCTAAAGCCCAGGCAGGCATGGTCGTTCAATTGCTGGAAGAAAACTTTTTTACGGAAGAGGAAGTTGCAGTCATCAAACGCGGTCGCAACGCTAATCAAGGAACGGTTCCGAAAAATACTGATGTACAGACATACAGGCATGCAACAAGCTTTGAGGCGATTATCGGCTATTTATATTTGCTGAACGAGCATGAACGGCTCAAAGCAATAATGAAAACTGTTTTACCAGACAAACAAGATTGAGAGGGGGAAGGCTGAAGATGAGTGAAGAAAAAGAGCAAGAACTGATTATAGGCAGAAATCCGGTAATGGAGATACTGCGCTCCGGCCGTGATATTAATAAAATTTTTGTAGGTGAGGGTTCGCAAAAAGGACCGGTCAGCACGATTGTTTCGATGGCTAAAAAGCAGAATGTACTTGTACAATATGTCCCTAAACAAAAACTCGATTCTCTTAGCGGGGGCGGTAATCACCAAGGCGTTGTCGCTGGTGTAGCGGCTTACACATATGCTGACATCGATGATTTGTTTAAACTTGCTGAGGAACGCGGTGAAGAGCCTTTCTTTATTTTATTAGACGAGCTAGAAGATCCGCATAACTTAGGTTCGATCATGCGTACCGCTGATGCTGTTGGAGCACATGGGATTATTATTCCTAAAAGAAGATCTGTAGGGTTAACGGCAACAGTTGCAAAAGCATCAACAGGTGCGATTGAATACATCCCTGTTGTACGTGTAACAAACCTTGTGCAGACGATGAAAGACCTGAAGGAAAGAGGTATGTGGTTTGCCGGAGCAGATATGAAAGGCAAAGATGATTACCGTCAGGCGAAATGGGACATGCCTTTAGGCCTTGTAATCGGAAGTGAAGGGAAAGGGATGGGAAGGCTCGTTTCAGAAACGTGTGATTTCTTAGTCCGGCTGCCAATGATGGGCAAGGTAACATCACTCAACGCTTCAGTTGCTGCCAGTCTTTTAATGTACGAGGTCTACCGCGGCCGAAATCCACTAGAATTGAAAAAATGAGAACACGCCATTATTTGATTGTTGACGGTTACAACATCATTGGCGCGTGGCCCGAACTACGGGGCTTAAAAACTTCCGATTTTGCAAAAGCACGAGATCTGCTGATTGAATACATGGCAGAGTACCAGGGCTCAACAGGGTATCAAGTAATCGTTGTATTTGATGCCCATCTCTCGCCCGGCACTGAAAAAAAGACAAAAAATTACCGGGTGGATGTTATTTTCACACGTGAAAATGAAACAGCTGATGAGCGGATTGAACGGCTGGTAGGAGAATTAAAATCGATAGAAACCCGTATATATGTTGCGACTTCTGATTCCACTGAACAATGGCAGATATTTGGCAAAGGTGCGTTAAGGAAATCTGCCAGAGAGTTAAAGAACGAAATGGACGAGATCCAAAAAGAAATACATGTCTCCGTAGACGAGAGAAAACGACGACAAAGCTCTTCCTCTATACATCTTTCGGATGAAATTGCCGAAATATTTGAAAGATGGAGAAGAGGGCGAAAATAAGGAATGTTGACGCTTTTGTGAACTATGAAGTATAATATTGCTATATTTTGCCGGTAAAAACCTGGTCGGGGGGATTGTCGTGAACATAGATCTCAAGGAACTGTCAGTAAGCGATTACGAGCTAATGGAAGATGAAAGCCTTGTGGAACTGGTTCATGAGGGAGACAGCGCAGCGTTAGAATATTTAATTAATAAATATAAAAACTTTGTTCGTGCTAAGGCGAGATCATACTTTTTAATCGGTGCAGACCGTGAAGATATCATTCAAGAAGGTATGATTGGGCTTTATAAAGCAATTCGTGATTTTAAAGAGGACAAGCTGTCATCCTTTAAAGCTTTTGCCGAACTCTGTATTACGAGGCAAATGATTACTGCTATCAAAACAGCAACAAGACAAAAGCATATTCCGTTGAATTCATATGTATCATTGGACAAGCCCATCTACGATGAAGAGTCTGATCGTACACTCATGGATGTTATTTGCGGTACAAAAGTCACTGACCCGGAAGAACTCATTATCAATCAAGAAGAGTTTGATGATATTGAGGTGAAGATGGGTGAGATCTTAAGTGACCTCGAACGCAAGGTTCTTATGCTGTACCTGGACGGAAGATCCTATCAGGAAATCTCAGTGGATCTCGACAGACATGTGAAATCAATTGATAACGCACTGCAGAGAGTGAAGCGTAAATTAGAGCGGTATTTAGAACTAAGGGAAATTACATCGTAAGAGCGGGGGACAGTCCCTGCTCTTTTTTTCGTGGGTTCTTATCTATTAGAGCGTGGCTAAATGCTTTTTTAAAAAGCTCCACTTGCAAGTTGATTGGAGTGGAAGATGCGAGACTCCTGCGGGACAAGCGGTCAGGTGAGACCCTTAAGGCGCAAAGCGGCAAGGGGCTCACCGTCTGCCCCGCGGAAAGCGAAGCATCTGTAACGGAAATCAACTACTTTCAAGACCAACAGAGTTAACATAAACCGCTTTTTCCCTTTATTGACAAGCTTATACCCCTATGTTAATGTTTTAAAAGTAACATTGTAACGTGGATGAGTGGGTTTGTCGCACGAAAGGTGTTTATTTAGCATGAGAAAAAAAGTATTTTTAGCCTGTAAACAATGCTCAAAACGGAATTATACAACGATGAAGAACCAGCAAAACAATCCTGAACGAGTCGAGGTTAAGAAGTTTTGCAGCTACTGCAACGCTCATACCATTCACCAGGAAACGAAGTAAGCGAGCAAGCTTTTTTATAAATGTTTGAATGAATTAAAGGCATGGGGGTTTATGAAGATGGCGGATGTTGCAGAAAAGACAAAGAAATCACCAGCAAAGTTTCTTTCTGATGTTAATAAGGAAATGAAGCGCGTAAGCTGGCCTAAGCGAAAAGAACTGTTTCGCTACACGGGGATTGTACTGTCAACTGTTGTAATTATGGCTTTGTTCTTCTGGGTTGTGGATCTAGGGATTTCACAAATCGTAGAGCTTATTTTAGGGTAGATTAGATACATCTTCTTTTGGATAGAATGCTAGAGTATTATCCATTTTAGGAGGGAAAGGACACGGGTCCCATCGTATGGAAAAAAATTGGTACGTAGTTCATACCTATTCAGGTTATGAAAACAAGGTAAAAGCAAACTTGGAAAAACGTTTAGAATCTATGGGGATGACAGATAAAATTTTCCGTGTACTTGTACCTGTAGAAGAAGAGACCGAAACAAAGAACGGCAAGACAAAAACAAGCATGAAAAAAGTTTTCCCTGGTTATGTACTAACAGAAATGATCATGACTGATGATTCATGGTACGTTGTACGTAATACACCGGGAGTAACTGGATTTGTCGGTTCTGCTGGTGCGGGTTCAAAACCAACGGCGCTATTGCCTGAGGAAGTAGAACATATTCTTAAAGGTATGGGTATGGAAGCGCCGCGCGTTGAAGTGGATTTCGAAATTAAGGAATCTGTAAAAGTGAAAGAAGGTCCTTTTGCTGACTTTGTTGGAACGATTGAAGAGATCGATGCAACAAAACGCAAGCTGAAGGTTCACGTTAACATGTTCGGCCGTGAAACACCTGTTGAACTCGAGTTTAACCAAGTCAGCAAGTTAAGTTAACAGCAATAATGGAAAAAGACTTGTAATCACTTTAAAAAGGTGATAGAATTTTTTATGTTTGATATTTCTAATCAACTGCTTCTTCTCTTTTAGGAGGGGAAGCGTATTTTTGAGTGGGAGGGTTTCGGCCCATAATACCACATCACGGACTTAAGGAGGTGTGTCGCGTGGCTAAAAAGGTTATTAAAATGGTGAAATTGCAAATCCCTGCTGGTAAAGCAAACCCGGCACCGCCAGTTGGACCTGCACTAGGACAAGCTGGGGTAAACATCATGGGATTCTGTAAAGAATTCAACGCTCGTACTGCTGATCAAGCTGGTTTAATCATTCCGGTTGAAATCACGGTTTTCGAAGACCGTTCATTTACATTCATCACTAAAACTCCTCCGGCTGCTGTTCTTTTAAAGAAAGCTGCGGGAATCGAGTCAGGTTCAGGTGAGCCAAACAAGAAAAAAGTTGCGACTGTAAAGCGTGATAAAGTTCGCGAAATCGCAGAATCAAAAATGCCTGACCTAAACGCTGCCAGCGTTGAAGCTGCAATGCGTATGGTTGAAGGTACAGCACGCAGCATGGGAATTGTTATCGAAGACTAATTCCATGCCTGATGTATATTAGGTTGCGAGTAAATGGATGAGATCCTGCCGATAATTACGGTTCGCAACCTTTATTCATGCAAAGCGCGCGTGAATTGTACTCAAAAACTTTGAGTGCAATAAGTGGGAGGAATATCCGCTAAACCACATAAGGAGGACAAAACAAATGGCAAACAAAGGTAAGAAGTACCAAGAAGCGGCTAAATTAGTAGACCGCACAAAAGCATATGAGCCTGCAGAGGCTATTGAGCTAGTTAAGAAAGCTGCTCCTGCTAAGTTTGACGAGTCTGTAGAAGTTGCAGTTCGTTTAGGAGTAGACACTAAGAAAGCTGACCAGCAAGTTCGTGGAGCAGTAGTGCTTCCAAACGGAACTGGTAAAACTCAGCGTGTATTAGTTTTCGCTAAAGGCGAAAAAGCGAAGGAAGCTGAAGCTGCTGGAGCAGATCACGTTGGGGATTCTGACTACATCAACAAAATCCAACAAGGCTGGTTTGAGTTCGACGTAATCGTTGCAACTCCAGACATGATGGCTGAAGTTGGTAAACTTGGGCGTGTTTTAGGACCTAAAGGCTTAATGCCAAACCCTAAAACAGGAACAGTTACATTTGAAGTAGAAAAAGCGGTTAACGAAATCAAAGCTGGTAAAGTAGAATACCGTGTTGATAAAACTGGTAACGTACACGTTCCAATCGGTAAAGTATCTTTCGAAGCTGATAAGCTTGCAGAAAACCTTTCAACAATCATCGAAACATTGTTAAAAGTTAAGCCTGCAGCTGCAAAGGGAACTTACATGAAGAATGTAGCTATCTCTTCTACTATGGGACCTGGGATCAAAGTTAATCCAACTTCTTTCTCTGTAAAACGATAGTTGACAAACGGGTTTCAACCCGTTATATTATATACTGTTAAACACAAATGCATCAGATGAATGCCGTAGACAGCAGGAGCCATCAGGCTTAAAACTTTCCTGCCGAGGTGAAGCATCGATAAGCTCATTAGTATGTTACTTATGACTTTTAGATACTCACGCCTCCATGTCTCGACATGGAGGCTTTGTTTTTGAAACAAAACCTGCGGTGATGCAATCATTTTACAGGAGGTGTAATAATGAGCAGCATTTTAGAAACAAAAAAGCAAGTAGTATCCACTATTTCTGAGAAGATCAAAAATAGCCAATCAACAATTCTTGTTGATTACCGTGGACTTACTGTTGCTGAGGTTACTGAACTTCGTAAGTCATTGCGTGAAGCTGGAATCGAGTTTAAGGTATACAAGAACTCAATGGTAGTCCGCGCTGCTGAAGAAAATAACCTTAACGAACTATCAGAACACTTAACTGGTCCTACAGCGATCGCATTCTCAAATGAAGATGTTGTAGCTCCTGCTAAGATCCTTAACGACTTCGCTAAGAAGCATGAGGCTCTTGAAATCAAAGCTGGTGTAATCGAAGGACGCATCGCGTCTCTAGAAGAAGTTAAAGCTCTTGCTGAACTTCCTTCAAGAGAAGGTCTTCTTTCAATGGTACTCAGCGTGCTTCAAGCACCTATCCGCAACTTTGCGTTGGCTACTAAGGCTGTTGCTGAACAAAAAGAAGAACAAGGCGCATAAGCTGATTCTTCATCCAATAACTTACATTCCATAAGGAGGAAATTAAAATGTCAAAAGAACAAATCATTGAAAGCCTAAAAACAATGACTGTTTTAGAGCTTAACGATCTAGTTAAAGCAATCGAAGAAGAGTTTGGTGTAACTGCTGCTGCTCCTGTAGCTGTAGCTGGTGGAGCTGCTGGTGGAGAAGCTGCAGCTGAAAAGACTGAATTCGACGTAATTCTTACAAGCGGTGGAGCTTCAAAAATTAAAGTTATCAAAGTTGTTCGTGAACTTACAGGTCTTGGACTTAAAGAAGCGAAAGAACTTGTTGACGGTGCTCCAAAGCCAGTTAAAGAAGGCGTATCTAAAGAAGACGCTGAAGAAATCAAAGCTAAGCTTGAAGAAGTTGGAGCTTCTGTTGAAGTTAAGTAATTCAAAAGAAAAGGTTCGCCCGTTGGCGGACCTTTTTGCTTGTTTTACTGTCTGAAGTACGAAATCCGTGCTGATCGGGAATACTGTCTTTATCAGATGGTAAGGAGAGTTGTTTAAAATGAAAAACCATTACTATTCAGAAACACCTGGGACAGAGAGCAAAAGAGAAGCGTGGGAATTTGAGCTAAAAGGCGGAAAATTCAAATTTACAACTGATTCTGGAGTCTTTTCAAAAAAGGAAGTAGATTTCGGAAGCCGCGTTTTAATAGATTCCTTTATTGCTCCAGAAGTACCGGGTGATTATATAGATGTAGGCTGCGGATATGGTCCGATCGGACTTTCGCTTGCAAAAGCAGAACCCGGCCGAACTGTACAAATGATTGATATCAATGAACGCGCAGTAGAACTTGCGAAACATAATGCAGAGCAAAACAAAATAGACAACGTTAAGATTAAAAAAAGCTATTTGTTTTCTGAAGTAGAAGATAGCGATTTTGCCGCTGTTATCACTAACCCGCCGATCAGGGCAGGTAAGGCAGTTGTTCATCAGATTTTTGAAGACGCTCATAAAAAACTCCGCAATGGAGGCGAGTTGTGGGTAGTTATTCAAAAAAAGCAAGGTGCACCTTCTGCGATGGATAAAATAGAAGAATTATTCGGGCAGGTTGAAACGGCCGCAAAGAAAAAAGGTTATTATATTTTGCGTGCAATAAAAGTTTGACTTGATAAAACCCGTATGATAGTATTATAAAATGCCAATGGATTCGCATTTTCCTGCTTATTTTTCGTGGTAAGCGAAAAAACGTTGATATATCAACGTTTTTTACTCATGTTTAGACGTATAGAATGTGAAAAAGTTGGACAAAATTATATAATCAGCTTTTGTCAAAATAGGAAAACTGCGGTTTTAAGTTATGAAACCCTTTTTCTTTTTGTTTTCTAATGTTCTTAATAGAATGTTAGATAGAAATAAAAAAACACGAAAAAAACGCTGGATTTGAGGGGTGAAGCAGTTGACAGGTCAACTAGTTCAGTTTGGACGCCACCGCCAACGAAGAAGTTATGCAAGAATTAGCGAAGTGCTTGAATTACCAAACTTAATTGAAATTCAAACCGCTTCCTATCAATGGTTTCTTGATGAGGGGTTACGTGAAATGTTCCGAGACATTTCGCCGATTGAAGATTTTACAGGGAACCTCGTTTTAGAGTTTATTGATTATAACTTAGGTGAGCCGAAGTATCCTGTAGATGAATCAAAAGAGCGCGATGTTACTTACGCTGCTCCGCTTCGTGTGAAAGTGCGTCTGATCAATAAAGAGACGGGCGAAGTAAAAGAGCAAGAAGTATTTATGGGAGATTTCCCGTTAATGACAGATACGGGAACCTTTGTGATCAACGGGGCAGAGCGTGTAATTGTATCACAGCTCGTTCGTTCACCAAGTGTTTACTATAGCGAGAAAATAGACAAAAACGGTAAAAAAGGTTTTACCGCAACTGTCATTCCAAACCGCGGTGCTTGGCTGGAGTTTGAAACCGATGCTAAGGACGTAGTTTATGTGCGTATTGACCGCACAAGAAAAATCCCGATTACCGTATTGCTTCGTGCTTTAGGGTTTGGGTCTGATCAAGAAATCATTGATTTGCTCGGAGAAGATGAGTATCTGCGCAACACGCTTGATAAGGATAATACAGAAGGAACTGAAAAAGCCCTTCTCGAAATCTATGAGCGTCTTCGTCCGGGAGAGCCGCCAACAGTAGATAATGCCAAAAGTTTATTAGATTCTCGTTTCTTTGATCCGAAACGCTATGACTTGGCTAACGTTGGACGTTACAAAATCAATAAAAAGCTTCATATAAAAAATAGATTGTTCAACCAGAAACTAGCTGAAACACTTGTTGATGCTGAAACTGGCGAAGTGATCGCTGAAGAGGGTACAGTGCTTGACCGCAGAACGCTGGATAAGATCATTCCTGCATTAGAAAGCGGAGTAGGCTTCAAAACTGTTACACCTGCAGGCGGAGTTGCTGAAGATCAGGACATCGCTTTGCAATCTATTAAAATCTATGCGCCTGATGATCAAGAAGGCGAAAGAATCATTAATGTTATCGGCAACGGTCTTGTTGATAAGGAAATTAAAAACATTACTGTTTCAGACATTATTGCTTCTATTAACTACTTCTTTAACTTATTGCACCAAGTAGGTAATACGGATGATATTGACCATCTTGGAAACCGCCGTCTGCGTTCTGTTGGTGAGCTTCTGCAAAACCAATTCAGAATCGGGCTTTCCAGAATGGAGCGTGTAGTTCGTGAACGTATGTCTATTCAGGACACGAACGCGATCACACCACAAGCTTTAATCAATATCCGTCCTGTAATTGCTTCAATTAAAGAGTTCTTCGGAAGCTCTCAGCTTTCACAGTTCATGGATCAAACGAACCCGCTTGCTGAATTGACGCATAAACGCCGTCTGTCTGCACTAGGGCCAGGTGGTCTTACACGTGAGCGTGCAGGCTTTGAAGTTCGTGACGTTCACTACTCTCACTATGGACGCATGTGTCCGATTGAGACGCCGGAAGGTCCGAACATCGGGTTGATCAACTCACTTTCCTCTTATGCGAAAGTAAACCAGTATGGCTTTATTGAAACACCATACCGCCGTGTTGATCCAGAAACTGGCCGTGTAACGAGCCGTATCGATTACCTGACTGCCGATGAAGAAGACCTGTACGTTGTAGCACAGGCGAACTCACTCTTAGGCGAAGACGGAGAATTCCTTAACGAAGACGTAATAGCACGTTTCCGTGGTGACAATACAGTTGTTAAACGCGAACGCATCGACTACATGGATGTATCGCCAAAACAGGTTGTATCAGCAGCGACAGCATGTATTCCGTTCTTGGAAAATGATGACTCCAACCGTGCCCTAATGGGAGCGAACATGCAGCGTCAGGCCGTACCATTGCTTGTTCCTGAATCACCTATTGTCGGTACAGGAATGGAGCACGTATCAGCGAAAGACTCCGGAGCTGCAGTTATATGTAAGCACGAAGGAATTGTTGAGCGTGTTACAGCTAAACAAGTACAAGTACGCCGCATTAAAGAAGTAGATGGCAAGGAAGTTTCTGGCGACCTTGACACTTACAACATGCTTAAATTTATCCGTTCCAACCAAGGAACTTGTTATAACCAGCGTCCGATCGTGAGCACTGGTGACCGAGTAACTAAAGGGGAGATCCTAGCGGATGGTCCTTCGATGGAGAAAGGTGAACTTGCTTTAGGACGCAACGTACTTGTTGCCTTCATGACATGGGAAGGTTACAACTACGAGGATGCTGTTATCATGAGCGAGCGTCTTGTAAAAGACGATGTTTATACTTCTATTCATATTGAAGAATATGAGTCAGAAGCACGTGATACGAAGCTTGGACCGGAAGAAATCACTCGTGATATTCCGAACGTCGGAGAAGATGCGCTTCGCAACCTGGATGAACGCGGAATTATCCGTGTTGGTGCAGAAGTAAAAGACGGAGACATCTTAGTTGGAAAAGTAACACCTAAAGGGGTTACTGAACTGACTGCGGAAGAACGTCTATTGCATGCGATCTTCGGTGAAAAAGCTCGTGAAGTTCGTGATACTTCATTGCGTGTGCCTCATGGCGGCGATGGAATTATCCTGGATGTTAAAGTATTCAACCGTGAAGACGGCGATGAGCTTCCTCCTGGTGTGAATCAGCTCGTTCGTGCATATATCGTGCAAAAACGTAAGATTCACGAAGGAGATAAGATGGCCGGACGACATGGTAACAAAGGTGTAATTTCTAAAATTATGCCTGAAGAAGATATGCCTTATCTTCCTGATGGAACACCAGTTGACATCATGTTAAACCCGCTAGGGGTACCTTCCCGTATGAACATCGGTCAGGTATTGGAGCTTCATCTTGGAATGGCAGCACGCCAGCTTGGAATTCATGTTGCAACACCGGTATTCGATGGTGCGCGTGAAGAAGATGTTTGGTCTACGATCGAAGAAGCCGGCATGGCTCGCGATGGTAAAACGGTACTTTATGATGGACGTACAGGAACTGCTTTCGATAACCGTGTATCAGTTGGTGTCATGTATATGATCAAACTTGCTCACATGGTTGATGATAAGCTTCATGCTCGTTCAACTGGACCTTACTCACTTGTTACACAGCAGCCTCTTGGCGGTAAAGCGCAATTCGGAGGCCAGCGTTTCGGGGAGATGGAAGTATGGGCGCTTGAAGCATATGGCGCAGCTTACACTCTTCAGGAAATTCTTACTGTTAAGTCCGATGATGTTGTCGGCCGTGTGAAAACGTATGAAGCCATCGTTAAAGGTGAAAACGTTCCTGAACCAGGTGTTCCAGAATCATTTAAAGTATTAATTAAAGAGCTTCAATCTCTTGGAATGGATGTTAAGATCTGTTCTGGAGATGATCAGGAGATCGAAATGAGAGAGCTTGATGATGAAGACGATCAGGCAAGCGAGAAATTAAATCTAAATCTTGAGTCTTACACTGCGAATGACTAAACCAGGATATCAAAAGGGAGGTACGCTCCTTGATAGACGTAAATAATTTTGAGTATATGAAAATTGGTCTTGCTTCGCCGGACAAAATCCGGTCGTGGTCAAGAGGGGAAGTAAAGAAACCTGAAACAATCAACTACCGTACGCTTAAGCCTGAGAAAGACGGCTTGTTCTGCGAAAGAATTTTTGGTCCTACTAAAGACTGGGAATGTCATTGTGGAAAATACAAGCGCGTCCGTTATAAAGGTGTCGTTTGTGACCGTTGTGGTGTTGAAGTAACAAGAGCTAAAGTTCGACGTGACCGTATGGGTCACATCGAGCTTGCCGCTCCTGTTTCCCATATTTGGTATTTCAAAGGAATTCCAAGCCGTATGGGTCTTGTTTTGGATATGTCTCCAAGAGCATTAGAGGAAGTTATCTATTTTGCATCTTACGTTGTTACAGAAACAGGGGATACTCCGCTTGAGAAAAAACAATTGCTTTCTGAAAAGGAATACCGCACATACCGTGAAAAGTATGGCAAAGGATTTACTGCCCAAATGGGTGCAGAGGCAATCAAGCGTCTTTTAGAAGATATCGACGCTGAAAAAGAAGTTGATATGCTGAAAGAAGAGCTTAAAACTGCACAAGGACAACGCCGTACGCGTGCAATTAAGCGTTTAGAAGTATTAGAAGCATTCCGTCACTCGGGTAACCATGCTGATTGGATGATTCTTGAAGTGCTTCCGGTTATCCCGCCGGAATTGCGTCCGATGGTTCAGCTTGATGGCGGACGTTTCGCTACTTCTGACCTTAACGACCTTTACCGTCGTGTTATCAACCGTAACAACCGTTTGAAGCGTCTATTAGACCTAGGTGCTCCTAACATTATCGTTCAAAATGAAAAACGTATGCTTCAAGAAGCAGTTGATGCTTTAATCGATAATGGCCGTCGCGGCCGTCCGGTTACAGGACCAGGAAACCGTCCGCTTAAATCACTTTCACACATGCTGAAAGGGAAACAAGGGCGTTTCCGTCAAAACTTACTTGGTAAGCGTGTTGACTACTCTGGTCGTTCGGTTATCGTTGTAGGACCGAACTTAAAGATGTATCAATGCGGTCTGCCGAAAGAAATGGCACTTGAATTGTTTAAGCCGTTTGTTATGAAAGAACTCGTATCAAAAGGTCTTGCTCATAACATTAAGAGTGCTAAACGCAAGGTTGAACGTGTTCAGCCTGAAGTCTGGGATGTTTTAGAAGAAGTTATTCGTGAACACCCAGTATTGCTAAACCGTGCACCTACACTTCACAGACTTGGTATTCAAGCATTTGAACCAACTCTAGTTGAAGGACGCGCGATCCGTCTTCACCCGCTTGTTTGTACAGCTTACAACGCTGACTTCGATGGTGACCAAATGGCGGTTCACGTACCTTTATCAGCTGAAGCGCAAGCAGAAGCTCGTATCTTAATGCTTGCTGCACAAAACATCTTGAACCCGAAAGATGGTAAGCCAGTAGTTACACCTTCACAGGATATGGTACTAGGTAACTATTACCTGACTCTAGAGCGTGCAGGAGCTATTGGTGAAGGTTCAGTATTTAAAGACATCAACGAAGCGATTATCGCTTACGAAAACGGATATGTTCATCTGCATACAAGAATTGCAGTGCCAGTATCGAGCCTTAACAAAGAATCGTTCACTGAAGAACAGCAATCCAAGCTTCTTATGACAACTGTAGGTAAATTGTTATTTAACGAGATCCTGCCGCCGTCATTCCCATACATTAACGAGCCGACAACTGCGAACCTTCAAGTGGAAACACCTGAAAAGTACTTCTTAGATCCGGCTTCTAATGTAAAAGAAGAAATTCAAAAGCATGAAGAGATTGTTCCTTTCAAGAAAGGTATTCTTGGAAAAATAATCGCTGAAGTCTTCAAACGCTTTAAAATTACAGAAACGTCTAAAATGCTTGACCGCATGAAGGACTTAGGATTTAAATATTCAACTCGCGCTGGTATTACAATCGGTGTTTCTGACATCGTAGTATTACCTGAAAAGCAAGATATTCTTAAAATTGCAGAAGAAAAAGTTGTTAACGTTACAAAGCAATTCAGACGTGGTTTGATCACAGAAGAAGAGCGTTATGAGCGTGTAATTAACATTTGGAGTTTAGCGAAAGACGAAATCCAAAATAAATTGATGGGTACTCTTGATAAGCGCAACCCGATCTTCATGATGAGTGACTCTGGTGCCCGTGGTAACGCATCTAACTTTACTCAGCTTGCTGGTATGCGTGGCCTGATGGCCAACCCGGCTGGTAAGATCATCGAGCTTCCGATCAAATCAAGTTTCCGTGAAGGATTAACAGTACTCGAGTACTTTATCTCTACTCACGGAGCGCGTAAAGGTCTTGCCGATACAGCTCTTAAAACGGCTGACTCAGGTTACCTTACTCGCCGACTTGTTGACGTTGCCCAAGACGTTATTGTGCGTGAAGATGACTGCGGAACTGACCGCGGCTTAGAAGTTGCTGCAATTAAGGAAGGCAACGAAGTTATCGAACCGCTTCATGAGCGTTTAATTGGGCGTACAGCTTATAAAAAGGTGTATCACCCTGAAACAAATGAAATCCTTGCAGATGTTAACGAATTGATTACAGAAGATATGGCTGCTCACATTGAAGAAGTAGGCGTAAAAGCTGTAACAATCCGATCTGTATTCACTTGTGACACGCGTCACGGTGTATGTAAAAAATGTTATGGACGCAACCTTGCAACAGGCTCTGACGTTGAAGTTGGGGAAGCTGTTGGAATCATCGCTGCACAATCCATCGGTGAGCCAGGTACACAGCTTACAATGCGTACCTTCCATACCGGCGGTGTAGCAGGAGACGATATTACACAAGGTCTTCCGCGTATCCAAGAATTGTTCGAAGCACGTAACCCGAAAGGTCAAGCCGTTATTTCTGAGCTTGAAGGAACGGTTGTTGGCGTTAACGACAATAAAGATAAGCGTGAAGTAGTCGTTCAAGGTGAAATTGAATCTAGATCTTACACAATCCCATTCGGTGCCCGTATTAAGGTAGTTGAAGGTGATAAAGTAGTTGCAGGTCAAGTATTGACTGAAGGTTCGATTGATCCAAAAGAATTAATCAAAGTCCGAGGCGCAGAAGGCGTTCAGGAATACCTATTGCGTGAGGTACAGAAAGTTTACCGTATGCAAGGGGTAGAAATCGGAGATAAGCACGTTGAAGTAATGGTTCGCCAAATGCTTCGTAAAGTGCGCATCATCGATTCTGGTGATTCTCAAGTGCTTCCAGGAGCTCTTATGGACATTCATAACTTTACGGATGTTAACCGAAGTGTTCTTCTTGAAGGCGGAACTCCTGCTACAGGACGTCCAGTTCTTCTTGGTATCACAAAAGCATCACTTGAAACTGAATCGTTCTTATCTGCTGCATCGTTCCAAGAGACAACAAGAGTTCTTACAGATGCTGCTATCAAAGGTAAACGTGACGAATTGCTCGGTCTTAAGGAAAACGTTATTATCGGTAAGCTGATTCCAGCTGGAACAGGTATGAACCGTTACAGAAACATCGGAATCAACTCACCGGTAGTTGAAGAAGAGAACGGTGAAGAGGCTGAACTGCCTACAGAGCTTGTTTCTCAAGATTAATAAATGAAATGTTGACATTGGGAGTACATCGGTGATATTATAACGGATGTGCTCCTAAGAATTGTTACTTTGGAGGATATTCGTATGTCTTATGAAAAAGTGACACAGGCTTCTGAAATTATCGTAGGTACTAAGCAAACAATCAAAGCTTTACAAAACGGCGAGGTCAAAGAGCTGGTCGTTGCGGAAGACGCTGATTTTCGGGTAACGAGCAAAGTATTGCAGATTGCCGAAGAAAAGCAAGTGCCGATCGTAAAGGTTGATTCCATGAAAAAGCTTGGAAAAGCATGCGGTATAGATGTCGGGGCCGCAACTGTTGCGATAAAAGGATAAAATTACTGTTTTTGCGATGAGCATTGCTTAACGCTCCGCTCGCAAAAACTTTCTTTTGTCCTAAAATGAACCACCTGGGTCGGTGGTATTACAAGACAAGAGAGGAGGATATAAAAATGCCTACAATTAACCAACTCGTTCGCAAAGGTCGCGTTTCTAAAATCAAGAAATCTGACTCTCCTGCGTTGAACAAAGGTTACAACAGCTTCAAAAAGTCCCAAACTAACGTTTCATCTCCGCAAAAGCGTGGAGTTTGTACTCGTGTTGGTACTATGACTCCTAAGAAGCCGAACTCGGCGCTACGTAAGTATGCTCGTGTTCGTCTAACTAACGGAATCGAAGTTACAGCTTACATTCCTGGTATCGGGCACAACCTTCAAGAGCACAGTGTTGTTCTTATCCGTGGAGGACGTGTAAAAGATTTACCGGGGGTACGTTACCACATCGTTCGTGGTGCTCTTGATACGGCTGGTGTTACTAACCGTATGCAAGGTCGTTCTAAGTACGGAACGAAGCGTCCAAAGGAAGCTAAGAAATAATATTGTTTTAAAATAAATTAAACAACTATAAGAAAGGAGGGGACCACATGCCACGTAAAGGACCTGTTGCTCGTCGTGATGTGTTACCTGATCCAATTTACAAGTCTAAGCTTGTAACGCGTCTAATCAACAAAATTATGATTGACGGTAAGAGAGGGGTAGCTCAAACAATCTTGTACAATGCGTTCGAACTTATTAAAGAACGTACAAACCAAGATCCTATGGAAGTGTTTGAACAAGCTCTTAAAAATATCATGCCAGTTCTTGAAGTTCGTGCTCGCCGTGTTGGTGGAGCTAACTACCAAGTACCAGTTGAAGTTCGCCCAGAGCGTCGTACAACTTTAGGACTTCGTTATTTAACGAACTACTCTCGTCTACGCGGAGAAAAGACAATGGAAGAACGTCTTGCGTTCGAGATCATGGATGCTGCAAACAACACTGGTGCTTCTGTTAAGAAGCGCGAAGATATGCACAAAATGGCAGAAGCAAACAAAGCGTTTGCTCACTACCGCTGGTAAAATCATAGAGACAGTTTTCGGACTGTCTCTAAAACACTATAAAAATTCCTTTGCATAAGGAAGGAGAGAAATTCATGGCTAGAGAATTCTCCTTAAAAAATACTCGTAATATCGGTATCATGGCTCACATCGATGCTGGTAAAACAACGACTACTGAACGTGTACTTTACTATACTGGCCGTATCCACAAAATTGGTGAAACTCATGAAGGAGCTTCACAAATGGACTGGATGGAGCAGGAACAAGAGCGTGGAATCACGATTACTTCCGCTGCTACAACTGCTCAATGGAAAGGTCACCGTGTTAACATCATTGATACACCAGGTCACGTAGACTTTACAGTTGAAGTAGAACGTTCATTACGTGTATTAGACGGAGCGGTTGCTTTACTTGATGCTCAATCAGGTGTAGAACCACAAACAGAAACAGTATGGCGTCAAGCGACTACTTACGGAGTTCCCCGTGTAGTATTCGTAAACAAAATGGACAAGATTGGTGCGGATTTCTTATACTCCGTAAAAACTATCCATGATCGTCTTGGTGCAAATGCTCATCCGATTCAATTACCGATCGGTGCTGAAGACCAATTCGAAGCAATCATCGACTTAGTTGAAATGAACGCTGTATTCTACGGAAACGATCTTGGTACTGATATCGAAGTTCGTGAAATTCCTGAAGAACACATGCCTTTAGCTGAAGAATACCGCAACAAATTAGTTGAAGCGGTAGCTGAGTTAGATGAAGAAATGATGATGAAGTACTTAGAAGGCGAAGAGATTACAAAAGAAGAACTTAAAGCAGGTATCCGTCAAGGTACTTGTAACGTTGAGTTCTACCCAGTAATGTGTGGATCGGCATTTAAGAACAAAGGTGTTCAGCTTATGCTTGACGCTGTTCTTGATTATCTTCCATCGCCGGTTGATGTACCTGCTATTAAGGGTGTTCTTCCAGATTCAGAAGAAGAAGTAACTCGTGAATCAAGTGACGAAGCTCCGTTTTCAGCACTTGCATTTAAAGTTATGACTGACCCTTATGTTGGTAAGTTAACATTTTTCCGAGTGTACTCAGGTACATTAAACTCTGGATCATACGTACAGAACTCTACTAAAGGAAAGCGCGAGCGTGTTGGACGTATCCTTCAAATGCACGCAAACTCCCGTGAAGAGATCTCTATCGTGTACGCTGGAGATATCGCAGCTGCTGTAGGTCTTAAAGATACTACAACTGGTGATACACTATGTGATGAAAAGAGCCTTGTTATCTTAGAATCCATGGTATTCCCAGAGCCGGTTATCTCACTATCTATCGAGCCGAAGTCTAAAGCAGACCAAGACAAGATGGGTATGGCGCTTGCTAAGCTTGCTGAAGAAGATCCAACATTCCGTACTGAAACAAACGAAGAAACTGGACAAACGATCATCGCAGGTATGGGTGAACTTCACCTTGATATCCTAGTTGACCGTATGCGCCGCGAATTCAAGGTTGAAGCTAACGTGGGTGCTCCTCAGGTTGCATACCGTGAAACAATTCGCCAGGCTGCTAAAGTTGAAGGTAAATTCGTTCGTCAGTCTGGTGGTCGTGGACAATACGGTCACGTTTGGATTGAATTCGAGCCAGGTGAAGAAGGATCTGGATTCGTATTTGAAAACAAAATCGTTGGTGGGGCAGTTCCTCGTGAATACATCCCTGCAGTACAAAATGGTATCGAAGAATCAATGAAAAACGGTATGCTTGCTGGTTTCCCATTACTTGACCTTAAAGCTCGTATCGTTGATGGATCTTACCATGATGTTGACTCCAACGAAATGGCGTTTAAGATTGCCGGTTCAATGGCACTTAAGAACGCAAAAGCAAAATGTGATCCTGCTATTCTTGAGCCGATCATGAAAGTTGAAGTAACGGTTCCTGAAGAGTATATGGGAGACATCATGGGTGACGTAACTTCCCGTCGTGGACGTGTTGAAGGTATGGAAGCTCGTGGTAATGCACAAATCGTTAAAGCGATGGTTCCACTTGCTGAAATGTTCGGTTATGCAACTAGCTTGCGTTCTCGTACACAAGGCCGTGGTACTTACTCTATGCACTTCGATCACTACGAAGAAGTACCGAAGTCGATTTCTGAAGAAATCATCAAAAAAGCAACTGGAGCTTAATCTCCCCGGTTGTAAGAAACAGCAATTTCATGTAATCTAAAATGGGCAGTACAAACTGTCTGTTTTAAACAAAAAAATCTACTATATGTAACCATATTTAAGGAGGAATCTTTCTCATGGGTAAAGAGAAATTTGATCGTTCCAAAACGCATGCTAACATTGGTACTATTGGTCACGTTGACCATGGTAAAACAACTTTAACAGCTGCTATCTCTACTGTTCTTGCTAAGAAAAACGGTAAAGGTGTAGCAATGGCTTATGACCAAATCGACGGTGCTCCAGAAGAGCGCGAGCGCGGAATCACAATCTCAACTGCACACGTTGAGTATGAAACTGATTCTCGTCACTATGCACACGTTGACTGCCCGGGACATGCTGACTATGTTAAGAACATGATCACTGGTGCAGCACAAATGGATGGTGGGATCCTAGTAGTATCTGCTGCTGACGGCCCAATGCCACAAACTCGTGAGCACATCCTTCTTTCTCGTCAAGTAGGTGTACCTTACCTTGTTGTATTCATGAACAAGTGTGACATGGTTGACGATGAGGAACTTCTTGAGCTAGTTGAAATGGAAGTTCGTGACCTTCTTTCTGATTACGACTTCCCTGGAGATGACATCCCTGTAATTAAAGGTTCAGCTCTTAAAGCTCTTGAAGGAGACGCTGAGTGGGAAGCTAAAATTCTAGAACTAATGGACGCGGTTGATTCTTATATCCCAACTCCTCCACGTGACGTTGATAAGCCATTCATGATGCCAGTTGAGGATGTATTCTCAATCACTGGTCGTGGTACAGTTGCTACTGGACGTGTTGAGCGTGGACAAGTTAAAATTGGTGACGTAGTTGAGATCCTTGGTCTTACTGAAGAGCCAAAATCAACAACTGTAACAGGTGTTGAAATGTTCCGTAAGCTTCTTGACTATGCTGAAGCTGGTGACAACATTGGTGCACTTCTTCGTGGGGTTTCCCGTGACGATGTTGAGCGTGGACAAGTTCTTGCTAAGCCAGGTACTGTTAAAGCTCACACTAAGTTCAAATCAGAAGTATACGTTCTTTCAAAAGAAGAGGGTGGACGTCACACTCCATTCTTCTCTAACTACCGTCCTCAGTTCTACTTCCGTACAACTGACGTAACTGGTATCATCCAACTTCCTGAAGGCGTTGAAATGGTAATGCCTGGAGATAACGTTGAGATGACTGTAGAACTAATCGCTCCAATCGCTATCGAAGAAGGAACTAAGTTCTCTATTCGTGAAGGTGGACGTACAGTTGGTGCAGGTGTAGTTGCAACAATCACTGAGTAATCTTTAGATTACTTCTATATAAAAAGCACTCTCCATTCGGAGGGTGCTTTTTTTATTTTATCCTCTATTATTTTCGTAAGCTTTGTAGTTTTTGAAAGTGGTTGACTTCCGTTCCAGGATGCTCGCTTTCCGCGGGGCGGGCGGTGAGGCTCCTTGCGCTTTGCACCACTAGGAGTCTCACCTGTCCCACTTCTTTGAAGTATTTTGCTCCTGCGTCTACAAGAAATGCTACCGATGTGAGCTTCCTCGTCGCATGCATAACGAGAAGCTTTTCAGGTGGTAGGCACGCACCTTGCAATCCTGTCAACTTATCAATGAAGATATAAAAAAACCAAGAACAACAATCTTTTAGATAAGAATCTTAAGAAAAAATGAAACATTATTTAAAAGGCACCTTAAACTGCCCTCGATCTGTGAATGATGAAAATAGAAGATGTGTAAAAGCAGCCTGAAACTATTTGAAACACATTCAATCCAAAAATATAGCCGATCAATCCACAAATTTGATCGGTGAATCCAAAAGTTTTAGCGTTGAATCCACGAGTTTTGGCTGTTAATCCACAAATAGTCACATATATATGACAACCAGCTCCTAAAGGCAGGAACGCCAATCACCGCAGCAATACCTCTTATATATAGAAGAAACACATTCAAGTGTGTAAAAGAAGAAAAAGGAAGTTGAAATCCCGGCATAAAGTCTCTATAATAGAAAAAGTGCGATTAACAATAAATAAATGCAAATAAAACTTGCATTAGGCATTGTTTTTCTCTATAATGAGTAATGTTGGTCATTCACTGCGATGATTCGGAAGGTTGCTGACACACCAGGCCCCTTTGCCATGGCTGGTGACATCAGGTTGAATTTCCGTGGAGCAATGTCTGTTTATCAAAATAGGCGAATAAAGGAGGGAAAATAATGGCAAAGCAAAAGATTCGTATCCGTTTAAAGGCGTATGATCACAGAATTCTTGATCAATCTGCTGAAAAAATCGTTGAAACTGCTAAGCGTTCAGGAGCAAAGGTATCAGGTCCAATCCCGCTACCTACTGAGAAAGCGATCTACACGATCCTTCGTGCGGTTCATAAGTACAAGGACTCTCGTGAGCAGTTCGAAATGCGTACTCATAAGCGCTTGATCGACATTATCGAGCCAACACCACAAACTGTTGATTCATTAATGCGTTTGGATCTGCCGTCTGGTGTAGACATCGAAATTAAACTATAATTTCACGTTTACTTTATATAATTATTTTACTTATTAATAGGAGGTGTGACGAATGACCAAAGGAATCTTAGGTAAAAAAATTGGTATGACTCAAGTTTTCGCTGAAAACGGAGATCTTATCCCAGTTACTGTAGTAGAAGTAACTCCTAACGTTGTTCTTCAAAAGAAATCCGTAGAGAACGATGGCTACGAAGCTATCCAGCTTGGATTTGACGATAGAAAAGAATCTCGTACGATTAAGCCGCAAGCAGGTCATGCTGCTAAAGCTAGCACGAGCCCTAAGCGCTACGTTAAGGAATTCCGCAATGTTGATGCTGCGGGATACGAAGTTGGTCAGGAAGTCAAGGTAGATATTTTTGCAGAAGGTGACGCTGTAGACGTTACTGGTACATCTAAAGGAAAAGGATTCCAAGGTGTTATCAAACGTCACGGGCAATCACGCGGGCCAATGAGCCACGGTTCCCGTTACCACCGTCGTCCTGGTTCAATGGGTGCAGTTGACCCTAACCGTGTTTTCAAAGGGAAAGCATTGCCTGGACGTACTGGCGGAGATACAGTAACTGTACAAAACTTAGAAGTTGTAAGAGTTGATACAGAACGTAATCTTCTATTGATCAAAGGTAACGTACCTGGAGCGAAAAAGAGCTACGTTACAATTAACTCTGCTGTTAAAGCAAAGGATGCTAAATAAGGAAGGAGGACAATCTGATGCCAAAAGTAGCATTATTTAAACAAGATGGTACTCAAGCTGGCGATATCGAATTAAACGATTCCGTTTTCGGTATTGAACCAAATAAAAGCGTGCTTTTCGACGCTGTTATTATGCAGCAAGCATCACAGCGCCAAGGAACACATGATGTAAAGAACCGTTCCGAAGTTGCTGGTGGTGGACGCAAGCCATGGAAACAGAAAGGTACTGGACGTGCTCGTCAAGGATCTATCCGTTCTCCGCAATGGGTTGGCGGTGGAGTGGTTTTCGGACCAACACCAAGAAGCTATTCTTACAAATTACCTAAGAAGGTTCGTCGCTTAGCTATTAAATCAGCGCTATCTTCTAAGGTTCTAGATAACGACTTGATCGTTTTAGAAGGACTTGCATTCGATGCTCCGAAAACTAAGGAAATGAAGCAAGTGCTTGCAAATCTATCCGCAGATCGTAAAGCATTAGTTGTAACGGCTGATTACAATGACGCTGTTGCATTATCTGCACGTAACATCCCTGGCGTAACAGTTGTTACAGCTAACGGCGTTAGTGTTCTTGACGTGTTAAACCACGACAAGCTTCTTATGACTAAAGACGCTGTGGAAAAAGTAGGGGAGGTGCTCGCATAATGGAAGCTCGTGATGTGATTAAGCGCCCCGTTATTACAGAGCGTTCTACTGAAATAATGGCTGACAAAAAATACACGTTCGAAGTAAATCCTCGTGCTACTAAGACTCAAATCAAAGGCGCACTAGAAGAAATCTTTGGCGTAAAAGTACAAACAGTAAACACTGCTAACTACAAAGGTAAGTTCAAGCGTGTAGGCCGTCATACTGGTTATACATCTAAACGTAAAAAAGCAGTAGTTACACTAACTCCAGAAAGCAAAGAACTCGACTTTTTTGAAGGAGTTTAAAAAGAACTCGTAAAGGAGGGAAATTACAATGGGTATCAAAAAGTTTAAACCGACAACTAACGGTCGTCGTAACATGTCTCAGCTTGACTTTGCTGAAATCACGACTGACCAGCCAGAAAAATCCTTGCTTGCTCCTCTTAGCAAAAAAGCTGGGCGTAACAACCAAGGTAAACTAACTGTTCGTCACCAAGGTGGAGGACACAAGCGTAAGTATCGTATCATCGATTTCAAACGTAACAAAGATGGAATACTAGGTCGCGTTGCTACAATCGAGTACGATCCAAACCGTACAGCAAACATCGCTCTAATCCATTACGCAGATGGTGAGAAGCGTTATATCCTAGCTCCTAAAGGGATTAAAGTAGGACAAGAAATCATGTCTGGTACTGAAGCTGACATCAAAGTAGGTAATGCTTTACCGTTAGCTAACATTCCTGTAGGTTCTACAATTCACAACATCGAACTTAAGCCTGGTAAAGGTGGACAATTAGCTCGTTCAGCTGGTGCTGAAGCTCAACTTCTTGGTAAAGAAGAAAGATATGCGCTAGTTCGTCTAGGTTCTGGTGAAGTTCGTATGATCCTTCTTACTTGCCGTGCAACTATCGGTCAAGTTGGTAACTTAGAACATGAACTTGTAAACGTTGGTAAAGCAGGTCGTTCTCGTTGGAAGGGTATCCGCCCAACAGTTCGTGGTTCTGTAATGAACCCTAACGATCACCCGCACGGTGGTGGTGAAGGACGCGCTCCAATCGGACGTAAATCACCAATGTCACCATGGGGCAAACCAACTCTTGGATATAAAACTCGTAAGAAAAACAGCCAAACTGACAAGTACATTGTACGTCGTCGCAAAAAATAATGTGATTGTCCTACGGTTCAATCGAGCCGTAGCGCAAACACAAAGGGAGGTTCTCAAATGGGTCGCAGTTTGAAAAAAGGGCCTTTTGTAGATGACCACTTGATGAAAAAGGTCGAGGCACTTAATGAATCTAACGACAAGAAAGTAGTTAAAACTTGGTCTCGTCGTTCTACGATTTTCCCTGACTTCATCGGTCACACAATCGCTGTTTATGATGGTCGTAAGCACGTGCCGGTATATGTAACAGAAGATATGGTCGGTCACAAGCTAGGTGAATTCGCACCTACTCGTACTTACAAAGGCCATGCAGCTGATGATAAGAAAACTAGACGTTAATTGAGGGGAGGTACACAAAATGGAAGCAAAAGCAATTGCTAAACAAGTGCGTATTGCTCCTCGTAAAGCTCGTATCGTTATCGACTTGATTCGAGGCAAGCAAGTAGGTGAAGCACTTGCGATTCTACGTTTGACGCCTAAAGCAGCTTCTCCTGTAATCGAAAAGGTGCTTAAGTCTGCTATCGCAAACGCAGAACACAACTATGAAATGGAACCGAACAACCTAGTGATTAAGCAAGCGTTCGTTGATGAAGGAATTACTCTTAAGAGATTCCGTCCACGTGCCATGGGTCGTGCGAGCCGTATCAACAAACGTACTAGCCACATCACAATCGTTGTTTCTGAAAAGAAGGAGGGTTAAGACGTGGGTCAAAAAGTAAATCCAACAGGTCTACGTATTGGCGTCATCCGTGACTGGGATTCTAAATGGTACGCAGAAAAGGATTACGCTAATCTTTTACATGAAGACATTAAGATCCGTTCTTATATTGAAAAGCGTCTAAAAGATGCTGCTGTATCTGGTATCGAGATCGAACGTGCAGCTAATCGTGTAAATATTACAATCAAAACTGCTAAGCCAGGAATGGTAATCGGTAAAGGCGGATCTGAAGTAGAAGCACTTCGTAAAGCTCTTAACGATATGACTGGCAAGCGAGTTCATGTTAACATCTTTGAAATTAAGCAAGCAGACGTTGATGCTAAGCTAGTAGCTGAAAACATCGCTCGTCAACTTGAAAACCGTGTATCTTTCCGTCGTGCAATGAAGCAGGCGATCCAACGTGCAATGCGTATGGGTGCGAAAGGTATCAAAACTCAAGTATCAGGCCGTCTTGGCGGAGCTGATATCGCTCGTTCTGAACATTATAGTGAAGGTACTGTTCCTCTTCACACACTTCGTGCAGATATCGACTATGGTACTGCTGAAGCAGACACAACTTACGGTAAGCTTGGAATTAAAATCTGGATTTATCGTGGTGAGGTCCTTCCAACAAGAGGAACGAAAAAAGAGGAAGGAGGCAAATAATTATGTTATTGCCAAAACGTGTTAAATATCGTCGTGAACACCGCGGTAAAATGCGTGGGAACGCTAAAGGCGGTACAGAAGTTCATTTCGGAGAATTCGGTTTGCAAGCTCTAGAAGCTAGCTGGATTACTAACCGTCAGATCGAAGCTGCTCGTATTGCGATGACTCGTTATATGAAGCGTGGCGGTAAAGTATGGATCAAAATTTTCCCTTCTAAGCCTTACACTGCAAAGCCTCTAGAAGTCCGAATGGGTTCCGGTAAAGGTGCTCCTGAAGGATGGGTAGCAGTAGTTAAGCCAGGAAAAGTTATGTTTGAAATCGCTGGTGTCTCTGAAGAAGTGGCACGCGAAGCGTTGCGTCTTGCAGCACACAAACTTCCTGTAAAATGTAAGTTTGTTAAACGCGAAGAAGTGGGTGGTGACACAAATGAAGGCTAATGATATTCGTAACCTGACCACTGCAGAAGTTGAACAAAAAGCAAAAGCACTTAAAGAAGAGCTTTTTAACCTTCGTTTCCAACTAGCGACAGGTCAATTAGAAAACCCGGCCCGCATTCGTGAAGTTCGTAAAGCAATTGCCCGTGCAAAAACGGTTTTACGTGAAAGAGAGCTTGGGATTACTAACGGTTAATTCTTGAGAGGAGGTTCGCACAATGAGTGAACGTAACCAGCGCAAGGTGTACACTGGTCGTGTTGTTTCTGACAAGATGGACAAAACGATTACAGTACTTGTTGAAACATACAAGACACACTCTTTATATAACAAGCGCGTTAAATACTCTAAAAAGTTAAAAGCGCATGATGAAAACAACACTGCTAAGATCGGTGATATCGTTAAGGTTATGGAAACGCGTCCGCTTTCCAAAGACAAGCGATTCCGTTTGGTAGAAGTTGTTCAAGAAGCAGTAATTATTTAATAAATTGTTCGGATTATACTCATATCCGAAAGGAGGTCCATTCGCATGATTCAACAAGAATCCCGTTTAAGAGTAGCTGATAACTCTGGTGCGAAAGAGCTACTTTGCATTAAAGTTCTTGGTGGTTCTGGTCGTAAGTACGCTAACATTGGTGACATTATCGTTTGTTCGGTTAAGTCCGCAACACCAGGTGGCGTTGTTAAGAAAGGTGACGTTGTTAAAGCGGTAGTGGTACGTTCTAAGCGTGGTATGCGCCGTAACGACGGATCTTACATCCGCTTTGATGAGAACGCGGCTGTAATCGTAAAGGATGACAAAGGTCCTCGAGGAACTCGTATCTTCGGACCTGTAGCACGTGAACTTCGTGACAAGCAATTTATGAAAATCGTTTCTCTTGCTCCAGAAGTTCTTTAATATATTTACTAGCAAGGCTCTTATTGTCTTGTAAGGAGGTGCAGCTCACAATGCCATTGCATGTGAAAAAAGGCGATAAAGTTCAAGTAATTTCAGGCAAGGATAAAGGCAAACAAGGTGTAATCCTTGAAGCTTATCCGAAGCTTAATAGAGTGCTTGTTGAAGGCGTAAACGTTGTTAAGAAACACGCAAAACCTTCTCAGGCTAATCCGCAAGGCGGAATCCTTAGCCAAGAAGCACCAATTCATGCTTCTAACGTAATGCCTCTTGACCCTAAAACTGGTGCTCCTACTCGTGTAGGCTACAATGTAGTTGATGGGAAAAAAGTTCGTGTGGCCAAAAAATCTGGTGAAACCCTAGATAAATAAGTCTCAGAGTGAAAGGAGGACACATAATGAACCGTCTACAAGAGCGATATAAAGCAGAGATCTTACCATCTCTAATGGAAAAGTTTAATTACACTTCAGTAATGCAAGCGCCAAAGATTGAAAAAATCGTTATCAACATGGGTGTTGGTGAAGCAGTTTCCAACTCTAAAGTGTTAGATACAGCAGTAGAGGAACTTACAGCAATCGCTGGTCAAAAGCCTGTGATTACTCGTGCTAAAAAGTCCATCGCTGGATTTAAGCTTCGTGAAGGTATGCCGATCGGATCAAAAGTTACACTTCGCGGAGAGCGCATGTATGACTTCCTTGATAAGTTGATCAGCGTTTCACTTCCACGTGTTCGTGACTTCCGCGGGGTTTCTAAGAAATCTTTCGACGGTCGCGGTAACTACACGCTAGGTGTTAAAGAACAATTGATCTTCCCTGAGATCGATTATGATAAAGTAAACAAAGTTCGCGGAATGGACATCGTTATTGTAACGACTGCGAACACTGACGAAGAAGCTCGTGAGCTTCTAACACAAGTCGGAATGCCATTCCAAAAATAACCTTTAGCCAAAGGAGGTTTACCCGTGGCAAAGAAGTCAATGATTGCTAAGCAACAACGCAAGCAAAAGTTCCAAGTGCAAGAGTACACGCGCTGTGAACGTTGCGGGCGTCCTCATTCAGTAATCCGCAAGTTCAAATTGTGCCGTATTTGTTTCAGAGAACTTGCTCATAAAGGTCAAATTCCTGGCGTAAGAAAAGCCAGCTGGTAATACCCTGAAAAAAGGGAAGGAGGTAACTAGTAATGGTTATGACAGATCCAATTGCAGATATGCTTACTCGTATCCGCAACGCTAACACTGTTCGTCACGATAAGTTGGAGCTTCCTGCTTCTAATATGAAAAAAGAAATCGCAGAAATCCTTAAGCGTGAAGGTTTTGTTCGCGATGTGGAGTATGTAGAGGACAGCAAACAAGGAATGATTCGCATCTTCCTTAAGTACGGTTCTAACAATGAGCGTGTAATCTCAGGTCTTAAGCGTATCTCAAAACCTGGTTTACGTGTTTATGCAAAATCAAGTGAACTTCCACGTGTTCTTGGAGGACTTGGAATTGCAATCGTATCTACATCTAAAGGCATTATGACTGATAAAGAAGCTCGCCAATCACAAATGGGTGGCGAAGTACTAGCGTACGTTTGGTAATAAAAAGCGAATGGAGGTGTCATCATGTCTCGCGTAGGTAACAAACCGATAGAAGTTCCAGGCGGCGTTACGATCAATGTTGCAAATGACAACACTGTATCTGTAAAAGGCCCTAAAGGTGAACTTTCTCGCAAATTCAATGCTGACATTAAAATTAATGTTCAAGATAACGAAATTACTGTGGAACGCCCGAGCGACCACAAAGAGCACCGTGCATTGCATGGTACTACTCGCAGCGTATTAAACAACATGGTAATCGGTGTAACAAACGGTTATGAAAGAGCTCTTGAAATTATCGGGGTTGGATATCGTGCTTCCAAAGCTGGTAACAAGCTTGTACTTAACGTTGGTTACTCTCACCCAGTTGAAATCGTTCCTGAGCAAGGAATCGACATCGAAGTACCTTCTAACACGAAGGTTATCGTTAAGGGTATTGACAAGCAACGTGTAGGTGAAGTTGCTGCAAACATCCGTTCAGTTCGTTCACCTGAGCCTTACAAAGGTAAAGGTATTCGTTACGAAGGTGAATTCGTTCGCCGTAAAGAAGGTAAGACTGGTAAATAAAGCCGTTAGGTAGCGGAAAGGAGTGCAAAGGATGATCACGAAAGCAGATAAGAATGTCGCTCGTAAGAAAAGACATGCTCGTGTTCGCCGCGTTGTAAGCGGAACAGCACAACGTCCTCGTTTGAACGTATTCCGTTCTACAAAGCACATCTATGCTCAATTGATCGATGATCAAGCAGGTGTAACAATTGTATCTGCATCTTCTCTTGATAAAGGAGTAAATGTAGAAAACGGTGGAAACGTAGATGCTGCTAAAGCGATTGGTCAAGAAATCGCTAAGCGCGCAGTTGAAAAAGGAATCAAATCGGTTGTATTTGACCGAGGCGGATATTTATATCACGGACGTATTAAAGCATTAGCAGACGCAGCTCGTGAAGCTGGGTTAGAATTTTAATCGAAGGAGGGAACCTGATGCGTATCGACCCTAACAAACTTGAACTTGAAGAACGCGTCGTTACGGTTAACCGTGTAGCTAAGGTAGTAAAAGGTGGACGTCGTTTCCGCTTTGCTGCAGTGGTTGTCGTAGGTGACAAAAATGGTCACGTTGGATTCGGTACTGGTAAAGCCCAAGAGGTACCAGAAGCGATCCGTAAGGCGATTGAAGATGCTAAGAAAAACTTAGTAACTGTACCGATTGTAAAAACAACAATTCCTCACCAAGTAGTTGGACGTTTTGGAGCAGGTAACGTATTCTTAAAGCCTGCATCTGAAGGTACTGGGGTAATTGCTGGTGGACCTGTACGTGCGGTATTGGAGCTTGCTGGTGTAGGTGACATCCTTTCTAAGTCACTTGGATCTAACAACCCAATCAACATGGTTCGTGCAACAATCGAAGGATTGAAAAATTTAAAGCGTGCTGAAGACGTTGCGAAACTTCGTGGCAAATCAGTACAAGAGCTTTTAGGTTAAGGAGGGAATTTTAGATGGCTAAGAAATTAGAAATCACCCTCACTCGCAGTGTTATCGGCCGTCCGGAAAACCAGCGTGTTGTTGTTAAGACACTAGGTTTGCGCAAAATGCACCAGACAGTTGTGCACGAAGATAACGCGGCTATCCGCGGTATGGTTAACAAGGTATCTCACCTTTTAACAGTGAAAGAATTAGAAGCTTAATAAGATAAATAAATCATGAGGAGGTGCTCAGATGAAACTTCATGAGTTGAAGCCATCAGAAGGATCCCGTAAAGTTCGCAACCGTGTAGGTCGCGGTATCGGATCAGGAAATGGTAAAACAAGTGGTCGAGGACATAAAGGTCAAAACTCACGTTCAGGCGGTGGAGTAAGACCAGGATTCGAGGGTGGACAAAATCCACTGGCACGTCGTTTACCGAAGCGCGGATTCACAAACCCTACTCGTAAAGAGTATGCAGTTGTAAATCTTGAGAAGCTTGTACGTTTTGAAGAGGGCACAGAGGTAACTCCTGAACTTCTTCTTGAAACAGGAGTAGTAAGCAATCTTAAGAACGGTATTAAAGTATTAGGTAATGGCAAGTTGGAAGTTAAGCTTACAGTTAAGGCGCACAAATTCTCTGTTTCTGCTAAAGAAGCAATTGAAGCAGCGGGCGGAAAAACTGAGGTGATCTAATGTTCCAGACAATCTCCAACATCATGCGTGTGGGTGATCTGAGAAACAAAATATTGTTTACACTTGCGATGCTGGTGGTGTTCCGTCTTGGAACATTCATCCCAGTACCTGGTGTGAATCGCGATGTATTGAAATTCAGTACGGGCGACAGTGCTAACATTTTTGGTTTTTTAAATACGTTTGGCGGTGGAGCGTTACAAAACTTCTCCATTTTCGCTATGGGTATCATGCCGTACATTACAGCATCGATCATCGTGCAGCTTTTGCAGATGGACGTTGTGCCGAAGTTTACGGAATGGAGTAAGCAAGGTGAAGTCGGGCGAAAGAAATTAGCTCAGTTCACACGCTATGGAACGATCGTTCTTGGTTTTATCCAAGCAATCGGTATGTCTATCGGTTTTAACAATCTTTTTCCTGGACTTATTCAAAACCCTAGCATGACTACGTATCTATTTATCGCGTTAGTTTTAACTGCAGGTACTGCATTCTTAATGTGGTTAGGTGAGCAGATTACCCTTAAGGGGATTGGAAACGGAATATCAGTTCTAATTTTTGCGGGGATTGTCGCAGCTATTCCTACAGCAGTTAACCAGCTTTTCACAACGCAATTCGAAGGCGGAAACGATCAGATGTTTATGCACATCGTTACGGTCGTACTCCTTGCACTTGCGATTGTACTCATCATTATGGGTGTTATCTTTATTCAACAAGGTGTTCGGAAAATCCCGATTCAGTATGCAAAACGGGTCGTTGGAACAAAGCCTGTTGGCGGCCAGTCTACTCATCTTCCGATTAAAGTTAACGCAGCAGGTGTTATCCCGGTTATCTTTGCGATTTCCTTGATTATCACGCCAAGAACTGTTGCTGGTTTCTTCGGACAGAATGATGTTACGACTTGGATTATCAACACGTTTGACTATACGAAGCCAGTCGGAATGATTATATATGCGCTCCTCATTATCGGATTCTCGTATTTCTATACGTTTATCCAAGTGAACCCGGAGCAAATGGCGGAAAACTTAAAAAAGCAGGGTGGATACATTCCTGGCATTCGTCCAGGGGCTAACACTCAAACTTATATAACAAGAATTCTGTATCGATTAACGTTTGTTGGATCTCTATTCCTGGCTGCAATTGCAGTCCTGCCAGTTGTCTTTACAGCAATTCCAGGTTTGAACCTTCCGCCAGCCATTCAAATTGGTGGAACAAGCTTGCTGATTGTTGTAGGTGTGGCACTAGACACCATGAAGCAAATTGAGAGCCAGCTGATCAAGCGGCACTATAAAGGCTTCATTAAATAAGGGCGTGGGAAGATTATTCTTCCCGGCATGCTCTGTTTAAAAAAGACGATTGTGATTTATGGAGGGATTAGATGTATCTAGTCTTAATGGGATTACCCGGAGCAGGTAAGGGTACTCAAGCAGAAAGAATTGTTGAGAAGTACGGAATACCACATATCTCTACTGGAGATATGTTCCGAGCAGCAATTAAAGAGGAGACTCCTCTTGGACTTGAGGCAAAATCGTACATGGATGCGGGTAACCTCGTTCCTGACGAAGTTACAATCGGCATCGTACGTGACCGACTTTCTAAAAAGGACTGCGAAAAAGGATTTTTACTAGATGGATTCCCTCGGACAGTTGCCCAAGCGGAAGCACTGGAAGAAATCACACAAGAGCTTTCCCGAAAGATTGATTATGTTCTAAACATTTCAGTTGATTCAGATAAGCTTATGCAGCGATTAACAGGTCGTCGGATTTGCCAAACATGCGGAAGCACGTATCATGTAATATTCAACCCGCCAAAGGTTGAAGGAGTATGTGATAAAGACGGCGGTACGCTTATCCAACGTCAAGATGATAATGAAGAGACCGTTCGAAACCGTTTAGATGTAAACATGAAGCAGGCTAAACCACTGCTTGATTTTTATGGTGATAAAGGTTACCTGAAAAACATTAATGGTGATCAGGATATCGACAAAGTCTTTCAAGACATTGACCAACTTATTGGGGGATTGGCGAAATGATTATCTGCAAAACACCGCGAGAGATTGAAATCATGCGGGAGGCAGGTCGCATCGTTGCCTTAACTCATCAAGAGTTAAAAAAACACATTAAGCCTGGCATAACTACTAAGGAACTGGACAAAATTGCTGATAAGTTTATCCGCAGCCAAGGTGCAATCCCTTCATTTAAAAACTATAATGGTTTTAGCGGAAGTATCTGTGCTTCTGTGAATGAAGAGCTTGTACATGGGATTCCAGGTAAACGCGTACTGAACCATGGCGACATTATCTCTATAGATATTGGGGCGAAGTACAACGGATATCATGGTGATTCCGCTTGGACGTACGGAGTTGGTGAGATTTCTGAGGAAGCTCAAAAACTTCTGGATGTAACCGAAGAGTCTTTATATAGAGGACTTGAAAAGGCAAAAGCCGGTGCCCGGTTAACTGACATTTCTCATGAGATACAAAAGTATGCTGAGGAAGAAGGTTTTTCTGTTGTCCGCGAATATGTTGGACACGGGATAGGCCAGGACTTGCATGAGGACCCGCAAATTCCTCATTACGGACCGCCTGGTAAAGGACCGGTACTGAAAAAGGGCATGGTTCTAGCAATAGAACCGATGATAAATGCGGGAACTCGCTATGTTCGAACATTATCCGATAACTGGACGGTTGTCACAACGGATGGCAAATGGTGTGCTCACTTTGAACACACGGTTGTCATTACGGAGGAAGGCTTTGAAATCTTAACAAAGATCTAGGTGAAGGTGATGAAATGGTAAGCGAATCTGATTCGGTACCGAATATAGGACAACTGGTTCGGATACTAAAAGGAAGAGACGCAGATCGGCTTGGTGTAATAGTCGGCATTCTCGATGGACGTTTTGTTCTCGTAGCTGATGGTGATAAGCGCAAGTTCGATCGCGCCAAACGAAAAAACCTGAACCATTTAGAATTGCTAGATTTTATTTCTCCAGAAGTTGTTAAAAGCATTCTTGAAACAGGTCGTGTAACCAATGGCAAATTGCGTTATGCAGTAGCGAAGTTTTCCGACGAGAAAGTCATTGCTCTGAAGAAGGGAGATCAAGTCGATGGCTAAAGATGATGTTATCGAGGTAGAAGGTACAGTTATTGAACCTTTGCCGAACGCCATGTTTCGTGTTGAACTAGAAAACGGACACAAAGTTCTAGCGCACGTTTCTGGAAAGATTCGTATGCACTACATTCGAATTCTTCCAGGAGATAAAGTAACCGTAGAATTGTCTCCGTATGACTTATCACGTGGTCGTATAACGTATCGTTTTAAATAATCAATGTACTCCGTGACATAAGGAGGTTATAAAAAATGAAGGTAAGACCATCAGTCAAGCCAATATGTGAAAAGTGTAAAGTGATTCGCCGCAGAGGCACTGTAATGGTGATCTGTGAAAATCCGAAACATAAACAAAAACAAGGTTAATATACAGGAGGTGCAAAAATTATGGCACGTGTTGCAGGTGTAGATATTCCTCGTGATAAGCGAGTAGTAATCTCATTAACATACATCTTCGGTATCGGTAAAACAAAAGCACAGCAAATTCTTGCTGAAGCTGGAGTTTCTGAAGATACACGAGTTCGTGATCTTACTGAAGATGAATTAAACAAAATCCGCGAAGTCATCGATGGACACAAAGTGGAGGGTGACCTTCGCCGTGAAGTTTCATTAAACATCAAGCGTCTTATCGAGATCGGAGCATATCGTGGTGTTCGTCATCGTCGTGGATTACCAGTACGTGGTCAAAACACGAAGAACAACTCCCGTACTCGTAAAGGACCTCGTCGTACTGTAGCGAATAAGAAAAAGTAAGTAAAGGAGGTAAACTCTAAATGGCAAAAGCACGTAAGACTAATACACGTAAGCGTCGTGTCAAAAAGAATGTTGAAGTCGGCGTAGCACATATCCGTTCTACATTCAACAACACGATCATTACGATTACTGACACGCACGGGAACGCAATCTCTTGGGCGACTGCTGGTCACCTAGGATTTAAAGGTTCTCGTAAGTCTACTCCGTTCGCAGCACAAATGGCAGCTGAAACAGCTGGTAAAACTGCAATGGAACATGGTATGAAGACGTTGGAAGTATCCGTTAAAGGACCTGGAGCTGGACGTGAAGCAGCAATCCGTGCCCTTCAAGCGGTAGGCTTAGAAGTAACAGCTATTCGTGATGTTACTCCTGTACCTCACAACGGTTGCCGTCCGCCAAAACGCCGTCGTGTGTAACGATATACACGGTATATAATTCCTTAACTTGTCTATAATGGTTATAGTAAAAGTTTTGGTAAAAGATAAGTCGGAATGCCTATGGGGAATTTCGGCTGGAACAATCCAGCCGAGATTCGACGTTTGAAGGAGGGTTCAGTTGAATGATCGAAATCGAAAAGCCAAGAATTGAGACGGTTGAAATCAGCGACGATGCCACATACGGAAAGTTTGTTGTTGAACCACTTGAACGTGGATACGGGACTACACTAGGCAACTCCTTGCGTCGTATCTTGTTGTCCTCACTACCTGGTGCAGCAGTTACATCTATTCAGATCAATGGCGTATTGCATGAGTTCTCAACAGTTGAAGGTGTGGTTGAAGATGTTACTACAATCATCTTGAACTTAAAGAAGCTTGCAATGAAGATTTACTCTGATGAAGAAAAGACACTTGAAATCGACATCCAAGGTGAAGGCGTCGTAACAGCTGGTGACATTACTCATGACAGCGATGTAGAAATCCTTAATCCGGATCTTCATATCGCAACACTTGCAAAGGGAGCTCATTTCCAAATGAAGCTTCATGCTAAACGTGGTCGTGGTTATGTACAGGCAGAAGGCAATAAACGCGAAGACCTGCCTATCGGTGTTATTCCTGTTGATTCAATTTACACACCTATTTCTCGTGTAAACTATCAAGTAGAAAACACTCGTGTAGGACAAGTAACAAACTATGATAAGCTAACGCTTGATGTATGGACTGATGGGAGCATTCGTCCAGAGGAAGCAGTTTCTCTTGGTGCGAAGATCATTAGCGAACATTTAAACATTTTTGTTGGCTTAACAGATCAGGCTCAGAACGCTGAGATTATGGTAGAAAAAGAAGAAGACCAAAAGGAAAAAGTTCTTGAAATGACTATTGAAGAACTTGATCTTTCTGTTCGTTCTTACAATTGCCTAAAGCGTGCTGGCATTAATACAGTACAAGAACTTGCGAATAAGTCTGAAGAAGACATGATGAAAGTGCGCAACCTTGGCAAGAAGTCTCTTGAAGAAGTTCAAGAGAAACTTGATGAGCTTGGTCTTTCATTACGCGCTGACGATTAATTCGTAATACGCGCTTTTTCAAGACGAGAGAGAAACGCGCAGAGGAGGGAATACAAGCATGGGATACCAAAAGTTAGGTCGTGTATCTGCGGTTCGTAAAGCAATGCTTCGTGATTTAGCTACTGATTTAATCATCAACGAGCGTATTGAAACTACAGAAGCACGTGCAAAAGAAGTTCGTAAATTTGCTGAAAAAATGATTACGCTTGGTAAGCGTGGAGACCTTCATGCTCGCCGTCAAGCTGCATCGTTCCTTCGTAACGAAGTAGCAGACAGTGAGTCTGGCCAAAGATCTCTTCAAAAACTTTTCAGTGATCTTGCACCTCGCTATGCTGAGCGTAACGGTGGTTACACTCGCATCGCAAAAATCGGCCCTCGCCGTGGTGATGGTGCACCAATGGTTATCATTGAATTAGTATAATAAACGTTACTTAAAGGGCGGGATCAAGTCTTCAATGACAATCTTGCCCTTTTTTATTTTATTAAAAAGTTGATATAGAAAAGCTTTGTCGCTCTTTGGAAGAGTTGATTTGCGCTCCAGGTGCTCGCTTTCCGCGGGGCGTGCGGTGAGCCTCCTGGCGCTTTGCGCCCTTAGGAGTCTCCACCTGACCGCTCGTCCCGCAGGAGTCTCGCACCTTGCGCTCCAATCAACTTGTCAGAGAAGCAAAACAAAACAAAAAACAAAGCAAAAAACAAAGCAAAAAACCAACCCTTTAAAAAATTTTTTTAAAAACTATTATTGATGTAAAGGAAATACAGCCTTTGCAGCAATAATTAAAAGAGTTTTAAGAACTAACTAGCAGAGAGCAGCTTAGATTAGCAGCAGCTAAGAGGAGGATGTCACATGGAGAGCATTATTTCGGTTAAGGATGTGACCTTTTTTTATCCGGGAGAAGAGACGGCCACGCTGAAAAACGTGAGCTTAGATGTATACAAAGGCGAGTGGCTTTCTATTGTTGGCCATAATGGTTCTGGGAAGTCTACTTTGGCTAAATTGCTGAATGGTCTGTTGCTGCCGAATGAGGGTACTGTAAATGTTTCTGAGTACGTAACAGCGCGTGAGGATGACATTTGGGAAATTCGCAGACAGGTAGGAATGGTTTTTCAGAATCCGGATAATCAATTTGTAGGGACAAGCGTTCAAGATGATATTGCATTTGGTCTTGAAAACTTCGGTGTACCTCGTGAAGAGATGATTAAGCGGATCAATGAAAGTGTTCAGCGGGTCGGCATGGAAGCTTTCTTAAATCAAGAACCACATCAATTATCGGGCGGTCAAAAACAGAGAGTAGCGATTGCGGGTATTTTAGCACAAAAGCCTTCTGTCATCGTATTAGATGAAGCCACTTCAATGCTTGATCCAGTCGGCAGGATTGAAGTAATGGAGACAGTCCGTGAACTCAATCAAAATGAAGGCATCACTGTTATTTCAATCACTCATGATTTAGAGGAAGCGCTAAGTGCAGACAGAGTTGTCGTCATGAAAATGGGGGAAAAAGCAGCAGAAGGAAAACCCGATACTATCTTTCAGCAGCGTGATTTGCTGAAGTCTGCTGGTCTGGATTTACCGTTTTCACTAAAATTAAGCGAAGCTCTTCGCAGGCAGGGAGTCGAGCTTGATAGAGGCTATTTAACGCAGGAAGAGCTGGTGAATGCATTATGGAAATTAGCATAAAGCAACTCGAACATCGGTATATGCAAGGAACGCCATTTGAAAGGCGGGCTCTTCATGATGTGAACCTGGATATACCTGATGAAACATTCCTCGCGCTCATCGGACATACGGGGTCTGGAAAGTCGACACTTATTCAGCATCTGAATGGGCTGTTGAAACCATCTGCTGGATCTATAAAAATGGGTGAAACGCTTTTAGAAGCTGGCGGGAAAAAGCAAGATTTAAAGCCGCTTCGCAAAAAGGCAGGAATCGTATTTCAGTATCCGGAACATCAGCTTTTCGAGGAAACAGTGGAAAAGGATATCATGTTCGGTCCCCGCAATTTTGGGATGGCAGAAGAGGAAGCGAAGAATACAGCTTCAAGAGTGATTGAGATGGTAGGATTGCCGCAAACGGTTTTAAGCAAATCACCGTTCGACCTAAGCGGAGGCCAGATGAGAAGAGTAGCGATCGCCGGTGTGCTTGCTATGAATCCAGAAGTTCTTATTCTAGATGAACCGACTGCAGGATTAGATCCAGCGGGTCGTGTAGAAATCATGGATTTATTTTACGATCTTCATCAAAAAAACAAGTTAACAACTGTGCTTGTCACTCACAGCATGGAGGATGCCTCTAAATATGCGGATGAGATTGCTGTCATGCATAAGGGTGAACTTTACTTGCACGGGAAGCCAAGCGAAATTTTTAATGAGAGAAAAGCACTTCAAGAGGCAGGGTTGGATGTACCTGAAACGGTTCAATTTCTTTTGAAATGGAACGAGAAGTCAGGACAGAACCTGTCACTGTCGGATTTTACGATAGAAGAACTGGCTAAAAGTCTTGGACAAGCTCTCAAGAAGAGGGGGAGCTAGTATGCTGCAAAATGTAATTATCGGTCAGTATTACCCGGCATCGTCTCCTCTGCACCGGATGGATTCACGCTCAAAGCTTATTGCTGCATTCTTTTATTTGTTCATTGTTTTTTTAGCCAACAATTGGATCACATACGGTCTTCTGATCGCTTTTACTGCTGTCACCATCTCAGCATCCAAAGTTCCGCTGCGGTTTTTATATAAAGGACTTAAACCGATCCTTATTCTTGTAGTTTTCACGATGCTTCTGCACATCTTTTTAACAAAAGAAGGAGATGTGCTTTATAAAGCGGGCTGGTTAGAAATATATGAAGGCGGAGTGATACAGGGTATCTTTATCGCGATGAGACTTCTGTTGCTCGTGTTGATGACCTCATTGCTTACGCTGACTACAACACCGATTGATATAACAGACGGGCTTGAACATCTGCTTGGTCCGTTAAAAAAATGGAAGCTTCCTGTTCATGAGTTTGCTTTAATGATGTCGATATCTCTTCGATTTATACCGACTCTTTTGCAAGAGACAGAGAAGATCATGAAGGCACAGATGGCTCGTGGTGCTGATTTTACAAGCGGACCGATAAAAGAAAGGGCAAAAGCCTTTGTTCCGCTTCTTGTTCCTTTGTTTGTGTCTTCTTTTAAGCGTGCAGAAGAGCTTGCACTCGCCATGGAAGCAAGAGGCTACCGCGGCGGTGAAGGCAGAACGAGGTTAAGAGCGCTAGAGTGGCATAACCGGGATACATTTGCCTTAGTGCTGCTTATCTTGCTGACAATATCGCTATTTTTATTACGCAGTTAAAAGGAGAAACAACAATGGCTCGTATGAAAGTAACCGTAGCTTATGACGGAACTGATTTTGCCGGATACCAAGTACAGCCTAGCGGAAGAACGGTGCAAGGCACGATTCAGTCTGTTCTCCAAAAGATGCATAAAGGAGAGGCTGTACAGATTTCAGCTTCTGGCCGTACTGATGCTGGTGTACACGCAGTCGGCCAAGTGTTTCATTTTGATACAGAAATGATTATTCCAAGTGGTGCTTGGGGGAAAGCTTTAAACGCGATGCTGCCGGATGACATTCTTATAAAAGATGTGGAAGAAGTACCCGATTCGTTTCATTCTCGGTTTTCTGCAGAAAGCAAAGAGTATCATTATAAATTGCTCGTAAGTAAACAGCCTGACGTTTTTAAAAGGGACCACATGTTTCATTATCCGTACCCATTGAATATGAGGGATATCCAAAAAGCATGCAGCTGCTTTTTAGGTACTCATGATTTCACTTCGTTTTCATCTGCACGTTCAGAAGTAGCGGATAAGGTAAGAACGATCTTCTCATTGGATGTGCATGAGGAAGGTGAGTCTCTGACCTTTAAAATCAAAGGCAGCGGGTTTTTGTATAACATGGTGAGGATAATCATTGGGACTCTTTTAGAGGTAGGACAAGGCAAAAGGAAGCCTGAAGAGATTATGACGATCATCGCAGGTAAAAACCGTGCATTGGCTGGCAAGACAGCACCTGCTCACGGACTTTATTTATATCAAGTAAATTACCAAGAGAATTACCAAGAGAATCATGAATAATATTTAGGATACGCTTGACATCGTTGTTTATATATTATAAGATATTATTTGGTATTTCTAAAGATATCGTCCACATGCCCCGGAGATATTTTGGGAAATGTTCACATTGAATATAATTGAATTTGATTGAAGATACAGGAGGGAAAACACATGCGTACGACTTTCATGGCGAAAGCTTCTGAAGTAGAACGTAAATGGTTTGTGATCGACGCTGAAGGCAAGACTCTTGGACGTCTATCCAGTGAAGTTGCTTCTATCCTTCGCGGTAAGCATAAGCCTATTTATACACCACACGTTGATACTGGTGATCACGTGATCATCATCAACGCAGAAAAGATCGAATTAACAGGTAAGAAATTGACTGACAAAATTTATTACCGCCACACTGGACACCCAGGTGGACTTCGTACGAGAACTGCATTAGAAATGCGTACAACTCGTCCGGTTCAAATGCTTGAGCTAGCAATCAAAGGTATGCTTCCAAAGAACAGCCTTGGTCGCCAAATGTTCAAAAAGCTTCACGTATATGCTGGAGCTGAGCACAACCATCAAGCACAAAAACCTGAAAACTACGAGTTACGCGGATAAAAAAGGAGGGTATTTACGTGGCACAAGTACAATATTATGGCACTGGACGTCGTAAGCACTCCGTAGCGCGTGTACGATTAGTTCCTGGTGAAGGCCGTATCGTTATCAACGGACGTGACATAGACGAATTTTTCGGATTAGAAACATTAAAGCTTATTGTTAAGCAACCACTTAACACAACTGAAACAACTGATAAGTATGACGTATTAGTAACTGTTCATGGCGGTGGATACACTGGACAAGCAGGAGCTATCCGTCACGGTATCTCTCGTGCGCTTCTAGAAGCAGATCCTGAGTACCGCGGATCTCTTAAAGCAGCTGGATTCCTTACTCGTGACGCTCGTATGAAAGAGCGTAAGAAGTACGGACTTAAAGGCGCTCGTCGTGCACCTCAGTTCTCAAAACGTTAATCTTTATACGTTTATCAAAACCCTGTTCTCTTTTTGGAGAGCGGGGTTTTTTGTTTGCTTATGCTTTGTACCTTGTAAATAGCGACCCATGTGCGTAATTTGTCGAGGAATGTAAACTCGTGGATAAATGCTTGTTTTTCGTGGATTGGATGCAAAAATTTTTGGATTCAAGAATCTGGATTCAAGACTAAAAGCTTTTGCATTCATATTCAAATGCACCTGAGTACAAGGATTATCTTATGTGTTTTTTTAGTGTAATGCCAGCTTTTCCCTTACCATCTTTTATGCAGTGTCGATAAACCTTCCTTTGAGAAAAATAAAGGTAAGGAAAAACAATGCGTAAAGTTAAAACGCAGGAAGGGGAGAAAGAATGGCTATTGTCTTAAACAACTTCAGAGAAAAACAGCGCTATAAAAAAGAAAATTTCGAGCGAAAGGTACTTCGCGACTTGTCGCTTCCTAATATTAAAAAGGAATTTCAGCGGTTGTTCCAGCCGTTTTTCCAATACTCGCTTTTATATCAAAATGATATTGAGGACGCATGCATTGATATGGCGATCGATGCGTATCTACTAGGTGCAGGCTACAGCCGTTTTGCTTACCACGGTGAAACATTAGAAAAGATTAAAGATCGTGCATATGAAAAACAAAAAGCAATCGCAGACGGACTTTTTGAATATTGGCAGTTCTGGTGCTGGGGTACAGAAATGATGATGGAATCACTTCACCTCTGCTGTGAAGCCTATGTCCATGTTTGGTGGATGGAAGGGTACAGAAACGGTGAAAAACGCTACAGAATGAAACTGCAATAATCTCTAAGTAAGTTATAAATTCTTTCTTGTCCCATATACATAGTGATATATGGCTTGTATAGGGGGACAAAACATGAAGAAGTGGGTGAAGGGAGCCGCATTTGCATTAGGGTGCGCAGTCCTTATCTTTATTTTCACCTATCGTATTTTAGATAATGATTCATGGCGTGCATGGAACTTGCCGTTATCCGGAAAAGTTGTTGTGATCGATCCTGGACATGGGGGTGCAGATGGCGGTGCCGTAGGTGATGGTGAAGTACTCGAGAAGGAAATCGCCTTAAATATCTCGATTATGCTACGTGATTATTTGCAGGAAGCGGGAGCGCTTGTTATTATGACCCGTGAGACAGACAAAGACTTGGCTGAAAAAGGTACAAGAAAGCTAAGGCATCGAAAATGGGAAGATTTAAAAGAACGAAAAAAAATCATTAACGAAAACCATGCGGACTTATTTATCAGTATTCATTTAAATTCTTTGCCTTCCTCCAGATGGAGAGGAGCTCAAGTTTTTTATCACCCTGGAAGAGAAGAGGGTGAGGCAGTATCGCTATTTATTCAAGATGAAATTAAACGGAACCTCGAAAATACGAACCGATTTGCAAAATCGATTGAAGGACTTTACCTGCTCCGGTCAGCTGAAGTTCCAGGTGCATTAGTTGAAGTAGGATTCTTATCTAATCCATCAGAACGCGAATTGCTAAAGACGAAATCGTATCAGCAAAAAGTGGCTGCTTCTATTTATCAAGGATTGCTCAGGTACTATACAAATGAAACGCCTCCGAAAACTCCTTATGATTAAGGAGTTTTTCTTTAAGGTTCTGTTAGCCATTTACCTCCCACCCCGCGGAAAGCAAGGACCTGAAACGGAAATCAGCCCCTTCTAATTTCTTTAAAACCGCTTTCATGCTAAGTCTTCTAAGGTTGTGATATACTGAAAAGGAATTTTAGAGGTAAAGGATGTGTCTTTGTGCTTACTGAAGAAAAAGTAATCGAGCTGTTAAGTCCTATTCAAGACCCTTATTTACATAAAAACATGGTGGACTCCGGTAGTATTCGTGAGCTTAAAATAAAAGAAGGCTATGTTGGTTTAAAGATTGGCCTTGCGCATACAGGAACACCAGAACAAATGCAGCTGCAGCAGCAGATCGTACAAGTTCTTAAGAATGCAGGCGTAGAGTCTGTAGGTTTGCGATTTGAAAAAAGAGAAGATGTTCAGGCAGAAAGCCAGCCCCAGCAGCAGACGGGAGCTCCGACACTTCTGTCCGAAAACAGCAAAACTGAGTTTATTGCGATCGCAAGTGGTAAAGGCGGAGTAGGTAAGTCAACGGTTTCCGTCAACTTAGCAGTAGCACTTGCGAGGTTAGGAAAAAAAGTCGGATTGATCGACGCAGACATTTATGGTTTCAGTGTACCTGATATGATGGGAATTACTGAGCGCCCTAAAGTAAAAGGCGATCGTATTTTTCCTGTTGAGCGCTTTGGTGTAAAAGTTATTTCTATGGCATTCTTTGTGGAAGACAATGCACCAGTTATCTGGCGTGGTCCGATGCTTGGCAAAATGCTGATGAACTTCTTTAGTGAAGTAGAATGGGGAGATCTAGATTATGTTCTTCTCGACCTGCCTCCTGGAACAGGGGATGTTGCATTAGACGTTCATAAGATGCTTCCAAAATGTAAAGAAGTTATCGTTACAACACCTCATGCGACTGCAGCGTTTGTTGCTGCAAGGGCTGGAACGATGGCGATCAAAACAAATCATGAAGTTCTTGGAATTGTTGAGAACATGGCCTATTTCCAAAGCGAGTCCACTGGAGAAAAAGAATATGTTTTCGGTAAAGATGGAGGGAAGCGATTAGCGGAAGAATTAAATGTTCCTTTGCTAGGACAGATTCCATTAGGGCAGCCTGAAATAAAAGAAGATGATTTTGCGCCAAGTGTGTATGAGCAGACTCATCCAATCGGTGAACATTATATCAATATGGCTAAGACCATCATTGAAAAAACAAAGTAAAAAAAAGCCTCTCTGAATGAGAGGCTTTTATTGTGCGTTCGATTGTTCTTGTTCTTGCTGACCGCCGCCAGATGCTTCTTTTTCTTTTTTTGAGATGGACTGATCGATTTCATCATGTGCTACTTTTTTCAGCATCTCTTGAATTTGGGCCTGAACAATAGGATTTTCAAATGTTTCAAGCATTACTTTTTTCATTTCTTTTCGTACAGGCTGAGTATCTACAAGTCCTAGAAGCTTTTGTGCCATTTGCGGATTTTGCATGATCTTCATCACTTCTGCCTGATACTGCGGATCTTTGATGAGATCCTTCATCAGCTTTTCGTGTTCTTTTCTCATGCTTTTTGCAAAAGCTACAGAGAACTTAGGGTCTTTAAAAAGTGTCTGCCAGAACTTCTGCCCTTTTTCAGAAAGAAGCTGCTGTTCGATCGTCTGCTTTACGACTTCTTGGTCAATCAGGATTTCCTGCTGAATTTCTTTATCGGATAATACTTCTTTAATTGCTTTTTTTCCTTCATCTGTTTTTAATAAATCGACAAACATCTTCTTTGTCGTTTCATAATCCATCTGGGAACTTCCCTGGGCTTCATTTTGAGCACAGCCCGTTAAAGAGGCCAGAATGATACAAAAGAGGAAAATGTATATTTTTTTCAACTGGTTTCCTCCTCCTTTCAAGTGGGCTATATATCATTAGGATTGATTTTTAAGACTTATTTATACTGGTTATTTAAAGGAAAACTGGCAATTTAAAAAGGACATTGGTACAATCGTAACGGAGCAAGTTAGAGGGGGAAAACAAGCGTGAAAATCAAAAGTTGGCTCTTTTTATTTATAACCACACTTTTAATCGGAATTGTGAGTGCCATCACGGTAGGACTCATATTGAAATTTCCTGAGAACAGCACGTTGTTCGAGCTGTTATTATACATTTTTGGATTGATCGGCTTTGGGGCATTGTTCAGTGTTTTTAGCCAGATGGGCTTCTTTGCTTATTTGACCGTTCACCGTTTTGGTTTAGGCATCTTTAAGAGTCACCGCTTATGGAATGGTGTACAGCTCGTCCTTATTGCAGTCGTACTGTTCGATTTATTTTACTTAAGATATACGTCCTTTCATAAAGAAGGCGACAGTATTGTGAATTATATCGTGATACCACTTGCGATTTTAGTATATGGTTTGATCATTGCATATTTAAAAGTTAAACAAACATCTAAGGTAGCATTTATCCCAACACTTTTCTTTATTACAGTCGTAACTATCCTGGAATGGGTGCCGGTACTTAAAGAAAACAATGCACTATCTCTTTGGATGGGATTCGTTCCGTTAATGCTATGTAATACGTATCAGATTTTAATGCTGCACAGATTGCTGCAGAAGAACAAACAAAAAAAGCCCATTGCATCTTAAATGCACGGGCTTTTTGCATTTGAATTAGTTTACTTCTTTGCTGCTTGCTTCTGTATTGGCGATCATCTCACTGACGCTAACCAGTTTAAAGCCATCACCTTTTAATTTATCAATTATTTGCGGAAGTGCTTTATGTGTCTGCTTAACAGAATCAGATGCATGAAGCAAAATGATATCTCCTGCCTTCGTACCGTCAGTTGCTGTAGTAACAATCTTATCTACACCTGGATTTTTCCAGTCCTTCGTATCAATGCTCCAATGAACAACAGTATGGTTCAAGTCTTCAGAAATATTAAGTACTCGCTCATCGAAATTCCCATTTGGCGGACGAAGAAGAGAAGTCATCTTACCCGAAACTTTTTTAATCTTCTCTTGAGCTAAAAGAATATCCCTCTTGATCTGTTTATCTTCCCACTCGGTATAGCTTTTATATTGATAACCAAGACTCGCGACCTCATGACCATCTTTCACGATTCGTTCAACAATATCAGGATGTCTTTCTGCCCATGCAGCTGATAAGAAGAAGGTACAATTCTTTACGCCTTTTTCTTTTAAAATATCCAGGATCGGTGTTACCCGTTTGTCTCCCCAGCTGATATCAAAGGTCAAGGAAACTTTATTACCCTGATCTTCTCCTTTGTATATAGCTCGAGGGCCATCTTTTGAAGAGAATACTGATAGCTGCTGCTGTCCCACAAAAGCGAGGGAGGCAGCAAAAAATGCTGCAAACACAACAACCATGTATTGTTTTACTTTCTTACCGTTTATGACAAAGAAAAATTTCATTTACAATTTACCCCCTTGTCCATACTTCCTTACAAAATATTTATGACTGTCTGGACAAGATATGACGGATATTTAAGAAAAACCTAAAAATAATAACAGAGCTTTTACATGGCAATAATGATAAAAGAAAATGCTAAGCGGGGTGTTTTGTATTGATAGGGATGCTGTTGAATCATCAGGAACTTAATGAATTCGAATATGTACTGAAAAAAGAAATGGAAGAACTGATGTACGATTTAGAAGATCAAAAAATTGATGGGATCGTAAAATCGGTACTTGAAGAAAGGTATCAAATCATTTATCGTTTATTCTGCCGGTTTGCAAAACCAGCCGATTGTAGAAGGTATTTAAGGCGAAAACAAAGAAATTAATTATTTTCTAAAAAACTATTGACCATTACATATTCATGGTGGTATATTACTTCTTGTCGCTTTTACAGCGGTGTTACAAACAAATTAAGGTTATTAAAAAAAGCGGTTGACATCAGCTGTTAAACGGTGGTATCTTATAAAAGTCGCCAAAACGAGCGACACGCTTTTAAACAAAAAAAGTTCTTTGAAAACTGAACAAAAGCAAAGGTAAGGAATTAAGGATTAATTCCGTCAGTTTTAAAAC
>NZ_MQMF01000007.1 GCF_001999465.1 Fictibacillus arsenicus
AAAAAGAAAGAAAAGTGCCTTTTTCAAGATTAAAACAATAAAGATTAGCTGCTGTCTGTAGATTTCAAGCTGGTTGTTCTAAGAATTACTGCATATAGACCTATTTTTGTTATAAATGAAGAGCGTGGCGTGACATGGATATGCAAGTTTGAGCGAACAGGTATCATTCTGAGCGTAGGTAAGGAATCTTGAGCGTAAAACGAGGATTCTCAGCGTAACTTGAAGGTTTTGAGCGAAGAGAGGGTAAACTTGAGCGAACGTGTAACAAATAAAAGAACACGTACCGTAAAAGTATTTTGTCGAAAAGTCAATAAATGAAAATTCATAGCATAAAAAGCAAGAATTACAGCTTATAAATATAAATTACAGTCTAGAAATCCAAATTATAGCTTAGAAAATAAAATTACAGCTTAAAACCCATTTCACCTCAAAAAAACCACTAGCAAAAACCCCATGAAACACCTTATTCAGTCCACAAACCAATCATCCACACCAACTAAAATCTAATCACTGTCCACCCAATCTTCAGATAAAAACTTTAACTCTTAAAAGCAGCACATTGAACTGTTTTAAATCCTGCTGTAGCGGGGATTTAAGGAAACATGAGGACGCATACTCGGTTTATTTTACCGAATGGAATAAAGACAGACACAACGAGAGCCAGAGTCTCATACATTTTAAAAGAACATTTAAATAATCTGAAAAAACGTATATGAATAAACAATTCTGGCAACAATGGCATTATGGAGGTGGAAGAATGAAAAACACACGACAGTACGGGGAAACGTGTATGGTTTGTGAGGAACAAAAGGATCGGGGATTACACATTCTTCATCAATTTATTTGCCGGGAATGTGAGCAGAAAATCCTTACTGCCAAAACAAATGATGACTATTATAAACATTACTTATCCCAATTAAGAAAATTAAAATTAGTAAATGCGTCTTCATAAAAACAGGCTGATTAAACAGTCTGTTTTTTTATTTGAAAAATTCTTTGGGGAAGAAACATGTGATAGAATAGATGTATACGAAAAGATGAAAAACGTTTGAAAACAAAAGGGTTTTTGACTATGAAACATGCACCGCTATATGAAGCGTTAATTAAACATACAAAGAATAATAAATGGTCTTTTCACGTGCCTGGACACAAAAATGGTCATATTTTTGAAAAGACTGCAGAACCTTTTTTTCAATCTGTCTTGCCCTTAGATGCAACTGAACTTACAGGGCTTGATGATCTTCATCATCCAGAAGGGGCAATCTTGGAAGCGCAGGAGTTGCTGGCTTCATTTTATAAAGTGAAGAGAAGTTATTTCCTTATTGGAGGGAGTACTTCTGGGAATCTCGCTATGATTCTTTCTTCATTTATTCAGGGTGATATCGTTCTTGTTCAGAGGAACTGCCATAAATCAGTTCTGAACGGACTTGAGCTTGCTGGGGTGGAACCTGTATTTTTATCACCAGAAATAGATGAAGACGGAGGATTTCCTTTAGGTGTCAGCCTCGACACAGTAAAGGAAGCAATAAAATGTTATCCCGAATCTAAAGGAATTATTTTAACAAATCCTACTTACTACGGCATACAGCAGGGTATAGAAGATATAGCAGAAATAATTCACGCTCATAACGGCATCGTTTTGGTCGATGAAGCACATGGAGCACATTTCGGGCTTAAGAATATGCCCCATAGTGCGATACATAGAGGAGCAGATATTGTTGTGCAATCTGCCCATAAAACACTTCCGGCTTTAACGATGGGTGCTTTTTTACATGTAAACAGTGATCAAGTTGATGAGTATCGCTTATCACAATCTCTTCAGATGGTTCAATCTTCTTCTCCTTCTTATCTGATTATGGCTTCACTGGATTTGAGCCGTTTGTATATGGAGAACTTATCTCAAGCGGATTTAGAAAAGATTATTCTTCAAGCTGAAGAGTTTAGAGTATTTATCAATTCGCTGAATCATCTTCATACTGTTAAAACTCCTGCAGGTTACATTTTAGATCCTCTCAAGATAACACTTCAGTCAGATAAAGATATATCAGGGTTTGAACTGCAGCATCTTTTTGAAGATGAAGGTTTGTTTACAGAGCTTGCCGATGACAGGAATGTACTTTTTATTTTGCCGCTCGGAGCAATTAATGGACTGAGTGAGCTTAAGAAAGTTTTTTATAAAATTTCAGATATACTTTCGTCATATAAAAATAGTATAGAAGAAGTTCAAACGATATCTGAGTTTCCTCTAATCAGTAAGTTAGAACTTTCTTATCAAGACATGAAGAGAATTCGCGTCAAACATGTTCAAATTGAGAAAGCTGAGGGATATGCGGCAGCAGAAGCTGTAATTCCGTATCCTCCAGGTATTCCTTTGATTGCAAAGGGAGAAAAAATCACATCAGAATCCATCCGTCATTATTTATACCTTAAGGAGAAGGGTGCTCGATTCCAGGGAATTAATGAGCAGAATAAGATGCATGTATTTGATATTAGTAAGGAGCAGCAATTGTGAAAGGCTTATTTATTACACTAGAGGGTCCAGACGGATCAGGCAAAACCACACAGGTCGCAAGGATTGCCGAATACTTAACACAAAATAAAATCGACTTCATTCAAACACGGGAACCAGGCGGTACTCGTATCAGTGATAAGATCCGCGCACTGATTTTAGATCCGGAGCATAAAGAAATGCACGACCTAACTGAAGTTCTTCTTTATGCTGCATCAAGGGCACAGCATGTCCATGAAAAAATCCTGCCTGCCCTTGAAAGTGGCAAGGTTGTATTATGTGACCGTTTTGTTGATGCCTCACTCGCTTATCAAGGCTTTGGACTCGGTGTGGGAGAAGAGCCAGTGCTTCTGGTAAACCGGATTGCAACTAGCGGACTGGTTCCTGACCGCAGTTATTTTATTGATGTCTCTCCAGAAGTGGGACGAGAGCGACTGACAGCGCGATACGGAACAGGCAATCTCGACCGCATTGAGCAAAAAGATCTTTCGTATCATGAGCGCGTAAGGGAAGGATTCCAGCATATATTTAGTAAACAGGAAAAACGTATTCATCGCGTTAACGGTGAGCAGGATCCTAAGACGGTGTTTGCAGAGATCGTAAAGGATTTAGATAGGCTTTTAGCGAATCATAAGGAAAAGTAAAAGGAGGCATTTGCCATGAAAATGATTATAGCCGTTGTTCAAGATAAAGACAGCAGCCGGTTGCAGGATGCGCTTGTTGAAAAGAATTACCGTGCCACAAAACTCGCAACAACAGGCGGTTTTCTCAAAGCTGGAAATACAACGTTTATGATTGGTGTGGAAGATGCTCAGATTGATGAAGTCATGGATATTATCCGGGAGAACTGCAAAAGCCGTAATCAGATGGTTGCTCCGGTTTCTCCGATGGGCGGAAACGCGGATGCTTATGTGCCGTATCCTGTTGAAGTAGAAGTTGGCGGTGCAACGGTATTCGTACTGCCTGTTGAAAGCTTCCAGCAATTTTAATAAATTTAAGCTTCAAAATTGAGGGGTTATTATGAAAATCGGACAGGACATAAGACCAGTTCTTGATACAAAGCAAAATGAGGGGAAAATGGGAAAGAAAACATCCCTTTCATTTGGTGAGACGGTATCCAAGCAGAGTGAGAAACTTCACTCTGAACAGCTGACAAGGCTGTTAGGAGATATCGAGACACAAGGAAAAAGATTGCTGCAGTCCCAAACTGTACGAGACCTGCAGTTATATAAAAATTTGGTTCAGCGCTTCGTAAAAGAAGCCGTTAACTTCGGTATGCAGTTAAAACAAAACAAAAGCTGGAATGAACAAGGACGATCACGTACACTCAAACTTGTTAAAGAAATTGATGAACAGCTGATCCAAATTACAGAGGCAGTATTAAGCCAGGAAAAAGACTCTATATCCTTATTAGATAAGATTGGTGAAATCAAAGGATTATTAGTGAATTTATATACGTAGCAGGTGAAATGTATGATGAGCTGGGAAATAAGCAGCCAGACGCAGCCTCGTGTTGTGAAACTATTAAAAAACAGTATAAAAAAGCAGCGCCTTGCTCATGCATATATTTTCGAAGGTGCACACGGTACAGGAAAGATGGCAGTTGCAACAGCACTTGCTAAAACCTTTCTATGCCGAAATGCTGAGGATGGGAATCCGTGCGAGAACTGTACCAACTGCAAAAGAATCACTTCAGGCAATCATCCGGATGTGCATATCATCTCACCCGATGGGCAGTCGATAAAAATCGACCAGATCAGAGGGCTGCAAAAGGAATTTGCATACAGCGGAATGGAGTCCTCTAAAAAGGTTTATATTGTGGAGCACGCTGATAAGATGACCGTTCAAGCAGCAAACAGTCTGCTGAAGTTTTTAGAAGAGCCAGGTTCAGATACGATTGCTATTTTATTAACCGAACAGGTTCATAGTTTGCTTGATACCATCCGTTCGCGTGCGCAGACTCTTTCTTTCTCGCCTCTTGCTCCTGAAGGAATTTTACAAAAGCTATTAGAGGAAGATATACCAAAGCCGATTGCAGCTTTGGCTTCCTCTCTCACGTCAGATTATGCAGAAGCACTCGAAATTTGTAGGGAAGAGTGGTTTGCACAAGCAAGAGCCAAAGTGATACAATTGACGGAGGAACTGCGGCTGCGGCCTGATTATTGCCTTGTTGTTCTGCAAGACCAATATTTAAGCTTTTTTAAAGAGAAAGAACAGCTGCGTTTAGCTTTAAACTTACTTTTGATCTGGTATCGGGATCTTTTATCTATACATTTATCACAGTCGGAAAAAGTTGTGTTTTTCGACCAGCTTCAAGCATTAGAGCAGCAGGCGCTTCAAACGTCTCAAAAGAAAGCAGGAGAAGCTCTGCAAGCTATACTGACTGCTCAAGCCAGATTAAGGAGCAACGTCAGCCCCCTTATGGTGATGGAGCAGTTGGTTTTACGATTACGGGAGGGATAAAACCTTGTATGAGGTAGTGGGCATCCGCTTTAAGAAAGCGGGTAAAGTATATTATTTCGACCCCGGCGACCTTGAAGTGAAAAAAGACGCGTTCGTTATTGTGGAAACAGCGCGTGGAATAGAATATGGCAAGGTAGTTATCGATAAGAAACTAGTCGGGGAGAACGATGTAGTTCTTCCTTTAAAAAAAGTCGTTCGGCTCGCGACACAGAAAGATATCCTATCTGTTGATGAAAACAAAGCGGCCGCTAAGGAAGCGTTTCAAAGTTGTGAGGAAAAAATCATTGAACACCAGCTGGACATGAAGCTGGTCGATGTTGAATATACGTTTGACAGAAATAAAATCATTTTCTATTTTACAGCAGACGGAAGAATAGATTTCCGTGAACTGGTTAAAGATCTTGCTTCTATTTTTAGGACAAGGATAGAACTAAGACAGATTGGTGTCAGAGATGAAGCGAAAATGCTCGGGGGAATTGGACCATGCGGCCGTATGCTTTGCTGTTCAACATTCTTAGGAGACTTTGAGCCCGTTTCAATCAAAATGGCAAAAGATCAGAACCTCTCATTAAACCCAGCTAAGATTTCAGGATTATGCGGACGTTTAATGTGCTGTCTAAAATACGAAAATGACTATTACGAAGAAGCAAAAGAAGAAATGCCTGATGTTGGTGAAGAAATTATGACCCCTCATGGTGTTGGTCGCGTTGTCGGCTTGAACTTGCTTGAAAAGCTCATTCAAGTAAACATTCCTTCAATGGAAAGAACGACAGAGTTTACATTGGACGAGCTGGCAGAAGGCAAGAAAGAGGAATTATTCAGTCAGGCCACAGAGTAAAAGAGGTGGAATTCGTGGAAAAGAAGACTATATTTTCCCGCGTGGTGCAGATGGAAGAACAAATCACGGAGTTGTCACAGCAACTAGAAGATTTCAAGACCCATTTGGCTGCATTAATTGAAGAAAACCACCATCTCGTGATGGAAAATGAAAATCTTCGAAACAAGCTGAACTCTGAGGGGACACGAGTTTCTGCTAAAAAATCTCCAGCTTCTAAAGGGAAAAAAGAGCCTGCAGTCGATATCGGCGAGGGCTATGATAACCTGGCACGTCTCTACCAAGAAGGATTCCACATTTGCAACCTTCATTATGGCAGCGTACGTTCAGAGGGAGATTGTTTGTTTTGTCTTTCATTCTTAAATAAGAAATAAACGCCTTTCCTGAGGGGAAGGCTTCTTTTTATATGGTTGATTTTGTGATCTAAACATCTAGTAGAAGAGGTTGATTTCCGCTACAGGTGCTCCCTTTCCGCGGGGCGTGCGGTGAGCCTCCTCAGCACTATGTGCCCTTAGGAGTCTCACCTGTCCCGCTGATCCCGCAGGAGTCTCGCACCTTTCGCTCCAATCAACTTGTCCACGAAGGTTATTCACAAAAACTGTTCGAAACAAAAATCTTTTAGAAAAGAGCTTTTTATATAGAAGAAAGTGAGGGAATTACAATGACTGAGCTTCTGCCAGATGAGCGAATTGATTACTTAGTCCATGAAGACTTAAAAATAATCCAAAGTCCCTCTGTATTCTCGTTTTCACTTGATGCGGTTCTTTTAAGCCGTTTCGCTTGGGTTCCTATCCAAAAAGGAAAAATTATTGATTTGTGCAGCGGTAACGGAGCAGTAGCTCTTTTACTGAGCAAAAGGTCCAAAGCCCGTATAACCGGGGTTGAAATTCAAGAAAGACTCTACAGTATGGCAAATAGAAGTGTTGTGCTCAACAATCTAGATGATCAAATACATATGGATCTCGCAGATTTAAAAGATGCCCCTTCAAAATACGGTCATGGCACATTTGATGCTTTAACGTGTAATCCCCCGTATTTTGCTTCAATTCATGAAGAAGATTTCAATCAGAATGAACATCTCGCCATTGCACGCCATGAAATTCATTGTTCTTTAGAAGATGTGATTCGTGTAAGCAGCCAGCTTGTAAAGCAAGGCGGAAAGGTTGCGATGGTACATCGTCCGAACCGTCTAATGGAGATCTTAGCATTTATGCGCCAGTATAAGCTTGAACCTAAAAAACTGCAGCTGATTTATCCAAAAGCCGGAAGTGAAGCTAACATGCTTTTAATAGAAGGAATGAAAAACGGAAAGCCTGATCTGCATATTCTTCCACCGCTTACGGTTTATGGAGAGAATGGAGAATATACGGCTGAGCTAAAAAGGATGTTCTACGGTGAACAAGAGCAATAGCCATTTTGTGTATATTTTGGAATGCGGTGACGGAACTTACTATACAGGCTATACAAATGAGATCTGTCAGAGACTGCGTAAACATGAAGAAGGAAAAGGGGCTAAGTATACGAGAGGAAGAGGACCTCTTAAGCTTGTATTTCAGCAGTCTTTTTCTACGAAACAAGAAGCAATGCGCTTAGAATTTGCCATTAAGAAACTGAACAGAGCCGCAAAAGAGAGAATAATAAAAGAAGGAAGTGTTTCATATGTGGCAGCAAAAGAGCTACCATGACGAGAGAGGGACTGGTGCATTATATCTGGTTCCTACACCGATTGGAAACTTAGAAGATATGACGTTCCGTGCTGTTCGCATCTTAAAAGAGGCTGATATGATAGCAGCAGAAGATACGCGGCAAACGAAGAAGTTATGCAGCCATTTTGAGATTAGTGCACCATTGACGAGTTATCATGATCATAATAAAATGCAAAGAGGACAAAAGCTGATAGAAGCATTAAAAGAAGGAAAACAAATAGCATTAGTAACTGATGCGGGGATGCCGGGGATTTCAGATCCTGGGTATGAGCTGGTCGTCCAATGTGTAGAAGAAAAAATACCTGTCATACCTCTGCCTGGAGCAAATGCTGCTTTGCCTGCACTGGTTGCTTCCGGATTAAATACGGAGCTTTTCACATTTTATGGTTTTCTTCCACGAGGTAAAAAAGAAAAGAAAGCTGAATTAGAAAGGTTAAAGCTCTTTCCATCAACGCTTTTATTTTATGAAGCCCCTCATCGTCTAAAAGAAACACTACAGGCTATGAATGGAATATTTGAAAACCGGAGAATAGCAGTGGTCAGGGAGTTAACAAAGAAATATGAAGAAATTATACGCGGTACACTTAATGAAGTAACTGATTACATAAATCAAGGAGATGCTGAGATCAGGGGAGAATTTTGCTTAGTCGTTGAGGGGAGCGGGAATGCAGATTTCGAAACTGAACCAGCAGAGCAATGGTGGGAACCTCTTTCGGTGACTGAACATGTGGATCATTATGTAAATCAAGGTGAGAAGCCAAAAGAAGCGATTAAGTTAGCTGCTGTTGACCGGAATGTTCCAAAGCGTTCCGTTTATCAGGAATATCATGGTCTGTAATTTTTCAATACAAAGGGAAAGAGCCTTCTAAATGAAGGCTCTTATTGTTTATGTTCTTATTTTGATGTTTGAAGCTGCTTTTGAAGCTCGTCCATAACTTCTTTAGCACCTTCACGGCTAAGAATAATTTTTCCGCCTGCTACAGTATAGTTATCATCTGAAACTTCCCCAGTTACTGCACAAGTCATGTTTGGCTTGTATTTCTTAAGAATGATGCGGTCGTCATCAACGTAGATTTCTAAAGCATCCTTCTCTGCAATTCCTAAAGTACGGCGTAGTTCGATTGGAATAACCACACGTCCTAGTTCATCAACCTTACGTACAATTCCTGTAGATTTCATAATAAAATCTCTCCTCCCGAATATATAAAAAAATTTCCCTATCTATTTAAATCGTCAGAATTCGACAAAATCCTACGAGAACATCTTACCAAGATTTCCAATTGTCGTCAATAGTTTTGACTTAAACATTTTAATTTCTTTTACCAATTGAATTCTCTAGTATATACCCGTTTTATAATACTTTTGAAACCGGTAAATGGAAGATATATTCATATATTGTCATAAAAAATTCAAATAAGTGTAAAAGATGAAAAAAATTAACTGGAAATATGGTTTAGATTAATCGTCAAATTTCGACAAAACTAACAATGAAAAAATACTATCCATGTTCTCCTCTTAAACCTTTAGCTTCTACACCTTGACACACTTTCAATGGATTAGGTATATTTTGAAGGAAGAAAAGAGAATAATGAAAGTATTTACATAGAAATCTTTCGCTTGCATTTTTACTTTTATGTCCTAGAGTAAACAGTTTTTTATAGTTTTTGTAAAAAAGATACATTTTCCGGAACAGTTAAATGTTCCCTTTAATTTAAAAAGGCTGTTTTCGTTTAAACTTTGTTGTTTTTGGAAGATGTTGATTTCCGTTTCAGGTTGCTCGCTTTCCGCGGGGCAGGCGGTGAGCCACATTCGCACGTTTCACTTTTAAGTTTCTCACCTGACCGCCAGTCCCGCAGGACAAGGAAGGCTTCGGCAGCGATACATCGCACGAAGAAAATGTAATTTTCATTTTCGAGGAGTCTCGCACCTTCCACTGAAATCAACTAATCAATGAAGAACTTCAAAGCCCACTGAGGAAACAATCTTTTAGAAAAGAGCCATTTAAAAAGACAAACAGTCCCTAAATGGAGGGGCTTTTTTCCTTATTACAGAATACTTTGAGGAGGCGGTATTAGTGGCAAAACCAACATTTTATATTACAACACCAATTTATTATCCAAGCGGAAAGCTTCACATCGGCCATGCGTATACAACGACAGCTGGGGATGCGATGGCAAGATACAAGCGTTTAAAAGGATTCGATGTTATGTATCTCACTGGATCTGATGAGCATGGGGAGAAAATACAAAAGAAAGCAAACGAACAAGGTCTTCATCCGCAAGAGTATGTAGACGGAATCGTTGATGATATTAAAGCTCTTTGGAAGAAGATGGACATATCTTATGATGACTATATTCGTACAACTGATGATCGTCATAAAAATTCTGTCGAAAAAATCTTTCAGCAGCTTTTAGACCAGGATGATATTTACTTAAGTGAATACGAAGGCTGGTACTGCACGGACTGTGAATCATTTTTTACAGAGCGACAGCTAGAAGACGGTAAGTGCCCAGATTGTGGACGTGAAGTGAAAAAGGTGAAAGAAGAAAGCTACTTCTTCCGCATGAGTAAATATGCTGACCGCTTACTTGCTTATTATGAAGAAAATCCATCCTTTATCTATCCAGAGTCTAGAAAACGTGAAATGATCAATAACTTTATTAAGCCTGGCTTAGAGGATCTTGCGGTTTCCCGTACATCTTTCGACTGGGGTGTGAAAGTTCCAGGAAATCCAAAACATGTGATCTATGTTTGGATTGATGCGCTTTCAAACTATATTACGGCACTTGGCTATGGCAGTGATAACGATGAGAAGTATAAAAAATACTGGCCAGCAGATGTTCATCTAATGAGTAAAGAGATTGTACGTTTTCATACGATTTATTGGCCGATTATGCTTATGGCACTGGGGCTTCCTTTACCGAAACAAGTTATAGCGCACGGCTGGCTTTTAATGAAAGACGGAAAAATGTCTAAATCTAAAGGAAATGTAGTAGATCCTAATGTGCTGATCGACCGCTATGGCCTAGATCCGCTTCGTTACTACTTACTTCGTGAAGTGCCATTTGGCTCTGATGGTGTGTTTACACCTGAAAGCTTCGTTGACAGAGTAAATGCTGATCTCGCAAATGACTTAGGAAATCTTTTAAACCGTACGATTGCCATGATCGGCAAATACTTTGACGGCAAGATTCCAGCTTATGAAGGCCGTGTTACAGAGTTTGATGGAACACTTGAAGATTTTGCGATAGAAACAGTAAGAAAAACAGAAGAAGCGATGGAGAACCTTGAGTTTTCAATCGCGCTTTCAACAATTTGGCAGCTTGTCAGCCGCACAAATAAATACATTGATGAAACCCAGCCATGGGTACTTGCGAAAGATGAAGCAAAACAAGCTGAACTTGCAAGCGTTATGTATCACCTTGCAGAGTCAATCCGCATTGTATCTGTGCTGATTCAGCCGTTCATGACAGAAACTCCAGCAAAAATCTGGAGCCAGCTTGGATTGAATGACTCTAAACTGACAGACTGGAATTCTTTAAAAGAGTTCGGTACCATACCGGGAGATACATCAGTTTTAAAAGGGGATCCGATCTTCCCGCGACTTGAAACAGAAGTTGAAGTGCAGTTCATCAAAGATTCTATGGGAAGCACTTCTGCACCAGCAGAAGCCCCAAAAGAAGAAGTGAAGCAAGAAGCCCCATCTGCAGATGATCAAAAACCTGAGATCACTATTGATGACTTCATGAAGGTAGACTTAAGGGTCGCTACGGTTATAGCAGCTGAACCAGTAAAAAAAGCTGATAAACTGTTAAAGCTTCAATTGGATCTTGGATATGAAAAACGCCAAGTCGTTTCTGGAATTGCCCAGTATTATAAGCCGGACGACCTTGTTGGGCAAAAAGTGATTTGCGTAACGAATCTGAAACCTGTGAAATTGCGCGGAGAGCTTTCAGAGGGAATGATTTTAGCAGGTTCTTCTGATGGTCAATTAACATTGGCGACAGTTGATCAATCACTTCCAAATGGTTCAAAAGTTAAATAATGAGAAAAAGCGGGGAAGATATCCCTGCTTTTTTAGTGCCTAAGATAGAGGAAAAACTTGTAAATACCCAATAAATATAGGTCTTATTACCCACAATGTAATTATATTGTAATGCTACTGTTACCCGAATGAATGGAAAATGTGATAAGATTTGTAAAGTTGAAAGGATTGTACACTATGTTTGATACACATGCACATCTGAATGCAGCACAATTTGAAGAAGACCGTCAGGAAGTTATCCAGCGGGCTTTAGATGAAGGAGTTCATCACATCGTGGTTGTCGGCTTTGACCGGGAAACGATCAAAGGTGCTATGGAACTTGCTGAAGAATATGACTTCATTTATGCTTGCGTAGGCTGGCATCCAGTCGATGCAATCGACATGACGGAAGAAGATTTGGCCTGGATTGAAGAACTTGCAGCGCATCCAAAAGTTGTCGCTCTTGGCGAAATGGGATTGGATTATCATTGGGATAAGTCGCCTGCTGATGTTCAGAAAGAAGTATTCAGACGCCAGATACGCCTTGCGAAAAAAGTGAAGCTCCCTATCGTTATTCATAACCGGGAAGCGACACAAGACGTTGTTGACATACTTAGGGAAGAAGAAGCCCATGAAGTTGGCGGCATCATGCATTGCTACAGCGGTAGTATAGAGGTAGCCCGCCAATGTATGGAAATGAATTTCTACATAAGTTTTGGTGGACCAGTAACATTTAAGAATGCAAAAAAGGTTAAGGAAGTTGCGAAAGAGATTCCTATGGACCGGCTTTTGATTGAAACTGACTGTCCTTATCTTAGCCCTCATCCGTTAAGAGGCAAAAGAAACGAACCATCTTATGTAAAGTATGTAGCAGAATCTTTATCAGAGATAAAAGATCTTCCACTTGAAGACATCATAAAGAAAACTTCCGACAATGCATTTCGAATTTTTAACATATCTCGATAGGATATGTTGTCGGAAACATACGAAGCATGAAGAATATCGCGTTAATCTTTCAAGAAATGACAAAAGGGACAGGAAAATTGTCAAACGTTTTTTCTTCCCTTTTTCCTTCTTATCCGTTCATAATTAGCCTTGGGTCAATTAATGACGAAAAAGGAGGGATTTGACAGAGAGAAAAAAGATATTTATAATGCAGTCCTTGTAGGGGAGGAAATTGGATGTATAAGAATATTACAGCTTTGTTCTCGAGTTTTACGAGAAAGAAACTTTATCTTTCTTTAGCCGCTCTTTTCGTTTTAGCGGTAACTACTGGATTCGTAGGTTATGAAACTACGAAAGCAGAAGTAACACTGATGTTTGACGGAAAGAAAACGGAAGTCAAAACACATGCTAGCACTGTAAGAGAATTTTTAAGCGAACAAAATATAAAACCTAACCAGCATGACGTTGTAAAACCTGGGCTTTCTGCAAAGGTTGAAGATAACATGCAGGTTGATTATTTAAAGGCTAAGGAAATTGTCCTTACCGTAAATGGCAAAGACCAAAAAGTATGGACGACAGCAAAAACTGTTGAGCAATTCGTAAAAGAACAGCAGCTTTCGCTGAAAGAGCATGATGTCATTAAGCCAAATCTGACTGCTGATATTCAAGATCAAGGCAAGATTAAGATCGAATCAGCATTTCCGGTAAAGCTTGTTGTAGGCGGAAAAGCACAGCAAGTTTGGACCACTTCGACTACCGTCGCTGACCTTTTGAAGCAACAAAAGGTATCATTAGGTGAAATAGACCGAGTATCACCTGCCAAAACAGAAAAAATTACTGGCAAAACGCAGGTTGAAGTCATCAGAGTAGAAAAGGTCACCGATGTAGTGGAAGAAGAAACACCATTTGCTGTTGTTAACCGTAAAGACGGCGGATTAACAAAAGGCAAAGAGCGTGTCGTGCAAGATGGCAAGAAAGGCAAGCTTGAAAAACGCTATGAAGTTGTAATGGAAAACGGAAAAGAAGTTTCCAGAAAACTTGTAGGCGAAAAAACATTAAGCGATAGCACAGATAAAATTGTTGCCATCGGTACAAAAGCAAAACCGCAGCCTGTAGTATCACGTAGCAAAGCGCCGAGTAATTCTGGCGGAAGAGAGCTGACTGTAACAAGTACGGCTTATACTGCTAACTGCTCAGGATGTTCCGGGATCACGGCTTCAGGCTACAATTTAAAAGCTAATCCGAATGCGAAAGTAATCGCAGTCGATCCTAGTGTTATTCCTCTTGGCACAAAAGTATATGTTGAAGGGTATGGATATGCCATTGCATCAGATACTGGAGGAGCTATAAAGGGTAACAAGATTGATGTATTCTTTGCTTCTCAATCACAGGCAGAGGCTTGGGGAAGAAAAACAGTTAAGATTCGCATCATAAACTAATTTGTTCTAATAAAGCATGGGGATGATTCCCTGTGCTTTTTTTGCGCCTAGAACCGAATCACTTAGAAGTTAAGGCTAGCCAATCCTAGACTTTCTTGACGCCTGGGGTATACTAGTAAAAGATGTTTTTTCGTTCAAATTATTAGACGCTGCAATGCCTAAAAAGGTTTCACCGTTTTGGAGGAAATCATGAAAAAAATAAAAGAAATTATTATTGTTGAAGGAAAGAGCGATACACTCGCAATAAAACGCTCGGTTGAAGCGGATACGATTGAAACAAATGGTTCAGAAATAAGTATAGATACGTTGAATCGGATCAAGAGAGCGCATGACATCCGGGGGATTATTGTATTCACGGATCCTGATTTTCCTGGAAAGAGAATTCGGCAAATCATTTCTGAGTTTGTTCCTGGCTGTAAGCATGCATATTTAGCAAAACAAGACGCCATTGCTAAAGGTGATAAAGGTGTAGGAGTAGAGCATGCATCTAAGGAAGCTATCATTGAAGCTCTTTCACATGTGAGAGAAGAAATGCTCGAATCAGAAGAGAGTGAATTAATAGCATGGGAAGATCTCATAGCAGCGGGTTTAACCGGAGGACCAGATTCAAAAAGAAGACGTGAAATAATCGGTGCAGAACTCCGTTTAGGCTATATGAATGCAAAGCAATTATATAAACGTTTAAATATGTTTCGCGTCACTCAGGAAGAATTTCAGAAAGCTCTGCAGGCGCTCTACAGAAATGAGGAGGACTAGATAGTAATGAGAAAAGATATCTCAACCCCGCAATCCACAAAGGCCATACTTGAAAAACATGGTTTTACGTTTAAGAAAAGTCTGGGACAAAATTTTTTAATCGATCGCAACATACTTAATAACATTGTTAATGCTGCTGATTTAACGGAGGACTCAGGAGTTATTGAAATCGGACCAGGAATTGGTGCGTTAACAGAGTTTATCGCGAGGGCTTCTAAGAAAGCTGTAGCTTTTGAGATCGATCAGAGGCTGCTGCCTATTTTACAAGAAACACTGGCTCCGTACCCGCATGTGGAAGTTATTCATTCTGATGTGTTAAAAGCTGATATCCATCAAGTGATCAAGGAACATTTTGAAGAAGGCCAAGACTTAATGGTAGTTGCAAACCTGCCTTATTATGTAACAACACCTATCATTATGAAGCTTCTTCAAGACAAACTTCCTATACGCGGTATCGTTTGTATGATTCAGAAAGAGGTTGCCGACCGCCTGGCTGCATCCCCAGGTACAAAAGATTATAATTCCCTGTCTATAGCCATTCAATATTATGCAACAGCTGAGACGATGATTAAAGTGCCTAAAACTGTTTTTGTTCCAGCACCTAATGTGGATTCGTCCGTTATTAAACTTACGATTCGTAAAGAACCTGCGGTAAAAGTAAAAGATGAAGTGTTCTTTTTTGAGGTAGTCAGATCTTCTTTTGCACAAAGAAGAAAGACGCTATGGAACAACCTGACAAGCCAGCTTGTTTCTAAAGAAAAGAAAGATGAACTGCTAGCTATTTTAGAGAAGTTGGATATCGATCCTAAACGCCGTGGAGAAACACTGACAATTGAAGAATTCGGCAAATTGGCAGATTCTCTTCTGCCGCTTGTAAAATAAACCTCATTTTTCCCCCTATCCTCTCATACTCTTATAAAAGGAACATTGGGAGCAGTGGAGCTTGTTACTCCAAATAGGGGGAGTAAAATGAAACTAGAGATTGGATCAATTGTAACCAGGAACTCTTACAAACGGGATCTACTTTTTCGTATTGTAGGATTTAGTGAAGATCGTACCATTGCAGAACTTGCAGGAGAAGAGCTCAGACTCTGGGCTGATGCTCCGGTGGACGATTTATTTGTCGTGGACGACAAGCAAATGTCTGAACACAGGCAAGTAGTAAAGGAAAAGGAAGATTCCTCACTAAAATTATTCAGACAGGATTACTATCTGCTAAGACAAAAAAGGGAATACCTCTCAACAAACGGCTATCAATACGATCAATCGTATTTTGAACTGCCTGGAAGAGTGCTTCATATTGACGGAGATCCCTTATATTTAAATAAATGCCTTGAGCTTTATAAAAAGCTGGGTGTACCTGTTTATGGCATTCATATGAAAGAAACCGAGATGCCTGAAAAAGTTCCAGCACTTGTAGATGAAGTTAGACCAGACATTCTGGTTATTACAGGTCATGATGCTTACATGAAATCAAAAGGCGATGTGTCAGATGTGAATGCATATCGCCATACAAAATACTTCATCAGGACGGTCCGTGAAGTGAGAAGGAAGTATACGAATCTTGATCATCTGATGATCTTTGCCGGTGCTTGCCAGTCTCATTTTGAATCGCTTATTAAGGTTGGTTCAAACTTTGCGAGTTCTCCTGCCAGAATAAACATTCATGCTCTCGATCCTGTCTATATCGTGTCAAAGATCAGTTTAACGTCATTTATGGACCGTGTGAATGTTATGGATGTTTTAAGAAACACTTTGACTGGAAAAGAAGGATTAGGCGGTGTAGAGACGAGAGGGTTTCTCCGGACAGGAATGCCCATCAAAACCAAGCCTTAAAATAGAACTCCGGACTGCCGGAGTTTTTTTGTTTTTAGTTGATTTAAGGCGATATTCTAAAAAACAAAGACTCTTTTCTAAAAGATTTGAGTTATTTTGTTACTTTTCTTCATTGATAAGTTGATTGGAGTGCAAGGTTCGAGACTCCTCGAAAATGAAAACCACATTTTCTTCGTGCGATGTCAAGCTGTCGAAGCCTTCCTTGTCCTACGGGATCAGTGGGACAGGTGAGACCCCTAAGGACGCAAAGCGTAAGGAGGCTCACCGCCCACCCCGTGGAAAGCGAGAATCCTGGAGCGGAAATCAACCACTTTCAAGAGCACAAAATTTACGAAAACGGCCAAAACAAAAGATTATTTGTATCATTTACTCACTTTATAAATATCTTCCAGAAAAAAAGGCATACTAAAAAAAGCAAAAAAAGGATATTTGGTCATTGACATGAAAATGCTTTGCTTGCTATAATGAAAATTTTAATTTGACAAAAAAGCACGATTTGTGTTATAATTTGTCTAAGTGAGGTGGAGCCTAAAATGGGTAAAACAATAGTGGACATTAGACGCTCTTTAGAGTCCAACGTGGGTAGAAGACTTTCTTTACGTGCAAATGGCGGTCGACGCAAAACGATCGAACGTTTAGGAACACTGGAAGAAACATACCCAGCAGTTTTTATTATCAAATTAGATCAGGACACCAACGCTTTCGAACGTGTTTCTTATAGTTACGCGGATGTACTCACAGAAACAGTAGAACTTACATTCTTAGAAGATACACAAGCAGCAATCGGGCAGTAAGAACTTTTTACTGCTATTTTTTTTACCCTCTGGGGCTGGATTTAAACATACATATACGATATACAGCAAGAATTGACCCCTTTTGGAGATACTATAACGTATCGCATATGAAAGGGGTTTTCATCATTATGGGAAGAAGCAAGCATGGAATGATGTCTGAAGGATTAAAGACTGAAATTGCCAAAGAGCTGGGTTTTTACGATAAAGTTCAGCGTGATGGATGGGGCGGTATTTCTTCAAAAGACGCAGGGAATATGGTTAAGCGCGCACTTGAATTAGCTGAGCAAAGATTAAACAAATAAATATGCGATAGAAATAAAGCCGGAGGTGTTAAGTCTCCGGTTTTCTCCTACCCTGAGATGAACGATTTTAACTATATTTAAGTGTTCATACTGTGTTACTATTAAAAATATCAAAATTGTGTAAGATTTTTAGGCAGGGATAAAGATGATTAATAATAAAGTATCCATTAAAGCACCGGCTAAAATCAATCTGTCTCTTGATGCATTGAGGAAAAGAGAAGACGGCTTTCATGAAGTAGCCATGGTCATGACCACGGTTGATTTAGCTGACCGCATCGAACTGACTTTATTAGAAAAAGATGAAATTAGAATAGAAAGCTCAGGCGGCTTCGTGCCTTTGGATGAACGGAACTTGGCATATCAGGCTGCATTGCTTCTTAAGAAGACGTACGGAATTAAACACGGTGTTTTTATACATATTTCAAAACATATTCCTGTCGCTGCAGGACTTGCTGGAGGAAGCAGTGACGCTGCAGCAGCATTAAAAGGGCTGAATCAGCTTTGGAACTTAGGCTTGTCACTGGACGAACTCGCAGAACTCGGAGCAAAGATCGGGTCCGATGTCTCGTTTTGTGTATACGGCGGAACTGCACTGGCAACAGGCCGCGGTGAAAAAATCCATCACATTTCTTCTCCGCCTCCATGCTGGGTGCTTTTGGCCAAGCCTCCAATCGGAGTTTCGACAGGTGAAGTATACCGGAACTTAAAGCTTTCAGGAATCGAACATCCTGATGTAGAAGGAATGGTTAAAGCTATTGAAGATAAAGACTACGACCAGATCTGCAGCCTTCTCGGCAACGTGTTAGAAACCGTGACCCTTAAAATGTATCCTGAAGTAAAACATATTAAGGAACAGATGATGAAACTTGGGGCTGATGCTGTTTTAATGAGTGGAAGCGGACCGACAGTTTTTGGACTATTTCAGCATGAATCGAGGCTACAGCGGGTTTATAACGGTTTAAGAGGTTTTTGCAATGAAGTCTATGCAGTAAGACTATTAGGGGAATGATTGATAAAATCCGTATAAAAATGTTATATTAACTTCAAACATTCGGTTTTGGAGGAAAATATGAAATTAAAAAGAAGCGGAAGAATGGTGGATTTGACAGCCTACCTACTTCATCACCCCCATCAGCTTATTCCTTTATCTTATTTTGTAGAACGCTATGAATCGGCTAAATCATCTATTAGTGAAGACCTTGCTATCATCAAGGAACATTTTGAACAGCACGGATTAGGACAAGTTCAAACCGTTCCAGGGGCAGCGGGCGGTGTAAAATACATCCCGGGCATCGATCAGGCAGAAGCGGAAGCAACAGTTGAAGAACTTGTTCAGCTTCTCGAAGACCCAAGCCGCATATTGCCTGGAGGCTATCTGTACGTTACGGATGTGATCGGCAACCCAAGGCTGGTTAATCAGATCGGCAGATTATTTGCTTCTATCTTCTCTAAACGAAAAATAGATGTTGTTATGACGATCGCAACTAAAGGTATACCGCTTGCTTACGCGGTAGCTACTCATTTGAACGTTCCTGTAGTGGTTGTTAGGAGTAACAGCAGGGTAACTGAAGGGTCCACCGTAAGTATCAATTATGTTTCCGGATCCACAAAGCGAATTCAAACGATGGCTCTTGCAAGACGAAGCATCAAACAAGGATCCCGTGTACTAATCATTGATGATTTTATGAAAGCTGGCGGTACGATTAAAGGCATGATCAGTTTAATCGAAGAGTTTCAGGCACACATCGAAGGAATCGGCGTACTCGTGGAAGCGCAGGAAGTATCCGAACGCCTTGTAGATGATTATGTTTCGATCGCACGCCTTTCTCAAGTAAACGAAAAAGAAAACCGTATTGAAGTAGAAAAAGGCAATTATTCTCTAAACGGAGGTCATTCATAATGAAAAAGGTTCATACTACAGAAGCTCCAGCAGCAATCGGGCCGTACTCCCAAGGAATCGTCTACAACAATCTGTTTTTCAGTTCTGGCCAGATTCCTTTAACAAAAGAAGGCGAAATGGTCGATGGAGATGTGAAAGAACAGACACATCAAGTATTCAGCAACTTAAAAGCAGTTCTAAATGAAGCGGGCTCATCTCTTGAGCAAGTAATCAAAGCAACTGTTTTTATTAAAGATATGAATGAATTCGCTGATATCAATGAAGTTTATGGCCAGTATTTTTCAGATCATAAGCCAGCACGCTCTTGTGTAGAAGTAGCACGTCTTCCTAAAGATGCTAAAGTTGAAATCGAAGTTATTGCAGTTGTTAAATAAGCTCCTTATGGGGGCTTATTTTTTTACCTCATTTATTAAGGAGCGGCTCAAAAAAATTAGCTTATAGACTATTCGACAAAAACGAGCTGGAACCCAGTAATCGATAAGTTATCATTTTATTTTACTCATACACAATATATAGCCAAAAAACCCAAAAACACTTCTAGAAATGCATTTTTATAAATTTTTTAAAAATTTTTATTTTTCAAAGAAGGATTTTGTAAAATGTTGAAGAATTGTAGTATTACGTTCTTATTATTGGAAAAAGGTGGTGTTTGTAAGTGGAAGTGACTGACGTAAGATTACGCCGTGTAAATACAGAAGGCCGTATGAAAGCGATTGCCTCCATTACAATCGATCATGAATTTGTTATTCATGATATCAGAGTAATTGATGGCAATAATGGAATGTTCGTAGCTATGCCAAGCAAACGAACACCAGATGGGGAATTCCGAGATATCGCACATCCGATTACTTCAAGTACTCGGGAAAAAATTCAAAATGCGGTATTAACAGAATATCACCGTATGGGAGAAATGGAGTCTGCTTTGGAAGAAGCAGGAGCTTCTTAATATCCTAATAAGAATCAAGAGCCTGGTCGCAAATGATTAGGTTCTTTTTATTTGCCTATTTTTATAATAATCTGAAACTTATGCAGAAAAATCAGCTCTTTTCCCCCATATTTTTCTCTATTTATATCAAACCATTGACAATCCCGCGTCACTTCTTGAAATGCCCCCGCGTTTAAGATATATTCGTAATGGTATATTAAGAATTAGGAAAATGGATGGAGGTTCACTATGACAAATCGCTATGCGGTCATTCTTGCTGCGGGTCAAGGAACAAGGATGAAATCCAAATTATATAAAGTATTACATCCTGTATGCGGTAAGCCGATGGTTCAGCATGTTGTTGACCAAATCAGCTCACTTCAAATGAAGCAAATGGTGGCTGTAGTTGGCCATGGAGCAGAAAAAGTTCAGGAACAACTGGGCGATCACATTCAGTATGTCCTTCAAGAAGAACAACTTGGAACTGCTCATGCTGTTATGCAGGCAGAAGAGGTTCTGGCTAACGAAGAAGGAGTTACTCTTGTGGTGTGTGGTGACACTCCGCTTATTACATCTGAAACAATGGAAAAGCTTATTGCTGAACATGAATCACTTGGGGCAAAGGCTACTATCCTTACAGCTCAGGCAGATGATCCAACAGGCTATGGCCGTATCATTCGCAACAGTGAAGGTACGGTTGAGAGAAATGTTGAGCACAAGGATGCATCTGAGGAAGAGCGTAAAGTTACTGAGATTAATACAGGAACATACTGTTTTGATAATAAAGCGTTGTTTGAAGCTTTAAAGAAAGTAAGCAATGACAATGTACAGGGCGAATATTATTTGCCTGACGTAATCGAAATCTTGAAAAAAGCCGGCGAGGTAGTAGCGGCATATCAAACTCCTGATTTCAATGAAACGCTCGGTGTAAATGACCGAGTTGCCCTTTCAAAAGCGGAAAGCTTTATGAAAAAGAGAATTAATGAGCGTCATATGAGAAATGGCGTTACATTAATTGATCCAGAACAAACGTATATTTCCGATGATGCGGAAATCGGAAGTGATACAGTTATCTACCCTGGGACTGTTATTTTAGGGAACACGAAGATTGGTGAAGAGAATATCATTGGTCCTCAATCTGAAATCAAAGACAGTGTGGTGGGGAATGGGAACACAATCCGGCAGTCTGTTATCCATGACAGTGAAGTTGGCAATGAAACAGCAATCGGGCCATTTGCTCACATTCGTCCTAAGTCTGTTCTTGAGAATAATGTGAAGATCGGAAATTTTGTCGAAATTAAAAAATCTGTTATGAGTACAGGAAGCAAAGCTTCACATTTAAGCTACATTGGAGATGCCGAAATTGGCAAAGATGTTAACTTGGGCTGTGGATCTATTACTGTGAATTATGATGGTAAGAATAAGTTTCTGACAAAAGTAGAAGATGGTGCATTCATCGGCTGTAATTCCAACTTAGTAGCACCTGTTACAGTTGGGAAAAACGCTTATGTTGCAGCAGGTTCTACCATTACGAATGATGTTCCGGCTGAGTCACTGTCCATCGCAAGATCGCGCCAGACCGTTAAAGAAAACTACGTTCAAAAGCTTAACGAAAAACAAAACCAATAATTATTAAGAGTGGGGAAGGATGAAGCCATCAATGAGTACGTATGTAGATCCTACATTAAAAGTTTTCACTTTAAATTCCAATAAGGAACTTTCAAAAGAGATTGCCGAGCATATTGGAATTGAGCTTGGAGAAAGTTCAGTAACAAAATTCAGTGACGGGGAAATTCAAATTAACATTGAAGAAAGTATCCGCGGATGTGAAGTATATGTTATTCAATCCACTAGCGACCCTGTCAACCAGCATTTAATGGAACTTTTAATTATGATTGATGCTTTAAAACGTGCATCTGCTAAAACGATTAATGTCGTTATTCCTTACTATGGCTATGCACGCCAAGACCGAAAAGCGCGTGCACGTGAGCCGATTACTGCAAAGCTTGTTGCAAACTTGCTTGAAACTGCAGGAGCTACTCGTGTCATTGCAATCGATCTTCATGCAACTCAAATTCAAGGCTTTTTCGACATTCCTGTAGACCAGCTGCTTGGTGTGCCGATTCTTGCTAACTATTTCTCAAATAAAAATTTAGACGACATCGTTATCGTATCACCAGATCATGGTGGTGTAACAAGAGCACGTAAAATGGCTGACCGTCTTAAAGCACCGATCGCCATTATTGATAAGCGCCGTCCTCGTCCGAATGTTTCAGAAGTAATGAACATCGTAGGGAACATTGAAGGCAAAACAGCAATTTTAATCGATGACATTATTGATACAGCGGGTACGATTACACTGGCTGCTAATGCGCTTATTGAAAACGGAGCGAAAGAAGTATACGCATGCTGTACGCATCCAGTACTTTCTGGGCCAGCTATGGACCGAATCCAAAACTCTTCTATTAAAGAACTAGTTGTGACAAACACGATCGTTCTTCCTGAAGAAAAGAAAATAGACAAAGTTACACAGCTATCAGTAGCGCCATTATTAGGTGAAGCGATCATCCGTGTTCACGAGCAGTTATCTGTTTCTAAATTGTTTGATTAAAATTTTTGCAGCTCTTCTATAAAATTGTCGCTTTTGCGTTTGTTCATTTCTCTTCATTGAAGAATTGATTGTAGTGTAAGGTGCGAGACTCCTGGGGGATCAGTGGGACAGGTGAGACTCTTAAAGGCACAATGTGCCAAGAGGCTCACCGCCCACCCCCCGGAAAGCGAGCAACCTGAAACGGAAATCAACGCTTTATGCAACAAGTATTGCTAAGACAGTTTTTTAGAAGATGCTAAAGTTAATATCTTAATCAAATCATTTTCGCTAAAGAAGAGCTTGCTAAACCGATTTCTAACTTCACGTTTTAAAATCTTCCACTTCGGGTAATCCTTTTAAGAGACTCGAAATAGGAAAGGTGGATCTCAATATGGCAACGAATCTAACAGTCGAAAAACGAGATACTGAAAAACGTTCATTTTTGACGGAGTTAAGAAATAAAGGACATGTTCCGGCAAACCTTTATGGTTATGGAACAGAGTCTGTTGCACTGTCCGTTGATGAACCTGAATTTATTAAAGCTTATAGAGAAGTAGGTAGAAACGGCGTACTCAAACTTAAAGTGGATGGAAAAGATTATTCTGTCATGGTGCAGGAAATGCAAGTACATCCATTAAAGAATGCTGTTACTCATATTGATTTTATTGCGATTGATCTAAATAAAGAAACAGAAGCTGAAGTGCCAGTTGTATTAACAGGCGATTCTGCCGGAGTTAAGGAAGGCGGAGTTCTGCAGCGAGTACATGCAACTGTAAACGTAAAAGCACTTCCGTCAGACTTCCCGGAGCAATTGGAAGCTTCTGTAGAAGACTTAAACATTGGTGATTCCTTGTATGTTAAGGACTTGCCGACTGGCAGCAAATACGAAATTCTTCATGAAGAAGATGAAGTAATAGCAAGTGTTGTACCACCTAAACTTCAAGACGAAGAAACTGACCCAGAAACAGAAGAAGCGGATGAAGCTGGAGATGCTCCAGAGTCCTCTGAATCTGTAGCTGACGATGGTCAAGAAGATCAGAAGTAAGACGAATAGGTATATATAAAACGCAGCCTCCGCTGCGTTTTATTCTGTTTATAAGAATTGATGTATAATGGTCATATGATATTTTAAAGGTTAGGTGAACCAAAAGTGAAATTGTTTATAGGACTCGGGAATCCTGGATCAAGATTTGATGGAACCCGACATAACATTGGGTTTGAAGTAATCGACAGACTTTCCGATTCTTTGAACATTCAAATGCAGCAGACAAAATTTAAGGGAATATACGGCACAGTCAACGTTGGCGGAGAAAAAATTTATTTACTTAAACCCCTGACGTATATGAATTTGTCTGGTCAATGTATACGTCCATTCATGGATTATTTTCAAATACCTGTTGAGGACATTCTTGTGATTTATGATGATCTCGATACTCAGCCAGGCAAACTGAGACTGCGAACGAAAGGCAGTGCTGGCGGTCATAATGGAATTAAGTCTATGATTGCCCATCTTGGAACACAGGAATTCAAGCGGATCCGCTTCGGAATCGGCCGTCCGCAAAATCAGCAGCCTGTTCCTGATTTTGTGCTTAACCGTTTTACTAAAGAAGAACAGCCTGATGTGGAGAGTGGAATTGAACGTGCTGTTAAAGCCAGTGAGGCTTTTATCGATACATCATTTGATAAGGTGATGAATAAGTTTAATGGGTAAAGAATAGATTACACATGTTCCGCTCATAATGGTTAGTAGAATGCTAACCGAAAGGGGAACGTATATGGCTATTCATTACCGGTGCAGGCATTGTAAAACACATGTTGGCACCATTGATCACCATACTGTAAACTCAGCGAACCTTGGATTTGAAACACTAACTGCAGAAGAACGGCAGGATTTACTCTCCTACAAAGAGAATGGAGATATAGAAGTAACGACTACTTGTGAAGATTGTCAGGATACACTAGAACGGTATCCTGAATTTCATACACTGAAATCTTTTATTCAATAAGGTATTGCTTTGGCCGCAGGCTATTAATGCGGTCCAAAGCCTTTTTCTGTTTACATGTCATAGTCTACAGCTATGAACGGCGTTTGAGAGGGGGAGAAAGAATTGCTCGGATTAAAGAGATATTTTAGTCAGGGAGAAGATTTTGATTCTATTTTAAATGGTATAAATGTCGGACTGAAAGAACAATTAGTTGCGGGTCTTTCAGGTTCTGCACGGACAATGCTGATCAGCAGCCTGCATGAAAAAACGGGTAAGCCTCAACTGGTTGTCACACATAACTTATTTCAGGCACAAAAGTTGTATGAAGATTTAATTTCTCTTTTACCTGAAGATGAAGTTTATTTATATCCGGTTAACGACTTAATCTCTTCAGAAATGGCAATATCAAGTCCGGAATTAAAAAGTCAGCGCATAGATGCTCTGAACTATTTAAGCAAGTCTGCTTCGGGTGTCATCATTACACCGATTGCGGGGTTAAGAAGATATTTGCCGCCTATTGAAACTTGGAAACAAGCAGGACTTTCTTTTCGTATGGGAGATGAGATCGATCCTGATCAAATATTAAATAAGCTTGTTGCCATGGGGTATGAAAGGACATCAATGGTTCAAACTCCTGGCGAATTTAGTGTGCGCGGGGGAATTATTGATATTTTCCCTTTAACTCTTAAGAACCCTGTTCGTATTGAACTATTTGATACAGAAATCGATTCAATCAGGTACTTCGAAGCAGAAACGCAGCGTTCAAAAGATAAAGTACAAGAGATTTCCATCGTTCCTGCAGAAGAACTCATTTTGTTTAATGAGCATTACGAACAAGCTGCCGAGCGGATTGATGCGAGGCTAGCAGACACACTAAAAAATATTAAAGATGATTCACTAAAAGAGATGCTTGTTGAAAATATCAGCTATGAAACAGGACGATTAAGAGAGCATCAACAGTTCCAAAGTATGTATAAGTACGCTTCTTTGTTTTATGATAATCCGGCAAGCCTTTTGGATTATGTTTCTCCTGACTGCTTAATCATTATGGATGAGATCGGACGGATACAGGAAACGAGCCAGCAGCTGGATAAGGAAGAAGCAGAGTGGCAGACAGCTCTATTGGAACATGGTGAGCTTGTCCGGGGTCTCACGATATCGCCTGATACAAACGTAATCCTAGGTGACAAAAAGAGTTTCCCGATTATTTATCTATCTCTTTTCTTAAGACATGTTCCTCATACCCAGCCGCAGAACATTTTAAATGTAGAATGCAAAAGTATGCAAAACTTCCATGGGCAGATGAATGTACTAAAAGGAGAAATGGATCGCTGGAAAAAACTTGGATTTGCGATCGTTTTTGTTGCGCTGAACAAAGAACGTGCAAACCGTCTGGAAAGAGTTCTGGCTGACTATGAGATGGATGCCGGAATTATAGATGACAATAAAGATATTCACCCCAAGACAAGCCAGATATTGCTTGGAGACCTTGCAAGTGGTTTCGAGTCCACAAAACAAAAGCTTGTTGTCATAACAGAAGAGGAAGTTTTTACGAAAAAAGCGAAGCGTCCTGCCCGCAAGCAGAAGATGACAAATGCTGAACGAATAAAAAGCTATTCAGAACTAAAGGTGGGCGACTATGTTGTTCACGTTAACCACGGGATCGGAAAATATTTAGGCATTGAGACGCTCGAAATCAAAGGTGTGCATAAGGATTATCTGCACATTAAGTATTCTGGCAATGACACGCTTTACGTACCTGTAGATCAGATCGACCAAGTGCAAAAATATGTCGGCTCTGAAGGTAAAGAGCCGAAGATCTACTCATTAGGCGGAAGTGACTGGAAAAAAGTAAAAAGCAGAGTTAAGTCTTCTGTACAGGATATCGCAGATGATTTAATTAAGCTTTATGCGGAACGTGAAGCAAGTAAAGGATATGCGTTCTCAGAGGATGGCGCTGAACAGAGTGAATTCGAAGGAAGCTTTCCGTATCAAGAGACAGAAGACCAGCTTCGTACGATCGAAGAGATTAAAAAAGACATGGAAAGCATTCGTCCTATGGACCGGCTGCTCTGCGGAGATGTTGGCTATGGAAAAACAGAAGTGGCGATCCGTGCTGCTTTTAAAGCGATTATGGATGGAAAGCAGGTAGCTTTTCTCGTGCCGACAACCATTCTTGCTCAGCAGCACTTCGAAACGTTCCGTGAGCGGTTTTCAGAGTTTCCAATTACGATTGGCAGCTTAAGCCGTTTCCGTTCAAAAAAAGAACAGAACGAAGTAATAAAAGGCTTAAAAGCAGGCACTGTAGATATTGCGATCGGTACGCACCGTCTTCTTTCAAAAGATGTTCAATATAAGGACCTCGGATTATTGATTATCGATGAAGAGCAGCGTTTTGGAGTCACCCATAAAGAAAAGATTAAAACGCTCAAATCGAATGTGGATGTACTTACATTAACTGCAACACCAATACCGCGCACACTGCACATGTCCATGCTTGGAGTGCGTGATCTGTCGGTTATAGAAACACCTCCTGAAAACCGTTTTCCAATCCAGACGTATGTCATGGAGTACAACGGTTCCCTTGTCCGTGAAGCCATTGAAAGAGAGATGGGACGCGGCGGCCAAGTATATTTTCTGTACAACCGGGTCGATTCCATAGAGAGGATGGCTGAACAGATCTCTATGCTTGTTCCTGATTGCCGGGTGGCGTATGCACATGGTCAAATGTCAGAGAACGAGCTAGAAACAGTCATGCTTGAGTTTTTAGAAGGAAACTATGATGTGTTAGTATCCACGACGATTATTGAAACAGGTGTCGATATACCGAATGTAAATACCCTTATCGTCTATGATGCGGATAAAATGGGATTATCTCAGCTTTATCAGCTTCGCGGACGTGTAGGACGATCCAATCGTGTTGCTTATGCGTATTTTACGTATCAGCGTGACAAAGTTTTAACAGAAGTCGCTGAGAAACGACTGCAGGCAATAAAAGAATTCACAGAGTTAGGTTCAGGCTTTAAGATTGCAATGCGCGACCTGTCTATCCGAGGTGCTGGAAACCTTCTTGGTGCTCAGCAGCATGGATTTATTGATTCTGTAGGTTTTGACCTTTATTCGCAGATGCTTGAAGAAGCTATCGAGGAACGCAAAGGAACGAAACCAAAAGAAGTGGAAGAGGAAATGGACTTCAACATAGAAGTGGATGCTTATATTCCTTCCAGTTACATTGGTGATGAGAAACAAAAGATCGAAATGTATAAGCATGTACGAGCTGCTAAGTCACTAAAAGATATTTCTGATTTGCAGGAGGAATTCATCGATCGTTTTGGCGATTATCCTGTTGAAGTCGAATGTTTGCTGCTGGCTGCAGGAATAAAGCTGCGTGCTAAGCGTGAAGGCATTCAATCGATCGAACAAAAGCAAGACACGATTAATATGCTTCTCACCGAAAGTTCGACGGCTTCAGTTGATGGAGGAAAAATGTTTGAGATCGCAAACAAGATCGGAAGACATGTGAACCTTGGGATGCAAAATAACTTTATGAAAGTGGTTATTAACCGAAAACGCCTAAAAGACTTAGAGCTCTTAAAACAAATTGATCTTTTCCTAAAAGAAATAAAGCATGCAAGGAAAGAAAAGACAACAAATACACGCTAAAATTTAATAAGCCCTCTCATTCGTGAATAGAACAGGAGATGTAACAAATAATAAACCTAGAAAATGGAACATTCTTTCTGAGAAGGAACCATTTTGTTGTTACATCAGTGCACTATCATCATCCGAAAGAGAGGGCATTATTTATATGAAAGCGACTGGTATCGTTCGACGTATTGATGACCTTGGGCGCGTTGTTATTCCTAAAGAAATCCGCAGAACACTGCGAATTCGAGAGGGAGACCCGCTTGAGATTTTTGTAGACAGAGATGGAGAAGTCATCTTAAAAAAATATTCTCCGATTAATGAGCTTGGCGACTTTGCGAAAGAATATGCAGAAAGCCTTGCAGACAGTACAGGTCATGTAGTTTTAATTGCTGACCGCGATACATATATTGCGGTAGCTGGCGGATCCAAAAAAGACTATCACAATAAAGCCATAGGCAAAGTAGTGGAATCTTCTATGAGTGACCGGAAGACACTGGTTGAATCAAACGGAACAGAAGCCGAGCTTATTGATGGTATTAAAGAAAATACATCTCATGTGATCGCTCCAATCATAGCGGGCGGCGATCCAATTGGAGCGGTCGTTATGATCGGAAAAGAAGGAAAGAAGCTTACTGAACTGGAGCAGAAACTTGCTGAAACTGCTGCAGGATTTTTAGCCAGACAGATGGAGCAATAAGAAAGGGCTATCTTCGCCCTTTCTTTTTTTGTTTTTGCAACACATGTATATCGCCGGGCGATACGTTACCACAAAGGCACGAGCGTTACTTTCAATTGTGGTATAATACGTTGAATTAAAAAGAATTATAAAAAGATGTGTCGACATGTGTCGTCCCGGGAAATATTAATCTGAATGGGTTCTTTTAAAGAGAGTCTCTTCTCTTAAAGAATGATGCCCTTCAGCTCTTTTCATTCTCTCCATTGCAAGTTGATTGGAGAGCAAGGTGCGAGACTCCTATGGGACAAGTGGGACAGGTGAGACTCCTACGGGTGCAAAGCGATAGGAGGCTCACCGCCCGCCCCAAGGAAAGCGAACAACTGGAGCGGAAATCAACCACTTTCAAGAGCTACAAGGTTTACGAAAACAGTATTTGAAAATTGATGGAAAACGTTAAGGATTTTTGAGGTACTAGAATGAACACAAAAAAGTCTTCTGTTTGGGAAGGTGCTTTGCTGCTTACTGCAGCAGCCCTTGCTGTAAAATTATTAAGTGCCGTCTACCGGATTCCCTATCAAAACATGACAGGTGATTTCGGTTTTTATGTATTTCAGCAAGCCTATCCTTTTTATGCGATAGCCGCTGCTGTTGCTTTTACAGGATTTCCGATGGCTCTTTCTAAAATGATCGCATCTGAAAAAAGCAACAATGACCATCTTATAAAGACGTCAATTTGGACATCCTTTTTGTTAGGGATTATTTCTTTTCTATCTTTGTTTATAACTGCACCATACATAGCAAATTTGATGGGTGACAGCCATCTTGTACTGCCTATCCGTGTTATTTCCGCACTGTTCTTATTTATACCGCTGTCTGCATTTCTCAGAGGTACCTATCAAGGATATGGTGATATGCAGCTTACTGCTGTTTCACAGCTGCTCGAACAAACCGTTCGGGTTTCAGGTATATTATTAATTTCATTTTATTTTGTTAAAGAAGGCTATTCCAGTTATGAGACAGGAGCAGGCGCATTATCAGGGTCGGTTTTAGGAGCTGCAGCTTCAGGATTGTTTCTTTTGTTCTTCTGGAGAAAAGGAATTACTCCCGCCTATCATCCTCAAGCCAAAATAAGGATTGCATATGGAACGGAACTTCTGAAGTCGAGTATTTATCTTTCTTTAAGTGCACTTGTTCTAGCATTGATGCAGCTGGTTGATGCTTTCCTTTTTGTAAATGTGTGGGTGAATAGCGGTATGCAGGCGTATGACGCTAAACTGTTAAAAGGGGTATTTGATCGAGGTCAGCCTCTTCTTCAATTGGGAACTGTAGCCGCAGCATCTGTAGCCCTTGCTGTCGTTCCAGAAATGGCTCATTTAGTACAGCAAAAAAGAAATGCTGATATTCAGTCACTTACAAAGCTGTCAGTAAAAATTTCTGTTGTTTTTGGCGGTGCAGCAGCAGTCGGGCTCATCTGTATTATGGAACCGCTAAATACTATGCTTTTTAGGAATGCAGAGGGATCATCTGCACTTGCTGTATTGTGTTTGTCCATTGTTTCAGTATCTATTATTTATACTTCTACAGGCCTTTTGCAGGGAATCGGTCATGGAAGATATGCAGCGTTATCCATCCTGGCTGCAATGCTCGTAAAAGTAGCAGGAAACCTGATATTGATACCGCACTTCGGAATGGAAGGAGCAGCACTTTCAACTGTTATTGCTACAAGTATTTCTGCAGTGCTCCAATTAATAAAACTCCAAATGGCTACGAAATTTTTGAGCAATGTAAGGGCAGTTAACCTATTCTCTTATCTATTTTCATTAGGTGTTATGGCTGCCAGTGTTATGTTGTGGGTAATGATTGCCGAAAATATTTTTGAAGGTGTTTCTAGGTTAGATGCTATGTTTATCAGCTTAACTTCTTCGGTGCTTGGCGGAATGATCTACCTTACAGTCATTATAAAATTTAAAATATTTTCTCAAGGTGAGTGGGAATCAGTATTCCACTCTATCGACACAGTTAAAAAGCTAGTAGAACGGCTGAAAAAAAGGAGGCCAAAATGAATAAAAAAATTACGATTATAGGCTTAGGAGCAGGGAACTTAGATCAAATGACGATCGGTATATATCGGTTGCTCGAATCAGCAGAAACAATATATGCGAGAACGATCCATCACCCTGCTGTAGAAGAGCTGATCTCACAAGGTAAAACATTTAAAACATTTGATGATATCTATGAAAAGCATGATCAGTTCGAGCCTGTATATGAGGAAATTGCAGAACTTTTATTTAAGGCTGCTGAAGAAAAAGGACATGTCATTTATGCCGTGCCAGGCCATCCTTTAGTTGCTGAGCAGGCAGTTCAGCTTTTACTGCATAATGCTGATCAAAATAATACAGAAGTCTCTGTAGCTGGCGGTAAAAGTTTTCTCGATGAAATGTATACGGCGTTAAAGATTGACCCGATTGAAGGGTGCCAAATACTTGATGGGACATCATTAAAAAAAGAAGAGATCCAAATTCGTCATCATCTTGTTATCGTTCAAGTGTACGATTCTTTTATCGCATCGGAAGTAAAGTTGACACTCATGGAGAAGTACCCAGATGATTATGAAGTGGCTGTTGTAACAGCAGCTGGAAGCTCAAGTGAGACAATCAAAAGAGTTCCGCTATATGAATTGGATCAGTCTGTAACATTAAACAATCTAACCGCTGTATACGTACCTCCTGTCAAAGAAGAAACGTTGATGTACAGAGATTTTGCATTTTTAAAGAGTGTTATTGAAAGATTGAGAGGTCCTGGAGGCTGTCCGTGGGATCAAAAGCAAACACACGTCAGTCTGAAGAAATACTTAATTGAAGAAGCGTACGAAGTACTGGAAGCGATCGATGAGGAAGATGATGAGACTTTAGCTGAAGAGCTTGGCGATATTTTGCTGCAAGTGCTTCTGCACGCTCAGATTGGCGAGGAAGAAGGTTTTTTTGCGATAGATGATGTAATCTTTGTCTTAACCGAGAAGATGATCCGCCGCCACCCTCACGTGTTTAGTGATGTGAATGCAGAAGATGCCGATGAAGTCGTTGCAAACTGGGAAGCTATAAAAGCACAGGAAGCGGGTAAGGAAAAAAGGGAGTCTCTATTGGACGGGGTGCCTAAAGGTATGCCGGCTATTCAAAAAGCCTTTCAATTTCAGAAAAAGGCCGCCAAGGTTGGATTTGACTGGAAAGATACAGAGCCGGTTTATGATAAGATTCTAGAAGAACTAAAAGAATTTCAAGAAGCTGAAGGTGAAGAACAGCTGAAAGAGCTTGGTGATCTGCTGTTTTCTGTAGTGAATTTAGCCCGTTTCTACAAAATAGATCCTGAAGAAGCTCTTAATGCAACGAACAGAAAGTTCTATAAGCGTTTCCGTTATATTGAGACTGCACTAAAAGAGAAGAATCTATCTTTTGAAGATGTAACAATGGAAGAAATGGACAGGCTTTGGGTCGAAGCAAAATAATTTTTTTTTCAACAAAGAAGGATTATAGTGAGAAATAGAGAATATTTTCTCGAGAAATATCATGAACCCTTAATTATAAAGGGTTTCTAGCGAATTCTTTGAAAGAAACTTTAGGAGGTAATAAAAATGAACAAAAATGAATTGGTAACAAATATCTCAGAAAAGTCAGGTCTTACTAAGAAAGATGTAGAAACAGTCGTTAATGGCGTAATCGATGAAATCACTTCTGCTCTTAAAGGCGGAGAAAAAGTACAGTTTGTTGGATTTGGAACTTTTGAAACTCGCGAGCGTTCTAGCCGTACTGGCCGCAACCCTCAAACAGGTAAAGAAATTCAAATCCCAGCTGCTACTGTTCCAGCATTTAAAGCAGGAAACAAGCTGAAAGAAGCTGTTAAGTAAGCATGCGCTTAGACAAATTTCTGAAAGTCTCCCGTCTTATTAAACGGAGAACCGTGGCGAAGGAGATTTCAGATCAAGGCCGTATCACGATAAACGGATTGCAGGCGAAAGCTTCTTCTGATGTAAAAGTTGGGGACGAGCTTACAATTCGTTTTGGCCAAAAGCTTGTAAAGGTGAAAATCAACGAGCTTAAGGATACGACCAAAAAAGAGGACGCTGACAACATGTATACCGTCCTCGAAGAAAACCGCATCGAAACGACTGAGTAAAGAACCTGAATTCTTCAGGTTCTTTTCCTTTTGTTGTTTTAGCATGGTTGTTCTATATGAGTTGTTGATTTACGCTCCAGGTCCTCGCTTTCCATGGGGCGTGCGGTGAGCCTCCTGCCGCTTTGCGCCATTAGGAGTCTCCACCTGACCGCTCGTCCCATAGGAGTCTCGGACCTTGCGCTTCAATCAACTTACATGGAGGATAAAAAGAAAACATCCAAAACAAAAATACTACTGACTCAAAAAACAACTCTTTTGATTCATCATAGCTTGTTCTATTCCCCCAGCTTGTTTCATACATTTGTATAGAATAGAGGAGGGGAATGTATGGACCAACGATATGATTTTAATAACAACTATAATCAAAAAGTAAGCACTCCAAATCATGATGTAAGAATGATAGGCCGTAAGAATCTGGAGATCACAGGTGTTAAGCAGGTTGAAAGTTTTGATAATGAAGAATTTCTTCTTGAAACAACGATGGGCTTCCTGGCGATACGCGGGACAAACTTGAAGATGAAAAACCTTGATGTCGAATCTGGTGTAGTGAATATCGAAGGGAAAGTATTCGATCTTGTCTACCTTGACCAGCAAACCGGTGAAAAGAATAAAGGTTTCTTCGGCAAATTGTTCAAATGACGTTAACCGTACAGTTTCAAACAATGCTGGCTATGGTTTTCATGGGGATATGGATCGGCATGGCTGTTGATACTTACAGCCGGTTCATTCATGAAAAGCGAAAGTGGCACTGGCTTCATTTCTTAAATGACCTTCTTTTTTGGCTGGTACAGGCTTTGCTGGTTTTTTATGTTCTTCTTCATGTTAATCACGCGGAGATTCGCTTTTATATTTTTATAGCTTTAATTTGCGGTTATGCTGCTTATCGTGCACTTTTAGAAAACCTATATAAAAAGGTACTAGAATGGTTTGTTTCAGCAGCTGCAGCAATTTTCCGCTTTTTATACAATCTGTTTAACAGTTTACTTGTGGTGCCGATAAAATGGTTGATTATGATTATTACGGGTATTCTTTTATATGTATTAAAGCTTTTACAAAGAATAGCCGTTGTTTTATTAAAAATTCTTTTTTCTCCTTTTAGATGGATCGGAAGGCTTGTATGGCGTTTCATTCCAAAACAAAAATGGTATAATTTAAAAGAGAAATATTTAAAAGTTGCAGGGTTTTTTAATTCGATGAAGAATAAAGTCAGCAATTGGAAGGGAAAAAAGAAGTAAAGGAGGGGAAGAGCGAACAAATGCGCCAAAAGAAGATAACAGAGATTCACTCACAATACATCCAGAATAAAGAACGCCATGAGAAGGTGATCGCTAAACGTAAACGCGGACTATACAGGCGTTTAACGGGGGCTTTTATCGTATTTTCCTTTTTTGCTTTTTTAATTATTACGGGTATTGCAGAGCAACTCTCCCTTTTAAATGAAAAACAGACGGAACAAAAAGAGCTGACTGAAGAATATAAAGCTCTTTTACAAGAAAAGTCACAACTTAAAGATGAAGTGAATAAACTAAAAGACGAAGAATACATTGGGGAAATCGCCAGACGCGACTTTTTTATGTCAAAGCCTGGTGAAACAATCTTTAAACTTCCAGAATAAAGCAAGAAGCGTTCATTGACACGCAGATTTTTTCGAATGTATAATAAGTATTGATATCTTTTGAGATTTTTTAAGGAGGAGCATTTTTTGCATGTCAATTGAAGTAGGCAGCAAGTTGCAAGGGAAAGTTACTGGGATTACTCATTTTGGAGCGTTTGTTGAGCTGCCAGGGGGTACTACAGGACTCGTGCATATTAGCGAAGTTGCGGATAATTACGTAAAGGACATCAACGAATTTCTTAAAGTTGGTGATCAAGTCGAAGTAAAGGTTATGAGCATCGAGAAGGACGGAAAGATCGGTCTATCTATTAAGAAAGCAAAGGAAAATGTTGCTTCCACTAGACCTGCACCATCCAGAGGCGGATTCAACAAATCTCGCAAAGGTCCAAATCGCGGCGGAAATAATCATCCTACTGCATTATCTTTTGAGGATAAGATGAGTAAGTTCCTTAAGGATAGTGAAGACCGACTCACTACTTTAAAGCGTAGTACTGAATCAAAAAGAGGGGGCCGCGGCGGCCGAAGAGGATAATTGATGCATTTTTAATGCTCATTCATCTATATATGGCTAGCATCCTATTCATTAGGGTGCTTTTATTTTTTACATTTTTTTCTAGAGGTTGTGCATTTGAATCGTTTTTTAACTTCGTTGACAAGTTGATTGGAGCGTAAGGTGCGAGACTCCTACGGGATCAGCGGGACAGGTGAGACCACGGCAGGCTTGTTTAGCCTAGGGGGCTCACCGCACGCCCCGTGGAAAGCGAGCATCCTGAAGCGGAAATCAACTACCTTCTTTGTTTTTGTTTAAACTACAAGAATAAAAAAACTTTTTCGACAAAAATTGAAAAGAACCGTTGACAGTTATATAGGATTCTTGTAATATACTACTTGTGTCTTTTACAAATGGCGGTGTAGCTCAGCTGGCTAGAGCGTACGGTTCATACCCGTGAGGTCGTGGGTTCGACTCCCTCCGCCGCTACCATTTTTTGACACTTACATATAAAATATTCAAGAGCGCCCGCATGTGGCGCTCTTTTTTTATGCCTAAAAAATATATTCAAATAAAATCCCCGTTTTATTTAATAATTAACCATTTATTTTTCATCATAATTCTTCTTAATCTCTTTTAATTCAAGATTTAAGCTTTTATTTTTATACGAATGCTGTCCTCTTTTGCTTTTCTTTCGTGAAATGGTGGGGAAGACCGTCGAGAAGTTTTTCTAGCAAACATTGTTCTTTTGACAAAATCTTTGTTCTAAACCTGTTTATAATGGTTACACAAATTGGAAACGGGTGGTGTATGGGATGTGGCAGAAGGTAGAACAAGAAGTACTCGAACCGATTAGAGGCATGGTGTGGGTAGAAAAAGGTCAGCAGGCGGTTTATAAGACAAGTAAGAGGTGGCTTCAGATTTTGAACCAGAGCATTTTTAATTGGAGAATGCTGTTGTTTGGAATTGGCTTTTTGTTAGGACGAGCTATGATTTTAGCTGAAATGGCTCCATTTGCATTGCCTTTTGCAGCGAGTGTATTTGTCTTAAGAAAAGAAAGGACAGGCATTGCCGTATTTGCCGTACTGGCCGGCGCGATGACACATCAGCCGATCAATGCCTTGTTTTTCATAAGTGCCCTGCTTGTATATGCGTGTCTGCAAAGAGGAACAGATCTATTTATAAAAAATAGAATTCAAAGTTTGCCGCTATTGGTATTCGGATCAAGCTTGATATCCCGAACGTTATTTTCTTTATTTGGGGAAGGGGGACTTGAACGGGTCGACACCATGCTTGCTCTTGTCGAGGGAGGACTGAGCTTAGTCCTCACATTAATCTTCCTTCAATCCATTCCTTTGTTAACGTATAAGAAGATTCCTCAGTCACTGAAGAATGAAGAGATCGTATGTTTGATGATCCTTCTCGCCTCGGTAATGACAGGAACAATCGGCTGGCAAATTAATGATGTCTCTGTTGAACATGTCGTATCCCGTTATCTCGTACTTTTGTTTGCTTTTGTTGGCGGCGCAGCTATTGGTTCTACCGTTGGTGTAGTGACTGGTTTAATTCTTAGTCTTGCTCAAGTAGCTAGTCTGTCTCAAATGAGCTTGCTGGCGTTTTCCGGTTTGCTGGGAGGACTTTTAAGAGAAGGGAAGAGATTCGGGGTAAGCTTAGGGCTTATCATCGGAACTGTATTGATCGGATTGTATGGTGAAGGCAGGGCAGAAATTACGTCTACTTTGATGGAATCTGGTTTTGCGATTCTTCTATTTCTATTAACACCAAAAACAGCGATAAGCAATATTTCAAAATATGTTCCGGGTACAAGAGAGCATTCCATGCAGCAGCAGCAATACTTAAAAAAGATTCGTGATGTGACAGCAAGCCGTGTTGAAAGATTTTCTTCTCTATTCCAGGCGCTGTCCCATTCATTCGGTTCAGTTGGCTTATCTTTGAATGAAGAAGAAAGCTCGCGAGAAGTAGATTTATTTTTAAGTAATATTACAGAAAAAACATGCCAAACATGCTTTAAGAAAGAACAATGCTGGGCTCAAAACTTCACATCCACCTATGATTTAATGACAAAGATCATGGTCGAACAAGAAGATTACGGAGATATAAGAGACCGGAAATTAAAACGTGATTGGGAAAAGCATTGTATTAAACCACAAAAAGTAACAGATTTAATGAAACAAGAACTATCACAATATAAAGCAAGCCAAAAATTAAAAATTCAAGTTCAAGAAAGCCGCAGACTTGTCGCGGATCAGCTTATGGGTGTTTCTCAAGTCATGGGGAACTTCGCAAAAGAAATTCAGCGGGAACAGGAAAATCATCAAATTCAAGAAGAACAGATTAAAGACTCTTTATTCCAAGCAGGAATTGATGTTGGACATGTTGATATTTACAGCTTGGAAGCTTCTAACGTTGATATCGAGATGACGATTCCTTTTTGCAACCATTCTGGAATTGCAGAGAAACTTATCGCTCCGATTTTATCCGATATTTTGGAAGAGACGATTCTTGTAACTCATGAGGAATGTGCCAATTATGCAACTGGATTCTGTCACCTGTCATTCCATTCAGCAAGAGAATATGTGGTGGAAACAGGAATTGCTTCAGCGGCAAAAGGGGGAGCGTGGCTTTCTGGAGACAGCCACTCGACAATTGAAATTGGCGCAGGTAAATTTGCTGTAGCTATAGCTGACGGAATGGGTAACGGCGAACGTGCATTCATAGAAAGCAACGAAACCCTTCAGCTGCTGCAAAAAATTCTTCAATCAGGTATTGAAGAAGAGGTCGCGATCAAATCGGTAAATTCCGTTTTATCATTAAGAACAACAGACGAGATCTTCTCAACGCTTGATCTGGCTATGATCGACCTGCAAGATGCATCTGCTAAGTTTTTGAAAATCGGTTCGACTCCAAGTTTTATTAAACGCGGTGACCAAGTAAAAACAGTGGAAGCAAGCAACCTGCCGATGGGCATCATTCAGGATTTTGACGTAGATGTTGTGGACGAGCAGTTAAAAGCCGGAGATATTCTGATTATGATGAGTGACGGAATCTATGAAGCACCTCGTCACATTGAAAATATTGATGCATGGTTAAAACGGAAAATAAGAGAAATCGATACAGACGATCCTCAGGAAATAGCAGATCTTATTATGGAGGAGGTTATCCGGTCAGGAAATAACGGGATCGAGGACGACATGACAGTAGCGGTTACGAAGATCGAAAAAAATATTCCGAAATGGGCAACAGTTCCTCATTACCCGAAAGTAAACTTAAACAGAAAGAAAGCTCAATAGTTTATTAGAATAAGAGGCTGCCTCGAAAATAAGTATATTTACTTTCTGAAGAAAGGCAGGAGGCTCACCGCCCGCCCCGCGGAAAGCGAGCATCCTGGAACGGAAATCAACATCTTCTTAAGCAACAATATTTACTTAATAGCTAATCAAAAGAGGCTTGGCTTTAAACGTTTTTCGTTTTGAGTCATTCCTCTTTTTTATGTGCATAAAGTCCTTCTAAACGTATATTCCGAGACCTTTTTGACGATGATGGTAATACGTTAAAAATCGTACTTGAGAGGTGTTAGAGATATGCGTAAAAAAGGAACGTTAAGGCAGATTCTGCTGATTACAGACGGGTGTTCAAATCAAGGTGAAGATCCAGTAGCGATGGCGGCACTTGCTCATGAACAAGGCATTGCAGTAAATGTAATCGGTGTATTGAATGAAAATGCGCCTGAGTATCACAGACAAGGATTAAAAGAAGTAGAAGACATAGCGATGGCTGGAGGCGGAATCAGTCAGGTCGTTTATACGAAGCAGCTGGCACAAACGGTAAAGATGGTAACGCAAAAAGCGATGGCCCAAACGATTAAAGGTGTCGTAAACGCTGAGCTGCAGCAAATCCTCGGGAACAAATCTACGATGGATGATCTTCCTCCGGATAAACGCGGAGAGGTGATTGAAGTAGTCGACGAAATGGGAGAAACTATGAACCTCGAAGTATTGGTATTAATAGATGCATCCGGTTCAATGGAAGATAAGATGCTGACAGTTCAGGAATCATTGCTCGATCTATCTATCTCGCTAAATTCGAGAATTGGTGAAAATGAGTTTTCGATTTTTGCCTTCCCCGGAAAAAAGAAAGAAGTGGAAGAATTATTAAGCTGGTCTTCGAAATTAGATTCGATCGGCAAAATCTTTTCAAAGCTTACATTAGGCGGAATTACACCAACAGGCCCGGCAATAAAAGAAGGGATCGCTGCTTTCACTCGTAAACGATCCTCGAAAAGGAGCTTCTTGTCCGATGATGCCCCAGGATATATCGAAGAGTCCGGTATGTAACTTAGCTGCAGGAGAAGAAATTCGCGGAAAATGGAATCATTTAATTTATCGTATACGCCGCCGTTTAGGTTATGGTGCAACGGGCGCGGTGTATCTCGCTGATTCTATTAACGGCACGGTTGCTTTAAAGATTGGTCATGACCAGATGTCAATTACATCAGAAGTGAATGTGCTGAAGCGTTTTTCTAAGGTCCAGGGGAAAGTCCTTGGACCTTCTTTAATCGATGTTGATGATTGGCAGACTAGAAGCGGAACATATCCGTTTTATGCGATGGAATATCTAAAAGGTGAGACGCTTTTTGATTTTATGAGGCCGAAATCTTCCGAATGGGCGGGAATTTTGCTCGTTCAGCTCTTAACGGATTTGCACACGCTTCATCAGGCGGGCTGGGCTTTTGGTGATTTAAAGCCTGATAACCTGCTTGTTACCGGTCCCCCATACCGGATAAGATGGATTGATGTTGGCGGCACAACTGTCATGGACCGGTCAATAAAAGAATACACAGAATTCTTTGATCGGGGGTATTGGGGGAAGGGTTCACGAAAAGCGGAGCCTGCTTATGATTTGTTTTCAGCTGGAATGGTGATGGTTAACCTGGCTTATCCAGCACGTTTTACGAAAAAAAGTGATCCTGACAGACAGATGCAGGATTTAAGAAAAAACAGTCCCATGCTTAGACCTTACACACATATTCTTGAGAAGGCATGGAACGGCAAGTATCGATATGCTGAAGAAATGAGAAATGAACTTGTGCTTTTATTAAATGAAAAAGATAAACGTACGGTTCAGCAGAATAAAAATCCTGCAGTTCAAAAGTCAGTTGTACAAAAGCAGACAAGGCAGTCACAAAAAAAGAAACAGAAAAGTTTTATAGCCGAAACTTTTTTAGTATTTACTTTTGTCTTTGTCGTTTATTTATTTTATATGCTTGGTCAGACGATGTAAGAGTGTAAGTCAGCAGCATTCTTTGATATGATTTTAAGGAGAATCGGTGTGAAGGAGCGGGTTAGGTTGCAGCAAGTTGAAAATTTCATTAAAAAGCACCAGCTTCTTTCATCTGCGAAAACAGTTGTTGTTGGCGTTTCCGGAGGACCAGATTCATTAGCTTTGCTTCATTTTCTATGGAAAAGGTCAGCCGTGTACAGTATTGAGGTGATTGCAGCATCCTTTGATCATAAGCTTAGAGGAGAAGAATCCGCTCGTGAACTTGCAAATACCGCAAAGTTTTGCACGGAAAGAAACATCCCGTTTGAAGGCGGAGAAGCAGATGTAGCAGAATATCAAAAAGAGAATCATCTCTCACTTCAGACAGCGGCCAGAACATGCAGGTATGATTTTTTTGAGCGGGTGATGAAGAAGCACGGAGCAAATGTTCTTGCACTCGCTCACCATGGTGATGATCAAATAGAGACGATGCTGATGAGGATGACTAGAGGAAGCGAAGGGTACAGTCTTGCAGGAATACCCGTGAAACGTCCTTTTGCAGAAGGAGAAATTATTCGGCCCTTTTTAGGAATAACGAAAGCCGAAATCGAGCATTATTGTAAAGTAGAAAATCTTTATCCTGTTTATGATCCGTCGAACGAAAGCGAAAAATATGTACGGAACAGATTCAGAAAAAAAGTGCTGCCTTTTTTAAAGCAGGAAAATCCAAATGTTCATGAAAGATTTCAGCATTTAAGTGAAACCATTACAGAAGATGAAGCGTATATATTACATCAGGCTGAAATAGAGTTAGAAAAGGTTTTAATAGTTAAAACAGAGGGGAAAATAGAGTTATCTGTATCTGCATTTAACAAGATGCCTATTCCTTTACAAAAAAGAGGGATTACACTAATATTGAACTATCTGTATAAATTAAATCCTTCATCTCTTTCCTCTGTACATAAGGAAAACTTTCTTAGTTTGCTCGGAAGTGAGCATCCATCCGGATTTTTGCATTTTCCGTCAGGTCTTTTTGTCAGCCGAACTTATGACAGATGTACGTTAAGTTTTGAGCCGGTAAAAAATGAAGAACCATCATATGAGTTTTCTATGGATCTGCCTGGCATAGCAAAAGTGCCGATTGGAATTTTAACTGCTGAAATAACGGATTGTGAACCAGCTTCAATTAGAGGGAAAGATGTTTATGTGTTCTCAACGAATGATGTAAGTCTCCCTTTACGAGTTCGAAACCGCAGACCAGGTGACCGGATGGCGATTGCCGGCGTCGGTACGCGAAAATTAAAAGATATATTTATTGATGCTAAAGTGGCACAGGAAGAACGGAAAGTTTGGCCAGTCGTTGTTAATGCAAACGGCGAAATAATTTGGCTTCCCGGACTGAAACACACTGGACGCAAATCTTTAAATCATTCTGAACAGTGGGTTATCTTACGCTTTCAAAAAAATCGCCATGACGTCTAGGAGGCTTGTTGAACTATGCATGATGAAATTTTAGAAACACTTATATCTGAAGAAGCCATTCAAGGGAAAATTAAAGAACTTGGAAAAGAGCTTTCAGAGGAATATAAGGACAGTTTTCCATTAGTAATTGGAGTTTTAAAAGGTGCATTACCTTTTATGGCAGACCTGATTAAACGAATGGATATCCACCTTGAGATCGATTTAATGGCTGTTTCCAGCTATGGAGCTTCTACCGTTTCTTCCGGTCAAGTGAAAATCGTTAAAGATTTAGATACTTCATTAGAAGGTCGAGACGTAATCATTGTAGAAGATATTATTGACAGTGGATTGACACTTAGCTATTTGGTTAACTTGTTTAAAGCACGCAAGGCCAAAACGGTTAAGATTGTAACATTGTTAGATAAGCCAACAGGACGAAAAGTAGATATTACACCGGATTTAGCTGGCTTTATCGTTCCTGATGCTTTTGTTGTCGGCTACGGCTTGGATTATATCGAGAAGTACCGCAACTTGCCTTACATTGGCGTATTAAAGCCAGAGATCTACGAAAAGTAAGAATAACAAAAACCGCATAAGATTTGATTGTTCGCCTAAGGAGGTAAGGAATGAATCGCATCTTCCGTAATACTATATTTTATTTATTAATCTTTTTAGTTGTAGTTGGAGTTGTCAGCTTTTTCAACGGCAACAACAATGAAGTAAAAGAAATCCGTTATGATCAGCTGACAAAGTACATTGAAGACGGTAAAGTAGAAAGCATTGTTTACCAGCCAGAGGGTGGCGTTTATGTTGTCCGAGGAAAGCTGGAGGGAGCGAAAGAAGGAGAAGTATTCCAGACGAATGCTCCGTTAACCGGCAATACACTAGCTGAAATTGAACAGCTTGCAGATAGTGCAAATGTTGAATTCAAACAGCAGGAACAGACGAGCGGCTGGGTTACGTTCTTTACATCAATTATCCCGTTTGTCATTATCTTTATTTTATTTTTCTTCTTGCTTAATCAAGCCCAGGGTGGCGGAAGCCGTGTAATGAACTTTGGGAAAAGCAAAGCGAAACTTTATAACGAAGAAAAGAAAAAAGTTACGTTTAAAGATGTAGCTGGAGCGGATGAAGAGAAGCAAGAACTTGTAGAAGTTGTTGAATTCTTGAAAGATCCGCGCAAATTCTCTGCACTTGGTGCGCGTATTCCTAAGGGTGTTCTTTTAGTCGGACCTCCGGGTACCGGTAAAACACTTCTTGCACGTGCTGTAGCAGGTGAAGCAGGCGTTCCGTTCTTCTCGATCTCAGGTTCTGATTTCGTTGAAATGTTCGTCGGTGTCGGTGCTTCACGTGTCCGTGATTTGTTTGAGAACGCAAAGAAAAACGCTCCTTGTATCATTTTCATTGATGAGATTGATGCTGTAGGACGTCAGCGTGGTGCCGGTCTTGGCGGCGGTCACGATGAACGTGAACAGACGCTGAACCAATTGCTAGTTGAGATGGATGGTTTCGGTGCGAATGAAGGAATCATCATCATTGCAGCAACAAACCGTGCTGATATTCTTGACCCGGCACTTCTTCGTCCGGGACGTTTTGACCGTCAGATTCCGGTTAACCGCCCAGATGTAAAAGGCCGTGAAGAAGTTCTTCAAGTGCATGCGCGCAATAAGCCGCTTGCAGAAGATGTTAATTTAAAAACGATCGCGATGCGTACACCAGGTTTCTCTGGTGCGGATCTTGAAAACTTATTAAACGAAGCGGCATTAGTTGCTGCTCGTTCTGACAAGAAAAAGATCGATATGGACGATGTAGATGAAGCGATTGACCGTGTAATCGCAGGTCCTGCCAAGAAGAGCCGTGTTATTTCTGAAAAAGAAAAGAACATCGTGGCTTACCATGAAGCTGGTCACACAGTAATTGGTCTCGTTCTTGAAGGTGCCGATACCGTTCATAAAGTAACAGTTGTTCCTCGTGGCCAAGCCGGAGGATATACGGTTATGCTCCCTAAAGAAGATCGCTATTTCATGACTAAACCAGAATTAGAAGATAAGATCGTTGGATTGCTTGGAGGCCGTGTTGCCGAAGAGATTACATTCAAGGAAGTAAGTACAGGTGCTCATAATGACTTCCAGCGTGCAACGGGCATCGCTCGCCGCATGGTAACAGAGTTTGGTATGAGTGAACGTCTTGGACCAATGCAGTTTGGTTCTTCTCAAGGAGGCCAAGTGTTCTTAGGCAGAGACTTCAACAATGAGCAAAACTACAGTGATGCAATTGCGCATGAGATTGATTTAGAAGTACAGCGCATCATTAAAGAATCTTATGAGCGCTGCCGTCAGATTCTTACAGAACACAATTCTAAGTTAGAAATCATTGCTCAGACATTGCTTACTGTTGAAACGCTTGATGAAGAACAAATCAAAGAACTTGTTAAAACAGGTCAGCTTCCTGACAAAAAGACGATTTCTAAACCATCTGATGATGTTAAGGTTACTCTTAACAAAAAGGATGAAGAAGAACCAAAACAAGATTAATTTTTACAAAAGGATGCCTCAAATCTTGAGGTGTCCTTTTTTTTGTAAGTCTGTTTGATTTCATAGTGGTGGGTCTTGAAAGCAGTCGATTTCCGTTACAGGTACTCGCTTTCCGCGGGGCAGGCGGTGAGCCCCTTTGCCGCTACGCGCCTTAAAGTGTCTCACCTGACCGCTTGTCCCGCAGGAGTCTCGCACCTTTCACTTCAATCAACTTGTCAGTGGAGGGAAAGAATGAAACACCAACCATTAAGAGGAGAGTCTATTTATCAAAGATCTTTCGTTATTACTGAAGTTATTTAGCTTAGTAACTTCGCTTAGAAGGATGTTTTAAGGGGTTATTGCTGTTGATGTTTCTCTTTTTCTTCATTGAAAAGTTGATTGTAACGGAAGGTTGCCGACTCCTCGAAAATTGAACTTCAAATTTTCTTCGTGCGATGTATCGCTGCCGAACCCTTCCTTGTCCTACGGGACGAGCGGTCAGGTGGAGACTCCTATTGGCGCAACGCGGCAGGAGGCTCACCGTTCGCCCCGTGGAAAGCGCGCAACCTGGAGTGGAAATCAACGACATTCAAGAGCACCAATGAATACTCTACAAATACTTCAATAAGCCGCGTTACTTTACTCCTATACGTTTTATGTTATAACTATTATAGAAACTTAAGATAAGAAGCGGGGACAAATTCATGATTTTTGTGTTTGATGTCGGAAATACGAATATTGTTTTAGGGCTATATGAGAACGATGAACTTATGCACCATTGGAGAATTCATACATCACGTGAAAAAACAGAAGACGAATACGGCATGCTGATACTCGATCTGTTCCGGCATGTGAATATTAATAAAGAACAAATAGAAGGAATCATTATTTCCTCTGTTGTTCCTCCAATCATGTTCGCATTAGAGCGTATGTGCTTAAAATATTTTAATCAGCGTCCGCTGATTGTTGGTCCTGGTATTAAAACAGGACTGAATATAAAGTATGAAAATCCAAGAGAAGTTGGAGCTGACCGTATTGTGAATGCAGTTGCTGCCATTCATGAATACGATTCTCCATTGATCATTGTCGACTTTGGAACAGCCACAACCTACTGCTACATTAATGAAAATAAACAATACATGGGTGGTGCAATTGCCCCAGGAATTAATATTTCTACAGAAGCGCTTTACACGAAAGCAGCTAAGCTTCCGCGTATCGAGATCGCAAAACCTGAAGGTGTGATTGGGAAAAATACAGTTAATGCTATGCAAGCTGGCATTCTTTATGGATATGTAGGACAAGTAGAGGGTATTGTAAAAAGAATGAAGGAACAATCAACGGTTGAGCCAACTGTAATCGCAACAGGCGGTCTTGCGAATTTGATCGCAGCCGAAAGCAGTGTTATTGACCATGTAGATCCTTTCTTAACATTAAAAGGTCTATTGCTTATTTACGATAAAAACAAGAACGGCTAAAAGGATGAGTTATAATGAATGACTATTTAATTAAGGCCCTTGCATTCGACGGGCAAATTCGAGCTTATGCTATTTCTACAACAGAGATGGTAAGTGAAGCGCAGCAAAGGCATAATACATGGCCGACCGCATCAGCAGCACTAGGGAGAGCAATGACTGCTACTACCATGATGGGTATGATGCTAAAAGGCGAAGATAATAAAATTACAGTTAAAATTGAAGGCGGAGGTCCAATCGGTGTTATCATTGTTGACAGCAACACAAAGGGTGAAACACGCGGTTATGTTACGAATCCTCAGACTCATTTTGATTTAAACAGCAAAGGGAAACTTGATGTGGCAAGAGCTGTAGGAAAGAATGGATATCTATCTGTTTTAAAGGATATTGGTATGCGTGAAAAATTCACAGGACAAGTACCAATGGTTTCAGGTGAACTAGGCGAAGACTTTACGTATTATTTTGCTTCTTCTGAACAAGTTCCTTCTGCAGTAGGTGTTGGAGTGCTTGTAAATCCGGACAATTCCATCAAAGCAGCTGGCGGTTTTATCATTCAGGTAATGCCGAATGCTTCTGATAGTATTGTTGATCTTTTAGAAGAACGTATAAATGCAATACCTCCTATTTCTCGTTTAATCGAAAAAGGAATGTCACCGGAGGAAATTTTATTTGAGCTATTAGGAGAAGATCAGGTTCAAATTTTAGAAAAGTCGCCTGTACGCTTCCAATGTACATGTTCACACGAACGTTTCGGCCAAGCGATTGTAAGTCTTGGAGAACAAGAAATCAAAGATATTATTGAAGAAGACGGGCAAGCGGAGACAAATTGCCAATTTTGTAACGCAACCTATGTTTTTTCAAAAGAAGAACTTCAAACTTTGCTTGAACAAGCAAAATCCTAAACCCGGAATCTTTCCGGGTTTTGATTTACACATGAAAATGATTTTATAGCGTACGATTGTAATAGGACGGAAATCACAGGCTTTTAAATTGACACTTTATTTCCAAAGTTGATACAATTAATCCAATAAAAATACTCGGTTTTAGGAGTGATGTCAAATGGCACGTGTGGCACAGTCGATTACAGATTTAATCGGTCAAACCCCTGTTGTGAAATTAAATCGCTTAACAACAGATGATATGGCAGATGTGTACTTGAAATTAGAATTTATGAATCCAGGAAGCAGTGTAAAAGATCGTATTGCATTAGCAATGATCGAAGACGCTGAGGAGAGCGGCAAATTAAAAGCAGGTGACACGATCGTTGAGCCTACAAGCGGAAACACGGGAATTGGATTAGCGATGGTGGCAGCTGCAAAAGGATACAAAACCGTTCTTGTTATGCCTGAAACAATGAGTATGGAAAGACGGAACTTGTTAAGAGCATACGGAGCAGAACTTATATTGACTCCTGGTCCTGAAGGAATGGGAGGAGCGATCCGGAAGGCCGAAGAACTATCAAAAGAAAAAGGCTATTTTATGCCGCAGCAATTTAAAAACGAGGCAAATCCAAAAGTTCATAAAAATACGACCGGAAAAGAAATCATTGCACAATTTCCTGATGGTCTTGATGCATTTGTGTCAGGCATCGGCACAGGCGGGACGATTACGGGTGCAGGTGAGGTAATAAAGGAAAAATATCCGGATGCGAAAATTTACGCTGTAGAGCCGACTGATTCTCCTGTTCTTTCAGGTGGAAAACCAGGACCGCATAAGATTCAAGGAATTGGAGCAGGTTTTGTTCCTGACATTTTAAAAACAGATATTTACGATGAAGTTTTGACGATCTCAAATGATGAAGCATTTGAATGGGCAAGAAGAGCAGCACGTGAAGAAGGGTTATTAGGAGGCATCTCCTCAGGTGCCGCAATCGCCGCTGCATTAAAAGTAGCCAAAAAACTCGGAAAAGGAAAAAAGGTACTCGCTGTTATACCAAGTAACGGTGAAAGATACTTAAGTACACCGCTTTACCAATTCGAAGACTAGCATGACCGCTCCCTTAAGGGGGCTTTTTTTATATATAAGTCGTTGTTTATTTACTAATGATTGTTGCTAATGTTTTTTTTCGAAGATACTTCATTGAAAGTTGATTGGAGCGGAAGGTGCGTGCCTACCACATGAGAAGCTTCTCGCTAGGCATGCGACGAGGAAGCTCACATCCTTAGCAATTAATTGTAGACGCAGGAGCAAGGATACTTCCATGAAGCGGGACAGGTGAGACCATTCAGTGGGCAAAGCGACGAGTGGGCTCACCGCACGCCCCGCGGAAAGAGAGCAACCTGAGCGGAAATCAACCACTCCTATGGCAGTAAATCATTCACAAGCCCATTTGAAAATGCAGGAAATTGACAGAAAGGTGTGCCAAACTGAAACACCTCATGTACAATGTAAGCAGAAGATTTTTGGGAGAGTGACCTTATGGGGAAGAACAAGAAATGGCATGTGCTGCATACTAATATTCCGCTTTCAAAAGAAGAGTGGTTTTTTAAATATAAAACGTTGTCAGCAACCGAACCGCGTCATGTTTTATTGGAGAGCGGAAGAACAGGAAAGTACAGAATTATCGGATTTTCTCCATTCGCTGAGGTTTCTGGAAAAGAAAATGTTTTAACGGTAAAAACAGACGATGGGATCTCAATAAAGAAGGGACCCGTTTACAAAGAGTTTCAGCAATGGTTTAAGCATTTTGAGATCGAACCAATTCTTGATCTGCCGGACTTTACAGGAGGGGCAATCGGATATTTAAGTTATGACCTGACTCGTGAATTCGAGAAACTACCAGCACGATCAGAAGATGACCTCGGACTGCCTGATTTATACTTTTTATTATTTAAAGATGTATTCGTTTATGATCATGAGACGAACAAGCTTTGGATTATCGTCTTAAGTGAAGAAAAAGAAGATCCTTATCATTTGGACAAGCTGCGTGCTTTTAAGGAAATGTGGCAAACGCCTAGTTCTCCGCAGTCTGCAATAGTTCTTGACCAGAGTTTTTCAAACGATGAAGACTTTAAGCACGTATCTATGACCGAGGATGTTTTTGTTGAAGCGGTCAAAAAGATTCAGTCTTATATCTCTGATGGAGACGTATTTCAAGTAAATCTGTCTGTGCGCCAATCCAAAGCATTGCAAACGGAGCCTTTTAGCATATATGAGGAATTAAGAAGAATTAATCCTTCACCTTATATGGGGTATTTACAAACACCTGATTTCCAGCTGGTAAGTGCTTCTCCAGAGCTATTAGTAAAGAAAAAAGGTGATGAGATCAGCACTAGGCCCATAGCAGGTACACGACCGCGCGGAAGAACGGAAGAGGAAGATCTGGAGCTCGCGAATACGCTCATCGAAAACGAAAAAGAACGTGCAGAACATGTGATGCTCGTTGATCTTGAGAGAAACGATCTTGGAAAGGTTTCAGCATACGGATCAGTTAAAGTGGACGAGTTCATGGTGATTGAAAGGTATTCACATGTCATGCATATCGTCTCAAATGTAGTTGGTAAACTGCGTCCGGAATGTGATGCGTTCGATTGCATCAAAGCGACATTCCCCGGTGGAACGATTACGGGTGCGCCAAAAGTGAGAACGATGGAGATCATTGAAGAGCTTGAGCCAGTCAGAAGAGGCGTTTATACAGGAAGCATCGGATGGATCGGGTTTAATGGCGATACAGAAATGAATATCGCCATACGCACGATGGTTTGTCAAAATGGAACTGCGCACGTTCAAGCAGGCGCGGGTATTGTCATTGACTCGGTACCGGAAAGTGAATATGAAGAGAGTTTGAAAAAAGCAGAGGCGCTGTGGCGTGCCAAAGAGCAAAGTGAGCTCGGGTCAATTTTGGTATAACACAGCACATGAGAGGAGAAGAGACGAGATGATTTTAATGATTGATAACTATGATTCTTTTACGTACAACCTGGTTCAATATTTAGGTGAGATGGGTGAGGAGCTAGTCGTAAAACGAAATGATGAAATTACGATTAAAGAGATCGAACAGTTAAATCCGGAATTCCTGATGATATCACCTGGACCATGCTCACCAAATGAAGCGGGCATCAGTTTAGAAGCGATTGAGTATTTTGCAGGGAAGATTCCTGTTTTCGGCGTATGTCTTGGACACCAAGCAATCGCCCAAGTTTTTGGCGGAGACGTAATACGTGCAGACAGATTGATGCATGGCAAAGTTTCTCCAGTTCTTCATGACGGAAAAACAGTATATGAAGGCTTAGAGCAGGAATTTCCTGCAACGCGCTATCACTCACTCATTGTTAAAAGAGAAACACTGCCCGATTGCTTTGAGATTTCCTCTTGGACAGAAGAAGGCGAAATTATGGGAATCCGCCATAAAGAACTTCCGATAGAAGGAGTGCAATATCATCCTGAATCCATTTTAACGGAGGACGGAAAGAAACTTTTAAGAAATTTCATTGATTTTTATAAAGGCAAAAATGTATGTACATCTATATAAATGGAAAAGTTCTACCGATGGAAGAGGCTGTAATTTCACCTTTTGACCACGGTTTTATGTATGGTCTTGGAGCATTTGAAACGTTTAGAACGTATAATAGCTTCCCTTATTTGATTGATGAGCATATGAAAAGGCTTCACGAAGCACTAGATGAATTAAATATTAATGCAGTAATAAATACAGATCATGTTATAAAAATGGTTCGAACCCTTCTGCAAAAAAACAAACTGGATGATGCGTATTTTCGTTTAAACATCTCAGCTGGCAACGGAGATATAGGTTTGCAAACTGATCCGTATGAAAATCCTGCGGTTATTCTTTTTACGAAGCCGCTTCCGCAATCTATAATTTCAGCGAAAGAACTGGTCCTGCTCAAGACCGTCCGCAACACTCCAGAGGGCAAACAAAGGCTGAAATCACATCACTACTTAAACAGCATACTTGGTAAAAGGGAGCTTAAGGATCCAGCAGGACAAGAAGGTGTTTTTTTGACAGAACAAGGGTTCATCAGCGAAGGCACAGTCTCTAACCTCTTTTGGTATAAAGATGGAACATTGTTTACTCCGGGATTATCAACAGGGATTCTAAACGGCATTACAAGAAAATGGGTATTAAATGCTTCAGAGAAATTGAACATTCCTTCTGAAACGGGGAATTATAAAATAAATGAACTTCATGATGCGGATGAAGTCTTTCTGACAAATTCAATTCAGGAGCTTGTCCCGGTAAACCGGTTCGAACAAAAGCACTTTCCTGGTGCGAACGGGCAGCTTTTTCAAAGACTAAAAGCAAAATACACGGAAGATACGAATAATAGACGCCGAACGATTTAAGGGTTTAAGAAAGGGTAGATAGTCTATGCATGAAATGATCATGAACCAGCCTAAACTGATGTGCGGAGAATACGTACTCGATTTTTCGAAAAAAACATATGTGATGGGGATTTTGAACGTAACTCCTGATTCTTTCTCAGATGGCGGACATCATAACCGGATTGAGCAAGCCATCGTCCATGCAAAAGAGATGGTGAGAGACGGGGCTGACATTATCGATGTTGGCGGTGAATCCACTAGACCTGGAGCAGCAGCAGTAACGCTCGAAGAAGAACTGGAGCGTGTCATCCCAGTCATTGAAGCGTTGAAAAAGGAAGTTGATGTGCCGATTTCAATCGATACGTATAAGGCAGAAACAGCAAAACAAGCTGTTCAAGCTGGTGCTCATCTCATCAACGATGTATGGGGTGCTAAACTGGATCCTGAGATGCCGCGTGTCATGGTCGAAACAAATGTCCCTGTGATCTTAATGCATAACCGATTCGACACCAACTATCTGGAGTTCATGGCTGATGTGATTGCTGATTTGGAGCACAGTATAGCAATAACTGTAAATGCAGGCGTAAAGCCGGAGAATATTATACTAGATCCAGGTATCGGGTTCGTAAAATCCTTTCAGCAAAATCTTGAAACAATGAGAAGGCTGAATGAAATCACAAACATGGGCTATCCAGTATTGCTAGGCACTTCCCGAAAATCGATGATCGGAAAAGCACTTGATCTTCCAGTTGATGAACGTATGGAAGGAACAGGGGCTACAGTCTGCCTTGGAATTGAACGAGGCTGTTCGATCGTACGTGTGCATGATGTTAAAGAAATGAGCAGAATGGCTAAAATGATGGATATTATGCTTGGGAAAGGTGCTGAGAGCCATGGATAAAATGTATGTGACCGGCATGAAATTTTATGGCTATCACGGCGTTTTTGCTGAGGAGCAAAAGCTCGGTCAGCGGTTCAACGTAGATGTAACGCTGTCGATGGATCTTTCAAGAGCGGGAATTACTGATGAACTAGATCAAACGGTTAACTATAAAGAAGTTTATGATGCAGTAAAGGAGATCGTTGAGGGGGACCCGGTCAAACTTTTAGAGTCTTTAGCTGAAAGCATTGCAGCCTCTCTACTCGGAAAGTTCACTTCTGTCGATGAAACAACGGTTAAAGTAATAAAACCAGACCCTCCGATCCCGGGGCATTATGACTCGGTTGCTGTTGAAATTACAAGAGGGCGCAGTTAAATGGAGCAAATGAATACAGCTTTCTTGTCTGTCGGTTCAAACATGGGAGACAGGGAAGGGCTGCTAAAAAAGTCAATACAGCTTCTTGGCAGATATCCAGAAGTTTTAATAGAGAGTGTATCTTCTATATATGAAACAGATCCAGTAGGATTTACTGATCAGCCACTCTTTTTGAATTTAGCCATAAAACTCAAAACCAGTCTTTCTCCACAGGCATTATTGAGTAAAATGCAACAGGTAGAGAACGATTTGGATAGAAAAAGAGTTCAAAAATGGGGACCTCGAACAATAGACCTTGACATTTTATTGTATAATAGTGTAAGTATACAGACGGAAGATATAGAAATTCCGCATCCACGTATGCTTGAAAGGGCATTTGTTCTGATACCTCTTAGCGAAATTGCTCCTGATGACGTTTATCCGGATAAAACAATTTCTTTACATCAAGTCCTTTGCGAACAAAGAGATAAAGAAGGTGTACGCATATGGAAGAAGACCGACTGGGAAGACGCATCCGTGCGTTCAGAAAATTAAAAGGCTATACGCAAGAGCAGCTTGCTAAAGATATTGGTATTTCGGTATCGGTACTTGGCGAGGTGGAAAGGGGCAGCCGAAAGCCCAAAGTAGATTTGCTCCATAAAATAGCGAATCAATTCAGCATTAACGTTGAAGAGTTACAGTAAGCAGATAGATTTTATAAATAAATGATTGAAACGAGGTGATATGTACGTTGAAAATTGGTGATATTACTTTGAAAAACCCTGTTGTCCTTGCCCCTATGGCTGGTGTGTGCAACCCTGCATTCCGTCTGATCGCAAAAGAATTCGGAGCAGGCCTTGTGTGTGCAGAGATGGTAAGTGACAAAGGAATTCTTTATGAAAATGAAAGGTCGCTGAAGATGCTATATGTAGATGAACGTGAAAAACCGTTAAGCCTTCAAATTTTCGGTGGAGAACGTGAATCATTAGTAGCCGCGGCTAAATATGTAGATAAGCATACAAATGCCGATATTATTGATATCAATATGGGATGCCCGGTTCCTAAAATTACAAAGTGTGATGCAGGAGCAAAGTGGCTGCTTGATCCAGACAAGATTTATGAGATGGTAGCAGCAACAGTAGATGCTGTTCAGAAGCCGGTTACAGTAAAGATGCGTGTCGGATGGGATGAAGATCACATTTATGCCGTGAAAAACGCACAGGCAGTTGAACGTGCAGGTGGCGCAGCAGTAGCGGTTCATGGCCGTACACGTGTTCAGATGTATGAAGGAACAGCTAACTGGGACATCATCAAAGAAGTAAAACAAAATGTTTCGATTCCTGTAATCGGAAATGGTGATATCTCAACGCCTCAAGAAGCTAAAGAACGTCTTGATAAATATGGCGTTGACGGTGTAATGATCGGCAGAGCGGCTCTCGGAAATCCTTGGATGCTGTACCGCACCGTTCAGTACCTGGAAACAGGAGAGATTCTTCCTGAACCGAATGCCCGTGAAAAAATGAATATCTGCATGCTCCACATGGATCGTTTGATCGAGCTTAAAGGCGAAGATGTTGCAGTTCGAGAAATGAGAAAACATGCAGCTTGGTACCTTAAAGGATTACCGAAGACTGGATCTGTTCGAAATGAAATTAACCAGATGACAACACGTGACAACATGAACAAGTTATTGTTCAATTACGTAGATCAAGTGGAAGAAATACAGCAAAAAATTAGCTGATTCATAGTGACATACAGCCAGATCATCAGATGACTGGCTGTTGTTTGCTTAATTGGTCAAAACAGCAGCCGGTGTTTTCTTTTATTAAAAAACTGGGGGAATAGCATATGAAAATGCTAAAACTCACACAAGAAGGCACCAGGAAGCTTGAGAAAGAACTGCAATCCCTGAAAAAGCGTAAAAAGGAATTCCGGAATTCACCGGAAAAAGAATTCATAATGAACCGGATGGAAGAGATAGAAAGTGTATTATCATCTTCTGCTACTTGGCCAGTTGTAAGAGAAGCGGGAGATTTTGTAGAAGCCGGTTCAACCATTACAATAGAGGAAACCGTCTATAAAGAGAGATACACATATACGATTGTTCATCCTTATGAAGCGGATCCCCGTGACAATATGATTTCTCTTCATTCCCCAATTGCAAAAGCCGCCATCGGTAAAACTTTAAATACATTAATTTGTATTCAAGTACCGGCGGGAGAAAATTTAACTTATAACATAATAGATATCCAAAACTGCTAAAGGTAGGAGTGTTCCCATGAGTCAAGAAGTAGAATTAAATGATTTGCTGCGTGTGCGGCGCGAAAAGTTAGCTTCTCTAACAGAAAAAGGATTGGATCCGTTTGGTACAAAGTTCAGCCGCACTCATACAGCTTCTGATCTTGTAACTGAATACGGAGAAGTTGAAAAAGAAGAACTGGACAGTCAGGAGATCGAAGTAACTCTTGCTGGACGTATTATGACTAAGCGCGGAAAAGGTAAAGCTGGCTTTGCTCATATTCAGGACTTAACTGGAAAAATCCAGATTTACGTAAGACAGGATGCAGTTGGCGAAGATCAATATGATTTATTTAATACTATTGATATCGGTGACTGGGTAGGGGTTACAGGATTAGTATTCAAAACAAAAGTCGGAGAACTTTCTATTAAAGCAAAAGATTTTCAGCTTTTAACTAAATCTCTGCGTCCTCTTCCAGATAAGTTCCACGGATTAAAAGATGTTGAACAGCGTTACCGCCAGCGTTATGTCGATCTAATCATGAACCCGGAAGTAAAAGAAACTTTTATCTCTCGTTCAAAGATTATTCGTTCTATGCGCCGTTACTTAGATGACCATGGTTACTTGGAAGTTGAAACACCAACGATGCATTCTATTCCTGGAGGCGCATCTGCCCGTCCGTTTATTACACACCACAATGCGTTGGACATGGAGCTTTACATGCGTATCGCGATCGAGCTTCACTTAAAGCGTCTGATTGTCGGCGGTCTTGAAAAGGTTTATGAAATCGGCCGTGTATTCCGTAATGAAGGTGTATCTACTCGCCATAACCCGGAATTCACAATGATCGAATTGTATGAAGCTTATGCAGATTACCTTGATATTATGGAACTGACTGAAAACCTGATCGCTCATATTGCTGAAGATGTGCTTGGTTCAACCACTGTAAAGTATGGAGATTACGAAGTAGATCTTAAGCCTCGCTGGAAGAGAGTTCATATGGTCGATGCTATTAAGGAAGCAGCGGGTGTAGATTTCTGGCCGGAAATGTCAGATGAAGAAGCACGCGAACTAGCTAAAAAGCATAACGTACCAGTAAAAGATAATATGTCTTATGGACATGTTGTAAATGAATTCTTTGAGCATTTTGTTGAAGAAAAGCTCATTCAGCCAACATTTGTATACGGACATCCAGTTGCGATTTCTCCTCTTGCTAAAAAGAATCCAGAGGATCCGCGCTTTACTGACCGTTTCGAACTATTTATCGTAGGGCGCGAACATGCGAACGCGTTCTCGGAGCTTAATGATCCGATCGATCAGCGTGAACGTTTTGAAGAGCAATTAAAGGAACGTGCTGAAGGAAACGATGAAGCTCATATGATGGATGAAGATTTCGTAGAGGCGCTTGAATATGGTATGCCTCCAACAGGCGGACTTGGAATCGGTATTGATCGCTTAGTTATGTTATTAACGAATTCACCATCTATACGTGACGTATTGTTATTCCCGCAAATGCGCCATTCAGAGAAATAATATCTTAAAAACCAGCCTAGCAGTCTAGTGCTGGTTTTTTTGTTTAAACAGGAATGAATTGTTTTTATTTTGAGAAAGATAAATGAGGTGCTGACAGCGCAATTGCCATTTCACAATATCTTGTGTTTAAAAGTTAATGGTTTAGCCTATATTGTAATTAGCTCTAAGCCGGTTTTGTTTGATAAAAAAATGTTTAATTATTTTAAGGAAAACTATTGTACAAGAGCGAAAATGGTGGTATATTATTCTTCGTCGCAAGGAATACTAACGTGTTAATTGCTTATCTAAAACGATTTAAAGTTTTTTGAGAAAGCTGTTGACAACAAGGGTTGCGGCATGATAACCTAATAAAGTCGCCAAAACGAGCGGCGTAAAAAAGTTCAAAA
>NZ_MQMF01000008.1 GCF_001999465.1 Fictibacillus arsenicus
GTGCCTTGCCAAAATCATAGAATAAAGTGCTACTCTCTTTGAATGACCTTGTGTATATACGTCTTTGGCTTCAACTGCCAGGGAAAAAGCTTTGACGCCTTGCTGGATGGATTCTTTTTCCCTCACTGTTTTGTAGACAATAGTTTGAACCATAAAAAGCAGCAAACAAAAGATCAAATAGATCGAAATAAATGCAAAATAATCAGCCGCAGTATCTTTTGATAAGAGAAGATAAGAAAGAAATCCTCCTGCGCTTGACAGATAATAAAGACGTCTTTCATTTAAAAGTAGAGCAGTAACTGGCAAAAAGAAATAAGCAGACTGTACGATTGGATAATCCACATATGTGTAAGAAACAGAGACAACATATATACTGCATAAAACAAAGACAGCTTTTGTCCAATCTTTATTTAAGTAATCTATAAGTAAAGCAGGCAAGAAGCCAATTAAAAACAGTAAAATAAACGTGTAAAAGAGCTCCATTGGCTGTATAAAATAATGGTGCAGTGCCTGAATTACAGCACTCCCTATTATAAATAACTGACCGAGTTTTATATTGCGAATCATTTAAAATCTCCGATTGTCGAATTTTGTAATTTAATGCAATTATATACCATTCATTCTTTTAATCCTAACAATTTTTTAGTTAGAGTAAAGACTGCAAAAGAAAAAACCGCCCAACGGACGGCTTATTTCACATAGCTTCTGGCTACATGTCTCATTTTTCTATGCTTTTGTCTTTGGCTTCGCATTCTTAGAATGACAAGGAAAGCTAATAATATAAGTAAGCCTCCATAAAGAAAAACACTAGCCTTTACTGCGGTTTGCATAAATGTTGAATCTGCAGCTTCTTCACCCGGCTCCTCTTTAGCTGTCCCGGCTTTTTTTACTTCTTCCTTTTCTTTAAATAGAGTGTGAGAAAGCAATACTTCACCATCTGCATTCTTTAATTGAAGTTCACCATCTGATGTTACGTCTTGAATCGGTTTTTCTCCTATAGGCATTGTTACTGAAATGTCTTCTTCTAAGGGATAAGTCTCTCCGTTATCTGTCTGAATTTCTGTTCCTGCCGTGAGGGTTTGTCTTTTAAAATTTGAGAAACCGTAATCTCCAATCGTCATCGTGTCCCAATATGCTGCTCGGCTTGAGGGCGCCTTTAACGTGACAATAATCACATCAAGATTATCGCGTGATACAGATGTCACAAGCGTATGTTTGGATTCACTGACGTAACCGTTTTTGACACCAGTGGTACCAGGATAATCCCACAAGAGCTGGTGATGATTCCGCAATGTCGTTTCCCATCCCTCACCAACCCAAGGAAGCTCTTTAGTTGAAACAATCTCACGAAACACTTCATTTTCCATCGCGTATTGTGTAATCTTCGCCATGTCTTCTGCTGTTGTGTAATGCTCTACATCAAAAAGACCATTAGGATTAACAAAATGCGTGTTGTCTGCTCCAACCTTCTTAGCAAATTCATTCATTTGATCTGCAAATGAGGCTACATCACCCGCCATATATTCTGCAATCGCGATCGCAGCGTCATTACCCGAGTTAATCATAAGACCTTGTACCAGTTTTTTCAGTGGTACTTGCTCACCTTCTAAAAGGTAAACACGTGTTCCGTCAGCTTTTGCCGCCTCACTGCTCACAATAACCGACTCTTCCAACTTGCCTGATTCTATAGCCAGAATACCAGTAACAATCTTCGTGATGCTAGCTGGATACATTTGGTCCGTACTATTTTTTTGATATAAAATATCTCCAGTTTTTGCATCAATCATTACGGCGCTTTCGCTTTTAATATCCGGTATGTTTTCTCCTGCTGCCTGCACAAAATGTGATTGCGCCAGAATCACAAGTGAAAAAACAAGAAAAAGGCTAAGTTTTTTCATACTATTCCGCTCCCGTTAGTCATTTAATCTTCATAACTCTTCGCTAGTTGTTTCTCTTCTATTATGGTTGAAATCAAAATGAAATTTAGAAATTATCGCCATAAAAAAACAGGCGATTTTATCAGTTGATACCTTTCGACAAAATCCGCCTGATTCCTTTTATATATCGTACATTTCAGTCTGTTTTTTAGTCAAAATGCTTCCTGTTTTTCTTTCCGCGGAGCAAGTCGCCTGTCCAGCCTTTCATTCTAAGCCATAAATATATACCAGCAGTTGAGACAGCCATTAAAATCATGGCGTATAAATAACCATATTTCCAATCGAGTTCCGGCATATTTTTAAAGTTCATTCCCCAAATGGCTCCAAGCGCCATGGCTGGCGTAACGATAACCGTAAATACCGTTAATGTTTTCATGATTTCATTTCCCCGATGAGAAGATAGAACCTCTTCCAGGTTAAGAAGAGTATCGATATCCTGACGGTAATGCGAGAGCAGTGTCAATGTACGTTCGATACGTGTCGTAATCTTTTTATAAGCGTTTGTTTCGGTGATGTCATCTAAGAACGCTTCTTTAATCGCCATAGCTGTTTCATGAACAGGCAGCGTTAAATCGCTCCAGTTAATCAGTTCGATACGGCTGTCATAGATGCTGTTGAGCAAAGTCGTATGATTATTCTTCTGTACATCCCGCTGCAGTTTCTTAAGCTGACTCTCAAACTGATCGATTCCATCTAAAAAATGATTTACTAATTCCCCCATAAGAATTAAAAAGCCTTCAACGGGAGTTTTTTCTTCTATAATAAGGTGATCACATGATTCCCTAAAGTCTCCGGTGATCTTTGATAGATCAAGACCGACTGTAATAAAGGATTTCGGCCGGATATAAAAATGGAAAACTTCAAACTCTTCCTGATCTTCAGGGTTTTGTTTGTACGTTAGAGAACCTCGAATAATCGGATCTCCGTCTTTGTCTCTTTCAATTCTTAAATAGTTCTGTTTATTTTCTTTAATATGAGTAAGCCACTTCTTACAGCCTTTATTATCCGCTATTAGTTCGCTTAGTTCCTCTTTATGGCATTCATGCTGGTGCCAAGTCCAGCCATATACACTTGTATGTTCCATTAATAACCCCATCCTTTTTGACTTTAAATGACGGTATATTCTTTTGCACCGTTTTGTCTCAACCAGTTCAGCGACTTCTGCATAATTTGTGGATGGGACTCTGTTCCTTCCTTATTTAAATGAAGCCAAATTGTTCCCGTTTTTTCGGTCGCTTTTACCTTTAATAAAGCGACGCCAATAACTTCTTCATCTTTTTTCATCATTAATACAGCTGTATCATCACGGTCCATGTATTGAGGCAATTTATTATGAAATTCCGGAGCTTCATCGCACCAATCTAACAAACGGTTCAGATCAGCTTCGTCCGCAAACTTAACATCCACCATTATTCCTCCTCAATAGATTCCCCTGTATTTTCGTGAACAAACCTAAATAATATCTGCAAAAGGAGCAAGATAGTTCATCAGCAATTCCCGGTCTTCTGGAAATGACATATTTAAAAGTTTCAGTTCCTCAAAGGATACCCATCTTATATCGTAGATTAAACCGTCAGGATCCTGAATGAATGGAGAACCACCGACGATTTCCGCTGAGAAGTATTGGACTTTAAACTGTATGCCAAACGATATACCCTCTTTTATATGAAGTTTTTCTTTTATTTTTACAACATACCCAGTCTCTTCCCATACTTCACGAATAGCGCAATCTTCAAGCGTTTCACCCATTTCTAAGCCGCCAGAAGGAGCACTCCATCGTTTCTCTTCTTCTGGGGTTCCCTGAAGAACCATTAAAAGTTTCCCTTCATGTAAACAAATACAACTCGCACCTTCCTAAATCATAAAATCTCCCCCTTTACAGGAAAATTTTCTTGAACGCACTAAAAAAGTCCTGCGCATTCACACAGGACTTTTCAACAATTATATGACTTTAGCTATTTCTTTTACCTTTTGAGTGTTGACGATTTTTCGGTTGCCATGATCCCAAGTGTAGATCGTCTTGCTGTTTTGTTCGAGTAAAGAAAGGGAGTCATTCGTGCATTCCACAATTTTCGAATGTGGAATCTCGTGTTCTTTTTGTCCACCCGTTTCGAGGTCGATATAAACGATTCTTTCGCTTTTTCCCGTTGAAAGATCCAATTCGTATACAAGCAGATGATTATCAACCTGATAAAGAGCACGAGGTGAGATTGATAATTTATATTCCGTTACTACTTTATCTTTTTCATTCAGTACCATGACTTTCTTCGGGTCACCGTTTAATACGGGAGCACCTGATACGTAAACATGATTTTCATAACACAGGATATCTGTCGGTGCCATGTTGCTTCCTAGATTCACACGCTTTTTCTTCCCGTTTCGAATTATATAAAGAACTGCTTGATCTTCTTCAACAATGTAGGAGGAAATATAGAGAACATCCTGATTCATTTCAACTTCCCAGAGATAGCCGTTCACTTTCCACTCTTTAATCAACTCAGGTTCAGTCTTAGAGAAAATAAGCACTGAGCCTTTTGAACCATCACCTTCACAAGCAACTGCTACACAAGAATCGAATTCATAAAAGTTTGGCTGTCCCTTGATGATCTGTGACTTTAAGCTGCCGTTCTTATGATCAAAGATAAATAACTTGTAATCTTTCGAGTTGTTATCGACCTTTTTGGAGAACCAGTAATTTTTCTGGTTGTCCATGAATACTTCGGAGTAGGCAAATTCGCTCTCCTCATTTCTTACTACACTTCCGGCCTGTTCAGGATCACATGAGACATACAGCGAGCTCGTGTTCTCTGCAGTTCGTGATGATAATTTATACATTTTGGCCATAGTACTCTCTCCCTTCAATTTTGGCGCCGGTTCCACGCATGACTTCGATTTATGTAAAACTCAATTATCGAAATTATCAATTTCTAGCAAAAACTTTGTATTTTCTGTTATATTTATCTTATCAAACAAACAGCTGATTCTGTATTGGGAAAAATGGTAGGAAAGATACTTGTTAATTGGGGGGTCAACATGACAATTTTCCCAAGTTCTGAAAGGGGGATTTTATGGTCGGTCAACGAATAAGATATTATAGAAAAACAAAAGGCCTAACCCAGGAAGAGCTGGCACAGGGAATTTGCTCTGTTTCTTACTTGAGTAAGATCGAGAAAGGGGACGCCAAATCAAGCGAAGAAGTCATTAACATGCTCTGTGAACGTCTAGGTATTTCGCCGGAGGGTGTTGATGAGAACGAATTACTTGAGATGTTAAATGATTGGAATTTAATGATGACTAATCGGCGGTTTGATGAGGCTGAGGAAAGGTTTCCAATTATTCAAGACAAGATGAAAGAAATAAGTGACCCAAGTCTCCGCCTAAGATTCGAATTGTTTCATTGCCGATTTCTTATGGTACTTGAACCACCTTTATTGGAAGAGACTAAATTGAAGTTAGAAAGTATTGAAGAACTTTTTGAACATCTTTCTAATGATTTGAAATTCTATTACTTTATGTTTTGGGGGATGTATTATAACTATAACATAAAATATAATGAAGCCCTTGACCATCTTCATAAAGCAGAAAAACAGTTTAACCAGACTTCAAATATACAAGATTCGGAAGCTGCAGTTATCTATTATCTTTTAGCTCTAACATATAACTTTCTAATGAGAATCACATCTGTAACGACTTATTCCTATAAAGCTCTTACTATTTTTGATAGAGAATACAATTATAGTAGGAGTGCAGATTGCCAGATTTTATTAGGTATTAGTTACCGCCGTGCTCAACATTATGAATTAGCAGAATCTCATTTAAAACAAGCATTAAAGTACTCGACTACGTTTAAAGATGATACGCTGAGTGGAATTATATACCATAACCTAGGGTATATCGCTTTTTGTCAAAAAAACCATTTAAAAGCAATAGATCGTTTAGAAAAAAGTTTAGAATTTAAAGAAAGTCAAAATCCACAAAACATAGCCAATACCATCTATTTACTGGCAACTGAAAATTATGAACTAGGAGAGTTTGAAAAAGCCAAAGAATTAATTCAAAAAGGTTTAAAATATATTGACGAAAAACACGAAATATACTATCACCTTAGAATAGTTCAATATAAAGTTAACAATGAGGTGACTAGTGATGAATTTATTCAATACTTACGTAAAAATGCTATTCCGTTCTTTAAACAAAAAGGAATCTGGGAGTATGTAGCTACTTACTCAGAATTATTAGCAGACATTTATTTTGATCAAAGTCACTATAAGAAAGCCAGTGAATATTATCGTGTTGCAAGTAACGCACGAAAAAACATTTATTAATAGGAGGATAGAATTATTATGAAAAAGTTATTCTGTATATTATTGTTAATTAGTATAGGTGTATTTTCTGCATTTAGCATTTCTACTAATTCAGCTGTTGATAATAGTCCTGGGATAAAAAAGGTAGCTGTTGATAACAGCCCGGGGATTAAAAGTTTAAATTCCACTGCTGTTGATAATAGTCCTGGAATTAAAAGTTTAGAACTTACTGCTGTTGATAATAGCCCCGGGATTAAAAGTTTAAAACTTACTGCTGTTGATAATAGCCCTGGAATTAAGAGTTTAAAACTCACTGCTGTTGATAACAGCCCTGGGATTAAGTCTTTAACAATCTATTCATAAAGATTTAAAACCCCAATCTATCAGATTGGGGTTTCCCTATGCACTTATAACCACCTTCGTCCCAATTGGCACTAACTTGGAAATCTCCATCACGTGGTTATTGTGCATTCGTATACAGCCTTTTGATACGTTTTTTCCTATCGATGCAGGGTTGTCTGTGCCATGTATTCCATAATGCGGTCGGGACAGTCCCATCCACATGACACCATAAGGTCCGCCGGGGTTCGGTGCTTTATTGATAATGGTATATGTCCCTGTGGGTGTTGGTGTAAGCATTTTCCCGACTCCAATCGGATAGCGTTTGATTACTTTGCCATCCTTCGCTAAGGCGAGTCTTTTCCTGGTTGTTGATACGTAGATCACATAAGGCATAGCGTGATACCTCCTGCTTTAGCTTATGCAGGAAATAACGGTTATGCCCCTCAACATCGACTAGCTCTTGAACATGAAGCAGTGTTCACTATGTGTGGCGGGTATTCTGCCTGTTGCTTCTAAAAAGCTTTCTGCCGTCGTTAAACCGAAATGCCTGAATGTTTTCTTTAATACTTTTTGTTTCTCAAGCTTGTCTTCTGGCAGCTGATTCAAAAAGAAGTCAAAGCTTCCATATTCACTTATAAGTTCTGCCACTCTTTTAGCGTTTTCGATCGTTGCCTCGATCTTCTTCCGATGCCTTACGATTCCTGCGTCTGCTACTAATCTTTCAACATCTTCTTCACTAAACTGCATTACTTTTTCTACGTCAAAATCAGCGAAGGCTTTTCTAAAATTTTCTCTTTTATGAAGAATGGTTCTCCAGCTTAATCCGGATTGGAACAGCTCAAGTGTTAAGCATTCAAACAGTTTGTTATTCCCTTCTGCCTTTTTGCCCCATTCTTCGTCATGATAGAGCTGCAGCATTTCACTTTCTTCACTCCATTTGCATCGTTTCATCTCTTATTCTCCTTTTTGTGTAAAAAGAAAAAAGCACAGCACTGCTGCACTTTTATTGGGTTGCTCTCATTTCATTAAATGGATAGATTACGACTTCTGAACGCCCTTCAATGGACTTTGTTTCAATCAAACCTAATCCATTTCTTGAATCCATACTGTTCAGTCTGTTGTCACCCATAACGAATACTTTGCCTTTTGGTACTTTCAGCGGTCCGAAATCTTCCGTTAAATACACACCTAGGCTCTTTGCTTCTGATTTATTTTCCTGCAAATACGATTCTTTCGCTTTTTTATTATTTACATAGAGGACGTCACTCTTCATTTGTATAAGGTCTCCTTCAACCCCTATGATTCGTTTTACGTACCGTTTATCATCACCTTTAATGATGACGATATCTCCTTTTTTCGGTTCAGAAAATGCATAAACAATTTTGTTCACATACAACTTTTCCTGATCATGAAGGGTAGGTGACATGGATGCACCTTCAACCATATAAGGGGCGAAGAAATAAGCCTTCGTTATGAAAACAAATACAAGTGCAAAACCGATTGCTTTAAGCCAGCTTACCCATTCACTCTTCTGCTGCTGGATCTCTTTTTCTTGTTCTATCATATCCTCATCACCTCGGCGCCACAATTTCAATTTTTATGCGGTCTGGATCTTCGAAAAACAAAGCGTAATGCCCCTCGCCTCCAGCAAAGGGATAATCTTTATCATATAAAAAAGGTACTTTATTTTCTTTCAATTGTACACGAAGGTGTTCCACATGCGCACGTGATTTAGCCCAGAAAGCTAAATGATTCAGGCCTGTGTGTTTGCGATGGAAAGAAAATTCATTGTACTTATCTTCTGTTTGTGTGAAAACAAGATACGCAGAACCATTTTTATAGCTTATTCCTTTGTCCCATTTTTGAAAACGTTCATAGCCCAGTTCAGCCATCAGCCAGCCATAAAATGACTTTGTCCGTGTAAGATCATGAACATTAATTTCTACGTGGTGAAATCCTTGAGGTGTGCTCATTCCATCCATATCTCCCTGTATAGTCATATAAAATAGCAAAAAGGTATTTATTACACTTTTAATCTTATACAAAATAGCCTACAATGGTAAAGATTTCCGTTTTTAAATCAGGAGGTTTTCCATGACCGCTAAAACCAAACACGCAGCAATCTTCCTGGCTATTTTTCTGCTTTGGATGAAAACCTATATTGTTTCTAAAGTTTCTTTTACGCTGCCTGCAGATCATTTCCTGCAAGAAATTTTATTATTTCTAAATCCGCTTAGTTTTCTCGTACTCTATTTTAGTTTCGCTTACTTTACTTCACCTTCTAAAAGAAGACGAGTCATCATTTGGATGTCTTTTATTTATAGTTTCATAATATACGCAAATGTTGTATATTATCGATTTTTCACAGATTTCCTGACGATACCTGTACTTTTTCAGACAAAAAACGTTGGAGATATCGGCAACAGTGTTTACGAACTCGTCTACTTAACTGATCTATTCTTTTTTGCTGATCTTATTGTTTTAGTATATCTATTAAAAAAGCCCCGTTGGCAGTCAGATCATTCGATTAAAACGAATGAGCGAAGAAAATTCTTTGCTTACGGGCTGGCTATTCTAGCTGTACATTTGATCTTAGCTGAGGTTAATCGTCCACAGCTGCTAACTCGTACCTTTGACAGAGAGATTCTAGTAAAAAGCTTGGGAACATTTAATTATCATCTATATGACATCATGCTCCAGTCAAAATCCTCCATGCAAAAAGCACTGGCAAGCAATATTGATGCAGAGGAAATTCTACATAAGCTCAATAAAGAAACGGAAATTAATCCTGAATTATACGGGTTAGCAAAAGGCAAGAATCTAATTGTGATTTCCCTTGAATCTACTCAAAACTTTGTCTTAAACTATGAAATTAACGGTGAGGAAGTAACACCTTTCTTAAACGAACTTGCAGAATCCAGCTATTATTTTTCTGATTTCTATCATCAAACCGGACAAGGCAAAACGTCTGATTCAGAATTTCTGCTCGACAACTCACTTTACCCATTGCCAAGAGGAGCCGTTTTTCAGACCCATCCATTGAATGAATACAACGCCATGCCTGAGATTTTAAAAGCAAACGGCTATTATTCGGCAGTCTTTCATGGCAACAATAAAAGTTTCTGGAACCGCGATGTTATGTATAAGACGATGGGCTATGATCAATTTTTCAGTGAAGAATATTATAAGATCACAGACGAAAATACGATTAACTACGGGTTAAAAGACATACCTTTCTTTCATCAATCCATACCTTACTTAAAGGGTCTCCCGCAGCCTTTTTACGCGAGAATGATTACGCTAACGAATCATCATCCTTATTTAATTAATGAAGAGGAGCAGTGGGTCGAACCATATCCGGTGGACGACGGAACAGTAAGCCGGTATTTTACCACTGTTCGTTATGCAGATGAGGCATTGAAGCAGTTTTTTAATGACCTTAAGACATCTAGCCTTTACGAAAATTCTGTAGTAGTGGTGTATGGAGATCATTACGGGATCTCGGAACGTCATCAAGAAGCAATGGCTGATGTTCTTGGAAAAGCATCTATTACAGCCTATAATCAGGTAGAGCTTCAGCAGGTTCCATTGTTCATCCATATTCCAGGTGAAAAAGGAAAAGTAATGGAGACTGTTGGCGGGCAGATTGATCTAAAACCTACTCTGCTTCACCTTCTTGGGATTGAAGCAAAGGATGATGTTCATTTTGGGACTGACCTTTTTTCAAAAGATCATGATGAGCTAACCGTCCTCCGCAATGGTTCTTTTGTTACGAAAGATTTTATCTACACGAGTGAAACATGCTACATAAAGCCATTTGGCGCACCGGTTGACCCGAAAAAATGTGAACCGTATATGGAAAAAGCAAAAGTAGAACTCGATCAGTCCGATCAGATTATTTATGGTGATCTCTTAAGGTTTTTAAATCAAAAGTAGCCTACCTCTCTAAAGAAATGCATGTAATGTGAATTCCTTCTGAATTTGGAAGGGATTTTTTCCATTTTGGTAGAAGAATGATTATTTTTTTAAAAAGTAAAGTTAAGGGTGCCAAAACTGTTCTTAATTGATACAGTACGAAAGGGTAAACCCAATCTACCAAAGAATTTGAATAATTTGAGCTATATTTTCACCCATTAAGGTGTTTTATTGAAAAAGATTAACTATATATTCACCAAAGTTAGCTACATATTGACGAATCTACAATATTCTACAACATTCACCTTCTCTTATCCCCTCGTACTCTATCATTTAGAGCAAAAAGCCTTTCAGCTCCGTTTTAGAGATGAATGGCTTTGAGAGTTTAATGTATTGCGCCATAACGATACGAGTTCATTCCAAAATTTTTTGAATACCGCCGAGCTGCCGGACGTTTGGGATCCTACTCATTGTAGCATGCAAATCCTTCTGCTAAGCTTGTGACTATTTCAGTTCTCACCGCGTTCAATGGCTATTTTATTGCATTTCTCATCCTAATCATCGAGTAATGCAAAGTGGTTTTTGGGAGCTGCTCGGCAAGCGGTGTAAGTGAAGGCATAATTCTAAGCTCCACACCCCTTTTAACCAACGCTTCTAACAATGATCCCACAGGTTTCATTTCGAGAGGCTTCTCTGTTTCATATGATATGAAGTAGCCTGCACCTTCATCTATCATTGTAAAATGTTCAGGAGCAAGTGAATATCGATAAAGTTTTGTACGTTGCAGACGTTCCAGCCAGCCGCTTTCGATGGCAACAATCTTGTCTGCTGAGGTTATATGTAAGAACTTTTCACGGTCATCATCATTTGTTTCAGGTGTAGCCCAAAAACCAATTCTCGGGCAATCTCGCGGTAAAAGATATAGAGGTGATCGATCATCATCAATCGCCCAAACCATAGGTGGACGGTCAGGGAAACTCAAATGTTTTCTTGGGTGAAAAATTTCGATATTATCTTCTTCTGAAAAGTGGTAGAACATAACGATGTCCTCCTTTGTTATTTAAACCCTTCTTTTATAATAATTCATAACAATAAGAGGTGGGAATATATTGAAGCAAAAAAGGGAATCCCACAACTTGTAGATTCACTTTTTGCTTAATATAGAATACAGATTAATCGTTCGATTGTATAAACTCAATCTCCTCACCATCTGGTCCTTCATAAAAAACGGTTTGCCATCCGTTTTCGAGCTTATTAGGTCCTTCAGATGGTGTTATTCCTGATTGTTGAAGCTCGTTTATTTTCGCTTTCACACTTTTCACAGCAAAAGCGATATGAGTTGTATTGGAATAAGGCAATGTGGCAGTGATTAATTCCAGCACAAAACCTTCGCCACTTAAAAACAAGAGCTCTATGCCATTCCAATTTAATGTCTCTTTTTCCTCAACAGCCAAGATTGTTTCATAGAATTGAAGCGATTGTTCTAGATCAGTGACGTAAATCCCTATGTGATGGAGCATGTTTGTATTTCTCCTATAAAATTAGATTCATATCGCCAAATTCGTGCCATAAATAACGCTGTTCGATCGCACCTTGATAGGCATCATATAACTTATCTTTATCCACGAATGCAGAAAGCAGCTGCAGATGACTGGCTTCTGGTTCATGCATACCTGTAATCAAACCATCACAAATTTGCAGTTTTGTATTTTCTGTAATGTACAAATTTGTCCAGCCAGTGTGAGCCTGCAGGTGATTTTTCTCGAGAGCCACGGTTTCTAAAGCTCTGACTACCGTTGTGCCTACTGCTACTACTCGCCCGCCAGCATCTTTCGTCTCACGAATCTGGTTTACTGTTTCTTCAGGAACCTCATAGTTTTCAAAATTTTTGTCTGGCCCCTTATGCCACTTATCATCAAGTAGGTAACTCAGTCCTGTGTGAAGAGTAATGTACGCTATCCGGACACCTTTCTTTTGCAGCCGGAAAAGAAGTTCCCAACTGAACGCACGGCCTGCTGATGGCATCTCAACTGACCCTGGAATGGTTGCAAATACAGTTTGATAATAATCAAGATTCCAAGGTTCTTGGATGTATTCGTACCTCACAGGCTCTCCAAGACTATAAATCTGGTTATATAGAGAGGAGCAGCACAAGTTAAACGCTAATGAAACAAAAGGTGTATCAGATGATTGTTCGACTACTGTTGCTGTGAGCGTTGGTGAAAATCGGATAATCTCCCCTTTCATGAGGGTTCCGCTGACCGGCAGTGCTTCCCATATGGATTCATTTTTTCTGTGAGCGAGTCTCACTTCTATTTCCGTTCCGTCTATCTCTCTTATACTTTTTAAAACTGCGGGCACTGTACGGCTCGCATTCAATACGAGAAGATCTCCTTTTTTCAAATAACGATCCAGCTGATAAAATTTCGTATGTTCTGTATGGCCAGTAGTTTTATTTAAAACCATCATCTTCACATAGTCTCTTCGAATCCCCCTGCGCTCAGGCGGTTCTTTAGCATTTAATTCTTGTGGAAGTTCAAACTTCATAGCGAATTCCATCAGTTTTCACTCCCCTCAAGCTGAAACTCTTGTGCTTCAAATCGTTTTCCAGTGATATGTTTTGAAGCATCTGATGCTAAGTAACCAAATACAGCGGTGATATCTTCAGGTTTTGCCAATTCATAATCACAATCTGGAACTGCTAGTTCGTGCATTTCCGTATCCATTTCTCCTGGATCCACCATGTTTACGCGAACGCCAGATCCGTTTACTTCATCAGCCCACGTTTCTGTAAGACCTTCGAGTGCAAATTTTGAAATACCGTAAGCTCCCCATCCTGCATAGCCTGTTGCTCCCGCTTCTGATGTGATGTTAATGATGCTTCCATGCTGTTTTTGCAGCATAATCGGGAGTACTCTTCTCGTCACGAGAAATGGTCCGATCGTATTGACACGCAATACTTCTTCAAAATCTTGTTCTGGATAATCCAGCAGATAAGGCATCGGGCTAGGTCCTAATATTGAAGCATTGTTGATGAGAACATCGATTTTCCCAAAATACTCTTCAGTCAATGCAACAAAACGTTCCACATCTTTTGATTTTGACATATCTGCACTTACTGCCAGAACGTCCGCTCCAAATTGTTCGGCTTCCTCTTTCACCTCTTGTATTGTCTGTTCATTACGTGCACATATTGCTAAGTTGTATCCTTCTTTAGCAAAAAATAGCGTAAGCGCTTTCCCTAATCCTTTTGATGCTCCTGTAATCATCGCAACTTTTTTCATGTTATAGCCTCCAATAGTTTATTTTGAGTTATTATATACTTTTTATACATTTATGTTTACTAAGTATTTAAATTATAATTCCCAATAATTTCTTTCGTCAATGACTTTGTATTATAAATCGTTCGACAAATTCTTTAGACAAAAAAAAACCTTGCCGCAGCAAGGTTTTACTTAAGCCGAAATGAAGCTCCATCAAGGATTTCCACATCGTTTCTTTCTTTGATATCTCTCATAAGCTGAAATAGAGCTAGATCTTTTTTCTTGGATTCAATCATGCAGTCAATCTGTTCTACACTGCCTTTTACTTCTTTTAAAAAATCAAAAAACATATTAACATCCACGTAATCTGCATGGTATCTAAACTGTTTATCACTTTTAGGGCTCGAAATGTGCATTTTTAAAGGAAGCGGTGATTGTTTCCATGATTCTACTACTCTTGGCCAATGCTGTGTCCAGTTTTCATCATGATGGTAGGCAAGATGATGATGATAATCAAAAACTAGCGGGATTTGAAGTTTTTCGCATAAGTAAAGGGCATCAGCCATGGTAAAAGACGTATCATCATTTTCGAGCATGATCATCTTTTGGATCTGGACAGGAACGTAAGCCCAATTTTGTACAAACCTCTCGAGTGCTACGTCTGTCTCTTTGTAGTTGCCTCCTACGTGCATCACACATCGTTGTGTTGGATCAATCCCCATATTCTTTAATAGCTTATAGTGAAGCTGAAGTGTTTTTAAAGAGTTCTTCAGTACTTCTTTTTTAGGAGAATTGATGAGAACAAAATGATCTGGATGAAAATCCAGTCTCATCTTATTTTTTAGAGCAAACTGTCCCATCTCATGAAGTGCATCAGCTAAAGGGCTGATATAATCCCAGTCTAGTAAATCACCATGATTGGCAAGCGGTATAATTCTTGAAGTCATCCGATAAAAAGCAATATCGTGTGCGGCTGCGTGTTTTAAGATTCTCAATGTATTTGTTACATTTGCGAGCGAAATCCGTTCTAGTTTTCTTAATCCTGCTTCTCTGTTCTGAAGCTGGCTGAATTGTTTATATGTCATTGTCTTTGAAGGAGAAGCATTCTTCAGTTCCATGCTCATCGCAACAAATCCAAGCCGGATAATCGTCATTGGTCACACCTCATTTCATCTTTAACAGTATGACCATATGAAGTTATCGTTTAACCAAATGCCGTATAAAAAAGCTTAGCCGATGTGCTGCTAAGCTTCTGAATAAACTAACTAAAGAGTTCCAGCCACTTTGGGTAGTCGAACTGGCCGTCTGATATAGCAAAAAATTTTCCGAGGATTCCTAACTGCGTTTTTCCATACTCTTCTGCAACTATGGGAGTATAAGTCGAGAATAGTAAGAAGTTTATATGTTCTAATTCGTAGTGTTTATTAAAGATTTCAGCTGTTTTTACATGCGGATGCACAAAAATAGCTTCATAATCTTCCTTTGAGGGGTTCGTTGTGGTTAGCGTAATTACTGCTAGAATTAATAAACCTATGAACATCCACTTTCTCTTCATCTCAGACGCCTCCAATTTTGCTCCTTCACCAACTATATTTTAGCAATTTTGATTTTAATCCACGAATTTCACCCTTGAATCCAAAAGTTTCGGATCTCAATCCACGAAAAACGGGCTCGAATCCAAAAGTTTTTAATCTTTATCCACGAGTTTATATTTCTAGATAATTTACGACATGCAAAAAGCCACCTTGGAACCTTTCCTGCCAAGGTGACTTTTTTATTAAGCTGCTGCTTTTGCCTGCTTTTTCTTTTTACGTTTAAACAAGTTGCCGATATTTGCAAGCATTTCATAGATTACCGGTACGACAACAAGTGTAAGCAATGTTGATACAGATAGACCGCCGATAACTACGATTGCCAAACTCTTTGAGACAAGACTGCCGCTTGCTCCGCCAAACATAAGCGGAATCATAGCACAGATCGTCGCTACAGCAGTCATCAAAATTGGACGAAGACGGGTAGAGCCCGCTTCCAGGATCGATTCTCTTACGCTCAACCCTTTTTCACGCTGCTGCTGAACGCGGTCGATGAATACAATAGCATTTGTTACAACAATACCGATCAGCATGAGTGCACCGATTAATGATGAGATATCGACTGGGATTCGTGTAATAACAAGTGCCAGGATTGCTCCTACCGCTGCGAGCGGCAATGAGAACAGGATCGCAAATGGTGCGCGTGCCTGACCGAATGTAATTACCATGATTAAGTATACGATTAGAATAGCCGCTCCCATCGTCATGAAGAGATCCATGAACTGTTCGTTCATTTCTTCTCCAACTCCGCCTAAAGCTACCGATACGCCAGCAGGTTTCTCAATGTTTTTAAGGATGTTCGCAATATCAGCGTTAACTTTTTTGATGTTTTTATCTATGATGATACCCGTAACCTGGAGATACTCTTTCCCGTCTTTACGGAATACTTGAGCTTTTGCAGGCTGAAGCGATAGTTCAGCTACATCCTTTAAAGCAACTGGACCTTTTACAGGAGAAAGAATCGTCGTATTCAATAAATCGTCACGATCCTTTACATCACTTAAATCATAGTTCATCATGACCGGCAGTTTAATGCCTTCCAACGTAATTTGGCCAACTGGGCTGCTTGCTGTTAATCCTCTTACTTGCTGAGCAATTTCAGCTGGTGTTAATCCAGCTTCTTGTGCTTTTGATTGATCAACATTTAATACCCACTCATTTTTTAAATCTTCATTGTTGGATTGAACGTTTTCAAGCCCTTTAACATCTTGCAGTTCTGCTGTCAGCTTCTCAGCCATCGGAGCCAGATCAGCTTGCTTTTCAGCCGTTATATTTAAACTGATGGCATCAGAGCTTCCACCCATCATGCTTGCCATTGAGGCCGAAATTGTTGCAGGTGCGTATTCTTTTTCAAGTGCTTTCATTTCTTCAACAAACTTTTCTGTATCCGCACCTTTTTCCATCTTAGCTACTAACCTTGCTGTGTTGTTTCCTTGAGCCATTCCCCATTGAGCCATCTCACTCGATACGCCAACTTGAGAGTAGCTTGAAACCACACCGTCGTAATTATTGATCACTTCTTCAAGCTTATATGTTCCTTCTTTTACAGCATCAAGAGATGTATCCTTCGGGTATTCGATACTTACATTTACCATGCTTTCATCTGCTGATGCCATAGACCCTGCTGGCATGACAACATAAAGAGCGATCGAACCAGCAAATAACAAGAAGCAAAGCCCGCTCACGATCCATTTATGGTTCAGTGACCAATTTAGGATGTTTAAATATCGTCTTGGCGGTTTTGGTGTATGTTCTTTTACATTCTTCAGCATTTTATAGCTCATTAATGGTACTACTGTAAGTGCTACAAGCAATGATGCCAATAGAGAATAAACCATCGTTAATGCAAAAGGCATAAAGAATACACCTAGTGCACCTTCAACTAAACCAACCGGCAGGAATACTGCGATCGTTGTAATCGTAGAAGACGTGATTGCTTTTGCTACTTCTCCTACAGAATCAACAATCAATTCCTTAGAGCGTTCTCCTGTCTGCAAACGGCGGAAAATATTCTCGATTACTACGATACTATCATCTACTAAACGTCCAACTGCTACAGCCAGGCCGCCCAGTGTTAAAACATTGAGTGTTATGCCTGATTGATGCAATAAGAACAGTGTTAAGAAAATGGATAACGGAATACTGATTACTGCTATTACCGTTGACTTAAAGTGGCGCAAGAATAGAAGGATAACGATAGATGCAAACAACGCTCCAAGCGCAACTTCTTTTGCCATGCTCATTACAGAATCATAAACGGAATCAGATGTTGCATAGAACACTGAAAGTTTAAATGTGTCCCTATATTGCTTATTGATTTCTTTCATTTTCTCGCGCACATCGTCACCAATCTGGACGGCGTTTGCACTAGCTTCTTTCGTTACCGATAAGTACATCGCGTCTTTTCCATCAACATGTGTAAACGATTCAAGACGCTGTTCATCTTTTAGTTCAGCCACATCTTTTAATAAAACACCAGGTGCAACCGCAATGTTTTTCCACGCATTCAAGTCTTTCATTTCACCTAATACCCGAAGCGTGTTTGTTTTTTCATCAAGCGTTACGTTTCCTGCAGGAAGTGAAACATCTTTCCCTTGCAGAGCTCCCATGATTTGAGGCGCTGCTACCTTCTTTTCCAAAAGCTTATCTTGATCTAGGGTTAACGTAATTTCTCGTGTTGCTTTTCCGAATAAGGCAACATCAGCTATCCCTTCTACACCCTCTAACTGGGGAATCACTTCTTCCTCGATCAGTTGATAATCTTCCGTAGTAAATGCACCGTCTTTATTAATCGTCAGATCCATAATAGGAATCATGGAAGTGTTTAATTGAACGACGTACGGTTTGTTGATTCCTTCAGGCAGCGGGAAGTTGTTCGTCTTTCTTTCAACCTCTGCTGTTACTTCCTTCATGTCTGATTTCATATCAAATGTTAAATCAATTCGGGAAATCCCCTGACCAGAAACAGATGTTACGGACTCCACACCTTTTACATTGCGAAGCTCTTGTTCCATCGGCTCCGTAATGGAATCTGTCATTGTTTCCGAATCCATGCCATCTGCAAGTGTCGTTACAGTAACCATCGGATTATCAATACTCGGTAAAAATTCCATCGGCAAGCGCTGTCCTGCATAAACCCCTAAAGCAGAAATCAGCAAACACATAATTACGATGGCTGAGCGGTTTTTCAATGAAAACCAAGTCAATTTCAACATATTTCCTTCCTCCATCCCCTGACGCCTCTACTAGTACAAAAGCCTCAAATTAATCACAATACTTGGATATTGTAGTACGATTAATCAGGAAAAACAAGTAACATTTATAAAAATTTTCCAAATTTACATAAATAGAATTTTTTCAGCAAAAAGCTGCTCTCTTTTACAAGAGAACAGCCTTTTAAATCTATGAAATTACGGTAAATATCGACGAGCTCCAGCATAACTGTCTTTCCAGTATTTTGTGTTTAATGATTGGATGCGCACCCCTTTGGAAGTTGCCGCAATAAATTCCTTGTTTCCAAGATAGATTCCTACAAAAGAGATACTTTTACCGTTTGTTTTAAAGAAAACGAGATCACCCATTTTTTCCTTTCCTTTTACAACAGCTGCTCCGCCTTTATATTGAGCGGCTGAAGTTCTTGGAATGTCTTTATTCACTACAGTTGTTTTAAAAATGTATTTCGTAAAACCTGATGCATCAAAACCTTTTGGCGTTGTGCCTCCCCACTTAAATGGAGTTCCCTTATAGAGTTTAGCGGTTTCAGTTACTTCCTGATCATAGGATGGAGAAGCTTTTGCTGCGGTTACACCACCTAAAATTAATAGTGCAGCGAGCCCTAATGAAACAAATGCCAGCAGTATACGTTTCATATAAAACATCCTCTCTTAAATTAAGCTCTTACAATCTATTAGTCGATGGGCCGTACCGTTAAGTTACTTTTTTTTCATAAGAAAAAGACTGCAAATTGCAGCCTTTTTCGACATTCTATTGATAGTGATATACATTTTGTCCTGTAATGCCTTCGATAGGTTCATTTAGCTGATAAGGTCCAATAGAATCCAGATTAGCATTCTTAAACATTATAGATTCGTACCCATAGCTTTCGGCCGTAAGAAGTATTGCATCAATCATCATGAGGTCTTCTGTATCGTCATGAGATAGTTCGATAGAGTCAGGAAATGTGATCTCAACGGAATCATCTGTAATTTCCCTAACTCCAAATTCTAAATCTTTTGGCAGCAGCGGTTTTAATCCGTACCCTTGTTCTTCATCCATAACCTCAAGTGCACCTTTTAATTCTCCAGGCAGTTCATCGTCTTCCAATCCTGCTGAAAATAGACTGACGATAAAAGCGTCTGTAGTTGGTGCATCATAACGGAAATGAGGTGCCCCCGGAACTTCAAGATCTAAATAATTTAATGGACCCGTTCTAGGAAACTCATATCCCTCTTTACCATCTGTCCGGAATACCACTTTATACTTTTGGTTCTCGTTCGCAAAAGTCAGTGCCATCAAAGGCTTTAATAAAGATTCCTCTGCTTCATAAATGGAACCTGCCGGCCAGTCAATAAAGACGGTTTCTTCTTCCTCAGTAATCTTTGCACGCTGAAGCGGACTTCCAGAAAGACCAGCCTTTGCTGGATCAAACTTTTTCACATGCTCGTTCACCTTATCTAAATAATGATTCGGCTCTGTTACAAAACTAACAGGTATGACTAGCTGTGCCTGTTCATCCAGATATCCTACCGTTACCCAATCTTGATCAACCCCGACGCCATCAAGGCTGCTTTCTTGAATCGGTCCATGATATGCAACAGGTACAGCTTTGTTTTCAGATTTTAGACTTACCTCTTCATCTGTGGCAGTTGAAGCCGCATCCATACCTTTGGATCCTTTGTCAGCTTCTATCGCTATTTTGCTCTGCTCCATTTTTCCACCATTTTTCATAAGATCAGGAACAAAAACACCAAAAATAACAAGTGCACAAGCTGTCGCAAGGGCTGGAAGACTCCACGTCGGAAGCCGTTTCCCTTTATTGTCTTTATAATGAACCTTCGCCTGTACCTTTAAATAAAGCTCTTGTTTGGATCGGCGGTCTTTTATAGGGGGCAGACTTTTAAGATGCTGTTCAATTTTTTCATCGTTCCACTTAATTGGTTCCATCTTTCAATTCCTCCTCCAGGCCCGGTTGCTGATCCAGCCATTTGCGCAATTCTTTTATAGCCCGGTGCTGGGTGGTTTTCACTTTGCTTTCTGTCCAACTTAAAATTTGCGCAGTTTCCGAGATAGATAGTGACTGAATGTACCGAAGTACGAGTACCTGCTGCTGATCTAAAGAACAGCGTTTAAGCATTTTATATAAATCTTTAAAAGACTCTTTCTTTGCTACTAACTCTTCTGGAAGGGGGTCCTGATCTCTTAGAACACTTTCACTTTCTTTAATGTCAAAGATCAAAAAGCGTTTATTGCGCCGTGATTGTTTTCTTAGCCAGTCAATGGCCACATGCCTGGCGATCGAATACAACCATGTTTTTTCTGAACTTTTTCCTTCAAAACTTTCATACGCGTTTAATACCCGGATATAAACTTCTTGGACGAGATCCTCCGCCGATTCACGGTTTCGGACCATATAAAAAAGAAATTGATACAACGCGTGGTGATATTCATCGTATAACCGGTCGAACGTTTCCTTCACCTCGAATGGCCCCCTGTCTATCTATTTATGTAGTCGTATTTACTCATAAAAAGTTACATTACAAACATGTTACTCTACTAGTCTACTCTTATTTTAAGTGTCACGAAAGGACCAATTTGTCGATAATTACCAACAAAAGCTTTACTCCTTAGACAAATAAAGTCGTTAAATAGAAAAAGGTGTTTCGTAAACTTTGTTGCTTTTGGAAGTGGTTTACTTCCGTTCCAGGATGCTCGCTTTCCGCGGGGCGGGCGGTGAGCTATGTGTCATTAGGAGTCTTTACCTGTCCGCTTCAGGGAAGTATTCTTGCTCCTGCGTCTACATGTAATTGCTACCGATGTGAGCTTTCTCGTCGCATGCCTAGCGAGAAGCTTCTCAGGTGGTAGGGACGCACCTTGCGCTCCAATCAACTTTTCAATGAAGTCTATACATTAAAGAAAAAGGGAAAGAGACATAGAAAAAGACGCCGGGCTCGGCGTCTTTATTGCTGTACATAGTTCAAAAACATTTCTTCAATTGTATCCCAGGCAATTCGGTATTGTTCTTCTTCCCCTAAAAAAGAATAATGCAGTACATTGCCATCGCGAATTGCCCAGAAGATTCTTGAAATATTCTGCGGATCAATTTCCTTCTTGATTTCTCCGGACTGCTGGCCTTCTACTATAATATTTACAATGTAGTCGATAAAGCGGTTGTATCTCTCTGCAAGAATTTTTCTTAAATCTTCTTGCCTCGAGCCAAAAAGCCAAAATTCAATATAAACACGCATTGTCTGCTGATCATCTTCTTTTAATTCTTGCTTTTTAAATCGCTTAAAGAGGTTTGCAAGTTTTTCTTTCGCACTGCTAAGGTGTGCGTTCACTTCATCCATTTCTTCAAAAAACGTGTTAGTGCGTTTTTTAAGAAGCTGTAAATAGATCTCTTCTTTGCTTTCGAAATAATTATAGATAGCACCTTTGCTAATGTTTGAATCTTTTACGATATCATCAATAATTGTCGCTTGATATCCCTTTTCACCGAAACATTTTAAGGCGCTCTCAAGTATGTGGTTTCGTTTCTCTTCTTTATACTGAGCTGAAACTTTAGGCATGATGCTTCCTCCATTTATGACACGTCTTCCAATTCAAGTATAACAGAGTTTTCAGTCTATTTCGGAAAAAGTTTTTGCTGCTTGTGTTTCCAACTCTTTTTTAATCGGGCGCTCCATATGGACTTGTTCCACGAACTTAGTAAAACCCACCTCATTCAATAAGCGGTTTAATGAATCATTCTTTTTAGGAACATTCATCGTTAATCTTCTTACAGCCCCTTTTTCGGGAGCAAAAGCTAAATTAATCAAATTCGCTGTTGCTTCTTCCTCTAGTTTATATTCAGGATCTATTGCACACTGGTATAAAACAATCCCCGCCAATTCTCCAGTTTCTTTATAGCCCTTTTTATATACGGCATATCCAACGGGCTTTTCTCCATCCATCGCAACTGCACATGAAAAATCTTTTAAACTTGGAAATTGAGTTTGCCATGCAGTGAGAGGCTCAAAGAATGATAATGCTTTGATCTCCTGCATATCTGCCGCTTTCACAGTGACATTTTGACCTAGATCTTTAAATACAGAAATCTGACCTTCATGCTGCATTAATGCAAGTTCTTCAAACGTTTGATAGCCCATTTTTTCATATAACTTTATTGCTGTTTCATTCTCTTTAATTGCTTCTAATCGTGCAATATCTACATTCTGCTCTTCGTAGATTTCAAGGCAGACGGAGATTAATTTCTTTCCGATTCCCATTCCTCTAAAATCAGGTGCGATCGCTGTGCCGCCGTTCCATACATACTGTTTACCGTTAATCGTTCTAAAACTATTAAGTACAAATCCTGCGAGCTTCCCTTCGTAAACAGCTGCAACTGAATTTTCTAAAGAGATGCCCTCTCCTGTTACTTTTTGCAAGAAACGGTTGAGATCCATTGTCATATCAGAGAAGTAGTGTTTCCAAGATTCATTCCATAAAGATATAGCTTCGTTAAAAGATAACTCACTAAAACGTTTAATGACTAGCACATAATTCACTCCCTGAATTTGATTTTAAAACGACTGGTCGTTTTATTTAATTTTATTTTATTAAAAGCAACAATGGTTGACTATTAAAATCGTTCGACAAAAATTTAATTACAGGTAACCACAAAAAAACCTAAGCAGCCGGCTTAGGTCATTTTCCTTCTAATAAGATTTTAAAGTGCTCATAATATTCTTCGAGCTTTCGATTCTCTTGCTGGATAAATTCTTCTCTTTGTTTATCAGAATTAAGTTGCAATGCTTTTTCTCCGAATTCACAAAGATCATCCAGTACACCGGATGTTTTTTCTCCAACTTCTACATCTTCCTTTAATAGCTGGCATATTTCAGTTAAACGGTTTAATTCATTTTCACTTGCGCTCTCTTTTTGAATGATTTGTCCGAGCATAGAATAGATAATTTCAGCGCGTTCTTTTGTCTGCGGTTTCATGGAATCACTCCTCTTTCTATTATTTTTCCCCATCTTTCGTTACATAAACTGTTTTATTTAGGAAGAGAATGGGTAAATCAAGGATAGTATCCAAAGAAAGGAAGAGTGCTGTGGCTAAAAGAACAGAGCTCCGTCAGCAAAAGAAAAAGTCACGCTGGATCCGGCGAACCGCAATTATTACTCTCATATTTTTCTTATCCAGCGTAACATTCGGAGGTGCAATGATATATGCCTATGTAAATGAAACTCCGAAATTAACGGAAGAAGCCTTAAACGACCCGCAATCTTCTATGATCTATGATATGAACGATGAGTTTGTTACTTATGTTACAAGCAATGAACGGAGAGAATACGCTAAAATTAATGACATTCCTGAACTTGTGCAGCAAGCGTTTATCTCAACAGAAGATACTCGCTTCAGAGAACACATGGGTGTTGATGTTAAACGAATATTTGGTGCAGCATTGGCAAACGTACAGGATGGTTTTGGTGCTGAGGGTGCGAGTACCATTACCCAGCAAGTCGTGAAGAATAGTGTACTATCACCTGATAAAACGATTAAGCGTAAAGTACAAGAAGCATACCTTGCTATTCAGCTAGAACAAAAGTACTCAAAAGACGAAATCTTAGAGATGTACTTAAACAAAATTTATTTTGGGAGCGGAGCTTATGGTGTTGCAACTGCTTCTAAGACGTACTTCAACAAACCACTGCAAGATTTAACTCCCGCTGAAGCTGCATTATTAGCAGGACTTCCGCAGAGGCCGAGCGGATATGACCCATTACTGCATCCGGAAGCTGCTGAAGAGAGACGGAATACAGTTTTAGAGCTAATGTACAAAAATGGTGCTATTACAAAAGCACAGAAAGAAAAAGCAGTAAAAACGCCAGTTGCAGAATCGCTAGTTAAAGAAAAGGCTAAACGATTAAAATATGAATCTTTTATTCAGCAAGTAATCAAAGAATTAAAAGAGAAAGGCATCTCAGAGCGTGCTATCTACGAAGGCGGTTTAAAGATCTACACGACACTAGATCCTAAAGCACAAGCACATACTGAAAAAGTTCTGTCTACAGACGAGTATGTAAAGTATCCTAGTGAAAAGTTTAAAGCGGGTGTAGCGCTGCTTGATACAAAGACTGGAGTCATTCGTGCTCTAGGCGGAAACAGAACGAGCGGTGATGAAGATATTGCAAAAGGATTTAACTATGCTACTGATACACAAAGGCAGCCAGGTTCAACGATTAAACCAATTCTTGATTACGGACCTGCTATCGAAAAGCTAAAATGGTCAACATATAAGCAAATAAAAGATGAGGAATTGAAAATCGGCGATTGGGAAGCAGGTAACTGGGATGATGAATTCCATGGAGATGTTTCTATGCGAGAAGCACTCGTTATGTCTTACAATATTCCTGCGATAAAAACATTTATGGAAGTTGGATCAGAAGATGCCGTTAAGTTTGCAAATAACCTCGGAATCCCGATAAAGACTGCTCATCCCGCTTATGCAATCGGCGGATTCAAGCATGGCCCTTCACCACTTGAACTTGCAGGAGCTTACACAGCCTTTGGAAATAAAGGTGTGTATCATAAACCAACAACTCTGCGTAAAGTGAAGTTTTCTGATGGCTATGAGAAGAAGTTTGAATCAAAACCGGTAGCAGCGATGCATGACTACACCGCATATATGGTGACAGATATGCTGAAAGACGTTGTGAAACGAGGTACGGGAACTTTAGCTGCGATTCCTGGATTAGAAGTAGCCGGCAAGACCGGTACAACAAATATGCCTGAAGGATTAGATATTGAAAAAGGTTCCAGCGATTCATGGTTCGCAGGATATACAACCAATTACACAGCAGCTGTATGGACGGGATATGACAAAACGAACGCTGAACAATATTTAACACCTGAGGACCAAAAAATTGCTAAATATATCTTCAAATCCATCGTTTCAGAGGTTTCTAAAGATAAGAAGACGGCTGGTTTTGAAAAGCCGAAATCTGTAGAGGAAATCTATATTAATAAAAATACTGGCTATATCACAAAAGACAAGAATGGTTCCAACATAGTTAGAGAGCTCATTGTAAAAGGAACTTCTGTAAAAGAGCTTTTAGCACCAATAAAAGAAAAGAAAGCTCCAAAGAAGAAAGAATTGAAAGAGAATGAAGATAAAGAGAAAGAGAAAGAAAAGAAAAAAGAAGAAGAGTCTAAACAAAAAGAAGAAGAAAAAAGAAAAGAAGACGATGATGAGAATTCAGATCCTCCTCCTCCAACTGAACCAAAGGGAGATGATGAGGCTGATCCTCCACCACCACAGGACGAGGAACCGGACGATCCTGGAACGGACCCTGAACCAGAGGATCCTCCAACAGAACCTGAAGATCCAGAAGGTCCTGAGCCGGAACCAGACACACCTCCAACTGACCCGCCAGCAGAAGATGATGAAACTGCAGAAACTAACGCAACAACAACAGACACTCAAACAGAAACGAATTAAGCTTACCGTCCGACCCACGGAAAGCGAGCATCCTGTAGCGGAAATCAACATCTTCTCATTGCAACATTGCATATGAAAATAGGCATTATTAGAAAGTAACCCTAAATATTTCGATGGCACTGAAAAACCGGTTGAATTTACACCGGTTTTTCTTTTTTTGCATACAAAAATGTAAGGATTGTAGCGGAAGGGTACTGACTCCTGCGGGACGAGTGGGACAGGTGAGACCCCTAAAGGCGCGTAGCGGCAGGGGGCTCAGCGCCCGCCCCGCGGAAAGCATGTACCCTGGAGCGGAGATCCCGCATTCAACATTTTATTTAGGAACTTTTTCAGTGCACTCAATATTTCAGGGTTGCTTTTTTATGAACTCATATAAGAAAGATTCTCCATTCCGATAAAACCTCGGGTCATAGATTCCCAGCTTATTATCCTCTTCAACTACAACAACGAAGGGAGACCATTCATGAAGTGTTTTTGCTCTTGGATTCTCTTCAAATAGCGGTGCAAGATCCGCTTCATCCTTTGAGATCAAAGTATGCTCTACTTCAGGTTTGATAAAGATGCTGTCTTTTACAATCTTTACTTCGTTTCCATCTTTTCCGATCACCTGAAATTGAGTAGGCACAAAACCTGCTGCAAGTGCTACATCTTCATACTTTTCCTTTGCTTCATTATAGATGATATATCCTTGAGCTGACTGAATGGCAACATGAGCAACCATCAACAGCCAAACCACTCTGAATACTTTATACCTTTCACCAGCTTCTTTTTTTCGAGAAACAATGAATCCAGCCAGTATCAAAAACCAAAACACAAAATCGACAATCGGAATCGTCCCGAATGTTACACGATAGCTGGAGAAAGGTTCAAGATATCCGGTACCCCATGTATTGAATAGATCGCTCGTATTGTGTATGAAAACCGCTAGAATTGCCCAATAAAAAATCCGCCTGTCTTTTACTTTAAATAAAAGACGGCTCAAATAGTAAATCAATATTCCCCAGATTGGTATTAGGAAAAACGAGTGTGTTAAGCCCCTATGCCACATTTGCTGCATGATTCGCCCTGTTTCAGTCAGATTAACAACCACATCAATATCAGGTATTTGACTGCCTACTAACGTTGTAAGCAAGAGCGCTCTTTTATGAGACTTATCCATATTTGATTTATTTGCCGCACCATAAAGGGTTAATCCAAATAAAGTATGTGTAATTGTATCCATGTGCCCTCTTTGTTTTTTTATTTGGCTGTTTTCGCATCCATTGTTGCTCTTGAAAGTTAGTTGATTTCCGCTCCAGGCTGCTCGCTTTCCACGGGGCGTGCGGTGAGCCCCCTGCCGCTTTGCACCATTAGGAGTCTCCACCTGACCGCTCGTCCCGTAGGAGTCGGCAACCTTGCGCTCCAATCAACTTACAAATGATGACATTAGAAAAAACTAGCAACAATCCTTTAGAAAAGAGCGTTTTATTATATGGTAACGAAAAAAAGAGCTTCTGTCTTGATAGAAGCTCTTTCCATACTTTCAATTATTTCCTGAAATAATTTCCGGGGAAATTCGACTTTATTTCCTAGGAGTCTACACTTTCTGTTTTAAAATATCAATCCTATTCGCTGTAAGGAATTCTTCGATTTGAGTTCTATGATGTTCATCATGTTCCACCAGTCCGCTAATATATTCACATAATGTAATCATTTTTGAACCCATTTCTATTCTTTCCTGCCAAACAGAACTTGGGACTTCTCCTAACTTCTTTGCAACTACTTGGCGGCATTCAATTACTTCATCTAGAAGCTGGTTTTTAGATATACCTGATTTTGCCTCATTTGCAGCATTGCTATTGATTTCTTCAACATCTACTTTTTTTACCGGAATTTCAGATCCACTTACAAAATAGGCAACTCTCTCATCCCACACAAAAACATCCCATGCCTTAATATGAGCAACAATTTCTCCAACAGACCATTTTCCATCTTTAATAGGCACCAGCCAATATTCGTCTGGCATTTGTTTAAGCTGCTGAAGCCAATTGGTAAAACTCTTATACTTTGTCAGTACTTCACTCATGGTTGACCTCCTTTAATTTCAAAACTTTTTGATTTTTATTAGGGTATTGTCCCTGTCACTCCTTCTCCTGGGACATACACTATAGATGAAAGCATAAGGCACAAGAAAGAAGGAGGAATTACAGCATGTTTGGAAAGAGACAACAACAGCGTAACTGGGGTTATCCTGGATATGGTTACGGGTGCTGCAACCCTTGTGGCGGTTATGGCTATGGCGGCGGCTACGGATACGGAAGCGGCGGCGGAGTGTTCGCTTTAATTGTAGTGCTTTTTATCCTTCTCATCATCATCGGTGCGACGTTGAGATAAGAACATCCCCAAAGGCGAGAGTTTTAGCTCTTGCCTTTTTTGTTTATCCTATTTTCCGCTCTGTTAAAAATACAAAGGATTCCCCTGAGACAGATTCCTCTTTACCTTTTTCTCTCTTCTTCACTTTTTTCCTGCCCGGCAATTGATCTCCTGTTCGCTTAATTCCCTCGGCCATAAAGTTAAACGCCATGATTACAGCAGCAAAACTTAAAACCGGAAAGAATACAAGCCATGGTGCGAGTCTTAGCTGAGCATAATAACCTCCTAATAAGCCTGACCATTCATTTGAAACGGAAGCGGGTATTACAAATTCCATACCATATTCACGATAGATCGTTCCTCCAAAGAAAACTCCTAATATGCCAAGATGAGCAAGTAACAATAACACTGCAATCACCTGCTGGACATACATAAGGACAAGCCTTGGCCATAGATGGGGCATGATGTGTTTAAACAAGATACGAAACCTGTTGCCTCCCATTAACTTCGCACTCGTAATAAATTCGTTTTGCTGGATTAAATTTATTTCCTCTTTTATCAATATCGCCGTATTTGGAACTGCAATTAAAACCATCAGCATGATCTGAAAAAATGCTTTTTCCCAAAAGGTTATTTCTTCGATCATAATAATCGGACCCACTATAAATAAGATTAGTAGAGCTGATGGAATATAGTAGAACGATTGCCCGAGTCCTTTAAAGACCGGAAGAATCTTCCCTGCACTCAGTAACATAATCCCAGCAAAGAATGACAGGATAATTCTCAGTAAACTCGCAGCGAATGCAACACCCAATGTGTATTTTGCTCCTGAAATAATCTGATAGAATAAATCCGCTCCCATACGGTCGCTGCCGAACCAATACTCACTTGAAGGTTCGAAAGGTGCTCTATCAACAGGTGTAATTCCTTCATAGATAATCTGATTTTCATAGATTTCATTATTCATTACAAAATGATGATAAAAACTGAAACTAACCAAAGCAAAAACGAAGAGAAAACCTGCTAGAAAAAAAGGGTCCTTCCAGATCGCTTTTATCATTTTTCACCCACCCACTTATACGAAAAAATTCTAAGAGCCGTAAAAAATAGAAACATGGGTAAAAATAATAGAAGCATAGAAATCGTAAAGATAGCTGGGTTCCCCATTTCTCTTACCAGTGTTGTAACCCCGTAGATATTAAACAAAAATTCAACCATTAATAGATTAGAAAGCATAAACCATAGGATATTGCGGGATTGGTGAAAGACACTTAGCAGCGTATTTGGAAGCACATGTCTCCAGAGAATATGAAATCTGCCAATCCCCTTACCCTTAGCAGTATCAATGTATTGTTTTTTGAATTCTTCTTCCATATTAAGAAGCAATATCCTTAAAATAAGCAAAGTAGGCAATACAGTTAAACAAAAGATCGGTACAAAATAAGTTTTTTGGTCATGCAAAGAAACAATTTGAAACAAGAGAATATTCGTCTTCTTAAAAAACCAGATAATAAAAAACTGCATTCCAATCGCAATTAGAACATCGGGAATTGATTCGAACATAAATGAAAATACACGAATCTTATCTTTTAATCGTGTTGGAAGCGTAAAAATCCCTAGAGCAAACATAAGTGCTAAAATAATAGCGATAAAGAACGAAGAAAATAAAATGGTTAAAGAATATCCGATTATACCCCATATTTCTGGAAAGAGCGGGTACATTCCGCTTCCGGTAAAATACATGATTTCAGAAGGTTTCATCATCGTTTTAAATAGTTCCCCTATTCCGTCCAAATAGCTGTCAGTATTAAACGACATACCTGTAAACATGAACGGAACTGAACCTAAGAGAATAATTCCAATAACAGATAGAATAAAAGAGAGCAAACTGTCTTTTAATATATATGGCATAACTTCCCCCTATTTATTTTTTTGCTTTTTGTATTCTACTTTTGCAAGATTATACTCCCTCACTCCAAATGGAATAACCAAAACTGTACTATACTTACCATTACAGCCATCTGCCATTACATTCCTGCTGCTAGCTAAAATGCTCGAACATTCAATATCACCTATTGGCATAGTGAATGATTTATTATTATTCTTAAAAATCGTCTTATCTTTGTTCACATAGTGTAATTCACTTGTAGTAGGTTCTCCGTTTTTAGGAAAGATTGTTATTTTTAATGTACTCTCTTTATCCGCCTCTACATCATCTAGAAAAACGAACATAGGAACAAGGTTTTCTGCTTTCGTTGCCCCAGTCATAATTTCGTTAACTTTATCCGACAAATTTTGAATGACTACATGATTTTCCTTAATCGCATCTTTCACAGTAAACTTCGGTTCTTTCTCAACCTCTTTTTCAGTGCATCCCATTAAAACTATTAATAATCCTATAGCCGTCCATATCCTCTTCATTTAAAAGCCCCCTCTTAATTTAAAGAATGTTCGGTCTATTTATTTTATCATTTTTTACAATTATAGGAAAATAAAATCCAGTTATTAATATTAGACGAACAAAGACCTCTCTTTTATTCAAAAGAGAGGTCTTTATTTTGTATATTTTATAATTCTAATGTTAGCGGTGAGTTTTCTTCACTGTTCATTAATCTGATTAAACTTGGTTTTATTTTTAGCAGAATGTAGTTAGGGTCATTTGGTCCATCAAAATAATGAGACATCTGTTCGGACCAAAACTTTTCCTTCAGCCCTTGGTCATCTTGAATCGTTGCCGTACCTTCTACTTCTAAATAAGAATCGCCATATCCTTCACCATCATAACCAACTAAGAGATGAACATTAGGATTTTCCTGAATTTCTTCTGCTTTATGTGTCTCAATGCTAGTCGGTGTATAGAAGGTAAGTTCATCATGATAAAAGGTCATATATCTGGAGTGTGGTTTGTTCTGTTTCACACTCGCGAGCACTCCTGTTTGTCTTTTTTCTAATACGTTTAGTATTTCTTGTTTTAGCTGCTCTTTATCCATTTCATCCACTCCTTTAATGTAGGCTCCTTTAACTTTACCTTTTAGGATGGAAAATAAAACATTATGTTATGCATGGACGGAGCAGACTCTTTTAAAGTTAAACAGAAGCAGATTCATTCACCGCTTCCTCCTCTACCTTGTCCATAAAATCTTGTACCACTTTGTTGTTATTTTTATCACCAGCGATCTTAAGCATGACTTTGCCCAAGAAGTTGATGCCTTTATTTTGTCCCGTATAAATGAAGCGTGTGCTTGTTTCATCTATTTTTATTAAGGTAAATGCTGTTTCAATTTCAAAGGCCTTTCCTAGCGTAAACCCTATATGCAAGTATTTTTTTGATTCTGTATTCTCATACCCGAGAGTCTCAACAATGTATGTTTCCACTCGTCGCCCCTCTTTGTAAGATTGACGATACGTTGAGCCTACTACCCCTTCTTTCTTTTCGATTGGTGTATGTTCTACAACGTTTGGCATGATACGCTGTATATTTTCATCAGAAAATAGGTTCCACACCTTTTCAATATTTACCGATATTACCTTCTCTTCATTCCATGTTATCATCATGCATCCTCCTCATTTCCCCATTTTAAGAACTGATCAATTTCATCTATTGTGCCATGCATTTCCTCTATTTTTTTCTGAATGTCCCGCTTTTTTTGATTAAGGATGTTCTCCAGGTTCTTGAAAGACTCATCTTCAATAACGGTGATCATTTCTTGAATCGTAAAATTGAATTTTCGTAAACTAACCAAAATTATTGCGATTAAATAAGAGCCATTATCGTAATACCGGTAATTATTCTTTGGATCAATATAAGCAGGCTCGAGGAGTTTCACTTCTGCATAATACCGTAATGTCTCCTTGCTCAGTCCTGTCATTGTTGAGAACTCACTTACTCTGTACATCTCTTATTCACCACCTGCAATTCCATCATAAACCGTGTTGTGCACCACAGAGTCAAAACTTTTTTCACATCATTTTATAGTCTTCCTCATGGAGCTCAATTTCCCTTTTATTAAAAAGGATTCAGTATTAGGATAAGAGAATATTAAACTTTTATAGGAGGTGTTGGTATGGAGTTTAAGAATTACGAAGAATTTTGGCCGTTCTATCTTTCGCAGCATAGTAAACCATCAACTAGAGCGTGGCATTTTGTTGGTACTTCATTTGTCTTTATTTTTATTATTCTTGCGATTTGGAAAAGCCCTTGGTTTCTCTTATTAGCTCCTGTTGTTGCTTACGGCATTGCCTGGTTCAGCCATTTTTTTATTGAAGGGAATAAGCCTGCTACATTTGGACATCCCTTCTGGTCTTTGAGGGCAGACTTTCGAATGTACCGGATGATTTTGTTTGGACAGCTTCCAAAGGAATTAACTAAACTCTCAAACGATCAAAGAATGTAAGTTAAAAAAACTCATCTTTTAAGCAGATGAGTTTTTTGTTTCTCGATCTTTTATTTATGATGCTGTGCTTTTACTGCTGCATGTATGATTTCCTCTACCGGCGATATTCGTCCGAGATCGTCCTTATGAACAATATGTTTTCTTTTAAATTGTGTAGGCGAATCCAGACCTGCTGCTGCAGCCAAATTAAAAAGACCTTCTCTTAACGAAATTACATAGTTAGCAACCCTGTAGTGTTTTTCTTCTACAATGAGACCTTCTTGAAGTTTTTTATTTGTAGTAGCAACTCCGACAGGGCATTGGTTCGTGTGACAGACTTGGGCCATAATACACCCTACGCTGATCATGAATCCACGGGCGATATTTACGAGATCTGCTCCCATAGCGAGAGCGATGGCAACTTTGTCAGGGGTAATCAGTTTTCCTGATGCGATCAGCTTCACTCTGTCCCTGACACCATATTTCGTAAGCATTTCGTCCACGACAGGCAATGCTGCTTGGATCGGCAAACCAACGGCATCCGCAAGCTCTTGGTAAGTTGCACCCGTACCTCCTTCACCTCCATCAATTGTTATGAAGTCCGGTCCTTTTCCGCTTTCTTTCATTGTGGCGACCATATCTTCCAGTGCATCCAAATCTCCAACAACTATTTTAATTCCCACTGGCTTACCGCCAACATCTCTTAATTTTTCTATAAAATCGAACATGGTTGATGGATTATCAAATTCATAAAAGCGGTTCGGGCTGTTGATCGTCTTGCCTTGTTCTACAAGACGTATTTTTGCGATTTCTTCTGTTACTTTTTCGCCTTCAACATGTCCGCCTCTTGTTTTTGCACCTTGTGCCAGCTTTAGTTCAAACGCTTTTATCTGCTTCATTTCACTCTTTTTCTTAAACTCTTCCCAAGAAAATTCACCACTCGGTTTTCTAACTCCAAACAAGTCGGGGCCGATCTGCATAATGATGTCGGGATTGCCAGCCAAATGATAATCTGACAGTCCGCCTTCACCCGTATTCATCCATGTTCCTTTTACAAGTCCCAGCCCTTTCGATAATGCGGTAATCGCATTTTCACCTAATGCACCAAAGCTCATTCCGGACTGACCTACTAAACCTTTTACTCGAAAGGGAGTGCGGCATGTTTGTCCGCCAACTACCACGGCGTCTTCGTCTCTTAATAAATAAGGATCAACAAGTTTTTCTTCATGATGCTCCTTTCGTGTAAAAAGGCCGTCTTTATTTATTTTATAAGTTTTCGTTTTTATCTTTTCTGTATTATCTACTTTTAATTCATCACGCTGTTTTGGGAATAAGGTATTACGAATATAAAACCCCTCTGCTTCAAAATCATGATCAGAACCAAATCCAATTAACCGCTCTTTATATTTGCCTGCTTTTACAACGTCCTGATACTGTTTTCGAGAAAAAGGCTTACCCTCATTATCATTATTAAAAAGATACTGTCTCAGCTCAGGTCCTATCTTTTCGGTAATGTATCTGACGTTTCCGAGGACGGGAAAGTTGCGCAGGATTGCATGCTGCTTTTGACGGTCATCTTTAAAATATAAATAAATGAAAAAGATAACAGGTACCACGATAAGTAATGCGATAAAAACGATAAGCCCTATTACGAGATAAGCGGTAATATCCACACAATCATCCTTTCTGAAATCCTAATGATAAAATGCTTCATGTATAGGAACGTTCCCTGAAACTACATCAAATGTCTTATGAAAAGAATCATGGTTGTCTAATATTTCTACTAATACGGAAGCGACATCTTCCTTGGAGATTTCCCCTTCATCGATATCCAAGCTTTCACCTATAGTGACCAATCCCTTTCCCGGTTTATCTGTTAAATGGCCAGGCCGGATTATCGTGTATTTGAAACCTTCTTCTCTTAATCGCTCGTCAGGCTTATCCTTTTCGCCAACCTTACTCGAATCACTGTTCTCAGATTCATTTGCCCGAATGGCACTCATGAGGATAAAGCGTTCGATTCTCATTTTCTTTGCTTCTTCTATTGAATCAATCACTTCATCATGATCGATTAAAACTGTTTTGTTTTCACCTGTTCTTTGACTGGATCCTGCGATATAGATTACTGCATTACAAGCAGCGAATACTTCCTCAAAATGATCTCCTTCATTTACAACTACTTCTGTTGCTCCCAGCTTTTCCATATCCGGCTTTCTATGTTCATCTTTTATAACTGCAACTGATTGATGATTTTTTTCTTTTAATTTTTTCAATACAAGTTCTCCTACACTTTCAGAAGTACCGATGACTGCTACTTTCATAGGAACACCTCCCATATAATGGTTTATACTCTTCCTTTACCACTGCTGCTGCGAATAGAAACCTTGGCTGCCGGCTATTGAATTGAAAATATAGTGATGTTTGAGATTAATTTTCTAAGGTTACATTATATTTGGAGGCTAAAGGAGGATTTTTGATGAAAAAGTATACAAAATTTGTGGTTATGATTACTACTTCAACAATCATTATGTTCGGACTTATGTACTTAAATATTTTTCAGTTAAATCACGTCTTTTACAGTGAGACACGGCTGTATATGGCTCTGATTATGGGTTCTGTCATGGCGATTGTGATGCTCTTGTTCATGCGTAAGATGTATACAGATAGACGGAAGAATATGGTTATACTAGGCAGCAGTGCTCTTATATTTGCCGCTTCTCTTTGGCTCGTTCGAAGTCAGGCGACCGTAGAAGATACAAGCTGGATGAAAGCTATGATTCCTCATCATTCTATTGCAATTCTTACAAGTGAGCGAGCAAACATTTCTGATCCACGAGTTCAGGAGCTTGCTGATAAAATTATCAAAGCACAGCGCAAAGAAATTGATGAGATGAAAAAGCTTATAAAAGAACTTGAAAAGGATGAAGAAGCACAAAAATAAAACCACCTCCATCGGGAGGTGGTTTTCTATTTTTTAATTTATTCTACTGTTACTGACTTCGCAAGGTTACGCGGCTTATCTACGTCACAGTCGCGGTGAAGCGCTGCGTAGTAAGAGATCAGCTGCATTGGAAGTACAGATACAAGCGGAGTCAAGTACGGGTGGATCTTCGGAAGAACGACGCGATCGCCTTCTTCTTGCAGTCCATCCATAGAGATCACGCAAGTGTACGCACCGCGTGCCGCTACTTCTTTTACGTTACCGCGGATGCTTAAGTTAACATGCTCTTGTGTAGCTAGAGCGATGACCGGCGTACCGTCTTCGATTAACGCGATCGTACCGTGCTTAAGTTCTCCTCCAGCAAATCCTTCTGCTTGGATATAAGAGATTTCTTTAAGCTTAAGTGCAGCTTCTAAACATACGTAGAAGTCAGCAGCACGGCCGATAAAGAATGCGTTGCGAGTTACAGCTAAGAACTCACGAGCAATCTGTTCCATCTCTTCTTTTTGATCACATAAAACTTCCATAGCGTTTGCTACAATCGCAAGCTCCTGAAGCGGATTGAAGTCTAACTCGATGCCTTTAGCACGAGCAGAATCAACAGCTAAGATAGCAAGAACAGCGATTTGTGCAGTGTAAGCTTTTGTAGAAGCAACTGCGATCTCAGGACCAGCATACAAATTAAGCGTGTAGTCTGCTTCACGAGAAAGTGTAGATCCCGGAACGTTTGTAATTGTTAATGCTTTGTGACCTAACTTTTTGATCTCAACTAATACGGCACGGCTGTCTGCAGTCTCACCGGATTGTGAGATGAAAATGAACAATGGCTTTTCAGATAAAAGCGGCATGTTGTAAACAAACTCACTCGCGATGTGTGATTCAACCGGAATATTTGCGATATTCTCGATAAGCTGCTTACCAACAAGACCTGCATGGTAGCTCGTTCCGCATGCAATGATGTACACACGGTCTGCGCCTTTCATTGCAGCACGGATGTCGTCATCAAGCTTAAGGTCGCCATTTTCGTTTTGGTACTGATTAATGATGTTACGCATTACGAAAGGCTGCTCATCAATTTCTTTTAACATGAAATGAGGGTACGTGCCTTTTTCAATGTCGCTTGCATCTAGTTCTGCTGTGTAAGGTGCACGTTCTACAACTTCACCATCAAGCGTCTTGATTGTATAGTTGTTACGAGTCACGATTACGATTTCTTTATCCATTAATTCAACGTATTGATCTGTTTGAGAAAGCATAGCCATTGCATCACTTGCAATAACGTTGAAGCCTTCACCTTTACCCACTAACAATGGGCTTTTGTTTTTACCAACATAGATGGTTTCAGGGTTTTCGTTGTCGATTAAACCGATCGCATAAGAACCTTTAAGTTCAGACAATGTACGGCGGAATGCTTCTTCCACTTCCATGCCTTCTTTTACAAAGTGCTCTACTAGCTGAACGATTACTTCTGTATCTGTTTCAGACAATAACTCAACACCTGAAATATAGTGCTTCTTCACCTGTTCATAGTTCTCGATTACACCGTTATGCACAAGTGTAAAACGCTCTGTTGAACTTTGGTGTGGATGTGAATTCACTTTGCTTGGAACACCGTGTGTTGCCCAGCGAGTATGCCCGATCCCAACAGATGCTTCAACATCTAGATCAACGCTCTCACGCAAGTTAGCAATACGGCCTTTTTCTTTGAATACATGAACTCCGTCTTCGTTAAGTACGGCGATTCCTGCTGAGTCATATCCGCGGTACTCTAATTTCTCAAGACCACGCAATAAGATTTCTTTTGCATCTTTAGTTCCAATATAACCTACGATTCCACACATAAATAAACGTCCTCCTTAAGCCATCACACTCTGCTGACGGCTTACATAAGAGGGCCGTGAGCGGGGCTCACAACCCCACCTATGTTTTCTATTTTTATTTTGGTTTCACTTGCTTTCGTCTTTGTACAGGAAGTCACCTTGCCTGGTTTGAACAAAAGCTTACGGAAGTGAATGTTCCGAGAGGCATCCGCCGAAATATCGATGAACCTCTTCCTCGTCAACTGCTTTTTCCGATCAGCAGTTCAGGCGCTTTTTGGATGAATGATTAAATGTAAACTCCTTCCTTTTATTGAAGTAAACAAAAATAATCATACACGGGTTTTTCAAAACCGTCAATTATTATTCTTTCCCTATTTCAGAAAAAGTTGAAACATAAAGTTCCATAATAAAAAAATATGCATAAGCAGCCCTTTGTGTGAGCCGCATATGCATATGTTTCGTGCCCTTTTTCATTTTATGTCGGATAAAGGTCTTCCTTTTTATACTAACTCTTTTTTGACGACTTCTACGATTGTTTCTGCATGCTTTTGGCAAAGCTCTTCTGTTGGTGCTTCTACCATTACGCGTACGAGCGGTTCTGTTCCAGAAGGGCGTACAAGCACTCGGCCGTTTCCTTCAAGTTCTGTTTCCACTTGATCGATAGCCGATTTGATCGCTTCATTTCCGTTCAGCTTAGATTTATCTGCTACTTTAACGTTGATCAAAAGCTGAGGGAATTTCTTCATCTCTCCTGCAAGCTCTGATAATGGCTTTCCAGTTGCTTTTAAAATAGATGCAAGCTGGATTCCAGAAAGAAGCCCATCACCTGTGGTTGTGTAATCCAAGAAAATAATATGGCCGGACTGCTCTCCGCCAAGATTAAAATCGTTCTTGCGCATCTCTTCCATTACATAACGGTCACCAACAGCTGTTTGAGCAGATTGGATACCGCTCGCTTCAACTGCTTTATAAAATCCAAGGTTACTCATTACTGTTGAAACAACCGTATCCTGTTTCAGACGGCCTTGGTCTTTGAGATGCTTCGCGCAGATGAACATAATTTGGTCACCATCGACAATGTTTCCTTTTTCATCGATCGCGATCAAGCGGTCCCCGTCGCCATCAAACGCTAATCCCATGTCACAGCCTTTTTCTTTTACAAGCGCAGCAAGCTTCTCTGGATGTGTGCTTCCAACACCTTCATTAATGTTTAAGCCGTTTGGACTTGTACCCATTGTTGAAATATCTGCTTCCAAATCAGCAAATAAGTGCGGTGCATGTGATGATGTAGCACCGTGCGCACAGTCTAGTGCGATATGCAATCCTGAGAAGTCTCCAGGAATCGTTTGTTTAAGATATTGCATGTACTTTTGTCCGCCTTCGAAATAATCGCTGACAGAACCCAGGTCGCCTCCTACAGGACGAGGCAGTTCATCTGTACCTTTATCTAAAAGTGCTTCGATCTCCGCTTCTTGCTCATCTAAAAGCTTAAAACCGTCAGCACCAAAAAATTTAATTCCATTATCTGCAACTGGATTATGTGAAGCTGAGATCATGATTCCCGCTTGTGCTCCCAGCGCTTTTGTAATAAAAGCAACGCCTGGTGTTGAAATAACTCCTAAACGCATTACTTCTGCACCGATCGATAAAAGGCCAGCTATTAGAGCGCCTTCCAGCATTTGTCCGGAAATGCGAGTATCACGACCGATCAAGATTTTTGGCTTATCTGTATTTTTTGTTAGAATATATCCTCCGAAACGTCCTAATTTAAAAGCAAGTTCAGGCGTTAGCTCTGTATTTGCAACTCCTCTTACTCCGTCTGTACCAAAATATTTTCCCATTATTGCTCTCTCCTTCATCTATTGACTGCTAGTTTCTGTTTGAATTTCCACACTGGCTTCTTGAACTGTATCTGTCAGATCAATATCAGCAGGATTTTTCCAATCTATCTTTACTTCGTGAGTTCCTTCTTCAAGCTGGCTTACATCTAAAATACCTTCGAGGTCTGATATTTGGAGCGAATCAAGTGTACTCTTCTTGCCTTTCACCGTTACATCTACTGCTCCATCTTCAGGGTCTAGAATTGTAGCTTTTTTCTCATCGGTCGTACCAAGCAATGTTAATGGAACATCTTTAAACGTTCGTGTTATCTCTTCGTCTTCAACGTCAATCGAAACGGTTACCTCTTTTTCCGAGACAGATTCAATTCCATCTGGTACAGGAACATCTACGGTTACTGTTGTATCTTTTTTTATTTTGCTAAGGTCTATAGAAATCTCTTTAAATGAATCATATTTATCTAAAGAAGTTGTTGTACCTGTCAGCGTAATCTCATTTGGGTCAGATGTTATTGACGCAAGTGATAGGCCTTCTTCAAGCTCCCCGCTTGTTCGGATGGAAATAGGTACTGTTTTTTTAGGTTTCTTTATCGGCACTGATACTTCTGCCGTTTCAGGAGAAACCTGTACATCAATAAGGTCTCCTTGTTGATTGTATGCACGTAAAGGCACTTTGGTCTGTATAGTCTCGTCCGCATTGCCTACGTCAACAAATCCAGTTATAAATGAGATCTGATTGATCATTCCTTCTGGACCAGTTACTCTGACTGATTTTGGAGAGAATTTAACATCTCCAGCTGTGTAACCCTCTGGAAGCTTTCTTGTATTTTTCAAATCAACGTTAACTGGCATCTCTTTCGTAACTTTCTTATGAAGGATTACGTCAACGAACTCAGGCTTCACCTTCGCCTTAACGCCTTCAGGCAAACCTCGGACATTTACTTTAACCCGTTTATTGCCCGGAGCCTCATTAGTCAGATCAATATATGCTTCGACTTCTTTATCTACTTTTGTGGCTTTTGTAATTAACCTGCTTGAGCCTGTTAAAGTAATATCTACCGAAGAGGGCAAATCGGTTAAGACATATTGTTTTTCATCAAAATAAGGTGTGATTTCAACGTCCTGAATGGTTTCGCTTTCCGTATACATTTTTGAAAAAATAGAACGGTTAGCTGCTTCTTCCTGCGTTTCCATTGTAACGATGGTATACATCATTAAAGCAAGGAGGAAAGCAATGATTTTAACAAACCATGAACTATTAAGGAGTTTGTCCATTTTTCTTTCCCCTCCAATTCCAGCGAGTTGAGGAAGTGGACTTATTCGCAATAATCAATTCTGCATTTAACAAATTTCTTAAAGACTCTTCGTCCAGATTCCGATAGATTTCCCCGTTCTTTGTAAGGGAGATCGTACCTGTCTCCTCAGAAACTATAACCGTTATAGCATCTGTTACTTCACTGATTCCTAATGCTGCTCTGTGTCGTGTCCCAAGTTCTTTTGAAACAAACGGACTTTCTGTAAGCGGCAAATAACAGCCAGCTGCAAATACCTGGCTTTGTTTAATAATGACAGCTCCATCATGAAGCGGTGTATTCGGTACAAAAATATTCGTTAACAGCTCGGAAGTTAAATGCGCCTGAATCGGAATCCCAGTCTCTACGTACTCACTCAACCCTGTTTCTCTTTCAATTGAGATGATAGCTCCGATACGGCGTTTAGACATATAGTTTGTAGACTTCACGATAGCTGCGATCGTTTTCTCAGTTTCTTCTTCTTCAGGAATTCCCGTCCTTGAAAAGAATCTGCCTCGACCAAGCTGTTCGAGCGCTCTTCTCAGCTCTGGCTGGAAGATGATAATAATGGCAAGCAAACCATATGTAATGACTTTATCCATCAGCCAAGACATCGTCCGAAGATCGAACGAGCTGCTCAGAAACCATACTACGATGATCACGCTTATTCCTTTTAACAATTGAACAGCTTTTGTTCCTCGGATAATCATGATCAATTTATAGATGACATACGTCACCAATAAAATATCAATTATTTGTGTAAGGTAGTTAAAGATATTAAAATCTGCGATTGGTAACATAACTTCCCTCCCAACTCGGGTATGTGTTCCAAGTTGAAGTTTTCATAATAGATTTAACTTATTTATTATAGCATACCTCATTACAAAGAAAACTGAGCATGAGCGGCTCAAGTTTATGAAGTTCAAGGCTAATCCTGTTGGTAACGACAATGAAACCCGCCCTTTGCTTGATACTACCATAGGTATTGTGGCTGATATTTCCACGGTAAACCAGATTAATCCACGGTAGCTGCGTTTTTTCTCACGTTAATTGAAATAATCCCACGTTTATTAGAATATAACCACGAGCCGACAATCCCTGACAAATTTGGCGCGATGAATACCCCTGCATCATTTCTTCACCCAACAAAAAAAGCCGTTTCTAAACGGCTCTTATCGTTATTTTGCATCGTTTCTTCTTTTGTACTAACCAATGATTTCAACTTGTACCATACCCATTCGACAACTTGGCCGATTTCCTGACTGTGCCCCGTTACCTCACCTGCTGATGCAAGATATTGATTTCCTTTTATAACCGTTACGTCGCCCTCTACTCTTCCTTCAATACGGACGTCAGCATTCTCTACGACAAGGTCACCTTTTATCGTTTCACCAGCTGGAACAACGACTACTCTTTCAGCCTTTTTGATCTGAAGGTTACCTTCTCCTTTTACAACAGCTAAATCCTGCTGATTATAGCTTGTAAAAACGGATACTGCCATAAAGAACATAAAGATCGCCGCGGCCGTTAAAGCAGGATGGCGCTGCATCCACCGTTTCCATTTTATTTGCTGCTTCTCTTTAGGCAGCTTTGCCATAACAGCCCTAGTAAATCCTTCAGGAGCTTTTATATTATGGTTCTGTAACTGTAATTCTTTTAGAGTTTCTAAAAGCATCTCGTATTCTTCTTTACATGATTCACATTCTTCCAGATGAGCATGAAAAACACGCTCTTCTTCCTTCGTCGCTTCACCATCGAGTACTCTGTTCATCAATTCATCAAATACAGAAGCTTCACACTGCATTTTTTCTTCACCTCGTTTTTACAACCATTTGAAATACTTTTTTCAGCGCTTCTCTGCCTCGATGTATACGAGTTTTTACAGTTGGGACGGGTATGTCCATAATGTGGCTGATTTCTTCCAGGGATAAATCTTCTACATATTTTAGAACAATTGCTGTCCTATACTTTTCGGGGAGCTTCATAATCTCTTCTTGCAGTTCATGCCATCGTTCGTTTTCTGTTACCACCTGCTCAGGCAGCGGTTCTTCAGATGAGAGCTGACTATACATCGTAGCTCCGTCCGTGCCAGGTACTTCAGCATCTAAATAGTAATCAGGCTTTTTCTTTCTTAGCCTGTCAATGCATAGGTTTGTGGCAATTCTGAAAATCCAAGTTGAAAATTTAAATTCATTATTGTATTTACTTATATTACGGTAAGCTCTTAAAAAAGTTTCTTGTGCTAAATCTTCTGCTTCGTGTCCATTGCCGACCATCCGGTAACAATGCCGGTATATTTTATCTTTAAAAAGGTCTACAATGCCTTCAAACGCTTCCTGGTCCCCTTTTTTGACTTGGGCAACCATATTCGCTACTAAGGCGTCCATCTATTATCACCACTCGGATTTTATTTACGTACCAGCTTGCCATAAGTTTCAATGTTTATCTTTATTTTTTTATTTTATCATGTTGCAGAATTTGACGAAATAAAAAGGTATATTTTTCTAGTTTCGGTGTTTCAAACTAATAAGCCCTGGGAATATTAATCATATAAAATACTTTAATCGAGTGAAGAGAGGGGTTGTTTGTATGCATAGAGATGTATTGATCGAACAGATCGAACACTCCAGACAGCAAATGAATGAGCTTTCGAAACATCTTCCCTTAATTGCAGAAGAAGTTGTTGAACTTTCTCAAGAAATAGACCAGCTGCTAAATCAATATCAACGCATAAATGAAAAAGAACAGTTGCTTCCGTAGAGAGGCAACTGTTTTTGTTTGAACCATTTTATAAAAGTTTTTCTCCCAACAAAGATCCCATTAATGCCACAGCAACTGTTGCTGTTTTGTTCTTCTCATCAAGTATTGGATTTACTTCTACAAACTCGGCTGAAGTAATAATCTCTGCTTCTGCAAGCATCTCCATCGCCAGATGGCTCTCTCTGTAGCTGATTCCCCCAAGCACAGGTGTACCAACACCCGGAGCGTCGTGCGGATCTAATCCATCAAGATCAAGACTAAGGTGAACACCGTCAGTATGTTTCAGATATTCAATCGTCTCTTCCATAACCTTTGTCATACCAAGACGATCCACTTCATGCATCGTGTAAACTTTAATGCCTTTTTCTTTTATAAGTTCTCTCTCACCTTCATCCAGTGAGCGTGCTCCAATGATAACAATGTTTTCCGGCTTCACTTTAGGTGTATAGCCGCTGATGTTCGTTAGCATCTCATGACCAATACCGATCGAAGCAGCTAAAGGCATGCCGTGGATATTGCCGCTTGGAGATGTATCTGCCGTATTCAGATCACCATGCGCATCATACCAGATGACTCCAAGGTTTTTGTAGTGTTTTGAAACACCTGCTAAAGTTCCAATCGCAATACTATGGTCTCCGCCTAATACTAACGGGAACTTTTTGTTCGTAATTACACTGGATACAGATTCCGAAAGCTTTTCACTTGCTTCCAAAACACCGTTTAAGTTTTTAAGATTACCTTCGTTTTCAATACTTTGTTTTTCTGGACGAGCAATTTCTATATCACCTAAATCCTCAACCTGATAGTTAAGGTTTTCTAGACGCTCAATAATTCCTGCATATCGAATAGCACTCGGCCCCATATCTACACCGCGTCGCATTTGTCCTAAATCCATCGGTACTCCGATTACTGATATATCTTTTAACATTCTTCTTCCTCCCTTATGAAAAACAAAAAACTAACGATTCCCTAATACTATTGTAGCTGTAAGGGATTTCATGGTTCAACCGGACAAAATTTTGCATAGATATACCAAAAAGAAAGCGCTTTCGATGTTGAAATACATATTTATGAGAATTATTAGTTGGAAGAAGGAGTTGGTCCCTCTAATTTTTGATAGAAATTTATTGAGGAGTTGTTGAAAAAGAAAGAGACGATTATTCCGTATGGCGATCATAAATTCCGTATGGCGATCATAAATCTCGAGCTGCGGTCTGATTTATGATCTTTACATGCAAAAAAGCTGATTCCTCAAACGAGAACTCAGCTTTTTACCCTTATGTCTATAAGAAACAAATAATACGCACTCTTTACTAGTCAAATAAACCAACAAAAATATAAAAAAAATCAGGCCATCGCCTGATATCAATTGTTATGTATATGGTGGAGCTTAGCGGGATCGAACCGCTGACCTCCTGCGTGCAAGGCAGGCGCTCTCCCAGCTGAGCTAAAGCCCCGAAGAAATAAATGGAGCGGGTGATGAGAATCGAACTCACGACCAGAGCTTGGAAGGCTCTTGTTTTACCATTAAACTACACCCGCGCATAAAAGCATTATAGTCTATCTTTTTATAACTATTCAAAGATGGTGGAGGGGGACGGATTCGAACCGCCGAACCCGGAGGGAGCGGATTTACAGTCCGCCGCGTTTAGCCACTTCGCTACCCCTCCACATAAAAAAAGAGACGATCACAGATCTCTTTCAACAAATTTTACTAGCTAGTAAAATTTGTGGTGCCGGCTAGAGGACTTGAACCCCCAACCTACTGATTACAAGTCAGTTGCTCTACCAATTGAGCTAAACCGGCATAAATGGTGGAGGATGACGGGATCGAACCGCCGACCCCCTGCTTGTAAGGCAGGTGCTCTCCCAGCTGAGCTAATCCTCCAAAAGTTATGTTCAGTTAAAAGAAAAGTTGGTGACCCGTACGGGATTCGAACCCGTGTTACCGCCGTGAAAGGGCGGTGTCTTAACCGCTTGACCAACGGGCCATATTTTTATTATGGAGCTTCCAACCGGGCTCGAACCGGTGACCTCTTCCTTACCATGGAAGCACTCTACCTGCTGAGCTATGGAAGCAAAAAGTAATGGCTCCACAGGTAGGACTCGAACCTACGACCGATCGGTTAACAGCCGATAGCTCTACCACTGAGCTACTGTGGAATAATATAATTTAAAGTTTTTTGAGATAAAGCCCAGCGACGTCCTACTCTAACAGGGGGAGACCCCCAACTACCATCGGCGCTGAAGAGCTTAACTTCCGTGTTCGGTATGGGAACGGGTGTGACCTCTTCGCCATCATCACTGGACCTATTGTTCTCAAAATCATATATCCTGTTGGGACAAAATAAATTTTATTATATTTCCATACATTTT
>NZ_MQMF01000009.1 GCF_001999465.1 Fictibacillus arsenicus
TCCCTTACCTTTGCTTTTGTTCAGTTTTCAAAGAACTTCATCGCGTTACTTTCTTAAAGCAGCGACAAAAACTATCTTACCACATATCTTCTATGGGATGCAAGTACTTTTTTGAAAAAGTTTTGTTTGTTTTTGTCGAGAAATATGTAAGAAAAGCAACAACGTTTATTACTATATCAGCGTTCTGAAGCACCGTCAACGGTTTTTTAAAGTTTTTATAAAAAAACCTCTTTTCACATTTGAAAAGAGGTCTTGTAGTCTATAAAGAATACTTTTCTAGAAGGTCGTTTTTCGTCTTCCACACTTTTTCAGAAAGGTCTACAAAGTATTCTTGAGGGTTGAGTCTTCTTAAATGCTGCGGCCAGAACAACTGAAGCTGTGCTTGGTGGTAGCTTCGGATTTCTTCCAAATTAGGCAGCTCATATACAAGCTTTCCTTCTATATAAATAGGTTGAAGAAGCTCTTCTGCAGTAAATGAAGATACTACCTTATTCTTATAGGTGTGAATCGGATCGAAAAGCTTGATGTCTTTTTCTGGGATTACTTCATCCTCCATCGCAATATAATCCGCTTCCGCTTTACCTTTATTATTTATAATCCTATAGACCTTCTTATAACCCGGTGTCGTTATCTTTTCTACATTAGAAGAGATTTTGATCGTAGGGACGTATTCACCATCTTCATATTTTGCTACAACTTTATATACGCCGCCAAGTGCTGGCTGGTCAGATGCGGTAATCAGCTGAGTCCCGACACCCCAAGATGTAATTTTGGCCCCTTGAGTTTTAAGGTCTGTAATAACGTCATCATCTAAGTCATTACTTGCAACAATTACTGTGTCATGCAGTCCTGCCTCGTCCAGCATTTTACGGGCTTGGATTGAAAAGTAAGCTAAATCCCCGCTGTCCAGCCGAATCCCTTTCAGCGACTTTCCTTCTTCCTTCATCTTCAGCCCGACTTTTATAGCATTAGGGACTCCGCTTTTTAACGTATTATACGTATCAACTAGAAGAATACTTTGATCTGGCAGCGCTTTTGCGAAACGTTCAAATGCCTCTTCCTCAGAATCATGATCTTGAACCCATGCATGTGCGTGCGTGCCTTTTGTCGGGATCCCAAAGAGCTTTCCTGCGCGCATGTTTGAAGTTGCATCAAATCCTGCAATGTACGCGGCACGCGCGCCCCAGATCGCTGCATCCGCCTCTTGAGCACGGCGTGTGCCGAATTCCATTAACTGATCTTCTTTTGCAACATGACGAATACGTGCAGCCTTTGTTGCAATTAATGTCTGATAGTTCATAAAGTTGAGGAGAGCAGTCTCCAGCAAATGAGCCTCGAACACACGGCATTTAATTCGAATTAACGGTTCGTTTGGAAAAACAACCGTGCCTTCTTTTACAGAAAAAAGCTCCCCCGTAAATTGAAAGTTCTTTAGCTCGTTTAAAAAGTCTTCATCATATTGCTCTTCCTGTGTTCTTAAATAATCAATATCTTCATCATTAAAACGTAAGTGGTTTACATATTGGATAATTCGCTCAAGCCCTGCGAATACAGCATATCCGCTCTTAAAGGGGTTCTTTCGGAAAAAGGCTTCAAACACTCTAATGTTATTATGCGTTCCGTTTTTCCAATGGGCGTACATCATATTAATCTGGTATTTGTCTGTATGCAGTGCTAAATCTTCATAGCTCATCTCGGAATCCCGCCTTTCTCTTGTACATTTTTCTCTTATTGTACGATTGTTAAACATTTTAAAAGGCCCGGCAACAAAAATGCCGAGCAAAATAATTATTCTACAATTGATATTTTCTTTTCTGCCGATTTTGAGTTACTTCCATCCATTACTAATTCACCTTGAAGCTTCTCTCCATTTTCCCCATAGGCATCTTTTATTGATGGCCAGGTGCTGTCTAGAGGGCTCACGCTGATGACTAGCTCGTAATCCTTGACGTCTTTTAACTTTTTATTAGTCTGAGGTTTTTCAATTATCATTCTGTAGGAACCATCAGGATGAACATCAACTACATCTTGAAAGCCTGATGTAATGAAATCAGGGATATCAATTTTCCCTCTTAATCGAGTTTCTTCTAATAAGTTGGTTTTTCCTTCAACAAATAAGTATCTTCGGCTCTATCTGCCGTTCTTTGGATTATATTTGGCGCGCAATAACAACAGGAGTAATAAACGACTCTTCCCCCAAAAAAAATTAAACTTAAGGGGACAACCATTCCATACTTCAAGTACTTAAAATTCTATTTCTTTCTTGGTATGTGTCTTCTGAAACTCTGCTGGTTTTGGATCGAAGTATTCCATCGTGAATTTAGGTACGAACTTGTTGTTCTGCAGGTAACCTGAACCCCATGTTGGATCCATCGTTAGCCAGCGTCCATCCACTTTGGTCTCCACCCAAGCATGGTTTTGGCCTGCGTATCCTGTCACCATCTGTGTTTCCAATCCGCTTGCTCGCAATAATGCAATTGCCAAATAAGCGAAGTCCTGACATACACCTTTTTTCTCATCCAGCGTTTTCAATGCGCTATCATCAAATTCAAATGTGCGATTGTTCAGTTTATCAACGTCATAGCTCACGTTTTTGGCAACATATTCGTAGACAGCAAAGGCTTTTTCTTTTTCCGTTTTCTTATTCTTTGTTAGCTGATCGGCCAACTTTTTAATCGCAGGAGCGTCTGACTGAATTCCTCTTGAAGGCAGGGTAAACCGCTGGTCTTGTGCATTTGTGTTCTCTACTGTAAAACCTGCTACTCCTACAAAGTGCTGTACATATCCATTCGTTAATGTGAAATCTGGGGCCATTAAAGAAACTTCATATTTACCTGGACCAAATCTCAGGAAGAACTCCCCTTCAAATTCATTGTTTTTTACCGGAATGGCGTACATAGCCTTCTGATCATCTTTTTCGGTTTGCACAAAAACATTATCTGTTTTATTCGCATCTTTTCCTCTAGGGTCGATACTTCCTTTAATTTTATAAGTTAGATCTGTCTCTTCACCGCCAACTTCAGGAGTCTCAAGATGGAAGCCCTTTTCTTTGTAAGCCGAAGAATAATTAATAGGTTCATAGGATTCACTTGATAGATTTTTCACATACAGATTTGCAGCTTCAGAATAATAGTCCGACATCCCCTCTTTCGGTGTCATAATTTGGACTTCATGAACGCCTTCTCCATAATAAAGAGGGATTTTCTTGCTGAACTTTCCCTTCTCCACAGGAATCATGATTTTTGTAGACTCACTCTCTTTTTTAAGTTCAACCATAAGCTGCTCTACACTGGTATCTACTACTTCTCCTGCTAATTCAAAAGATCCATCTATTTCCATATACCCATTTATGGAATTTTTTAGCACTAACCTTGTTTAAGAGCGTTTTTTGTGAGTGCTACGTCACGTTTCACTTCTGGATTCACATTTTCAACATCAAACTCTGCAATATCGTAAAAGTAATCTTCCGCTTTATCACTAGGCACACTGACTTTTACAGAATAGTTTCCCTTCCCGTTAAAGAGCTGTACTCTCTGCTCAAACTTTCCGTCTTTAATCAGTGCATAGTAGCTTAATTCCCTTCCAGCGGGACCTTCTTCTTCACTTCTCACCTTAATCCATACGTAATCAGACTTAAATCCGCTATATTTTTTTGCTTTTCCTTTGACTAAAACGCTAGAATTCGTCGTAAACTCTTTATATTTCGGGCTTGATAAAGAAGCTTCAACCTCTTCCGCATAAGGAAGCAGCTCAAGCTTCTCTAACTTTTCGTCTTGGTTCGCTTCTTCAGCAAGAGCGGTGTATTTGTCCTTTTTTTCTTCTTTCTCTGTTTGATTAGAAGCATCCTGATCAGCGCTACATGCAGTCAGGGCGACGATAAAAAGCGAAAGAATCATACTCAAAAGTTTAGTTTTCATTCTTTAATCTCCTCTGAACGTATTCAAAAAGAAAGAGATGGGGTTGCCATCTCTAGTTGTACGTTCTAATTTTGCGATGCTTTATTAATCAGTTTAAAGACTCTATCTGGTCCTTCATAAACCACCACCGCCATTATTGTTTAGCTAATTTATTTTTTCTCCCTGTTCAATTGTTGGGGTTAGCTGAGATTTCGTGTAATCAATTCCTCCAGACCCATTTGTACTGGCAAGGCATGCTGTATGGGTGAGACCAAAACAAGCATCCGCAAACATCCAAAATAGTACGAGCCACTTTGCTTTCATTTCTTATCCTCCTGTACCGTTCAATCCTTATAATGTTTCATAATACCCCACTTTTTAAAGGATTGACTATACATAATAGGAAATTTTTACAAGTTAGTAAAAAGGTGCCCGGTCCTTTGTACTAACATTCTATGATGCTTTATATATAAAAATTTAGCAGCTCTAACTGGTAATAAAAAGTTACAATCGAACCTAAAGCTAAATACGGCCCAAACGGTAAAGCTGTTTTTCGAGTAAACTTCTTCATCAACAAACCTATAACGCCGACAATTAAACCCACAACAGACCCGATCATTAGTGTTAAAAACGTCCCCTGAAACCCAAGCACCAGCCCTAATACACCCATCAGCTTAATATCTCCGCCCCCAATCCCGCCTTTTGATAAAATCGCAAGCAGCAGCAGAAAACAAAAGCCGAGCAAGCCTCCAGCCACTGCATCTAGCCAGCTTCTAAATTCAAACACGACTTGCAGGATCAAAAACCACACAAAGAACACGATCAATACTTTATCTGAAATGATGAAATACAATAAATCCGATACAAAAATTATGGCGCACAGCAAAATGAGCGAGCATGCTAATAGAAGCTCCACGGAGAAACCATATTTCAAAAAGGAGAACGCGTATATTCCACCTGTTAATAATTCCACGACTGTATAGATGACAGGAATGCGCTTTTTACACGTCCCGCACTTCCCACCTGCCACTAAGAAAGAAACAATCGGAAACAGCTCATACCATTTCAGCTGTTTTTCACAATGGTCACACTGTGAGCGTTCAATGCCCATCACCTTCATTTTCTTTGGCAAACGGTAGCCTACTACTCCGCCAAATGAAGCCAGTACTGCTCCTAAAATAAAAAACCACACGCTCCACATCGTTTCCATTTCCCCACTTCTCCTTAACGCTCAATCTGCACAATATTATAATGAAGAAACTATATTTCCGCACCTTTCTTCTTTAAAGTTATCGGCTTATTTTTTCTATTATTTTCCTGAAATATAAAAAAGGAATGCCCGCTTTCGGACATTCCTGCTAATGATTCTCTCTATTCTACTAAGAATACGAAGTAACTGATAAAGATTACGAATAGTACCCACATGATCGGATGAATTTCTTTTGCGCGGCCTTTTACAGTCATCGTTAATGGATACATAACGAATCCTAGTGCGATTCCTGTTGCGATGCTGTATGTGAGCGGCATTGCGATCAATGTTAAGAACGCTGGTACAGCAATTTCTAAACGGTCCCATTTGATTTTACTCAACACTGAAACCATCAATACACCTACGATAATCAATGCTGGTGCGGTTACAGATGGTGTTACAACAACTAGTAATGGTGAGAAGAATAATGCAAATAAGAATAGTGCGCCTGTTACTACAGATGTGAAACCAGTACGTCCGCCTGCTGCTACACCTGAAGCTGACTCGATGTAAGCTGTTGTTGAAGATGTACCTAGAACTGCTCCGACTGCGATTGCTGATGAATCGGCAAGCAATGCTTTTCCTGCACGAGGCAGTTTGTTGTCTTTCATGATACCTGCTTGGGAAGAAACTGCCATTAGCGTCCCCGCAGTATCAAAGAAATCAACGATAAAGAACGTTAGGACGACGATCATCATTTCTACAGTGAAAATTTGATCAAAGTGGCTGAATGCCTGGCCGAATGTTGGCGCAAGGCTTGGGATAGCCCCTACGATTTTATCAGGTTTATCGATCAAGCCAGTGAATATACCTACAACTGCTGTAATCACCATCCCGTAGAAGATTCCTCCGCGGATATTTCGGATCATCATAAGAATCGTTACGATGAAGCCAAAGATTGCTAGCAACGTTGGTCCTTGTGTTAAGTCGCCAAGAGACACGAGTGTTGCTTTATTTTCAGCGATGATTCCTGCATTTTTCAAACCGATAAAAGCAATAAATAGTCCAATACCAGATGCGGCTGCAAACTTTAAATCTTGAGGAATTGCGTTAATGATTGTTTCGCGAATCTTAAATAATGTAATAAAAATAAAGATAATTCCAGACATCAATACCCCGGCAAGTGCAGTCTGCCAAGGAATACCCATTACTAAAACAACAGAGTATGCAAAAAATGCATTAAGTCCCATACCCGGTGCTAGCGCGATCGGATATTTTGCGACGATTCCCATGAACAATGTTCCAAATGCTGCAGCAAGTGCAGTAGCTGTAAATACAGCTCCTTTATCCATGCCAGCGTCACCAAGAACCATCGGGTTAACGAATAAAATATAAGCCATCGCAAGAAATGTCGTTAAACCTGCTGTTGCTTCTTTTTTATAACTTGTATTAAAATCCTTAAAGCCAAAATACCGTTCCATCTCTCTTTTCCCCCTATACGCGCCTACGCATGAAAAACAAAAGACCCAAGGGACTAAGCCCTTGGGTCTGAATACGAAAAGATTAAAGAAACCGTACATATGCCAAAAAATGAACACATGCAATATTTCAATAATCCTCCGTAGTCAGACCATTTACGGCAGTCTGGTAGAAACTTTCGGGCCATATCCCCGATATTATACGTAGGAAATTCATTTGATTTTATTTACATCTTGAGTATAGGTCGAACTTTGTCGTTCGTCAAGCACTTTTCCGAATAATTATATGTTATTTTGCTATAATCGTTCGTCTTTTACTTTTTTAACCCTATTCCCACTCGATTGTTGCCGGCGGTTTAGAAGTAATATCATAAACGACACGGTTGATGTGATCCACTTCGTTTACGATACGAGTGGAGATTTTCTCTAATACATCAAACGGGATACGCGCCCAGTCAGATGTCATTCCATCAATAGATGTTACAGCACGAATACCGATCGTGTAATCGTACGTACGAGCATCTCCCATTACCCCAACACTTCGGATATCAGGCAACACGGTGAAATACTGCCACACATCACGATCTAATCCAGCATTCAAAATTTCTTCGCGAAGGATCGCGTCTGATTCACGAACGATTTCGAGCTTCTCTTCTGTAATCGCTCCAAGAACGCGGATTCCAAGACCTGGTCCTGGGAAAGGCTGACGCCATACGATATGTTCAGGAATACCAAGCTCTGTACCTACTTTACGCACTTCGTCTTTGAAAAGCGTGTTAAGAGGTTCGATCAATTTAAACTGCATATCTTCAGGAAGTCCGCCTACGTTATGGTGAGACTTGATCGTTTGAGCTGTTGCAGTTCCGCTCTCTACGATATCTGTGTAAAGCGTACCTTGAGCAAGGAACTCGATGCCTTGAAGGTTTGATGCTTCTTCATCAAATACGTAGATGAATTCGTTACCGATGATCTTACGCTTTTTCTCAGGATCAGAAACACCTTCAAGTTTGCTTAAGAAACGGTCTTTCGCATCAACCTTGATGATGTTGATGTTAAAGCCTTCGCTGAATGTTTTCATAACTTGGTCCGCTTCATCTTTACGAAGCAGTCCGTGGTCGACGAAAATACATGTCAGCTGATCACCGATTGCCTTATGAACAAGCACTGCTACTACAGAAGAATCTACTCCACCTGACATAGCGCAGATTACTTTTTTCTCTCCTACTACTTCACGGATCTTCTGTACTTCGTCCTCGATCCAGTTTTCCATCGTCCAGTTTCCTTCACAGCCGCAAACGGACTTTACGAAGTTATCCAAGAACTCGATACCGAATTCTGAGTGGCGTACTTCCGGATGGAACTGAACACCGTATAGCTGGCGGGAAACATCGCTCATTGCTGCTACAGGGCAAGACACGCTTGTTGCATCTGTAACAAAACCTTCAGGCGGCGCAACAACAAGGTCACTATGGCTCATCCATACGACTTGCTGCTCGGGAAGATTTTCATAAAGTTTGTTGGTGTTGGTAACTGTAATCTGAGCCTTTCCGTATTCACGGTGGCTTGCCCGCTCAACTTTTCCGCCAAAATGATGGCTCATCAGCTGCATACCGTAGCAGATACCTAGCACAGGGATACCCAGGTCAAAAATCGCTTCATCACAAGCCGGTGAACCTTCTGCATAAACAGAGCTTGGTCCTCCAGAGAAAATGATTCCCTTTGGATTCATCTTTTTTATATCTTCCGCAGTTGTTGTATGCGGATGAAGCTCGCTGTATACTCCTAAATCACGGATACGGCGTGCAATCAACTGATTGTACTGTCCGCCGAAATCCAACACTACGATCATTTCGCTCATTACGTGCAAGTCATTCGTTTCGTGCATGTACTCACCCCATCTATTAATATCAGCTATAGTATCCGTCAGCTTGCCTTACTTTACACTATTAAAAGCAAAACAAAAGGAATTCCACCCTTGTTTTCTACATAAAAAACAAAGGCAGAATTCCTTAAATAACTATAAAGAACCCTGCCTTCATAGTCAGGTTGTTAATGGCAACCCGGTAGAGACTCTCGAACCTTATTATCGAGGATATACGAAGGAGAATATGATCTGACGCTATAATCTTAAAGACATAATAACAATGCCTTCTATAGCGGTCAAGGGCGGATTCTTTTAATTAAATTTTCCCACAATTCACGATGGAAATCGCTCCATAGATCTGTCTGCTTTTTCGGACTGAATTGAACACCTTCATACGCTTTTGCTAAAATTCTCATGTCTTTAGTATCAAGTGCTCGATCGACGTAAAGTGCGTATTCTCTAAGTGTAAATGCTGGCTGTCTTCTAATGCCGTATACTTTTAGCAGCCACAGAAGTCTTTCAAACGCTTCTTCAAACGTTTCGGAACCTTGTTTGCGCTTATATCTCCAAATGGTATATTGACGAAGCCATTTTCTGCGGAACAAATATGCCAGTCCTGCAACGATTAATAGCAAAATGATCAATCCCGCTGCTGCATAGCCCGCCGTTTTTAAAATGGACGCAAAGCTTGCTTTTTCAGATGAAGCAGATTTTTCATCATTCAAATCTTTTTCAGGTTTGTCCGGCTGGTCAGGAACAGCTGCAGCTGGTGTTGATTCCTTTTTATCTTCTTCTGGCTGAAACGGATTATCGAAGCCGCGGGTAGGCTCAAAAGGCACCCACCCGATTCCTGAGAAGTACACTTCTACCCATGAGTGGGCGTTCGCATTTGTTACGGTGTATTCGCGAGTACCGTTATCTCCCATGCCTTCAAAAGTACCCGGAGTAAAACCTTTCACCCAGCGTGCAGGAATTCCAACAGATCTCAGCATAACGATCATCGAAGTTGAGAAGTTATCACAATATCCTTTTCTTGTTTCAAAAAGAAATTGATCCACATAATCTTCGTCATCTTCAGGTACCGCTACTTCAATCGTGTTATAACCATACGCTTCTTTCGCAAAGTATCCTTCTACGGTCTTTACCTTGTCATAGATCGTTGGCTGATCTGCTGTTATATCAGCGGCTAAATCCTTTACTCTTTGCGGCAATGTTTCCGGCAGCTGCAGGTAATTTTCCGTAACATACTGTGGGTATGAATTCGTTGATTCTTTAAGCTGAGCTTCTTTTAATACAGGAAGCTGATAGTTCATTACATAAGAAGACAGCTTAACTTCTCCTCCGTTTTGGAACGTTGAAATCTTCCCTTTTACCCCATCTAGCTGATAAGTCGTGTCAGGATCGGCATCGATTTTCTTCAGTTTCCCAGGAATCATAAGAAACGGATATTCTTTCCCTTTTTCAGCTTCAATTCTGGCTGTGTTGTCCTCCATCTCAAGTCCTTCTTCCCAGACTTTCGTATAATCTGTCTGAGCGGAAGGATTATTTGCTTCTAACGGGACAGCAGTTGTCGGAATCTTGTTTTCCCATCCTTTACCTGAGTAGAATTCTTTCGTTTCAATTCTCCAATAATGTCTCGCGTTATCGTATGTTTTAAAAATAGGCGTATAGTCAAATTCAAACGGACCGCCAAGCTGGCTGTCATTTTCACCGTACCCGATTTTCGCAATACCCTTTCCTTTTCCGCCTTCGCCAATGTCTTCTTTTCCAGACATATTTTGAATGAAAGGAACCGGGTCTGGCCATATTGGCGAAGCTTTAGGAGCTACATACCCCAGTACAGACGACAGCGCGATTACCCCTGAAAGTGGCGCAACCCAAAGAACAGGAAACTTTCCTTTTAGCAAAGAAAATCCTTCTGTTTCAATAAGTTTCATCATTCTTAAGATCCCAATCAGCAGCAACCCTATGAATACAGTTCGTATGATCGCAAGTTTCGCATCATATACCGTAAACGTATCTAGAATTGAAATGTATATAACGGTAATCAAGAAGAATAAGAAGATGCGCCTCGTTTGAATCAGCCAATAGTGCATCAGATAGCTCACAAGCCATAACAATATGAAGAACAGCAATGAGCGGCTGAGCGAGGTCATCTCATTCCAGTTCTGATCTGAAAATAACGTTAAGTTGTAACTAATGTCTTCTAGCAAATACGGAACCCACTTAAATGATAGAAATACATCAAAAAAATAAAGAGAATGCAATGCGTACAGCAGAGCCCCCAGCTTTACCGGAAATGAGATCCAAAATGGAAGCTGAAAGTACGTCACGATGAACAAAAACATCGTGTACATCACAAAAATGTTAATATCATCTGTGGTCGTGATATCTTTTAACGGTCTCAGCCATTCCCATAATAAAAGGAAACCTAGACCGTAAAGGACGAGTGTATGCAGGGATGAAGGCTGTTGTTTAGTCATACATGCCACCTGCCTTCAGTGATTCATTAAAGTCAGAGCCGATAATCGGTGTCACCGGAACCCCGCATTGCCTGATACGATTCATATACGTCAGCTCCTGGCTAGTCAGCTTAGGCTCCAAAGCCAGGAAAAAGAAAATAACATTCGTTTGCTGTCTGGAAGCGATAAGTTCCAGCGTTTTCATCGTGTATTCGGTCAAGTTAGGAGAGATGATCAGCGCTGTCTTCCCTTCCATATGGCCAATCATGTATTCCTGCTTCAAGCGTTCTTCGAAAGGTTCTTTTATCTCTGCCTTCACTTTAGCCAGTTCATGAAAGATGCGCCATTCCTGCTCAACCCCTATGTTCATCGGAATTTCTTTTCCTTTAAAAGGATGATAGCCGATGGAACCGCCTTTTGAGATTGAAAAATGAACGAGAGATGCTGCAAGCGATACTCCCCGCTCGAAAAGCCAGTCGTTTGTGCCATAACTTTTTTCACAATGATCCAGAACGATTACAAAATCATCGTTCCTCTGCTGCTCGAACACTTTTGTAAGCAGCTTATTGGACCTTGCACTTGCCTTCCAATGTAGCCAGTTCATCCTGTCACCAGCTACATAGTCACGCACACTTACTGTAGATGTGTAATCTGTAAATGAGCGTTTTCCCACTTTTTTCATACCGGTTTGAAGCATCTTTCCATTTTCCCAGCGTTCAATATCTTGATACTGCGGATAAACAAAAATTTGATCCTTTACCGATACACTCGTACTTTTTAATACAAAACCGAAGATGTCGCCCGTCTTCACCATGATTTGATCAAATTTAAACAGCCCTCGCGGTGCAGGGTTAATCGTGTAGGAATATTCGAGGCGTTTGCGGAACAAAGGAAACATCAGGATACGGGATTGAATCTGATGAGTGTTCCCTTCATAGCGGGTTTCACGAAGCAGTGCTTCCGGAAGCACGTCCTCTAATACAACGTAAAATAGAGGGAAATTGCTGCGGCGTGTCACCAAGATCGTAATTACCACTTCTTCTCCGGCCATCAGTTTTTCTTTTGAAATAATACGCTCAATTTTCAGCCGCTGAATGGGATAAAACGCCATCGCAATCGAATATAAAACAAGCGGAAGAACGCTGTAGAACAAAAACCAGCTTACAAATCCGCCTTGAAACATGGCAAAAGAGAAAGTTACGAGCAGTAAAAAAATGATCCCTGAAAACCCTATCGGTGTTTTATTACGCTCCCAAAATTTTTGGAGTAATGCCTTCATCTCGCATGCTGTTCCTTATGAATAGGTGCAGGAACACGGGCTAAAAGATCCTTGATCACCTCTTGTGCGGTTACACCTTCAAAACGGGCTTCAGGTTTTAATAGCACGCGATGCACAAGTACAAACGGCGCCAGATATTTCACATCATCAGGGATTACAAAATCACGGTTCATTAACAGTGCATAGGCTTGTACAGCTTTTAAAAGAGAAAGTGATCCACGAGGACTTACTCCTAATGCAATGGACTTGTGGTTACGCGTACGGTTGACAAGATCCACAATATATCGCTTCACAGAGTCAGATACATAAATATTTCTCACAGCCGTTTTCAGTTCAGCAATCTCTTCTGCAGAAATCGCTGGCTTCAACAAATGGATAGGGTGTTCGTTTCCGATTACGTTCAGTACATTGAATTCTTCTTCTGGCGTTGGATAACCCATTGTGAGCTTCATTAAAAAACGGTCCAGCTGTGCTTCCGGAAGCGGATAAGTTCCTTCGTACTCGATCGGGTTTTGTGTTGCCATTACTAAAAACGGGTCAGGAAGGATATGGGTTTGCCCATCTACCGTCATGCTCATCTCTTCCATCGATTCAAGTAAAGCGGATTGTGTTTTTGGAGATGTACGGTTGATTTCATCGGCTAAAATAACGTTTCCGACTAACGGACCAGGTCTGAATTCGAAGCTCATGTCCTTCTGATTATATATCGATACCCCCGTCATATCAGACGGTAATAAATCAGGTGTAAATTGTATACGATTAAAAGTTAAACCAAGGGATTTAGCAATAGATCGAACCATCATCGTTTTCCCTACTCCAGGCACATCCTCAAGCAATACATGCCCTCCAGCCAACAAAGATACAAGCGTTAATTCTGTAACTTGTTTTTTACCTACCATTACTTTTTCAACATTTTTTATGACGTCTCTTAGCTGCGGATGATATTCAAATGAATTTTCGTTTCTAGCGCTCATGTAAGACTCCCCTCTAACATTTCTGTCTCTCTATTAGATAATTTTTTTCCTTCCTATTAATTTCGCATTGGAGAATGTATATTCCTTGTTTTTTTTACAAAAAAAGAGAAAATTCGAGATTGGAATATACATATAAAAAAAAGTGCACTGCAAATGCAGTGCACCTAATATCTTTCTTATTCTTCATTTGAGTTTTTAAACTTCTTTCCATCCAAATCATGATGCAACGTTGGAGCTGGAATTTCTGGATTAGGAACATTCCCTAGCGGAACTGGATCTGCTTCATAAACGAAATCGCCTGTTCCGTCTTGCGCACTTCCAGTTGCCCACAATCCTTCTGCCGACTCCTGACCTTCAGAGAGATTCCAAAACTTATAGGCTTCAGGCTGGGATTCTAATTCTGCTTCTGGCGGGAATGATGCTGGGACTACTACGCCGTTCTTCTGTTCAAGCTCTTCAATGGCTGCCATCCACTGATATTGGTGATATCGGTCACGAGCTAACATTTTTCTGAAAGCTGCACGTACTCCTTCGTCCCTCGTCATATGATACAAGCGAGCCACTTGCAAACGCCCCTGACTTTCAGCATGCAAATTTGATCTCATGTCTGCAAGCAAGTTGCCGCTCGCTACAATATAAGCTCCGTTCCAAGGCACACCATTTGAATTAGTCGGCAATCCGCCAAGACCGCTAACAAGCAAATGCTGCGGGTTAATTCCACCCATGATTGCTGCTGTAGCGGGATCCTTCGCCGCTTTTGCTTGGTCATCTGGAGAAGCTCCATCGAGAAGCTGGCTAATCATTGCACACAACATTTCTACATGCCCGATTTCCTCAGTTCCAATATCCATAAGCATATCTTTGTACTTTTCTTCTCCACGACAGTTAAATCCTTGGAAAAGATATTGCATCATTACGGTCATTTCTCCAAACTGCCCACCCAAAACTTCTTGGATCTGCCGGGCAAGCTGAGGATCTGGACGATCTACCTTAACTTCAAATTGCAATTCCTTTTGGTGACGAAACATGTGGAACCTCCCTAGTCAATAGTTTTTGACATGCTTATTAATTCTTCCCTATCATTTTTAAATAAAACGGTTTTAGGAAGAATCATGAAAAAAGAACTATGTATTTGAGCTCTAAAGAAATAAAGGTCTTTGGAAGTTTTCCAAAAAAATTCTTTTTATGAGCAATTAAAAAGAGGCTTCCATTGAGTTTTATAACTCTAGGAAACCTCTAACTAAATAAGGAAAGTATATAAAATGTCACTTACTTGTCTCTTCTATTATGAAAATTATCTTTGTCGAATGCAACTCGGAAATTGTAGATATTTCTCGGGAAATTGTAGAATTTGTTTTAAAGATACTTATGTTTTCTTTCTATGTATGAGTTCGATATATATTTATGTACTTATAGAACTGTGAACTATGTTCTGTATCAAAATAGATAAAAGTAAACCTATATCGCCCTGCGATACGGTCTCTTCTGAAATGGGAGGCTCGACACAAGTGTTATTTTTTAAAAAAAGAAAAGAAACCACCTGTTTTACTTTTAGGTTTTTGTATCGCTTCTTCTAAACGTTTATTAAAGTCATTTTGCAAACGCCACTCTCTTGTTTGTTCTTCACGAATCTTTTGTAGTTCTTGTTGCAGCAGTTCACTTTTTTCTTTCTCCTGTTCCAGCAATGATTCGTAATGATTTTTCTGCTGTTCCGTTAGTTTTTCAATTTTTGCATTTGTTTTCTGTGCTGCATTTCCAACAGCAGATCCTATAACGTGGTGATCTTGCTGCAGACGGGAAACAGATATCTTAAGCTGCGACATATCGTTAGTCAATTGAACATTCATTTCACGTGCCGCTGCAAGTTCATTGGCTAACATCATTAAGACTTCTTTTATTTGGTTGGGATCTTGTGGTAAGTTTTCGTATATATCGGGTACCGCTACGTCTGTCGCGTTAGATTCTTTTAATCTTTCTTTTTGTTGCTGAACAAGGTCCTTCGCTGTATCGTCTAACGGTTTAGCCGTATCGCGCAACGCTATAAGCGATTCAATATCTGATTGAACAAAAATACGTCTGTCGCCATCTTTCAAGAATTCATATCCGTTCCGCTCCAAAATTTGCCCATACTTTCGGACAGTTGGAGTGGCAATCCCTACTTCTTCTGCTACTTCCTTTGAAGAAAATGCCCGTTCATTCGGTTGTATATCACGCCTCATATCGGACCTCCTTTTCACATTTTTTTCGTATTTACATCTATTATAAGTTATATCGCCCAGCGATACGAACCTAAAGGAGCAATAATTCGCTTATAATAGGCATTCGAAGAAATAAAGCTTGTTTTGTGCTTTGGTTCCAAAATTTATCTAATTATTTAGTAAACTGCCTTTGTGATGTGATACGATCTTTTCATATCGTTTTCCTTTATCCATAAAATAGCTATTTTCTTAGGCATAAGAGAAAGATATAATAAATAGACAGGGTTCTCCCCTTTAAAATCTGAAAATACGAAACATAATAATAAATACGAAAGAGGTTTTTTTGTGAATACTACACTATCATCAAGAGCAACGAATAAAACACAAGCATTAGTCATTAATGCACTTTTCGTAGCATTAACTCTTGTAGCTACGATGTTTATCAACTTAAAGCTTCCAATAGCAGGCAACGGCGGACTAATTCACCTAGGCAACGTGCCCCTTTTTATAGCTGCATTCGTTTTTGGAAGAAGAACCGGTGCGATTGCAGGTGCATTTGGAATGGGTATGTTTGATCTAATCTCCGGCTGGACGATTTGGGCTCCGTTTACCTTTATCATCGTTGGTGCAATGGGATATGTAGCTGGTCTTATAGGTGAAAAGGTTCCGGGGAAAAGAGCCATTGTATACTCGATCGCAGTTATTGCTGCTCTTCTCATCAAAATTGTTGGTTATTACTTCGCTGAAGTGGTCCTTTACGGTAACTGGATAGCACCATTCGGATCAATTCCTGGGAACGTATTGCAAGTTGTTTTTGCCGGGCTAGTGGTAGTACCGCTTGTGGCACGAATTAAGAAGAGAATTTTATAAGTAAAATAAACCTCGTTAAGTCTAAGACTTGACTTGACGGGGTTTTTTCGTCATTTCGATCCCCTGAAACCTTTTGTAAAGAATGGCGACTTACTTTATAAGTTGAATTTTAGAGGTGTAAAAATGAAAAAAGGATTCATCATTCTTTCTTTAATTATTTGTTCGCTCTTGTTTTCAGGTTGTAACCAAGAAAAAACTTCAGAAGCAGTTGGAGCTGAAAATAAAAAGAACACTCAGGAAACTCAAGAAAAACTTAAAATTACCGGTGAAGTAAACAAGACCTTTTATGAAGAAAAAGAAATAAAGATCGATCGAGATGCTATACATTCTGCTGAGAAGATACTTGGCATATTAGATGTGGCGAAAAATAATTTTGAAATTAGTCTCATTGATTCAGATGGCAATAAAGAGACCTATTTTCTTTGGTTAAGAAAAGGTTACAGTGGTGGAATGATTATGAATATCGAGGACACTCATACAGGCTATACCCTACAGGAAGCCGATGTTGTCAGATTAAAAGAGCTGTTAAATATGTAAATCGACCTTCTCATTTTTGAGGAGGTCTTTTTCTACAGAATATCCCCATCTACACTTCGGCTAAATGTTAAAATAAAGAATACCTCAAAGGATGAGAATTTCTGCCTTTAAAATCGCAGCAATGTAGGAGTGTTTGTAAGCATGAACAAAAAAGATATAGCACAGATCCGAAAGCAATTTAAAAAAGATAATGATCTACTTAAAATCTCCACTATTTTTAACGTCTATATTACTAAGGAATCGAGTGATATTTATCATCACGTGAGTCAGCCTTTCGAAATGCTGGATGCCGAGCAACAGGAGCTGTTTCTGAATAACTTTAAGAAATTACTAGGCGGAAATCTAGATGAAAAGCTCTTTGAATTAAAGTTTCAAAAGAATGCCGATAATAACAGCCAGCTTATTTTGCATCAAGGGATGCTGAGCAGTGATGTGGAAGACTGGAAAGAGCGAATGCTCCAAATGGTAGGCAAAATGCTTTTAAACCGACAATACGAAAAGGATATTGTGATCACCTTCATTAAGGGAGAATACTATAAGCCGACAAAGCGCAAAAATGATGAGGCTGAGATAAGTGAACGAGATGCCGTCTACTCCTTTCCCTTTATTCTGTGCAGCATAAATAATACACAAGAACCGAAAAAAGAACTTCTCTTTGATTATGTTGAAAAAGAATTCAAGTACAATTTTGTCGTCGATCCTATCATCAACCTGAATGCGCCAATCGGTGGGTTTCTTTTCCCTTGTTTCAGTGATAATGCAGCCGATGTTAACCACATTCTCTATTCAGCAGGAAAAGTACATGAGCCTGATTATGATTTCATTGAGCAAGTTTTAAATGGCGAAGATATCATGACGGCAAAAGACGATAAGATCGTTTTTGAAGAAATCATCAAAGACGTTACAGGAGATCAGTTGAATACATCCACTCTCTCCAATGTGTATGAAGAGATTAACCGAATGATTGAGGAAAATGAAGAAGAAGAACATCCTAGATTAGACTCAAAGGACGTTGAACGAGTATTAATGGCGAGCGGTGTTGATGATGTGAGTCCTGAAAAAGTAGAAACAGCCTTCCAAAAAGTGATTGATGATAATAAATATGAGTTTAAAGCGAGCAGCGTTGTACCGAAGTATAATTCGAAATCTATTAAAATCAATACAAAAGTAGCTAACATTTCGATTAGTCCACAGGATTTAAGATACGTTAAGCAAGTACATCTTAGCGGTAAACGTTACCTTATGATTGAAGTGGAAGAAGATACGGTTATTGAAGGGTTTACGATGATTCCAGAGGCTTTTGGTGAAAAAGTAGAGAAATAAATATCAAAAGATACAAAAAAAGCTTCTCACAAGTTTGTTCACTTATGAGAAGCTTCTTTTTATAGTTTTCTAGGTTAGCAAAATGTTAGCATTTCGCTCTTACCTAGAGGCAGATTACATCATGCCGCCCATTCCGCCCATGCCCATGCCGCCCATGTCTGGCATTCCGCCGCCGGCGTTTTCTTCTGGCTTATCAGCGATTACTGCTTCTGTTGTTAGGAACATTGCAGAAACAGATGCTGCGTTTTGTAGAGCTGAACGCGTAACTTTTGTTGGGTCAACGATTCCGGATTCGAACATGTTTACCCACTCGCCAGTTGCTGCGTTAAATCCAACTCCGATTTCTTCGTTCTTCAAGCGCTCAACCACTACAGATCCTTCAAGACCTGCGTTGTGTGCGATTTGACGAACTGGCTCTTCAAGCGCACGAAGTACAAGCTTGATACCTGTCAATTCGTCGCCAGTTGCTTCTACTTTTGAAATTGCACTTAGTACGTTAACTAGAGCTGTACCACCACCGGATACGATACCCTCTTCAACTGCCGCACGCGTAGAGTTCAATGCGTCTTCGATACGAAGTTTGCGCTCTTTTAACTCAGTTTCAGTAGCTGCTCCAACTTTGATTACTGCTACACCGCCAGCTAATTTCGCTAGGCGCTCTTGTAATTTTTCTTTATCGAACTCAGAAGTTGTTTCTTCGAGTTGTGCTTTGATTTGGTTAACACGAGCTGCGATCTTAGCAGAGTCTCCAGCACCTTCAACGATTGTTGTGTTTTCTTTTGTTACAACAACTTTAGAAGCTGTACCAAGCTGCGTGATGTTCGCAGTCTTAAGGTCAAGACCTAGCTCTTCAGTGATCACTTCACCGCCAGTTAGTACTGCGATGTCTTCTAGCATTGCTTTACGGCGATCACCGAATCCAGGAGCTTTTACAGCTACTGCATTGAATGTTCCGCGAAGTTTGTTAACTACTAATGTAGCAAGTGCTTCACCTTCAACGTCTTCAGCAATCAACAACAATGACTTTCCTTGTTGTACCACTTGCTCAAGAACTGGAAGGATTTCTTGAATGTTCGTAATCTTCTTATCTGTGATAAGGATGTACGGGTTCTCAAGCTCTGCTTCCATCTTGTCAGAGTTTGTTACCATGTATGGAGATGCATATCCGCGGTCGAACTGCATACCTTCAACCACTTCAAGCTCAGTTGTGAATCCTTTAGATTCTTCGATCGTGATTACTCCGTCGTTTCCAACGCGCTCCATCGCTTCAGCAATCAACTGACCTACTTCATCGTCAGCTGCAGAGATCGCTGCAACTTGTGCGATTGATTCTTTTCCTTCGATCGGCTTAGAGATTGCTTTAAGCTCTGCTACTGCAGCAGCTGTCGCTTTTTCGATACCTTTACGAAGTACCATTGGGTTTGCACCGCTTGTTACGTTCTTCAATCCTTCACGGATCATCGCTTGAGCAAGAACTGTTGCAGTTGTAGTTCCGTCCCCTGCTACGTCGTTCGTTTTGCTTGCTACTTCAGCTACAAGCTTAGCACCCATGTTTTCGAATGCATCTTCAAGCTCGATTTCTTTTGCGATTGTTACACCGTCATTTGTGATTAGAGGAGAACCGAATTTCTTTTCAAGTACAACGTTGCGCCCTTTAGGTCCAAGCGTTACTTTTACAGCGTTCGCTAATGCATCAACACCACGAAGCATTGAGCGGCGTGCGTCTTCACTAAATTTAATATCTTTAGCCATGTAAAAAACCCTCCCATTATTTTAAAAAGTTAGTGACTTACATTGCTTTTATTTATGTAGCTTCAAAACATTGAAGCTTCCATTCTCTGAGGTTAGCCTACGATCGCTAAAACGTCAGATTCACGAAGAATCAAGTATTCTTTGCCTTGGTACTTCACTTCTGTACCAGCGTATTTAGAGAAAATAATTGTGTTTCCTTCTGAAACTTCTAAAGAGATACGCTCGCCGTTATCCGTTACACGGCCCGTACCTACAGCAACAACTTTTCCTTCTTGAGGCTTTTCTTTTGCTGAATCTGGTAATACAATGCCGCTTGCAGTTTTTTCTTCACCTTCTACAAGCTCAATAATAATACGGTCACCTAATGGCTTTAACAAGTGAAACACCCTCCTTAAATAGTTAAAAAAATTTTTCTTATTAGCACTCTTTGTTGGTGAGTGCTAACTCCATTTCTAATAATAAATAAAACTTTAAAACTTTGCAAGCAGGAAATATGAAAAAGTTCTCAAAATCGATATCCTCGCGAGCCATGCCTATTCTATGTTAAAATGGGTTAGCATATATAGAGTAGTACTAAGCAATAGTATTCGGGTGAGGAATTAAAGGAGAACTTAATTTGAAGAAAAAATACTGGTGGATCATCTTTATATACATACTAATGCAATTCTCGGGATATCTCGGAATTCCTCTATTAAATGAACTTGGTGTTCCCGACAATCAATTGTTCGGAATGTGGGGCACAATAAGTTTTGTAGCCGCTCTATTCATAATCCTTTACATGCTTATTCCTGAGATGAAAAGCCGGCATCGCGATGCTGAACGGGTTTCAAAAGGTTCTGCTGTTATGTGGTCGATCATCGGTATTTTTATGGCGTATGCCGCTCAAATTATTGCCAGCCTTATTGAGATAAAAGTATTTGGAATCCAGCCTGGTTCTGAAAACACAGAGATGCTTGTTGAAATTGTAAAAGATGTACAATATTTTATGATTGTAACGGCCATTGTCGGACCGATATTAGAAGAGATAATTTTCCGAAAGATCATTTTCGGATCACTTCATAAACGATTTAATTTCTTTATTTCTGCTTTGATCAGTTCTCTTATTTTTGCTGCTGTTCATGCGGACTTTACACATCTATTAATATACACAGCAATGGGCTTTACCTTTGCATATCTGTACGTTCGGACGAAAAGACTCATTGTCCCGATCGCCGCACACGTCGCAATGAATACACTCGTATTAATTGTCCAGATATTCCTTGCTGATAAGATCAAGGAAATGGAAAAACAGCTAGAAACAGCGCAATTGATTTTTGGAGGACTGCTATGAAGACATCACCTTTGTTTATGGCATTTTTATATTTAGGAATCGGAGTCGTCTTTACGTACTTAGCGGTTCATTATGCTAGTGAGTACGGAATGACAAGCTTCTGGACAATCATCACAATGGTTGTCGCAACATTCGATTTCGCAAATGCTATCAGGTATTTCGCGTTGAATAATCACTTGAAGAGAAAACGAAAGAAATAGATGCAAAACTGCCCTTCCTGGGGCAGTTTTTCTTTTTGTTTATGGATGAATGGATCATTCGCGTGAAAGCTTTATTGTTGGGCGTGGAATGGAGCTTAGTTGGCGTGAAACAGGGGTGATTGTGCGTGAAACTAACACTTCCTGGCGTGAAAATACAGATTTTCTGCGTGAACGTGTAATAATTATAAGAACACATACTGTAAAATCTCCAGAAAGAGGGCTCCCAATCCGGGAACCCTCTTTTCTTTTATTCGTTATATGCAGATTCAACTTCAGCTTCTTTCTCTTTCACAAGAGCTTCCACTTCGGCTTTCATCCGTTTTTTGTATGCGGTTCTGGATATGATTATGCTAATCTCATAAAGAAGTATTAACGGAAAAGTAACCATTAAATGAGACATTAGTTCTGGCGGAGTTATGAATCCGGCTATAACTAGAATCCCGAAGTAAGCGACTTTCCTAATTCTCTTTAAGTAGTCTGGTGTAACAATTCCTAATCTTGTCAGGAACATGATCAGCACCGGGAACTGAAACAGCAGTCCAAACGGCAATGTGATGTTAAATAAAAATGAGAAATATTCCTGGATCCCATATTCTCCTTCAACACTAAGCGCAGTCGCAACATTGCCCATAAAACTTACGACAAACGGAAAGAGAATAAAATACGAGAATGCCAATCCCGTTAAGAATAGTAAAAAGGCAATTGGGATATACATCAGTGTTACTTTTCGTTCATTTTCGTAAAGGCCCGGGCTGATAAACGCCCAGAGCTGATATAAAACTACAGGAGCTGCTAATACACAGCCGATAAAAAATGCGAAGGTCATATAGACATTCAATGGGTCTGTTAAATGAAATGCGTTCATCTGAATATCTTTAGCGATTGGATCACTTTGCAAATACACGATCACATGCTTAGCTAAGAAAAATCCAACGATAAGAAAAACAAAGAAAGCTATTAGTGCCCACATGATGCGTTTTCTTAACTCACCAACGTGGTCGTATAACGTCATACTTTTTTCAGAGTTCATAGAAAAACATCCTTACTTCTTCGGTTCTTCGCTTTCTTTTTTGTTATTATCATCGTCGTCCATAATGCCTTTTGTTGCATGCTTGAACTCGCGAAGCGTCTTCCCTGCTGCTTTTCCTAATTCAGGCAGCTTCTTTGGTCCAAACATAACTAAAGCTACAAGTCCAATAACTGCAATACTTCCTGGTCCTAACATTGTACTTCCTCCTTTAAGAGTAATTTTTCATAAAATAAACAAGTGACTGCAATTCTACGGCTAAATCGATATGATGTACGCGAATTTCTGAAGATACGGTTAATCGTGCTGGCGTAAAGTTCAAGATGCCTTTAACTCCCGCTCTTTCCAGCTGATCTGCGATCGGCTGGGCTGCGCCAACAGGTACAGTAAGAATAGCAACGTCAATTCCCCGTTTCTGTAGTTCACTTTCAATATCGTTCGTATGGTAGATAGGAACGCCCGCAATCTCGGTACCGATTTTGGATTCGTCTACGTCGAATGCGACTTCTATTTTTGTATTATTGTTTTTTGTAAAATTGTAATGTAAAAAAGCCGTGCCTAAATTACCTACTCCAATCAAACCAACCGTTGTTGTTTCATCCTGATTAAGGGTTTTGCTGAAGAATGAGAGCAAGTAGTTAACATTGTAGCCATAACCCTTTTTCCCTAACGCTCCGAAATAAGAAAAATCTCTTCGTATCGTAGCAGAATCTACTTTTACAGCCTCACTTAATTCAGCAGAGGATACCCTTTGCTTTCCTGAGGACGATAGATTTTTAAGAAACCGGTAATACAATGGCAGCCTTTTCGCTGTAGCATGCGGTATTTTTAGCTGATCTTGGTTCATGTATTGGCCCTCCATATTCAGAAAGCTTATCTTTTCCTATTGTATCATACTTTGTCAGGGCTTGATGAGCGTACAAAATCCCCATTCTTTCCGCCTGTTTTTGAGACGAGATATGTAGGACCGATGATCATTCCTTTATCGGCTGCTTTACACATATCATATACGGTTAAAGCTGCAGCAGATGCTGCAGTGAGTGCTTCCATTTCTACTCCCGTACTTCCTTTTGTTCTTACTTCAGCTTGTATGTTTAATTTGTATCCTTCTTCACTTTCATTGTCCCATTGAAAGGAAAGATCAACTCCGGTTAATGAGAGCGGGTGGCACATTGGAATCCAGTCAGATGTCTTTTTTGCAGCCATGATGCCAGCAATTTGAGCCACTGCGAGAACGTCCCCTTTTTTGAACTTGTTATCTTTAATCTTAAGGAAGACTTCTTCAGATACGGTTATCCCGCTGACCGCGATAGCAGTACGGTATGATGTTTCTTTTTCTGAAATATCAACCATTCTGGCACGGCCTTCTTCGTTAAAATGGGTTAACTCTTTCATAAAACCCCTCCTCAAGTTGAATATACACGAAACCGCTTTTATTGTCGTTATATTCTTCCATGTAAATATTGCAAAATGTTGAACATTCCCTTTGTTGGCGTGAATCCCCAAACTGCGCTAAACTACTAATAGATAGGGTTATGATTGTTATTTAAAGGCTAGTGGAAGTAGTTGATTTCCGCTTCAGGTGCTCGCTTTCCGGGGGGCGTGCGGTGAGCCTCCTCTGCGCTTTGCGCCGTTAGGAGTCTCACCTGTCCCGCTAATCCCCCAGGAGTCTCGTACCTTACGCTCCAACCAACTTGTCAATGAAGCGTAACCAATGCTTTGTTCACAAGCAGCAATTCTTTGGAATAAAGCCACTAAATTAAATAATCACCCTTTTTCATAGAGGTGAATTGAAATGATTATATTACAAGTTCAGGACGTCACTAAGTCTTTTGGTGCTGACGTCATTTTATCCAATATAAAGTTAGAAGTTCAAACGGGAGAACGTATTGCGCTTGTTGGCAGAAACGGTGCAGGAAAGTCTACTCTTCTTCGTGTAATTACTGGGGAATATTCTTATGACTCCGGTCATGTCATGATTCCAAAAGATGTGAAAACCGGCTACCTTGCACAGGATGCAGGTCTTGATTCAGATGAATCCATATGGAATGAAATGCTCTCGGTCTTTGAACCTCTTCGAAAAAAAGAGAAGAAACTGCGTGAGATGGAAGCGCGTATGGGCGATCCAGCCGTTTTAGAAAACGCTGCCGAGTATGAGCGTCTTTTAAAAGATTATGATGAGCTGCAGGTCCAATTTAAGGATGAAGGCGGCTACCAATATGAAGCTGAGATCCGCACCGTTCTTCATGGCTTCCAATTTGCCGATTTTGACAGAGACACAAGAATCAATACGCTGAGCGGCGGACAGAAAACAAGACTTGCTCTTGCAAAGCTTCTTTTAACAAAGCCGGATCTTCTTATTCTGGATGAGCCTACCAACCACTTAGATATCAAAACGTTAACTTGGCTGGAGCAATATTTGCAGGGTTACCCTGGCGGTATTCTGATTGTTTCTCATGACCGCTATTTTCTCGATAAGATCGTGACAACTGTTTATGAAGTATCGAGAAAACGTTCCTACCGCTTTACCGGAAACTATTCGAGTTATTTAGAGCAAAAAGCGGAACGTTTTGCTCAAGAAATGAAAGAGTTCGAGAAACAGCAAGATCAAGTCGCTAAACTTGAAGATTTTATCCAGCGCAACCTTGTGCGCGCTTCAACAACTAAACGTGCTCAAAGCCGCCGTAAACAGCTTGAAAAAATGGAGCTGAAGGAACGTCCTGCCGGATCTGAGAAATCGGCTTACTTCTCTTTTGATATCGAAAGGCAAAGTGGAAACGATGTGCTAAAGCTTGAGGAAGTGAGTACTGGCTATGAAGACGGAACTCCACTTTTTAATCATGTAAACCTGGCAGTAACTCGTCAGGATAGTATCGCGATCGTTGGTCCTAACGGTATCGGTAAATCGACACTATTAAAAGTGATCAGAAAACAGCTGCCGCTCATAACAGGCGATATACGTTATGGCAGCGGTTTGAAAATTTCACATTATGATCAGGAACAAGCCGATCTTCATTCACGAAAAACACTTTTGAATGAACTTTGGGATGATTATCCTGAAAAAACAGAAAAAGAAATTCGATCGATATTGGGTCAATTCCTTTTCAGCGGTGATGATGTGATGAAGCTTGTAAATGAGTTAAGCGGTGGCCAAAAAGCCCGGCTTGCTCTTGCCAAACTCATGATGGAAAAAGGCAATCTGCTTTTATTGGACGAGCCTACGAACCACTTGGACCTGGATAGCAAAGAAGTACTGGAACAAGCATTGATTCATTATCCAGGAACGATTCTTTTCGTATCCCATGACCGTTATTTTATCAACCGGATCGCAACTAAGGTTGTTGAACTGGCTCCAGATGGTCTTACAGAGTATCTTGGGGATTATGATTATTACACAGAAAAAAAGAACGAAATGAAAGCCCGGGAAGAAATTGCAGAACGCCAAAAAGCTGAGAGTGTTACAAGCGCGCCGTCCGCTGCACAGTCAAACAGCGCCAAAAACTCAATCGACAAAGAGGCCAAGAAGCAAGACCGTAAACGGCTACGTCGAATCGAGGAAATTGAAGAGCTTCTTGAGGGACTTGAGAGCAAAATTGCGTTTGCAGAAGGTGAACTTTGCAAACCAGAAGTATTTCAGGATTACGAGAAAACTCAAGAATTCCAATCACAGCTGGATGCATTAAACAGTGAGATGGAAACTCTTATGGAAGAATGGGAAGAATTGCAGATTAAGCTAAAAGCTGACAACCCTATTTAAGGTTGTCAGCTTTCTTTGTTATCCACAGGATATAAATAGATTTTACAAGTGTATTTTACACTTATCCACTTTATCCACAATAAATTGTGTATACATCGTGTGATTTGTGTATAACACGAACCCTTAATTGTAGAACTCTTTCAAACGTTGTCCACATTATCCACAAACATGTGCATAACTTTTCCACAAATAGAATGTCGAATGAAGTCCTTTTTAGTCGATAAAAAAGCTCTTTCCCCTAAGGAAAAGAGCTTTACTTTATTATTGCGCTTCTAGATCCAGTCCAGGAACTCCGTTGAGTGCCATATCAGCCCGTGTACCCTTTTGATAGGCTACACTTCCTGCTGCTGCAATCATAGCTGCATTATCTGTGCATAAGTGCAAAGGAGGGATGATTAAATCATACCCAGTATTTTTAAAGCGTTCTTCCAATGCTTTACGCAGCCCTTTGTTTGCGGCTACACCACCTGCTAGAAGAACTTGTTTTACTTCATATTGTTCAGCCGCTCGAAATGTTTTTTCCACAAGCACATCCACAACGCTTGCCTGGAAGCTCGCTGCTAAGTCTTCTGGCTTAATTACTTCACCGCGCTGAGTTGCATTGTGAACCGTGTTAATGACAGCTGATTTTAATCCGCTGAAACTAAAATCCAGTGATTCAGGTTCAAGCCAAGCTCTAGGCAGGTCAATGTTCGGTTCTCCCTCTTGGGCAAGCTTGTCGATATGCGGACCACCTGGGTACGGCATGTTCAATGTACGAGCGACTTTATCATACGCCTCACCTGCTGCATCATCTCTAGTTTCCCCGATTACTTTGAAGGTTCCGTGTTCCTCCATGAAAACAAGCTCTGTATGTCCGCCTGAAACGATCAGCGACAACAACGGGAACGTCATCTCTTTTACAAGACGGTTCGCATAGATGTGTCCCGCGATATGATGAACAGGTACAAGCGGCAGTCCGTGTGCGAACGCAAAAGCTTTTGCTGCGTTTACACCGATTAAGAGCGCGCCTACTAACCCCGGCCCTTCCGTAACAGCAACCGCAGTTAAGTCAGCAGGCTCAAGCTCTGCTTTGTTTAACGCTTCATCAATAACGATCGTAATTTGTTCCACATGATGACGCGACGCCACCTCAGGCACAACTCCACCGAACCGCTTATGGCTTTCAATCTGTGAAGCCACAATGTTCGCCAATAGCTCTGTACCGTTTTTTACAATGGCTACAGCTGTCTCATCACAGCTTGTTTCGATTGCTAATATGATTTCATCTTTTTTCATAGTTCCACCCACATTACTAACGCATCTTCACCGTTATCACTGTAATAGTTTTTTCTAATTCCGCCTGCTTCGAATCCAAGCTTTTTATATAAGTTCTGAGCAACGTGATTACTGACTCGTGCTTCTAGCGTCATCGTTGCTGCACCATATCTTTTTGCGAGAATCATCGCTTCTTTCATCAGCTGTTCTCCTAGCTTTCTTCCTCTGTATGAAGGAAGAATCGCAATATTTGTTACATGAGCCTCATCCATCACAAGCCAGATGCCGCAATAGCCAATCGGCTGAAAATGGTCTTCTATGACAAGGTAATATGCAAATTGATTTTCAACGATCTCTCTGTAAAAAGCTTCTCTCGACCAAGGAACAGTGAAGGAAGACTGTTCGATGCCAAGAATATCATCAATATCACTTACTTTAGCAAGTCTATAAGTATATGCCTCTCCCACCTGAAACACCTACTTGCCCTGTGACTTCAGCCAGTTTACTTCTGCTTCGGCTAGCTGGAGATAACTTGGTGTAAACGAATGGATGTCATCCGGCTCCCTCTGCATACCGATTCGTCCTAGCTCACTTGGTCTTGGATTATGATCAGACACATGTCCAAATACAGCCTGACTCCCCAAAACCTCAGATATTGTTTCCTGATGGATAGGAAGATCGTTTCCTACAAATAAAATTTTCTTATCTGTGGTCTGCAGTTTTTCAAGCCAGTCTTTTAATAAAATGATGCGGTCTTCCCATAGGTTCTCAAATTCCCCTGAGTCCGCATGTCCATAAAGACCTGTAAACAGCTGAGTTCGCCTTGCATCAAATAACGGTACTGTGAAACCATCAAAATACTTTCCACTTTGTGCGAGTACTTCAAGGCTTGAAATACCTACAAGTTCTTTTTTTAACGTCCATGCGAGCGTTTTAGCGATTGTGACACCAATCCGAACACCTGTATACGATCCAGGACCTTTTGCAACAACGATACGATCGAGTTCAGCAGGTTTCACACCCGTTCCTTTCATGAGCTGCTCGATGGCAGGCATTACGCGTATCGAATGATTTTTCTTTAAGTTTGTAATATATTCACCAAACACTTTTCCTTCATCCAATACTGCAATCCCCATTACGAGGTTGGATGTATCTATTGCCAGTACTTTCATTGCATAATCTCCTTAACACGTTCTTCGTATCTTTCCCCAAGCGGAGTTAATTGTATTTCTCGTTCGTCTTCGCCAATGTGCGAGATGACTAGTTCCAGTCTCTCTTTTGGCAGGTAATCTTCTATAAAGACCGCCCATTCTACCACACAAACCCCTTCGCCTAAAAAATACTCTTCAAATCCTAGATCCTCATCAGAGTCTTCCAGTCTGTACACGTCCATATGATAAAGAGGCAAACGGCCATTGTATTCCTTAATGATGGTAAACGTAGGGGAGTTCACGGTACGGGTTATGCCTAGACCTTTAGCAAGTCCTTTAGTAAAAGTGGTCTTACCTGCGCCAAGATCTCCAGCAAGTGTAAGAACGTCTCCTTTATCAAGGACTGACCCTAGTTTTTCAGCAAAAGCCATCGTTTCTTCCGCTGACTTTGTTTTAAAATGATAAACACTCATGACTTCCCCTTACCTTTCCCGAAAATGATTAAAACCTTGTTTTGTAATTTGTTCTGGTGAACCGTTCTCGTTTCGATGCAAATAGACTGCACCATTACCAGCTTCTCCAACTTTCCCGATTTCAAAAATCTTTAGAGAATGCTGTTGAAACAGTTTGCTTAATGGCTCGAACTGATCTTGAGCAACCGTTCCAGTCAGTACATAATCTTCTCCGCCATACAGCTGAAAGTCTAGCTGCTCGTTCTTATGATATCTGGATAATAATGAACTGACAGGGATTTTAGTTTCATCAATATGTATGGCAACTTGACTGGCCTCAGCAATTTCATTGAGCTCGCTCGCTATACCGTCACTCACATCGTTTAAAGAGATACGAAAACCGCTGGATGTTAAAATTCTCCCCTGTTCTATATGAGGAGCTGGCATTTGATGCTGTAAGATCAACTGCTTTTCATCACTGCTAAATTGATGGTGTCTCGTTTTTTCTAGTAACAGTTTAAGACCTGCTGCAGATTCACCCGTTACTCCTGTTAAAAAGACAGAATCTCCTGGCTTTGCATTTTTTCGGAGCAGACGCTTTCCTTTTTCTACTTTTCCAATAACGGTAACGGTTAATACAAGAGGTCCTTTTGTTGAAACGGTATCCCCGCCAATGAGGTCTGTTTTATACTTTGATGCGAGATTGGCCATCCCTTTATAAACTTCGCTGAGCTCTTCCGCGTTCCAGTCCTTAGCTATCGCGATAGATACTAAATAAAATTGAGGTATCGCACCCATTGCGCCTAAATCACTTAAGTTTACAGCAAGCGCCTTGTAGCCAGCTTGATAAGGTGACAAAGTATCTTTCGTAAAATGGACACCTTCCACCATCGTATCAACACAGACGACTTGATCCATTTCTTTGTTTACTGACCAAAGTGCGGCGTCATCACCAATACCCATTACTAACTCTTTTTGATAAGAAGAATCTGGTGTGATGCTTTTTATCCATTCAAATTCATCATGAAGCACGGAAAACCACCTCTTTGGCTAAATCAGTTTATAAAAAAGCCTTAGGATCAGATCGAACTCCTAAGGTATCAGTAGTATATTTTAAGTTTAACTTACTTTTAGACATAAAAAAACACGAAACCTTGTTTCGTTGTTTAAAAGTGGCGGACCCGACCGGGGTCGAACCGGCGATCTCCTGCGTGACAGGCAGGCATGTTAACCACTACACCACGGGTCCAGCTTGTATGTAATTGATGTAGTTCATGAAATAAAATTGGTTGCACCCTATGGGTACTCCAGATATTTCATAGTCAAGAAGAATCTCGACGTTGTTCATGAAATAAAATTGGTTGCGGGGACAGGATTTGAACCTGCGACCTTCGGGTTATGAGCCCGACGAGCTACCAGACTGCTCCACCCCGCGACGTTATGAATGCTTACGGATGATGTTACTCTACCGAAGCGTCTAAAGACTGTTTCTTCCTCTACAAGTTCTTTTAGATGTGTATGCGTCGAAACAATTCGTAGCATACTCGTGAGGTAACGCTCATTGCTCCACCCCGCGACGTTATAAAAGGTTGTTTGTTCAACAACTTGTTTCGGACATTTATTAATATAACACGTTTATTAGTATGATGCAAGTGTTAATTAAATATTAGGGCACTGGAATTTTATTTTTTCCAGCGCCCTTTGATTATGCTGCTTTTTTCGCGTTTTCTGGTCTCTTATGGAAACCTTTAGCGTAGTAGATGGCTGTTAAAAGAATCAGCCAGAGTGGGCCAACGATTAACGCAATCCTTGTATCTGGGAAGTAAGCCATGATTCCTACTACAAATATTAATATCGCAAGTGCTAAAAATGATCCAAACGGATATAACGGCATTTTAAACTTCAATTCCGCTTTTTCTTTATCACTTAATCCTTTACGGAATTTCAATTGTGAAACAAGAATAACGGACCACGTCCAGATCGCACCAAACGTCGAGATACTCGTTACCCAGACAAAAACTTTTTCAGGAACTAAGTAGTTGAGTACTACCCCGATTAACAGTGCTGCCGCTGAAACTAAAATAGCTGTAGACGGCACTCCTGTTTTACCTACACTATGAAGTTTTGCAGGTGCTTGTTTTTGTTCAGCAAGATTGAACAACATACGTCCTGTACTGAAAATCCCGCTGTTACAGCTTGATAATGCAGCTGTTAATACAACAAAATTAATGATTCCAGCAGCTTGTCCAATTCCGATCTTTTCAAACGTTAATACAAACGGACTTCCTTGTGTGCCAATTTGATCCCAAGGATAGATCGACATAATAACAAACAATGCCCCGACATAAAATAATAAAATACGCCAAAATACAGTATTTACAGCTTTGGCAATCGATTTTTCAGGATTTTTTACTTCACCTGCTGTTACACCGATCATTTCAATACCTAAGAAAGCGAACATAACCATTTGCATCGACATGAGAATACCTTTAACGCCATTTGGTGCAAAACCGCCGTTTTCCCAAAGGTTGCTGATCCCGGTTGCAACTCCACCGTTACCAAAACCAAATATAATCATCCCTAAACCACTTACAATCATTAAAACGATTGCTACAATTTTGATTAAAGCAAACCAGAATTCAAACTCACCATACGCTTTAATCGCAAGAAGGTTGATGCTAGCCATAATAACAAGTGCAGCTAATGCCCAGATCCACGTCGGTACATCTGGATACCACATTTTCATATAGATTCCTACCGCTGTAATTTCAGCCATACAAGTTACAATCCACAAGAACCAATAGTTCCAACCTGTTAAGTAACCAGCTAATGGTCCAATGTAGTTTCTTGCGTATCGGCTAAAAGAACCTGCTACTGGCTGATGGATTGCCATCTCCCCAAGAGCCCTCATAATCATAAACATTACTGCTCCACCTAGAGCATATGCAAATAAAATTGCCGGTCCTGCCATCTCAATTGCTGAAGCGGAACCTAAAAATAAGCCCACTCCAATAGCAGCCCCAAGTGACATAAGCGTAATATGCCGTTCCTCGAGCCCGCGATGTAATTCCTGTTTCGGCTTCATTTTTATGCCTCCCTTGCTGTGTTTGATGAAGCGCTTTCACTCAGGTATCATACCACGATTCGACAAGAGGAACAATTTCTTTTATGTTACAGTTTAAAGCCCTAAAGCTTTTTGAGCAGCCGTTTTAAAGGCTTCAATAATATCCTCTGCATTTTCGATTCCGACAGAGATTCTGATTACATTTTTGTTGATTCCAAGCGTCTCGCACATTTCTTCTGGCAATGATCGATGAGAGGTTCCGAGTGGATAGGAAACCGTTGTTTCAACCCCTGCTAATGTCGGAACGATGTGTACCCAGTCAAGGGATTTAAAAAACGTATGAACATCACTGCTGTCATCAAGTTCGATGGTTACGATAGCCCCGTTCCCTTTTTCGCTGACAAACTCAGGGTAGTATACTTTCTTAATACCTTTCGTCCCCTTTAACTCGTCTGCTAGTGCCTTTGCATTGGCTACATGACGCTCCATACGTACGCTTAACGTTTTTAATCCTCTAGATGCCAGCCACGCATCAAACGGTCCCAGGTTGCAGCCAAGATGAACCATTTTAGACTTCGCTTTTGCAATCAAATCCTCTCTTCCTACAACGACACCTGCCGTTACATCACTATGTCCATTTAAGTATTTCGTAGCACTATGAACGACAAGGTCAATGCCTTGTGTGTACGGCTGCAAAACAAAAGGCGTAGCAAAGGTGTTATCAATCATCGTAGTTATATTATGTTTTTTAGCTAATTCAACAAGCGCTTTGAGATCTTCTACTCTTAAAAGCGGATTTGTAACGGATTCCGAGTAGAGCAGTTTTGTATTAGGTTTGATGTTTTTTTCAATTTCATTTGGATTATTAAAAGAGACAAATGAAGTTTCGATGCCGAAACTCTTCAAATCATCGGAAAGAAGCTGATAAGTGCCCCCGTACAAGTCCTCGCAAGCCACAATATGATCGCCAGACTGTGCTACGGACAGGATGCCGACTAGTATAGCTGAAATTCCCGATGACGTGACAACACCCGCTGGAGCTTTTTCGAGCTGTGCTACCCCACGGGCAAAGTCATCTTGGTTCGGATTGTTCATTCTTGTATATAAAAAGTCATTTTTACCGCGAAAAAAATCTTCTAAATCATCTAGATCGGTAAAAGAAAAGGCTGAAGTCTGGTAGATTGGCTTTACCTTGCTTACAGACTTAACATTGTTATGACCGCTTGCATGTACAGTGGATGTATCGAAATGAACGTCTTTCATTTATATTGCCTCCCCATTATTTTTATCTCCTAGTGTAGCATAAATTCCGGTGGAGTAAGTGATATTTGATTGTAGTGGATGGAGTTGGTTAATGTGATGGGGATTGTGTTGGTTATTGAATAAAAATCAGTCCTAATAAAAACTTTTCGCCAAAAAAGAGGGGATTAGAAGAATGATAAAGCCTTATTAATGATAAGTAGAAAATGTGCGAATGCTCATAAATTTAGCTCAAGGACAATAAAAAATGATGAAGGATCATAAATCTTGCTGAAGGCTCATAAAAGGAATTTCACCTTTAAATAATGCTGCTGGAGCCACTTTCATTGCTTCAGAAATCCTTTGATTCTTTCGTTTT
>NZ_MQMF01000010.1 GCF_001999465.1 Fictibacillus arsenicus
GTGAAGCTCGTTTAGTGCGCCGCTCGTTTTGGCGACTTTAATAATATATCACGCTTCACAAGCATGGTCAATAGCTATCTTGAAATTATTTTCGTTTTTAATAAAAAAAGCCCAGAAGGCTTGTGTCCCAGCCTCTGGACCGATTAGCAGAATTATTTTTTATGAGGAATTCTATCCTAAAATGAAGAACTCAATTGCGACTAGTGAAGCTAATCCCGGCAGGCCTGCTATTCCTGATATTAGTGCTGTGAACATATTGATTGGTATGTGTACATCATAGGAATTGCCGATCGCATTTAATAAGAAAAGAAGCAAGGCCCCAATACAAAAACGTGTGATCCCAAATCCAAGCCACCTTAAAGGGCGCATTGGAGCACCGGCAAGCAAGAGAACGAAGATGATGGTTCCAAGTATCGCTATTACAGTAATAGGCTCCACTGTTTAAACCTCCTATACATACATCCAGTTTTATTTACTAGACATTGTATGGGAGTTGTCCATAAAAAAGACCAGCAGTTATTTTAATCTGCTGGTCGTTACATTTCTTTTTTTAGCTTCTTTTAATAAGAAGAAGTATTTCGATTCTGCTAATTGAAGTTTAAAGATTACTTCTTCTGATGGTTCGACACTGCGTTCCACCATTTCTTTCTGATGCATCCATTCTATTTTTAATTCATCAAGACTTTGGAGCAACTGTTGATCTCCGGACCGCTTCAAGCGCCCTTTACGGGAAAAAAACATGTAGCAAACCCCTTTAGTTAGATTTCTCTTCTGCCTTCAAGCGCTTTAGATAGCGTAACTTCATCCGCGTATTCTAAGTCCCCGCCAACTGGGAGTCCATGAGCGATACGGGTAATTTTAATGCCTGTGGGTTTTAGAAGTCGTGCCATATACATAGCCGTTGCTTCTCCTTCAATATTTGGATCCGTCGCCATAATAATCTCCTGAACTCCTTCGTCTGTTAAACGTTTTAAGAGCTCGGCAATTTTTATGTCTTCCGGTCCGATACCGTCCATAGGAGAAATTGCTCCATGAAGAACGTGATAAAGACCACGGTATTCTTTCATTTTTTCCATTGCGATAACATCTTTTGAATCATGCACGACACAAATCGTCGAACGGTCTCTGCTTGAATCATCGCAGATCATACAAGGATCACGGTCAGTAATATGAAAACAATTGGAACAATAGATAAGCTGCCGTTTTGCATTGACCAGCGCACGGCCAAAGTCGAGAACGTCATCTTCTTTCATTTCCAATACGAAAAATGCCAGGCGAACCGCCGTTTTCGGTCCGATGCCCGGCAATTTCATAAAGCTTTCAATCAGTTTTGATATCGGTTCAGGATAATGCATGAATTAACTCCTAGAATAAACCAGGAATGTTTAGCCCTTTAGTGAATTTGCCCATGTCTTGTGAAACCATTTCGTCTACTTTCTTAAGTGCATCGTTCGTAGCCGCTAACACAAGGTCTTGAAGCATTTCAATATCATCCGGGTCTACAACTTCCTCTTTAATCACAATATCAACGATCTCTTTATGGCCGTTAGCTTTAACCGTAACCATTCCGCCGCCAGCAGTACCTTCGATTACTTTATCTTTTAACTCCTCTTGAGCCTTTGCCATATCACGCTGCATTTTTTGCATTTGTTTCATCATATTGTTCATGTTGCCTTTCATCTTAAAACTCCTCCTTATTCGTTCTCTTCTTCTTTTATCTCAATTAAATCATCGCCAACCAACTTGATCGCTTCTGTAATAAGTGGATCATCTTTTGTTTCCTGCTCTTCAGCAGACGGTTGGCCTTGCTGTTGCTCTTTAATGAATTCAGCTTTTAGTTTCTGCCATTCCGGATCCAAAATGGACAGCATGGACAGGTTCTTTCCTATTGTACTATAAACTGCCCCTTCAACATAGCTTCTGTTGTTATCTTGTGAAGCCATCTGTCTGTGAATTTCATGCTGAAAAGAAAGCAGGAATAATTGATCGGAACACGCTACTGGTTCTGCACCAGAAAGCAGAGCATAGGCACTTACTTTTTCTGACCGGATCTTATCTAAAATTTCGCCCCACATGCCTTTTAATTGCACGAGGTTTGGTTTCTTTGCTTTTTTCAACATCTCTTTTACTTGACCATGTGAAGCTCCGCCTTGTGTACGAATCACTCTTTTTTCTTTAGGTGCATCCTGCTCAGGAGAACCAGAAGAGCCGCTTTGAGTCCATCCGCCCTGCTTCATCTTTGTCAATTCCTGCTCAAGCTGTTCAATTCTTTGCAAAAGAGGTTCAACAGAAGCATTCTCCGTCTGTACCGAACCACCTGCTTGTTTTTGATAACATATTTTAATGAACGTAGTCTCTAGAAAGATTTTAGGGTGATTGGTCCATTTCATCTCTTGCTGAGCCTGGTTCAACTGGCTGATGATGGAATAGATACTTTCCGTTTCAGTCGAAGTCGCCAGTTGCTCGAAAGACTCATCTGTTGAAACACGTTCCAATAACTCTTCAAGCTGAGGTGCTGCTTTATACAGAAGCATGTCTCTGTAGTAATAGATCAAGTCTCCAAGGAACCGTACAGGATCCTTTCCTTCTTGTAAAAGATCTGTTGATATGGTTAAAGCCTTTGATACATCTTTTTCTAAAAAGGCTTCTGCCATATCTGAAAGATGTTTTTGAGAAGCTGATCCGGTTACAGATAGCACATCCTCGACTCTTACCTTATCGTCACTGTACGAAATCGCCTGATCCAATAAGCTTAGCGCGTCACGCATCCCGCCTTCAGCAGCTCGAGCCAGTAATTGCAATGCTTCATCTTCGACTTCTGTACCGTTTGCGTCGACGACCTTTTTCATCCGTCCGATGATAGACTGAGATGATATTCTCTTAAGATCAAAACGCTGGCATCTTGAAACGATGGTAGAAGGAATTTTGTGCGGTTCTGTTGTTGCCAGAATAAAAATAACATGACTCGGCGGTTCTTCCAGTGTTTTTAATAAAGCATTAAATGCTCCAGTGGATAGCATATGTACTTCATCAATAATATAGACTTTGTACGTTACCGATGAAGGAGCGAACTTTACCTTGTCCCGTATGTCACGAATATCATCTACCCCTGTATTTGACGCCGCATCGATTTCGAGCACATCTGAAATGGTTCCGTTCGTTATGCCTCTGCATGCATCACATTCATTACAAGGCTCTGAAACTGGAGCACGCTCGCAGTTAACGGCTTTTGCAATAATTTTGGCTATACTTGTTTTTCCCGTTCCTCTTGGTCCTGAAAACAGGTAGGCATGGGAAAGCTTGTCCTGCATCAAGGCGTTTTGAATCGTTTTCGTAATGTGTTCCTGCCCGACCACATCTTCAAAGCTTTGCGGTCTCCATACACGGTAGAGTGCCTGATAACTCATCCCTTTGCCTCCCTAAAATCACTTCATTCTCTCTTTATTATACTGAAACATTACAAAAAACTCACCCCTGAGACAAGGATGAGTTATTGTTTATATATTAGAATGCCGCGCACCTCTCTTTGGAATAGTCAACCTATGCGTACAGACGCAGTTAGCTCAGTCCAGGTTGCCCCACGGCACACGAAGTGATCCACTTACTGCTGCTTCCTTCCGGACCTGACAGGGTTCATGGGTCTCCGTTGCGCAGGACCCGGACATCAACACCACTTACGTCCGTCGGCCATACGTTGAACTAACCGAGGAGAGGAATTCAACCTCGCTACAGCGGATTGCGAGTACAGGGCACCGCTACCTCCCCATCTAGCGCGACAAAGTGTATAACATTGTTAGATGCACAATCAAATGTGCAAGATTTAGTATACTATGCCTGTCATTAAAAATCAACCGTACAAGCCTTAAAGCTGACTCTTTCGTTCTTCCTTTTCTTTCCTTTTGAGATCTCGGAGATTTTTAAAAAAGGTTGAAAGGATTTCTCGGCATGCTTCTTCTTTTACACCTGAGACTACTTCACATTGATGATTGAAACGGTCTTCTTGTAAAAGATTCATCAATGTACCCGCACAGCCCCCTTTTGGATCTTTAGCTCCATATACGACTCTGTTCACCCTAGAGAGAACGATCGCACCTGCGCACATGGCACATGGTTCCAGCGTTACATATAGAGTAGTACCTTCGAGTCTCCATGCACCGGTTTCTTTACAAGCTTTATCGATCGCTAATAACTCCGCATGGGCAATGGCTCTATGTTCGACTTCTCGTAAATTATGAGCCCTTGAAATAACCTCTTCGTCTCTTACTAATACAGCACCGATCGGAACTTCACCGATTTCAGCCGCTTTCTCCGCTTCTTTTAATGCAAGTTCCATGAAATACTCATCTTTTTCTAATGTCACCATTATCGTCCCGCTCCAAAGTTTTAGTTGTTAGAGATTATACAAGAGGTTTTGTAAATAATAAAGAAAGGAATCTTTTCAATAAGGCATTGATTGGAGTGCAAGGTGCGAGACTCCTGCGGGATCAGTGGGACAGGTGAGACCCCGACAGCGCGAAGCGATAGGGAGGCTCACCGCCCGCCCCGCGGAAAGCGAGCATCCTGTAACGGAAATCAACTACCTTCTAAAAAAACAAAGGAGAGGGACACCCATGCCGCAAAACGAAAATAAGATCCCTGTCGCCATGCTTATTATTGACGTAATTAATGACTTTAATTTTCCTGAAGCTCCTCTTTTATTGAAAACATCTGCTCCTATTGCAGAAAGAATATCAAACCTAAAAAAACGGGCTAAAAAAGAAGGTATTCCTGTTATTTATGTAAATGATAATTTCGGACAATGGCAGTCCGATAAACAAAAACTCGTCGAGTACTGCATGGAACAAGATGGCGGGGAGTTTGTAAAAAAACTGCAGCCTGACGATGACGACTATTTTGTAATAAAACCAAAGCACTCTGGATTCTTTTCAACGCCTTTATCAACTTTATTAAATGATCTTAACGTGCAAACTTTGATTATATGCGGCGTTGCAGGCAATATTTGTGTCCTCTTCACTGCAAATGATGCCTATATGCGCGGATTCGATATATATGCACCTTCTGATTGTTCCGCATCTAATATAGAAGAAGACAATGAGAGAGCATTAATATTAATGGAAACAACACTAGATGCCGATATAAGTCTTAGTGAAGATTTAGATTTAACCGCTATAATCGAGCAAGCTAATAAAAACAAACAAAGAAAAATCTACTAAGAAGTTGTGATTATCGATTAAATTTACCGATAATCTATCCACCTTTTCCAAACGTATGCTACAATATTCTTTGTCTGTAATTTTTCGTTTTGTTAAAAGAAAGGGAGGAAAAGGAAGATGAGTTCAACCCCCTTTATCGCAGTTGAAGGGCCGATTGGCGTAGGGAAAACATCACTGGCAAAAGCTATTGCCGAGCACTTTAAATTTCAAATACTAGAGGAAATTGTAGAAGAGAATCCTTTTCTCGGAAAATTTTACGACGACATCGATGAGTGGAGTTTTCAAACCGAGATGTTCTTTCTTTGCAACAGGTACAAACAGCTTGAAGATATTCAAAATCAATATCTAGCGAAACAAATACCTGTCGTTTCCGATTATCATATTTTTAAGAACAGAATTTTTGCCGGTCGAACGCTAAAAGACCGTCATTACAATAAATACATGCAGTGCTTTGATATCTTAACAGAAGATATGCCCGTTCCGAACATGATCATATACTTAAATGCCAGTCTTGATACATTATTAGAACGCGTTAGAAAGCGCGGACGATTCGTTGAACAAAACATGGAGCCTGCATACCTAGAACAGCTTGCTGCTGATTATGATACGTTCATGTCCGCCTTTAAAAGACAGCACCCTGAGATTCCGGTGCTGAGTTTTAATGGAGACGATTTAGATTTTGTTGCGTATGAAATGGATAAAGAGAAAATTTTATCCTTAATAGAGGCAACTTTGAAAAAAGGAGAAGTTGCAAAATGAACAAGCTTATCCAATACGGAATTCCAAATGATGCTGTAATTACTATAGCCGGAATGGTTGGTGCAGGTAAATCAACATTGACCAACGCTCTAGCTGATAAATTAAAATTCCGTACTTCTATGGAAAAGGTCGACAACAATCCATACTTAGAAAATTTCTATCATGATTTCAAGCGATGGAGCTTTCATCTGCAAATTTTCTTTTTAGCTGAACGTTTTAAAGAGCAAAAAAGAATGTTTGATTATGGTGGAGGATTTGTTCAGGATCGTTCCATCTATGAAGATACAGGGATTTTTGCCCGCATGCATTATGACAAAGGGAATATGTCCGAGGTAGACTATGATACATATACCCACCTTTTTGAAGCGATGGTGATGACACCTTATTTCCCTCAGCCGGATTGCTTGATTTACCTGGAAGGTTCTTTAGATGATATTTTAGCTCGTATTCAGAAGCGTGGTCGCAAGATGGAGCAAGAGACACCTGTATCTTATTGGGAAGAGATGTATGACCGCTATGAAAAATGGATCGCATCTTTCAATTCATGTCCGGTACTTCGTGTAAACATTAACGATTATGATCTTCGTGAAAATCCTGAATCGATTAACGATATCGTAGGAAAAATCGCACAAAAGATTGAAGCAAAACGTGAAGTTCGTTTATAAAAGCAAAAAGCCCCGTAAGTCATTAAATTGACACGGGGCTTAATTTTTAATATAAGGTTTTTGAATGGGATACAGATGATAGTTTTGATTTTATGTACCCAATGGAACCTTTTTTTAGCCCCAACAATTCCTGATTTCGCCCGGTGCAGCCCTGTTTTCGCCCCCATGATTTAAATTACTCGATTACACTAATCTTTAACGTTTGAAAATACGTAATATAATGGGTGAATTTTAAATGAAAAATGAAAAACCAGCTCCTTTTTAATTAGAGCCGGTGCATTTTCATCGTATATTCATATATTTCTTCTTAAAATGACAAGCAAACACTTATTTTTTCATCCATTCAGGCTTGCCGAAGCCTTTGAACTCTTTATCGATGACTTCTTCAAATTCTTTGGATTCTACTACTTCTTTTATATCTTTTGCGAATGCCGATTCAAGATCTTTTGTATTAACAACCACACGATTTCGGTACGTATCAGGCATATTTTCAAGCTGAAGCGCGTCCAAGAGATCCATTTTTGCAGCGAGTGCAAAGTTTCCTGGTACTGCAGCAACATCAGCACTTTGTACGGCACGCGGAAGCTGGGCTGCTTCTAGCGGTTTAAAGTTTAAGTTTTTTGGATTGTCTTTAATATCTTTTTCAGACGCTGTCAGCTGATTAGTATCTTCTTTTATCGTTATAAGTCCAGCATCTTTAAGCATGATTAATGTACGTGCTAAGTTCACCGGATCGTTAGGAATCGCAAGTGTGCTTCCTTCTTTTATCTCTTCTATCGATTTGAATTTATTTGAATACAGTCCCATTGGAGCTGTAGGGACAACTACGACTTCAGAAAGTTTAAGATTTTTTTCTTTTGCGAAGTTCTCCATATAGACTTTATGCTGAAAAAGGTTTGCATCGAGATCACCTTTAGAAAGCGCTAAGTTTGGCTGGATATAATCGCTGAATTCAACAACCTTAACTTTATAGCCTTTTTTCTCTAAAGAAGGTTTTATCGCTTTGTTTACCATATCAGTATAAGGACCAGCAGTTGCACCAAGGGTAATTTCTTTATCTTTTGATGCGCCTGAAGTGGAAGAGCAAGCGGCTAAAGCCAGGACAGCAATTGCAGTGAATAGTGTAAGTATTATTTTTTTCATGTGGAATCCCCTTTTTTATCTTTTATTTACCGCTCGAGCTACTCCGTCACCAATGACTTGCATGAGCTGCACGATGACAATCAGCAGAACAACCGTTGTGAACATGATGGTGTTGTCATATCTGTAATAGCCGAATCGAATCGCAAAGTCACCGATTCCCCCGCCCCCTACAATACCTGCCATAGCAGAGTAGCCTAATAAGCTTATTGCTGTGACCGTAATCGCTTGAACGATTCCTGGCTTCGCTTCAGGAAGCAGTACTTCACGGATGATCATCCATGGCGTTGCCCCTACCGCAACAGCTGCTTCAATCACACCTTTATCGATCTCCCTTAATGAGGTCTCAACTAAACGTGCAAAGAATGGTATAGCAGCTACAGACAATGATACTGAGGCTGCGGTTGGACCGATCGTCGTACCCGTAATCAGTTGTGTTAAAGGCAGCAGAGCTACGAGAAGAATAATAAACGGTACAGAACGGATTAGATTTACTAAAATACCTGCAATTTGTTTTATCCATACGTTTTCAAACAATAGCCCTTTGTCTGTAACAAACAATGCGACCCCTAGTGGAAGGCCTACGATCAGAGAAACACCCAATGAGATCGCGACCATATATAATGTTTCAAAAAATGCTTTATTCAAGTCTGGCAGGATGCTGTACAAAGAATCAAGCAACGTGTTTCACCACCTCTAAATTTTCGATTCGATCTTTAATGTAAGCGATGGCCCGTTTAACTTCTGCTTCATCACCTATCAGTTCCATAATAAAAATCCCTAATGGAGTTTCCTGAATGTATTCAATCTTTCCGTGTAGTATATTTCCTTTCACTTTAAAGTTTTGGAAGAGTTCAGAGACAACTGCTTCTTCTGCTATCGCGCCTTTAAAATGAATTTTAATTACTACTCCTTTACGCCCCTTTAAGAGCGGTTCCGGAAGGTTCATCTGTATGACACTGCTAATAAACGTTTTCGTTAACTCTTTCTCCGGATGTGCAAATAAGTTATAAACATCACCCGTCTCGATGATTTCTCCATCCTGCATCACTGCCATCCTGTGACAAATCTCTTTTACGACTTCCATCTCATGTGTGATAAGAACAATTGTGATGCCAAGCTTTTTATTAATGGATTGCAGAAGTGAAAGAATAGCTTTTGTCGTGTTAGGATCGAGTGCAGAAGTAGCTTCATCACAAAGCAAAACTTTTGGATCGTTGGCTAGTGCGCGTGCAATTCCGACCCGCTGCTTTTGTCCGCCGCTCAGCTGAGCCGGATACTGATCCTTTTGACTCTCTAACCCCACCATCTGTAGCAGCTCAAGAGTCTTTTGATTAATTTCATCTTTCTTTTTCCCGGCAGCTTTTAACGCAAATGCGATATTTTCATATACGGTTTTGGCACTAATAAGATAAAAATGCTGAAAGATCATTCCTATTTTCAGTCGTTCTTCTCGAAGTTCTTTTTTAGATAATTTCGTAATGGAGACACCGTCGATTAAAATCTCCCCTGATGTTGGTTTTTCTAATAAATTTAAGCAACGGAGGAGAGAACTCTTACCAGCACCGCTGTAGCCAACAATTCCGAATATCTCACCCTTTTCTATCGTAAGTGAAACATCCTTAACCCCAACAATGTCTTTTCCTTTAGCGGTATATATTTTCGTTACATTACGCACTTCAATCATATTTCTGTCCTCCTTCAATATAAAAAGCCCTCTTCATTCAATGGAAGAGGGCGAATAGACATACATCGACTTATCTTCCAGAATGAATGAATCATTCTGCAGGAAGTAGCACCGTTCCATAATGGAGGTTGCCGGACGTCACTGGGCCTGATCCCTCAGTCTCTCTTAATAAGTGTTGATTATTTGATTAAGTTATAATTGACATATTACTACCTGTCGAAAAGTTCTGTCAATAACATTTTTTAATACTTTAAAGTGTTAGCGCTTACATTACTTATAGGATAAGGAAAAATTATTTTACAGTTAACTCTGAAATTCGCTCTTATCCATATACAAAAACAACAAAAAACCTCACCTGATAAAATCAGATGAGGTTGAATATGTATATGGAGGAGGTAGAGGGATTCGAACCCCCGCGGGTCGTTAAACCCCTGTCGGTTTTCAAGACCGATCCCTTCAGCCGGACTTGGGTATACCTCCGTGTGACTGACAAGAACTATAATAACATGTGAGTAAATATAGTGTCAACGTAATTTTATAAAAAAATATATCTTTTTTCGTAAACTTTGTTTCAATTGGAAGCTATTGATTTCCGCACCAGGAACCAGATTTTTCTTGGGCCTCTCACCCAATGTTAAAGTCATCCGTAAAAAAAATCAGGGCTGCCAAAAGTAAGTATACCTTACTTTTGGGACAGCCCTTTTTGGTTTACTTGATTACTTCTTTATTACCCATGTATGGACGAAGTACTTCTGGGATGATAACCGTTCCATCTTCTTGCTGATAGTTCTCTAAAATTGCTGCTACTGTTCGTCCGATCGCTAAACCAGATCCGTTTAGTGTATGAACAAGCTCAGGCTTGCCTTTCGCTTCTCTGCGGAAACGAATTTGAGCACGGCGCGCTTGAAAATCTTCAAAGTTAGAGCAAGAAGAAATCTCACGGTATTCACCGTAGCTTGGAAGGTATACTTCTATATCGTATTTTTTAGCAGCTGTAAATCCGAGGTCAGCCGTACACATGCTCAATACACGGTATGGCAGGTTTAGCAGCTGAAGTACTTTTTCGGCATGGCCTGTTAACTTTTCAAGCTCATCGTAAGAATCTTCCGGCTTAACAAAGCGTACAAGCTCAACTTTATTAAACTGATGCTGACGGATCAATCCTCGTGTGTCACGGCCAGCAGATCCTGCTTCAGAACGGAAGCATGCGCTGTATGCTGCATACGTGATCGGAAGTTCATCAGCCGCTAAGATTTCTTCACGGTGCATATTTGTTACTGGCACCTCTGAAGTTGGAATCAGGAAATAATCCTCTTCACGAATCTTAAATGCGTCTTCTTCAAATTTAGGAAGCTGCCCAGTTCCTGTCATGCTTTGACGATTTACCATGTATGGAGGAAGTACTTCTGTATAGCCGTGTTCGTCTTCATGAAGGTCCATCATAAAGTTGATCAGTGCACGCTCTAAACGTGCTCCAAGACCTTTATAAAACGCAAATCGGCTTCCTGTAACCTTCGCTCCCCGTTCAAAATCAACAATGTTCAAGTCAGTTGCGATATCCCAGTGTGCTTTTGCTTCAAAAGAAAACTCTGGAACATCACCCCAGTGGCGAACAGGTACATTGTCATCTTCTGTTTCTCCAACAGGTACACTTTCATGCGGTATGTTAGGCAGCGTAAGCATGATTCCGTGGAGATCTTCTTCTACTTGGCGAAGTTCATCATCGATCGTCTTAATTTTATCTCCTACTTCACGCATCTCGGTAATCAGATGGTCAGCTTCTTTTTTCTCACGCTTGAATTCTGCTACCTGTTTAGATACCTCATTACGCTTAGATTTTAAAGCCTCCGTTTCACCGATTAATTCACGGCGGCGCTGATCAAGCGCTTCAAACTGATCTAAACCAGAAAGGTCTTCCCCTCTTGCAGACAGTTTTTGTTTCACTTCTTCAAAATTAGCACGTACAAATTTTAAATCCAACATACTTATTTCCTCCTTTTTTCGTTATAAAAAATCAAAAAACTCCCGCCCCTGCTCCTAATGATCACATTAGAAACAGGGACGAGAGTTAACCCGCGTTGCCACCCTGATTGCAATAGAACTATGCCTACTGCCGGCTCGTTTAAATGTAACGGTTCTTCACCGGAAAAGCATACTTAAGTTCAGCTTTTCACTCGAGGATGGATTCACAAAACGCTTTGATCGGTTTTCACCAGCCACCGACTCTCTACGCAAAGTCATTTTTGTTACTAATTCCTGTCATTGATTTTTTATGATGATTTTATAGTAATGTACAGCATTTTTCTATTTTATGCAACTACTTCTTTGTTTGCTTGTACCATTTTTACAAAAAATTGATGTAGACGGTAGTCGTCTGTCAATTCCGGATGAAAAGCTGCACATAAGAAATGACCTTGTTTGGCTGCAACGATTCGGTCGTTATGCTTTGAAAGAATTTCAACTTCAGGACCAACTTCTACAATAAACGGTGCACGAATAAAGACTCCTGTAAAATCTTCACCAACTCCGTGAATCATAAGATCAGCTTCAAAACTGTCAACTTGGCGGCCAAACGCATTGCGTTCAACCGTCATGTCGATCAGCTCTAGATGAGCTGTGTCCTGACCTTGAATTCTTTTTGCCATTAAAATTAATCCTGCACAAGTACCAAAAACAGGCTTGTTTTTTGCAAATTCCTTCAACGGTTCAAGGAATTGATATCTATCGATCAAACGTCTCATCGCTGTACTTTCGCCGCCTGGCATCACCAAGCCATCAAGCTCTTCAAGCTCTTCTACTCGTTTTACCCCTAAAGCTTGAGCTCCAGAAGCTTCTATCGCTTTAACATGTTCCTGTATTGCACCTTGTAAAGCAAGAACTCCAATTTTCAGCATGTATTTACCAGCCTCGCTCCTGCATGCGCTCACCTTGAGCCAGTGTGGAAATTTCAATACCTTTCATAGGAGTGCCTAGACCTTTAGAAAGTTCAGCGATTAATTTGTAATCTTGATAATGAGTAGTTGCTTCAACGATGGCACGAGCAAATTTTTCTGGGTTCTCAGACTTAAAGATTCCAGATCCTACGAATACTCCATCTGCACCAAGCTGCATCATAAGTGCTGCATCTGCTGGTGTTGCGATACCGCCTGCTGCAAAGTTAACTACAGGAAGCTTTCCAGCTTTTTTGATTTGAAGAAGAACTTCAAATGGAGCACCTAAGTTCTTTGCTTCAGTCATAAGCTCGTCCTCACTCATCGCTACAACTTTGCGGATTTGCCCTTGAATCATTCTCATATGACGAACGGCTTCAACGATGTTTCCTGTTCCAGGCTCACCTTTTGTACGAAGCATTGATGCACCTTCACCAATACGGCGTGATGCTTCTCCAAGATCACGTGCACCGCATACGAAAGGTACAGTGTAGTCACTCTTCAACAAATGGAAAACTTCATCTGCAGGTGTTAACACTTCACTCTCGTCGATATAATCCACACCCATAGCTTCAAGCACGCGAGCTTCAACAATATGTCCAATACGCGCCTTTGCCATCACAGGAATAGATACAGCATTTAAAACTTCTTCTACGATTGTTGGATCAGCCATACGGGCTACCCCGCCTGCTGCACGAATATCTGAAGGCACACGTTCTAATGCCATTACTGCTACTGCACCAGCTTCTTCCGCGATACGCGCTTGCTCAGCGTTAATAACGTCCATAATGACGCCGCCTTTTTGCATTTCTGCCATTCCTCGTTTTACACGTTCAGTACCGGTTTTTAACATGCTACACTACCCCCTGATTATATGTGGTAGAACCGATTTTCTCGGTTCTTTTAAAATAAAACTAGTATCCTCATCTATTTTATCGCAATTCAAGAAAAGCGCAAGACTCTCTATTTTCAGAAAAAAAGCTCCTCAGCTTAAGCTGAGGAGCTTTGAAAATATTTTAAAATTAAAACAAGCCTTTAATCATGTCCACAGTTCCGGACCAGATTCCGCCAAAGAAGCTTCCGACACCTCTTAACGCTAGAACGAACCAGTTTGCTTTTTCAACAGATTTTGTCGTAACAACTTCTGTCTTTCCTTTTGTATCTCCATCAAGCAGGTAACCGTAATCTTCGCCTTTACCTTTGTACTCGATTTTGATATGCCCAACGGTTTCTCCCTTTTTAAAAGGAGCGGTCAGTTCGCCTTCTTTAGTCAATTTTTTCTTATCAACTACAAATTTCGGCTTATAATTTTCTTTTTCTCCTCTTTTGATAACCATTGAAAGAGGTTCTTTTGTTGCGATCTTTACTTCTTTTTCTTTACCTTTTACAACAGGTAAAGTTTTATTACCCTTAACTTGATAGTTATCAGGCAATATATTTTCTTTTTCAAAATTAGCAAATCCAAAATCAAACAATTTTTTCGTTTCTTTAAATCGGGCTAAACGGCTATCTGTTTTCATCACAACCGAAATTAGTCGTGTATCGCCTTGTTTGATCGTACCTGTAAAACAGTTACCAGCAAGATCTGTAGAACCAGTCTTTAGTCCGTCTACCCCTTTATACCCGCTGTTTAGTTCAGGCAGCATCCAGTTCCAATTTTCCATTTGAATTTCGTCATCTGAACCTTCACGGAATTTCATACGTGGAATGCTTGCTGTTTCTAAAACTTCTGGATGATCTTGCAGCAATCTGAAAGCAAGAATAGCGGTTGCACGAGCACTCATCATATTTTCATCTGTTTCGGAACCACTCGAATGGTTACCGAACAAATCTTTATTGTTAAGACCTGTAGAGTTAACAAAATTATAATCTTTCATGCCAAATTCTTTTGCTTTGGCATTCATTCTTTTAACAAATTCACCTTCTGAACCAGCTAAAAGTTCAGCTAATGCAATCGTTGAACCATTTGCTGAATAAATCGCCATTGATTGATACAATTCACGAACAGTATATTTTTCATCTACTCGTAATGGCACGTTTGATAATGTACGGTTTTGAGAAATCTTATGTGCATATTCAGAAATACTTGTTTTCTGATCCCAAGAAATCTTGTCTTTATTAATTGCTTCAAGCAATAAATATTCAGTCATCATCTTACTCATACTTGCTGGGGCAAGTAATGTATCAGCATTTTTCTGATATAATATTTTTCCTGTTTCTGCATCTACAAGAATAGCACCTTCAGCTTTAACATCTAAAGATGGTGCTGCACTTGCTGTTTGAGAAAAACTAAATAAACTTCCAACTACAAATGAAAATACTAGCGTCAACGCTAATAGTTGTTTTATCCTGCTGTTCAAAAAACTGCACCTCCATACCCATTTACACACAAAAATTATTGTAACATACACCTTTTCAAAAAAATAGACAGAGGTTAAACCTCTGTCCTAAAATGTGCCTTTAGACCGAATAATTTGGTGCTTCTTTCGTAATTTGAACTTGATGCGGATGACTCTCGCGAAGTCCAGCTCCCGTAATTTTTACAAAACGGGAATCATTTTGAAGTTCTTCAATTGTTGCCGTTCCGCAATAACCCATACCTGAACGGATGCCTCCGATAAGCTGATATACGGTATCAGCAAGAGGTCCTTTGTACGGCACGCGTCCTTCAATGCCTTCTGGGACAAGCTTCTTATTATTTTCCTGGAAATATCGATCGCTGCTGCCGCGTTCCATCGCACCGACAGAACCCATTCCGCGATAAACCTTAAACTGGCGCCCTTGGAAGATTTCACGCTCTCCTGGACTCTCTGATACCCCAGCAAGCATGCTGCCAAGCATAACTGCATGTCCGCCTGCAGCAAGTGCTTTTACGATATCTCCTGAATACTTGATGCCGCCGTCCGCTATAATCGGCACACCGTATTTCTTCGCTTCAGTAGCACAATCGTATACCGCAGTAACTTGCGGAACACCTACACCAGCAACAACACGAGTTGTACAGATGGAACCAGGACCGATTCCTACTTTTACAACGCTTGCTCCTGCTTCGATAAGATCACCTGTTGCTTCTGCTGTTGCTACGTTTCCTGCAATAATCGTTAAATTCGGAAAAGCAGATCTAACTTCAGCTACTTTTTGCAAAACACCTTCTGAATGTCCGTGCGCTGTATCAATAACAATTGCATCAACACCTGCTTCAACCAGCTTCTCAACACGCAGCAGTGCATCCTTTGTAACTCCGACTGCAGCACCTACTAAGAGACGTCCTTGAGAATCTTTTGCAGAGTTAGGGAATTCGATTACCTTTTCAATATCCTTAATTGTGATCAAACCTTGAAGTGTACCATCTTCATCAACTAAAGGAAGTTTTTCAATTTTATATTGCTGAAGCGTTTTTTCCGCTTCTTTTAATGTAGTACCTACAGGAGCTGTTACTAAGTTCTCCTTTGTCATTACATCTGAGATCTTAATGGAATAATCCTGAACGAATCGTAAATCACGATTAGTAAGTATACCTACTAGCTTTTTATCAGCATCTACAATTGGTACACCGCTAATCCGGTATTTACCCATTAAGTGCTCCGCATCAAAAACTTGGTGTTCTGGCGTTAAATAGAATGGATTTGTGATTACCCCACTCTCAGAACGTTTAACACGGTCCACTTGTTCCGCCTGTTCTTCAATAGACATATTCTTATGAATAATTCCAAGACCGCCTTGACGCGCCATTGCAATCGCCATATTTGATTCAGTGACAGTATCCATCCCAGCACTTATAATCGGAATATTTAATTGTACCGAATCAGATAACCTGGTTTTAATGGAGACCTCATTAGGAAGAACTGAAGATTTCGCAGGTATTAATAACACATCATCAAACGTTAATCCTTCTTTTGCAAATTTATCTTGCCACATGCCGAACCCACCCCTTCAAATTTTTAATCCAGAAAAATATTATTTGTAGATTATCAACTGGGTAAACTAGTGTCAAGGAATACAAGATATGTTCGATTTTTCAAATAATTTAAATTGCAGGAGGAAAATAACTCATGGTAATGAAGCAAGATGTTTGGTCTTTGTTTGATATGTTCTTTTCCTCTCAAAAAACACAGCAATTTCTAGCAAAACAATATGAAGAATTAAATTTACAGGATAGTAACGGAAAAAGCTTTGATAATACTTATGGATTTATTTACTATATTGAACACGGTAAAAAATACTATAAACTGGCAGATCAAGCTCCTGCAGAAATTAAGCCAGTTCTTCTCTTTTACGGAATGACTCAGTTAATGAAGGCTTGTATATTATGCAGGGATCCTGACTATCCCGACTCGAGTTCTGTTTTGGCTCATGGATTATCTACGAGAAAGAGAAAAAAACGGAGCTATGAATTTTTAAATGATGAAGTGAAAGTACAAAAAACGGGTTTATTTAATCATTTTTGCGAAAAAATGTTTCACATGAAACACATAGAAGGCGAAAAGTTTATGATGAATCACCTCCTAAAAACATTGCCAGAACTAGTTCCTTTATACAAACAAATGACTAATGAATTTTATCTGATTAAAATAAACAGAGAATCCAACGGTGGCTTTTCATTATCAGGCAATGCTGCTGACTTGCTGCATATGTCAGCTGAACGGTTTGAGGAATACATAAATTGTATGGTTTCCTCTAAAATGAAATTGGAGTGGAGAGGTACAAATAATTATCATATTTTATTAAATGAACAGCTGCATCCATTCGATTGTTTTCCTCTCAATTATCACTATACGGAAGATACATATTACTTTCCGGTTGATCGTAATTTGCTGCAAATGCCTGTTCTCAATGAGTTGATGGTACATTATGTTCTTCTCTATAACTTAAGTATGATTAGCCGCTATGATACGGAGTGGTGGAGTGAACTGTTCCATACATATACTTCACATGAGCTGCCTTTTATTAATCAATTTTTAAACATAACTGCTAAAAAAATTCCTTATCTCTTTGGTCAATTACTCCATACCATGGATATACCTTAATTATAAAAATAAGAAACCAGCCAGTGCAGCTAGCTTATGCCTGGTTGGATACGAAGGTTAAATAAAATAATAAATGATAATTCGGTTCTACCTTAAAAAAGGCATCTGCTGTTATCGGTATTAAGAATATCCATAAAACCGCATGATAACAATTCCTATATGCACAGAGTAGGATTTTATCTTTATCCACCCTTCGTTCTTTTTCTAAAATCGACATCGATCGCATTAAAAGGAAATACAAAATAGAAAAAATAATAAAAAGGATAATGATTATGATTTCCACGTTAATTCTCCTAATTTACAACTTTATATTGTATTATTTTACCATTCGTTTAACTTTAGGGAAATATGGCTTTTAAAATAAGTATTTGAGTCGTGAGTATGTTATTTGTATGTTGGATGGTGAATGTAAGAGTTGATGAAAAAGGAGTTTTTTGAGTGGAAAGTGTTTTAAGCTGCAATTTCTCATTAATAGACTTTTCGACAAAAAGGATTGATAGAACGATGGTGAAAGGACTTAATAAATAAGATTAAAATGTACTAAGGATCATAAATTCATTTCAAGGACCATAAAAAATGATGACGGATCATAAATCTTGCTGAAGGCTCATAAAAGGAATTTCACCTTTAAATAATGCTGCTGGAGCCACTTTCATTGCTTCAGAAATCCTTTAATTCTTTCTTTTTAAAACAAAAAAAGAAGATGGATCTTCAT
>NZ_MQMF01000011.1 GCF_001999465.1 Fictibacillus arsenicus
GGGGCGTTTAAGAATATTAATCCTGAAGAGCTGGAGTTAACAGCATTGATTCATGATATTGGTAAGATCTCTACGCCCGACGCAGTGCTTATGAAGAACGGTAAACTAACCGAAGAAGAGTACGAAATTATGAAAGAACATCCAGTCGATGGCATGGAACTGGCTAAGTCTTTTGGATATTCAGAACGGGTGCTTAAGGCGATTCTTCACCACCATGAAAGGTATGATGGCTTAGGCTACCCTTGTAAGCTAGCGGGTAAAGAGATTCCATTTTATTCCCGGATATTAGCGGTCGCAGATTCATTTGATGCTATGACAAGCAGCCGAGCATATCGGAAAGCTATGACTCCTTGGGATGCAAAAAAAGAGATCGAAAACCAATCCGGAAAAATGTATGATCCAGCAATAGTAGAAGTTTTTAATAGAGCGTATTACGACATGCTTTTAATCTGCGAGGAGAATGAAGACATCTATAACAACGTAAACCTTATCGCTCATAAAGAGGTTTCCTCCGGATTATTCGAAGGAAAATCGGATTAGTCAAAGAATAAATAAGAGTGAAAATATTTTATAAAGTAAGGGGCTAACAAAGATGAATGCGACTACTTCATTGACCGAGACATTATTGGAAGAATTCTATACTGTCGTTCGAACGACAAGTAATTTATTGAAAAAAGCCGATCAATCAGTATTTGATTTCCGTCCATCAGATAACATGAGGACATTCTTAGAACTGGCTAACCATCTTGTTCAAATCTCACATGTTGATTTAGCCATCCTTCAGGAAAAGTCTGAAACGGAAATTCGTGAACTGGAAAAGAAATTATCTGCTCAAAACGTAGCCGAACTAACACATGTTCTGGAAGAAGGCTATCATTTATTAAAGTCCTACTTTTTATCTCTTTCAGAAGAAGAATTTTTGAATAAAGAAACAAAAGCATTTTACGCTGAAAAAGGCATGACACAGGCAAAGTGGCTCGTAGAAATCGTTACACACGCTTTTCATCATCGAGCGCAATTATTTACATATTTAAAGCAAACGAAACATGAAGTGAATATGTTTGATTTGTACTAAAAGCACCAGGGAGATATCCCTAGTGCTTTTCCTTTCTAGTGACATATCTGTTTCTTTCCTGTAGTATTGGGAGTCAAATAAAGCAGAGGGTTCTTTATTAAGTAAGATTTTAATAACTTTTCTTCAAATGATTGTTGATTCAGGCTCTTCCTTCATTGCAAGTTAATTGGAGTGCAAAGTGCGAGACTCCTGCTGGATTAGTGGGACAGGTGAGACCCCGCCAGCGCAAGGCGATAGGGAGGCTCACCGCCCACCCCGCGGAAAGCGAGCATACTGGAACGGAAATTACCTACCTTCAAGAGCAACAAAGTTTACTGAAACAGCCTTAGATTTTAAGAAGGAAAATATTATTCTTTATTGAATCTTTTATGAGGTGAATTATTAGTCTAATTTAAATACATCCACGAGGTGATAGTTACATGTATACCGTTTTTTCTACATTTGATGTACCGAATGAAAAAGCAGAAGAAGTAATCAATATTTATAAAAATCGCTCCCGCTCTGTTGACGATGCACCAGGGTTCGTGGATTTTCTATTATTACAAAATGATAAAAGAGCGGGCGAATTAACTGTTCAGCTCATTTTTTCTACAAAAGAAGATTATTTAAAGTGGGTCAGAAGTGAAGACTTCAAAAAAATTCACGATCTGGAGAAAAAGTACCCTGATAAAGAATTAGCTGCTGTAATTCCTACAGTTAAACAATATAAGGTGGTTGCAAAATGACGGAATTTAACATAAATGCTATGGTAGAACGAGTTACTGAAAAAATTTATGAAAATGACCCGTCACTTTTGGACCGTTATGGTGAGAAAGGAAGAACTAAATGCATCGATGATAATCACCACCACTTCAAGCATTTAGAGACAGCTTACGAACTAGATAACGAGGAATTTTTTACGGATTATGCCCTATGGCTGGATGGAATTCTGCAGAAGTTCGGTATGACGACTGAACTCTTGATGGATAATTTTTTATTAATCGTTGATGTGTTAAATGAACAAGATGTGAAAGATACCCCGAGAATCGAAGCATATATAGATTATTTAAACAAAGCCAACAGCATTCTATGTGAGAAAGCAGCAGCTCACTAATAAAAGGAGGGGTCGGCCAATGGCTATATCAGATGTTGAGAAATTGGCACGGTTGTTGTTAGATGGCAACCATGCTGAAGCGATGCGTTTTATTAAACAGCAGCCAAACCAAAGCCGGATGGTTTTATTTAGAGACCTGTTTACTCCTGCTATGTACCTTATAGGTGAACTATGGGAAAATAATGAGATTTCAGTAGCTGATGAACATTTGGCTACAGGCGTCTGTGATTTTGTGCTTTCTAGATTGTTTCAAGTTTCAGAGGAAAATATGGGCGAAAAAAACAAAGCCATGTTTCTTTGTCTGCAAGGTGAGCAGCATTATTTAGGCATCAAGATGATTAATAGTCTTTTTGAAGAACGAGACTGGGAAACGAAATATTACGGAGCAAGCCTTCCGTTAGAATATGCGCTTAAGTCAGCTCTGCAGTGGAAACCTGAAGTGATCGGACTTTCAGTTTCCATTGTCTATAACCTGCCCGTTCTTAAAAATTATGTTCGCACACTAGCTGCTCTGCCTCACAAGCCTGTAATTTTAATAGGCGGGAGACTTGCGAATAAGTATGACTTAGAGCCATATACCAACAATCAAGGAATCATCATTAATAATCTCGAACAGGCAGAAAAATGGCTGGACGAGTATGTGGAAGAGAGGATCAATGCCTGAACATGAACTGTGCATTACCGGTACCATACGTAAAAATAAATAAAGATGGGCTGATTCAAGGCATGTCACAACAGGCGAGTGCTCTCTTGGACGGACAGGTAGAAACGATTCATGATTGTTTTGACGAGGAGAGTCATAATAAGCTGACCAAGTACTTGCTGCCTTTTGAAGGTGAAAAGAGCTTTGAAGCAAATGTGAAAGGCAAAGATAACCCTTTTGTTCTCTGCGACGTTCATATTTCGTGGGAAAAGGACGATGCACATGTTGTTTTAATTCCGACAGGCACGAATGTGAGGGGACTCGAAGAAAAGCTTTCAGAGCTTAGGCTGAGGCTTGCCTCCACAGATTTTGAGCTTTTTGAGAAAAAAGAAGCGTTGGAAGATACTATGAAGCGTCTGGATGAACTTTCTGGTCCTTTTATTCCGATCTCAGAAAAGATGGCTTTTGTCCCTTTATTCGGGGATATTACTGAAAGTAAAATGATGACTGTGACGGGAAATGCTTTGAAAGCCGCATACGAAGGCCAGTTTGAAGACATTTTCTTCGATTTATCTGCTACCGGCGAGATTGATGAACCAGGAGTTCAAAAGCTAAGTGAACTGTTCCGCATGCTTCACTACATGAACGGAAAGCCGGTAAATATTATAGGTGTAAAACCTAAGCACGCAAGACAGCTTCATAAACTAGATGTGGATTGGCCGGTTTATTATGAAACTTCATTAAAAGAAGTGCTGCTGCAGCACTCATAAAATACAGAAAGCACCTCGCATAAATGGAGGTGCTTTTTTCATGGAGATTAATATCTATTTTTCTTCCGGTGCAAAGTAGCCAGGATAATAGGAGCTAATGCCGCACCGCCAATCAGTCCAAATAAATGACCAAGAACATTGATTCTTTCATTTAAAAACGTAGAAACTAAACTGATACCCAATACTACCAGAAGAATTTGCGTATTGGCTCTGTCTATATATTGACGGTGATTATACAGCATATAAACATAAATACCGAACAGTCCAAAGATCGAACCAGAAGCACCGATATGTGCGTATGACAACGGAAGCATTAAAAGGGTTGCGATGTTCGCGATCAGACCAGCACCAACATAACCGATAATAAACCTCGCTTTTCCGAGTATCTGTTCCAGAGCAGGACCAAATAAAATAAGTGAAAAAGAGTTAAAAATAAGATGTGCCACAGCTTCATGCGTAATAATTGGTGTTAAAAGCCGCCAATACTCTCCAGCAGCAATATAATAATTAGAACCAACCATCAAATGATACAAAGACGTGCGAAAAGGGGTAAAATTAATAAGAAGAAATACAACAATATGAACAGCTGTTAGGAAAGTTACAATCGGGTAGCGCTTAATAAAAGTTTGGAAGCTTTCATCTCTTATGAACATTGGAATAGATCACCCTTTTTTTATGCGAGTTTATACATATTTTAAATTCTTCCTTAAGTTTACCATGCAAGAGGGAAGAGAGCGAAAGATATAGCTGTAAAGGAGAAAGCGAATGATTGTAGGAACAGGCATCGATATTATAGAAATGAAAAGAATCAAAAAAGCAGCGCTTCATCAAGAACGTTTTTCGAAAAGAATCTTAACGCCTTTTGAACAAAAAAGATTTGAATCACTGAATGGAGGCAGAAAATACGAATACCTAGCCGGTAGATTTGCTGCTAAAGAAGCGATGGCAAAAGCACTCGGAGTTGGGATTGGTGCAGAGCTGTCATGGCATGACATGGAAATTAAAAGTGATGAAAAAGGTAAGCCTTTTATAACATCTCCATATCCTTATTTATGCCACTTATCGATCTCTCATACGAAGGAATACGCTGTGGCTCAAGTTATTTTAGAAAGCTCGTCAAGCTAGTCTGCATATTGTCCAGGGTTGTCTCATATATTGTAATGCGGTAGAAGGGGCAGTCCTTTGCTTGAAGCGAAGTTAGCACCCCCTTCAATGTCGAAATTACTTTGGGACAAAGGGGATGGCAAAAAATGAAAAAAACACTGTCAATTATTTTGACGGCGTTCATGGCTTTAATGGTCCTGTCTGCATGCGGAGAACAAAGCCAGAGTGATGTTCTGGATTCTTTGGAAGAAAGAATGGAAAAGATGACAGGCTATAAAGCAGAAGCCAAAATGACTTTAAACACAGGGGAAAAGCCATTGACGTATGATTTGGAAATATGGCATAAGAAACCGGATTTTTACCGGGTCAGCTTAAAGAATGCTGAAAAAGACCAGAGTCAGATGATCTTGCGCAATAAGGACGGGGTCTTCGTACTGACGCCAGCTCTTAATAAAAGCTTCCGTTTCCAAAGTGACTGGCCGGAAAACAATAGTCAAGTATATTTATTCCAATCACTTATCGCGGATATTTTAAATGATACTGACCGCGGCTTTAAATCAAAAGAGAAAAGCTATGTTTTCCATACAAAAACAAATTACCAGAACAAAAACTTATACCAGCAGGAAATCACATTAAATAAAGATCTGGATCCAACCCAAGTCCGTATTATGGATCAAGATCAAAAAGAGCTTGTAAGATTGGATTTCTCAAAAGTTCAATTTAATGCAAAGTTTGATAAGAACTCTTTCGATATGGAATCCAACATGTCGAGTGCTCAATTCGAAATTCCCACTTTCTCTGGATCAGACGAAGAGTTTGAAGTGCTGTATCCGACATACACTTCCAACTTGAACCTGGTGAACGAAAGAGAAGTAGCACTTGGTGACAATGATTCAAAGGTAGTTCTAAATTATGCTGATGCAGAAGAAAATAAATCTTTTACACTCATGCAGCAAAAAAATACAGCTGTAGAAACAGCGTCGAGGTTGACTTTGGCTAACGGAGAACCCGTGGACCTAGGCTTCACAGTAGGAGCCATGACAGAACAATCTGTAACATGGAACTATAACGGTGTAGACTATTTCCTCGCATCAAATAATTTAGATCAAGAAGAGCTTATGGCTATTGCAAGATCCGTAAATGGAGAAGCAATTAAATAATTTCTTCTATAATATAAGATGGGCGGCTAAGATATTAGCCGTCTTTTCTTTTGGCGTTTTTATAGGTTTTACGGACGTGTTTTTATATTTATTACACGTTCGCTCAAAATTTTCGAGTACCGCTCAAAATGTCTGAGTTACGCTCAAACCTGTGCTAGCTGGGCTCAAAAAAAGTTCCGGACCGCTCAACTTTTCCCATCTTCGCTCAAAACATGGTTTTACTCCTATGGCTAAACTTAACTTTTCAAAGAACCAACCCTTATTTACTTACATAATTCTAATGAAACAGTTAAAATAAGAGGCAATCATTCAGTTTTTCTTTGCAGGAGGCTTAATTGTGAACAGAAATCACTTTTATAGAGATACATGGGCAGAAATAAATCTAGATAAAATCAGCAAAAACATAAAATCATTCAAAAGACATCTTCCTGATCAAAAAATTATGGCAGTTGTTAAGGCGAATGGTTATGGCCATGGAGCGTACCAGACTGCAGTCGAGGCGATTGAATCAGGAGCTGAACTGCTTGCTGTTGCGATACTCGACGAGGCACTGGCATTAAGACAACAAGGAATTTCAGCACCGATTTTAGTTATGAACCGTATACGTCCTGAATATGTTAGTCTTGCGGCGGAAAATGAGATAAGCATCACCGTTTTCCAAAAAGACTGGCTTAAAGAAGCTTCGGACTTTCTAAAAGAAACCGATAAAATATTAAACATTCACTTAAAACTTGATACAGGTATGGGAAGAGTGGGTATTACAGATGAAGAGGAGCTGTATGAGGTTTCTCTTTTGATACAGAATTCTTCTGCCTATGAAATAGAAGGTGTCTTTACTCACTTCGCTACAGCGGATGAATGGGAATCTGAACTGTTTGAAACCCAAAGAAAAAGATTTATTAATCAATTAGACTTGCTGAAAAAGTGGGGAATTGCACCGAAATACGTTCACAGCGCCAACAGTGCCGCAGCATTGCGCAAGGTTGAAGGACCGTTTAATCTCGTTCGATTGGGAATCAGCATGTATGGTTTATCTCCATCTTTAGAGATGAAAGAAAAGCTCCCTTTTATATTAGAAGAAGCTTTCAGTCTGCATTCTCAGCTGATTCATGTTAAAAAACTGATGCCTGGAGATACTGTAAGTTATGGAGCGACTTATACAGCGAAAGTAGAAGAGTGGGTAGGAACTCTTCCGATCGGATATGCAGATGGATGGCAGCGAAGATTATCGCCAGGTGCTGATGTGCTGATTCGGGGAGAGCGTGCACCTATTATCGGCAGGATCTGTATGGATCAATGCATGATCAGACTTCCTTATAAAATGAATATTGGTGAAAAAGCTACCTTAATAGGGAACCAGAATGATGAAACAATTGAAATGGATGAAATTGCTTTTCTAGCAAAAACCATAAATTATGAGATACCATGTTTAATTTCTTCTCGAGTGCCGAGAGTTTTTGTGAAAAAGGGTCGAATTTCAGAAAATATGAATGTAATTCTAAATTTTTAGCAGAATATTAGAAGGACTATTAAAAATTTTGTAGAATAAATACTTTGAAATCGCTTTGCAAATGGAATATTGAAGTGATAAGATTATATGTGGTTAAAAGGAACTCGATCGTAGTATAGCTTTGCGCTGGAGGTGTATGTTGTGTCCGAATTGAACACAAAAAGAATCGTGATTAGTCTTCCTCAAAAGTTGCTGACTGAGGTAGATCGTGTCATTAAAAAAGAGAATTTGGACCGCAGCGAATTTATCCATCAAGCTACTGAAATGTTTCTTCGTGAGCGGAAGAATAAACGTCAGTTTCGTGATGAGATGAAACAGGGTTACATGGAAATGGCTAAGATCAATCTAACGATTGCCTCAGAAGCATTTATGTTAGAGGAGGAAGCCGATCATACCTTGGACCGCTTAGTTAGCGGGGTGTAGTCCTTGATAGTCAAACGCGGAGACGTTTACTTTGCAGATCTTTCACCGGTAGTAGGTTCAGAACAAGGCGGAATACGTCCTGTACTGATCATACAGAATGATATCGGAAACCGTTTTAGCCCAACAGTTATAGTTGCTGCAATCACAGCCCAAATTCAAAAAGCAAAACTTCCAACACATGTTGAAATAGATTCTAAAAAATATGGCTTTGAACGGGATTCAGTTATTTTGCTTGAACAGATCAGAACGATTGACAAGCAAAGATTAACAGATAAGATTACACAGCTGGATGAAGACATGATGCGCAGGGTAGACGACGCATTGCAGATCAGTACTGGTCTGGTAGATTTTTAAATTTTTATAACACACATTGAGAAACTGTCTGACAGAGGTCTGGCGGTTTTTTATTTTAGCTGGAAAAAAATACAGGTTTGAAATTGCAGAAAATCGGTTATATATCCAAGGTTAGAAACAGTGTAAACATTGCAGAAAATTATCAGAAATGAAATAATAGAGTCGATACTATATGTAGCGGGGGTGCTATACAAATTGGACAACTTGATTGTACAAATGATCAACGAAAATCAAGAAACCCTTAAAAATAATTGGCTTAAAGAGGTCAATCTTTTTAAAGATAAAGAAATTGCGAGCTATTCAACTACACTAAAACTTAGTGAAGAAACAGATCAGCAGTTTTTTGAGCTATTAATTAAGCATATTAATTATCACGATATTTCCAAAGATGGGACACTGGATCAATTTTTTGACCAGGTGCTTCATACTGGATTGCCGCTAAAATATTTAACGCAAGGGCTTCAGATTGCTCGCCGCGTTATTCTAAATATGCTTGTCGAAGCGGAAATGGAACAGGAGAAACTTGCTGCTCTTTACCGTGAGATCGACAGCTGGCTTGATCCGATTTTAAACAGAGTGGTAGAAAACTCATCTCAGATTTGGGAGAGAACAGTATCCATTCAAAAAACAGCACTGTTGGAACTCTCTGCTCCGCTTATTCCAGTATTCAAAAATATCAGTGTAATGCCTTTGATCGGTTCTATTGATACTGAGCGCGCAAAGCTGATTATGGAAAACTTATTGAATGGTGTCATCAAATACCGCTCTGAAGTCGTTCTTATTGATATTACAGGAGTGCCAGTCGTTGATACGATGGTCGCTCACCATATTATCCAGGCTGCTGATGCTGTCAGATTACTTGGATCTACTTGTATCCTTGTAGGAATCAGACCAGAAATTGCACAGACAATTGTAAGCTTAGGCATTGATTTAAGCTTATTCCCTACAAAGAGTACGCTTCAAAAAGGCATGGAAAATGCTTTAGAAATTACGAATCAGCAATTAATAAGCAATGAATAGGGAGTGTTGGAAAAAATGAGAATTCCCATTTTAAAATTGCATGAATATTTATTGATCACCATCCAAGTTGAAATGGACGATCAAACAGCCCTTCAATTTCAAGAGGATCTATTGAATAAAATTCATGATACCGGTGCTAAGGGAGTAGTAATTGACTTAACTTCCGTTGACATGATCGACTCTTTTATTGCAAAAGTTCTTGGAGATGTAGTGAGAATGTCAAAATTAATGGGAGCTCAAGTTGTGTTAACAGGAATACAGCCCGCAGTTGCTATTACACTTATTGACCTTGGAATATCCATGAGGGAAGTTTCGACAGCACTTGACTTAGAACAGGGGCTTGATAAATTGCGTCTGGAACTGGAGGGATGATAATGGACATCCAATCCTGTGTGGAAGTACGCAACGAGTGGGACATCGTAAGTGCCCGTCAGCTTGGCAGAAACATGGCCAAGGAGCTTGGCTTCGGAAATGTTGACCAAGCTAGAATTACAACAGCGATATCTGAACTTGCCCGGAATATTTATTTGTATGCGGGCAGAGGAAAAATCTGTATCGAGCCTATCGATCAACTAGGCAGAAAGGGTCTGCGAATCGTAGCCCTAGACAATGGACCTGGAATCCGCGAAATTCGTAAAGTAATGGAAGATGGGTATACTACTTCCGGAGGTTTAGGAGCAGGATTGCCAGGCGTGAAGCGTTTAATGGATGAATTTTCTATTGAGTCCACAGTTGATGTGGGAACGGAGATTTCTGCTACTAAATGGCTTCGTTAGGAGGAGAGCTCTTGACTGCAAAAGACGCACTAACTGAACGTTACCAAGATCTATTATCGGTCTATTTAAAAGCTAAAACTGAGACGACACTCTATAAAGGCCAGCAATTCAGCAGAAAATTGCTTGAACAGCAAATCTCTCCTGAAGATCTTGTCAGTCTGCATATCCAGGTTATGGACGAACTGTTTCCTGATATGTCAGAAGAAATGAGAGATTCCTTCGATTTCCTTCTGGAGGCAATGATCGGATATGGGTTTGCTTATCGTGAACATCAAAGTTTACGGGATAAACAGCAGCAGCTGGAATCAGAAATTGAAGTAGCTGCAAGCATGCAGCAGACTTTGCTGCTAAGTGATGTACCTGATTTTGATGAACTGGATATTGGAGTTGTCAGTGTTCCAGCTAAGAAAATGAACGGTGATTATTATAATTTTGTAAAAAGTGGAAGTAGCCTTAGTGTTGCCGTAGCTGATATAATCGGCAAAGGCATTCCGGCTGCACTCTGTATGTCTATGATTAAGTATGCGATGGACAGTCTTCCGGAAGAGCAGATGAAGCCTCATCTTCTTTTAGAAAACCTAAACCGCGTTGTTGAACAAAATGTTCACAGCAATATGTTTATAACAATGTTTCATGGTGTATATGAGCCTGAAAGTCATAAGTTCTTCTACGCAGGTGCAGGTCATGAACCTGGATTCATCTATAATGCAAAAGAAGATCGATTCCACGATTTAATTGCTAAAGGGCTTGTGTTAGGAGTTTCCCGAACAACCACTTATCATCCTTATGAGAGAGTAATCGAAATTGGAGATATGGTGATTCTCCTCTCTGATGGAGTAACGGAATGCCGTACAAGCAAAGGTTTTATTGAAAGAGAAGAAATCGTGTCACTGATCCGGAAGTATATGGATCTGCCTGCTCAGCAAATCGTTCAGAATGTTTTTCAGGAACTGGATCGATTACAAGGATTCGAGCTTAGAGATGATTTCACCTTAATTATTTTAAAACGAATGGTTTAGCATACTTTGGTTCAGGGTAAAGGTAATTTATCGAGTTTTAATCAAAGCGTGGGGGGAAAAAAATGAATTTGCAAATTAATCAAAACCAAATAAATGAAACACATGAGTTACACCTTACTGGAGAAGTAGATGCATACACTGCTCCAAAGCTAAAGGAAGTTATGCTTCCATTGACAGAAAAAGATGGCAGCGTTGTAGTTGTCGATCTTTCTGGAATCGATTATATGGATAGCACTGGATTAGGAATTTTTGTTGGAGCGCTAAAATCTTCAAAAGCTAACAATAGTTCATTAAAGCTTCGCGGTATGACAGATCGTGTTAAACGTATCTTTGAGATTACTGGATTAACTGAAGTAATGGATATTGAAAGCGGAGTAAAGGGGGAGGCGCTATGAGAACAGCGTCCGACTATATTGAAATGAATGTCCCCGCAAAACCGGACTATGTGGGTGTGGTCAGATTAACAATCTCTGGTCTTGCTAATAGAATGGGTTTTGCGTTTGATGAAATAGAAGATATTAAGATCGCTGTTTCTGAAGCAGTGACGAATGTTGTTAACCATGCTTATGCGGATGAAGATAAAGGTCAAGTCCGTATTGGCTGCAATATTTTCGACGACCGTATTGAAATAACAGTTGTCGATCAAGGTAAGAGCTTTGATGTTGACACTATCTCAAAAAATCTTGGCCCAGTTGATGGAAAATCTGTTGATCAGTTAAATGAGGGAGGTTTAGGCCTCTTCCTAATAGATACACTTATGGACAAGGTAGAAATAAGCAGTGAAGCCGGCGTCGTTGTAATGATGACAAAGTATCTTCACAGAGATGAGGTGGAGGAACATGTCGACAGAATCTCGCCAGCGCCTTCACAGTAAAGAGCAAGTCTATGCGTGGATCGACGAGTTGCAGCAAGATCCGCAAAATGAAGAAATTCAGACAAATCTTGTTCTGCAATATCAAGATCTCGTTCATTCCTTGGCAAGAAAATTTTCTAAAGGCAAAAGCATTCATGACGATTTAGTACAAGTCGGTATGATTGGTTTATTAGCTGCATTTAGAAGATATGATAAAACGTTTGGCAGATCGTTCGAATCATTTGCTGTTCCGACAATCGTAGGGGAAATTAAACGTTTTATTCGTGATAAGACTTGGAGTGTGCATGTACCTCGTCGAATTAAAGAGCTAGGACCGAGAATTAAAAAAGCGGTTGAAGAATTAACAACGAGCTTGCAGAGATCACCTAAGATTGCTGAAATTGCAGATTACCTGGAAGTTTCAGAAGAAGAAGTGCTAGAGACGATGGAAATGGGCAAGAGCTACCAAGCTCTTTCTGTAGACAGCTCTATCGAGGCTGACCAAGAGGGAAGTACAGTTACACTTCTAGATCTTGTTGGTTCAAATGATGAAGGATTCGATCAGATTGACAAAAGACTTCTTTTACAGAAAGCTTTTGCGGTTCTTTCTGAACGTGAACGTGAAATTCTTCAGTGCACTTATTTTGAAAACTTAAGCCAGAAGGAAACTGGAGAAAGATTAGATATCTCTCAAATGCACGTTTCCAGATTGCAAAGAAGAGCTTTAGAAAAGCTGAAAGAAGCTTTACGAGTGACTCCTTCGGAGGCGCTTAGATGATCGAACACTATCAATACAGCAGAGCATCTGTTTCCTCGTATCAAATACCGAAAAAGGGAAATGATCTTTGCGGAGATAGTTTTTACGTGAAAGAAACGGACAATTATTTGATTTGCGCTGTTGCGGATGGCTTAGGAAGCGGGAAAATGGCAAAAGAAGCATCTGGCGCAGCAACTGATATCATCGATCAAAATCATGATGAGACAGTTGAACAGCTTATGCATCTTTGCAACGATGGACTAAGACAAACGCGCGGTGCTGTTATTGCAATCGTTAAAGTCGATTATAAAAATCAAACTGCCACTTATTCTGGAGTAGGTAACATCCGTTTTATGGTCTCTGCAGAAAGACAACGTGCTGTACACCCTTTGCCGAAGGTTGGTTTTTTAGTAGGAAAACCAGAACGATTTAAAGTACAGGATTTTAAATTTGAGAGAGAGTTAACATTTATGCTCTATTCAGATGGCATGGATATTCATACGCAAAGCCGTTCGCTTTTAACAAAAATGATTTCACCGAAGGAATCTGTAAAGTATATAAGCGGATTACCGCAGGATATCAATGATGACGCTACAGTCTTGGTAGGTCAAGTGAATATGAGTTAGAGAAACATCATCCTTACCGCATTTGAGGATGGTGTTTTTTGTTTGCTAATAATTGTTGCTTTGTTGCTTTGCAAAGATAAGAAGGGGTTGCTTTCCGCTTCAGGATGCTCGCTTTCCGCAGGGCGTGCGGTGAGCCCCCTAGGCTATTCAAGCCTGCCGGGGTCTCGCACCTTCCGCTCCAATCAACTACCACGAAGTTCTTTTTTGAAAAATACCTAACAGCCTAAAGCTTTTTTACTGAGGGATTCACTTCGTTTATAATAGAAGTAATTGATTGAAAAAGGAGTGTTCTTATTGGGACAACCTGTTAATGAACAAGCATTGCGTATGATGGAACAGGAACTGAATGTTAAAGGTAAACAAATTAATCAAGTTATTGAATTGTTAGAAGAAGGAAATACGGTGCCTTTTATTGCCCGTTACCGAAAGGAATTAACAGGAGGTCTTGATGAAGTTCAGATTAAAGACATCATGGACCGCTGGACTTATTTGCAAAACCTTGCTTCACGCAAAGAGGAAGTTATTCGTCTAATCGATGAACAGGGAAAATTAACAGAAGAACTTACTGCTGCGATTAATAAAGTTCAAAAGCTGCAGGATATAGAAGATTTATATCGCCCTTATAAACAAAAAAGAAGAACAAAAGCGACTGTAGCAAAAGAAAAAGGATTAGAGCCTCTTGCGTTATGGCTTTTAGAAGAACGTAACGAAAGTCCTTTAGAAGCAGCAAAAGCATACATAAATGAAGAAAAAGAAGTAATGTCAGAAGAAGATGCCTTGCAAGGAGCTAAGGACATCATAGCTGAAATGCTGTCTGATGATGCTGATATGCGAAAATGGATACGGGAAGACACCTTTTCAAAAGGTGAGATCAAAACAGAAGGAAAAAATACAGAAGCTGACGAGAAGAAAGTATTCGAGATGTATTACGAATACCAAGAACCAATCCGGAAAATTGTCCCTCACCGGGTTCTTGCTGTGAACCGTGGTGAAAAAGAAGGGATCTTAAAGGTTGGCATCCGTACTCCTGCTGATTTGATCCATTCTAAAATGGAAAGAAAAACAATTAAGCGATCAGGTTCTCCAGCTGCACCATTTTTGCGAGAAGCGATAGAGGATGCATATAAAAGACTTATTGCACCTTCAATCGAAAGAGAAATTCGTGGTGCTTTAACAGAGCAGGCAGAAGAACGTGCCATTCACATTTTTTCTGAAAATGTAAGAAGCCTCTTGCTTCAAGCACCATTAAAAGGGAAAGTTGTATTAGGAGTTGACCCGGCATACCGTACCGGTTGCAAACTTGGTGTAGTTGATGAAACGGGTAAAGTTCTTCATATTCAGACCATTTATCCAACTCCGCCAAGATCAGAAGTTGAAAAATCTGCTGCGATAGTAAAAAAGCTGATTGATCAATATGATATTGAAATTGCAGCGATCGGAAACGGAACAGCTTCACGTGAAACGGAGCAGTTTATTGCAGAGACATTAAAAGATCTCGATAGATCAGTAGCATATGTGATTGTAAACGAAGCGGGTGCGAGTGTTTATTCAGCATCCAGTGTTGCACGTGAAGAGTTTCCAGACCTACAAGTAGAAGAGAGAAGTGCTGTTTCAATCGCGAGAAGACTTCAAGATCCTTTGGCGGAACTTGTGAAAATAGATCCAAAATCTATTGGGGTTGGACAATATCAGCATGATGTTTCACAAAAACGTCTAGGTGAAGAGATCGGTTTTGTAGTTGAAACAGCGGTTAACCAAGTAGGTGTAAACGTAAATACAGCATCAGCTTCATTGCTTCAGTACGTTTCTGGCCTGTCCAAAACGGTTGCTCAAAACATTATTTTAAAAAGAAATGATGTTGGGAAATTTAAAAATAGAACAGAACTGAAAAAGATTCCTCGCTTAGGTGCGAAAACGTACGAGCAATGTATCGGATTTTTGCGTGTAATGGATGGTGATCAGCCTTTGGACCAAACGGGTATCCACCCTGAAAGTTACCCAGGGACCAAAGCTTTATTAAAAGAGTTAGGATTTAAACCGGCCGACATCGGTTCAGAAGCTCTGGCAGATAAGCTAAAATCTCTTTCACTGCAGGAAACTTCGAGTAAACTGGATATTGGTGTTCCTACACTAAAAGATATTATAGACGGACTGACAAAACCCGGCCGTGATCCTCGTGATGAATTTTCTGGTCCCGTTCTTAAAACAGATGTTCTTAAGATGGAAGACTTAGCACAAGGGATGGAGCTGCAAGGAACAGTCCGCAATGTAGTAGATTTTGGAGCTTTCGTAGACATTGGAGTAAAGCAAGATGGTCTTGTTCATATTTCGAAATTAACTGACCGTTTTGTTAAGAATCCAATGGATGTTGTAAGTGTGGGTCAAGTGGTAACCGTTTGGGTCGATTCTGTAGATACAGCTAAACAGCGAATCGCCTTAACGATGATTGCTCCTAAAAAAGGATAGACAAAAGAAAAAGCACTTCTCCAGTGGGTCATTCTTCACTGGAGGAGTGCTTTCTGTTATAAAAGAACCAGCATTGATTCAATAAGCGGATTTGGTAACGGTCTTTTTGGTAATAAGCGCGGCGGAGCTGTCTTTTAAACCATGTTGGCATATAGAGAACCTCCTTGGAACTTCCCAATCCGTTGTTTGTGTATTAGTCTATGTTTAGATGCTTGTTAATGTGAACTTGAAATAGTAAGGGGCATGACCATGACAGATGAAGAACTGCAAAAACTAACAGAAGAGATCTCCATACAATTTTTCAATAAAAAGTTTCGTCATAACGCCAGATTTAACAAAAGGTTACGGACTACTGGGGGCCGTTACCTATTAAGGTCTCATGATATCGAAATGAATCCTCATCTTTATGCTGCATTTGGAATGGATGAACTGATCGGGGTTATAAAGCACGAGCTCGTGCATTATCACATGCATATTGAAGGGAAGGGCTATAAACATGGTGATTATGACTTTAAATATTGGCTGAATAAAGTGGGCGGAGCTCGGTATTGTCAATCTATTCCTGAAAAAAGACGAACAGAGAGTTATAAATATCACTACATATGCACAGACTGTATGCAGTCTTATAAAAGAAAAAGGAAAATTGATACGAAGAGATATGTGTGCGGAAAGTGCAGGGGGAAATTAAAACAGATTTCTTCAAAATAGGGTGTTGACTTCAATTATAGGAATGTGGTAATTTAATTAAGTCGCTGTTAGACAAGCCCTTTACATAGCCTTCTATAATGGGTGGCTGCAGCAATGAAAGCTTAGAAAAAACCTTCTAAAACGGGTTGACATTTTAAGCTGAAACAATTATGATATTAATTGTCCTTAAAAGACATTCCACAGTAGCTCAGTGGTAGAGCTATCGGCTGTTAACCGATCGGTCGTAGGTTCGAGTCCTACCTGTGGAGCCATACAGAGAAGTACCCAAGTGGCTCAAGGGGCTCCCCTGCTAAGGGAGTAGATCGCTAACGCGGTGCGAGGGTTCGAATCCCTTCTTCTCTGCCATGTGGCCCGTTGGTCAAGCGGTTAAGACACCGCCCTTTCACGGCGGTAACACGGGTTCGAATCCCGTACGGGTCACCATTTTATTTTGAAAATAAAATAAGAAATACCTAGATAAATGGACTCGTGGTGTAGTGGTTAACATGCCTGCCTGTCACGCAGGAGATCGCCGGTTCGACCCCGGTCGGGTCCGCCATTTTTATTCTAAGGTGTTGGGCTATAGCCAAGCGGTAAGGCAACGGACTTTGACTCCGTCATGCGCTGGTTCGAATCCAGCTAGCCCAGCCATTTTTTGTTTTTAAGATGAGTGTTGAATATTAACGCTTAATAACGTGTGAGAGCCATTAGCTCAGTCACAAGCGAAACATCGTGATTGGCTTCGGTTGTCTCGACGGATTAACTTCTTACCTTGCTTGTAGAGGAAGAGACAGGGTCCGACGAACATATTAGTGCGAGCCATTAGCTCAGTCGGTAGAGCATCTGACTTTTAATCAGAGGGTCGAAGGTTCGAGTCCTTCATGGCTCACCATTTTCAAATTAATATGCGGGTGTGGCGGAATTGGCAGACGCGCTAGACTTAGGATCTAGTGTCTTTGACGTGGGGGTTCGAGTCCCTTCACCCGCACCATATTAATTTTAACTAATAAGTTGCAGTGTTCATGCGCTGGCATCTTGCCGCGCGGTCGTGGCGGAATGGCAGACGCGCTAGCTTGAGGGGCTAGTGGGGGCAACCCCGTGGAGGTTCGAGTCCTCTCGACCGCACCAACTTTTCACAATAACATATAATGCATTTGAATATGCAATGGATATGCGCCCTTAGCTCAGCTGGATAGAGTGTTTGACTACGAATCAAAAGGTCGGGAGTTCGAATCTCTCAGGGCGCGCCATATTTTTTACGGGAAGTGGCTCAGCTTGGTAGAGCACCTGGTTTGGGACCAGGGGGTCGCAGGTTCAAATCCTGTCTTCCCGACCATTCTTTTGCGGGTGTAGTTTAGTGGTAAAACAAGAGCCTTCCAAGCTCTGGTCGTGAGTTCGATTCTCATCACCCGCTCCATTATTTTCACGGGCCTATAGCTCAGCTGGTTAGAGCGCACGCCTGATAAGCGTGAGGTCGATGGTTCGAGTCCATTTAGGCCCACCATATTATCTTTAAAAAAGATTTTTAAAAAGCGCTTGACTTTATAACTTCGATTCGGTAAGATAATAAAGCTGTCTCGAAAAAAGACAAGCCAAAC
>NZ_MQMF01000012.1 GCF_001999465.1 Fictibacillus arsenicus
GGATGTCCGTCTCGCCGGTTCTCGGGGCGGTGGATGGCTTCGCGGGGATGTTTCACGAACCGCCAGATGTCTGGTCGGTTTCGAGTAGACGGCCGGCGAGGTCTTTCTCGTGCCAGCGTGTCAGGATCAGGACCACGGGTGCGCCTGGTGCGAGGCGGGTGAGGGCTGTGTCTGTCCACCAGGACCAGGTCTTCTCCTGGATCGTGGGGGAGTCGGCTTGCTCACGTCCCTTCACGGGGTCATCGATGATCAGACAGTTGTGGACGAGTACGCCGCCTGCAAAGAAGTTACGCGTTCCTTCCACTTGGAAGTCATAGACATCGACTCCCTCGCCGCCCACTCCGCGAACCACGGAAACGGCGTCACGCTCGACTTGTGGTGCACCGCGTGACAGGTGAAGCACAGCGTGATCAAGTTCTCCGCCGTGTTGTCCCAAGGCTTCTCGTTCAAGTGGTGAATGACGAGCCCAGACTTCTGCACTGGCTTCCCGTTGCGGACGTATGCGATCACGGGAGTCTCCGAACAGGCCACGCATTTCTCGCCGTCCCGCTGCAGGATCAGTGGCCGCATGGAGCGGAACCACTTCGCATAGCTCGTCCCGGTCTTGAAGTGAGAGTTGCCGCGTCCGATCATTCTCAGCGCGTGCGCCTGATTCGCGCAGTCCCGGGAGCAGTACTGAGTGCGACTGCCCTTTGGTCGGAACATGAGCCCACACTGCGGGCAGCCCTTCTCGATATGATTCCGCGCCCGGTACTTCGCTAGGCAGTCGGGTGAGCAGGTTGCCGCGCCGTTCCGTTTCGCCGGCCCGCCGCATACGACGCAGGTTCGAGTCCTCAGGGTGTTCCCGATCCCCGTCGCCATGCACTCGGGTGAGCAGTACAGGTGCTGGCATCTGCGGATCGTCTTGCGGACATCCATCTTCTGCACCGGCCATATCTGGCCGCACGGGCATTGGACCGTCACCCACGATGCCCAGAAGCGTTTCTCCACGCCGTAGGCTTCCGGCGGGCACATAGCCTCGGCTCGTATAGACGCGATGATCGGATGTGCAGGTGAGAACTCGACCTGCTTCCGTGGCGACTTCAACGACTGGGCGGCCTGAAATGCGTCGAGAGGCTTCCACTCGGCGCCAGACAGCTCGTCCGGAATTCTCGTCGTAGGCGCGAAGCCACTTGATATTCCGCTTGAATGCCTCGCTGGCCTGGAGTTTTCCATGCTCACATTCTATGTACACATCTCCGGCAATGCAATCCACGGGTCGGCCTGTCATTGCGCCACCCACACCTGCGGTGAAGACGCCGCCTTCGTGTCCCGCGAGCTGCCATTCGTGCTGTGCTGACAGGTCGTCGCGGACGGACAGGTTGAACGTTTCTGGGTGGGTTTGGATGTCGTCGCGGATGGCGCGGCCCCATCGGCGGGCGATGTTCGCTTCGTAGGAGGCGATAGCGATTCGCAGGTTGGGGTTCTGCATCAGCGCCCACTCGGGGAAGCGGCGTGACCCGGTCTGTGATTTCCCCTCCTGAGGGCTCATGGAGATGATGAGTCGCCCATCAGGGGTGTTCATCGTCTTCACGAGTTCTTCGTTGATGAGGTCCAGTGCGGGGGTCCGGACGGTGCGGGGGTCGAGCTTGACGCCGAGGTCCAGGGGGGTGGGGAAACGGATCTTGGGCGGGTCGAAGTGCTGGGCTGCGAGTTCCCAGATGGAGGGGGCCAGGGTCATGTTCTGGCCTCCTTCCTCCGTCCGTGGGTAGAAAAAAACCCGAACGCGTGCACGTTCGGGTCGGGGTCACGTTGGGGTTTCCAGCGTGCCGGGATTCGCGCCGACCGCAGGACTCGAACCTGCTACCTCTGGTTTTGGAGACCAGTGCTCTACCTGTTGAGCTAGATCGACCTGCACACCGCGTCGCTTCTCAGCGGGCGGTGGCAATGCGTGCCTGCGTGGCGTTGTGAGCCACTAGGCGGCGTTGTGAACCGCCCGGTACGCGTGCACCCGCTTCGACGCCGGGGCGGTGCAGCCTGGTCCGGTTCGTCACCCGCCAGTGGCGGGGGTTTTGTGGGCAGGTCCGGCTCGGGCGGTCTCCTTGCCGTCATGGCCGGCCTTCACGGGAGAGTCCCCAGACGCTAGGAGCCCATGCGTCGTCGGGGCGAGACCGTGTTGACCCACAAGTTGGGGGCCCTGCCGGGGGAGGCGGTGGGTTGCTACGCGCCACGGGGGGTGCCTGCAACCCCGGCAGGGGGTCTATTTGGGCGCGCTCGTTGCGCCCATGTTCCGTTTTACCAGGTGTTACCAGGTAACGTCAAGCAAGCCCCATCTTGATTCGGACCACGTCAACGGCGCGGTAGTACGGGTTCTTCCCTGGTTCTTCGATGGCTGGCGTGATGCGTCCGCGTTCCTTCCATCGCTTGATGAGGTCAGCCGAGACACGGACCCCACAGTGCTCAAGCAGCCAGGGCACGAGCGTGCGCGACTGCATGGGCGGAAGGCTTCGCACGTAGTCCCACTGTTCGTCGTTGAACTCGGGGGCGTCGCCGTCGATGAGTTCGCGGGCGTAGCGGAGGGTGTTGGTGTGCCGGTGGTGCTGGTGGGCGGCGTCGGGGTCGTGGGGGAGTTGGTCGAGGGTGCCGTCGAACCGTGTGGTGATGGCGTGGTGTGCGGCGAGTGCGCCGAGGTGGAGGGGGACGGTGGGGCCGTGTTGGTGTGTGGTGTGGGCGGTGGGCCGGGTGGCGGGGGTGGCTTCGCGGCGGGCGATGAGGAGGAGGGTGTGCAGGTCCTCCTCGGTGAACGCGTCCACCTGGGCGACGAGGTCGTGGTGGCAGTCCCAGCAGATCCAGGTGTGCGGTGCGGGCCGGCCGCAGTGGAGGTCGCAGTGGTGAACATCGTCTTCGTTTGGGCTCATCGGCGGTTCATCTCCTTGCGGATTTCCCGTTGGGCGCGTCGGCGGTCTGCGCGGCGGGCCTGTTTTGGTGACTTGCTGCGGTCGGGGCAGTCGGGTCCAGCAGGTGCATGACACGTCGGGCACCACGGCTGCATGTGGCGTCGGGCCGGGTCGCTCGGTCGGGTCACGGGTGGACCTCCAGGGTCATGTCAGAGGTGACGGGGACATCCCAGTCGCCCCCGTGTCGGTCGAAGCGGGCGGTCACGCTGACGGTTTCAACGGTGGTGGTGCCGTCGTGGGTGCTCGTGGTCCACCCTTCAACGTGGAAGCCGGTGAGTAGCCCCGTGACCTGGGTGTGGGCGGAGCGGAGGGTGATGGTGTGGCCGACGAGGGCCGGGGTCAGCGCCTCGAGCGCGGGGCGTGGAGTGGTCATGGTCTCTCCTTGGGTTCGGGTGGTCAGTGTTCGTTGAGTGTGATCAGGACGGCGGACAGCATGCAGAGCACGGTGAAGAGGATCAGACCCGCCCATGCCGGCCATTCGTCGCGCATCCAGAGGCTCGCACCGAGGACAGCGAGGACGGCCGTGTAGCAGCCCAGGATGATCGTGTAAGCCGTGGACCGTCTCACCGTCACGGCTCCTGCTTCACGGGGCCGGGGCGGCGGATCGTGAGGGAGCCAGCGAAGCCGACCTCCGTGAGCCATGCGCCGCCTTCGGTGCACCAGTCGCCGTAATCGTTGCGGCGGCGTGCGATGCCTTTGCGGCGCACAGTGACTGTAATGCCGTCGTAGTTCTCCACGGTCTCCCAGATGACGTAGTCGCCAGCGCGCACGTCGTCACGGGCCGCGTTCTCGATGACCTGGACGGCGAGGCCGGTGTTCTCGTTCATGGTGTGTCTTTCTGGTCGAGGGATCGGAGCACGCTGGGCACCAGGGTGCCTGCGGTTTCTTGCTGGGTTGCGGTGAGTTGTAGGCCGCCGAGGATTTTGTGGATGGCTCCGACGAACTGGAGGGCGAGTGCTTCTTGGAGTTCGAGCTGGCGGCGTTGGACGCCGGCTTTGAGGGCGGCGGCGGCGTAGCGGGCGAGCTGGTCCTCGCACGCGTGCATCCAGCGGACCCAGACGTTGATGTCCGGGCCCCGCGTCTCAACATCCACCGCGCCGAGGGGTCCGACACCGGTTTGGTGGGAGGTCACTCCCCAGACGAGGGGGGAGGACATGGGGTCGGTTTCGGGGTGTTGGCCGGCCCCGATTTGGTCGACCATGTGGCGGAGCCATGCGACTTCGCGGGCTTTGTCGGAGACGAGGCGGAGGAGTGCTTCGGCGGGGTCGATGTTTTCGGCGTCGGGGTCGAAGCCGAGTGCCCGGAGTTCGGTGTGTGCCTTGTTGGTGGTGTTGCGTCGTGCTGCTGCGGCTTTGGATTTTGGGGAGCCGCCGCCGTGGCGGACGCACCGGGTTGCGCCTTTGGCGGGGTATTTGCCGCAGGGTTGGCCGTTGCGGTTTTTGGCTCCGCAGATGATGGTGCCGTTGGTGTTGGTTTGGCCGGCACGGTAGGGGTTGGTGGGGTCGGTGTTGGGTCGGGTCACTGGTCGGCCTCCATGTGGTCACTGCCACGCGGGGCTGACAGGTGGTTGCCGAGAGCCATGGGGATGGCGAGGAACATAATCGCGGGCGTCATGACGATCCAGAGCAGGGCCGCGAATCCGACACTCCCCGTCACCAGGCCCATGAACGCGGCGACCACGGTTGCGACAAGGACCAGCATCTTCACGGGCTTGAAGGCGGTGCTCACTTCTCCACCTCCCGCACCTTGACGAACCGGGGTGTGCCGTCCCCATGGTTCCCGTCACGGCGGGCGCGGGTGCCGTCGGGGAGGGTGAAGGCGGCGAGGTCCGAGGCGGGCACGACGACGGCGCGCCCGTTGAAACCGGCGACGACCGCTTCAAGACCAGTCCACAGGGCCACACCAGCGGCAAGCACCTCCCGGAACTGGACATCCGTGAGGACGCACGGCACGCCCGACATCTCGACCTCCTCGGCGGGCGGGGTGGGGGCGGTCCAGATGGTGAGCGCGTCGGGGCGGTCGGCGCGGAGGGCGGCGCAGGCGATGACCCGGCCGCCCTCGGTGATCCAGTCCCCGGACCCGTCCCGGTGATGGGCGATCCCGGCGCGGATGAAGCCGCGCCGGTCCACCTGCAACACGAAGTCCCCGGGCTTGATCCGGGCCACGTCGTGGTGGGGTGCTCCGTGGCCGGCGGGGACGCCGAGGCTGGTGCGGGCCAGCGGCTCGGCGGACACGGCGGCGGGGGTGGTGCGCTCGTGCTCGCGGCCCGCGTCGAACGCGGCGCGGAGCATGGCGGTCTGGCCTTGCGCGTAGAGGCGGCGCTGCTCGTGGAACGGGACGACGCCGGGCTCCCGGTGCTCGTCCCACAGTTCGGCGGCGCGGTCCTCGGTCAGGGGGTGGTCAGTCATGGGGTTCTCCTTCGAGTGCTCGGGTGATGGCGGTCACGGTCGGGCAGGGGTAGCCCTCCAGGTCGCACTCCTCGCAGTAGGCGTCGTCATCGCACTTATGGAACTCGTTTCCCTCGCCGTCGCGGGATCCGCACGTGGGGCACTCTGCGCGCACATGCAGTTCCAGCACCGCCCGGAGCGCGTCCACGAGTCGGGGCACGGTGGTGCGTGAGGCGGCGATGAACTCGGCGTCCGCCTGTGCGCTCAGCAGGCGCGTGACCGCTACCGCCTCCCGCGTGGACTGATACCCCGGCGGGAGGACGCAGTTTCCTTGCTCACCGCTGTACTCAGCCGTCCACGGCCCCTCGGTCGCGGCGTCGGCTTGTGCCCGGATGCGGGCCAGGATCTCTCGGGGGTCACGCATGGGTCTCTCCGTTCAGTGCGGTGTGGGTGGAGCACGCCTGGTCCGCGGTGACGCCGGCGTGATCGCCGCCGTGCTTCTTGCACTCCAACGGGTTGCCGTTGTCGTAGCAGCACTCGTCGCAGGCCCAGCCGATGACCGTGCTGTCGCACCCCCAGTAGTCCACGAGCTCGATGTGATCGTTCCGGCACTCGGCGTCGAGGCACTCGTCGTAGACGCGGATGGGCTGGTGCAGCTCCGAGACGGCGAGCACGGCGCGGGCGAGGGCTGCTGCCTTGTTGTCGGGGATGGTGCAGACGGTGATGGTGTCGTCCTCGTGGGCGAGGTCCAACACTTCGCGGGCGAGGGTGACGGGGTCGGCGGTCATGATTCCTCCAGGGCGTGCGGGTGGGTGGTGGGCTCTGGCGGGGTCGCGCCAGCCTCGAGCAGGCGGGCTTCGGCCTGGCGGATGGTCTCACCCAACTCGCGGCACCGGCGCACGTAGTCCTCCCAGGTCTCGCCATCGAGGATCGGGGACGGTTCGGGCATGTAGCGTGTCATTCCTGGTTCCTCACAATCGTGTCGGCCATTTGTTCGGCCCTAGCTTGGTGGATGGCGCGTTCAGCGTGGAGTGTGGCGGTGAGGCCGGCGCTGTCGAGGTCCGCCCAGATGGTGCGTAGGGCTGCTTCGGCGTGGTGTGCGCTGTCCCGGTCGTGCCAGTCACCGGAGATGTAGGCGAGGCCGATGGGGGTGATGCTGATCTGTGGGCGGCGGGTCATGCTTCCTCCTCGTGGCGATGGGGGTAGGCCCAGGTGATGCCGATGTCACTGCCCCTCCAGGTGAGGACAACGGCACGGCCAGGGTGGATGGTGGGGTCGGGGTCGTCGCCGCAGGCGCACACCAGACACCCGGGGGCGTTGACCCAGACGATGGCCCAGCAGTCGTGTCCGGGGGTGTTGGGGTGACGCGGGTCGTGGTCGTTGCAGCCCCGGTCGTCCCAGCCTTCGGTGTCGCAGTCCGGCCTGGTACGGCAGACGGCGTCAGGTGGGGCGGTGCAGACGATTCGGGTTCCGTCGTCGCTGATCTTGTGTCCGGCCATGCGGGTCATGCCGTCGCCTCCAGCAGGTTCCGCAGGTGCGCGGCCTCACGGGTCAGCCGGTGCAGCTCCGCGCCCGTCTCCACGTCCCGCACTATCGCGGCCTCACGGCGGGCCTGGATGCGGGTGTTCACCGCACCCCCGTAGGCGGCCGTGTCTGTGGTGTCTGGGCGGGACAGGCGGGACTGGAGGAGGGCGATCCGCTCCTCGATTTCGGCGAGGCGGGCGCGTCGTGCCGGGGCTTTCTCCCTGGCCTTCACGGCCTCGGCCTGACGCTTCTCGATGGCGGCGGTCAGCCGGCGTTCCGCGACGTGGTGGTGGCGGCGGCACAGCAGCCCATCCGTGGCCGGGCGCTTACACTCTGCGCCCTTCGACTCGACCCATGCCGGGCAATGGCCGGCGGTCTCAGGCAGGGGGGCCATCGGCAGGACAACCTGCGCGGCCAGGGCCTTCTGGCGGGTGGTGGGGGTGGTGGTGTCGCTCATGGCGGTGGTCCTTCCGTGGGGGTTCTGCGTAGCACCACCAGACTAACCCCCGTTACCTGCTGTTGCAAGCAACAACCCGCAACCCCTGCTCCCGCTTCGTGTGCTTCGATCTGCGCCCCTGTTCACGGGGTCAGGTGGTTTTCCCCTCCCGACCCCTGTTCGGGCTCCTGCGCGGCCCCTGGCGGCTCCTGGAGGGTTTTCCCGACCTGGTGGGGTTGGCGCATGCCGGCTTTGACGTCGCCCCAGCAGCAGATGCAGTGGTGGGCGGGTTGTTCGGGGTGGTCTTCGCAGGGCTCGGGGTGGCTGCCCAGGTTGGTGGTGGTTTTGGGTTTGGTGGTGTCCCACCAGGGGCCGGGGGTGGGGTAGAAGGCGGGGGTGAGCTTCACGGGGGTGCCGTCGGGGTTGAGGGCGGTGGCGTAGGCGATGAGGGCTTGGAGGGCGTGGAGGTAGTTGGTGGCGGGGATGGTGTCTTTGTGGCGTTTGAGGATGGCCATGGTGGATGCGGGTTGCCATTCGGGGCGGAGTGCGTGGGCGGTGTGGGCGAGGGTCCAGGCGCGGTGTTCGGTGAGTTGCATGGGGTGGTCCTTCGTTTTTCGCGTGCGCGTACTGTGGTTACGTTTTTTGCTTGCTGCTTTTTTGAAGGATTTTTTATAGAAGCAAGCAAGTGGTGACCACGCTGGGAGTCGAGTTGCGCTACCAACTGAGTGGTTAGTGGTGGTTGGATTTTGCTTGAGCCCTTGCTCAAGCATCTGATCAAGCATTTGGTTGAGCACTTGGTTGGGCTAGAACGGGGGTTCGCCGGGTGAGTCGAGGTCGGGCGGCCCCTGCTCGGGCTCTGCTGGCTGGGGGTTGCAGTAGTCGCACTCGGGGTCGTGGACTCCCTTGTTGACGTGGTTGCGGGCGTGGTGGGACTTCTTCCCGCCGGAGGAGCCGTATGTGCGCCGCTTGGTGCTGAGCTCGTTGATCTCGGCTGCGGACTTCTGGTGGCGGAGGTAGTCGTGGAGCTGGTACCCGTCGGCGGTCTTGTTGAGGAGGCCGGCGTTGACGAGTTCGTTACGGGGTCGGGCGCCGAGCATGTCCACGTCGATGGGGAGGAGGTTCCCGTCGTTGCGTTCGTCGTTGGCGAGGGCGATCAGGGTGACGTGGAGGCGGAATGCCTTGTCGGATAGGGCCCGGATTTTCCGGTGGCGGGGGTACTCGTTGGTGAGGGTGAAGTATGGCCGGGGGTCGAGTTTCTCGGCGCTCATGCGTTCTCCCGGATGATCTGGTATGCGCGACGGACGATGCTCTTGATGTGCCCGTTGCAGGTGTTCATGAACGCGTTGAACGTTGCGCCGGGGAGTGTGGTGTCAAGGCTGGTTTGGATCGCGTCCTTGATGAGTGCGGGGGGGAGGCCCATGTCCTCGTAGTCCATGACGATGTCGACCCACTGGGGAGGGAGTGAGTCGATGCGTTCGCCCCAGAGCGGTGTGCAGGCGTTCAGGATGGACTGTGCCCGTGTCGCGTGGTTGTTCAGGCGTTCCTGGGCTTCCGTTGCGGCGGCCTGGATGGCGGCGGCGAGGGCGGTGGCTGCCCCGTCTGCTTCCAGCGCGAGAGGGGTGTCTGGTGTGGTGGCGTACTTGCCGTTGTTGCACGGTTTGCAGGCGGTCACCAGGTTCTCGGGCTCGTCTCCGCCTCCCCGGCTGATGGGGATGATGTGGTCGATTTCTATGACCACGTCGGGCGCCTTTGCGCCGCAGTAGCGGCAGGTGTGGTTGTCCCGGCGGAGGACTGCAAAGCGGGTACGCTGGTTCATAGCCAAGGTACTTCCCTTCTACTAGGTTCCTTGGTTCGGCCCCGGGGTGTGTCCAGCACCGCCGGGGCTTCTGCGTTGTTCCAGTCTACGTGGTGTTGCGTGGTAGGGGCTGGTAACGGTGTGGGTGTGGTTGGCCCCCGACCCGGGGGGTGGGGTCGGGGGCCGGTGGTGGGTTAGAGCTGGGTGATGGTGAGGACGAGGCAGGGTGTGTCTCGTGGTTCGCCGGCGCGCATGTCGGGGCCGGTCAGGTGGTCGTTGGAGTCGTCGGGCAGGAGCCCGTACCCCTTGACCCGCCCCTTGCCGGTCACGAGGCCGTCGATGCACGCCTTGGCGGTGAGGACGAGGTTGTGGGCGTCGTAGGGGCGGCGGTGCGTCTTGTGGACGGTCGCCACGATGTGAGCCTTCTGGAGGTGGGGGAGGTGCGCCTGTCGGGCGTAGATCAGGGCGGCGTTCCGCCAGGCGCGGGTGAGGCGGGCGCGCTCCGCCCAGTGGTGGCGCTGGTTCGCGCTGATCCAGCCCGCAGGTGCAGGGATCGTGAGCGTGTACGTGCTCATGCGTCATCAGATGAGCCGAACCCGCCCAGACCGCGCACGCTCTCGGGCAACTCGGCGACGACGTCGAGGCGGGGGAGTGCGATGGGCAGGATCACGAGCTGCGCGATCCTGGTGCCGGCCTGGATGAGGTTCCGGCACCCGTCGAGGGGGGTGATGGGTACCTGGATTTCGCCTCGGTAGTCGGGGTCGATGACGCCGACCCCGTTGGCGAGGGTCATGGACTTCTTGACGGCCAGGGATGAGCGGGCGATGAGGAGGCCGACGTGGCCGGCGGGGATGGCGACTGCGACCCCGGTGGGCACGAGGGTGACCTGGTTCGGGATGACGTGGACGGTCTCGGCCGCGTACAGGTCCAGCCCGGCGTCGGTGGGGTGCGCCCGGGTCGGCAGGTCAGCGTGGGGGCGGGTGAAGCGGACGGCGAGGATCGGCTGCTGGTTCACGGGGTCTCCTTGAGGTCAGTGATGGTGGGGTCTGAAACCGGGTGCCCGGCGGTCGTGGTGCTCATGCGGCGTCCTGCCAGACCTGGTGTGCGAGTGCCGCTTCTTCCGCGAGGTCAGCGCGCCCAGCGGTGGCGAGCATCAACTTCAAGTCACGTACCGACCGGATACCGAGCCGTCCCATGACTGTGGCTGGTGCGTACCCGCCAGCGATCAGGTCCACGGCGTCCTGCCTGCGGGCTTCCATGTCGCTGATCGTCTTGTACGCGGGGGTGCTTGCAGGACGGTCGTCGAGGTCGATGTCATCCCACGCCGCCGGGGGTGCCCACCCCTCACGGGTGGCACGGTTCATGACCCGCTGACGGGCGCGCATGTCG
>NZ_MQMF01000013.1 GCF_001999465.1 Fictibacillus arsenicus
GGCGTGTACCGGCGCACCGTGTACGCGGACGGTCGGGCGACGGACTGGTCTGCTCCGGCGGGGACGCCGACCCCGCTGGGCACCCGCGATCTGGCGGCTGTTCTCGTGCCGGGTGCGTACTATCAGTCGCTCCCCGCGAACGCGACGGTGGCCCGTGGCTACCCGCGCGACGGGATGACCTGCACCCTCGACGTCCGGCAGGCCGCGTCCGCGCTCGTGACGCAGGAGCTCACGCACTACGACGCGACCGGCGTCAAGGGCACGTACCGGCGCACCGTGTACGCGGACGGGCGGGTCACGGAGTGGACGCAGACCACCGGCACGGGGGCTGGCCCGGGCACTGGCTCCCAGCCCGCCCCCGTGGTGCCCTCGGCCTCCCCGAAGCAGTCCTCTCGGCGCTGCCCGGTGATTCTCCGCTTCGATGATGGATTCAACGGTTTGGTGCACGCCGCCGAGTACATGGCGCAGTACGGCCTCGTCGGCTACCATGCGGCGTGCTCGGCCCTGACCCCGCACGACTCGATCCGTGCACTGCACACGACCTATGGGTGGGAGATCGGGAACCACGCCGCCGGGCACGAGTCGGAGGGGACCCCCACGTTCCTGGCCCGCGTGGATGAGGGCTCGCGTGTTATCGCGGACCTCGTCGGGGAGTACCCTATGACTTTCACCTACCCGCGTGGGCATCGGTCCCCGGAGGGTGACCGGGAGATGGCGCTCCGTTTCAACCAGGTGCAGCTCACGTCCGAGCCGCACACGTCCGCCGTGAGCCTCGCCGAGCCGTCGTTCTTCAGCGGGTGGACTGTGGTGGATGGCCTCGCCGACGCGGAGACGCAGGAGCGCGCGTTCGAGCGGATGAAGCGGTATGCGGTGGGGTCCACCACCCAGGGCCTCGTCCCCACGCTGGCATTCCATGAGGTCGCCAAGCCGGGCCAGACCCCGACCAGCTCGGGCACCGTCTCGTGGGACCTGTTCACCCGGTGGATCGACTGGCTCGCCTCGCAGGGATTCGAGACGCTCCTCCCCCGCATGCTCCGCCCCGCGCAGGTCGTGGTCGATCCGGGATTCAACGCGTACCCCGTCACCACATTCGCTACGGGGGCGTACCCGTGGGCGTCATCGTCCCTGTCCATTTGGTCGCGGTCCACGTCGCACCAGTACAGCGGCCTGGGCTGCATCCGCTCGGCGTCGTCGTCGGCGGTGACCGGCACCGTCTCGCAGGGCCTCGCCCTTGAGCCGGGCCGAGAGTACCGGGTCCACGTCCTCGCGAACGTCGCCCCCACGGCGGGCGCGGTCGAGGTGGAGTTGCGGCCCCGCCTCATGGATGGCCGCTACGTGGGGGAGACGATCCCGCTCGTGCGCATCGACGCGGCCACGAACGGGTTCAAGGATCACACGACGACGTTCACCATGCCGCCCGGCACGCAGAACGCCTCGCTGTTCATCAAGGCGACCGGCCTGTCCGGGTCCGCCGTGGTGGATCACGTCTCCATCATGCGGGCCGACCTGCATGACCCGCTCGACCCGTCCAAGCCGTGACCAACTAGGAGCACACCGTGACGAAACTCATTTTCGACTGGTCCGACTGGGACGGGCCTGCCACCGGGCATGTGATAGTGACCCGCCGGACGTGGCGGCGCGCCCCGGAGTCCCTGCATGTGCCGTGGCAGGTGGTGCTGCCCGTGGATGGGCGGGCGACCCTGGATGTGGCTCATGTGGCCGGGGAGGTCGTGTCGATCCTGTGGGCCCCCAAGGGTGCGGCATCACGGGAAGACCACGCGCTCGTCCCGGCCGGCGGGGAACACCTCGCCCACCTGCTGGACCGTGTGGACCCGTCCACGCTGGAGCCGCTGCCCGAGGATCTGCCGTCCGCCTTTGACCTGGTGGCGCGGGCCGAGGCGCTCGTGGCCCGGATCGAGTCCGGGGAGTTCACGGGCGCGGACGGTGACGACGGGCGCGGGATCACGTCCGTGGAGATGATCGGCGCGACCGCCCGGTTCACCTGGACGGACGGGACCACGCAGGACGTAGACCTGTCCGCCCTGGCCGGTGACGACGGGGATGACGGTGTGGGCGTCGAGTCGGTGACGCTGGACGGCACCACGCTCCGGTTCTCCCTCTCGGACGGCACCACGCGGGACGTGGACGCCGCGGCGCTCCGAGGCAAGGACGGCCGCACCCCGAACCTGGCATGGGACGGGACGCGCCTGGTCGTGGACGGCGTGCCCGGCCCGAACCTGAAGGGCGAGGCGGGCGACGACGGGCATACCCCGGTCCCGACCTGGCAGGGCACCGCCTTGTCGTGGGACGGCGGCGAGCCCGTGGACCTGCGGGGCGCGTCAGGGCAGACTCCGACTATCAAGATCGGGACGGTCACCTCCGGGGCTGCCCCGTCCGCGACGATCACGGGCACCTCCCCTGACCTGACACTGGGCCTGGTGCTCCCGAAGGGAGACCCCGGCACCAAGGGCGATCCTGGCGCGCCGGGTGTGGTGTCCTCGGCGTCGTCCTACGTCATCGTTGGCCCTGGCCGCCCGGACGTGCCGTCCACGACGGCGGGGACCATCACGGGGTCCGAGCCGGTGGGGGCCGAGTACCGGTCTACGGACGGGGCAAACGTCGGCGCATGGACCTGGCGAAAGCGGCCCACCGGATGGGCCGTCACTGACGGCGACACCGGGTGGCGGAACATCTCCGCGTTGCTAGGCGGCACTTTCACCGGGTCAGTGCGCATCAAGCGATCGGGCAGCCGAGTGTCCTTCGTGGCCGAAAAGCTGCTGGGCAGCGGCAGCGCGCATCTTGCGCCAGACCAGTGGGCTGGGTTCCGCGTCGATATCGGCGGGCGTCAGATGAGCGCGGTCCTGTTGGCCGACAACAGCACGCGGCCCGTGGCTGCCGTGAAGCTCGCCATCTCAAGCCTTGCCCCCTACTACATCTTCGGCGAGGCCACGCCAGGCTACGGCTCCCTCATCTGGGATACCACTGATTCCTGGCCCTCCACGCTCCCCGGCACCCCGGCCTGACCTGAAAGGAGCGCGCCCCCATGCCCGCTACCCTCCCTGACCTGACCAACGCCGAGACCTGGCCGGACGACGACCTCGACAATCTCCGTGTCGCGGTTGCCGTCGAGCAAGAACGCCGCACCCGCGTCGCCACCGCACCCGCCCAGCTCGCAGACCTCACCCGGTCAGCCATCGCCTCCGGCTGCGACCCCCAGGCCCTCGTGGACGCCGTCACCGACGCCGCCACAGCCTGACCCGTCACCGACACCAAGGAGGCCACCGTGCCCGCCCGTCTATTCCCTTCGACAGCCCCGCCGATCCGTCTGGCCCTCGGCGCGCTGTCCCTGTACGCCGCCACCCGCGCCGTCGCGTACGCCGTGCCCGGGCGCGACGTCCAAGACCCCCTCATCGCGGCCTCGTTTGGTGGCCGCCTCCTCCCCCTCTATGTGGCGTTGTGGGCCGTCGCCGCCATCCTCTGCCTCTGGGACATGCGACGCCCCACGATCACCGGGTGGGGGCCACGCGCCGTCGTCGGCATGATGGCACTCTGGGGCACCGCCTACGGGGTCGCCTGGGTCGTGGCCCTCGTGGGCACCGAGCAGTCCCCACTCTGGTGGCAGACCGCCATCACCTACCTCGGGCCAGCCGTCGTCATCGTGGCACTCCTGGCCGTCCTCCGCGTCGTCCTACAGACCATCGCAGAAAGGCTCGACGGGACCGCACCAGACGCCCGCGAGCACCACGAGGAGGCAGGCTGAATGGACGAGACGATCATCGCAAGCATCGCGGCAACGGTCGCGGGTCTGGCGGGCGTCGTCGTGTCGAAGTGGCTGCCCCAGAAAGGGAGCACGGAGGACGCGCTCATCGGCCGGCTCGCCGCCCGCCTGGAGGATGTAGAGAGCCGTGTGGGGGTCCTCGAAGCCCGAGAGCGGGCACTCCTCGGCTACGTCAGTGTCCTCCGCTTCCATATCGACTCCGGGAAGGGGCCGCCCGCCCCGGACTGGCCGGAGGGACTCGTGTGATTGACGCCGCGACCCCGTACGCACTACACCATCGGGAGGCCGACACCTCCCACCGCACCATCACTAAGGAGACACCATGAGCATCCCCGGCATTGGCCGCGTCCTGAAGGATGCTGGCATTGAGCACACCCTCACGGACGGCTGGAAGGACCGTGTATGGGTGCGCCTGGATGAGAAGGGCAGGCCGTACAACTTCGACTGGACTGACATTCGCGCTGTGACGGTCCACACAACCGAGTCTGACCCCGCCGCATTCCGGCGTGGCGAGGACGCCCCCACACTCCAGTGGGTCATCAACGGGCAGGGCTACCACACCTACTCGCTGCTCATCGGACGGTCCGGGCGCGTCTACGTCATCTCCGCCCACCCCGGCGCGCAGGCAGGCTATGGCGTCTGGCCACACACCGGGCGCGTCGGCTCTGTCATCCCCGAGAACCAGGGCAACTCCTACAGCCTCGGCGTGGCAATGGACGCATCCGTGCAGTACCCGCCCACCCGCGAACAGCTCGAAGCCCTCGCCCGCGTCCTCCACGCCCTCCAGGAAGAATGGGACGGTGAGCTGGAGATCATCGGGCACGGCGAATACAACGGCTTCCAGGTGCGCACCGATCCCACCGGCGTCCCCGGCGGCATGGACGCAGTACGCGCCGCCGCCAAGCGTGGCACCTGGGAGAAGCCCGCCCACAAGCAGGCCGCACCCGCCGGCACACTCTCCTACGTCGTCCGCCCCGGGGACACGCTCTCCAAGATCGGGCGAACCTTCGGTGTCCCCGCAACCGTCATCGCCCGAGACAACAAGATCGCCAACCCCAACCAGATCGTCGCCGGCCAGGAACTCACCATCCGGCCCGGTGCCCGCGTCCACGTCGTCGACAAGGGCGAGAGCTACTGGGGCATCGGGCGACGCTACGGCCTCACCCCCGAACGACTCGCCGCACTCAACGGCAAGACGACCAAGGACACCATCTACCCCGGCGACATCCTCCGCCTCGCCTGAACGGAGCACACATGAGCATCTACACCACCCCCGAGTTCTGGCGTGGCGCGTCGGAGAGGGCCATTAAGACCTTCTGTCAGAGTTTGCTCGCCGTCCTCGCCACCGGCGTTGTCGGCATCCTTGACGTGGACTGGCCCGGCGCGCTCTCCGCTGCCGCCCTCGCCACCCTCGTGTCCCTGCTGACCTCGGTCTCACAGGCCGAGTTCACGGCTGGTACGCCCGCTAACGAGTACCAGGGCAAGCACGAGGCCCCCGACCCGCGCCACCACGTCGCCGACTGACCGGCCCCACACTGAAGCGCCC
>NZ_MQMF01000014.1 GCF_001999465.1 Fictibacillus arsenicus
CGGCTGCGCGGTCCTGCGCGTCCGGGTCAACCCTGTTGGCCGGTCCGCCGTGTGGGGGGTCGGCGACGGATGGTCCGCCCTCACCTGGGTCCGCCGCTACTCCGCGTTCCTCCAGGACACCCAGGCCCTCTACGAGGCGCTGACGAAGATCGCCCGGTTCGTGTCCTCCAAGGGCAACCCGGCAGCGACAGCCCGTGCGGCCGCGCAGGCCACTCTCGGCCCCGCCGGTGGCACCATGTACGGTGACGCCGGGTCCAGCATCAGCACCCCCTCGTTCAACGGTGTGGACCCGTCCCTGGGTCGCCCCTACGCGGCCATGGTCGCCGCCGGTGTCGGCCTGCCCGTGACTGTGCTCACCGCCGACCCCGGTCAGGAAGGTGCCCGCGCTGTTGCGGAAACCCTGGACCGGCCCATGCGGCTGGCATTCCAGGCCAGGCAGCGGGTCTGGGCAGACGCCTACCGGGCGTCCATCATGTTCAAGCTCCGGATGTGCGTCGAAGCCCCCAACCACCCGCTCAAGGGGACGGTCCGGCAGGTCGGGGACCGCAAGATCATCGACTGGCCGCAAGGCCAGGAACCGGTCATCGACGTGATCTTCCCCGACATCCAGGACGACAACCTCGAAGCTGCGGTCGAGGCCGTGTCGAAGGCGGCTGGCACGAACACGCTGCACCCGCTCACCATCGCCCGCCTACTCCTCACCGTCCTCGAAGTCGAAGACGTCGAAGGCGAACTCGCCCGCATCACCGGTGACGACGGGGAATGGGTGGACCCGCAAATGTCCACAGCCATGGCCGCCGGTATGGACGCTGCCCGCCGCGCCCGACAGGGAGACGACCTGTGACCGAAACCCCGCAGGTCGTGCAGATCGCCCGCCAGGGCCGCGCCCACACCGTGGAGATCACCGACCAGGTGACCCTCGACCTCGCGAAAGCGTGGGTGCGGGCCTGGGACGCACTCTCACCCGAGTTCGAGGCCGCCCTGGCCCGCCTTGAGGACGCCCAACCCGGGGATGTGATCGCGGCCGCGCAGATGGCCCGTGATCGCAGGATCATGCAGGCGTTGGCCCGCGCCCAGGACACCCTCGATGACCTGGCCGCAACCACGCATGCGGCGGTGTCCGCGGACATCACCCCCATCGTGCTCGCCGCCGCCGACACGCATTATGAGCAGTTGGCCGCGCAACTCCCCGAGGGTGCACCCGGCCGGCTCGGCATGGGTGTGTTGGACCCGGCAGCGGTCGACGAGATCGTGGCCCGCACCGTGGACCGGATCGAGGCCAAGACACTGGCCCTACCCGTGGTCACCGCCGAGCTCATGAAGGCCGAACTGATCCGTGGTGTGACCGTGGGCGCGAACCCGCGTGCCGTGGCGAGGCAGATCATGGCCCGCACCCAAGGCCAGTTCATGGGCGGGTTGGCGAGGGCGGAGCGGATCGCCCGCACAGAAATGCTCGACAGTCATAGGCGGGCTGACCAGGCCATGGCCGAACGCAACGCGAACGTGATCGCGGCGGCTGTGTGGGTTGCCACCCTGGACAGCCGCACCTGCCCATCCTGCCTGGGCATGCACGGCACCGAGTTCCCGCCCGACGCGTTCGGTCCCGAGGACCACGTCCAGGGCCGGTGCACGTTCGTGTACCGCACCAAGACCGCTGCTGAACTCGGGTTCGTTGGGGTCAAGGAGCCCCCGCCCACCGACTACAAGGGGCAGCGGGACGCCTGGTTCGACAACCTCACCGAGGACTCGCAGGACGCGATCCTGGGCAAGGGGCGGGCGGACTTCCTGCGGGCCGGTGGTGACTGGTCGGCGCTGTCCACGCGCCGGGAGAACCCGGAATGGCGGGCCAGCCACGTGTCAACCCCTGTCCGGGACCTCCCCGCCACAGGGTGACCACAGGCCGGTCGCCCCACACACCCGGCATTCCTGCCAGATCAAGGACGGCCCAGACAGGGACAAGTGCGCGCCCGTGAGCACCCACTGGTGCCCATCAGCCGCCACACACTCACCCATGCCACCAAGTCTAGGAGGCCACGTGCAGACCACCATCCGGGAGGCCACCGGAACACTGGCCCGGACCGGCCCCGGACGCATCCGGGTCCGCATCATCGACGAGGGCACCGGGTCGTCTGGCACCTACACCCGCGAAGTCCTGGAAAAGGCCGCCACCGAGCGGGCCTTCCCCCGTGGCACGCAAATGCACCTCGACCACTCCACCCCCGGCGATCTCATGGAACGCCCAGAGGGCTCCCTACGGAACCTCGTCGGCGTCCTGGACGAGGACGCCCGCTACGAAGACGGCGCACTCGTCGCTGAGGCCCGCATCGGGTCCGCGTGGCGGTCCTTCGTGGACGACTTCGGCGAGTTCATCGGCGTGTCCATCAGCGCCGCCGCCGAGATCAGCGAAGCCGACACCGGGCGGGTGGTGGAACGCATCATCCCGGACCGCATGAATCGTGCCGACCTAGTTACGGTCGCTGGCCGTGGCGGACGCATCGAGGCCGTCCTCGAAGCCGCCACTCGTGCCGCCGAAGAAGCGGCCACCACAGACCCCCACAACTCCCCCACCAACCCGGCGGGCGAGACCACCAAGAAGGAGGACGCCAGCATGGCTGACACCAACCTGACCGAGGCCCTCACCCGGGCTTCCGAGGCCGACCGCCGGGCCAACGAGGCGGAGGCGAAGGCCGCTGAGCTGGCCGCTGAGCGGGACACCCTGGCCGCGGAGAACACCGCTCTGAAGGAGGCCGCTGAGGCCGCCGCGAAGACCATGCGGGAGCGTGCCCTCGCGGACGCCCGCGCCATCGTCGCGGAGTCCTTCGGCGACAACGCGCCCGCGTTCATCGTGCGCGCCGCCGAGTCCGCCGCCACCGGCGAGGACTTCGACCCGGACACGCTCCGCACCGAGGTCACCGAGGCCGCGGCCGCCCTGACCGTGGACCCGGCCACCCCGAACGTCGGCCCCTACACCATCACCGTGAACGAGTCCGACCTGGGCCGGATGTCCGCCGCCGACATCGCCGCCCGCATCAACAATTACCGCGCCTGACCAGGAGGGCTCACCACCATGGCAATGAACCAGCGCTACACCCACTTCGACCACATCGCCCTCACCGTCCCCGAGGGCGTCAAGTCCGGTCAGCCCGTCCGCGTCGGCGCGGTCGCCGGTGTCGCCCAGATCGACCGGCAGCCCGACGGCAAGGCCACCGTGTGGCTCGACGGCTCCCACATGATCGACGTCGCCGGAGCCCTCACCGAGGGCCAGGTCGTCTACATCAAGGCCGACCGCACCCTGACCGCCACCGCGACCGGGAACTTCCCGTTCGGTGTCGCCGTGCTCGCCAAGGGCACCGGCACCGGCCCCGCCGAGGTCGCCCCCTTCGGACACAACCCGGCCGTCGCCGTCGCCGCGGCCTGACCCGACTTCGCCTAGGAGGCACACATCATGACCGTCAGCATCGACCTGGCCCGCGAGGGCTTCCGCCGAGCCCCTTCCCACGACGAGAAGGTCATCGAGGCCGGCCTGCTGCTCAAGCGGGCCGAGGCCGGCAACATCACCGCCATCGCCACCCTGCGCGAGGCGTTCAGCACCTCCGACTTCCCCGTCCTCCTCGGGCAGGGACTCCAGGCGACCGCGATCACCGCCTACAAGGACACCCCCAAGGAGTTCGAGGACGTCGTGTTCGACACGACCGTCCCCGACTTCAACCGGCGCCGCCTGGTGGACCTGTGGGGTGCCGACGAGTTCGAGCGCGTCCGCGAGGGCGATGAGTACAAGGGCGGGGTCAAGAAGGAGACCAGCCTGGAGCACGGCCTGGGCAAGTACGGCACGGTGGCGAAGGTCACCTGGGAGCTGTTCCTGGACCGCCGCTTCTCGGACATCGCGGACTTCCCCCGCGACCTCGCCCAGGGTGCGATCAAGACGCAGAACTCCGCCGTCGCGGACCTGCTCGTGAAGAACGGCGCCTGGAACCAGGGCTTCTTCAAGTCCGTGTCCACCCTCCCGCTCACCGCGGACAACCTCCAGAAGGCCATCAACGAGCTCGCCATCCGCGAGAACCACCGCGACGAGCTCGTGGACGTGTCCAGCCTGTACCTGGTGCACGGCCCGGCACTCCGGTCCCAGGTGCAGGCGCTGCTCGTGCACCTGGAGAAGGTGGAGATCACCACCACCGACGGTTCCAAGTCCACGAAGCAGGTCCAGGACAACCCGTTCCGCAACGTGGTGAAGCCGCTGGAGTCCCGTGCCGTGGGCAAGCGTCTCGGCACCGGTTCCGGGACCGCGTGGGCGCTGATCCAGGGCAAGGGCTCGGACCTGCCCTCGATCATCCGCACCAGCCTCGCCGGCCACCCGGAGGTCGACATCCGTGTGGAGAACGCGCAGGGCCAGTCCCTGGGCGGCGGTGCCCTGTCCCCGCAGGACGGGTCGTTCAAGGACGACACGATCTCCTACCGGGGCCGTTCCGTGCTGGGCATCGATCCCGGGTTCACCCCGGGCGTGTGGGCGTCCAAGGGCGCCTGACCCCGTCATGGCCGGGTGATGTGAGCAACCCCGTCTGGGGCACCTCTCACCCGGCCCCACCAATCTTCAAGGAGGCGCACGGCCGTGTTCATGGACAACCAGACCGAGACCCTGCTGCGTCTCCACATCGCTGACCCGGCTACCACCGAGACCGGGCCACTGCTCTCATACGATGACCTGTCCGCCCTGTACCGGGGCGAGTCCGGGTCGCTGCCGCGCACGGTCGCGGCCGCGCTGCGCACCATCGCGGCATCCGAGGTCCTGGTGTCGAAGAAGATCCGCACCCAGGACCTACAGACTGATGGTCCGGCGGTCGCGGCGGAGCTGCGGGCCCTGGCCCG
>NZ_MQMF01000015.1 GCF_001999465.1 Fictibacillus arsenicus
CACGGCTGATGACCCATCACCCCGCTTCTCGAACACCAGGGTCACAGGCCCCTTACCTGACTGGATCGTGTTCGTCAGCGCATACCCGCGCCCAGCGGCACCCTCGATGATCTCCCCCCGGACATCCTCTTCCACCATCGTCAGCGTGTGAGTCACCACCGGTCGGCCATCGAATCGCTCATCCAGCCATGGCCCCAACTCGTCGCGGAGCTTCGCCGCCTTCTTGCTCGTAGACAAGAACAGGCCGAACCCAAGCCACGCCCCGACGATGGGCAGCACGAGCGCACCCAGGATGCCCACAAGGACTAGGACAATCAGGACTTCCATGAGGAACCTCCAGAAGTGATGGGGCCGGCAGGCCCGATATGAGAGTGAAGTTGGTCGAGCAGCACGGGGACAGTGACCCCCAGGGACTCCGCGGCATCCCAGAGGGTGGGTTCGGAGCGGAGCGCACCGTGGACATCGCAGCCCCGGAGTAGCAGGTTGGCGGTGTGCCGACGCACCCAGGATTCCACCTTCGGGGGCTGATGGCCGGTGTGCCCAGCCCACACGTGCACGAGCTCGTGACCGATGGTGCACCGGCGTTCCACGAGGGTGAGTCTGCGGTCGACCCACACTTGGTGGCCGTCGGTGCAGCCGGCGAGCTGGCCGGGCAGGGTCACGGTGTGAACGGGGACGCCTGCCCGGTGGGCGGTGTCTTCGGGGTCCCACGCGTGCATGCCGGTCATGGTCCGAGATGGCCCGGACACGGTAGCGGTCAGGACTGGTCCTCTTCGCCGGCGGCGTCGGCTTGTTCGGCGAGGTGGCGTCCGTGGCCGGAGCGGTCGAGGTCGGCGGCGAGGGCGTAGGCGTCGAGGGGTGGGGTCGCCGTGGTGTCGCTGGTTTGGAGTTGATCGAGGCGGGCGGCGCGGGTCTGTAGCCGGTTGGTGAGTTCCCAGATCAGGTCGGCGTCGGAGACGGTCGCGAGCGGGGTGGCTGGGGTGGTCCCTTGGATCTGGTCGAGGGTCACGGATGCGGGGTCGTGGTGGTTGAGGACGTCGGTGAGGGACCCGGAGATGAGGCCGAGGGCGTTTTCCAGTTTGGTGAGGCTGGCGCGGCGGGGTGGGAAGGCGGCGTTCTCGACGTTGTGGATGGTCTTGTTGCCCATGTTGGCGCGTGTGGCGAGTTCGGCCTGGGACCACTGGAGGTTGGTGCGGGCTTGGACGATGAGGCGGGCGACTGCTTGGCGGCCGGCGTCTGGGGTGGTGTTCATGGTGGGAGCGTCCTTGGGTTGGGGTTGTAACCGCAAGGTGGGTTGGGTCGGTTACAGGGGTCAAGTCTGACGCAACACAGGCGTGTAGTTACACCGCGTTTTTGGCTTGTTACTGCGGAAAACACCCCTAGTTACATGCTGTTACAAGGAAACGGGTTGACACGGTTACACCCTGTTGCCTACCGTTGCTGGCATGAGCACGCAACCGACGGCAACACGCCGCAACCTCACCCCCGACGAGATCGACCTCGTCGTGGGCCGCCGCATCCAGGCGCTCATCGACGCCACCAACACCGGCACCCACGACTTCCAGCACATCACCCAGGGCCGCATCGCTGACGCCCTCGGCGTCTCCCGCCCCTACATCTCCCAGATCGTGAACGGCAAGCGGCCCCTGCTCCGCGAGTACCTGAACCCCCTCGCGAAGTTCCTCCGCGTCCACCCCCACGCGATCGCCCACCCGGACGAACTGCCCGAGCGCACCGTTCGCCGCACCACGGGGGTGGCAGCATGACCCGCCCCGCCGTCCTCGAAACCGACCCGGCCGTGTGGCGGGCCGAAGCCCTCGACTACATCGAGGCCCGCGTCCGCGCCGGCCACCAGGTCACCGCCGACGACCTCCGCCGTGACCTGCCCGAACCGCCGCACCCCAACGCTGTGGGGCAGGTGTTCCGCACCCTGGCCGACCGCCAGGTCATCGAGAAGGCCGCGTTCGGCGCGTCCACCTGCCGCTCCCGCCGCGGCGGACCCCGGTACGCGTGGCGGCTCCACGAGTCCCAGCGTCCCCGCCGGTTCAAGGCAGGCGAGAACCTGGCCCGCCTGATGTCCCCGCACCGTCTCAGGGGGGCCGTCTGATGCCGACCCGCCTGCTGACCGTCCGCGAAGCCGCGGCCCTGCTGGCCGAGCACCCCGACACCACCCGCCAGCGCCTCCGTGAGGGGCAGCTGCGGGGCGTGAAGAAGAGCAACGGGCCGCGTGCCCGCTGGCACGTCACCGAGGCGGCCGTGGCCGCGTTCATCGCTAGGAGCACCCGATGACTGCCTGCGCTCACGCCCCCGCAGTGGACGACTTCTGCCTGAACGACGCCGTGGACGGCATCGAGTTCTGTCCCGCGCATGTCCCGGACGACTACGACCCCGACTTCCTTCCCGACTTCATGGAGTCCCGATGAACACCTGGTACACCCCCGCCCCGGGCACCACCTCGCACCGGGTCCGGTCCACGGTCCGGGCCCTCGTCTGGGGTATGCCCGCCGTCGTCCTGCTTGTCCTGGCCGACCCGGCCGTCCGGGCCACCCTCGGCCTCTAACCCCCCACCCCCACCCCACGCGAGAGAGAACCACCATGAGCCCCCACAAGCACCCCACCATCCGCCCCAACGGCCACCCCGTCGACAACCCGCCCGCCCCCGGCACCCCCGAATGGGCGCACCTCATCACCGCCTCGAAGATCCCCGCGATCCTCGGCCTGTCCACCTGGGACTCCCCCTACTCGCTGTGGTGCAAGGCCACCGGACGCATCGACGCCGGCGGCCAGGAGTCCTCCGCCGCGATGCGTGGCACCGCCCTGGAATCCGCGCTACTCACCTGGCTGGGCAGCATCCTGGACGACTCCCGTGTCCGCCCCGGCCGCACCTACGCCTCGAACACCCACCCGGCCTGGCAGGCCACCCCGGACGGCCTCGTGTTCGAAGGCCGCCGCCGCACCCCCTACGCCCTGGTCGAGTGCAAGACCGCCGCCCGCGCCGACGAGTGGGGCAAGACCACCCTGGAGGCCCCGACCGCGGAGATCCCGCCCGCCTACCTGGCCCAGGTGGCCTGGCAGATGTACGTCACCGGCGCGGACCTGGTGTACGTGCCCGCCCTGGTCGTGATGGACCTGCGCCTGTACGTGGTTCGTCGCGCTGATGTGGAAGCGCCCTGCCCGGGATCATCGACGCCGCCACCCGGTTCGAGGCCTGGTCGCCACGGACACCGCCCCCGACTGGGACGGGGCGACGGCAACTT
>NZ_MQMF01000016.1 GCF_001999465.1 Fictibacillus arsenicus
CTGCGGCTGAGCAGTTCCGCAAGCTGCGAGACGCGGCCGAGGCCGAGGGGTCCACCATGCTCTCCACTTGGGAGGGTGTGAAGGAGTACATGCCCGCGTATGCGGAGTCTGTGGAGGCGGCGTCGAATGCTACGGGCAAGGCTGCTGATGAGGCGACCTTGTACGGGATCGCCATGGGGCACCTGCCCGACTACATGCAGCCGGCGCAGGAAGCCACTGAGGGTGTTGCTACGGCGGCTGAGGACGCGACCGAGTCCCTGGGTGCACTGGGGCAGGTGGACGCGGGCTCGAACGTGGGTGGCATCGCTGAGGCGATGGGCGTCCTCGCGGATGAGGCCACCGAACTGGACGACAAGCTCGATGGTGTGCTTGACGCGCTGACCCGTATGGGCGTGCTGGAGTCCAACGCGATTTCTGCGACGATGGGCTACCAGGAGGCGCTGGAGAATCTGGCGACTACGGCGGCAGAGAACGCCGCCACGCTGGATCTGACCACGGAGGCGGGCCGAAACAACATGTCGGCCCTCCAGGGCCTCGCGGATGCTGGCCGGGAGCTGCTGGACGCGAACGCGCGTGCTGGCGAGTCTCAGGGCACGCTCCGTGACGGGCTGATCGACACTTACGACACGCTGGTCGCTAACGCTCAGGCGATGGGTCAGTCTGCCACGGAGGCTGATGCGCTGGCCCGGAAGCTGATGGGCATCCCGGCGTCGGTGGACGTGGAGACGTACCTGTCGGACGCAGCCCTGGTTGCTGCTGAGGCGACGGGGAATGCGATTGAGGCGATCCCGGGGTATCGGGGTGTCACGGTCGCGGTCACTGAGGACGGCACCGTTGGCGAGGTCCAGGCGTCGATTGATCAGGTGGACGGCAAGACCGTCTACATGTACGTCACGACGGACGGCACCAAGGAGCGGGTGCAGCAGGAGATCCGTGAGATCAACGGCAAGCAGGTGCCGGTGTGGGTGACGGATGACGGGACCGTTGTTGGTACGCAGGAAGACATTTTCGCCATCACCGGTAAGAACGTTGACGTTACCGCTATCGCCCGCACGGGCGAGGCCGAGAACGCGCTGAACTATGCGGCCCGTACCCGGTACGCCGAGGTGGTCCTGACCGCCCGGTACGGGGACAGCACGCAGAAGGCGGCGCCGGGCTACAGTCAGGCGTTCGCCTCCGGTGGTGTGGCGCGGCTGCCTGGCTACTCGGCGGGTGGGCGTCTGCCGTATACGGGCCTGGGCACGGACATGATCCTGGGTGTCACCGGGTCTGGGATGCCGATTGCCCGGGTGGATGACGGCGAGTGGATCATCAATCAGAAGGCGTCCAAGAAGTTCCACCCGGTGCTCGACGCGATCAACCGTGGCGACCCGTCCGTGAAGCATCTTGCCGGGTATGCCGGGGGTGGTAGGACGGGCCGCGAATGGGCGGCTGTTACTGCTAGCCCGGTCGTGAACGTGACCGCACCCGCCGGCCAGGGCATCAACCCGGGCGAACTGGAAGCAGCAGTCGCAGCAGGCATGGCCCGTTACCGGCCCGTCTTCAAGGTGGGCAGCTACGAAGTCGCCGGCGTCATGCGTGAGGCACAGGACTACATGGGCGGGTGGTGATCGCATGGGTGGCCTTCTCGGGCCAGCCGGTGGGCTGAAGGAAATCAAGTGTGCGTCACGGCTAGACGTTGCCCCGGCGGCGGACACGGTCCTCCAGGTCGCCTCCGGTCTCGACTACGAAACCGAGTGGGTGCAGCTCAGGGCCGGTCGCCCGCCCCGCACCTGGACCGTGGACGTGGGCTCGGCTGAGCCTGCGGACATGGACGTGCTGGCCGAGTTGGAGGAGTGGCAGCGGCTTGACCGCACGCTGTTCGTCTACTACTCGGAGGCCGCGCAGCTGGACAACCTGCTGGACCCGGAGGCGTCGTTGATGCGTCCGGGCCGGTGGGTGGGCGTGCAACGCGGCGGCTCATCCATTGAGCCGGACGCGACGGGGCCGGTGTTCATGCATTCGGCATCGGGACCGCCGGACGGCGGGTGGGTTCACCTGCTGGACGTGCCGGTGCCTTACTGGCGGACGGTCACCGCGTCAATGCTGTTGAGCGCCTATGAGGGGCAGACGGCCCGGCTGGTGGTGACTGAGGTGGGCATCGACGGGACGGATGGCCCTTCCCGTGAGGTGTCCACGTCGGGCGTCCGTGAGCGTGTGACTACCACATTCCGCACTTCGGGGGAGACCGTGGCCCTGCGGTTCGCGGTCCAGGGTGCGGTGACGATTGCCCGCCCGCAGGTGACGCTCACCGATGGCCCCCGCGATTGGGTGCCCGGCCAAGGGTGCCGACATGCGGTGCTCGTCGCCCCAGCGGGTGAGGCCGTTCAGCTCGCCATCCCAGAGAGGTCGTGGGGGCGGCGGTCTTCTTATGGGTGGTCGATCCGTGAGGTGCGCCGCCCCGACTAGTCAACCGTGAAGAGGAGGCCCCATCGTGCCGATGCTGTTGTCTGAGGTTCAGGCGGAAGTCCAGTCGTGGGCGAACTCTCTTAATGGCCGGTATCTCGACTTCGACGGCGCGTATGGGGCGCAGTGTGTGGACCCCGCCTTGCATTATGGTGCCACGGTCCACGGGTACCCTCGCATTCTGGGGCATGGCGCGTTCCTGGCCGGAAACTACATTTCCAAGTACAACTGGGGTGACATTTCCGCGAAGCGGATGCAGCCCGGCGACATGGTTTCCCTGAACTGGGGCGGGTACTACGGGCACGTCCTGATTCTTCTGGCGAAGCTCTCGGACGGGCGTTGGCGGATTCTGGATCAGAACTCGCGGGGCACGGGCGACAACCCGTCCGGGCCGTGCGAGATCCGTACCGTGTCCCTGTCCTCGGGGGTGCTGCGTGTGGCTCGCCCGCCCCGGTACATGGGGGCCACGTCTTCGGCCCCCAGCCCCTCCCCGACTCCTACGCCCGAGCCTGAGCCGAAGCCGGTTCTGACTTCCGCGCAGATCCTTTCCGGCAAGGGCAACATGTCCTCTGACCTAGTGCTGTTCAACGCGGACGCACTGGTGCGGGCCGCTAAGCGGGCCGGTGTCCCCCTGTACCTGGCGGCCGCGCTGATCCGTCAGGAGACCTCCGGCAAG
>NZ_MQMF01000017.1 GCF_001999465.1 Fictibacillus arsenicus
TTCATGCATTTTTAAGGATAAGCCCTCGACCGATTAGTATCTGTCAGCTCCACGTGTCGCCACGCTTCCACACCAGACCTATCAACCTCATCATCTCTAAGGGGTCTTACTCACTTAACGTGATGGGAAATCTCATCTTGAGGGGGGCTTCATGCTTAGATGCTTTCAGCACTTATCCCGTCCACACGTAGCTACCCAGCTATGCCCCTGGCGGAACAACTGGTACACCAGCGGTGTGTCCATCCCGGTCCTCTCGTACTAAGGACAGCTCCTCTCAAATTTCCTGCGCCCGCGACGGATAGGGACCGAACTGTCTCACGACGTTCTGAACCCAGCTCGCGTACCGCTTTAATGGGCGAACAGCCCAACCCTTGGGACCTACTTCAGCCCCAGGATGCGATGAGCCGACATCGAGGTGCCAAACCTCCCCGTCGATGTGGACTCTTGGGGGAGATAAGCCTGTTATCCCCAGGGTAGCTTTTATCCGTTGAGCGATGGCCCTTCCATGCGGAACCACCGGATCACTAAGCCCGACTTTCGTCCCTGCTCGACTTGTAGGTCTCGCAGTCAAGCTCCCTTGTGCCTTTACACTCTGCGAATGATTTCCAACCATTCTGAGGGAACCTTTGGGCGCCTCCGTTACTGTTTAGGAGGCGACCGCCCCAGTCAAACTGCCCGCCTGACACTGTCTCCGAACCGGATTACGGTCCAAGGTTAGAATTTCAATACAGCCAGGGTAGTATCCCACCGACGCCTCCACCGAAGCTGGCGCTCCGGCTTCTCAGGCTCCTACCTATCCTGTACAAGCTGTACCAAAATCCAATATCAAGCTGCAGTAAAGCTCCATGGGGTCTTTCCGTCCTGTCGCGGGTAACCTGCATCTTCACAGGTACTATAATTTCACCGGGTCTCTCGTTGAGACAGTATCCAAGTCGTTACACCTTTCGTGCGGGTCGGAACTTACCCGACAAGGAATTTCGCTACCTTAGGACCGTTATAGTTACGGCCGCCGTTTACTGGGGCTTCAATTCAGAGCTTCTCCCGTAAGGGATAACCCCTCCTCTTAACCTTCCAGCACCGGGCAGGTGTCAGCCCCTATACTTCACCTTGCGGTTTCGCAGAGACCTGTGTTTTTGCTAAACAGTCGCTTGGATCTATTCACTGCGGCTCTCTCGGGCGATAAACCCTATCAGAGCACCCCTTCTCCCGAAGTTACGGGGTCATTTTGCCGAGTTCCTTAACGAGAGTTCTCCCGATCATCTTAGGATTCTCTCCTCGCCTACCTGTGTCGGTTTGCGGTACGGGCACCTCTTTCCTCACTAGAGGCTTTTCTTGGCAGTGTAGGATCAGGGACTTCGGTACTAAAATTTCCCTCGCCATCACAGCTCAGCCTTCACGTTGGACGGATTTGCCTATCCAACAGCCTAACTGCTTAGACGCACTATTCCATCAGTGCGCTCACCCTACCTTACTGCGTCCCCCCATTGTTCAAACGGAAAGGAGGTGGTACAGGAATATCAACCTGTTATCCATCGCCTACGCTTTTCAGCCTCGGCTTAGGCCCCGACTAACCCTGAGCGGACGAGCCTTCCTCAGGAAACCTTAGGCTTTCGATGGACAAGATTCTCACTTGTCTTTCGCTACTCATACCGGCATTCTCACTTCAAAGCGCTCCACCAGTCCTTCCGGTCTGACTTCACTGCACTTCGAACGCTCCCCTACCCCTGTACCTAATGGTACAAGCCATAGCTTCGGTGATACGTTTAGCCCCGTTACATTTTCGGCGCAGAGTCACTCGACCAGTGAGCTATTACGCACTCTTTAAATGGTGGCTGCTTCTAAGCCAACATCCTGGTTGTCTGGGCAACTCCACATCCTTTGCCACTTAACGTATACTTTGGGACCTTAGCTGATGGTCTGGGCTGTTTCCCTTTTGACTACGGATCTTATCACTCGCAGTCTGACTCCCGCGGATAATTCTCTGGCATTCGGAGTTTGACTGAATTCGGTAACCCTGTGGGGGCCCCTAGTCCAATCAGTGCTCTACCTCCAGGAATCTTGCCGCGAGGCTAGCCCTAAAGCTATTTCGGGGAGAACCAGCTATCTCCGTGTTCGATTGGCATTTCACCCCTACCCACACCTCATCCCCGCACTTTTCAACGTGCGTGGGTTCGGGCCTCCATTCAGTGTTACCTGAACTTCACCCTGGACATGGGTAGATCACACGGTTTCGGGTCTACGACCACGTACTATGTCGCCCTATTCAGACTCGCTTTCGCTGCGGCTCCGTCTATTCAACTTAACCTTGCACGGGATCGTAACTCGCCGGTTCATTCTACAAAAGGCACGCCGTCACCCGTTAATGGGCTCCGACTACTTGTAGGCACACGGTTTCAGGATCTCTTTCACTCCCCTTCCGGGGTGCTTTTCACCTTTCCCTCACGGTACTGGTTCACTATCGGTCACTAGGGAGTATTTAGCCTTGGGAGATGGTCCTCCCGGATTCCGACGGGGTTTCACGTGTCCCGCCGTACTCAGGATCCACTCAGGAGGGAACGAAGTTTCAGCTACAGGGCTGTTACCTTCTTTGGCTGGCCTTTCCAGACCGCTTCACCTACTTCGTTCCTTTGTAACTCCATGTAGAGTGTCCTACAACCCCAGAGGGCAAGCCCTCTGGTTTGGGCTGTTTCCGTTTCGCTCGCCGCTACTCAGGAAATCGCATTTGCTTTCTCTTCCTCCGGGTACTTAGATGTTTCAGTTCCCCGGGTCTGCCTTCTCATACCCTATGTATTCAGATATGGATACCATCCCATTACGGATGGTGGGTTCCCCCATTCGGAAATCCCCGGATCAGTGCTTACTTACAGCTCCCCGAGGCATATCGGTGTTCGTCCCGTCCTTCTTCGGCTCCTAGTGCCAAGGCATCCACCGTGCGCCCTTTCTAGCTTAACCTTATATGATGTTTACACATCAAAGATTGTTGCTTTGGCGCAGATTAGATAATTCTATCTGCCTTGCATT
>NZ_MQMF01000018.1 GCF_001999465.1 Fictibacillus arsenicus
ATTTCCGGTATCGCATATGTGGTGCCGGATGATCCTGGCCACCCGGTGGTTACGCCGGAGGACACCAAGGGGATCGCCAAATCCATCGCAGCCCGCCTGCGGGAGTGGGGTCTGCGGCTGAACGAGAGGGTTGACACACTGGCCTCCCGCGTGGACTCCATCGCCGGTGCCGTGGGGCTCGCTCCGGGCTCTCCGGAGGACTCTGCGGTGTCGGCGTTCATCCTGGACGCGGCTTCGCGGACCCGGGCGGCCGTGGACTCCGTTGTGGGCTCAGCGATGCGTCCAATCCTAGACGAAGGCCCGATCCACATCTCCCGGTTCGGGGTCAAGGGCGACGGGGCCGCGGATGACACGGACGCTTTCCACGCGGCAGCGTCTGCGGCGGCCACGGCTGGAGTGCCCCTGGTCATCCCCGCCGGGATGAGCATCGGCATCAGCTCGTACAAGCGGCTCCCCGAGGGTCTGACGATGCACACGAACGGGGCGGTGTTCCGTCAGCAGACGCCGATGGGGCGTGCTCCGGTGATCGGGCTGGGTGCGAGTTCCACGGTGGTGGGCGGGCTGCGCGTGCAGACTCTCGGCGGTGACGCCTGCCAGGGTGTACATGTCGCGGACGCCCCGGACGTGACCGTGTATGGCGGTATCGAGGTCCGGTCTGCGACTCCGGGCGCGGGTAAGGCCAACATCCGGGATAACGGGGTCCGGGTCATCAACTCGCCCCGGTTCACGGCAGACCGAGTGTACGTGGAGAACTACGATTGGGCTGTGTGGGTGGATGAGTCGCCCGGCTTCCAGATCGGCTGGGCGGAGGTGTCCACCTACAGCCTGGCGGTGCGGATCAAGGGCGGCTGTTCGCAGGGCCGCATTCATGGTGGGCGCGTCTACAAGGCTGGCCCGAACTCGGCGTACCTGCCCGGCTACAACGGGTTGCTGATGGAGAATCAGAGCGCGTCCGATGACATCCGCATCTCGAACTTCACGGTGGATGACGCTGGCGAGCACGGTTACCGCGTGTCTGGGTTTACCACGCAGACGAACATCTGGTTTTACCACTGTATGGCCCGTGGTTCTGGCGGGTCCGGGTTCAAGGTGCTCGGTGGCGACGACAACGAGAACGGGTTCCGCAACCGTGGCATCACGTTCAACGCTTGCACGGCCATCGACTCGGGCACGATCAACCGTAACTGTTGCGGTTTCCTGATCCAGCGTGCGGATGATGTGCGGCTCATCAGCCCGGTCGTGAAGAAGGCGAAGCAGACGTTCTCGGCGGTGGAGGGCATCCGCATGTCCGGGGTGTCGCATGTGACGGTGGTGGCCCCGAAGATCATGGACACCCAGAAGTTCGCCATCCACATTGATGAGGCGTGCGGGAACGTGCAGGACGTGACCTTCACGGACACGCACATTTCTACCCCGTCCGGGCACGGCATCTACTTGCAGAATCCTGGCGTGGAGTTCCGTGACATGCGGTTCAAGGGCGGTCTCGTGGAGGTGTACGACGGCGACGGTGCGGGTTTCTACGCGGGCCGGTACACGTCCGAGGACACTGGCACCTGGAAGGGCATGAATGAACTGGAGATCACATTCTCGGACTCCACCGGCGCGTCCCGGCAGATCAGTGAGTGGTCGTCGCCGAACGCGTTGGCCTCGTTCATGGCGGACATCACCATGTGGCGGGCGGCTGACGCGGCCCCGTCGTGGCCCCCGTTCGCTGGCGGGTCCATGGTCCTGGACCGTCGCCTGGGCACCCGGCAGGTGATGAAGGGCGGCGTGTGGGTCAGCGTGTGAGCATCCATCCCCTTACTGATCGGAGGCCGTTGTGGCTTTGAAGAAACTTCCCGGCGGCATGATCGTGGAGACGGACGGCGGCACATACCCCAGCGAGGAGTCCGGGCTCAACCACGAGGCGATCCACCGGCAGATCGTCGGCGCGGCGGTCTCGGCGGGCCAGGAAGCCGCCGGGGTGGCGACGTGGCCGAAGGGTGCGCTCGTTGGCGCGAACCTGGACGCGCTGACCAGGCCGGGCACGTACTGGCAGTCCACCGCGTCACTGGCGACCGTGGAGCGCGGGTACCCTCGGGCCGGGATGACGCTCGTGCTCCGTGTCGAGCAGGCGGCAACGTCCATCGTCACGCAGGAGGCCCTGCACTTCGACTCGACCGGGTACCGGGGCACTTGGCGGCGGACGGTCTACACGGATGGACGGGTGACGGAATGGAAGGCCCCGGCAGGGGACGCCGGAGGCGCTGGGCACTCGTGACCTGGCTACCGTCACGTCTCCCGGCTCGTACTACCAGTCCGCGCCTGCTAACGCGACCGTAGACCGTGGCTACCCGCGCGACGGGATGACTGGCGTCGCTCCGCGTCGAGCAGGCGGCGACGTCCGTGTTCACCCAGGAGTTCATTC
>NZ_MQMF01000019.1 GCF_001999465.1 Fictibacillus arsenicus
AGGAGGTTGGCTTAGAAGCAGCCACCCTTGAAAGAGTGCGTAATAGCTCACTGGTCAAGTGATTCCGCGCCGACAATGTAGCGGGGCTCAAGTACACCGCCGAAACCGTGGCATTCAGTTTTGCTGGATGGGTAGGGGAGCGTCGTTCACGAGGTGAAGCCAGCGGGTAACTTCTGGTGGATTGTGGACGAGTGAGAATGCAGGCATGAGTAGCGAAAGACGGGTGAGAAACCCGTCCGCCGGATGACTAAGGGTTCCAGGGTCAAGCTAATCTGCCCTGGGTAAGTCGGGACCTAAGGCGAGGCCGACAGGCGTAGTCGATGGACAACGGGTTGATATTCCCGTACCAGTGAAGAACCGCCCATGCTGAGCCGGTGATACTAACCGCCCGAACCATCCCGAACCTCGTCTTTGACGGGGTCGGTGATGGGAGCGCGGGACCTGAACCGGGGAGGCAAGCGCATTAACAGGTGTGACGCAGGAAGGTAGCCGGGCCGGGCAATGGAAATGACCTGGTCTAAGGGTGTAGGGCTGCCGGTAGGTAAATCCGCCGGCTGTATGCCTGAGACCTGATGGGCGCCCACATGGTGGGTGATCCGGTGATCCTATGCTGCCTAGAAAAGCATCGGCGCGAGGTTCAAACTGCCCGTACCCTAAACCGACACAGGTGGTCAGGTAGAGAATACTAAGGCGATCGAGAGAATCATGGTTAAGGAACTCGGCAAAATGCCCCCGTAACTTCGGGAGAAGGGGGGCCCCAACCTTGAGCACCACGTGCTGGTGTGAGGGGATCGGGGCCGCAGAGACCAGGGGGAAGCGACTGTTTATCAAAAACACAGGTCCATGCGAAGTCGTAAGACGATGTATATGGACTGACTCCTGCCCGGTGCTGGAAGGTTAAGGGGACCCGTTAGCTTCGGCGAAGCGGAGAACTTAAGCCCCAGTAAACGGCGGTGGTAACTATAACCATCCTAAGGTAGCGAAATTCCTTGTCGGGTAAGTTCCGACCTGCACGAATGGAGTAACGACTTCCCCGCTGTCTCAACCATGAACTCGGCGAAATTGCATTACGAGTAAAGATGCTCGTTACGCGCAGAAGGACGGAAAGACCCCGTGACCTTTACTATAGTTTGGTATTGGTATTCGGTGTGACTTGTGTAGGATAGGTGGGAGACTGTGAAGCGGACACGCCAGTGTTCGTGGAGTCGCCGTTGAAATACCACTCTGGTCACTCTGGATATCTAACTTCGGCCCGTGATCCGGGTCAGGGACAGTGCCTGATGGGTAGTTTAACTGGGGCGGTTGCCTCCTAAAATGTAACGGAGGCGCCCAAAGGTTCCCTCAGCCTGGTTGGCAATCAGGTGTCGAGTGCAAGTGCACAAGGGAGCTTGACTGTGAGAGTGGCAGCTCGAGCAGGGACGAAAGTCGGGACTAGTGATCCGGCGGCTCGTTGTGGAACGGCCGTCGCTCAACGGATAAAAGGTACCTCGGGGATAACAGGCTGATCTTGCCCAAGAGTCCATATCGACGGCATGGTTTGGCACCTCGATGTCGGCTCGTCGCATCCTGGGGCTGGAGTAGGTCCCAAGGGTTGGGCTGTTCGCCCATTAAAGCGGTACGCGAGCTGGGTTCAGAACGTCGTGAGACAGTTCGGTCCCTATCCTCTGCGCGCGTTGGAAATTTGAGAAGGTCTGTCCTTAGTACGAGAGGACCGGGACGGACGAACCTCTGGTATGTCAGTTGTACCGCCAGGTGCATGGCTGATTAGCTACGTTCGGGATGGATAACCGCTGAAAGCATCTAAGCGGGAAGCCGGCTTCGAGATGAGATTTCCTTGCCCCTTTGAGGGTGTGAGGCCCCCAGCTAGAACACTGGGTTGATAGGCTGGATGTGGAAGCGAGGACTGAAGACTCGTGAAGCTGACCAGTACTAATAGGCCGATGACTTACACACACTCTTATCCCATTGCTTGCTTCAAGGTGATGGGTTGGTGTTCGCGTCCACTGTGCGGTTGTCTGATTGCAACCGGCTGTCCACGTGTTAGTGGGTGGTTGAGGTGTTTCAGTTGAATAGTGTCACTGTTGTGTGACCCGTAGATTTCCCTGCTGTTGCCCGTGTTGAGGGTGGTGGTGTGGGGTTAGGGTTACGGCGGTCATAGCGTGGGGGAAACGCCCGGTTCCATTCCGAACCCGGAAGCTAAGGCCCACAGCGCCGATGGTACTGCAACCGGGAGGTTGTGGGAGAGTAGGTCGCCGCCGGACATTCTTTGAGGG
>NZ_MQMF01000020.1 GCF_001999465.1 Fictibacillus arsenicus
CGGCATCCAGCGCGGCCGGGTCCACGGTCTCACCGATAGCGGCCTCACCCCCCACCTGGGCGGGCTCGAGGGCGGCGACCCGTCCAACCGCCTCGTCCACCAGGGCGGGGTGCCGGTACACGGTCACGGTCTGGTGGGTGCGGTCGGTGAGGTCGTCCTGGTCGGTGCCGGCCAGCCAACCGGCCAGATCAAACTCGGTCGGGGGCTTCGGGGTGGTGTTCATGGTGTGGGGCCTCCATGCGGTGTGTGGGGCGGAAAGATGAAGAGAGGGGGGTGGCCGTCCCCGTGACGCCCCACACGATTACTCAGGGGACGACCACCCGGTCTAATGGGCCTGGTCAGGCCGTGGCGACGCCGTTGGCCTCCGCGTTGGACACCATGAGCGGCACCGTGGCCTTCATGTAGCCCTCATGCGGGTTGTCCGGCATCGACCAGTTGTCCGAGGCCACGACGAACGCCTGGTACTCGTCACCAGCCGCCCACGGGGCATCCCACTTCTTGCCGGTGTACCGGATGACGAAAACGCCGGTGGAGCCCTTCACGCGGAGCGCGGAGAACAGTGCGTCGCCTTCGGCGTCAGCATTGCCGGGGTTCGTGGGGTCCCAGAACCGGAAGATGTTGGCGGTGGCCTCGTAGTTGTCCCGGCCAGCGGCCTGCGCGCCGGCGGGCTCGCAGATCGCGGCCTCGTTGATCGTCTCCGAGGCGGTGAATCGGAACGTGGTGCCGTCCTTCGCGAGGCGGCACGAGGACTCGATGCCCGCGTTCAGCACGGCGACGGAGATGGAGTCCAGGTCCTCCGGGATGACCGGCAGGAACGTGACCTTCATGCGCTGGTCGCCGAACGTCTTGGGGGGCAGTGCGGTCAGGGGGGTGATCTCGGGGGTGACAGTCATCGGGTGGCCTCCTCAGCCTTGGTCTTGCTGGTGGTGGTGCGGGCCGGTTCGGTGGCCGTGGTGGCCGCCGCGGTCTCGGCGGGTTCGGTCACCTGCTGTGTGGTGTCAGCGGCGCGCTGGGACGGGGCGACCGTGATGTAGTCGAAGAGGTCGGCGTAGTGGGCGGGGCCCCGGAACTTGCGGCCGTCGCGCTTGTCGACGAGCCACACGTGCTGCGGTGCGTAAGCCATGGGTGCCTCCTAGGCGTGGTCGGTGAGGGTCCAGGTCAGTGGGATGTAGTAGCGGGCTGGCCGTTCGGCGGGGTCGGTCATCACCTGGGCGATGGACTGCTGGAGCCGCTGTGGTTTCACCCGGCCGTCGAGTGCGTCCGTGAGGGCGTGTTTCACGTCGCGTGCCGCACCGGTCGTCCATGTCCAGTCCCCGGAGGCCACGGTGACGGTGAACTCCCCGGTCTGGCCTGCCTGGTAGATGCGCCCGGACACGTCGTCGTCCGGGACGGGGGAGAGGATGCCAGCCCAGATCACCGCATACGGGTAGACGCGGCCTGCCGTGTCCTGGGGGAGCGTGGCCGGCACGTTGCCGACGTGCACACCACCTCGCAAACCTGGCAAAGCCCGCAAAAGTGCGGCGATGCCCTGGTAGTGGGCGGTCACGTCAGGGCCAGGGTGGTGGTACCAGTCCGTCACAGCACCCGCCCTCCGGTCTGCTCGATCATCTGCACCCACACGTCGCGGGCCTGCTCATACGCGGGCCGCATGAACGGTTGGGGGCGCTGCCGGGACGTGCCGTGCTCGACGTAGGCGGCGTACTCGGCGCCCGCCGTCACCTCACCCACGATGACCCCGGACGTGGACCCGGGGTCGATGGTGGCCGCGATGGAGGACCGCAGATACCCGGTGTCTACAGGTGCCCGTTCCCGGGCGACACGTTGTGTGTCCAGGGCCGCTTTCGCTGTGGCATCCCGGATCATGACCACTGCTTTATCCGGGGCGGCACGGAACCGGTCGGCCATCCCACGGAACTCGTTACCCGCGGTCATACCGCACCCCCTAGTTCGGTCAGATCGACCGTGCAGTACAGGTCCCGCTCAAACCGCAGAGTCCCGTGCAGGACCTGCTCCACGTGGAGGTGCCGGCCGACCAGGTCCGGGTCCCCGGCATGACCGGGCAGGTACCCGTCCACGACCAGGATCGGGCCGGTGTCATCCACGACCGTCCCGGTCGGCCATGCGTCGGCGGGGATCGTGACCAGGTAGTCGCGGGAGTCCACGAGCTGGCCCTGGGAGTCACCTCGGGCGGGCCGGTCCTGCTGCTGCACCCGACA
>NZ_MQMF01000021.1 GCF_001999465.1 Fictibacillus arsenicus
GAGGCGTTGGCGATCCGGCGGGCGTTCCCGGATGACCTGTCGGGTTTGTACACGTCGGAGGAGATGGCGCAGGCCGACAGCCCGGCCCCGGCCCCTCGCGCCCAGGCCCAGCAGTCGCAGGGTGGGTCGCGTCTGGCGCAGGCGATGGGCCAGCGCCCCCAGCCCCAGCAGCAGCCGGTGGAGTCCCAGCCGGAGCCGTGGCAGGCGCAGTGGGCCGAGTTGAAGCAGGCCCTCCACCAGGCGGGTCTGGCCCCGGAGGTTGATCGGGGCGACCTGTGGCTCGCGAAGTTGACCGAGCTGACGGGTGCGGAGTGGACGCATCCGAACCAGATCAGCCCGGAGGCTGCGGCGGAGGTCTTCCAGATGCTCACCACCCCGACGGCGGACGAGTCCACGGGCGAGATCGTCGACGAGCCCACCGCCTGACCACCCAAACCCCTCACGAAAGAAGGCATCACTCATGGCTGAGATTCAGTTCACCGGCAACGTCGCCGCCAACGCGGAGCTGCGCTACACCCCGAACGGCTCCCCCGTCCTGAACTTCCGGGCCTGCGACTCGAAGTCCCGCAAGCGGGACGACGGGTCCTGGGAGACCCTCGCGGAGACCTGGTTCAACGTCTCCCTGTTCGGGCCGGCCGCTGAGGCCCTTCAGCACGAGGTGCAGAAGGGCACCCGAGTCAAGGTCGCGGGCGAGTTCTACACCCGCGAGTACGAGGGCAAGAACGGGCCAGGTATCTCAAATGACGTGCGCGCCGTGGGCGTGCAGGTCCTCCCGTCCCGCAAGAACGACGGCCAGGGCCAGAGCGGCGGCTGGGACAGCAAGCCTGCGGCCCCGTCCGGTGACGCCTGGACCGGTGGCGACAACACCGGCGGCTGGGGCGGGGCACCCGCCGGCACCCCGCCCTTCTGACCCTGTCACAAATCTACTGATACCCGCACGGGTATCAGCGGAAAAGAGCCCGCGTCCGACCCAGCGGCCGCACCGGGAGCAACGCCCGGGGCGGGCACCCCCACCACCACCCAGCATGAAGGGACACCCCCGTGACCGTCACCGACATCACCACCCAGATCGCCGCCCGCAACGGGGCCGCCGTCACCATCTACACCCGCTCCACCCCCTACTGCGCCAAGTGCGTCGCCACCAAACGAGCCCTCGACCGGCGCGGCGTCACCTACACCGAAGTCGACCTCGCCCACAACCCGGACGCCATGAACTACGTCAAGGACCTCGGCGCGACCGCCGCCCCCCTCGTCTACGTGTCCAGCCCCGACGGCGACGACTACTGGTGGGACCTGCGCACCGACAAGATCGAGGAGCACTTCGGTCGGACGGCGGCCGCCTGATGGGAAACAAGGTTGCCGCCACCTGGCACGGCGTCGCCTGCGACGGCGACTGCTGCCGCAACCCCCATGCCGTCTGCCACCACCGCCACGTGTGCGCCTACCACCTGCAAGGGGCCGGCCAGCGCCGAGACGAACGACTCTTCGAGCAGGCATACACGTACACCGGGCAGCACCGGACATCCGCCCCCCAACCTGACAGGTCCACGATCCAGCCCAAAAGCAAGGCCACAACCTGGACCCCGTACCGGGAGGCCCTTACCGCCGTCCAGCAGCAGCGGGCCGAACGTGAGCATGCCGAGCACCAGTCACACGTCGCATCCCTGACCGCCTACCTCGCGAAAGGAGCCGCGTTCTCATGACCGGCTACGTCCATGGGGCGTCCCGGACCGCGGCGGACCTCCGTAAGGCCGGCAGGCTCATCCACGACCTCCGCCGTGAGATCGCCCAGGTGACCACGGAACGGGACACCGCAGAGACCCAGCTGCGACGCACGGCAGCGCAACGCGACCTGCTGGACCGCCACATCGAAGAGATGCGTCAGGCGCGGTCTGAACGGGTCAGGGCCTTGGAGATAGCGACCCGCCCTGACCTGAGCAGACCCCCGGTCGATTACAGCCCTGGTGCCGGGTCCCACCGTCTCGCACTCGCCGCCGCGGAGATGGGAGGAGTGGGCGGCACGGAACCTAGCGAAGAGAGAGGAACACCAGCA
>NZ_MQMF01000022.1 GCF_001999465.1 Fictibacillus arsenicus
ACCTGGCGGTACTCCGGCAGCGAACGGCCGGCCTGCCGCATGAACCACACGGGGTGGCGGTCGGGGCGCTGGCCGCGCAGCGCGCGAAGGAGCGGGCTGGCCACGGTCGAGCGTGACGGATCCTCGGTGCGCAGCGGGTGCTCGGCGGGCAGTGCCGGGACGGCCGCGGGGGTCTCGGGGGGTCTGGGGACAGGGCGGACATGCCCCCAGTGTCCCACCGGTCGTGTCGCGGTGGCACATCCGCGTCCTCCGTGAGCGCCGTCACACTGGCCGACGGCACCCGGGTCAGGCCCGCCTTCCCGGACGGGCGGGGCGGTCGGGGCTAGACTTGGCCCGCTGTGACTGTCTTCTCTCTCGTCGCCTCCCACCATGACCTGGACCTGGACACGGTCGCCCGCCTCAGCGCCGGCGCGACCGGGGTCGGGCCCGCCCTGCCCGGCAGCGGCGCGGCGGGCGCCATCGTGCTGGCCACGTGCAACCGCGTGGAGATCTACGCCGAGGCCGACGGGGCCGGCGTCGAGGCCGCCCGCACGGGGCTGCTGTCCGCCGTCGCCGCCTCCACCTCCCTGCCGGACGAGGACGTGCACACCGCGTTCCGCACGCTCGACGCTGACGCCACGGCCCGTCACCTCTTCGAGGTCGGCGCCGGACTGGACTCCGCCGTGGTGGGCGAGCGCGAGATCGCCGGTCAGGTACGGCGCGCCCTGACGGCGGCCCAGGAGGCCGGCACCGCCTCGGGTCCGCTCGTCCGCCTCTTCGAGTCCGCCACGCGCACGGCCAAGGACGTCGGCTCCCGCACGGCGCTCGGCGCGGCCGGCCGCTCGGTCGTCTCCGTCGCCCTGGACCTCGCGGAGGAGCTGCGCGGTCTCACCGACGCCGCGGCCCAGCGCGACTTCTGGGCCGGGGCCACCATCCTGCTGATCGGCACGGGCGCCTACGCCGGCACCACGCTCGCGCAGCTGGCGGACCGGGGCGCGACCACCGTCGGCGTGCACTCGGCCTCGGGCCGCGCGGAGCAGTTCGTCGCGGACCGCGGCGGCTGGGCCCTCGCGCTCGGCGGCGAGGCCGTGGCCGGCGCCGTCGCCGAGGCGGACGTGATCATCGGCTCCTCCGGCGGCGAACGCCAGATCAGCCCCGAGCGCCTCCAGGAGCTGCGCAAGGGCGGACGGCGTCCGCTCACGGTGGTCGACCTGGCCCTCTCGCGCGACTTCGACCCGGCGGTCGCGGACCTGCCGGACGTCGATCTCATCACCCTCGAGTCGGTGCGGCTGGCCGCACCCGAGCAGGCCGAGGTCGCCGTCGCGGAGGCCCGCGCGCTCGTGGACGACGCCGTCGAGGAGTACCACGCCGCGCAGCGTGGCCGCAGTGCCGACGCGGCGATCAAGGCCCTGCGCCGCCACACCCTCGGTGTGCTCGACCGGGAGCTCGAGCGCGTGCGCGCCCGCCACGGCTGCACGGCGGCCGCCGAGGAGGTGGAGTTCGCCCTGCGCCGCATGGTGAACCAGCTCCTGCACGAGCCCAGCGTGCGCGCCAAGCGGCTCGCCGCCGAGGGCCGGCTCGACCGCTATGAGGACGCCCTCGAGGCGGTCTTCGGGATCGAGGCCCCCGGCGCCCCGCCCCCGCCGTGGGCACGGTCGAGGCGGTCTGTCCCGCGCACGAGGATGAGGGCGGCGCCGCGCGCATCGCGTGAGCCCGCCCCGCGCCAGGAGGACCCCGTGACCGCCCACCCCGCCGCCACCGCGCCCGACGAGCCCGGGCGAGGCCGCCGTCTGCCCCGGCAGGAGCGTCGTCGCCAGCTGCTGGACTGCGCCCGCGCGGTCTTCGCCGCCGAGCGGTACGCGGGGGCTTCCATGGAGCAGATCGCCGAGCGGGCCGAGGTCTCCAAGCCGGTCCTCTACCAGCACTTCCCCAGCAAGCACGAGCTCTTCCTCGAGCTGCTGGACGCCGAGGTCGCGAGCCTGCGCGCGCTCCTCGAGGCGGCGATGGACACCCGCCGGGACAACCGCGAACGGGTGCGGGCCACCGTCGCCGCCGTGTTCGAGTACATG
>NZ_MQMF01000023.1 GCF_001999465.1 Fictibacillus arsenicus
TAGAGCAAGTCAAACACTTTTATGGAGAGTTTGATCCTGGCTCAGGATGAACGCTGGCGGCGTGCCTAATACATGCAAGTCGAGCGAATGAAGAGGAGCTTGCTCCTCTGATTTAGCGGCGGACGGGTGAGTAACACGTGGGTAATCTGCCTGTAAGACGGGGATAACTCCGGGAAACCGGGGCTAATACCGGATAATAAGAAGAAACGCATGTTTCTTCTTTGAAAGTCGGTTTCGGCTGACACTTACAGATGAGCCCGCGGCGCATTAGCTAGTTGGTGAGGTAACGGCTCACCAAGGCGACGATGCGTAGCCGACCTGAGAGGGTGATCGGCCACACTGGGACTGAGACACGGCCCAGACTCCTACGGGAGGCAGCAGTAGGGAATCTTCGGCAATGGGCGAAAGCCTGACCGAGCAACGCCGCGTGAGCGATGAAGGCCTTCGGGTCGTAAAGCTCTGTTGTTAGAGAAGAACAAGTACGAGAGTAACTGCTCGTACCTTGACGGTACCTAACCAGAAAGCCACGGCTAACTACGTGCCAGCAGCCGCGGTAATACGTAGGTGGCAAGCGTTATCCGGAATTATTGGGCGTAAAGCGCGCGCAGGCGGTCTCTTAAGTCTGATGTGAAAGCCCACGGCTCAACCGTGGAGGGTCATTGGAAACTGGGAGACTTGAGTGCAGGAGAGAAAAGTGGAATTCCACGTGTAGCGGTGAAATGCGTAGAGATGTGGAGGAACACCAGTGGCGAAGGCGGCTTTTTGGCCTGTAACTGACGCTGAGGCGCGAAAGCGTGGGGAGCAAACAGGATTAGATACCCTGGTAGTCCACGCCGTAAACGATGAGTGCTAGGTGTTGGGGGGTTCCACCCTCAGTGCTGAAGTTAACACATTAAGCACTCCGCCTGGGGAGTACGACCGCAAGGTTGAAACTCAAAGGAATTGACGGGGGCCCGCACAAGCAGTGGAGCATGTGGTTTAATTCGAAGCAACGCGAAGAACCTTACCAGGTCTTGACATCCTCTGACCACTCTAGAGATAGAGCTTTCCCCTTCGGGGGACAGAGTGACAGGTGGTGCATGGTTGTCGTCAGCTCGTGTCGTGAGATGTTGGGTTAAGTCCCGCAACGAGCGCAACCCTTGACCTTAGTTGCCAGCATTCAGTTGGGCACTCTAAGGTGACTGCCGGTGACAAACCGGAGGAAGGTGGGGATGACGTCAAATCATCATGCCCCTTATGACCTGGGCTACACACGTGCTACAATGGATGGTACAAAGGGTTGCGAAGCCGCGAGGCCAAGCCAATCCCAAAAAGCCATTCTCAGTTCGGATTGTAGGCTGCAACTCGCCTACATGAAGCCGGAATTGCTAGTAATCGCGGATCAGCATGCCGCGGTGAATACGTTCCCGGGCCTTGTACACACCGCCCGTCACACCACGAGAGTTTGTAACACCCGAAGTCGGTGGGGTAACCCTTTTGGGAGCCAGCCGCCGAAGGTGGGACAGATGATTGGGGTGAAGTCGTAACAAGGTAGCCGTATCGGAAGGTGCGGCTGGATCACCTCCTTTCTATGGAGATTATGAAACAGCTTCGACTGTTTCGTAAGTACACCTTTTGCCTTTTGTTCAGTTTTGA
>NZ_MQMF01000024.1 GCF_001999465.1 Fictibacillus arsenicus
TCTTCTCGGCGGACGCCTTCCCGCAACTACCGCCGACGCCCTGCGACGCCTCGCCAAGAAGCACGGCACAGCGGTCAACCTCGACCCCGCGATCATCAACGCCGACATCCCCATCGAATGGTGCAACATGTCCGACGAACGGCAAGAGGTCACAACCCGACGCGACGACAACCGTCCCGTCAACGGCTTCCAAGGACGAGCCGTCCACATCTGGGGCTGCGGCGGCCTGGGCTCATGGCTCGCCGAGTTCATCGCACGCGCCGGAGCCAGCGCCATCACCGTCTGCGACCCCGGCACCATCACCGGCGGACTTCTCGTGCGACAGAACTACACCGAGGCCGACATCGGCCAGACCAAGGCCGATGCCCTCGCCACACGCCTCCGCGCGATCCGCGACGACCTGACCGTGACCGTCGCAGAAGGAAGCGTCCCCGACCCAGCCGTCTCACTCTCCGCGGACCTCATCATCGACGCCACCGTCAGCCACAGCATCACCACCTACCTCGACACCCTCGCCGGCGAAGACCGCACGGCACTCATCGCCCAGGTCGCCACCGACGCCAGGACAGGATCGCTCGGTATCGCCAACATCTGCGCGCCCGGTGACACCTGTACGCCGTCTGAGCTTGACGACCAGGCAGGCCGCTCGGTATTGGCCGATGGTGGATTAGAGCTGTACCACCGGCTCTGGGAGGACGCAGCCGAAGGCGACGAACTGACTCCCACGAGGGGATGCTCCGTACCCACGTTCCATGGCTCGGCCGCGGACCTCGCTGCTGTCGCCGCGACACTCGTCAACATGATCGGCCTGCACCTCCAACAGGCAGGGGCACCTGTTTCAGGGACCCACCTCATCGCCCTGCCACACGCACCAGCCGGCCCACGGCATCACTTCCTTCCCGCGGCGTCGGACACTCGCGGATGAGATAGCACGGGTTTACGTCTGTCCGGGCTTGGGCGTAAAGTTGGGGGCCGAGGCAGGTTCTCCTCGATTGCGGGTCCTTCGGGACGGCCCAGCTTGGGCGCTCATACACGTACTGCCTCCTCGACGGAGAGACACGTGTGACGAGAGGCCCGCCATGATCCGCCTTATCTGGACGCTCAGCGCCCGCACCCGCTACTACCTGCGCCGCTACATGCCCACCAACCGGCTGCTCGACGCGATCCGACGCCGACGCAACTTTAAGTGGGGCATCCCCGCGACGCTCCTCGCGGTGCCCTACCTGCTGATCGCGAGCATCTGCACCAACGCCCTCGACCAGGGGGCACCAGGCTGGTTGCATCTGGTCGTGTTGTGGGCGGTGTGGAACGCGATGAAGTTCATCGTCATGGGACCGGTCAGCCTGATCCTCCTGATCCGCGCCCGGACCCAGGAAGCCATTGCCCGGCACCGCGACCGGCAGGCACCCGCGACCGCTCGGAGTCCCAGGTGCCTATGACCGTAGGGGCGGCCCGATGAACGCCCCCACCTACACCTACGCCGCTCGCCTACCTCCGAGGCGCACGAGCGGCAGCAGACCGCTTGTCTGGCGCTGCCCGCGACCTCGACCTTGATGTCACTCGCAGATACAGCGATGAAGCCGGCGATC
>NZ_MQMF01000025.1 GCF_001999465.1 Fictibacillus arsenicus
TACACAGAGATGATGGATTCGGCTCCGGCGCCGGCGTGACCCGAAATTACACGGACGCCGTTCGCGGCTGTCTTTTTGTGGATCTGTCCGTCGACGCCGGGGTCGCTGCGGGCCGGGCGGGCACATGACTTGATAGGAGCCTGACCGGAAAGTCGTCTCACCTTTGTGCTGTCTGCACTCACCCGACCCGCGGTGACGTTCATCACCATTGGAAGGGAATCCCGTCAATGACGAGCATGACACTCGACCCGCCGCTGACCAACCCGTTGCCACCAGGCTCCGAGTTGGTCGCCGGGGTCGACACGCACAAGAAAACGCATCACGTCGCGATCCTCGATCTCGTGGGCCGACCTGTCGCGGACCGAGAGTTCCGTGCCGACGGTCGCGGTTACGCGCAGATCGTCGCGTTCCTCCACGCGCACGGTGATGTCGTCCGTATCGGGGTGGAGGGAACGGGGTCGTACGGGGCTGGCCTCGCACGCGCGCTGACCACGGCGGGGCTGACCGTCATCGAAGTCGCGCGACAGGACCGGCAAGCCCGCCGTCGTCGCGGCAAGTCCGACCCCCTCGACGCCCACCAGGCAGCGGTCGCTGTCCTCGCAGGAACGGACACCGCGATCCCAAAGTCTGGTGATGGCGCGGTCGAGTCGATGCGGATCCTCCTCGCAGAGCGGCGCTCGGCGGCCAAGGCCAGAGCGCAAGTGATGAACCAGATCCACGCGCTGCTGATCACCGCACCCGAGCTCGTGCGACAGGCGTTCCGCGCTCTCAGCGGGCAGCGTCTGGTGAACACGCTCGCCAAGACTCGGCCCGGAACAATCACGTCCCCCGATCCCGCGGTCGTCGCCCGGCAGACACTGCGACGGTTCGCGGTCCGACACCTCACGATGCAAGCCGAGATCGACCTGATAGAACAACAGTTGGAGATGCTCGTCCGGCAGGTCAACCCCACGCTGCTGTCCCTGAGCGGAGTCGGTCCTGTCACCGCAGCGACGCTCCTGGTCGCCGCCGGCGACAACCCCGAGCGGCTCGGAACCCGCGCCAGCTTCGCCGCTCTCGCCGGTGTCGCCCCGATCCCCGCCTCCTCCGGACAACGCACACGGCATCGACTCTCTCGCGGCGGGAACCGGCACGCGAACGCCGCGCTGCACCGGATTGTGCTGTTGCGCATGCGGCATCGCGAGCCTCGGACGATGGCCTACTTCGAGAGGCGTCGTTCGGAGCAACTCACCGACCGTGACATCATGCGCTGCCTCAAACGACACGTCGCGAACGAGATCTATGCCGCTCTGCTCAATCCCGCCACCGACAATCCCGTCGGGCGCGAACTCCGAGCACGCCGACAAGCGAAAGGCATCCCGATCAGCGTTCTCGCCGCCACTCTCGGCGTCCCCTACCAGCGGCTCCGACGACTCGAGATCGGAACTCGCGCCGACCCTGAACTCGAGGCCCGAGCGACCGCCATCCTGGAGCAGATCAGCCCGCCACTGGCCGCTTGACAGCAATAGGAGCATCCACTATCCGGGACT
>NZ_MQMF01000026.1 GCF_001999465.1 Fictibacillus arsenicus
CGACGACGGCGGCCCGCGTCTCGAAGATCTGCTGGGTGAGGGGCTTCTGCTGGGATGGCTCCCGTTCGGGAAGGTCTTGGTTGAAGTACTCGAGATTTCCGCCGACGTCGATGACGGTGAAGGAGGTCTTGTCCCGGCCAGGGCCGAAGAGGTCAGGGCGCAGGCGGGTGCCGCGGCCGATCATCTGCCAGAACTTGGTCTTGGAGCGGATGAGCTTGAAGAACACGAGGTTGACGACGTCGGGCACGTCCACCCCCGTGTCCAGCATGTCCACGCTGATGGCGATGTGCGGGGCCTTGCCGGGGGTCTTGAAGTCGTCCAGCAGGGCGTCCGGGTAGCGGCTGGCGTGGGTGATGATCTGGGCGTACCGGCCGCCGAGCTCCGGCCACTGGGCGTCGAACCGCTGCAGGATGAACTCGGCGTGCGGCTGGTTCTTGGCGAAGACGATGGTCTTGCCGAGCCGTTCGCTGCCGGCCACCTTGTGGCCGTGCTCCCTGAGGGTGGAGAGCACGCGGTCCACGGTGTCCGCATTGAAGAGGAACCGGTTGATCTCCTCGCTCGAAACCTCCTCGGGCGCCTCGTCCTCGCCCCAGTCCAGCGCGTCCCAGGCCTCCTGCTCCTCGGCGGGAAGCTGATCGTACCGGGTGCCGCGACGCAGGAAGGTGGTCCCCACGGAGACGCCCCGCGGCGGCACCAGGAACCCGTCCGCCACGGCCTCGTCGAGGGTGTAGGCATCAGTCGGCACGCCGGGCTCGAGGCCGAAGAGGCCGTAGGTGTTCCGGTCGATCTCGTCCTTGGGGGTGGCGGTGAGGCCCACGAGAAGGGCATCGAAGTGGCGGAAGATCTCGCCGTACTTGGCGTATACGGACCGGTGGGCCTCGTCCACGATCACCAGGTCGAAGTATCCGGGGTCGAAGCGGGCGCCCTGGCCGGTGGACTCCTGGATGAGGCCGAGCATGGTGGGGTAGGTGGAGGCGTAGACGCGTCCCTCCCCGTGCCGGTTCTTCAGCAGGTTCACGGTGGTGCCGACGAAGCCGTGCTCCACGAAGGCGTCCGCGGCCTGCTTCACGAGGGCCTGCCGGTCCGCCAGGAAGAGCACGCGCTTGACCCATCCGGCGCGGGCCATCTGGTCCACCAGGGCGACGGCGGTGCACGTCTTCCCGGTGCCGGTGGCCATCACCAGCAGTGCGGCGCGGCGCTTGTTCTCGAACGCATCAGCGTATGCGACGAGGGTTCACCGTCAGTGCCATGTGTGCGAGAATCGCACACATGTCGCCGACCACTCCTCATTCGCTGGGTGCCCGTGTACGTGCCGCGCGGGAGCGTCGCGGGATGTCCCAGCAGGACCTAGCTACCGCCGTTGGCCTCGAGCGCACCATGGTCAACCGGATCGAAGGCGGACAACGGAAGGTCACTGCCCTGGAGCTGGCCTCCATCGCCGATGCCCTGGGAACCCGAATGCAGTCGTTCTTCACCGAGCCTGCGCCAGCGCTC
>NZ_MQMF01000027.1 GCF_001999465.1 Fictibacillus arsenicus
GGGGCGTGTCAACTTGTCTGTGTAAGCGGGGTGGTCACAGGTAGGGGTTGATCCGGTCGGGGTAGGCCGCGGCGAGCTGGGCGAGGGCCTGCTTCCAGTTCGTGACGGCCTGGCCTTCGACGAGCCGGCCCTGGGCTTTGCGCTGGCCGGCGGGTTTGCCCCGGTCCCGAGCGCGTTCGGCGGCGCGTTTGTCTTCGATGTTGCAGATCGCCAGCCAGAGCAGCTTCACCGCCGCCTCGGTCGAGGGGAAGTGGCCGCGGTTCTTGGTCACCTTCCGTAGCTGGAAGTTCAGCGACTCGATGCTGTTGGTCGTGTAGATGACCTTGCGGAGCATGGGTGGGAACTGCAGGAACGGGATGAACCGCTCCCAGGAGTTCGCCCAGGTCGCGGCTGCAGACGGGTACTTCGTGCCGAGCTCGGAGGCCTCGAACTCGGCCAGCGCCTTCCTCGCGGTCTCTTCGTTGGGGGCGGTGTAGATCGGCTTCAGCGCGGCGGCGACCTTCTTGCGGTCCTGGTAGGCCACGAACCGCATCGCGGCCCGGATCAGGTGAACCACGCAGGTCTGGACCATCGAGTCCGGCCACGTCGCCTCGATCGCCTCCGGCAGGCCCTTGAGCCCGTCGCAGCACACGATCAGCACGTCCCGTACGCCCCGGTTGGCGAGATCGGCGCAGACGTGGGCCCAGAACGCCGAGCCCTCGGTGTCCTGGACCCAGATCCCCAGCACGTGCTTGATGCCCTCGAGGTCCACGCCGACGGCGATGTAGGCGGCACGGTTGAGGACCTGGCTGTTCTCTCGGATCTTGATCCGGATTGCGTCGAGATAGATCACCGGATAGAACTCCTCCAGCGGCCGCGACTGCCACGCCAGGACCTCTTCGCTCACGGCGTCGGTGATGTTGGAGATCGTCTCGTGCGACAGGTCCGTGCCGATCGTGGAGGCCAGGTGGTGCTGGATGTCCCGGATCGTCATTCCGCCGGCATAGAGGCTGATGATCATGTCATCCAGGCCCCCGAGGCGCCGCTGGCCCTTGGGCACCAGGCGCGGGGTGAACGACCCGCCCCGGTCTCGCGGGATGTCCAGCTCGATCGGCCCGACCTCGGACTCCACGGTCTTCGGGGTGGTCCCGTTGCGGGAGTTGGCGTGCTTCGGCGCCTCGCTCGAGCCCTTCTCGTAGCCCAGATGGCTGGTCAGCTCGGCCTGCAGGCCCCGCTCGAGCGCGGCCTTGACCAGCGCGGGCACGAACCCGCCGTCACCGGTGAGCTCGACGCCGCCCGCGTCGATCTGCGCGAATAGGGAATCAAGCTGCCCTGAGGCTTTCAGCTGCTCGACCAGGTCCTGGCCCGAGGGCTCGCCTGGGTTCTTCTCGTCGGTCATGGTCATGATTCTTACCGTTCCTCTCGGTACGGCTTACACAGACCATCTGACACGCCCG
>NZ_MQMF01000028.1 GCF_001999465.1 Fictibacillus arsenicus
TGAGCCGCCCCCTTCATTCGGTCCGGACGTTCTGTGAGTCGTCGGTTTCCATTTGATGGGTGCACTGCCGAGCGTACTCGGCTGGGGTTAGGTAGCCGAGCGAGGAGTGCCGGCGGTGGTGGTTGTACTCGTCCTTCCAGTCGCCGATGATGACCTGTGCGTGCAGCAGCGAGTAGAAGCTGTTGATGTTGAGGCACTCGTCGCGGATCCGGCTGTTGAACGACTCGACGTACCCGTTGCGCCACGGCGAGCCCGGAGGGATGTAGGACAGGCCGGTGCGGGTGCCGGCCCAGTCGGCCATCGCCTCGCTGATGAACTCCGGCCCGTTGTCCGACCTGAGCACCGCCGGGGCGCCCCGGGCGGCGACGAGGTCCTCGAGGTGGGCGGTGAGTCGGTCGGCGGTAATCGAGCGCTCCACGAGCCCGCCGATGCACTCCCGGGTGTGTTCGTCGACGATCGAGCAGATCTTGATCGGTCGTCCGTGCTCGTCGGCGTCGAACTGGAAGTCCACCGCCCACACCACGTTCGGCGCGTCCGCCGTCGGCGCGTCGACGGTCGAGGACCCGACGCGCTTGCGTCGACGCCGCTGCGGGACCCGGAGCCCTTCGTCACGCCACAGGCGTTGGATCTTCTTGTGGTTCACCACCGACCCCTCGGCGCGGGCGTCGTGATACGCCCGCCGATACCCGTAGCGGGGATGGTCCTTCGCCCAGGCGCGCAGCCACTCCCTGAGCGCCCGATCCGGGTCCGCGACCGTGTCGCCCTTGAGCGGTCGCCGGTACGCGGAGCGGCTCAGCCCGACCAGACGGCACGCCATCCGTTCGCTCACCCGCAACTTGCGCTTGAGGTGATCGACGGCGGCGCGGCGCCTGTCCGGGCTTAGAAGTTTCCCTCAGCCAGCTCCTTGAGCGCGGCCTTCTCCAGCTCCGCTTCCGCGAGCAGACGCTTCAGGGTCGCGTTCTGCTTCTCCAGCTCCTTCAGGCGCTTTGCGTCGTCGGCCTTGAGGCCGCCGTACTGGTTCCGCCACCGGTAGTACGTCTGCTCGGACACCCCGAGCTCCCGGCACACCGCCGCGACGTCCTGACCATCGGCGAGCATCCTGTCGGCCTGCCCGAGCTTACGGACGACCTGCTCGGGGGTGTGACGCTTCCTGCTGTTCGTCATGATCTGACCAGTCTCCCTGCCCGCGACCGCGGGCAACAGGACGACTCTCATAACGACTGGACCTACGAAACGGGGTCAGCCCACCGTGTCGTCTGTCCCTGTACGGGTCCGCATCTACCTGGCAAGCGCCGTGGCGAGAATGTGCCTCGCCATTCTTGAGGGGATGCGGGCGCTTCGGACAGGGCTGCGTGGTCGCACGGAGTGTTCTTGACCCACGTCCACGCGGGTATACCCCTTTACACGCCCTGC
>NZ_MQMF01000029.1 GCF_001999465.1 Fictibacillus arsenicus
GGCCACCTCCGCCGTCCAGGCGCGGCGCGAGGGAGCCGACAGCATCATCGAGCTTCAGACACGCGACGGCGATCCAGCCGGTGAGGTGGCAGCAGACGTCGTGATCTTCGGTACCGGCCGCACACCACGCACCGAAGGACTCGGCTTCGAACACGCTGGCGTAACCCTCGGCGACCACGGAGAAATCCAGATCGACGACCACTGCCGCGCCGGCGAAAACACGTGGGCCATCGGCGACGTCACCGGCATCATGCCTTTCACCCACGTCGCGAAGTACCAAGGCCGGATCGCCGCCGACGCCATCCTCGGCCGACCCCACCCGGCCACCTACGACGGCATACCGCGTGTCGTATTCACCGACCCCGAAATCGCCGGCGCCGGACTAACCCAGGAACAGGCAACGAAGCAGGGCATCCGCACCATCGCCACGGAACTGGACCTCGCCGACGCCATCGCCCGACCCTGGACCTACGAGCAGGACCCCCGCGGGCACCTCGGCCTACTCGCCGACGCCGACCGGAAGATCCTCATCGGAGCCTGGGCCGTGGCCCCATGGCCGGAGAGTGGATCCACCACGCCTCCCTCGCCATCCGCACGCAACTGCCGATCGACACGCTCCTGGACCAGGTCGCCCAATTCCCGACCTACCACGAGGCCTACCAGGTCGCCCTCGAACAACTCGACCTCACCCCCTAACCGGGTCGAGAAACGTACAGGCGGGAGCACGAAGGAATTGGCACACCACAAAGACCCCCATCACCTTCGTGATCTTCCAGCAAAATGGAAGATTACGGAGTCTTTCGAGAACGAGGTGAAGCATGCGTATCGGTGAAGTAGCGGCGGCCTCCGGCGTGACGACCAAGGCCTTGAGGTTTTACGAGGAGCGAGGGCTCCTGCCGCAGGCCGACCGAGCCACCAACGGCTACCGCGACTATCCAGAGGACACGATCGTCAGGCTTGAATTCATCCGGCGCAGCCAAGTTGCCGGCCTCACTCTGGCCGAAATCCTCGACATCCTCCAAATCCGGGATGCTGGCACGGCGCCGTGCGGCCACGTGCGTGATCAGCTTGCCGAGCACCTGACGAACCTGGACAGGCACATCGCCGAACTCACCGCGCTCAGAGAAACCGTTGCCGGCCTTCACGGTAACCGCGGCGGCCGGCGACCCCGCTCAGTGCAATGCCGAAGTCATCTGTAGCTACCTTTGATCATCGGCACATCCACAACCAGACGTTTCAACGGAATCACTCAGCGACGACGGACCGCAATCCATAAGCCGCACCGCCGGCAGACGTAAGCCGCGCCATCCGCCAACGCGTGCAACCTGCTCAACGGCAGACGCCGCCACAGCACGAAC
>NZ_MQMF01000030.1 GCF_001999465.1 Fictibacillus arsenicus
GCAGCAGCAACATCCGGTGAGCCCACACGGCATCCTGCTTGCGGCCCCGCCGGCCCAGGACTTCGCGCACCACGCGTTGGCGGACCTCGGTGAGCATCTGGTTGCCGAGCTTGACCAGGTGGAAGTGGTCCACGCTGATGTCCACGGTCGGCAGCACCTTGCGGATCGCGGTGCGGAACGTGGCCGAGGGATCGATGGCGACCACCTCGAGCCGATCCAGCCAGGCTTCGGAGCGTCCGGCCAGCCAGGCGGTGACGTTGCGGGAAGACCGTCCGTCGACGACGCCGAGCACGTGCCCGGTGTCGGCGTCGACAAAGGTGCTCATCCACGGCTCGACCCGGCACCAGACGGCCGTGTCGGGGTGTTTGAACCACTTGGCGGTGGCGAACCGGTGCTCGTCGATGCCCAGCGCCCGCACCGGCACCTTGTCGACCTCCGGCAAGACCATGGTGTGGCCCAGGATGGCGGCGTTGACGGTGCCCCACGCCAGGCCATGCGCGTTGGCGGCTTCCGCGGTGGCCCGGCCGGAGTCCAGCACCGCGGCCACCACGGCCTCCCGCAACCGGGTGGTACACCGGGCCCGGGCCGGCAACTGGTCCGTGGTCTGCGTGAAGGTCCGGCGCGGGCAGGCCCCCTCGGCGCACAGGAACCTGGGCTTGACGACAACCAACTCCAACAGGTCCCCACCGACAGGGATGTCCTTCACGGACTGGCGGACCCGCTGGTGCACCCGGCCCGAGAACACCCCGCAGCCCGGGCAGGCCCCCTCGGCGGCATCGGCAGCCACAACGACACGCCTGCCTCCCAGTGGCCGGTCGAGGGCCTGAAGGACGGTGTAACCCTCCAGGTTGAACACCACCGATGCCGCCGCACGGACGTGGTGCTCGGCAGCGGCGTGGGCAGGCAGGGGCAAGGCAGTGCGCGTACGCTGGGACATGGCTCGTGTCCTTCGTGATCGAGGTTAGATTCTTCGCAAAATCCATCCTCTTGCAAGGGCACGAGCCCCTTGACTCACGACACCCCCACGCTCAACTGGGAAGAGCCGCTATAAGCGAGGGGACCGAGAACTGAGGCATGCGTAGTCCCTTGACGGATGCGGGGGGAACGGATGCGCGAGTGCCGGCAGACGACTTGCTGAGCGACGCGGCAGCCCGTCTCGTCGCATCAGCGATGTTTTGGGCACCAGCGTAGGAGAATGAGCCCGGCACGTATCCGCCGTCGGTGTACTGATTGCCGAAGAACGGATGGCCTGCCGGTGCTCCCATGCTCGTCATCCTCTCACGAGCGGTGGTCTCGTTCAAAGG
>NZ_MQMF01000031.1 GCF_001999465.1 Fictibacillus arsenicus
GGTCAAGCCCCTTGTGGTGGTGTAGCGGTTGGATCCTTCGTTGGGGTTGTCAGGCGCTGAGCTCGAGGGCAGTGTCGGTGTCGGTGCCCACCTCGCTTCCGGTGTCCTCGACGGGGGTGAGGCGGCAGCGGGCGAGGACCTCGAGGCCGAGGTAGCGGCGCCCTTCGGCCCATTCGTCGGTCTGCTCGGCCAGCACCGCCCCGACCAGCCTGACGATGGCTGCCCGGTTGGGGAAGATGCCCACCGCGTCGGTGCGGCGGCGGATCTCCCGGTTGAGCCGCTCGGCCGGGTTGTTCGACCAGATCTGCGTCCAGACGTCCTTCGGGAACGTCGTGAAGGCCAGGATGTCCGCCCGGGCATCACCGAGGTGCTCGGCCACCGCCGGGAGCTTCTCGCTTACGTAGTCCAGCAGCCGATCGAACTGCGCGTTCACCGCCGTGGCGTCGGGCTGGTCGTAGACCGAGTGGAGCATGGCCTTCACCGCCGGCCACATGGACTTCGGGGTGATGCCCATCAGGTTCGCCGCGTAGTGGGTCCGGCATCGCTGCCAGGTGGCGCCGGGCAGGTTGGCGGCGATGGCGTCCTTGAGCCCGGCATGGGCGTCACTGGTGACCAGGCGGACCCCGGCCAGGCCCCGGGCCACGAGGTCCGCGAAGAACTCGTTCCACGCCGCACCGGTCTCACTGGTCGCCACGCGCATCCCCAGGACCTCGCGGTGGCCGTCAGCGTTGACCCCGGTGGCCAGCAGCACCACGGCGTTGACCACGCGCCCGCCCTCGCGGACCTTCATGCTCAGCGCATCCGCGGCCACGAACGTGAACGGGCCGGCCACCCCGAGCGGGCGGTGGCGGAAGGCCTCGACCTGCTCGTCGAGCTCGGTGGCCATCCGGGAGACTTGGGACTTGGACAGGGCGTTGACGCCCAGAGTCTTGACCAGCTTGTCCATCCGTCGGGTCGAGACCCCGGCGAGGTAGCAGTCAGCGACCACGGTGATCAGCGCCGACTCCGCTCTCTTTCGGCGTTCAAGTAGCCAGTCCGGGAAGTACGTGCCCGATCTGAGCTTGGGGATGGCCACGTCCAGGGTGCCGACCCGGGTGTCCAGGTCCCGGTGGCGGTACCCGTTCCGCTGAGCAGTGCGCGAGGAGCTGGGCTTGCCCCATTCGGCACCGACCACCGCATCGGCATCAGCGCACAGCAAGGTGTTGATCATGGTCTGCAGCAGATGGCGCATCATGTCCGGGGACGCTTCAGACAGGGCTTCTCCGAGCAGGCCGGCAGGGTCGAGAATAT
>NZ_MQMF01000032.1 GCF_001999465.1 Fictibacillus arsenicus
GGACCTGTCCGTGAAAGACACCGGCACAGCCGACTTCACCGTCGGGCAGGTGTGGTTGCGGATCGGTGGGCAGGCATACCTGCTCGACCAGGTGCGGGAGCGCATGGGCTTCGACCGGCAGGTGCAGGCCATTGAAGCGATGACCGCGAAGTGGCCGCAAGCTGCCGCGAAGTTCGTTGAGGACAAGGCCAACGGCCCGGCCGTCATCAACCACCTCCGCCGCCGCATCCCCGGGCTGATCCCAGTGAACCCGGAAGGCGGGAAGGTGACTCGCGCTCATGCGGTGTCCCCGTTCGTGCACGCGAAGAACGTGCACCTGCCCGTTGCCGCACTGCTGCCCAACGTTCAGGACCTCCGTTCCGAGGCCCTGAATTTCCCCCATTCCGCGCACGACGACACGATTGACGCGCTCACTCAGGCACTCAACCAGCTGCTGCTGAACCCGATCACCGGGCACGGAAACCCCCTCGATGAGGTGGACCCGGGCGATTGGCGTGACGACTACTAACCCACCGGAAAGGGGGGGCCGATGACCAGCGCTGACCCGGCCGGTATCCCTGACATGACTGAGGGTGGGGCGTTCGTGGACGCTGAAACGCTCGCCGTCGAGCGGGCCAACATGCAGCTCGCCGTGGAACGGGCCGAGGAGTCATTGCGGGATCTCCAGCGGGAGGACCGTGGATGGGCGCTCATCGGTGCCGGTAACACGGATGCGCCCGCGCACGCGACGCTGCTGGGGAACGCTGACCTGGTGCGGGGTTTCGCGGACTCCCACCCGATGTTCGTGCGCGCGAAGACCGTGCGTGCTGCTTACGTGTTCGGTGAGGGTGTGACCATCACCGGGTACGTGGACGGCGTGGACAAGGCCGCGACCCTGGTCGATGATGTGGTCCGCGAGTTCGTGGAGGACGTCGGGAACACGGGGGCCTGGTTCGGGCACACTGCTGCGATCGAGCGTGAGCATGACTTGTTCTCGGATGGGAACCTGTTCGCCGGGCACTGGGTGAACCCCCGGACCGGGGATGTGAAGGTGCGGGTGATCCCGTTCAACGAGATCACCGAGGTCCGCACCGCTCCCGGTGACTACGCGACCCCGCACCTGTACCTCCGCCAGTGGACGGAGGGGACCCGCCAGTTCAAGGCATGGCTGCCGGACCTGGACTACGACCCCGCCGCGAAACCCATCAGGGTTGACGGT
>NZ_MQMF01000033.1 GCF_001999465.1 Fictibacillus arsenicus
AAGTTGCGGCACCTGGAAGGAGTGGCGCAACGAATCGCACGATTTTCACCTTTGGCACTAGCAATGCCACGGCACTGGTCACGCGTGAAGCGAGCCGTCTGTTCGACATCCTTGAAGCTGACGTTGACGGAAAAGAAGACTCGCCCCTGCCAGGCCCGGAGTATCACCCACTTCTGGTACGAGCACTCCTCACGCACGCGAGCAGTTGGGGGGAATGGGAAGCTCGATTTCGCCGAGATCTCGGTATCCCCGCGCAGGATGCTCGCCGTAAGCTCTCAGCGATGCTCGGATACGGCAGACTCGATACCGCCCGCCTCGGAGCAGCCGCCACCAATCGTGCTGTGCTTATTGCCGGCGGCCGCATTGGCGGAGACCAACGACACACGTACGAGCTCCCTCTCCCGCCATCGCTCCGATCACGAGCGGCGTGGCATCGCTTCACCATCACGCTTGCGTACGCGGTACCTACGGTGGGACAGCTCACGCGTTATCGCGGGGCTAAGGTCTACTTCGACACCCCGGACACGAAGCTCGCGGCAGGAGATCGGATAGAAGGGGAGCACTTCACTGTCAGGCGTGGAAGCCTCCAACACGAACTCGTCCAAGGTTCACGAGCGATGACCTTCGGGGACGGCGACGCGTTCCCGATACACGTCGAGTGCATGGACGATGCCCAGCATCTTCCCAAGAAGAAGAACGTTCGCTACGCCCTCGTCGTTTCTATCGAAACAGCTGAGGAAGTCTCGACTACCATTCATGACGAGGTTCGGGCCAGACTCCGCCAGCAGGCGCGCGAACGAGCCCAAGAGCGTGTGCGGAGCTAGCAGAGCGCTCAACGTGCCATGCGGTATTCGAGGTTAGGCGACTCGGAGAGCAACGAGCGATCTTTCCTTCTGCTTTTGCGGATCGAGATTGGTTTCTTCTGTTGTGCCTCTACCGCTCCCGGCCGTGAGGATCGCGGAGCGCGACACCTGCACGGAGCAGGTTCGTGCGAACTGTGCTCGCGTTGAAGCCCACCTTGGCGCCGACCCGGGCCAGCGACTCGCCCTGCTCGTACCGGCGGCACATCTCCAGCACCTGCTCCGGTGACGGCTGCTCACCACGCAGTCGTACCCCGCGGTCC
>NZ_MQMF01000034.1 GCF_001999465.1 Fictibacillus arsenicus
GCTCGGGCGTCCCGGAGCCCGCACGTTCTACCTGCAGGTGCGCACCGGGCCCCGGCTGGTGAGCCTGGCCCTGGAGAAGCAGCAGTCGGCCCTGATGGCGGAGATGATCGACGAGATCCTGGACGATCTGATGGCGCTGGAGGGCAACCCGCACAGCGTCCCGGCCAGCACGCCCGTGGAACTCGTGGACAACGATCCGCTGGACCCGGTGCAGGAGTGGTTCCAGGTGGGGCCATCGGCCTGGGCTGGGACCCCACCACCGCGCAGGTGCTCATCGACGCGCACCCGCTCTCCGACGACGACGCCGACTCGGCGCCCGAGGCGGGCGCCGAGGCCGTGCGCGTGCGCATGCCCGTGGCGCCGCCCGGGCGTTCGCCCGGCGCACCCGGGAGGTCGTGGACGCCGGCCGTCCGGTCTGCTCGGACTGCGGCCAGCCCATCGACCCCGACGGCCACGACTGCACTCTCCCCGACTCCTGATGAGCGCCGCGGACGTGCCCGCCGGCGAGCTGTTGTCCGGGGAGCTGATGCTCACCGGCCGCATCACGACGGCGTCCAACGCCACGTTCCTCGGCGCGATCGGTGACACCTCGGTGGTCTACAAGCCGGTGGCCGGCGAGGCCCCGCTCTGGGGACTTCCCCGCCGGGACCCTGGCCCGCCGGGAGGTGGCCGCGTCCCTGGTGTCCGAGGCGCTGGGGTGGGACATCGTGCCGCGCACGTGGCTGCGCGAGGGCCCCTTCGGCGAGGGCATGGTGCAGCTCTGGCAGGAGCAGGATCCTGAGCAGGACGCCGTGGACCTGTTCCCGGCGGACGAGGTGCCGGCCTCGGGGTGGCTCACGATCCTGGAGGGTGAGGACGAGGGCGGGAATCGGCTGGTCCTGGCCCACGAGGACTCGGCGGCCCTGCGCCGCATGGCGGTGTTCGACGTGATCGTCAACAACGCCGACCGCAAGGGCGCCCACATCCTCGCCATGCCCGGCGGGCACCGTCACGGGGTGGACCACGGGCTCACCTTCCATGTGGAGGACAAGCTGCGCACCGTGCTGTGGGGATGGATCGGTGAGGCGCTGAGCGAGGAGGAGCGCGACGGCGTGGGGCGCGTTCTC
>NZ_MQMF01000035.1 GCF_001999465.1 Fictibacillus arsenicus
GAGCGCGAAGCCGTAGGACTGGGCGAGACGCACACCCGGATGTTCGGCGGACACCGCGCCGGCGCCGTTGGGCGGGGTGAGCGTCCGTTGCCCGGCCACCGGCCGCGGCGTCAGCGGCCAGGTCTCGAAACGGGTGAGGCCGGCGGTGTCCAGGACGAGCCGCTCGGCCAGTGCCCGGCCGTGGCCGCGTCCGCGGTGCCGCGGGTGGACGTAGACGTTGAGGGCGGCCGCGTCAGGGTCGTCGACCTGGTTGATCAGGACGCGGGCGTAGCCGACCGCCTCGCCGTCGACGTACGCCAGGTAGCGGCGCAGCGTGTGGTCGGTCTCGGCGGCGGCCTGGATGAGCGCGTCCGTGGGGGTCTCGTCCCACTCGGTCGTGCCGATCAGTTCGTGGTTGTACTCGTCTCCGAGCTGGCAGTAGGCCCGCCAGTGGGGGTCGTCCGACGAGACGGGCAGGGGGAATTCGATGATGTCAGGCATGCGGTGACTGCTTTCTGAAGAAAGGGGTGGGCGCAGAGGCACCCGTCGAGCCGTGCTCGAGACGGGCGCGCGGGGAGGCCGGTGGTGGCTCGTCGGACCCACGGCGTCACTGCTGCTGCATCATGGGGTGAACTGTGTCACGATGCGGATCGGTGGGCAAGGGCCTTTGCTGTCGAGATGCAGGCAAGGTTCCACACGACGCGCGGTGGACTCTTCGCGTATCGGGCGGGATCCGGTCGGCGTGACACTGGGTGTCCAGGTGGGCGCCCCCGCGCACCCCAGGGCTCGCTCGAAACGTACGGACGGCTGCCGCTCTAGCGGGTTGGTTGTGGCGAGCCGTGCGGCGGGCGGGCAGGGCCGGAGGTGGCGCAAACGGCGCATGGCGGGGCCCCTCGTCACTAACGACCGATTTAGCCGGATGAGCGTGCTCTGATCGACCGGACATCCTCAACCAGGCGGCTCGCCTGGTCGTGATCGTCCACTACGACGTTGAAGAGCGACCCGTCACGGGTCCGGATCGTGACGCGGGCCCGACCGCCGTTGTTGATGCGGACCCCGCCGGGGGCTGAAGCGCGGCCCGTGACGAACCAGTTGAGGAGTCCGTGGTTCATGCCGTCATCACTGGCTGAA
>NZ_MQMF01000036.1 GCF_001999465.1 Fictibacillus arsenicus
AGCACGGCCCGAGCCCCGTCGGCGACCTCGGCCGGGGCGCCGTCGTCGTGGGCGTCCGGGGACGCGTCCGCCGAGGCGGGCGCGGCGAGCCGGTCGAACCGGACGCCGCCCTCGGTGAGGGTGCCGGTCTTGTCCAGGCAGACGGTGTCCACGCGGGCCAGGACCTCCACGGCGGGCTGCTCCTGGATGAGGACCTCCTGCTGGGCCAGCTTGAGCGCGGCCACGGCGAACGCGATGGTCGTCATGAGCGCCAGGCCCTGCGGGATCATGCTGGTCACCGCCGCCACGGACGCGATCAGCGCGGGCTCCAGGGCGGCCTCGCGCGGCTGGGACAGGGCGTGGGTCCAGCCGCCGACCGCCGTCATCTGGCCGTGCACGATCACCGCGATGATCGGCACCAGGGCGATCGTCAGCCAGCGGGCACCGTCTCCAGGGCGCCGCGCAGCTCCGAGCGGATGGCGGAGTAGCGGCGGGCCTCGGCGCTGAGCCGGGCGGCGTGCGAGGCCGAGCCCACCGCCGTCGCGCGCACCAGGCCCGCGCCGGCCACGACGGCCGAGCCCGAGAGCACGGCGTCCCCGGGGGTCTTGGGCACGGGGTCGTTCTCCCCGGTGAGCAGCGCCTCGTCCATGTCCAGGCCGTCCGAGACGAGGACCTCGCCGTCCACGGGCACCTGGTCGCCGCGGCGCAGCACCACGACGTCGTCCCGCACGATCCGCGTCATCGGCAGGGGCACGCGCGCCCCGTCCCGGATGACGACGACGTCGTCCTGGTGCAGCAGCGCGATCCGGTCCAGCTTCCGCTTGGCCGAGTACTCCTGGACCACGCCGATCACCACGTTGGCCACGGCCGCCAGCGAGAACAGCAGGTCCAGCCAGCGGCCCATCAGGATCACGACGACGGCGCACAGCGCGATCGCCAGGTTGAACAGCGTGAACACGTGCACGCGCAGGATCTGCCCCTAGCGAGCGGGACGTGTCCCGCGACTGGACGTTGACCAGGCCCGCGGCCTCCCGCTCGGCGACCTCGGCGGCGGTGAGCCCGGTGATCCCCGCCGCGCCGGTGAACCCCAGGCCCGTCCCGCTCTCGGGGGC
>NZ_MQMF01000037.1 GCF_001999465.1 Fictibacillus arsenicus
TTTTGCAATAAAAAAGAAAATGTCAGAAACATTTTCTGAAAAATGGTGGAGCTTAGCGGGATCGAACCGCTGACCTCCTGCGTGCAAGGCAGGCGCTCTCCCAGCTGAGCTAAAGCCCCAAATATAACTTATATAGTTATGATGGTCGGGAAGACAGGATTTGAACCTGCGACCCCCTGGTCCCAAACCAGGTGCTCTACCAAGCTGAGCCACTTCCCGTAAAACATGGCGCGCCCTGAGAGATTCGAACTCCCGACCTTTTGATTCGTAGTCAAACACTCTATCCAGCTGAGCTAAGGGCGCATGTATGTGGTGCCGAGGACCGGAATCGAACCGGTACGGTAGTCACCTACCGCAGGATTTTAAGTCCTGTGCGTCTGCCAGTTCCGCCACCCCGGCACATACAATAACTTTGGAGCGGAAGACGGGATTCGAACCCGCGACCCCAACCTTGGCAAGGTTGTATTCTACCACTGAACTACTTCCGCAAACTATTTGGTTTTTTTAAAATTAATATGGTGCGGGTGAAGGGACTCGAACCCCCACGTCAAAGACACTAGATCCTAAGTCTAGCGCGTCTGCCAATTCCGCCACACCCGCATATTAATTTGAAAATGGTGAGCCATGAAGGACTCGAACCTTCGACCCTCTGATTAAAAGTCAGATGCTCTACCGACTGAGCTAATGGCTCGTGCAAAATGGTGCCGGCTAGAGGACTTGAACCCCCAACCTACTGATTACAAGTCAGTTGCTCTACCAATTGAGCTAAACCGGCAAGTAAGTAAATGGTGGAGGATGACGGGATCGAACCGCCGACCCCCTGCTTGTAAGGCAGGTGCTCTCCCAGCTGAGCTAATCCTCCGTATAAAATTCCAGCCTAGCGACGTCCTACTCTAACAGGGGGAGACCCCCAACTACCATCGGCGCTGAAGAGCTTAACTTCCGTGTTCGGTATGGGAACGGGTGTGACCTCTTCGCCATCATCACTAGACCAGAAAGCGAGTTATTTATCTCGACAAGATAAAATTATACGCTATGTAATTAAGAATT
>NZ_MQMF01000038.1 GCF_001999465.1 Fictibacillus arsenicus
GAACGCGGACTCCCAGTCCATCGCGAGCTTGCCCGTACCAGCGGAGAACGCGAGCGCACCAGCACCCACAGCGGCCAGCGACGTGCCCGCCGTCTCCAGGTCGGCCGAGTTCTTCCGGAGGGCGTCGAACACCCGGCCGGTACGGGTGCCGGCCTGCGCGGTCTGGTCGGCCATGCCCTTGACGGAGCGGCCCGTCTTGTCGGCCGCGGTGGCGAGCTTGTCGGTCTCCCGGGCAGCGGCCTGCATCGCCGAGTTGTAGCTGGAGACGTCGGCCTCATAGCGGGCCTTCACCGTGAGGTCTTGACCCGCCACGTGACCACCACCCTTGTCTAGTTGTGCGCCGCGTACCACTGTCCGAGCAGGTCGGGGCGATGTTGTTCGATCCACCAGCGCGGCGCGGACAGCAGGGACTCGGCCACCCGGTCATCAGTCACCTGTACGGTGCTGATACGGGTGCCCGGGTCCGGGTCCTTGTTGTCCTTCCGCCACCGTTCAGCGGCAGCAGTCGGCCCACACACCCGGGTTTCGACTTCCCACACCCCGGTCTCGCAGACCTGGCGGGGTCGCCCGCATTCGGGGCAGAGCCCGGCCCGGTAGAGGGTCCAGGCGTAGATGATGAGACGGTCCCGATCCGTCCACCCGCCAGCACCCCCCAGGAAGGAGGACGGCGGCTGCCCCGAATCCCTGCGCGGACTCCAGCAGCAGCAGCCATGTGCCGGCGGATGGGTGTTCGGTCAGGACCTGTCGGAGAAAACCGCGTCGACCGCCTGCGCCGTGTCATGGGACATGACCGTGCCCAGCGTCTTGTCGATGCGGGACCACTGGGCGGGGCCGATCGCGTGACGGATCTGCTCCCACTGCTCCGGGGTGGCTTGCACGTTCCCGGGGAGTCGGCAGCAGAGTGCGAACAGGTGGTGCGCGAACTCGGGGGTGCCCGGCTTGTGGCCGGCGGTCGCGTCGTCGACCTCGGTGCGGTCCGCGGCGTAGCAGGTCACGTCGAGACGGTTCTCTTC
>NZ_MQMF01000039.1 GCF_001999465.1 Fictibacillus arsenicus
GCGTCCCCGCAGCCCATCGTGATCACCACGTCCGCGCCCCGCACCGCGTCCGGGGTGAGCACCTTCGGGGTGTTCGCCGCGAGGTCGACCCCCACCTCGGCCATCACCGCGACGGCCGCCGGGTTCACCTCGTCCTTCGGTGCCGACCCCGCGGAGCGGACGTCGATGCGTCCGCCCGCGAGATGCTCGAGCCAGCCGGCGGCCATCTGGGAGCGGCCGGCGTTGTGCACGCAGACGAAGAGGACGGTGGGGCGGGGTGTGGTCATCGGGGGGCTCCTGACGGGGGCGGGCGACGTCGTCGCCGGGGTGGGGATCGTGGGGTCCTGCGGGAAGAGGCGGGGGCCGAGCCACCGGGCCACGGACACGAGCCCGACGAGCACCGGCACCTCGATGAGCGGGCCGACGACGCCGGCCAGCGCCTGTCCGGACTGCGCCCCGAACGTCGCGATCGCCACGGCGATGGCCAGCTCGAAGTTGTTGCCCGAGGCCGTGAACGCCACGGTGACGGACCGGGCGTAGTCGAGCCCGACGGCGCGGGAGGCGAACAGCCCCACCAGGAACATGACCGTGAAGTACGCCAGCAGCGGCAGCGCGATCCGGGCCACGTCCCACGGGCGCGAGGTGATCGCGTCCCCCTGCAGCGCGAACAGCAGGACCACCGTGAACAGCAGCCCGTACAGCGCCCACGGGCCGAGGCGCGGCAGGAACCGCTCCTCATACCAGGCGCGGCCGCGCGCGCGCTCGCCGAGCACGCGGGTCAGCGCCCCGGCCACGAGCGGCACGCCCAGGAAGACGAGCACGGAGGCCACGATCGCGGTGGCTGAGAACTCGGCCGACGTCGTCGGGAGCCCCAGCCAGCCCGGCAGCACCTGCAGGTAGAACCAGCCCAGCGCACCGAAGGCGAGCACCTGGAACACCGAGTTCACGGCCACGAGCACGGCGGCGGCCTCGCGGTCGCCGCACGCCAGGTCGTTCCAGATCAGCACCATGGCGATGCAGCGGGCCAG
>NZ_MQMF01000040.1 GCF_001999465.1 Fictibacillus arsenicus
CCTGACCAACGACACCTACCCCCGCGCGGTCAACCCGGACCTGTCCCAGAAGTCCGGGGACGACTGGGACGCCGTGGGCGTGGACATCGGCGACGGCGCCGCGATCGGCGCGCGGTCCGTGTGTGTCGCGCCGATGCGCATCGGCGCGTGGGCCCTGGTGGCGGCCGGCTCGGTGGTCACCCGCGACGTGCCGGACTTCGGCCTCGTGGCCGGGGTGCCCGCGAAGCGCATCGGCTGGGTCGGCCGGACAGGCCGCCGGCTGGCGGAGAAGGACGGCGTCTGGGTGTGCCCGGACACCGGGGAGACGTTCATCGAGCGGGACGGGGCGCTGCGCCCGGCCGGGCCCGCGCAGGAGGAGGAGAACCATGGCTGAGTTCATCCCGGCGGCGAAGCCGGTCATCGGTGACGAGGAGCGCGAGGCGGTGGACCGCGTCCTGCGCTCCGGCATGGTGGCGCAGGGCCCCGAGGTCGCGGCCTTCGAGGAGGAGTTCGGTGCCGCGATGGTGGACGGCCGGGCCTGCGTGGCCGTCAACTCCGGCACCTCCGGCCTGCACCTGGGCCTGCTGGCCGCGGGCATCGGCCCCGGCGACGAGGTCATCGTGCCCGCCTTCACCTTCGCGGCGACCGGCAACGCCGTCGCCCTCACGGGCGCGACCCCGGTCTTCGCGGACGTGGACCTGCAGACGTACACCCTCGACCCCCAGGACGTGCGCGCCAAGGTGACGGAGCGGACCGCCGCCGTCATGCCGGTGCACCTGTACGGCCACCCAGCCCGCATGGACGAGCTCGAGGCGATCTGCCGCGAGCACGGCCTCCAGCTGTTCGAGGACGCGGCGCAGGCGCACGGCGCCCGCTGGAAGGGGCGCCCCGTGGGCACCTTCGGGGCGTGGGGCATGTTCAGCCTCTACCCGACCAAGAACATGACCTCGGGTGAGGGCGGCATGGTCTCCGTGGGGGAGGCGGACGTCGCCCGTCGCCTGCGCCTG
>NZ_MQMF01000041.1 GCF_001999465.1 Fictibacillus arsenicus
ACCGGTCAGATCGCGAGTTGACAACTATAGGAGCATCAACGCGATGGCCGAGGCGCTGAACTCGCTGTTCAAGGCCGAGTGCATCCGCAACCCGGTCATGCGCCCCAAGGGCGGGTGGGCGTCGGTCCGCGACGTCGAGATCGCGGTCGCCGAATACGTCGACTGGTACAACCACCGGCGCCTGCACGGCGAGATCGGACACGTCCCGCCCGCCGAGTTCGAGGCCGCCCACTGGGCATCCCACAAGCCCGTCAGCTACGTTGGAGAACAGGTTCCCCTCGGAGCCGGTTCCAGATAACCGAGCCTCCACGAAACCCGGGGCGCTTCAGACAGCCATCCATTGGTCGGGCTGGAACGGGTTTGGGGTGTCGGTCATGGTCGGGTGCCTCCTGGCGGGGTGAAGGTCGGTGAAGTGGGTGGAGTCTGGTTGCTCTGCGAGGACTCCACGCGCTCGCGTGCGCACGCGTGGAGATCGCGGAGTTGTCCGCGGGCGGCGGTTACTTCGATCACGCTCAAGCCCTTCGCGTGTTGATCGCGCAGTGCGTGAGGAAGACCGGCGAGGTCGGCAACGCGGTGCTGGGTACGGTAGGCCTGGCAGAGGCCCTTGATACTGACGTCCTGTGGCGTGCCATAGATGCGTTCAAAGGTGGCTCTGCGTATGGGGGCTGTTTGTACTCGGGTGCGCCCTGCTCGAGGAGTTCGAAGATGCCCCCGCCCTGGTCGTTGATGACGACCAGGGTGAGGTTAGCGGGGATCTGTTCGTGGTGGCCGAACTGCAGTGCGGTGGCGTCGTAGAGGAAGGTGAGGTCCCCGAGGACTGCGGTGACGTGCCGGTCGGGATGAGCGAGGGCAACGCCGAGGGCCGAGGGCCGAGGCGATCGTGCCGTCGATGCCTGCCGTGCCGCGATTGGACAGTGTGGTCTGCGGGAGTTCGCGCGCGATCAGGGCCGCATCGCGGATGGTGTTCGATGCCCCTAG
>NZ_MQMF01000042.1 GCF_001999465.1 Fictibacillus arsenicus
TTGGGGTCGTTGTTTCTGGTCTCCGTACCTTGTGAAGCTGGCCTTGTGGGTTGGTGGATGGGGTGTGGGTTGTTGTTTGAGAACTGCATAGTGGACGCGAGCATCTTATTTTTTGTTGCTGCATCGTTGATCGCACTGTTCCCCCTGGGGTGGTGTGTGAGGTGTGGTGATGCCGAGAATGACATCTTAGTTAGATATTGCTCATTTGAGGACTTTCATTGTGTGTGAAAGTTTCCAAGGGCGCATGGTGGATGCCTTGGCAACAGGAGCCGAAGAAGGACGTGGGAATCTGCGATAAGCCTGGTGGAGTCGATAACCGGACGTTGAGACCAGGATTTCCGAATGGGGAAACCCCGCACGACGTGTCGTGTGACCCCCGGTTGAACACATAGACCGGGTGGAGGGAACGTGGGGAAGTGAAACATCTCAGTACCCACAGGAAGAGAAAACAAAAGTGATTCCGTTAGTAGTGGCGAGCGAACGCGGATGGGGCTAAACCGTATGTGTGTGATACCCGGCAGGGGTTGCATGTGCGGTGTTGTGGGCCCCTCCTTGTCATGTCTGCCGGCATGGCGCAGTGAGGTGCGGGCATATAGACGAACCAGTGTGGATGCTGGACCGTAGAGGGTGAGAGTCCCGTAGTCGAAATGTGTTCCGCCGCTGTTGGAGGGTTGCCCGAGTAGCACGGGGCCCGAGGAATCCCGTGTGAATCTGCCAGGACCACCTGGTAAGCCTGAATACTACCTGTTGACCGATAGCGGATCAGTACCGTGAGGGAATGGTGAAAAGTACCCCGGGAGGGGAGTGAAATAGTACCTGAAACCATGTGCCTACAAACCGTTGGAGCCTCCTTGTGGGGTGACAGCGTGCCTTTTGAAGAATGAGCCTGCGAGTTAGTGATACGTGGCGAGGTTAACCCGTGTGGGGAAGCCGTAGCGAAAGCGAGTCTGAATAGGGCGATTGAGTCGCGTGTCCTA
>NZ_MQMF01000043.1 GCF_001999465.1 Fictibacillus arsenicus
AGGCGGTACCTGCCCGGCGTCGTCCCCGAGCCCTATGCCGAGGCCACCTGCCTGTTCACCAGCACCGCGAACGAGGACTTCGTGATCGACGAGGCCGAGGGTGTCGTGCTCCTGTCCGCCTGCTCCGGCCACGGCGGCAAGTTCGCACCGCTGATGGGCGAGCTCGCGGCCGGCCTGGCCACCGGCACGGGCACCGTCCCCGAGGAGTTCCGCGTCGCCCACCACCGGGCGGAGGCCGCCCGATGACGGCGACCTCGCCCCGCAGGGTCGCCTCGCTGATGGCCGCCATCGCCGACACGGGCCGCGACGCGTCGCGTGGCGGCTACACCCGGCCGGTCTACTCGACCGCCGAGCTCGACCTGCGCAGCTGGTTCGTCGCCGAGGCCGAGACCCGGGGCCTGGACGCGGAGACCGATCGCAACGGCGTGATCTGGGCCTGGTGGGACGCCCCCTCCGGGGACCGCTCCCGGGCGATCGTCACCGGCAGCCATCTCGACTCGGTGCCCGGCGGCGGCGCGTTCGACGGCCCGCTCGGCGTGGCCTCGGCCCTAGCCGCCGTGGACGTGCTGCGTGCACAGGGGCGCCGGCCGGACCGGGCCGTGGCGATCGCGGTCTTCCCCGAGGAGGAGGGCTCCCGCTACGGCATCGCCTGCCTCGGCTCCCGGATCCTCACGGGCGCCATCCCCGTCGAGAAGGCGCTCGCCCTCACGGACGAGGACGGCGGCACCTTCGCCGAGCACTCCCGGGCGGCGGGCCTGGACCCGGAGCGGATGGGGCGCGACGACGAGCGCCTGGCCCAGATCGGCGCGTTCATCGAGCTCCACGTCGAGCAGGGGCGGGGCCTCATCGACCTCGGGCAGCCGGTCGCCATCGGGTCATCGATCCTGGGCCACGGCCGGTGGCGCCTCGTCTTCACCGGTCAGGGCAACCACGCCGGCACCACGCTCATGAGCGATCGGCACGATCCCC
>NZ_MQMF01000044.1 GCF_001999465.1 Fictibacillus arsenicus
GGGGCTTGCGAGCGATAAGAGTGAGTCGACGGCCAGACTTGCGTCGTCTTGGAGAAGAACCTTGGCGGTGCCGACTTCCGAGAGTCCCAGGGCGAATGGTGCGTTGTGGTAGCCAGCAGCGGCGAAAGGGGGAAAGGTCTGTGCTTTGACGATGGCTGGAGTGACTCGGAGTGAATCGACGCTGGCCTCGATGATGCTTCCAAAGCTAATATATTTGGCCTTCAAGCTATGAGCCGCAAGGATAGCCCCCATCCCCATCATTGACCAGCTGTTTAGACGCAAAGGGGAATTCAGAACATTTGTTGACACGCGAAGTGTGTCGAAGCGCTCGAAAAACTCACGCTCTCTGGCGAATCTGCCGCCGAAGTCCATCGATACTAGGCGAGTATTGGACGGCATGAGGGCTCGCGCCGCGAGAGAGTCGAATCCACCGCTGAAGTTCAGGACGCACCCGGACCTTCTCGTTCCTCGCGTGGTTCAGTCCCGTCTGACTCGACGGGGCAGTGGGTGAGCGCCGAAATGTACCTCGTCGCTTCCTCACTTACCGGAAAGTCGAATGAAACCGCTTCGAACGCGCGGCCACAGAGGGCCGAGAGAGCGATGGCGACCAGAGAGCAGGTCGTCTCAGTGGGTTCGCTGAATTCGAACACTATAGATTCGGCCCGGCCAGCGTGATGAGCGGTGACATCGATGCGCTGGGGGGCCATCTTCAGGTCTGAGAAGCGGATGGTGCTCACGAAACACTCCTTTCCGGGGCGAGATGGTCGAATCCATCCCGTAGGCCCTTCATCAAGATAGCCGCATCCACCTTGTTGTTGTGGGTCATGAGGTTCTTGGCACGAGGGCCGGACTGAGATGAGACGAGTGGGCCTCTCCCGCAGGATGGAAGTTCCTCAACAACCCACCTGCCAGAAGAGACCCGCTCATGACTCACGCTAACGCACCCCTGACCC
>NZ_MQMF01000045.1 GCF_001999465.1 Fictibacillus arsenicus
CGTCCGTCTCCTTGAGCACGGTGCCGCCGACCCATGAGCCAATGCCCCGGTTGACGTTCGCCACGGAGGACGCGACCACGTCCTCGAAGGAGCCGTCCACATGGAACCAGTCCTCATCGTCGGGAGTGCGGACGATCTGCTCCCACTTGCCTCCCGGTTCCAGGGTGTCCTTCGGGCCTTCCCATACCTGCGCCCAGGCACGCGAGTTCATGCGCGTCTGGAATAGGGAAGGCTGCCGGCGGGTGACCTCCACCTCGGCGTGCACCGAGTCGGGCGCGATCTTGGCGGGGGCAGTCTGCAAGTCTGGGAGGCCGAGTGTGCGCACCGACTTCCGCGCGTCCATGCGGGTGCGCGACACGTACCAGAGCTTGCCGTCCTCATCCACCCATGTGGAGTCCAACGCAGCCTCGGCCATCTCAGACAGAAGCTCCAGGCCGGACACCTTCTCCAGCGCGGACATGCCCCAGATCATGTGGTCCGGGTCAGCATCAAGGATGAAGGTGCGCTCCCACGGGCCGAACGAGCCTTCGGTAGGGTCTCCCACGACTTGCACACCACCCAACGGCGCACCCTTGGCCGGGGCCAGGATGCGCACGTCGGACATGTCCTCTTCGCGGGTCTCACGCGGCCACTCCGGCAGCGCGGTATGCGTGGACTTGGAACCGTCCACGTCCATGACGATGACACCGTCCGGGCGCATCCACACCTTCAGCTCGAAGCCGTTGGCGATCTGCTCGTTAGAGAGCGGGCGGATGCGCTCGAACGCCTTGCGGCGGGTGCCGTCCGCGTTCCACCCGGCCTGGATCTCCACCGCAACACCCTTGGTGGAGACCATCGTGGTGATAGAGACCCGGTCCCACCACAGCTCCACAGCCGAGATCGTGGACGTGACAGGCCCCACCAGTGCGCGCACACCATGTGCCGTCGTCATCCGGCCAGCCCACGACT
>NZ_MQMF01000046.1 GCF_001999465.1 Fictibacillus arsenicus
CCGTCCGTGACGGTCACCACGAGTCGGGCCGCACGCTGGCCGCCGGTCACGACGCGCTCCAATCGCGACACCCAGCAGGCCCTGGTGGACCCCGGCCTCGTGGGCGAGGTCCGGCCAGGCGTCGCGCATCTCCAGCACGAGGGGACGGCGCCAGAGGCGGGAGAGCACGACGCCGGGCACCACCACGGGCAGCGCGGGCACGGTCGCCACCACCACGTCCGGGCGTCGGGTGGCCATCCCGCGGGGGACGGCGAGCAGGGCGTGCACCACCGCCTCGGCGAAGCGGCCGTTGCGCCCGGCCTCCCCCAGGGGCAGGCGAGGCGTGGGCAGGACGCGTTCGCCGTCGGGCCCGGCGAAGGGGCGCACACCCCCGGGCGCGACGACGTCGACGTCCCAGCCCGCCGACCGCAGCGCCGCCACGACCGCGCCCCAGCGACGCGCGGGCGGGGTGCGCTCGGGCCGGTAGGAGTGGGAGACCAGCAGCAGGCGGGGGCGGCGCGGCTCAGTCGTCACAGGGGTCCTCCCCGAGGGCGGGTGCGGGCGTGGTGCCGGTCAGCAGGGTCAGCACGGGGGCGGCCCGCCGGCGGCCTGGGCCTCCTTCTCCTTCTTGGGCTCGTGCTCGTCCACATAGCGCTGGACGTCGTCGTCGGCGAGGGCGGAGCGCAGGTCCGCCAGCTTGTCCTCGTCGAGCTCGACGATGGCGTCGCCGTTCGGTCCGGTGGCGAAGCCCTTGCGGGGCACCGTGAACATCTCGACGTCCTCGCCGCGCACGTCGCGCAGCTGCCACGCGAGCGAGGCGATCACGCCGGACGTGAGCCCCTCGTCCACACCGAGGTGGTCGGAGAACGTGGCGACGACCTCGGTGGTGCGGGCGGGGTTGCCCAGGATCTGCGGGCTGAGGAAGCGGTCCATCGCCCCG
>NZ_MQMF01000047.1 GCF_001999465.1 Fictibacillus arsenicus
ACGACGTCGAGGATGACGTCCGCGCCGTGGCCGTCCGTGACCTCCTTGACCCACGGGGCGAAGGCACCGGACTCGGCGGCGCGGTGGTCGAACATGTTGCTCGGCGCCCAGCCGCCGGCCGAGCGCCACCTTCTCCGGGCCGCCGGCGGTGCCCAGCACCCGTGCGGCGAGCGCGGTGAGGAACTGGACGGCGAAGGAGCCGATGCCGCCGGTGGCGCCGTTGCACGAGCAACCCGGTCCCGGCCTGGACGCCTGCCCGGCCACGAGCGTCGAGTGCACCGTGCAGGCCACCTCCGGCAGGGCCGCCGCCTCGACGAGTCCGACGCCGTCGGGGACGGCCATGAGCTGGCCCGCCGGCACGGCGACGTACTCGGCGAAGCCGCCGCCGGCCAGGAGCGCGCACACCCGGTCACCGACGGCGAAGCGCCCCTCACCCGGCATCCCGGCCTCGGGTCCCAGCGCCGCCACGGTGCCGGAGACCTCGAGCCCGGGGATCTCGGAGGCGCCGCGCGGCGGCGGATAGCGGCCCTCGCGCTGCGCGATGTCCGCGCGGTTGAGACCCGCGGCGGCCACCTGCACCAGCACCTCGCCCGGGCCGGGGTCTGGCACGGGCTCCTGGCCCACGCGGACGACGCCGTTGTCGCCGGCCCCGGTGAATCGCACGGCGCGCATCTGTGCGGGGACGTCCATGGGGTCTCCTCCTCTGGTCGGGGGTCGAGGGTCCATCCTCGCGCGCGGGGGCCGGACTCGCCACCGGTCGCCCGCCGGGCCACGGGCTAGAGTGGGTCCTCGACGCGGCGGCCCACGCCGTCGCGGTCAGGCCCGGGATGGTTGTCCGAGCGGCCGAAGGAGCCGGTCTTGAAAACCGGTGCGCGGTGACCCCGCGCCGAGGGTTCGAATCCCTCACCATCC
>NZ_MQMF01000048.1 GCF_001999465.1 Fictibacillus arsenicus
TGTGGACCCGGCGGGCGGACCTGGACCCGGCCGACGCCACGGCGCAGGACTCGTGGGACCTGCTGGGCGAACTGGCGGACCTGGGCATCATCGCCGGGCCCGGCGTGTTCTACGGTGCCGGCGGCGACGGCTACGTCCGCGTGGCGATCACCGCCACGGACGAGGCGGTCGCCCGGGCCGCGGCGAGACTCACCGCCCGCGGGCCGCGGACCGGCTGAGCCGGGGTCGGGGGCCGTCGTCGGGGGAAGCGACCGCGCGTCCCGGGCCGGTCCTTGATAGTTTGGAGCAGAGTCGTCCCCGCGTGGGCGCGCCCACATGGGCGTGCGAACCCGGGCCATCGAGAAGAGAAGACGAGGGAGCACACCCGTGACCCATCACGAGTCCGTCCGGCTGACCGTCGGCGAGCAGAGCCTGGACCTGGGCGTCGAGCACGCCACAGAGGGCAACAACGGCATCAACATCGCCCCGCTCCTGAAGGAGACCGGCGACGTCACCTACGACCCGGGCTTCATGAACACGGCGAACGCCAAGTCGGCCGTCACGTTCATCGACGGCGACCAGGGCATCCTGCGCTACCGCGGCTACGCCATCGAGGACCTCGCCGAGCACTCCTCGTTCATGGAGGTGGCCTACCTGCTGATCTACGGCGAGCTGCCCGAGTCCAAGGAGACCCTGGAGGCCTGGGAGACCAACATCCTGCGCCACAACATGGTGCACGAGGACCTCAAGCTGTTCTTCAACGGCTTCCCGCGGGACGCGCACCCCATGCCGGTGCTGTCCTCCTCCGTGTCCGGGCTGTCCACGTTCTACCCGGACTCCCTGGACCCGCACGATCCGGAGCAGGTCCACATCTCCACCGTGCGTCTGCTGGGCAAGCTGCCGGTGCTGGCCTCCTACGCGTTCAAG
>NZ_MQMF01000049.1 GCF_001999465.1 Fictibacillus arsenicus
GAACGCGGTGAAGCTGGCCAAGGCCGACCTGGTCCCGAAGGACACCAACCTGCGGGACCAGTACGCCTCGTTCGCTGAGCTCGAGGCCGCCTGCGCGGGGTTCATGGCCATGGTGAACTCCCGGGAGCACCGGGTGACCCGGCGCCGCCCGGACCACATGCTCGCCGAGGAGACCAGCGCGTTGCATCGGATCCCCGCCACGGCGCACACCGTGGCCTACGGGGTGGGACGGAAGGTGCCGGAGAACACGCCGATGGTCTCCTTCGAAAACGCCCAGTACTCGGTGCCCGCGCACCTGCTCGGGGCCGAGGTGTTCGTGCGCCATCACGGCACCGGACCGGACTCGATGGTGGTGATCATGCACGCCGGTGCGCAGGGGCCGGTGGAGGTCGCCCGGCACCGGGTGGCCCGGCCCGGGTCCCCGGCCATCGACGACGCGCACTTCCCCGGCCACGAGACGGACAAGGTGCCCGGGGACTACACCCCGGTGCCCCGTTCGGCGGCGGAGGCCGAGTTCCTGGGCATCGGGGCCGGAGCGAGGACCTGGCTGGTGGAGGCCGCCGCGGCGGGCACCAGCCGGATCGGTCAGAAGATGGCCGAGGCCGTCACCCTGGCCAAGCTCGCCGGCACCGACCAGGTCGACCGCGCCCTCGGGGTGGCCGCGGTGCACCAGCGCTTCGCCCACGGCGACCTGGCCTCCCTGCTCACCGCCGCCGGCCACCGCACCGGGATGCACACCGCCACCGAGGAACGGTCCCTGACCCAGGGCACCGCCGGCTGGGCCGGCCTCGGTACCTCCAACACCGAGGGGGCAGCCCGGTGAGCATCCACACCCCGAACACCGCCGCACCGGCGCTGCCGGCCGATTTGGAGGCGCTGTTGCGGCAGCTGAAGATGCC
>NZ_MQMF01000050.1 GCF_001999465.1 Fictibacillus arsenicus
GCCATCTTCTCGTACAGGGCGAATAGGTCGGACAGACGCTGCTCGTCGGTCCCGTACGGCTTCTTCGAGTAGATCGAGTCCACGAGATCATCGACCGCCTTGTGCGCAGCGCACAGGTCATCGGGCATCTTGTCCGGATCGTAGAGCTCCGCGAGCGTCTTCTCGCAGTGGTACTCCCGCACATCCAGAACCCGTAGAGCAGCGAGCGCGAGCTTCTCCTTGATTTCATGGGAGAGTGGAGGGACGGGGAAATTATTGTACACAAGGGTGTTGGAGTACTGATAATTGATGCGCATCCGACCGGACACAACTCCCACCCATGCCATATGCATTGCCGATACAAGAAGCGCGAAGACCCAGGCGGGGGCGTCGGGAATTACGAATACCTTCTTGGAGAGTACTTCTCCTGCGCTTAGGTAGCCTGTTGGGATATATCTGCGGAGCCCCGAAGAGCCACTCGGAAAGACTAGGTTCAATCCTTCGGTGAACCGCGGCTCGCCGAACCTGTATGGCGCGCCTGCCTGCTTTCGCGTGCCCACCTTCGAGCTCGCCTTGCGGAAGGCTGCGACCTTCGCAAAGCGATCGGCGAGGGGCGGAATTGACGAAGCAGTTTTGCCGTCATCAGGATTAACCCACAGGCAATATCGGAGGATGTCATTTATGAATTCCTCAGACCCCACGAAGCGTCGAATGAATCGCTCGGAATCCGGCTCCCTCCTCACAATATCATAACGTTCAAATTCATCGAGCAGAAGGTTTCCACCGTCGACTGGAGCGGCGCCCATTTCCATCAACGGGAGACCCGAAAGGGATGCCCTTCGGGGATGCAGGAACACGTCAGGACTATCGGCGAGGTATCCGTTGATGTTTGAGACGACGACGCGATGGGACTC
>NZ_MQMF01000051.1 GCF_001999465.1 Fictibacillus arsenicus
GGCCGGATACCCCCGCGCGCTTTCCGCAGCAGCTCCGCGTGTTCGATGCGCTCGTGCGGTCCGTCGTCGTCGACCACGGCGGCAAGCTGTTCTACTACGCCGACGAGAAGCAGCGTGGGACGCCCAAGCAGATCGGCCTCGACGTCGAGAAATGCGAAGCCGACGCCATGCGAGAGACTCTGAACCGTCTGGCCCGCCATGCCCACCATCACGGACATAACCTCATGGTGATCATCGATCAAATCAATGAGAAGACGCGAGTCGAACGCGTTGCATCGATGTATGCCCACATCTTCAGCCGAGCCGGCGACTTTCCGGAGATGCGGTGCATCGTGGAACCGCCCATGCACGTGGACAGTTCGCTGAGCTCCAACGTGCAGTTCGCCGACTGGGTCGCCGCCGCCGTCACACGCGCTGTCGATCACCAGCTCAACGACTCGTCCAAGTACGCCTGGGTTACCGATCCGCAACGGCTCGCATCGACGAGGGGAAGCTTCACCTACGAGTCCAAACTTCACTTGTGGAACCGCGGGGTGCCCGATATCAACCACTCCGAACTCTTCCACCGCGAACGACGACTCGCCCCCACCGTGCAAGGACAGCTGCTGGGAACCGCGGTGGACCCGGCTGCGGCAGAGAAGATGGCGAAGATCTGGCGGGCGGGACGCTGAGACCTGGCGCCGCTGCTAGAGATCACCCCGGCCCTGCGTCAGGCGGAACACAGCCCCGCATATTCTGGTCCTCCGCGGGCTGCGGAGGACCAGAATATGCGGGCGGCGGGTGGACCACCTGGCGACACCGTTGCCGACGCGTTCATTCAATGCGCCGGGCATGGCCGGGCGTCACTGGGACAGGTTGTCGATCGCGTACTGCGCCTGGTCGGGCGTGAACT
>NZ_MQMF01000052.1 GCF_001999465.1 Fictibacillus arsenicus
GACGCGGTCTACGCCCGCAAGCTGCAGGAGGTGATCGGCGGGCAGTACGGCGAGATCACCGTGGCCATGCAGTACAGCTTCCAGGCATGGAACGCCCACATTCCGGGCAAGTACCGGGACCTGCTCTTCAGCACGGCGGCCGAGGAGTTCGGTCACGTCGAGATGCTGGCAACGATGGTGGCCCAGCTGCTGGAGAAGGCCCCGGTGGGGATCACCACCGACGCCATCCAGGATGACCCGGCCGTGGCCGCCGTCATCGGGGGCACCGATCTGCAGCAGGCCATCGTGGCCGGTGCCGGTGCTCGCCCCGTGGACAGCATGGGGAATCCGTGGACCGGAGCGTATGTCACGGCCAGCGGCAACCTGCTGGCCGACATGACCGCCAACCTCAACGCGGAGATGCAGGGGCGGACCCAGGTGGCCCGGCTCTATCACATGACCGATGACCCGGGCATCCGGGAGCTGCTCTCCTTCTTGCTGGCCCGGGACACGATGCACCAGAACCAGTGGGCGGCGGCTGTGAAGGAGCTGCAGGAGGACGGCCTGGAGGAGATGCCGGTGCCGAGCAACTTCCCGCAGAAGAAGGAGGCCACGGAGCACTCGTACACGCACTATGAGTTCTCTGACGGTCAGGCCACTGCGGAGGGTTCGTGGGCTGCAGGCCCCACCCCGGACGGCAAGGGCGAGTTCTCCTACTCGTCCGAGCCGCCGGCGGGGGTCCCCATGCCCCCGCCCACCCACCCGGACTCCCGTTTCTACGGGACCACGGAGGTGCCCAACCGCGTCGAGAAGCTGGCGGGCACGGTGCAGGACAAGCTGCACCGCGAGTGACCCGACCTTCCCGATGAGGGAGTGCACGGGCCCGTCTGCTCCGGCAGGCGGGCCCG
>NZ_MQMF01000053.1 GCF_001999465.1 Fictibacillus arsenicus
TCCAGGCCGGCGTCGTCCACCGTGAAGGAGTAGGAGCCTTCATGATGAACTCGCGCCCGCGGAGCAGGCCGGCGCGCGGGCGGGCCTCGTCCCGGTACTTGGTCTGGATCTGGGTACAGGTACGCGGGCAGGTCCTTGTACGAGGAGTACAGGCCTTCACCAGGAGCGTGAACATCTCCTCGTGCGTGGGGGCCAGGAGGTAGTCGTTGCCCCTGCGGTCCTGCAGGCGGAACAGCCCGTCGCCGTACTCGTCCCAGCGCCCCGTGGCCTCGTAGGGCTCCCGCGGCAGGAGCGCCGGGAAGTGCACCTCCTGGGCGCCGATCGCGTCCATCTCCTCGCGCACGATCCGCTCCACCTTGGCCAGCACCTTCAGGCCCAGCGGCAGCCACGAGTAGATGCCCGGGGCCGCGCGACGGATGTACCCGGCACGGACGAGGAGCCTGTGGCTCGCCACCTCGGCCTCCGCCGGGTCGTCGCGCAGGGTGCGCAGGAACAGGGTGGACATGCGCAGGGGCATGACGGGGGCCTCCTCGGACGGGCTCGCGCGGTCGGGGGCGGCGCGCGGGACGGGACGACGCCGGCACGGGGGTGCCCGGCGTCCTGACCGCCGATCCTATCGCCCGCGCCGGGCCCGCCGGGTCAGTACAGGACGGTCGCGAACGTGCCGCGCCGCTCGAACCCCACGCGCTCGTACGTGCGCAGCGCGGGGGTGTTGTACGCGTTGACGTAGAGGCTGACCACGGGAGCCTGGAGGCGCACGTAGTCCACGACGGCGGCCATCGCCGACGCCGCCAGCCCTCGGCCCCGCGCGGCGGGGGCCATCCACACGCCCTGGATCTGGGCGCACCGGGAGGAGAGCAGCCCGATGT
>NZ_MQMF01000054.1 GCF_001999465.1 Fictibacillus arsenicus
CGACGGATGTTCTCCACCACCACGATCGCGTCGTCCACGACCCGGCCGATCGAGATCGTCAGCGCCCCGAGCGTCAGCGTGTTGAGGGAGTAGCCGAAGGCCGCCACCCCGATGAGGGCGGCCAGCAGGGACAGCGGAATGGACACGGCGGTGACGAGGGTGGAGCGCACCGAGAGCAGGAACACGGCGATCACCAGCACGGCGAACGCCAGGCCCAGCAGGCCCTCCTGGAACAGCGTGTCGATGGACTGCTGGATGAACGGGGCCTGGTCGAACACCACGGTCAGGTCCGCGCCGCCGCCCACCAGGGACGCCAGCTCCGGCAGGGCGTCGCGCACGGCCTGCGAGACCGCCACGAGGTCGGCGTCCGGGGTCGCGGTCACGGAGACGGACAGCGTCGGCACCCCGTTGGTGCGGGTCAGGGACGTGGGGGCCGCGGCCACGAGGGTGACGTCGGCGACCTCGTCCAGGGTGCGCGGTTCGCCGTCCCCGGAGGGAGCGACGACGATCCCGCGCAGGCCCTCGAGGTCCTCGACGGCGGAGCCCGCCTGGACGGGATAGGTGGTCGCGCCCTCGGTGACCTGGCCGACGGGGAAGAGGCCGGTGTTCTCCTCGAGTGCGTCGGTGATGTCGGAGGTGGTCAGCCCGGCGGCGGCGAGCGCGGCCGGGTCCGGGACCACGGAGACGTTCTCGTCTGTGCCGCCGAGGACGTCGGCGCCGCGGACGCCGTCGATCTTCTGCAGCCGCGGGGCCAGGACGTCCTCGGCGCGGCGGCGCAGGGTGTTGAGGTCCTCGTCCCCGGACAGGGCGAGGAAGACCACTGGGAAGTCGGAGACGGAGCCCGCGAAGGACGAGGTCTCCGCCTCCTCCGGCAGC
>NZ_MQMF01000055.1 GCF_001999465.1 Fictibacillus arsenicus
CAGCCTCCCTGTCAGGTTGAGGGCTGGGCCGGCCAAGATAGGTCGTGACGGGTGCGTCCCTTTCGAACGGGATCAACACCCCGAGGACGTGCCCGGTCTCGGCGTTGAGTGCTCGTCGCTGCGCGGCATCGAGGATTTCGGTGCGGATCTCGGGGTCTGGAATCACGACGGCTTGCTCGATGCCGAACACGGCGAAGGGCGCGCCCCAGTGGGACATGCGGAGGATGGAGGCTTGTTCTTGTGTCTGTGTCATGAGGTGGTCTCCGTCTCCAGCGGCGCGTAGTCGGTGTAGCCGCGAGCGCCGCCGGTGTAGAAGGTGGTGAAATCCGGTGCCGCCAGGGCCGCATTCGTGGCCAGGCGTCGGGGCAGGTCGGGGTTGGAGATGAACAGCCGGCCCAGCGAGACGGCGTCAGCGCCGCGCGCGAGGGTTGCCGTGGCCCGGGAGAGGACTTCGCTGGCAGGTGTGGTGGGGTCGGTGCCCATGTTGTGGATCCACCGGCCGTGCCACAGCGAGCGCATCTGCTCGATGATCTCGGGGGCACTGGTCGAGGTCGTATGCAGGTAGGCCAGCGATCGAATCGCGGGCCGGGACAGCAGCTGACCGTACTGGGTGAGCAGATCGGGCTCGTGCAGGGAGGTGATCGAGGCCCCTGGTGAAATCCTCAACCCGACGCGGGCAGCACCGATAGCCGCGACGACACCCTCGATGACAGCAACCGGGAATCGGCAGCGGGCCTCGGGGCTGCCTCCGTACTGGTCGGTGCGGGTGTTCGTGCGGGGTGAGAGGAACTGGTGGAGGAGGAAGCCGTTGCCTGCATGGATCTCGACGCCGTCGAATCCCGCCGCCATGGCCCGGCGCCC
>NZ_MQMF01000056.1 GCF_001999465.1 Fictibacillus arsenicus
GCGCCCGGTGGTCGGGCACGTCGTCTCAGACGTGGACGCGGCCACCGTGTGATCCTTCGAGTGAACCTCTCACAGCACCCTCGAATGGAGTCATCACGATGACCGCTCCTCATATTCTCGACCCTGCCGGCCTGCTGAGCGAAGCCCTGTCCGAAGCGTCCCCGGACATGATGCGCCACTTGCTGCAGACCATGATCAACACCCTGCTCTCCGCCGATGCCGACGCGGTGGTCGGCGCCGAATGGGGCAAGCCCACCCCGACACGGTCCGCCCAGCGCAACGGGTACCGGCACCGGGACCTGGACACCCGGGTCGGCACGGTCGATGTAGCCATCCCGAAGCTGCGCTCTGGGACGTACTTCCCGGAGTGGCTGCTGGAACGCCGAAAGAGAGCGGAGTCGGCGCTGATCACCGTGGTGGCGGACTGCTACTTGGCCGGGGTGAGTACCCGGCGGATGGACAAGCTGGTCAAGACCCTGGGGATCAATGCCCTCTCCAAGTCCCAGGTCTCCAGGATGGCCGCGGACCTGGATGAACACGTGGAGTCCTTCCGCCACCGGCCCCTGGATGAGGCCGGTCCGTTCACGTTCGTGGCCGCGGACGCGCTGACGATGAAGGTCCGCGAGGGCGGGCGGGTGGTCAACGCGGTGGTGCTGCTGGCTACCGGGGTCAACGGTGACGGCCACCGCGAGGTCCTGGGGATGCGCGTGGCCACCACGGAGTCAGGGGCGGCGTGGAACGAGTTCTTCGCGGACCTGGTGGCCCGCGGCCTGACAAGGGGTCAAGCTCGTCACCTCGGACTCCCACCGAGGCCTCGTGGAAGCAGTGGCAGCGAACCTGCCCGGAGCGGTCTGGC
>NZ_MQMF01000057.1 GCF_001999465.1 Fictibacillus arsenicus
GAGACAAGGAGCGAGGCGCACATGGATGCCAAGTTCACCACCAAGAGCCAGGAGGCGCTCTCGGCCGCGGCCATGAACGCCTCCACAGCCGGCAACCCCCAGATCGAGCCGGCCCACCTGCTGAAGGCCCTGATGGACCAGCGGGAGTCCGTCGCCGTGGCCGTCCTCAAGGCCGCCGGGGCCGACCCCGACGCCGTCTCCACGGCCGCCTCCTCGGCCATCCGGCGCCTGCCCTCCACCCAGGGCAGCACGGTGGCCCAGCCCCAGCTCTCGCGCGCCGCCCTGCAGGTCGTGCAGAACGCGCGCACCCAGGCCGAGCAGCGCTCGGACCAGTTCGTCTCCACCGAGCACCTGCTGCTCGGTGTGGCCGCGGACCCGGGCGAGGCCGGTGAGGCACTGCGCTCGAACGGGGCGAGCCTCGAGGCGCTCGCCGCCGCCCTGACCCAGGTGCGCGGCGACTCCCGCGTCACCACCCAGGACCCGGAGACCACCTTCCAGTCCCTGGAGAAGTACGGCACGGACCTCACCGAGCTCGCCCGCTCCGGCAAGCTCGACCCGGTGATCGGCCGCGACGCCGAGATCCGCCGCGTGGTCCAGGTGCTCTCGCGCCGCACCAAGAACAACCCCGTGCTCATCGGCGAGCCCGGCGTCGGCAAGACCGCCGTCGTCGAGGGCCTGGCCCAGCGGATGGTGGCCGGGGACGTCCCCGAGTCCCTGCGCGGCAAGACGCTGATCAGCCTGGACCTGGGCGCCATGGTCGCCGGCGCCAAGTACCGCGGCGAGTTCGAGGAGCGCCTGAAGGCCGTCCTCGAGGAGATCAAGGCCGCCGAGGGGCAGGTCGTCACGTTCATCG
>NZ_MQMF01000058.1 GCF_001999465.1 Fictibacillus arsenicus
GGGCGTTGTCGAGCGGGGAGGAGGGAGCCGTCGCGGCCTCGTCCTCGGCGGGGATCCTCGTCATTGAGCGTCCTCGTGGTCCGGTGGGATTGGGGTGTCGCGGCCCGACCGACGCGGGAGGGTCGCGCCCCATTGCGCGGCCGACGTCGTCCGGACCCCGATGAACGCTACGCGCTCCCCGGTCACCCGTCACCCCTCCTGGGCCGAGATCCACGCTCACCCGGGTGACGTCGGACACAGCGGCGTGTACTGTGCTGTGGACGCGCCGCACACCCGCGGCGCCCTTCGGCGTCGAACCGACGCCGCTCGCTCAGGGCCCACCTGGTCCGTCCCCCGGCCGTCCGCCGCGCGAGGCACCCCGCCCGCGACCTCGGCCCGACGCCCCAGCCCCGTGAAGGAGCCCTTTCATGACCGTGACCCTGCCCGCCGCGATCACCCCCTCCCCCGCGTTCCAGGCCGTGCCCGGCCAGCGCATCGACCCGGAGCTCGCCCGCTCCTGGCTGCTGGTCAACGCCGCCCAGCCCGAGCGGTTCCAGCCCGCCGAGGACTCGGCCGCGGACATCGTCATCCTCGACATCGAGGACGCCGTGGCCCCCAAGGACAAGGACCGGGCCCGCGCGGACGCCGTCGCCTGGCTGACCTCCGGTCACACCGGCTGGGTGCGGCTCAACGGCTACGGCTCGCGGTGGTGGGAGGAGGACGTCGAGGCGCTCGCCACGGCCCTGCCCGCGCACCTGGGCGGGCCGGTCGCCGAGGGCGGCCTGGCCGGCGTCGTGCTGGCGATGGTGGAGTCCACGGACCACGTGAACGAGACCGCCCGACGGCTGCCCGGGGTGCCCGTCGTGGCG
>NZ_MQMF01000059.1 GCF_001999465.1 Fictibacillus arsenicus
CCCAGGCGGAAGCGCCGGGTCTGCGGGTCCCGCTCCACTAGGTTCTCCTGCTCGAGGATGGCAAGGATGCGCGAGATCGTGCTTTTGTGCAGACCGACGCGAGCGGCGATCTCCGTGACGCCCAGCAGGGGTTCGTGCACCGAGAAGCAGCGCAGCACGCCGATGGCGTTGGAGACGACCGAGGCCGTGCGGGCTTCGGTGATGGGCGAGGAGTTGTCAGTCGAGGAGGTCATAGGGTCCTATTCTTCTCCATGCGACCAGCCCCTGCCCCGACGCCGAGAACGACCCCCTCAGGTGCTACTCCGGCAGGCGCATGAGGAGCCCGAAGCTGGGTGGACACAGCCGGGGAAGCTATTAGGAGCCCGATGACTTCGGCGTAGCGTTGCAAGTTTTTTGCGCTCTGTACCTCCATGGTTATCGAGGCGCAACTTGAGCATTAAAGAAGCCTCAATTACCACTCCGTGCTCGATCTCCCAGCCGAAGAGGCCGTCCAGGAAGACAAACTTCTGGCACTTGCTCCTCGTCGACACGGAGTGCCGGTGGCGCCGCCTGCGGGCGGCGCCACCGAGATCGCCCGGATCAGGCCGGGATGATATTGTGCTCGGGGCCGTAGGGGAACTTAGTGATGTTCTCGGCCCCGTCCTCGCCAATGACGAGGATGTCGTGCTCGCGGTAGCCACCGGCGCCGGGCTGACCCTCGGGGATGGTGATCATAGGCTCCATGGATACAACCATGCCCGGCTCCAGGACGGTATCGATATCCTCGCGCAGCTCCAGGCCGGCCTCGCGGCCGTAGTAGTGGCTGAGCACGCCGAAGGAGTGGCCGTAGCCGAAGGTGC
>NZ_MQMF01000060.1 GCF_001999465.1 Fictibacillus arsenicus
GCCCGCACCCGTTCCGGACAGTCGAGGAGACGAACCAGACCGTGGCCACCAACCCCATCCGCGTCGCCATCGCCGGCGTGGGCAACTGCGCAACATCCCTCATCCAGGGTGTGGAGTACTACCGCGAGGCGAAGGCCACGGACACGGTCCCGGGCCTGATGCACGTGCAGTTCGGCGACTACCACGTGTCCGACCTCGAGTTCGTGGCCGCGTTCGACGTGGACGCGAAGAAGGTCGGCCTGGACCTGTCCGAGGCCATCACCGCCTCCGAGAACAACACCATCAAGATCGCGGACGTGCCCCACGCGGACGTCACCGTCCAGCGCGGCCCCACCCTGGACGGCCTCGGCAAGTACTACGCCGAGACCATCGAGGAGTCGGACGCCGAGCCCGTGGACGTGGCGCAGGCCCTCCGCGACGCGAAGGTGGACGTGCTGGTCTGCTACCTGCCCGTCGGCTCGCAGCTGGCCACCGAGCACTACGCCCAGGCCGCGATCGACGCCGGCGTCGCGTTCGTGAACGCCCTGCCCGTGTTCATCGCCGGCACCCCGGAGTGGGCCGAGAAGTTCACCGCCGCGGGCGTGCCGATCGTGGGCGACGACATCAAGTCCCAGATCGGCGCCACCATCACCCACCGCGTGATGGCCAAGCTGTTCGAGGACCGCGGCGTCACCCTGGACCGCACCTACCAGCTCAACGTGGGCGGCAACATGGACTTCAAGAACATGCTCGAGCGCGAGCGCCTGGAGTCCAAGAAGATCTCCAAGACGCGGGCCGTCACCTCCAACACCTCCGCGCAGCTGGGCGAGAAGGACGTGCACAT
>NZ_MQMF01000061.1 GCF_001999465.1 Fictibacillus arsenicus
AACACGATGAGGGGTCGGCGCGGGCGGGCGTAGGCCTGCTCGCGCAGCACGTGGAAGTGGTTTGCGCCCGTGGAGGGGTTGACCACGCGCATGTTGTCCTCGGCGCACATCTGCAGGAACCGCTCGATGCGGGCGGAGGAGTGGTCCGGCCCCTGCCCCTCGTAGCCGTGGGGGAGGAGCAGGACCACGGACGAGGTCTGCGACCACTTCTGATCGGCCGAGGAGATGAACTCGTCGATGATCGTCTGTGCGCCGTTCACGAAGTCGCCGAACTGGGCCTCCCACAGCACGAGGGCGTCGGAGCGCTCCACGGAGTAGCCGTACTCGAAGCCGAGGGCGGCGTACTCGGACAGCAGCGAGTTGTAGACCCAGAACTGCGCCTGGTCCTCGGAGAGGTGCTTGAGCGGCGCCCACGTCTCGCCGGTGATCCGGTCATGGAACACCGAGTGGCGCTGCGTGAAGGTGCCGCGCTGGGAGTCCTGGCCCGCCAGGCGGACCGGCACGCCCTCCATGAGCAGCGAGCCGAAGGCCGCCAGTTCGGCGAAGCCCCAGTCGATGCCGCCGTCGACGGCCATCTTGGCGCGGCGCTCGAGCAGGGCCGCGAGCTTCGGGTGGACCGTGAAGCCCTCGGGCACGTCGAGGTGCGCCTGCCCGATGGCCCGCAGCATCTCGGCCGAGATGGCCGTGGATGCCGGCGCCTTCGGGGCCGCGTCCCGGTCCTCGGCCGGGCGGATGCCCTCGTCGCCGGAGGCGGGCGCGTCCTCGTGGGTCTCCGCGAAGACCCGCTCGAGCTGCTGCTGGTAGTCCTTC
>NZ_MQMF01000062.1 GCF_001999465.1 Fictibacillus arsenicus
TTCCACCGCACGCTCGCCGACGGCTGGGCATACGCCCGCTTCTACGGATCCGAATCCGAACGCCGATCCGCGTTACCCGGCTGGCTCCACTTCTACAATCATCACAGGCACCACTCCGCGATCGGAGCCCCACCCATCAGCAGAATCGACAACAACCTGCCTGGACATCACAGCTAGGGCATGTCTGACAATCGTTTTGACCATGCGAGCACAGCATTCAGGACCACAGCGGCCCTGTAGATGATCGCGTACTTGTCATACCGGGTCGCCAGACCCCGCCACTGCTTCAGGTGAGCGTACTGACGCTCGATGACGTTGCGGCCCTTGTAGGCGTCCGCGTCGAGGCTGACGGGGCGCCCGCCGCGGGCACCGCGCCGTCTGCGGTGGCCCTGCTGGTCGGCCGGTTCGGGGATGACCGCTTTGATCCCGCGGGCACGTAGGTGGGTGCGGATCGCCCGGGAGGAGTACGCCTTATCGCCCAGCACGGCCTCGGGGCGGGTCCGGGGCCGCCCTACCGGCCGTGCCACGCGCAGCTGCCCCAGCAGCGGCAGCAGCATCGGGGAGTCCCCGGCTTGGCCAGGGGTGATCAGGCTGACCAGCGGCAGCCCGGCCCCGTCGACGAGCTGATGGATCTTCGTGCTCAGCCCGCCACGGGAGCGCCCGATGCCGTGATCGGCCGGCTCCTCACGCGGATTCTTGTAGTTCGACCCATCCCCCTGTGAGGCGGGTGATGTTCGTGGCGTGCTGGTGGGCGCGGGCGATCGTGGAGTCCACCGAGACCGACCAATCGATCAGGCCTTCGGCGT
>NZ_MQMF01000063.1 GCF_001999465.1 Fictibacillus arsenicus
AGGGTGTAGGCGGCGACCACCCAGGTCACGGCCTCGCGCGACAGGCCCAGGTCGATGGTCATCTGCGGCAACGCGACCGCCACGACCGTCACGTCGAGGATCAGCATGAACTGTGCGGTGCCCAGCAGAGCTAGCGCCAGCCATCGTCGTGGGTGGGCGTCCACAGTGTCCGCGGGTGAAGCGTTGGTCGTCATCAGGACTCCTAACTCAAGCAGTGGTGTACGGGATGTAACCGCTACACTATCTCATGCATTCCCGTACGAGTTATGAGGTGGCGTATGCCAACGAAGAAGGACACGGCCAGGAGCGGCTCCCGAGGCGCGGCCGAGACCGCACCGCGGGCGGCGAATCAGCGGGCGGACGCACAGCGGAACAGGGCGAAGATGTTGGCTGCGACTGTGACCGCGATCCGCAAGGACCCCGACGCCTCGGTCGCCGACATCGCCGCCGAGGCCGGCGTGGGCCGGATGACGCTGTATGGGCACTTCCAGAACCGCGCCGAGCTGATCGATGCCGCCCTGGTGGAAAGCATCGAACGCGGCGAGGAGGTGCTCAGCGAGGTTCCCTTGGGCGGCGACGCGAGCGAGGCGTTCCGTCGCCTGGTTGCCTCTAGCTGGCTGCTCGTCGACCAGTCACGTGCCCTACTGGCAGCCGCGCAGAAAGAGCTCCCCGCCGCCCGCATCCGCGAGATGCACGAGAAGGCCGAGGCTCGCATGCGTGACCTGCTGCTGCGCGGCCAGCGCGAGGGCGCGTTCCGCAGCGATCTGCCGGTGACCTGGCT
>NZ_MQMF01000064.1 GCF_001999465.1 Fictibacillus arsenicus
CGATGCCCCGCTTGGGCTCGTTGAGGATGCGGCGCACGTTGACGTCGTCGTCGGGGTTGACGATCACCCGCAGGTAGGCGAGCGCGTCCTTGATCTCCTTGCGGTCGTAGAAGCGCGTGCCGCCGATGACGCGGTACGGGATGCCGCGCGTCACCAGCCGCTCCTCGAGCGCACGGGACTGCGCGTTGGTCCGGTAGAACACGGCGACGTCGGCCGGGCGGATCCCGTCCTCGTCCTGCAGCCGGTCGATGGTGGTGGCGATCCACTCCGCCTCGGCGGACTCGTTCTCCGCGGCGTAGCCGACGATCGCCGGGCCCTCCCCCTCGGCCGTCCACAGGCGCTTGGGACGGCGGTCCGGGTTGCGCTCGATCACCGCGTTGGCGGCGTCCAGGATGGTCTGTGTGGAGCGGTAGTTCTGCTCGAGCTTGATGGTGGCGGCGTCCGTGAAGTCCTGCTCGAACTCGACGATGTTGCGGATGTCCGCGCCGCGGAACGCGTAGATGGACTGGTCCGAGTCGCCGACGACCGTCAGCTCGCCGCCGGGGGTCTCCACGCCTTCGGGGTCATCCGCCGGGCCGGAGAGGAGCCGGATCAGGCGGTACTGGGCGTGGTTGGTGTCCTGGTACTCGTCCACGAGGACGTGGCGGAACCGGCGGCGGTAGTTGTCCAGCACGCGCGGGAACGCCTCGAACATGTGGACCGTCATGCCGATCAGGTCGTCGAAGTCCAGGGCGTTGGCCTGGCGCAGGCGGGCCGTGTAGT
>NZ_MQMF01000065.1 GCF_001999465.1 Fictibacillus arsenicus
CTGGGGCGCGATCGCCAGGAAGTCCTCGAACGACGCGATGGCCTGCGAAAGGGCGACGCCGCCGAGCATGAGCGGGATGAACAGCAGGACGGAGACGACGTCCCGCACCCGACGCCGGCTCGCGTAGGCGGCCAGGAGGCCGGCGAGGCCGGAGCCGATCGCCACGGCGGTCACCGCGGTGAACGCGCCCCCGGCCAGGCCCGCCGCCAGCGCGGCCGGCCGGTCCCACCAGCTGGCCCCCAGGCCCAGCAGCACGGCCAGCGTGGCGAGCCCGACCGGCGTCGTGAAGGCGCTCAGGACCAGCCCGGCGATGAGGGTGCGGGCCGGGACGGGGAAGAGCACGAAGCTGTGCGGGTCGAGCGTGGCGTCCACGCCCGTGACGAACGGCGGGATGACGAGCCAGGCGAGCACCACGACGGCGGCGACCAGCACGGTCGTGGCGCCGCGGGCCTCGTCCGGCAGGGCGGGCAGGCCCGTGACGAGCAGCGTCACCGCCACGGCGGCCATGCCGAGCACGTACAGCGCGCCGAGCACGCTCACCACCAGGGTGAACGGGGACCGGCGCCACTGGTTCAGGGTCAGCGTCCAGCGCAGTCGGACGAGCGTCAGAGCCATGCCAGCCCCTCCGAGCCGTGGCGGCCGCCGACGAGGTCCACGAAGCGGTCCTCGAGGTCGCGCCCGTCCCGGACCTCCTCGAGCGTGCCGGCGGCCCGCAGCGTCCCGGCCGCGATCACGGCGACGTGGGTGC
>NZ_MQMF01000066.1 GCF_001999465.1 Fictibacillus arsenicus
CCGGGTGATCTCCAGCAGGTCCGCGAGCATGGCCTGGAAGCGGTCCACCTGGTGGTAGAGCAGCTCGGTCGAGCGTCGGTTGATCGGGTCGAAGTCCTCGCGCGAGCCGTACAGCACGTCGGCCGCCATCCGCACGGTCGTCAGCGGCGTGCGCAGCTCATGGGAGACGTCCGAGACGAACCGCTGCTGCATCTGGGACAGCTGGGCGAGCTGGCCGATCTGGTCCTGGATGCTGTCCGCCATCCGGTTGAAGGACGTGCCCAGGCGGGCCATCTCGTCCTCACCGTCGACCGGCATCCGCACGGCCAGGTTGCCGCTCGAGAGGGACTCGGCCGCCCGGGCCGCCTGCTGCACGGGCAGGGTCACACGCCGCGAGACCCACCACGAGACCAGCACGTTGATCACCAGGAATCCGACGCCGAACACCAGCAGCACCCCGAGCACCGAGTCCAGCGAGCTCTGGACGTCCGCGAGGTCGTAGACGAGGTAGAGCCCGTAGGTGGCACCCGGGGGCAGCACCACCTGGGCGCCGAACACGAGGCCGGGCCGGGTGCCGCCGCCGGGGTCCGGCAGCGCCACGCTCGCGTCGTACACGCCCGGCCCGGAGGCGACCGCGTCCTGCAGCTCCTGCGGGATCACCGCGGGATCGAGACCGGCGGAGGAGATCGTCCCCACGTACGCGGACTCGGAGCCCGGCAGCGGGGCGAGGTGGTAGCGGCGGCGGATCGTGGTGCCCGAGTC
>NZ_MQMF01000067.1 GCF_001999465.1 Fictibacillus arsenicus
GGATCTCGAGGTCCTTCATGGCCAGCTGCATGCCCGCGCCGAGCTCGTTGTGGGTGGCCACGGCCTTGAGGCGTTCGAGGGCCACCTCGCCCAGGGGCTTCTGCGGGTCGTACAGGAAGTACGCGTACGCCCGCTCGCGGCCACGGCCCACGCGGCCGCGCAGCTGGTGCAGCTGCGAGAGGCCGTAGCGGTGAGCGTCCTCCACGATCAGGGTGTTGGCGTTGGCGATGTCCAGGCCGGTCTCGATGATCGTGGTGGAGACGAGCACGTCGAACTTCCGCTCCCAGAAGTCCACCATGATCTGCTCGAGCCGGGCCTCGCTCATCTTGCCGTGGGCGACGGCGATCCGCGCCTCCGGCACGAGCTCGGCGATGCGCTTGGCCACCTTGTCGATGGTGGTGACGCGGTTGTGCACGTAGAACACCTGGCCCTCACGCATCAGCTCGCGGCGGATGGCCGCGGTGACCTGCTGGTCCGAGTACGGGCCCACCGAGGTGAGCACGGGGTGGCGCTCCTCCGGGGCGGTGGCCAGCGTGGAGGTCTCGCGGATGCCGGTGAGGGACATCTCGAGGGTGCGCGGGATGGGCGTGGCGGACATGGCGAGCACGTCCACGTTGGTGCGCATCTTCTTCAGCGCCTCCTTGTGCTCGACGCCGAAGCGCTGCTCCTCGTCCACGACCACCAGGCCCAGGTCCTTGAACTGCACCTGGTCGGAGAGCAGCCGGTGGGTGCCGAT
>NZ_MQMF01000068.1 GCF_001999465.1 Fictibacillus arsenicus
ACCTGGGCGTCCCATTCGGACCGCGAGAGAAGAAGGTCGACACACATGTCCGAGTTCACCCGTTTCGAGCAGGTCGCCGTGCTGGGCACCGGCGTGCTGGGTTCGCAGATCATCATGCAGGCGGCGTACCACGGCAAGAAGGTGATGGCCTACGACGCCGTCCCCGCCGCCCTCGAGGGGATCGAGCGCCGCTGGGCGTGGATCCGCCAGGGCTACGAAGCAGACCTCGGGGAGGGCTACGACGCGCAGCGCTTCGACGAGGCCATCGCCCGCATCACCCCGACCTCGGACCTCGGCGAGGCCCTGGCGGACGCGGACATCGTGATCGAGGCCGTCCCGGAGAACCTGGAGCTCAAGCGCAAGGTGTGGGCCCAGGTGGGCGAGCTCGCCCCCGCCACGACCCTGTTCGCCACGAACACCTCCTCCCTGCTGCCCTCGGACTTCGCCGACGCCAGCGGCCATCCGGAGCGCTTCCTGGCCCTGCACTACGCCAACCGCATCTGGGCGCAGAACACCGCCGAGGTCATGGGCACCCCCAAGACCTCGCCGGAGGCCGTCGCCGGAGCCCTGCAGTTCGCCGAGGAGACCGGCATGGTCCCCGTGCACGTGCGCAAGGAGATCCCGGGCTACTTCCTCAACTCCCTGCTCATCCCGTGGCTCCAGGCCGGCTCCAAGCTGTACATGCACGGAGTGGGCAACCCGGCGGACATCGACCGCACCTGGCGCGT
>NZ_MQMF01000069.1 GCF_001999465.1 Fictibacillus arsenicus
ATGCTGACCGCAGTGGAACTGGGTCTGATCTACGCCGTCGTCGCGCTCGGCGTGTACCTGACCTTCCGCATCCTCGACTTCCCCGACCTCACGGTGGACGGCTCGTTCACCACCGGCGCCGCCACGGCCGCCGTGCTCATCACGGGCGGCACGCCGGTGCCCCTGGCCATGCTCGCCGCCTTCGTGGCGGGCGCGCTCGCGGGCCTCGTCACCGGCCTGTTGCACACCAAGGGCCGGATCGACGGCCTGCTCGCCGGCATCCTCACGATGATCGCGCTCTACTCGATCAACCTGCGGATCATGGGCAAGGCCAATATCCCGCTGCTCGGCCAGGACACCCTGTTCACGTGGCTCGACGACCTGGGCCTGGCTCGGAACTGGGGCTCGATCCTCGTGCTCTTCCTCGGCGTGTTCGTGGTGAAGCTGATCCTCGACTGGTTCCTGCACACGGACCTGGGCCTCGCCCTGCAGGCGACCGGTGACAACGAGGAGATGATCCGCTCGTACGGCGTCTCCACGGACCGGATGAAGATCCTCGGCCTCATGATCTCCAACGGCCTCGTGGCCCTCGGCGGCTCCCTGCTGGCCATGTACCAGGGCTTCGCGGACATCTCCATGGGCATCGGCCTCATCCTCGTGGGCCTGGCGTCCGTGATCGTGGGCCAAGGCCGTGTTCGGCCAGCGCACGGTCTTCGTGGGCGACGCTCGCCGTGATCGTCGGCGCCGTGC
>NZ_MQMF01000070.1 GCF_001999465.1 Fictibacillus arsenicus
TCACGCCGACCTCTACCCGGACGCCGAACACCCCGGCGCCGAGGCCATGAAGGACGCCGCCGGCGGCATCCTCGGGCTGGACATCTCCGGCTACGCCCTCATGGACATGGGCGGCTTCGCCCAGCTGATCGACGCCATGGGCGGGGTGGACGTCGTCAGCGGCGGCTACGTGGTCCACCGCGGCGTCCGGCCCGACGGCGCCTGGGGCAACATCTGGTGGGAGCCGGGCACCCACCACTTCAACGGCGACGACGCGCTCGCCTTCGCCCGCTCCCGGCACTGGTCCACCGACTACGCCCGCATCCGCCGGCAGCAGTGCATGCAGGCGGCCATGCTGGAGCAGTTCAGCCCCGCCACCGTGCTCACCCGCTTCGAGGGGATCCTCGCGGCGGGCCAGCAGATCGTGACCACCGACCTGCCGCAGTCCCAGCTCGGCACGTTCGTGGATCTCGCCGAGCGCTCACGCGGGCAGAAGATGCGGCGGCTGACCGTCGGCCCGCCCGACTTCGGCGACACGGGCACCCACTTCACCACCTACCCCGACTACGACCTCGTCCACCGCCGCGTGGACGAGATGCTGGCCGACGCGTCCGTGACCGCCGGGTCGGACCCGACCGGCGTCTCGGCGACCCCGCTGCTCACCGTGCTGGCCGTCGTCGCGCAGGAGACGCAGGCCCCCGACGTCGATGAGGACGACCCGGCCACGTGGCCGGCCCCGCCGACC
>NZ_MQMF01000071.1 GCF_001999465.1 Fictibacillus arsenicus
CACGGTGGCGGCCCCGATGACCACCCAGCCGGCCCACGGCCACCAGCCGCCCACGAGCGGGGCCAGGGGCAAGAGCAGCAGGCCGATGCCCACGGTCTGCAGCACGGTCTTGAGCTTGCCGCCGCGGCCGGCCGGCATCACGCCGTAGCGGATCACGACGAAGCGCATCAGGGTGATGCCCCATTCGCGCACCAGGATCACGATGGTCACCCACCACCACAGCTCCCCCAGCAGGGAGAACAGCACGAGGGCCGTGCCCGTGAGCAGCTTGTCCGCGATGGGGTCCGCGATCTTGCCGAAGTCGGTGATCAGCCCGCGGGCGCGGGCGATGTCCCCGTCGAGCTTGTCGGTGTACATGGCCGCCGCGAACAGCGCCAGCGCGAGCCACCGGGCGACGAGCGAGTCGCCGCCCCACGGCCCGCCGACCCACAGCGCCCAGGCGAAGAAGGGCACCATCAGGATGCGCACCGAGGTCAGGATGTTCGGCAGGTTCCAGGCGGACACGCGCTGCGCCCCGCCAGCCGCGCTCATCTGCCCGTCAGCTGCCACGCGTCCTCCGATCCCTCGTCGTCGTCCTCGTCGTTCCAGTCCACGGCGGCCGGGCGCGAGTCCAGGTCCTCCTGCACCAGGTCGCGCGGAGCGGCCGACGCCGAGGCGTCGCCGTCGCCGGTTCCGGCCGAGGCGCCGCCGTCGCCGGAGGTGGCCGAGGGCGGGGTGTCTCCGG
>NZ_MQMF01000072.1 GCF_001999465.1 Fictibacillus arsenicus
CCCCTTCGCGCCTCGAGGCAGCACTGCAGGCACTCTTCGACTCCGACGTCGACGGCCTGCTCGACGCACCCGAGAAACCAAAGAAGGTGAGCTCGAGCGACAGGCTCGAGCGAGCCTTCCTCGAGATCGTCGAGTTCCGGCGTGAGCACGGACGTATCCCGAGCCCGACCACCCGGGAGATTGCCGAGCGCAAGCTCGGGGCCCGGCTCGACGGGATCCTCGCAGACGACGTGAAGATCGAAGCCCTCGCCCACCTCGATGAGTTCGGACTGCTCGATCCCCCGGAGCCACCGTCCTCGATCGACGACCTCCTCGACGGCGACGATCTCAACCTGCTCGCCGACGACTCGGGACTCATGGACGTGTCCGACCTTCCCGCCAGGAAGAGCCCTGCGGACGACGTCGACAAGGCGACGCGGCGGATCGCCGAGGACTTCGAGCAGTTCGAGCACTTGTTCAAGGCCAAGCACGCCGAGCTCGCCGCCGGCGAGGCCAAGCTCGTGCCGTTCCCCGGGCAGCAGCACATCGTCGAGGGCGCGTTCTTCGTCCTCAGCGGCGTCATGCTCTTCATCGCCGAGGTCGGCGAGCCGGAGTACAAGAAGTCGACTGTACGTGAGAACCGCAGGGAACGGCTCCGGGTGATCTTCGAGAACGGCACCGAGTCCGCGATGTATCGGCAGTCCCTCGGCATCCGGATGGGCGAACGCGACGGCCTGGCCG
>NZ_MQMF01000073.1 GCF_001999465.1 Fictibacillus arsenicus
GCCGCCCGGCGCAAGGCCGCCGGGTTCCCCACCGGCAAGACCTTCACGACCTGGGATCCGGGCGCCTCCTCGATCCCGGCCCCGACCCAGCAGTCCCTGCGCACCATGGAATGGCTCTCGCGCAGAGAGAACCTCGTGGTCTGCGGGCCCTCCGGCACCGGCAAGACCTTCTTCCTCGAGGCCCTGGGCCAGCAGGCCGTGGAGGAGGGCAAGCGGGTGGCCTGGTTCACCCTGGAGGACCTCGGGGCGATGATCCGGGCCCACCGGCCCGATGACACCATCACCAAAGCCGTCGCCCGAATCCTGCGCGCCGACCTGATCGTCATCGACGACATCGGCCTGCTGCCGGTCGCCGACGATGCCGCCGAGGGCCTCTACCGCATCGTGGACGCCGCCTACGAGAAACGCTCCGTAGCGATCAGCTCGAACCTGCACCCTGCCGGCTTCGACGAGCTGATGCCCAAGACTCTGGCCACCGCCACCGTGGACCGGCTCCTGCACCACGCCCACGTCTGCCAGACCACCGGAGACTCCGTACGGATGACCCAGGCAATGGCCGGGAAGGGAGTCATGCCACTGAACTGATCCCATCACGGTGGCCAGCACCACCACCAAACGGGCAAACCAGCTGGCCACCAGTGGGCAGTTCTGATGGCCACCAGCGGGAAGAAACACTGGCCGCCTATGGGCAGAACTCAATGGCCCTTGACAC
>NZ_MQMF01000074.1 GCF_001999465.1 Fictibacillus arsenicus
AGAGTGGGGCCATGACCACTGCGAATACCCCCGCCGTCCCCCGCACCCACCACGCCGTCGTCGTGTCCGCCACGGGCGGCCCCGAGGTCCTGCAGTGGACCGAGACGGAGGTGCCCTCCCCCGCGCCGGGGCACGTGCTGGTGCGGACCGCCGCGGCGGGCCTGAACTTCATCGAGACGTACCAGCGCTCCGGGGTCTACGCGATGGACCTGCCCTTCACCCCCGGCACGGAGGGCTCCGGCGAAGTCGTCGCGCTCGGCGAGGGCGTGGACGCCTCACTCCTGGGGGCCCGTGTCGCCACGGCGACGGCCACCGGTGCGTACGCCGAGCACTTCACCGCCCCCGCGGATCGTCTCCTCGCCGTCCCGGAGGGCGTCGACCTGGCCGAGGCCGCCGCCCTTCCGCTGCAGGGCATGACGGCCCACTACCTCTGCCGGTCCACCTTCCCGGTGGAGGAGGGCCACACGGTGGTCGTGACGGCCGGTGCCGGCGGAGTGGGGCTCCTGCTCACCCAGCTCGCGACGGCCCGCGGCGCCCGCGTGGTCACCACGGCGTCCACGGAGGAGAAGCGGGAGCTGTCCCGGGGCGCGGGCGCCGTCGCCGCGGTGGACTATCCGGACCTCGCCGCCACGGTGGCGGAGCTGACCGACGGCGAGGGCGCGCACGTCGTGTACGACGGCGTGGGGAAGGACACCTTCGACACCTCGCTCGAGGTGCT
>NZ_MQMF01000075.1 GCF_001999465.1 Fictibacillus arsenicus
GGAGACCCACGGTGACGGCGGTCTCGGCCATGCCCGGATCGATCGGCGCCCCGAGCGGCTCTCGCCCCGGCCCGCCGTGGAGGTGTGGCTGGACGAGCTGCGGGCCCACCCCGGGGAGACGACGATCCTCTGCACCGCACCGCTGACGAACCTGGCCCTCGCGCTGCGCGTCGAGCCGCGCCTGCCGTTCCTCGCCCGCGGCGTCGTGATCATGGGCGGCTCCTTCTATCATCCGGGCAACACCACGCCCACCGCCGAGTGGAACACCTGGGTGGACCCGGACGCCGCGAAGGAGGTGTTCACGGCCTTCGAGGGCCTGCCCGAGGATCGCCTGCCGGTGGTCTGCGGGCTCGAGACCACGGAGCGGATCGAGTACACGCCGGCCCTGCTGGACGGCCTCCTGGCCGACGCCGGGGCCCGCCCCGTCGGCTGGTCCGCGGCCCGACCGCGGGTCGCCGGGCCGGACCCCGCGACCGGCAGCCCCGTCCTGGACGTGCTCGCCGACGCGCTGCGCTTCTACTTCGAGTTCCACCACGACTACGACCAGGGTTACATCGCCCACCTGCACGACCTCTTCGCCGCCCAGGTGGCCGCGGGCCAGGCCCGCATCACCACGCGGGCCACCGTCGTCGACGTCGAGGCGGACTCGGAACTGTTGCGCGGCACCACCGTCCACGACACGCGGGACATCTGGGGCAGGCGCC
>NZ_MQMF01000076.1 GCF_001999465.1 Fictibacillus arsenicus
GATCTGGCTCGGGGTCATGGCCGAGGAGCAGACCTGGTACCGGCCGGCGTCGTTCCTGATGCTCATCGCCGTGGCCGCCGCGGGCGCGTGGGCCGCGTGGCGCCTGGTCGGCGTGATCGAGGCGGGGATCCTCGGCCGCTACCAGGAGACCGGCGTCGAGCACCGCCGCGAGCGACGCATCCGCACGCAGACCATCCTGATCCGGCGCATCCTCAACGCGGTGATCGTGGTGGTGGCCGTCGCCGTGGTCCTGCTGGGGGTGCCCGAGGTGCGCTCGCTCGGGGCCGGCCTGCTCGCCTCCGCCGGTGTGATCTCGGTGATCGCCGGCCTGGCCGTGCAGTCCACGCTGACCAACGTGTTCGCCGGCTTCCAGCTCGCCTTCACGGACGCGATCCGGGTGGGCGACGTGGTGGACATGGAGGGCGTGTTCGGCACCGTCGAGGAGATCACCCTGTTCAACGTGGTGCTCAAGCTCTGGGACGGTCGCCGCATGGTCTACCCGTCCTCGCACTTCACCACCCAGCCGTTCGAGAACTGGACGCGGGTGGGCTCCGAGGTCTCCGGCGTCGTGGAGCTGGACGTGGACTGGCGCGTGCCCATGGACGCGCTGCGCGAGCGCCTCGCCCAGCTGCTCGAGTCCACGGACCTGTGGGACGGTCGCGAGCACGCGCTGCAGGTGACCGACGCGACCGGCGGCGTCG
>NZ_MQMF01000077.1 GCF_001999465.1 Fictibacillus arsenicus
TGGTCCGCACCACCCATGCCACCAAGGATGCTGCCGCAGCATGGTTGCGGGACCAGGATGTTGCTACGGCCACCGGGTCTCTGGCGGACCGTGCCAGGTCCCGTGCGACCGTCCGTGAGCTGGGGAAGGTGTGGCTTGCTTCCCGGGTGCACGTCAGCCCCCGCACCCGTACCGATGATGAGTGGATCTGGGAGCGACACATCGAACCGGTGTGGGGTGACCATGCGGTCGGAGCGATCCGCCGTGAAAATGTTCAGTCGTGGGTCGGTGACCTTGCCGGCCGATTCGCGGCCCGGACGGTGGACACCATTGTTCGACGGTTGCAGACCTTCCTCACCTGGTGTGTGGAGCACCAGTACCTCACCGTGTCCCCGGCCGTGAACCTGGCCCTGCCTCGGGGGAACAAGCGGGAGCACTACTACCTGAGTGTGGGCGAGTTCCGGGCGTTGCAGGCCGCGTTGCCGGTGTGGGCGCGAGACCCTGTGCTGTTCGCTGCCACCACCGGGGTTCGCCCCGGTGAGCTCTGGGAGCTGCGGGCCGGAGACGTGGACCTTGGCCGGCGTCGCGTCCGGGTGTCTAGGGCGGTGTCTCATCAGGGTGCTGGGGTGCGGGTTGGTCCGCCGAAGAATGGGAAGTCCAGGGATGTGCCGGTGGCCCCTGGTGTGGCGGAGATGCTGCGGCCTCGTGTGAAGGGGCA
>NZ_MQMF01000078.1 GCF_001999465.1 Fictibacillus arsenicus
GGTCTCGCGGATCGCCTTGGCCGGGTGGAACGGGCCGAAGTACTTCACGCCGGGCTTCCGGTCGCCGCGCATCACCTGGACGCGCGGGAACTGCTCGTTCATGGTCACGGCCAGGTACGGGTACGACTTGTCGTCCCGGTACATGATGTTGAACCGGGGGCGATACTCCTTGATCCAGGTGTACTCGAGCTGGAGGGCCTCCAGCTCGGAGCCGACGACGGTCCACTCGACCGCGGCCGCCGTGAACACCATGGTCCGGGTCTTGGTGGCCAGCCGAGCCGGGTCCTGGAAATAGGAGCTCAGGCGGGCGCGCAGGTTCTTCGCCTTGCCGACGTAGACGACGCGTCCGTCCGCGTCGCGGAAGCGGTAGACGCCGGGGGACGTGGAGATCTCGCCCGGAGCCGGGCGGTAGGAGGCCGGATCAGCCACGGGCACCCGGGGCGGCGTTGTACGCGTCCACGCGCTCCTGCCCCGAGAGCGCGCCGATGGCGTCCATGATCGCCGCCGTCGCGTCGCGGCGCTGCGGCAGGGTGTGACGACGCCCGGGGTGGCCGAAGTCCAGGGGGGCGCCCACGCGCACGGAGAACCGGTGGGGCCGGAAGCCGTTGGTGTCCGGCGGCTGGAGGTGCTGCGTGCCGGCGAGGCCCACGGGCACCACGGGTGCGCCGGTGGCCAGGGCCAGCCAGGCCGCACCGTG
>NZ_MQMF01000079.1 GCF_001999465.1 Fictibacillus arsenicus
AGCCGCCCCCACGGGACCACGTGGACACATCCAGACCCCCGCGGGAGCCTTCCCAGGCGCAGGCCCGCGGGGGTCTTTCCATGCCCAGACGAGTCCGCCAGGCCCTCGGGACGCCCGCGGCGTCGCCCGGGAGGCCAATCCTGTGCGTGAAGAAGCCCCCGGGAGACTCGTCCGAGTCTCCCGGGGGCTTCCCCTGTGGAACGTACAAACCGTTCCCTGGCCGTCTTGCAAACGGCCCGCGGTGCGCGAGGGGGGACTTGAACTGACCTCGACCCCCTCGCGCCGCGAATCTTGGAAGGGCGTTCTGCCGCATGAAATCAACGATCTACGGCATGTGCCCTGTGGATGACTCCACCGCGATACCTCGACCTGCAGGTTGCTTAGCACTTTCGTTAGCACTTTTGCGGCGCGCCCAGCTCTGGCTGAGGTAGGCAGGGGCCGCTTGCCGCTTGCTACCCTGGGTTCACACGAAACTCTAGGCTTGGCCCCCAACCGGGCCGGAAGGTGAGGTCAGGAACATGGACTTCTGGAGCACGATCTGGGATGCGATCTGGTGGTTCTTCACCATCTTTGTGTTCGTCGCCTACCTCATCGCACTGTTCTCAATCATCAGTGATCTCTTCCGGGACCGCGAACTCAGCGGCGTCTACAAGGCGATCTGGCTGCTTTTCCTCATCTTTCTTC
>NZ_MQMF01000080.1 GCF_001999465.1 Fictibacillus arsenicus
ACATCGGCGTGGCCATGGGCGCGGCCGGCTCCGGCGTGGCCATCGAGACCGCGGACATCGCCCTGATGGGCGACCGGCTCGAGCGGCTGCCGCAGGCGCTCGATCTGGCCCGGCGCACGGTGCGGGTGATGCGGCAGAACATCGCGATCTCCCTCGTGACCGTCGCGGCCCTGCTGGCCGGAGTCTTCGCCGGCGGCGTCACGATGGCCGTCGGCATGCTCGTGCACGAGGCGTCCGTGCTGCTGGTCATCGTGAACGCGATGCGCCTGCTGCGGCGCCCGGGTCAGCCCAGGTCCACGACCTCGAACTCGAGCAGGTCGGCGCCCGTGGCGACCGGCGCCGGGCGGCCGCCCTGCTCGGCGGCGTGAGCGGCGGGCATGCGCCCGTCCCGCCAGCGATGGAAGTCCTCCTCCGACGCCCACGTCGTGACCACGAAGTAGCGGTCCTCGCCCGCCGTGGGCCGCAGCAGCTGGAAGCCCTCGAAGCCCGGCTCCTGGTCCACCGCGTGCTTGCGGGCGGCGAACCGCTTCTCGAGTTCCGGGCCGGCGCCCTCGGGGACGCTGATGGCGTTGATCTTCACGACGGACATGGGCAGAACTCCTCGTCGGCGGGGGTGCGGCGTCGGGTCGACGCCCTCACCGGCCGACTCTACGCCCGGCTGCGGGCCGGGAGTCCGTCGA
>NZ_MQMF01000081.1 GCF_001999465.1 Fictibacillus arsenicus
TGTGGACTCCGGCGTGGTGGAGGGCGAGACCGTCTCCGGGGCCTTCGACTCCATGGTCGCCAAGCTGATCGTCACCGGCGCGGACCGCCGCCAGGCCCTGCAGCGCGCCGCCCGCGCCCTGCGCGAGGCCGAGATCGTCGGCATGCCCTCGGTGCTGCCCTTCCATCGCGCCGTGGTGCGCGACCCCGCCTTCGCCCCCGAGATCGCCGGCTCGGAGGAGCCGTTCTCGGTGCACACCCGGTGGATCGAGACGGAGTTCGCGAACCACATCGAGCCGAGCGCCCTCACCCCGGTGGAGCCGGCCCCCCGCGAGGCGCGCCACACCGTGACCGTGGAGGTCAACGGCAAGCGCGTGGACGTCACCCTGCCCACGTGGGGCGAGGCCCTGCACACGATCTCCGGCGCCGCCCAGCGGGCCGGTGCGGGACGACGTCGGCCCCGCGGCAAGCGCGGCGCGCCGGTGGCCGCGGCCGTCAGCACGGACGCGCTGACCGCCCCGATGCAGGGCACCGTGGTGAAGGTCGCCGCCGAGAACGGCCAGACCGTGGCCGAGGGCGACCTGATCGTGGTCGTGGAGGCCATGAAGATGGAGCAGCCGCTCGCGGCCCACCGCGCGGGCGTGGTCAGCGGGCTCGAGGTCGCGCCGGGCCAGACGGTCACGGCCGGCACGG
>NZ_MQMF01000082.1 GCF_001999465.1 Fictibacillus arsenicus
CGTGCCGTGGCCCTACGCCGTGCAGCACGGGATCGTCGAGCCCGTCGCGCACGCCGCCGGCACGTTCCTCGGCTGGCTCACGGAGACCGCGACGTCGGCCGTGTGGGGCCTGCTCTGGGGCTCGGTCGCGCTCGGGGTGGTCCTGCTCGTCGGACGCCTGCGCGGGAAGAAGGCCGCGCCCGCCCGCTGATGCGGCGGCCGACGGGTCCACTCCCACCCGCGCCCGACGCCGAGGCCCGCAGACGCGCCGCTACGCACGGAACGTAGCGGCGCGTCTGCGGGCTTCGGCGCTGTCTCCGTCTCCCGGCGGGCCCCGTCAGTCAGCGGTGAGGAAGGTGCGCACCGCGGAGACGAAGGCCTCGGGCTGGTCGGCGTGCAGCCAGTGGCCGGCGTCACGGACGGTCACACGCACGACGCGCGGGAACAGCTCCTTCATCCGCGGCACGTCCTCGTCCTGGACGTAGTCCGACTCGGCGCCGGCCAGCCACAGGACCGGATGGTCGAACACGCGCTCCGGGTCCTCGGGGACCACCGGGTCCGGGAACGAGCCGATCTCCCGCAGGTGCTCGAAGAGCATGGCCACGTTGGGCTGCCACGCGAAGTGCCCGGCCGTGCGCCGCAGGTTCTGCAGCAGGAAGCCGCGCACCCGCTCGTCGTGGACGTGC
>NZ_MQMF01000083.1 GCF_001999465.1 Fictibacillus arsenicus
GGCGGGACGGTCATCGGCGGTTCTCCTGCGGTTGATGCGGTGGGACGAGCGGAGGGGTGGCCCGCGGGTGGGCCGGGCGGGGTCAGGCCCCGCCGTCGAGGCCGCGCAGGACCGCGGCCGGGACGAACTCGGCGACGTCGCCGCCGAGTCCATGGACCTCCTTGATGAGCGAGGAGGACACGTGGGTGTACCGGGCGTCGGCCGGGAGGTAGACCGTCTCGACCCCGGTCAGGTGGCGGTTCATCGCGGCCATCGGTGCCTCGAACTCGAGGTCGGCGCCGCCGCGCAGCCCCTTGACGATCGCGTCCGCGCCGATCTGCCGGCAGAACTCGGCCAGCAGGCCCGGGCCCATGGGCCGGACCACGACACCGGCGAGGGAGGACACCGTCGCCTCGATCATGGCGATGCGCTCGTCCACGCTGAAGCGGTACGTCTTGGCCGGGTTGGCGGACACGGCGACCACCACCTCCTCGAAGAGGTTCGCGGCTCGCGCGATCACCTCGACGTGCCCCTTGTGGAGGGGATCGAACGAACCAGGGCAGACGGCACGACGCATGGGTGCCAGCCTAGCGGGGGCCGCGCCGAGCGGCGACGGACGCCCGTCCGGTCCGGCTCCGGCGCGTCGCGGTCGTGACGG
>NZ_MQMF01000084.1 GCF_001999465.1 Fictibacillus arsenicus
GGGACCCACTGCTTGAAGTTCTTCTCGCCCAGGATGTCCTTCGCGATGTCGTTCCGGACGAAGGAGTAGCCGGACTCGGCGAGCCACTGGGCCTTGCCGGGCACGAGCCGGGGACGGCGCATGGCCCACGCGAAGAAGGCGGTGATGAGCACCACGGAGAGCAGGACGAGCAGCATCTGCTTGCCGAAGCCGGTGCCGTACTCCGCACCCCAGGGGAAGATCTCCGGGAGGTGACCATCAGAGATGGTGGGGGGCACGAATGATGCGTTGGCCAGCACGAGGGTCAGCACACGGTTCCTCTCCGAAGTGATGCAGTCGACGGGACAGCAGCCTCGTCCCCGGACCACAGGCGGGCGCCGCGACATTGCGGGGTACCGGTGCGATGCGAGACACGGATGGCGGCAGATGGGCGCCGTCGAAGTGTTCGCTGACAACGATACCAAACGGTGACCCGTGCTCCATACCGCGGAAGGGGCCCACGGCATGGCCCCCGGCTCGGTGTCTTCGCGCCTCGGGCGGGTCAGTCGGAGTAGATCCCGCGGCGGGTCCGCGCGAAGACGAGGACCTCCGTGGCTTGCCCAGACGAGGATCGTCACGAGGGCGGCGATCGCCGCCGCGTCCG
>NZ_MQMF01000085.1 GCF_001999465.1 Fictibacillus arsenicus
GCCAGTGCGGTGCCGGGCCAGTCTAGTCCGTCTACACTCTGGCCCCATGAGCTTCAACGAGAACGTGCAGATCGACGCCGGCCGGGCCCGATCGGGCGGTGGCGGCGGGGGGCTGGGGGGCCGGGGCATCGCCATCGGCGGTGGCGGCGGCCTGCTCGCGTTGCTGCTCGCGATCTTCGCCCCCGGGCTGGCCGAGCAGCTCGGGATCGACACGGGCGGCGGGTCCGTCGGCCAGAGCCAGTACCAGCAGCAGACGGGCTCGGGCGGCCAGAGCCAGCCCCTCTCGGACGAGGAGTGCGCCAGCGGTGCGGACGCCAACCAGAACACGGACTGCCGCGTCATCGCGACCACCGAGGCCGCGGACGAGTTCTGGGGCGAGTACCTCGCGCAGTTCTCGGACATCCAGTGGCGCCAGCCGCAGCTCACCCTGTTCCAGGGCGGTGTGAGCACCGGCTGCGGCAGCGCCTCCTCGGCCACGGGCCCGTTCTACTGCCCGGCGGACGAGTCCATGTACTTCGACACCGCGTTCTTCGAGACGCTGCAGACCGATTTCGGCGCCGAGGGCGGACCGCTGGCGGAGGAGTACATCGTGGCGCACGAGTACGGC
>NZ_MQMF01000086.1 GCF_001999465.1 Fictibacillus arsenicus
CGCTATCGCTGTGGTCGGGAACCCGCGCACCCACCTGTTCACTCCCCCGACGGCCCTTCAGCATAGAGCTCCCGCGCTGTACGGGACTGAGGATCCGCGAGAAATTTCGACAATGGTTCCCGTTGGAATTATGCCAACGGGTAATCGAATTATCTATCTCCAGAACTCTGGAAATTTCGTGTATTTCAGCAGCCACATGATTCCGTATTTGCAAAAGATTGACGGGGACGCGGATGTCTGGACGATCATTGATTACTGGGGTGAGGGGCATGTTGCCCCGCCGGGAGATCTCGTTCGGTCTGTCCTCACCGCGGTCTTGGCGGACCCCTTGGATAGTGCGGGCGCGGTTCGTTTCCGATCGGTTGAGGATGTTCGAGCTCACCAAGCCGCGCTGAATATCCGGCGTATGGCACTTCGCTGAAACTACTCATCGTCGATGGAGGGTACGGCGGGCGGTGTGCTCCCTGCGTTCCCATATCAGGGCGTCGGTGGCTCTCGAGATGATGCTGCAGGCTTTTGTGGTTCACTACTAGTTTGAAAAACTACCTCCTTAGTCCTGCAGCGCGCCGGTCTCACGGATGAGTTGACTCAGCGCGGTGAACGCGTC
>NZ_MQMF01000087.1 GCF_001999465.1 Fictibacillus arsenicus
GACCGGATCCTGGAGGTTCTCCCCCGCGGACCGCGTGGCCGTCGTCGAGCCGGGGATCCTCAACGGGGCGCTGAACGCCGCGCTCGCCGAGCACGGGCTGTGGTGGGCCCCGGACCCCGCGTCGAAGGACATCTCCACGGTGGGCGGCAACATCGCGATGAACGCCGGCGGGCTGCTGTGCGCCAAGTACGGCGTGACGCGCGAGGCGGTGCTGGGCCTGGACGTGGTGCTCGCGGACGGCACCCTGCTGCGGCTGGGCCACCGCACCGTCAAGGGGGTGACCGGCTACGACCTGGTCGCGCTGATGATCGGCTCGGAGGGCACGCTCGGCGTGATCGTGGGCGCGACGCTGGCGCTGCGGCCGGCCGTGCGCGGCGTGCCGGTGACGCTCGGCGGGTTCTTCCCGGACGTCGTCGCGGGCGCCGCCGCGGCCGAGGCGATCACCGGGGCCGGTCACGTGCCCGCCTGATGGAGCTGATGGACGAGGCGACGCTCGCCGCGGTGCGCGCGCACGCGGGGCCCGAACGCGGGGCCGCCCTGCCCGAGTCCGGCGCGTTCCTGCTGGTGCAGGCCGACGGCGCCGGCGCCGAGGCGGACGGGGA
>NZ_MQMF01000088.1 GCF_001999465.1 Fictibacillus arsenicus
GGGGCGTTCTTCTGTGTCCACAGGCATCTCCCGCGGCCGCGCCGCACCCGCTACGCTGGGCCTCGGCGCCGCCCGCCATCCCCCCTCCGCGCGGCCGGCGCCCGCCGCGGCCAATCCCGTGACCGCTGCGGCTCCCGCCCCGCCACCTCCCCTGGTGGCGGGGCGGCTTCGTTGCCTCCACCCCTGTGTTGTCGTCCTGTTGTCGTCACCCCACCCCACACCACCACAAACCACCCAAAACGGCGGCACCCCAGATGGACACCACCACCCCCAAGAAAACCGCCAGGAACCGCAGAAACCCAACAAATCCGCGACCCCCAGCCAAGTGCACCCGGAGGGACTCGAACCCCCGACCCTCTCGGTGTAAACGAGAACGCCACCCCAACAATCACGTGGCAGACACGGGCCTTGTTGTCGTCCTGTTGTCGTCGGCCCCGCCCAGACCCTCCAGCATCGCGCCGATACGGCCCGCCACGTCATCCAGATCCTCGTCCCACAGCCCCGCGTACACGTCCAACGTCATCGACGCCGACGCGTGCCCCAACATCCGCTGCACCACAAGCACCGACGCCCCCGACCGGA
>NZ_MQMF01000089.1 GCF_001999465.1 Fictibacillus arsenicus
CCACCGTGGCCAGCACACCGCACAGCTTGCGTCCGTCCGTGGCGAGCACGTCGTTCGGCCACTTCACGTGCGTCGGGACGCCCCGGGCCGCGAGGCGCTCGGCGACCGCGGCGGAGGCGACGAGCGAGAGCCAGCTCAGGTGGGCCGGGGAGACCGGCACCCCGCCGGACTCGGGACGCAGGTACACGGACAGGGCGAGTGCCGCCCCCGGCGCGGCGCTCCATACGCGGGAGTGCCGCCCCCGGCCGGCCCGTTGGTCCGCGGTGGCCACGGCCGCACCGTGCCGGTGCCCCGCGCGGTCCAGCCGCGCGAGGAGCTCATCCTGCGTGGAGCCGGCGGAGTCCAGCCAGGTCAGATCCGGTATGGGGGCGTCGTCGGGGTGCATGCCCCTAGATATACACGGCGTTCCCGGGGGCGGGCTGGGCGGGCCGATCCGCCGCCGGGGCGCGCGAAGGGGCGACCCGGGCCGGCGTCCCCGCCGTTTGTGGGCTTCCTCCACCCGAGGGCGTCCGCGGCGGCCCGTACACTGGCCGATTGAGCCTCCGCATCCTGGCGGACCACCACAA
>NZ_MQMF01000090.1 GCF_001999465.1 Fictibacillus arsenicus
GACGTCGGCGAGTCCTTCGGCTCGTGGACGATGGGGGACGACGCCGCCATCATGCCCTCCGTCTCCTCCGCCAACGTCGCGTGCGGCTTCCACGCGGGCGATCCCTCGGGGATCGCCCAGACCTGCCGTGACGCGGTCGCCGCCGGCGTCACGATCGGCGCGCACGTGGGCTACCGCGACCTCGCCGGCTTCGGCCGCCGCTTCCTGGACTGCACGCCCACCGAGCTGGCCGACGACGTCCTCTACCAGATCGGCGCCCTCGACGCGCTCGCCCGCGCGGCCGGCGGCCAGGTCCGCTACGTGAAGCCGCACGGCGCCCTCTACAACACGATCGTCCGTCACGAGGCGCACGCCCAGGCCGTCGTCGCCGGCGTCAGGGCGTTCGGCTCCGACCTCCCGCTGCTGCTCCTGCCCGGCTCCGTCGCCCTGGACAAGGCGGCCGCCGCGGGGCTGCGCGGCGTCGCCGAGGCCTTCGCGGACCGCGGCTACAACCCGGACGGCACGCTCGTCTCCCGCCGCGAGCCCGGCGCGGTCCTCCACGACG
>NZ_MQMF01000091.1 GCF_001999465.1 Fictibacillus arsenicus
GGGCGGTGATCTTCTGGGGTCGTTGGCGCAGGTCCTCACCCGTGGGCGCGAGGTCTGGCAACCGGGAGATGCCCAGCCGGTGCAGCCACCTGCCCACCGTTCGGAGGCACACCTGATGGCCTTCAGAGACCAGGTGGTGATGGATCCGGCGGGCCGACCACTTCTCCCTGCGACGCAGGGTCTGGATCTGAGCCACCACCTCGGGGTCGAGCTGGGCAGGTGAACAGTGCGGACGGCTGGGCCGGTCGAGCAGCCCGGCCTCGCCCTCGGCGCGGTAGCGGGCCACCCAGGTGGCCACCGTGGGCCGGCTGACGCGGAACTCGGCGGCGACATGGGCTTGGGGGATGCCGTCGTGCAGGTGGCGGTGGACCATCCTGAGACGGCCGGTGGGGGTCAGGGGTGCGTTAGCGTGAGTCATGAGTGGGTCTTTTCGGGCGGATGGGTTGTTGAGGAACTTCCATCCTGCGGGAGAGGCCCACTCGTCTCATCTCAGCCCGGCCCTCGTGCCAAGAACCTCATGACCCACAACACCTAGGG
>NZ_MQMF01000092.1 GCF_001999465.1 Fictibacillus arsenicus
CGGGGGCGAGGCGGAGCCGAGGGGGACGACGGCGCCGGGCGGCGCCGTCGTCGGAGGCGGTCAGTTGCCGCCGAGGGCGACCAGCGGGTCGATCCGGGTGACGCGGAAGACCGCGACGACGGCGGCGAGCATGCCGAGCACGAGGACCCCGGCGGCGGGCACCGCGGTGGTGGCCCACGAGAGCTCGAACGGGACGGCCCGCCCCGCGAACGCGCCGATCACGGCGGCCAGCCCGGTGCCCACGGCCACGCCGCCGACGAGCACGAACGCGGCCTGCGCGAGCGAGTCCTTCAGCACCCAGCCGTTCGAGCCGCCGAGGGCCTTGAGCACCGCGATGTCGCGGGTGCGCTGCACCGTCCAGATGGACAGGAACGCGATCACCACGAGCGCCGAGATGCCGTACAGGAAGCCCTGCATGGTCATCAGGGAGCCGTTCTCGGACCGGTAGCTGGGCAGGGCGGCGTAGGAGCCCTTCACGGTCTCGGCGACGGTGCCCGCGGCGTCGTCGCCGGCGGCGGCCACGGCGTCGAC
>NZ_MQMF01000093.1 GCF_001999465.1 Fictibacillus arsenicus
GAGGCGGTGCGTGCCGAGCACCCGGACATCGACCCGGACCTGGTCGCCACGATCCCGACCGTGCACGCCGTGGAGCTGCACGCGGCGACCGCCGCATTCAAGGCGGCGGAGTCCCGCATGAACCAGGCCCGATCCGTGGTCCTCCACGGCGCCGGGACCGCGAAGACCATCCACGACGAGGACGGGCAGAAGGTCGCGACCCGGTCCTCGAAGCCCGGTGGCCGCCCGTACCTGACCCTGACCCGTAACTACGAGCCCGCCGTTGCCCTGCCGGCAGCGGCCTGACCCCCTGATGAGGAGCACCACCATGTCCACCGAAATCACCCGCCACAGCACGAATACCGCCCTCACCATCGCGGAGGACCAGACCGGATTCACTAACCAGCAGATCGCAGCTCTCCGGCAGATCGGCCTCGGGGCCAACACGCAGGCCGACGTGGAGGTGTTCTTCCACCAGGCCAAGCGGTCCGGCCTCGACCCGTTCCGCCGCGAGATCTACATGATCACCCGCAAGACCAAGA
>NZ_MQMF01000094.1 GCF_001999465.1 Fictibacillus arsenicus
GTCATCGGCTTCCACCACGCCCAGCGCGGTGGGGTCTACGTGGACGGGGTGGAGCTCGGGGCCAACCCGCGCGGCTGGTGGGACAACGTGGCGTTCGTCCCGCAGTCCGTCACCGTGGTCAACGGGACGGTGCTGCACAACGTGCTCCTGGACGTCGAGGCCACCCAGACGGCGGACCGGGCCGAGGTGGAGCGCGTGCTGCGCGAAGCCCAGCTGGGCCAGTGGCTGGACGAGCTCCCCGACGGCCTGGACACCGTGATCGGCGAAGGGGCCGTGGGCGTCTCCGGCGGCCAGCGCCAGCGCCTGGGCATCGCGCGCGCGCTCTTCCGGCGCCCCCGCTCCTCGTGCTCGACGAGGCGACGTCGGCCCTCGACAACCTCACGGAACGCCGGGTCACCGAGGTGATCGAGTCGCTGCGCGGCCGGATCACGGTCATCGTGGTCGCCCACCGTCTCTCCACGGTCAAGCGCTGCGATCAGATCGTGCTGATGGACCAGGGGCGGA
>NZ_MQMF01000095.1 GCF_001999465.1 Fictibacillus arsenicus
CTGGGCCTGGGCGGTGCAGGCCTGGGCGGCGGCGGGGTCGGCCTCCTCACCCTCGGCCACGGCCGGCACGGCCCAGAGGTACTCCGCGGTGTGGGCGCCCTCGCAGTCGGTGGTCTCGAAGGAGGACAGGTCACGGGCGCCGAGCGGGGCGGTGAAGCACGTGCCGGCCTCGTAGTCGGCCGGGGCCGCGGACAGCGACGACGCCGAGGCGGACGACGACTCCGCACCCTGCGCGGACGCGGAGGCGGGCGCCGTCGTCGAGGCGGACGCGTCGGCGTCGGACGAGTCCTGACCGCCGCACGCGGTGAGGGCCAGCAGCGCGGCAGCGGACAGGCCGGCAAGACGGGCGGAACGGGACAGGGCGGCGAAGGCCATGGGGGTGCTCTCCTCGAGTGACGTGGGACGCGCCGGGGTGTGGCGCCGACCTCAGCACTCTAGCCACGCCCGGCCATCAGGATCGGGGCCGGGGTGACCATGGGCCCCACGATCTGATGGGGCGGCC
>NZ_MQMF01000096.1 GCF_001999465.1 Fictibacillus arsenicus
GACGGCGGCCCGGTTCGTCGCGCTCGGCCCGCGCCTGTTCGAGGTCCAAGCTCGATCCCGTGGCCGTCCGGCCCGCCGGTCGGCTCTGCGGCGAGCCGGGGCGGTCCATCAAGGCCTGCGCATCCAGTGCACTGGTGACGAGCGTGGCGTGGCGGTCTTGGATCAGCATGTGTGGTCCCGTGCTCGCAGCGCTCGTAACCGGTCCGGGCACCGCACCCACGCCGCGGCCCAGGCGGAGCGCGTGCTCGGTCGTGACGAGCGCACCCGAGCGCGCCCCAGCCTCGGGCACGATCGTCGCCGCAGACAACGCCGCGAGCACCCGGGAACGGGCCAGGAAACGGGAGCGCGTCGGTGCGGCACCGGGCGGCTGCTCCGAGACCACCGCCCCGACAGCGCGGATCGTGTCCAGCAGCTCAGTGTTGCCGCGCGGATAGTTCCGGTCGATCCCTCCCGCCAGCACCGCGATCGTGCTCCCACCCGTGCTCAGAGCGGCGCGATGC